>NZ_JACHXY010000001.1 GCF_014192415.1 Microbacterium proteolyticum
TAAAATTGGCATTTGACAAGTGCACGCTGTTGAGTTCTCAAGGAACGGACGCACCCACGAAAACAGTCTTCCGACCTACCCGTGAGGCAGTTCACGATCTATAAGACCACCCGGAACTGAATGCTCTCACTGTGGGATCTCTGAACAAGATCAACGTCGTGACAACGAACTGGACGGTCGAGCTGGAACCTCTCCGTGTGGAGTGATTCTCAGCAGCTCACCACTTGAGGGGATGCCGGGCCTTTCGGCCGCTCCGCTCTCCCCTGTGGGGCGAACAAGTAATACTGTACGTCCGGTTCACCTGCTCGGCCAATCACGCCACATCCCGGGCGTGTCGGCACACGAAATGCACGGAAACACGCGGGAAACAACAGGGCCCGGCGCGACCGCGGAGGTCGGCCGGGCCGACGCGTGGGAACGGGGAAACCTGTCAGGCGACGAGTCCCCAGGCAAGGCCGGAGGCCATCGCATCCGTGTGCCCGCCGGTGAACTCGATCCCATCGAAGAACATCGCCCCCAGCACGAGGGCGAAAACGAACACGATCGACAAGAAGAGCACGGCCACGCCGGCGAGAGTGATCAGAAGCGGAAGTCGGTTTGCCATACATCGATCCTGCCCCGGACTCCCCCGGGAACAACAGGGCTTGCGTCGAAACGACCGAAGGCCGGCACCTCTGAGGAGGTACCGGCCTTCGGTGTGAGACGGATCAGCGTCCGGAGAGCTTCTCGCGAAGCGCCGCCAGCGACTCGTCGTCGGCGAGGGTGCCCTGGGCGGGCGACTCCGACGAGAACGATCCGCCGAACGTACCGGCGTCCGTCGGGTTCGCCGCCTCGGCCTCGAGGGCCTTGGCAACGGCGGACTTGTGAGCTTCCCAGCGACCCTGGGCCGCAGCGTACTCCTGCTCCCACTGCTCGCGCTGGGCATCGAAGCCCTCGAGCCACGCACCCGACTCGGGGTCGAAGCCCTCGGGGTACTTGTACTCGCCGCGCTCGTCGTACTCGGTGGCCATACCGTACAGCGCCGGGTCGAACTCGGTGCCGTTGGGGTCGACCGACTCGTTGGCCTGCTTGAGCGACAGCGAGATGCGACGACGCTCGAGGTCGATGTCGATGATCTTGACGAAGACCTCTTCGCCTACCGACACGACCTGCTCGGCGAGCTCGACGTGCTTGCCCGACAGCTCGGAGATGTGCACGAGGCCCTCGATACCGTCGGCCACGCGGACGAACGCACCGAAGGGGACGAGCTTGGTGACCTTGCCCGGCGCGATCTGACCGATCGCGTGGGTACGGGCGAACACCTGCCACGGATCTTCCTGCGTCGCCTTGAGCGAGAGCGACACGCGCTCACGGTCGAGGTCGACCTCGAGGATCTCGACGGTGACCTCCTGGCCCACCTCGACGACCTCGGAGGCGTGCTCGATGTGCTTCCAGGAGAGCTCGGAGACGTGGACGAGACCGTCGACGCCGCCCAGGTCGACGAACGCACCGAAGTTGACGATCGACGAGACCGTGCCCTTGCGGACCTGGCCCTTGTGGAGGTTGTTGAGGAACGTGGTGCGCGACTCGGACTGCGTCTGCTCGAGCAGAGCGCGGCGCGACAGAACGACGTTGTTGCGGTTCTTGTCGAGCTCGAGGATCTTGGCCTCGATCTCCTGGCCGAGGTACGGCGTCAGGTCGCGGACGCGGCGCAGCTCGATGAGCGAAGCCGGGAGGAAGCCGCGGAGGCCGATGTCGACGATGAGACCACCCTTGACGACCTCGATCACGGAGCCGGTGACGACACCGTCGTTCTCCTTGATCTTCTCGACGTCGCCCCACGCACGCTCGTACTGAGCGCGCTTCTTGGACAGGATGAGGCGGCCTTCCTTGTCCTCCTTCTGGAGAACGAGGGCCTCGACGTGATCGCCGACGTTGACGACCTCATTGGGGTCGACGTCGTGCTTGATCGAGAGCTCGCGGGAGGGGATGACACCCTCGGTCTTGTAACCGACGTCGAGGAGGACCTCGTCGCGGTCGATCTTGACCACGGTGCCTTCGATGAGGTCGCCGTCGTTGAAGAACTTGAGCGTCTTCTCGACCGCGGCCAGGAAGTCTTCGGCCGAGCCGATGTCGTTGATCGCGACCTGCTTGATAGCCGGGGCGGTCGTTGCGGTAGTCATGTAGTGGGTTGTCCTAGTTGGGTGTGGTGTCGGGCTGCGACTTCTGCGCCCGTCGGTCGGTGGACCGGAGGCATCGGGCACCCGCCCACCCGAGGGCGAGCACGTGCCACGCGTCGAAGCGAAGCGGATTGATTCGTGCGATGTCACGGGCCGCCCGGAGAACGAGCAGAGCCCACGTGTGACATCTCAGTCTAACTCACCGACCCCTCTTCGCGGATCCTGCGGTGACAGGGGCGTCATACGACGTCGAAGAAGCGGCGACGCAGGCACCGATTCGCCCCGGATCGGCCCTTTTGCCGCGCCGGTCTCCGCACGCGTGCCCAGGTGGCGTCCAGAATGCCGTGCCAGGCTCCCCGTCTTGTGCCCGTCATCGCGGGCCCGACGGCGAAACCCGCGTCGTCCCCCCTCACGTGAAACCGGTTCTATGCGCTCTTCTTCGACGCCCACGTCCAACCGTCGTGATCGCCGCCTCGCCGCCCGTCGCACCCGCCGTCGCCCGGTGACCACCGTCGGCGTGCTCGTGGTCGGCGCGGTCGCGGCCGCAGCCCTCACCGGCACCGTGCCGGCGGCGACCGCCTCGCCGGCCGACCTCACGACCGCGACGTTCTCGCTCGCCTCCGCGACCACACCGACGGTTCTCGAACCTGCCCGTGGCCCCGAGGTCGCGCAGGCTCGATCCGCTCAGACCACCGCCGCCGGCTCCCTGAAGGCCGCCTCGAGCGTGCAGGCCGACATCGCGGCATCCGGGCTCGACATCGGCCAGCCCGCGACCGTCGACACCGGTGCGCTCGTGTACGCCGCAGAGCGCCTGCAGTCGGCCTCTGTGCTGCCGGCGACGTTCCTGCCCGACTTCGCCGACGACGTCGAAACCGCGACCGCGGCCGTCGACCAACGCGTTGCCGAACTGCGCGGCAGCCTCGACGCCGCCGTGGCGAAGAAGGCCGAAGAGGAAGCAGCCGAGAAGGCACGCCAGGAAGCGGAGGCCGCAGCCGCCGCAGCCGCCGCAGCGGAGGCCGCCGAGCAGGCCGCCGCTGAGCAGAGCACCTCGTCGTCTTCGTCGTCGTCGAGCGGCTCAGGATCGTCGGCGCCGTTCGCCACGGGCGGCGGCTCGGGCGACAACAGCCCCGCCGGCGCTCAGGCGACCGCGCGAGGCATGCTGGCCAGCCGCGGCTGGGGAGACGACCAGTTCAGCTGCCTCGTCTCGCTGTGGAACAAGGAATCGGGCTGGAACTACCAGGCATACAACGCCAGCAGCGGTGCCTTCGGGATCCCGCAGGCGCTCCCGGGCAGCAAGATGTCATCGGCCGGCGCCGACTGGCAGAGCAACGCGACCACCCAGATCTCGTGGGGCCTCGGTTACATCTCCGGCCGCTACGGCGACCCGTGCGGCGCGTGGAGCCACTCGCAGTCCACCGGCTGGTACTGACCCGCCGATCGGGGCCTCGACCCCCGGTCGACGCTGAACGACGAGGGCGCCGCCCCGGAAACGATCCGGGGCGGCGCCCTCGTCGTCATCGGCAGGATTCGCGGGGATCGGCGTGGGTGCGGATCCTCCTCTCGGAGGTCCGCATCGTGGATCACCGGTGAGGGCGCATCCGATCGGTCACGCGCCGTTGCGACGGGCGATGACGCCGGCGAGCAGGGCGTGGGAGAGGGGCGCGAACGACACCACCATGAGGATCGTGCCGATCACCGCCTGCTCGGCCTGCAGCAGCACTCCCCCGATGAGCAGTCCCGTGAACAGCACCGACGACACGACCCGACGGACCATCCGTTCGAGATCGCGCATGCGGCGTTCGATGCGGGGCGTCTCGACGGCAAGGGACCCCTCCTCGAGCCGGGAGATGAGATTGTCGGCGCGGCGCGGCAAGCGCGCGGTCACGGCCGCGACGGCGCCGACCTCCCGCACGAGAGCCTGGGCGGTGTTGCCGCTCTCTTCGCGGATCAGGCGCTGAGCGTAAGGCTCGACGGCATCCCAGATATTGAAGGCGGGGTCGAGCGAACTGCACATACCGCTCGTCAACGACATGGCACGGACGATCAGCAGGAAGTTCTCGGGCAACTGGAACGGCAGCGCGCGAACGACGTCGCCGAACTCGATCGCGAAGGCACGGAACTCCCGCGGGTCCACTTCTTGCAGTTCGGCGAACCCCATGCCGCCGAAACGCGAGAAGAGCTGCGTCATCGCCCGTTCGAGCTGGATCGTGTCGGCCGACGGAAGCAACACACCCACGTCGCGGATTCCGTCGACCAGACCCTTCCCATCGCGCGACGCCGCGGCGATGAGAACGCGGCGCAGGCCCCGTCGAAGGCCCGGTGGAACGTCGCCCATCATGCCGAAGTCGATGAACGTGAAACGCCAGGCCGGAGGGCCGGCATCCGTCGACGAGGACAGCGGGGTGACGAAGACGTTGCCGGGGTGGGGGTCGGCGTGGAAGAAGCCGTCGTCGAACAGCTGATCGAACATCACCGCGGCGAAACGCGCGGCGACCTCGGACGGGTCGATGCCGGCGGCGCGAAGCGCGTCGACATCGTTGATCTTGATCGCGCTGACGTCTTCGAGGGTCAGCACGCGGCGAGTCGTGCGCTCCCACACGACATCGGGGACGGCGACCCCGTCCTCTCCCCCGAAATCCGCGGCGAAACGCTCGGAGTTGGCGGCTTCGTGCAGATAGTCGATCTCTTCGAGGCTGGTCACGGCGAATTCCTCCACGAGGGAGGGCATGTCGACGCGGTCGCGGACGAGGGCGACCTTGCTCAGCCAGACACCCACCTTCCGGAGGGCGCGCAGATCCACGTCGACGATGCGATCGATGTCGGGGCGCTGGATCTTCAGTACGACCGCGCGCAGACCCGTCTCCTCGGCCAGCGCGTCGGTGAGCACGGCGCGATGCGCCTGTCCGAGCGAGGCAGCGGCGAGCGGCCGCTCATCGACACTGGCGAACGCCCGCTCCAGCGGCATCCCCAGTTCGTGCTCGGCGCGGGCGCGCATCTGGGCGAACGGGACCGCGGGTACCTCGTCCTGCAGGCCTTCGAGCTGTTTCGTGATCGAGGGCGGCAACACGTCGAGGCGCGACGACATGAACTGCCCGACCTTGATCATCAGGCCGCCGAGGTCGACCGCCAGGACGTGGAAGCGCTGCGCGATGCGCTCGAGACGACGGGTTCGACCCCGGGCGGAGATCCACCCGAGGCCGAACCGCGGCAGGAAGAGCTCGTACCACCACGCCTGCACGAGGTAGCGCGCGGCGAAGCGCGTGATGCGCCGGTAGCGGGCCTTCATCAGGGCGTCGTCGGTCATCGGTTCTCCTGGATGCCGACGGGTGCCGAGCCCCCGTCGCTCTGGGGCGGCCTCACCCCTGAGCGAGGATGGAGTAGAGCTTGCGGCGAGCCTCGTCGAGGATCTCGACCGCCTGCTGGACCTGCTCCTTGTCGCCCGTTCGCGCGACCTGGGCGGCGGCCTGCGCGAGTTCGACCCCGGCCTTGGGAAGCGCCGTCATGCGGCCACTGTCGCGCGAGCCCGCGGACTCCCAGGGTGCGGTGCGCTCGGTGGTCTCGTCGCCGGCCGCAGCCCGGCCCTCGGCGGTGAGCGAGTAGGTCTTGCGACCGTTGGACTCCTCCGACTGCACGAGACCCTCGTCGGTGAGGAGCTGGAGCGTGGGGTAGACCGAGCCGGGGCTTGGCTTCCACGATCCGCCGCTGCGCTCTTCGATCTCGCGGATGATCTGGTAGCCGTGCATGGGCTGCTCGAGAAGCAGCGAGAGCACTGCGGACCGCACGTCGCCCTTGTTCATGCGGGGCATCGCGCTGGTCTTCTGCTCGAACTGCGAGCGCAGCTGCTCGAGACCCTCGAGGATGTTGGACATCGGCCAGCCGGGGGTGTTGTTGCCGCCGCGTCCGCCGAACGCGTCTCCTAGGAATGAACCACTCATGACGACCTCCTTCGCGCGAACCCGATTTGAGTCAGCGATACATAACGATATATCGCTGACGGGGTCGCGGGACGGTCGCTGGGCGGATTCTCAGTACCAGTTGACGGACTGCGAGTGGCCCCACGCGCTGCACGGCGTGCCGTATCCGCGGTTGATGTAGTCCAGCCCCCACGCGATCTGCGTCGCGGCATTGGTCTGCCAATCCGCGCCGAAGGTCGCCATCTTGCTGCCGGGGAGGGCCTGCGGGATGCCGGTGGCGCCGCCGTCGTCGTTGTAGGCCTGGTAGTTCCAGCCCGACTCCTTGCTCCAGAGCGAGGACAGGCAGGAGAACTGATCGCTCCCCCACCCGTACTTCTCGGAGGCCAGCTGCGCGGCGTAGGCGCGCGCACCATCAGGGGTGTTCACACGCGCGAGCGCCGCGGCGGCCTCGGCCTGACGCTGCGCCTCAGCGGCGGCGGCAGCCTCGGCTTGACGCTGCGCCTCGGCGGCGGCGTCCGCCGCGGCCTTCTCGGCCTTGGCCTGCGCGAGGCTGGCCTCGACCTCCGACGAACGGGCGACGACCTGGGCGACCTCGGTCTGCGCGTTCTGGCTGAGCGCGGGCACGAGCAGCACGGGGAGCAGGTCGGTCGAGTCGAGGCGATCCACGGCGTCTTCGAGAGCCGCCGTGTCGATGGTGGCGTCGCCGATCGACAATGCGAGGCCGGTCGCCGCGACGTCGGCGCGCACGGACTCGGCGCGCGCGAGGGCGGAAACCGCGTCGGCGCGCGCGTCGGTCGCGCCGATGGTCACGGCATCCAGCGTCGGAGCGGTCGAGACGGGCACCGAAGAGGCCGGGGACGAGAACGAGGATGCCGAGGCATCCGGGACCGACAGCGGGGCGGCGACGGCGAGACCGGTGGTGGCGACGAGGCCGAGCGCGAGTCCGGCGCAGGTCGCGGCCGTGACGAGGGTGCGACGGGCGCGGTGGACGTGCAGAAGTTTCACATCAGAACGGAGCAAGGAGCAATCTTTCGTCGGGGCGCGCTCGTCGGGATCGAGCGCGGTGATGTGTCGTTCGGGTCGACACAAGTCCCCGAGTGTGCGGGCCGCTTCTGAGCGTTATCTCTTCGTTACCTGGGCGACGCGTGTGAGCCGCGCATCGCCCACCCCTCGACCGAGGGCGTCGGCGACGGCGGATCCGCTCCGTGCGCGCCCGACCGTGCGCTTGCTCGGAATAATCATCTGATCTGGTCTTTTTCTCACTGACCGAGCTGCCGAGGCGCGGGACGGCTCGAGTCGTCATCCCCGCGCCCGCGATGTGCGACGGGCCCACCCGAGAAGAGTGGAGAATCCTCGGATCGGCCCGCCGTCACGGCCTCAGCCGCGTACCAGTGTCAGGAGCGGTGTGCGCGGTAGTACTCGAGCAGCGCCCGCGTCGACGCGTCTTGTGCGTCGAGCGCGCTCTCGTCACCCTCGATGGCCGGCGCGATCTGCAGGGCCAACTGCTTTCCGAGCTCGACCCCCCACTGGTCGAACGAGTTGATGCCCCAGATGGTGCCCTGCGTGAACGTGATGTGCTCGTAGAGCGCGATGAGCTGACCGAGCACCGACGGGGTGAGCGAGGGCGCGAAGATCGACGTCGTCGGACGGTTGCCCGGGAACGTGCGCGCGGCCACGAGGGTGCCGGTGGTGCCCTCGGCCTCGACCTCTTCGGCGGTCTTGCCGAACGCCAAGGCCTTGGTCTGAGCGAGGAAGTTCGCCAGGAACAGCCCGTGAACGTCGCGTCCATCGTCGGCGAGCGGGTAGGCCGGGTTCACGAAGGCGATGAAATCGGCCGGGATCAGCCGCGTGCCCTGGTGGATGAGCTGATAAAAGGCGTGCTGACCATTGGTCCCCGGCTCGCCCCAGAACACCTCGCCCGTGTCGGTGGTGACGGGAGTGCCGTCCCAGCGCACGGATTTGCCGTTGGATTCCATCGTCAGCTGCTGGAGGTACGCCGCGAAGCGGTGCAGCTGCTGCGCGTACGGCAGGACCGCGTGCGACTGCGCACCGAGGAAGTTGGTGTACCAGACGTTGAGGAGCCCCATCAGGACAGGCACGTTCTCAGCGATCGGGGTGGATGCCACGTGCTCGTCGACCGCGTGGAAGCCGGAGAGAAGTCCGCGGAACGCGTCCGGGCCGAGCGTGATCGCCAGCGACAGCCCGATAGCGGAGTCGACGGAGTAGCGCCCGCCCACCCAGTCCCAGAACCCGAAGGCGTTGGCGGGGTCGATACCGAAGGCCGCGACCTTGTCGAGAGCCGTCGAGACCGCGACGAAGTGATGGGCGACGGCGTCGGTGCGGGCGGCATCCGAGTCGTCCATGACGCCGGCGGTCGCGAGCTTCTTCCACAGCCAGTCGCGCGCGAGACGGGCATTGGTGAGGGTCTCGAGGGTGGTGAACGTCTTCGAGGCGACGATGAAGAGCGTGGTCTCGGGGTCGAGATCGGCGGTCTTCTGCGCGATGTCGGCCGGATCGATGTTGGAGACGAACCGCGCGTGGATGCCGGCGTCGGCGTACGGGAGGAGGGCCTCGTAGACCATCACCGGGCCGAGGTCGCTGCCGCCGATGCCGATGTTGACGACCGTGGTGACCTTCTTGCCGGTGACGCCGCGCCACTCGCCCGATCGCACGCGCTCGGCGAACGCACTGAGGCGGTCGAGCACCTCGTGCACGTCGTGATCGACCTGCTGACCGTCGACGACGAGCGCGGGCTCGGCGCCGGCCGGGCGGCGAAGGGCGGTGTGCAGAACGGCGCGGTCTTCGCTGGTGTTGAGGTGCACGCCCCGCCGCATGTCGGCATAACGCTCGGCGACGCCGGTCTCTTCGGCGAGCGCGACGAGGGCGTCGAGCACATCGGCGGTGACGAGGTTCTTCGACAGGTCGACGTGGAGGTCGCCGACGGTGCGCGTGAGATCGCGCGTGCGGTCGGTGTCGGCGGCGAACCAGCCGCGCAGGTCGGGCTCGAACGCGCCCTGGAGCGCGGTGAGGCGGGACCAGGCGGCGGTGGTGGTGGGATCGATAGGCGCAGTCACGCAACACACGCTAGCGACCCCGGGGCGCGACACGCGACGGATGACGAAGACGGCGGTGCGCGCTAGGGACGGGGCGGCCCGGGAAGAACCACGGGGTCGGCGACCACTGGCTCCCGGAGGGGGATCTCGCGCGAGGCATCCCACGCCTCGGTCCAGCCGAGCCGGTCGAACAGGCCGTCGAGCAGCATCGCCGTGAAGCCCCACAGCGTCTGCGGTCCACGCGCCGTATCGAGCGCGAAGGCGGGTCCGCGCCACTCGCGGCCGTCGCGCCGGAGGACCGTGACGCCGCGGCGGGCAGGGTCGAGAAGATCGGCGACGGGAACGCGGAACACCTCGGCCGATTCCGCCGCATCGACCGCCCGGACCGTCGTCGGGCGCGTCCACCACCCGACGACGGGAGTCACCTCGTGGCGAGAGAACGCCAGCGGAACCGGCTCGAGCGTGCCGAGCACCTCGACGCCGTCGGGGTCGAGACCGGTCTCCTCCTGTGCCTCGCGCAGCGCTGCCGCCACGGCATCCGGATCTTCGGGATCGACGCGGCCTCCGGGGAAGGCGACCTGTCCGGGGTGGGCGCGCAGCGTGCTCGCGCGCGCTAAAAGGAGGACGTCGAGATCGCTCGGGACGTGTCGCGCGGCGCGTTCGCTCGGGATGCCGTCGAGCACGCCGAACAGGATGAGGACCGCCGCTGCCCGAGCCTCACCCTCGACCGGCGCCGCGCGCAGCGCCGGAGAAACGTCGCCGAGCCCCCGGGCGAGGAGATCTTCGAGCTGTGCGCGGGGAGACGACATGGATCGAGGCTAGCTGCCGCCCTCGGCCGTCCGGGCGGCCGAGCCCCTCCCAGCCATGGCGGGCCGGCGGCGGCGCTCACGACATCCTTGGCGGAGCGGGTACCGGCGAGGGCGGCACAGACGCGGAGTCCGCCTGCGCGCGTGTGTCGTCGACCGTGGGGGCCGGGGTATCCGTACACGGTTCGGCCGCCTCCGTCCTCAGGATGCGGATGGATTGTCCGACGCTGCGGGCGAGGGCCGGGAGCTTGGCGGCGCCGAAGACGAGGACGACGATCGCGAGCACGATGAGGGCGTGCCAACCCGTGAGGTTCTGCAGCACGGGAGGAATCCCGATCAGCCCCGGCCGCCGGGCATCGCGCCCGCGGTCGGGGTGGTGGTGGTGTCGACGCGCACGCCCAGAGCGACCGTCCAGCCGGCGGTGTTATCGCCCGCGGTCGTGGCGAGCTCGAGCGCTCCCCCGTCGTCGCCGAAGACATTGTCGCTGTCGAGCGACACACGGGCCAGGTTCGCCGCCGACGACGGGTACCTCGCATCCGCGTAGACGACGTCGCACGCAGCGTGCGGGAGGGCCACCTGCGAGGTCGCGATCGCGTTCGACGCGTCGGTGATGGCATCCACATTCGGGTAGACCTCGAAGTGGATGTGCGGCCAGCGGCCGTCGTAGCAGGCGGGGAAGATCGAGGTGAACGAGACGACACCGTCGGCCCCGACGACCTGGACTCCGCGAAGGAAGGTCTCGTTCTCGACGCCCGAGGAGTACATCGAGTAGCGCCCCTCCGCGTCGCAATGCCACACGTACACGGCGGCACCGACGAACGGCGCGTCGCCGCCTGCGGCGTCGAAGATCGTGAGGTTCAGGGTCATCGGGACGCCATCGGCCGTTATGCCACCGTCGAGGCTCGTGCGAAGGTCTCCGCGGACGATCCCTGACTGCTCGAGGATGTCGGGGCCGTTCGAGCCGTCCCCGGGGTACGGGCCGGCCGTCTCGTCGGGGATCTCACCGGCGGGGAGAGCGACGGCTGCGCTGGTCGCCGAGGCGGAGGGGGTCGCCGAGGCCGTCGGGGTCGGGGTGAGGGTGGTCGGCGCGGTCGACGCCGAGGTCGTCCCGGTCGCCGCGGGAGTGCAGGCGGCGAGTGTGACGGCGCCCGCGCCGAGGGCGACGAGCCCCAGGATGCCACGGCGCGAGACGAGCGTGCGGATGTCGAACGGCGCCCCCTGGTCGACGACGGGTTCGTCGGCCCGGTCGAGCAGACGGCCCTCGTACGCGGGGCCGTCGGGGGTCATCTGGGTGTCGGGGATCCTGCTCATGGTCGCCTCCGGTGATCGGGGATGATGTCGATGCATCGAGCGTGTCCGACATACCCTGCCCCCGGCCTGGCCGATCCTGTGCCCGAGCTATGCGTGCCGCGGCGCGCGCGCTCACGCCTGCACCCGCGCAGTTCCGCCGCGGGCGGTCCCGACTCCCGAGTCGCGTGTGAGGATGAGGAAAGGAGGTACGCGATGACCGGAGTACTGCACGCGGTGACCCTCGTCGTGAACATGCCGATCACGAAGATCGACGCCCTGGATGCGATCGCCTTCGCCGCCGACGGGGGCGTGGATGACGCCGGCACCGCCCGCCCCCGCGTCTGGCTCGCCCCGCACGCCTGGGCCGAGGTCGAGATCCCCAAGTTCGCCGATCCGCCGCCCTTCGTCATCGACATCTACTCCGACGTCTCGGGCGCGATCGCGTGGGCGCAGGCCCGCCGGCTCCACGACGCACTCGAACGCTTCGGATGGAACGTGAGTCCGCCGCGAGCCGGCGTGCAGTGATCGAGAATCGAGGCGCGCGGCCTCGCCCGGTCTCCGTGACGGACGACACGGGGATCGCACAGGACTCAGCGCGCCCGCGCCCCTCCCAGACGGCACCAGGAAAGCGGCGGACCGCCTCGACACAAAAGAAACGCCTAGGTGATCAGTCGTCGAGCCCGACGAGGACGGAGCTGCGCTCCCACAGCTGCGTCGCGATGATCGGGTCGTCGGCGATCCGGTTCGTCTTCGCGGGCTTGTTGTTGGAGTAGAAGCCACCGGGCGTCCAGTCCACGCCCGGCTTGCCGAGCGCGAGCCAGGTCAGCCGCGCTCCCCCCACCGAGGTCGATGTCATGAGCCGCTGGGCGATCGGACCGCTGTAGAGGAACTTCCACGGCCCGTCGCTGGTCGAGCCGAAGTTCGACGCGATCACCCCCGGGTGGAAAGCCACGGCCGACAGCCCCGCGTCACCGAAACGGCGGTTCAGCTCCTTCGTGAACAGGACGTTCGCGAGCTTCGCGTTGCCGTAGGCGGCAGTCGAGGAGTACCGGTGCTCGCCCTGCAGGTCGTCGATGTCGAACCGCGGGAACAGCTTTGCGGCAGCGCTCGAGGTCTGGATCACCGAAGCCTGCGAGTCGACGAGTCGCTCTCGCAGGAGACTCGTGAGCAGGAACGGTGCGAGGTGGTTGACCTGGAAGGTCGTCTCGTAGCCGTCCTTCGTCAGCGTGCGCTCGCCGAAGACACCGCCGGCGTTGTTGGCGAGCACATCGATACGCGGGTACGCCGCGAGGAGGGATGCCGCGAGTTCGCGCACCTGCGCCAGGTCGCTGAAGTCGGCGACGAACGACTCGACGCCCAGCGAGCGGGCGATGCGCGCGGTCTTGTCGGGGTTGCGGCCGACCACGACCACCTCTTCGCCGAGCTGGGCGAGCTGTCTCGCCGATGCCGCCCCGATGCCGTCGCTGGCTCCGGTGATGACGATGGTGCGGGTCATGGCATCCTCTTCCTGATTCGAGAAGGCCACGCTAACCGCGGCGCAGACGAGACGATCGGGGCTTGCCGTCGGCATCCGTCGCCTCTACGTCGCCGCAGCGGAACTCACAGCCCGCTCACAGTCCCGCGGGACCAAAACCGGCGGGCGAGGCGTTCGATTGAAGGACGCCCACCATCGGACGTCAGGACGAGAGGATGCGAACCGTGAGCACGGAGTACCGGAAGACGTCGGAGGCGCTGGGCCGCCTCACCGACCGCCAGTTCGCCGTCACGCAGGACGACGCCACCGAACCGCCGTTCCGCAACGAGTACTGGGACAACCACGAAGACGGCATCTACGTCGACGTCGTGTCGGGACAGCCCCTGTTCTCGTCGACCGACAAGTTCGAGAGCGGTACGGGCTGGCCGAGCTTCACCAAGCCGATCGACGACGCCGCCGTCGTGAACAAGACCGACCGGACGCTCTGGATGACCCGCACCGAGGTGCGCTCCGCCGGGGCGGACAGCCACCTCGGCCACCTGTTCGACGACGGCCCGCGCGACGCCGGCGGGCTGAGATACTGCATGAACTCGGCGGCGATGCGCTTCGTGCCCGTCAGCGAGCTCGAAGCCCAGGGCTACGGCGCCTACCTCGCCCTGTTCCGCGAGAGCCGAGCCTCATGAACCTCTTCCCTTTCCGCAAGCGCAAAAGGAGCACCACCATGACCAGCGGACTTTCCGAATCCGGCGAGATCACCCGTCGCCCCGGCACCGAGACCGCCGTCCTCGCGGGCGGCTGCTTCTGGGGCGTCGAAGACCTCATCCGCCGCCAGCCCGGCGTCCTCGACACCCGCGTCGGCTACACCGGCGGCCAGAACGAGCACGCGACCTACCGCAACCACCCCGGTCATGCGGAGGCCGTCGAGATCGTCTTCGACCCCTCGCAGACGTCGTACCGCGACATCCTGGCGTTCTTCTTCCAGATCCACGACCCCTCGACCCTGAACCGCCAGGGCAACGACGTGGGCACGAGCTACCGCTCGGCGATCTTCCCGCTCTCGCCCGAGCAGGAGAAGGTCGCGCGCGACACGATCGCCGACGTCGACGCGTCGGGGATCTGGCCGGCGAAGGCCGTCACCACGATCGAGCCCGAGGCGCCGTTCTGGGAGGCCGAGCCCGAGCACCAGGACTACCTCGTGCGCATCCCCCACGGCTACACGTGCCACTTCGTGCGCCCCGGTTGGGTTCTGCCCAAGCGCGAGGAAGCCTCCGCGTGAGCAAGAGGGGCCCGGATGACAAGCATCCGGGCCCCTCGCACATGCCAGCAGGCGCTGCACCCGGGACGTGATGCCGTCGCGGATCACCCTCACCTCGAGCGTCCAGAACCCGCCGTGCACCCGCAGCGCGAGGCGGCGTGTCGTGGACACGGGACGGGCGGTCGGTGCGCGCAAGCCCCGCGGGCCCCAGGGCACCCCTGCTTAGGCTCGCGGGATGAGCGGATACGACGTGATCGTGGTGGGCGCCGGCTTGGCGGGCCTGCGCTGTGCGACGCGACTGGCAGAGGCCGGTCGCGACGTCGTCGTGCTCGAACAGAGCGACGCCGTCGGCGGACGAGAACGCACCGACGTCGTCGACGGCTTCCGCCTCGACCTGGGTTTCCACGTCCTCAACCCGGCGTATCCGGCCATCCGGCGCTGGGTCGACGTGGATGCGCTCGCGCTGAGGCGCTTCCCGGTGGCGGTCGGTGTCCGGCTCGACGACCGACTCGCGCGGCTGACCCATCCCCTTCGGCATCCACTGTCCGTTCGCGAAACACTGCGGAGCGGGCTCATCGGGCCGTCCGATCTCGCAGCGCTGGCGCGGTGGGTGGGGCCCACTCTCGCTTCGGCGCGGGCGGCGAAGACCGGGACCGACCGCACGCTCGACGAGGCGTGGGATCGCGCGGGGCTTCGCGGCGCACTCCGCGACAGCGTGCTCGAACCGTTCCTCGCCGGGGTGCTGGCCGATGACCGGCAGGAAACCTCCGACGCGTTCGTTCGGCTGCTCGTCCGCAGTTTCACGCTCGGGCGACCGGGAGTTCCCGCCGCGGGAATCGGCGCGCTCCCGGCGCAGCTCGCCGAGACCGCCCGTCGGGCCGGTGCGGGCATCCGCCTCGCCCATCGCGTGGTCTCGACCCGGAACCGGGCCCGTGGCTGGCACGTCGGGGTGGAGGGACAGGATGCCATGACGGCCCGGGCCGTGGTCATCGCGACCGGACTCGATCCGTCGCTCGACGTGCCGCTCCCGCGTCCTCGCGGCCTGCAGACGTGGTGGTTCGCGACCGACCAGGCTCCCACCGACGACGCCGCGCTCCGTGTGGACGGACGACGGCGGCGGGGGCCGATCGTGAACACCGCCGTGATGACCAACACCGCGCGCACCTACGCACCGCGCGGGCAGCACCTCGTTCAGGCGACCTGCGTGCTGCCGTCCGCGGCGTCGGAGGACGCCATCCGCCGACAGCTCGCCGAGATGTGGGATGCCGACACCCGGGCGTGGCGCCTCCTACGCCGGGACGACGTCATCCGCGCCCTCCCCGCGCAGGATCCGCCCCTGCGCCTGCGGCGCTCGGTGCGCCGGGGGGACGGCCGCTACCTCGCCGGCGATCACCGCGACACCGCGTCGATCCAGGGCGCCCTGGTGTCAGGGCAGCGGGCCGCGGAGGCGGTGCTCGCCGACCTCGCGGCATGAGCCGGGCGGCCAGCCGCACGTTGCCCGTCTCCGGACGGGCTCGGGGCCCGGATATGCGCGCTAGAGCCGCGCCGCCAATGCCGACAGCGCATCTCCGGTCACCCGTCGCGTGGTCCACTCCTCCATCGCTTCGGCCCCGAGGGCACGGTAGAAGCCGATCGCGGGCTCGTTCCAGTCGAGCACCGTCCATTCGAGGCGCGAGTACCCCTTCTCGAGGCACTCCGCGGCGAGCGCGGCCAACAGCGCCACGCCGTAGCCCTTCGCGCGGTGCTCCGCGTGCACATAGAGGTCTTCGAGCCAGATGCCGTGCCGCCCGGTCCAGGTGGAATAGGTGAGGAACCAGATCCCAATCGCCCGGATGTCACCGTCGGGGCCCTCCACGAGGAAAGCAAACGCGCGGGGATCGTCACCGAATAGCGTCTCGTCGATCATCTCGGCGGTGTTGTCGACGGCATCCGGTTCGCGCTCGTAGTCGGCGAGGGCCTGGATGCAGGCGAGGATGCCGGTCTCGTCGCCGCGCCGGGCAGGACGCAGGACGACGCCGTCGGAGAGAGTGGTCATACGCCGAGGCTACCGAGGCGCGGGGCCGTGGGGCGTCGATCCGCTCGGAGCAGGCTCCGGATGCCAGCTCTCGCGCGCCACCCGCCGGAAGTTCCCGCCGAGCACCGCGGCGATGTCGAGGTCGCCCCACCCGTGATCGCGCAGATGCGCCCCGAGGTCGACGAAGATCTCGGGCGGCATCCATTCGACGGGTCCCCATGCGGTGTAGCTGTCGTCGTACAGATCCGGACTCGTCGCGAAGACGTGGCGGAACGTCTGCCAGTCGAATGAGAAATCGGTGCTGACGCCGACGTGGTCGATGCCGACGACCTCGACCGCGTGCTCGAGATGGCGGGTCATGGCCGAAAGCGTCGGGGTGTTGGGCCCGAGGAAGATTCCGACGCCGGTGATGCCGACCACTCCCCCGGTGTCGGCCGCGGCGCGGGCTTGGTCGTCGGTGATGTTGCGGGGGTGGTCCCACACCGCGCGCAGGTTCGAGTGGCTGAAGACCACCGGACGGCTCGACACCGCGCACATGTCGAGCGTGGTGCGCTTCCCGACGTGCGAACCGTCGGGCACGACGCCGCGCGCGTTCAGCTCACGTACCAAGTCGCGGCCCCAGGGGGTGAGCCCGTCGTCGACCGTGTCGAGACAACCGCCGCCCGCGCGGTTCGCGACGTTGTAGGTCGGGGCGAGCGTGCGAACCCCCTGCGCGACGAGCGAGGCGACGGCATCCAGGTCTCCGCCGAGCGGGGCGCAGTCCTCGAGGTCGAAGACCACCGCGGTGTCGCCCGCGGCGGCGACCCGGTCGACGTCGTCGACGGCCGCTGCGAGCGCGAGACCGTCGATGCGTTCGACCTGCGCGCGGAACGCGGCGAGCAGCGAGGCCGTGACCGCGGGGCCGTGCGGCGCGTATCCGACGTTCACCGAGACCAGGCCGCCTCCCGCGGGGCGGTAGCGGTGCAGCTCGGTGAGGTCGGCGGTCTCGACGAGCTCGACGCAGGCGTGCTGGTCCCAGAGCACGTCAGACGCCGAGCGAGGAGGTGACGGGGGCGACCCCGCGGGCGGGCGTCAGCCCGGCGTCAAGCGCCTCACGCCCGTCGAAGACGAAGCAATCGCCGTTCCAGTGCGCGTCGCCCTGCGCGTCGAACCATCCCAGGATGCCGCCATCGAGCTGGTACGCCTCGACGCCCTCGGAGCGCAGGTACAGCGCCGCCTTCTCGCAGCGGATCCCGCCCGTGCAGAAACTCACCACTGTCTTGCCGGCGAGGTCGTCGCGGTGGGCGCTCGCCGCATCCGGGAACTGGGTGAACCGCTCGATGCGCCAGTCCGTGGCGCCGGCGAAGGTGCCGTAGTCGACTTCGAACGCGTTGCGGGTGTCGACGAGCACGACGTCGCGGCCGTCGTCGTCGGCGCCGCGGTCGAGCCATCGACGCAGGGTGTCGGGGCTCACCGCGGGGGCACGACCGTCCTGCGGGCGCACCTCGGGCCGATCCATGCGGATGATCTCGCGCTTCACCTTCACCAGGAGTTTGTCGAAGGGCACACCGTCCGACCAACTGTCGGTGGTGCGGAGCGCAGTGAAGCGCTGGTCGGCGCGAAGCTCGTCGACGAAGACGCGCAGGGCGTGCGCGTCACCGGCGAGGAACAGGTTGATCCCCTCCTCGGCGAGCAGGATCGTGCCCCGCAGATCGGCGGCGATCGCCCGCTCGCGCAACGTCACTCGAACGGCGGCGGGGTCGGCGATGTGCGTGAACAGATACGCCGAGACGTTGAGGACGGATGCCATGGCATCCACCCTATGAAACCCCGCACGTGCGTGTGTCATCCGGACCAGCGGGCGTCAAGCCGGGAAACGCGGGGCGCACATCGCCTAGCGTGAGAGGACTCGTCCCCGGGAGGAAGCGTGCCTCAAGGCTCCGCGTCGTCGACCGCGACCGTGTCCGTCGTGATCCCCGTCCGCGACGACGGTCCGCACCTCCGGCGTTGCCTGGAGGCGCTGGCGGCGCAGACGGTCGCCGCCGATGAGATCGTCGTCGTCGACAACGGCTCCACCGACGACAGCGCCGACATCGCCCGCGCCGCAGGGGCGCGCGTCGTGTCCTGCGGCGAACGCGGCATCCCCGCGGCGGCCGCCACCGGGTACGACGCCGCGCGCGGCGATCTCATCCTGCGCCTCGACGCCGACAGCCTCCCCGCACCGACCTGGGTCGCCAGCATGGTGGAGGCGCTCAGCGAGACGGGAGTGGATGCCGTCACCGGGGGTGCCGTGTTCCATGACGGACCCGTCTCCCAGCGCGTGACGATGGCGCGGGTCTTCCTCGGCACCTACAACGCGTTCGCGTTCCCCGCGCTCGGGCATACACCGCTGTGGGGGTCGAACATGGCGTTCCGCCGCCGGGCGTGGCTCGCCGTGCGCGACGAGGTGCACCTCGACCCCGAACTGCACGACGACCTCGATCTGGCGTACCACCTGGGCGTAGGCCACCGCATCCGTTCCGTCTCGGGTCGGCACATGCGTGTGTCGTCGCGCACGGTCGAGCCGCGCCGGTTCGCGCGGTGCTTCCGCCGCGGGGCCGGCACGGTGTTCGCGCACTGGCCGACCGACATCCCCCCGGCGCGGTGGGTGCGGGTGTGGCGCGGGCGCCGGTCGCCGTATCCCCCGCCGCTCGATGTCCGCGCCGTCGACCACGACGAGGTGGCTCGCGGATGACCGGCATCCTGTTCCCGAACGTGGAGGCACCCGACCTGCACGTGATGAGCTTCAACATCCGGCGGCGGTTCGAGCGCATCACCTGGCCGTCCGCCGATCGCTGGCCGACGCGCAAGCAGCGTCTGCGCACCTTCCTCAACGCCAACCGCCCGCATCTGCTCGGTTCCCAGGAGGCCATGCCCGACCAGGCCCGGTGGGTGCAGGAGTCGCTGGGCTCGCAGTACCGGCACGTGGGTCTCGGGCGCGGCAAGGACCGCGGTGGCGAGGGTACGCCCCTCTTCTACGACCGCGACCGTATCGAGGTGGAGAGCTGGGAGCAGGTGATGCTGTCCGACACTCCCGACGTCCCGGGCTCGACGGGGTGGGGGAACACCATCCCCCGAGTCGCCGTGATCGCCGAACTGCGCGATCACGCCACCGGTGCCCGCTTCACCTTCGTCAACACGCACTTCGACGCGTTCTCGCATCGCGCGCGGCGGCGCTCGGCGACGTGGTTGCACGAGCTCGTCGCCGCTCGCCAGGGCCCGCTGCTGTTCACGGCCGACGTCAACGCGCACGTGCGGTCGCGTGAGCTCGCCGAGATGTTCTCCGAACGGCTGCTCGTGGACACGTGGTCGTACGCGCCGGCTCGCCGCACGGCCGAGTGGGGCACGTTCAACAACTACCGACGCCCCAAGCAGGGTGCCCGGCGGATCGACGCGGTACTGGCCACGCCCGACGTCGGGGTGCGGGCCGTCGGGATCGACCCGCGGCCGACCGGAACGCAATGGCCGAGCGATCACCTGCCCGTGCAGGCCGTCGTGCGCATTCCGGGCGGATCCGCCCTGTGATCACCCCGACGAAGCGGGAGGGATGCCGATGATCCGGGCCATGTACGCCAACCTCAAGCGCCCGCCGCGCACCGTCACCGACTGGCTGGCCGACGCAGTGCGCGCCACGGCGATCGTGCTCGTGCTGGTATCGCTGTTCACGCTGCCGTTCACCGACTTCGCCGTGCTGTCGATGTCGCTGCCGGCCGTGATGCTCTCGCGCATGATCGGGCTGCGTTCGGGACTGGACCTGGTCACGTGCGTGACGGTGTTCATCGCGGCCGGCAGCAACGTGCTGGAGCTGTACCGGGCATGGACGGGCTGGGACCTCATCGTGCACCTGGTGTGCACCGGTGTGCTGGCCGCGGTCGCGCTGGTGCTGCTCGACGATGCGGGCGTCGTCGCCCCGACGGGCCGTCGGCGCACGCCGATCGTGGTCGCGACCATGTCCGGCCTGGCGCTGTCGGCCGTGTGGGAGATGGTCGAGTGGTTCGGCTACCGCTTCATCACGGATGCCATCTTCGTGACCTACGACGACACCATCGGCGACATGATGGCGGGCGGCGCGGGGGCGCTTCTGGTGGGTGTCGTGGCATCCCGCTTCCGACTGACGCGGACAGATCGGGCACCTCTCTGAGGAAGATCGGCGCACCGGACGCGCTGCGATCGCGGCCGTGTCCCGCCGGTCTCCCGTGAGACTGCACCCCGCTGACGAACTCGTTGCCGCAGGCAACCGTCCGGTCGGCGAAATGCAGTCTCACGGTGTGGGGCCGTGCCTCAGATCTTTCCCGCGACGTCCGTTCCAACGAGGTCGCCGTTCGGGTTCGGCTCGCTCAGCTGTTCACCGGGTGCCGTCGAGCCCTCCAGCGGCGGCAGCGCCGCCTCGAGCCGCGAGCCGATCCCGGTGTCGACGTTCTTCCAGTACTGCACGGCCCGATCACGCACGTCAGCGCGTGTGACTCCCCCGACGTGACCCGTGATGGTCTCGACCAGGCGGTCGCGTTCCTCGGCGGACATGACCTCGCGCACCAGCGTTCCCGCCTGGCCCCAGTCATCGTCTTCCGGGTGCAGGGTGGCCGCCGAGCGGACGAGCTCGCCGTCGCTCTGCCAGCCGCCGTCGCCCGCGCGGCGCGGGTCGGCCGCGGGACCCCCGACCGAGTTGGGCGCGTACACGGGCACCTCGGGCGGGTTGTACTCGTAGCGCATGGCGCCTTCTTTCGAGTACGAGTGCACCTCGGTGTGGGGACGGTTGACGGGCAGCTGCTGGTAGTTGGTGCCCACGCGGTAGCGGTGTGCGTCGGCGTAGCTGAAGATGCGCGCCTGCAGCATCTTGTCGGGGCTCCCGTCGATGCCGGGCACGAAGTTCGACGGCTCGAACGCCGCCTGCTCGATCTCGGCGAAGTAGTTGCCCGGATTGCGATTGAGCTCCATCGTGCCGACTTCGATCTCGGGGTAGTCGTCGTGCGGCCACACCTTGGTCAGGTCGAAGGGGTTGAAGCGGTACGTCTTGGCGTCCTCGTACGGCATGATCTGCACCTTCAGCGTCCACGTCGGGAACTCGGCGCGCTCGATCGCGGCGTAGAGGTCGCGGATGTGGAAGTCGGCGTCTTGACCTGCGATCTGGTCGGCCTCGTCCTGGGTCAGCGTCTTGTGCCCGAGGTCGGTGTGGAAGTGGTACTTCACCCAGAACCGCTCGCCCTCGGCGTTGATCCACTGATACGTGTGCGATCCGTAGCCGTTCATGTGGCGCCAGGATGCCGGGATGCCCCGGTCGCCCATGAGCCAGGTCACCTGGTGCGCGCTCTCCGGAGACAGCGTCCAGAAGTCCCACTGCATCGTGTTGTCGCGCAGGTGGCTGCCGGGCAGGCGCTTCTGCGACCGGATGAAGTCGGGGAATTTGATGCCGTCCTTCACGAAGAAGACGGGGGTGTTGTTGCCGACGAGGTCGTAGTTGCCCTCGGTCGTGTAGAACTTCAGCGAGAATCCGCGCGGGTCGCGCCACGTGTCGGGGCTGCCCTGCTCTCCGGCGACGGAGGAGAAACGCGCGAGCATCTCGGTCTCGACACCCGGCTGGAACAGCGCCGCCCGCGTGTACGCCGACACGTCGCCGGTGGTGCGGAACGTGCCGAAAGCACCGCCGCCCTTGGCGTGCACCACGCGCTCGGGCACGCGCTCCCGGTTGAATTGCGCGAGCTTCTCGATCAGGTAGTGATCGGTGAGGGCGATCGAGCCGTCGGCTCCGACGCTCTGGGAATGCTCGTCGCTGGCGATGGGGGCACCGTTGTTGGCGGTGGTCGGGTTGCTTGCGGTGGTCGGCTCGGTCATGGCTCTCCTCACATCGTGGGCCGTGGAAAACGAGGCCCAATTCGACGGTACGCAGGGGGTCCGACATCGCGGAGGCATTGCGGATCGGCCGATGACCACGTAGGGCCGGGACGATGTCAATCCCCGGATCGGGGTGTCCGATGGCCGCGAGCATGTCCCCACATCAATGGAAGGGACGCGTCATGGCGAAGGATCTGTCGAAAGGCGACCGGGTCAGTTGGGACACCCCGCAGGGGCGCACGCAGGGTGAGGTCGTGGAGAAGAAGACGAAGGACTTCGAGCACGAGGGCCAGAAGTTCACGGCATCCGACGACGACCCTGCCTACATCGTGAAGTCGGAGAAATCCGGCGCGAAGGCCGCGCACAAGGGCTCGGCCCTGAACAAGCTGAAGAGCTGACACCCGCGCACGCTCCGACAGGCTCGGCCACCGCTCACTCCGGCCGCTGAGCCTGTCGGAGGGACCAGGTCCCATATCGGCCGATGGCTCCGACAGACTCAGCCACCTCCGACCCGGGCCCGTGAGGCTGTCGAGGAGACCGGAACCCGCGCGCTAGCCCTTCGCGTCGCGCCGCTTGCGCATCTGCGCCAGGGCGAGGCTCAACCGGTGGTTGCCGGCCAGCACGTCCTCGTGGCGCTCGAGGAACGCCCAGTACGCGTCGGTGAAGACGGAATCCTTGGCATCCGCCGCGGACGGCCACCACGATCCCATCTTCTGCAGGTATGCCCCGCCCGACACGTACGGCTTGGTCGCCACGAACCCGCCGTCGGCGAATTGGCTCATCCCCATGACGTTGGGCACCATGACCCAGTCGTACGCGTCGACGAACAGCGCGAGGAACCACGCGTTCACCTCCCGGGGCGCATAACCCTGCAGCAGGAACCAATTGCCCAGCACCATGAGCCGTTCGATGTGGTGTGCGTAGCCCCACCGGTGTACGCGCTCGAGAACCGTCCGCACCGGGATCGGCAGGTCAGCCGGCATCCGCTCACCCGAGTACCAGTACTTCTGGATGCGCGTGTCGAGGTGCAGCGCATTGACGTGCTCCAACTCCGGGTGCGCCCGGTACATGCCGCGCATGTACTCGCGCCACCCGATCACCTGTCGGATGAACCCCTCGACGGATGCCAGGGGTGCATCGGTGCGCGTAGCCGCGACGACCACTTCCTCCACCGTGAGCAGCCCGATGTTGAGCATCGGCGAGATGACCGCGTGGAACAGGAACGGTTCGTCGGCCTTCATCGCGTCCTCGTAGCGACCGAAGTCGTCGAGCCGTTCGGCGACGAACACGTCGAGCCACTCTCGTGACTGCGCGGGCGTCACCGGCAGCCAGAAGTCCTCCCCCGTGCCGGGGTGATCGAGGAAGCGCTCGTCGACCTCGGCGATCACCGCACGGGTGATCTCGTCGTGGTCGAGCTGCGGCAGGGGCGGGATCTCCACCCCCTTCTTGGGGAGCGGCTTGCGATTGTCGGCGTCGAAGTTCCACCGGCGCCCCGCGGGCTTGCCCCCGTCCATCAGGATGCCGGTGCGCCGGCGCTGCCAGTGGTAGAAGTCCTCCATCAGCGGCGTCGGGTGCTCGGCGAACCAGCCGTCGACCTCCTCCTCCGGGGTGAGGAACAGTCCATCCGAGAGCACGTCGGTGTCGACGTCGTGGTCGGCGCAGATGGCGGCGATGCGCTCGTCGACCGGACGGTTCGGATCGCTCATCCACGTCAACTCGGTGACCCGATGCTTCTCCAGGAGGAGTTGGAGTCCCGCTTTGAAGGTGAGGTCGTCGCCGAGGGCGATCCGGCGGACCGTCTTCCCCTCGGCCTCCAGCCGGGCCGCGGTGTGCCGCATGGCGGAGATCAGCAGCACGATCTTGTGTCGGTGATACGGGATCTTCCGGAATCGCGGTGCCGACTCGATGAAGAAGAACTCCTCGATGCCGTCGTCGGCGTACGCGGGATGCTCGGCGAACTGCTGCGTCGCGAGGATCAGGGCCGCCCTCACGCGTGCCGCCTCTGCTTCGCCGCGTGCGCGCGGCAACCGCGTGAGCAGTAGAGCACCTGGTCCCACTGATCGCGGCCGCTCCAGCGTTTGCGGTCGGTGAACGGGAGCCCACAGTATGCGCAGGGCTTGGAGCGCACCTCAGGTCGTGACATGACGTCATCGTCGCAAGGGGGCCCTTCGTGCCGCGGGGGCTTGCGCTGACACAGGAATCCGGTGCGCGCAAGGCCCGCACACGTCGGGGCTCGCGCGTGGTCGGCTGACCTCATGCAATCGACACCGGACAACACCCACGACACCGCCGACGAGCCCGACGAACTCGAGACCGCCGACGCGCCTCAGATCCCCGACACCACCGATGGTGACGGCGCCCCGGTCGACAACCCTTCGGGGGGATAATCGGTGGCCGGGCCCCGCGGGGCCCGGCCCGTCAGTCAGGCGGGGAGGTCGAACTTCTCGTTCTCTCCGCCCTGGGGGCGCTCACCGGTGACCTTCGACGTCACCAGCGCGATGGCTGTGGCGATGCGCCCGCCGGCGCTGCCCCAGTACTCGCCGCTGAGGGTGTTCACCCGCAGCAGCGTGACGTCGGGCGATTCGGGCCCGTCAGGGAACCAGGCCTCGACGCTCGTCGACCACAGCTCCTTGAGCTTCGCCAGATCGTCGACGACCTCGGCCTCGCCCGCGAGCGAGAGCCATGTGCTGTCGGAACTGAACGCCAGCCCGACCTTCGGGTCACGTCGCACGTGCGCGACGGCGGAGGCGTGCGTCCCCACGATGAACCACAGGTCGCCGTCGCTCTCGGTCTCCTGAACCGTGAGCGGGTGCGCGTGCAGAGCGCCGTCCTCCGCGCGCGTGGTGACCATCGCGAAGCGGAACTTCTTCAGAAGCTCGTTCAGCTTGTCCAGCTCGGATCCGGTGGATGACATGTCATTCCTCTCGTCGAAGGCTCCATCCCACCGAGTGGGCCCGCACGGTCGCTACGTGTTGACGTCGGCGTCGTCGTCTGCTCTCGCCGCGCGGCCGCCGTCGACCGGAGGGGCGAGGCGGTCGAGATCGTCGAGGGCCGCCCGGGCGCGTTCCACGCGCGCCGGCACGGTGTCGTCCCACCAGCGGGGGCCGCGCTCGCCCAGGCCCGCCTTCGCCACCCCCACGCGGTGACGGACGGCGGCGAGCACGGCGGGATCGTCGGAGCGCTTCGCGCTGCGGACGGCCGCGCGCGCCCGCCCCAGGTGCGAGCGCAGGCGTTCGGCGACATCCGAGGGGAGCGCGGGGTCTGTGCGGCGCCAGCGCCGACCGTCGATCACAAGCCACCGTTCGTCGTCGGCGGGGTCTCCCGCGTTCCCGGATGCCATGACTCCAGTGCAGCCGATGACGTGAGCGGTGGAAACTCCCCGGCACCGTTCAGACTTCCGTGCTAGTTTTATTGCATTCGTTCTGGGACTTGCTTCATCGACGCCCGCCTCATCGCTGAGATGCCGGGCGCACGGCGCCGAGCCGTTTACGACAGCAATCCCGCCCTCAATCATCGCGTGCCCCGCTCGACGACCTCGGTCATCGCGTCGCACTCGCGGAAAGTTCTTGTGTCTCTGCTTCACCTTTCGCCACTATCGTGGCGCCAGGCCGATCTCGACGTCTACGTCGCGATGGCCGGGTCCGATTATGCCGGTTTCGTCGGCGCGGGCACCTCGGGCTTCGAAGCCCAGGGTCCCCTCGGCGAGAATCTCGGCTTCCATATCTCCGTCGACGCAGCGCAGGCTGCGGTCGACGGCCACCGCGTCCGCGGTACCGACTCGGTACCACGGCGTCCCCGTCCGCTCCGCATGCGTCGGAGCGGCGCCCACGGTCGCGTATGCGGCCCAACATGAATAAAGAGGAAACACGATGGCCACTGGCACCGTGAAATGGTTCAACTCCGAAAAGGGATACGGCTTCATCGCTCCCGATGACGGCTCCGCCGACCTGTTCGCGCACTTCAGCGCGATCCAGGGCAACGGCTTCAAGGAGCTGGCAGAAGCACAGAAGGTCGAATTCGACGCCGAGCAGGGCCCCAAGGGCATGCAGGCGGCGAACATCCGCCCCCTCTAAGCTCCGCTGAGACCCGGAAGCCGGGCTCGTCGCAGACGCGATGAGCCCGGCTTCCGGTGTTTTCCGGGCACGCCGTGACACCGGTGTCGACTGGGTCGCGGGCATTACCGTTAGCCGTGAGCCTTCTGCACATGTGGATGTATTCCGAGGGCCCCATACGAGGGCACGTAGTGTGGGCCTCAGCCCGGGTAACCACCCGGGCTCCCGACCAGGGTCACCCCCGATCCGAGGAGAAATTCCATCGCCTCCACCATCGTCGAGTCCCGCCTCGGCCCCGTTCGTCAGACGTACTCCGGCACCACCGAATTCCCCCCCATCGCCAAGGCCTACACAGAGTTGTCGCAGGTCGTCCGCGAGAGCGGCCTCTTGGCTCGCACCCCCCGCTTCTACCTGTTGGTCGCGATCGCCGTCGGGCTCGGGTTCGCCGGCGCCATCACCGGCTTCATCCTGCTCGGCGACAGCTGGTACCAGCTGCTGATAGCGGCGGCGCTCGGCATCCTGCTCACGCAGGTCGCCTTCCTCGCTCACGAGGCGAATCACCGTCAGATTCTCTCCTCAGGCCCCGCCAACGACCGTCTGGCGCTGATCATCGGCAACGGCATCGTCGGTATGAGCCAGTCGTGGTGGGCGTCCAAGCACACCCGGCACCACGCGAACCCGAACCGCGTCGGCAAAGACCCCGACATCGAGATCGACACCATCTCGTTCCTCGACGAAGACGCCGCCAAAGCGCGCGGCGTCCAGCGCTGGATCACCCGGCGCCAGGGGTGGCTGTTCTTCCCCCTGCTCACCCTCGAGGGTCTCAACCTGTACGTTCTCGCACTTCGCCACCTCTTCTCCCGTGAAGAGATCAAGGGCCGCTGGCAGGAACTCGGGCTGCTCGCGCTGCGTCACGCGCTCATCATCGCGCCGATCTTCATCTTCCTGCCCCTCGGCATGGCCTTCGCCTTCCTCGGCGTGCAGATGGCCGTCTTCGGTGTGTACATGGGCGCGTCGTTCGCACCGAACCACAAGGGCATGGCGGTCATCGCCCCCGGCGCCAAGCTCGACTTCTTCAGCAAGCAGGTGCGCACCTCCCGCAACATCCGCGGCGGCTGGTGGGCGACGTGGCTCATGGGTGGTTTGAACTACCAGATCGAGCACCACCTGTTCCCGAACATGGCACGCCCCCACCTCAGCCGTGCACGCTCCATCGTGCGCGAGCACTGCAAGACCCTCGGTGTGCCCTATGTCGAGACGTCGCTGCTGCAGTCCTACGGCATCGTCATCCGGTATCTCAACGAGGTGGGTCTCGCTGCTCGCGATCCCTTCGACTGCCCGTTGACCGGATCGACGCGTCACCTCTCGGTCAAGTAAGACCCCCGCTTACGAAGGCGCTGCCCCCTTGGGGCGGCGCCTTCGTCGTTATCTCCTTCTCCATCGTCGCGCGGCTCGCGGGGCCGACATCCCTGCGCGAGCGGCATCGACCGAGAGGGCGCGGCGGCGCCCTGCGTCCCGCCATGCGCTGAGCGCATCCGAACGTGAAGCGGGGCGAGCAGCACTCGTCGTCACCCGCGGGGGATCTTGTGCAGCACGACGTCATGAATGGTGCCCTCGGTGAGGGCGAGCGTCATGAAGGTGCAGGCGGGCTGGCGCCGGCGATCGGTGGGCGATCCGGGATTCAGCAGGCGCAGACCGTCCGGGGTCACCGTGTCCCACGGGATGTGGCTGTGGCCGAACACGAGCAGGTCGGTGTCCGGGAATGCGGCATCCATCCGCTTCTCGCGCCCGGTCGCAGGTCCCGTCTCGTGGACGACCGCGACCCGCACCCCGTCGATCTCGGCGCGTGCGATCTCCGGCAGGCGCGAGCGCAGGTCGTCACCGTCGTTGTTTCCCCAGACGCCCTGCACGGGCCCGAGAGCGCTCAGTTCGTCGAAGACCGCGACGCTCACCCAGTCGCCGGCGTGCACGATCAGATCGACTCCGCATGCCGCTCGGCGCACGGCCTCCGGAAGGACGCGCGCCCGCTTCGGAATATGCGTGTCGGCCACGAGGAGCAGTCGGGTCGTCATTCCCCCACGCTACCCACCGGCGGGACTCCCCCGTCCGACACCCGGCCCGGAAGAGCGTCCGCGCCGTCCCACCCGTGACCGGCGACACGCGCCTCAGCGAGGGGTCCGGTGTGAGAACGACGGATCGACCGCGCGCGACCACCATCCGGCCAACGACGAGAATGAAGCAGTGACCACTCCCCGCCGCTTCCCCGTCGTCCCCCTCCTCGTGGATGCCGCTCTCGTCATCCTCTTCGCGGGAATCGGCCGAGCGACGCACGAGGGTGACGTCTTCGGTCCGTTCGGCACGGGTCTGGCGACGACGGCCTGGCCGTTCCTGGTAGCCCTGCTCGTGGGCTGGTCGATCACCCGTGCCTGGCGTCGCCCCTTCGCCGTGTTGCACACCGGCCTGCCGGTGTGGGCGGTGACGGTCGTGCTCGGGATGGCCTTACGAGCGCTCAGCGGTCAGGGCGTGGCCGTCGCGTTCGTCGTCGTCGCGACGATCACGCTCGGGCTGTTGCTGCTGGGCTGGCGTGGGGCCGCCCTCCTCGTCGATCGCTCACGTCGCGCGTAATCGCCCCGGCGGGGACGTCGGGAGGAGGGGTGCGGGACAGACTGGCGCTGCCCACCGCTCGCCCGTCCCGCCGACCTCAGTCGCTGAGCGACACGTCGACCTGGATCTCGGCCGCGAGGCGCTCGAGCTCGGCGACGAGGTCGTCGACCTCCACCCCCTCGATGAGCGTGACGGTGATCGCGGCTTCGAAGAGGCGCCCGCCGGCCATCGCGGCATCCGTGGTCTGAGTCGACATCCGCTCGATGCTCGCACCGCGGGCGCTGAGCGCGGCCGAGACCTCGCGCACGATTCCCGGACGATCGTTGCCCACCACGTCGAGGGTCACGCTGCGCGGAACGGATGCCGGCGCGGTGGCCGAGCCCGTGTGCACGGTCACCGCGAGGGTTCCGGACAAGCTCTCGAGGGCCTGGCGCAGCGCGTCGGCGCGGTCGACGTCCACCGAGACCTCGACGATCCCGGCGAAGGCGCCGGCGAGTTCGGCGAGCTCGCTGTTCTCCCAGTTACCTCCGTGGGCATCGACGATGTCCGCGACGGAGGAGACGAGTCCGGCGCGATCGTCGCCGACGACGGTGAGCACGAGGGTGACCATTCCGACAGCGTAGCGGCGGCTCGCGACCCGTGGAACGGGCAGACGTCCGCCCGGTCAGACCGCGCGCACCGCGGCGTCCCAGCGCGGCGATGCGGATGCGTTGACCGCGGCCATCGCGAGCACCAGCAGCGCCGCCGCGGCCGGGAACAGCATGGCCGTCGACACCGACGCGCTCTCGGCGACGGCCCCGGTCACCGCCGACGCAGCGGCCTGCGCCAGCGTCAACGCCGAGGCGAGGAGGGTCATCGTCGAGGCGGTGCGCCCGCGCGGCGCACGGGCACCGGCCAGGCTGAACAGGGTGACCAGCGAGGGGCCGACCCCGACACCCATCAGGCACAGCACCGCGGTCACCGTGACGACGGAGCCGCCCACGGTGTACGCGCCAGCCGAGGCGGTGAGCACGACGGCGAAGATGATCAGGCGCCACCGCAGCGTGAAGCGCGTCGGGAGCACAGCCACGGCGAGTGCCAGCACGGCGGAGCCCACGCCCATCACCCCGTACAGAAGGGCCCCCGCCTCGGGCGCGCCCTGCGCCTCCATGAACGCGGTGAGCGAGGTCAACGTCGAGCCGAAGAACAGACCCACGCCGAAGACCGCCGCCACGAGGACGAGCATCCGGGGATGCAGCAGCTCCCTGAACGGCGCCATCGCCTCCCGCTCGGACCGCTCCGGGACGACGCGTCCGGTCGGGTGAAGCGCGAAAGCGGTGACGAAGACGAAGCTGAGCACCGCGGCACCGGAGATCGGCGCCCACGGCGCGATGAGGGCGGCCAGCACCCCCACGACGAACGGTCCGATCACGAATGCCGTCTCGTCGGCGGCCGACTCGTACGCCATCGCGCGAGAGAACGTCCGCTCACGGCGGTCGGGGTGCACGCGCTCCCCGATCAGGGCCATCACCCGCGTGCGCGACATCGCCGCGGTCTGCGGACCGGTGAGGCCGATGGCCATCGCGGCGGCGAGCAGCATGCCGTCGACCGTCGTGGTGGCCACGACCAGCGGGAACACCGCGAGCAGGATGCCATTGACCACCCCGACCGGCACGAGCACGCGCCGCTGTCCGTAACGGTCGGCCAGATCGCCCAGCACGGGGCCGGCGATGACGACGCCCAGTCCGACCGCGGCCGAGGTCAGTCCACCGAGAGCGACGGACCCACGCGAGGCGACCACGAGGGCGAGGACGCCCACCGTCATCATCGCGAACGGCAGCCGCGCGATGAAGGCGACGGGGAAATACCACGCACCGGTGTGGTGGATCAGCGGGCGGTGGGCGACGGCGCTCAGCGACGCGGACGATGTCATGTATCGGTCTCCGGGGCGGGGGAACGTGCCGCCTTGCCGGACCGGGCAGGTAGTTACACCTTACGACGGGACGATCCCGCGGCTTCAGTCTACCCGCGGCGCTCCACCGCGGCTCTGAATCAGCTCACCAGCGCCGCGATCGCGGCGATCACCGACGCCAGTGCGAGCACGAGGGCGACCGCGATGAGCACCGTGTGGACGATGAGGAACGGCGTGGGCTTGCCCGCTTCATCCCGTGCGCGAGGATCCTTCGCGATCCGCGGGTAGAACCGCGGCCAGACGACGACGTTGAACACGGCGTTGGCGAACAGCAGCACGATGAGCAGGGGTTCCACACGACGAGCCTATGCGTCCGCGGGTGCGCGCGGTGCAGGGCAGAACGACGATCTCGAGCGCTGACGCGCGGGGCGCGGGGCGCGCTCCACGCTCGGACACGACCCGGTCCGGACCCGAGCTCACGCAGCGGACCTCGGACGACATCGCACCCGCCGGTCAGCGACCGCCGTCACAACGCGCACGCGATGCAGAACCGGGCGAACGGCCGCGCCTCCAGGCGCGCGTCGGCGATGGGCCCTCCGCACCTCTCGCACACGCCGAAGACACCGGATGCCAGGCGCTCCCGCGCCGCGAGGATTTCGGCGCGTTCGGCCTCGGCGACGCGACGCAGCGCGTCGACCTGGGCCCACTCCCCCGACAGGGTGGATCCCTCCGGGTCGTGCTCATCGTCGGCGGTCGCGTCGGCGCGGTCGTGTCGCAGGCTGTCATCGTCTTCACGGAGGCGGCCGAGGCGCTGCACGACCTCGCGCTCACGGTCATCGAGCATGCGCGCGGCGGTGACGGCATCCATCCTCCGACGCTAGCCCCCACCTCCGACATCCGGTCTCGGGCAGGATCGGCGCATGAGAGAACTCCGCCGTCACTGGACACCGACCGCCGTGGTCTTCCTCGTGCTGGCCGTCGCCGGTCTCGTGGGTACCTGGACCTTCAACGCCCTCGCCATCGTGCAGATGCGGGACTTCATCGGCGACCTCGTCTCGAGCGGCCCGGCGGTGTCCTCCATCACGGTGGATCTGCTGATCGTGGCCATCGCCGGAAGCATCTTCATCATCGTCGAGGCCCGCCGCCTCGGCATGCGGTTCGCGTGGCTGTACATCGTGCTGTCGGGGATCACCGCGTTCGCCTTCACGTTCCCGCTGTTCCTGGCGATGCGCCAGCGCCGCCTCACCGCCCGGGCAGCCGGCTCCGCCGCTGAGCCTCGCTGACGCCCCGCGACCACGGGTGAGGGCCGGACTCCCTCCCGTGGTGCCACCACGGAGACGGAACCCGACTCCTCACCTATCGCCCGTGCGATACGGCACGTCGGCGCGACCGGGGCTCGCTCGCCGGGTGTCAGCGCGCCGCGAGGCCTTCGCGCAGACCCTCGACGAGCGGCGTCGTCGGACGCCCGAGCAGGCGGGACAACGTCCCGTCGGTCCGCGACAGCGCGCCGCGCGCGATCGCGTCGTCGATGCCCGCGACGAAGGCAGCCGTCCCGGCATCCAGTCCCGCCGCCTCCAGGCCCGCCGTGAGCTGCTCGACCGTGACCGCGGTGTACGTCACCGGGCGACCGAGTACCTCGGTCGCCGCCTGAGCGAGATCGTCGTACGTCCAGGCCACGTCTCCGCCCACCTCCAGTGTCCGACCCGCCAGCTCGTCGGTGGTCAGGGCGAGGGCTGCGGCCTCCGCGTAGTCGCGACGGCTCGCGCTCGCGACGCGGGCATCGCCGACGGCGGCGACGATCGCACCGGTGTCGGCGGCGCGGGCCACGGCGTCCAGGTAGTTCTCCGTGTACCAGTTGTGGCGCAGCACCGTCGCCGACAGGCCCGAGCCGGCGATGGCCTCCTCGGTGGCCTTGTGGTCGGCACCCAGCGCGTAGTCGATCTCGTCGACGCGCGGGGCGCTGGTGTAGACGAGGCGCCCGACGCCCGCATCCCGCGCCGCGGCGATGACATTGCGGTGGCCGCTGACGCGGTCGGCGTCGGTCCCCGAGATGAGCAGCACGCGGTCGACACCCGTGAACGCGGGTGCGAGGGTCTCGGGGCGGGCGTAGTCCAACTCGACGACCCCGACGCCGCGCGCGGCGAGATCGTCGGCCTTTGAGAGGGTGCGCACGCCCGCGACGAGGTCGGATGCCGGCACGCCGCGCTGCAGCAGCGCATCGACGACCAGGCGGCCGAGCTGGCCGGAGGCGGCGGTGACGAGAAGGGTCATGGGGGTGTCCTTTCATTGGGTACGCCGTGTGCAACCTGCTCCTCGCGCGCGCATTCCGGAATGACGGTACCCACTTTCTGGTTAGGTACTCACATGAGCGTCAGTCTTGCCGATCTCCGGGGTCGCAATCCGCAGATCTTCGCCAACGGGTGCCCCACCCGCACCGTGCTCGACCACGTCATGGGCAAATGGGGCGTGCTCGTGCTCCTCGCCCTGTCCGACGGCACCCAGCGCTGGGGCGTCCTGCGTCGCAACGTCGCGGGGATCAGCGAGAAGATGCTCGCCAGCACGCTGAAGACGCTGGAGACAGACGGCCTCGTCGCCCGCACCGCCTACCCCGAGGTGCCGCCCCGCGTGGAGTACTCCCTCACCGACCGTGGCCGAGACCTCATGACGCGGGTCGTCCCCCTCATGGAGTGGGTCGCCGATAACGCCGACGACATCGTCGCGGGGAAGGGGTGAGCGATGCGTCTTCCCGACATGCGACAGATGCGCGGAAGCCTGAACGTGCGCACTCCGCGCCGCGTCCCGCTCCTGCAAGTGGCGAAATCCGCCCTCGCCATCGTCGCCGCCTGGTTGCTCGCGGGCTGGCTCGTGCAGGGTCCGCCCCCGATCTTCGCGGCGATCGCGGCGCTCCTGGTCGTGCAGCCGAGCGTCAATCAGTCGTTCACCCGTGCCGTGGAGCGCAGCGTGGGCGTCATCGTCGGCGTCGTGATCGCGGCACTGTTGGGGCTCGCCTTCGGTTCTCAGCCGTGGGTCGCCCTGCTCTCAGCCGGCGTCGCGCTCGTCGTGGCGTGGGCCGCCCGCATCTCGCCCGGCGCGACGAATCAGATCGCGATCAGCGCCCTGCTGGTGCTCGCCCTGGGCACTGCCACCCCCAACTACGCCCTCGACCGTGTGCTCGAGACGCTCATCGGCGCCGCCATCGGCATCGTCGTGAACGCCGTGTTGGTGCCGCCGGTGCTCGTTCCCCCGGCGCGCGAGAAGGTCGACGCCCTCGGACGCGAACTCGCCGCCTCACTGGAGCGGCTCGCCGACGCGCTCGAGACTCCGCAGACGTCGGGCTCGCTCGAAGGGCTCCTGATCGAAGCGCGACTGCTGCGGCCGGTTCGAGACGCCGCGGCCGACGCACTCCGCGACGGCGAGGACTCGCTGGCCCTCAACCCCCGCAGCGGTCGCCACCGCACCGACCTCGCCGCCATGGGCGACCTGCTCGACCGGTTCACCCCGGTGGTCACTCAGACCGTGGGCATGACCCGTGCGGTCTACGACGGCTACGACGCATCCATTGTCGACGAACCCGCCGTCCGCGCGATCGCCGAGCAACTGCATCGCGCGGCCCACGACGTCCGCCTCGCATTCGGACTCGACACGGGCGTCGGCCGTGGCACCGAGCCGTCCGCTGCGGAGGAACCGGCCCTCACGCGCCCCCTGCAGATCCAGACGCCGTCCCCGGCGCATTGGGTGCTCGTCGGCTCGATGCTCACCGATCTGCATCGGGTGCACGAGACCCTTCGGGGCGACGCGTTCTGACCGGCTCGCGTCCGCGCGGCGGCTCGTAGCGCCGCCACTCGGTGCCGCGGCAGACGCCGTTAGCCGAAACGCCGCGACCGGCCGCCGGGACACACGCCGTAATCGGATACGGCCGAGCGGATGCCATGCCGACTTCAGTGACCTCTGCCGCACGGAGGTGTCGCCCATACGGGCTGCGAATCTCCTCCGCGCGCGCCCCCACCGCTCTCCGCGCTGGTTGACTGGGGCACATGGGTACCGCGATGTTCCCCCTCGGCGCCGTCCTCTTCCCGTATACGCCCCTGGCGCTGCGGATCTTCGAGGAGCGCTACCTCGTCATGCTCGGTCGACTCCTCGATGAGACGGACCCGGCATTCGGAGTGGTTCTGATCGAGCGCGGCACCGAGACCGGCGGAGGCGACCAGCGCTTCGCCCTGGGCACGATGGCGCAACTGAGCCACGTGGTCCCGCAGGCGGGGCAGATGCAGATCGTCGCGCGGGGAACCGAGCGATTCGAGATCGTCGAGTGGCTCGACGACGACCCCTACCCCCGTGCGGACGTCCGGGCCATGCCCGACCTGGAGTGGAACGACGCCCTCACACCGTTGCTCGAGGAGGCCGAGCGGATCGTCCGTCGCGTTCTCGCTCGCGCACAGCAGTTCGGCGGCACGCGGTGGGATCCCGAGGTCGAGCTGTCGGAGGAACCGCTCCCCCGCGCGTGGCAGCTGGCGGCGATCGCGCCCCTGGGCGAACTCGATCAGATGGACCTGCTGCGCTCGTCGACCCTGGGCGGTCTTCTGCGCGCGACCATCGACCTCACTCTGGCCGCTGAACCGCTGTTGGGCGATCCCGTGCCCGATGGCGTCATCGTCGTCGACGACGACAGCCCCGACAACGATTGACGGCGGGCACCGCCCACTCGCCGCGCGGCTGAGTCGGTCAGCCCCGCCCGGCCGTCACGACGACTCGCTGCACGTCTCCGGCCCGCAGGGATGAACCCGCGGGTTCGAGGGGCGCCGCTTCGAGGCACCCCGCACGCCCGAGGCCCGAGGAGACCGCTCTCAGCGACACCCCGGGCCTCGTACACCCGCTCAGTTCAGTTCACGCACCGACGCGGGGATGACACCGTCACCATAGAGGTCGATGGCGAGGTCCTGCAGGGCGGTCAGGGCGACGCGCTGCGTTTGGGGGCCGTACGAGATGCGGGCCACGCCGAGCGCTTCGTATTCGGCCGCCGTCAGCGCACCGGGCACGCCGATGACACTGAGCTTGCGATCTCCCAGCCCCTCCACGAGACGGCGGGTCGTCTCGGCATCCAGCTTGCCCGGGACGAACACCGTGGTGGCACCGGCCGCGAGGAACGCGCGACCGCGCTCGACGGCATCCGCGACCTTGTCGTCGAGCGGACGGTCGCCTCCCTTGAGGAACACGTCGGTGCGCGCATTGAGCACGAAGGGCACGCCCTCGGCCTCGCCCGCCGCGATGACCGCCTCGACGGCGCGCACCGAATCGGCCAGGGGCTGCACCTTGTCTTCCACATTCGCCCCGACGACTCCGACGCCGATCGCACGGCGCGTGGTCTCGCCGGGGTTGCCGAAGCCGGAGTCGAGGTCGGCCGTCACCGGCACGTCGACCGCGGCCACGATACGGCCGACCATGTCGAGCATGACGTCGAGCGGGATGTTCTCGCCGTCTTCGTACCCGAACGTCGCGGCGATCGAGTGGCCGGCGGTGGCGAGGGCTTTCGTCTCGGGCAGCGCGGCCACGGCCTTCGCCGAGATGACGTCCCACACGTTGACGACACGGAGGATCTCGGGTGCCGTGTGCAGTTGCGCGAAGGTCTGGGCCCGCTCGGTAAGGGTGCTCATGCGTTTTCTCCTGTTGTAGGGATGGCGGTGTCGGCGATTGCTTCGGCGATGAGGGTCTCCCCCGCACCGAAGCGGATGAACCGGCCGATCGTGGCCGGCTGCACGAGCGCGGCGGCGGCGACCGCCGCCACATCGGCGCGGGAGACCTCGCCCGCACCCTGGGGCGCGGTGGTGATGCGGCCCGTCGGGGGGTCGAGCGTCAACGTGCCCGGGCCGAGGATCGTCCAGTCCAGGTCGCTCGCGCGCAGGTGGTCGTCGGCGGCCAGCTTGGCGTCGGCGTAGGCGAAGAAGGAGTCGTCGGGGTCGATGCCGTGATCGGGCGTCGACCCGATCCACGACACCATGACGAAGCGCCGCACGCCCGCCTTCGTCGCAGCGTCGATCGCGCGTTGCGCGGCATCCCGGTCGACGGCGTAGGTGCGCTCGGCGCTACCGCCGCCGGCGCCGGCCGACCACACGACCGCGTCGGCACCCGCGAAGGCCTCCGTCATCTCGTCGAGGTCGGCCTTCTCGACGTCGAGCACGAGGGGCGCGCCGCCCGCCTGCTCGATATCGCCGGACTGATCCGCGTTTCGGATGACGGATACGGCCTCGTCTCCGCGATCGGCCAGCAGTCGTGCCATGTGCAGTGCGACCTTGCCGTGCCCTCCGATGATCACGATGCGTTCCATGTCAGTGTCCTCCCACTTTGTCGATCGACATCCGGAGCCACGCGGTCCGCCCGATTGGGCGGTGCCTCCTGCTGCGCGATTCGCTCTCGCAGTCACCGCCGCAGGAACAGGGCGCGCTCACGGATCCGAGCACGACCCTACGCAGCACCTCCGACATCGACCGGCGGGGTTGACGCCCTCAGCCCACGTCTCCGTCGACGTACACCCAGCGGCCGCCGCGACGTGCGAACCGGCTGCGTTCGTGCAACTCCCCGTCGACTCCGTGCTGACGCCACGACGCGCGGAACACCACGACCGCGGCATCCCCGTCCTCCGCGGCGTGCTCGATGACGAGGCCGCGCCACGATGTGCCGTCGTCGACGTCGATCTGATCGGGTCGGGTGCGCGGATGCCATGACCGGGCGAGGTGCGCTCGATCACCGACGGCGAACGCGGTGTATCGCGAACGCATCAATCGCTCGGCGCTGGGCGCGGGCGAACCGTCGAGGATCGGCCCGCAGCACTTCCCGAACGCCCCGCCTCCGCACGGACACGCCGCAACAGCCGAAGGACGAGTGGATGCCGACCCGAAAGACATCCCGCCACTCTAGGTTCTGCGCTCCGGTGCCGACCCGCCCGGCGTCGCACCGGAATCCCCCGCGTGCCAGGATCGAACCCGTGACCGACCGCATCATGCTCCTCGACACCGCGTCGCAGTATTTCCGCGCCTTCTACGGCGTGCCCGACAAGGTGAAGGCGGCCGACGGCACCTCGGTGAACGCGGCGCGCGGGCTGCTCGACATGATCGCCAAACTCGTGACGACGTACGAGCCCACGCGTCTCGTCGCGTGCTGGGACGACGATTGGCGCCCCGCCTGGCGCGTCGCGCTCCTGCCGAGCTATAAGGCGCACCGCGTCGTCGAAGCGGTACCTTCCGGGACCGACGTCGAAGAAGTCCCCGACCCGCTCGAGGCGCAGATCCCCGTGATCCGTGCGGTGCTGGAGGTGCTCGGCATCCCGATCGTCGGGGCGGCCGAGCACGAGGCCGACGACGTCATCGGAACCCTCGCCACGCGCGCGGACGCACCGGTCGACATCGTCACCGGCGACCGCGACCTCTTCCAGCTCATCGACGACGATCGCGGCATCCGCATCGTCTACACCGCGCGCGGCATGAGCAACCTCGAGATCGTCGACGACGCCGCCGTTATCCGCAAGTACGGCGTGCACGCCGCGCAGTACGCCGACTTCGCCGTGCTGCGCGGCGACCCCTCCGACGGCCTGCCCGGAGTGGCGGGAGTGGGTGAGAAATCCGCGGCGTCGCTCCTGGCGGCCTGCGGCGACCTCGACGGCATCCGGGCCGCCGCCGCCGACGGCTCCGCGGGCACTCCCGCCCAGCGAGCCAAGATCCTCGCGGCGAGCGACTACCTCGAGGTCGCGCCCACGGTCGTGCGCGTCGCCCGCGAACTCGAACTCGACCCGTACGACGACCGACTCCGTCCCGTCGACGAGGAAGCCGCGACGTCGCTTGCCGACACCTGGAACCTCGGCTCGTCGATGACGCGCGCGCTCACGGCGCTGCGTCGCTGATCAACGCGAGCGCTCCAGCCACTCCCTCAGCTTCTCCAGCGGCCACGTCGTGACGATGCGGTCGACGGGAACACCGAGCGCCTCGGCTCGCGCCGCGCCGTAGTCCAGGAGCGAAAGCTGTCCGGGCGCGTGCGCATCGGAGTCGATCGAGAACAGGCACCCCGCCTCGATGGCCAGCGTCAGCAGCTCGTCGGGCGGATCCTGCCGCTCCGGACGCGAGTTGATCTCGACCGCGACGCCCGAGTCGGCGCACGCCGCGAAGACGGCCGCCGCGTTGAAGTCCGACGGCGGTCGCGTTCCGCGCGCGCCCTCGACGAGCCGTCCCGTCACGTGCCCCAGCACATCGACGCGCGGGTCCTTCGCTGCGGCGACCAGGCGCTTCGTCATGGGTCCGCTTTCCATGCGCAGCTTCGAATGAGCGGATGCCACGACCACGTCGAGTTCGCGCAGCAACTCGTCCTGCTGGTCGAGGCTCCCGTCATCCAGGATGTCGACCTCGATGCCGGTGAGCAACGTGAACCCGCCACCACGGTGGCCGCGGACGACCTCCATCTGCGCGCGGAGGCGCTCCGGCGACAGTCCGTTGGCGACCCTGAGGCGCGGCGAGTGGTCGGTCAGAGCGAGGTACTCGTGGCCGAGTCCCCGCGCGGCCTCCACCATGGCCTCGATCGGGGTGAGCCCGTCGGACCACTCGCTGTGACTGTGCAGATCGCCGCGCAACCTCGCGCGCAGCTCCGCGCCACCCGTCGGCGCCGACTCGGCGCGCAGTGTCGCGAGGCGCTCGGGCACGGCTCCCGCCAACGCCTGCTGGATGACGGTGAACGTCGAATCGCCGATGCCAGGGCGCCGCCGCAGCGCGGGGTCGCGAAGTTGCGCGTCGCTGAGCCCCTCTATCGCGGCGGCGGCGGTGCGGAACGCCTTCGACTTGTATCGCGACGACCTTTCGCGCTCGAGCAGGTACGCGATCTCGGTGAGCGCCTCGAGCGGGTGCACGCGCTACTCCGACAGCTCTTTCGAGGTCCGCACCCAGTCGTCGAGCTTCGCCGACGCGCGTCCGTCGTCGATGGTCGCGGCCGCGTCGGCGAGCGCTTCCGCGAGACGCTCGACGATCGGACGCTGCACCTCGGTCGCATCCTGGAACAGACGGAACGACACCAGGCCCGCCGCCGCGTTCAGCAGGACGATGTCGCGGACCGGTCCGGTGTCGCCCGCGAGCACACGCCGCACCACCGCGGCGTTGTGGTCGGGCGAGCCGCCGAGCAGTTCGTCGATGTCGGCGAGGGGGATGCCGAGATCACGCGGATCCAGGTCGTGCTCGTGCACGTCGCCCCGGCTGATCTCCCACAGGCGGCTGTGCCCGGTCGTGGTGAGCTCGTCGAGGCCGTCGTCACCGCGGAACACGAGCGCGGTGGCGCCGCGCGTGCGGAACACGCCCGTGATCAGCGGCACGCGGTCGAGGTGGGCCACTCCTACGGCGTTCGCCTCGGCCCGGGCCGGGTTGCAGAGCGGGCCGAGGAAGTTGAACACCGTCGGCACGCCGAGCTCGGCCCGTGTCGGACCGGCATGCCGGAACCCGGGGTGGAACGCCGACGCGAACGCGAAGGTGATGCCCGTGCGATCGAGCGTCTCCGCCACCTTCTCGGGCGCGAGGGTCAGCGCGATCCCGAGCGACGACAGCACGTCGGAGGATCCCGACGACGAACTCGCCGCGCGATTGCCGTGTTTGACGACCGGGACACCGGATGCCGCGGCCACGATCGCCGCCATCGTCGAGACGTTGACGGTGCCGAACCGGTCGCCGCCGGTGCCCACGATGTCGAGCACCTCCGCACGGACGGGAAGGGGCACCGCCGCCTCGAGGATGGCATCGCGGAAGCCGACGATCTCTTCGACCGTCTCGCCCTTCGCGCGCAGGGCGATGAGGAATCCGGCCAACTGCGAGGGAGTCGCCTCGCCCGCCATCACCTGCCTCATGGCCCACGTGGACTCCGACACACTGAGGTCATCACCGGCCAGCAACGAGGAGAGCAGATCGGGCCAGCTGAAGCGTTCCGCCATGGGACGATCCTTTCACACGCGTGTCGTCTCGCCGTGTCGCGATCCGCGCCTCGGACGGGGCGCTCCGAACCTGCTCCGTACCGGGGATTCCTTGCGAATTCTGAGGCTTCCCTAAGTCTCGACGATGGAATAACTCATGCGGGGGATGGGATGATCGGGCCCGCGGATCGCGCATAATGGAACGGTGACGACCTCAGCGACGTATTCCCAGGCCGTGCGTGCCGTGAAGCGACCCGACCCGGTCGCCGTAGGCACCATCGTGTGGCTGGGCAGTGAGGTCATGTTCTTCGCAGGCCTCTTCGCGATCTACTTCACCCTCCGCAGCACCTCCGCGTCCTTGTGGGCCGAAGAGACCCAGCTGCTCAATGTCCCCTTCGCGCTGGTCAACACGTTCATCCTCGTGTTGTCGTCGGTCACGTGCCAGATGGGCGTCTTCGCCGCCGAGCGGTACCAGCCGTACCGCACGGGCAAGGCCACCGGCTTCAAGCAGTGGGGAATGGTGGAGTGGTTCTACCTCACCTTCATCCTCGGCGCGGTCTTCGTGTCGGGACAGGTGTGGGAGTACGCGACGTTGGTGGCCGAGGGCATGCCCATCAGCGCCAACCCCTACGCCTCCGCCTTCTACCTGACCACCGGCTTCCACGCCCTGCACGTGACGGGCGGCCTCATCGCCTTCCTGCTCGTGATCGGCCGTGCGTACGCCGTGAAGAACTTCGGCCGGAAAGAGATGACCACCTCGATCGTCGTGTCGTACTACTGGCACTTCGTCGACGTCGTCTGGATCGCCCTGTTCGTCGTCATCTACTTCCTCAAGTAAGAGAGCTGTACTTCACATGGCACGCGAGAAGAAGACTCGTCGGTCGTCCGGGCGTCGTAGCCCCCTGGCCGCCGCAGCGCTGATCGGCATCGGACTCCTCCTCACCGGAGGTGCCTACGCCGGCGCCTCGGCCGCGATGGCCGCCACGTCCACCACGCCCGTCAGCGAGGCCAATTCGGCTACCGCGGTCGAAGAGGGCGAGAAGCTCTTCCAGGCCAACTGCGCGACCTGCCACGGTCTGAACCTCGAGGGCAGCCAGCAGGGACCGGCGCTGTTCGGCGTCGGCGAGCTGTCGGTGCACTTCCAGGTATCGACCGGCCGCATGCCGCTCCAGGCCCAGGGCCCGCAGGCACCGGTGAAGCCCGTGCAGTTCACGGACGAGCAGATCAATGCGATCGCGGCGTACGTGCAGTCCTCGGCCCCCGGTCCCTCCTACCCCACCGAAGACCTCGTCGACGGAGGGGGCGACCTGTCCCGCGGAGCCGAGCTCTTCCGCATCAACTGCGCGATGTGCCACAACGTCGCCGGTGCCGGCGGCGCTCTGACCGAGGGCAAGTGGGCGCCTGACCTGCACACGGTCACCCCCGTCAACATGTATGCGGCGATGGTCACGGGTCCGCAGAACATGCCGGTCTTCAACGACCTCAACCTCACCCCCGAAGACAAGCGCGACGTCATCTCGTACCTGATGTACGTGCAGAAGACCGACTCCCCCGGCGGCTACGCCCTCGGGTCGCTGGGCCCGGTCTCCGAGGGTCTGTTCATCTGGATCTTCGGTATCGGGGCGCTCATCGCCCTGACCGTGTGGATCACGGCGAAGTCCAACTGACCGTCGTCTTCGACATTACGTAAACGCACGAGGAGCACCATGGCACACGAGGACGACGCACTCGAGCACGAGAGGGCTTCCTGGAAGCCCGGCTCGGGCCTCGCCGTCGCGGTTCCCGACGCCGTCAGCAACCCGGGTCTGCCCGGTCACCGTCAGCGGATGACCGACAAGGACCCGCAGGAGATGAAGCGTGCGGTCCGTACGGTCTACACCCTGTTCTACGTCTCGGTCGCGGCGAGCATCTGGGCGAGCATCGCCTACATGATCTTCCCGATCGAGTCGGGCGCGATGATCGACATCCGCTACAACAACCTCTTCATCGGACTCGGCATCGCTTTCGCGCTGCTGGCGATCGGCATCGGCACCATCCACTGGGGCAAGTCGGTCATGTCCGACAAGGAGTACATCGAGGACCGCCACGCGACCCGCGGGCGCGACGAGGTTCGCGAAGGCGCGATCAACGTCTTCGCCGAAGCCGACAGAGACTCCGGTTTCGGTCGTCGCGAGATCATTCGCAACTCGATGTTCGCCGCCCTGGCGGCATCCATCATCCCGGGAATCACGCTCTTCCGCGGGCTCGCACCGCAGGATCAGGACCCCGTGACGTTGCTGAGCCACACCATGTGGGAACAGGGTATGCGTCTCGCGCACGACCCCTCCGGCCGTCCCATCCGCGCGGCCGACGTGACCCTCGGCTCGGCCTTCCACGTGATCCCCGAAGAGCTCGCGGGCCTCGGACACGACGAGGGGTACCTCGAAGAGAAGGCCAAGGCGATCGTGCTGCTCATGCGCATGCAGCCCGAACAGCTCAACCCCGAGACCAACAACCTCGACTGGTCGTACGACGGCATCATCGCGTACTCCAAGGTCTGCACCCACGTCGGTTGCCCCGTGGCACTGTACGAGCAGCAGACCCACCACCTCCTGTGCCCCTGCCACCAGTCGCAGTTCGACGTCGCCAACGGCGCGGCCGTCATCTTCGGCCCGGCCGCCCGTCCCCTGCCGCAGCTCCCCATCACCGTCGACGCCGAGGGTTACCTCGTCGCGCAGAGTGACTTCCAGGAGCCCGTCGGCCCCAGCTTCTGGGAGCGCTCATGAGTACCGGTACTCACCCCACCGAGAACGTCACCACCGAACCGGCTGTCTACTCCGGTCCGCCGAAGGCGCCTGCGGGTCGCGACGGCAAGCCGCTCGGGGGCCGCTTCGTCGGTGCCGCGGCGAACTACCTCGACGAGCGCACGAGCGTGTCCGGCCTCGTCAAGGAGCTCGGCCGCAAGGTCTTCCCCGATCACTGGTCGTTCATGCTCGGCGAGATCGCCCTGTGGAGCTTCGTCGTCGTGCTGCTCTCCGGCACGTTCCTGACGTTCTTCTTCCAGGCGTCGATGGTCGAGACGCACTACAACGGCGCGTACGAACCCATGCGCGGCATCGCGATGTCGGCCGCCATGGAGTCGGCGCTGCACATCTCGTTCGACCTGCGCGGCGGTCTTCTCGTTCGTCAGATCCACCACTGGGCGGCGCTCGTGTTCGTCGCCGGTATCGGTGTCCACATGCTGCGCGTGTTCTTCACCGGTGCGTTCCGCAAGCCGCGCGAGCTCAACTGGGTCGTCGGCTTCATCCTCTTCATCCTGGCGATGGCCGAGGGCTTCACCGGTTACTCCCTCCCCGACGACCTGCTGTCGGGTAACGGTCTGCGCATCATCGACGGCATGATCAAGGGTCTGCCGATCATCGGCACCTGGACCTCGTTCCTCCTCTTCGGCGGAGAGTTCCCCGGTACCACGATCGTCGGCCGACTGTACACGCTGCACATCCTGCTGCTGCCGGCGATCCTCGTCGCGCTGCTCGCCGTGCACCTCATGCTGATGATCATCAACAAGCACACGCAGTTCGCCGGGCCCGCCCGCACGAACAGCAACGTCGTGGGCTACCCGATCATGCCGGTGTACGCCTCCAAGATGGGTGGCTTCTTCTTCATCACCTTCGGCGTCATCGTCCTGATCGCCGCCCTGGTGACGATCAACCCGATCTGGAACTACGGTCCCTACGACCCGTCGCCCGTGTCGGCCGGTACCCAGCCCGACTGGTACATCGGCTTCGCCGACGGCGCGCTGCGTCTCGTGCCGCCGCACCTCGAGTTCGTGCTGTGGGGCCACACCTGGTCCTGGAACATCATCCTGCCGGTCGCCGTGCTCGGTCTGTTCATCGTCCTCGTGCTGATCTACCCCTTCATCGAGGCGTGGGTCACCGGAGACAAGCGCGAGCACCACATCGCCCAGCGCCCGCGCAACGCCGCGACTCGCACCGCCATCGGTGCAGCCGGTGTCACGTTCTACGCCGTCATGTGGGCCGCCGCGTCGTCCGACATCATCGCGACGCACTTCCACCTGACGATGGAAGGCGTGATCCACGCCCTTCAGGCCTTGCTGATTCTCGGCCCGATCCTCGCGTACTTCGTCGCCAAGCGCATCTGCATCGCGCTGCAGAAGAAGGACCGCGAGATCGCGCTGCACGGCTACGAGTCGGGTCGCATCGTCCGCCTGCCCGGCGGCGAGTACATCGAGGTTCACCAGCCGGTCGATGAGTTCGAGCGCTGGAAGCTCGTGGACAACGAGACGTACGAGCCGCTCGTCGTCCGTCCCAACGACAAGGGTCAGATTCCTTGGCACGAGAACATCCGTGCGTCGGTGTCGCGGTGGTTCTTCGAAGACCGTCTCGCACCTCTCACCCAGGCCGAAATCGATGCCGCGGTCGCGCACCAGCACCACGAGCTCGACCACATCGCGCACGAGGAGGCCGACGAGATCGCCGGCGCCGATGCCCGCGCCGATGAGGACGGTCGTCCGCGCAACGCGGTCGGTGAGCGTGTCGAGGTCGAGATCCCGGCTCCCAAGGGACTCGGCGAGGCTAACCGCCCCCGCGGCGACAAGAGCGAGTAACACTCTCGAAGCGAAGCCCCGGTGCTACGGCACCGGGGCTTCGTCGTGCTCGGCGACCGGTCGACGCACACGATCGACTGTCAGACGCCCCAAACCGGGGTCTGGCAGGATGCCGCGGCATCGTGGCATCTGGAGACCTCCCCCGTCACACGCCCGGTGTCTACCGTGGGAGCGTGACCGATGCACTCGAGTACTTCCGCACCCGCCTCGCCGTCGAGACCGATCCTTCCGACGTCTACGCCGCGCAGAAAGCCGGCGACCGCTTCGTGCTCGTCGACGTGCGCGGAGACGATGCCTGGGCGCAGGGGCGCATCACCGGCGCCGTACACATGCCCTATCGGAGCATCGAGGAGCGCGCGCCGCACGAACTGGACCGGGAGACACCAGTGGTCGTGTACTGCTGGAGCCCCGGCTGCAACGCGGGCCAGAAGGGCGCTCTCGCCTTCGCCCAGCTGGGCTACTCGGTGAAGGAGATGATCGGCGGCTACGAATACTGGGTTCGCGAGGGCCAACCGTTCGAGAACGACGAGGGCCCCTGCGAGCGGGTGTTCGATCCCACCGTCATGGTCGTGCGCCGTCCCTGACGAGACTCCGACCCGTTGAGAGGGCTCCGCGATCTCATCCCCCGCTGGCACGGCGACCGGGACGGTCCTGTCGACGAGCGGGCTCGCGATCCCGACATCCGCGACTGCGGGAGGCCGGCGACGACGGGGCGGCGTGATCGATTCCGACCCGACGGATGCGGAGATGCCCTCCACCTCGACGCCTGGCTCCTCATGGAAGGTCGTGGGGCTCGACGCTGGCGCTGGCGTACGCCCTCGCCCACCCGCGACGCGTGACGGAGATCGTCACCTTCGCCGTCACGACCGGGGGCGATGGGAGATCGACTGGATCACCGACGGGATCGCTCCCGTCTTCCCCGAGGCGCACGAGCGGCTCCGAGCGCCACTTCGGAATGGCGAGCGAACCATTGAGGGATACGCGCGTTTCTTACGCGACCCAGACCCCCGGATTCGGATCGACGCGGGTGACAGGTGGGACGACTGGGAGGCGACGCACATCGCGCTCGGACCGGGCGCGACCCCGGGTCCCCTTCACGCCGACCCGCGACACCGTCTCAACTTCGCGACGCTGGTCACGCACTACTGGGCAGGGAGTGCTTCCTGCCCGGCGAAAAGGCCATCCCGAGGCGGGGGAACGAACTGCGCGACATCCCGGGCGTGCTTATTCACGGACGCCGCGACATCAGCGGCCCCGCGCTCACCGCGTGGCGATTGCACCGCGCCTGGACCGGCAGTCGCCTCGAGATCGTCGAAGAGGACGGCCACGGTGGCCCGAGAAGCGCCGAGCTCGCCCGCGCGGCCATTGACGCCTTCGCGGAGGCGACTCGGGACGAGAGTCGATCGTGAGGTCACAGGCGAGCTCTCTCCGATGACGCGGGCAGGCGTCAGGCCGGAGCGTGCCGACGCGACGCGTGCCGGCCCCAGCGATGCGGAGACCCCCGTGACGGCCGCGGCGACGCGGAGACCCTGTGACGCCCGACGCTAGGGAGCGCCGCTCAGGCCGTTTCGACGTCTTCGGCGAACCACCGCGACGCGGACCCGAAGAACACCGGATCCACCGTCGTGGTCTCGTCATCGTCGACGACATCGCACACGACGACCGTCACGTTGTCGCGCGTGCCCGCTTCCAGCGCCAGGGCGACCGCAGATGCGGCGGCCTCGCGCGGACCGGACGCTTCGGCGATGAGCCGTGCGACGTCGGCCTCGGGAACGTAGTCGGTGAGTCCGTCGCTGCAGAGCACCCAGCGGTCTCCGACGCGCGGCGGACGCTCGGCGACAGAGACCACGTCTCCTTCGGCCCCGCCGAGAGAAGCAGTGATGATGTTGCGACGAGGGTGTGCCGCGGCCGCCTCGGGCGGGATGATGCCGTGGTCGACCAGAGCCTGCACGTAGGAGTCATCGCGCGTCTCGCGAGAGAACTCCCCGTCACGCAGCAGGTAGGCCCGGGAATCCCCCGTGTGCGCGAGGAGTAGGTCACCCGTCGTGCTCAGGAAGATACCGGTGAACGTCGTGGCCATGCCCTCCAGAGCGGGGTCGCGCTCGACGTGCGCACGGATGTCCCAGTTGGCCTCGCGGATGCGCACAAGAAGGCCGTCGGCGTCTAGCCCTCCCCCGCGCGTCGCGACCAAACGATGGACCAGAGCGGCCGATGCGAGATCTCCGGACGGGCCTCCGCCGACACCATCAGCGACCGCCGCACCCCAGGACGCCGCGAACGCGGCGTCCTGGTTGGTGGGACGATGGGCGCCGGCATCCGAGACGGCGGCCGTGATCAGCCGAACGGGCACAGGATCAGCGCGCGAAGTACCCGCGGTAGTACTCGTACACCCAGCCGACGATGGCGATCACGAAGACCGCGAAACCGACGGGGACGAGCCAGCTGCCCACGGCGAGTCCGATCACGGCGATCGCCGCGGACGCAGCGAGCACGATGGGCCACCACGACCACGGGCTGAACTCGCCCATTTCGGGGTCACCGTCATCGATGTCGGCCGTCAGGGTGTCTTCGGGCAGCTCTCCGCGCTGGGACTTCAGGACGCGACCGATGTAGAAGGCGATCATCGACGACATGAGCCCGAGGAACCCGAGGGCCACCGTGCCGACCCACTCGACTCCACCGTGCTGGATGAGGCTCCAGACGGTGTAGACCGCGGTGATGAGGAACGAGAAGACCGCGAGGATCCACCAGAGGTTGACGTTGGTACGCATGGACTTACTTGACCTCTCCGGCAGCTGCGTCGACGACAGGTGCATCCGGGGCGTCCTTGGCCGGACCCACACCGACCGGGATGCCGGCTTCGGGGTGGTTCAGGTCGAACGCGGGACGCTCGCTGCGGATACGCGGGATCGAGGTGAAGTTGTGGCGCGGCGGCGGGCACGACGTCGCCCACTCGAGCGACGCTCCGTAGCCCCACGGGTCATCGACCGTCACGCGCGGCGCCTTGCGGGCGGTGATCCACACGTTCAGCAGGAACGGAATCATCGAGGCGCCGAGGATCATCGATCCCACGGTCGACAGCTGGTTCTCCCATGCCCACCCGTCAGCGGCGGCGTAGTCGGCGTAACGACGGACCATGCCGTCGACGCCGAGCCAGTGCTGGATGAGGAAGGTCATGTGGAAGCCGACGAACAGCATCCAGAAGTGCACCATGCCGAGACGCTCGTTGAGCATCTTGCCGGTCCACTTGGGCCACCAGAAGTAGAAGCCCGCGAACATCGCGAACACGACGGTGCCGAAGACGACGTAGTGGAAGTGCGCGACCACGAAGTACGAGTCGGACAGGTGGAAGTCCAGCGGAGGCGAGGCCAGGATGACACCGGTCAGACCACCGAAGACGAACGACACCAGGAAGCCGAGGGCGAACACCATCGGCGTCTCGAAGGTGACGGATCCGCGCCAGAGCGTTCCGATCCAGTTGAAGATCTTGACGCCCGTCGGCACCGCGATGAGCATCGTCATCAGGGCGAAGAAGGGCAGCAGCACACCGCCGGTGACGTACATGTGGTGCGCCCACACGGCCACCGAGAGAGCGGCGATCGCGATGGTGGCGTAGACGAGGGTCTTGTAACCGAAGATCGGCTTCCGGCTGAAGACCGGGAAGATCTCGGAGACGATGCCGAAGAACGGCAACGCGATGATGTATACCTCGGGGTGACCGAAGAACCAGAAGAGGTGCTGCCAGAGCAGGACACCGCCGTTCTCGGGGCTGTAGATGTGCGAGCCGAGCACGCGGTCGGCGGCGGCGGCGAAGATGGCGGCAGCCAGCACGGGGAACGCGAGCAGGATCAGGATGCTCGTGATGAGCGTGTTCCACGAGAAGATCGGCATGCGCCACATGGTCATACCGGGAGCGCGCATGGTCAGCACGGTGGTGATGAAGTTCACCGCACCGAGGATCGTGCCGAAACCGCTGATGCCGAGTCCCAGCATCCAGAGGTTCCCGCCGACACCCGGCGAGAAGCTGGCGTTGGCGAGCGGCTGATAGGCGAACCATCCGAAGCCGGCCGCACCCTGAGGGGTGAGGAAGCCCGAGACGGCGATCGTCGACCCGAACAGGAAGAGCCAGAAGGCGAACGCGTTCAAGCGCGGGAACGCCACGTCGGGCGCACCGATCTGCAGCGGCAGCAGCGCATTGGCGAAGCCGGCGAACAGCGGCGTCGCGAACATGAGCAGCATGATCGTGCCGTGCATGGTGAACAGCTGGTTGTACTGCTCTTTGGTGGGGATGATCTGCATGCCGGGCTCGAAGAGCTCAGCACGGATGATCAGCGCCATCACACCACCGAGCATGAAGAACAACACGGAGGCGATCAGGTACATGTACCCGATGGTCTTGTGGTCGGTGGAGGTGATCCACTTGACGACCAGGTTGCCCTTCTGCTCGACACGCGTGGTGCTCAGCAGAGCGGCTTGACGCGGCGGGAGAGTCGTCGGCCGCGAGGGGCCCGTCCCCTGGAGCGGAAGCGTCGTGGCCATGATCACTCGTTCCCTTCGGTACCGGTCGTCGTCAGGTTCTGCAGACGCGACAGGTCGCTGATGTCACCGACGTCGCCCGCGCGGCGCAGCGAGTCGAGGTAGTCCTCGTACTCGGCCTCGCTGACGACCTTGACGTTGAAGAGCATGGCGGAGTGGTACTCACCGCACAGCTCGGCGCACTTGCCCTCGTACGTGCCCTCACGAGTCGGCATGAACGACCACTCGTTGTCGCGGCCGATGTACATGTCTTTCTTGTACAGGAAGTCGATGATCCAGAACGAGTGGATGACGTCGCGCGAGCGCAGGTCGATCTTGACCGTCTTGTTCACCGGAAGGTAAAGGGTGGGCACGTCGTCGAGGTCGTACCCGTCGGAGGTGGCGATCGCCTGCACACCCATCGAGTAGACGGCGTCGGAGTTGTCTTCCTCTTCGCCGTTGTACTGGAAGTCCCAGGCCCACTGCTTGCCGTATGCGGTGATCGACACGTCGGGGTCGTCGTACTGGGTCTCGAGGGTGTTCTGGTCGCGCGCCGTGAAGGCGAAGAAACCGACGACCAGGATCAGCGGAACGATCGTGTAGAAGATCTCGACCGGCATGTTGTAGCGCAACTGCACCGGCAGGCCCGACTGTCCCCGGCGACGGCGGTACGCGATGACCGACCACAGCATGAGGCCCCAGGTGATGACACCCACGGCGAGGAGCACGATCCACGAATTGACCCACAGACCGGCGACCATGTCGGTGTGGTTCGTGGCGGGGGTTCCGTCATCGACGAAGCCGGGCAGGAATCCGTGCAGCTGGGTCGTGGTGCAGCCCGAGAGGAGTGCGACGGACGCGATCCCGAGAGGGAGCGCTGCCCAACGAAGGCGACGTTTGGAGGGCACAATGCACCTTTCCGGGTCGTGGATGAAGCTTTGACAGTCTACGGCAACCTCTCACCGTTCTCAGGCCATTCGTCCAGTGCCGAGACATCGAGAACCCCCGGGTTCCACGGTGTGATCCGTGGTCCCGGGGGTTCTCGAAGACGACGCTGCGGAACAGCGACCGAGCTCAGTGGAAGCTGTCGCCGCACGCGCAGGAACCCTGCGCGTTGGGGTTGTCGATCGTGAAGCCCTGCTCGGAGATCGTGTCTTTGAAGTCGATGCTCGCACCGTCGAGGTACGGCACGCTCATGTCGTCGACGATGACCTCGACGCCGTCGAAATCGACGACCTTGTCACCGTCGAGGTGACGCTCGTCGAAGTAGAGCTGGTAGATGAGTCCGGAGCATCCGCCGGGCTGGACGGCCACGCGCAGACGCAGGTCGTCGCGACCCTCCTGCGACAGCAGGCTCTTCACCTTGTCGGAGGCGGCGGCGGTCAGGCCCACGCCGTGCTCGCGGGTGTCGGCGGAGGACGACAGAGTGGTGTCGGTCATGGCGATGCCCTTCGGGTTGATCGGTCGCGGGGACGTATGGAGTCTACGCCGATCCCGCCGCTACGGCCCCGTCAGACGGTGCGATCGTTCAGCCGGGTCAGCAGGAGGGCCTCCGACACGAGGGCGTTGCGGAAGGTCTCGAGGTGCAACGACTCGTTCGGACTGTGCGCCCGCGCGTGCGGATCCTCCACCCCCGTCACGAGGATCTGGGCGTCCGGGAACTCGCGCACGAGGTCGGCGATGAAGGGAATGGACCCGCCGACACCGACGTCGACCGACTCGACCCCGTACCCCTCCGCGAAGGCCGCTCGCGCGTCCCCGACCGCCCATCCGCTCGTGTCGACGAGGAACGAATCGCCGCAGTCGACGTCACTGAACTCCAGACGTGCGCCGAACGGGGCGTGTGCCCGCAGGTGCGTCTCGATCGCGGCGAACGCCTCCTCGGCATCCTGTCCAGGAGCGACACGTGCGCTGATGACGACGCTCGTCTCGGGCGCCAAGGTGTTGGATGCCGCGGACACGGGCGTGGCATCCCATCCGGTGATGGTGATCGACGGCTTGTTCCAGATGCGGCTGAGGATCGCGTCGCGCCCGATGGGGGTGACTCCCTCGAGCAGGCCCGACTCCGCGCGCAGCTTCGCCTCGTCGTAATGAGGAGTCGCGGCGTTGCGCACCGCGAGACCGTCGACGGCCACGGCGCCGTCGTCGTCCCACAGCGTGGCGAGCAGCTTGACCGTGGCGAGCATGGCATCCGGGACCGCGCCGCCCATCATGCCCGAGTGCGACGCGTGCTCGAGCGTGCGCACCGTCAGGGTGAAACGGGCGTTGCCGCGAAGGGACACGGTGAGTCCCGGGGTGCGTTCGTCCCAGTTGCCGGAGTCGGCGACGACGATCACGTCGGAGCGCAGCGCGTCGGCGTTGTCGGACAGGAACTGCGCGAACGATCGGGAGCCGTACTCCTCTTCGCCCTCGATGAAGACGGCCAGGCCCAGATCGAGATCGTCTCCGAGCACCTCGGCCACGGCGCGGATGGCGCCGACGTGGGCCATGATGCCGGCCTTGTCGTCCGCAGCGCCGCGTCCGTAGAGGCGGCCGTCGCGCACGGTGGGCTGGAACGGCGGGGAGTCCCACAGTTCCTCGTCGCCGGGCGGCTGCACGTCGTGGTGCGCGTACAGCAGCACCGTGGGGCGTCCGTTGCGCGCGGCGCGCGATGCGAGGACGGCGGGCTGTCCCATCTCGTCGGTGCCCGGGATGGCGGCGCGAGCGACCTCCACCGAATCGAAGACGCCGGTGCCCTCGAGGAGGGCGGCGACGGCGTCCGCGCTCTTCACGAGCGCGGACTGATCGAACGCCGGCCAGGCGATCGAGGGGATGCGCACGAGGGAGCCGAGATCGGCGAGGGCTGCGGGGATGCCGGAGTCCGCTGCATTTTGCACAGCGTCCTGCCGGGACAGGTCGAGGGTCATGCGGGTAATCTTAAATCTCCTGATCAGCGAAGCACCGAGGTTTCCCGTGGCCAAGTCCCCCGCCCCCGCACCCAACGACACCCCCGTCGAACCGACGGAGATCGGCACGGGCAAGGGTCGTGCGACCCCGTCGCGCGCCGAGCAGGAGGCCGCGCGCAAGCGTCCCCTCGTCCCCGACACCAAAGAAGCCAAGGCCCGTGCGCGGGCCGACCTCGCCGCACAGCGCGAGAAGGCCCGTATCGGCATGGCCGCCGGCGAGGAGCGGTACCTGCCGGTGCGCGACCGCGGCCCCCAGCGCCGCTTCGCGCGCGACTTCGTGGATGCCGGTTGGCACCTCGGCGAGGGCGTCATGCCGTTCATGGTCCTCGTGATCGTCGCGACGCTGATCCCCGTGTCGTTCTTCCAGTACTGGTCGTTCGTGGCGCTGTGGATCTTCATCCTCTTCGTCATCGGCGACATGATCATCACCTCCATCCGCGTGAAGAAGGCCGCGAAGGAGAAGTTCGGCGAGAGCCGGCTCGAGAAGGGTCTCGGCTGGTACGCCGCGATGCGCACCGTGCAGATGCGCTTCATGCGGCTACCCAAAGCGCAGGTCAAGCGCGGCCAGTACCCGGTCTGACCTCACCCGATTGCACGAGCGGCGCGCCTACGGGCGCGCCGTTTCGTCTGTGCCCCGACGCGCGGGGCGTCGAGCGTCCAAGACACGCCGGGCCACGACGACCGCAGCGGCGTGTCGAGGACACTCGACGTGGGTGCGGGGCGCCGCGTAGCGGCCGGAGGCGTCGGGGGCGAGCGGCGTCGCGGCGTCAGCGGCCGCGCGCGAGGGCGCGGTTGATCTGGCGGGCCCAGAGTGGTCCGCGGTAGAGGAACCCGGTATAGCCCTGCACGAGGGTCGCGCCGGCGGCGAGACGCTCGCGCACGTCGTCGGCGGTCTCCACTCCCCCGGCCGAGATGACCACGAACTCCGCCGGGACGGCCGCGCGGACGAGCCGCAGCACCTCGGTCGCCCGCGCCTTCAGCGGAGCACCCGACAGACCGCCGGTGCCCGCGGCCTCGACGGTCGCGGCATCCGAGTGGAGACCCGAGCGCTCGATCGTGGTGTTCGTGGCGATGATGCCCGAGAGACCCGCATCGACGGCGAGGCGCGCGATGTCCTGCACCTCGGCGTCGTCGAGGTCGGGCGCGATCTTGACCAGGAGCGGGGTGTCACCCGCGGCATCCCGCACAGCTGTCAGGAGAGGACGAAGGGTCTCGACCGCCTGGAGGCCGCGGAGTCCGGGCGTGTTGGGCGAGGACACGTTGACCACGAGGTAGTCGGCGAGGGGCGCGAGCATCTTGGCGCTGCGGACGTAGTCGGTGGTGGCGTCCTCGACGGCGACGACGCGGCTCTTGCCGATGTTCACACCGATCACCGGACGGGTGCGCGACCGACGGAGGCGCCGGAGCTTCGCGGCGGCGGCGGCCGCACCGTCGTTGTTGAAGCCCATGCGGTTGATCACCGCGCGGTCGGCGACGAGGCGGAACAAGCGCGGTTTGGGGTTCCCCGGCTGCGGCAGCGCGGTGACCGTGCCCACCTCGACGTGTCCGAACCCGAGGGCGCCGAGCCCCCGCCCCATGGTGACGTTCTTGTCGAAACCCGCCGCGACACCGAACGGCGAGGGGAAATCGAGCCCGAGTGCCCGCACACGGAGGTCGGATGCCGGGGACGTGAAGCGGCGGACCACGGATGCCACCGGCTCGACGCCCGCGACACGGATGACGAGCGCGCCGAGGTGGTGGGCGAACTCGGGATCGAGGCGGGTGAGAACCGTGCGGAAGAGAAGGGGATACATCACCGTCAGGCTACTGGACGCCCGTCGAGGTCGCCGTCTGCGAGCGCGGCGTCGCGGTCGGCGTGATCCGCGCGCAGCTGCGCGATCGCCGCGTCGAAATCCTCCAGGGAGTCGAACGCCTGGTAGACGCTCGCGAAGCGGAGGTAGGCGACCTCGTCGAGGTCGCGAAGGGGCCCGAGGATCGACAGACCGATCTCGTTCGCCTCGATCTGCGACGACCCCGTCTGACGGATCGCTTCCTCGACCCGCTGGGCGAGCACCGCGAGGTCGGCGTCGGTCACGGGCCGACCCTGGCACGCCTTGCGCACTCCCGACATCACCTTCTCGCGGCTGAACGGCTCGACCACGCCCGAACGCTTGATGACATAGAGGCTCGCCGTCTCGACCGTCGAGAACCGTCCTCCGCACTTCGGGCACTGCCGACGGCGACGGATGCTCAGGCCGTCGTCGCTCGTGCGCGAGTCGATGACGCGGGAGTCGGGGTTGCGGCAGAACGGGCAGTGCACGATTACGCCTCGAAGCGCGCGGTCACGGCCTCGCCGTGCGCGGGCAGCGCCTCGGCCTCGGCGAGGGTGACGATGGCGTCCCGCACCTCGGACAGCGCGGCGCGGTCGTACTGCACGACCTGCTGGGGCCGCAGGAACGTCGCCGCCGACAGACCCGCGCCGTAACGCGCCTGACCGCCCGTGGGCAGCACGTGATTGCTGCCGGCGAGGTAGTCGCCCAGGCTCACGGGCGTGTACGGGCCGACGAAGACCGCTCCCGCGTTGACGAACTCCTCGGGCCGCGGGTCGGTGAGGTGCAGCTCGAGGTGCTCGGGGGCGTAGGCGTTGCTGAACGCGGTCGCCTGAGCGATGTCGTCGACGAGGACGACCGCCGACTGCGGACCGTGGAAGGCGGCGGTCACGCGCTCGCTGTGACGCGTCGCGGCCACGCGTGCGGGAAGCGCTGCCTGCACGGCGTCGGCCAGAGCGGTGGAGTCGGTGACGAGCACGGCCGACGCCTGCTCGTCGTGCTCGGCCTGGCTGACGAGGTCGGCGGCGATCAGGTGAGGTGCGGCGCTGTCGTCGGCGACGACGAGGATCTCGGTGGCTCCCGCCTCGGAGTCCGTGCCGACGCGGCCGGCCACGGCCCGCTTGGCGGAGGCGACGAAGTTGTTGCCGGGCCCCGTGACGACGTCGACCGGGTCGAGACCGACCTCGGACACCCCGTAGGCGAAGGCGCCGATGGCGCCCGCGCCACCCATCGCGTAGACCTCGGTGACGCCGAGCAGGTGCGCGGCGGCCAGGATGACGGGGTGCACGCGCCCGCCGAACGCCGACTGCGGCGGTGAGGCGAGAGCGACCTCGCGCACGCCCGCGACCTGGGCCGGGACGACGTTCATCACGACGCTCGAGGGGTAGACCGCCTTGCCGCCGGGGACGTACAGGCCGACACGGCGCACCGGCTGCCAGCGCTGGGTGACCCGGGCACCCACGCCGATCTCGGTCACGACGGGGGCGGGCACTTGCGCGGCCGACGCCGTGCGCACCCGCTCGATGGCGGCGTCGAGGGCCGCGCGGATCTCGGGGGCCAGGGTGCGCAGCGCCTCTTCGAGGTGGTCGGCGGGGACGCGGATGGCGTGGTCGCTCACCCGATCGAACCGGGCGGCCTGCTCGCGCAGCGCCTCTTCGCCGCGGTGAGCGACGTCATCGACGAGACGCGCAGCCGTGGCGAGGGCTTCATCGCGCGCGGCCTCGGCGCGCGGGACGACGGCGAGGAGCTCGGCCGGCGAGAGAACGCGGCCGCGGAGATCGATCGTGCGGAGCATGCGTCCCAGGCTACCGGCCGTGCGCGCAGTGCCCCGCGCGCGGGAGGCTCGAAGACGGTGCTCAGTCGGCGACCGGTGCTCGCCGCGCTGCGCTCAGGCAGCGGCCGGGGCCGTCTGCTTCTCGCCCGATCGGGCGACGCGCCGCTGGCGATCGGGAGCGCCCCGCCGAGCGAGCCGCACGGCTACCCCGCCCGCGGAGCCGCCGCGCAGATTCCGCCCCGCGAGCCGCTGCGCACACGGCGGGCGGCTCGCGGGCGGTGATCAGCCGCGCGTGATTCCCGACACGTCGTGCAGGTAGCCGATGCGTCCGTCGTCGTGGCGAACGACGAAGGTCTCGCCGCGGTCTTCGACGACGAGCGCCCACGCCGTGGGCCCGATGTGGAAGATCGGCGTGCCGTAGTCGTCGACGATTTCACGCTGCTCCGGCGCGAGCGCCCAGAACGCCTGCGCGTGGGGGTGGTCGTCACGGGAGTTCTGCGAATCGTGGTCCCCCGCGCGGTGCGGCTCGTCGGCACGGCGCTGCCCGTCTCGCAGGTACCCGGAGCGGCCGTACTCGCCGTGACGATCGTCGTCGTCGTCATGCCGGTCGTCCGGGCGACCGTCGTCGAGAGGCTGGTCGTCGAGGCGCCGATCGTCGTGACGGGCGTCATCGGAGCGGTAGGCATCGTGGAGGTGCGCGTCATTCGCCTGCTGGTCGCGATCCGCGCGCAGGGGCGCGAAGACATCTGTGTCGCTGTCGTCTCCGACGTGGGCGGAGAGCACCGTCGTGCGGGGGGCCGCCTCGTCGTGCGCGACGTCGGTAGAGCCGGTGTAGCTGCCGGGCGCGGCCTCGTCGACGCCGTGACGGAGAGTGTGGTCTTCGCCGGGGTGCGCCGAGGCGTGGTCGTCACCGCCGTGCTGCGGAGTGCGGGGAGCACGCGGAGCGCGGGGCCGGGAGACGACGGGACGGATGGGGCGCGAACTCCGGTGTGCAGGAACCTCTTCGCGGCCCCGGAAGTCCTGGGCGAAGGGCGGGATGACGGGCCCGAAGACGGTCAGCACCACGCCCGCGAGCAGCACGACGGCTTCGACCCAGATGACCCACGACCGCGTCCAGATGCCGGTCTCGTTGAAGATCACGACCGTGTCCCACACCCAGGAGACCCACACGAACGCCGAGACGGTGAAGGCGACCGAGGCGAACTGGTCGATGCCGAGCGAGCCGACACGACGGATGCCCTGGGGCGAGAGGCGACGGAGCACCAGGAGCCCCACGGCGATGGTCGGGAGCGCGACGGTGGGAATCCACCACAGTCCCGACAGCCAGACGTTCAGACCGCCGATGAGCACACCGGACGGGGAGTCGAGGATGTTGATGCGGAAGAACGACACGAAGAAGGCGACGACCCAGATGCCGAGCAGGGCGACCTCGCGGACGGAGAACGGCCCGACGCCGTACTGCGGAGCATCGGCGGTGCGAGGGAGGGTGTCGTGGTCGCGTGCACCGGAGTTGGCGTGAGCGGACGCCGGTACGGAACGGTGCTCCCCCGCGCGCACGGACGAGACGGGGTGGTCGTGGGCGGGCGTCTCGTCGACGGGCGTGGCGAGACGCTCACGATCGGCGGGCGTGTCCCCGTCGTGGGGGTTCTGATCGGTCACGATGATCCTTTCACCAGGGCGCCGGAGCGCCTGGGTCATCCTAATCACGGGCTCGTCGGGGTCCGCTGGGGCTTGCAGCGAGGGTCTTGGGGGCGATTCAGCCGAGGCAGTTCGGTCCGAGCAGGCCTTTCAACTCCCCGAAGAGGTCGGCTGTGACGCGCACAGGCATCGGCACCTCGAACACTTTGGCGGTCGTGCCTTTGTGCAGCTTGAGAACGACCTCCGTCGAGCCGGTGTGCCGACGCAGCATCTGCGCGAGCTCGCCGACCAACGCCTCGTTGGCGCGCTGTTCCGGCACCATGAGCGTCAGGCCACCCGACTCGTCGAGTCCCTCGAGGTCGGGCGCGAAGGCGCTCTGGGCGTGCAGGTTCAGACCGTCGTCGCGCCGCGACACCCGGCCGCGCACGACGAGGATCGAGTCGGCCTGCAGGACCGGCGCGAACTCCGCGTAGGTCTTGCCCATGAACATCACGGTCACCTCGCCGTTGAAGTCCTCGACGGTGATCATGCCGTAGGGATTGCCGCTCTGCTTCGCCACGCGGTGCTGGACGCTGGTGAGCAGACCCGCCACCGTGACCTGATCGCCGTCCTGCACGTCTTCGGACGCGAGCAGATCGTGGATGGAGGTCGATGCATGCTTGGCGAGCGGTACCTCGAGGCCCGCGAGGGGATGGTCGGACACGTAGAGGCCGAGCATCTCACGCTCGAAGGCCAGCTTGTCCTTCTTGGTCCACTCGGGCCGTTCGGGAACTTTGACGACCTGCTGCGGTTCGTCCCACAGCGAGTCGAAGTCGAAGCCGACCTCGCCGTTCGCCTCACGTCGCTTGTCGAGTACGGCGCCCTCGCAGGCGTCTTCGTGCACCTCGACCAGCGCGCGTCGGGTCGACCCGAGCGAGTCGAACGCCCCGGCCTTGATCAGCGACTCCACCGTGCGCTTGTTGGCCACGTGCATCGGCACCTTCGACAGGAAGTCGTGGAACGAGGTGTACCTGGCATCCTGGCGCGCAGCGACGATGCCGTCGACGACGTTGGTGCCGACGTTTCGGACCGCGCCCAATCCGAAGCGGATGTCTTCGCCGACGGCCGCGAAGAAGCGGATCGACTCGTTGACATCGGGGGGAAGCACCTTGATGCCCATGCGGCGGCACTCGTTGAGGTACACCGCCATCTTGTCTTTCGAGTCGCCGACGCTCGTCAGCAGCGCGGCCATGTACTCGGCCGGGTAGTGCGCCTTGAGGTAGGCCGTCCAGTACGACACGAGTCCGTAGGCGGCGGTGTGCGCCTTGTTGAAGGCGTAGTCGGCGAACGACTCGAGCACCTTCCACAGCGTCTGCTGCGCGACGTCGCCGAAGCCGCGCTCGGTCATGCCGCCGAAGAAGATCTCTTTCTGCTTGTCGAGCTCGCTCTTCTTCTTCTTGCCCATCGCCCGCCGCAGCAGGTCGGCTTGACCGAGCGTGTAGCCGGCGACGCGCTGCGCGACGGCCATCACCTGCTCCTGGTACACGATCAGGCCGTAGGTGGTGTCGAGGATGTCGGCGAGGGGCTCTTCGAGCTCGGGATGGATCGGCTCGATCTCTTGCTGCCTGTTCTTTCGCAGCGCGTAGTTGATGTGCGAGTTCACGCCCATCGGGCCGGGACGGTACAGAGCCAGGACGGCCGAGATGTCTTCGAAGTTGTCGGGCCGCATCAGGCGCAGAAGCGAGCGCATGGGTCCGCCGTCGAGCTGGAACACACCGAGCGTGTCGCCACGGGCGAGGAGTTCGTAGGATGCCGCGTCGTCGAGGTCGAGATCTTCCAACACGAGCGGGTGGCCGCGGTTGGCCTCGATGTTGTCGAGGGCGTCGTTGATGATCGTGAGGTTGCGCAGCCCCAGGAAGTCCATCTTGATCAGGCCGAGCGACTCGCACGCGGGGTAGTCGAACTGCGTGACGATCTGGCCGTCCTGCTCGCGGCGCATGATCGGGATGATGTCGATGAGGGGCTCGCTCGACATGATGACGCCGGCGGCGTGCACGCCCCACTGGCGCTTGAGGTTCTCGAGGCCCAGCGCGGTATCGAACACCGTCTTGGCTTCGGCGTCGGTCTCGATGAGCGTGCGGAACTCGCTCGCCTCTTTGTACCGCGGGTGCTCGGGGTTGAACATGCCGTCGAGCGGCATGTCTTTGCCCATGACCGCGGGGGGCATGGCCTTGGTGAGACGGTCTCCCATGCTGAACGGGAAACCCAAGACGCGCCCGGCGTCTTTCAGAGCCTGCTTCGCCTTGATGGTGCCGTACGTCACGATCTGCGCCACGCGCTCGTCGCCGTACTTCTCGGTCACGTACTGGATGACCTCACCACGACGACGGTCGTCGAAGTCGACGTCGAAGTCGGGCATCGAGACGCGGTCGGGGTTGAGGAACCGCTCGAAGATGAGGCCGTGCTTGAGCGGATCGAGGTCGGTGATCTTCATCGCGTACGCGACCATCGACCCCGCACCCGAGCCACGGCCCGGCCCCACGCGGATGCCGTGGTCTTTGGCCCAGTTGATGAAGTCGGCGACGACGAGGAAGTAGCCCGGGAACCCCATCTGGAGGATGACATCGGTCTCGTACTCGGCCTGCTTGCGCACGTCGTCCGGGATGCCGTCGGGGTAACGGTCGCGGAGGCCGTTCTCGACCTCTTTGATCATCCAACTGCCCTCGGTCTCGCCCGCGGGGACCGGGAAGCGCGGCATGTAGTTCGCCGACGTGTCGAACTCGACCTCGCATCGTTCGGCGATGAGCAGGGTGTTGTCGCACGCCTCGGGGTTGTCGCGGAACACTTGCCGCATCTCGGCGGGCGACTTGACGTAGTAGCCGTCACCGTCGAACTTGAAGCGCTTGGGGTCGTCGAGTGTCGAACCCGACTGCACGCACAGCAGAGCGGCGTGACTCGTGGCGTCGTGCTGGTGGGTGTAGTGGAGGTCGTTCGTGCCGACGAGCGGAATGCCGAGGTCTTTCGAGATCTTCAGCAGGTCGGTCATGACCCGCCGCTCGATCGACAGGCCGTGGTCCATGATCTCGGCGAAGTAGTTGTCTTTGCCGAAGATGTCTTGGAACTCCGCCGCGGCGGCGCGCGCGGCGTCGTACTGACCGAGGCGGAGCCGGGTCTGCACCTCGCCGGACGGGCACCCGGTCGTGGCGATGAGCCCCTTGCCGTAGGTCTGCAGCAGCTCGCGGTCCATGCGGGGCTTGAAGTAGTAGCCCTCCATGCTCGCCCGCGACGACAACCGGAACAGGTTGTGCATGCCCTCGGTCGTCTCGGAGAGCAACGTCATGTGCGTGTACGCGCCCGAACCCGAGACGTCGTCGCCCTGCTGCTCGGGCGTGCCCCACCGCACCCGCGCCTTGTCGGAGCGGTGCGTGCCGGGGGTGACGTAGGCCTCGATGCCGATGATGGGCTTGATGCCGGCGTCTTTCGCGGTCTTGTAGAACTCGTAGGCCGCGAAGGTGTTGCCGTGGTCGGTGACCGCGATGGCGGGCATGCCCAGTTTGACGGCCTCTTGCACCATCGGGCCGATGCGCGCGGCACCGTCGAGCATCGAGTACTCGCTGTGCACGTGAAGGTGAGCGAAGGAGTCTGCTGCCACGTACCGAGTGTACGTTCGGCCTCCGACATCGCTCCCAGATGTTCGGGGCGGACGCCCAGTCGGCGATGACCGCCGCGCGCGGCTCGGCTACGGTGGGCGCGTGCCCACCCCCGATTTCGTGCTGGAGCTGCGCCGTCACATCGGCATCCGTCCCCTCCCTCTCGTGGGGGTGACCGCGGTGATCGTGCATGACGGCCAGGTGCTGCTCGGTCGCCGCAGCGATACCGGGCGGCTCACGCCGATCACGGGCATCGTAGATCCGGGGGAAGAGCCCGCCGACGCCGCCGTTCGCGAGGCGGAAGAGGAGGCGGGGGTGCGCATCCGCGCCGAACGGCTCGCGTGGGTGCACCAGATCCCGCGGGTCACCTACGACAACGGCGACCAGAGCGACTACCTCGACCTGACCTTCGCGTGCCGATGGATCTCGGGCGAACCCGTGCCGGTGGACGGGGAGATGACCGAGGTGGGATGGCATCCGATCACCGCCGTCGACGAGATCCTGGATGCCGACATGTCGGCGCGCGTGCGCGCGGCACTGACGGAGGGATCGACGCGCTTCGAGGGCGGACGCTGAGGGGCGCCCGACCCGGACAACGCAACACGGGGCTGAAGCCCGCTCGACGTCGGCGAGGGACCGGCGCTCAGGCTCCGTCGCCGAGGATCTCCAGCGCGTGCGCCAGCTCGGGCGGATAGGGCGACTCGAACGAGACCCACTCCCCCGTGCCGGGGTGCGTGAAGGCCAGTCGGTGCGCGTGCAACCACTGCCGCGTCAGCCCCAGGCGCGCGGATAGCGTGGGGTCGCCCCCGTACAGCGGATCGCCCGCGCACGGGTGCCGGTGAGCGGCCATGTGCACGCGGATCTGATGGGTGCGGCCCGTCTCGAGATGGATCTCGAGCAGTGATGCCCGGGGGAAGGCCTCGAGGGTCTCGTAGTGCGTGATCGAGTCCTTGCCGTCGGGGGTCACGGCGAACTTCCAGGAGTGGTGCGGATGCCGCCCGATCGGCGCGTCGATGGTGCCGCTGAGCGGATCGGGATGTCCCTGCACGACCGCGTGGTAGATCTTCTCGACCTCGCGCTCTTTGAACGCGCTCTTGAGCAGCGCATAGGCACGCTCGGTCTTGGCAACGACCATGAGACCGCTCGTGCCCGCATCGAGGCGGTGGACGACTCCGCGTCGTTCGGCCGGACCGCTTGTGGCGATGCGGAAGCCGGCCGCCGCCAACGCGCCGAGGACCGTGGGGCCCTCCCAGCCGAGTGAAGGGTGCGCGGCCACGCCCGCGGGTTTGTCGACCACGACGATGTCGTCGTCGTCGTGCACGATCCCGAGGTCGGGAACCGCGACCGGCACGATCTCGGGCTCGCGCTTGGGCTCCCATTCCACGCTCAGCCAGGTGCCCGCGCGGAGGCGATCAGACCTTCCGGCGGTGCGCCCGTCGACGCTCACTCCCCCGGCGTCGGCGACGTCGGCGGCGAAGGTTCGCGAGAAACCGAGCATCTTGGCCAAGGCCTGGTCGATGCGCGTTCCGTCGAGCCCGTCGGGCACGGGCAGGCTCCGCGACTCCATGTCAGCGGGTGCCCTGCTCGGGTGACGGCTCGACGTCGCCGTCGGCATCGGCCGCCCGCGACGCCCGGGTCTCACGGGTTCCGTCGAATCGGAGCCCCGCCAGCACGAGGATGGCCACCGAGATCATCATCGAGACGATGAAGATGTCGGCGACGTTGTAGATCGCGGGCATCATCCAGGGGGTCGAGATGAAGTCGACGACGTGGCCCACGGGGAATCCCGGCGCACGCACGAGACGGTCGGTGAGATTGCCCAGCACCCCACCGAGCAGCAGGCCGAGGACGACGGCCCACAGCCGCGACCGCACGCGCCGCACGGCGAGGAAGACGATGACGCCGGCGACGACGGCCAGCGCGATGGTGAACACCCACGTCACGCCCTCGCCGAGCGAGAAGGCGGCGCCGGGGTTTCGAACGAGGTAGAACTGCAGGGCATCGCCCAGCACCGGGACGACGCGCTCCGGGGGAAGAGTGTCGATCGCGACGGTCTTCGCCAACTGGTCGGCGGCCAGCACCAGCACCGCGAGAATCGCGATGACGATGCCGGCCGCCGCCGGACGCAGAGGAGAACGACTGCGCAAAGAGTGGTCCTACAGACCGATCGCCGACACCGGCGTCGAGCCCGAGGACGTCGCGGTGGTGTCGAGGTCGCGGAGCTGACCCTCGATGTACGAACGCAGCTGCGAGCGGTAGTCGCGCTCGAAGTTGCGGAGCTCGGTGATGCGGCCCTCGAGCGTCACGCGCTCCTTCTCGAGGCGGGCACGCTCTTCGCGACCCTTCTGCTCGGCCTCGGCGACGATGGACGCCGCCTGGGCCTGGGCGTCGCTGACGAGCTGATCGCGCTGCGCGCGACCCTCGGCGACGTGCTCGTCGTGCAGGCGCTGGGCCAGCTCGATGATGCCGGCGCTCTGGGCGGCGGGCTCCATGTCGGGGGTCGGCGTCGACGCGACGGGGGCCGGAGCAGGTACCTCTTCGGCGACGGGCTCCGCCACGGCGGGGGCCTCAGCGGCGGGGGCCTCGGTGGCGGCGGGGGTGGCCTCACCGGACTCGTAGGCCGCGAGCTTGTTCTTCAGCTCGTCGTTCTCAGCGATCGTCTTGCGCCATTCGACGACGATCTCGTCGAGGAAGTCGTCGACCTCGTCGGGGTCGAAACCCTCTTTGAAACGCACGTGCTGGAACTGCTTGGTGACGACGTCATCGGGGGTCAGTGCCATGGTGATTCCTCTTTCGAGAGCTCTGATGAAGAAGGGGTGGGGGTGTCGCACCGAGGCGTACCGCTTCGGAACAGCATAGCCGCCGCCCCTGGACAGTGTCGAAGTGCACTGTCGAAGAGACGGCGGCGATGCGGGTCACGCGGCCGCGAGGGACCGGGTGACGCTCAGCAACATGAAACAGACGAACATGACGATCGCGAAACCGAAGTCGATCGCGATCCCCCCGATACGAAGGGGCGGGACCACACGTCGGATCAGCTTGATCGGCGGATCCGTCACCGTGTACACGATCTCGGCGAGCACCAGGGTGGCACCGCGCGGACGCCATTCCCGGTTGAACATCGGGATGTACTCGAGCACCAGGCGCGCGAGCAGGATCACGATGTAGATGAACAGGACGACGCTGAGAAGCGAGCCGACCAGGCTCAGGACGGCCACGACGCGTTACTGGGACGCGAAGGGCGCGCCCTCGGGGTCGGCCTGCGCGATCGCACCGTCGCCGGAGACGGCGATGTTCTCGGGCGAGAGCAGGAAGACCTTGCTCGTCACCCGCTCGATACGTCCGTACAGCCCGAGCGAGAGTCCGCTCGCGAAGTCGATCAGGCGACGCGCGTCGGCGTCGCTCATCTGCGACAGGTTGATGATGACCGGAATGCCCTCGCGGAAGTTCTCGGCGATCGTCTGCGCGTCGCGGTACTGCTTGGGGTGCACCGTGAGGATCTCGCTCACGGGCCCGGCAGTGGGCTGGCGCACCACGGCGGGGCGGTGCAGGGGGGTCACCGGCGCGGCCTTCTCGAGGGGAGCAGCAGTCTGTGCGGGCTGCTTGCGCGCGATGGGCTGCGGCGCTGTCTCCTCATAGGTCTCTTCCTCGTCGGCGAGGCCCAGGTACACCATCGTTTTCTTGAGGGGGTTCGACATCGCATCCTCCGTTCGCTCGTCTGGTTCGAGGCTAGTCGCGCGGGGGCCTCGGGCCCGTGATTGCAGAACCGATCCGCAGGTGTGTCGCGCCCATCGCGATGGCTTCGGGGAAGTCGCCCGTCATGCCCGCCGAGATCCACTCGGCGTCGGGCACGACTGCGCGCACGGCATCGGCCGACCGGCGCAGGCGTTCGAACGCGCGGACGGGTTCTTCGTCGAGCGGTGCGACCGCCATGACGCCGCGCAGGCGCAGGGTCGACAGCCCCGCGACGTGGGCGGCGAGCTCCTCGACGCCGCTCGGGTCGACCCCGCCGCGGCCCGTGTCGTCGGTGAGATTGACCTGGAGCAGTACGTCGAGCAAGCCGCGACCGTCGGCGCCGTCGAGCGCGTCGGCGATGCGTGCACGGTCGATCGAGTGCACGGCATCCGCCGCCGCCCGCACGGCCCGCGCTTTGTTCGTCTGCGCCTGACCGATGAAATGCCATTTCAGATCCGGGAAGCCAGCGAGCTCGGCGCGCTTGGCGGTGAGCTCCTGCTGACGGTTCTCGCCCACGTCGCGCACGCCCAGGGCGTGCAGCTCGGATACGAGCGTCGCGGGATGGAACTTCGTGACGACGATCCGGGTGATGGCGGCGGCGTCGCGGTGCGCCGCGCGGGCGGCATCCTGAATGCGCTCGTCCACAGCGGCGAGGCGATCGGCCAGGGCGGTGTCCATGGGGCTCCTTCGACGACGAGAGCGGGCCCGGTGGAGACCGGACCCGCTTTCGTCGGAGAGATCGTGCGTGCTTACTTCAGGAAGTCGGGCACATCGAGGTCGTCATCGGCGTAGCCGTTGTCGTACGAGGTCTCGGGGACGCGCGCGACGACGGGGGTCGGCTCCGGGCGACGCTCGGGGGCGCGTTCCGTCGTGGCCTTCTGCTCCTCGGCCGCGTCGAGGTCGCGGGCGACGTCGTCGGCGGGGATCGCGGGGAGTACGGGAGGGGATGCCGGACGCTGAGCGCCGACGGGGTCGATGCGCAGCGAGGGCTCGCCCCCGTCGAAACCGGCGGCGATCACGGTGACGCGCACCTCGTCGCCGAGAGTGTCGTCGATGACCGTACCGAAGATGATGTTCGCCTCGGGGTGGGCCGCTTCCTTGACGAGCTGGGCGGCGTCGTTGATCTCGAAGATGCCGAGGTTCGAACCGCCCTGGATCGACAGCAACACGCCGTGCGCGCCTTCGATCGACGCCTCGAGCAGGGGGGATTCGACGGCGAGCTCCGCTGCCTTGATGGCACGATCCGCGCCGCGGGCGGAGCCGATGCCCATGAGGGCCGAACCCGCACCCTGCATGACGCTCTTCACGTCGGCGAAGTCGAGGTTGATCAGACCCGGCGTGGTGATGAGGTCGGTGATGCCCTGGACACCTGCGAGCAGAACCTGGTCGGCGGTGGCGAAGGCCTCGATCATCGAGATCCCGCGGTCGCTGATCTCGAGAAGGCGGTCGTTGGGCACGACGATGAGGGTGTCGACCTCTTCTTTCAGGCGCCCGACACCGGCCTCGGCCTGGCTCTGACGACGGCGCCCCTCGAACGAGAAGGGCTTGGTGACGACACCGATGGTCAACGCGCCGATCGACTTGGCGATCTTGGCGACGACCGGTGCACCACCGGTGCCCGTGCCGCCACCCTCGCCCGCGGTGACGAAGACCATGTCGGCGCCGCGCAGGGCCTCTTCGATCTCTTCCGCGTGGTCCTCGGCGGCGCGACGACCGACTTCGGGGTCGGCTCCCGCGCCGAGTCCCCGGGTGAGCTCGCGGCCCACGTCGAGCTTGACGTCGGCGTCGCTCATCAGCAGCGCCTGCGCGTCGGTGTTGATCGCGATGAACTCCACGCCACGAAGGCCGAGCTCGATCATGCGATTGACGGCGTTGACGCCGCCGCCGCCCACACCGACGACCTTGATCACGGCGAGGTAGTTCTGGTTGTGGCTCATGCCGGCCTCCGTTTGTCCCCGAACCCGAAACTCTAAACCTCATGTTGAGGGTTAAAGAATTGCCCGGTATGCAATTCCTTAGTTCGAAAGTAGGTGGCGGATCGGATGCGGCTCGCCCGACACGCGGTGTGTCGGACTATCGCCTCGCAGATCCGGCACGAACGCGCGAGCCGCACGCTCCTGGAGGAGGCACGACAGGGGTGACGCCCGCCCGGGCCTCGGCGCACGACGGCTGCTCCGACCGCCTGCGCACGACGCCCGCCCGCGCCTCCCGCGCACCGCGCGCGCCTCGACGGCCGAAGCCGGCAAAAGCCGGTCGGCGCATCGGAGCGTCGGAGCGTCGGAGCGTCGGAGCGTCGGAGCGCCACCCTGCCGTCGGCTACGAACGAACCACGCCCGCGTCGGGAGAGGTGACGTCGTACTCTCTGGCACGGTCGGGCGGACTCTTCTGCATCAGCCGGTCGAGCACGAGCGCCTTCTCGGCCGAGCGCTCCGCGCTCCCCCACACGACCGTCGAGCCCGAGGCGCCCAGCGTCAGGGTGACGTCGTCGGGAGTGGATGCCGAGACGCCGGTCACCTGCGCACGTACCGTGTCGGGCAGGGCCCGCATGACGCGGCCGGCCGCGCGGAACGCCGCCGACCCCGTCCCCTCGGCGATGTCGAGGACGGGCTGACCGGCGGGGGCCTCGGGGGTGGTCGACAGGGCGACGCCGGCGGCATCCACCACCGTGAAACCCGCCGCGCCCTGCATCGCCCCGATGGGGGTTCGCTCGACGATGTTCACCACGAGATCGTGCGGCGGCCGGGCCTCGAGCGTGTAGGACTCCACCAGCGGGAAGCGCACCAGGGCCGCCTTCACCGCGCTGTCGTCGACGAGCGCGAGAGGGGTTCCGAGCTGGCCGCCGAGCGCATCGGTGACGGCGGCAACGTCGAGCTGCGACGTGCCGACGACGTCGATGCGCTCGACCGCGAACAACGGCGAGTATGCGGCTCCCGCCGTGCCGGCCACCGTGACGAGAACCGCCACCCCCACGCCGATCCAGAGGTTGCGGCGGCGGCGACTGCGCACCGTGAACCGTTTGACCTCGGCGGACAGCGCGCGACGCCGGGCCCGCGACGCCCGCAGCACGTCGCGGAAGCCCGCACCCTTGAGTGCCGGCTCCGGCACGGCGTCCGTCGTCTCCGGGCGCACGAGGGGCGTCACCGGTGCCGCTCCGACGACCGAGGCGTCGTGCCGCCCCGTCGAGCGTTCGGACCGCGCCGCGGACCGGACGGACTCCGGCTGGTGCGGAAGGGGCGAGGGCCGCTTCACGCTCAGACCGCCGCGGCCTCGGTACGCGAGAGCGCGTCGAGCACCTGCGGGATGATCTGGTAGACGTTGCCGCAGCCGAGGGTGATGACGTAATCGCCCGGACGGGCGATCCGCGCCGTGTAGTCCGCAGCCGCCTGCCAGTCGGGCACGTAGTGCACGTGCGCGGGATCCGCGAACGCATCGCTGACGAGCTCGCCCGTGACCCCGGGCACCGGGTCTTCGCGGGCACCGTAGACGTCGAGCATGACGGTGTGGTCGGCGTGGGTCTCGAGCACCTCCGCGAACTCGCGGTACATCTCCTGCGTGCGCGAGTACGTGTGCGGCTGCTGGATGGCGATCAGGCGCCCCTCGCCCACGACCGTGCGCGCCGCCGACAGGGCTGCGGCGACCTCGGTGGGGTGGTGCGCGTAATCGTCGTAGACGCTGACCCCCTGCGCGACGCCGTGCAGCTCGAAGCGGCGCACGGTTCCGCCGAAGCCCTCGACCGCTCGGGCGGCATCGGCCAGCGAGTGCCCCAGTACCCGCAGGACGGCGACAGCGCCGGCCGCATTGACGGCGTTGTGTGCGCCAGGCACGCGCAGCTGCACGTCGACGCTCTCGCCGTCGGCGGTGAGGGTGAAGGCGACCGGACCGTCGGTGCGGATGGCACCGAGGCGAACGTCGGCGGAGGCGTCCTCGCCGAAGGTCACGACATCCGTGTGCGTGATGCGCTCGCGCACGGCGCGCGCACCCGGGTCGTCGGCGGAGATGACCACGGCCTCGCTCGCGGCATCCGCGAAACGGGCGAACGCGGCGTCGAACGCGTCGCGCGAGCCGTAGTGGTCGAGGTGGTCGGGGTCGACGTTGGTGATGAGCGCCACCGAGGTGTCGTAGAGCTCGAAGGTGCCGTCGGACTCGTCGGCCTCGATGACGACGAGGTCGTCGCCACCGGTACCGCTCGAGACGCCGAGATCGGCGATGACTCCCCCGTTGACGAACGTGGGCGCGATGCCGAGGGCGCGCAGGGCCGTGACGATCATGCCCGTCGACGTGGTCTTGCCGTGGGCGCCGGCCACCGACACGAGGCGGCGGTCACCGATGAACCAGTGCAGGGCCTGCGAGCGGTGGATGACGTGGAGTCCGCGCTGCTTCGCCGTGACGAACTCGGGGTTCTCGGGCCAGATGGCGCCGGTGTGCACCACGGTGTCGGCGTCGCCGAGATGGGCGGCGTCATGACCGACGTGCACGGTCGCACCGCGCGACGCGAGATCTCGCAAAGCGGCGCTGTCGGCGCGGTCGGAACCCGACACCCGGATGCCGCGGTCGAGGAACATGCGGGCGAGCCCCGACATGCCCGATCCACCGATTCCGATGAAGTGGGCGGAGGCGATGTCCTCGGGGAGGGGAAGGCTCAGGTCGGGTCTGATCATGGCGTCTGCGAGTTTACGTCGCCGACCCTGCGCAGATGCCCCGGCGCGCCCGCGTGGACCCTGCGAAGCCCCCGGGGGTCGTGTCGCCCGGCCCTGCGCCTCAACGCGCGAGCGCCTCGTCGATCAGCGCGACGACGTTCTCCGTGCCCGTGCGGATGCCGGTGCGGGCGGCAGCGGCCCGCATCGCCGTGCGGCGCGAGTCGTCGCGCAGCAGCGGCACGATGTCGTCGCGCACGCGCTCGGGGGTGAGGTCGGCGTCGGCGATGAGGATCGCCGCGCCGGCGCGCACGGAGGCGGCGGCGTTGAGGCTCTGCTCGCCGTTGCCGACGGCGTAGGGCACGTACACCGCGGGGATGCCGAGGGCGCTGATCTCGCTCACGGTCGCGGCCCCCGAGCGCGAGACGACGAGGTCGGCCAGCGCGAAGGCGAGGTCCATGCGGTCGACGTAGCGGACGACCGCGTACCCGTCGACGGCGGGGTCGGGCAGATCGGAACCCTGTCCCGTCACGTGCAGCAGCTGCCAACCGGCGTCGAGCACGTCGCGCCACGCTCCCCCGAACGCCGTGTTGAGACGTAGGGCGCCGAGCGACCCTCCGAAGACGAGAAGGGTCGGGCGGGCGGCATCGAGTCCGAAGTGCGCGGCGGCTTCGGCGCGGGATGCCGCGGCGTCGAGGTCGACGATCTCACGGCGGAGCGGCATCCCCACCTCTCGCGCGCCCCGCAGCGGCGTGCCGGCGAAGGCCACACCGACGGCCGCGGCGCGCCGCGCACCCAGCACGTTCGCCAGGCCCGGCTTCGCGTTCGCCTCGTGCACGACGAACGGCACCCGCTCGCGGCGCGCGGCGATGTAGGCGGGCGCGGCGGCATACCCGCCGAAGCCGATCACGACATCGACGCCTCGGGCGCGGATGAGCCGGCGCACGTGCGCCACCGCCCGGAGGAACCGGGTGGGGAATGCCGCAGCCGCACGGTCGGGGCGACGCGGGAACGGCACCTTCGCCACCGTGAGCAGCTCGTAGCCGCGCAGGGGCACGAGGCGCGACTCCAACCCCTCGCGCGTGCCGAGGACGAGCACATCGTCCGCGGCGTCGCGCGCACGGAGGCCGTCGGCGACGGCGAGAAGCGGATTGACGTGCCCGGCGGTGCCGCCGCCGGCGAGAAGGTAAGTCGTCACCGTACGACCCTAACCAGGTCGTGGGGCGGGGCCGGTCAGCTCCGTCGAGCCGGACGCCGGCCCGGAGTGCGACGGAGCGCCTCCGCGTCGGCGACCGCGCGGCGATCGGGGAGCGTGCGCGCGCACGACAGCAGCACGCCGCACGCGATCAGCACCGACAGCAGGGATGTTCCGCCCTGCGACATGAACGGCAGCGGCACGCCCAGAACGGGGAAGATGCGCAGCACGACTCCGATGTTGACCAGTGCCTGGCCGACGATCCAGAGCGTGATCGCTCCCGCGATGATGCGCACGAACGTGTCGTCGGTGCGGCGGATGATACGGAACGCCCCCACGGCGAACAGCGCGAACAGCACGAGCACGACGATGCACCCGATCAGGCCGAGCTCCTCGCCGATGATGGCGAAGATGTAGTCGTTGGCCGCGGCCGGGAGCCAGTCGTACTTCTCTTTCGAGTTGCCGAGACCGAGCCCGAACAGCCCCCCGCTCGCCAGGCCCCACACACCGTGCAGCGACTGGTAGCACGTCGTGTAGTAGCACGACGCGTCGTCGGGCGCGAAGAGGCTGCCGATGCGTTCCATGCGGTTCTCGCTGCCGACCGCCGACAACAGCACCACGGCGACCGACAGCACCGCCGGCACGATGAACATGCGCAGCTTGATGCCGGCGAAGAACAACGCGCCCAGCACGACCAGCACGAGAATCATCACCGTGCCCAGGTCTTTGCCGCCGAGCACGGTGCCGATCACCAGCACCGATACGGGCACGACCGGGATGAACACGTGCGCCCACGACGTGAGAAGCCGGCGCTTGCGGTACAGCACGGCACCCATCCACAGAGCCAGCGCGAGTTTGAGGAACTCGGCGGGCTGGAACTGGAAGCCGGCGATCTGCACCCAGTTGCGGTTGCCGTTGGCGGCGATGCCGACTCCGGGCACGTACACCAGCAGCTGGAACGCCGTGGCGAAGATCAGAGCGGGCCAGGCGATCTTCTGCCAGAACCCCATGCGCGCGCGGCTGAGGACGAACATCAGCGGGATGCCGACGATCGCGAACACGCTCTGTTTCATCACGTGATCGAAGGGGCTCTGCCCCCCGTCGAGCGCCGAGGTCGCCGACAGCACCATGACCAGACCGAAGCCCGTCAGCAGCAGCGCCGCCGAGGCGATCAGCAGGAACTCGGTCGACACGGGACGAAACGCCCGCCCCAACGAGACGCGGGCGATCAGTCCGCCCCGCTCGGGTTGGTCGTCGGGGGCCTGCCGTGGAGGGGGCGCCGTCGTGGTCACGCGTGTCCCCCTCAGTCGTTCGGTCGAATCGCTCCGTCGGCCCGACCCGCTATCCACGCCCGCACCGCGTCGGCGAAGCGCTCGCCGCGGTCGGAGTAGGACGAGAACTGGTCGAAGGATGCCGCCGCGGGAGCCAGGAGCACAGTGTCTCCGTCCCGGGCCACACCCGCCGCCAGTTCGACGACCTGGGCCATGACGTCTTCAGTCTCGGCGTGGTCGACCTCGAACAGCGGCACCGCCGGGGCGTGTCGCGCGAACGCCGCGACGATGTCGCCGCGCTCGGTGCCGATCACGATCGCCGCGCGCACAGCCTCGCCTCGGGAGCGCACGAGCTCGCTCAGGTCGACGCCTTTCAGCAGTCCTCCCACGACCCAGACGGCGCCGGGGTACGCGGCGAGCGAGGAGGCGGCCGCGTGCGGGTTGGTGGCCTTGGAGTCATCGACCCACGTCACACCCGCGTGCGCGCCGACGACCTGGATGCGATGAGGGTCGAGGCGGAAGCTCTCGAGGGTGTCGTGGATATGCGCCGGTGTCGCCCCGAGCGAGCGGGCGAGGGCGCTCGCGGCGAGGATGTTGGCCACGACGTGGGGGGCGGCGAGCCCGTGCGCGGCGAGATCGGCGACCGTGGTGAGTTCGAGGGCCGAGGTGGCCCGCTCCTCGAGGAAGGCGCGGTCGACGAGGATGCCGTCGACGACGCCGAGGTCGCTGGGTCCGGGGACGCCGAGATCGAAGCCGATGGCGCGCGCACCCTCCATGACCTCGGCATCCTCCACCATCGTCCGAGTGGCGACGTCGGCCTTGTTGTAGACGCAGGCCACACGCGTGCGGGCGTAGACGCCCGCCTTCGCGTCGCGGTAAGCGTCGGCGCCGCCGTGCCACTCGAGGTGGTCGTCGGCGAGATTGAGGCACACCGCCGCGTGCGGTGACAGCGCGTCGGCACCGCTCTGCAGATTGAGGTACCAGAGCTGATGGCTCGACAGCTCGACGACCAGGGCGTCGAAGCCGCTCGGGTCGCGCACGGCGTCGAGCACCGGGGTGCCGATGTTGCCCACGGGTGCGGCCCGCAGGCCCGCGGCGACCAGCATCTCGGCCGTCAGACGTGTCGTGGTGGTCTTGCCGTTGGTGCCCGTGATCAGCACCCAATCGGCGGGGCGCCCGTCGGCGCGCACGACCTTGTCGCGCACGCGCCACGCGAGCTCCACGTCGCCCCACAGGGCGATGCCCTTCTCCTGCGTCCAGCGGATGACCGGATGGTGGGGCGCGAAGCCGGGGGAAGCGATGACGACCTCGGGCGCGAAGTCGACGAGGGCGGCGGGCACGGCGTCCAGCGGGCCTTCGTGCAGGTCGACACCGAGCACGGGCAGGAGCCTCGCGTACTCGGCATCCGCCCGCTCCGTGGCGACGAGCACGACGGCACCGAGTTCGGAGAGGGTGTCGGCGACCGAGAAACCCGTGACCGACAGGCCGAGCACGGCGACGCGCAGACCCTTCCAGTCGGCGTGCCAGCTGGTGAGCGAGGAGAGATCGGTCATACGCGTGAGAGCCATTCGACGTAGAAGAATCCGATGCCCGAGACGGCGAGCAGACCCGCGATGATCCACATGCGCACGACGATCGTGACCTCGGGCCAGCCGCGCATCTCGAGGTGATGGTGCAGCGGGCTCATGAGGAACAGGCGCTTGCCCTTGGTGGCCTTGAAGTACGCCCGCTGAAGGATCACCGAACCCGAGGCGATCACGTAGACGCCGGCGATCAGCACGAGGAGGAGCTCGGTGCGGGTGAGGATCGCCATGGCGGCGATCACGCCGCCGATCGCCATCGATCCGCAGTCGCCCATGAAGACCTTCGCCTTCGGGGCGTTCCACCAGAGGAACCCGACCAGGGCGCCGACGAACGAGGCCGACACGATCGCCAGGTCGAACGGGTCGCGCACGGCGTAGCATCCGGCCTGCACCGCGGGGTCGAGCACGTCGGCGCACATCTGCTTGTTCTGCCAGAAGGCCATGAGGCTGTAGGCGCCGACGACGAAGATGCCGGAGCCGGCGGCGAGACCGTCGAGACCGTCGGCGACGTTGACGGAGTTGGATGCCGCCGTGCCGATGAACGAGATCCACGCCAGATAGAGCAGCCAGCCGAGCACGGGCCCCAGGGCGAAGAGCGAGAGCACCTGGATGTCGCGGAACACCGAGATGTATCCGGAGGCGGGGGTCTGGCCGAAGCTGTTGGGGAAATTGAGGGCCACGACCGCGAAGGGAACCGCCACGATGATCTGACCGGCGATCTTGCGCCAGCCCGACAGCCCCAGGCTGTTCTGGTGGCGCACCTTCATGTAATCGTCGATGAAGCCCACGACGCCGAACCCGAGCATCAGCCACAGCACCAGCAGCCCCGACAGCGTCGGCGGGTTGTTGCCGGCGTAGGACCCGATGAGGTAGCCGATCATCGTGCCGAGGATGAAGATCGTGCCGCCCATGGTGGGGGTGCCGCGCTTGGCCCCGTGCGAGGGGTTGTGCACGTTCTCGGGCGTACGGATGACCTGACCCCAGCCCCACCGGCGGAACCATCGCAGGAACACCGGGGTGAGGAACAGGGTGAAGGCGAGCGAGATCGCCGCCGCTGTCAGAAGTGATCTCACGCGAACAAGTCTCCCAGACGGTCGCCGAGATGCCGGAGCCCCGCCGAGTTGGACGACTTCACCAGCACGCGGTCACCGTCGCGCAGTTCGGTCGAGAGGTAGTCGTACGCGGCGTCGGCGTCGGCGAAGAAGACGGCCTCGCCGTCCCACGACCCCTGGGCGATGGCCTCGAGGTACATGCGCCGGGCTTCGGGTCCGATGACGACGATCCGCTGGATGCGCAGACGCACGGCCAGGAGCCCCACGCGGTCGTGCTCCTCGTCGGCGTACTCGCCCAACTCGCTCATGGCCCCGAGCACGGCGACCGTGCGTTCGCCGGGACCGGTGATCTGCGCGAGGGTGCGAAGGGCTGCGGCCATCGAGTCGGGGCTGGCGTTGTAGGCGTCGTTGATGATGCGCACACGGTCGGAACCGAGCGGCTGCATGCGCCACCGCTCGGCGATCTCGACCGTCTCGAGGCGCGCGACCGCGTCAGCAGCCGGCACCCCCAGGGCGGTGGCGGCGGCCAGGGCGGCGAGGGCGTTCATGACGTGGTGCTCGCCCAGCACCCGCAAGGTCAGCGTGTACGCCTGCCCGTCGACGATCAGGTCGGCGCGTGTTCCGGATGCCGAGACCTCGACGTCGACGGCGCGTACCTCGGCGCGCTCGCTGCGGCCGAACCAGCGCACTCCCTGACCGCGCTCGCACGCGATGGGCTCCATCGCGGCGACCCGCGGGTCGTCGACGTTGAGGACGGCGAGGCCCCCCTCGCGGGTGGCGCGCACGAGTTCGCTCTTGGCGTGGAAGGTCGACTCGATACCGCCGAACCCGCCGGCGTGGGCCATCCCGACCATGAGCACGACGCCGATGTCGGGGGTGACGAGTCCCGCGAGGTGCGCGATCGCACCGGGGGCGCTCGCGCCGAACTCGCTGACGAGGTACCGCGTGGCATCCGTCACACGGAGCATCGTCAGGGGGGCGCCGACCTCGTTGTTGAACGACGCCCGCGGCGACACCGTCTCACCCGTGCCCTCGAGGATGCGCGCGAGCAGGTTCTTGGTGGTGGTCTTGCCGTTGGAGCCGGTGATGCCGACGATCTTCAGCTCGCCCGCGGACCGCACGCGGGCCACGACGTCGCGAGCGAGGTCGCTGAGGGCCGCCACGACATCGGGCACCACGATCTGGCTGACCTCGTCGTCGAGCTCGCGCTCCACGATCGCCAACGCCGCTCCGCGCTCGACGGCGGTGCCGACGAAAAGGTGGCCGTCGGTGGTCTCGCCGGGCTTGGCGACGAAGATGTCGCCGGGCGCGATCAGGCGCGAGTCGGTGTCGACCAGGCCTGAGACGAGGGTGTCAGGGGTGTCGCCGCGGCGCACGACGAGACGACCGCCGAGCACGTCGGCGATGTGGGAGAGGCTGAGAGAGATCATTGCTGTGCGGACGCCCTTTCCGATGTCGCATTCGTTACCGAGACGAGACCGGTGTGCGGGTGTCTCAGCCGAACTTGGGCAGTTCGGGGGTCGTGGTTCCGGAGGGGATGACCCGGTAGGTCTTGAGGACCTGCGTCAGGGCCTTCTGGAACGCGGGCGCGGTGGCCGCCGACGATTTTACCGTCCGCGGTTCGTCGAGGTTGACCTCGACGACGTACTGCGGGTCGTCCGCGGGGGCGAAACCGATCATCGTGGTGAAGTAGGCGTCGGACTTGTAGGCGCCCGTGACCGGGTCGGTCTTCTCACCGGTACCGGTCTTGATCGCCACGCGGTACCCGGGGATCGCGACCTGGTCGGCGAGCGTGCCCTGGGTCGCGACGTTCTCGAGCATCTGCGCGACCGTGTCGGCGGCGTTCTCCGACACGACCCGCTCGCCCTGCGCGTCGGGCACGTCGGTGACGGTGCCGTCGGCCGCGGTGCAGCCCTCGACGAGGGTCAGCGGCATCCGCACTCCCCCGTTCGCGATCGTCTGGTAAGCGCCCGCCAGCTGGGGCACCGTGACGGCGAGGCCCTGTCCGAAGGTGGTGTTGTAGAAGGTCTGCTTGTCCCACCCGGCGGGGTCGCGCAGGATGCCGGACGACTCGCCGGGGAAGCCGACGGCCGTCGGCTGCGTCAATCCGAACTTCTCGAGGTACGAGACCCGTGTGTCGAGCGGGATCATGTCGCCGAACTTCGAGATGCCGACGTTCGAGGAGTCGATGAGCACGCCCGTGAGGGTGTAGCGGTTCTCGGGGTGTGCGAACGAGTCGGAGACGCGCGCGCCGTCGGCGAACTCCTCGCGCGACGACGCCGTGACCGTGGTGTCCGCGGTGAAGGAACCGCTGTCGAGGCCGATGGCCGCGGTGATGGCCTTCATCGTCGATCCGGGCTCGTTCGGGTCTCCGAATGCGGCGCTGCCGCGGTCGGACTCCGGCGTCGCCGTGGGGTCGTTGGGATCGACCGTGGGGTACTCCGCCAGCGCACGGATCTTGCCGGTCTTCGCCTCGACGACAGTGATCGTGCCACGCAGCGACCCGGTGTTCTGCACCTGCTCGGCGATGAGTTGGCCGAGGTACCACTGCAGGTCGCGGTCGATCGTGAGCTGCAGGGTGCCGCCGTCGACGGCGGGCTGGGTGACGACCTGGGTGCCCGGGAGCACCACACCGTGCAGGCTCTGCTGGAAGACGACCTTGCCGTTCGTGGATGCCAGGCACGAGTCGTCCGCGGACTCGAGGCCCGCGAGCGCCTGGCCGTCACTGCCGACGAAGCCGAGGAGGTTGCCGCCGACGGCGCCGTCGGGATACACCCGACCCGCCTGCGGGGGGAAGCTGAGGAACGGCAGCCCGAGGTCGGCGAGCGCCCGGTACTGCTCGGTGGACACGCCCTTGGCGATCACGGCGTACTGCGAGTCGGGGTTGTCGGCCACGGCATCCGTCACGATCTTCCGCACGTCTGGGGCGTCTTGCCCGAGGACGGAAGCGATGCGCGCGGCGAGCTCCGGCCACGGGGTCGTGACCTCGTTGCCGTCGTCGTCGTAGGTGGTCACGCCGTCGACGGCGAGGGACGGGTCGATCTGCACGTCGTAGCGGTTGATGCTCGTCGCGAGTGGCGTGCCGTTCGCGTCGACGATGGGCCCGCGCGAGGCGTACAGGGTGCGCGAGGACTGCAGACCCATCGAAAGCGAGTCGTCGACGTGCTCGCGCGCGTTCACGACCTGGATGTCGATCAGGCGCACCACGAAGGCGACGAGCACGATCAACACGACCGCGAGGGCGACGACGGTGCGACGCCGCGGGGACCGGGAGGTGGCTGTCGTCATGGCTCTCATCGTGTCGCGGGAGTGGGCAGACCGTCGCTGATCGGCGGGGGTGTCGCGGATCCGGTGTCGGGGGTCGTCGCCTCGGCCGGGGCCGTGGCTGCTGCGTCGGGGGCCGTGCCGCCGGTCTCCGTGGTCGCCGTCGCCGGGTCGGTGACCAGCGGCACGCCCGTGATGAGGGCGTTGCCCACCGAGCCGCGGCCCCTGGCATCCACCGACGACGTCGTGTCGGCCGGCTTGTCGGAACCGACGACGGCACCGTCGCTCAGTCGCAGGTACGTGGGCGACTCGTCGATGACCATTCCGAGGGCGGCGGCATTGGCGGCGAGGTACTGCGGCGAATTGAGGCCCGCCGTCTCGTCGAAGAGGATCTGCTTCTGGTACGTCAGGTCGCGCTGCTGCTGCGTGAGCGAGGCGATCTCGAACGAGCTCTGCGTGGTGAGGATGCTGAGCCCCATCTGGGCGAGCACGATCACGAGGGCGCCCGAGACGGCGATGATCCCGAACAGCCGCCGCGGCACCCGCCGACGGGTGGGGGTCGGAACGACGGTGAGACGACGCTCGCGGACGGGCGTCGGGAAGTCGGGGAGGAAGTCGTCGACGACCCGGGGGTCGATGGCCGGGGATGCACTCATACGTCCTCCTGGATCCTCTCGGCCGCGCGCAGACGCACGGGGGTGGCACGGGGGTTGGCTGCGCGTTCTTCGTCGCTCGCGAGCTCGGCGCCGCGCACGAGCAACCGGAACTTCGGCGCATGTTCGGGCAGCTCCACGGGGAGTCCCCGGGGGGCGGTCGACGTCGACGCCGCACCGAACACGCGCTTGACCAGACGGTCTTCCAGCGATTGATACGACAGCACGACGATGCGCCCGCCGACGCCCAGGACATCGAGGGCCGCGGGGATCGTGCGCTCGAGCACCGACAGTTCGGCGTTGACCTCGATGCGCAGAGCCTGGAAGACGCGCTTGGCTGGGTGACGCTCGCGCAGCACGGCGGCCGGAGTGGCCGCTTGCAGCACCTCGACGAGCTCGGCGGAGCGCTCCAGCGGCGCCGTCGCGCGGGCGGCGATGATCGCGCGGGCATAGCGCCCGGCGAGCTTCTCTTCGCCGTAGCGCTCGAAGATCCGGCGCAGGTCGCCCTCGCCGTAGGTGGCGAGCACCTCGGCGGCGGTGACGCCGGTGGTCTGGTCCATGCGCATGTCGAGGGGCGCGTCCTGCGCGTAGGCGAAGCCGCGGGCGGCCTCGTCGAGCTGGAGCGAAGACACCCCGAGGTCGAACAGGATGCCGTCGACCTTCTCGACGCCGGCGGATGCCACGGCCTCGGCGATCCCGTCGTAGACGGTGTGCACCAGCGTCACGCGGTCGCCGAACCGCGCGAGCCGCTCCCCCGCGATCCGCAGGGCGTCGGTGTCGCGGTCGAGGCCGATGAGGCGCGACTCGGGGAAGCGCTCGAGGAAGGCCTCGGAGTGCCCGCCCATGCCGAGCGTGCCGTCGACGAACACGGCACCGGGCTTGTGCAGAGCGGGCCCGAGAAGTTCGGCGCAACGCTCGAGCAGGACGGGGGTGTGGATGTCGCGGATGTCCATGATGACGGGGTCCGATCCTTCGGCTCTGATCCCCATCCGCATCGACCTGGCGCCGGGGAAGTGCGTCAGGGCGTGCGGCTGGGCATCACAGCCGGAGGGTCAGAACAATCCCGGGATCACCTCCTGCTCCATCTCGGCGTACGTGTCTTCGTTGCTTTCGGCGTAGGCGTTCCAGGCCTCGGCGTCCCAGATCTCGGCGTGCGCGCCGACACCGGTGACGACCAGTTCGCGACCGAGACCCGCGTAGCTGCGCAGGGCCGGGGGGACGGTGATGCGGTTCTGGCTGTCGGGCTTCTCGGCGCTGGCCCCCGAGAGGAACATGCGCAGGAAGTCGCGGGCCTGCTTGTTGCTGAGCGGAGCCTCGCGGATCCGCTCGTGCACGCGCTCGAACTCCTCGGTGCTGAACACGTAGAGGCAGCGGTCCTGCCCTCGGGTGATCACCACTCCGGCGCCGAGATCGTCGCGGAACTTCGCGGGCAGGATGACGCGCCCCTTGTCATCGAGCTTGGGAGTGTGCGTGCCGAGCAGCATTCGGGCGTCCACCCCCTTCGTCCGGCCTGCGAAGTTTTCTCCACTTTACTCCACTGACCTCCACTTGGCTATCGGAAGACGCATCTTCCGCTGGATTCCGGCGACGTGTACGGTGCGGTTGCCCCTTCGGCCCCGCGCGCGTGATCCGCGGAATGCCGGGGTTCTCGACGCGGTGGACGGGCGCGTGAGACCGCCCGTGGAGGAAAAGGGAGGGATTCGCTCCTCCCCCGCGCGATTCTGGATGACCCTTCCCCGGGCGCACGAAAAAGCACCGGCTCCGAAGAGCCGGTGCTTCACGAGAAAAGTAGAGGGTTACTGCCCCTCGTGGCGGCGGTCCCACCGCTCGTTCATGCGGTCCATGAACGATGAGCCCGAGGCACGCGCGGCCCGGGACTTGGCGCCACCGGATGCCCCGGCGCCGGGTGCACCGGCACGGGAGGCTGTGGCGACGGATCCGCGCATCGGCGTCACCGCGAAGATCACACCGCCGACCATCAGGAGGAAACCGAGCACACCGATACCTATGCCGAGGAAGCCCGTATTGAAGCCGATCGACACGCCCACCACCAGGGCGCCGAGCCCGGCGAGCACCAGGATCGAGCCGAGGACGATGTTGCGGTAGCTCAGGGCGCGACTGGGGGCAGTGACGACATCGGTGTCGTTACTCATGAGATGGCGCTCCATCTCATCCAGCAGACGCTGCTCCTGTTCGGAGAGTGGCATGCATCCCCCTCTATTGTTCGGTGTGGACGATTCTACGTGGGGCGAGGATCACTAGGCTAGGCCCGTGCCGACCTCGCCGGAACCGATCGAAGCTGTTTCCCAGCGACTCGACAACTTCCTCACCGAACAGCTATTGTACGCCGCCGCCCTCGGTCCAGAGGCAGAGATGCTCACCCGATCCGGCGCTTCCGCCCTCCGCGGCGGAAAACGTCTGCGCGCGCGGTTCTGTCTCACGGGTTGGGGGGCGGTGCAACCGGCGCCCACCCGCTTCGACGATGCCGCCCTCGCCGTGGCCACGTCGCTGGAGATCTTCCACGCGGCCGCCCTCGTGCACGACGACCTCGTCGACAATTCCGACACCCGTCGCGGGCAGCCCGCGGCACATCGCGCCCTGCAGAGCGCGCACCGGGACGCGGGATGGACGGGCGACTCCGACACGTTCGGGCGCTCGGGGGCGATCCTGCTCGGCGACCTCCTGGTCGCATGGAGCGACGATCTGCTCGAGGAGGGCCTGCGGGGCTCCGCCGCCGCCGATGCGACCCGGCAGGCGTACGCGCAGATGCGCCGCGACGTCACCATCGGACAATTCCTCGACGTCGCCGAGGAGTCCGCGTACACCGTCCACCCCGACGACACGCACGCCGAGCGTGCCCTGCGGGTGGCCTCGTACAAATCGGCGCGTTACAGCATCCAGCAGCCGCTGCAGATCGGTGCGGCGCTCGGCGGCGCCGATCACTCTCAAAGCGACGCGCTGGGTCGCTTCGGCCACGACGTGGGCATGGCGTTCCAGTTGCGCGACGACGTGCTCGGGGTCTTCGGCGACAGCGCCGTGACGGGAAAGCCCGTAGGCGATGATCTGCGCGAGGGCAAGCGCACCGTGCTGGTGGCCTACGCCCGCGAAGCCGTCTCACCGCAGGAACGTCAGGCGATCGACCAGCGACTGGGCGACCCGGCTCTGGATGCCGAGCAGATCGGCATCCTGCAGCGCACCATCGTCGACAGCGGCGCGCTCGCGCGCACCGAGGAGCTCATCGCCGACTACGCGCATCGCGCCGACCTCGCGCTCTCGGGTGCACCGCTGCGAGCCGATGCGGTCGACGAGCTCCGGGCGCTCGCCCGCGCGGCGACCGATCGCGCGGCCTGACCGGCCGCGATCGGCTCCGCCGCCTCGACGACTCAGGCGAGGGTCGCGGCGACCCGGCGTACCTCGCTCTTGCGGCCCGCGCGGAGCGCCTCGATGGGCGCGACACCGATGGTCTGCTCCGGGGTGAGCAACCAGTCGATGGTCTCGTCGGGGTCGAACCCGGCGTCATGCAGCACGATGATCGTCCCGCGCAGAGCCGGGAGGGGCCGGCCCGCGGCGAGGAACACCGCGGGCACCTTGAACACGCCGTCACGGCGGGATCCGACGAGGTAGTCCTCGTCGATCAGCCGACGCACGCGGCCGAGGGGCTCGTCGAGGAGCTCCACGAGGTCGGGGATCGTCAGCCAGTCGGTTTCGTAACGGGTCGTCTCGGTCACGGTGCAACTATCTCACCCTCCGCCGACGACGCACCCCCGCGGCCGTTCGGTCACACGTGTCACATGCGCCTCACACGTTGACATCCGTATCGCAGCATGCGAGCGTGGCGGGCAGTCTGACGAACGGAAATCCCCCCACCATGCGACGACTCCCCCTCCCTGCCCTGCCGACGACCCGACGGATCGTCGCCGCCTGGCCCGCCGCCGTAGCGGGCACCATCGCCCTCAGCCTCGCCGGAGAAGGTGCGGCGCACGCGGCACCTCCGACCCCGCCCCTCAGCTCGCTGCCGACCGCACCGCTGAAAGTTCTTCCGGTGCTGACCTCCCTGACCAGTGCAGTCACCTACACCGTGCAGCCCGGCGACACCGTGTGGGGCATCGCCCGCGCCAACGGTCTCGACGTGGCTTCTGTACAGGCGGCGAACGGACTCGGCCCCGACAGCGTCATCCGCCCCGGCCAGGTGCTCGTGCTCGGCGGCGCACCCGCCGCGCCCTCGGCGCCGACCCCGGTCCCCGCCCCGGTGCCCGCGGCCGTGACGCACGAGGTGCAGCCCGGCGACACCATCTCGGCGATCGCGAGCGCCAACGGCGTTTCGCTCGATGCGGTCCTCAGCGCGAACGGCCTCACGCGCGCCTCGATCATCTACCCCGGCGACGTGCTGCAGATTCCCTCCGGCGCTCCCGCCGCGGCTCCCGCCGCTGCCGCTGCGGTCACCGCCCCCGGCCTCGACGCCGAGCAGTCCGACAACGCCCGGTTGATCATCCGCATCGGTCGGGAGCTCGGCGTCTCCGACCACGGCATCCGGATCGCCCTCGGAACCGCGATGCAGGAATCGTGGCTGCGCAACCTCGACTGGGGCGACCGCGACTCCCTCGGTCTCTTCCAACAGCGACCGAGCATGGGCTGGGGCACCCCCGAGCAGATCCGCGATCCGGACCGCGCGACGCGTGTGTTCTATGGCGGCCCCTCCGACCCCAACGGCTTCACGACGCGTGGCCTCCTCGACATCCCCGGCTGGGAGCAGATGCCCTACGCCGATGCGGCGCAGGCCGTGCAGATCTCGGCCTACCCCGACCGTTACGCGCAGTGGGAGCAGCCCGCCACCACGTGGCTCGCTGTTCTGGGCTGAGTCGCGGCCCACGGTGAGCCGTTGCCCGGGCTCACAGGGGCCGCTCCGTAGACTCGACCCGTGAGCACGAGTCAGCAGGCAGACCCGCTGATCGGCCGTCTCGTCGACGGTCGGTATCGGGTGCGCGCGCGTATCGCGCGCGGCGGCATGGCGACCGTGTACGTCGCCACCGACCTGCGGCTCGAGCGTCGGGTGGCGCTCAAGGTCATGCACGGCCACCTCAGTGACGACACCGTGTTCCAGAGCCGGTTCATCCAAGAGGCCCGCTCCGCCGCGCGTCTGAGCGATCCGCACGTGGTGAACGTGTTCGACCAGGGCCAGGACGGCGAGATGGCCTACCTGGTCATGGAATACCTTCCCGGCATCACCCTGCGCGAACTCCTCCGCGAGCACCGGCGCCTCACGATCGATCAGACCCTGACGATCATGCATGCCATCCTCTCGGGCCTCGCGGCGGCCCACCGTGCGGGGATCGTGCACCGCGACGTCAAGCCGGAGAACGTGCTGCTGGCCGAGGACGGCCGCATCAAGATCGGCGACTTCGGCCTCGCACGCGCGACGACCGCGAACACCGCCAGCGGCGCCCAGCTCATGGGCACCATCGCCTACCTCGCACCCGAGCTGGTCACCCGCGGCACCGCCGACGCACGCAGCGACATCTACTCGCTCGGCATCATGCTCTACGAGATGCTCACCGGGGAGCAGCCCTACAAGGGCGAACAGCCCATGCAGATCGCCTACCAGCATGCGACCGACTCCGTCCCGCGTCCGAGTGCGAAGAACCCCTCGGTGCCCGAACAGCTCGACGAGCTCGTGCTCTGGGCCACCGAGCGCCGACCCGATGACCGCCCGCTCGACGCCGGCACGATGCTGGAACGCCTTCGCGCGGTCGAGAAAGAGCTGGGGCTCGCCCCTCAGGTCGCCCGGGCGGTCGCCATCGGCACCACCGGGGCTGCCAGCGCCGCCGACTCGCGTGAGCTCACCAAGGTGCTCCCCCAGACCGCGTCACTGCCCATCGCGACCACCGAAGAGCCCGACAACGCCGCGCGCCTGCGCACGCGCACCCGCCGCCGCACCACCCGGGGCGTCTGGACGCTCGTTCTCGTGCTGCTGCTGGCCGTCGGCGCGGCGGGTGCCGGCTGGTACTTCGGCTCGGGCCCCGGCTCCCTCGTGGCCGTTCCCGACGTATCCCAGCGGAGCTTCGCCGACGCCGAGACGCTGCTGGCGACCAACCAGTTGCGCGCGCAGGCACAGGAGGTCAACGATCGCGACATCCCTGCCGGCACGACGGTGGGGTCCGACCCCGCGGCGGGCGAGCGCCTCGACAAGGACACGCTCGTGACCGTCTACGTCTCCGTCGGCCCCGCCACGCATCAGATCCCCGCCCTCGCCGGCAAGAGCGCCGACGAGGTCAACGGCATCTTCGACGCCGCGTTCGTCGGTATGGGCGACCCGTCGAGGGAGTTCTCGGATGCCGGCGACGGCACCGTGCTGGCGGCATCCGTCATCCCCCGATCCGGCGGCGACGCCATCGGATGCACCGACGGCTGCACCGTGTACGAGGGCGATGCGGCGTCGCTGGTCGTGTCGCTCGGCCCCCTCCCCGATGTCTCCGGTGAGTCGCAGTCGCGCGCTGAACGCGCGCTCGACGAAGTCGGCCTCGCCACCTCGGTCTCGGAGCGGTACAGCGACAGCGTGGCATCGGGGGTCGTCATCGGCATCGGCGATCGCGACGGTGACGGCAACTGGCGCCCCGGTGACACCGTGCCGCTGATCGTGTCGATCGGGCCGGAACCGGTCGAGATCCCCGGAAACGTCGTGGGAATGACCATCCGCGAGGCGGTGACGGCGCTGGAGGGGCTCGGGTTCGAGGTGAACGCGGGCATCGACGACGGCACCCTGCCGCTCGGCTTCACATACTGGGACATCTACAAGGTGCGGGCCACGAACCCCAAGGCGGGCGAGACCGCGCCCAAGGGCAGCACCATCACCCTGACGCCGACGCTGTAGCGGCCGCGCCGCGGGAGTGGCAAGGGGCTTCGACCAGCTCAGCCACTGCACGCCTCTCCCCTCGAGGTCGCTGAGACCGTCGGGGTCGCTGATCCCATCGAGGTCGCTGATCCCGTCGAAGTCGCTGAGACCGTCGAAGTCGCTGAGACCGTCGAAGTCGCTGAGACCGTCGAGGTCCCGAGCCCGTCGAAGTCGCTGAGACCGTCGAGGTCCCGAGCCCGTCGAGGTCCCGAGCCCGTCGCGATACCCGAGCCGGTCGAGGTGCCTCAGCCCGTCGACGGGACCGGTACCCGCGGGAACGACGACGCCCCCGACCACGGCGGATCGGGGGCGTCGGTCAGGCGGCTGGACCGGTCAGCGCTTCTCGAGCTCCTCGGCCACGAGGAAGGCCAACTCCAGGCTCTGGCGGTGGTTCAGGCGGGGGTCGCACAGGCTCTCGTAGCGGGTCGCCAGGGTCGCCTCGTCGATCTGCTCCGAACCGCCCAGGCACTCGGTCACGTCATCGCCGGTCAGTTCGACGTGGATGCCGCCGGGGTGCGTCCCCACCGAGCGGTGAGCCTCGAAGAACCCGCGCACCTCGTCGACGACGTCGTCGAAGCGACGCGTCTTGTAACCGGTGGGTGTGGTGATCCCGTTGCCGTGCATCGGGTCGGTGACCCACAGGGGCACTGCTCCCGAGTCCCGGACGGCCTCGAGCAGCGGCGGCAGTGCGTCGCGGATCTTACCGGCGCCCATGCGCGTAATGAACGTCAGCCGGCCCGGCTCCCGCTCGGGGTCGAGCTTGTCGATGAGCGCGAGCGCCGCCTCGGGCGTGGTCGTGGGGCCGAGCTTGACGCCGATCGGGTTGCGGATCTTCGAGAAGTAGTCGACGTGCGCGCCGTCGAGCTCGCGGGTGCGCTCACCGATCCACTGGAAGTGCGACGAGGTGTTGTAGGCGAGACCCGTGCGCGAGTCGATACGCGTCATGGGGCGCTCGTAGTCCATGAGCAGACCCTCGTGACCGGTGTAGAACTCCACGCGCGTGAGCTCGTCGAAGTTCGCGCCGGCAGCCTCCATGAACTTGATGGCCCGGTCGATCTCGGTGGCCATCGCCTCGTAGGCCTGATTGGCCGGGGTGCTCGCGAACCCCTTGTTCCAGCTGTGCACCTCGCGAAGGTCGGCGAACCCGCCCTGCGTGAAGGCGCGGATGAGGTTCAGGGTCGACGCGGCCGTGTGGTAGCCCTTGAGCAGTCGCGCGGGATCGGCCCGGCGCGAGGCTTCGGTGAAGTCGTAGCCGTTGACGATGTCGCCACGGTAGGCAGGCAGCGTCACGTCGCCGCGCGTCTCGACGTCGCTCGAGCGCGGCTTGGCGAACTGCCCGGCCATGCGGCCCATCTTCACCACGGGCATCGAGGCGCCGTAGGTGAGCACGACCGCCATCTGGAGGACCGTCTTGATGCGGTTGCGGATCTGCTCGGCGGTCGCGCCGGCGAACGTCTCGGCGCAGTCACCGCCCTGCAGGAGGAACGCCTGGCCTGCGGCGGCGCGCGCGAGACGGTCGCGGAGATTGTCGACCTCGCCGGCGAAGACCAGCGGCGGGAGGGTCGCCAGCTCCGCGGATGCCGCGGCCACCGCGCCCTCGTCATACCACTGGGGCTGCTGCTTGATGGGCAGGGATCGCCAGTGGTCGAGGTCGTGGAGCTGCTGATTCACCCCTGAAGTCTAGTGGCGGGACGCGGGCGCCTTCGCCGCCTGCGCGGTGGCCAAGCGGTCCTTCACGGTCGAGGCGTAGACGTCTTCGTAACGCTGCTCTCCGAGACGATGAAGCGCCACCATGATCTCGTCCGTGACCGAACGCAGCACGTAACGGTCGCCCTCCATGCCCTCGAAGCGCGAGAAGTCCAGCGGCTCGCCGATGACGATGCCGACCCGTCCGACACGAGGCAGACGCTGGCCGATCGGCATCACGGCACCGGTGTCGACCATGACGACCGGCACGACCGGCACGCGGGCCTCGAGCGCCATGCGGGCGATTCCGGTGCGGCCGCGGTAGAGCGTGCCGTCGGGACTGCGGGTGCCTTCGGGGTAGATGCCGAGCAGTTCGCCGCGACCGAGCACGCCCAGGCCCGTGTTGAGCGAGGCCTCCGATGCTTTGCCGCCGGATCGGTCGATGGGCAGCTGGCCCGTCGCGGTGAAGAACATCCGCGTGGCCCAGCCCTTGATGCCCTTACCGGTGAAGTAGTCGCTCTTGGCGAGGAACGCCATGCGACGGTCGATCATGAGCGGCAGGAAGATCGAGTCGGAGAACGACAGGTGGTTGCTGGCGAGGATCGCCGCCCCCTCGGTCGGGATGTTGCGCCGACCCACCATCCACGGGCGGAAGATCGCCTTGATGACGGGCCCGATGACCACGTATTTCATGAGCCAGTAGAACATCGTCAGAGCTCCTTCCCGGCGAGGTCGGCGACCCCGATGAGGCCGGCGTCGTTGCCCAGACGTGCGATGGCGAAGTCGGCGACCGGACGTTCACCGTACCCCGGAAGCGACGTCTCGTACGCGAGCTTCACCGGGGCGAGCAGATCGGCGCCCAGTTGCGCGACGCCGCCGCCGATGACGAAGAGCTCGGGATCGAGCACGGCCTGGAAGCCGCCGCACGCCTCGCCGAGGGCGGTGGCGACGCGGCGGAGGGCCTCGACCGCGCCCGGGTCGCCCGCGAGCACGAGTCGCGAGACGGCGGGCCCGGGGATGGCGCCCTTCTCTTCGCGGATCGCGGCCAGGGCCGCCCCGATGCCACCCTCGTCGGCGATGGCGTTCGCCTCGCGCTGCAGGGCGCGGCCCGAGGCATATTGCTCCAGGCATCCGTTCTGCCCGCACCCGCAGGGGTGCCCGCCGCGCACGAAGCGCATGTGGCCGAGCTCACCGCCGATGCCGTGGCCGCCGCGGAAGAGTTCGCCGCCGCTGACGACGGCGCCGCCGACACCGGTGCCCATGGTGAGCATGACCATGTCGTGCACGCCGCGACCGGCTCCGAAGCGGTACTCGCCCCAGCCTGCGGCATTGGCGTCGTTCTCGATCGTGACGGGTGCGTCGAGGCGTTGCTCGAGGCGGGCGCGCAACGGCTCGTCTCGCCAGTCGATGTTCGGGGCGTAGATGACGGTGCTGCGGTCGAGGCTGATGAAGCCGGCCGCGGCGACCCCGATCGCGTGGATGTCGTGGGCGCGGCGCAGATGGTCGGCCATGTCGACCACGGCATCCACGAGGGCGGCGGGGTCGATGGGGGTGTCGACCCGGAGCTTCTCGATGATGGTGCCGTCGTCGTCGACGACGCCTCCCGCGATCTTCGTGCCCCCGATGTCGATGCCGACGTTCTGCACCGTGCTCCCTTCCGGGCCGACCGCGCGGCTCGGCCCGGTGAAGTCTAGCCATGCCGCGCGCGCGGTGCGGGACACGCGGGTCCCGGTACGGCCGGAAACCGTGCGGATAGACTCGACGCACCGCTCGACGTTCTTTCCGGTGCCGAAGGAGTTACCGTGATCCAGTTCGACCTTCCCCTCATCGTCCCCGCAGATCCGGACGCCAACGCGTCCGACCTCCTGGCCGACCGTGTTCGGGCCACCCCCGACCGCCCCCTCTTCGCCGTCCCCGACGCCGGCGGATGGCGCGACGTGACCGCCGCGGAGTTCGAGCGGCAGGTCATCGTCCTGGCGAAAGGGTTCGTCGCCGCGGGGGTGCAGCCGGGTGAGAAAGTCGCCTTCATCGCGCGCACCACGTACGACTGGACGCTCGTGGACTTCGCCCTGTTCTACGCCGGCGCCGTGATGGTGCCCGTCTACGAGACGAGCTCCCCGGCGCAGATCTCATGGATCCTGGCGGATTCGGGCGCCATCGCCGTGGTACTCGAGTCGGCCGAACATGCCGAGCGGCTCGACGAGGTGCGCAGCGACGTTCCCCTCGTGCGCGAGGTGTGGGCCATGCACGCGGGCGACCTCGACGCGCTCGTGGCGAAGGGAACGCACATCACCGACGAGGAGATCGAGCGGCGCCGTCACCTCGCGAAGGCGTCGGATGTGGCCACCCTCATCTACACCTCGGGCTCGACCGGGCGGCCCAAGGGCTGCGTGCTCGTGCACAGCAACTTCGTCGAACTGGCGCGCAACTCCGCCAAGGCGCTGCACGAGGTCGTCGAGACGGAGGGCGCGTCCACGCTGCTGTTCATCACGACGGCTCACGTGTTCGCGCGCTTCATCTCACTGTTGAACGTGCACGCCGGGGTGAAGACGGGCCATCAGCCCGATACGAAGCAGCTCCTCCCCGCGCTCGGCTCGTTCCAGCCCACGTTCCTCCTCGCCGTTCCGCGCGTGTTCGAGAAGGTCTACAACTCCGCCGAGCAGAAGGCGGAGGCCGGCGGCAAGGGCAAGATCTTCCGCGCGGCCGCGGACGCCGCGATCGATCATTCGCAGCGCCTGCAGGACGGCAAGAAGATCCCGCTCGGACTGAAGCTCAAGTTCGCGCTCTTCGACAAGCTCGTCTACTCCAAGCTCCGGGATGCCATGGGTGGCCGGGTCGTCTACGCGGTGTCGGGATCGGCCCCGCTCGGCCCGCGTCTGGGTCACTTCTTCCGCAGCCTCGGCGTCGTCATCCTCGAGGGGTACGGCCTCACCGAGACCACCGCCCCCGCCACGGTGAACCTGGCCACGAAGTCCAAGATCGGCACCGTCGGCCCCGTGCTGCCGGGCGTCGGCGTACGACTGGCCGACGACGGCGAGATCCAGGTGCGCGGTATCAACGTCTTCCGCGAGTACTGGCAGAACCCCGAAGCCACGGCCGAGGCGTTCGACGGCGAATGGTTCAAAACGGGCGACATCGGAGCCTTCGACAGCGACGGGTTCCTCACCATCACGGGCCGAAAGAAGGAGATCATCGTCACGGCCGGTGGCAAGAACGTCGCCCCCGCGGCGCTCGAGGATCCCATCCGCGCCAACCCGATCGTCGGACAGGTCGTCGTGGTGGGCGACCACAAGCCCTTCATCGCGGCGCTGGTGACCCTCGACTCCGAGATGCTGCCGACGTGGCTCGCCAACAACGGCCTTCCCTCCGACATGTCGCTCACCGATGCGGCCGAGAACGAGAAGGTGCGCGCCGAGGTGCAGGCTGCCGTCGACCGCGCCAACACCCGTGTGTCGCGCGCGGAGTCGATCCGCAAGTTCACGATCCTCCCCACCGAGTGGACCGAGGCCAGCGGACATCTGACGCCCAAGATGAGCATCAAGCGCAACGTCATCGTGTCCGACTACGCCGACGCCATCGAAGACCTCTACGCCGTACCGGTGAACACGACCAACGTGTCGCTGCCCTGACGACGACGCGGAACGGCCCGGCTCCCCCTCGGGGGGCCGGGCCGTTCTCCGTCGCGGCGGTGACAGCACACGACCTTCGCGATGCGCACGACCTCGGCGCTTCGGGAGGAGACCGGGTTGCCCCTGGGCGCATGGCTGAGCATCCACCCGATCTGATGCGACGGCGTGCGGGTCAGAACCAGTCGCTCTCGCGCACCTGGCGCATCGCCTCGCGACGCGTGTCGGCGGGCAGACGCGAAAGGTAGAGCATCCCGTCGAGGTGATCGGTCTCGTGTTGCAGGGCCTGCGCCAGCAGTCCCTCACCCTCCAGCACCACCTCGGCGCCGTCGAGGTCGATGCCCACGACCTTCGCCCACGGGTAGCGGATGGCATCGTGCCAGAGACCCGGGACCGAGAGGCATCCTTCTCCCACCGCCTCCGGCTCGCCACGCGTCTCGACGAGAACGGGGTTCAGCACGTACCCCACGTCGCCGTCGATGTTGTAGCTGAAGGCCCGCAGGCCCACCCCGATCTGAGGGGCGGCCACCCCGGCACGACCGGGCAGCTCGACGGTGTCGATCAGGTCCTGCACGAGGGCACGGACGCCGTCGTCGATCTGATCGATGGGCGCGCTGACGGCGCGCAGAACCGGGTCGCCGAACAAGCGGATCGGACGCACGGTCATGCGGCGGCCACCGGTGATCGCAGTCCCTCCACCACGGCAGCGGCGAGCTCACGCGCCGCCTGCCGCGTCGAGGGCTGCAGGTCGCGGAAGGTGATGGCGCTGCCCGCGGCGATGCGTGCGTCGTACGGCATCCGGATGACGGTGCGCACCCGCGAGCGGAAGTGCGCCTCGAGTTCGCTCTCGCGCACGAGTGGGGTGCCCGGCCGCGAATTGTTCAGCACCACCACGGCATCGCGCACGCGCGCAGAGTACCCGTTGGTCTCGAGCCAGGTGAGGGTCTCGGATGCGAGGCGGGCCTCGTCGACGGAGAGGCCCGCCACGATCACGACCGTGTGGGCGAGTTCGAGCGTCGCCCCCATCACCGAGTGGACGATCCCCGTGCCGGTGTCAGTCAGCACGATCGAGTAGTAGTGCGCGGCCACGTCGGCGACGCGTCGGTAGTCATCGTCGCTGAACGCCTCCGACACCCGCGGATCCGCATCGGATGCCAGCACGTCGAGGCGGGTGGCGTCACGGGCCACGATCGAGGAGACGTCGTGGTAACCCGCGACCTCGTCGTGGGCGCGCACGAGATCGCGCACGGTGCGGCCGTTCGGTCGACCCACCCGGTCGGCGAGCGTGCCGCGGTCGGGGTTGGCGTCGACGGCGATGATGCGGTCGTCACGCGCATCGGCGAGAGCCATTCCCAGCAGCGACGTGACGGTGGTCTTTCCCACTCCGCCCTTGCGCGAGAGCACCGGCACGAAGCGCGCGCCACCGGTGAGGGGTGCGGCGATCCGCTGATCGAGGTCTTTGCGGTCACGGGCACGACGCCCGTCGCCGAGATTGATGCGGTGTCCGGACACCGAGTAGACCAGCTGCTGCCAGAGTCCTTCGGGCTCGGGCTTGGAGATCTGGCGCGGGTCGAGCAGACGGTCCGCGGTGAGCAGGTCGGAGCTCTCGCGGGCGTCGTCGATCTGGCCGATGCGCTTCGACGTCAGCGTGACCTCGGGCGCGGGCGTGCGGACGCGTTCCACCGCGTGCGCGCGGTCGGCGCGCGCGGCCTCGTCGGCGGCGCGTGCGGACTCATCGGCCTGGTGCGCGCCGCGGCGCGTGAGCGGGACGGTACCGATGGCACCCGTCGCCGCGCGCTCGGCACGAGTGGCGGGCACGGGCCCGGTCGCCGGCGCCGGGTCGGATGCGGCCGCACCGGGGCCGGTCGCGGGAGCCGTCGCCGATGCGGCGATCTCCCCCGTCGCGGGAGTGGTCGACGCGGGGGTGGATACCGGGCCGGTCGCCTCGGCGCCGGTGCGACGCGGTGCCGGGTCCGTCGTCGCAGACGGTGCCGCGCTCGGCGGTGCGGTCGCATCCGCCTCAGGGGTTTCCTTCTCGGATGCCACGTCGTCCTCCTCAGGGGCCGTTGCCGACTCGGTCGCGGGCTCGTCCGGCGCGCCCGCGGATGCGGACACGGCGTCGTTCTCGTCGGTGCGGCTTCGATCGGAAGCCGGGACCCACGGCGCGCGGGTGAGAGCAGTGCCGCCCGCCGCGGCATCGTGCACGTCGGGGGCGTCCGAGCCCTCGGGGGCTTCCTCGAGGCCGAGGGTGCTCTCCGTGATCGGGGTGTCGAGCACACTCATCCCGGACACGTCGTCGGGATCCGCCGCATCGGCCTCGAACAGTTCGACATCGTCGACGATCTCGGCGTCGTGCAGATCGGCCGCGTGGACGTCTTGCTGCGCATCTGCATGGTCGTTCACGGCGGCGTCCTCGCCGGACCCCTCGGCCGCGTCGCGACCATGGTCACCCTGATCGGCGTCATCCGGAGCGTGCGTCTCGTTCGCAGACGCTTCCGCCCCCTCGTGGGCGTCCGGCGTGTGGGCGTCTGCCCCGGAGAACTCCCGGAGCTCGGCGGCATCCGGCTCGAGCGTGTCGGCGCGCTCAGTGTCGTGAGAACCGGCGTGCTCGTCGGTGATCTCGGCCTCGTGCGTCTCGGCGATCTCGTCGGCGTGGTCCGCGACGGGCGTTCTGGCGTCGTGGACGTCGGGGTGCTCCCCGTCGTAGGCGTCGGCGTGCTCCCCGTCGTGCGTCTCGCCGGGCTCAGCCTCGTAGGCGTCGGCGTGTTCCCCGTCGAGCTCCGCATCACGCGTCTCGGCGTACTCGGTGTGATGTGCGTCGTGCGCGACGTCGAACGTCTCCGCGTCCTCGACATGCGGAACGTCCGCGTGGGGAGTCTCGGCGCCGTGGTCGTCGTCGACGAGCTCGGCATCCTGCACATCGTGGTTCTCGTCGCCGTACGCGGACACCGTGTCGTCGACGCCCTCGTGGGGCTCGAGGATGATGTCGCCGGTGGGCAGCGACTCGACGTGGTGGACCTGGGCGATCTCGCGATCGCCGTCGTCGGAGCGGCGCTCGATCGGGCTGTCGAGGAGGGCACGGTCGGGATCGTCGATGGGAATCTCGTCTTCGATCACGTCGTCGTCGATGTCGTCGTCGCTGGCCACGGGCAGGTCGACGTTGACCTGAGCGATGTGCCCACCGAGGATCGTGATGCTGGCGGTATCGAGGTTCCCGCTCTCGTCGAGGACGCCGTGCTCGGCGTTCTCGTCGGGGTTCGCGTCAGTGCGGTCGGGGGTCACTGCAGTCTCCAAACGGGAAGAGGGCGCGAAAGCGCCCCCTCCCAGGCTACTGCGACGGGCGGATCACCAGCAAAAGGTCTCCTGCTTCGACCTGTTGTGTGGTACCGATCGCGACACGCTCGACGACTCCGTCGACGGGCGAGGTGATGGCCGCCTCCATCTTCATCGCCTCGATGGACGCGACAGCCTGCCCCGCCGACACCCGGTCTCCGGGGCTCGCCTTCATGGTCACGACACCGGAGAAGGGCGCGGCGACCTGGCCGGGCTTGGAGGTGTCGGCCTTCTCGGCCTGGCGCGCCTCGACGTCGATCGAGCGGTCGCGCACGAAAACCGGACGCAGCTGACCGTTGAGGGTCGTCATGACCGTGCGCATGCCCTTGTCATCGGCGTCGCCGACGGCTTCGAGCCCGACGAACAGCTGCACGCCCCGCTCGATCTCGACGACGTGCTCGCCGCCCGCACGCAGCCCGTAGAGGTAATCGGCGGTGTCGAGCACGCTGAGGTCGCCGTAGTTCGCCCGCATCTCTTCGAACGTCCGGGTCGGGCCGGGGAACAGCAGGCGATTCAGGCGGGCACGCCGCTCTCCCGGCTCCCCCGCGAGGGCGGCGGTGTCATCGTCGGTGAGCGGGGTGACGCCGATCTTGGCGTCCCGGCCCGCGAGCACCTTGGAGCGGAACGGTTCGGGCCAGCCGCCCGGCAGGTCGCCGAGCTCGCCCGCCATGAACGACACGACCGAGTCGGGAACGTCGTACTTCTCGGGATTCTGCTCGAAGTCGGCCGGATCGGCCTTGACCGCTGCGAGGTGGAGGGCGAGGTCGCCCACGACCTTGGAGGACGGGGTCACCTTGGGCACGCGTCCGAGGATGCGGTCGGCGGCGGCGTACATGTCCTCGATGAGTTCGAAGTCGTCGGCGAGACCCAGGGCGATGGCCTGCTGGCGGAGGTTCGACAGCTGCCCGCCCGGGATCTCGTGGCGGTACACGCGGCCCGTCGGACCGGCGAGGCCCGACTCGAAGGGGCGGTACAGATGACGCACCGCCTCCCAGTACGGCTCGAGGTCGCTGACGGCCCCGAGGTCGAGGCCCGTGTCGCGCTCGGTGTGCGCAAGGGCGGCGACGAGCGCCGACAACGACGGCTGGCTGGTGGTGCCCGCCATGGGCGCGGCGGCGACGTCGACGGCATCCGCCCCCGCCGTGGACGCGGCCAGCAGGGTGGCGAGCTGTCCGCCGGCGGTGTCGTGCGTGTGCACGTGGACGGGCAGGTCGAACCTCTCGCGCAGCGCCCAGACGAGCTTCGCCGCGGCGGTGGGACGCAACAGACCCGCCATGTCCTTGATGGCCAGGATGTGCGCGCCCGCGTCGACGATCTGCTCGGCGAGACGCAGGTAGTAGTCGAGGGTGTACAGGCTCTCGGCCGGGTCGAGCAGGTCGCCGGTGTAGCAGACCGCGACCTCGGCGACAGCGGTGCCGGTGGCGAGCACGGCGTCGATCGCCGGCCGCATCTGCGACACGTCGTTGAGCGCGTCGAAGATCCGGAAGATGTCGACACCGGATGCCGCGGCTTCCGCGACGAACGCGTCGGTGACCTCGGTGGGGTACGGCGTGTAGCCGACCGTGTTGCGTCCGCGCAGCAGCATCTGAATCGCGATGTTGGGTAGCGCGTCGCGGAGCGCGTCGAGACGCTCCCATGGGTCTTCGCCGAGGAAGCGCAGCGCGACGTCGTACGTCGCTCCACCCCACGCCTCGACCGAGAGCAGACCCGGGGTCAGGCGGGCGACGTGCGGGGCGACACGGACCAGGTCGCGCGTGCGCACGCGGGTGGCGAGCAGCGACTGGTGCGCGTCGCGGAACGTGGTCTCGGTGACGGCGAGGGCGGTCTGCTCGCGCAGCGCCCGGGCGAATCCTGCAGGGCCGAGCTCTTGCAGGCGCTGGCGGGATCCCGCCGGGGCGGGCGCTGCCAGGTCGAGACGCGGGAGCTTGGCGCCGGGGTCGATCGAGAGGGGGTTCTCGCCGTTGGGGCGGTTGACCGTGGTGTCGACGAGCCACGAGAGGACCTTGGTGCCGCGGTCCTTGGATTCGCGTCCGCGCAGCAGTTCGGGACGCTCGTCGATGAACGAGGTGCTGAGATCGCCCGCGACGAAGGCCGGGTCGTCGAGCACGGCCTGCAGGAACGGGATGTTGGTCGACACCCCGCGGATGCGGAACTCGGCCAGGGCGCGACGGGCGCGCGCCACCGCGGCGGGGAAGTCGCGGCCACGGCACGACAGCTTCGACAGCATCGAGTCGAAGTGCGGGCTGACCTGGGATCCGGCAGCGGTGGTACCGCCGTCGAGGCGGATGCCGGCGCCGCCGGGCGAGCGGTAGGTCGTGATCTTGCCGGTGTCGGGGCGGAAGCCCTGCGTGGGGTCCTCGGTCGTGATGCGGCACTGCAGGGCGGCGCCCCGCAGATGGATGTCGTCCTGCAGGAGATGCAGGTCGGCGAGGGTCTGTCCCGCGGCGATCCGCATCTGCGACTGCACGAGGTCGACGTCGGTGACCTCCTCGGTCACGGTGTGCTCGACCTGGATGCGCGGGTTCATCTCGATGAAGACGACTTCGCCCGTACGGGGACCCGCTGTCTCGAGAAGGAACTCCACCGTGCCCGCGTTCTGGTATCCGATCGAGCGGGCGAAGGCGACGGCGTAGCGGTGCAGGTCCTGACGCACCGCGTCGTCGAGATTGGGGGCCGGAGCGATCTCGATGACCTTCTGGTGGCGGCGCTGCACCGAGCAGTCGCGCTCGAAGAGGTGCACCGTCTCACCCGTGGCATCCGCGAGGATCTGCACCTCGACGTGACGCGGGCGCTGCACGGCCTGCTCGAGGAACATCCGGGGATCGCCGAAGGCGCTCTGCGCCTCGCGCATCGCCTCGGCCAGCGCCGGGGCCAGCTCGCCCATGCTCTCGACGCGACGCATACCGCGCCCGCCACCACCCGCGACGGCCTTGGCGAAGATCGGGAAACCGATCTCGTCCGCCTGCGCCAGCAGAGCGTCGATGTCGTCGGACGCCGGCGTGGAGCGCAGCACCGGGACGCCGGCGGCGATCGCGTGCTCCTTGGCGGTGACCTTGTTGCCCGCCATCGACAGCACCTCGGCGGGCGGGCCGATGAAGGTGATGCCGTGAGCCGTGGCCTTCTCGGCGAGCTCCGGGTTCTCGGACAGGAAGCCGTACCCCGGGTAGATGGCATCCGCCCCGCACTCGCGCGCGACGCGGATGATCTCGTCGACGTCGAGGTAGGCGCGCACAGGATGACCGCGCTCGCCGATCTGGTAGGCCTCGTCGGCTTTGAGCCGGTGAAGCGACGCGCGGTCCTCGTAGGGGTAGACCGCAACGGTGCGGGCTCCCACCTCGTAGGCTGCGCGGAACGCTCGGATGGCGATCTCGCCGCGGTTGGCGACCAGGATCTTCGAAAACATGCGCACCTCAGGTCGATCTGGCGGGGCTGAATGTGCTCACAGCCTAGGGGAAGGTAACGTGGACTCTTGTGCACGTACTCTCCGTCAGCTCTCTCAAAGGCGGGGTCGGCAAGACGACCGTGACACTCGGGCTGGCTTCCGCAGCCTTCGCACGTGGCGTTCGCACTCTCGTCGTCGACCTCGACCCGCAATCCGACGTGTCGACCGGCATGGACATCTCGGTGGCCGGCCGTCTCAACATCGCCGATGTCCTGGCGAACCCGAAAGAGAAGGTCGTGCGTCAGGCGATCACCTCGAGCGGGTGGGCCAAGGTGCATCCCGGCACCATCGACGTGCTGATCGGCAGCCCGTCCGCCATCAACTTCGACGGTCCGCACCCGAGCGTCCGCGACGTCTGGAAGCTCGAGGAGGCCCTGGCCACCATCGAGAGCGAGTACGACCTCGTGCTCATCGACTGCGCCCCCTCGCTCAACGCCCTCACGCGCACCGCGTGGGCGGCCAGCGACCGCGTCGTGGTCGTCACCGAGCCGGGATTGTTCTCCGTCGCCGCCGCCGACCGCGCCCTTCGGGCCATCGAAGAGATCCGTCGAGGCCTCTCGCCGCGCCTGCAGCCGCTCGGCGTGGTGGTCAACCGCGTGCGCCCGCAGTCGATCGAGCACCAGTTCCGCATCAAAGAACTGCGCGACATGTTCGGCCCCCTCGTGCTCAACCCGCAGTTGCCCGAGCGCACATCGCTCCAGCAGGCGCAGGGTGCCGCCAAGCCGCTGCACGTATGGCCCGGCGATTCCGCGCAAGAGCTCGCCGCCGACTTCGACGCTCTCCTCGATCGGATCGTCCGCACCGGCCGCATCCCCGTCGCCAACGAGGCTCCCCAGGCCTGAGCCCGCTCCCCCGGCCGGGGGTGCCCGGGCGCGAGAAACGGCATCCGCGGGTAGAAACGCGCCGTCGAGGCGTTTCCGCCCGCCGATTGCGTTTCTCGCCGGATGGCCCCGCCGATCGCGTTCAGCGCGGCACGCACGGCGCTACGCCTGCCGATGATCGAGAAACGGCATCCGCCGGAGGAAACGCATCGTCACGGCGTTTCCGCCCGCCGATCGCGTTTCTCGCCGGATCGCCCGGCGAGAAACGGCATCCACTGGAAGAAACGCATCGTCGAGGCGTTTCCGCCCGCCGATCGCGTTTCTCGGGACCCGACCCTGCAGATCGCGCTTCTCGCCGCAGGCCCCGATCGCGTTCTCGCGGGGCGGCTGAAACGCCCCAGAGCGACGAAGAACCCCGGATGCCGAGGCATCCGAGGTTCGAAGACGGGGCGGTGACGCGTCAGGCGGTGCGGGCGGCGCGGCGCGCGGCGAGCTCGTCGACCGCGTCGGGCTGAGCGGTCTCGAAGTCGACGAGGGTGGACTCCACCTCGCGCAGGACCTTGCCGACAGCGATGCCGAACACGCCCTGGCCACGGCTGACAAGGTCGATGACCTCGTCGTTCGAGGTGCAGAGATACACCGACGCACCATCGCTCATGAGGGTCGTGCCCGCCAGATCGCGGATCCCGGCCACGCGCAACTGCTCGACCGCAGTGCGGATCTGCTGCAGCGAGATGCCGGTGTCGAGTAGACGCTTGACGAGTTTCAGCACGAGGATGTCGCGGAAGCCGTAGAGGCGCTGCGAGCCCGATCCGCTCGCGCCGCGAACCGTCGGGACGACCAGTTCGGTGCGCGCCCAGTAGTCGAGCTGGCGGTAGGTGATGCCGGCTGCACGCGCGGCGACGGCCCCGCGATAACCGGTGTCGTCGTCCATCTCGGGCAGACCGTCGGTGAAGAGGAGGTCAGCGGCGAACCGAGGTTCACCGAGTGCGTCGCCAGCGTTCATGCTCGCGTCCCTCCTCATCGGTTCGTTGCTTCCACGCTAGATCAGCGAACGTTCCCCGGCAATGACATCCGCTCCGAGGGGCGCGGCGTGTCGCGCTCAGGAGAGCATCCGGTCCAGGGCGTCGCGGACGAACATGGTGCGCACCTCGTCGAGGCGCGCCGCCAACTCGGGGGCGAGCTCGCTCGCGCGCGCTCGCGACGGCGCGTCGGGGCGGCGGAGAAGAGCAGACAGCGCCGACTCGACCAACGACACCTCGCGCTCGGCGCTCTGGCGCAGCGCACGCACGTGACGCGGTTCGATGCCGTGCCGGTCGAGGGCGACGAGCGCCCGCAGCAACGCCACCGTCTGCTCGGGGTAGCTCTCGGCGCCGACGATGACGCCCGTGCTCACGGCGTCGTTGAGGAGCTGGGGTCCTGCGCCGGCGGCGGCGAGCAACTCCTCGCGGCGGTACCGGCGCGGGGCGCTCGTCATCGACGGGATCGACGTGGGCGGCGCGGGATTACGGCCGGCGTCGAGGTCGGCGAGGTAGTCCCGGATGACGACGAGCGGCAGGTAGTGATCGCGTTGCAGCGTCAGAGCCAGACGCAGACGTTCGAGGTCGGCGGGCGAGAACTTGCGGTACCCCGACTCGGTCCGCGTGGGCGAAACGATGCCCTGCACCTCGAGGAAGCGCAGCTTGCTGGAGGTGAGCGCGGGGAAATCGGGCGTCAGGCGAGCGAGCACCTGCCCGATACTCAGCAGCCCCGCAGCCGTCTGACGACTACGGGACGGGGCTGCCGCCATCAGTGCTCTGCCGCGGGCAGATCGACAGGCGAACCGAAGAAGTTCAGGCGGAACTTGCCGATGCGCACCTCGCTGCCGTTGACGAGCGCGGCACGGTCGACACGCTCGCCGTTGACGTAGCTGCCGTTGAGCGAGCGCTGGTCGACGATCTCGAAAGCCGTTCCCGTGCGCGTGATCTCGGCGTGCCGACGCGAGACGGTGACGTCGTCGAAGAACAGGTCTGCCTCGGGGTGGCGACCGACGGTCGTGATGTCGGTGTCGAGCAGGTAGCGGGCGCCGGTGGTCGGCCCGGACCGCACGATGAGCAGGGCGGCACCCGACGGAAGGGCGCCGATCGCCTCGACCTCCGCCTCGGTGAGGTCGGCACCGAAGGGGACGAACGACAGGTCGGCGTCGTGGGTCTGGGTCGTGTCGTGCGAACCGGCGGCGGCAGCTTCGCCTGCACGCCGGATGTCGTCTCGCTCGAATCGGCTGGTCTCGTCCACGGCTACTCCTTCTCATTCACCATAACCGACCGATTCGCACCGGAAGGGCGACCGGCCTCGAGCGGGCCATGGTGATGCGTGATGTGTCTCTTCCCGTCGATACCGGCACCGCGGTTCGGGGCGCGAAGCGGTCGACGAGACACTCGAACCTATCGACCCGAGCACGCCCCTGTCGAGTCCGGGCGCCGGTACGCGTCGGGCTCCGACCTCCCGAACAGCGACACGGCTCCCAGCCCCTTCCTCGGATGCCGTAACTAGGGTCGGAGCATGAGGTCCCCCCAGGCGCCGCGTCGGCGCACCCTTCCCGTCGTCCTGGCCACCGCGTTCCTGGCCGCCGCCGCTCTCCTCGTTCCGGCCCTTCCCGCTGCTGCGCACGACGAACTGATCGCGACCGACCCGACCGCCGACGCGGTGCTCGAGGCACTGCCGGCGCAGATCACGCTGTCCTTCAGCGCCGATGTGCTCCCCGACGCGGGCGCGACGGTGATCGAGGTGACCGACGCGTCGGGCGCCTCGCTGACCGACGGCACTCCCGAGGCCGCGGGCACCGAGGTGACGCAGGCGCTGGCGGGCCCGGCATCCGGTGCCGTCACGGTGCGCTGGCGCGTGGTGTCGAGCGACGGCCACCCCATCGACGGCGAGTTCGCGTTCTCGGTTCCGACCGCCTCCCCCACGCCCACACCGTCAGCGTCGCCGACCGCCTCCCCCACCGCATCGGCGAGCGAGGCGGCATCGCCCGCCGCCTCGGCCGAACCCACCGCCGCACCCGTCGAGTCAGCGGCTCCGGCGTCTCCGCTGCCGTGGATCCTCATCGCCGTGGCGCTGGTGATCGTGGCGGGTGTGCTGGTGTACGTCTTCGCGTCGCGGGGACCGCGGAAGACCGCCGGAGGCGGCACCGCCGGGCGATAGGCTGGAGCCATGCCTCATTACGATCTGGTCATTCTTGGTGCGGGTCCCGGCGGGTACGTCGCCGCCGTCCGCGGCGCACAGCTCGGACTGTCGGTCGCGATCGTCGAAGAGAAGTACTGGGGTGGTGTGTGCCTCAACGTGGGCTGCATCCCCTCGAAGGCGCTCCTGCGCAACGCCGACCTCGCGCACACGTTCCACGCGAAGGCCGACCTGTTCGGCATCTCGGGCGACGTGCACTTCGACTTCGGCAAGGCGTTCGACCGCTCGCGCAGCGTCGCCGCCGGCCACGTCAAGGGCATCCACTACCTGATGAAGAAGAACAAGGTCACCGAGTACGAGGGCCGTGGCTACTTCGCCGACGACCACACGATCGATGTGACCAAGACCGATGGCTCGAAGGAGCAGGTCACCTTCGACAACGTCATCATCGCCACGGGCTCGACCGTGCGACTGCTGCCCGGGGTCACCCTGAGTGAGAACGTCGTCACCTACGAGGAGCAGATCCTCACCCGCGAACTGCCCGAGTCGATCGTCATCGTCGGCGCCGGCGCCATCGGCATGGAATTCGCGTACGTGATGACGAACTACGGCGTGAAGGTCACGATCATCGAGTTCCTCGACCGCGCCCTCCCCAACGAAGACGCCGAGGTCTCCAAAGAGATCCAGAAGCAGTACAAGGGCTACGGCGTCGACATCCTCACCTCCACCAAGGTCGAGTCGGTCACCGACCACGGCGACAAGGTCACCGTCGCCTACACCGGCAAGGACGGCGCGCAGGGCTCGATCGATGCCGACCGCGTACTGATGTCGATCGGTTTCGCCCCGAAGGTCGACGGGTTCGGTCTCGAGAACACCGGTGTGAAGCTCACCGAACGCGGCGCCATCGACATCGACGACCACATGCGCACGAACGTGCCGCACATCTACTCGATCGGTGACGTCACCGCCAAGCTGCAGCTGGCCCACGTCGCCGAGGCGCAGGGTGTGGTCGCCGCCGAGACGATCGGCAAGGCCGAGACGCAGACGCTGGGCGACTACCGCAACATGCCTCGCGCGACGTTCTGCAACCCGCAGGTCGCCTCGTTCGGTCTCACCGAGCAGCAGGCACGCGACGCCGGGCACGACATCAAGGTCTCGAAGTTCCCCTTCTCGGCCAACGGCAAGGCGAACGGACTCGGCGAGCCGGTCGGCTTCGTCAAGCTCGTCGCCGACGCCGAGACGCTCGAGCTCATCGGCGGCCACCTCATCGGCCCCGACGTGTCCGAGCTCCTTCCCGAGCTCACCCTGGCCCAGAAGTGGGATCTGACCGCGCTCGAGGCCGCACGCAACGTGCACACGCACCCGACGCTGTCGGAGGGCCTGCAGGAGGCGTTCCACGGCCTCACGGGTCACATGATCAACCTCTGACCCACACGACGTCGAAGGCCCGCCCGGTTCGCCGGGCGGGCCTTTCGCGTTCGCCTCCGGGACACCCGGACGGTCGTCCGCACGCGGATGCGGGTCGAACTCAGCGACCCAGAGCGCGGGCGAGTTTGGATCCGGATGCCGCGTGCCGGCCGCCCGCGGCGAACACCGCCGCGTCGACCGCGGTGAAGAACGCCGCACGTCCGTGCTCGTCGTCGGGGGCCGCGGGACCGAGCTCGACCTCCCACTCGCGCCATGCGGACTCGATGCCGCGCCGCTCGTCGCGCGCCCGGACGCGGTCGTCGACGAACTCCGCGACCACCTCGCCATCGGCGTCGAGAAGGGCGTACGCCGTGCGGCTGTTGCGCACACGCGCCAGCGGGGTGAAGGGGGGCGCGGCGATCGAGGCGACGGCATCCTGCACCGCCGGAGGCACCACAGGATCCGCCGCGTCATCGGCGATGTCGCCGAGCGGCCACTGCCGTTCGCTGCGCCCCGCGCCCTGCGCCGGGCCCTTCACGTGCCATCCCTCGTCGGGACCACCGCGCCGACGGCGGACCGCCACACCGGCGTGGGCGAGCTCGGCGTCCGCGGTGTCGACGTAGCGCGCGTCGAGCTCGCGGGGCTCGGCGTCACCGACCCGCGCGATACCCGGCAGCGCCGACCAGTCCGGGAGGGGCGTCGAGTCGTCGACGTCGTACTTGGCTTCGACCTCGACGCTCGACGCGCCGTGAGCGGCTCCGCTCAATCGTCGCGTCCGTCGGCGTCGGGGTTGATGTCCTCGGTCTCTTGCGAGAACGCGAAGACCGCCTCGGTGGGTCCGTCGGACTCGCCGGTGTTCGTCGGCGCGCCCTGGCGGCGGTAGACCAGCTGCCCCTCGCTGTAGGGCATGATCAGCGTGTCGTCGGAGTCGTTCTCGAGCGGGAGGACCTGCCCGTCGAGCGGGCCTCCGGTCAGTCGTGCAATAGCCATGCTCAAAGCGTAGACCGCGACCCCGACACCGCCCGGCGCCTTGACAGTGCTCGCCTAGAATCGCTCGGGTGATGTGGACGGACCTGCCCGGTGATCGCCCGTTCGTCCTGCTCGCCACCCGGGCGGAGGATCTCCCCGCCGACGAAGAGTATGCGCTCTTCCTCCGCTACACCGGGCTGCCGCCCGAGCGCCTGCACCGCATCCGCCTGGAGCGCGACCCGATGCCCGCTCTCGATCTCGACGATGTCGCCGGCATCATGGTCGGGGGAAGCCCCTTCAACGCCTCCGACCCCCTCGAGAAGAAGTCGTCGGTCCAGCAGCGGGTCGAAGCGGAGATGGCCGCGCTACTCGACGAGGTGGTCGCTCGCGACGTGCCGTTCCTGGGGGCCTGCTACGGCGTCGGCACCCTCGGCACGCACCTGGATGCCACGATCGACGGCACGTTCGCCGAGCCCATCAGCGTGGTCGAGGTGACCCTCACCGACGACGGTCGCAGCGATCCGTTGGCGGCGGGGCTGCCCGATCGGTTCTCGGCCTTCGTCGGACACAAGGAGGCCATCACGGCACTGCCCCAGGCTGCGGTGCTGCTGGCATCCTCCCCGACGTGCCCGGTGCAGATGTTCCGAGTGGGTCGGAACGTCTACGCGACGCAGTTCCATCCCGAGCTCGACATCGACGGCATCGTCACGCGCATCCACGCCTATGCGGGCTACGGCTACTTCGCGGCCGAGGAGCTGCAGAGCACCCTCGCGGCCGTGCGCCGCGCCCCCGTGACGGCGCCGTCGCGCATGCTGCGCACGTTCGTCGAGCGCTACGCGCGGTAGACCGCCCCCATCCCGGAGACGAGCGCGGTAGCCCTCGCCCGCCCGCGAGGACGGGCGCGGTCGTGCACCTCGGCGCTGAGGGACGAGCGCGTTCAGTGCCGGTGACGCGCCGGGACCCGCACGACCGCGGTCGGCGCGGTCACCGCGGGGTGGGCGCGGCGCAGGGCGGGCTCGAGCCCGAGGTCGACGAGGTGCACGCGACCGGAGAGCTCGGGACCGCGGCCGCGCACGAGCCCGGCCTTGACGGCGCCGAACGTGACCGTGACATCGGCGGGGAGCACGGCACCCTCCGCCATCCCCTCGTCGGGGTCGAGTCCACTCGGCAGATCGACGGCGACGACGCGCGGACGCTCGTCGAGGGCGAGGAGGGCTTCGACGAGCGCGCGGGCGGAGCCGCGGAGGCGTCGGTCGCGGAGGCGCCCGATCCCCAGGATGCCGTCGAGCACGAGCGAGTACGCGCTCAGCCGGGCGCACACGTCGCTGACGGAGACCACGTTCGCGCCGGCGGCGGTCGCGGCATCCAGCGCACCGCGGTGCACGCGGTCGCGCACGAGCACCACGTCGACCCGATTCGCCCGGCCCGCGAGGTCGGCGGCCGCGTAGAGGGCGTCGCCCCCGTTGTCACCCGCGCCGGCGAGCACGAGCACGGCACCGGGGGCTCCGCGCAGCTCGACGGCGACGATCTCGGCCAGGGCCTCGGCCGCCCACCTCATGAGGGGTCGGCCCTCGGCGATGAGGGGAGCCTCGGCGGCACGGACGGCGTCCGCGGTGTACGCCGCGGTGCGCGGTGCGGGAGGCATCGCCGCGCGCTCCTCGCCGTCGGCCGGGGTCTCAGACATGCGGCGTCGATCCGGGGTCCGCACCATCGCCGGAGCCGGTGGGTGTGTCAGACATCGCTCTTCGCCCGGGCGCCGCGTTCGGCGTCGGTCTCTCGTGCCGCGGCCGCGGGGTCGGTCTTCGCGAGGGTCTCGCGCTCCTTCGCCTCGGCTTCGCGTGCGGCGTTCAGCTCGCCGAGGGCGGCGCTCATCGCCTTCTCGGCCCGCCGGACGCGGAACTGGATCATCGTCGCGGCACCGTACTTCGCCCGCACGCGATCGTGGTCTTCCTCGGTGGCGACCGTGATGTACGCGCCGGCGATGAGGATGACCTGGCTCGAGAGGTTCAGCCACAGCAGAAGGGCGATGAGCGAGGCGAACGTGGCCAGGAGAGGGTTGCTGCTCGCGCCCCCGACGAACAATCCCGACAGCTGCTGCAGGACCACGAGGCCGACGCCGCCGATGAGTGCGCCGCGGATGAGGGTGCTCCGCCGGGCGTGAACGCCCGACAGCAGTGCGAAGGCGGCGGCGATGGCGGCGGAGTCCAGGGCGAGCACCACCAGCGTCGACAGCAGCCAGGTGAGCACGGCGGTGACCCAGGAGTCGGCGGAGACGCCGAGCAGTTCACGCACGAAGGTGAGGCCCGCCGTGGCGAGGAACGTGACCGCCGCACCGGCCACGAGGGCGAGTCCGATGCCGATCGCGAGCGCGAGGTTGCGCAGCAGCACCCACACGATGAGGGTGTCGTCGGTGGTGACGCCGGCGATCTGCCGCAGGGCGGCGCGCAGCGACCCGATCGCGCCGATGGCGGCGCCGACCAGACCCAGCGAGCCGAGGATGCCGGCGATCGTCAGCCCGGCGGGCGCCTCGATGTCCTCGACCTTGATCAGTCCGTTCTCGCCGACGAGCCCCGGAACGACGCTGTTCACCGAACGCACGAGAGCGCTGAGCCCCTCGGGGTTGCCGGCCAGCCAGAGGGACGCGAACGAGAAACCGATGAGCACGGCGGCGAACAGGCTGAACAGCGTGCGATAGGTGACGCCGTCGGCCAGGCTCGGACCGCGCGCTCCCGAGTAGACGAGGAAGGCGCGCACGAGGCGGAGCGACAGCGCCCACGCGGTGACGCGACGAATGAGGTCCAGCATGGGCTCAGCGTATCGACGCGTCGGGGTCGGTCCCGCAGGGTTGACCGCGGCGCGCGGGCGGGACAGCGTCGATCAGGCCGTCGGGCGAACCCGACCCCCGCTTCTCGCCCGTGCCGCACCCGATCACGGGCCCGCGAGCAGGCGCCCCCACGTGCCCACCAGCAGGTACGGTCCGAAGGCGATCGATGCACCGCGCATGCCGGCGAGCAGGGCTGCGGACGCGGCGACCCCTCCGGCGACGAAGCCCAGGGCGATCCCGGATGCCACCGCGTCGGGGCCGATCCACCCCAGTACCGCCCCGCAGAGACCCGCGAGCTTGACGTCACCGCCGCCGAACGATGCGGGCCGGGCGAGGTGCACGCCGAGGCAGGCGAAGAACGCCCCCGCCGCTCCCCCCACGACCCCGATCGCACGCAGCGGCTCACCGACCGCCACGGCGGCTCCGCCCAGCAGCACCAGCACCACTCCGGCACCGGGCACGAGGACGGCGTCGGGCAGGCGGTGGGTGCGGGCGTCGATCACCGCGAGCACGACACCGAGCACGGCGAACACCGTCAGCGCCGGTGCGACGGCCCCTGGCATCCGGGATCTCAGGCGTCGAGCACGACGAGATCGACCACGACGGTCGCTCCGGGATCGATCCCCTCGGCGTCGCGCACCGCGCGCTTGAGCGGAAGGACGTAGACGTCATGGGCCTGCGGGAAGATCGACGTGCGCCAGCTCGATCCACCGATCGTCGCCTCCACCCGCACGCCCCCGAAGCCCCGGCGGAACGTCTGCGTCTCACGGATGTCGGCGCTGAGCTCGGGCGGCAGCGCGACGAAGTACCAGTCGCTGTCGCTGCGGGCCTCCCAGCGGAACACGTCGCCGTCGAATCGCACGATCACGCGGACCTCCTCATGTCGCGGTCACCCTACTCCGGCCCTCCGACGCCGCCCGAGCACCGCCCCCTGGGGAGGAGGCGCCCACACGTCCGACACGTCAGGCGTCGATCCTCGATCGACCGCGGCGCAGCATGCGTGAACGAACGACCGCATCGGCCGCGGCGGCGACCAGCACCGCGCTCGCGTACACGAGCAGGTCGCGCGCGTCGAAGCCCGTGCCGAGCACCAACGCGATCGGAGGTATCCGCTCGGCGAGCGCGACCGGGAGTCCCGTCAGCTGCAGCAGCTCGACGAAGACGCACCACCCGGTGGCGGCGACGGCGAGGATCGGCCTGCCCGCCCGCGGCAGGAGCACGACGAGCCCGGCGTAGACGGCGACGGCGTACAGGGCATCGCCGGCGATGTCGGTCGCCGCCGATGAGGGCAGGACCTTCGCCACGACGAGCCCCGCCGCCACGACCACGGCGAGCGCTACCAACGCGACCGGACGACGGCGCGGGGGCGTCATGCCGGCACTCCGGCCGCGCGAGCGGGTTCCGCGTAGGCGCGGGCCAACGTGGCGACGGTGTCGTGCGCGTTCAGGCCGCTGGGATTGGGCAGCACCCACGTCGGCACATCGGCGATCGACTCCTCTTGCCGGCCGGCGACGGCGCGGGGGCGTTGGAATCCCTGTCGATACGCCGTCACACCCACGACCGCCACCGCCCGCGGACGCCACGCCGCCACACGGTCCGTGAGCGCCGCGGCCCCGGCGCGCAGTTCGTCGCGTGAGAGCTCGTCGGCGCGCGCGGTCGCGCGGGCGACGAGGTTGCTCACCCCGACACCGGCGTCGAAGATCATGCGACGGTCGTCGTCGCCCAGTTCCTCGGCGTATCGCGGCAACCGGGGCAGCACGCCGGCCTCCACGAGCGCGGGCCAGAACCTGTTGCCCGGACGTGCGAACGGGGTGCCCGTCGCCGCGGTCCACAGCCCCGGGTTGATGCCCACGAAGAGCAACCGCACCCCCGACTCGACGAGGTCGGGGATGGTGGCATCCCGGAACGACTCCAGTTCGGCGCGCGTGAAACCCATGAGACCACTATGACCACTACCCCGAGCGGGGATCGTGCATCTGCCAGGATCGGAGGAATGGATGCCGTGCCCTCCCTGACCGAGATGCCCACGCCGCAGTACGTCATCGTCGGCGACAATGTGCGCCTCGCGACGTACACGTGGGGCGACGCCGACGCCCACCCCGTGCTGTGCGTCCACGGCTTCGGCTCGAGCACACGCGACAACTGGGTCAACACCGGTTGGGTGCGCGATCTGCTGCGCGCCGGGTTCCGCGTGGTCGCCGTCGACCAGCGCGGGCACGGATCGAGTGACAAGCCGTTCGACGCCGCGTCGTACACGATGCCCACCCTGGTGTCCGACCTCGTCGCGGTGCTCGACACCTATCTGCTCGATTCCGTCCGCTACCTCGGGTACTCCCTCGGCGGTCGTGTCGGGTGGCAACTGGCGGTCGACGCGCCCGAGCACGTCGAGCGGGCCGTCCTCGGCGGGATCCCCGACGGTCGCCCCCTGGCACGCCTGAAGGTCGAACAGGCTCGGGCGTTCCTCGACCACGGAACCCCGGTGGAAGACGCCACGACCCTGCGCTACGTCTCGCTCGCCGAGCGCGTGCCGGGCAACGATCTGCGTGCACTCGTCGCGATCGCCGAGGGCATACGCTTGGGCGAGACCGACCCCGACCCGGCCTCGCCGCCGCAGCAGCCGGTGCTGATCGCCACCGGCACGGAAGACCCGATCCACGACCAGTCCGCCCACCTCGCTTCGCTGCTGCCGCGGGGCGAGTTCGCCGACATCCCCGGACGCCACCACGTCAACGCCCCCGGTGCGCGCGCGTTCCGCGACGCGGGTCTGAGCTTCCTCGCGCGCGACGTCTGAGGCGCCCACCCCCACCACCTCGCGTGCGGTGCGGTTTTCGATTCTGCGCCCCGGCGGAGGCGGGGACGGGACGTCCAGCGGGTGAGCGGATGCCGCGGCTCGGCGTCGCCTCCCCTCCGTCACGCGCGTGCGCGGCGCGGGATTTCGCGCGATACGACGGTTTCCGCGTTGTTACACCTCCGTGAAAGTCGACATCATCATTGATTTGTCGTCGAGTGCGCTGATACCGTCGCGCAACATGAGCACCTCGATCGAACGCAACGCCGTTCTCGATCGCCTCTCCAAGGCGATCGTGGAGCAGTTGCAGGAGGACGGACGCCGCTCGTACGCCGAGATCGGCAAGGCCGTGGGCCTCAGCGAGACCGCGACGCGCCAGCGCGTGCAGAAGATGCAGGATGCCGGCATCCTGCAGATCGTCGCGGTCACCGATCCGCTGCAGCTGGGCTTCGCACGCCAGGCCATGATCGGCGTGCGCGTCTCGGGTGACACGAGGGTGGCGGCCGCGCAGATGACGGAACTCCCCGGCGTGACGTACGTCGTCTCGACCGCGGGGTCGTTCGACCTCCTGGTCGAGGTCGTGTGCGAGAGCGACGACGACCTCATCGACCTGCTCAACGACCGCATCCGCTCGCTACCCGACATCGTCTCGACCGAGACGTTCGTCTACCTCAAGCTCCACCGTCAGCTCTACAACTGGGGAACACGATGACCCTTCTCGACACCGACCAGAACTCCACCCTCCAGGCGAAAGCCCGCGACCACCTCTGGATGCACTTCTCCCGTCAGTCGGTGATGACCGACGGCCCCGGCGTCCCGATCATCGTCAAGGGCGAGGGCCACCACATCTTCGACTCCACCGGCAAGCGCTACATCGACGGCCTCGCCGGGCTGTTCGTGGTCAACGCCGGCCACGGGCGACGACGCATCGCACAGGCGGCGGCGAAGCAGGCCGAAGAGCTGGCGTTCTTCCCGCTCTGGTCGTACGCCCACCCCGCCGCGATCGAACTCGCCGAGCGTCTCGCGAACCTCGCCCCCGGCGACCTCAACCACGTCTTCTTCTCCACGGGCGGCGGCGAGGCGGTCGAGACCGCGTTCAAGCTGGCGAAGCAGTACTGGAAGACCCAGGGCAAGCCGTCGAAGCACAAGGTGATCTCCCGCGCGATCGCTTACCACGGCACGACGCAGGGAGCCCTGGCCATCACGGGCCTGCCCGTCATGAAGCACATGTTCGAACCCGTCACCCCGGGCGGCTTCCGCGTGCCGAACACGAACTACTACCGCGCCGAGGAGTCCGGTTTCGGGGGCGGCACCCCCGAGGAGTTCGGCCTGTGGGCCGCCGACCGCATCGAGCAGATGATCCAGTTCGAGGGGCCCGAGACGGTCGCGGCGGTCTTCCTCGAACCGGTGCAGAACGCCGGCGGATGCTTCCCCGCCCCGGCGGGATACTTCCAGCGGGTGCGCGAGATCTGCGACAAATACGACGTGCTCCTCGTCTCCGACGAGGTCATCTGCGCCTTCGGGCGTCTCGGGCATTACTTCGGCGCCAGCGCGTACGACTACCAGCCCGACATGATCACGTTCGCCAAGGCCGTCACGAGCGGCTACTCGCCGCTGGGGGGCACGATCATCAGCGACCGCGTCTACGAGCCCTTCGCGCACGGCGACGCATCCTTCCCGCACGGCTACACCTTCGGCGGGCACCCGGTGTCGGCCGCGGTGGCGCTGGAGAACCTCGATGTCTTCGAGGAGGAGGGGCTGCTCGAGAACGTGCGCACCAACTCCCCCGTCTTCCGCTCGACGCTGGAGCAGCTTCTCGACCTGCCGATCGTCGGAGACGTGCGCGGCGACGGCTACTTCTTCGGCATCGAGCTGGTGAAGGACAAGGCGACGAAAGAGACGTTCGACGACGACGAGTCCGAACGGTTGCTGCGCGGCTTCCTGTCGAAGGCCCTGTTCGACGCCGGCCTCTACTGCCGCGCCGACGACCGTGGCGACCCCGTCATCCAGCTCGCTCCGCCCTTGACCATCGGCCCGTCCGAGTTCATCGAGATCGAACAGATCCTCCGCGCGACCCTCACCGAGGCGGCGAACCGCCTCTGACGAACCGGGGATGCCGAGCCCACCCCGTTCGGCATCCTCACCCGCCCCTGCTCCACGGCCCGACCCCGGCCGACACGTCCGCTCCCACTCAGAGCGGTGCTCCGCGTGCTGTACCCCGCCTTCAGCCCCACGGACGCGACACCCGATCGCGCCCCGCACCCGCTCGCGCGACACCCGATCGCGCCCCGCACCCTCTAGGAGGAGCCACGAACGAGAACATCGCCGCCCCGACGGCCACGCCCGGCTCGGCAGCAAAGCTCGCCCGCACCCTCGGCCTCTGGTCGATCGTGGGTCTCGGCCTCGGCTACATGACCCCGACCGTCGTCTTCGACACCTTCGGCCTCGTGGCCGACGAGACGAACAACGTCGTCCCCGCGGCTTACGCGGTGGCCCTCATCGTGCTCGCCTTCACCGCCGTGAGCTACGGCAAGATGGTCCGGGTCATCCCGAGCGCCGGCTCCGCCTACACCTACGCCCGTGAGTCGATCCATCCCGGCGTCGGCTTCGTCGTCGGGTGGACCGCCCTGACCGACTACCTGCTGCTCCCCATGGTCAACGCGCTCATCCTGCGCAGCTACATGGAGGCGCTGTTCCCCGACGTCCCCGGCTGGCTCTGGGTCGTCGTCTTCACCGCGGGCGTCACCGGCGTCATCTACCTGACGATGCGCGGGACCTCGAACATCAACATGATCCTGCTGGTGTTCTCGATCCTCGTCATGACGGTGTTCGTCGTGATGGTGGTGGTGCAGCTCGTCGGCGGAGCGGGCGCGGGGACGGCCGTCTCGCTCGCGCCCTTCGTCCACGACGACGTGCAGTTCGGCGCCGTCCTGGCGGGCGCCACGATCGTGTGCTTCTCCTTCATCGGCTTTGACGCGGTGTCGATGTACTCCGAGGAGGCCAAGTCGCCCAAGATCATGCCCCGCGCGATCCTTCTTACCCTCGTCGCGGGCGGGGTCATCTTCCTCATCGCGGCGTACGTCACGCAGCTGCGCTTCCCCGACGCGTCGGCGTTCCCGCCCGAGGCGATCGAGAACAGCACCCTGCCCGAGATCGGTGTGCAGGTGGGCGGACCGGTGTTCCAGGCCGTGCTCACCGCGGCCGGGTTCGCCGCGACCCTCGCGTCGTGGCTCGCCTCGCACGCGTCGGTCTCGCGGATGCTGATGGTGATGGGGCGCAACAACGTGCTGCCCCGCCGCATCTTCGGCTTCGTCAACCCCAAGACGCACACCCCGACGATCTCGATCATCATCGTCGGCCTCGTCAGCCTGCTGGCGATCTCGTTTACCCTCGAGCAGATCGCGGCGTACATCAACTACGGCGCGCTCGTGGCCTTCACCTTCGTGAACGTCTCGGTGATCGCATGGTTCGCCATCCGCAAGGGGCTGCGCAAGACGCCCGGAGACATCTTCCGCTACATCGTGATGCCGGGGATCGGTGTGCTCCTCACGGGACTGCTGTGGGTCAACCTCGACGCGCACGCGCTCATCGGCGGTCTCATCTGGACCAGCCTCGGCGTGGTGTACCTCGTCATCCTCACGAAGGGCTTCCGTCGCCCGATCGCCTCGTTCGATGAGAACCAGCCGGTGACGGGCTTCAACAAGACGGTGCCGGGCCCGCGCTCGGACGCGTGACCTGAGCCACCGGGCCGCGGCATCCTCTCCTTCTTCCGGGAGGGATGCCGCGGCCGCGGCGCGTGCGAAGGGAGGGGATCAGTCCCGCCCGACGTGCCGGCGACGGCCGCCGTGCACACCGTGGGGCGGACGGTCCGGGGCGACCGCGGGGATGCCGTGAACGCGCCCGCCGCCTCACCCGCACGAGACGTAATCACGACCCGCCTCAGCCCGCCGGTAGACTGCAGCCAGTGACCCGCACCCGCGCCGAAGCCGCCTACCTGCGATCGGTCACGGCGTTCAAGAACCCCACGCTCGATCTGCTGCACGGCCGGTTCGCCCCCTTCGTCGTGGCCGTGCTGTCGGTGGTGTTCTCACCCGATAGATCCGCTGTGGCCGTCGCCGACGCGCACGTCGAGGTCGCCGAGGCCATCGACGAACTGCGCGCCGCGGGCCTCGACACCGACGACGACCGCCGCATCCCCGCCGGTTCCGCACGGGAGATCTGCCGCGGATGGGTGCGCGTGGGGTGGCTGAGCCTGCAGATCGAAGACGACGTCGAGGTGTACCGCCTGTCGGCGCACGCGGTGGGTGCGCTCGAGATCGCCGGTCGCGCGGGCGGCGGTCGGGCCCGCGTGTCGCGCTCGCGTGTGCGCACGCTGCTCGACGCGGTCGAGCGGCTCGCCCGCGACGCCGAGAGCGACCCCGACCGTCGTCGCGAGGTGCTGCTCGCGGAGCGGGAAGCCATCGATGCCGAACTCGCGGCGCTCGAGCAGGGCGTCGTCGAGCCGCTCGACGACGAGCACCTGCTCGAAGAGGCCGAGAACGTCATCCATCTCGCCCGCGAGCTGCCGGCCGACTTCTCCCGCGTCGCGGAGTCCATCGCCGCGATGCAGCGGGATGTCGTCGCGGAGCTCCGCCGCGACGTACGCCCCACCGGCGAGGTGCTGCGCGAGTACCTCGAACGCGGCCGCCAGGTGATGCGGGCCACCCCCGAGGGCCGGGCCTTCCAAGGCGCGCTGCGCCTGATCGGCGATCCCGAGCACATCGACGACCTGACAGACCAGCTGCATGCCGTGCTCACCCAGCCGTTCTCGCGTCTCATGACCGCCGAACAGCGAGGGGAGTTGGATGCCATCGCCCGCCGCGTCGAGGCCGGTGTGCAGGAGGTGCTCACCGCCCAGCGCCGCGCGTCGCACGTCATCACCGCGCAAGTGCGCACGCACGACCCCATCCGCGATCGCCAGGTCGACGACCTGCTCCGCGGTGTCATGGCCGGCCTCCACCGGTGGAGCCAGACCCGCGCCCCGGGACGAGTGGAGCCCGTGCGCACGCTGCCGCTGGCCGACATCGGGCATCTCCGGCAGTCGCTCAGCGACGTGCGTCCGAGCGGTACGCCCGAGCCCCTGGCATCCGAAGCTCCCGACGTGGAATTCGCCGGCGTCGACACGCGCGCCTGGGGCGGACCGCACTACGCCGAACTCGAGGCCTACGTCGCCACTCTCGGCCAGGGCTTCGACCTGGCCACCGCCTTCGCCGGCGCCGACGCCGGCACCCGCCGCCCGGTCGACCTCGTGGGCCTGCTCGAGATCGTGCACCGCGGCGGCCTGACCGAGACCGATGACGTCTCGATCGTCGAGGCCGTACGCCCCGACGGCACCATCCGCCGGTTCGCCTTCGCGGCGGTCACAGCCGGGGGCACGAGAGAAAGCGACACCGATGACTGACGTCGACGCCCTCGCCCGTCCGGACGACACCGACACCCCCGCCTTCATCGCCCCCGTCGCGATGGAGAACGACCCCGACGCCCTGTTCGCGGGCGACCGCGGCATCCTCGACGCCGAGGTGCGGCGCGTGCTCGTGCGCATTCTGCAGCGCCGATTCCTGCTCGCCGAGAGCTCTCCCGCCGAGTGGAAGCTGCTGATCGAACACCAGCAGATGATCGAGTCGCGTCTGAACGACCTGTTCGTGCGGCTGGTGGTCGATCACTCCCGGGGCGTGGCGTACAAGGAGCAGGTGCGCAGCGACGAGCTCGACGTGCCGATCCTGTTGAAAGACGAGGCGTATTCGCGCGCCGAGACGCTCGTGCTCGTGTACCTGCGCACGGTGTTCCAGCGCGAGACCACGGCCGGCAGCGCCTCGGCCCGCGTCGACGTCGAAGAGGTCGAGCAGACCGTGCTGACCTACTTCGCCGAGAGCGACGGCACGCGCGCCAGCCAGCAACGTGCCGTGCGCACGGCGATCGCACGCCTGGACCGCGAGGGCATCGTCGAAGAGGAGTCCGAGGGTCGCTACCGCATCGGCCCCCTCATCGAAGTCGTGCTGAGCGCCGAAACGCTCCGCGAGCTCCAGCGATGGCTCGACGAGCAGACGCAGGATGCCGGCTCCTCGGCGCCGCGCGAGACCGAAGCACCCGCGCCCACGCCCCCGGACACGCACCCCCAGGATGCCGGGGCGGGGGCTTCGCGTGCGCCCGAGGTCTCGGCATCCGACATCTCCGAGGGAGGCCTCTCATGACCATGCTCGACACGCTCTTCGGGCTGATCCCCGCCGCGTCCCGCGGGCAGCAGTGGGTGGCCGAAGACCTGCAGCTGGTCAACTGGGGCGGCTACGACGGCACGCACCGCGTGCGCTTCGCGCCCACCGCGACGCTGCTGTGCGGAGGGTCGGGATCGGGCAAATCCACGCTCATGGACGCGTACGTCGCGCTCATGATGCCGCACACCACCCCCTTCAACGGCGCGTCGAACGGTGCGGTCGTGGGGCGCCCGCGCGGGCAGGAGCAGCGAAACATCCTCTCGTACGGCCGCGGCAAGCTCGACGAGTCGCGCACCGACGAGGGCACGAAGGTGCGGGTGCTGCGCGGCGACGGCGTCGACACGTGGACGGCGATCGCGATGACCTGGGCCGACCACGACGGCGCCCGGTTCACGGCGGTGCGGGCCTGGTACATCCCGGCCGCCGCGCGAACCCTCGACGACGCCGTCAAGGTGCGGGCGAGCGTGCACGGCGGGTTCGACCTGCGCGCGCTGGAGCCGGCCGCGCGCACCCACCTGTCGGATGCGGCGGTGCGGGCGACGGGCCTGGACACCCTCGCGACCGACCGCGAGTTCTCGGCGCGGCTGCACGCGGTGCTCGGCATCGGCGCGGCGGGGTCGGGCGCGAAGGCGATGAGCCTTCTCGCGCGTATCCAGGCCGGGCAGCAGATCACGACGGTCGACGACCTTTACAAGCGCATGGTGCTCGAAGAACCCGAGACCCTCGCGGTCGCCGACGCCGTCGTGTCGCATTTCGACGGGCTCGAGTCCACGCGCACGCGCATGCTCGAGGCGCGGCAGCAGGTGCGGGCGCTGCAGCCCATCCGCGTGATGCGGACGCGCATCGACGAGGCCGCGGAGCGCCTCCGCCTGATCGATGCGCTCGGGCGCTTCGGCGACCCCGCGTCACGCGCGTCGCTCTGGCGCGCGCAGCGGCGGGTCGACCTGCTCGGCGCCGTCGAGGCGGAGCTGCGCGAACGCACGCACGCCACCGACGCGCTCGTGCGCGAACGGCAGGGGCTCGCGGATGCGGCTGAGGCCGAGCGCGAGGGACTCGGCGACGTGCTGCGCGCGGCCGGCGGCGACCGGCTCGACGCCGCCCAGCGGGAGCTCCGCGGGCTCGAGCGGCGCCTGGCGGGCATGCAGCGCGATCGTGAGCGGTTCGAGGCGGCGCTGACGGTGCTGTCGGTCGAGGTCTCGTCGGCCGACCAGTTCGCCGCCCTCGTCGACGACGCACGCCGCACCCTCGCGGACGCCGACGGCAAGACGGCGGTCCGCGACGCCTTCGTCACGGCCAGCAGCACCCACACCGAGCTGCGCCAAACGCTCGCCGCGCTCGAAGCCGAGCACCGCCGCACGCAGACGCGTGACGACAACATCCCGCAGCGCCTGCACGAGGCGCGCGAGGCACTCGCCGCGGCCGCCGGACTCACCGCCGCCGAACTGCCCTTCGTCGCCGAGCTCGTCGACGTCCGCACCGAGTACGAACCGTGGCGCGGGGCGTTCACGCTGGCCCTCGGCGGCTTCGCGACGACGCTGCTGGTGGATGCCGCGCACCTGGCATCCTTCCGGTCCGCGATCGACGGCGTGCGCCTGTCGGAGCGTCTCCGATTCGAGGGGGTGTCGACGGGACTCCCCGAGCGCACCGGCCTCGACCCCGCGACGCTGCCCGGACGCCTGGAGTACCGCCGGTCCCCCTTCACCGGGTGGCTGCAGGACCGGCTCGAGCAGCAGTTCGCGTTCGTGTGCGTGGACTCCTCCGCTGAGCTGGCCGCCCACCGTCTGGCGCTGACCGTGTCCGGCCAGACGAGCCAGGGCTCGCGCGGCGCGCACGGTGGCTCTCCCCGCCAGAGCGTGCTCGGCTTCTCCTCGCGCGTGCGGCTGACCGAGCTCGGCGAGCAGATCGTCACGGTACGCCGCGACCTCACCACGGCGAAGGCCGCGGTCGACACGGCCGCCGCAGCCCTCGATGCGTTCGACGAACGGCGCAGCGCCTTCGAGAAGATCGCCGACCTCTCGTGGGACCAGGTCGATGTGGCATCCGTGCAGCGCGATCTGGACCGCTGGAACGAGACGATCGTCGAGATCACGGCCGGCAACCCCCGCATCGCGGAGTTGCAGGAGCAGATCTCGGGAACCCGCGCTCGCGCCGCACGACTGCGCGAGGAGATCGGCGGAGCCAAGACCGAGCAGCAGGCGCTCGCCGCGCGGTGGGCAGAGATCACCGACGACGTGGATGCCGCGCAGATCCTGCTCGAACGTGCGGACGACGCGGGAGTCGCCCTCTCGGCCGACGAGCTGGAGTATCTCGACAGCCTCTTCGTGGCGCCGGGCGCCTCCGACGCCACGCCGTCTCAGCTCCTGGCGCGGTTCGACGCGGCCCTCGAATCCGCGTCGAAGCGCCTGCTCGAGGAGCAACGGGCGGCGCAGGAGACCTGGGCCGACCAGCGCGAGAGCCTGCGACGGACGTTGACGGCGTTCATCGACCGGTGGCCGAGTCCGAACCTGCTCGCCGATCCCGACGAGTCCCTCGGCGACTTCGAGCGCATCCTCGCCGACCTCGAGGCCAGCGGCCTGCACGAACTCGAGGCCGAGTGGAGGGATTCCCTGCTGCGCCTGTCGGGCAACGATCTGACGAACCTCGACTCGGCGCTGACGCGGGCCCTGCGGGAGATCCGCGAGCGCATCGCCCCGATCAACGACATCATGCAGGACCTGCCGTTCTACGACGACGCGCACCGTCTGCAGATCGTGCCGCGCGAGAGTCAGTCCGAGGTGCGTCGCCGGTTCCGGCGGGAGCTGCGCGATGTGCGCGCCGCGATCGACGCGGCCGGGTCGGACGAGGAGCGCGAGGCCGTGTACGGACGGATGGCCCGGCTCATCGGTCGCATCCGCCCGACGGCGCCGGACTTCGCCGACCTCGTCGACGTGCGCAATCACGTGCGGGTGAGCGCCGAGCGCTTCCGCGCCGAGACCGGCGAGCACGTCGCCCTGTACGACCACATCGGCGAGAAGTCGGGTGGGGAATCGCAGGAGCTCATCGCGTTCATCGTCGGTGCGGCTCTGCGCTATCAGCTCGGGGATGCCGGAGCCGAACGCCCGCGGTACGCGCCGGTGTTCCTCGACGAGGCGCTCATCAAGGCCGACGCGCACTTCACCAAGCGCGCGATCGGCGCGTGGCGGGGGCTCGGATTCCAGCTCGTCATCGGCGCACCGAACGACAAGTACAGCGCGATCGAGCCGCACGTGGACGTCGAGTACGACATCTTGAAGGACACGCGGGGGCGCTCGTGGGCGAAGGCGAAAGTCGGGGTGGCCGCGGAGGGGTGAGTTCTCCCCCGCTCTGCCGGCGAGGGCGACATCGTCGGTCCTACCGCTTAGATGGGGATGCGTCGCGCACATGCGGGCGCTGACGGCACGGATCCGCGGGGCGGTGCGGTCGTGCGGTCACGGTTATTGATCGCGTGGCCAAACGTCCACGTCTCATCGCGGAAAGAACGCCGGTCCCGCCGAAAGCCTCCAGGGTGCTCTCCGGCAGACCCCACCGTCTAGAACGGGGGCGGGTCTTCCTCTATCTCCGCCCCGAGCGGAGACATCCAGCGCACCTCGCCGGTGTCGGGGGCGCGCGACGGATGCCACCGTGTCTCGTGTCGCAGACGATGGTGATGTCGGCACTCGGGGGCGAGGTTGTCGTCATCCGTGACACCGCCCTCGCTCCACGCGATCAGATGGTCGAGGTCGCAGTCACGCGCCGGACGCCCGCATCCCGGGAAGACGCAGACCGGCGAGGTGACGCCGAGCCAGCGGCGCAACGCGGTGGGGACACGGTAGGTCGAGCGATCGAGAGCCAAGGCGGCGCCCGTGAGCGGGTTCGTCAGAATGCGCACCCATGACGTCGCCTCCCCCGCGAGCCGCCGAGCCGTGTCGAGGTCGATCGGACCGTAACCGTCGAGGGTGGCGGGCTCGTTGCCGGCTCCGAGGAGTGTCAGGGCGGGAACGGTGACGACGATCGAGGCCGGGCGGCCCGAACGCGCGGCGTGTGACGTCTGCGGGGGAGAATTCGGGGCCGTGCCGTGAGCGAGCACCTGCGACTCGGCGGCGTCCTCGGGTCGCGTCAGAAGATCGGCGACGGCGTCGGCCCGCAGCTGGGCGAGCGTCCGCGCCTCATCGGGGCCGACCCGCAGCTGGCGGGCGATGCGGTCGACGCGGCTGAGCGCGTCGAACGCCCGGTCCGCGGGGAGGAGAGCTGTGAGCGTGGCCATACCATCGAGCTCGGGAGTCAGCCAGACCCCGCGGTCGCGAGCCGCGCGACGGTGCCGGATGTCGATCGACTCGCGGTGCACCCGCTCGCGCAGCGCCCGAGCGGCGACGGTGAAGCGCGCGGGGGGAAGACGGAGGGCTCGATCGAGGGAGCCTTCGTCGAACGCCCGCCAGGACGCGCGCGCTTCGGATACCGATGGCGCCTCGTCGAGAGTTGCCGCCGGCTGGTGCGTGGGAACCGCGGTGCCGTCGAGGGTCTCGTCGCGACCATCGACGAACGGCTCCACCGGATCGCCGGCCGCACCGGGCCCCTCCGGTGCGGCCGGGGCCGCCATGGACTCTGACTCTTCGGGGAGCGACGTCGCCAGTCGAGCCGCTTCGACCGCGTGCCGCTCGGAGACGCTGCCCTCGGCGAAGGCCTTCCACAGCTCGGGACACCGTATCTGCAGAGTCTCGGCGTGCGCGGCACGGGTGCGCACCGTCTGCTCCGAGAGTCGCAGCTGCGTGGCGATCTCGGCCACCGCCGCGCGTTCCGCCATGTCGCGGCGATCGCGACGCACCGCGGCGATCGTGCGGCCGCGCGAGTCGTTCCACGCGAGGTCGAGCGTCGGATCGGGGCCGACCCATGGCACGGTGTCTGTCGCGGCCCGCTCGACGACGAGCCTGATCAGCCGATACTCCTCGGCGGTGGCGCGTTGGCGCGCGCGCACCTGGTGTTGCAGTTCTCGCAGCCACACCTCAGGGTCGGCCCCCACCGAATCCGTGGTGCGTGAAGAAAGGTCGACCGTGCCGGCCACGGCGTCCGCGAACGCCACGCACTCGTCGTCGAAAGCCCCCGCTTCGCCTCCTCCGGGATCGACGAGTCCCACTTCCACTGCCCATGCCGTGTCGGCGTCGGCTCGCAGGTCGTCGTCGCTCGGCCACGGCACGCCCCACGCCGTGCATACCGACTGTTGCCGGTCGATCGGAGGTGCCGTGATGTGCATGCTCCCACGCTAGCGAGGGGGTCCGACATCGGTCCCGGACTCCGTTCCCTGCCGCGAAGGGCCCCCTCCCACGAGAAGAGCGCCTTCCCCTTCCCGACCGTGAAGTGCGGCTCCGTCCCCGGGGGACGGGCACCACTCCGTCCCCGCGAAGAGGACGCTGCGGGCCACCGCAGCGCCACATCACGCCGCCCCGAGCCGCGAGTGGTTGACTGGGCACGTGCGGGTTAAACGTTGCCGTGCGAGCGACATCGCCGAACTGACCGCCTTTCTTCGGGCGGTCGATCTCACGCTGAGCGGCCTGGAAGCGCCTACCGTGCGCCTATGGATCGAGCGAGACGAGACGGACACGATCGTTGGCAGCACGGGTTACGAACTCAGCGTCGATGGCGCCCACGCGTTGATCCGGAGCGTGGCCGTCGGCCCAGGGCATCGTTCCCGTGGGCGCGGCAACGCCTTGGCGGTCCATGCATTGAAGTACGCGGCCGAGGAGGGTGCGACCACCGCATGGCTGTTCAGCCGCCGTTCGGGACCGTTTTGGTAGCGCCTCGGATTCGTCCCCGTTGACCGTGAGGAGCTCGCGACCGCCCTGGCGGACACCCATCAGGTGCAGTTGTTTCGAGAGACCGGACAGCTCGCCCGCGAGGCGGCATGGTCACGGCCTCTCCGCGGGCCGGTGTTGAGCCGGGACGACCCGCGCTGACGGGTGCGATCACGAGAAGTGCCGGCGCGCGACGGGGAGTCGACACGACGTCGTCGGTCATACGGTCGTTAAGTCGGAGGGAGCCAGCGCCGCCGCCGACGGCACGCCGACCACCTCACCCACCAAGCGCTCCCCGGATCCGGGCTGTGCTGCAACCCGCATCGCGACCGCGCGCACGAGTCCCACCACGCGTCCCGTCGCGGGCGTGGTGCCGGGATCGAGCGCCCGGCACACGGCATCCAGGATCCTCACTAGCCGCTCATCGTGGCACCGCGCATCGTCGGCACCGATCCACGCGAGCAGGTCGGCGACAGTCCAATCGGGGCTCATTGGACCGAAGAACGAGGATTCGAGCGAGAGGGAACGGTTCATCGGACCAGAATCAGGGGCTATGACCCTCGTCGACAGAGCCACTTCCGCCCTGGTGGACCAGCGAACGGCTGTCGTCTCGGCCGCGCAGCTCGCGCTCCGACGCGGCCGCTGGGCCACGACCGAAACCACCCTCTCAGCGAGTCTCGCCGACGGCATCGCCCGCCTGGTGCGCGAGGGCGAGCTGCGCGGCGGCGACCGGCTCCCCTCGGAACGCACACTCGCCACCACCGTCGCCGTCTCGCGCGGCACGGTCGTCAGCGCCTACGCGAGGCTGTACGACGACGGCATCCTGGATCGCCGTCAGGGGAGCGGCACCCGCATCGCAGGGACCGCTCCCGCCGCCGCACGCCAGGCCGCCGGGCGCGGCGAGGCCCTGTACGCCCTCCCTCCCTCGAGCCTGGACCTGCTGCGCGCGGTGCCCGCGATCTCTCCCCGCGCGGTCGCCATCGTGGAACGTCACCGACCCGTGCTCGACGCGACCACCGCCGAGGCCGACCCGGCAGGCCTGCCGAACCTCCGCGCGGTCATCGCCGAGACGATGACGGCCGACGGCACTCCCACCACGTCGGCGCAGACCCTCGTCACCCACGGCGGGCAGCAAGCCCTCAGCCTGCTCGTCGACGAACTCGTCGGACCCGGCGACACCGTGCTGACCGAAGAGGTCGCCTGGCCAGGACTCACGGATGCCGTGCGCCGACGTGGTGGCCAGGTGCACGGCATCCGCCTGACCCCGTCCGGGATCGACGTCGACGCGCTCGAGACGGCGATCGTCGTCCGCCGCCCCGTGCTGATCGCCCTGAACCCGCACAACCACAACCCGACCGGGATGCAGACCAGCCTCTCGGTGCGCCAGCGCATCGCGGACCTGTCCGCCGAGCACGGCATCACGGTGGTGGAGGATCGCGTGCTCGCGCACGTGTCGTTCGACGGGGTCACCCCGCCCTCGTTCGCGGCCCTCCGCCCCGACGCGCCGATCGTCGTCGTCGAGTCGCTGTCGAAGTGGGCGTGGGAGGGTCTGCGGGTGGGCTGGTTGCGCGCGGATCCGGTGCTCGTGCGGCGCCTGCGCGGACTCCGGCAGACCACGGATCTCTCCACCAGCGTCCCCTCGCAACTGCTCGCGCTGGACCTGTTCACCGAAGCGCCCGAGCTGCGCCGTGAGGCCGCCACCGTCCACCGAGACGCCGCCGTAGCTGCCGGACGACTGCTGCGCGCGCACCTGCCCGATTGGCGATGGAGTCCGCCCCGCGGAGGCCTGTGCATCTGGGCCCAGCTGCCGTCGGGGTCGGCGGCGGCGTTCGCGCGGCACGCGGCGGGCTTCGGGGTGTCGGTCGCGGGCTCCGCCCAGTTCGCCTCCGACGTGGACGCCGATGACCACATCAGGATCCCGGTCACCTCGGCCCCGCGGGTGCTCGAGGCGGGGATGGAGCGACTGAGCCGGGCCTGGGCGGGCTACGACGGGCAGAAGGGGGCCCCGCTATTATGAAGCGGTGACTTCAGATATTCCCGAGCGCCGCGTCATCCCCACCTCCGAGGTGCTCGCCGCCCTCGCCGTGCCGTCTCGCCTCGCGATCCTCTCCCACCTGCTATCGGTCGGCGCGCAGACGGCCACGCTGTGCGCGGATGCCGTCGGGCTCACGGCATCCAACTGCTCCTGGCACCTGCGGGAGCTGTCGAGGTTCGGGCTCGTCGAACGGGCCGCCGACGACGACGGCGATGCCCGCAAGCGTCCGTGGCGGGCGACGATCACCGGGATCGACCTCGACGCCGGCGGCGGCCCCGGCGACGACCTCGCGCGCGCCGCCGTGCGTTCGGCGTGGTTCGCCGACACCGACGCCCGCTTCGCCGACTTCCTGCGGCACGAGAGCACGCTCCCCACCGCCTGGCGTGAGGCGGCCGTCATCAACGATTACGCCGTGCTGGTCACCGCCGACGAGCTCACCGCGATCGGCACCCGCATCGACGAGATCATCCGGCCCTACATCCGCGCGATACGGGCTGAGACGCCGGAGGGCGGCGCGGTCGCGTCGGTCTCGATCCGCGGCATCGTGGATCCCCGATTCATCGACGGCGCGACATGACGGCCGGGACCTGGCGCTATCCCGGCGTGGTCCGTCTCGTCTCGGGCGGAGCCGTCGCCGAGACGGCGGACTGGATGCTGCTGGTCGCGCTTCCGCTGTTCGTGCTGGGCGTCACGGGCTCTCCCCTCATCACCTCGATCGTGTTCGTGCTGCAGGCGGTGCTCTCCGTCGCCGCCGCTCCCCTGGCAGGCCTGCTCATCGACCACGCCGACCCCTGGCATCTCATGGGCGGCACGGCCGCCGCGCAGGCCGTCGCGGTGCTGCCCCTGATCTTCGTCGACACCGTCGACGACCTGTGGATCGTCTACCTCGTCGCGATCGTGCAGTCCGTTCTCGGCGCGATCATCGAGCCGGCCCGCCCGAGCGTGGCCGCTGCCCTCGTACCCCCCGCGCACGTCGCTCCGGTGAATCAGCTGCTCGGCGTCGGATCGGGCCTCGCCCGTCTCGTCGGCGCACCCATCGGCGGCCTGGTGCTCGGGCTCGGTGGCGTGGACGCGCTGGTCGTGGCGACCGTCGCGGCCTATGCCGTGGCATGCGCGGCGCTCTTCACCCGCGCGCCGAAGCGACGGGATGCCGCGACTCCCCCGCCCGCCGACCTCGCGATCCCGCACACGATGGAGAGGGATGCCGCCGGCGCGCCGCCCCGCACCACGTTCTTCGCAGAACTCGGATCGGGTCTGGCCATCGTCGCCGCCGACCGCGTCCTTCGCCGGCTGATGATGGTGGCGATGCTCATGTCGCTCGCGCAGGGTCTCTTCACGATCCTGTTCGTGCTCTTCGTTCAGCGCTCGCTCGGTGGTGGCGACACCGAGGTGGGCATCCTCCGCGGCATCCAGGCCGTGGGGGCGCTGATCGCCGGACTGGGCCTGATGGGCGTGGTCGGACGCGTCGCGCCGTGGCGGCTGGCCGCGGCGTCCATCCTCGGATTCGGGGTGCTGACGCTGGCGATCTGGAATCTCCCCGCCCTGACGACGTGGTTTCCGGTGTACGTCGTGCTGTTCGCGTTGGTCGGTGCGCCGGGGCTGGTCGCGATGACGGCGATGCTCACGATCGTCGACCGCGAGACGCCCGCGAGCCATCGCGGACGGGTGACGAGCCTGCTCTTCGCGGCGCTGACGGCACTGCAGGCGGTGGGTACTCTGCTCGGGGGGTTCGTGGGGTCGGGGCCGGCGTTCACGGCCTCGCTGCAGGTGCAGGGAGCGCTCTATTTGGCGGCGGGGCTCCTCGCGCTGACGATGGTGCGTCGAGGATCCCGCTGAGCCTCGGGAATGTCCGCCCCTCTCTCTACGCTGGGGTCCAGGGGCACGGCGAAAGGCGGCACGCATGCAGGGACTCGAGATCACGGTCCTGTTGGGCCTCGCCATGCTCGTGGGCACGGTGCTGGCGCCGCGGCTCAAGATGGCGACGCCCCTCGTGCTGCTCGTCATCGGCCTCGCCCTCGGGTTCATCCCCGAGCTGCGACAGATCGAGCTCCCGCCCGAGACCGTTCTGCTGCTGTTCCTCCCGGTGATGTTGTTCCGCGAGGCGTGGACGACGTCGCTGCGTTCGGTGCGCAGGTCCCTTCGCTACATCATCCCGATGAGCACGCTGCTGGTCGTGGCATCCGCCTTCGCCGTCGCCGGCGTCGCCACCTGGATGGGTGTGCCGTGGGAAGCCGCCCTGGTGCTGGGCGCCGCCGTCGCCCCGCCCGACGCGACCGCGGTCGCCGCCCTCGGTCGACTGCTCCCGGCCAAAACCTTCATGAAGCTCAAGGCCGAGAGCCTCACGAACGACGGCACGGCTCTGGTGCTCTACGCCATCGCCGTGGCGCTGCTGCTGGGCGATCAGATCACGCCGCTGCAGATCACGGGCATGGTGCTGCTGTCCTACCTCGGTGGCGCTGCCGCCGGCATCGCCGTCGCCGTCCTGGCCTTCTTCGCGCTGCGCCGCATGCAGTCCACCCTCACCATCAACCTCACCCTCGTGCTCGTGCCGTTCGTGGCGTTCCTCGTCGCCGAGATCATCGAGGCGTCGGGGGTGCTCGCCGTCGTCTTCGCCGGACTCATCGTCGCGTGGGTGTCGCCGCGCATCACGACCGCGATCTCCCGCAGAGCAGCGGATGCCACCTGGCCCTTCGGCGTGTTCCTGCTCAACGGCGCGCTCTTCGTGCTGATCGGGCTGGAGGTGCAGCTCGTGCTGCACGAGATCTCGCCGTCCGAGATCGGCATCCTGCTCCTCATCACGGTGGCGACGTGGATCGTGCTGTTCGTCGTGCGCTACCTCTTCCAGTGGCTGTTCTCCCCGTTCTCGCGCCCACCGGCGGCGTCGTCGCGCTCGCTCCGACACCGCTCCCGGGTGGTGAGCACCGTCTCCGGCTTCCGCGGGGCCGTGTCGCTCGCGATCGCCCTCTCGGTGCCGACGGTGACGGCCGCCGGCGGTCCCGTGCCGGGGAGGGATTCCATCGTCTTCGTCACCGCGGGCGTCATCGTGCTCACACTGCTGGTGCAGGGTCCGCTGCTGCCGGTGGTGATCCGATGGGCCAAACTGCCGAGCGATGACGCGGCCATCGAGGAGTACGAGCTGGCCGAGCGCGCCATCTCGGGCGCCGCGCTGGCCGCCCTCGACGAGCTCGCCGTCGAGCACGGAGTGAGCGACCGGGTGCGCGATCGCGCGCGCCGCGAGGGATACGAGCGCCTCGAGCTGGCGAATGCGCGGGCCGTCGCCCGCCAGCGCGCGGCCGAGGAACGCGACCTCGCCGAACTCGACGCGTCGCTCGACGACGACTCGTCGACCACGGGCCCCGTGCCGCCCGACGCCGACGGCGACGCCCGGCGCCGCCCCACGGGGGCGGACGGCGCCGCGACGACGGGCGGGCTCGAGATGATCGCCGTCAGCGACGACATCGATGTGACGCAGCGCTCCCCCTTGCTGCGGCACGACGAGGCGAGAAGACTGCGCCTGGCGGTCCTCGAACGCAAGCGCGAGGTCCTGCTGCGCCTCCGGCGCGAGGGCACGATCGACGACCTCGTCGCTCGGAAGATCCTGGCCGGCCTCGACCTGGAGGAGATCAGGGCTCGAGGAGTCGAGAAGTCGAGCGAGTGACCGCATCTCACGGCGCGAGCGGGTCCGGCCGAGATCCGTCCCGCTCTCGAAGAGTATGAGCAGGCGCGTCGCCCCCTCATCGACGACTCACTGCCCCGGTACGAGCAACCCGCTCTCGTAGGCGGCGATCACGAGCTGCGCACGGTCGTGGGCGCCGAGTTTGAGCATGATGTTCTTGACGTGCGTCTTGGCCGTGTGGGGCGAGATGAACAGGGATGCCGCGACCTCATCGTTCGACCGGCCGCGTCCGACGTGTCGCAGCACCTCGCGTTCTCGGTCGGTCAGCATCGTCAACGACGGCGCGTCACCCGACGTGGGAGAGCTGCGCCGCACGTACTTCTCGATCACGCCGCGCGTCGCCGCGGGTGACAGCAGCGCGCCCCCCTCGTCGACGGTGAGCACCGCGCGCACGATCTCGTCGGGTTCGGCACCTTTGCCGATGAAGCCGCTGGCGCCCGCGCGGAGGGCCGCGACGACGTATTCGTCCTCCTCGAACGTCGTGAGGATCAGCACGCGGGTGTTCGTGAGAGCGGGGTCGGCGCAGATGCGTCGAGTGGCCTCGATCCCGTCCATGCCCGGCATCCGGATGTCGCACACGACGACGTCGGGGCGGAGGCGCGTGGCGAGCGCGACCGCCTGGTCGCCGTCGGCGGCGTCGCCGACCACCTCGATCCCGTCGGCTTCCAGCAGGTCGCGCACCGCCGCGCGGATGAGCGCCTGATCGTCGACGATGAGGACACGGGTCGGGCTCACGGGGCGCCTCCGGCCCGGGATGCCGATCGTGCAGCGTGCACCGGCAGACGCGCGGCGAGGCGGTAGCCGCCGGGGGCGGGGCCCGCGTCGAGGCGACCACCCGCGGATTCGACGCGCTCGCGCAGGCCGATCAACCCGAAACCCGAGGGCGAGGGTACGGCTCCGGACGCCGTGCGGTCGAGCGGGTTCGTCACGACGATCTCGAGATCGTCGCCGTCGCGGCGCAGCAGCACGTGCACACGCCGGGCGGTGCCGTGCTTGAGGGCGTTGGTGAGACCCTCCTGCACGACCCGGTACGCGACGATGTCGACGCCGAGGGGCAGCGCGTCGACGGGGTCGCGGTCGTCGCGCACGACCACCTCCCACCCGGCCACGCGCACCGACTCCACGACGTCTGCGAGCCGAGCGAGTCCGGGCTGGTCGCGACCGTCGACATCATCGGGGGTGCGCAGCACGGCGAGCATCGACCCGATCTCGGCGAGAACGTCGCGGGAGGCGGTGCGGATGGTCGAGAGGGCCTCGCGCGCCTTGTCCGGGCGCGTCTCGAGCGCGGAGCTCGCCACGCCGGCGTTGAGGCTGATGACCGAGATCTGGTGGGCGACGGCGTCGTGCAGGTCACGGGCGATACGCAGGCGTTCCTCGCTCACACGACGCCGGGCTTCCGCGTCTCGCGTCTGCTCGGCCCGCCGGGCGCGCTCGAGCACGGCCGCGACGTACGCGCGGCGGGAGCGGGCGGCGTCTCCCAGCGCTCCGGCCAGGGCGACGGCCAGCCCGACCTGGAGGAACCGGGTGTCCAGCCCCGTCGTCAGGGTCACCACGATGCTGGCGCCCACGAGCCCCGTGACCGCGGCGATCGCGACGGGCGCGGCCTCTCGGCGTCCGACGCGGTCGGCCATCGAGTACGCCGCGATCACCACCGCCAGCGCTGCTCCGGGGCCGAGGGTGCCGAGGGCGAGGGCTGCGACGTACAGCGCGATGCAGACCACGAGCGTCACGCGCGGCCACCGGCGACGCAGCGGCAACACGAGCGCCGGTACGACGACGAGCGTGTGAACGAGCGGGCTCCCCGGGCGCAGCTCCGGAAAGGGCACCGGAGCGAACGACGGCACGATCACGAGCACCGCGATGACCACGTCGACCAGCCAGGCTCGCCCCGGCGGGACCAGGCGCGGCGGGGTATCCGTGGCCGGGTCGGGTCGCATCCTCCCAGTCTGGACCGCCCTCGCGCCGCGGGCATCACCCCCACGGGGCATCCGCGAGATACCCCCGCGGGGGGGAGGACGCCACCCCGTCGGAGCGATGCGGCGCACCGGCCTCGCGAGCGAGGGTGAGGTCATGGCATCCGAACCTCCTCCCCCACTCCTGTCCGTCACCGATCTGCACAAGTCCTACGGCCGGGGTTCCGCGCGTTTCGACGCGCTGCGCGGCGTCAGCCTCGACATCCGCCGCGGCGAGAGCATCGCCATCGTCGGCAAGAGCGGCTCGGGCAAATCCACCCTCATGCACCTTCTCGCGCTCATGGATGCCCCCTCGAGCGGCACGGTGCGTCTGGAGGGGACGGATGCCGCGACCCTGCGCGGACGCCACCTGAACCGCACGCGCAACAAGACGTTCGGCTTCGTCTTCCAGCAGTTCTTCCTCACCCCGAGTGCCTCGGTGCTGGAGAACGTCGTGCTGCCGTTGAAGATCGCCGGCGTGGGGCCCGGCGAGCGTCGCCGCCGCGGACTCGCGGCGCTGACGGAACTCGACATGCAGGACAAGGCCAGGAACAAGGCGACGGCCCTCTCGGGCGGCCAGAAGCAACGCGCCGTGATCGCTCGTGCGCTCGTCAACGACCCGCGAGTGATCTTCGCCGACGAGCCCACGGGCAACCTCGACTCCGCGACCGGCGCGGTCGTGGAGGACATCCTGTTCCGCCTGAACAGGGAGCACGGCATCACCCTCATCGTGGTGACCCACGATGAGGACCTCGCCGCCCGGTGCGACCGCCGGGTGCTCATCCGCGATGGCGTCATCGTCGCCGAAGAGCGGAGAGCCGCATGAAGACCACCGATCTGGTCGCCACCGCGGCCGCGAACACGTTCCGCTCCAAGACCCGTACGATCCTCACGGTGCTGGCCATCTTCGTGGGCGCCTTCACCCTCACCCTGACCAACGGCCTCGGCACGGGGATCAACCGGTTCATCGACGATACGGTGTCGTCGATCGGCTCGGCGGACGTCCTCACCGTGACCAAGACCGACACCGGCGCTGCGGCGTCCGGCGAGCCGCAGAAGTACGATCCCGAGGCCGTGTCGTCGGCGAACACGAATCCCGGCCGACCGGGTGCGACCGCGACCGTGTCGGCGCTGACCGATGCCGATCTGCGCGAGATCGCGACGCTGCCCGGAATCGAGTCGGTGACCCCCACCAAAGCGGTGAGCATCGATTACGTTCAGGTCGACGGCGGGGAGCGCTACGTCGCGAGTGCCGGATCGCTCATCGGTGGACAGACCCCGCAGCTGACAGCCGGAGAGGCGCCCGACGCCTCCACCGACGCGCTGCAGACCGCGATCCCCGAGTCGCTCGTGACACCACTCGGCTTCGCCGACGCGGCCGACGCCGTCGGAGCCACCCTCACGGTCGCCGTCTCCGACCCGGTGCGCACGCCGCACCTCGTCGATGCCACGATCACCGGCGTGACCGAGGGCGCCTTCGCTTCCGCCACCTCGCTGACCACCAACCCCGCGCTGGAGGACGCGCTCTTCACCGCGCAGAACACCGGCGTCCCGGCCGACGAGCTCGACCGCTACGCCAGCGCGAACGCGTTCCTGGCGTCACCGGCGACCACTCAGCAGGTCGACGACGTGAAGGCGGCCCTGACGGATGCGGGATACTCCGGCCAGAGCGTTTCGGATCAGCTGGGCACCTTCAAGGCGGTGATCGACGGCATCGTCCTCGTGCTGAACGCCTTCGCGGTCATCGCGCTGCTGGCGGCGAGCTTCGGCATCGTCAACACGTTGCTCATGTCGGTGCAGGAGCGCACGCGCGAGATCGGCCTGATGAAGGCGATGGGCATGGGCAGCGGTCGCGTGTTCTCGCTGTTCAGCCTCGAGGCGGTGATGCTCGGACTGCTGGGAAGCGTCATCGGCGCGGTCGTTGCGATCGGCGTCGGCACGGCCGTCAGCGCGCAACTCGGGCAGACGCTCTTCAGCGACCTGCCGGGCCTGCAGCTCATCGCCTTCGATCCGGTGTCGATCCTGACGACGACCGTGGCGATCATGGCCATCGCGTTCCTGGCGGGCAGCCTCCCCGCCGTCCGAGCGGCCCGGGCCGACCCGGTGGAGTCGCTGCGGTACGAATGACCGCGGCACGGGCCCGGAGTCACGACCCCGGGCCCGTTCGCCCGTGGTCCGACTCCGTGCGGAGCGGCGCCGCGGTGCGGACGTCCCGCCGCACGCGAACTCGGGGCCGCGTCACCGGGCGCCGGTCCGCGCTCAGACGCGCGAGTGCTCCGACGCCCGCCGCACCTGATCCGCGGTCGGCGTCACGCCGGTGTAGCGCGCAAACTGACCCGCGGCCTGCAGGGCGATCACCTCGGCGCCGGTGATGACGCCGGTGCCCGCAACGCGGGCGGCACGGATGAGAGGCGTCTCGGCCGGGAACGCCACGACGTCGAACACGGTGTCGGCCGCGTCGATGTGCTCCGGCGAGAAGGCCAGGGTGTCGGCATCCGGCCCGTCCATGCCGAGCGGGGTGACGTTGACGATGATCGCGGCGCCGGGTGCCGGATCGTCGGCCACCCATCGAGCCCCGTACGCCGCGGCGAGCGCGGGCCCGGCCTCGGCGTTTCGGGCCAGGACCGTGATGTCGGTGAAGCCGGCGCCGTGGAACGCGGCCACGACAGCCTTGGCCATGCCGCCCGATCCGCGCACGAGGACGGATGCCGCCGGGTCGAGCCGGTGGCTCTCGATCAGGCTCGCGATGGCCTCGTAGTCGGTGTTCGACGCGGTGAGCACTCCGCCGTCGTTCACGATCGTGTTGATGGAGCCGATGGCCGCGGCCGAGGCCTCGATGTCATCGACGAGGGGGATCACGGCCTCTTTGAACGGCATCGACACCGAGCAGCCCCGGATGCCGAGGGCCCGCACTCCCCCGATCGCCGCCGCGATGTCGGTGGTGGTGAACGCCTTGTAGACGAAGTCGATGCCGAGCTCCGCGTAGAGGAAGTTATGGAAACGCGTGCCGATGTTCGACGGGCGGCCCGACAGCGAGATGCAGAGGGTGGTGTCTTTGCTGAGCTCGGGCATGGGTCTCATCTCGTCGCGCGGGCGGATCTCTCATGCTACGGCGGGTCCGAGGGCGAACGGGATGCCGCGGGCGCGATGCCGGCGTCGAGGACGGCACCCGCCCGTGCTCACGCATGTTCCCACACGGGTCTCCCCGGCACGACGAAGGGCCGGAGCCTCTCGGCGTCCGACCCTATCGTGGTGAACCTCGCACGGAGGTTCGGGGCGATTACGCTCCCCCGTTGATCACCGAAAGGTACGACCCGAAGGGACGCTCGGTCTCGATGGCGGCGAAATCGTCGGCGATGCCCTCGTGGGGCGCATTCTCGTTCTGCATTCCCCGAGTGTCCCGCAGGGATCGTGGGAGGGCAGGGCTCTTGACACTGCCTAATAACTCACCTAGCTAACTACTTCAGCCTCTAGGCTTTCGATCCGCTGCTCGAGGTACGCGATGTAGTCCGCCATGTACGACAGCTTCGCCTCGAGCCGGTCCAGGCGAGGACTGATGTGCCCCTGATTGAAGCTGAAGGGCACCTTGAGCGGGTTGTCGGCGTCGATCTTCGCGATCACGGCACGCAGCCGGTTCACGTCTCCGGGCTCGTTGGTCATGCTCGCCAGCGTACGCTCGCGGTTTATTCGGCCCCAGGTGTTGACGGGGCGAGCATGATGATCCCCGCGCCCACGAGGGCGACCGCCGACCCGATGTAATCCCACACCGTGGGACGGAAGCCGTCGACCACGATCCCCCACGCCAGCGATCCCGCGACGAACACGCCCCCGTAGGCGGCGAGCACCCGCCCGAAGTTCGTGTCGGGCTGCAGAGCCGCGATGAACCCGTACGCGCCGAGGGCCAGGATGCCGAGCAGTGCCAGCCACCACCCGCGGTTCTCGCGCACGGCCTGCCAGATCAACCACGCACCGCCGATCTCGGCGACGGCGGCGAGCGCGAAGAGGATGACGATGCGGGCCGTGATCATTCCGCCATTATCCGGCGGAACCCGCGCGACGTCGGAGCGCTCGAGGTGCGTGAGGTGCAGGTCGGGCCGTGCCCGGCGTCGACCGGGGCTCTCTCGTTACGAGAGACCGCACAGCGCATGACGCTTGAGGAACATTCGGGGAAGACAGGCATTCCGTTGGCTAGATTTCGGACCGGAGGTGCTCATGTCCCGACCCCGAACCGTGACGCACGTCTATACGCTGCAGACCGGCTGGCAGAAGTCGCTCGAAGGCCCGTTGACCGCCGAGCTCGCCGACGCGCTGCGCCGCAGAGGCGTGTCGATGGTGCGCGCCCGTCGCGGCTTGTTCGACGTGCGCGAGGTGTCGCTGCTGAACGAGTCCCCGCCCCGGTGAGGAGACCGCGTCGCCGGGAGCCGTCAGAAACGCCCCGCAACGCCGTCGCCCGCATCGGGAAGGGTGCCGCGTTCCACGCCTGAGCCTCGCGGCCGCCCCGTGCTGCGCGCACGTGCCTAAGCTCGAGGAGGTCGCGTCGGCGGCGACGAGGACTCGGCGAAAGGATGCCCCCCATGGCCGATGCTCTCACCGCCCGCACGGTCCCTCAACGCAGCACCGAGGACGCGAGTCTGTACGCCGCCGGCATCCTGTGGATCTGCGCCGCCGTCGTCTACCTCGGTGCCGAAGCGGTGTCGGCCGCCGCATTCCCCGGGTACGACTACGCGCACAACTACATCAGCGACCTCGGGGTTCCGGAGATCGGTCCGCACGACGGTCGGTTCCTCGATTCGCCGCTGAGCGGGGTGATGAACGCAGGCTTCATCGTCCAGGGCGTGCTGTTCTTCCTCGCGACTCTCCTCGCCGCACGGGGACGACGCCGCACGCGACACTCCCCCGTGTTGTGGGTGGCGCTCGCGGCGCTCCACGCGGTGGGGATCACGCTCGTGGCAGTGGTGCACGGGGGCCCACTGGCGGCGGCATCCGGGATGATCGGCATCCACGTCGTCGGTGCTGCGCTGGCGATCGTCTGCGGCAATCTCGCGTCGATCGCCGGAGGTCGGGTGCTCGGCGGTCGCGCGTTCCGGGTCTTCAGCGTGACGATCGCTGTCGCCGGACTGCTCTTTCTTGTGGGGCTGCAGACGCACCCGTCGATCGCCGGCATGTCACTGCCCGACGGCGTGTGGGAGCGCGGCAGTGTCTATGCGGTCACCGTCTGGGAGCTCGTGGCCGGGGTCGTGCTGGTGGTATCCGCGCGCCGAACGCGGTCGTCGGCGACGTGAGGGGGGCGGCGCCGCTCCCGCCGCGGGCGGCCCCGCCCGGATGAGATGGCGTGACGCAACCGCCGGGTGACTTCGGCTCTTGTCTGACACTCTCGAAGCGTGAAAGCTTTCCGGTGCCGTGTGTGCGGCAACGCCCTGTACTTCGAGAACTCCGTCTGCCTGTCGTGCGGGACGGGTCTCGGCTACTCGCGAGACGAGGCGGACATCGTTCCGGTCGACGGCTACGGACGGTACGTGGATGCCGCGGGGCTCATCTGGCACGTGTGCCGGAACCTCAATCTGTCGGGGTGCACCTGGCTCGCGCGATTCCCGGGCGGTCAGTGCTCGGCGTGCGATCTGACGCGGGTGCGTCCGAACGACGCGGATGCCAAGGGGCTCTCGCAGTTCCCGGTGGCCGAGCGCGCGAAGCGCTGGCTGCTCGTCGACCTCGACCGGCTCGGCTTCCCCGTCGTCGGAAAGGGCGAGGATGCGACGTACGGCCTCTGCTTCGACCTGCTGTCGAGCGTGGCCGAGAACGTCACGATCGGCCACGCCGACGGGGTGATCACGATGGATCTCGCCGAGAGCGACGACGCCTACCGCGTGCGCGTGCAGGAGCAGCTCGGCGAGCCGTATCGCACCATGCTCGGTCACTTCCGTCACGAAGTCGGCCATTACATGGAATGGCGCCTGGTCGAGGGCACCGACCGCATCGCAGAGGCGCGCCGTCTGTTCGGCGATGAGACCGCCGACTACCAGGCGGAGATCGACCGTCACTACTCTCAGGGACCGCCGGCGAACTGGTGGGAACGCTACATCTCCACCTACGCCACCATGCACCCCTACGAGGATTTCGCCGAGACGTGGGCGCATTTCCTGCACATGACCGACACGGTCGAGACCGCCCACATCTACGGTTTGGCGCGCACGGGCGGCATCCAGGACTCCCCCTCCTTCCGCGCCTTCGTGACGGACACGTGGATACCGCTGTCCACCGCGCTCAACATGGTCAATCGGTCGATGGGCAAGGCAGACCTGTACCCGTTCGTCATCCCCGACCCGGTGCTCGACAAGCTCGACTTCATCGCGTCGCTGCGGCCAGGAAGCTGACGGGGGCCTCGGGGCTCGGGGCTCGGCGCTCGTTTCGCGGCGTGCGCACAGTCGAGTCGGGTACCCCTGCCAGCGGGAAGAGCACGCGGATCGCGGACACCCCGGACCGATGATCCTCCGGGCTCTCGCCTCGATGCAGGGGGATGACACCCCTCGCCTGCGAGCGGGGGTTCGCCTACGCTCGCGGCATGCGAAAGATCGGTGCCCTCGCGGCTGCGATCCTGGTGGCCGCAATGCTGTCGGGGTGCGGCTCGCTCCCCGTCTCGCCGTCTCGATCCGCGTCGGCAACACCGACGGAAACGAGTTCGGCGACCGAGGATGCCCTCGCGCAGGAAACCGCCTACTACACAGCCCTGCGCAAGCAGCTGCCGCAGACCGATCTGTCCAATGCGGGCCTGTGGATCGACCTCGGCCGGGCCGTCTGCAAGGCGTTCGACGACGGCCTCACCCCCAAAGAGGTCTTCGACTCGATGTCGGGCGGTGCGATCACGCAGCCGGAAGCCAGCGCGGTCGTCGTGATCTCCGGCATCCACCTGTGTCCGGAATACGCGCCCACGCCGTAGCGGTCACCCTCCACCGCCCAGCGGGGCCGTACGGAAAGTTCGCAGGCCTTCCGGTCTCACACCGGGGGCGACCACCCATGCGGAGTAGCGTGGGAGAGGTGACGGAACCGCAGTGGCATCCCTCCGAGGACGGCATCAACTTCCATACCCGCAAGTGGGTCAAGCCCGAAGACCTGAACGCCAACGGCACGCTGTTCGGCGGCAGCCTCCTGCGCTGGATCGACGAGGAAGCGGCGATCTACGCGATCATCCAGCTCGGCAACTACCGCGTCGTGACCAAGCTGATCTCGGAGATCAACTTCGAGGCATCCGCCCTGCAGGGCGACCTCATCGAGATGGGCCTGACCGCGACGCACTTCGGTCGCACGTCGCTCACCATGCGCGCCGTCGTGCGCAACATGATCACGCGCAAACGGATCCTCACCATCGAACGGCTCGTGTTCGTGAGCGTCGACGAGGACGGTCACCCGAAGCCCCACGGGTACACCGACATCACGTTCGACCGCGACAGGATGCCGCACGAGCACCCCGCGGCCGGGAGCATCTCCCTGGCGTGAGGTCGGCGACCCGTCGTGGGTGAGGGGGTCACGCCCCATGGCCCGTCGCGCGGCCACACCAGCACCGCGCACGGAGAGAGGAGGGTCTCATGACGCACACGATTCGAGTCGTGTACTGCACGCAATGCGCGTGGATGCTGCGCGCAGCGTGGATCGCGCAAGAATTGCTGACGACGTTCCAGACCGAGCTCATGGGTGGCGGCGCGACGCTCGAGCCCGGCACCGGCGGGATCTTCGAGGTCTACGCCGATGGGGAGCGCGTGTGGTCGCGCAAGAGCGACGGCGGCTTCCCCGACATCGTGGAGCTGAAGCGCCGCGTGCGCGACCGTATCGCGCCGGAACGGGAGTTGGGTCACGCGGATCGGGCGGCGCGACGGGACGGCCGGGCTGTCAGCGCCCGAGAAGCGGGGACGTCCGAATGAGATCGCGTGAGGATGCGCCGACGGCGGGGAGGGGCGAGGGCGTGGGCGTCGAGAAGGCGTCGAGGGTGAGGGTGAGGTAGCGGCGCCAGCCGTCGCTGCCTGCCGGTGTTCCGACGATGGTGCTGATCAGCATCAGGATCAGTGACACGAGATCATCTTCGACAAGATCGGCACGGACGAGCCCGTCTTGCTGCGCCTGGGCCAGGAGCGTCCCGAGTCGAGGTCGGAACGACCCGATGATCGTGTCGGTCACGGTCTCGAAGACGCCTGCGGTGGTGAGCAGTCCCCGCTCCGACGCGATGATCGACAGGATGCGGGCGAACACCGCGTATAAAGCCTCGAGGCTGGTCGACCCCGCAGGCTCGTCGTCCACGAGCGGTGCGAGCTCGTCGTCGACGATGTGCTGGAACACCGCTGTCACGAGGTCTTCGCGTTTCGGGAAGTGACGATGCAGGGTCGCGATGCCCACCCCGGCTTGTGCGGCGATCTCGTCGAGGGAGGGCTCCCCCGCGTCGAAGCTGTAGGCCTGTCGCGCGGCGCTGACCAACTTCGCGCGGTTCTCACGCGCGTCACGGCGCACCCCGGTGTGAGACATCTCACGATCATTTCACAGACCATAAGCAAGACGCGGCTATCACTTATGGCAGGATCTGATAGCCGTATCTCACTTCGAAGGGTTGACCATGGCTGCACTCCTGTTCACACTCGGCACGCGGTGCGCTCGACACGCGAAGGTGGTCGTCCTGGCGTGGGTCGTCGTGTTGCTGACCCTCGTCGGTGGGGCCGTCGCTTTCCCGGGCACCTTCAGCGGGGGCTTCACCCTGCCGCCCACTCAGGCGTCACAGGTGCTCGATGAGATGGATGCCGCGTTCCCGGATGCCCACTTCGACGAGGGGACGGCCACCGCGGTGGTTCGTGCGCGAGAAGGGATGCCGGTCACCGACAACACCCAGAAGGCGGCGATCGGCACTCTGGTGACGGAACTGTCTGAGATCGACGGGGTGCGGGCGGTACTCAGCCCGTTCGATACCGGTGCGGTCTCGGAGAACTCCGAGTACGCGCTGATCCAGATCGGCTTCGACTCCGTCGCGGGCGACGTGACGCTCGAACAGAAGGACGCGTTGCAGGATGCCGCGAAGGCGGCTCGTGATTCCGGTCTGACCGTCGAGTTCGGAGGGAGCATCTTCCAGGGGCTGCCCGAGGTCGGTCTGAACGAAGGCGGTGGCCTGATCGTGGCCCTCATCGTGCTGATCATCGTGCTCGGGGGAATGATCGCGGCGATCATCCCGCTCGTTTCCGGCATCGTCGGAGTCGGCATCGGCGTGAGCGGAGTGTTCATCGCCAGTGGCGCGATCGACGTGAACCAGTTGACGCCGCTGCTGCCGGCGATGCTCGGCTTGGCAGTCGGTATCGACTATTCGCTCTTCGTCATCTCCCGATATCAGAACGAACTCGCCGACGGCCGCGACCGCACGACCGCGATCGGCCGCGCCGTCGGCACGGCCGGTACCGCCGTGGTGTTCGCCGGACTCACCGTGCTCATCGCCCTGGCGCTGCTGACGACCGTCGGACTGGCGCTGCTCGCAGCGATGGGTATCGCCGCGGCCGGTACCGTCGCGGTGTCGATCCTCATCGCGGTCACCCTCACGCCGGCCCTCCTGTCCCTGGCCGGCGACAAGATCACACCGAAAGCGACTACCCGCGCCACCACCGCAGACGATGTCGCCCGGCCATCCGCACTTCGCCGCCGCCCGCATCTCGCCGAGAGGTGGGTGCGCGCCGTCACCCGCCTGCCCTGGCTCACCGTCGTCGCAACGCTCCTCGTGCTCGGACTGCTCTCCATCCCCGCTCTCTCGATGCGGTTGAACTTTCCCGACAACTCCATGGCCGCCCCCGACACGACCCAGTACAAGGCCAGCCAGATGATCGATGCCGGCTTCGGCTCCGGCTCCAACGGGCCCCTGGTCGTGTTCGTCACCTCGCACGACGCCACCGCCGCCGGTAATGCGGTGGCGACCATTCTCCGCAACCTCGACGACGTCACGTTCGTCAGTTCTGTCGTCCCGAACACCACCAACGATGCCGCCTACATCCAAGTCGTGCCCTCAGAGGGACCGCTCGCCGCTTCCACCGCGTCCCTTGTCGGCGACATCCGCGACAACGCCGCACGATGGTCGGCGGACGCGGGGGCGGAGTCCCTGCAGGTCACCGGCCAGACCGCCATCGACATCGACTCCGGGGCCGCGTTCAGTGAAGCGCTCGTCCCCTACCTCGCGCTCGTGGTGACCCTCGCGCTTCTGCTGCTCCTGGTCATGTTCCGCTCGATCCTCGTACCCCTCAAAGCGGCTCTCGGGTTCGTTCTCTCCGTCGGAGCGACCTTCGGTGTCGTCGTCGCTGTCTTCCAGTGGGGGTGGGGCGCCGAGCTCCTCGGCGTACACACGCCCGGCCCCATCGTGAGCCTGCTCCCCCTCGCTCTGACCGGCGTCCTCTTCGGACTCGCCATGGACTACGAAGTCTTCATCGTGTCCCGCATGCGCGAAGAATTCGTGCACCACGGCGACGCCGGACGCTCGGTACGTCTGGGGTTCCTCTCCGGCGCTCGCGTCGTCGTCGCGGCCGCGATCATCATGATCAGCGTGTTCGCCGGCTTCGTGCTCGCCGAAGACACCCTTGTGAAATCCATCGCGTTCGCCCTGGCCGTCGGCGTCTTCATCGACGCGTTCATCGTCCGAGCGACTCTCGTCCCCGCCATCATGACGATCCTCGGGCGCGGGGCTTGGTGGATCCCCCGCTGGCTCGATCGGATCCTCCCGAACATCGACACCGAAGGAACAGCCCTCACCGCCCGCACACCGGCCCCCCAGGAGATCGACTCCCGGGGGTGAGGACCTCGAGGCGCGCTCGGTCGCACTCGACGCTCACGCTTGCCGCATACGTTACGGTGCGATATCGTAATGAGTATGAATCCAAGCCGCACCCGCGATGCGGGACGCCCCATGAGCCCAGAGATCGATGATGCGATTCTGACGAGCACCATCGACGCGCTGTCCGAGGTCGGCTTCCAGGGCCTGAGCATCGCCGAGGTCGCGCGCCGCGCCGGATCGACCACCCCGGCGGTGTACCGGCGGTTCGCCAACAAAGCCGAGCTCGTCCAGGCGGCAGTGACCCGAGAGATGGACGGACTGCCGGGCGACGTGGCCGACCAGGGCACCCTCAGGGCAGACCTGCTGGGGTGGCTCACGGCGATATCCCAGTCGCTCACCCCCCAGCGCACCCGTATTCTCAGCGGGCTCCTCATGGCCGCCGACCCCGAGAACGCGCCCATCGTCGACATTCGCGACCATCTCCGGCGGATGAGCCATGAGGGCTGGACCTCGATCGTCCGTCGCGCCACCAGCCGTGGCGAGCTCCGCGCAGATCCCGCTCCGCCCGACCTCAGTCGGATCCCCGGAGGCCTCATCGTGAGCCGCGCGCTCCTCCTGGAGCCCCCCATGGATGTCACCGAGCTCGAAGAACTGGTCGACGCCGTGTTCCTCCCGGCCCTCATGGCGGCCGCAACCTCCACCTCTGCACCCGAAAGCACAAAGGAGAACTCATGAGTACCACCAGCGCCCCGATCGGCCGCACCTCGGATATGTCGAGGGGAGGGAGGAAACACAAAGGCGTGAACGGGCTCTTATGGGCCCTCACCGGCTTGGCTATGGCCGCGGCAATCCTGCTCCCGCTGGTCACTCACAATTCGGCGTATGTCTACGCGCTGCTTCTGACCTTCCCCTTCGCGATCATCCACGGAATCCGCCGCTACGGATGGCGGCGCCTGTCGGCGTTCTTCGTGATCACGTTCGTCGTCAGCAACTTCTTCGAGAACCTGAGCATCGCCTCCGGCTTCCCGTTCGGCAACTATCACTACACCGGCTCGCTCAAACTCTTCGAGGTGCCGCTCAGCATCGGACTGATCTATTTCGGACTGGGCTATATCGCCTGGATCACCGCGTCGGCACTCCTCGATCGAGCCGACGAGACTCTTGCGTCGGGCTCACGCGCGGGCCGCATCAACACGGTGGCCCTCCCGCTCCTGGCGGGTGCGATCATGACGATGTTCGATGTCGGAAGCGACTCGAGTGCATCGACGGTCAACCACACCTGGGTGTGGGAAGACGGCGGTGGATTCTTCGGGGTGCCGTACACCAACTACCTCGGCTGGTGGTTCGTGACCTACAGCTTCTTCCAGATCATGGCGCTCATTCTCCGACGCACCGGCCCCGTGCCCACCTCGGCTCACGCGACGCCTCGCAGCCACTTCGTGCAACCCGTGCTGATCTACGGTTCGCTCGGCCTCGCGTCGGTCTCCAATTTCATGGTCATCCCCGACGGCATCGTGACCGACCAGGCGGGAACGACCTGGAGCGTCGCCGCGATGAACGAGACATTGATGACGGTCAACATCTTCTCTCTCGTCTTCGTTGCGATCCTTGGACTGGTGAAGATCGCGCATCTCAAGACGGACGCGCCCGCATCCTGAGCGTTGCTCGATCGGCCTGACCGTCTTTCCGTTCTGCACGCAAGGGTGGAACCTCGAGAACAGGAACGATCACCGAGACCAACGACGGAGGGCCGGAGACTCTTACGAGTTTCCGGCCCTTTTTGTCGGGATGACAGGATTTGAACCTGCGACCCCTTGACCCCCAGTCAAGTGCGCTACCAAGCTGCGCCACATCCCGTTACCCGCGAGCGGGCAACTCGTCTATCTTAGCCGCTCCGCGCGCGTCTCGCGAACCAGCGGCGCCCCGGGCGTGTGGGGGGCGGACGCGGGCGGGCAGTCCAGCGCATTGCCGATGTCGGAGCTCCTCGCTACGGTCTCGCACATGACGATCGAGATCCTGCCCGCCACCGGTGACCGATTCGACGACGCCGAGATCGCCCTCGACAGCGGCGACGGCCCCGAGTGCCAGTGCCAGTGGTGGCTCCTGCCGAACGGCCCGTGGAAAGACGCCTCCATTGACGACCGCACCGAGATGTTCCGCACCGAACTCGCCGGCGATCGCCCGCCCGGCCTGATCGCCTACGTCGACGGCGAGCCCGCCGGCTGGGTGCGCGTCGGACCGCGCACGACGCAGCCCCGGCTAGTGCGCACCCGCGACGTGACGGCATCCACCGAAGAACCGCTCGATGCCGACGACGTCTGGGCCGTGTCGTGCTTCGTCGTGCGCACCGAGCACCGCAGGAAAGGGCTGACGGCCCGGCTCCTCGACGCCGCGGTCGCCGTCGCCCGAGATGGCGGCGCCCGCGTGGTCGAGGGGTACCCGCTCGACCCCGCCGCGGCGAAGAAGTCGTCGAACCAGCTGTTCCGCGGTGTCCTGCCCGTCTTCGAAGCGGCGGGATTCACCGTCGTCGACCGGCCCAAACCCGACCGCGCGCTCGTCGCGCTGACGCTCCGCGACTGACCCGCCGACTTACGATGGAGGTTCGCCGAACGGGGACCCCACATGACGGATGCCAGTACCACCGCGCGCGTCGACGCGTGGCTGTGGGCCATCCGCGTCTACAAGACCCGCTCGGCCGCGACCACCGCGTGCCGCGCCGGGCACGTGCGCGTCAACGGCGAACGCGCCAAGGCCGCGCAACCCGTCCGACCGGGCGATGAGCTGCGGGTGCGTATCCAGGGGTTCGACCGCATCCTCGTCGTGAAGAAGACCATCGCGAAGCGCGTCGGCGCGGCCCTCGTCGCCGAATCGGTCGACGACCGCACTCCCCCGCCGCCGTCGAAAGAGAGCATGCCGTTCGTGCCCGTCCGCGACCGTGGCGCCGGGCGCCCCACCAAGCGCGACCGCCGCGAGATCGAGAAGCTCCGCGGGCGCGACAGCGACTGAGTCCGCGGCGAGAGACCCCGAGGGCATCTCCGCGAGGGGGGCATCTGCGATGATTTCGTACATCGTTCGGAAGGAAGCCGATGCCGTCGTTCTTCGATCTGCCGGTCTGGGTGGGGCTCCCCCTCTTCGTCCTCGCCGTCGTCGGGGTGTCGAGCCTGCTCGTCCTGCTCCTGCGCGGATGGGTGCGCAGGGCGTCGGCGGGGCGGGGCGAATGGGACCGGATCCTCAGCTACGCGGTCGGCGCCTACGGCATCATCTACGGAGTCACGCTCGGACTCATCGCAGCCGGGGCGTACGGAAACTTCGCACTGGTCAACAGCGTCGTGGTCCAGGAGTCGTCCGCGGTCGCCGTCCTCTACCGCGACGCGGGCTTCATGAGCGAGCCCGCGGCATCCGACCTCAAGGGTGCGCTCATCGCCTATACGAACGCCGTCATCACCGAGGACTGGCCACTGCAGGAACAGCGGATCGCCCCCGAGGCGACCGACGAGTACGTCACCGGGATCCAGAGGGCCATCGCCGAATTCCAACCCGCGAACGACTCGGACGTGGTCGCGAAGTCTCAAGCCATCGGCGCCTTCAACACCTTCGTCACCGACCGGCGCGAGCGCATCTCGCTGACCCACCTGTCGCTGCCGTGGATGCTGTGGATCGTCATCGGCGTGGGTGCGCTGCTGAACGCCGTCCTGCTCGCCCTGATCGAGGTCAAAGACCTGCGCATCCACCTGCTCATGAGCGGGCTGATCTCGACGTTCCTGGCGATCCTGGTCTACTCCATTGCCGGCTTCGACCACGTGTACTCCGGACCCATCGCCGTCACGCCGGAGCATTTCCGCGACCTGCTCACCGGGCTGTTCGCTCAAGCGCCCTGAGGTTCCCCGGGCGACGCCGCACAGGCATACGCCACCTCCGGCCCCTCAGCCGAGCCGGTCGCAGCGGCCGGTCACGACAGCATCCCGCGTCAGTCGAGCCGGTCGCGCAGCCAGCCCGCCCCGCGCACCGATGCGCCGAGAGTCTCGACCCTCGCCGCGAGGCCGCGGTCGCTGGTCACGACGATCACCGGGTTCCACACGCCCACCAGCTTCTCGGCCACGGCGACGATCTGATCGTCGCCCGACCCGGTCGCCCGCCACACCGCCACGCCGTCGTGATCGACGTCCGCCGCGCGCGCCTCCCCCTCGAGCACGGCGCCGACGAAGGGGAACCACCGCGTGGCGGGCAGCCCCAGCTCTGTGGCATCCAATCCCCCCTCGGCCAGGGCCGAGAGGCGGGTCAGTAGACGGCCGGCGGCACCCGCGCGATCCTTCCACCACCCGTCGGGCACCGAACCGACGACGTTGGCCACGTCGACGAGGATCGCGGGTCGCGCGTCGAGGGCCGCGCGCAGCGCGGGCCAGGCGGATGCGAATCCCGGATGCAACGGAAGCGCATCGACCTCGTCGACCGGCACCCACGCCAGCGCGACGCTCTCGGGGTCGCTGATCACCGGCTCGAACGGCGCGGTGACATCGGCGACGAGGGTCGTATACGACCAGATGCCGAGGTCGAGCACGCTCTCGAAACGTGCCTGCATGGCATCCCCGGGCACACCGGCCTCTTCATGCGATTCGCGCAGCGCACCGTCGCGAGCCGACTCACCCTCGTGCCGAGCACCGCCGGGCAGAGCCCAGGTGTCGCCGAAGTGACTCCATGACACGCGGTGCTGCAGCAGCACTCCCCGCTCGGCGTCGAGGGCCAGCAGACCCGCCGCACCGAAACGACCCCAGTACTTCTCGCCGCTGGGCGCGACGACCCAGGCGTCGCCGGGATCGCGGGGCCCGTGCGGACGCCGCGGTTCGTCCGGGGCGGGAGGTTCGATGGTCATCGTTCTCAGCCTCGCACACCCTCACGCGCACGGCGCAGCCGAATGACACATCACGCCACGCCGACGATCGATCGAGCCGTTTGATTCCCCATACGCACGCCCCGGCCGCACGCGCGCCCCGGCCCTGCCCCGCGTCAGTCGAAACGAGCCCCCTCGGGCCGCGGTCCGAGCACCGTGAACACGACGAGCACGAGGACGCCGATCACGGGCACCAGTCCGAGGAACACCCAGAAGCCGCTGCGGCCGGTGTCGTGCAGACGACGTACCAGCACGGCAAGGGTCGGGATGAAGGTCGCCACGGCCCAGATGACCCACACGAAGGTCAGGATGACGCCGAGGGGACCGGTGACCGTGAGCGACCCGTCGGCCTCGAGGCGCACGCCGTCGGTCAGCGTCGGCAGCGCGTTGAGCACGCTGCCGACGACGGTGCCGACCAGCACCCACCACCAGTACTCGCTGCGACTGGCGCGGCCGCGGAACGTGGCGTACTTCGCGAAGAAGCGCCGCACGGCCGCACCGAGGGGCGCGCCGTAGTACGGCTGGTCGAGGGGTGGTGCGACGTGGGTCATGACGTGTCTCCCATGCGGATCCCGGAGGCCGCGGCGGCTCCGTCGCCCGACTGTACCGAGGCGGCGGCATCCACCCCGTGCCCTTGCGCTCGCGCGTGAACCCCGCGTGCCCTTGCGCTCACGCGCGAACGCCCCGACTCCCTGAGAGGGAGCCGGGGCGTTCAGGACGCGGGTCAGCGCTGGCGCTTCTCGCGGATGCGCATGTTGAGCACGATGGGCGAGCCGTCGAAGCCGTAGATCTCGCGCAAACGCCGCTGGATGAACCGGCGGTAACCCGGGTCGAGGAACCCGGTCGTGAACAGCACGAATGTCGGCGGACGCGTCGCCGCCTGCGTGCCGAACAGGATGCGCGGCTGCTTGCCACCGCGGAGCGGGTGCGGGTGCTCGGCGACGAGCTCCGACAGGAACGCGTTGAACTTGCCGGTGGGGATGCGGGTGTCCCACGACTCCAGCGCCGTTTCGAGAGCCGGCACGAGCTTGTCGAGGTGACGGCCGGTGCGTGCCGAGATGTTCACGCGCGGGGCCCACGCGACGTGCGCCAGGTCCTGCTCGATCTCGCGCTCGAGGTAGCGACGACGGTCCTGGTTCTCCATGTCGTCGTCGTTCAGGCGGTCCCACTTGTTGAACGCCAGCACGAGGGCACGACCCGACTCGAGTACGAGGTCGATGATGTTCAGGTCCTGCACGCTGATCGGCTGCGAGACGTCGATGACGACGACGGCGACCTCGCTCTTCTCCAGCGCCGTGGAGGTGCGGAGGGAGGCGTAGAAGTCGGCACCCTGCGACAGGTGCACGCGACGGCGGATGCCGGCGGTGTCGACCAGGGTCCAGAGCTTGCCGCCGAGCTCGACGACCTCATCGACGGGGTCGCGCGTGGTGCCCGCGAGTTCGTTGACGACCACGCGCTCTTCGCCGGCGGCCTTGTTCAGCAGCGACGACTTGCCGACGTTGGGGCGACCGAGGATCGCCACGCGGCGCGGGCCGCCGATCTCGTACTTCGCGACCGCCGAGATCTCGGGCAGCACCTTCATGATCGCATCCAACAGGTCGGCGACGCCGCGTCCGTGGATCGCCGAGACGGGGTGCGGCTCACCGAGGCCGAGGTTCCACAGGGCCGCCGCCTCGGGCTCGTGCCGGGCGTCGTCGACCTTGTTCGCGATGAGGAACACCGGCTTGCCGCTCTTGCGCAGCAGCTTCACGACGTGCTCGTCGGTCGAGGTCGCGCCCACCGTGGCATCCACGACGAACAAGACGATGTCGGCGAGGTCGATCGCGACCTCGGCCTGCGCGGCCACCGAGCGGTCGATGCCGCGCGCGTCGGGCTCCCAGCCGCCGGTGTCGACCAGCGAGAAGCGGCGGTCGAGCCACTCGGCCTTGTACGTGACACGGTCGCGCGTGACACCCGGGGTGTCTTCGACGACGGCCTCGCGGCGACCGAGGATACGGTTCACCAGCGCCGACTTGCCGACGTTCGGGCGGCCGACGATCGCCACCACCGGCAACGCCGGAAGGAACTCGATCGCCCCCTCACCCGAGGCGAGGCCGGCGAGGAGCTCGGCGTCCTCCTCGTCGAGATCAAAGTCCTCGAGGCCGGCGCGCAGCGCTTCGGCCCGCTGTTCGGCGAGCACCTCGTCGAGCTGCTCCATCTTCTCGGCGAGCTGGTCGGGCCCGCCTTCGTACTCGTCTTCAACGCCCATCGCGGGCTCCCATCGTGGTCTCGACGACGTTCAGCACGGCGTCGACGGTCTGTTCGAAATTCAGGTGGGTCGAATCGACGACCTCGACGCCGGGGGCGGCGGTGAGGAAGTCGACGACCGTGGAATCGGCGGCGTCGCGGCGGTGGAGAGCTGCGGCGACCTTGGCGGCATCCTGATCGGTCGACTCGGCGCTGCGCCGGGCGGCGCGCACCTCGGGGGCCGCGGTCAGCAGGATGCGCACGGGTGCGTCGGGGAACACGACCGTGGTGATGTCACGGCCCTCGACGACGACGCCCTCGTGAGCGGCGGATGCCACGAGCCGTCGGAACAGCTCGTTCACCGCTTTGCGCACCGGGGCGACGCGCGCCACGCCGCTGACGGCGTCGGTGACCCGGGGCTCCCGGATCGCCGTCGTCACGTCGACGTCGCCGACGCGCACCCAGCGGTGCGTCGTGTCGAGCGAGATGGCGTAGTCGAAGTCGCCGAGCACGTCGAGCACGGCCGTCGCGTCGGAGGTGTCGGCCCCGTGCTGGAGCGCATGCCACGCGAGGGCACGGTAGGCGGCGCCGGTGTCGAGGAAGCCGTAGCCGAGCCGCACCGCCGCCGCCCGCGACACGCTCGACTTGCCGCTGCCGGCGGGGCCGTCGATGGCGATGACGACCGGAGCGGATGCCGAGCCCTCGGGCGCTGATCCGTCGACGGGCATCGTGAGCGGCGTCGCGACGCCCAACCGGAAGATGGTGGGGGTGGACTCAGTCATGGGTGGTGCTCGCAATCCGCCATCCGCGCTGCTGGAGCCCGTCGACGGCCCGGCGGATCGCGTCGGGGACGACGCTGATCTCGGCGAGACCGAACGGGGCTCCGGGCGAGTGCTCGAGGCGCAGGTCTTCGACGTTGACGTCGAGATCGCCGAGTTCGCTGAACAGGCGACCCAGCTGGCCGGAGGTGTCGTCGATCATGACGACGAAGGTGTCGAAACGGCGGTTCTGGCCGTGCTTGCCGGGCAGGCGCTCCACGCCCTCGTTGCCGCGGCGGATGGTGTCCGCCACCGCGCGCCGGGCGCCAGGCACCTCCGGGTCGCGCAGGGCCTCGGCGACGTCGGTGAGGTCGGCCGCGAGCTGATCGAGGACGGCGACCACGGGAGCGGCGTTCGCCCCGAGGATCTGCACCCACAGTTCGGGGGCGGATGCCGCGATGCGCGTGGTGTCGCGCACGCCTTGACCCCCGAGACGCAACGAGCCGTCGGGCGCCTCGACGAAGCGACCGGCGAGCAGACTCGCGACCAGTTGCGGCACGTGCGACATGAGGGCGACCGACTCGTCGTGCTCTTCGGGCGTCATCTCGATGAGGCTCGCGCCGAGGTCGAGCGCGAGGCCCTCGACGAGCGAGAGATCGTGCGCGGAGGTCTCGCCGTCGCGGCACACCACCCACGGGCGTCCGATGAAGATGTCGGCGCGGGCCGAGATCGCTCCCCCGCGCTCGCGTCCGGCCATGGGGTGCGAACCGATGTAGTGCGTCAGGTCGACACCGCGCCGGCGGAGGGTGCGCAGCGGCTCGAGCTTGACGCTCGCGACGTCGGTGACCACGGCATCCGGGTACGCCTCGAGCTCGCGCTGCACGACGTCGGCCGTCACGTCGGGCGGCACGGCCACCACGATCAACGACGGGCGGTCGTCGACACGCTCGGCGCGGCCCGCGCCGTAGTCGATCGCGAGGCGCAACTGCGACGGAGACGCGTCGACCAGCACGACATCGACCCCGCGGGCCATGAGGGCGTGGCCGATGCTCGCGCCGAGCAGACCGGAGCCGACGACGCGAACGGTGCCGCTCGTGCGGGTCGCCAAAGGACCGGCCGCGCGCGCGGACGTTCCGTTCGGTTCGCTCATCGGGTCTCCTGCTGCCCTGTGCGGTGCCACAGGCGCCGCACGGCGCCCGGGAGGCTCACTCCGTGGGAGTGTCGCCGTCTCGACGAGACAGCGTCAGCAGGGCACCGCGTTCTACTGTAGTCAACTCGCGCGCAGCTCCCACCGGGAGAGTTCCCAGGTGCAGGGGTCCGAACTGCCGCCGCACCAGCTCCACGACGGGGTGACCCACCTCCGCCATCAACCGCCGGACGATGCGGTTCTTGCCCGAGTGCAGCGTCAACTCCACGAGGCTCTCGCCGCGCGACGAGTCGAGCAGGCGCGCCTTGTCGGCCGCGATCCGCCCGTCCTCCAGATCGACGCCCTTGATCAGGCGCTGGATGGTCTGCGGGAGCACCTGCCCCTCGACCTTGGCGATGTAGACCTTGGTCACCCCGAACTTCGGGTGTGCGAGCACGTGCGCGAGGTCGCCGTCGTTGGTGAGCACGAGCAGGCCCGAGGTGTCGGCATCCAATCGCCCCACGTTGAACAGGCGCTCGTCCCATTCCGTCGTGAACTGACGCAGGTCGGGGCGGCCTCGGTCGTCGCTCATCGAGCTCACGACCCCGGTGGGCTTGTTCAGGATGACGTAGCGCTTGGACTCGTCGAGCTGGATCGCCGTGCCGTCCACGTCGACGAGGTCGGTCTCGGGATGGATGCGGCGACCGAGCTCGGTGACGACGAGGCCGTTCACGCGCACGCGGCCCTCGACGATCATCTGCTCGGCGACGCGGCGCGAGGCCACTCCCCGGTTGGCCAGCACCTTCTGCAGGCGGATGCCGTCGTCGCTCGCGGAGCCCGTGCTCTCTGCGTCTGTCGTGTCACTCATTTCGGGACCTCTCCGTCGAATCCGTCTGAGCCGTCGTCGAGCAACGGCGAGATGTGCGGCAGCTCGTCGAGCGAGTTGATGCCGAGGTTGACCAGCAGCTGGTCGGTGGTGCCGTAGTGGATGGCACCCGTATCCGGGTCGGTGAACACCTCGGTGATCAGCCCGCGCGAGAGCAGGGTCCGAACGACCGAGTCGACGTTCACGGCACGGATGGATGCCACCTGCCCGCGCGTGACGGGCTGCTTGTACGCGATGACGGCCAGGGTCTCCAGCGCCGCCTGCGACAGGCGCGAGGGGGCCTGGGTGTTCACGAACTCGGCCACGACGTCGTCGTGCTCCTCGCGCACGTAGAGGCGCCATCCGCCCCCGACCTCGCGCAGCTCGAAGCCCCGGCGCGGGCCGCCGGTCTCGCCGTCGTAGTCGGCGACGAGCGCTTCGACCGCCTGGCGGACGGCGGTTACGGGCGCCGCCACCGCTGCCGCGAGGCTCACCACGCTCCGGGGTTCGTCGAGGACGAGCAGGATCGCCTCCAGACGACGGGCGACGGATGCCGTGTCGCTCGGGCGTGGAGCGAGGGTCGCACCGTCCGCGGGGGCGGTGTCGTCGCCGTGCCCGGCTGCGGTGAGGGTGGTGTCAGCGGTCATAGTCGGCTCCGAGGGCGGCGAGGTTGTCTTCCGACCACCGTTCGGCGGTCCAGCGCAGGGTCAGCTCGCCCAGCGGTTCGAGCTGCTCGAACGACAGCGCGGCGTGACGGTACAACTCGAGGATCGACAGGAACCGTGCGACGACGACCCCCGTCTCGGTGACGCCCGCGACGAGGTCGCGGAAGTTCAGGGTGCCCGCAGAGCGGAGGAGGGTCACGACGATGGCGGCCTGCTCGCGGATGCTGATGAGGGGTGCGTGCAGATGGTCCAAGCCCACCGTCGGGATCTGCTTCGGCGCGAACGCCACCACGGCGAGGGCGGCGAAGTCGTCGGCGCTCAGGGTCCACTTCAGCTCCGGCACGGCGCTGCGGTACTTCTCGTCGAGACGGACGCTGCGGGTGTGCAGCCTGTCCTCGCGCTGCAGGCAGCGGGCGAACCACGCCGACACCTCTTTGAAGGCGCGGTACTGCAGCAGACGCGCGAACAGCAGATCGCGCGCTTCCAGGAGCGCCACCGACTCGGCATCCACCAGTTCTCCCTGCGGGAGGAGGCCGGCGATCTTCATGTCGAGCAGGGTCGCCGCGACGACGAGGAACTCGGAGGCCTCGTCGAGATCGCCCTCGGGACCCATTGCGCGCAGGTACGCGATGAACTCGTCTGTCACGCGGCTGAGGGCGACCTCGGTGATGTCGAGCTCCGCGCGCGAGATGAGGGTGAGCAGCAGGTCGAAAGGACCGTCGAAGACCGGGAGGGTGACGCGGAAGCCGTGCGCCGCATCGGTCCCTTCGGTCATCGCAGGGACCCCGGTCGCACGCTGGGGGGCCGACGTGTCGGCGAGGGTGTCGTCAGGCGACGGCGCCACGGGCGACCAGCTCCCGCGCCAGCCGCAGGTAGGCCTGGGCGGCGGCGTGCTCGGGCGCGAACTCCGTGATCGGCATGCCCGAGACCGAGGCATCCGGGAACTTCACCGTGCGACCGATCACCGTCTCGAGCACGTCGTCGCCGAACGCCTCGACCACGCGCTCGAGCACCTCGCGCGAGTGGAGCGTGCGCGGGTCGTACATCGTGGCGAGCACCCCGTCGAGCTCGATCGCGGGGTTGAGCCGGTCGCGCACCTTGTCGATCGTCTCGACCAGCAGGGCCACACCGCGCAGGGCGAAGAACTCGCACTCGAGCGGGATCAGCACGCCGTGCGCCGCGGTGAGGGCGTTCACGGTCAGCAGCCCGAGCGACGGCTGGCAGTCGATGAGGATGACGTCGTAGTCGGCCGCCACCTTGCGCAGAACCCGGGCGAGGATCGTCTCGCGTGCGACCTCGTTGACGAGGTGCACCTCGGCCGCCGACAGGTCGATGTTGGCCGGCAGGAGGTCGAGACCCTCGACGCGCGTGGCCACGATGACCTCGCGCGGGTCGCGCTTGGTGTCGAGCAGCAGGTCGTAGATGGTGGGCACGTCGTGCGTCTGGATGCCGAGACCCGCCGACAGGGCGCCCTGCGGGTCGAAGTCGATCGCGAGGACACGACGCCCGTAGCCGGCGAGGGAAGCGGCCAGGTTTATGGTCGTCGTCGTCTTGCCGACTCCGCCCTTCTGGTTGCACAACGCGATGATGCGGGCGGGACCGTGTCCGTCGAGCGGCTTCGGGGTGGGGAACCCCTGGTAGGGGCGTCCGGTGGGTCCGAGGATGACCTCGTCCGCGCCCGTTTTCGTGCCCTTCGTGCTCGCCGACACCGAGTCTCCCGCCTTCGTCATAACGTCGTCGAGTCTAGCCGCCGCCCGGTCCCCCGCCCGGTGCACGCGCCGAACGCCGGCCCAGGTCCCTGCGCCTGTCGACGGGACCGCGACGCGCGTGCGCCTGTGCGTACACCCTCCGCGATGCGCACAACCTCGGCCCGAGGCAGCGACGCCTACCTGACTTCGCGCGGATCGCTGAGCGTGCGCATCCGCCGCACCTGCACGGCCACCGCCAGCGCCAGCGTCGCCACACCCCACGCGGCGGCGACCTTCATCAGCACGCCGTAGATCAGGTGGGTGGGCGTGTAGTCCGCGTCGAACCACCCCTCGACCGCGAGCGCGACGAGGGTCGCGACGACCAGCGCCACCGGAAGCGATGCCCACCACGCCAGCCGCACGGCATCCGGAAGCACCCGCACCACCGGTCGAGCCTCCCGCCGCGACAACCACCAGAGCCCGAAGATCGCGAGTCCGACGAGCCCCAACACCCCCGAGCCGTACTGCAACCACTTCACGCCCAGCAGCGGACCCCACTGCTGCTCGAGCGCCGGGAACAGCGCCTCGCCCGCCCGGCCCTCGTGGGTGAAGAAGTCCCACGCGACGTGCGTGACCACCCCGAGCGCAAGCGACACCACGAGCCACAGGATGCCGACCACTCCCCCACCGAGGGTCTCGCGGACGGCTGCGCGGGCTCCGGCATCCCACCCCGCCGGAAGGCGATCCGCGACGATCCGAGGCGTCAACTCCCGCGTCGCCGGACGCAGGACGCATCGCCACACCAGGAGCAGCACGAACGCCATGACCACCGTCGCGGGCAGCCACGCGAGGTCGTGCGTCACCGCGTACGACGGCACGACGCCGCGCAGGAACAACGGCAGATCGGGCGTCATCGCACCGATGGCGACGGCCGCCGGCACGAGCGGTGTGCGCAGGAACGGCAGCGCGACGACCGCGTGGCTGACCGTGAACGGCACGTCAGCTGAGGAACAGCCCGGCGAGCGTCTTCTTGCCGCGCCGCAGCACCGACACCCCGCCCGGGAGCGAGCCCCCGACGATCGCGTCGTCGGCGGTCACTTTCTCGCCGTCCAGCGAGACGCCGCCCTGCGCGATCGCACGGCGCGCGTCGCTGAGGCTCGACGACAGGCCCGTGGCCGTGAGCGCCTCGACGACCGTGACGCCTGCGGCGACGGTCGCGTGCGGCAATTCCTCGAGGGCTGCGCGCAGGGTCGCGGCATCCAGGGTCCGCACGTCGCCCTGGCCGAACAGCGCCTCGGTCGCGGCGATCACGGCCTCGGTCGCCTCCGCGCCGTGCACCGTGGTCAGCACCTCGCGGGCGAGGCGCTTCTGCGCGGTCCGGCGGAACGGCTCCTCCGCGACGAGGCGGGCGTAGTCGTCGATCTCGGCACGCGTGAGGAACGTGAAGACCTTCAGGCGTTCGACCACGTCGCGGTCGTCGGTGTTGAGCCAGAACTGGTACATCACCCACGGGCTGCACATCTCGGCATCCAGCCAGATGGCGTTGCCCTCGCTCTTGCCGAACTTCGTGCCGTCGCTGTTGGTGATGAGCGGCGTGCCGATGGCGTGCACCGAGACGCCCTCGACCTTGCGGACCAGGTCGGTACCGCTGGTGAGGTTGCCCCACTGGTCGCTGCCGCCGGTCTGCAGCACGCAGCCGTACTGGCGGTGCAGCTCCAAGTAGTCGAGGCCCTGCAGGATCTGGTAGCTGAACTCGGTGTAGCTGATCCCGGCCTCGGAGTTCAGGCGTGCACTGACGGCGTCCTTCTTCAGCATCGTGCCGACGCGGAAGTGCTTGCCGATCTCGCGGAGGAAGTCGATGGCGCTGAGCGGCGCCGTCCAGTCGAGGTTGTTGACGATGCGGGCGGCGTTCTCTCCGTCGAAGCTGAGGAAGCGCTCGACCTGGGCGCGCAGCTTGCCGACCCACTCCTCGACGGTCTCGCGCGTGTTGAGCGTGCGCTCGGCCGTCGGACGCGGGTCGCCGACGAGCCCCGTCGAGCCGCCGACGAGTCCGAGCGGGCGGTGCCCGGCGAGCTGCAGGCGACGCATCGTCAGCAGCTGCACGAGGTTGCCCAGGTGAAGGCTCGGCGCGGTCGGGTCGAAGCCGCAGTAGTAGACGATCGGCTCGCCCGAGAGGAGCTCTCGCAGCTCGCCCTCATCCGTCGACACCTGCACGAGTCCGCGATACACCAGCTCGTCCCAGACGTTGGCGAAAGTCGGGTCGTTGGCGGGTGCGAGGGCGCTCACGGGCGCCGCATCGATGGAGGCAGACACCGGTTCAGGGTATCAGCGGGGGTGTCGGACTCCGGATGCCGCGGGCTCGCCGCGTCGCGGGACTCGGCCCGGGACCGTGCACTGCGGTCGGTTCGGGGTCTGCGCCGTCGAAGGGACCGCTCCCGGATGGTGGACCCGGCCCTCAGCCCGGTGCGATGCCCCACGCCACGAGGAACGCCGCCGCCAGCGCCGTCACCCAGCTCACGAGGCTGCCGATGAGGAAGTACTCGGCGCGGTCGCCGCCGTCGCCGTCGCGGGAGATCTCGGGGAAGCGCACGATGCCCTTGGCGGCGAGCACCGCGGCGATGAGCGTGTAGGCCCCCGCCAGGGTCAGCGCGAAGACGAGGATGCGCTCCAGCGGTCCGATGAGCCGGCCCCCCTTGAGCGTCGGCGCGGTGGTCTCGTCGGGCGTCTCGCCCGCGCCCATCTCCGAGCGCAGGGCGATGCGCACCACGGCGTTGCCGGACTCGAGCAGGAACACCACGCACCCCACGACCAGCACGACCACGTCGATCGAGACGGCATCCGTCGAGCGATACGACGCCCACATCTCGCCCAGGATGCCGGGGCGCGCGCGGCCGGGGGCGAGCACCACGCACGACGCGGCGGCCAGCGCGAGCAGCGCGACCGGCCAGAGTCCCGCGCGGGCCGGGCCCTGCTCGGGGACGACCCAGGTCCAGATCGCGGCGACGGCGACGGCGAGCACGCCCGCGATCACGGCGTCGACACCCGCCGCGAGGACGATGAGCAGTGCCGCGACGACCGCGTACGCGATCCACCGACGGGCGCGGATCATCTGGCGCAGCAGATCGACCGCGCCGACGGCGAGCAGGAGGAGGCCTGCGGCGATCACGCGCGGCCGTCCCGCGTGAGCACGGCGAAGCCCTCGATGAGCGCGGCCGACCCGGCCGCGGCGAGCGCCTGCGACACCGCCGACTGGCTGATGCCCTCGCCCTCGGCGAGCTCGCGCTGCGACCGGCCGAGGCAGCGCCCGGCGGTGAGGCGACGTGTGCGCTCGCTCATCGCCGAGACGAGCTGGTCGCGTGCGAGGGCATAGGCGTTGGCGACTGCGACGGTATCGGCCATGGCGGCATCTTCTCGCTCGGAGGCCGCGATCCAGGTGCGCGCGAAGGGCGCTGTGCGTTGCTGCATCCGCTCGACGGTCTCGACGGCCGTTCGCGCGGCCCACCACGCGGGCCCCTCGGGCACGGTGCGATCGTCGAGCACGATGGGGCGCACCTCGCCCACCCCCACGCCGAAGCGGCAGTCGATGTCGTCGGGCAGGGTCAGGCGCACCAGCAGCAGCGACGCGAGAGCGTCATCGAGGCGGGCGTACTCGCCCTGCAGTTCGTCGCCGACCGTCGCGGTCAGGGCCTGGACGGCGACCGGCAGATCGGCGTCGACCTGCTCGACCACCTCGGCGATCCGGCGCTGCGCGGCGGCGCGATCGTCGAGCCGCCGAGAGGCGACGATGTCGGCGATCACGACCACGGTCATGACATAAGCCTATCGCTTATCATTTCGTTTTGATAAGTGAATAGCTGATATTCAGTCGATGAGCGTGCGTGCGGCTGCCTGCGCGCGGGCCACGAGGTCTTCACGCTGCTCGCGCACGCGCTCGGGGGCCGTGCCGCCCGCGCCCGTGCGACTCGCCACCGAGCCCTCGATGGTGAGCACCTCGCGCACCGCGGGGGTGAGCGACGGCGACACGGATGCCAGGAGGGCGTCGTCGGCGTCTTCGAGCCCGATCTCGCGCTCCTCGCACGCCCGCACGAGGGAGCCGGAGATCTCGTGCGCATCGCGGAACGCGACGCCCTGACGCACGAGCCACTCGGCGACGTCGGTGGCGAGCGAGAACCCCTGCGGGGCGAGTTCGGCCATGCGATCGGTGTGGAAGCGGAGGGTCGCGATCATGCCGGAGAACGCCGGCAGGACGAGCTCGAGGGTACGCACGGAGTCGAAGACCGGCTCTTTGTCTTCCTGCAGGTCGCGGTTGTAGGCCAGCGGCAGACCCTTGAGCGTGGCGAGCAGACCCGAGAGGTTGCCGATCAGTCGTCCGGCCTTGCCGCGAGCGAGCTCGGCGATGTCGGGGTTCTTCTTCTGCGGCATGATGCTCGAGCCGGTCGAGTACGCGTCGTCGAGGGTGACGAAGCCGAACTCGCGCGTGTTCCACAGGATGATGTCTTCGGACAACCGCGACAGGTCGACGCCGATCATCGCGGTGATGAACGCGAACTCGGCGACGACGTCGCGCGAGGCGGTGCCGTCGAGCGAGTTCTCGGCGGGACGCGCGAGCCCCAGACGGTCCGCCACGAGCTGCGGGTCGAGCCCCAGAGTGGCGCCGGCGAGCGCGCCGCCGCCGTAGGGCGACACCGAGGCGCGCACCGACCAGTCGCGCAGGCGTTCGATGCCGCGCGTGAACGCCCAGCCGTAGGCCTGCAGGTGGTGCGCGAGCAGCACGGGCTGGGCGTGCTGCAGGTGCGTACGGCCGGGCATGATGGCGCTCTCGTGCGCCTCCGCCTGGGCGACGAGGGCGTCGACGAGGCGCAGCACCTCGCGCGTGATGGTGCGGGCGTGATCGAGCAGATAGAGCCGCACGAGGGTGGCGATCTGGTCGTTGCGGCTGCGCCCGGCGCGCAGCTTGCCGCCGACGGCCGGACCGACCGTCTCGATGAGCACGCGCTCGAGCGCCCCGTGCACGTCTTCATCGCCGGGAGCCGCGACGAGCGAGCCGTCGCGCACCCGGGCGGCGAGCTCATCGAGGCCGTCGTGCATGGTCTGCGCCTCGTCGGCCGTGAGGTACCCCGCCGCCTCGAGGGCGGCCGCGTGGGCGTGCGACCCCGCGATGTCGTAGAGCGCGAGGTCCCAGTCGAAGTGGGTCGAGCGGCTCAGCGCCGCCAGTTCGGGAGACGGTCCGCCCGAGAAACGGGCCCCCCACAGGGCACCCTCGTTCGTCGTCTGACCGCTCTCGTGACTCATGCTCCCAGCCTACCGAGGGCCGCCGACACCGCCGGAGCCGGAGGCCCCATCCGGCGAAGCGGGGCGTGCGGCGGCATCCCGTCCGACGACGAGCTTCACCACGAGGTCGATGAGCCACTCCAGCGGACCGCGACCGAGGGTCAGCGCCCATATGGTGCACCCGGCGACGAGGCCGAGGGTGAGGGGCAGGAAGAGTCCCGCCTCGCGGATGCCGTACAGATCGCCCGTGTCGCCGAGCAGGGCGAGGGCGACGAGGGCCCACACCACCAGCTGCAGCACGTAGGCCGTCAGGGGCATGGATCCGACCGCCCGAAGCGGTACGGCCACCCACCGCAGCGGCGTGCGGCACACCAGCAGGCAGACACCGATCGTGGCCAGGGCGAACCCGCCCGACCCGATGACCTCCCACAGACCCGAGGAGTGGTCCTCGGCGGTCAGCACGGCCGCCAGGTAGGGACGCCCGGCGACGGCCGGCGCGGTCGCGAGGGCGGCGCCGTAGCCCGCGAGCAGAAGGGCCCCGCCGGCCGTCACGAGCGCGGCCTGCACGTCGAGTCGACGCAGGTCGAGCCGCCCGACGCCCATCCCGGCGAGCAGGAACGCGATCCACACCGTGAAGGGATAGTTCCACCCGACCGCCGCGGCGATCTCCGCGCCCGCGCGCCCCGCCCAGATGGGAGCCGCGTCGAGCACCGGCTGGATCCACGGCATCACGAGCGCGAGCACCCCCGCAGTGACGAAGAGCCCCCGCGCGCGCATCCCGAGGAACGGCAGGGCCAGCACGAACAGCAGGGCGTACGCGGGCAGGATGACGTACACCGGCACCCCGGTGGCCACCAGCAGCATGCCGATGACCCAGAGCATCGCCCCACGTAGCGCCAGTCGCGCGCCGGCTCGGGGGCGGCGCTCCGGTCCGATCGGACGCGACCCGCCGGTCACGAGGGCGATCGAGACGCCCGCCAGGGTCGCGAACAGGATCGACGAACGCCCGTTGACCAGGGTGACCCAGGTGTCGGGGTCGAGGGTGAGCCGACGCTCGGTGTCGAGCAGATGCGCGGCCAGCATGCCCAGCACCGCGAGGCCGCGCGCGAGGTCCACGCCGACCAGCCGGCCCGGCCCGTCGAAACGGGCCCAGGCACGGCCGACCGGCGAGGTCGTCACTGCTGACGCAGAAGCCACACCAGCAACGCCTTCTGGGCGTGGAGCCGGTTCTCGGCCTCGTCCCACACCACGCTCTGCGGTCCGTCGATGACCTCGGCGTCGACCTCGTAGCCGCGGTCGGCGGGGAGGCAGTGGATGAAGATCGCGTCGTCGGCGGCCCGCGTCATGAGCTCGGTCGTGACCTTGAACCCGCCGAGGTCGCGGATGCGTGCGATCTTCTCCTCTTCTTTGCCCATCGACACCCACGTATCGGTGACGACGACGTCGGCTCCGGATGCCGCGGCCTCGGGGTCGGTCGAGAGGGTGATCGATCCCCCGGTCGCGGCGGCGATGCGCTCGGCATCGGCGATCACGTCGGCTCGGGGCGCGTAGTCGGCGGGTGCGGCGACGCGCACGTGCATGCCGGCGGTGACGCAGGCGAGAACGTACGAGTGGGCCATGTTGCTGCGCCCGTCGCCGAAGAACGACAGGGTCAGCCCCTTCAGATCACCCTTGTGCTCGCGGATCGTGAGCAGATCGGCGAGCAGCTGGCACGGGTGGAAGTCGTCGCTCAACGCGTTCACGACAGGCACACGGGTGCCGCGCGCCATCTCTTCCAGCCCCGCCTGCGCGTAGGTGCGCCAGACGATCGCGGCCACCTGACGTTCGAGCACCCGGGCGGTGTCGGACGGTGTCTCCTTGCCGCCGAGCTGACTGTTGGCGGTGGAGATGATCAGCGGTGAGCCGCCCAGGTCGGCGATGCCCACGGCGAACGACACGCGCGTGCGGGTCGACGACTTGTCGAAGATCACCGCGACGGTCTGGGGGCCCTCGAGCGGCTTCTGCGACCACCGGTCTTTCTTCAGCTCGATGGCGAGGTCGAGGATCTCGGCCTGCTCGGCCGGGGTCAGGTCGTCGTCGCGCAGCAGGTGGCGGGTCACGCGGGGGCTCCTTCGAGGATCAGGGCATCGGAGACGGTGGCGAGAGCGGCGCCGAACAGCTCGAGGAACCCGGCCACCTCGGCATCCCCGATCGTCAGCGGCGGGGCGATGCGGATGGTGTCGTCGTTCGCGGCGTTCACAATCAGACCGTGCTGCTGTGCGGCGGCGACGACGGCCTTGGCGACCGGGCTGGTGAGCCCGATGCCCAACAGAAGGCCCCGACCGCGGACGCCGGAGATCAGCGGTGAGCCGAGCGCGGCGATGCCCTCGCGCAGCTGCGTCTCGCGGCGCGCGGCCTTCTCGACCAGACCCTCCGACTCGATCTCTTCCAGCACGGCCCCGCCGACGGCGGTGCCCAGGGCGTTGCCCCCGAAGGTCGAGCCGTGGGTGCCGGGGAAGAACAGATCGCTCGCGGCACCGAAGGTGATGAGCGCGCCGATGGGGAATCCGCCACCGATACCCTTCGCCACGGTGATGGCGTCGGGCACGATGCCGGCGTGCTGGAAGGCGAACCAGGCACCGGTACGACCGGCGCCGGTCTGGATCTCGTCCACGATCAGCAGGGCGCCGTGCCGCTCGGTGATCTCGCGCGCGGCCTGCAGGTAGCCCTCGGGCAACTCGACCACCCCGGCCTCGCCCTGGATGGGCTCGACGAGCAGGGCGGCGACGCGCTCGTCCATCGCGGCGTCGAGAGCCTCGATGGTCGCGTCGATGTGCTCGACGCCGGGCACCATGGGGAGGAAGTCGGCCTGGAGCGCCGGCTTGCCGGTCAGCGCGAGCGCGCCCATCGTGCGGCCGTGGAAGCCGCCCTTCAGGGTCAGGATGCGGGTGCGGTCGGTGCCGCGGCCGTGCAGGCGCGCGAGTTTCAGCGCCGCCTCGTTGGCCTCGGCGCCGGAATTGCCGAAGTAGACCCGGCCCGACTCCCCCGTGCCCGCGAGGCGCTTGAGGCGCGCGGCCATCGCCAGCTGCGGGGGCGTGGCGAAGTAGTTCGAGACGTGCGAGAGCGTCGACGCCTGCGCGGTCAGAGCCTGCACGAACACCGGGTGGGCGTGGCCGAGGGCGTTGACGGCGATGCCCGCGAGGAAGTCGAGGTACTTCTTGTCGTCGCTGTCCCAGACGTAGGCACCCTGCCCGCGCACGAACAGGGCCATCCGGTCGCCGAAGCTGCGGACGAGGTCGCGTCCGGCGTCCTCCTGCCAGGTTGCGGTGGTCATGCGACCACCTCCGTTCCGATTCCCTTGTTGGTAAACAATTCGACGAGCACCGAGTGCGGCACGCGTCCGTCGATGATGGCGGCCGTGGGCACGCCGCCCTCGACCGCGTCGAGGCACGCCTGCATCTTCGGGATCATGCCCGACTCGAGCTTCGGCAGCATGGCGCGCAGCTCCGTCGAGGTCAGGTGCGACACGAGCGAGTCCCGGTTCGGCCAGTCGGCGTAGAGGCCGGGCACGTCGGTCAGCACGACGAGCTTCTTCGCGTTGAGCGCCGTCGCGAGAGCGGCCGCCGCGGCATCCGCGTTCACGTTCAACGACGTGCCCGGGTTGTCGAGGTCGGGCGCGATGCTCGACACGATCGGCACGCGCCCCGCGGCGAGGTGGTCGAGCACGGTCTGCGGGTCGACGGTGACGACATCGCCGACACGCCCGAGGTCGTGCTCTACGCCGTCGACGACCACACCGCGACGACGGCCGCCGAAGAGACCGGCGTCCTCGCCGCTGAGGCCCGTCGCCAACGGGCCGTGCGCGTTGACCTTGGCCACCAGCTGCGGGTTGATCTGGCCCGTGAGCACCATGCGGACGACACCGATGGCCTCGGTCGAGGTCACGCGGTACCCGCCGCGGAACTCGCTGGGGATGTCGAGCCGGTTCAGCATCGACGAGATCTGCGGTCCCCCGCCGTGCACGACGACGGGCTTCACTCCGACGTAGCGGAGGTAGGCGATGTCGGCGGCGAACGCGTCCTGCAGTTCTTCGCTGACCATGGCGTTGCCGCCGTACTTCACCACCACCACCTGGTCGCGGTACTTGCGCACCCACGGCAACGACTCGACGAGCGTGACCGCCCGTTCGCTGGCTTCGGCGGGATCGGTGTCTTGAAGATCGACGTGGGTCATGAGGAGTAGGCGCTGTTCTCGTGGACGTAATCGTGCGTGAGGTCGTTGGTGCGGATGGTGGCCGCAGCCGAGCCGACGCGCAGGTCGACGACGAGGTCGGTCGCGCGAGGGGTGAGGTCGACGTCTTCGCGGGGGCGGTCGGGGCCGCCGGCGGTGCAGACGCGCACCCCGTTCATCCACACGTCGACGTCGTACGGGTCGAAGTCCGCGTCGGTCGTGCCGATGGCCGCGAGCACGCGTCCCCAGTTGGGATCGTTGCCGAAGATCGCGGCCTTGAAGAGGTTGTTCCGGGCGATCGAGCGGCCCACCTCGACCGCGTCCTCCTCGGTGGCGGCGCCGATCACCCGGATGGTGATGTCGTGGCTGGCCCCCTCGGCGTCGCCCTGCAACTGGGTGGCGAGGTCGTCGCACACCTCGGTCAGCGCGGCGGTGAACTCGTCGGCGGAGAGACGGATGCCACTGGCCCCGCTCGCCATCAGCGTCACCTGGTCGTTGGTCGACATGCACCCGTCGGAGTCCAGCCGGTCGAAGCTCACCCGGGTGGCGGCGCGGAGCGCGGCATCCGCTTCGGACGGCTCCAACACGACGTCTGTCGTGATGACGACGAGCATGGTCGCGAGGCCCGGTGCGAGCATGCCGGCGCCCTTGGCCATGCCGCCGATCGCCCAGCCGTCGCCGGTGTGGACGGCCCGCTTGGGCTTCGAGTCGGTCGTCATGATCGCGAGAGAAGCGTCTTCGCCGCCCTCGGCGGACAGTGCTGCGACACCCTGCTCGACACCGTCGAGCACTTTGGCGCGGAACACCTCGTCGCCCGTGCCGATGAGCCCCGTCGAGCACACGACCACGTCGCCCGCGCCGACGCCGAGGAGCTCGGCGGCACGCTCGGCGGTCTGGTGGGTCGTCTGGAACCCGAACGAGCCGGTGAAGCAGTTCGCGCCGCCGGAGTTGAGTACGACCGCCTCGACGACGCCGTCCTTGACGACCTGCTCCGACCAGAGGATGGGGTTGGCCTTCGCACGGTTCGACGTGAACACCGCCGCTCCCACCTTGAGCGGTCCGCGGTTGACGACGAGGGCGACATCGCGTGCGCCGGTCGACTTCAGTCCCACAGCGACCCCGGCCGCTTCGAATCCGGTGGCGACGGTCACGCTCACGGGGCGACTCCATTCAGGGGAAGGGCGGTGGCCTCGTCGAGGCCCAGCGCGATGTTCATGGACTGCACGGCGGCACCGGCCGTGCCCTTGACGAGGTTGTCGACGGCGGCGACCACGATCACCCGGTTCGCTCCGCGGTCGATCGCCAGCCCCAGCGAGGCGATGTTCGCCCCCAGCACGTCGGCCGTCCGCGGGAACACCCCCGCCGGCAGCAGCTCGACGAAGGGCTCGTCGGCATATGCGGCCTCCCACGCGGCGCGGATCTCGGCATCCGTCACCTCGCCCCGGATCGGAGCGGTCGAGGTGGCGAGAATGCCCCGCGACATCGGCACGAGCACCGGAGTGAACGAGATCCGGATGCCGTCAGCCGGGGCCCCCGCGGCGACGAGCGCCTGGCGGATCTCGGGGATGTGACGATGCGTACCGCCGACGGCATATGGATTCGCCGAGCCGAGGATCTCACTGGCTAGCAGGTTGGTCTTGGCGGCCTTGCCGGCACCGCTGGGACCCACGGCCAGCACCGAGACGATGTCACCCGGGTCGATCACTCCGGCGGCGACGCCCGGGGCGAGCGAGAGTGCGACGGTGGAAGCGTTGCACCCGGGGGCGGCGATACGCGTCGCTCCGCGGAGGTGCTCACGCTGCTTGACACCGCCGACGGTGAGTTCGGGCACCCCGTACGCCCACGGTTCGGGGTGGTCTCCCCCGTAGAACGTCGCCCAGTCCTCGGGTGAGGTCAGCCGATGGTCGGCGCCCGCGTCGATGACCAGGGGCGTGTCGGCGAGCGCGTCGGTGTACTGCGCCGACTGCCCGTGCGGAAGGGCGAGGACCACCACGTCGTGCCCGGCGAGCACCTCGGGTGTCGTGGCCTGCAGTTCGAGGTGGGCGAGCGAACGCAGGTGCGGCTGGTGCGCGACGAGCGGCTGGCCGGCGCTGGAGTGCGCGGTCACCGTACGGATCTCGACATCGGGATGGGCCGCGAGCAAGCGCAGGATCTCGCCGCCCGCATAGCCGGAAGCGCCGGAGACGGCGACCGAGAGGGTCATGTTTCTACCTTAGGAGTCGGGACGTGTGCTGAATCAGCGTGAACCGGGGCGGCGACGCCCGCATGCCCGACCGTCGGCGGGTTTACGAGGTCGCCGAGAGTCGGCGCGTGACCCGACGTCGACGCTCGCCACCGGTGCTCACGAAGAGCTCCTCGGGGCGCACGTTGATCGACGACATGTGGCGAGGGTAGCCGCCCCGCGGGCGGACGGGCAAATCGGCGCGGACGCGGAAGCGTGCGACGGTCGAGGCGGGGGCGTCCCACGCGATCGACGCCGAAGCGCCGCACGGCGAAAGCCGGCGGCGCTTCGGAGGGAGCGTTCAGTCGCGGATGGCGGCGCCGAAACGCTCGGCGGCCACGGCGACGCCGGCGAGCTTGGCATCCGTCGCCTCGGCCGCGGTGAGCGTGCGGTCGTCGGCGCGGAACCGCAGCGCGAACGTCAGGCTCTTCGAGCCCTCGGCGAGACCGGGGCCGCGATAGTCGTCGACCAGACGCGCGCCCTCGAGGAGCGGCGCGCCACCCTCGATGAGCGCCGCGCGCACGGCACCGGCCGCCACGTCGAGCGGCACGGTGACCGAGACGTCCTGCGTCGCCGCGGGGAAGCCCGACAGCGAGGCGGCGACCACGCGGGCCTGCGCGAGGTCGAGAACCGCATCGAGGTCGAGCTCGGCGACCAGCACCCGGCCGGGCAGGTCGGCGCCGGCTGCGACCGTGGGAAGCAGCTCCCCGATGTAGCCGATGTCGTGTCCCGCCGCGAGCACGCGGGCGGTCCGGCCCGGGTGCAGGGCGGCGCGCTGGGCCTGCACGAGGCCGATGTCGAGCCCGGCTGCGGCGGTCAGGACGCGCACGGCGTCGACGGCGTCGGCGAGGTCGGCGGCCACGGCCGGCTGCCCGGGCTGCTTGGGCACCGTGTGTCCCGTGAGCAGCACGGCGACGTGGCGGCGCTGCGGCGGGATCGAGGCGTCGAGTGCGGTCAGGGTCGCGGCATCCGGACGCACCGCCAACGGAGGCACCGATGCGGTGCCGTACTGCACGCCGGGCTTGGGCAGGAACACCGTGCCGACCTCGAACAGGGCCAGGTCGACGATGCCGCGCGAGACGTTGCGGTGCGCCACCTGCAGCAGAGCCGGCACGAGGGAGCGGCGGAGGAACGGCGACAAGCCGTCGAGCGGGTTGGCGAGCTTCACGCTCGGCAACGTGTCACCCGAGGGCGAGCCGTGCAGGGCGTTCTGCTCTTCTGTGGTGAAGGGGAAGGACGGCGTCTCGACGTACCCGGCCGAGGCGAGGGCGTTCGACACGCGTCGGCGGCCCTGCTGCGCCGCGGTCAGGCCGCGGCCGGAGGGCGGGGTGGGGAGCACCGACGGGATGCGGTCGTAGCCCTCGATCCGGGCCACCTCTTCGGCGAGTGTCCACTTGTCGGTCAGGTCGTGGCGCCAGGACGGCGCGGTCACGGCCCAGCCTCCGTCGTGCTGCTCGACGGAGCAGCCGATGAGGCGCAGCGCCGAAACGGTCTCGTCGTCGGTGTAGTCGACGCCGATCAGCCCCGACACGAAGCCCGTGGGGAGCGTGATCGGCTCGCGTCGGTAGGTCGACGACAGCGACCCACCGAGCTCGGTGTCGAGCGTGCCGCCAGCGAGTTCGACCATCAGCGACGCGACGCGTTCCGCGGCGACGTAGGGCACGAGCGGGTCGACGCCGCGCTCGAAGCGGCGCGAGGCCTCCGACGGAAGCCTGTGCCGACGGGCGGTACGGGCGATCGACACCTGGTCGAAGGTCGCCGCCTCGATGAGCACGTTGCGCGTCGCAGCGCCCATCTCGGTGGGACCGCCCCCCATGACGCCGGCGAGACCGATCGGGCCGGACTCGTCGGTGATCAGAAGATCCTCGGCGTGAAGCGTGCGGACCTGACCGTCGAGGGTCTCGAGCTTCTCGCCCTGCGCCGCGCGGCGCACGGTGATGCCGCCCTGCAGGCGGTCGAGGTCGTAGCCGTGGATGGGCTGCCCGAGCTCGAGCATGACGTAGTTGGTGATGTCGATGAGCACCCCGAGCGAGCGGATGCCGGCCAGCGACAGCCGCGTGATCATCCACGGCGGCGTCGGGCGCGACGGATCGACGTCACGCACGATGCGGGCGACGAACTCCGTGGCGCCGTCACGGCCCCGGATGGGAGCCTCGTCGGCGACGGCGATCGAGAAGCCCGACGGCGTGCGCGAGACGGCCTCGTCGTGGCCGATGCCGGGATCACGGAAGGCGGCACCCGTCGCGTGCGAGTACTCGCGGGCGACACCGCGCAACGACAGGGCGTAGCCGCGGTCGGGTGTGACGTTGATCTCGACGGCGAGGTCGTCGAGGCCCAGCAGCGCGATGGCATCCGTTCCCACCGGCGCGTCGATCCCGAGGTCGATCAGACGCAGGATGCCGGAGTGCTCGCTGCCGAGCCCGAGCTCTTTCGCCGAGGCGATCATGCCGTCGGACACGTGGCCGTAGGTCTTGCGGGCGGCGATCGGGAACGGCCCGGGGAGCACGGAGCCGGGCAGCGTCACCACGACCTTGTCGCCCTCGAAGAAGTTGCCGGCGCCGCAGACGACGCCGCGCACGCCCCCGTTCTCGGCACCGACGTCGACCTGGCACCAACGGATGGTCTTGCCGTTGGACTGCGGCTCGGGGGTGAACTCCTTCACCTCGCCGACGACGATGGGGCCGGACAGCTCGAAGCGGTGCACGTCCTCTTCTTCGAAGCCGACCGACACGAGGGCGGCGAGGACGTCGTCGGGCGTGGCTTCGGCGGGTACGTCGACGTACTCGCGCAACCAGGAGAGCGGGACGCGCATCAGACCACCATTCCGAACTGCTCGCTGAAGCGCACATCGCCCTCGGCCATGTCGCGCATGTCTTGCACGTCGCTACGGAACATGAGCGTGCGCTCGATGCCCATGCCGAACGCGAAGCCCGAGTACTCCTCGGGGTCGATGCCGGCGGCTCGCAAGACGTTGGGGTTCACCATGCCGCAGCCGCCCCACTCGATCCAACGCGCCCCGCCCTTGAAGGTGGGGTGCCACAGGTCGAGTTCGGCGCTGGGCTCGGTGAAGGGGAAGAAGTTGGCACGGAAGCGTGTCTTGGCCTCGGGTCCGAACAGCACGCGCGCGGCGTGGTCGAGGGTGCCCTTGAGGTGCGCCATCGTGATGTTCTTGTCGATGACCAGACCCTCGAACTGCGTGAACACCGGCAGGTGCGTCGCGTCGAACTCGTCGGTGCGGTACACCCGGCCCGGGCACAGCACGTAGATGGGCAGGTCGCGCTCGAGCATCGACCGCACCTGCACGGGGCTCGTGTGCGTGCGCAGTACGAGGTGGCGGGCGACCGGGTCGACGAAGAAGGTGTCCTGCATCTGGCGGGCGGGGTGGTCGACGTCGAAGTTGAGCGCGTCGAAGTTGAACCACTCGTGTTCGAGCTCGGGGCCTTCGGCGATCTCCCATCCCATGCCGACGAAGATGTCGGACACCTGCTCCTGCAGGAGCGAGATCGGATGCCGCGCGCCCACACGCGCGCGCTGCGGCAACGCCGTGACGTCGACGCGCTCGGCCTCGAGCTGGGCGGCCGTCTCGGCCTCGGCCAGCTCGGCCTCGCGGGCCGCGAGCGCCTGATTCACCCGGCCTCGGGCCTGACCGACGAGCTTGCCGACGGCGGCCTTCTGGTCGGGGGCGACCTGGCGCATCTGAGCGTTCAGCCGCGCGAGGGCGGACTGCTCACCGGTGTGCGCGGAGCGGGCGGCTTTCAACTCGGCCGTGGTCGCGGCCGCCGCGATGGCCGCGAGGGCGGCATCGACGGCGGAGGCGACGGCCTCGGGGGTGATCTCGGGTGCGTCGGACACGAGATGAGAGTCTACCGACGGGCGGGGGCACTCCCCCGCCCGTCGACGAGACCGACGCGCGATGTCAGGTCACGACGCTGAACCGGGGTCGTTCTTTCCGAAACCACGCTGCGCCACGATGAGCTCGGTGTCCGTGCCGGTCTGCCCGGCAGGCTCGGCGCCAGCGACCTTGCTGGCCTTGGGCGAGCGGCGCAGGCCGATCTCGACGCGGTGCGCCAGATACGACAGGAGGAGGCACATCGCGACGTAGATGACGCTCGCGACCAGCGCGGCCTGGATCAGCGGTGAGCCGTACTCGCCGTTCGAGCCGAGAAGTCGTGCGAAGTAGAGCAGTTCGGGGTAGGTGATGATGAAGCCGAGCGCGGTGTCCTTCAGCGTCACGACGAGCTGGGCGATAATGACCGGCAGCATCGCGCGGATCGCCTGCGGCAGCAAGATGAGCCGCATCACACCGGCCTTCCGCAGACCTACGGCGTACCCGGCCTCGCTCTGTCCTCGGGGCAGGGCTTCGACACCGGCGCGGATGACCTCGGACAACACCGACCCGTTGTAGAGGACCAGCGCGATCACGACAGCCCAGTACGACGACATCCTGATGCCGATGACGGGGAGGCCGTAGTACAGCAGCAGCATGAAGACGAGGACGGGGACGGCGCGGAGGAGCTCGACGGCCCAGCCGACCGGCAGGCGTACCCACCGGTGGTCGGACAGTCGGCCGATGGCCAGGATGAAGCCGAGGACGAGGGCGCCGACGGCCGCGACGGCGAAGGCTGCGAGGGTCGCCAGGGTCGCCTGACCGAAACGCTCCCAGATCGCGCTGTAGCTGAATACGTTCCACTTGGCCGCGGAGAACTGACCCGTGTCGATGAAACGCCAGACCACGAAGCCGATGATCGCCGCCACGACGGCGAGCGTCGCGGCGCCGAGGATGCGGTTGCGCACCCGGGCGCGGGGGCCGGGGACGTCGTAAAGGACGGAGGAGCTCATCGGGCCACCTTCCACTTCTTCTCGGCCGCGTTCTGCAGTGCCGCCAGCAGCAGCACGAGAGCGACGAAGACCGCCATCACCAGGACGATGGTCACGAGCTGATTCTCACCGTTCTCGCTCATCGTTGCGCGGATGTTGCCGAGGTTCACCACCGAGAATCCCGCGGCGACGGTCGTGTTCTTCAACAGGGCGATGAAGACGCTCATCATCGGGGGGATCACCGAGCGCGTGGCCTGCGGCAGCACCACGAGGGTCATGACTTGGCCGAAGCCGAGACCGAGGGCTCGGGCAGCCTCCGCCTGACCGACGGGGACGGTGTTGATCCCAGAGCGCAGCGTTTCGGCGACATACGTCGCCGTGTAGATGCCGAGACCGCAGACGGCCAGCCACAGGAAGCTTCCGCGCGGCACGTCGATCAGCAGCGGCACACAGAACGCGAAGAAGAACAGCACCAGCGTCAGCGGGGTGTTGCGGATCCAGTTGACGTAGACGGCACCGACGGCGCGGGCGATCGGCACCGGTGAGACGCGCATCGCCGCGACGATGAAGCCGAGCACCAGGGCGATGAGTGCTCCGCCGAAGAAGAGCACGACCGTCCCCCATAACGCCTGCGCCCACAGGTCGGGGTAGTCGAAGATCTGATTCACCGCACGCTGTCCGTTCTCTGTCGTCGTCTTTCGCGGGTGGTGCGGGCGGCGCGCGAGGCGCCGCCCGCACCCGGGGATCAGCTGACGGGGTCGACCGTGGGCTGTTCGCCGGAGACGCCCGAGGCGCCGAGGTTCGCTTCGAAGATGGCCTGCCACGTGGTGCCACCGTCGGTGAACATCGTGTTCACGAACTCCTGGAACGCAGCGTCGCCCTTGGCGATACCGACGCCGTAGCGCTCCTCACTGAAGGGCTCACCTGCGATCTTCAGGTTGTCGGGGTCCTGCGCTGCGTATCCGAGCAGGATGGCCTCGTCGGTGGTCACGGCATCCACTTCACCGTTCTTCAGCTTCTCGACGCACTGCGAGTAGGTGTCGAACTCGACGACCTGCGCGGGAGTCTGCTCGCGGATGCGCTGGATAGGAGTCGAACCCGTCACCGAGCACACGGTCGTCTCGGCGGTCAGCGAGTCCTTGCCCGTGATGGTGTCGTTGTCGGCGGCGACGAGAAGTCCCTGGCCCGTGAGGAAGTAGGGTCCGGCGAAAGCAATCTGCTCTTTGCGCTTGTCGGTGATGGAGTACGTACCGACGTAGTAGTCGATGTCGCCGTTGATGATGGCCTGCTCGCGGTTCGCGGAGGCGATCGCCTTGTACTCCACCTTCGAGGAGTCGGCGGGGTCGAATCCGAGCGAGGCGGCGATCCACCGTGCCACGTCGACGTCGAAGCCCTTGCGCTCACCCGTGACGGGGTCAAGGTAGCCGAGGCCGGGCTGGTCTTCCTTCACACCGACGACGACCTTGCCGGCAGAGGTGATCTTGTCGAACGTGGGGCTGCCCTCGATGGTCACGTCGGTGGCGACCGCACCGTAGACGGGCTCGTCGCCGGCGCCGCCTTCGGCGCCGGGAGCCGCGCCGGGGGTGCCGCTGTTGCAGGCCGTCAGGGCCAGCAGGCCGGCGGCGACGATGCTCGCGCCGGCGAGAAAACGTGTCTTACGCATGTGATGTCTCCTTAGTTACGTGTGCTGTGCGGATAGATGGGTCTCGGGGGACGGCGCGGCGAAACCCTCGGGGGTGGGGACGCTCGCGCCTCGGCGAAGAACCTCCTCGTTCGTCGCCGTCATGATGGGTGCCGTCAGTGCGTGATGAGCTTCGACAGGAAGTCTTTGGCCCGGTCGGACTGGGGGTTTGTGAAGAACTGCTCGGGCGCGGCTTGCTCGACGATCTGCCCGTCGGCCATGAACACGACGCGATTGGCGGCCTTGCGGGCGAAGCCCATCTCGTGCGTGACGACGATCATCGTCATGCCGTCCTTGGCGAGACCGACCATGACGTCGAGCACCTCGTTGATCATCTCGGGGTCGAGGGCCGAGGTGGGCTCGTCGAAGAGCATGACCTTCGGCTTCATCGCCAGTGCGCGCGCGATCGCGACGCGCTGCTGCTGCCCACCCGAGAGCTGTGCGGGGAGCTTGTCGGCCTGGTGCCCGACGCCCACGCGATCGAGGAGCGCACGCGCCTCTTTCTCGGCATCCGCCTTCTTCATCTTGCGGACCTTGAGGGGGCCGAGGGTGACGTTCTCGAGGATCGTCAGGTGCGCGAAGAGGTTGAACGACTGGAAGACCATGCCCACGTCGGCGCGCAGCTCGGCCAGACCCTTCCCCTCTTTGGGAAGCTCCTTGCCGTCGATGCTGATGGTGCCGCTCGTGATCGTCTCGAGACGGTTGATCGTGCGGCAGAGAGTGGACTTTCCCGACCCCGAGGGGCCGATGACCACGACGACCTCGCCGCGGTCGACGGTGAGGTCGATGTCTTTGAGCGCCTGGAACTGCCCGTAGTGCTTCTGGACGTCGGAGACGACGACAAGCGGCTCGGAGGTCGTCGGGGGAACGGATGCCATGCCCCCACACTATGAGGGCGACGCGCCGCCGACCACCTTCCGACGCGCGCCTTAACCGTTCTGTAACAGCCGCTGTCAGCGCGCCCGCTGGGCGAATGCCGTCTCGTAGAGGCACACGCTGGCTGCCGTGGCGAGGTTGAGCGACTCGGCGCGACCGTAGATCGGAAGCCGCAGCGCCAGGTCGGCACGAGCGAGGGCTTCGTCATCGAGACCCCGCGCCTCGTTGCCGAACAACCACGCGGTCGGCTCGGCGAGCACCTCGCGCGACGCGAGGAAGTCGTCCCCGCCGACATCGGCGGCGACGACGCGAAGACCCGCCTCGTGTACGCGCTCCACCACGTCGGCGAGTTCCAGATCGACGGCCACCGGGAGGTGGAACAGCGACCCCGTCGTCGAGCGGACGACCTTCGGGTTGTAGGGGTCGACGGTGCGTCCGGTGAGGATGACGGCATCCGCCCCCGCCGCGTCCGCGGCGCGGATGATGGTGCCGAGGTTGCCCGGGTCGCGGACCTCCTCGCAGATCGCGATGAGCCGCGGGCCTGCCGCGAGCACGTCCTTCAGCGCCGTGGGCGCCTGCCGCGCCACCGCGACGATGCCCTGCGGCGTCACGGTGTCGGCCATGGCATCCAGCACGGCCTCCGTCGTGTACTGCAGATCGACACCGGCCTGCTCGGCGGCGTCGCGCACATCGACGTGCTTCTCGAGGGCCGTGGGGGTGGCGTACACCTCGAGGACCGTCTCGGGGGCCCACGCGAGGGCCTCCCGTGCCGCCTGGGGGCCCTCGAGCAGGAAGAGTCCGGTCTCCTGACGGGCGGCGCGCTTGCTCAGTTTGGCCACGGCGCGTACCCGCGGCGAACGGGGGTTCTCCAGCACGCCCTCAGTGTATGGCTCCCCCGGTATGCACACCGGGTGCCGCGCGGACGCCGCGCCAGGATGCCGCGCCGTGCGCAGCACGATGGCGACGCGGACCCGCCCGGGCGCGCACACAGCAGAACGGGCGCCCTCGCGAGGAGGGCGCCCGTTCCGGGAAGAAGACGCGGGTTACGCGGACTTCGGCGCGTTGACGTCGCTGGGCAGGGCCGCCTTGGCGGTCTGCACGAGCGAGGCGAACACGGCGGGCTCGTTCACCGCGAGCTCAGCGAGCATGCGACGGTCGACCTGCACACCCGCGAGGCCGAGGCCCTGGATGAAGCGGTTGTACGTGAGGCCGTTCTGACGGGATGCCGCGTTGATGCGCTGGATCCACAGACGACGGAAGTCGCCCTTGCGCTTGCGACGGTCGCGGTACGCGTAGACCAGGGAGTGGGTGACCTGCTCCTTGGCCTTGCGGTACAGGCGCGAACGCTGACCGCGGTAACCGGAGGCGCGCTCCAGGATGACGCGACGCTTCTTGTGGGCGTTTACTGCCCGCTTGACTCTAGCCATTTCTGTTTCTTCCTAACGTGCGTCGGCGCTCAGAGACCGAGGAGCTTCTTGGCGACCTTCGAGTCGCCCTTGGCCAGGACCTGCTCCTGGTTCAGGCGGCGGGTGCGCTTCGAGGCTTTGCCTTCGAGGTTGTGGCGCATGCCGGCCTGCTGCTTCATGAGCTTGCCGCTACCGGTGAGCTTGAAGCGCTTCTTGGCGCCCGAGTGGGTCTTCTGCTTCGGCATCTGTCTTCCTTCGTTGGTCTTCCCGGCGGAGCGGGAGTCTGGGGAGCTCTACTCGGCGGGGGCCGAGGAGGGGGTTTCTTCCGAGTCCGAGTCGCCGCGAGCGGCGCTGCGCGCCGCTTCACGGTTCGCCGCGCGCTGGGCGTTCTGCTCGGTCTTGACCTCGGACTTGTTCTTGTGAGGTGCGACCACCATCACCATGTTTCGGCCGTCGATCGTGGGGTTCGACTCGACGGTGCCGAACTCGGCGACGTCTTCCGCGAACTTGCGGAGCAGACGCACACCCTGCTCGGGACGCGACTGCTCGCGACCGCGGAACAGGATCATGGCCTTCACCTTGTCGCCCGCCTGAAGGAAGCCCTCGGCGCGCTTGAGCTTGGTGATGTAGTCGTGGGCCTCGATCTTCAGACGGAACCGGACCTCTTTGAGGACGGTGTTCGCCTGGTTACGACGCGTCTCTTTGGCCTTCTGTGCGGCCTCGTACTTGAACTTGCCGTAATCCATGATCTTGACCACGGGCGGCTTCGAGCTCGGCGCAACCTCGACCAGGTCGAGGTCCGCTTCCTGGGCCAGGCGCAGCGCAGCTTCGATGCGGACGATGCCGACCTGCTCGCCGTTGGGTCCGACGAGACGGACCTCCGGGACTCGGATGCGCTCGTTGGTGCGGGGATCGCTGATGCGGAACTCCTCTTGTATGCGGACGACGGCCGCCGCGATTCGATCGAATCGCGGGCGAAGAGGAGAAACACGCCACCCGGCACGGTGCTATCAGCACCGGCTTCTGCACCCAGGCGACCCCGTGCGAAACGGAGCGGAGTGCGGGAACCCGGTAGCCTGGAGCGGCAAGCGCGGGTGGGATGTGATCCTCTTTCGTACGGAGCGGAAAGCTCCGAAGCCCGCCACAGTCTAGCAGAGAGATTCACGTGGACACGATCCCCTCCGACCAGCCCGCCGACGACCACTCCGCGCACCGTCACGGAGGCGAGGACGAGCGCCTCGCGCGCTGGGAAGAGCAGGAACGTGCGGCATCCTCCGCCACCCGCGACATCGCCGACGTCCCCGCCGTCGAGGTCATCACCACCGCGGCCGTGCACCTCATGAGCGCGGCGGCCGTCAAGACGGGGCTCGCCGACGATCCCACCCACCAGCTCGACCTCGACGAGGCACGCAAGCTCATCAACGCCCTCGCCGGACTCATCACCGCCGGCGCCCCCGAGATCAGCGACATGCACGCGCGGTCGCTGCGCGACGGGCTGCGCTCGCTTCAGCTGGCGTTCCGCGAGGCATCGACGATCCAGGACCCGATCGGTAAGGGGCCGGGAGAGAAGTGGACGGGTCCCGTCACGTAGGTCGTTCGTTCCGGGGGGTACCGGGCTCCGGAATAGCCCCTCCCCGGGGCAAGAGCAGGGCCCCTACCCCGATTGCCCCGGGGAGGGGCCATTCCTGCGCCCTCTCCCTCCGCGGCCGACTCCTCCGTGGCACCCGTAGGGGTATGAGGCGTCCGCCTTCCGCCGATCGACTGGGGAAGGGGACATCCCTGCGCCCTGTGCCGCGGGCCGACGCACCGGCAGCCCCGCCCCCTGTTCTCGAACGACCGCCTGTCGCGGCGCGATCGCACGTGCCGCTCCCGCGCAGCGCGGGGACGGGGTCAGGATTCGTTGCTGCGATGCAGCTTCACCGTGAGCGAGTCGACCAGGACGGCGATGCGGTCGTCGGAAGCCCACCGGCGGGCGATGCGCGCGAGAACCGCATCCAACTCCTCCTGCTCCAGCCCCGACATCAGCTGCAGGTGCACGACGAGCTCCGGCCCGCGCAGACGACCCGTGGGGTCCCCCGACTCCACCGCGAGGTCGAGCACCGCCAGTTCACCCGAGATGCTCTGCTGCAGGCCCGTGAAGATCGTCGGCGAGGTGTGGGCGGGCTCCCACGACTCGCCCTGGGCGATCGCCCAGACGGCGGGGCGGCGGATGACGAACTCCGTCTCGGATCCCGGGTCGATCACGATGAGCTCGGTGTCCTCGGACGCCGCGGCCAGCGCGGTGCGTCGACCATCGGCGGGGACGGGGCGCGCCGTGGCATCCCATGTCTGAAGTGCCGCGACGGAGGTGAAAACCGGGAGGACCTTGCGCCCGTCCGGGGCGGCGACCGTGACGATCGAGAGCTCCTGCGTCTTGTCGACCTCGAGCCCGTGCGCGCCGATGCCGTGATCGCCCTTCTCGGCGACGAGCGGGATCAGCAGGCGCGCCTCGCGGTAGGCGTCGACCACCGCACGCGCATCACCCTCCGCTGCCTGGAACGCGAGCAGCGCCGCGAGCAACGCGGGGTCAGCCGACCCATCATCGCCCGAGTGCGGATTGGGCGAAAAACTGCGGCCCTCCCAGGGGAGGCCCGCCGAGTCGGCACCGGCGCCGTGTGGGCCGTGACCGTGCGACCCGTCTCCGACCGGACCGTCAGTGTCCGGCGACATCCAGTGCCTCAGCGAGCGTGAACTGCCCCGCGTAGAGCGCCTTGCCGACGATCGCGCCCTCGACGCCGAGGGGCACGAGGTCGCGCAGCGCCGCAATGTCGTCGAGGCTCGACACGCCGCCGGAGGCGACGATCGGCTTGGGGGTGCGCTGGGTCATCTCGCGCAGCAGTTCGATGTTCGGGCCACGGAGCGTGCCGTCCTTGGTGACGTCGGTGACGACGTAGCGGCTGCATCCTGCGTCCTCGAGACGCTCGAGCACCGTCCACAGGTCGCCACCGTCGCGCGTCCAGCCGCGCGCGGCGAGGGTCGTGCCGCGCACGTCGAGACCGACCGCGATGGCCTCGCCGTAGCGGTTGATGACGTCGGCCGCCCACTCGGGGTTCTCGAGCGCCGCGGTGCCGAGGTTGATGCGGCTCGCGCCGCTCTCGAGCGCCGCCTCGAGCGTGCGGTCGTCGCGGATGCCGCCCGACAGCTCCACCTGCACGCCCTTGACCTGCTTGATGACCTTGCGCATGACGTTGGCATTGCTGCCACGGCCGAAGGCGGCGTCGAGGTCGACGAGGTGGATCCACTGCGCGCCCTGGCGGGCGAAGTCGGCGGCCGCATCGACGGGGTCGCCGTAGCTGGTCTCGGTGCCGGCCTCACCCTGGGTCAAGCGGACGGCTTTGCCGTCGGCGACATCGACCGCCGGAAGCAGCACAAGTTCGGGCGTGGACGCGAAATCGTTCATGGCTCCTCGCACCCTTCGGCGCATCTCGCCGAGCCGGGGCACGAGGTCACACAGTAGTCGCGCGCAGCCCGTCGATCCAATTGGCGAGAAGGCGGATGCCGGCCTCGCCCGACTTCTCGGGGTGGAACTGGGTCGCCGCCAGCGGACCGTTCTCGACCGCCGCGATGAAGGGCGCACCGTAGGTGCACCAGGTCACGGAGGGCTGCGGAAACGGCGGGGTGACGTCCAGCAACCACTCTTGCGCGGCGTAGGAGTGCACGAAATAGAACCGCTCGCGCTCTATCCCCTCGAACAGGCGCGACCCCTCGCCCGCGGCGACGGTGTTCCAGCCCATATGCGGCAGTACGGGGGCCTTGAGCTCGGCGACCGTGCCCGGCCACTCCCCCAGCCCCGACGTGTCGGCGCCACGCTCGATCCCGCGATCGAACATGACCTGCATGCCGACGCAGATGCCGAGGACCGGTCGCCCACCGGCGAGGCGGCGGTCGATGATCTCGCCCCCGCGACTGGCAATCAGCGACTCCATGACGGCGCGGAACGCGCCGACACCGGGCACCAGGAGACCGTCGGCGTCGAGGAGCAGAGATCGGTCGGAGGTCAGGCGCGCGTCGGCGCCGGCCTCGACGAGCGCCTTGACCGCGGAGTGGACGTTGCCCGACCCGTAATCGAGGACCGCGACGACGGGTTTGGCCGTCACAGCGCACCCTTGGTGCTCGGGATGCCGTCGACGAGGGGATCGAGCGCCTTGGCGTGACGGAAGGCGCGGGCGAGCGCCTTGTACTCCGCCTCGGCGATATGGTGCGGATCGCGTCCGCCGAGGACGCGCACGTGCACGGTGAGCCCCGCGTGGATCGAGATGGCCTCGAAGGAGTGGCGTACGAGCGAGCCGGTGAAGTGGCCCCCGATGAGGTGGTGCTCGAAGCCGACCGGCTCGCCCGTGTGCACGAGGTACGGACGACCGCTGATGTCGACCACCGCCTGCGCCAGAGCCTCGTCGAGCGGCACGAGGGCGTCGCCGTAGCGCGCGATGCCGGACTTGTCGCCGAGTGCCTGCCGGATCGCCTGGCCGAGCACGATCGAGGTGTCTTCCACGGTGTGGTGGGCGTCGATGTGGGTGTCGCCGCTGGCGCGCACGCGCAGGTCGGTGAGCGAGTGCTTCGCGAACGCCGTGAGCATGTGGTCGAAGAACGGCACCGTCGTCTGGATGTCGCTCGCACCGCGTCCGTCGAGATCCACCTCGAGCTCGATGTGCGACTCGCTCGTTTCGCGCGTGATCGAGGCGGTGCGGGGCGTGGCGGGGCCGGTCATGATCGGGATCCTATCGAGGCGAGGGCGTCGAGGAACGCGGTGGTCTCGTCGGCCGTTCCGGCCGAGACGCGCAGGTGGTGGGGGATGCCGACGTCGCGGATGAGCACACCGCGGTCGTACAGGGCCTTCCAGGTCGCGGCCGGGTCATCGACTCCGCCGAACAGCACGAAGTTCGTCCACGACTCGTGCGCCGTGTAGCCCAAGGCCGACACCGTCGCCGAGATGCGGTCACGCTGGGCGACGATCTCGTCGACCATCCCCAGCATCGTCTCGGCGTGGCCCAGCGCGGCGGTCGCCGCCGCCTGGGTCAAGGCGCTCAGGTGGTACGGCAGACGCACCAGGCGCAGGGCGTCGACGAAGGCCGGGTCGGCTGCGAGATAGCCCACCCGCGCGCCGGCGAACGCGAAGGCCTTGCTCATCGTGCGCGAGACGACCAACCGAGGACGGCCGGGAAGGAGCGCCACGGCAGAGGGCTCGTCGCGAGGGGCGAACTCCTCGTACGCCTCGTCGACGATGACGACACCGTCGGTCGCGTCGTAGACCGCTTCGATGACGTCGCGTCGGAGCGGGGTACCCGTGGGGTTGTTGGGGGCGCAGAGGAAGACGATGTCGGGTCGCTGCTCACGGACCTGTGCGGCCGCCGACTCCGCCGTCAAGGAGAAATCGTGCTCGCGGTGCCCGGCGATCCATCGCGCACCGGTCGCGCGCGTGAGAATCGGGTACATCGAGTAGGTGGGTGCGAAACCCATCGCGGTGCGACCGGGACCACCGAACGCCTGGAGGATGTGCTGCAGCACCTCGTTCGAGCCGTTGGCCGCCCAGATCTGCTCGGCACCCAGGCCGTGGCCCACGTACTGAGCGAACGCCTCCCGCAGCGCGGTGAACTCCCGGTCGGGATAGCGGTTGACGTCACGGAGGGCCCGGGCGACGGCATCCAGGATGTCGTCCGCGACCTCCGACGGAACGGGATGCGTGTTCTCGTTCACATTCAGCGCCACGGGCAGCGGCGCCTGCGGTGCCCCATAGGGGGTCATCCCCCGCAGATCGTCGCGAAGAGGGAGGTCGTCGAGGCGTACGGTCACCCCACCCATCGTAGGCGGCGGGCGCCGTGGCGACTCACGCGGCATAGCCGACGCGGAGCGGACGTCAGTTCGTGGGGGCGTACTCGGCCGGGATCGCGATGCGCTGACCGGCCGCCACCGAGCCACCGGACAGGGCGTTGAGACGGGAGATCTGGGCGACGACGTCGCGGGGATCGGCCGCGGGCGCCAGCTCTTCGGCGATCGACCACAGGGTCTCGCCGCTCATGACGGTGACCTCGGCGAAGGAACCGACGGGGGCACCGGTGTCGTTCGAGGCCAGCGCGGCACCGCCGCCGACGATCGCGACACCGAGACCCACGACGAGCGGCAGTGACACCAGGAAGGTGACGACGCGGCGACCGCGCGGCGTGATGCGCAGGCGGGTGGTGGGGGCGGAGATGGCGATGCTGGTCATGGTGTGCTCCTCAGTGGGGAGAGATTCGCACCCCACCCTCGGCCGGGAGGGCGGGAGTGCGAATCTGTATTCCGAATCTATCTTCGATACTGCGAGGGTGTCAAGACGGCGGATCTCGGAGACGAATCGAACGCGACACGCGTCAGGTTCCGTGTGATTCGCCTCGTCGACCGGATACGGTTTCGACACGGAGACCTCACCATCAACCTCCGACATTCGAATTTCCGCCGCCCTTCCCGCGGCGCGAGGGGAGCATCAGATGACCGACGCGACGACCGCCGGCCGCGAACGACCGCAGACGCGTCGGCGGAAGAGCCTCAGCGACAAGCAGCTCGCGATCCTCGAGGTCATCCAGCGATCGATCGCGCGGCACGGGTACCCGCCGAGCATGCGCGAGATCGGCGACGCGGTCGGCCTGAAGTCCCTCTCGAGCGTCACCCACCAGCTGAACCAGCTCGAACTCAGCGGCTACCTGCGCCGCGACCCGGGCAAGACCCGCGCCATGGAGGTGCTGATCGACCTTCCCGGCACCGCCGCCGAGAACCCGGCCGACACCGCACCCTCGGTGGGCGATGCCGCCCTCGTGCCCCTGGTGGGCCGGATCGCGGCGGGCGTGCCCATCACCGCCGACCAGCAGGTCGAGGAGATCTTCCCCCTCCCGCGCCAGCTCGTCGGCAAGGGTGAGTTGTTCATGCTCAAGGTCTCGGGCGAGTCGATGATCGACGCGGCGATCTGCGACGGCGACTGGGTCGTCGTCCGCTCGCAGGCCACCGCCGAGAACGGCGAGATCGTCGCGGCGATGCTCGATGGTGAGGCCACGGTGAAGACGTTCCGCCGCCGCGATGGACACACCTGGCTCCTCCCCCGCAACAGCGCGTTCGAGCCCATCCTCGGCGACGAGGCCGTCGTGCTGGGTCGCATCGTGGCGGTGCTGCGCGCCGTCTGAGATGCGCCGACCAGCGCTCCACCGCGGGCGAGCCGCGGGTGCCGAGGCGGATGTCGCAGGCCCTCCCTAGGCTGGGAGGATGGCAGACACCCTCCCCTACGGTTCCTGGCCCTCACCCATCACCCCCGAGTCGGTGGCGCAGTCGACCCCGCGCGTCGACGGTGCGCGGATCGTCGGCGACGAGGTGTGGTGGGGCGAATCCGTCCCCTCCGAGGCCGGCCGCGTCGCAGTGAAGCGTCGTCGCGCCGACGGCTCCGTCGAGACCGTCCTTCCCGCTCCCGCCAACGCCCGCTCCGCGGTCCACGAGTACGGGGGCGGCGCCTGGACCGCCTCCGACGAAGGCGAGCTCTATTACGTCGAGAGGACCGACCAGCGGGTGTACGCCCTTCGGCCCGGCGGTGGAGCGCGCGCCCTCACCCCGGCCGACGACACCGTGCGCCACGGCGGTCTGCGCTTCGAGCACGGCGCCCTCCTGGCGGTCCGCGAGACGCACGGCGCCGAGCGCGTCCCGGTGCGAGCCATCGTGCGCGTCGCCACCGACGATTCCGGAACCGTCGACGTGCTCGCCGAGGGCAGCCACTTCCTCGCTCAGCCGGCGCTGAGCCCCGACGGCGGTCGGCTCGCGTGGATCGCGTGGAACCACCCCGACATGCCTTGGGACGCCACGATCCTGCGCGTCGCCGACCTCGCATCCGAAGAAGTGCACGACCTCGCGGGTGGCGACGACCGTGCGCCCCTGCAGCCCGTCTGGCTCGCAGACGACGAACTGCTGTACGCCGACGACCCGGGCGGCCGGTGGAACCTCTTCCGTCGTCCCCTCGACGGTGACGCGCAGCCCGTCGCGCCGGCGGACGCCGACACCGGCGGCGGGTTGTGGGTGCTCGGCACGCGATGGTTCGGTGCGGCGGGCGACGGCCGCATCGTCGCGGTGCGAACGGACGGTGCCGACCAGATCGTCGAGATCGCCCCGTCGGGCGTCCGGCCGCTCGACGTCCCCGTGGTGGCCGGCGCCACCGTCGACGATGCGCGCGACGCCCGGGTGCTGATCTCCGGAGCCGATAGCGCGGGCCGATCCGGCCTGTGGCTGGTCGACCTCGACTCCGGCGTCGTCGACCTCGTGACGGGGGGATCCGGCTCCTGGGGTGACGAGTGGATGCCGTCGGCGCGTGCCCTCGAGACGGAGGGGCCGCACGGCCCGGTGCACGCCTTCGCCTACGCACCCACGCATCCCGAGGTCACGGCCCCCGCGGGCGAGCGCCCGCCCTACGTCGTGCTCGTGCACGGCGGCCCGACCTCCCACGTCGGCCCCGCGCCGTCCGCGAAGACGGCGTTCTTCACCAGTCGCGGCATCGGCGTTCTCGACGTCAACTACGGGGGCTCCACCGGGTACGGGCGCGCCTACCGCGACCGGCTGAAGGGCCAGTGGGGCGTGGTCGACGTCGATGACGTCGCCGCGGCGGCGTCGGCCCTCGCCGCGGCGGGGCTCGCCGACCCGGAGCGCCTCGCCATCGCGGGCGGCTCCGCGGGTGGATGGACCGTGCTCGCCGCCGTCACCCGCACCGACGTCTTCTCGGCGGGCATCTCCCGCTACGGCGTCGGCGACGCCCGCGCCCTGGCCGAAGACACCCACGACTTCGAGGCACGATATCTCGACGGTCTCATCGGACCGCTCCCCGAGGCGGAGCAGGTGTACATCGAGCGGTCGCCGCTCAGTCGTCCTGAGCGGTTCCGCGTGCCGCTGCTGATCCTGCAGGGCGCCGAAGACCGGGTCGTTCCGCCATCGCAGGCCGAGGCGATCCGCGACGCCCTCGCTGCGCACGGGGTCCCCCACGCCTACGTGCTGTACGAGGGAGAGGGTCACGGTTTCCGCCGTGCCGAGACGGTCGTCGACTCCCTGCAGCGAGAGCTCGGGTTCCTCGGTGCGGTCTTCGGCTTCGAGACCCCGGGTGTACCCGCTCTCCCCCTCGACTGATCTCCCCCGACCGCGCCGCGGGCCGGATGAGGGGATCCACCGCGACCGTCCGGGATGACACAGCCCGAATAGGCCAGAATCGCCGGTCACCGCTGAACCAGACGCGAAGAGCCCCGCCGAACAAGACTCGGCGGGGCTCTTTCGTCTCACGTCAGGCCGCGAACGGCTCCAGCTCCGCCGCGAGGCGGGCGCCCACGTGGGCGTGCAGGAACGTTCCGGTCTCGCGGTGCTCCTGCGCCAGGATCAGTCCGCTCTCGTGCACGGCCGACACCAGGTCGCCGCGGTCGTACGGAACGACCGCCTGCACCTCGACCGCCGGCAGGGGCAAAGCCTCTTCGATGGCGGCGCGCAGCTCGTCGATGCCCTCGCCGGTGCGCGAGGAGACGAACTTCGCGTTCGGCGCGAGCCCGCGCAGCACGAGCCGGTCGTCATCCGTGACCAGGTCGGCCTTGTTGAAGACGACGATCTCCTGTCCGAAGTTCGCATCGACATCGCCCATCACGTCGCGCACCGTCATCAACTGCGCGGCCGGGTCGGGGTGCGAGGCGTCGACGACGTGCAGGATGACGTCGGCGTCGCCGACCTCCTCGAGGGTCGAGCGGAAGGCCTCGACCAGCTGGTGCGGAAGGTTTCGCACGAAGCCGACCGTGTCGGTCAACGTGTAGACGCGGCCGTCGCTCGTCTCCGAACGGCGGACCGTGGCATCCAGGGTCGCGAACAGGGCGTTCTCGACCAGGACACCGGCGCTGGTGAGGCGGTTCAGCAGACTCGACTTACCGGCGTTGGTGTAGCCGGCGATCGCGACCGAGGGGATGGTGTGACGCTTGCGTTCGGCGCGCTTCGCCTCACGGGCGGGGGCGAAATCGCGCAACTGCTTGCGCAACAGAGCCATCTTGGTGCGGATGCGCCGACGGTCCAGCTCGATCTTGGTCTCACCGGGGCCACGCGAGCCCATACCCGCGCCGCCCGCGCCGACCTGTCCACCGGCCTGACGCGACATCGAATCACCCCAGCCGCGCAGGCGCGGGAGGAGGTACTCGAGCTGAGCGAGCTCGACCTGGGCCTTGCCCTCTCGGCTCTTGGCGTGCTGGCTGAAGATGTCGAGGATCACCGTCGTGCGGTCGATCACCTTCACCTTCACGACGTCTTCGAGCGCGCGACGCTGGCTGGGTGCCAGTTCGGTGTCGGCGATGACGGTGTCCGCGCCCACGGCGGCGACGATGTCGCGCAGCTCCGCCGCCTTCCCGCGTCCGACGTAGGTCGCGGGATCCGGATGCGGGCGGCGCTGCAGCACGCCGTCGAGCACGACGGCACCGGCGGTCTCGGCCAGCGCCGACAGCTCGCGCAGCGAGTTCTCGGCATCCGCCTGCTCACCCTGCGGGTGCACGCCGACGAGGACGACGTTCTCGAGGCGCAGCTGGCGGTACTCGACCTCGGTGACGTCTTCGAGCTCGGTGGAGAGTCCGGCCACGCGGCGGAGCGCAGCGCGCTCCTCGCGGTCCCACTGGTCGCCGTCGGCATCGCCGCCGTAGGCGGTGGTGGCATCCTGGAGCGCTTGCGCTGCACCGAAGACCCGGACCCCGCGATGCGCTTCGGCGCGCGAGAGCACGCGGTCCACCGGGTCGACCGGCGACGCGTCGATGCTCGGGGGTGTGGTCTGTTCGGTCATGTGTTCCTTTCGGCCGCGGACCCTGCCGCGGCGGCAATTTCGGTGTTCTGGCACTTTATCCGTCCCGACGCCCGAGGGGCCGGTCGGATATCCTGGCGTGATGGGGAGCGAGCACTACTTCAGCGCGTCGCCGTCGAGTCCCGAGCAGCTCCGCCGCATCCGCGTGACGCTCGCCGGTCGTGAGCTCGAGGTGGTCACAGCCGGCGGGGTCTTCAGTCCCGATCATGTGGATGCCGGTACCTCGGTGCTGCTCGCCAACACCCCGCCCCCTCCCGCCGGCGGGCACTTCCTCGACCTGGGGTGCGGGTGGGGTCCGATCTCGCTGTCGCTCGCGCTCGCCTCACCGCACGCGACCGTGTGGGCGGTCGACGTCAACGAGCGTGCTCTCGATCTCGTGAGGCGCAACGCGCAGTCGCTCGGCCTCACGAACATCAACGCCGTGCGCCCCGAGGATGTTCCCGGCGAGGTCTCGTTCCGCACCATTCGCTCGAACCCGCCGATCCGCGTGGGCAAGAGCGAGTTGCACGGCATGCTGCAGCAGTGGATCCCCCGCATGGTGGAGCGTTCGGACGGATGGTTCGTCGTGCAGCGCAACCTGGGTTCGGACTCCCTGCAGCGCTGGCTCGCCGCCACCTTCGTCGACGGCTACAGCGTGCAGCGGGCCGCGACCGGTCGCGGGTTCCGCGTGATCCGCGTGCGCCGCCACGGCTCGCCGCGGAGCGAGCCCATCGACATCGTCGCCTGATCCGGATGCCGGCGCGCCGTGCGCGCCCCCAGCCGCGCATCCCCGCGGGTTGCGCCGTCGAAACGGACGGTTCGGGTCCGCGCGCACCGCCCGTACGCCGTCAGGCGAGCGCGATACCAGCCGCCCGCAGATCTTCAGGCGAGCCGCCCGTACGCCGTCAAGCGAGCGCGACCTCGCCGGTGAAGACGAGCGACGCGGGACCCGACAGGAACACCCGCTCGCCGGACACGCGCACGCCGAGGGTACCGCCCGGGGTGTCGACGACCCAGTGGTCGGGGGCCGCCGGACCCGCCCAGTGCCGAACGGCGAGCGCGGCAGCAGCCACGCCGGTGCCGCAGCTCAGCGTTTCGCCGACACCGCGCTCGAACACCCGCAGGCGGATCGCACCGACACCGTCGCGCACGAGCGGATCGGCCGGGACGACGAACTCCACGTTCGCGCCGTGCCGCGGAGGGGGATCGAGCACCGGCTGGTACGCAAGATCGAGACCGTCGAGTTCGGCGTCGGACGACAAGGCGACGACCACGTGCGGGTTGCCCACGTCGATACCGACGCCGGGGCGCGCCACCGACAGACCCTTCGCGCGGACGAGTGTTTCGTCGGCATCCACCTCGAAGACCCCGAGGTCCACCTCGAAGCCGCGGTCACTGCGCGTGAGCGTCTTGACCCCCGCGCGGGTGCCGATGCGCAGCCCGTCGTCGATCGATGCGAGACCGGTGTCGGTGAGATAACGCGCGAAGACGCGGGTACCGTTACCGCACATCTCGGCCTTCGAGCCGTCGGCGTTGCGGTAGTCCATGAACCATTCGGCACCGGATGCCGCGGCATCCGCGCCTTCGACGATCGACGTCGTGCGCACGACGCGCAGCAGTCCGTCGGCGCCGATGCCGAAGTGACGGTCGCACAACGCCGCGACCTGCGCGTCGGAGAGGTCGAGTTCTCCGTCGGGATCGGCCACCACCACGAAGTCGTTGCCGGTGCCGTGGCCCTTGGTGAACGGGAGAGTCGCCATGCCTCCAGTCTAGGGAGCGGGCTGCACCCCTCCGGCGCTCACGCACCCCCGGAAGGTCGACCAGGAGTCCCCCATCGACGGACCCGCTCGCCCGTCACGCACGCTCCCCCGCGTCTGAGGTGAGGCTCTCGGCATCCACGCTGCGCGCGTCGACCCACACGGCGTCGGCGTAGCGTCGGAACCACGACACCTGGCGGCGCGCATAGCGCCGCGTGAGCGCCTGCGTCTCGCCGACGGCCTCATCACGGGTGAGCGCGCCGCGCAGCTGCCCGAGAGCCTGCGCGTAGCCGATCGCCCGCCCGGCGGTCGCGCTCCACTCGAGGCCGTCCGCGCGCAGCGCCCGCACCTCATCGATCAGCCCCTGCTCCCACATGCGCTCGACGCGGGCGTCGAGCATCGGTACGAGCTCGTCTCGATCTATCGCGGTGGCGACGATGCGCGTGTGCGGATGCCAGAACTCCGGCGCGTCCGGAAGCGCACCGCCGTGCGTCTCGCCGCCCTGCGCCAGGACCTCCAGTGCCCGCACCACGCGGCGCCCGTTGCGCGGGTCGATGCGACCGGCCGCGACCGGGTCGGCCTCGCGCAGACGCGCATACAGCGCACCCGCCCCCGCGGCCTCCAACTCCGCCTCCAGCCGCGCACGCAGAGCCTCATCGCGCGGGGGGAAGCGGAAGTCCCACAGCACACTCGAGACGTACAGACCCGACCCCCCGACGAGGATGGCGTCCGCGCCGCGACCGTGGATGCCGCGGATGGCCGTGCGGGCGGCATCCTGATACCAGGCGACCGCGGCCTCATCGGTGACCGCGAGCGCGTCGAAGAGGTGGTGCGGGATGCCGCGGCGCTCCGCGAGAGGGATCTTGGCGGTGCCGATGTCCATGCCGCGATACAGCTGCATCGCATCGGCGTTGATGATCTCGGCGCGGCGCCCGCGGGCATCCAGCGCATCGGCGAGGTCGAGCGAGAGGCCGGTCTTGCCGGTCCCCGTCGCTCCGACGACCGCCCAGAGGACCGGCGCGGTCACACGCCGACGCGGAGAGTGGGAAGACCCAGTGACACCGCGCGCGGCGCGTCGCTCTGGCCCGCCGGCGCGGGAACGCCGCACGACTCGGCCTGTGAGCGGTCCCAGGCGTCCCCCGCGCGCGTGCGCCGGATCCGCAGGGCTGCGCCGTCGGGTGAGTCGGCGAGCAGGTGGAAGGGTGCCGCGTGCGTGACGGTCGCCGAGACCACGTCGCCGGGTCGCGGCACCGGCGAGCCGGCGGGTACCTCGACGTGCACGAGTCGGTTGTCTTCGGCACGGCCCGTGAGGCGGTGCGTCTCGGCGTCCTTCTTGCCCTCGCCAGCGGAGATGAGCACGTCGAGGGTGCGACCGAGCTGCTTCCGGTTCTCTTCGGCGGCGATCCGGTCCTGCAGTGCGGTGAGGCGCTCGTAACGTTCCTGGACGACGGCCTTCGGCACCTGGTCGGCCATCGTCGCCGCCGGGGTGCCCTCGCGGATGGAGTACTGGAAGGTGAAGGCGCTCGAGAAGCGCGAGGCTTCCACCACGCGCAGGGTCTCCTGGAAGTCCTCCTCGGTCTCGCCCGGGAAGCCGACGATGATGTCGGTCGTGATCGCGGCGTACGGGATGCGCTCGCGCACGCGGTCGAGGATGCCGAGGAATCTCTCGCTGCGGTACGACCGGCGCATCGCCTTGAGGATGCGGTCGGAGCCGGACTGCAGCGGCATGTGGAGCTGCGGCATGACGGCCGGGGTCTCGGCCATCGCGGCGATGACGTCATCGGTGAAGGCCGCGGGGTGGGGGCTCGTGAATCGGATGCGCTCGAGGCCCTCGATCTCGCCCGCGGCGCGCAGCAGCTTGCCGAACGCGAGACGATCGCCGAACTCCACGCCGTACGAGTTCACGTTCTGGCCCAGCAGCGTGACCTCGATCGCGCCATCGTCGACGAGCAGCCGGATCTCGTTGAGGATGTCGCCCGGGCGACGGTCCTTCTCTTTGCCGCGCAGGCTCGGCACGATGCAGAAGGTGCAGGTGTTGTTGCATCCCACCGAGATCGAGACCCAGCCGCTGTGGATCGAATCGCGCTTGGTGGGGAGGGTGGAGGGGAAGATCTCCAGAGACTCGAGGATCTCGAGTTCGGCCTCGCCGTTGTGTCGAGCACGCTCGAGCATTCCGGGCAGCGACCCCATGTTGTGCGTGCCGAAGACGACGTCGACCCAGGGGGCCTTCTTCTGCACGGCATCCTTGTCCATCTGGGCGAGGCACCCGCCGACGGCGATCTGCATTCCCGCGTGCGCGTCCTTACGCGACTTGAGGTGACCGAGGGTGCCGTACAGCTTGCCCGCCGCGTTGTCGCGGACGGCGCACGTGTTGATGACGACGACGTCGGCCTCGACGCCGGCATCGGCGGGCACGTATCCCGCACTCTCCAGCGAGCCGGAGAGACGCTCGGAATCGTGCACGTTCATCTGGCATCCGAAGGTGCGGACTTCGTAGGTGCGCGGACCCTGCGCGCCCTGCGCGGCGGAGGAGAGCGCGATCAGCGTCGGGGAGGAGGCGGCGGTGGTCATGATGCGTGCAAGTCTAAGCGGCCCTCTCCGGGCCCGCGCAGGTGTCCGGATCCCTGCCCGGTCGCCTTCTGGCGCGATCCGGGCATAAGCCTGCGTGCACCGGACGTTCCCCAGGCGTTCACGAAGATAGCGTGGACCGACGGGTGCCGGGGGGAAGCATGGACAGCGACCGAAGGAAGCTGCGCTCGGTGGAAGCGATCGGCGCGGATCGGGATGCAGCGGCGTGGGCGGCGCGCGTCCTGGAGGGGGCCTCACTGGTCGTGGCAGGTCCCCGTGGAAGCGGCCGGAGCCACCTGCTGCGCGGGATCACCGCCGAGATCGAGCGCCTCGGTGGTCGGACCATCGTCCTGCACACCGCATCAGCTCTGTCGCAGCAGCCGTTCGGCGCGGTCGACGCCGCCGCCGAGCCCGCGCTCGCGAGGCTGCGGACCCCCTCGGACGACCACGCGATCATGGACGGCGTGCTCATCATCGACGACATCGAACTCATCGATGCGGAGTCGGCGCGGGCGATCGCCCGAGGGGTGGCATCCCGGAGTCTCACCGCAGTCCTTGCGCACCGCACCGCCCGCCCGCGGGATGTCGAGCCGCCCGACGACGCCGACGACGCGCGTCGCGGCCTGCGGAACCTCTGGGCCGAAGGGTTGGCGCGACGCGTCGATCTCACCGAACTCGCCGACGAGGATGCGTTCCGACTCATCGACGTCTTCCCCGACGCGGGACTCCTCGACAGCCCCACGCGCGCGGCGCTCGTGTGGCGCGCCGACCGCTCGAGGTCACTCCTGCGACGACTCGTCCTCCACGCCATCGCGGACGCTCGGGCCGGTCGTGATCCGCTGGAGGCGTTCCGCACGATCGCCCCTCACAGCCGACTCGCCGTCGCGCTCGAACGGCACATGTCCGGGATGCCCACCGACGATCTCGAGAGCCTCGCCGGCATCCGACGTCTCGCCCATCTCGAGATGGCCGTCGCCACCCGGTTCTTCGAGGTCGACAGCCTCCACGCGCTGATCGCGCGTGGACTCCTGCACGCGGACTCTTCGCCCGAGCGCCGCCTCACCGCGAACGACCTGATCGCGCAGGAGGCGCAGCGTCGACTGGGCGTCACGCGCGTCGACTCCCTCGTCGATGCGGTGGGTCGACGGATGCTCGCCGAGTCGGATGAGTGGTGGAGTTCGGCCGTCGCCGTCACGGTCGCCCAGCGCTGGCACCGTCTCGGTCCGGATCTCTCCGGCGAGGCCGCCCATCCCCCGGCGATCCGGGCGCGCATCGCCCTCGATGCCGCACGCGAGGCCAACGATCGTGGCGACGCCGCACACGCCGCCGCTTACGCGGCGCGGGGGCTGAGGTCGGCGGACGTCCCCGCGCTCCGCCTCGAAGCCGAGCTCGCCGCGCGCGCTCATGCCCCGTTCAGCGCGGGCGAGACCGACGACGGTGGCGACGTCGAGATACGCCGTCGGATGGCACGGGACATCGCCGACGACGACGTGCACGATCCTCGTCGAGAAGTCACCCACGACCGGGCCCTCGCGGACTCCCGCGTCGACGAGCTGCTCGCCCAGGCGTCACGCGCAGGAGCGCGACTGGAGTGGGCCGCAGCGGCCGAGGCCGCGGGACGCGCTGTCACGGAAGTCTCAGCGGCACCGGCGGCACGCCTCCGCGCTCTCGTGGCGGCGGGTACGGCGGAGGCCGTGGCCGGCTGCTGGCGCCGGGCACGGGTGTGCTATCGCGCCGCTGAGCGCATGCTCGACGCGCGATACGTCGCCGATGGGCTCCTCGCACGCGACCGCCTCACGGCTCTCATCTCGATGTTGGCGGGCCACCAGGTCGCCGGAGCCGATGGGGCCGCCGTGCACGCCCGCCTCGAGCGCGAGCTGGCGAGGATCGCGCGTGAGGGCGACGGGGCGGAGCTGACCCTGGCGGGGGCGGCGGCCGCGATCGCCTTCGCCGGGGCAGGACGAGCCGTCGAGTCACGCCGCGAGCTGGCGTCGGCGATGTCGCGCACGCCGTCGGCCGTGGCAGATCTCGATACGACCATGATCGAATTGAGCGTTGCCGAGGAACTCGCGTTGGCCGGCAGGTTCGACGACGCTCGCGCGATCCTCGTCCGTCTGGACGACCGCGACATCCCCCTGCTGCGTCGGAGCAGCCTGTACGTGCAGACGACCATCCTCGCGGCGGAGGGACGCCACGATGCCGCCCGCGTCGCGGCACGCGGTGCGGCCGAACTGACGCGCGGACGCTCCGCGGCGGCCCTGCGCATTCGCGACCTGTTCCGGCTGACCGCCTTGGGGGCCGCGAGCGAAGACGAGGTCGACGAGCTGGTGCAACTCGCCGCGACGACAGACCTGCCCCTGGCGGTCGAAGCGGTTCGTCGCGCGTCGGCGCGATCGACCGCCGAAGAGGAACTCCCCGTCGATGAGCTCCGCCTGCACGCGCTGTGGTCGACGAGCGACGCGCGCCGAGAGAATCCCGACGCCGTGATCGAGTTCGCCCGCCCGCCGGCACTGGGCGTCGCGACGGGAGAACTCACCGCGCGCGAGCACGAGATCGCGTTGATGGCTGACGAGGGGCTCACGAACCGCGAGATCGCGACACGGCTGTTCCTGTCGGTGCGGACGGTGGAGTCTCACATCTATCAGGCACGCTCGAAGGTCGGGGCCGCCTCCCGCAAGGAACTGGGGCGCATGGTGGCCGCGGGGGCCGAGCGCGGGCGGGCGGCGACGCGGTCGACAGCCGCGGCGGACGACGGCGGCGACCAGCGGCCCACGCCCCACGCGGGCGAGCGGACGACGTCGCTCCCCCGCCCGCCGGGGGCGACACACCTCACTCGTCGGGAGTGAAACGCACCCCGGAGGAAGGACGGGCGAACGGACGCGACCGGCCGACGCCCGCTTCCGCGAGGGCCGAGCGAGCCGCCGTCAGAGCGACCGAAGAGGGATAGCCCCGACGCCCGAGTTGTCCTGCCAGGCGGCGGAGCGCCGCCTCGTACTCCACGCCCTCGACGGCGCGCAGCTTCGACCGGGCGAACTCGAGCGCGCGCTCGGCGTCGTCATCGGGCAGCGCCGCGAGCGCCGCCTCGGCCACGTCGCGCGGGATGCCGCGCTTGCGCAGCGTCTCGGCCACGGCGCGGCGACCCTCACCCCGCTTCTCAACGGCCGACATCGCCAGCTGCTCGGCGAATGTCGTGTCGTCGAGATACCCGAGGTCGACGAAGTGGTCGACGATCTCCTCGGCAAGGACGTCGTCGGCGCCCTCCGTGCCACGCACCACGCCTCGAGCTTCGGAGAGCGACAACGACCGAGACCGCAGCTTGCGCAGGAGCACCGCTTCGGCGTGCTGTCGAATCTCTTCCGCCGTTACGACGTCATCGCGGACGCGATCACTGTGCGACGGATGTGACTCTGCCCGAGCAGCATCCGACCCGACCTCGCTGTCCGCCGCTCCGAGATCTCGGAGGGGCCGCAGGCGGGGACGCCTCCCGACCTGCCCACCGGGGCCTGCGGCGGCTGCCGCGTCCACGGAGGCGTCGCCGGCGTCCCGCCCGAGCGACGGGTGCGCGGAAGACGACCGCCCCCGGGAACCGAAGAGGGGGATGACCGGCGCGAGGGCGTCATCTTCGGCCGTACGCGGAAGTCCATGGAGAACTCGCTCGTCCTGGCGGTGCTCACCCGACACTCCGTCGATCCCGTGGTCGTCGCGCACTCCGTCGGTCCCGTGGTCGTCGCCCACTCCATCGAACGGGCGACGACCCGAACCACTACCGTCGTCAGTCATCACGCCGGGCGACGTGCGGCCAGCTCATCGTCCGCGGGAGCGGCCTCGACAGCAGCGACGGGAGCCACGCCGATACCCAGCTTGGTCTTGATCTTCGTCTCGATCTCGGCGGCGATGTCAGGGTTCTTGATGAGGAAGTTGCGGGCGTTCTCTTTGCCCTGGCCGAGCTGCTCGCCGTCGTAGGTGTACCACGCGCCGGACTTCTTGACGATGCCGTGTTCGACGCCGAAGTCGATCAGGCTGCCTTCTCGGGAGATGCCGACTCCGTAGATGATGTCGAACTCGGCCTGCTTGAAGGGCGGGGCCATCTTGTTCTTGACGACCTTGACACGGGTGCGGTTGCCCACTGCCTCGGTGCCGTCCTTCAGAGTCTCGATACGGCGGATGTCGAGACGCACCGACGCGTAGAACTTGAGCGCCTTTCCGCCGGCAGTGGTCTCGGGCGAGCCGAAGAACACGCCGATCTTCTCGCGGAGCTGGTTGATGAAGATGGCCGTGGTCTTGGTGGTGTTGAGGCCGCCGGTGAGCTTGCGCAACGCCTGCGACATCAGACGCGCCTGGAGACCGACGTGGGAGTCTCCCATCTCGCCCTTGATCTCGGCCTCGGGAACGAGGGCGGCCACGGAGTCGATGACGACGAGGTCGATGGCTCCCGAACGAATCAGCATGTCGGCGATCTCGAGCGCCTGCTCACCCGTATCGGGCTGCGACACGAGGAGGGCGTCGATGTCGACGCCGAGCTTCTTCGCGTACTCGGGGTCGAGCGCGTGCTCCGCGTCGATGAAGGCGGCGATACCGCCGGCGCGCTGGGCGTTGGCGATCGCGTGCAGGGTGAGCGTGGTCTTACCCGAGGACTCCGGGCCGTAGATCTCGATGATTCGACCGCGCGGCAGTCCACCGATCCCCAGTGCGGCATCGAGGGCGATGGATCCCGTCGGGATGGTCTCGATCGGGGCCCGATCGTCGCTGCCCAGTCGCATGACCGAGCCTTTTCCGAATTGACGGTCGATCTGGGCGAGGGCCGACTCGAGGGCCTTCTCGCGCTCTGCGGGTGAGGGCATGACATCTTCTTTCTGCTCGCGTTCCGGTCGCCTATAGGCTGTCGCGCCTCCCACCGACGGTGGGTCAGCCCGACAAGGCGTTCAGGTGTCGTTCGACGTTTCCCCACGTTAGGGAGGGGCTCCGACATTGGTGTCTGAGCGTGGCCCGATCGGGGAGGAACACGTCACTTGGCCTGCTGTGAAGAACACTACGCCTCGCTCGAACGTAGTTTCGAGGACACGCCGGGAACTATGTACGAATGTCTCGAGCCCGGCCGCGTCCGCCGGCATCCCGACTTGGACGGGCATGCGCATCGACGCGCGCCGACGGCGGAGCCCGCGCCAGGAACGCACCCCGCTGCGGCGTCAGCCCACGGGCACGACACCGCGGCTACAGGGCTCTGCCACCGGCGCACCTGGCAGGTGCTCGTATTCGCACCCGCTACGGACTGAGAGCCCCGGGGGCGAACCTCCGCAGGAGCCTGCGCCGCAGGCTCACCCGTACTGCGTGCAGCGCCCCGGAACGAGATGAGGCGCGGGAGCGCGTCAGGAACGACGCGGCTCCAACCTGCCGACGCCGTATCGGCGGTCATCGGGCACGTCGGTTTCTTCGCAGAGCGCCAGCCAGACCTCACGCGGATCGACGCCCGCAGCCAGAGCGTCGACGCTGGTGCGCCCGCCCACCGCGGAAAGGACGAGATCGGTCAGCAGCGACCCACCGCGCGCACCGAATTCATCGGCCACGGCGCGATCGAACTCGCTACGACGCATGCGCGAGAAGAATCAGCGCAGCGACAGCTCGGGCTCGACGGACGCCACGAGCTCGTCGGGGACCACGTCGGGGAAGGTCTGCAGGCCTTCGAGCACGGAGAGGCGGTCGCCGACCTGGCGCATGATGGTCGAGATCGGGACATCGAGGGCCTCGGCCACGGAGGCCAGGATCTCGCTGGACGCCTCTTTCTGACCGCGCTCCACCTCACTGAGATAACCGAGAGCGACGCTCGCGCGGCTGGCCACCTGGCGGAGGGTGCGCCCCTTCTGCTGGCGGAGGTCACGCAGGACTTCGCCGATCTCTTGACGAACCAGGATCACTTGGGGGCCCTCCTCACTGCTGATTCCGTCGTTGACCGAGTGGACAACTGTGAAACACCGTCTGTGGTCACCCTAATGCCGCGCGCTGTGCACCGGATGGGAATCGCTGGACGAAACGAGGATGTGCGATCATTTGTTCCCGCGTTCCGACTCGGCCCGATATGAGCGGCCGCCGATCCCCGCGCAGCCAGCGCGTCACAACGCAGCCAACGCGCGTCGGATCGCCAGATGGGCGGTCTCGCGACGGATGCGGTCCCGGTCGCCCGCGATGACGAGCGAGTCGACGCGGGTGCCCAGCGGCGTGGATACGGCGATGTGCACGGTTCCGACGGGCTGGCCGTCTTGCTCGTCGGGGCCCGCGACACCGGTCGTGGCGATTCCGACATCGGCGGCGACCCCGTCGCGGCCGAGCACGTCGCGTACACCGCGCGCCATCTGTCGGGCGACGCGGGGGTGTACGGCGCCGTGGGCGTCGAGGAGCGCTTGATCGACGCCCAACACACCGTGCTTCAGGTCGGTCGCGTACGCGACCACTCCCCCGCGTACCGCACGCGAGGCACCCGGAACGTCGACCAGGGACGAGACGACGAGCCCCCCGGTGAGGGACTCGGCGACCGCGATCGTCCAGCCGAGCTCTTCGAGCCGCTCGAGGAGGAGCCCGGCGCTTTCCCGGGGCGTTCGCACAACGGTTTCGTCGAAGTCGTCGGGGATGCCGTCGATCACCGGCTCCCGCGCTTCCGCGAGGCGCGCACCTCGGTCACGATGTAGTCGATGCCCGACGCGATGGTGAGGACCACCGCGATCGTCATCGTCACCACGCTCGCCCACCACACGGCGCTCTGCCAGACCGCCGCATCCGACAGGCTCGCCAGGGGCAGAAGCGCGAGGGACAGCGCGATGGACTGGAAGACGGTCTTGAGCTTGCCCATCCAGGCCGCAGCCAGCACGTGATCGCTGACGACGATGAAACGGTAGACGGTGATGCCGATCTCGCGCACGAGCACGACGATCGTGACCCACCAGGGAAGCTCGCCCAGGATCGAGAGGCCGACGAAGGCGACACCCGTCAGCACCTTGTCGGCGATGGGATCGAGGAGCTTGCCGAGATCGCTCACGATCTTGTACCGACGCGCGATGTAACCGTCGACACCGTCGGTGGCGATGGCGACGATGAAGAGCACCGCCGCCGCCCACCGCAACCCGCCGCCCGCGCCACCGTCGGCCAACAGCATCCACAGGAAGATCGGCGCACAGAGGATGCGGGCGATCGTGATCGCGTTGGGCAGCTGGGGATGCACGGCCATCAGTCGCGTCCCGTCAGCTGCCAGGCGTCTTCCGAACCCTCGTCATCGTCGTCGTTGACGACCGGGAGGCCCTCGAACTGCGCCTCGATGGGGTCGTCGTCGTAGCGGTCGTCGGACGGCGGGGTCGCGGGGGCGGACGGCGTGTCGTCGCCGCGCAGGCGGGCCATCACCGCCGGCAGTTGCTCATTGGTCACGAGCACATCGCGGGCCTTCGACCCCTCAGAGGGGCCGACGATCTCGCGCGACTCCAGGAGGTCCATCAGACGTCCGGCCTTCGCGAAGCCGACGCGCAGCTTGCGCTGCAGCATCGAGGTCGACCCGAACTGGGTCGACACGACGAGCTCGGCGGCAGCGAGGAGCAGCTCGAGGTCGTCTCCGATGTCGGCGTCGATCTCTTTCTTCTCTGCGGCGACCTGCACATCGGAGCGGTATTCGGGCCGCGCCTGCTGTGTGACGTGCGCGACGACCTTCTCGATCTCCTGTTCGCTCACCCACGCGCCCTGCACGCGGAGCGCCTTGGAAGCGCCCATCGGGAGGAACAGCCCGTCGCCCTGACCGATCAGACGATCGGCGCCCGGCTGGTCGAGGATGACGCGGGAGTCCGTCACGCTCGTCACCGCGAACGCGAGCCGCGAGGGGACGTTGGCTTTGATGAGTCCCGTCACGACGTCGACCGATGGTCGCTGCGTCGCCAGGACCAGGTGGATGCCGCTGGCGCGGGCGAGCTGCGTGATGCGCACGATGGAGTCTTCCACGTCGCGTGGAGCGACCATCATGAGGTCGGCGAGCTCGTCGACGACCACGAGGAGGTAGGGGTAGGGCTTGAGCACGCGCTCACTGCCCACCGGCAGCTTCAGCTCACCGGCGACGACGGCCCGGTTGAAGTCGTCGATGTGGCGGAAGCCGAATGACGCGAGGTCGTCGTAGCGCATGTCCATCTCTTTCACGACCCACTGCAGCGCCTCGGCGGCCTTCTTCGGGTTGGTGATGATGGGCGTGATGAGGTGCGGGACACCCGCGTACGAGGTCAACTCGACGCGCTTGGGGTCGATGAGCACCATGCGCACGTCGGACGGTTTGGCCCGCATGAGCAGGCTCGTGATCATCGAGTTCACGAAGCTCGACTTACCGGAGCCGGTGGAGCCGGCGACCAGCAGGTGGGGCATCTTGGCGAGGTTGGCTACGACGAACCCACCGCCGACGTCTTTGCCGACGCCGATGGTCATGGGGTGGGTCGAGGTCGTGGCGGCATCCGATCGCAGGATGTCGCCGAGCGTGACGATCTCGCGGTCGGCGTTGGGGATCTCGACACCGATCGCGCTCTTGCCCGGGATGGGGGCGAGGATGCGCACCTCGTTCGAGGCGACGGCGTACGCGATGTTGTTCGTCAAGGCGGTGATGCGCTCGACCTTGACGCCGTGCCCCACCTCGATCTCGTACTGCGTGACGGTCGGACCGCGCGAGAACCCGGTGACGCGCGCGTCGACCTTGAACTGCTGCATCACGCTCTCGATCGCCGCGACGACCGCGTCGTTCGCGGCCGATCGCGCCTTCGGCGGCGTGCCGGTGGCCAGCGCGGTGACGGCAGGGAGGCGGTAGTTGGCCGCCGGCGGCGCACCGGCGCTGTCTCCGCCGAGTCCGGAGATGCCGGGCAGATCGTCGTCGTCGACGCTGTCATCGACGGGCGAGTCGTCGTGGAGGCCTCGACCGGACGCCGCCGCCTGGAGAACGCGAGGGTCGAAGATCTCGGTCACCGCATCGGGAGCCGGGGGCCGCGGCGGGGGCGTCACGGACGGCTTCGACACGCGCGGTGCGACCGGCTCGGGTGCGACGACGGCCGACTCGAAGCCGCCCTGCGGCGTCCCCGGGGACAGCAGCGTGGTGAGGTCGTCGGATCCGAGGGCGCCGTCGGTGTCTTCTTCGCGACCGGAACGGTTGCGTCGCCACCACGGCAGCGACTTCTCGGCGGGCGCGTCATCGTCATCGTCGACGGGGAGCGCCTTGGTGGCCGGATCGGGCCGCTCGGTGCGTTCGACCCCGAACATCCATGCGTAGAGGTCGCCCAGACGACGACCGATGCGGTTGGGCGGCGTCTTCGTGAGGATCAGGACGCTCAGCACGGCGAGCAACGACAGCGCGATGTACGCGCCGACGTCGGTGAGGACGAGCGCGAGGGGCTCGCCGACGATCCACCCGGCGATGCCGCCGGCCGGGCTCAGGGCGGGCAGGCCACCCTGATTGGGGACGGGACGACCGCCCGCGACGTGGAGGAAGCCGGCGAGTGTCACGACGAACAAGCCGAAGCCGATCCCCACCCGCCCGTTGTCGTGCACGGAGGCCGGGTGGCGGAAGAGCCAGCCCGCCAGCAGGAGAAGCAGCACCGGCAGCACGAATGCGACGCGACCGACGAGGGCCCCGAAGCTGTAGGCGCTGATGAGCGCAGCGGCATCCGTCCCGATGAAGAACCACTCCACGATGGCGCCGATGACAGCCAGCACGACGAGGAAGAACGGGAACCCGTCGCGACGCTGATCGCGCTCGAGGGTCTCGGGACCGAAGGCGCGGAACATTCCGCCCACGCCGTGGGCGACCGCCATCCAGGCGCGAACCGCTACCGCGGGCTTCTCGGGCTCGTCGACGTAGCGCTTGGGCGCGGGAGCGGGGGCCTTGGACCGCGCTGACCCTTTCGCGGGGGCGCGGCCGCCGGACGGGGACGAGGTACGAGCCATTCCTCCACGGTAGGCGGCACCTCCGACATTCGCTCGCACCGACGCGGGGTTCAGCCCAGCCGCTTGACCATGGCGTCGCGTCCCATCCCGCCGCGGACGACCGCGAAACCCTCCGACCGGTACAGCGAGACCGCGTAGTTGTCGCGCTCGACGCTGAGGCTGATGCGCGCGTATCCCTCGCTGCGGGCGTGGTCGGCGAGCCGCCGCAGCAGGGCGCGACCGATCCCGTGGGCCCGCCACATCGGTCGAACGCCAATGATCAGTTCGGGGACGCCGGTGCCCACCCACCCGAAACCGGGCTCGTCACGGGGCAGCATGCGATACCACGCGGCACCCACCGGCTCACCACCGGGCGACTCGGCCACGAACCCGGCGTCACCGGGACGGAGCCAGCCCGCGATGTATCTGCTGTACTCCGGGCTGCTGATGATCTCGTGGCGCGGACGCGCGGCGCCGGCACGCCAATTGGCGGCCTCGACGGCCATGTCGGCCAGGAACACGCCGTCGGACCGGAGCGCCGCGCGGATCGGGAGAGCGGGCATGCCCGCATGATAGCGACAAGCGGCGCTGCCGAGGCAACGGCGCGGTCCGCACGGCAGCCGTACCGTCGGATCGCCCGGCTCGGAACGGGGCCGTCACCACACCGACCACGGCCACGGAGACGACGAAGCGCCGCGGGCGAACCCGCGGCGCTTCGTGATGATCAGGCCTCGATGACCATCGGGACGATCATCGGTCGACGACGAAGCGACTGGTTGACCCAGCGACCGATGGTGCGGCGCACGACCTGCTGGAGCGCGTGGTTGTCGCGCACACCCGACTTCGCCGCCTCGGCCAGGGCGGCGGCGATCTTCGGCTTGACGCTGTCGAAGACCTTGTCGTCCTCGGCGAAACCGCGGGCGTGGATCTCGGGACCCGAGATGATCTTCCCGGTCGCCGAGTCGACGACGACGATCACCGAGATGAAGCCCTCCTCGCCCAGGATGCGACGGTCCTTCAGGTCGGCATCCGTGATCTCGCCCACCGACGAACCGTCGACGTAGACGAATCCGATGTCGACCTGGCCGACGACGCGGGCGACGCCATCGCGGAGATCCACCACGGTGCCGTTCTCGCCGAGGATCGTGTTCTCTTCCGGGATCCCCGTCTCGCGCGCCAGCTTCGCGTTCGCCATGAGGTGGCGGTACTCGCCGTGCACGGGGAGGACGTTCTTGGGCTTGAGGATGTTGTAGCAGTACAGCAGCTCGCCCGCGGCGGCGTGACCCGACACGTGCACCTTGGCGTTGCCCTTGTGCACGACGGTCGCGCCGAGCTTGGTGAGCCCGTCGATCACGCGGTAGATCGCGTTCTCATTCCCGGGGATCTGGCTGGATGCCAGGATGATCGTGTCGCCCTCACCCGGCTCGATCGCGTGATCGAGGTTGGCCATGCGGCTGAGCACCGCCATCGGCTCGCCCTGCGACCCGGTCGACATGTAGACGATCTTGTCGTCGGGTAGGTCGCGGGCCTTCTTGTAGTCGATCAGGACGCCGTCGGGGACGTTGAGGTAGCCGAGGTCGGCGGCGATGCCCATGTTGCGCACCATGCTTCGCCCGAGCAGCGCCACGCGGCGCCCGTTCGCGTGCGCGGCGTCGAGCACCTGCTGCACGCGGTGCACGTGGCTGGAGAAGCTCGCCACGACGACGCGGCGCGGAGCGCGCGCGATCACCTGGTCGAGCACGGGTCCGATCGCCTTCTCGGCGGGGGTGAAGCCCGGAACGTCGGCGTTGGTGGAGTCCACCAGGAACAGGTCGACGCCCTCCTCGCCCAGTCGCGCGAAGGCGCGGAGGTCGGTGATGCGGCCGTCGAGCGGCAGCTGATCCATCTTGAAGTCGCCGGTGGCCAGCACGAGGCCCGCGGGCGTGCGGATGGCGACGGCGAGCGCATCGGGGATGGAGTGGTTGACAGCGATGAACTCGAGGTCGAACGGACCGACCTGTTCACGCTGGCCCTCTTTCACGGTCAGCGTGTAGGGGCGGATCCGGTGCTCTTTCAGCTTCGCCTCGATGAGCGCGAGCGTGAGGCCCGAGCCGATGAGGGGGATGTCGCCCTTGAGCTTCAGCAGGTAGGGAACAGCGCCGATGTGGTCTTCGTGGCCGTGGGTGAGCACGACGCCGACGATGTCGTCGAGGCGGTGCTTGATGGGCTCGAAGTCGGGCAGGATCAGGTCGACCCCGGGCTGGTGCTCCTCGGGGAACAGCACACCGCAGTCGACGACGAGGAGCTTGCCCTCGTACTCGAACACGGTCATGTTGCGACCGACCTCGCCGAGGCCGCCGAGCGGGATGACGCGCAGCGTGCCGGGGGCGAGGACGGGGGGATCGTAGACGGTCGTGGGCATATTGCCTCCTCGGATGCCACCGCGTGGCATCCCTTCGTGTGGCGTCCCTGGCCGCGGATCGGCGGACGCCGATGTTCTTATCGCGTGGTGCCGTGCACCTTCGGCAGGGCACCGCCGGCGGCCGCATTGCGGTCGGGGCGGAAGTTGGAGAAGTCGGCGCCGGCCACGTTCTTCACGAGGGCCAGCTCGTCTTCGATCACGGCGGCCTCCCACTCTTCGGGACCGACCAGGGGCAGACGCACGCGCGGGCTGCCGATGCGGCCGAGCCCGTGCAGGATGTACTTCGCCGCGACCGTCCCCGGCACGTGCGTCATGACCGCACGCACGAGCGGCTCGAGGCCCTTGTGGGCGGCGGTGGCGGATGCCAGGTCGCCGGCGTTCACGGCATCGACGATCGTGCGGTACGGAGCCGCGGCGATGTTGGCCGTGACCCCGATGAGGCCCGACGCCCCGATCGAGAGGTGCGGGAGCACGTTGGCGTCGTCGCCCGAGAAGTACATCAGGTCGGTCTGGTTGAGCACCCGGCTCACCTCGCTGAAGTCGCCCTTGGCGTCTTTGATCGCGAGGATGTTGGGGTGCTTGGCGAGGCGCAGGATCGTCTCGTATTTGATGGGCACGCCGGTCCGACCGGGGATGTCGTACAGGATGACCGGAAGGTCTGTGGCGTCGGCGACGAGGCGGAAGTGCGTCAGGATGCCGGCCTGCGTGGGCTTGTTGTAGTACGGCGTGACGATCATGATGCCGTCGGCGCCGGCCTTCTCGCTGGCCTTGTACAGCTCGATCGCGTGCGCGGTCTCGTTCGATCCGCCACCGGTGATGATCTTGGCGCGCCCGGCCGAGACGTCTTTGCCGACCTCGACCAAACGCAGCTTCTCAGGGTCGGTGAGCGTGGAGGTCTCACCCGTCGTCCCCGTGACGACGATGCCGTCGGCACCGGCGGTGATGACGTCGTCGATGTGCTTCTCGGTGGCGGGCCAATCGACTTCGCCGTCGGCGGTCATCGGGGTGATGAGCGCGACGAGCACCTGACCGAAGGGATTGCCGGAGTGCGTCATACGTCCAGGTTATCGGTTCGGCGGACGCCTCCCCCGGCGGAGGGTGCCGGTCGGGGGTGAACAATCGCCGACGATGACGCGGCCTAGGGTGGCGCCATGGCCTGGAACACCCGCGCGACGCGAACCGTGTACGAGAACCGCTGGATCCACGTCCGTGAAGACGAGGTGACCGGACCGCACGGCGACGGCATCTACGGGGTCGTCCGGATGCAGCACCCCGCGGTGTTCGTGATCGCCCTCGACGAGGCGGACCGCGTCTGCCTGATCGAGTTGGACCGCTACACCACCGGGCGCTCCGTCGAGGTTCCGGCGGGCGGCTCGGACGGGGAGGATCCGCTGGTGGCGGCCCAGCGCGAACTGCTCGAGGAGACCGGCGTCACGGCATCCGACTGGGAGTCCCTCGGACGCATGAACGCCCTGAACGGCATCGCCGACGCCCCCGAGCACGTCTTCCTCGCGCGGGGGTTGACGATGGCGGATGCGACGACCTCGCAGCGCGAAGAGGGAATCGACGCCGTGCGGTGGGTGCCGTTCGCCGACGCGCTGCGCCTCATCGCCGACGGGGAGATCACCGACGGCGAGACGATCGCGGCGCTGGCTTTCGCGGGCATCCGGCTGAGACGGTTCCGCTAGACGAGCCGCACACGGCCCCGGCGCCGCGCCTCGCCGCGGAAGGTCGGGACGAGGCGTCGCGACGCGACGGCGTCGCCGTGCATCGGGGCGCGAAGTCGGCGCCCGTGCGACGCGTCTCAGGCCCGGAGCCCCGGCGTCGGACTCTTCGCGCAGAACGCCGCGGTGGGTTCACCGTCCGCGAGAGGCCGCTCGGATGACGACTCCGTCGGGAAGCAGGCGCGAAACGGCCACGAGCATCTTGTAGCGCCACGACGGTACGCTCACCGCTCGCCCGCGGGCGGCGGCGCGGAGTCCCTGCCGCACGACGGTCGTCGCGTCGAGCCACAGACCGGGCGCGACCCCCTCGTGACCCGGGGCGAGACCGAGACGCTCGTGGAAGTTCGTGTGCACGAAGCCGGGGCATACCGCGGTGACGGTGACGCCCCGGGGCCGGTAGACCGCATTCGCCCACCGGCTGAACGAGATGAGCCAGCCCTTCGCCGCGCCGTAGGTGCCGCGCGGGACGAAGCCGGCGACCGAAGCGACGTTGACGATGCGGCCGCGCCGCCGCGCGAGCATGGGCCCGAGCGCGGCATGGGTGAGGCGCATGGAGGCCTCCACGTGCAGCCGCAGGTGCCGCACCTCGTCGTCGACCGGGTTGTCGGCGAAGGCGAGATCGAGCCCGAATCCGGCGTTGTTGACGAGCACGTCGACGCCGTCCGCGAGGCGCGTCTCGACCACACCGCGCGCGTCGTCGTCGAGCAGGTCGGCGACGATCACCTCTACCCGCACCCGGTGGCGGCCGCGCAGGTCGGTCGCGAGGGCCTCGAGCGCGACGCGATCGCGGGCGACGATCACGACGTCGGCCCCGCGGGCGGCGAGCTGGCGCGCGAACTCGGCGCCCAGCCCCGAGCTGGCGCCGGTGATCACCGCGGTCGCCACGTCAGCGCCCCGACGGCCGGAGGGTGTCGAAACGGTACCGGATGCCGCTCGTCGACGTGTGCCAGCCGTCGGCAGGGTCGCCGGACACGGTGCTCCACCCGTCGAGCGACGGGGCGAAGGTGTCGCCCTCGACGGCGAGATCGAGTCGCGTGAGTTCGATGACGTCGGCGCGAAGGATGGCCTCGGCATAGAGGCGACCGCCGCCGATGACCCAGACCTCGTCGCCCGTGGCCAGCGCGAGCGCGTCGTCGAGCGAAGCGGCGCGTTGCGCCCCGTCGGCCGCCCAGTCCGCGGAACGGGTGACCACGATGTTGCGGCGACCCGGGAGCGGCCGGAACCGCGGGGGGAGCGACTCCCACGTGCGCCGACCCATGATGACGTCGGATGATCCCGTGACCGCGCGGAAGTGCGCCATGTCTTCGGGCACGTGCCACGGCATCCCCCCGTCGGCGCCGATGACGCCGTCGTGTGCCTGCGCCCAGACGAGCCCGAGCGCGGTCATACCGCGACGGCCGCGCGGATGGCGGGGTGGTGCTGGTAGTTCTCGGTGACGATGTCGTCGTAGGTGTAGTCGAAGATCGACTCCGGCGTCCGGGCGAAGCGCAGGGTGGGATACGGGTACGGCTCGCGCGTGAGTTGCTCGGCCACCTGCTCGCGATGGTTGTCGTACACGTGGCAGTCGCCACCCGTCCAGACGAACTCGCCCGGCTCCAAGCCCGTCTGCTGGGCGACCATGAGGGTGAGCAACGCGTACGAGGCGATGTTGAACGGGACGCCGAGGAACATGTCGGCGCTGCGCTGGTAGAGCTGACACGACAGCTTGCCGTCGGCGACGTAGAACTGGAACAGCGCGTGGCACGGCGCGAGCGCCATGTCGGGGATGTCGGCGGGATTCCACGCCGACACGATCAGCCGGCGCGAGTCGGGGTCGCGGCGGATCTGCTCGATGACCTGCGTGATCTGGTCGATGGTTCCGCCGTCGGCGGTGGGCCATGACCGCCACTGCACTCCGTAGACGGGGCCGAGCTCTCCGTCGGCATCCGCCCACTCGTCCCAGATCGAGACGCCGTTCTGCTGCAGCCAGGCGACGTTGGACTCGCCGCGGAGGAACCACAGCAGTTCGTACACGATCGATTTGAGGTGCACGCGCTTCGTGGTGACGAGGGGGAACCCCCCTGCCAGATCGAAACGGATCTGCCGCCCGAAGACGCTGGTGGTGCCGGTGCCCGTGCGATCGGACTTGTGCACACCCGTCGCGAGCACGTCGCGGAGCAGGTCTTCGTACGGGGTGGGGATGTCGGCTGTCACGCGGTTCACGATACCCGCGCGAGCGCCGGGAGGAGGGTGCGTGCACGGCGCGGAGGACGGACCAGGGCTGGGGAGGAGGGATGCCGGTACGCCGCTGCGAGGGCCCCCTCGCGCGTCGTCATGCGGCGACTCATCGGCCCCCGGCGCGTCGACGCGCACTAGCGTTGCGTGTCGTGGATCTGACTTTCGCGCTCATCACGGTCGGCGCGCTCGTCGCCCTGACGGCCGTCGCCGGCCTCGCCCTGCGCCGCCGGCAGGGCCGCGCCCGTCAGGTCGATTCGGCCGAGGTCGTCGACCCGCGGCGCCTCGGTGCCGACCGGCTCGGCGAGGAGGCGACCCTGCTGCAGTTCAGCACGGAGATGTGCTCGCGCTGCCCGGGTGTGCATCGCATGCTCTCCGAGATCGCCGACGCGCGCGGCGGCGTCCGCCATCTCGACGTGGACCTCACCCACCGTCCTGACCTCGCGCAGCACTTCCGCGTGCTGCAGACACCGACCACCCTCGTCCTCGACCGGCAAGGGGCGATCCGCACGCGATTCGGCGGGACCCCCGGCCGCGCCGCCATCGAACTCGAGCTGGACCGACTGCTGAAGGAGAACACCCATGCCTGACGTCTCGCGCATCGACGCCCGCGGCCCGCGGTTCGCGGCCTCCGTCACCGCCGTGCTGCTGCTGGTCGCGACCGTGCTCAGCCTCGTCGGCATCTCGACGCAGCGCGGGTCTGTCGCGTTTCCCGCGTCGGGCGGCGCGGTGGTGTCCCCCGGTGGATGGGCTCTTCCTGCCTCGTCCGTCACCGTTCGTGTCACCGACCCCGGTTTCCTCCTGCTCCTCGTCGTCGCCCTGCTCTTCGTCTGGGGCGTCACCGCACCCCGCACCGCGCCCTGGGGCGTCCTGTACCGCCGGGTGATCCAGCCGCGCCTGTCACCGCCGACGGAGTTCGAAGACCCGCGTCCCCCGCGCTTCGCGCAGGGCGTCGGCCTGTTCGTGACCGCGGTCGGCCTGCTGCTGCACCTGGCCGGGGTTCCCTGGGCGCTGCCGATCGCCGCCGCGATGGCCTTCGTCGCCGCTTTCCTCAACGCGGTGTTCGGGCTGTGCCTCGGATGCCAGCTCTACCTTCTCCTGCAGCGCATCGGACTCGTGGGGCGACGCGGTTCGGCCATCGCCTAACGCGCGCGTGCGAAGGGCTGTCAAGACCCGGGCGGCGGCGTATGCGCTCACTAGGCTGGCCGCGTCACGGTCGCTGAGACCGTGCGCACCGCGCCGCGGTCACCTCGGCCGCGCAGACATCACGGAGGTTCCCATGGCCGTCACGAGCGAAGCAGCCACCGCCTGGAAGGGCAGCCTGTTCGAGGGATCGGGTGAGGTCACGTTCACCTCGTCGGGCATCGGCACGTTCGACGTCAACTGGAAGGCCCGTAGCGAAGGCTCCAGCTCGGTCACGACGCCCGAAGAACTGCTCGCCGGTGCGCACTCGGCGTGCTTCAGCATGGCGTTGTCCAATGCCCTCGCCGACAACGGCACACCGCCGCAGTCCGTCGACACGACCGCATCCGTCACCTTCAAGCCCGGCACCGGCATCACCGGCAGCCACCTCAACGTCAACGCGGTCGTGCCCGGCCTCGACGACGAGACGTTCCAGAAGATCGCCGCCGACGCCAAGGCCAACTGCCCGGTCTCGCAGGCGCTCTCGGGCATCGACATCACCCTCGAGGCGACGCTTGCCTGAGACCCCCGCCCGACGCGTCGTCATCGCCGGCGCGTCGGGTCTCATCGGCTCCGCCCTCATCGACTCGCTGCGCGGCGACGGCGTCGAGGTCACGTCTCTGGTGCGCCACGCTCCCCGAAGCCCGGACGAGGTGCAGTGGCTGCAAGACGCCACGCCCCTGGATCCCGACGTGATCGCGGGCGCCGACGCGGTGGTCTGCCTCAACGGTGCGTCGATCGGGCGCTTCCCGTGGACCCCGTCGTACAAGAGCACCCTGTTGTGGTCGCGCATCACGCCCACGCGCACCCTGGCCGCCGCTGTGCGTGCGCTCGGCGAGGACGCGCCCGCGCTCGTCAATGCGAGCGCGACGGGCTTCTACGGCTCTCAACCCGGTACGGTCCTCACCGAGACCTCCCCGCGCGGCGACGGCTTCCTGGTCGACATCTGCGTCGACTGGGAAGAGGCGGCGCGCGGGGCCGGCGATCGGGCGCGGGTCGCCCTGCTGCGCACCGCTCCCGTCGTGCATGAACGGGGTGTCCTCAAGCCCCTCCTCCTCCTGACGAAGCTCGGCGTCTCCGGTCCCATCGGACGCGGCACCCAGGTATGGCCGTGGATCACCCTCGACGACGAGGTGCGAGCCATCCGCCACGTCATCGACTCCGACCTGACCGGGCCCGTGAACCTGACCGGTCCCACTCGGGCGACGGCGAACGACCTCGGCTTCGCGCTCGCACGGCGCATGAACCGGCCGTATGTCCTGAGGGCACCCGTATGGGGCATCGAACTCGCCCTCGGGAAGGACGCGACCCAGGCTCTGCTCACCTCGGACGCCGACGTGCGTCCGGCGGCGCTGGAAGACAGCGGCTTCACCTTCACGCACCGCACGGTCGAGGAGGCTGTGGCATCCGCGGTTCCCGCTCACGACGCGGACGAGGGCGACTCGCGCCGAGCGTGACGCCTCGGTCTCGCGGGCACACGCTCGTCTCGATGCGGTGACGCGGCGGCCTCAGCCCGCGCGGCGCTCCGCGCTCTCGAGCCGGATCGCCGTGCGTACCGCCGAGCGTGCTCGCCGACGGTCTCCCGCCGCGTCGTAGGCCAGCGCGAGGCGATACCGTGCGCGCCAGTCGTCGGGGTTCGCTTCGACATCGGCGCGGTACCGCGGAAACAGCGCGTCTCCGTCTTCGCGTTCGATGCGCCCGCTCGGCCGCACCGGCAGGTCTTCGTCGGGAAGGCCCCCCTCGGCATCCAATCGTTCGCCGAGCTGCTGGGCGCGGACACCGAACCACAATTCGCGCCCGATCGCCCACAGCGCGAGCAGCGGCAGCACAAGGAGGGCGACTCCCATGGCGAGGGCGACGGGCTCGCCGCTCGTGACCAGGATGAGTGCGCGTTGCCCCGCCAGCACGACGTACAGCAGCAGCAACACCGTCATCAGGGCGACGGCGACACGGACCCTCATGCGCTGGTGGCGCCGGCGACCTGGCCCGACACATCTCCGTCGGCGACGGGTGCCTCCGGTGCCTCGGGACGCGTGCGCACCCCGATGTCGATGAAGCTGTCGAGGCCGATCACGACGCCTCGCGCCTCACGGGCGGCGGCCAAGGCGATACGGATGCCGGGGGCGTACGCCGTGGCGGGGTCGACGGTGTCGTGGACGAGGGTCAGCGACTCCCCCGCGCCGGAGAGGACCGTCTCCTGCCGTGCGACCACGCCCGGGCGTCGCAGGGAGTGGATGGGCACGGATGCCACGCGCTGGCCCCGCGCGCGCTGGTCGACGTGCGGCGACTCGACGGGCCCCACGTCGGCGCGGGCCGCAGCGATCAGTTCGGCCGTTCGGACGGCCGTGCCGCTCGGCGAATCGACCTTCGTCTCGCGGTGCGCCTCGATGATCTCGATCGAGGGGAAGAACGGTGCCGCAGCCGCCGCGAGAGCACTGCCGATGACGGACCCGAGAGAGAAGTTGGGGATGAACACCGCACCGGTGCCGCTCGCTTCGACCAGGGGCCGCACGAGCGCGATCCGCTCGTTCGACCACCCCGACGTGCCGACCAGCACGTTGATCCCGCCTTCGATCGCGGCGCGCACGACGTCGATCGAGACGGCGGGCGTCGACGCATCGACGACGAGATCGGCCCCGGCGAGCTCGGCGAGATCGGACCGCGAGCCCAGCACCGCGACGACCTCGTACCCGTCTTCGCCTTCGATGACCTCGCGGATCACCCCGCCCAGCTTGCCGGTTCCGCCCACGATGGCCACGCGTGTCGTCATGCGTTCCAGCCTAGGCGGCGCCGCGCGCGGTGGCCGGGCTCTGTCCACAGACTCGCCGCGGACACTGCGCCCAGACCGGCCCCGGCGACCGCCCTGAGCCTCGGCACGGACGACCCGGCGGGGTCAGACGGGCAGCGGGTCGACCAACCCCGTGCGCAGTTCGACGGGCAGGTGCGCGAGGTCGTTGTGCGAGAGCAGCGTCCAGGGGCGACCCTTCTTCTGCGCGATGACCGTGAGACCGCAGAAGGCCTGGTTGATCGTCATCCACCGCCAGTCGGGCGCCTGCAGCACCTCGCGCACGAACCACGAGATGACGAAGTTGTGGGTGATGAGGAGCTCGTGCACCTCGCCGGCCTTGCGAGCGAGGAATTCCGCGGTGGCGTCGGCCATCTGGGCACGCCCGGCGTCGATCTCGGCTTCGGTGACCGATCCGAAGAACGGCTCGTAGGCGGCGGGCGTCTCGGGGGTCATGCCCGTGGGCACGCAGTCGAACAGCAGAGCCGACGACACGGGCGAGACCGCGGGCAGCCGATCGGCCACGGCACGCGCCGTCTGGGCCGCACGCTCGAGCGGCGAGTGCCAGACGGAGTCGAGGGGAAGCCCGGAGAGGCGATCGGCGAGCAGGGCGGCCTGACGGTGACCCCGCGGAGAGAGGGGGCCGTCGGTGAGCCCGTGCTCGGCATCCTGATGCTCGCCATGGCGCACCAGGTAGATGTAATGCGTCACGTCAAGCCCACCCCGTTGTCGATCTGCCGTCCCCCGGCCGGTCCCCCCAGCCTACGTCACGCCCCCGAGGAGGAGACCGTCACTCGGCGGCGCGCGCGATATCCGACAGCTGAGCCCGGCTCAGTCGCACGCCGACGGCGCGCATGCATTCCACGACGTGGCGCGGCGCGAAGGCATTCACGATCGGTGCCGTGACGATCTTCTGGGCGAGGAGCCACGCCACCGCCACCGCGGCATCCGGGAGTCCGAGCTCCATGCCGACGGCGTCGAGCGCGCGAAGCACCCGCGATCCCCGGCGATTCAGGTTCGCCGCGACCTGGGTACCGCGTACCGACTTCGGCGACTGGCCGCGCGTGCGCGTCTCGCCCGCCAGGAAGCCGTGCGCGAGGGGGTGCGACGGGGTGACGGCCATGTTCTGCGCCGAGGCGATCAGTCGCACGTCGCCGTCGAACTCCGTCCGGTGCAGCACGTTGTACGGCACGTCGAGCACCGTGATGCGCGGGTACCCCGCGGACGACAGGATGCGCGCCTCGACGAGCTGCGCCGCCGTGTAGCCGTGGGCGCCGATCGCGCGGACCTTGCCCGACTCGACCAGCCACTCGCTGGTGGCGAGGGTGTCTTCGAGCAGCCCCCTCCCGCCGCGCGCGGCATCGAGCGACAGCACGTCGATGCGGTCGGTGCCGAAACGGGTGAGCGAGGCTTCGACAGCGCGTACGAGGTTGACCGAGTCGAGGCCCGGATGATCGGGATGCCCGCCGACGCGGACGTTCAACACCACGTCGTCGCGCATGCGACGGGTGCGCAGCCACTCACCGATGATGAACTCGCTGCGACCCGCCGCGTAGCTGTCGGCCGTGTGCAGGGCGTTACCGCCGAGCTCGGCGTAGGCGTCGAGGATCTCGTGACTCTCGCGGGCGTCGACGTTCCAGCCGAATTCGCCGCCGCCGAGGAAGAGCGGGAAGACCGAGAAACCGGTCTCGCCGAGCGGCACCCGCACGTGCGAACCGAGACCCGGCCCCTGGAGCGTGACGGGCGCGGAGGGGTGAGGTGCACGATCGCGCCGCAGGCGCGGAGTGGCCGTCTCTCCGACGCCCGAGCCGCTCATGGGGTCCTCCCAGCGCCCGGGCGACGGTACGGCCGACGCCGTATCAGCACGCCCCCCCGACGTACTTCGAGATTAGGCGTTCACCCGAAAGGCACTCGCCTTTCGCCCGGCCCGCCGATAAACATTGCGTAACGCTTGCGCGCGGCGTCGTCACACCGTTCCCATCCGTCTCATCCGTCACATGACGGATGCCCGCCCCGCACGAGGCGGGACGGGCATCCGAAGAGGTGAGGATCAGCCTTCGGCGGGAGCCTCGGGGCCTTCGCTCGCGGCAGCCGAACCCTGCGTGTCGGCGGGCTCGGGGGTGGTGGCCTCCTCGTCGACGACGGGCTCGAGCGACAGCTTGCCGCGGTCGTCGATCTTCGTGATGCGCACGAGGATCTTGCGACCGACCGACAGGACGTCTTCGACGTTCTCGACGCGCTTTCCGCCGGCGAGCTTGCGGACCTCGCTGACGTGCAGCAGTCCATCCTTGCCGGGCAGCAGCGAGACGAACGCGCCGAAGGTCGCGATCTTGACGACCGTGCCCAGGAACTGCTCGCCGACCTCGGGGTTGGTGGGGTTGGCGATCGCGTTCACCTGCGCACGGGCGGCCTCGGCCGAGGGGCCGTCGGTCGCGCCGATGTACACGGTGCCGTCGTCTTCGATCGAGATCTGGGCGCCGGTCTCGTCCTGGATGGAGTTGATCGTCTTGCCCTTGGGTCCGATGAGCTCACCGATCTTGTCGACCGGGATCTGCACGCTGATGACGCGAGGCGCGGTGGCCGCCATCTCGTCGGGGGCGTCGATCGCGGCGTTCAGGACGTTGAGGATCGTCAGACGAGCCTCCTTCGCCTGGGTGAGAGCGGCAGCCAGCACCGACGACGGGATGCCGTCGAGCTTGGTGTCGAGCTGGATCGCCGTGATGAACTCCGACGTACCCGCGACCTTGAAGTCCATGTCACCGAGGGCGTCTTCGGCGCCGAGGATGTCGGTCAGGGCGGCGTAGCGCGTCTGTCCGTCGACCTGGTCGGTGACCAGGCCCATGGCGATACCGGCGACGGGGGCGCGCAGCGGCACACCCGCGTTCAGCAGCGACAGGGTCGAGGCGCAGACAGAACCCATCGAGGTGGACCCGTTGGAGCCGAGGGCTTCGGACACCTGACGGATCGCGTAGGGGAACTCCTCGCGGCTGGGCAGCACCGGCACGAGCGCGCGCTCGGCCAGGAAGCCGTGGCCGATCTCGCGACGCTTCGGGCTGCCGACACGGCCGGTCTCACCGGTCGAGTACGGCGGGAAGTTGTAGTGGTGCAGGTAGCGCTTGCTCGTGATGGGCGAGAGCGAGTCGATCTGCTGCTCCATCTTGAGCATGTTCAGCGTGGTGACGCCCAGGATCTGCGTCTCGCCGCGCTGGAAGATCGCCGAGCCGTGGACGCGCGGGATGACCTGCACCTCGGCGTCGAGCGGACGGATGTCGGCGAGCCCACGGCCGTCCATGCGGACACCCTCGGCGAGGATGCGACCGCGGACGATCGTCTTGGTGACCGACTTGTAGGCGGCGTTGAACTCCAGCGTCGCGACCGCGGGCAGTTCGCCCGACTCGACGGCGGAGAGCAGCTGCTCCTTGACCGAGGTCTTGACCTCGTCGTCGGCGTTCTGACGCTCCTGCTTGTCGGCGATCTGGTACACGGGCACCAGACGGTCGTAGGCGCGACCGGCGACGAAGTCGTAGGTCTGCTGGCTGTAGGCCGGGAAGACGGGGAACGACTGGATCTCCTTGGCCGCCGTGCGGGCGACCTCGTTCTGTGCGTCGACGAGCTGACGCAGGAACGGCTTCGCAGCCTCGAGACCCTCGGCGACGACCTGCTCGTTGGGCTTGGTCGCACCGCCCTTGATCATGTTCCAGCTGCCCTCGGTGGCTTCGGCCTCCACCATCATGATGGCGACGTCGCCGTCGTCGAGCACGCGGCCCGCGACGATGAGATCGAAGACGGCGTCTTCGAGCTGGGTGACGGTGGGGAACGCGACCCACTGGTCGGACGTCTCGCCGTGACCGGGGATGAGCGCGAGGCGCACACCCGCGATGGGACCGGAGAAGGGCAGACCCGAGATCTGGGTCGACAGGGACGCTGCGTTGATCGCGAGGGCGTCGTAGAACTCGCCGGGGGCGATCGACAGCACCGTGACGACGATCTGCACCTCGTTGCGCAGGCCGTCGACGAACGACGGGCGCAGCGGGCGGTCGATGAGGCGGCACACGAGGATGGCCTCGGTGGAGGGGCGACCCTCGCGGCGGAAGAACGAGCCGGGGATCTTGCCGGCGGCGTACGAACGCTCTTCGACGTCGACGGTCAGCGGGAAGAAGTCGAAGCCTTCACGCGGGTGCTTGCCGGCGCTGGTGGCCGACAGGAGCATCGTCTCTTCGTCGAGGTAGGCGGCGACGGCGCCCTGCGCCTGCTGGGCGAGGCGGCCGGTCTCGAAACGGATGGTGCGGGTGCCGAAACGGCCGTTGTCGAGAACGGCTTCAGCGGCGGTGATTTCTGGACCTTCCAAGAGGTCCCTCCTTCTTTGTTTAGGCTCGCCGCCCCGTGTGGGCGACGAGCTGACATGCGAAGGAGCAGGAACAGGCAGAAAGGGCGCGCCGACGTGTCGGCCCGGAAATCCCGGCGACTGGCCACCAGTAGACGACCACCCGGCAAGCGACGGGGAGTCCACCACAGGGGACCAGCGTCTGCCGGCCTGCTCCGTGAGCTCATATGCAATTGAGCGGATGCCAAGACGGCATTCGGGTCCACCCTACCAGCGACCGCGCTTCGAAGCTGGGCGCGGAGGGTCCGCGTGCTCTACCGTGACCTCATGGGTCCCATCCGTCGCAGAGGTCACACGCTGCTCGCGTGCGCCGTGCTGGCGGGAGCCCTCCTCACCGCTCCGGCGAGCGCCACGGCCCTGGCGACACGGACGACTCCCCCGCTCGCCGCGGTCGACGAAGCGGCCGTCGCCCAGGTGAAGCAGCAGTTGGATGCCGCGGAGGCCACGGCCGTCGAGGCCTCGCGACGCGCCCTCGACGCGTCGACCGCCGCGGAGCGCACGCGGGCTCTGGCCGACTCCACGGCGGCGCGGGCCGACGCCCTCGCCGCCCGCAGCACCGAGGCCGCGACGGACCTGTCGGATAAGAGCGAGAAGGCGGGAGCGACCGCCGCGCGTTTGTACCGCACGGTCGGCGGCGGGCCGCTCGTCGCACAGCTGCTGACCGACGCCGATCCCGACTCCCTGCTCGCGCGTCTGGGCATCCTGGACCGGGTGGCTACGGCGACCGCGCGCATCGCCGGGCAGGCGCGCAGCGCGGCCGACGTCTCCGCGTCGCTGAGCGATCAAGCCGACCAGGCGCGCGCGGAGGCGGCGCGGCTCGCCGACGAAGCCCGCGCCACCGCCGACGCGGCACAGGTCGAGGCGGACGCCGAGTCGGCCAGCGTCGCCGCGGCGCAGGCGCGCCTCGACGACCTCTACGCGCAGCTCGCGGCGCTACGGGCGTCGACCGCTGCGGCCGAGAAGGCCGCCCGGGCGCGCGAGAAAGCGCAGCAGGACGCCTCGGCACCCGGTGGAGCGACCGGCGGCGGGGCGGTCTCCACGGGTGGAGGTTCGAGCTCCGGCGGGTCTTCGAGCTCCGGCGGGTCCTCTGGCTCCGGCGGGTCCTCGGGTTCCGGCGGGTCGGGCTCCGGCGGGTCCTCGGGTTCCGGCGGGTCGGGCTCCGGCGGGTCCTCAGGTTCCGGCGGGTCGGGCTCCGGCGGGTCGGGAGGCGGCGGAGGCTCGAGTTCGGGGGGAGGCTCGAGCTCCGGCGGAGGATCGGGCGGCGGGTCGACACCCCCGCCCTCGACCTCGATCATGACCCCCGACGAGGCCCGCGCGAACGCTCGCGGGCAGATCGGCGGCTACGGCTGGGGCGACGATCAGTTCTCGTGCCTGAACCTGCTGTGGAACCGTGAGTCCGGATGGCGCGTGCAGGCCGAGAACCCGTGGAGCGGCGCCTACGGCATTCCGCAAGCACTGCCGGGCGAGAAGATGGCCTCCGCCGGACTCGACTGGCGTACCAACGGAGCCACGCAGATCTCGTGGGGCCTGTCGTACATCGACGCGCGGTACGGGAGCCCCTGCGGCGCGTGGGACCACTCCGAACGGAACGGCTGGTACTGAGCGGAGCTCACCCTCCGACGATGGCTGAGCCCGTAGAGACCACCGCACCCCCCTGCACGCTCCGAGACCCCGGCCTCACACCGCGTCGGCGCGCTCTCGATCGCCGCGCGTCGGCAGCTCGACGTAACCGGCGTGCTTCGCCCGGATGCCGTCGCCGGCGGTGCGACCGCGCACGCGGCGCCACACCCAGGGCAGCGCGTCACGCGTCAGCCACGTGCCGCGCGGCGCGTCGTCGGTGTCGGCGTGCAGCGCCTCGTCGAGGTCGAGGAGCGCGCGGGCGTCGGGGACTCCCAGCGCCTCCGCGGCGCGATAGGCGACCAGGCGGTGCCCCGACGATCGCAGGTGCACGAGGTCGTCCGCCCACAGCGGCAGCTCGCCGAGCTCGGCGACGGCCTCCAGATCGAGCAGGATCGCCCCCTGCTCCTGCGCGATCCGGCGCAGCTCGACGTTGTAGGCGGCGAAGCGTCGCGCGAAGAGGCGGGCGGCGGGCCGGCGCGGCAGAAACGTCGTGACCAGCAGCACGTCGGCCCCGGTGCGCCGGACGGCGCGCACGGCGGAGTCGACCTCGGCGACGAGGGCGGGCATGACCAGAGCCGGGGAGAGCAGGTCGTTCGCGCCGATGAGGATCGACACCAGATCGGGCTGGAGCAGGAGGGCGTCGGGAACCTGCTCGTCGATGAGGTGGCGTACCCGGCGGCTGCGCACGGCGAGATTGGCGTAGCGGAACGGGCCGGCCTCGCTCGTGTGCGCGAGCAGCTCTGCCAGGCGGTCCGCCCATCCGCGGAACTGCCCCGCCGGCATGCGCGAGGTGTCGCACAGCCCTTCGGTGAGCGAGTCGCCCAGCGCGACGTAGCGCGTCCAGCGCCCGCGGGTGCGGGATGCCGCGGGGGCGGCAGGTCGCGGACCCCCGCGCAGCAGCAGGCTGTCGTCGATACGGCGCAGGGCGACGGCATCCTCATAATGACCGACGAGGTCGCGCGTCAGGGCCTCCCACGTGCGCCCCTGCACGGCCTCGCGGGCGGCGCGGCCGAACGCACGCCGCTTCGACTCGTCGCCCACGAGGTCGGCGACGCGGCCGCGCAGATCATCGAGGTCGCCCGGCTTGTACAGCCACCCGTCGACGCTCGATCGCACGAGGTCCAGTGGCCCGCCGACGCCCGTCGCAACGACGGGGACTCCGCTGGCGAGGGCTTCCTGGATGGTCTGCCCGAACGTCTCGCTCTCGCCCGGGTGCACGAAGACGTCGAAGCTCGCCATGGCCCGCGCGAGGGCGTCGCCCGACAGGTGGCCGGTGAAGACGGCATCCGGGATCGCCCGCTCGAGCGCGGGGCGCGAGGGCCCGTCGCCCACGATGACCAACCGGGTGCCGGGGAGATCGGCGAGGGCCCGCAGATCGTCGACCTGCTTCTCGGGCGCGAGGCGTCCGACGTATCCGACGACGCGCTCGCCGCGCGGGGCGACCTCGGCCCGCCATGCCGCATCGCGGTGCTCGGGGGCGAAGCGCACGGCATCCACTCCCCTGCCCCAGCGGCGGACGCGGTCGACACCGAGGTCGGATAGCTGGCGGGTCGAGGCCGACGAGGGCGCGAGGGTAAGGGTCGCACGACGGTGGAGGCGCGCGACGTGACCGGCGACGAGGGCGGTGGCGTGGGGCACCCCGTACTTCTGGGCGTAGGCGACGACGTCGGTCTGGTAGATCGCGACCGAGGGGATCTTCAACGCGTCGGCGGCGGCGAGTCCCTGCCATCCGAGCACGAACGGGGATGCCAGGTGCACGACGTCGGGGTCGAAGTCGCGCAGCAGTGCCCCCAGGCGCGCCGCACGGGCGAAGACCACGCGCACCTCGGGGTACGACGGCAGCGGCACGGAGCGCAGCAGCTCCGTGCGAGCGCCGTGCAGATCGGCGGTCACATCACCCGACCGGGGCGCGATGACCAGCGTCTCGTGTCCTGCCTCGGCGAGGTGACGCAGAACGTGGAGAACGGAACCGGTGACCCCGTTCATGTGCGGGAGGAAGGATTCGGCCAGCAGCGCGACTCTCACGACACCAGGGTGGGGGCCGGACGCCGGCTCCGTGCGCGACGTTCGCGATGTTCACCCGATGCTCCGCGGGGCGTCACCGCCCGGTCGGCCGGGCGTCTCGATCGGCGGCGGAGAGTGACCGGATGGACGGTGTCGACGCGTGGCTGCAGACGATCGCCGCGAGCCCCTGGGCGCTCGTCGGCATGGCGACGCTCGTCTTCGCCGATGCGTTCCTGGTCGTCGTCCCCGGCGAGGCGGCGGTGACCGCCTTCGGGGCCCTGGCGGTGTCGCACGAGACCTTTCCCCTGGCATCCGTGATCCTCGTGGCGGCGGCGGCGGCCTTCGCGGGCGACACCTGCTGCTACGTGGTCGGACGCACGGTCGGTGTGCAGCGCTGGGCGTGGATGCGCGGACCCCGCGTGCGCGGCGCGCTCGAGTGGGCGCGGGCGCGTCTCGAACGCAACGCCGCGGTCGTGCTCTTCACGGCGCGCTTCGTGCCGTTCGCCCGTCTCGCCGTCAACCTCGCGGCCGGGGCGGCGCGGGTGAATCCGGTGCGCTACCTCCCGGTGGCGGCGCTGGCCGCTCTGGCATGGGCGGCGTACCAGGCCGTCATCGGGGCGGTCGTCGCGGCCGTGGTGCCCGGCGGGCCCGTGGTGGCCGTAATTGTCTCGATCGTGGTGGCGGTGGGGGTCGGCGTGGGGATCGACCTCGTACTCGCGCGGCGGGCGAAGCGGCGGGCAGCGGCGAGGGGCTGACGCGGCGCCGTGTCACACCAGGGCGAGCGTCCGCTCCGCGGCGTCGACGAGCGCCCGGCCGTACGAGGGGCCATGACCGGCGGCGTGCACGGCGAGAGGGTGCAACTGGTGCAGCGGCGTTCGCTCGCGCCACCCGATGCGCAGCGGCCGGGCACGGTCGTAGGCCGCGAGAATCTGCTCCAGGAACGGACAGCCGAACAGCGTCAGCATCGCCAGATCGGTCTCGCGGTGGCCGCCGTGGGCCGCCGGGTCGATCAGCACCACTCCCTCGGGCGACCACAGCACGTTCCCCGCCCACAGATCGCCGTGGAGGCGCGCGGGCGGCTCGTCGTCGTCGAACGCACCGGCCGCGACGATCCCGCAGGCGCGCCGGACGACCTCGGCTCCGGATGCCGACAGGTTCCCCGCCGCCACCGCGACCGGCACGAACGGTTCGACGCGCTGGGCCGCATAGAACGCGCCCCACGTCGCGGCGGGCCGAGCGGGCTGCGTGCGGCGGCCGATGAAGATGTCGCCGTGGTGTCCGGGCGGCGGGGAGCCGAACGCGTCGGCACCGGCGGCGTGGGTCGCGGCGAGCGCGGCACCGAAGGCGGCGGCGGCATCCGCGGTCGGACGCGCCTCGGCGATGCGCTCGAGGACGATCCGGTCGTGCGCGACGTCGGCGACCCTCACGACGCGCGCCCCGTCGGCTTCCGCCAGCCACCGCAGGCCCGCGGCCTCGATGGCGAAGAACCCGGCGGGCGCGTCCGACCTCGTCTTCACGTGATGTTCCATTTCGCCAGTCTGTCGCGATGTCGGAGGTCCCCGGCACGATGGAGGAATGAGCGACGGCTACGACTCCGACTTCCTCGGCATCCCCCTCCCCCTTCCCGCGCCCACTCGACCCGCCACGCGGCTCGATTACCCGCGGTTCTCGGTGCTGCTGGACGAGGAGCGCCGATTCGCCGCCGTCACCGGCGTCGTCATCGACGGCGCGACGCTGCGCGACCAGCCCCGCACGGGCGAGTGGCGCCTCGACCCCCGGGTGGACGACGACGCGCAGGCCGGACCCGAGGTCTACAGTCGCAACGACCTCGACCGCGGTCACCTCGTGCGTCGTCGCGATCCCGGCTGGGGCTCGGCGTCCGAGGCTCGCGATGCCACCGAGGCGACGTTCTTCTATACGAACGCCGCTCCCCAGGCGGCCGGGTTCAACCAGTCGAAAGAGCTGTGGCTCGGGCTCGAAGACCACGTCCTCGCCTACGCCGAGACGACAGACCAGCGCATCGCCGTGTTCACCGCCCCTGTGCTCGACGAGGCCGACCCGCCCTACCGCGGCATCCGCGTGCCCTTGCGGTTCTGGAAGATCGCCGCCTGGCGCAGCGGCGAGGGACTCGCGGCGGCCGGCTTCGTGCTCGATCAGACGGAGCTCGTCGACACGCGTCAGGGGCTGACGGTGACGCCGCTCGGTGCCTTCCGCACGTTCCAGGTGCCGATCACCGACATCGCGGCAGAGGCGGGGCTCGACGTCGGTCCGCTCGCGGACGCTGACATCTTCGTGCGGCGCGGGCTGCGTCCGGTGGTCGCCCGCGAGCTGGAGGGCCCGGACGACATCGTGCTGTGAGAAGGGCCGGGCCCCATCGGCATGGGGCGGCCGGCGCGGTCACGCGATGCCGGCGACACTCGTGAGCGCCCTGGCTTCCTGCACCGGGCGGCCGCACCGGCCGTCCGCCACACGCAGGCACGTGACGGCGCGGGGACCGCGCCCTAGCATGAGGGCGTGAGCCGCTTCATCGGTGCCGACGTGTCCCTGCCGCCGATGAGCGTGCGTCGACGGCGGGCGGTCCGTGCCTTCTACGGCATCCTGGCGGTGGGACTCACCGTCACCCTTGTCGCGCAGTGCATCCTCACGGCATCCGAGGGGCGCAGCCTGACCAACACCTTCAGCTACTTCACGATCCAGTCGAACGTGTTGGTGCTCGTCACCTCCGCTATCCTCTGTCTGCGGCCCCGGCCGTCGGGGGCGACCTGGTGGAGGATCCTCCGGTTGGCGGCGCTGGTCGGAATCACCGTCACGGGCATCGTCTACGTGCTGTTCCTCTCGCGGTCCGTGCACCTGACCGGCCTCGCGGCGGTGTACAACCAGGTGTTCCATCACGCCGCCCCGCTGCTCACGTTGGTCGGTTTTCTCGTCGTAGAACCGCGGCAGGGCTTTCTTCCCCGCGACCTCGCTTTCCTCGGCTGGCCGGCACTATGGCTGGTCTACACGATGGTGCGGGGCGCGTTCTTCGACCCGCGCTTCACCGGTTTCGCGCCGAAGCCCAGCAACTACCCGTACCCGTTCCTCGACCCGACCGAAGCGCCCCCCGCTGAGATTCTCGGGTCGATCGCGTTCGTCTTCGTCTTGCTGCTCGTCGTCGGAATCGGCTATGTGTTCGCCGATCGACGCAAACCGTTCCGTCGAAGCGAGCGCGGCTGACGGTTGCCTCCCGGGGCACGTAGGACCCCGGGGGCACCGTACGTCAGCGATTCACCAGCCCGAGCACGGGGGCTGATCGCCAGGCCCGCACCATGTCCGCGCAGACGCTGCATGCCCTCCGCGGCTCCGGTCAGCGCACCCGCACCGCGTGCAGCAGCGTGTCGACCGCATGCGCGGCATGACCGCCGCGCAGCTCCGCGTCCGCGCTCGTACGCACGAGCTGCCCGCAGCGTGCGACGTGGAACCGCTCATCCACTGCGCCGCGCAGCAGCGCCGGCGTGTACAGGATCGCGGGATCCGAGGGCCCGTGGCCTCCGGCAGCGATGTTGTCGACGTCGTGGCCGACGACCACGAGCACACCGCCCGGAGCGACCCACTCCGCCATCCGCGCCACGGCGGCCGCGCTGTCGGACAGGTGCAGGTAGCACGAGACGACGAGATCAGCGGATGCCGGCGGCTCCCACGTCGTCACATCGCCGCGCACCCAGGTCACGGCGTCCCCGCCCGGGCGCGCAACGGCGAGCGCGAGCGCCTCTGCGGAGAAGTCCACGCCCGTCGTCGTCCAGCCGCGGGCCGCAAGCCAGAGCGCGGTGCGTCCGTCACCGGTCGCGACATCGATCGCGGTTCCCGGGTGCAGCGACGCGGTGATCTCGCGGACGACGGCTGGGGGCTCGGCGGCCCACACTCCCCCGGCCGAGGCGCGGTATCGCTCGTCCCACTGCGCGGCATCCATTCGGTCTCCTTCTCGTCGCCCCCACCCTAGAACCGTCGCGCCGCGCCGATGCGAGAGGCGTCGCCTCGCCCGGCACCGCATCGATGCGACGCAATCGAATGCCACGGTCGCGTCGCCCCGCTTGCGTTGCGGCGGTCCGACCCGAATGAACGTCGTCGGCCCACGCACCCGGCCGGCACGGCGAAGCCCCGCCACCCTGCAATGGCGACGGGGCTCTTCGGCGGGGTCACTCCCCCGACAGACCGCCCAGCAGGTGGCCGAACGAGCGCCCCTCGCCGAGATACGACGACGGGTCGAACGGGTCGGCGTCGCGCACGGGCTCGCGCGCGGCGATGGCGTCGGCCAGCTCGCGGGCGCCGCGGTCGACGCGCGCACCGAGCGGGGCGACCTCGTCGGCGTTGGATCCCCAGTCACTGGATGCCGCGAACACACCGGTCGGCACGGGGTTGGCGTGCAGGTAGGTGAAGAGCGGGCGGATGGCGTAGTCGATCGCGAGCGAGTGCCGGGCCGTGCCCGCGTTCGCGCCGATCAGCACGGGAGTTCCGTTCAGCGCCTGGGGGTCGAGCACGTCGATGAACGACTTGAACAGGCCCGAGTAGCTGGTGGAGAAGATCGGCGTGACCGCGATGATGCCGTCGGCCGAGACGACCGTGTTGATCATCTGCTCGAGAGCGGGCGGCGCGAAGCCGGTGAGCAGGTTGTCGGTGATCTCGTGCGCATAGTCGCGCAGCTCGAACACGTCGCTGGTCGCGTCGATCCCGCGCTCACGCAGTTCGGCGAGAACGGCATGCGCGAGACGGTCGCCGAGCATCCGCGTGGACGACGGGGTCGACAGCCCCGCGGTGATGACCGCGATACGGCGGCCGGCCATGTCAGGCACCCACCTTGGTCGCGGCCGACCCGAAGGCGCTGCCCGCACGCGAGGCGTCCTGGTACGGGCTGCCCGCGGTGAGGTTGTCGCCACGGTTCGCACCGGGAACGGCCTGACGCGGGGCGGCTCCGGCGTAGATCTTCTCGACCTGGTTGGCGTGCGTGGGCGCGTCGGGCACCTCGGCCGGGCGGTTCTTCTGCAGCTCCTTGCGCAGCACCGGCACCACCTCGGCGCCCAGGATGTCGAGCTGCTCGAGCACGGTCTTGGTGGGAAGACCCGCGTGGTCGATGAGGAAGAGCTGACGCTGGTAATCGCCGAACGTCTCGCGCATCGCGGCGTAGCGGTCGATGACCTGCTGCGGCGAGCCGACGGTCAGCGGGGTCATCTCGCTGAAGTCCTCGAGGCTGGGACCGTGGCCGTACACGGGCGCGTTGTCGAAGTAGGGGCGGAACTCCCGCACCGCGTCCTGGGACTTGGCGCGCATGAACACCTGGCCGCCGAGGCCGACGATCGCCTGCTGAGGCGTGCCGTGACCGTAGTGGGCGAAGCGCTCGCGGTACAGCGTGATGAGGCGCTGGTAGTGCTCTTTCGGCCAGAAGATGTTGTTGGCGAAGAAGCCGTTGCCGTAGTAAGCGGCCTGCTCGGCGATCTCGGGAGTGCGGATCGAGCCGTGCCAGACGAACGGGGGAACCCCGTCGAGCGGACGCGGGGTCGAGGTGAAGCCCTGCAGCGGGGTGCGGAACTTCCCCTCCCAGTCGACGACGTCTTCCCGCCACAGCTTGTGCAGCAGGTCGTAGTTCTCGATGGTCAGGGGCAGGCCCTGGCGGATGTCCTTGCCGAACCAGGGGTAGACCGGTCCGGTGTTGCCACGGCCGAGCATGAGGTCGGCGCGGCCGCCCGACACGTGCTGCAGCATCGCGAAGTCTTCCGCGATCTTCACCGGGTCGTTCGTGGTGATCAGGGTGGTCGAGGTGGTGAGGATGAGCCGCTCGGTCTGAGCGGCGATGTACGCCAGCGTCGTCGTGGGCGACGACGACCAGAACGGCGGGTTGTGGTGCTCGCCCAGGGCGAAGACGTCGAGCCCCACCTCTTCGGTGTGCTTGGCGATCGTGAGCGTGTCCGCGATGCGCTGCGCTTCGCTGGGGGTCTTGCCCGTGGTCGGATCCTGGGTGATGTCGCTCACCGTCATGACGCCGAACTGCATGCCCGGCCAGGTGTTCGTCTCGCTCATCATGATGCGCCTCCGTTTTGTATGCATCTGAATATACATGGGAGAACGCGTGCGGCCGAGCTTTATTCCGCACCGCCCCTCCCCGCCCGCCGGATCGCCCCCCAACGTCACACGATCGGTCCGAGATCGCACGTTCGCCACCCACGACACGACGTGATCTCGCGCGGATCGTGTGACCTCGCGCGGCACGGCGCGAGCGAGAGGACGACCGCACGTCGCCTCGGCGACCCGTCAGGCGCCGAGCAGTCCCGCGCCCACCGACGCGCCCGCCGCGGGCGCGGGAGGCACGGCCCACAGCCCCGACCCCACATGGCGGAGGTATTCGCCCATGGCATCCGACGACAACGACCGCTGCACCGTGATGAAGCGGTCGGGACTCTTCTGGAAGGAGAGGAAGAACAGCCCGGCGTTCAACCGCCCGAGGTCGGTCGTGCCGTCGACGAAGTTGTACCCGCGTCGCAGCAGACGAATACCCCCGTTGCTGTCGGGGTGCGCGAGGCGCACATGACTGCGCGCGTCGATCGCGGGCGCACCGGCGGAACCGGCCGCCGCGAAATCCGGCGCCGTGAACTCGTCGCCGCCCGACAGCGGCGCACCGTTCGCCTTGTCGCGTCCGACCACGCGGTCCTGCTCGGCGAGGCGCGTGCGGTCCCACGTCTCGATGAGCATCGCGATGCGCCGCGCGACGAGGTACGACCCGCCCGCGAGCCACGCCGGACCCTCGGATGCCGAGACCCAGACGTTCTCGTCGAGCGCCGCCGTGTCGTCGGCGAGGATGTTGGCCGTTCCGTCCTTGAACCCGAAGAGGTTGCGGGGCGTCGCCTGCGCGGACGTGGTCTTCGACGTTCGTCCGAAGCCGAGCTGCGACCACCGGATCGTCGCGCGACTGAAGGCGATGCGGCTCAGATTGCGGATCGCGTGCACCGCCACCTGCGGGTCGTCGGCGCAGGCCTGGATGCACAGGTCTCCGTCGGATCGCAGCGGATCGAGGTCGTCGCCCAGGAACGACGGCAGACGCTCGAGCCCTGCGGGGCGCTGCCCCTCCAAGGCGAAGCGCGCGTCGAACAGCGACGGACCGAACCCGAACGTGATGGTGAGGTTGCTGGCCGGAAGGCCGAGCGCCTCGCCGGTGTCGTCCGGCGGCGCCTCGGGCGAGCCGCCCACCGCCCCGGTCGCACTGACGTCGAGGCCCTGCATCATCCGTGTGGCCGCGTACGTCCAGTCCGCCAGCAGTTCGGCGAGGTCGTCGCGCGTCGTCCGCGCCATCATGTCGTACGCCGCGAAGTGCAGGTGTTCCTGCACCGGGGTGGTGATTCCGACCTGGTGGATTCCGGATGCCGGGGCCACGGCATCCATGACACGCCTCGCCTGCTCTTGGCCGTACGCGGCACCGCCGATGACGCCTGCACCCGCACCCACGACGAGGCTCGTCGCACTTGCTCCGAGCGCGAGGCCGATGAGACCGCGGCGCGACACGCCCGATTCGGGTTCGGCGTCCGGACCCGAAGCATCCGAACCCACGGCTGCCGCCGAACCCGAGGGTCCGGCGGCAGCGGTGGACTGTTTCTCGTTGCTCACGCTCACTCCAGGATCGTGACCGTCAGCTGCGACAGCGGCTCGGCGAGGGCGTTGATCAGGTCGGTGAACTGCCGCTTGTCGGCCTCGGTGAGCTGCGCGTACGGGACGAACCCGGCCTCGGCCGAGCCGTGGGCGGCGAGACTGGCCTCGAGATCGGCGTACCCGGCATCGATGCGGGAGACGAGCTCGGCGCCCTTGTCTCCCTTCGACTCGACGAAGTCGCGTACGAGCGAGAACGCCATCTTGGAACCCTCGACGTTGGCGGCGAAGTCGTAGAGGTCGGTGCCCGACCACCAGTCCTCCTCGCCGCTGATCTTGCCGGTGGCCACCTCGTCGAGCAGCGCGATCGCCCCGTTCGAGATGCCCGCGACGCCCTGCGCGTCCAGCGCCTGGGTGAACGCGTCGGAGTGCACGTATTCGTACAGCTCCTGCGTGTCGGCGATGAGCTTGTCGCCGTACGTCGCCCGCTCGGCGGGCGTGGAGGGTACCCAGTCGGTCCACGCCGGCGTTTCGCCGTCGGCGTTCAGCGCATCCTGCGCCGGGACCCACAGGTCTTTCTCGACGCGGTGGAACCCGGTCCAGTCCAACTGCTCGGCGACGGCGTCGACCTCGCGGTAGTCGATGCGGGGGTCGAGGTCGCCGAGCGCCTCGGCGATGGGCTCGATCCGCTCGTAGTACGCGCGCGCACGCGGGAACTGCTCGCGCGCGGCCGCATCATCCCCGGTCTCGTACGCGTCGGCGAAGGTCTGCACCGCGGGGATGAGCCGGCCGACCTGGTCTTTCACGAACGCCGCGTAAAGGTCGACGGCCTGCTGCTTCAGCTCGGCATCCGGACCGTCGACCGCGACCGCCTCGCCCGTGACCGAGAAGGTCGCGCGGCCGACACCGTCGCCCACCATGCCGGGCTTGCAGAGCGTGTAGTACTCGCCCGGCTGCGCGACGACGGTGAGGCTGCGCGACGCGCCGGGGGCGATGTTCTCGACCTCGCCGACGATGCGCAGACCATCGGATGCCAGCAGGTAGAACTCCGTGGTCTGGTCGCTCTTGTTGCTCACGTCGAAGGCGAGCGTGCCGCTCGGCGCCGACGCCGACGAGACGGCGCACCCGTCGGCGGTCGAGGTGACGGAAAGGGCTCCCGAGGCTGCGGCGTCGGTCTTCGCGACGCATCCCGAGAGGACGAGGGCGGCGACGCCGGCCACGGCCGTGGCCGCGAGGAGGCGAGTCGGTGTCATGATGCTCCGTTCGGATGGAGGGTGGATGCCGCGGCGTCGGGTGCGCGCGGGAGCCGGGGGTCTACGGGGCGGCCGTGGCGCCGGAGGGGTGCGGGGCCGCCGGGGCGGTGGCAGCCGAGGCAGGAGAAGAGATCGACCCCGCGGAGGAAGGAGTCGATGCGGCGACCGTGGGCGACGACGCTCCGGACGCGGAGGCCGTGGTGGCCGCGGGCGACGACGCCCCTCCGAACGCGGATGCCGGGGAATCCACCGGCAGCGCCGCGCGCGGTCGACGAGTGGCGCGCACGCCGCGGACGAACAGCAGCACCACGACGGCGATGTAGACGGCCCACGCGATGACCTGGAGCCACGTCATCGCGGGCATGAAGCCGACGCCGGCCTGCAGCAGAGCGGCGAGCGCACTGTCGGGGGCGATGGTCGACGAGACGTCGAAGGCCCAGCCGAACGGGAAGCCCGCCCACCCGATCGCGACCGCACCCGTGGTCGGGTCGATCGGCGCCCCCGCACCGAAGGGCCCGGGGAGGGCGCCGGCCTCCTGCAGGTCGTGCAGGGCGTACGCGAGCACCCCCGCCGCGACGACGACGAGGAATCCCCCGGTCCAGGTGAAGAAGCGGCCGAGGTTCAGCCGCAGCATGCCGCGCGCGATGAACCAGCCGAGCACGACGGCGGTCATTAGGCCCCCCAACGCGCCGAGCAGTGCGCTCGGAGAATCGCCGAACGACTGCACCATCGACCACAGCAGGAGCGTCGTCTCCACGCCTTCCCGCGCGACCGAGACGAAGCCGATGGCGACGAGTGCCCACACACCGCCGCGGAGCGCCCTGTCGACACCGCCCTCGAGACCCGTCTTGAGCGTGCGGCCGGCCTTCTGCATCCAGAAGATCATCCACGTCACCATCGCCACCGCCAGGAGCGAGAGTCCCCCACCGAGGAGCTCCTGCGCCTCGAAGGTCAGCATGTAGGCCCCGAAGGTGAAGATCGCGCCGATGCCGAGCGCCAGGGCGACCGCGAGCCCGACCCCGGTCCAGAGTTTCGGCAGCGCGTCGCGGCGCCCCACTCGCGTGAGGTACGCGACGAGGATGCCGACGACGAGCGCGGCCTCAAGGCCTTCGCGGAGGCCGATGAGGAAGGTGGCGAAAAAGCTGGCAAGCACGGGCGGTGTTCCGACTTTCGGGTTCAGAGGAGCCGCGACGCTGCGGGCCGGGTAAGGACAGCCTCACCTGACCATGACAGATTACGCATGTTCGCCGTTTCGCGCACCTTTCTTCCGCGGCGGCGCGGCGCGGGAGCGCGAGCGGGGTAACCCGCGGCAACATTCGCCCCGTCGCGCGGGTGATCGACCTAGCCTCGTCGCATGTCCGACCTGAACCTCCCCGTTCTCGACCTCTCGCTCCTCGACCAGGGTCCGGATGCCGCCGCCCGCTTCCGCGATGAGCTGCGCGCCGCGACCCACGACGTCGGGTTCTTCTACCTGACGGGCACCGGCGTCAGCCCAGAACTCGAGGCGAGCCTGCTGCGCGCGGCCAAGGTCTTCTTCGCCCTTCCCGACGCCGAGAAACTTTCGATCGAGAACGTCACGAGCCCGCACTTCCGCGGATACACGCGCGTCGGCGGCGAGCGCACGCAGGGCCGGGTCGACTGGCGCGAGCAGATCGACATCGGTCCGGAGCGCGCGGCGATCTGGGCCCACACGCCCGAAGGCTCACCGCGGCGCGGAAGCGACGCGCCGAGTGGGAGTGGGGACGACCCCGACGCCCCCGGGTACACCCGCCTCATCGGGCCGAATCTGTGGCCCGCCGCCCAGCCCGAGCTGAAAGACGTCGTCACCGAGTGGCACGACCACCTCACCGGTGTCGCGCGGAAGCTGCTGCGGGCGTGGGCGCTCGCGCTCGGGGCCGAGGAGCAGTACTTCGATCGCCACTTCGGCGACCCGCAGACGCTCATCAAGATCGTCCGCTACCCCGGCAAGGACGACCCGACGCCTCAGCAGGGCGTCGGCGCGCACAAGGACTCCGGTGTCCTCACGCTCCTGTGGGTCGAGCCCGGCAAGGGCGGCCTGCAGGTGGAGCGCGACGGCGAGTGGGTCGACGCTCCCCCGGTGCCCGGCGCCTTCGTGGTCAACATCGGCGAGCTGCTCGAGTACGCCACCCAGGGCTACCTGCGGGCGACGAACCACCGCGTGATCTCGCCGCGGTTCCCCGACGAGCGCATCTCGGTGCCGTTCTTCTTCAACCCCGCCCTCGACGCGCGACTGCCCACCATCGAGCTCCCCGCGGAGTTGGCCGCCGAAGCCCGCGGCGTCGAGGACGACCCGACCAACCCGATCCACGCGACCTACGGCGAGAATGCCCTGAAGTCGCGGCTGCGTGCTCACCCCGACGTCGCCGAGCGCTGGCATCCCGATCTGCTGGCCGCCCGTTCGGCATCCTGAGGCTGGTGTTCGGCGCCGGCCTTCGCGGCGGTAGGCGCGGCGGCTGCGGGCCCCGCGAGCGCTGCGACGTCGAGGGGCGAGCGCTGCGGTGTTGGGGGGGGTGAGCGGTGCGACCGCCGCGGAGGCTGCCGGGGCCCCGAGCGCAGCGCCCGCCGCGGTGTCAGCACCGTCGAGAAACGCGATCCGCGGGAAGAAACGAGGCGACAAGCCGTTTCTCGCTGCGATAGGCGTTTCTCGACGGGCTGCGCTGCCGGGCGGCGAGCGCTGCCTCCCGTGCGCGTGAGAGCGGCGCTCGCCGTCTTACACGCATGGATCGGGTGCGCACCACCGCGAGAGCGCACCGAGGCAGGAGCGCACCAGAGTGCGAACGCATCCGGGCGTGATGCGAACGGCATCCGGGAACGACGAAGGCCGCCCCACACCGTGGGACGGCCTTCGAGAAAGCGATATACGCGGGGTCGCGCTTAGCGACGGAGACCCAGGCGCTCGATCAACGAGCGGTAACGCGCGATGTCGATGTCCTGGAGGTAGCCGAGCAGACGGCGGCGCTGACCCACCATCAAGAACAGACCACGACGCGAGTGGTGGTCGTGCTTGTGCTCCTTGAGGTGCTCGGTGAGGTCCTTGATGCGCTGCGTCAGCATCGCGACCTGCACCTCGGGGGATCCGGTGTCACCGGGGTGCGTCGCGTACTGTTCGATGATCGCCTTCTTGGCGTCAGACTCGAGCGGCATAGATGGGATCCCCTTTCTCTCATTGCGCGGCGCCCGACGCCTGATGCGTGGGCTCTCTTTATCCGCGGCCGATCAAACGGCAACCGCATGAGTCTACCCCATCCGGATGCCACCACCGAATCGCCGCGGGCCCTCCCGCGCCCGGGACGAGCCGCGTCCCCGGCAGCATCGACCGGATGCCGCACGCCGCCTCTCCCGCACTCTCCCGACCGCGGGCGGATGCGGTCGCTCTCCGTCGCACAGCGCCCCGTTCTCAGTGGGTGGCATCGGGCGGACGCGGTCGCTCGCGAGCGCACGGCGCCCGGGGTCGGAGGCCTGGCGTAGCCTCGATCCGTGCAGCTCACTGTCCACGTCAAGCCCGGCAGTCGGCGCGGCCCCCTCGTCGAAGACACCGCCGGTGGACTCGTGGTTCACGTACGCGAACGCGCGGTCGACGGCGCCGCCAACAGCGGGGTCGTCAGTGTCCTCGCCGCCCACTTCGGCGTGCCGCCGCGCGACGTCGCGATCCTGCGCGGACACACGTCCCGCGTGAAGCGCGTCGAGGTCGACGCATGAGCGTGCGGCAGAGCGCCTTCATCGACCTGCGCCCGCTCACCACCTCCCCTGCGTTCGCGCGCCTGTGGATCGGCTCGACTTTGGCGGGGCTCGGCGGCCAGCTCACTGTGGTCGCGGTCATGCTGCACGTGTTCGAGCTGACCCAGAGCACCCTGGCGGTGTCGATGATCGCGGTGGCGGGGCTGCTGCCGATGATCGCGGCAGGGCTGTACGGCGGCATGCTGGCCGACGCGTTCGACCGCCGCACCGTCGCATTGCTGGCGGCCGTCGTGACCTTCGCCTCGACCGCGCTCCTGGCCGTACTGGCATGGACCGGTCTCGAGACGGTGGGGTGGCTCTTCGTCCTGAGCGTGGTGAACTCCGCGGCGAACTCCATTGTGATGGCCACCAAGTCGGCCATCACGCCGCGCCTCATCCCTCGCGATCTCCTGCCGGCCGCCGCCGCCCTGCAGGGTGTCACCGTGGGCATCATGGTGATGGCAGGACCTGCCCTCGCCGGCGTCCTGGTGGCCTTCGCCGGGTATGCGTGGACCTACTCCCTCGACGTCCTGCTCATGACGTCCCTGTTCCTGGGGCTGTGGTCGCTGCCGAAGCTGAGACCCGAGGGCGAGCTGGTGCGACCGGGCCTGCAGTCACTCCGCGACGGCATGCGTTTCCTGCGCCGCGCTCCCAACATCCGCCTGCAGTACCTGCTCGACATCACCGCGATGACCTTCGGTCAGCCCATCGCGCTGTTCCCGGCGATCGGAGCGGTCCTGCTCGGCGGTGGCGCGATCACCACCGGAGTGCTCACCGCAGCCGTCGCCGCGGGAGCCTTCCTGTCGAGCCTGTTCTCCGGCCCCGTCGGACGCGTGCGCCGCCAGGGTCTCGGCATCGAGCGAGCCATTCAGGTCTACGGCCTGTCGATCGGCGCCTTCGGGTGCGTCCTCCTCGCGGCCACGCTGGGCTGGTTGCGTCCCGACGTCGTCGACGAGTCGCACGCCGCCGTCGGGCTCATCGTCCTGGCCGCGATCGTCCTCGCCGTCTCCGGCGCCGCCGACAACGTCAGCGCCATCTACCGGTCCACGATGATGCAAGCGGCGGTTCCGGATGCCATGCGCGGACGCCTCCAAGGCATCTTCATCGTCGTGGTGGCCGGTGGACCCCGTGTCGGCGCCCTCTACGCGGGCACGCTCGCGACCGTCGCGGCGCTGTGGGTGCCGCCCCTGTTCGGCGGCATCCTGATCCTCGCGCTGGTGGGCACGCTCGTACGCTTCTCCCCCCGTTTCCGGCAGTACGACGCGCTCGATCCCCAGCCCTGACGCGACGCGCCTGCGGGCCCGTTCCTCTCCCGACGCACTCCGAGACCGCGCCGCCGCCCGCCGCCCGCCGGTGCCGGCGCCCTTGTCGGTGCCACTGCCGGTGCCGGTGCCGCTGCCGCTGCCGCACCGAGAAACGCCTCCCGCGGGAAGAAACGCCCCGACCAAGCGTTTCTGCCACGAGAACGCGTTTCTCGCTACATCAGACGCTGCCCCCGCGCGCCGCGCACCACGCACCGCGCCGCCCGCCCGCCCGCGCAATTGCCGCGTCTTACGACTGCGCCGCCGCGGCACCCGGATGTCACGTCTTACGACTGCGCCGCCGCGACACCGCCGCGCTGCCGCAAAACCGCCCCGAGAAACGCCTCCGGCGGGAAGAAACGCCCCGACCAAGCGTTTCTTCCACAAGGACGCGTTTCTCGCTCACCAGCACCCACACCAGCACCCGCACCCGCACCGCGCACCCGCACCCGCACCCGCACCCGCACCCGCACCCGCACCCGCACCCGGCATGATCCCGATGGGGGTGCGACTGCCGACCCTCAGCGGATTCCGGACGTCGCAGCGTTCGGGCCGCGGCCATGCCGGGAGTCGGGCCTAGGGTCGGGAACGTGGCATCCGGTCCCTCTTCCTCCCCCGTCTCGATCGCGGTCCAGTTCGTCCTCGCCGGCATCGTGTGGGGTTCGAGCTTCCTCTTCATCGCCGTCGCCCTCACCGGCATGACGCCGGCACAGGTCGCCGGCGGTCGCCTGCTCTTCGGCGCACTGACCCTCGGCGCGATCGTCGCCCTCCGGCGCGAGCGCCTCCCTCGCGACCGGCGTGTCTGGGGACACCTGTGCGTGCTGGCTGTGACGTTCTGCGCGGTGCCGTTCCTGCTGTTCGCCTGGGCCGAGCAGCACGTGTCGTCGGGCTTGGCGAGCATCTTCAACGCGACGACCCCGATCATGACGGCGATCATGGCGTGGGCGGTGTTCCGGGTCGAGAGCCTCAAGCCCGGCCAGCTGGTCGGCATCGCCATCGGCATCGTGGGTGTCGTCGTGATCATCGCACCCGGCGCCGTGACCGATGTCGGCAACAGCACCGTCGCACAGCTCGCACTCCTCGGCGCCACCGCCTGCTACGGATTCAGCCTCGCGTACGTACGGCGCTTCCTCAGCGACACCGGTCTCTCGGGCATCGCACTGGCCTTCGGCTACATCGGCCCCGCAGCGGCACTGATGGTGCTGCTGTCGCCGCTGATCCTGGCGGAGCCGATGCACCTCTCGCCCGCCGTGGTCGCGAGCATCGTCACGCTCGGCATGCTCGGTACGGGTCTGGCCTACATCTGGAACCAGAACGTGCTGCGGGCGTGGGGACCGACCCGGGCGTCCACGGTCACCTACATCACACCGGTCGTCGGGGTCGCGCTCGGCGTGCTCGTCCTCGGCGAGCGCATCTCGTGGAACGAACCGGTCGGCGCCGCTGTGGTGTTCGTCGGCATCCTGCTGGTGCAGCAGCGACTGCGGATGCCCCGGCGCGCGAGCGTGTGAGGCGAAAGGCCGCCGGTTCGCCTCGACCGCGGCACACCCGGCTCAGCGCAGCACTCACCTCACGCGGATCGCGCGTTCGATCGCGGCGATCCGCCGTTCAAGAGAGACGACGTGAGAGTGAGCGAACGCAGCGCCGATCGGCGCCGGTGCGCACCCCGGACACGACGAGGGCCCCGCATGCCGTGGCATCCGGGGCCCTCGTAAAGGATCACGCCCGCAGCGTCCGCTGCGAAACGATCACGCCTGGAGCGCGAGCTGCAGGTCGAGCTCGATGGTGACGTCCTTGCCGACGAGCACGCCACCGGTCTCGAGGGCGGCGTTCCAGGTGAGGCCGAAGTCTTCGCGGTTGACGACCGTCTTGGCGGTCGCGCCGGCCTTGTAGTTGCCCCACGGGTCGGTGCCGAAGCCGCCGAAGTCGAGCGAGAAGGTGGCGGGCTTGGTGATGCCGCGGATCGTGAGGTCGCCGTCGACGAGGAAGTCGCCGTCTTCGAGGCGGATGCCGGTGGAGCGGAAGTCCATGGTCGGGTAGGTCTCGGCGTCGAAGAACTCGGCGCTGCGGAGGTGCTGGTCGCGACCCTCGTCCTTGGTGTCGACCGAGGTGACGTCGACGGAGGCCTCGACGGTGGCGTCGTAGGGGTTCTCGGGGGCGACGATCGTGGCGCTCTTGACGCCGAACGTGCCGCGCACCTTCGAGATCATCATGTGGCGCACAGAGAAGGTGACCTCGCTGTGGGCGGGGTCGAGGACCCAGGTGCCGGTCTTGTAGCCGGGAATGTCGAGGGCAGTGGTGTCGGTCATGTCACTCCTTGAGGTCTGTGGGAGCCGTGTCGGCATCTTGACAAGGCCAACTCCCATTCACACGAATGTATTCCACGATCGAGGAAAATAACGAACCCGAGGGAGCCGCAGCCCCCTCGGGTTCGTGAACGTCGGGTGAAGAACTCCCGGTCAGCCGACCTTCAGCAGGTCGATGATGAAGATCAGGGTCTTGCCGCCGAGGAAGTGTCCACCCGCGGGGCCGTAGGCCAGGTGCGGCGGGATGACGAGCTCGCGGCGTCCGCCGACCTTCATGCCCGGGATGCCGTCCTGCCAGCCCTGGATAAGGCCGCGGAGGGGGAACTGGATGCTCTCGCCACGACCCCAGGACGAGTCGAACTCTTCGCCCGACTCGTACTCGACACCGGCGTAGTGCACGGTCACGGTGTCACCGGGCTTGGCCTCGTCGCCGTCTCCGACGATGATGTCGCGGACGACGAGGTCGGAAGGGGCGGGGCCGCTGGGAGCGTCGAACTCCGGCTTGGTGCGATCAGTCATGTATCCATCCAAGCACGCCGCGACCGCTCGGGGAGCCCCTCGACAATGACCGGGAAAAGACTCAGCGCCCGGTGCCGCGGCGATGCCTGCGTGTCTACCGGGCGCTGAGTTGGCCTACATCGATGGTGCTCCCGCTCCGGCCGACTGTCAAGACCCTGAGCGGTTCCCCTCGACACCACACCGGACCACCAGCTCTGCCGACCGGCCGGATCACCGCTCGCCGGCTCTCACGACGACAGCAACGCCGTCCGAGCCGCCATCGTGCGCTCGAGCAGGTAGCGCTCGGTCGCCGGCGCGTGCGGGTCTCGGCCCGACAGCGATCGCTGTCGCGCGGCAGCGAGAGCCGTGGCGTCGACGATGAACGTCTTCATCACCGCGGACCGGTCGCCGGGGAGGGTACGCGCCCACGCGATCGCGGAACGGCGCCCGGGACCGGTGGCGAGCATGTCGACCTCCTGCGGGGTGAACCAGCCGGCCGCTGCGTATTCGCCGAGACGGGCCCTGGTCAGGCGGGTCTCTTCTCGCCGCAGCGCCAGGATGCCGAGGATGAACAGCACGAACAGCGGCACCTGCAGGGCCGCATACAGCTCGAAGAAGTCGAGGAACGTGGCCGAACCGTTCCACAGCGCGTGCAGCACGATCGCACCGATCACTCCGGGGATGCCGTAGGCCAGTGCCGCACGCGTACTCAGACCACGCCTCGCGGCGAGGCCGAAGGCGAAGCCCGCGAGGCTGGTGAACATGACGTGCGCGAAGGGCGAGAGCACCGCCCGGAGGAAGAAGGTGCTCGCCACCTGCCCCGGCCCGCCCTCGAGATAGCTGATGGCGAAGTACTGCACGTTCTCGGTGAGGGCGAACCCGGCCCCGATCAGCGCCCCGTAGACGATTCCGTCGACGGGCCCGTCGAACACGCGGCGGGCGAACGCGAAGATGAGAAGCACCCCGAGCCCCTTCGCGACCTCCTCGACGATCGGTGCCTGCACGACCGCGCCGATCGCCGGCGGAAGCCCCCCGGTCACGAGGCTGATCAGCAGGTCGACCCCCAGCGCGATCACCACCGACGCGATGGCTCCCCACGCGACGGCGAAGACGAGCAGCCGCCGCGGCTCGGGTTCCCACCGGTCGATGTACCGCACCGCGAACCACACGATGACGAACGGGATCGCCGCGAGGATCAGACCGATGAAGGATGCCGCCGTGCCGAGGAACCCGGTGAAGTACCGCACCAGCAACGCCAGCAGGGGTACGAGCAGCACCGCGATCACCCAGAGCGCCACGCCGCCGCCACGTGACCGCGGGGGCGCCGCAGAGGCGGGCGCCTGCGGCGCGGTCGAGATGCGGGTGGGTTCGCCCGATCCCGGTCGGGAGAACGGCGAGGGGGAGCTCATGCGCACAGCCTAAGGGCGACCTCCGACACGATATCCGGGGCTTGCGAGCTCCACGGCCGCGCGCCCGTCCGGGTAGCGTGGACCTATGCGCTTCGCCCACGCCCAGTCCCAGGAAGGGGCCGAAGCCCCCCGTCTCGTCTCGGTGCACGACGAAGAGATCGTGTTCGTCGACGCGCTCTTCGACGGCGCACCCGCCACGCTCGAGCAACTGATCGCCGGCGGCGACGCCCTGCTCGATCTTGTGCGCGAGGCCGCGGCCTCGGCCCCGCGGCATCCGCTCTCCGGCATCCGGTACGCCTCGGCCGTCCTCGCTCCCCCCTCGATCCTCGCGGTGGGGCTGAACTACGCGGCCCACTCGGGCGAGCTCGGACTCAAGACCGACGCGGGGCCGACGGTGTTCGTGCTGTGGCCCAATTCCCTGACCGCGCACGAGGCGACCACCTCGTGGCCGCGCGCGCTCAGCGAGGCCGTCGACTACGAGGCCGAACTCGGCGTCATCATCGGCCGGCCCGGGCGCGACATCGCCGAGGCCGACGCGCTGCAGCACGTGTGGGGCTACACGGTGGTCAACGACATCACCGCCCGCAACATCCAGTTCTCCGAGGCGCAGTGGTCACGCTGCAAATCCTTCGACGGTTTCACCCCGACGGGACCGTTCGTGGTCACGGCCGACGAGATCCCCGACCCGCAAGATCTGCACATCTGGACCGTCGTCGACGGACACACCGTGCAGGATGCCAGCACCGGCCAGATGGTCCGATCGGTGGCGACGCTCATCCACAAGCTGTCCGAGTCGGTCACCCTCCTGCCGGGGACCCTCATCTCGACGGGCAGTCCCGGCGGCGCAGGCTACTCGCGCGACCCGCAGATCTTCCTCCGCGACCGCTCGACGGTGACCGTCGGCATCGACGGCATCGGCGAGCTGACGACCCACTGCCGGATCCTCGACTGAGGCGGCCCCGCCTCCGCGAGACCCCGTCGCGCCGACGGGTCGGACGCAGCACGCGGACGGGAGGTCGGCGCGAAGCTCTCTCGACAGTGCGGGAGGCGGCATCCATCACGAAGGGCCGGGACGCGTCGTCCCGGCCCTTCGTGGTTCAGCGGGTCACTCCTCCACGACGCTGTCCGCGGAGCGGACGATGGGGATCGCCGCGGTGACCGCCTGCAGGCCCGACAGGCGGGCCGGCGAGAGCTGCTTCGTGACCTCGTCGCGGGTCATCAAGCCCGCCTCCACGACGAGGTCGGCGACGTTGCGGTGCGTCAGCAGTGCGGTCTTGGCGAGGGCGGCGGACGCGGCGTAGCCGATGAACGGCGTGAGCGCGGTCACGACGCCGACCGAGGAACCGACCATCGCGCCCAGACGCTCGCGGTTCGCGGTGATGCCGTCGACGCAGTTGACGCGCAGCGTCCACATCGCCTGCCGCATCCACGTGATCGACTGGTAGATCGAGTGGGCGATCACCGGCTCGAAGGCGTTGAGCTGCAGCTGGCCGCCCTCGACGGCCATGGTCACCGTCATATCGGCCCCGACGACCGAGAAGGCCACCTGGTTCACGACCTCCGGGATCACCGGATTCACCTTGCCGGGCATGATGCTGGAACCGGCCTGGCGCGGCGGCAGGTTGATCTCACCGAGTCCCGCCTGCGGGCCGGAGGAGAGCAGGCGCAGGTCGTTGCAGATCTTCGACAGCTTGACGGCGTTGCGCTTGAGCGACGACGAGAACGACATGAAGGCACCGGTGTCGCTCGTCGACTCCACCAGGTCGGTCGCGGTCTCGAGGTCGAGGCCGGTGATGCCGCGGAGGTGGCGCAGCACCGCTCCCCCGTAGCCCGCGTGGGCGGTGATGCCCGTACCGATGGCGGTGGCGCCCATGTTGATCTCGTACATCAGGTAGGCGTTCTCGGTGAGGCGGCTGTAGTCCTCGCCGAGTGTCGTGGCGAAGCCGTGGAACTCCTGACCGAGCGTCATCGGCACCGCGTCCTGCAGCTGGGTGCGCCCGACCTTGAGCACGTCGTGGAACTCCTCGGCCTTCGCCAGGAACGACTTGCGCAGCAGTGCGAGCTCTTCGAGCAGACTCTGCAGTGTCAGCGCGAGACCGATCTTGATGGCCGTCGGGTAGACGTCGTTGGTCGATTGGCTGCGGTTGGTGTCGTCGATCGGGGAGAGGAAGGCGTAGTCGCCCTTCTCGCGGCCCGCCATCTCGAGGGCGATGTTGGTGATGACCTCGTTGGCGTTCATGTTCGTCGAGGTGCCGGCACCACCCTGGATGACCCCCACGGTGAACTCGTCGTGGAACTCGCCGTCGATGACGCGCTGGGCGGCGCGGTCGATGAGATCGGCCTTCGCCTCGTCGAGCACGCCGATCTCGCGATTGGCCCGGGCCGACGCCTGCTTGACCATCGCGAGGCCGCGCACGAGGTCGGGATACACCGAGATGGGGCGCTTGGCGATCGGGAAGTTCTCCAGCGCGCGGGCGGTGTGGATGCCCCAGTACGCGTCGGCGGGGATCTCGAGGGATCCCAGGGAGTCGGTCTCGGTACGGGTGCGAGTCATCGCGTCCAAAGCCATGGGTACGTCCTTGTGGGTGTCACGGCGAGCAGGGATGGCACGAGCCTAACGACCACCTCAGTCGGCGTCGGTGGCCGCGACGGCCTGCCGCCGTATCCGCACCGTCCCGTGCGTCTATTGCACGCTCGTCGCGAGCGCGCGTGCAGCCTTCCGGGCGCCTCGCGCGGGGTCGTGCGGCTCCCCCACTCACCGCTTGCGGGAGAACGCTTCGAGCCGCTCTTCTGCGGTCAGCGACGCCATGCGCGCCGTCCACTCGGGGGTGAAGAAACCCGCCGCCTCCGCATCGACGACGGGCACGACGGCGTGCGTGACGGTGTCGTCCCAGACGTGGACGAGGTGGAACGAGCGCCCGGCATCCATACCGTTGACCTCGTCGGCGGGGCGGGCGAGGTCCATCGTGTAACACGAGGCCGCGGCGACGTTCACGGGAACCCCGGCGAACGTACCCGACGTGGAGTAGTGCAGGTGGCCGGCGAGGATGGCCCGCACATCGCTCCCCCGGACAACCTCGGCAAGCCCGCTCTGATCGCGGAGCTCCAGGATGTCGAAGAACGGGATGTGCGTGGGCAGGGGCGGGTGATGGAGCGCGAGGATCGTGCCGAGTGGAGCCGGCTCGGCGAGTTCACCGCGGAGCCAGTCGAGCTGCGCGGCGTCGAGGTCGCCGTGGTGCCAGCCCGGCACCGTCGAGTCGAGGGCGATGAGCCGCAGTCCGCCGAGGTCCCACACCCCCGTCACGGGCTCATCGCTCGCCTCCGCGTCGAGGAGTTCGGCGCGCAGTGCGGGCCGCTCGTCGTGGTTGCCGGCCACCCAGACGACCGGCGCACCGAGGCGCGCAGCCCACGGCTCGACCTCGGCGCGGAGGGCCCGATACGCCTCGGGCTCGCCGAGGTCGGTCAGGTCGCCCGTGAACACCACGGCATCCGGACGCACACCGGTCGCCTCAGCGGCCTCGAGCGTGCGCCGCAGGTGTCGCGCGGTGTCGTAGCGCTCACCGAGCAGGCGATCGCCGCCCAGGAGATGGGTGTCGCTGAGGTGGAGGAGCACGCGCGCAGCGGGCGCGTGCTGACCGAAGTGCACGGATGCCATGTCCTCAGCCTAGGAGGGGGCTCCGACATCGCGTCCGGGGTCAGTGGTTGAACAGGATGAGCAGCAGAGCGCCGAGCACCGCCGACGCGCACACGGCGAAGCAGGCGTAGGCACCGAGGAGCGAGAGGCGCTTCTGCCCATCGCTCAGCGGATTCTTCCTCGCCGCCTTCGCCACCGCCTTCTCGCCGCGGCGGCGCTGCTTGTCGGTGAGCACGGTGATGGCATCCGTGAACTCCGCCGGGGTGACCAGCGGCGGGCGCCCGCCGCGCACGAGCAGGCGCAGGCCCAGCGCGTAGAAGGTGACGACGACAGACGCGCCCACGAGCGCGGCGACGAAGACCTGCAGGAACGCTGCCCAGTCGATGGCCATCAGGCGTCCTTCCCGACCTTGTCGCGGTCGAGGCGACGCTGATGGCGCGTCGGTCCGGGCTTGCGGGGCACCTTGACCGCCGCCCCCGAGTCGGCGACCTCGCTCATCGCGTTCGCCGACGTGACCGAATCGCGGCGCGAGCGTAGGAACAGACCCAGGATGATGACGACGGCGATCACCGCGTCGACGGCGACGCCCCAACCGCCCAGCCACACCACGATGAGAGCGGCCGCCGCCCCCACCGCACCCGCGGCGGGCAGCGTCAGTACCCAGCCGATCATGATGCGTCCGACGGTGTTCCACCGCACGGTCGATCCGCGGCGGCCGAGGCCCGATCCGATGACCGATCCCGAGGCCACCTGCGTCGTCGACAGCGCGAAACCGAGGGCGCTGGATGCCAGGATCGTCGCCGCCGTCGAGGTCTCGGCCGAGAAACCCTGTGCGGGTTTGACGTCGGTCAGGCCCTTGCCGAGCGTGCGGATGATGCGCCAGCCGCCCATGTAGGTGCCGAGCGCGATGGTGATGGCGCACGCGAAGATCACCCAGAGCTGCGGGTCGGGGTTCGCGCTGGACTGCCACCCGACGGCGATGAGGGCGAGGGTGATGACGCCCATCGTCTTCTGGGCGTCGTTCGTGCCGTGCGCCAGGGCCACGAGCGACGAGGTGAAGATCTGCCCCCAGCGGAAGCCGTCTCGTCCGTCGGCCTTGGCGTCGTGGCGACGGGTGACGCCGTAGGCGATCTTGGTCACGGTGAAGGCGATGATGCCCGCCGTGAGCGGAGCGATGAGCGCCGGCAGGATGACCTTGCTCAGCACGACGCCGGTGTCGATGGCGCTCGCGCCGACGCCCACCAGCGTCGCCCCGATCAGACCGCCGAAGAGGGCGTGCGACGAGCTCGACGGCAGACCGAGCAGCCACGTGAGCATGTTCCACGTGATCGCGCCGATCAGGCCGGCGAAGATGATCGGCGGGAAGATGTCGGGACTCAGCTGGTCTTCGCGGATCATGCCGCCCGAGATCGTCTTGGCGACCTCTGTCGACAGGAAGGCGCCGACCAGGTTGAGGCATGCGGCGAGGAGGACCGCCACCTTGGGCTTCAGCGCACCGGTCGCGATGGGCGTGGCCATCGCGTTCGCGGTGTCGTGGAAACCGTTGGTGAAGTCGAAGAAGAGTGCCAGCGCGATGACCAGCACGATGATGAGGGCTGCGCTCTCCACCGTTCGCTTTCCGTGAGAAGGAGGAAGGGATGCCGACGAGATCGGCGTGACGAACGAAGAGTTCACCTGGAGTTCGACACTCGTTCACCGAGGTCGCGTCGTCATCCTTTCATCGGTGGGGGCGGTGGTCAAACGCGCACGGCGTGCGCGGACCGGCCCGATGTCGCAACGGCGCACTACCGTGGAACGGTGACCGACCTCCAGCACCAGCCGACCGCACCCGTCACCGAACGCCGCTCCGCGGCGCGCACCCACCACGGCGACACCTTCGACGACCCGTACGAGTGGCTCCGCGCCAAAGACGACGCCGAGGTCGTCGCACACCTCGAGGCCGAGAACGCCTACACGTCGGCGCGCACCGCCCACCTCGCCCCGCTGCGCGACACGATCTTCGGCGAGATCAAGGGCCGCACCCTCGAGACCGACCTCTCCGTCCCCGCCCGCCGGGGCGACTGGTGGTACTACGGTCGCACTGTCGCGGGCGCGCAGTACGGCATCCAGTGCCGCGCTCCGCTGGACTCCCCCGACGACTGGACCCCGCCCACCCTCTCTCCCGACCGCCCCGTGCCCGGCGAGCAGGTGCTGTTCGACGGCAACGTCGAAGCCGAGGGCAACGAGTTCTTCTCGCTCGGCAGCTTCGAGATCTCCCACGACGGCACGCGCATGCTCTACGGCATCGACATCGCCGGCGACGAGCGCTACACCGTGCGCGTACGCGACCTCGTCACGGGCGAAACGCTGCCCGACGAGATCCCCGGCACCTTCTCGGGCGCATCGTTCTCGCCCGACGGCCGCTTCATCGTCTACACGACGGTCGATGACGCCTGGCGGCCCGACACCGTGTGGCTGCACGAGGTCGGCACCCCCGTCGACGCCGACGTGAAGCTCTTCCATGAGAGCGACGACCGCTACTGGGTGGGCGCCGACTTCACGCGCAGCGACCGCTACCTCGTCATCGAGATGGGGTCCTCGATCACCTCGGAGGAATGGCTTCTGGATGCCGACGACCTCCGCGGCGAGCCGCGCGTGGTGTGGCCGCGGCGCGAGGGCGTCGAATACTCGTCGTCGCACGCCGTCGTCGACGGCGAGGATGTGCTCTACATCCTGCACAACGACGGCGCGCTCGACTTCGAGCTCGTGCGGGTCTCGGCATCCGATCCTCAGGGCGCACGCCAGACCGTCATCCCGCACCGGACCGGCCACCGCCTGCTCGGCGTCGACACGTTCCGCGACTGGGGCGTCGTCGGCTACCGCCGCGACGGCCTCGCCCGCCTCGGCATGCTGTCGTACACCGACGGCACGGTCGACGAGATCTCGTTCGACGAGCCGCTGTACAGCGTCGGCACCGGCGGGAATCCCGAGTGGGCTCCTCCCGTGCTGCGGCTGGGCTACGGGTCGTTCGTCACTCCCGGTACCGTCTACGACTACGTCATCGACACGGGCGAACTGGTGCTCCGCAAGCGTCAGCCCGTGCTCGGCGGCTTCGATCCCGCCGACTACGGCCAGGCCCGCGTGTGGGCACCCGCCGACGACGGCACCCAGGTGCCGGTGTCACTGGTGTGGAAGCGCTCGTTCGGCGAGCCCGGGGCAAGCCCGCGACCGGTGCACCTGTACGGGTACGGCTCGTACGAGCACTCCATCGAGCCCGGCTTCTCGGTGGCCCGGCTGTCGATGCTCGACCGCGGTGTCGTCTTCGCCGTCGCCCACGTGCGCGGCGGCGGCGAGATGGGCCGGCAGTGGTACGAAGACGGCAAGCTCCTGGCCAAGCGCAACACCTTCACCGACTTCGTCTCGGCGGCACGTCACCTGGTCTCCGAGGGCTACACGACCCCCGACCGCATCGTCGCCGAGGGCGGCAGCGCCGGTGGGCTGCTGATGGGCGCCGTCGCCAACCTCGCCCCGGAGTTGTTCGCCGGCATCCTCGCCGACGTGCCCTTCGTCGACGCATTGACCACGATCCTCGACCCCTCGCTCCCCCTCACCGTCATCGAGTGGGACGAATGGGGCGACCCGCTGCACGACGCCGACGTGTACGCCTACATGAAGTCGTACTCGCCCTACGAGAACGTGCGCGAGGGCGTCGAGTACCCCCGCATGCTGGCGGTGACCTCCCTCAACGACACCCGCGTGCTGTACATCGAGCCGGCGAAGTGGGTCGCGCGCCTCCGCGAGGTCGGCGCAGACGCGCTGCTGAAGTGCGAGATGGTCGCCGGTCACGGAGGCGTCAGCGGCCGCTACAACGCCTGGCGCGAGCGAGCGTTCGAACTCGCCTGGCTGCTCGACGTGCTGGGCCTGGCGGAGTAGGCCCAGCCGCATCGTCACGGGAATGTCCCCTTCCGCGCAGGTTTCCCCCTCCGCAACTGCACATCGTGGGACGCGACAGGCAGCCCGCTCGACCACACCGTCTCAGCAGACGTGTTCCCTCTCGGGACGTGCGTCTCCCACGTCGTGCAGAAATGCGCCGGAAGACTGCACGGAGTACGACACGCGCCTCGCCGAAACAGCAGCAGACGCCCCGCACAGCGACGACGCCCCGCCCCGCGCGAGCGGGACGGGGCGTCGGAACCAACGCGCTCAGCCGAACAGCGCGGCGGCCTCTTCGTAGCGGTACAGCGGAACGCTGTTGAGCTCGCCGAGGGCGTCGGCGAAGGGGACGCGCACGATGTCGGTGCCGCGCATCGCGACCATCTGGCCCCAGGCTCCCTCCTGCAGAGCGTCGGCGGCGTGCAGCCCGAGGCGCGTGGCGAGCACGCGATCGAAGCCGGACGGCGAACCGCCGCGCTGGATGTGACCCAGGACGGTGGAACGCGTCTCGATGCCGGTCAGACGCTCGATCTCGGGCGCGAGCAGCTCGCCGATGCCACCGAGACGCGGGCGGTTGAAGGCGTCGAGGCCCTTGTCGCTGAAGGCTTCATCCATGCCGGTGAGTTTGAAACCCTCGGAGACGACGACCAGGGGCGCACGTCCGCGATCGTGGGCCCGGGTGACCTGCTCGACGATCTCGTCGATCGACATCGGGACCTCGGGGATGCAGATGACGTGCGCGCCCGCGGCGATACCCGCATGCAGGGCGATCCAGCCGACGTGCCGACCCATGACCTCGGCCACCATGCAGCGCTGATGCGAGTCGCCCGTGGTGCGGAGGCGGTCCATGGCATCTGTGGCGATGTTGACGGCGGTGTCGAAGCCGAACGAATAGTCGGTGGCGCGCAGGTCGTTGTCGATCGTCTTGGGGACGCCGAGCACGTTGATGCCGTCTTTCGACAGGCGGTCGGCTGCGGCGAGAGTGCCCTCGCCGCCGATGGCCAGGATGCCGTCGATCCGGTGCCCGTAGAGCGTCTTGGAGATGTTCTCGGCGCCGCCGCGCGCACCCTCGTACGGGTTGGTGCGGCTCGTGCCGAGGATGGTGCCGCCCACCTTGGACAGGCCCTTCACCTCATGGCGCGTGAGGGGGAAGAAGTCGCCGTCGACGACGCCACGCCACCCGTCGCGGATGCCGACGAATTCGATGTCGTAGTTGGTCGTGCCTTTGAGCACGACGCCACGGATGACCGCGTTCAGCCCGGGGCAGTCGCCGCCGCTGGTCAGGATGCCGATCTTCATGGGCAGAGTCCTCAAGTGCTGTGATTCGGGTGGAGGTGACGGCGCCGTTGCCGTCTTCGACCCTATCGCCGTGGGCCCGGGCGCTGCCACACGGTGACGACGCAGACGGCGAATGCCGCAGCCGCGACTCCGGAGCGCACTCGGCTCGCCGCTGCCGCCGAGCACAGGCGATCTCGCCGGAACGGGCCGTCCCCAGCGCGGCTCGCCCTGCTCTCAACCCATCCCAGTTCTTGCAACGTCCAGACGCGCTGGCCGGCGCTGCGAACGCACGAACGCCCCGGAGCCGAGGCTCCGGGGCGTCGCGCCAGCAGGATCAGGCCTTGCCGAGTGCCTGTCGCAGCAGGTGCATGAGCGCCGACAGCTGCACCGAGTCGCTCGAGCCGGGCTCGATCGACTGGCCGTCGAGGGCGCGCTGGGCGAGGCCCTCCTTCGAGTCGATGAGCTCGGCGATCTTCGTGTCGATCGTGTGCGCGGCGATGATGCGCCACGCGGTCACGGGCTCGCCCTGTCCGATGCGGTGCACGCGGTCGATGGCCTGCGTCTGCTCGGCGGCGGTCCACGACAGCTCGGCGAGCACCACGTTGGAGGCCGCCTGCATGTTCAGGCCGACACCTGCGGCGGTCAGCGAACACACCGCGATGCCCACGCCGGGGTCGCTGTTGAAGGCGTCGATGGCGGCCTGACGGGCGATCGATGTCTGCTCGCCGCGGACCGACACGGACTTCAGGCCGGAGGCCTTGAAGTGGGCCTCCGCGGCATCCATGACGTCGATGTGCTTGGCGAAGAACACGACCTTGCCGACCGAGCGCTGCAGCTGCACGGCGTAGTCGGCGGCGAGGTGCGCCTTGGCCTGACCGATGCGACGCACCATGGTGAAGACGTTCTCACTGCCCGAACCCGCGGCCTTGCTCTCTTCGAGCTCGCCGTGGGCGACGAGGCGCACGATGTCCTCGTCGATCGCGCCGGCGGCGAGACCTCGGTCGCCGCGCGCTTCGATGATGCGGCGGTACTTCGCTGCGAGGCGGGCGCCGAGCTCTCGCTCGGCCTGGCGGATCGAACGACCGAATTCGTCGTCGAGCTCGACGGGCAGGTCGGCGACCAGCTTGTCGGGCAGGTCGGCGGCGACGTCCTTCTTCTTGCGTCGCACGATGCCCATCGAGATCACGGCCTCGCGCGCCTCGGGGTAGAACGCCTTGTCGGCGGGCGTCAGGCCCGTGGCATCGAGTTTCTCCATCAGCTCGGGACCGGGCTTCTCGCCGTTGGTCCACCCGAGGAACCGCCAGATCGCGTCAAAGTCCTCGACGTCGTTGATCAGAGGCGTACCGGTGAGGGCGAGCATCAACGGATCTCGCGTCTGCTGACGGACACGTGACGCCAGGGCCAACACGTTCTGCGAGCGCTGCGACGTGAGGTTCTTGATGAAGTGCGCTTCGTCGACGACGACGCCCTTGAGCCCGATCGACGACAGCCATGACAGGTGCCGGTCGAGGATCTCGTAGTTGACGATGAAGATGTCGGCGAAGGCGTCGATGTCGGCGCCGCCGCCCGAGATGACGGTCGCGCGACGCTGCGGCGTCCAGCGCTGCACCTCGCGGGCCCAGTTCATCTTGACGACGTTGGGCACGACGACCAGAAGCGGGTACGCGTCGGCGACGCTGGCGGCGAGCACCGACTCGGCGGTCTTGCCGAGGCCGGGCTCATCGGCGAGCAGGAACGACCGGTGACCGGTGCGGACAGCCTCGAGGAAGCGCGACTGGTGCGGCATGACCTCGAGCCCGCGCGGCGACAGCCGGTCGAATTCGGGGACGGGCGGCAGCTCCATGCTCGCCGCGGAGCCTCCGGCGCCGATCTCGAACGCCTTGTAGAGGGGGCCCATGAGCTCCCATCCGTCGAGGCGGCGGCGCGGGGCGTCACCGCTCGTTCGCGGGGTGAGGTCGGGCGCGAGGAACGGGTTGGCCATCTGACGCGCCTCGATGGATGCCGGGATGACCTGCTTCTCGGCGAGGGACGCCGGCACCACGGGGGCGATCTTGGGCGCGTTGTCGGTGATGATGAGCTCGTCCGGCGGCAGTTCGGAGCCGGCCTCGAGCAGCCAGTCGCGACGCATGCGGCGGGCGACGGGAGAGGTGGCCTGATCGACCTCGAGCAACTGGATCAGCGAGGTGTCGCGCGCGGCCGTCTTGGCGAGGATCGTCGCGACCCCGTCGAGGCGCTTGAGCAGCTCGGCGCGGGCGGCGTCGGTGATCTCGGTGTCGGCCTTGACCCGGGCACGTTCCTCGCGCACGAGGAAGGCGATCACCTGGAACTTGACGCGGTTGGTGGGCCCGAGCTTGCCGCGCTGCGCCTTCGCCTCGACCTCGCGCACCTTGCGGGCGAGGATCGGGATGACGGGGGCTTCGTCGTCGCGTCGGGATGACGTGGTCTTTCTGCGCCGCTGGGTCGAGCTACGGGCGGCGGTTGCCGTGGTCGGCATGCTCCTCCTGAGCGTGTCGTCCGGGATCTCGTCCCGGAACGTTCCCGGCCGGGGCCGGTGGATCAGTGACCTCGGGAAATCGTCGCGCGAACCGCCGCCGAAGAAGCGGTGTCGGCGACCCGCATCGCGTCTACGCCGGAACGGCTCGCGAGAGCGCGGAAGTCGAGGTCCCGTCCATTCTAGCGGTCCCCTGCGGTTTGCTCGCGTATCGCGCCGGATCTGTGCAGAAAGGGGCCGGGGCCCGTCGCGCCGGCTGCGCGCGAGCACCCGGCCCGGTGTCAGCCCGCGCGTCGCAGGCGCAGGCTGTTCAGCACGACGAACACGCTCGAGAACGCCATCGCCGCGCCCGCGATCATGGGGTTGAGCAACCCCAGCGCCGCCAGCGGGAGAGCTGCGACGTTGTACGCGAACGCCCAGAAGAGGTTGCCGCGGATCACCCGCATCGTGCGCCGGCTGAGGCGTACGGCGGTGACGATACCGCGCGGGTCGTCGCGCATGAGAGCCACGTCGCTCGCGTGCAGCGCGGCATCCGTTCCGCCCCCCATGGCGATCCCCAGGTCAGCGGATGCCAGCGCGGCGGCGTCGTTGACCCCGTCGCCGACCATCGCCACCGTGCGTCCTTCGGCTCGCAGGGCCGTGATCTCGGCGACCTTGCCCTCGGGCAGCACCCCCGCGCGCACCCGCTCGATGCCGAGCTCGGCAGCGACGGCACGGGCGACGTGCTCGTTGTCACCGGTGAGGAGCACGGGTTCGAGTCCCATCGCCCGCAGTTCCGCGACGGCGGCGGCGCTCTCGGGACGCACCGTGTCGGCGACCTCGATCACCGCCCGCGCGCGCATCCCGCCCCCATCGGCCCACCCGGCCACCACGACGGTGCCCCGCTGTTCACCGTCGGCGACCGCCGCAGCCAGGGCGGGGGACAGCGGCGCGCCGAGGCTCGCTGCGAGCGCCGGGCGACCGGCGAAGACACGCACGCCGTCGATGTGGCCGATGATCCCCCGGCCCGGGAGCGCGTCGAGGTCGGAGGCCACCGGCCCCTCCCCCGCCGCCGCGACGATGGCGTACGCGACGGGGTGCTCCGAGCCGCGCTCGACGGCGGCGATCAGGCGGAGCGCCTCGGCGGCATCCGCTCCCTCGTCCACCGTGACGGCGGTGACGCTCATCCGCCCCGCCGTGAGCGTGCCGGTCTTGTCGAGCACGATGGTGTCGATGCGCTCGGCCGACTCCAGGGCCGCGGGTCCCGTGACGAGGATGCCGAGCTGCGCACCCCGGCCGGTGCCCACGAGGATCGCGATGGGCGTGGCCAGGCCCAGGGCGCACGGGCACGCGATGATCAGCACCGCCACCGCGGCCGTGAAGCCGGCGGCGAGGGGTTGGCCTGCGACGATCCAGGCGATCAGCGTCAGCGCCGCCAGCACGATGACCACGGGGACGAAGACGCCCGAGATGCGGTCGGCGAGGCGCTGCACACGGCTCTTGCCGAGCTGCGCGTCCTCGACCAGGCGCGCGATACGCGCCAGGCGCGTCTCCTCGCCCACACCGGTCGCGCGCACGACGAGTCGGCCTCCCGAGGCGATGGTGCCGCCCGTCACGCTCGACCCCGGTCCCACGTCGACCGGCATCGACTCCCCCGTCAGCATGCTCTCGTCGACCGAGGCGCGTCCGTCGATCACGACGCCGTCGGTGGCGACGGTCGCGCCCGGCCGCACGACGAAGTCGTCCCCACCGCGAGGGAGGCGGTGTCGATGCGACGCCCGTCGGCGAGCTCGGCCTCGTGCGCGCCGAGGTCGAGCAGGGCGCGCAGCGCCGCACCCGCGCGGTGCGTGGAGCGCTGCTCGATGACGCGGCCGAGCAGCAGGAAGACGGTCACCGCGGCGGCGACCTCGAAGTACACGACGGAGGTGGCGTCGTGGACGGGTCCGAACAGCATCACCTCGTGCCGGATGCCGATGCGCCCCGCGCTCCCGAAGACGAGCGCCCAGACGCTCCAGAGGTACGCCGCGAACGTGCCGAGCGTGATGAGGGTGTCCATCGTGGCGGCTCCGTGCCGCGCATTGCGCAGCGTCGCCCGGTGGAAGGGCCAACCGCCCCACAGCACGATCGGCGTCGCGAGAGCGAGCGAGACCCACTGCCAGCCCGGGAACTGCCAGGCCGGGATCATGCCGAGCGCCACGACCGGCACGGCGAGCGCGAGCGAGACCCGCAGCCGCACGCGCAGCGGCGTCGCGCCGGGTGCGTCGGCGGTGTCGTGCACGTGTCCCTCGTGCTGTGCGTCAGCGGGGTGCGCATCCGCGGGGCGCGCATCCGCGAGCTGTCCGGCGGCTGCCGCATCCGTGGACGACGCAGCCACGTGATGAGCGTCGGTGGCAGGCCTCCCGTCGAGCGAGTCGGACGCCGCGCGGCCGGTCGCCGGGGCCGCGACCGACTCGACGCTGCGACCCGTCGCGGCGTCGATCTCGCCGCTGGGTGCCGGCACGGCGACCGGATGGGCCGACCGGGTGCCGGCATCCGCGATGCCCGCAGCCGTGGCGGGTGCGACGCGCGGCGGGGGTACGGGGGTGGTCGCGGGGACCCGGGCCGCCCTCGTGCGAACGGTGGCGTCGTACCCGGCGGCACGGACCGCATCGATCAGCGCGGTGGTGTCGAGCCCTGCCGGGTAGCGCACGCGGGCCGTCTCGGTCGCGAGATTCACGGCGGCTTCGACCCCCTCCACTCGGCCGAGTCGTTTCTCGACGCGGGCGACGCAGCTCGCGCAGGTCATGCCCTCGATGTCGAGCACCGCCTCGGCCGCGGGTGCGGTGGCATCCGTGTTCTTGCTCATGGCTTCTCCTTCGGTCACCCCGTCAGGAACAGCATACCCCCTGGGGGTATTCCGTGAACGGCCCACGACATGCGGGACTGCCCCGTCCCACCGGACCGCCAGCCCTATCCCGCTCCGGCCGCACGACCCTACTCTGGGACGATGGCTGAGACGATGACCCGCGAGCAGCGCACGGTGCTGACCATCGCGGTGCTGGCCTCTTTCGTGTCGTTCCTCGACGGCACCGTCGTCAACGTCGCCCTTCCCGCCATCGCCGGTGAACTCGGCGGCGGCCTCTCGACCCAACAGTGGGTCGTCGACGCCTATCTCGTGACCCTCGGCGCCTTCATCCTCGTCGCCGGCTCGCTCAGCGACGTGTTCGGACGCGTGGTCGTGCTGCGCGTCGGTCTCATCGGCTTCGGTATCACCTCGGTCGCCATCGCCGCGGCGCCCACGGCGGAGTTCCTCATCGTGGCGCGCGCAGTGCAGGGCATCGCGGGAGCACTACTGGTGCCCAGCTCGCTCGCCCTGATCACCTCCACCTTCCGCGGGCCCGCACAGGCCCGCGCTATCGGCATCTGGACCGGGGCCACGACCGTCGCGATCATCGCCGGCCCCTTGATCGGCGGCATCTTCGTCGACACGCTGTCGTGGCGCCTGGCGTTCCTGGTGAACGTGGTGCCGATCGCGGTGACGATGTGGCTCCTCGTGCGCCTCGGGCACCGCGACCACCGTCGTCCCGGCGCGCGCGTCGACATCGTCGGGGCCGTGCTGTGCGCCGTCGGCCTGGGCGGCGTCGTCTTCGCCCTGATCGAGCAACCGAACCTCGGGTGGGCGTCGCCCGTGATCTGGCTGCCGGGACTCATCGGCGCCGCCGCCTTCATCGGCTTCATCGTGCGTCAGCGCCTCGCCCGCGATCCGATGATGCCGCTCGACCTCTTCCGCGCACGCAATTTCTGGGCGGGCAATCTCGCCACCGTTTTCGTCTACGCCGCGCTCTCTCTCAACGGCTTCGTCGTGAGCGTGTACCTGCAGCAGGGCGCCGGCCTCTCCGCGACCCTCGCAGGCCTCGCCTCGCTGCCCAGCACCCTCCTCATGATCCTGTTGAGCTCGCGCATGGGCGCCCTGGCCGGGCGCTACGGTCCGCGGCTGTTCATGACCCTCGGGCCGGTCCTGATGGCGCTCGGGTCGCTTCTGCTACTGAGCGTCCGCGACGACTTCGACTACTGGACGCAGGTGCTCCCCGGCATCGTCGTCTTCGGCCTGGGCCTGACCGTGACCGTCTCGCCGCTGACCGCGGCCGTGCTGGGTGCGATCGAGACCGAGCGGTCGGGAATCGCGTCGGCCGTGAACAACGCCGTTTCCCGCGTCGCCGGGCTGCTGGCGATCGCGGCGGTCTCGGCGGTCGTCGGCGGGTCGCTCGACCTCGACGGGTTCCACCGCGCCGCCATCGTCACCGCCGCACTGATGCTGCTCGGAGCTGCGGCGTCGTTCGTCGGCATCCGCAATCACCTGTCGCGGACGGACTGATCCGACGCGGCGCCGTTCCGAGTCCCTTCGGTGCCCGCCCCGACCCGCGACATCGGTTCGCGCGGGTGGACCCCCTCACGGATGCCGCGACTCGACGACGGAGCCGGCGGCGGGCGCGAGGGGCAATCAGCGGAGGAGCGCGCGCGTGCGCTCCACGTCGTCGGCCATCTGCACCAGCAGCGCGTCGATCCCGTCGAAGGCGGTCATGCCGCGGACACGCTCGACGAAGCGCACCTCGACGTGGTGTCCGTAGAGGTCGAGCCCCGTCTCATCCAGGACGTACGCCTCGACCTGCCGGGAGTGGACATCATCGAACGTGGGGTTGGTGCCGACGCTGATCGCGGCGGGGTAGCTGATGCGGCGCGCGCCGTCGACATCGACGAGCCAGCCGGCGTATACACCGTCGGCCGGCACGAAGCCCTCGAGGTCTTGCGACAGGTTCGCCGTCGGGTATCCGAGATCCCGTCCGCGTTTCAGCCCGTGCACGACCTCGCCCCACACCGACGGGGCTCGCCCCAGGAGGCGTGCGGCGGTGGTCACATCGCCGGCCGACAGCGCCTCGCGGATCCACGTCGACGACACGCGCCGGTCGGCGTGCACGGCGCGCACGTCATCGACCACGTCGACGCGGAAACCGTGCTCCGCGCCCATCCGCTCGAGCAGGGCCGGATCGCCCGCGCCGCCCGCGCCGAAGCGGAAGTCGCGCCCGACGAGCACCGTGCGCGCCCGGAGGGCGTCGACCAGGATGCTGCGGACGAACTCCTCCGCGGCGATGGACGCCAGCGCGTCGTCGAAGGTGAGGAGCAGGGTGGCATCCACTCCGGCACGTTCGAGGAGCTCGAGCTTCTGGTGCGGTCCGATCACGTCGGGCGGGCAGCGTTCGGGCTTCAGCACGCTGAGCGGGTTGCGGTCGAAGGTCACCGCCACGACCCGCGACCCGTCGGACGCATCGACGCGGGCCCGGTCGATCACGGCGCGGTGGCCGGTGTGGACGCCGTCGAACTTGCCGATCGCCACCACCGACGGACCGAAGTCGGCGGGGACCTCGGCGGGATCGCGGAACACGATCATGTCGTCGCCCGGCGGTGGCGCATCAACCACCACAGGCCGAGGAAGGGAAGGACCAGCGGGATGAACAGGTAGCCGTAGCCGTACACCGACCAGACCGTGGGGTGCTGGAACAGCGCGGGGTCGACCAGGCTCAGCGTGCCCACGACGAGCACGCCGACGAGCTCGAAGCCGATCGCGATCCATGCGACGCGGTACCAGGCGGGCCGCGCCGAGAAGATCAGGGCGAGCGTCGCGAGGATGTAGACGACAGCGGCGAGCGCCGACAGCGAATACGCCAACGGGGCGTCGTCGAACTCGCGGGCGATCTGCACGAAGGAGCGGCCCGTGGCGGCGAGCGCCATGATGCCGTAGACGACGACGAGGACACGGCCGATGCCGGTCATCCCCCGGGTGCGGGTGGGAGTGGTGGATGCCATGACCCCTCGATTCTAGTTCTCCGGCGCCCGGGCCGAGCGGTGCGCCCGTGTCACGGCATCCGCGAACCCGTCAGGCGATCTGCACCGTCCAGATCACGTGCATGCGCCACACCATCACGGCGACCGCGAGGGCGGCGACGCCCATGATGACGGTGCTCCAGCGGCTGCGTTCGATCAGCGCCCACGCGACTCCCGCGACCGGCACCAGCGCCGCCGAGACCAGGTAGGTCCAGAACTCCAGCAGGCTGCCCGACGGCGGGTTGCCCGCGAACGGGGCGATGAGCGCCACGACGATCTGCACGACGAGCAGAAGCTCGATGAGCGCGAGGGATCCGACCGTCACGTCTCCCGGCCGGCGGCCGACGAGTCCCGCGATGACGGCGACGGTCCCGGCCAGCACCGCGATGCCCACCTGCGCGAGGGTGAACCACAGGATCATCGGTCGACCTCCTCGGGCATGTTCATGACGCTCTTGAGCTGCGCCCCGCGCTTCTCGACGATGCCGATCAGCCGGCCGTCGGGGTCGATCGCGGCGGCCACGGCTCCGGTGAGGCGACCTCCCCCGTCGATGCGCTTCCCGTGGCGGAGGTCCCGCGCCTCGTCCGCCCCGACGGCGAGGGCGCCGACCACCACGGCCGCGGCTGTCGCCGGTTCGATGAGGGCGTCTTCGGCGATGTCGTCGACGGATGCCGCGGCGGCCACCTCGAACGCCCCGATGCGCGTGCGACGCAGCATCGTCAGGTGCCCGCCGACGCCGAGCGCGCGCCCGAGGTCGCGGGCGAGGGCGCGGATATAGGTGCCGCTCGTGCAGTCGACGACGACATCGAGCGCGATGACACCGTCGCCTCGGCGCACAGCGCGGACGTCGAAGCGCGACACCGTCACGCGTCGGGCCTTCAGCTCGACCTCCTCGCCGGCCCGGGCGAGGTCATAGGCGCGGCGGCCTCCGACCTTGATCGCCGAGACCGTGCTCGGCACCTGCTCGATCTCGCCGGTGAGTGCGGCGATCCCCGCGGCGATCGCCTCGTCGGCGACCGCGGCCACGGCCGTGGCATCCGCCCGCTCCGTCTCGACCCCGTCGGCGTCGTCGCTGTCCGTGGCGATACCGAGCACGATCGTCGCCTCGTACGTCTTGTCGGCGCCGACGATGTAGGTCAGCAGCCGTGTGGCGCCCTCGACGCCGAGCACCAGCAGACCCGTGGCCATGGGGTCGAGCGTGCCCGCGTGCCCGATCTTGCGGGTACCGAGCGCGCGACGTGCGCGCGAGACGACGTCATGGCTGGTGATGCCCCCCGGCTTGTCGACCAGGAGGATGCCGGCACGGACCATCAGCAGAAGTCTCCGAAGACCTGCACGGGGTGGGCCGGGTCGGAGTTCTCGACGATGACGGAGGCGGCAGCCTTCGGCCGCGTCGTGCGCAGGTAGTGCTTCTCGGCATCCGGAAGCTCCGGACGCGGGGCGCCGATCGGCGGATTGCTCTCGAGCCAGACGGAGAAGTTCCACAGACCCCGCACGTCGGTGGTGTGCAGGAAGCGTCCCGAGACGACGAGCACCGCGTCGGCGGGGGCGACATCGCCCGGACCGAACGGTTCGCCCGCACGGAAGGGGGCGATCAGACTCTCACGGGCGTGCGGCGCGCCGTCAGCCAGGGCGACGCGGTATGCGGTGGTCCCCTCCTGCTCGACGGCCGCCGCGAAGGCATCCGCGAAGGCACCGGCCGCTCCGCTGTCCAGCGCGTCGATGGCGACCACGACGCGCCCCGCGCGGCTGTTCTGCCGCATCAGGCCGAGCAGACTCCGCTGCAGGTCACGGGCGGTGTTCTCGGACGACGACATGCTCCCAGCCTACTTTCGCCGACGCGGGTCCGCCCCGCGGCATCCGGTCACCTCGCGTCGGGCTCGCCGCCCACCGCCGTGCGCGCCGCCGGTCCCGGCTCGGCGTTGCGCGGTGCACGCCGCCGCGGCCGGCTCGGCGTCGCGCGGAACGCGAACGCGTGCGAGAAACGCGATCCGCCGGAAGAAACGGCGGGACGAAGCGTTTCCACCCGCCGATCGCGTTTCTCACGACGTTCAGCGCCGCCGCCGCGCCGCCGCCGCTCCGCCACCGCGCCGCTGCCGCTCCGCCACCCACCGACGCCTCGTGAGCCCGCCCCGCCCCCGCCCCGCCCCCTCCGCCCCCTCCGCCCCCTCATCGAGAAACGCCATCCGCCGGAAGAAACGCCCCGACGAAGCGTTTCCACCCGCCGATCGCGTTTCTCGATGCGAAGCCGCGAGCGCGGACGCCCGCACGCACTCGTAGGCTGGACGGATGCCAGGACTCGCCGCCCCGCTCATCGCCTGGTACGGCCAGGCGGCGCGCGACCTCCCCTGGCGACGCGAGGGGTTCGGGGCGTGGGGCACGCTCGTCAGCGAATTCATGCTGCAGCAGACCCCCGTCGCGCGGGTCATCCCGCACCTCGAGGCCTGGCTCACGCGGTGGCCGACCCCGTCGGACCTGGCCGCCTCGTCCCCCGGCGACGCGGTGACCCAGTGGGCCAACCTCGGCTACCCCCGTCGGGCGCTGTGGCTGCACCGAGCCGCGGTCGAGATCCGCGATCGGCATGACGGGGTCGTGCCGCGCGAGGTCGAGGCTCTGCTCGCGCTCACCGGCATCGGCGACTACACCGCTCGCGCGGTGGCGGTGTTCGCGTACGGGGATCGGCATCCGGTCGTCGACACGAACACGCGCCGGGTGCTGGCGCGCGCCGTCGATGGAGCCGCACAGCCCGGCCCGCCCCACCGCCGCGACCTCGTGGCGATGGCGGCGGAACTCCCCGACGACGTCGCCGAGGCGGCCGTCGTCAACGCCGCCGCGATGGAGCTGGGTGCGATCGTCTGCACCGCCCGATCGCCGAAGTGCGAGCTCTGCCCGCTCGCGGGGCAGTGCGCATGGCGCGCGGCGGGGTATCCGGAGTCCGAGGATCGCCGCCGCAAGCAAGCGACCTACGAGGGCAGCGACCGGCAGGCGCGCGGCGCGGTGCTGAGAGTGCTCCGCGACGCCGCGCCCTGCCCCGTGCAGCTGGTCGCCGTTCTGCCCGACTGGCCGGACGCCGCCCAGCGCGATCGCGCGATCGACTCGCTCGTGACCGACGGCCTCGCCGAGGCGTTCGACGGCATCCTGCGTCTCCCGGGCCATCCGGCATCCTGATTCCGGGGTTTCACGTCCCACGTCCCGCGGCTCACGTTCGCGGCACACAACCCCCGCGGGGGGAGGGCGCTGCTACGGCATCGGTACGGGGCGTCGATCGGCCGCGCCGGATGGGAGCAGGGCAGGCTCACGTGCCCAGCGATCAGCAGATCGCGCGCCTCCCCTGCACACCGCCTGCAATGAAATCATGCGATGCACGGGACAACCCGTCGGTCCCGAAGGTGCCGGACGTGTGCGCCCCGGTGACGACGAACGGCCGGATGCCACCCGCTCGGGGTGGGCATCCGGCCGTCGAAGCCAGCGGGCTCAGGCCCGCGTGCCGTCCTCGTCATCGTCGTCGACGACGTCGTCCTCGTCGAGGTCGTCGTCGTCGTCTTCGGTGTCGCGCGGCTTCACGTACGGGTCGGCGTCACCGGCGTACGCGGCCGATGCCGCGAGTCCCGCGACCGACTCGTCGCGCTCACGCGCTTCGCGCAGGAGCGCCGCGATGTGATCGGCGTTCTCGGGGATCGCGTCGAGGATGAACTCGAGCGACGGGGTGAGACGCGTGTTGAGGTTCTTTCCCACCTCGCTGCGCAGCATGCCGGTCGCCGACTTCAATGCCGCCGCGGTGTCGTTGCGGTGCGCCTCGTCGCCCATGACGGTGTAGAACACCGACGCGTGCTGGAGGTCGCCGGTGACGCGGACGTCGGTGATCGTCACGAATCCGAGCCGCGGGTCGCGCAGCCCCTTCTCGAGCCGCTCAGCGAGCACCACGCGAATGCGGTCGGCCACACGGGCCTGTCGTTCCCCTGCCACTGCCTTCTCCTTTTGTCTTCATACCGCCACGAGTCGAGCGCCCCGCGGCTCATTGCCGGGTGGGGGGCACGTCGCGGGGCAACTGCACCAGCGGAGGCCGGTTGGGGTGTGCATCTCCGAGGGCATCGGGGGTAGGAGCCCCGCTCTGCTCTCGGAGTTGCACACCCCGCAGGCCGAAGCGGGAGCCGCGCCCCGTGGCACGACTCCCGCACGACGATCAGCCTCGCGGCTTCTCGATCAGTTCGGTCGTCTCGATCTCGTCACCGATCTGGATGTCGTTGAACTTGCCGAGACCGATACCGGCCTCGAAGTCCGTACGGACCTCGGTGACGTCGTCCTTGAAGCGGCGCAGCGACTCGATGGCCAGGCCATCGGCCAGCACGACACCATCGCGGATGACGCGAGCCTTGGCGTTTCGCGTGATCGTTCCCGACCGCACGATGACACCGGCGATGTTGCCGAACTTCGAGGAGCGGAACACCTCGCGGATCTCGGCGACACCCGACTGCACCTCTTCGAACTCCGGCTTGAGCAGGCCCTTGAGCGACTGCTCGACGTCGTCGATCGCGTTGTAGATGACCGAGTAGAACCGCACGTCGACACCCTCGCGGGCGGCGCGCTCACGGGCCTTCGTGTCGGGACGGACGTTGAAGCCGATCACGATCGCGTTGTCGATCGTGGCCAGATTGATGTCCGACTCGGTGATCGCACCCACACCGCGGTGGATGATGCGCAGCTGGACGCTGTCATCGACCTCGATCTTGAGCAGCGATTCCTCGAGCGCCTCGACGGCACCGGACACGTCACCCTTGATGATGAGGTTGAGCGACTCGACCTTGCCCTCTTCGAGAGCACGGGTGAAGTCCTCGAGCGAGATGCGCTTGCGGGCCTTGGCCAGCTGGGCGTTGCGCTGAGCGGCTTCACGCTTCTCGGCGATCTGACGGGCCGTTCGGTCCTCCTCGGCGACGATGAAGACATCGCCGGCGCGGGGCACGGAGTTCAGACCCTGCACCGACACGGGACGCGAGGGGTAGGCCTCGTCGACGGCGTCGCCGTTCTCGTCCATCATCGCGCGGACGCGGCCGTACGCGGTGCCCGCGACGATCGCGTCTCCGACGCGCAGCGTTCCCGACTGGATGAGCACCGTGGCGACCGAACCGCGACCCTTGTCGAGCTTCGCTTCGATCGCGACACCGCGGGCTGCCTTGTTCGGGTTGGCCGTGAGGTCGAGCCCGGCATCTGCGGTGAGCAGCACCGCATCCAGAAGAGCCTGGATGTTGAGGTTCTCTCGGGCCGACACGTCGACGAACATGACGTCTCCGCCGTACTCCTCGGCGACCAGGCCGTACTCGGTGAGCTGCTGGCGCACCTTGGCGGGGTTGGCGTCGGGCTTGTCGACCTTGTTGACCGCGACCACGATCGGCACGTTCGCCGCCTGGGCGTGGTTCAGCGCCTCGACCGTCTGGGGCATGATGCCGTCGTCGGCCGCGACCACGAGGATCGCGATGTCGGTCACCTGCGCACCACGGGCACGCATGGCGGTGAACGCCTCGTGACCAGGGGTGTCGATGAAGGTGATCGCGCGCTCGATGCCCTCGTGCTCGGTCCAGATCTGGTACGCACCGATGTGCTGCGTGATGCCACCGGCTTCGCCCGCGACCACGTTGGTCTGACGGATGGCGTCGAGCAGTCGCGTCTTTCCGTGGTCGACGTGACCCATGACGGTGACCACGGGAGGACGGATCTCGAGATCGTCCTCGCTCTCGGCCTCGAGCTCGGCATCGAGGTCGAGACCGAAGCCCTCGAGGAGCTCCTTGTCTTCGTCCTCGGGCGAGACCATCTGGATCTTGTAGCCGAGCTCGGCGCCGAGCACCTCGAAGGTGGCCTCGTCGAGCGACTCGGTCGCGGTGGCCATCTCGCCCAGGTTGAACAGGATGGTCACGAGCGTGCCGGGCTGCACGTTGTAGCCGCGCAGGGCCTCGAGCTTGTCGGCGAAGTCCGAGATCGAGGCGCCGCGACGCAGGCGGATGATCTCGCCGTTGCCCTTCGAGACGTTTACGCCGCCGACGACCGGCGCCGACCGCATCTCGAATTCCTGCCGCTTCGCCCGACGCGACTTGCGCTGCTTGGACTTGCCGCCGCCCTTACCGAAGGCACCCGCGGTTCCACCGCCGGGACCACGGCCGCGACCGCCACCGCCGCCGGGGCGGCCTGCGAAGCCGCCACCACCGGGAGCGCCGGGGGCACCACCGGGACGCTGGAAGCCGCCACCGGCACCGCCGGGACGACCGGGGCCGCCGGGACGCTGCTGGAACGGAGCGCCCGGACGACCGGCACCGCCGGGTCGACCTGCACCACCGGGGCGCGGGGCACCGGGACGCGGGGCACCGGGACGCGGGGCCTGCGGGCGAGGGATGTTGCCGGGAGTCGGCCGCTGCCCCATACCCTGCGCCGAGGCGAAGGGGTTGTTACCGGGACGGGGACCGGAGGGCCGCTGGCCCATGCCCTGCGCCGAGGCGAAGGGGTTGTTGCCGGGACGGGCGCCACCGGGACGCGGGGGCGAGCTGGGGCCGGGCTTGGGGGCCGTCGAGCCCGGGCTCGGCGGCGACGACGGGGTGGCCGGCGCTGCCGCAGCGTCCGCGACGGGCGTGGCCGCGGGTGCGGCCGGAGCGGGGGTGGTCTCTGCGGGAGCCGATGCAGCCGGGGCGGCCACGGGTTCGGCCGGAGCCGCGGGCTCGGCCGCAGCGGCGGGCTTCGCGGGTCCCGGGCGGGGGCCCGACGGGCGGGCGCCGGGGGTCGCCGCGGGACGCGCGGGTCCGGGGCGAGCGCCGGATGCGGGACGCGCCGCGGGCGCGGCGGACTTGGCATCCGAGGATCCCGAGGAGCTCTCGGCCGCGAGGGCGGCGCGGAGCTTACGAGCCACGGGGGGCTCGATGGTGGATGAGGGGCTCTTGACGAATTCGCCGAGCTCCTTCAGCTTCGCAAGCGCGACCTTGCTGTCGACGCCGAGTTCGGAAGCGATCTCGTGCACGCGTGGTTTTGCCACAATTCTCCTGTCTGAGGGCCTACCCCGGACAGGGCAGACCGCTAGTTGCGGACGGGTCTCATTTCGAGCCGTTCACTTCGTGTCCATAGCCGTTCAGCCTTTTCGCTGGTGGTGTGATTCGAAGGTCTGCGTGTCAAGCGGGCCTGACACACGCAATGCTCGTACGAAGGCGCGACGCGTGAGAGCCTTCCTCACGCACGCGTCCGTCTCGTGCACCCACGCTCCCCGTCCCGGGAGGACCGCTCGCTCGTCAGCGACGAGGATCGATCCGTGGGCGACCACACGCAGAAGCGCGGATCGGGGGGCGCGTGCGCGGCATCCGACGCACGTTCGTACTGGTTCCATCGTACACCTCGCCGTCGCCTCAGCGACGGATGCTCAGTTGTCTTCGAGGATGCTGTCGGGCTGGATGTCGATCTTGGCGCCGGTCAGTTTCGCCGCGAGACGGGCGTTCTGCCCCTCTTTGCCGATGGCGAGCGACAGCTGGTAGTCGGGTACCAGCGCGCGAACGGCCTTGGTCGACGCGTCGAGGACGAACGAGGAGGTCACCTTGGCCGGCGACAGGGCGTTGGCGACGAAGCGGGGCAGTTCGGCGTCGTAGTCGATGATGTCGATCTTCTCGCCCGCGAGCTCTTCGGTGACCGCGCGCACGCGGCGGCCGAGCTCACCGATGCAGGCGCCCTTCGCGTTGACCGTCGGGTCGTTCGCCTTGACGGCGATCTTCGAGCGATGGCCGGCCTCGCGGGCGAGCGACACGATCTCGACGAGACCCGCGGCGATCTCGGGGACCTCGAGCGCGAAGAGCTTGCGCACCAGACCGGGGTGGGTGCGCGACACGGTGATCTGCGGGCCCTTGTTGCCCTTCGAGACGCTGGTGACGTACACGCGCAGACGCGAGCCGTGCGAGTACGTCTCGCCGGGCACCTGCTCCTCGGGCGGGAGGATCGCCTCGACGGTGCCGAGGTCGACGTGCACCATGCGCGGGTTCGGACCCTGCTGCACGACGCCCGCGACGATGTCACCCTCTTTTCCGCGGAACTCCCCCAGCACGGCGTCGTCGGCGATGTCGCGCAGACGTTGGCTGATGACCTGCTTCGCGGCGAACGCCGCAATGCGGCCGAAGTCGTCGGGCGCCTGCTCCTCTTCGCCGATGACGGCGCCCTCTTCGTCGGTGACGGGGGTGAAGATGCCCACGTGACCGGTCTTGCGATCGAGCGATGCGCGCGCACCCTCGGGGATCTCACCGCTGGGCGAGATGTGCTTCGCGTAGGCGGTCAGGATCGCCTGCTCGATGATGCGCGCGAGTTCGTCGAAGGGGATCTCCTTCTCGCGTTCGATCGTCTTCAGAAGTGCGAGATCGATGTCCACAAGGCCCTCCGTTATTCAGCTCTCGTCGACGCGACCGGCGCCGACAACCCTCCTACGATACCCGGGATGCGGTGCCGCCCGCGACCCGCGGGCCGCTCCGGCCCCGGTCGTCCAGCCGTTTCCCGGCATCGGGTCGCGTGCGACGGGCCGCTGCGAGCGCGTCCCCGCTCCGGCGGGACACACCGCAGGAGCCGCGGCCCCGACCCGCGCCATCTTCCGCTCGTCTCCGGCCATGCGCCACCGGATCTCCTGCGTCGTGCCCGCCGCCGTCGCTCAGAGCAGCTCGAGAGGGTTCGCCGCGAGCTTCGCCACCACGCCCCCGTCGACGAGCCTCCGCGCTGCGGTGTCGGGCTTGCGCGATGCCTGGTCCACGACGCACGCGCCGAACTCCGCTGCCAGAGCGCCGCGGGGGTGCGCTGCGAGCACCTCTCGGACGAACACCTCGGGCAGATCGCCCGGGCGCGATCCCGAGATATCGAGCGCGGTCGCCGTCTCGAGCAGGTGGCCCTCGGCATCCATCGACGGGTCCACGCTCGGCCAGTTGTGGCGCACGATCACGTCGAGCACGCGGTGCCGCCGCTCCCGCGCCCATCCGGCCCCGGCCGTGAGGGCGATCCCGACGTGTCCACCCGCGTGCTCGTACGACAGCGAGTGGTTGTCGAACTCGGTCACGGTGCCGATGTCGTGGAGCACGGCGGAGACGTAGAGCAGTTCGCGGTCGACGCCCGTGACGCCGTCGACGAGGGCGAACGCCTCCGCCCACAGCCATGAACGCAGTGCGTGCGCGGTGAGGGCGGGCGTCTGGTACTCGGTCGCGAGCGCCAGGGCGCCGCGGGCGGCGGTGGTGTCGGGCACGGGGATGTCGCTGATGCGCACGGGGCCTCCGGGGTCGGTGAACCTCGACTCTCGCGTGCCCCGACCGGCTCCGGTAGACCCCCTCCGGTCAGCGATCGGCGACTTCCTGCCACAGGCGTGCACAACGCAGGAGTTTCGGCGATGCAGGCCGCTCGGGCTCCGTCTCCCTGCGTCGCCGCGCGGTCACACCGAACTTCTCCTGCGTTGTGCACGCGACGACGGCAGCAGGATGGCGCGACGACGACAGAGGATGGCGCGACGACGGCAGCAGGATGGAGCGACGACGGCAGCAGGATGCCGCGACCCTCGGGCCGCGGCACCGGAGCACATCAGCTGACCGGCGTGGCGTGCCAGATGCGCTCGAGGTAATCGCGCATGGCGCGATCCGACGAGAAGTAGCCGCTTCGTGCGACGTTGAGGATCGCCGAGCGCACCCAGGAATCCTGATCGGCGTACGCGGCGTCGACGCGATCTTGCGCGTCGAGGTACGACCGGAAGTCGGCGAGCGCCATGAAGCGGTCGTCGTAGAGCAGGTTCGACACGAGCGGTTCGAAGACCGAGCGGTCGCCGTCGGAGAACGCTCCGGACGCGATGAGGTCGATGGCTCGACGCAGTTCTTCGTCGTCCTGGTAGAAGTCGGCCGGGCGATAGCCCTCGGCCCATAGCGCCTCGACCTCGGGTTCGCTCATGCCGAACAGGAAGAAGTTGTCGTCGCCGACGAGCTTGCGGATCTCGACGTTCGCGCCGTCGTCGGTGCCGATGGTGAGGGCGCCGTTCAGCGCGAGCTTCATGTTTCCCGTGCCCGACGCCTCTTTGCCGGCCAGCGAGATCTGCTCCGACAGGTCGGCGGCCGGAATGATGCGCTCGGCGAGGGTGACGTTGTAGTTGGCGGGGTAGAGCACCTTGAGCTTGCCCTTGACGCGCTCGTCGGCGCTCACGACCTCGCCGACGGCATTGATCAGGTGGATGATCCGCTTGGCCATACCGTAGCCGGGAGCAGCCTTGGCGCCGAAGAGGAACGTGCGCGGCTGCACGGCATCCACGTCGAGACGGCCCGACACGATGCCCTCGTAGGTGCTGACGATGTGCAGCACCTTCAGCGTCTGCCGCTTGTACTCGTGAAGGCGCTTGATCATCACGTCGAGCATGTGACCGTCGTCGAGCGGGGCCTCCCCCCGCGCCTCCAGCACGCGGCTCAGGCGTCGCTTGTTCGAGGCCTTCACCGCGGCGAAGCGCTCGCGGAAGTCGACGTCGTCGGCGAGGGCCTCCAGGCCCCGGAGGCGTTCGAGGTCGACGGTCCATCCCGCGCCGAGTGCTTCGGTTATGAGGTCGGACAGCTCGGGGTTGGCCAGACGCAGGAACCGGCGGGGGGTGACGCCGTTCGTGACGTTGGTGAACTTGTCGGGCCACATCTCGGCGAAGTCCTTGAGCACGTTGTCGCGCAGCAGCTGCGAGTGGAGCTCGGCGACACCGTTGACCTTGGAACCCGCGACCGTGGCGAGGTACGCCATCCGCACGGATCGGGAGGGGTGCTCGCCGATGATCGACATGTTGCGGATGAGCATCTCGTCGTCGCCGAAACGCTCGCGCACCTCGAGGAGGAACTCGTCGTTGATGCGGTAGATGATCTCCAGGTGCCGCGGCAGCAGACGCCCGAGCAGGTCGACCGACCAGACTTCGAGGGCCTCGGGCAGCAACGTGTGGCAGGTGTAGGCGAAGCACTTCTGCGTGATGGCCCACGCGGCATCCCATTCGAGCTTCTTCTCGTCGACCAGGACGCGCATGAGCTCGGGGACGCCGATGACGGGGTGCGTGTCGTTGAGCTGGAAGATGACGCGCTCGGGCAGCTTCTCGATGTCGAAGTCGTCGGGCAGCACGTTTCCAATGAAGTCGGCGATGGAGGCGGCGACGAAGAAGTACTGCTGCTGCAGACGGAGCTCTTTGCCCTGGGGCGTGGAGTCCTCGGGGTAGAGCACCTTGGAGATGTTCTCGGCGAAGGTCTGCGCGCGCACCGACTCGACGTAGTCGCCGGAGTTGAAGGTGTGCAGGTCGAAGGCGTTGGTGGCCACCGCACGCCACAGGCGCAGGGTGTTGACGCGACCGTTGTGGTAACCGGGCACCATCATGTTGTACGGCACCGCGAGGACGTTCCACTCGGGGACCCAGCGGGTGCGCTCGACGCCGTCGTCGTCATAGGTCTCGGTGGTGCCGGCGAACGAGATGGTCTGCGCGGCCTCGGGGTGGGCGAAGTCCCACGGCGAGCCCATGCGCAGCCAGGCGTCGGGCTGCTCGATCTGCTGGCCGTCGGCGAATGCCTGGCGGAAGATGCCGTACTCGTAGCGGATGCCGTAGCCGATCGTCGGAACGCTCATGGTCGCGAGCGAGTCGATGAAGCACGCGGCGAGGCGCCCGAGGCCGCCGTTGCCGAGCCCGGGCTCGATCTCGACCTGGCGGAGGTCGTCGATGTCGATGCCGCACTGCGCGAGCGCCTCGGTGGCGATGTCGGTCAAGCGCGAGGCGAGCAGGTTGTTGTCGAGCTGGCGGCCGAGCAGGTACTCGGCGGAGAGATAGCAGACGGTCTTGTTCTGCTGGGCTTTCTGCTGCGCCCGATCGTCGAACCACCGGGCCATCAGGTAGTCGCGCACCGTGTAGGCGAGCGCGAGGTACTGATCGTTGACGTCGGAGGTCGACAGCGTCACGCCCTGATCGAAGTTCAGGTTCTGGAGGAACTGTTTCGCGAACCCGTCGACGGATGCCGCGGGGGCGACGACGGGCGCGATGGCCAGCGGGTGGGTGGGGCGCAGCTCAGAGGTGTTCTCGGGCACCTTCCGACCGTAATGAGTCGCGCGCCGCGGTGCCAAGGCGGAACGGGAACGACACACGATCTTCACCCATTCGCCGCATTCCTTGAAGGAACCCCACAGGCGCCCTCCCTTCCCTCCCCCCGGGGACCCGTCTCCCGAGCCCAAGCGAGTGGCGCGGTGCGGCAAGAGGCCTTACGGTTCCGGGGTGCCCTCCTCCGCCCGCTCCGTCGCGCGTGACGCCGAGGCCAACCCCGCTTTCCGCGTGGCCGCCCGCGCGGGCTACGTCGCCAACGGCATCCTGCATCTGCTCATCGGCGGGCTGGTGCTCGCCGTGGGTTTCGGCGCCGCAGAGGACACGGATCAGACGGGCGCGTTCCGCGCCGTGGCGGCGCTGCCGCTCGGGGCGCTGGCGCTCGGAGCGCTGGCGGTGGGCCTCGTCGCCCTGGGGTGCTGGCATCTGCTGCAGGCCGTCGCCCCGCGCGGGCTCTCGGGGTGGAAGCGCCTCGCGCGGATCGCCGCCGAAGCACCGCAGGGCATCGTCTTCGTCGTGATCGGCGCGATTTCGGCATCCGTCGCCTTCGGCGCCCGCCCCGACGCCGAGCAGGCCGCCGAGGACGCCAGCGAGGTCGCGCTCACGCTCCCGATCGGCGGGTTCCTCCTGGGGACGGTGGGACTGGCCGTGGCGGGCGTGGGGATCGGCTTCGGATGGATGGGCCTCCGGCGCTCGTTCCACAACAAGGTGCGGCTGCCCGACGGCGTGGGAGGGCACGTGCTCAGCGCACTGGCAGTGGGGGGCTTCCTCGCGAAAGGCGTGGCGCTCGTGATCGTGGGGGTGCTGCTGGTTATCGCCGCGGTGCGGATCGAACCCGACACCGCGGGCGGCCTCGACGGGGCCGTGTCCGCGCTGATCGCACTGCCCGCGGGCCCGTTCCTGGCCCTGCTCGTGGGGTTCGGGTTCCTCGCGTACGGCGTGTTCACGATCTTTCGCGCGCGCTATGCGCGGTTGGACGCGTGAGCGGCGACGTCGTGCCTCAGCGACGGGAGGCACAATGCAGGAGTCTCGCGTCACGTCCACCCGAGCGGCCTGTGCGTCCGCGTGCCTCCGCCCGCTGACGACCGGATCTCCTGCGTTGTGCTTGACGACCTGCGGCGCCGGCCGAGGGCGCTGGGGCGAGGTGGGCCTCCGACTCAGTCGAGGGCGGGGTCGCGTCCGGTGCGCTCGCCCGTGTCGAGCCCCGCGATGGCGGCGCGATCGTCGGCGTCGAGGGTGAAGTCGAACACGTCGCCGTTCTCACGGATCCGCTCGAGCGACACCGACTTGGGGAACACCACCAACCCCCGGTCGAGGTGCCAGCGCACCACGACCTGCGCCGGGGTCTTGCCGTATCGTTCGGCGATCCGCACGAGCACGGGCTCGTCGAGAAGTCCGCCGCGCGCCAGCGGTGCCCACGACTCCGTGACGATGCCGTTCGCGGCGTCCCAGTCGACGAGTGCGTCCTGCGGGAAGCGCGGGTGCAACTCGACCTGGTTGACCGCCGGGAGCACACCGGTCTCGTCGCGGAGGCGCTCGAGGTGCGGGATCGCGAAGTTGCTGACGCCGATCGAGGTCGCCCGCCCCTCCTGCTGCAATCGCAGCAGAGCGCGCCACGTGTCGACGTACCGGTCGGCGCTGGGGATGGGCCAGTGGATGAGATACAGATCGACCCGGTCGAGGCCCAGGCGCGCGCTGCTCGCGTCGAACGCACGCAGCGTCGCGTCGAAGCCCTGGTCGTCGTTCCACACCTTGGTGGTGACGAAGACCTCGTCGCGGTCGAGGCCCGAAGCACGAAGCCCCTCACCGACTTCGGTCTCGTTGCCGTAGAGGGCGGCGGTGTCGACGTGGCGATAGCCCGCGGCCAACGCACCCTCGACGAGGTCGGCGGTGACGTCGGCGGGCACCTTGTAGGTGCCGATGCCGAGCTGCGGGATCGTGGAGCCGTCGGACAGCGACAGGCGGGGGGCGGCGATCATGGCATCCACGCTACCGGCGTGCACGCCCGGGAAAGGCGGAACGGCATCCCCCGGACGTCCGTCGAGGGGATGCCGCGCCGCGAGACTCTCAGCGGGTGAGCGCCGCCACCGCGTCCGAGACCGAGACGGTGTCGCGCTCGCCCGTGCGGCGGTCCCAGAGCTCGACCTGGCCCTCGGCGGCACCGCGACCGACGATGAGGATACGCGGGATGCCGACAAGCTCCGCGTCGCCGAATTTCACGCCGGGCGAGACCTTGGGGCGGTCGTCGTAGAGCACGTCGAGCCCAGCGGCCTCGAGCTGCTCGGAGACGGATGCCGCGAGCTCGAACGCGACCGTGTCACGGCCGGTGGCCACGACGTGCACGTCGAACGGGGCGACCGACTCGGGCCAGATGAGTCCCTTGGCGTCGTTGTTGAGCTCGGCGATGATCGCAAGGATGCGGGTGACGCCGATGCCGTAGGAGCCCATCGTGACGGTGGCGAGCTTGCCGTTCTCGTCGAGCACCTTCAGCCCGAGCGCCTCGGCATACTTGCGGCCGAGCTGGAACACGTGACCGATCTCCATGCCCCGCGCCAGTTCCACCGGGCCGGAGCCGTCGGGAGCCGGGTCGCCGGGTCGGACGGTCGCGACCTCGACGAAGCCGTCGCCGACGAAGTCGCGGCCGGCGACGAGGGAGTGCACGTGCTTCTGGTCGACGTTGGCGCCGGTGATCCAGGCAGTGCCGTCGACCACGCGGGGGTCGAGCACGTAGCGGATCTTCGTGGCCGACTCCTCGCCCAGCACGGGGCCGGTCGGCGACCAGGGGCCGATGTAGCCCTTGACCAGCAGCGGGTTCTTGGCGAAGTCCTCGTCGGTCGCGGCCTCGACGTCGGCGGGCGCGAAGGCCACCTCGACGCGTTTGTCGTCGACGTCGCGATCACCGGGCAGGCCGACGACGACGAGCTCGCGTGTGCCGTCGAGATGGGTCAGCGCCAGTACGACGTTCTTCAAGGTGTGGGCGGCGGTCCACGCGGTCGCCTCGGCGGTCGCCGGTCCGGCGATGCCGGGGGCGGGCGCGTCGAGGTGGGCGTTCGAGTGGTCGACGAGCGTTGCGATCGTCGGCGTGTTCGGCGAGTCGAAGATCTTCGGCTCCGGCCGACCCTCGATCGGCAACGCCTCGGGCGCGACGGTCGTGAACGCCTCGACGTTGGCGGCGTACCCGCCGGCCGAGCGCACGAAGGTGTCCTCGCCGATGGGGGTCGGGTGCAGGAACTCCTCCGACTTCGACCCGCCCATCGCCCCCGCGTCGGCCGCGACGATGACGTACTCGAGACCCAGGCGCGTGAAGATGCGCTCGTAGGCGTCGCGCTGGGCCTGGTAGGAGGCGTCGAGTCCGGCATCCGTGGCGTCGAACGAGTACGCGTCCTTCATCGTGAACTCGCGGCCGCGCAGGAGGCCGGCGCGGGGCCGCGCCTCGTCGCGGTACTTGTCCTGGATCTGGTACAGCGTCAGCGGCAGGTCTTTGTACGACGAGTAGAGGTCCTTCACCAGCAGGGTGAACATCTCCTCGTGCGTGGGCGCGAGCAAGTAGTCTGCGCCCTTCCGGTCCTGGAGGCGGAACAGCGCATCGCCGTACTCGTCCCAGCGGCCGGTGACCTCGTAGGGCTCACGCGGCAGCAGCGCCGGGAAGTGCACCTCGAAGGCCCCGGCGTTCGCCATCTCTTCGCGAACGACCGTCTCGATCTTGGCCTTGACCTTCAGGCCCAGCGGCAGCCACGCGAAGATGCCCGGGGCGTTGCGGCGGATGTAACCGGCGCGCACGAGCAGACGGTGGCTCGTGACCTCGGCATCCGAGGGATCTTCGCGGAGCGTGCGGAGGAAGTAGTTCGACAGACGGGTGACCACGAGAGTCGAGTCTATGGCGCGCGGGAGGATCCGGAGGATGCCGCGGGCTGAGCCGGGAGAAGCGATGACGGACGCGGCGACGTGCCGCTCATCCGCTGCTCGCGCCGCGCGGTCACGTCGACACCGACCGCTCATCAGGGCGGTTCCGGACGAACGCTCCCCCCGGATCGCGACATAGCCTGGAGCGATGACCACGATCCTGCTCACGGGTTTCGAGCCGTTCGCGGGCGACGCCACGAATCCGTCCGGCGACGCGGTGAACGCGGTCGCCGCGGGCTGGCGCGGGCCGGAGCGGCTGGTCGTCGAGGTGCTGCCGGTCGCGTTCGACGAGGCGGCGGTGCGGCTGCGTGCGCTCATCGCCGACCACCGCCCCGACATCGTCGTCGCGACGGGGCTCGCCGGTGGACGCAGCCACGTCACGCCCGAGCGGGTGGCGATCAACCTCGCCGATGCGCGCATCCCCGACAACGACGGCGCGCAGCCCGTCGACCTGCCGGTGGTGTCCGGCGGCCCCGCCGCTCATTTCGCGACGATCCCCGTCAAGGCCATCGCAGCGGCCGTGGCCGACGCCGGCATCCCGTCCGCCGTCTCCCACTCCGCCGGCACGTTCGTGTGCAATCACGTCATGTTCACCGCACTGGATGCCGCCACGCCCGGCGTGCGGGCCGGGTTCGTGCACGTGCCGTACGCGCGCGAAGACGCCCCCGAAGGCGCCCCCGCGCTGCCCCTCGCCGACATCGCGCGGGCGCTCGAGATCGCGGTGCGCACCTGTGTCGAGGTGGCGGACGACCTCTCGACCCCGGCGGGCGCCCTGCACTGAGGGAGAGGCCGGGCTCAGCCCGCACGACTCCCCCGCCGGCGCCCTGTTCGAGCACGCCCCGCGAGCGCAGCCCACAGGGCTCCCCAAGAGCCGCCCGCCCGAGAGCGCCCCGGTAGTCTCAGCCCGCGCGCCGCCCCACGTGCAGCACGGCGCGCACGACGAGTCCGGCCACCAGCGCCCAGAACGCCGCGCTCACCCCGAACACCGCGATCCCGGATGCCGCGACGAGGAACGTCACGACCGCCGGCACCCGCTCGCCCGGATCGTCGATGGCCTGCTGAACCGCCGACCCGAACGCGCCGAACAGCGCGACGCCCGCGACGGCGGGGATGACGCCGGCGGGGGCCAGCAGCACGATGGCGGCGAATGCCGCGGACAGCGCTCCCAGCACCAGATAGGTACCGCCCGCGGAGACGCCGGCGACCCACCGCCGCTTCGGGTCGGGGTGCGAATCCGGCCCCGCGGCGATCGCCGCGCTGATCGCCCCGAGGTTCATCGCGTGCCCGCCGAAGCCGGCGGCGGCGGCCGATCCGAGCCCGGTGACGAGCATGGCCGGACGCCACGGGATCGTGTAACCGAGGCTGCGCATGACGGCGACTCCCGGCACGTTCTGCGACGCCATCGTCACCACGAACAGCGGCAGGGCGATCCCGACGACCGATCCCACGGTGAGGGTCGGGAGGGTGAGCTCGAGCCGGGGCAACAGGGTCGTGGCATCCATCTCGACGCCCGTGCGGGCGAGTTCGACGGCGACCACGGCGATCGCTGCGACGAAGGCCAGAGGAACCGCCCAGCGCGGCAGGAGACGGGATGCCACGAGCCAGACGATCAACACCGGGGCGACGCCCCATGGGTCTTCCACCACCCCGACGAACGGCGCCACGCACAGCGGGAGCAGTACACCCGCGAGCATCGCCTGGGCGATGGACGGCGGTATGCGGGCGATCAGTGCGCCGAGCGGGGGGAAGAGCGCCGTGCACAGGATGAGCGCCGCCGACACGAGGAACCCGCCCACGACCGCCGACCAGCCCCCGTCGACCGAGCCCGTGGCCGCGAGCAACGCCACGCCCGGCGTCGACCACGCGACGGTGATCGGGATGCGATAGCGCCCGGCGAGCAGGATGCAGCCGAGGCCGACGACGAGCGTGATGGCGAGCAGGCCGCTCGCCGCCTGCTCGGGAGTGGCGCCCACGGCCCGCAGGCCGGTCAGGACGACCGCGAAGGTGCTGGTGAAGCCGACGAGGGCGGTGACGACCCCGGCGATGAGCGGGCGGGCGAGAGAGGCGGCGGGAGTCTCGGTCATGACGATCCCGACGCTAGCGGAACCCCGCTCCGCGCCGCCGACGCCGTTGCGCGCGGCGGCCGGGTGTACGCCGGCTCAGGCCGTGACGACCTGCGCGGTGCCGGGGGTGGCGTCGGGGCCCATCTCGTCGGCGAGGCGGTTGGCCTCCTCGATGAGCGTCTGCACGATCTCTGCCTCGGGCACGGTCTTGACGACCTGACCCTTAACGAAGATCTGGCCCTTGCCGTTGCCGGATGCCACGCCCAGGTCGGCGTCGCGCGCTTCACCGGGGCCGTTGACGACGCAGCCCATGACGGCCACGCGCAGCGGCACGGTCAGGTCTTTCAGCCCCTCGGTGACGTCGTCGGCGAGGGTGTAGACGTCGACCTGCGCACGGCCGCAGGAGGGGCACGAGACGATCTCGAGCTTGCGCTCGCGCAGGTTGAGCGACTGCAGGATCTGGTGGCCGACCTTCACCTCTTCGGCGGGCGGTGCCGACAGCGAGACGCGGATGGTGTCGCCGATGCCCTCCGAGAGCAGGATGCCGAAGGCGGTGGCGCTCTTGATCGTGCCCTGGAACGCCGGCCCCGCCTCGGTCACGCCGAGGTGCAGCGGCCAGTCGCCCCGCTCGGACAGCATGCGGTACGCCTTCACCATGACGATGGGGTCGTTGTGCTTCACCGAGATCTTGAAGTCGTGGAAGTCGTGCTCCTCGAACAGCGAGGCCTCCCACACGGCGCTCTCCACCAGCGCCTCGGGCGTGGCCTTGCCGTACTTCTCCAGCAGACGCCGGTCGAGGGAGCCGGCGTTCACGCCGATACGCAGCGACACGCCGGCGGCCTTGGCGGCGGCGGCGATGGCGCCGACCTGGTCGTCGAACTTGCGGATGTTGCCCGGGTTCACGCGCACCGCGCCGCAGCCGGCGTCGATCGCCTGGAAGACGTACTTCGGCTGGAAGTGGATGTCGGCGATGACCGGGATCTGGCTCTTCTTCGCGATGATGTGCAGCACATCCGCGTCATCCTGCGACGGCACCGCCACGCGCACGATCTCGCAACCGGATGCCGTGAGCTCGGCAATCTGCTGGAGCGTGGCGTTGATGTTGGTGGTCGGGGTCGTGCACATGGACTGCACGCTGACCGGCGCACTACCGCCGACGAGCACCTTGCCGACCTTGATCTGACGAGTCTTCCGACGAGGCGCGAGGACCTCCGGCACGCGGGGCATCCCGATGTTCACTGCAGGCACGCCGTTCAGCCTACGCCCCGGGCCCCGCACGGGGGCTGAAGACGCCCTGTGGTAGGTTCGGCGCCATGCGCGCGTACACACCCTGGTGGCCCACCGTCTAGGCGGTGCGCACGCATGCAACAGACCGCCCTCCCCCTGGGGAACCCGGGCGGTCTTCGTGTTTTCGGCGGCCGCTTTGGACCCTCCCTCACAGACGGAAAGACTCTCGATGACCGGGCCCGACCCCTCCTCCCTGCTCCTCGACCTCGCCGACGGCACCGCCCCCTTCGCGTTGATCGCCCGCGATGGCGCGACCGTCGAGGTGCTCACCGGTGACGTCGTCGACGTCGACCTGCTCGCCGACATCCCGCTCGTGGATGCCGCCGGTACCGCGCGCGAAGTCCTCGCCCTCGTCCCGTACCGGCAGGTGCGCGAACGCGGCTTCGTCTGCCACGACGACGGCGCCCCGCTGCGCTGTCTCGTCATCGACGAGCGCGTGGCCGTCCCGCGCGCGGAGGCCATGGCATCCCTTCCCTCCTCCCCCGTGCCACTGGCCGGAGCCGGCTTCGACATCGCCGACGAGGAGTACGCGGGCATCGTCCGTCGCGTCATCGCCGAGGAGATCGGTCGCGGCGAGGGCGCCAACTTCGTCATCCGCCGTGATTTCGTCGCCGGGGTCGACGTCGATCCGCGGATCGCGGCGCTGACGTGGTTCCGCGCGCTGCTCGAGCACGAGAAGGGCGCCTACTGGACCTTCGCCGTCGTCACCGACGGGCACATCGCGGTCGGCGCGAGCCCCGAGGCGCACGTCAGCGCCAAGGACGGCATCGTCACGATGAACCCCATCTCGGGCACCTTCCGTCACCCCGCGGGCGGCGCGACGGCCGACACGCTGGCGGAGTTCCTGCGCTCGACCAAAGAGACCGAAGAGCTCTTCATGGTCGTCGACGAGGAGCTGAAGATGATGAGCGCCGTCTGCAGCGACGGCGGACGCATCACCGGCCCCCATCTGAAAGAGATGTCGCGCCTCACGCACACTGAGTACATGTTGCGCGGGCGCAGCGACCTGGACCCCCGCGACATCCTGCGCGAGACGATGTTCGCGCCCACGGTCACCGGCTCCCCCATGCAGAACGCGTGCACGGTCATCGCGCGCCACGAGACTGCGCCGCGCGGCTACTACTCCGGCGTCGCCGCGCTGTTCACCCCGAACGGTGCGACCGAGGGCCCCACGCACGACCTCGACGCGCCGATCCTCATCCGCACCGCGTATCTCGTCGACGGACGCCTCCGTGTGCCGGTCGGTGCGACGCTCGTGCGCCACTCCGACCCGTACGGCGAGGTGGGCGAGACCCACGGCAAGGCCGCGGGAGTGCTCGGCGCTATCGGGGCGATCCCCCGCGACAGCACGCCGGCCGCGCCCGTCCCGGCGGCGCCCGCCGACGCCGACCCCGACGCCCCCGTTGCACCGCGCCGTCCGCTGGGCGAGGATCCCGCGATCGCCGAGCTGTTGGCCTCGCGCAACGACCGCCTCGCGCCGTTCTGGATGAACCCGCAGGACCCCGACGGCTCCGGTCCCTTCGCCGGCCGCACGGCTCTCGTCGTGGATGCCGAGGACCGTTTCACCACGATGCTCGCCCATCAGCTGCGCCACCTCGGCCTGGACACCCGCATCGTGCACTGGTCGGAGGTGACGGATGCCGAGATCGACGCCGCCGACCTCGTCGTCTCGGGCCCCGGGCCCGGCGACCCGCGCGACGACAGTCCCCGCATGAGTGCGATGCGCCGCGTCGTTTCGCGCCGCCTGCACAGCCGTTCCCCGCTGCTCGCCGTGTGCCTGAGTCATCAGATCCTCGCCGACCAGCTCGGCATCGACCTCGCTCCCCTGGCGCAGCCGCACCAGGGTCTGCAGAAGAGCGTCGACCTGTTCGGTGAAGACGCGTCGATCGGGTTCTACAACACCTTCACCGCGCGCGTGGCCCCCGGGACCACCGAGCGCGGCTTGCGGGTCGGGGGCGTGAGGGCGAACGGGGAGGCGTCCGGTGCGGAGTCGCCGCTCCCCCTCGCCGTCGATCCCGAAACGCTCACGCTCGATCTGCCCGCCGAGGTCGCGGCCGACCCCGAGACCGGTGACGTCTACGCGATGCGCGGGCGGGAGTTCGCCAGCGTGCAGGGGCACCTCGAATCGATCCTGTCGCGCGACGGCATGCGCACGCTGGAGCGCCTGATCTCCCACGCCCTCTGACCCGGGCGTCCACGGTCCACTCGTCGGTCCGGGTCCGAGCTCCGGCGGGACACAACGCAGGAGATGCGGCCGCAGATGCCGTGACGTGCCGGCATCCCGCGTCGGTGCGGAAGGATCTCCTGCGTTGTGTCCGGCGACGGGCACGCGGTCGCCGGGGACTCGCTCGGCCCGCGCGGGGACGGCGACCCGGACGACCTCCGCGTGGTGTCCGGCAGCGGGGCGGCGATTCGCGCTAGAGCAACTGCACGGGGTTGAAGACGTCGGCGAGGAACAGCACGCCGCCCATTCCGATGAGCAGCACGACGACGACGAAGGTCACGGGAACGAGCTTGGTGGCGTCCACCGGTCGCGCGACCTTTCCTCGCAGACGCGCGATCCAGCGCTTGAGGCCATCCCACAGGGCCACCACGACGTGCCCTCCGTCCAGCGGGAGCAGGGGGATGAGGTTGAAGACGAAGAGCGCGATGTTCAGCGCCGCCAGCAGGCCGATGATCGACTGCACGCGCGCGAGGATCGGCGCATCGACAGCGGCGTACTCGCCCGCGAGACGGCCCGCGCCCACGACGCTGAGCGGTCCGTTGGGATCGCGCGGCTGACCGGTGACGAGATCGGCGGCGGTGTCGTAGATGCGCACCGGCAGCTGCGTCATGATCTGCGCGACGGCACCCACCTGCTGGATCGTCGCCTCGGGACCCACCCAGATCGGCTGGGGCACGAGAGCCTGCTGAGCGCGGAGCCCCGCGAAGCCGACGCTCTCGTACTCGAGTGCTCCGGCGGCATCCCGTACCGGCTGCCCCTGCGCGTCGGTGACGACGCGGTCGGTGCGCGCGGGGGTGACGGTGACCGTCTGCGTGGCACCGTCGCGCTCGATCACGACGGGAAGCGCCTGACCGGGGGCGTCCTGGATGATGGCGGCCGCCTCGGCGAAGGTCGACACCGCGCGACCGTCGACCGATACGACGACATCGCCCGGTTGGATGCCGGCGGCCGCGGCCGGTGCGACCGGGTCGGCCGACGTGCAGTCGGTGCGGTCTTCGCTCGCGGGGATGACGCACTGCGACACCGATGCGACGGTCGTCGTCGTGGTCGCGATGCCGATGCCGCTGACGGCGACAGCCGAGAGCACGAAGGCGAGCAGCAGGTTCATGATCGGCCCGCCGAGCATGACGACGACGCGCTTCCACACCGGCAGCTTGTAGAAGACGCGATCGTCGGCCGCGACCAGGGTCTCGGCGTTGGCGTCACGTGCGTCCTGCACCATCGTGGCGAAGAAGCGGGACCGACGCTTCGTCGGTTCCTCCCCCTCGGGGGCGGGCGGGTACATGCCCGCCATCGAGATGAAACCGCCGAGAGGCAGGAGCTTGAATCCGTACTCGGTCTCGCCCACTCGCTTCGACCACAGGGTGGGGCCGAACCCGATCATGTACTGGCCGACGCGCACGCCGAAGAGCTTCGCGGGCAGCAGATGCCCGACCTCGTGCAGGGCGATCGAGACGGCTAGGCCGATCACGAGCACGAGCACGCCGATGAGGAAGGCGATCGCGGTCACCCGGCGACGATACCGCCGCTCGGCTTTGAACCGCCCGTGCGACGGCGATGCGGTGTCTGTGCGGCGCCGGATGAGACAATGGACGGGATGACCGATGCGCCCTCGAACCTCCCGCCCGTGCTCCGGCCCGAGCGACCGCCCCACCGCGACCTCGCGGAACTGGCCCGACGCTTCGGCGTACGCAGCGTCGGTGATGTGGAGGGGACGACCCTGACCGGCATCACCCTCGCCACCGCCGATCTGCGCGCGGGCGAGGCCTTCGTCGCCATCCGCGGCGTCAACCGTCACGGGGCGGATTTCGCCGCGACGGCCGCCGAACGCGGTGCGGTCGCCGTCATCACCGACGCGGACGGCGCCGACATCGCCGCGTCCACCGGTCTTCCGATTGTCGTTGTCGACGACCCCCGGGCACTGCTGGGCGACCTTTCGGCGTGGGTGTACGGCACCGGCGCCGACGACGACCTGCCGCAGCTGCTCGCCACGACCGGCACGAACGGCAAGACCAGCGTGTCGCACCTCCTCGAGGGGATCCTCGGTCAGCTCGGCGTCGTGACGGGCCTGTCGTCGACGGCCGAGCGCCACATCGCCGGTGAGGTCATCGTTTCGCGCCTCACGACGCCCGAGGCATCCGAGTTCCACGCGCTCCTCGCCCTGATGCGCGAGCGCGGCGTCGAGGCCGTCGCGGTCGAGGTGAGCGCGCAGGCCCTCACCCGCCACCGCGTCGACGGGCTCGTGTTCGACGTGGCGGGTTTCACGAACCTCACCCACGACCACCTCGACGACTACGCCGACATGCGCGAGTACTTCGAGGCGAAGATGCCGCTGTTCCGTTCCGATCGTTCGCGCCGGGGCGTGGTCTGCCTCGACTCCTCGCCGGGCGCCGAGATCGCCGCGCGGGCCGAGATCCCGGTCGTCACGATCGTCACCCCGGCCATCGCCGAAGATCCGGCGGTCGACGCCGACTGGACGGTCGACATCGTCGATGAGCGCCAAGACGGAACAGAGTTCACGCTCCGCGCGCGCGACGGTCGCAGCCTGACCACCGTGGTGCCGGTCATCGGCCGGCACATGGCCGCCAACGCGGGCCTCGCGATCGTCATGCTGCTCGAGACCGGGTACGCCTGGGAACGCCTCGTCGAAACGCTCGACGGCGGTCGCATCGACGCCTCGCTCCCGGGACGCACGCAGCTCGTGTCGGGCGCCGAAGGGCCGGCGGTCTACGTCGATTTCGGCCACTCCCCCGACGCGTTCGAGAAGACGCTCGCGGCCGTCCGCCGGGTGACCCCGGGCTCCGTGGTCATGGTCTTCGGCGCCGACGGCGATCGCGACGCCACCAAACGCCACGACATGGGCCGGACCGCCGTACTGGGCAGTGACATCCTCGTCATCACCGACCACCACCCGCGGCACGAGAACCCGGATGCCATCCGCTCGGTGCTCGTCGAGGGTGCACGCCGGGCCCGCCCCGATGCCGAGATCCTCGAGGTCACCCCGCCGGAGCGCGCGATCCTCGAGGCCGTGAAACTCGTGGGCGCGGGCGACGCGATCCTGTGGGCGGGTCCCGGCCACCAGGACTACCGCGACATCCGCGGGGTGCGCACCCCGTACTCGGCGCGTGAGCTCTCCCGTCGTGCCCTGCGCGCGGCCGGCTGGCCCGTGCCCGACCCGCAGTGGCCGGTGCCCTACCCGGCCGACAGCACCCCGTCGTCCGATCCCGAGCGCCCGGTCGACTTCCCCGCCTGAGTCGCCTCCGCGCGAGCTCCGCGGCTGGTGCCGACACACGCACGAGATTTCGCGTAGCCCCTCGATGGGCACGACACGGCCGGGCGGGCAGGATCCCTGCATCGTGTCCGCCGCACCACCGTCCGCACCACCGTCCGGACCTCGTCGCTGTCACAACGCAGGAATCCCACGCGGTCGCGGCCTGAGTCGCGGGGTCCAGCCGGTCCCCGCCGGTGAGAATCCCGCGTCGTGTCCTCGTGATCGCCGGTCGGCCGCGCCGGGACTCAGCGCGCGGCGATGATCTCGTCAGCCGTGCGGCGCGCCCACGCCTCGGACTCAGCGAGTGACTCACGCGTGAGGTCTGCCGGCGCCTCGTGCCGTTCGACGACGCGCTCGATGAGATCGACGATGTCGAGGAAGCCGAGGCGTCCCTCGTGGAACGCGTCGACGGCCTGCTCGTTCGCGGCGTTGAACACCGCCGGGAACGTCGCGCCCGCGCGCCCCACGCGCTTCGCCAACGCGACGGAGCCGAAGGCCTCCTCGTCGAGCGGCTCGAACGTCCACTGCGAGGCGCGCGTCCAGTCGAGCGGGGCTCCGACGCCGCCGATGCGATGCGGCCAATCGAGCCCGAGCGAGATGGGCAGGCGCATGTCGGGGGGCGAGGCCTGCGCGATGGTCGACCCGTCGACGAACTCGACCATCGAGTGAACGATCGACTGCGGGTGCACCGTGACGTCGATGCGGTCGTAGGCGACGTCGAACAACAGGTGCGCCTCGATCACCTCGAGGCCCTTGTTCACCAGCGTCGCGGAGTTGGTCGTGACGACGCGGCCCATGTCCCACGTCGGGTGAGCGAGCGCCTGTGCGGGGGTGACATCGATGAGCTGCTCTCGCGAACGACCGCGGAACGGGCCCCCGGATGCCGTCAGCACCAGCCGGCGCACCTCGTTCCGCTCCCCCGAACGCAGCGCCTGCGCGATCGCGGAGTGTTCGGAGTCGACGGGCACGATCTGGCCCGGAGCGGCGAGCGCCGTGACGAGGTCGCCACCGACGATCAGCGACTCCTTGTTGGCGAGGGCGAGTGTGCGCCCTTCTTCGAGCGCGGCGATCGTGGGCCCGAGCCCCACGGAACCGGTGATGCCGTTGAGTACCACGTCTGCCTCGACGTCGCGCACCAGCTGCTCCGCCTCGACGGCGCCGAGCGCGATGTGCTCGACACCGAACGCGTCGGCCTGGGCTTCGACGCCGGCGCGGTCGGTGCCGGCGGCCAGGCCGACCACGTCGAAGCGGTCGGGGTTGGCGCGGATGACGTCGAGCGCCTGCGTCCCGATCGAACCGGTGGAACCGAGGATGAGGACGCGGCGCATGCCGTCAGCCTACTGAGCGGCTTCGGGGGCGTGCTGCACGCCGAGGATGTCGACGACGAAGACGAGGGCGGAGTTCGCCGGGATCGAGCCCGACGCCTGGTCGCCGTAGCCGTCGACGGCGGGGATCACCGCGACGACCTGCGAGCCGACCGTCTGCCCCTCGAGGGCCTTCTTGAACCCGGGCACGACGCCCGTCGTCGCGAACTGCGCCGGCTCTCCGCGGTCCCAGCTGGAGTCGAACACGGTGCCGCCGTCGTAAAGGACGCCGGTGTACTGCACGATGACCGTGTCGCCAGGGTTGACCACGTCGCCGGTGCCCTTTCGCAGGTTCTCGACGCGCGTCTCGGCGGGCGCGGGCGTGCCGGGGACGGTGATGGTGGGCGCACCGTCATCGGCGAAGGTCACGGTCGGCATGCCCTCGACGGGAGCGACTTCGGCTCCTTCGGCGCGCGTGGGCAGTTCTTCGATGGCGTCGGCGATGAGGACGAAAGCGGGCGAGCCGTCGCCCAGGGCTCCCGCCGGGAAGGACGACACCGTACGTGAGCCGATCGTCGCGCACTGGAGCGAGGCGCCGAAGATCTGCTGCGACGAGATGAGCGTGTCCATGCCGTCGGGCGCCGAATCGATCGACTGCAGCTGGACGGCGCCGCTCGCCGCGTCGACCAGGGTGAAGTTGGCCTTGAGCACGTCGCCCGCCTGCACCTGTTCGCCGGCGCCCTCGATCAGGGTGGTGCGCTGCAGCTCAGCGGGGGCGTAGGCGTCGGGAAGGGTCACCTCGACCGTCGACGAGAAATCGCCCGCGACGGTGAGTCCCTCGGGCGCGGGGGCCTCGGCGAGGGGAGCCTGGCACTGGCCGGCGTCGGCCGTCCCGGTCGTGGCATCCGGAGTCTGCGCCTGATCGGGTGAACCGGCGCACCCCGCCAGCAGCAACGCCGCGACGGCGGCGACGGACAGGGAAGCGAACGGGCGGAAGCGCACGGGAGACCTCTCGAAGGGAGCGGGGAAGCTTCCATCTTTGCGTATCCCGCTTGGTCGCGGCTGGGAGTCCTCATGCGCGCGCGGGTATGCGGCGGCGAGTAATCTCGTCAGGTGAGTTCCGACCTGCCCGCCGAACCCCCCGCAGCACGGCCGCAGCAGATGGGCGCCACCTACCTCCTCGGGCGCTCCCTCATCGCGCCGCTGGCCCGCGCCGTCTACCGACCCCGCGTGGAGGGCCGCGAGAACGTCCCGCGGACCGGTCCCGTCATCTTCGCCAGCAATCACCTGTCGTTCATCGACTCCATCGCCATTCCGGTGGCCGCTCCCCGGCCGGTGCACTTCATGGCGAAGGCGGCGTACTTCGAGAAGTGGGCTTCGCGGCAGTTCTTCACCGCGATCGGCGCGATCGGCGTCGAGCGCGGAGCGGGCCAGAAAGCTCTCGAGGCCCTCGATCAGCAGCGAGCCCTGCTCGAAGACGGCCGCGCGGTGGCGCTGTACCCCGAAGGCACGCGCTCGCTCGACGGTCGGCTGTACAAGGGACGCACCGGCGTCGCATTCCTGGCGCTGCAGACGGGCGCGCCCGTCGTGCCCGTGGGGCTCATCGGTACGGACGCGGTCATGCCCGTCGGCGCCAAGTTCCCGAGCACCAAGCCGCGCATCACGGTGCGCTTCGGCACTCCGCTCGATCTGTCACCTCACGGTCCCGCGTCGTCGGGACGCGCCCGCCGTGGAGCGACCGACGAGATCATGGCCGCGATCCACGCGCTCAGCGAGCAAGAACTCGCGGGCGCGTACAACGAGGCCCCCGCGCAGAATACGATCGAGCGCATCAAGCAGGTCCTTCCGCACGAACGCCTCTGACCTCGCGCCCCGCACCCTTGACGCGGCGGCGACCGACGAGCATGGTCGGGAGTGCGACGGCTGGCGCCGTCGACGCCACGACGAGGAGGCACCGTGAAAAAGTTCGTGAACGACCCGGGCAACGTGCTGGCCGAGGCCCTGCGGGGAATCGAAGCCGCCCACCCCGAGCTGAGAGTGGATGCCGAGAACCGCGTCATCTCGCGCGCCGAGCCGACGCGCGCGGGGAAGGTCGCGCTGGTGTCGGGCGGGGGCTCCGGACACGAGCCGCTGCACGGCGGGTTCGTGGGACGGGGGATGCTCGACGCCGCCGCCGCCGGTGAGGTGTTCACGTCTCCGACGCCCGATCAGGTGCTCGCCGCGACGCAGGCGGTGGACTCCGGGGCCGGGGTGCTGCACATCGTGAAGAACTACACCGGCGACGTGCTCAACTTCGAGATGGCCGCCGAGCTCGCCGCAGCGGAGGGCGTGCAGGTCGAGTCGGTCGTCGTGGCCGACGACGTCGCCGTCACGGACTCCACCTGGACAGCCGGACGCCGAGGCACCGGCACCACGGTCGTCCTCGAGAAGATCGTCGGCGCGCTGGCAGAGGAGGGAGCCGACCTCGCCGCCGTCGCCGAGCTCGCTCGGCGTGTGTCGGCCGCGGGCCGGTCGATGGGCGTGGCATTGACGAGCTGCACCGTCCCCGCCGCGGGCCGCCCCACCTTCGAGCTCCCCGACGACGAGATGGAGGTCGGGGTCGGCATCCACGGCGAACCCGGTCGCTCGCGGGTGAAGCTGGCATCCGCTCACGAGATCGCGAAGCTGATGGTCGATCCTGTCGTGCACGACTTCGGCGAGCCGGTGGGACCGGCGATCGTGCTGCTGTCGGGCCTGGGCGGGACGCCGTTGATCGAGCAGTACCTGCTGTACGGCGAGATCGCACCGCTGCTGGCGGAGGCCGGCGTCGAGGTGAAGCGGGTGCTCGTCGGCGACTACATCACGAGCCTCGACATGGCCGGCGCCTCTCTCACGGTCGTCCGGGCCGACGACGAGATGCTGAGACTGTGGGACGCGCCGGTCGTCACTCCCGGCCTGCGGTGGGGCGCATGAGCGCCGCCGTCTCCACGGACGACCTCGTCGCATGGGTACGCGCCTTCCGCGACACCGTGCAGCAGCACAAGGACGAGCTGACGCGCCTGGATTCCGAGATCGGCGACGCCGACCACGGCTCGAACATGGCGCGTGGCCTCGACGCGGTGGTGGCCAAGCTCGGCGAGACGCCGGCGAGCGCCGCCGAGCTGTTCAAGACCGTCGGGATGACCCTGGTCTCGTCGGTCGGCGGTGCCAGCGGCCCTCTGTACGGGACGCTGTTCCTGCGCATGGGTCCCGCCCTGTCGTCCGATGAGGTGGATGCCGCCTCGCTCGGCGCGGCTCTCCGCGCCGGCGTGGACGGGGTCGTCGCGCGCGGAAAGGCCGAGCTCGGCGACAAGACGATGATCGATGCCCTCTCCCCGGCCGTGGACGCGTGGGATGCTGCGGCCGGCGACGGTGCGACCCCCGCCGAGGCCGCCCGTGCGGCCGCGGAGGCCGCTGCGCGTGGCCGCGACGCCACCGAACCGCTCGTCGCCCGTAAGGGGCGTGCGAGCTACCTGGGCGAGCGCAGCGCCGGGCACCTCGATCCGGGGGCGACCTCGGCGACGCTGCTCCTCGAGGCCCTGCGCGACACGCTGGCGGGCGCCGCGTGATCGGGATCGTCGCCGTCTCGCACAGCCGCGCCCTGGCCGAGGCGGCGGTCGAACTCGCCCTCCAGATGGGCGGCGCCGAGCCGCCGGTGGTGCGGGTGGCCGCGGGCGGACCCGACGGGGATCTCGGGACGGATGCCGTGGCCATCGCCGCAGCCGTCGACGAAGCCGACACGGGCGACGGCGTGCTCGTGATCATGGACCTGGGCTCGGCGATCCTCAGTGCCGAGACGGCGCTGGAGTTCGTCGGCGCTCCCGACCGCGTGCGGTTGAGCTCGGCGCCCTTCGTGGAGGGGCTCGTTTCGGCAGTTGTCACGGCTGCCGGCGGGGCGGATCTGGTCGCGGTGGATGCGGAGGTGTCCGGCGCGGGCGCGGCGAAGAGACGTCAACTCGGTGACGCGACCGACGCGCGGGACACCGCTGGCGACGCGGGCGAGGGAGCCCCGGCATCCGGAGGCGTGGCGCCGGACGCGGAGTCGTTCGAGGCGGTCGTCACGAATCCGTCGGGTCTGCACGCACGGCCCGCCGCGACCTTCGTCAAGGCCGCGTCGCGGTACGACGCCGATGTCCGCATCGCCGACCTCGACGCGGGGGGCGAAGAGGTGTCTGCGCGCAGCCTCCTCGCGCTCATGGCCCTGGGCGCGCGGCAGGGATCGCGCGTGCGGGTGAGCGCGACGGGGCCGCAGGCCCGTCCCGCGCTCGTCGAGCTCCGCGCGCTCATCGACGACGGCTTCGGCGAGCGCTGATCCGCGGACCCGGCAGCCGGAGAATGCTCAGCGGGTGACGCTGAGCAGGCGGCGGGCCAGCGCCTCCTCGACGACGAGTTCGGTGATCAGCCCGGCGGCGAGCGCCCCGCGCAGACCGTCGAGCTTCGACAGGCTCGACACGACGCAGAACCGTCGAGGGATGCGGCGGACGGTGTCGAGGTCGGGTCCGCTGGATCGGGCGTTCAGCTCGGGGATGTCGCTCGACCCGTCCGCACGGTAAAACACCGTCGCGCAGTCGCCGACGACGCCTTCGCGCTCGATCACCGCGCGGTCGCGCTCGTCGAAATAGTCGCCGCTGTATACGTGCGACGGCACGTCGGCGTGGGGCGAGCCGAGACCGAACACGAACAGCCCCACCCGCTGCTGGATCTCCAGGACCGACCGTACCGAGCGCTCACGCCACATGGCGTGCTTGGTACGCGGGTCGTCGAACAGCGCCGGCACCGGGAATTGGTGCACCGACGACGACCACGCCGCGCCGAACTTCGACAGGATCTCCCCCGCGTACGGGATGCCGGAGGTGCGGACGTTCGCGGCTCCGTTCATCTGCACGATGTGGGTGTCGTGCACGTCCTTGAGCGGCACATGACGGGCCACGGCCGACAGCGTCGATCCCCAGGCCACGCCGACGGTCATGGACGATTCGACGCGTTCGGCGAGGATGCGCGCCGCGGTGAGGGCCGTCCGCTCGAGGCGCTCCGCCTCGGAGGTCCGTGCGGGCGTGGGCACGACGTGCGCGGTGATGCCGAACCGGTCGGCGATGCGCTGCGCCATCTGCCCACGGGCGTCGTCGGGTGGGCTGATCGAGATGGTGACGAGTCCCACGTCGCGGGCATGCTGCAGCAGACGTGAGACCGACGAGCGCGAGACGCGCATCTCGTGCGCGATGGCATCCATCGTGAGGTCCTGCATGTAGTAGAGCTGGGCCGCGCGCAACGCATCGCGGGAGCGCTCCTCGGCCTGCGTCGTCACGGTGTCGTCGCTTTCACGAACACCATTCTGCACGTTTGTTCAAGGGGCTTGCAACAACGTGCAGACAGGCGCATTCTCATGGTGTACCCCAACGAAAGGTCGCAGTCGACATGTCGTCCCCCGCAACTTCGCTCCGCGCCGATGTGCAGGCGCTCCGTGACGCCGAAGACCTCGACGTCCTGATCATCGGCGGGGGCATCAACGGCCTCGCCACTCTCCGCGACCTCGCCCTGCAGGGCGTGCGAGTCGCCCTCGTCGAACGCGGCGACTTCGTCTCGGGAGCGTCGTCGGCGTCGAGCCACATGGTGCACGGCGGCATCCGCTACCTCGAGAACGGCGAGTTCCGTCTCGTCAAAGAGGCGGTGACCGAGCGCAACGACCTGCTCAAGACCGCTCCGCACTACGTCAAGCCGCTCGAGACGACGATCCCGATCTACAAGACGTTCTCCGGCATCCTCTCCGCTCCCTTCCGCCTGCTGGTCACGCACGGCCGCGGCAAGCCCAACGAGCGCGGTGCCCTGCTGATCAAAGTCGGCCTGATCATGTACGACACCTTCTCGCGCGACGGCGGTTCGGTCCCCCGGCACAAGTTCCTGGGCAAGAAGAAGTCGCTCGCCGAGCTTCCCCAGCTCAACTCCGACCTCGCCTACACCGCGACCTACTTCGACGCCTCCATGCACGACCCGGAGCGCATCGCCCTCGACGTGCTGCGCGACGGCATCGAGGCCGGTGGCGGTCGCACGCAGGCCGTCAACTACGTCTCGGCCGTCGGTGCCGACGCCGACGGCGTCCGCGTCCGCGACGAGGTCTCGGGCGAGGAGTTCAGCGTCAAGGCGAAGGTCGTGCTGAACACGGCGGGCCCGTGGACCGACCTGGCCAACGCGGCCATGGGGCTCACGACGACGTTCATGGGCGGCACCAAGGGCTCGCACATCGTCCTCGACAACCCCGAGCTGCTCGCGGCCACCGGCGGACGCGAGATCTTCTTCGAGCACTCCGACGGCCGCATCGTGCTCATCTACCCGCTCAAGGGCCGCGTGCTCGTCGGCACCACCGACATCGATGCCGACCCGTCCAAGCCGGTCGTGTGCACCGACGACGAGATCGCCTACTTCTTCGACCTCATCGGTCACGTCTTCCCGAACGTCGGGGTGGACCGCTCGCAGATCGTCTACACGTTCTCCGGCATCCGTCCGCTCCCCCGCCACGACGACACCGCCCCCGGCTTCGTGTCGCGCGATTACCGGATCGTCGAGGACGAGATCGCCGGTGTCCCCGCTCTGAGCCTCGTCGGCGGCAAGTGGACCACCTTCCGCGCCCTCGCCGAGCACATGAGCATGAAGACGCTGCAGAAGCTGCGTCGTCCGCACCGCGTCAGCACCCAGGGGCTCCCCATCGGCGGCGGCGCCGGGTTCCCCGCCACCCCCGAGCAGCGTCGTCGGTGGGTCTCGTCGCGCACGAATGCGCACAGCGCCGGCCTCGTCGAGGCGATGCTCGAGCGCTACGGAACGCGCGCAGACGCGATCCTCGCCGCCCTTCCCTCGGAGCCGACCCCGGTCCCCGACGCCCCCGGCTACTACCGGGAAGAGCTGACCTGGATCGCACAGAACGAGCAGGTCGTGCACCTGATCGACGTGCTGCTGAGGCGCACGCACCTCGCTTTCGTCGGCGGGATGACCGACCGCACCCTGCGCGAGGTCGCCGAGACGATCGCCGCTCCGCTCGGCTGGGACGCCGATCGGGTCGACGAGGAGGTCTCCCGCACCACGGAGATCCTGCGCGCATCCCACCGTGTGGACCTCGCTCAGGCCGGCGTCGCTCGAATCTGAGAGAACGTGCGGGCGCGCCGTCTATTGCGCGCCCGCACACCGGTCGTAGGTTCAGAGCACTGAGCCGCATAACATCACCCGCGCCGAAGTTGTCCGGGTGACCGAAGAAAGGTCGATGACGACATGCAAGAAGTGAACTTGGGGCTGTACTTCCTCTCGGAGGTGGTCGGCACCGCGATGCTCATCCTGTTGGGTTGCGGCGTCGTCGCGAACGTGGCCCTGGCCAAGACCAAGGGCAATGCCGGCGGCACCCTGATGGTCAACTGGGGATGGGGCCTGGCGGTCTTCGCCGGTGTCATCGTCTCCGCTTACTCGGGCGCACAGCTGAACCCCGCGGTCTCGATCGGTCTGCTGGTGGCCGGCAAGATCGCCTTCGTCCAGTTCCTCGTGGCCGTCGCCGCGCAGATGGTGGGTGCCATCATCGGTGCCGTGCTCGCCTGGGCGTCCTACAAGCAGCACTTCGACGACGAGCCCGACCCCGCCGCCAAGCTCGGCGTCTTCTCCACCGGTCCCGCCATCCGCTCCTACGGCTTCAACTTCCTCACCGAGGTCATCGCGACCTTCGTCCTGGTCTTCGTGATCTTCGGCTTCAGCGACTACGGCGTGGCCGACATCGGCGTCCCGGGCGGCATCGGCGGTCTCGCGGCCGTCCCCGTGGCCCTGCTCGTCGTGGGTATCGGCGCCTCGCTCGGTGGCCCCACCGGTTACGCGATCAACCCGGCCCGTGACCTGGGCCCCCGCATCGCCCACGCCCTCCTGCCCATCAAGGGCAAGGGCGGCAGCGACTGGGGCTACGCCTGGATCCCCGTCGCCGGCCCCCTGGTCGGTGGACTGCTCGCGGGGCTTCTGGCTCCCGTGCTGCTGAGCCTCGGCGCGTAACACTCCCGCGGGGGCGTCGTCCGACGCCCCCGCCCCGCACGTCCTTCACCACTTCCACCGAACATGACAAAGGAGTCCTCCATGGCCGACTACGTCCTCGCCATCGACCAGGGCACGACCTCGACGCGCGCGATGATCTTCGACAAGTCCGGGAGCGTCGTCTCCGTCGGGCAGAAGGAGCACGAGCAGATCTTCCCCCGCGCGGGGTGGGTCGAGCACGACCCGCTCGAGATCTGGCGCAACACCCAGGAGGTGATCGGCCTGGCCCTCAGCCGCGCCGACATCACCCGCCACGACATCGCCGCCGTCGGCATCACCAACCAGCGCGAGACCGCGGTGGTCTGGGACAAGAACACCGGCAAGCCCGTCTACAACGCCATCGTCTGGCAGGACACGCGTACGCAGTCGATCGTCGACCGCCTCGCCGACGGCGACCCCGAACGCTACAAGAGCATCGTGGGTCTGCCGCTGGCGACCTACTTCTCGGGCACCAAGATCGTCTGGATCCTCGAGAACGTCGACGGTGCACGCGAGAAGGCGGATGCCGGCGACCTCATCTTCGGCACCACGGACACCTGGGTGCTGTGGAACCTCACCGGTGGCACCGAGGGCGGTGTACACGCGACCGACGTCACCAACGCCAGCCGCACGCTGTTCATGGACCTCGAAACGCTCTCATGGCGCGACGACATCCTCTCGGACTTCGGCGTGCCCCGCTCGATGATGCCCGAGATCCGCTCCTCCTCCGAGGTGTACGGCGCCGTCGAGTCGTCGTCGCTGCTGCGCGAGACGCCGATCGCCGGCATCCTCGGCGACCAGCAGGCCGCGACCTTCGGCCAGGCCGCCTACGATCCGGGCGAGAGCAAGAACACCTACGGCACCGGCAACTTCCTCATCTTCCAGACGGGTGAAGAGATCGTCCGCTCGAAGAACGGCCTGCTGACCACCCTCGGGTACAAGCTCGGGGACCAGCCCGCGCACTACGCACTCGAAGGATCGATCGCCGTCACCGGGTCGCTGATCCAGTGGCTGCGCGATCAGCTCGGCATCATCTCCTCGGCTCCCGAGGTGGAGGCCCTGGCCCGCACCGTCGACGACAACGGCGGGGTGTACTTCGTCCCGGCCTTCTCGGGCCTGTTCGCGCCGTACTGGCGCCCCGACGCCCGTGGCGCGATCGTCGGTATGACCCGCTTCGTCAACAAGGGCCACATCGCCCGCGCAGCCCTCGAGGCAACGGCCTTCCAGACCCGCGAGGTGCTCGAGGCCGTCAACGCCGACTCGGGAGTCGACCTGACCGAACTCAAGGTCGACGGCGGCATGACCGCCAACGACGAGCTCATGCAGTTCCAGGCCGACATCCTCGGTGTGCCGGTCGTGCGCCCCGTCGTCGCCGAGACCACCGCCCTCGGTGCCGCGTACGCCGCGGGCCTCGCGGTGGGCTTCTGGGACAACCTCGACGACCTCCGCGCCAACTGGCAGGAAGACAAGCGGTGGGAGCCCAACATGGACGACGGCGAGCGCGACCGCGAGCTGCGCCTGTGGAAGAAGGCCGTCACCAAATCGATGGACTGGGTCGACGACGACGTGCGCTGAGCGTACATGTCACGAACGGAACCCCGTCGGCGTCCTGCCGGCGGGGTTCCGTCGTCCCCGGCGCGTTTCGGCTCCACGAACCGCACGGCCCGTCGAGAAGACCGGGCCCGCCCGCAGACGCCGGCGCCCCGGCATCCGGATGCCGGGTCTCAGCGCTGCGGCTTCGGGAACGCCGCACGGACCGCGTCCGACTGCAGGTAGTCCGAGACGCCGATCAGCAGGATCGCGAAGAGGATCTGTTCGGTGACCACCCAGAACGGGTACAGGCCGGGGATGGCCGCGAGGACGAGCGCGACGACCGGGAAGATGCGGCTGAACAGCTGCAAGCGCCGGAAGGCCCAGTACCACCCCGCACGTGCCCGCCAGAGGAAGTAGAACAGCGTCGTGGTGATCGCCAGCACGACGAGGCAGCGCATCCACACCGCTAAGCCCACATCGGTGCCGTTCACGGTCATCACGAGAGCGACGACGACCGTCGCCACCCCGAGCACGAAGCCGAGCGCGAGCAGAAGCGTGACCGCGCGGAGGGCGCGACGCACCTTCGGGTCATCCGAGACGGCGACGCGATGGTCGGCCTGGCGCCCGCCCGCGATTCGATCGAGGCGGCGGAGCGCCGGTTCGAGCTGCATGCGCTCACTGTACCGACGCCGGACGATGCGCCGCCCGCGAGGGGGATGCTCAGCCGACGGTGATCTCCGCTTCGTGTCGCACGGGGAAGTTGACCGAATTCGCGATGAAGCACCACTCGCGAGCCTGTCGATGCGCTGCACGGGCGGCATCCACCATCGACTCGTCCGCGACTCGCACGCGGGGGCGCAGCACCACCTCGGTGAACGCTCCGCCGCTGTTGCCGTCCTCCTGCAGCGTGCCGGTCGCGTCGTCCTCGTACGCGGTGACGACGACCCCGGTCGTCGTGCACGCGTGCAGATACGACAGCAGGTGGCACTCGCTGAGGGCCGCGAGCAGCAGCTCCTCGGGGTTCCACTTGGCGGGGTCGCCCCGGAAGGGCTTGTCGGCGGATGCCGCGATGGCCGGCTTGCCGTCGACCTCGAGGGTGACGGCGCGGTCGTAGTCGCGGTAGCCGCTGGTGCCGCTCCCCCGATCGCCCGTCCAGGTCGAGTGCAGGCGGTAGTGATGCTCTCCGTTCATGCCCCCAGTCTGCCGCCCTCGGCGTGTGCGCGGGCCGCTCCGCCCACCGGGGCTCGCCCCGGCGCTACCGGTGGCGATGGAGACGGCCGGGATACCATGGAGGGATGCCCACGCCCCCCGCTTTCGCCGAGCTCGCCGTCGTCGACCGCAACGGATTCCTCGAGTCGCGGCACCACGGTGTCGCGGTCGTCCTGGCCCCCGACGGGTCCGAGAAACTCACCCTGGGCGATGCCACGGCCGCGTTCCTCCCCCGCTCCAGCATGAAGCCGCTGCAGGCGCTCGCATGCCTCTCTGCCGGCGTCGACCTCGCCGACGAGCGTCTCGCGATCTCGATGGCGAGTCACTGCGGCACCGAGCGGCACGTCGAGGTGGCCCGCGGCATCCTGCAGTCGGCTGGGCTGACCGAAGACGACCTGGGCTGCCCCGCCGCATGGCCCTCGGACGCGGCTGCTCGCGACGAGCTCGTCCGCGACCACGGCGCTCCCTCGCCGCTCCGCATGAACTGCTCCGGCAAGCACGCCGCCATGCTGCTCACGTGCGTGGCGAACGGGTGGTCGACCGACGACTACCTCGACGTGCAGCACCCCCTCCAGGTGCACATCCGCGAAGTCATCGAGCGCCTGGTGGGCGAGCGACTCACCACCACCGCGATCGACGGCTGCGGGGCACCGGTCTACGCGATGAGCCTCGTGGGCCTCGCCCGCGCGATCCAGCGCATCGCGACGTCATCGGAACGTTCCCCCTTCGCGCTGCACCGCAGCGCCGGAACGCTGGTGCGCGCCGTGCGCGAGCACCCCTGGACGATCGACGGCCCGGGCCGCCCCGATACCGTCGTCACCGAACGCCTCGGCGTCTTCAGCAAGATGGGTGCCGAGGGCGTGCAGGTGATGACGGCCCCCGACGGCACGACGGTCGCTCTCAAGATGCTCGACGGATCGAATCGTGCCGGCCACGTCGTGGCGCTGAGGTTGCTGGAGCGCACCGGAGCCCTGACGCCCGAGGCCGTGGCCGACGCCGTCTCGCACCTCTCGCTGTCGGTCCGCGGGGGCGGCCACGAAGTGGGTGCGATCCGCGCCACCGTCTGACGACGGCGGCACCGCTCACAGGCCTCCGTCCACCGACCTCGGGTAGGCGATCGGCTCGTCGGGCACGAGCACCTCGGTGTCGCGGTTGAGGCTCTCGCCCCGGAAGAACGGCTTCGCCCCGGGGAAGGCGAACCAGATCAGCATCAGCACGACGCCGATCGCCAGCGCCCCGATACCCACGACGAAGGTCCCCCCGATCCCGAGCAGCACGGTGTTGCCGTACTCGGGGTCGTACATGTCGATCGCCGACTGCACGAAGGCGTACGTGAGCATGAGAGCGCCGAGCAGCGGCAGGATGCCGCGGGTGACGAGGTTCTTCGCCGAGCCGGTCAGCTCCCGGCGGAAGTACCAGACGCAGGCGTACCCGGTCATGGCGTAGTAGAACGCGATCGCCAGACCGAGAGAGAGGATCGAGTCCTGCAGGATGTTGTCGCTGATCAGTGTCATGCCCACGTAGTAGACACTCGCGACGATACCCATCACGAGGGTCGAGAACGACGGCGTGCGGTACCGGGGGTCAACCGTCTGGAAGCGACGTGGCAGGGCCTTGTACGCCGCCATGGCAAGGGTTCCGCGCGCGGTGGGGAGGATGGTCGTCTGCGTCGACGACACGGCGGAGATGAGCACTGCGACGATCATCACCCATCCGAACGGCCCGAAGAGCCCGTCTTTGAGCGCCAGGAACACGTCGTCCGCGTTCTCGGGGTTGGCCAGGCCCGCGCCGTCCTCGCCGACACCGGCGTACATCATGGCGGCGACCGTCACCGTGACGTACGTGCCGAGCAGGATCACGGTCGTCAGCAGGGCGGCCCGACCCGGGATGCGCTTGGGGTCCTTCGTCTCTTCGTTGAGGGCGAGGCACGTGTCCCATCCCCAGTAGATGAACAGGGCCAGCAAGACCGCCTCGATGAAGCCGCTGTAGTCGGTGAAGCCGAACGGGTTGAACCACGCCACGTCGAACGGGGTCGGGTTGGGGGCGGTGCCGTCGAAGAACTTCCACAGCGCCAACACCACGAACAACGCGAGGACGAGGTACTGGACCCCGAGCAGCACGTTCTGGATCCGCTCCCCGATCTCCACGCCGCGGTAGCTGACGAAGGTCATGGCCGCGATGAAGGCGACGCCCGTCGCTGTGACGAGCGGCACGTTCTCGGCGAGGGATCCGTCGCCGACCAACGACCACAGGTAGATGCCCGCGATCTGGGAGAGGTTCGCCAGCACCACCATGCCGGCCACGGCCACGCCCCACCCGCCCATCCAGCCGATCCACGGCCCGAAGGCTTTCGTGCTCCAGGTGAACGTCGTACCGCAGTCGGGGACGTCGTTGTTCAGCTCGCGGTAGGCGAAGGCGATGAACAGCATCGGGATGAACGCGATGATGAAGGCGATAGGAGCCGAGGACCCCACGGCGAGGACGACGAAGCCCAGGGTGGCCACGAGAGAGTACACCGGGGCGGTGGATGCCAGACCGATCACGGTCGAGCCCCACAGCCCCAGGGTGCCGGTGGCCAGGCCCTTGCCGGCCGTGCGTTCGGATGCAGCGGTCATGTCCTGAACGTAGGATCCGCGCCCCATCGCGGTCAAGCGGAGACTTCGGGCCGGGCGGGCCGCGCGGTCGGTAGTCGCGTCGGCGGAGGCGTCAGGCGGGGCGGTCAGGCGACGCGGGGACGTCGGGCACGGCGGCGCGGTCAGGCGTCGGGCGGGGCGATCAGGCGACGTCGGGCGGGCGGCGCGGTCGGGCGCCGGGCGCCGTGGTCAGGCGTCGCGGCGACGTCGGGCGCCGCGGTCAGGCGTCGCGGCGACGTCGGGCGGGGCGGCGCGCGAGGTCAGGCATCACGGCGCACGACGTCGAGGACGACGATGGTGACGTTGTCGCGGCCGCCGTTCTCGAGAGCCGCCGCCATCATCGCCTCGACAGCGGCGGCGGGGTCGGAGTTGGCCAGGAGGAAATGGCGGATGCCGAAGTCGGTGAGCTCTTTGGTGAGCCCGTCCGAGCAGATCACGAAGCGGTCGCCGTCGAGCACGTCGAGTCTCAGGTAGTCGGGCTTGACGCTGTCGCTGGGGCCGACGGCGCGGGTGATGACGTTGCCGTAGGGGTGGTTCTCGGCCTCTTCGGGGCTGAGCCGACCAGCGGCGATGAGCTCTTGGACGACGGAGTGGTCGGTGGTGACCTGTACGATCTCGCCGTCGCGCAGCACGTACACCCGCGAGTCGCCGATGTTCAGTGTCACCCAATGAGGCTCTTCGGTGTGCGTCTCGAGGTAGACACCGGTGAGCGTCGTTCCGGTGCCCTCGTCTGTGGTCTCGGGGTGCGAGGTGATGTCCTTCACCGCACGCGACAAGGCCTTCTCGATGTTCTTCGTCGAAACCGCGCCGCCTTCGACCACGGCACGCAGGCGGTCGACCGTGCTCGCGCTGGCGATCTCTCCGCCCAGATGGCCGCCCATTCCGTCGGCGACGACGAAGAGCGGGAACTCGGCGAGGACGGCGTCCTGGTTGACCTCGCGCCGCCGCCCGGTGTCGGTGCCGGCAGCCCACGACAGCTCCAGCGTCGTCGACCCCAGTGGGACGTTGCGCGTGTGGGTGGTCACCTCGGGCACGAACGATCCTCCGGTTGGCCGACGACAGCGCCGGCGAAAGCGCACGGCCCTGTCATCCTAGTAGACGCCCGGACGCGACCCGTGAACCTCCCCCCGCAGAGCCGAACCATCGGGGTGCAGGAGCACCCACGACGCAAACCGCATCGGCTGATGGCGAGACCACGGTCCGAGCTCGCACGTCTGCACCGACCCTGAGCGAACGCCCCGGCAGCGGCGACGACGAAGGGCCTCTCGCGACGCGAGAGGCCCTTCCCTTGATCAGTACTGCGGCGGCGCGGGCGGCGGAGGCGTGGTGCCCGGTGCCGACGGAGGCGTGGGCCCGCCGTAGCCGGGGCCGCCGTAGCCGGGTCCACCGGTGACCTGCTGGCCGGGCTGCACCGGGACGCCGTCCCAGACGGTCTTGTCGGCGGCGACGGTGTTCGCCCACGGCGCGGGCGCGATGGCAGGGTTCCAGCGGGCAGAACCGAAGGCCAGGATGCCGAGCCAGATGAGTGTTCCGATGCCGGGGATGAGCCACAGCAGCAGCAACGGCCAGTCCTTGCCGAACTTCAGACCGATTCGCCAGGCGACCACGACACTGGCCGCGACCGCGACCAGACCGAAGACGAAACCGATGACCGGGATGTTGCTCAGGACGCTCGCGCCGACGACCACGATGAGGTATGCCCACGGCGAGACGTCGCCGAGCTTCGCGGCGACGAGCGTGTTGTAGATCGGCACCCAGGCGCGCCACTTGCCCTGCACACCGGCCTTCTCGAAGATCTTCATGAGGAAGAACGACGAGATGATGTAGCCCGCGAAGATGCTGATGAGCAGGATGGGCAGCAGGACGATCAGGAAGGCGAGGGCCGCGAGCCCGCTTCCGTCGTCGTACGTGTAAGACGAACCACTCATGTGGATTCCTTTCCAGGAGAGTGCACGGCGAAGCGTCCGTGCGCCCCGTGCGATCACATGCTAGCGAAGCTGAGAGGAACCTGTAAGGCGGGCCCCGCTCAGACCACGAGTGCGATCTCGCCGTGCCGACCGTCCACGACTCGCCAGCCGGCCGACAGCGCCCAGGCCCGCAGGTCGGCGACGCCCTCGACAGCCGGACGCCGCATTGCGAGTTCGCGCACGAACGCGCCCTTCGCATGCTTATTGAAGTGGTTGAGCGCTCGAACCGCTCCTGCCTCGGCCTCGGTCACGACACGCACGTACGCGGACGGGGTGCCCGGCGGAACCGGGCCGAGAGCCGCGTAGGCCTCGGAGCGGAGATCCAGGATGAAGCCGGGTGCGACCGCACCGAATGCCTCTTGCGCGGCGTCCGCCCAGACGCGACGCAGTGCCGCCACGCCGGGGAGCGACGTCCCGGCCGCCAGGCGGTAGGCCGGGATGGGGTCGAGGGCCCCGACGGGTCCGAACGGCGCCGATTGGATCGCCACGTGGGCACCCAGCCACGCCCGCCCCTCGGCATCGAGGGACGCGGCATCCAGGGCGTCGTAGAGCACCCCGATGTAGCGGTCGACGGCGGCCATCGTGGGCGCGGTGCGTACAGCTGCATTGTCGGCGACCTCGTGACGGCGCTTCGGGCTCAGCTTGAGCACGCGGGCGGCTGCGTCTTCGTCGGCGGACAGCGCGACGAGGGCGTTCACGACGGCCTCGCGAGGCTCGCGAAGCGTGGGAAAGGCGAGACGGGGGATGTCGAGCGGGGCGCCCTCGCCTCCGGGACGCTTGGTCTCGGACGGGGGAAGCAGGACGAGCATGTGCACTCCAGGCAAACGGCGACGCGCGCCGCCCGAGTGATCGGGCGACGCGCGTCAGCGATGAAGCGGCGTCAGGAGACGAGTGAGGCGTTTCCGGCGACGATGGTCAGCTCGTCGCTCGCCATCGACAGGAAACCATCCGCGGCGTTGGCCAGGATCTTCGTGCCGTCGGTGCGGGTGATGCGCACCTCGCCCTGGGCGAGGATCGCGAGCACCGGCTCATGCCCCTGCATGAAGCCGATCTCACCCTCGACGGTCTTGGCGACGACGAGCGTCGCCTCCCCCGTCCACACCTCGGCGTCTGCCGACACCAGGCTCACGCGCAACGACATGTCAGCCGTTCTCCTTCTGGATCTGCGCCCACTTGGCCTCGACGTCGGCGATGCCACCGACGTTGAAGAACGCCTGCTCTGCGACGTGGTCGAAGTCGCCCTTGACGATCGCGTCGAACGACTCGATGGTCTCCTTGATCGGGACCGTGGAGCCCTCGACACCGGTGAACTTCTTCGCCATGTAGGTGTTCTGCGAGAGGAACTGCTGGATGCGACGTGCACGCGACACGACGATCTTGTCCTCTTCGGAGAGCTCGTCGACACCGAGGATGGCGATGATCTCCTGCAGTTCCTTGTTCTTCTGGAGGATCTGCTTCACGTTGGTCGCCACGCGGTAGTGGTCGGCACCGATGTAGCGGGGGTCGAGGATGCGGCTCGTCGACGTCAGCGGATCGATGGCCGGGTACAGACCCTTCGACGCGATCTCACGCGAGAGCTCGGTGGTCGCATCGAGGTGCGCGAAGGTCGTCGCCGGGGCCGGGTCGGTGTAGTCGTCGGCAGGCACGTAGATGGCCTGGAGCGACGTGATCGAGTGGCCACGCGTCGAGGTGATGCGCTCCTGGAGCACACCCATCTCGTCGGCGAGGTTGGGCTGGTAGCCCACGGCCGAGGGCATGCGGCCCAGCAGCGTCGAGACCTCGGAACCGGCCTGCGTGAAGCGGAAGATGTTGTCGATGAACAACAGCACGTCCTGCTTCTGCACGTCGCGGAAGTACTCCGCCATCGTCAGGGCCGACAGGGCGACGCGCAGACGCGTTCCCGGCGGCTCGTCCATCTGGCCGAACACGAGGGCGGTCTTGTCGAAGACGCCCGCCTCTTCCATCTCGGCGATGAGGTCGTTGCCCTCACGGGTGCGCTCACCGACACCGGCGAACACCGACACTCCACCGTGGTCCTGCGCGACGCGCTGGATCATCTCCTGGATGAGGACGGTCTTGCCGACACCGGCGCCACCGAAGAGGCCGATCTTTCCACCCTGCACGTAGGGGGTCAGAAGGTCGATCGACTTGATGCCGGTCTCGAACATCTCGGTCTTGGACTCGAGCTGGTCGAAGCTCGGAGCCTTGCGGTGGATGCCCCAGCGCTCGGTGACCTCGATGGTCTCACCGGGAACGCCGTTGAGCACCTCACCGGTGACGTCGAACACCTTGCCCTTGGTCACGTCGCCGACGGGCACCGAGATGGGGCCGCGGGTGTCGCGCACTTCCTGACCGCGGACCATGCCGTCGGTGGGCTTGAGCGAGATGGCGCGTACGAGGTCGTCACCGAGGTGCTGGGCGACCTCGAGGGTGATCTCGGTCGACTGGTCACCGATGGTGATCGTGGTCTTCAGCGCGTTGTAGATCTCGGGGATCGCGTCATGCGGGAACTCGATGTCGACGACCGGGCCGGTGACGCGCGCGACGCGTCCGACGACGGCTGCGTCGGTCTTCTCGGCGGTGAGGCTCATGGCTTCTTCTCTCCTTGGGAACTTACTTGCCGGATGCCAGGGCATCGGCGCCGCCGACGATCTCGGCGATCTGCTGCGTGATCTCCGCCTGACGCGCGTTGTTGCGCAGGCGGGTGTAGTCGGTGATGAGCTTGTCGGCGTTGTCGCTCGCCGACTTCATGGCCTTCTGGGTCGCGGCGTGCTTCGCGGCCGACGACTGCAGGAGGGCGTTGAAGATGCGGCTCTGCACGTACGTCGGCAGGAGCGCGTCGAGCACGGTCTCGGCGTCGGGCTCGAACTCGTACAGCGGGTAGACCTCGGACTGGGCCGGCGCTTCGTCCGCCTCGATCACTTCGAGGGGAAGAAGTCGAACCGACTCCGGCGACTGGGTCATCATGCTGACGAAACGGTTGTACACGAGGTGGATCTCGTCGACCCCATCGTTCTCGCCGCCGGCGCGGTACGCCTCGAGGACGGCATCCGAGATGGCTTCCGCGGTCGAGAACTGCGGGGTGTCGGTGTCGCCCACCCACTGCGCGACGCTCGGCATACGACGGAACTGGAAGTATCCGACGGCCTTGCGTCCGACCAGGTAGTAGACGACCTCTTTGCCCTGCGACCGCAGCAACTCGGACAGCTCGAGACCCTCGCGGAGGATCTGCGAGTTGAACGCGCCGGCGAGACCGCGGTCGGACGTGAAGATGACCACGGCCGATCGGCGGATGTTCTCGCGCTCGGTCGTCAGGGGGTGGTCGACCGACGAGTACGTCGCCACGGCGGAGACGGCGTTCGTCACGGCCTTCGCGAAGGGCGACGCCGCGCGCACACGCGCCATCGCCTTCTGGATGCGAGAGGCCGCGATGAGCTCCATCGCCTTCGTGATCTTCTTGGTCGTCTGAGCAGAAGAGATCTTCTGCTTGTAGACCCGCAGTTGTGCGCCCATGATTCCGTTCTCGTGTCGTCGCTACTCAGCGACGGCCTTTGACGATCCGCTCCTGGTTGACGTCTTCCGCCCCGGCGGCCTCGACCTTCTCGGCGCCCACGACGCTCTGGTCCTTGCCGGGCTGGAACTCCTTCGAGAAGGCATCGACGTGCTTCTCGAGCTCGGCGAGGGTGTCGTCGCCGAGCACGTTGGTCTCGCGCAGGGTGTCGAGCACCGTCGAGTTGCGACGGAGGTAGTCGAGCAGCTCGCGCTCGAAGCGGAGCACGTCGGAGACCTCGACCGTGTCGAGCTTGCCGTTCGTACCTGCCCAGATCGAGACGACCTGCTCCTCGACCGGGTAGGGCGAGTACTGCGGCTGCTTGAGCAGCTCGGTCAGACGCGCGCCACGGGCGAGCTGACGACGCGACGCGGCGTCGAGGTCGCTCGCGAACATCGCGAACGCCTCGAGCGAGCGGTACTGGGCCAGCTCGAGCTTCAGCGTGCCCGAGACCTTCTTGATCGACTTCACCTGGGCGTCGCCACCCACGCGGGAGACCGAGATGCCCACGTCGACCGCGGGACGCTGGTTGGCGTTGAACAGGTCGGACTGCAGGAAGATCTGGCCGTCGGTGATCGAGATCACGTTGGTCGGGATGTACGCCGAGACGTCGTTGGCCTTGGTCTCGATGATCGGCAGACCCGTCATCGAACCCGCACCGAGCTCGTCGGACAGCTTCGCGCAACGCTCGAGCAGGCGCGAGTGAAGGTAGAAGACGTCACCGGGGTACGCCTCGCGACCCGGCGGGCGGCGGAGCAGCAGCGACACGGCACGGTAGGCCTCGGCCTGCTTCGACAGGTCGTCGAAGATGATGAGGACGTGCTTGCCTCCGTACATCCAGTGCTGGCCGATGGCCGAACCGGTGTAGGGGGCGAGGTACTTGAAGCCGGCGGGGTCGGAGGCCGGTGCCGCGACGATGGTGGTGTACTCCATCGCGCCGGCGTCTTCGAGGGCACCCTTCACCGAGGCGATGGTGGAACCCTTCTGCCCGATCGCGACGTAGATGCAGCGCACCTGCTTGTTGACGTCTCCGGACTCCCAGTTCGCGCGCTGGTTGATGATCGTGTCGATCGCGATGGCCGTCTTACCGGTCTGGCGGTCGCCGATGATCAGCTGACGCTGTCCGCGTCCGACCGGGATCATCGCGTCGATGGCCTTGATGCCCGTCTGCAGCGGCTCGTGCACGCTCTTGCGCTGCATGACGCCGGGAGCCTGGAGCTCCAGTGCACGACGACCCTCGGTCGCGATCTCGCCGAGACCGTCGATCGGGTTTCCGAGCGGGTCGACGACGCGACCCAGGTAGCCGTCACCGACGCCGACCGAGAGCACCTCGCCCGTGCGGGTGACGCTCTGACCCTCTTCGATGCCGGAGAACTCGCCGAGCACGACGACACCGATCTCGTTCTCATCGAGGTTCTGAGCCAGGCCCAGCGTGCCGTTCGCGAAGCGGATGAGCTCGTTGGCCATCACGCCGGGAAGGCCCTCGACGTGCGCGATGCCGTCGGCCGCGTCGACGACGGCGCCGACCTCGGTCGCCGCAGCGCCGTTGGGCTCGTAGGCGGTGACGAAGTCTTTCAGCGCGTCACGAATGACGTCGGGGCTGATAGAGAGATCTGCCATTGTCTTCCTTCGTTCGTGGGGCACTCGGCCCCCAGATCCACGCCCGCTCGGGCGGAAAGTCTTTAGCCGGCGATCCGCTGGCGGAGATCGGCGAGACGTGCGGACACGCTCGCGTCGATGACGTCATCGGCGACCTGCACGCGCAGTCCGCCGAGCACCGTCGGGTCGATCACGGTGTTCAGCGTGACCGCTGAGCCGTATCGCGCGCTGAGGGAGTTCTGCAGGCGGGCCTGCTGGTCGTCGCTCAGCGGGGCGGCGGCGTACACGGTCGCGACGATGCGTGCGCGCTGGTCGGAGACGATGCGCTCGGCCCGGCGCAGCAGGGCGCGCACGCGGCGACCGCGGGCGTGCTTCACCAGCGACGAGACGATGAGCGCGGTACCGGCGCTGGTGCGTCCATCGAGCAGCTTCGAGACGAGGTCGCCCTTCGCCGTGGCGCCGCCGAGGCGACCGCCCAGCGCGAGCTCGAGCTCGCCGTTCGAGGCGACCGTTCGCGAGAAGGCGAACAGCTCCGCCTCGATGTCGGCCGGCTCGGCGACCGAGGTCGCCTGCACCGCGAGCTCTTCGAGCCCCTCGATGAACTGGCCGGAGTTCGACCAGCGCTGCTGTGCGGCGCTGGAGAGCAGCGCAACCGTTGCCGGCTGGTACGACGGACCGAAGACCGCCGACACGAGACCCGCACGGACGGCGGGCGGCACCGACGAGTCGGACAGCGCGCCGCTCAGCTGGGCCGAGCCGCTCACGGCGGCGACGGCCGCGAACAGTTCGCGCGCGACGTCGAGATCGACGCCCGACGTGGAGGCCAACGCCTCCGTCGTCGCGGTTCGGGCCTGAGTGGTCGCGCTGCCCATTACTTGGCCGCCTTCTCGGAGGCCTCGAGCTCGGCGAGGAAGCGGTCGACCACGGCGTTCGCACGCGCGTCGTCGGTCAGCGTCTCGCCGATCACGTTGCCCGCGAGGTCGACCGCGAGGGTACCGACCTCAGAACGCAGCTGCACGAGGGCCGTCTGACGCTCGGCCTCGATCTGCGCGTGCGCGCTGGCGGTGATGCGTGCTGCCTCGGTGGCAGCGGCTTCTTTCGCCTCGGCGACGATCTTGCGACCGTCCTGCGTCGCGCCCTCACGGATCTCACCGGCCTGCTTGCGCGCTTCGGCGAGCTGGGCGGTGTACTCCTCGAGGGCGGCCTCGGCCTGTCGCTGGGCCTCGTCGGCCTTGGCGATGTTGCCCTCGATGGCCGCACTGCGCTCGTCGAGCAGCTTCGCCATGCGCGGCAGAGCCACACGCCACACCACGACGGCGATGATGACGAAGCACACCGCCGACCAGATGATGTCGTACGCGGCAGGCAGGAGCGGGTTCTGCGCTTCCTCGCCCGCGGGCTCCGCGGCGAGTGTGACAAGAGCGTTCAGCATCCTGTCTCCTTACAGTGAGTCGAGAGCGGCCGGATCAGGTGAAGATGAAGCCGGTCGCGATACCGATGAAGGCGAGCGCCTCGGTGAAGGCGATACCGATGAACATCAGGACCTGCAGGCGGCCCGCGAGTTCGGGCTGACGGGCGACACCCTCGATCGTCTTGCCGACGACGATGCCCACGCCGATGGCGGGGCCGATGGCGGCGAGGCCGTAGCCGATCGTGGCGACGTTACCGGTGACCTGGGCGAGAACCGTAGTTGCGTCCACGGGTTTTTTCCTTTCGTTGGGTGGCTCGGCGTGCGCCGGGCCGCTCAGTGCTCTTCTGCGACCGCGAGCTGGATGTAGACCGCGGTGAGGATCGCGAAGACGTACGCCTGGAGGAAGGCGACGAAGATTTCGAACAGGGTGAAGGCGAGACCGAAGGCGAGGGATCCGGCGCCGAGCGCCGTCCACCAGCCGCCGAGCCCGACGACGAAGAACTGCGTCGCCGAGAAGAACAGCACCAGCATGAGGTGACCGACGACCATGTTCATCAGCAGACGCAGCGTCAGCGTGACGGGGCGGATGATGAAGGTCGAGAGGAACTCGAGCGGGACGATGATGATGTACAGCGGCCACGGCACGCCCGAGGGCAGCAGGGCGTTCTTGAAGAAGCCGCCGGGGCTCTTCTTGATGCCCGCGTAGATGAACGTGACGTACGCGACGATCGCGAGCAGCATGGGCACGGCGATGACGCTGGTACCGGCGATGTTCAGGAACGGGATGACACCCGTGATGTTCATGAACAGCACCATGAAGAAGATCGTGGTGAGGATGGGCAGGAACCGGCGCCCGTCCTTCTTGCCCAGGATGTCTTCGGCGATGTTGACGCGCACGAAGTCCAGGCCCATCTCGGCGATGCTCTGGAAGCGACCGGGGACGATCTTCATACGCCGCGTGCCGAGCACGAGGAAGAGGACGAGGGCCAGCGTCGCCAGCATCTGCGTGAGGTTGATACGCGTGATCGCGAAGATCGTGCCCTCGAACAGCACCGCATCGGGGAAGAACTCCGAGATGGACGGCGGGTGGAACTCGGCACCCGCGGACGCGAAGTTCGTGATCAGGGTCGCAGCTTGAGTAGTCAGCGCTGGCTCCAGCTTCGGGGCATCGGTGTGAACCGTTGCGACGATGGTCGGTGATGGTACCCGATGAGGAGACCTGGAAAAGAGTTCCGATCGCGGGTGGGTACGTATGCCACCCTATCAAACTCCCAGGCTGTCCACGTGTCGGGCAGGAGGATCCTCTCGCCGCCGGACTAATACGCCGCGGCGGTCGCCGTCGTGGACTATGCGCCCCGCGCCCTCATGCGCGGCGGTCACCGGCATCGGGGTCGGTGGGCAGCGTAACGTCGCTCGCGCTGGGGATGCGCATGCGCATGAGCACGACGACGTCCACCGCCAGGGACGCCAGCACGCTGATCACGAGCGCGACGTAGAAGACGACGAGGTCGACCCAGTCCTGCCCCCGCAGGACGGCGATGGCGACGATGAAGAGGATCAACTTGAGCAGCCAGCCGCCGAGGACGATCCCGAAGAAGATGGGGACGTAGAGCGGATCGCCGTACCACCGGTTCGCCACCAGGATGCTGATCGCCGTTACGGCCAGGAAGATCGCGCTCACGGCGACTCCCGCCAGAGCGCTGCCGAGGCCGGGTGCTCCCCCGACGGCGAAGCCGACGGCTGCCCCCGCGACGAGCAGGGCGGCGGTCACGATCCCGCCCCAGACCAGGGCGGTGCGCAGCACGGGCGTACTCGAGAGGGGTCGGCGGGCTTCGGGCGTGGCGCTGCTCATGAGGGGGTCTCCGGTCGGGTGGGTCTGCTACGACGGGTCAATCGCCGCAGACGATGCTGTGAGGGAAGGAGGGTCAGAACGGCGCAGGCGGCCACACCGGTGAGGCCGAACAGGATGCCGATCACGTAATCGCCGGGCCAGCTCTGCTGTGTTCCGATGTACATCAGCAGGAACGCCAGGCTGACCACGGCGGTCCAGCTGTAGAAGATGAGCACCGCGTCGCGGTCGCTGTGGCCCATGTCGAGCATGCGATGGTGAAGGTGTTTGCGATCGGGCGAGAAGGGCGACCGGCCGGCCCACTGACGTCGCAGGACCGCCAGACCGAAATCGAGCAGGGGCAGCAGCACGATCACGACCGGCAGCAGGATCGGGATGAAGGCACCCAGCAGCTGGGAACGACCGATCTTCTCGGGGTCGAGCACAGCCGGATCGAGTTGACCGGTGATGGCGATGGCCGAACTGGCCATGAGGAGTCCCAGCATGAGTGCGCCCGCGTCGCCCATGAACAGCTTCGCCGGCGTCCAGTTCATGGGGAGGAAGCCCAGGCATGCCCCGATGAGGACGGCGGCGATGAACGAGGCGAGGTTGAAGTAGGTGCTGGCTCCGGTGTCGCGCACGAGGAGGTAGGAGTAGGCGAAGAACACGCCGTTGGCGATCAGACCGACGCCCGCGACGAGGCCGTTGAGGCCGTCGATGAAGTTGACCGCGTTCATCACGACCACCAGCGCGAAGACGGTGAGCAGAAAGCTCACCCACCCCGAGCCGACCGTGAGCGCCCCGATCGGCAACGACAGGATCTGCAGTTGCCCGAACCACGCGATGATGCCGGCGGCGATGAACTGTGCGCCGAGCTTGATCATCCAGTCGAGGTCCCACAGGTCATCCGCCACCCCGACGAGGACGATGAGCAGCACGGCCCCCAGGAGCGAGAGCACCGGAACCGGGTCGGCCCAGAGGATCGCGAAGTAGGGATTACGACTCGACAGCGCGAATGCCGCGGCGACCCCCAGGAACATCGCCACCCCACCCAAACGGGGCGTCGGCGTCTGATGGACGTCGCGATCCCGGATGCCGGGATAGAGCTTGAACCGCAGCGCGAGCTTCCACACCACCCACGACAGCGCGAGCGTGACCGCCGCCGTGAACAGGATGATGAGGAGATACTGGGTCACGGACCCGGCGCCTCGGAATCCGGCGACGGTTCGACCGAAAGCACGGCGGGACCGACGGCGTCGTCCTCCGGATCGGGCTCGAGCAGATCGCCCAGCACCTCACGCAGGCGCTCGCGCGAGATGGCACCCTCGCGCAGCACGCGCACCTGGGGCTCGGACCCGCCGACCAGGGTGGTGGCATCCACGATGGTGGAGGCGACGCCCGTCTCGCTGGGGCCGGCGTCGAGGTAGGCCGCGACGCTGTCACGCAGCATGTCGCGGGCGGAGTCGATGTCGACGGCGGCCGCCATGCCGGTCAGGTTCGCGCTCGAGACGGCGAGGGGGCCCGTCTCCTCCAGCAGCTCCAGCGTCAGCTTCTGCGCGGGCATGCGCACCGCCACCGTGCCGTGGGTGTCGCCGAGGTCCCACGAGAGCGAGGGCTGTGCGGGCAGGACGATGGTCAGCCCGCCGGGCCAGAACTCGCGCACGAGGTCGTCGACGGCGGGCGGGATCTCTGCGACGAGGGCACGGAGCGTGGCCACCCCCGGCACGAGCACGGGTGGTGGTTGCTGGCGTCCCCGGCCCTTCGCTTCGAGGAGTCCCGCAACGGCGCGCGCATTGAACGCGTCGGCGGCGATTCCGTAGACGGTGTCGGTAGGGAGCACGACGAGTTCGCCTCGGCCGATCGCTTGACGCGCGTGGCGCATCCCGGACAGCAGCTGCGACTCGTCACGGCAGTCGTAGACGGGTGACATGTCGCGCGTCAGTCTAGTCGTGCCCTGCTGAGACCGCGGTCACGGGCGGACGGCCGTCGTCGCGCGATCGCGCGTCGTCAGGTCGGTGTGCGTGGCGGCCGAGCGCCACCCGTCGGCGGCCAGGATGTCGCGGATCGCCTCGCCCTGCCACTCTCCGTGCTCGAGGACGATGGTGCCGCCGGGATGGGCGAGGCGCAGACCCACCTGACTGAGCCGACGCACGGCATCCAGTCCGTCGGGACCGCCGTACAGCGCCGCGGGCGGGTCGTAGAGGCGCACTTCGGGGTCGCGCGGAATGGCGTCGTCGGGCACGTAGGGCGGGTTGGAGGCCACGACCGACACGGTGCCGTCGAGGTCGGCGAACGCGACCGCGAGATCCGCGAAGGCGAGGGTGAGGTTCTCGGCGCCGACGCGGGCATGGTTCAGCTTGGTCCAGATGAAGGCGTCGACCGAGTTCTCGGCGGCGAACACGCGCGAGTGGGGCACCTCGGTCGCCATCGCGAGGGCGATCGCCCCGCTACCGGTGCCGAGGTCCACCGCGATCGGGGACTCGGATGCCACGACACGGAGCGCGTCGATCGCGAGCTGGGCCACCATCTCTGTCTCGGGCCGGGGCACGAAGACACCCGGGCCGACGGCCAACTCGAGGGAGCGGAACGGTGCGACACCCGTCAGGTGCTGCAGCGGCTCGCGCTGGCAGCGCCGGTCGACGAGCGAGGCCAGTGCCGCGGCGGCGGCGGGCGGCATCCGGTCTCCGCGGACGGCTGCGGCCTGCACTCCCCCGCGCGACGTGTCGAGCACGTGGGCCACGAGCAGCTCGGCATCGACCTGGGCATCGGGGATGCCGGCCACTCCGAATCGGCGGGCGGTCTCGCGGACGACGTCGCCGACGAGGGCGTGGGAAATGGGGGGCGGGGGCGTCTCGAGCATGACGGGGCCCCAGCTTAGTAGCGGGACGTCATACACAGAACCGGCCCCGGACGGCTCGCCTAGGATGATCGCGTTCTGACCGACGGCGAAAGGCGCCCCATGCCCGGCATTCACCCCGACATCACCTCCGCGTTCGGCGACACCCCCCTCGTGCGGTTGAACCGCGTCGCGGAGGGGACCGAAGCGCAGATCCTGCTGAAGCTGGAGTTCTACAACCCGGCCTCCAGCGTCAAGGACCGTCTGGGCATCGCGATCGTCGACGCGGCCGAGGCGTCGGGTGAATTGAAGCCCGGGGGCACCATCGTGGAATCCACCAGCGGTAACACGGGCATCGCCCTCGCGATGGTCGGCGCGGCCCGCGGCTACCGGGTCATCCTCACCATGCCCGCCTCGATGTCGAAGGAGCGCCGCATCCTGCTCAAGGCGTTCGGCGCCGAGCTCGTGCTCACCGACCCCACCAAGGGCATGTCGTACGCCGTCGACGAGGCCAAGCGCATCGTGTCCGAGACGCCGGGTGCCGTCTGGGCACGGCAGTTCGAGAACGAGGCCAACCCGGCCATCCACCGCCGCACGACGGCCGAGGAGATCCTGCGCGACACCGACGGCAAGGTCGACTACTTCGTCGCCGGAATCGGCACGGGCGGCACCATCACCGGCGTCGGTCAGGTGCTCAAGGAGCGGGTCCCCGGCGTGCAGATCGTGGCGGTCGAGCCGGCCGACTCTCCGATCCTCACCAAGGGCCACCCCGGGCCGCACAAGATCCAGGGCATCGGTCCCAACTTCGTGCCCGCGATCCTCGACCGCGACATCCTCGACGAGGTCATCGACGTCGAATTCGACGACGCCATCCGCCTCGCCCGCGAGACGGCCGCCAAAGACGGCATCCTCGTCGGCATGTCGTCGGGTGCGGCCATCTGGGCAGCGCTCGAGGTCGCCCGTCGCCCCGAGGCCGCGGGAAAGAACATCGTCGTGATCATCCCGTCGTACGGCGAGCGCTACCTCTCGACGGCGCTGTACGAGCACCTGCGCGAAGACTGACGGTGGGGGTCTTCTCCCGCATCCGCGAAGACATCTCCTCCGCCAAACTCCGCGACCCCGCGGCGCGCAGTGCGCTCGAGATCGCTCTGTTGTACCCGGGCCTGCACGCCGTCTGGTCCTACCGCGTCGCCCACCGTCTGTGGCGGCGGGGTCTGCGGTTTCCGGCGCGGGCCCTGTCGCAGGTGACCCGCTGGCTCACCGGCGTCGAAATCCACCCCGGCGCGACGATCGGGCGGCGCTTCTTCATCGACCACGGCATGGGTGTCGTCGTCGGCGAGACAGCCGAGGTGGGTGACGACGTGATGCTGTACCACGGCGTCACCCTCGGCGGCCGGCAGCGCGAGGGCGGCAAACGCCACCCCACCCTCGGCGACGGAGTCGCCGTCGGTGCGGGAGCGAAGATCCTCGGACCGGTCACCATCGGTGCGCGAAGCGCCGTCGGGGCGAACGCCGTCGTGACCCGCGACGCGCCCGACGACAGCGTGCTGGTCGGCGTTCCCGCCCGCGCGCGCTCGCGTCGGAACGGCGAGGACACCCGGGCGCTGCTCACCGCTCCGGAGTACTCGATCTGACGTCACCGCCCCGCGCGACTCCCCTTCCGGGTGGTCGCGCGGGGCAGGACGTGGTCTCCGCGCGATCGGAGACGCGAGGCGGGCGACACGGTGTTCGCGATCGTGGTCATCGCGAGGCGGATGGTCGCGTCCCCGAGTCCCGAGAGCAGGGATTCCGCGCGGCGGAGGTGTCAGACCGAGAGACGGTTCTCGCTCGCGGCGAGATGGTCGTAGCCGGGCTCGCGCAGCATCTCGTGCAGGTGCCGGCGCCTGACCCCCATGTTCCCGCCATCGTAGATGGGCAGGCACAGCACGTCTTGCATGATGCCGCCGAGGTGCGAACGGTCCCCATAGGAGTCGACGCCTACGAGGCGCATCGCGTCGTAGACGGTCTGCACCGACAGCTCGGAGTTGTAGATCTTGGCCATGTTGGACAGCTCCCGGTCTCGTCCGCCGGTCTTGTCGAAGTGGTCGGCGGCCTTCCATGCGAAATAGCGGCCGACCTCGATGCGCGTCTTGATGTCGGCCAGCATGTATCCGGCGTTCTGGTGCTCGATGACCGGAACGCTCCCCGACCGCTTCTCGGTCGTGACGAAGTCGTAGGAGATCTCGAACGCGCGGCGCATCTTGCCGACAGCGGCCGCTGCGATACTCGAGCAGGTCCACGAGAACGCGCCCTTGGTCAGCTGCATGCCGTCGCCGGGAGCGCCGATCAGGTTCGACAACGGCACACGTACGTCGGTGAACTCGACCACGGGCGAGTTCGTCGCGAGATGGCCGAAGGTGTCGATGATGCCGGTGATCTCGACACCGGGTGTGCCCTTCTCGACGACGATGATCGCAAGCGACTCCGCCGGCGGCTTGGTGTCGTCGATCCGGCATACCACGCTGATGATGTCGGCGCCCTGGTCGTCCCATCCCGAGGCGTTGGTCGTGTAGGCCTTGCGTCCGTTGATGACCCACTCGTCGCCGTCGCGCACCGCGAACGTCTGCACGCCGTATCTCGGATCGGGGTGGTCGAAATTCGCCCCACCCGCCGCTTCGGTGAAGGCGATCGCCGCGAGTGCCGGGCTCCCGTCGACGAACGGTGCGAGGAAGCGTTCCTTCTGCTCGGGCGTACCCGCGGTGATGATGGGGAACACCCCGAGGCCGGTGCCCAGCACGATGGTGGGGGTGTTGATCTCGACGCGGGCGAGCTCTTCGCACGCGAGGGCGAACTGCAGGTTCGTGAAACGGTGACCGCCGTTCTCGGTCGGGATGAGACCCTTCACGAATCCGGCATCCACCATCCGCTGGTAGAAGGGCTTCAGCGCACGGAATCGGCCGAGCGGGTCGGGGATCGGCGCGATGGCGGCGTCGACACCGCTCAAGACGGTGTCGGCGAACTCGCGGGCCTGCAAGCGGAGGCCGAGCTGTTCCTGGGACAACGTGAAATCGATGGGCATGTGTGATTCGCTCCAGTTCTCTCGGGTGAGGTCTGGGTAGCGTCGCAGGGCGGATCCGTCGCGATCTTGGACGACAGTGCCGTCGAACCAGGACGAGAGTGCAGGGTCTGCGGGTGTGCGCGCTTGGTTACCACCCCGAAACCGACCACGGCCGAGCGGGAAACACGGGGTTGGTCTGCTGTCGTCATCGACCATCCGCGGAGTGCGCGGCTGACGAGTGCCGCAGGAAGGGAGGCCGCCGGTGCCCCGGTGGAACACGATCGACCGCCCCGTCTCGGAGCAGTACGCGTACTGGCGCGAAGTGGTGTGCGCGGCGTTCACGCCCCTGCGTCCCGCCGCGCGCGGCTCGCGCGACGCGTGGAGCCAGCGGGGGCTCGACGGCCGCGTCGACACCCACCCCTTCGGCTCGTCCAACGGCGCCGAGATCCAGACCTGCGAACAGGTCATCCACCACGGCCCCGACGAGGTGCGCCGGGTGACGGAGGAGGTCGTGTTCGTCAACCTCATGCTGAACGGCCGGTGCGTCGTGACGCAGGGCGACCGGCGCAGCATGTCGGGTCCGGGCACGTTCTCGATCGTGGATGCCACCCGCCCGTTCGACCTCGACTACCTCGACCCGTGGCGTGCGATCTCGTTCCGCGTGCCGACCGCACAGGTGCCCGGCCGTCTCGGCGAGGACATGACCGCGCGCGCGTACTCCTCGGGTTCCGGTCTGGGGGCGGTGGTCGCCGACACCATGCGTGCGGCATGGGCGCAGGCGCCCGCGCTGAGCGGACCCGAAGCCGATGCCGCAGGAGCGGCGGTCGCCTCGCTCACCGCCGCTCTGTCGCGTACCTGCCCCGCCGACGCGCCGGGAATGGAGGCAGGTGGCGCTCACGCGCTGCGTCGGAGCATCGAGCACCACCTGGAACGGCACGTGCGCTACGCCGACACCTCGCCGAGCGCCATCGCCCGGCACTTCGCGATCTCGGTACGCAAGCTCCATCAGCTGTACGAAGACGCGCCGCTCACCTACGGACAGACGGTCATGCGCATCCGGGTGCACGGCTGCGCCGAGGCTCTGCTGACCACGCGGGGGCGCCCGACGCTCACGCATCTCGCCGCCGAGTGGGGGTTCAGCGACCTGTCGCACCTGAACCGGGCGTTCCGTCACCATCTCGGCGAGTCCCCCCGCGAGCACCTCGCCCGGCACGCCTGAACCGCGCCGCCGCACGCCTACGCTCGAAGGGTGACCGAGCTGCACGAGATCCCCGCCACCGATACGGCGGCAGCCCTGCGTCGCGGCGACCTCTCGCCCCGCGAGGTCGCGGCGCACTACCTCGCCAGGATCGAGGGGCGTCGCTTCCTCGGGGCGTTCGCCGAGGTCACGGCCGACGGGGCTTTGGAGCGAGCGGATGCCGTGGCATCCTCGACCTCACGGGGTTCGCTGTACGGATTGCCGCTGGCCGACAAGGATCTCGTCGCCCGCGCCGGTGTGCCGACCCGCTACGGGTCGCTCGCTCGCGTCGACCACGTGCCGACGGCATCCGATCCCCTCGCGCGGGCACTGGATGCGGCCGGCGCGGTCAACCTGGGCAAGACCGCCACGAGTGAGTTCGGTCTCACCGGCTACACCGAACCGCGCACCGCTCCCCCCGCGCGCGACCCGTGGAATCCCGAGAACGGTGCGGGCGGTTCCAGCGGCGGAGCCGCGGTCGCGGTCGCCGCGGGACTGCTGCCGTTCGCCGTCGCGTCCGACGGCGGGGGATCGATCCGCATCCCGGCCGCCACCGTCGGCGTCGTCGGGGTGAAGCCCTCGCGCGGACGACTGCCGCTCGGCTCGGGGTTCGACTCCCCCGACGGCCTCGCCGTGACGGGGCCGCTCGCGCGGACGGTCGCCGATGCGGCTCTGCTGCTCGACGCGCTGGTCGGTCTCGCACCGTTCGCCTATGCCACCCGGGCCTCCGGTGACGGGCCGTTCCTCACCGCCGCGACGCGCGCGCCCGGGCCGCTACGGCTCGGCGTGACGACCGTGTCACCGTGGGACGACGCCGAGGACATCCGCCTGCATCCCGACGCCCGCGCGGCGCTGGAGGCGGCCGTCGGGGCTCTCGCCGGGGAGGGCCACGTCGTCGACGACGTGCACTGGCGCCCGCGCGGGTACGCCGAGCTGTTCGGCGTACTGTGGCGCGCGAGCGCCGCACGCATCCCGCTCAGCGACGCCGACCTCGAGGTCGTCGAGCCGCTGACGGCCTGGCTCGTGCGCGAAGGCCGCGGGCTGGCGGCATCCGATCTGCTGGGCGCGCTGGCCGCCGCGCGCGTGTTCGAGCGCGAGACGATCACCGCCTTCTCCCGGTTCGACGCCGTGCTCACGCCCGCACTCGCCCTGCCCCCGCAGCGTGTCGGCTGGTACGACGGGCACGGTCCCGAGCGCACGTTCGCGATGCAGGTCGAGTACGCGCCGTATTCGAGCTTCGTCAATGTGGCGGGACTTCCGGCGCTGGTGTTGCCGTTCACCCGCGATGCGAGCGGTCATCCGGTGTCGGTGCAGGTGGTCGGGCGGCCGGGCGGCGAGGCGACGATCCTGTCGCTGGCTGCGCAGCTCGAGGCCGCGCGTGGGCCGATGCCCCACCCACCAGGCTGGGGCATCTGACCGCCTCAGCGCGTCACGAACGTCGGACTCCCCCCGCGTCACGGCGTCGAGCGCCGCGCGAAGTCCTGCGTCGTGTCCGGGCGGACGCTCCGTCGGCGCGAGCGACGACGAGGAGGCGTTCCTCGCGACCGGTGCGGGAAGGCTCAGCCGTCGGCGAGGGCGGCGAGCCGCGCCTCTTCGTCGGCGGTGATCGCCGACTCGATGATCGGTCCGAGGGCACCGTCCATCACCTGGTCGAGGTTGTACGCCTTGTAGCCGGTGCGATGGTCGGCGATCCGGTTCTCGGGGAAGTTGTAGGTGCGGATGCGCTCGGAGCGGTCCATGCCGCGGATCTGCGACTTCCGCGCGTCGGCGGCGACCGCGTCGCGCTCCTCCTGCTGCTTGGCGAGCAGGCGTGCGCGCAGCACGCGCATACCGGCCTCGCGGTTCTGCAGCTGCGACTTCTCGTTCTGCATCGACACGACGATGCCCGTGGGCACGTGCGTGATGCGCACCGCGGAATCGGTGGTGTTGACCGACTGACCGCCGGGACCCGACGAGCGGAAGACGTCGATCTTGAGGTCGTTGGGGTCGATGCCGACCTCTTCGGGCTCGTCGACCTCGGGGAAGACGAGCACGCCGGTCGTCGAGGTGTGGATGCGGCCCTGCGACTCCGTCGCCGGCACGCGCTGCACGCGGTGCACGCCGCCCTCGTACTTCAGGTGCGCCCACACGCCCTGCGCCGGGTCGCTCGACGAGCCCTTGATCGCGACCTGGACGTCTTTGTATCCGCCCAGATCGCTCTCGGTGCGCTCGAGCAGTTCGGTCTTCCATCCCATGGATGCCGCGTACTGCAGGTACATGCGGAGGAGATCGGCCGCGAACAGAGCACTCTCGGCGCCGCCCTCGCCGCCCTTGATCTCCATGATCACGTCGCGCGCGTCGTCGGGGTCGCGCGGGATGAGCAGACGGCGCAGACGCTCCTGCGTCTCGGCGACCCGTTGCTCCAGCCCCGGCACCTCGTCGGCGAACGCGTCGTCCTCGCGAGCGAGTTCGCGCGCGGCGTCCAGATCATCGGATGCCGAGACCCACGTCTCATGGGCCGAGACGATGCGCGACAGCTCGGCGTAGCGCCGATTGACGCGCTTCGCGCGTGCGGCGTCCGCGTGCACGGCCGGGTCGGAGAGCTCCTCCTGAACGGCTTTGTGCTCGTCGAGGAGCCCTCGGACCGAGTCGAACATCGCGGGCACCGACATCGCGCTGACGGCCCGGATCAGCGGATGCTGTTGTCGTCACCGCCGCGCGCGGGCGCCGGGATCGACTTCTGCATCTGCACGAGGAACTCGACGTTCGACTGCGTCTCTTTGAGCTTGCCGAGCACGACCTCGAGGGCCTGCTGAGGCTCGAGACCGGCCAGAGCGCGGCGGAGCTTCCAGGTGATCTTGACCTCGTCGTTCGACAGCAGCATCTCTTCGCGGCGAGTGCTCGACGCGTTGACGTCGACGGCCGGGAAGATGCGCTTGTCGGCGAGCTGGCGGTTCAGGCGCAGCTCGCTGTTGCCGGTGCCCTTGAACTCCTCGAAGATCACGTCATCCATCTTCGAACCGGTCTCCACCAGGGCGGTGGCGAGGATGGTGAGCGATCCGCCGTTCTCGATGTTGCGCGCGGCACCGAAGAAGCGCTTGGGCGGGTACAGCGCCGACGCGTCGACGCCACCGGAGAGCACACGGCCCGAGGTGGGCGCGGCGAGGTTGTACGCGCGACCCAGACGGGTGATCGAGTCGAGCAGCACGACGACGTCGCGGCCGAGCTCGACCAGACGCTTCGCACGCTCGATGGCGAGCTCGGCGACCGTGGTGTGGTCTTCGGCGGGTCGGTCGAACGTCGAGGCGATGACCTCGCCGCGAACGGTGCGCTGCATGTCGGTGACCTCTTCGGGGCGCTCGTCGACGAGCACGACCATGAGGTGGACCTCGGGGTTGTTCGTGGCGATCGCATTGGCGATCTGCTGCAGCACGATGGTCTTGCCGGCCTTCGGGGGCGCGACGATCAGGCCGCGCTGGCCCTTGCCGACCGGGGCCACCAGGTCGATGATGCGCTGCGTGAGCTTCTCGGGTCCGGTCTCGAGGCGCAGGCGTTCCTGCGGGTACAGGGGGGTGAGGTTGTTGAACTCCACGCGCGCGGCGGCGTCGTCGACCGACAGGCCGTTGATCGAGTCGACCTGCACGAGCGCGTTGTACTTCTGGCGCCCCTGCTGCTCGCCCTCGCGCGGCTGCTTGATGGCACCGACGACGGCGTCGCCCTTGCGCAGGTTGTACTTCTTGACCTGGCCGAGCGAGACGTAGACGTCGCTCGGGCCGGGCAGGTAGCCGGTGGTGCGCACGAACGCGTAGTTGTCGAGCACGTCGAGCACTCCGGCGATGGGGACGAGCACGTCGTCCTCGCCGATCTCGGTCTCGAACTCGTCGCCCGTGGTGGTCTGACCGCGGCGCTTGTTGCGCTGACGGTTGCGGCTGTTCGCCGCACCCTGCTGCTGCTGGGCCTGCTGGCCGCTCTGCTGCGCGTTGTCGCGCTGCGAGGCGCCGCCCTGCTGGCCGTTCTCGCGCTGACCGTTGTCACGCTGGCCGTTGTCGCGCTGACCGTTGTCGCGCTGGCCATTGTCGCGCTGACCGTTGTCGCGCTGACCGTTGTCGCGCTGGCCATTTTCGCGCGGGGAGCCCTGCTGTGCGTTGTCACGCTGCGATGCGCCCTGCTGGCCCCCGTCGCGCTGGGCACCCTGCGTGGGCGCCTCGGCGTCGTCGGAGCCGGCCTCGGCCTTCTCGGCCGCGGCGTCGGGCTTGTTGCGGTTCCGGTTGCGCGAACGGCTCCGGCCACGACCGCGAGCAGGGGTCTCGTCGGACTGCTCGGCGTTGTCGGCGGCGGCGTTCTCGGCGGCGGCGGCGTTCTCTCCGTCGTTCGCGTCGGCCTCGGCCACGGGCTCCGACGCATCGGAGGCACCGGCCTCTTCGACGGCGACGTCCGCAGACGGTGCGTCGGCGGTCGGCGCGTCGGTCGTCTCGGCGACGACGGGCAGGTCGGCGGCGGTTGCGGAGTCGTCGGCGACATCGGCCGCGGTCGTGACGGGAGTGGTCGGCGTCTCATCCGTGGCGGCGTCGGCGACGGGAGCGTCGGCGGCCTCGGTGGCGGTCGCCTCGGCGGCAGCGGCTTCGGCTGCGGCGGCTTCGGCGGCGGCTGCGGCCTTCTCCTTGGCGGTGGCGGTCGTCGCACGACGGGGTGCGCGCTTGCGCGGGGCACGTGCGGGCTTCTCCGCCGGCGCGGCCTCTTCCGCGGGTGCGGTCTCGGCAGCGGTCTCGGCAGCCTGCTCAGCCGCGGAGGCGGCCTCGGCGGATGCCGTCTCGTCCGTGGCGGCGGCGTCCGCGGCCGGGGCGTCGGCGACGATGATGTCGTCGGCGAAGAGCGCCTCGGGCTGCGCATCGTCGGCCGCGGTGTCCGGGGCGTCCGTGCCCTCGGTCTGCGCGGTGTCGAGCGTGTTCTGCTCGGTGTCGGTGTGCGGCGTATCGGTGCCCTGCGCGTCAGCAGTGAGCTGCTCTTCGGCGGGGATCTCGGCGCCCTCGGGCGCGTCGACGGAATGGGTCTCGGAGATGGACTCCACGAGTGCTCCTCAGAATGAAACGTGTCAGATCGCGCTTCGCCGTGCAGATCGCAGACGAAGAGACACCAGCGGTTCGGGAGATTGCAGCCGATACCGGGTTCGCGATGTGTTGCGGATTTCGCAGGTGGTGCAGAGGCTCAGATTCGCGAAGTTACGCGGAACCCTCTGCGTTTTTCACTGTACCACCCTTGACGTCGACGGCGAGCATGAGCGCCTGCCACGGGGTGTCGACCACGGATGCCATGACATCAGCGGCCTCGAGTCGCTGCCCGGGGCCGTCGGCGAGCACCAGAACGCTGGGGCCCGCCCCGGAGACGACGGCCGCGTAGCCCTCGGCGCGGAGCGCCCGCACGAGTCGGTCGGTCTCGGGCATGGCCTGCGCACGGTAGTTCTGGTGCAGCTTGTCTTCGGTCGCCGCCATGAGCAGTTCGGGGCTCTGCGTCATCGCCGCGATGAGCAGGGCCGAGCGCGAGACGTTGAAAACCGCGTCCTCGCGCGGGACCTGCAGCGGCTGCAGGCTTCGCGCGACGGCCGTCGACATCGTGAAGCTCGGCACGAACACCAGCGGTGACACGCCGCGATGGACGATCAGCTGCTTGTGCTGCGGGCCGGCGGCATCCATCCACGCGATCGTCAGACCGCCGAACAGGCCCGGCGCGACGTTGTCGGGGTGCCCCTCCAGCTCGGTGGCCAGGCGCAGCAGGTCGACGTCGCTGAAGACGACGTCGCCCTCGAGCAGACCCTTCGCGGCGAGGATGCCGGCGACCACGGCGGCCCCCGACGACCCCATGCCGCGCCCGTGCGGGATGACGTTGTGCGCGGTCAGCCGCAGGCCCGGGAGTGTGCGACCGACCGACGCGTACGTGTGCGCCATCGCGCGCACCACGAGGTGCGACGCGTCGCGCGGCACATCGGCCACGCCCTCGCCCGCGACCTCGATCTCGAGGCCGTCGCCTTCGAGCTGCTCGACGATGAGATCGTCGTAGACGCTCAGTGCCAAGCCGAGGGTGTCGAAGCCGGGACCGAGATTCGCGCTCGTGGCGGGAACGCGGACCGCGACTCGGCGACCGGGGCCTGAGCTCACGCGGTCACCGGCTGCAGGTCGAGCACCGAGGCGACCTCCGAAGTGGTCGCGTCGACGACGGTGGGCTTCACATCGGTGCCGTCGGCCTTGCGAAGCGCCCACTGCGGATCCTTGAGACCGTGACCGGTGACGGTGAGCACGACCTTCGCGCCGGCCGGGACGAACCCCGCCTCGGCGCGGTCGAGCAGGCCCGCGACGCTGATCGCCGAGGCGGGCTCGACGAAGACGCCGACCTCGCCGGCCAGGATCTTCTGCGCCTCGAGGATGCCGTCGTCGTCGATCGCGCCGAACCAGCCGTCGGTGGCGTCGCGCGCCTCGAGGGCGAGGTCCCACGACGCGGGGTTGCCGATGCGGATGGCACTGGCGATCGTCTCGGGGTTCTTCACGACCTCGCCGCGCACGAGAGGAGCGGAACCGGCGGCCTGGAAGCCGAACATGCGGGGCACGCGGGTGGCGACGCCGCGGGCGGCCTCTTCGCGGTAGCCGCGCGAGTAGGCGGTGTAGTTGCCGGCGTTACCCACGGGGATGAAGTGGAAGTCGGGCGCGTCGCCCAGCTGCTCGACGACTTCGTACGCCGCGGTCTTCTGACCCTCGATGCGGTCGGGGTTGACCGAGTTGACCAGGTGCACCGGGTAGTGGTCGGCGAGCTCGCGAGCGATTTCGAGACAGTCGTCGAAGTTGCCGCGGATCTGGATCAGACGACCATTGTGGGCGACCGCCTGACTCAGCTTGCCCATCGCGATCTTGCCCTCGGGCACGAGCACGGCGGCCGTGATGCCGGCGTGGGCGGCGTAGGCCGCGGCCGAGGCCGAGGTGTTGCCGGTCGAGGCGCAGATGACGGCCTTGGCCCCGTGCTCGACGGCGCGCGAGAGGGCGACGGTCATGCCGCGGTCCTTGAACGAGCCGGTGGGGTTCATGCCCTCGAACTTCACCCACACGTCGGCGCCGGTGCGGCGCGACAGTGCGGGAGCCGGGATGAGGGGGGTGCCGCCCTCGCCCAGGGTGACGACGGTGGAGGCGTCGGTGACGCCCAGACGGTCGGCGTATTCGCGGAGGACCCCGCGCCAGAGATGAGCCATGTTCAGTTCCCTTCCACGCGCAGCACGGAGACCACGCGCTCGACGACGCCGCTGGCGGCGAGACGCTCGACGGTCTCGCTCAGGTCCTGCTCGCGGGCTTTGTGTGTTCCGATGACCAGGCGGGCGGAGCCGCCGGTCTGAGTGTTCTCGTCGGCCTCGATGACGGTCTGCTCGACGGTCGCGATCGACACGCGACCCTCGCTCAGGATGCCGGCGACCGTGGCGAGCACGCCCGGTCGGTCATCGACCTCGAGCGTGATCTGATACCGCGTGATGACGCGCCCGATGGGCACGGCGGGGAGGTTGGCACGGGTCGACTCGCCCACGCCCACGCCTCCCGCGATGTGTCGACGCGCGGCGGAGACCACGTCGCCGAGCACGGCGGACGCCGTCTGAACGCCGCCGGCTCCGGCGCCGTAGAACATGAGGTCGCCTGCCGCCTCGGCCTGCACGAACACGGCGTTGTTCGCGCCGTGGACGCTCGCGAGCGGGTGCGCGCGGTCGACGAGCGCCGGGTACACGCGCACCGAGATCGACTCGGTGCCGCCGTCTTCGGCGGCGAGGCGCTCGCATACCGCGAGCAGCTTGATGACGTAGCCGGCGTGGCGGGCGGACTCGATCATCGCGGCGTCGACGGAGGTGATGCCCTCGCGGTGCACGGCATCCAGAGGAACCGTGGTGTGGAACGCGAGGCTCGCGAGGATCGCCGCCTTCTGCGCCGCGTCGTAGCCCTCGACATCGGCCGTGGGGTCGGCCTCGGCATAGCCGAGAGCCTGCGCCTGCGCGAGCACGTCGGCGAAGTCGGCGCCCTCGGTGTCCATGCGGTCGAGGATGTAGTTGGTGGTGCCGTTGACGATGCCCATGATCCGCACGACCCGGTCGCCGGCGAGCGAGTCGCGCAGGGGTCGGATGATGGGGATGGCCCCGGCGGCGGCGGCCTCGTAGTACACCTCGGCCCCGACCTGGTCGGCGGCTTCGAAGACCTCGGACCCATGGGTGGCCAGCAGCGCCTTGTTGGCGGTGACGACGTCCGCCCCGGAGGCGATGGCGTGCAGCACCTGCGTGCGCGCGGGCTCGATGCCGCCCATCAGCTCGATGACGATGTCGCTGCCGACGATGAGGGTCTCGGCGTCGGTGGTGAAGAGCTCGCGAGGAAGGTCGGCCTCGCGTTTGGCGTCGAGATTGCGCACCGCGATGCCGGCGAGTTCGAGTTTGGCGCCCGCGCGGTCGGCGAGCTCGTCGCCGTGCCTGAGCAGCAGGTCGGCGACCTGCGAGCCGACCGCGCCGGCGCCGAGGAGCGCCACGCGGAGCGTCCGGTAGTCGGTCATTCGGTGTCTCCGTGGGGTGTGTGGATCAGGGTGGATGCCGGGATGCCGGCGTCGCGGGCGAGCAGGTCGTCGACGGTCTCGCCGCGCACGATGACGCGCGCTCTGCCGTCGCGCACCGCGACGACGGGCGGACGCGGGGTGTAGTTGTAGTTGCTCGCGAGCGAGAAGCAGTAGGCGCCGGTCGCCGGCACGCCCAGCAGGTCACCGGGCGCGACGTCGGCAGGAAGGTATTCGGCATCCACGACGATGTCGCCCGACTCGCAGTGGCGTCCCACGACGCGCGTCAGCGCCGAGGACGCGCTGCTGACGCGTGAGACGACGCGCGCTGAGAAGTCGGCGCCGTAGAGGGCGGGGCGCGCGTTGTCGCTCATACCGCCGTCGACGCTGACGTACGTACGATCGAGGCCCTCGGCCGCCGTGACGGTCTTGACCGTGCCGACCTCGTACAGCGTCACGCCGGCCTGGCCCACGATGACGCGGCCGGGTTCGGTGGCGACGTCGGGCATGGGGATGCCGCGCACCGCGCACTCTTCGGCGATGGCGTCCAGGATGCCGTCGGCGATCTCTTCGATGGGCTTGGGGTCGTCGACGGACGTGTAGGAGATGCCGAAGCCGCCGCCGACGTTGAGGAGGGGGATCTCCCCTCCGGCGAGGAGGTCGGCGTGCAGGTCGACCAGGCGCGCGGCCGACTCCCGGAAGCCGGACGAGTCGAAGATCTGCGAACCGATGTGGGCGTGCAGTCCCACGAAGCGCAGGCTGGGGAGCTCGCGGATGCGGGCGACCGCGTCGGCCGCCCCCGAGAGCGAGAAGCCGAACTTCTGGTCTTCGTGCGCGGTCGCCAGGAACGCGTGCGTCTCGGCGTGGACGCCCGTGCGCACGCGCACGAGCACGGACTGCACGAGACCGCGGCGGTCGGCGATGGCGGCGAGGCGCTCGATCTCGATGGGGCTGTCGACCACGACCGAGCCGATGCCGACCTCGACCGCACGCTCGAGCTCGGAGACGCTCTTGTTGTTGCCGTGGAAGCCGAGTCGGGCGGGCTCCGCCCCTCCGGCCAGGGCCACCTCGAGCTCGCCGCGCGTGCAGACATCGACCGCGAGTCCCTCGTCGACGACCCACCGTACGACCTCCGCCGAGAGGAACGCCTTGCCTGCGTAGTAGACGCGAGCCCGGATGCCGTGGCGGGCGGCGGCCGACTCGAAAGCCGCGCGCGCACGACGGGCGTGGGCGCGCACCTCGTCTTCATCGAGGACGTAGAGCGGGGTGCCGAAACGGTCTCGGAGGTCGAAGACCGAGACTCCGCCGATCTCGACGGATCCGTCGTCGACGCGGCGGGCGGACGTGGGCCAGACGGGGGCGACGAGCTCATTCGCTTCGGCCGGGGCGACGAGCCACTCGGGCACGAGCGCGGAGTGCGAGGCGGACACAGGGGGACCAATCGGGTTTGCGGCGACGCGACGGCCGCGGATCACGGCTCCACCCCCGGCGGAGAGTCACGCGAGGGGTGGTCCTTGCAGTCTAGGGCACGGCGTATGCCGCTCCCTTCCTGTCCCGCCGCGTGCGCGAGGTCACCGGCGCTCGCCCGTCCCGCTCCGCCGGTGAGAGGCCGCGGTGGAGGCGTTCGTCCGCGGACGCAGAGTCGGGTGACGCCATGCGCCGTGTCGGATGAGACCACGGGCGATGCGAGAGAGCGGGAGGACGTGGTGCACGCGCCGGCGCCCGGCGAGTGCACGTCATCGCCATACGGTGTCGACGTGACGCCGCCTCCCCTTTCCCCCCTCGTCGTCGACGCCCTCGGGGTTCGCGTCGGCATCGACCCGTCGGGGCTGACGCCCACCGACCGCGACACCGTCGCGCGCGTCTGGGCGGATGCCCGAGTGGTCGACCCGGCTCCCGCGGAGGTCGTGGTCGCTCCGGTCTCGAGCGACCGCGACGGACAGACGCTGTCCGACCTGTCGGGCAGGGTGACCCAGGCAGCGATAGACGCGCGGCGGGGCGAATTGTGGATGCTGCACGCGGCCGGACTGGCCGCCTCCGACGGTGGCGTCGTCGTGCTCGTGGGACCCTCGGGCGCCGGCAAGACCACCGCCACCCGGCTGCTCGCACGGTCGTGGGGCTACGTCTCCGACGAGACGGTGGGGATCGAATCCGATGGCGGAGTCCGCGGCTACCGCAAACCGCTCTCGGTGATCACCGAGGGCAAGGGTTACAAGATCCAGCACGCGCCTCGCGACCTGGGGCTCCGACCGCTTCCGACCGCACCGCTGCGCGTGCGTCGCGTCGTACTCCTCGACCGCGACCGCGCCCACGCCCGGGCGCGCCTCGTACCCGTCCCCGCCTCCGACGCCCTGGTCCTCTTGGCACCCCACTCCAGCGCCCTCGCCTCGATGCCGCGTCCGTTGGGGGTCGTCATGAGCTCGCTGGCGCGGACCGGCGGCGCCCTCCGGGCCGAATACTCCGAGGCGGAGCAGCTGGTCGACCTCGTCGGCGACCTGATGGTCGAGGACCTCGACCGCCGGCCGGAGCCCGACGAGGCGTCGTCTGCCGCGGTCGTCTCCACACCTCCCTCGGGGGCGTCGCACGGTGGAGGGCGACGCTACCGGCGCGGTGCCGTGGTGGACTCGTGCCCCCTCCCTGACGGCCGATTGGCGGTGATGACCGGGGAGACCGACGGACGAGGCACGTTGCGCATCCTCGCCGGTGTCGCGCCCGCGATATTGCGCGCCGCCGACGACGCCACCCGAGACGACCTGCTGCGCGCGGCGACCGACGGGACACCCGACGACGAGGCAGCGCGCGCAGTCGATGGCATCCTGGACCAGCTCGTCGAAGCAGGGCTGCTCACCGTCACCAGCGGGTGACGCGCGACATCGCTTCTCTCAGCCGCAGGTGCCGTCGGCCTGCAGGCCCGGGTCGCTGACGATCGCGCCGGCGATGTCGAACGTCGCCACCAGATCCTGCCCCTGCACGGTCGCGGACGTCAGGGTCAGGCCCGCCGGCAGCCGGTCGGCGATGCAGAGACTGCGCGTCTGCACGAGCGTGTCGGCGACGCCGCCGAACTGGCCCCGCAGGGTGTCGGCGTCGATCACGTTGCCCGCCACCTGGAAGCCCGTCGGGGTGATCGTGAGGTCGCCCTCGGCGGCGCCGGGAGTGGCCGTCACCCCGACCGGGATGCCGATCCCGAACAACGTCAGGGTGGTCTCGAAACTGACGTCCGGTGCGGTGACCTCCACCGTTCCGGCGGGCAGATCGGGCAGCTGGGCGAGGAGCGCCCGCACCTGCTCCTGGTCGAGTCGCACCGAGGCGACTCCCCCGTCGGCCGCCGATCCAGCCGAGACCGGTACACCGCGCAGGTCGACGCGCACGTCGCCGGTGATCGGCCCCAGGGTGACGTCGTCGGAGGCGACGGCGACTTCGTCGAGGCGCCCAGCGAGCACCTGCGGCAGCACGAGGCCCGCCACCTGCACGTCGACGTCTTGATCGTCCGGGAGGCCGACGTTCGTCACGACGAGGGAGCGCACCGTGCTGGTCACGACCGAGCGCGCGATGTACTCGGCGGCGACGGCGGCCGCCGCCAGCAGCACGAGCACCACCACGATCACCGCGATCCAGCGGCCGGTCTTCCGGCCCGAGCGGCTGCTCGGCGTCGTGGCATCCGTCATCGTCACATCCGTTCCGGAGCGCTGACGCCGAGCAGCGTCAGACCGTTGCGCAATACCTGGCCGGTGGCGTCGTTGAGCCACAGGCGCGTGCGGTGCACCGGCTCGACGGGCGCGTCGCCGAGCGGGATGACGCGGCAGTTGTCGTACCAGCGGTGGTACAGCCCCGCGAGCTCTTCGAGGTAGCGCGCGACGCGGTGCGGCTCGCGCACCTCCGCCGCGAACGCGATGATGCGGGGGAACTCCTGCAGGGCACCCAGCAGGGCGGACTCGGTCTCGTGGTCGAGCAGCTCGGGAGCGAACTCCGAACGGTCGACCCCGGATGCCGCGGCGTTGCGCGCGACGTTGTGGGTACGCGCGTGGGCGTACTGCACGTAGAAGACGGGGTTGTCGTTCGTGCGCTTCTGCAGCACGTCGAGGTCGATGTCGAGGTTCGAGTCGGCGGAGCTCCGCGTGAGGGCGTAACGGGCGGCATCGACGCCGACGATCTCGACGAGATCCTCGAGGGTGACCACGGTGCCGGCGCGCTTGGACATGCGCATGGGCTGCCCGTCGCGAACGAGGTTGACCATCTGGCCGATGAGCACCTGGAGGTTGACGTGCGGCTCGTCGCCGAAGGCGGCGCACATCGCCATGAGGCGCTGGACGTACCCGTGGTGGTCGGCGCCGAGCATGATGATGCAGCGGTTGAAGCCGCGCTCGCGCTTGTCGAGGTAGTAGGCCAGGTCGCCCGAGATGTAGGCGGGCTGCCCGTCGGACTTGATGATGACGCGGTCTTTGTCGTCGCCGAACTCGGTCGAGCGAAGCCACGTCGCCCCGTCGGCCTCGAAGATGTGGCCGAGCTCGCGCAAGCGCGCGACGGCCCGGTCGACGGCGCCCGAATCGTGCAGGTCGTTCTCGTGGAAATAGACGTCGAAGTCCACGCCGAACTCGTGCAGCGACTGCTTGATCTCGCTGAACATGAGGGTCACGCCGAGCTCGCGGAACGCCTCTTGTTTGGCATCCGGATCGAGGGCGTCGATGTCGCCGTCGTACTGCTCGGTGACGCGCGCGGCGATGTCATGGATGTACGCGCCGCCGTAGCCGTCTTCGGGCGTGGGGTCGCCCTGATGGGCGGCCACGAGGCTGCGGGCGAAGCGATCGATCTGCGCGCCGTGATCATTGAAGTAGTACTCGCGCGTCACCTTCGCGCCCTGCGACGACAGGATGCGCGCGAGGGCATCGCCCGCCGCCGCCCAGCGCGTGCCGCCGAGGTGGATGGGGCCGGTGGGATTGGCGCTGACGAATTCGAGGTTGATGATCTCGTCGGCGCGCGAGTCGTTGCGGCCGAAGGCGGCGCCCCGGTCGACGATCGTCTTCGCGAGAGCACCCGCCGCCGCGGCATCCAGGCGGATGTTGATGAAGCCGGGACCGGCCACCTCGACACGGGCGATGCCGTCGACCGCCTCGAGGCCCGCAGCGATCTCGGCCGCGAACTCGCGGGGGTTCGCACCGACGATCTTCGACAGCTTCAGGGCCGCGTTGGAGGCCCAGTCGCCGTGATCGCGGTTCTTCGGCCGCTCCAGGGGCAGGTCGGCGACCGTGATCCCCGCCGAGGACCCCTCTCGTCGGGCCTCCGCGAGCGGGGCGACGACGGCGAGCAGGGAAGCGGAGAGGGCAGCGGGATCCATAGCCCGTCAAGTCTAGGGCGCGACGCCTGGGTGGCTGTGTCAGCCGATCTGCACCAGGGCTTCGTGGTCGTCGGGGGTGGTGGCATCCGGGGCGTCACCCTCGAGCACCGCGTCGACGTGCATCCGCTCGAGCCCGACGTACCCGCCGTGGTAGCTGAGGAAGGCGCAGTCGGCGGCGTCCCGACCCGTGGCGATGCGCACCAGCGAGCGGCGGTCGGCGAGTCGCGTGGCGTCCACGACATACCAGGCGCCGTCGATGTAGGCCTCGGCGACGGCATGGAAGTCCATGGGCGTGAGCCCCGGGGCGTAGCACGCGGCGTAACGCGCGGGCATGTCCATCGCGCGGAGAAGGGCGATGACCACGTGCGCGTAGTCACGGCAGACGCCCTGCCCGGTCATCAGTGTCGTCACGGCGCTGTCGGTGCCGAGGCTGAGCCCGGGAGTGTAGGTGACGGTGGACGCGACGAAACCCGACACCGCCGCGAGGAGATCTTCCCCCGCGAGGCCGCGGAACTGCCGACGCGCCTGGGCGAACACCTCGTCGGACTGGCAGTACCGGCTCGGGCGGAGGTACGTGATGGTCTCGAGATCGCTCGTTCGGGGGCTCTGCGACGGCCCCGACACCACCGCGTCGTACCGCACGGAGAGAGTCCCCTGCTCCCCCGAGAGGCGGTGCAGACGGCTACCCGACTGGTCGACGATCTCGGTCGGCGTGTACACGCGATCGCCCTGCGTGAAGGTCAGCTGTTCGTCGGCGACGGGCGCGCCCTGGGCCGCGGTGATCTGGAAGATGAGGTCGACGGACGTCCCCAGATCGAGGTCGAGTTCAGCGGTCACGCGGCGCGGCACCGGGTAATCCTCGCATGCTGTCGAAGGCCCTCGGACCACCGCCGACGAATCGACTCACCCGTCTTTCTCACCCGGTCCGGGAGACGCTCCCTGCGGGGGCTTCTTGTCGTCATTGCCGCCGGGGCCGCCGCTTCCCGGACCCTTGTCGCCGCCGCCGTTCGGTGGGGACCGGTCTTCGTCGCCGCCGCCGTTCTCCGGCTCCTCGGGCGTCGGTTCGCCCGTCGGCTCGGCGGTCTCGGTCGGTTCCGGTTCGCTGGTCTCGGTCGGTTCCGGCGCGGTGGTCTCGCTCGGTTCCGGCTCGAGGGTCTCCTCCGGTGGCGGCGACGACGGTGCAGGGGTGAGCGAGGTGAGGTCTGTTCGCACGGTGGCGATACGCGCCAGGATGCCGTCGGCCTCCGCCGCGGTGATCTCCCCCGCGTCGCGCCGCGCGATGACGTCGGCCTCGAGGGCATCGAGGCTCGCCAGCGCGGAGGCGTAGTCGCCCGACGATGCCTGCTCGGCGACGGTCTGCACGGACTGCTGCCAGGCGGTGGGAGCCGCGGCGGGCGGCGTGCAGGCGGCGAGGGCGACGGTCGCGGCGAGCAGGAGCGCCGCCGCCGGGGCGACACGACGGATCACGGCCCCACCTCCGTCCACAACTCATCCATGTGCTGATCGAGCGGCTGCGGGAGCGTCGGCAGATCGGGCCGGCCGGCGGCCCCCGAACTCGAGAGCGACACGGCGGCGACCACTGCCCCCACGGCGAGCACGACGGCCACGAGCGATGCCACCACGACGTTCTTCTTGGAACCGCGGCCGGGCGCCGACGCCCCGCCACGCGTCCCGGCCGCCGGAGCGCCGCCCGCGGAGGAACCGTGCGACTCGGCGCCGCCCGCCGGCGAGAGCACCTGCGTGCGGTCCGCGCCCGGCGACGAAGGGTGGCTGTCGGGCTGCGGCAGCACTCGCGTACGGCTGTCGCTCCCGTCGAAGGACTGCGTCGGAGCCGTCGCGTGCGGCAGGACCGCCGTGCGCGCCTCGACCGAGGTCGCCGATGCATCCGCGACGGTGCGCAGCGCCACGATCAGGCCCGCGGCATCCGGTCTCTCCGTCGGTTCGAGGGCGGTCATGCGCTGCAGCACCTGTCGCCACCTCGGCGGAACGTTCGCGGGGATCTCCGGCGTGGAGACGAGCCGCGCCGCGAGCGCCTCATGGGGCGTGCGCGACCCGAACGGCCGCGAGCCGGTTATCGCCTCGAGCAGCACGAGCCCGAGCGAGTACACGTCGCTCGCCGGGGCGGCAGGCAGGCCGCGCGCCTGCTCCGGGCTGAGGTAGGCGGCGGTGCCGATGACGGTATCCGCCCGGGTGACACGGGTGGCGCCCACCAGGGCCGCGATGCCGAAGTCGGCGAGGGTCGCCCGCGGCGTTTCACCGACGTGGGCGGCGGGGCGGATGAGGATGTTCGACGGCTTGACGTCGCGGTGGACGATCCCGCGCGCGTGGATGACGGCGAAGGCCTCGGCGATCTCACGGCCGACGACGGCGACCTCGTGCGCGGGCAGCGGGCCACGCGCGATGCGGTCCGACAGCGTGGGACCCGAGATCAGCTCCATCACCAGATAGGCCGGGCTCCCAGCGAGCCTCGCGTCGTAGAGGGTGACCAGAGACGGGTGCGACACCGACGCCAGCAGGCGGATCTCCGACCGGACGCGCGAGACATCCGAGGGGTCGGCGCCGTCGCCGTCGATGATCTTCAGAGCGACGCTCCGCTCCAGCGCCGTGTCGACGGCTTCATGCACGCGCGCGTAGCCACCGCGGCCGAGAAGTCGGCCCACCCGGTAGCGCCCATCGAACAACCCACCGTCGACGGGATCGGCGACGGTGGGCGTCGGCTCGTTCATGATCCTGCCCCGGGGTGCGTCCCCGAGCGCATCAGACGAGGTCGTCGTTCGAGGATCGCGTGGTCGAACGGGTGACCTGGGCGCCGCCCGCTCCCTCGGTGCGCGTGACCGTGTCGGTCTGGCGGCGCTTCATCAGCAGCACGATGCCGATCAGGAAGACGACGACGCCGGCGCCCATCATGATGTAGCCGATCATGCTCAAGCTGACGTATTCGTTGGGAAGGTTCACCGCGAAGGCGAGGATGGCCCCGATGACGAACAGGGCGATGCCGGCTCCGATGCTCATGTCAGACCCCTTTCGAAGGAGTTCCCAGCATGGCAAGGACCGACCTTCACCGGTCATCCTCTTGACAACGCCTGTCAAGACGGGTGCGACTGCCCCACACGGGGTGTGACATGGATGCCATGAGCCAGAACGATGTGACCACCCGATCCAACCGCGGGCAGTGGGAGAACACGGTCGAGGGCCGCCCCGAGCTGTCGGCCAGCTTCCCGAGCAAGCAGGAGGCGGTCGACCAGGGGCGTGCCACGGCCGACGAACTCGGTTCCGCGCACATCGTCGAGGATGCCGAGCCGACCGGGGCGGTCACCGACGAGGGGTGACCCCGGCGGAAACGACGAAGAGGCCGCGATGGGACATCGCGGCCTCTTCGTGGTGGTGCCCCCGACTGGAATCGAACCAGCGACCTTTGGTACCGGAAACCCTATGAGGCCCCCGGAACGACAAGGCTGATGCGTCGAACCCGCGGAATCCTGCGGGAGTAGAACGTGTCTCGATTATTTGAGTCAGGCCCGATTCCCGACGAGTGTTGTCAGATTGTTGTCACGCGGGAGGCGTCTGACCCGACGGTCGGCCAGTAGCCGGCTGTGGGTCGACCAGCGACGGCGTACGCCTCACAGGCTGCCTCGACGGGGCACGACGCGCAGATCCTCGCCATCGTCGCTACGTCGTCCCCTGATGGGCGATCGTCGGTGTAGGTGTCCACACCGTCACAAGACGGCGTGACGTCGCGGAGAGCATCCCGGAGGGCCGCGAACTCCCGAGCGCCGCGCATCGGGGCGACGTTCGCCAGCGGATCACAGTCAGGTGCCGGCTGCGGTCGGGGTGCCGCTGTGCGACGCGGTGCGCCCGCCTGACGCCGTTTCATAACTCGCGGCGGCACCGATGCCATCACGGCCCCCGAAGCGTCCTGGAGGCGGTCCCGGGCGATCCTCGCCTGATGCACCGGATCGGCCTGCATGCGCTCGCGCCAGAACGCCAACAGGACATCCTCGCGGACCATCCGCCGGCCCTCGACCAGAGCGAACGACAGGCCCATGCGCCGCCATCGCTTCACCGTCTCAGGGTGCGATCGCACACGTTCCGCAGCTTGCGCGTACGTCAGCCAGCGAAGCAAGCGCAATCCCCAGCCTGCTCGTCAGCCGAATGGCGGTGAGGCCGGATCCATCATGTCGGGGTCGACTAGCTGCACCCGGAACGGGATCTGCGCCTGCACTGTTCCGTTAATGCTCACGTCGATCACGTATCGCCCCGGACTAGGCACTCCTGCGTTTTCGAGGGGCACCGCGATGGAGGCTGAGGCGGGGGCGTCACTGTCGACCGAAAAGACGTCTACCGACCCCTCCACCTCGAACACCACTTCGTCGTCTTCGCCCTTGCAGGCCGCGCCGAACGTGACCGTTTCCCGGTGTCCCGCGGGGAACTGGAAGTAGAAGGTTAGTCCCAGACGCGCGGCGAGTGGAGCGGGAAAACTGGGGCGCAGAAGCGTGGTGATCCCGCCACCGAGGACGTGCAGAAGGTTGTCGCGCACGGTGACGGCATCTGCCAGCACGGCAGTGAGAAGCGTCGGGTTCATACGTTGAAGTACATCGAGGCGCGTGCACGGCCAGACGCACTTGACGACGCGGCCGCGGTGTTTCGCACGGAGGCCACAGCACGGTTAACACCACAGTTCGCCTGGACCTCGAACGATGGATCGCCCAAGTCCGTCATCGAGTTCGTGTCGATGTGCAGGAACGCGTACCCGGAGCGCGCATCGATCTCGGCGACGTACGCGCGAGCCTGAACTTCGTCCTCGCGCTCGACGGCGGTCACGATCTGGCCGACGTGGAGGGGCGCGCTCGCCTTGTCGCAACGCACCGGGGTAAGCCCGTGTGCGTCGCGCGAGTTCAGATCAACCTCAACTGTTGCGCGGCTCATGCTGCCCGTCCTTTTTTCCACCCCGGATTACGCATCCGGCCGTGCTCTACAAGAGATGCTAGTGCTGAAATGTTTGGCATCGCCTGGAAAGGAGCCTCCCCCACCAGGTAGTGCCGCTTCACTGTCGGCACGGGGTCGCTCACGAGGTCTAGGCCCGCGTCACGCAACTGACTCCCGAGCATGACAGCTATCGTCTTGCCGTTCAAGGTCGATTCACCCGCTATGCGCGCGACAGCTTCCTCGAACGTTTCGCCATCCTCGCACCGGCCCGCGACGACAGATACGCCATATCGCGGCGGGTGAGTCCCATCTCGCGTGTCGATGACGTGCGTCTGCTCTGCGTTCGCAGTCAGCCCCTCCTCCGAGAACGGACTGAATCGCACGACAACCTCGCTGCCATCGCACGAAAGATTCACCCGAACAATGTAATCCCTCGCCACCCGGCATCCGCGAAATGCGCGACGGCCGGACGTGCTAAAGCGGCTTCACCATGAGAGTTGGCGCGTCCACGTCGAACGAGGTCTGGACAGAGCAGGACACCACGATGAGCACAACGACCTCGACGGGCCCGGGACGGATTGCCGCGAGCGTGCCGAACCTCATGCTCACCCCGTTCGTAACGGACGCCGCGAGACGAGCAGACGCACCCGCCGAGCTGCCCGGGATCGTCACACCCGTCGCAGCATCCCGAACGGCCATCCGCAGCGAGATGGCCGCGGAGCCGGACCCGAGCAGCGTCATCCTCGCGTGACCCGTCACCACCTCTACGAGAGCCGAGCCGGTCGACGTGAACGTGAGAGCCGTCCCCGTCTCGTATACACGCTCCACACCATCGCCGGGGACGGTCATCGACCACGATGAACCCGGATCCGTGGCTCTCGTCGTCCTGGCTCCGATGTAGTCGACCATCCCCGACAAGTTCCCCACGATGCCGGCGCGCTGTGTGCCCGATGGTCGGTTCAGGCGTGAAATCTCCGCCCGCAGCTCCGCGAGCCGATCCGCCAGGCTTTCCAGCCCCGGGCGGGGAGGAACCGGATCAGCCACGATCGCCACCGTCCCCACGCTTCGCCGGCCGCGCCAGCTTCGACACGTTCGCCGGGAGAGGCGGTGCACCAGCGGGTGCCGGCGGTGCAGCCTCGGCGCTCTCCGTGGCCTTGCGCGCCTCGATCTGGGCGGACCGCAGCTCGAACCGCATGCGCACCACGGGCGTGAGCCCGAGCTGGCCCAGGATCGACGTCAGACGCCCAATGATCCGAAGTACCAGGGCGTCATCCCCGAGGTAGTCGGCATAATCCAGATCCTCCGCGAGCAGCCGCCCCAGGGCTACCAGGGCACCATCCGAGGGCTTGAACCACTTCGCGGCCGACACCGACGCCTCATACGCGTCACGATGCGTCCGAGGGGCGTGAGCCACCGCATCGGCACGATCAGCGCGTAGACGAGCGTCACGCTCCGCCGCGATCTCAGCCCTCTTCGCAGCCGCCCAGATCCGCTTAGATTCGCGGCGTTCCTCCTCCGTCTGAGCCATCACACACCCCCCAAAATCTCGTCTACGTCGACAGCGCTCACTTTGCACCCGCTCGCGGTGGGGGAAACCGAAGCCGGTGGATCGGAAGTCTCGTCGGGTCGCCAGAGATTCGGACACCCCTCCCCCTTCTCATGTCGTCGGGGTGCCGCGGGCGTGCTCGCTCCGCTGTCACGCGTCCGTCTGGCGGGCTGTCGCGTCGCCCGTGTCGGGATACCGCGTCGGGTGTTCGTCGTCGTCTCCATCGCTCTCTCCTCGTTCTTCGTCGTTCTTGGTGTCGTCGTGGTCGTGGTCGTGGTGTTCATGCCTCGTGACCTCTCACCCCTCGCGACCCTGCGTTCCCGATCTCTCCCGCGTTTCGAGATGCTGCGGTGTCGCCGCGTGCTGCGTCGGTGCTTTCGTGCTCGGTGCTGTGTGCCGATCTCCGGGGCGTTGCGGTGCTCCACCGAGGTCGAGTGCCGCCCTGTCCTGCGCTGTCGCCTGGGGTCCGCGCGCCGTGCGGTGCTGTCTGCTCCGTCGGACCGCGAATGCCCGCCCTGCCGCCGGTCGATCGCGTCGAGCTTGCGAACGCTGACCGGCCTCGCCCCCGGCTCTCTCGCCCGTGACTCCGGATGCCGTGCCCCGGGTTGAGGTGCCCCGGTTCTGGGGACCATGCCCCGGGATGCAGAAAGGGGCCGGCGGGAGAAATCGCCGGCCCCTTCTGGGCGGAGTGGGGACTGGAACCCTCCTCCGCCATCCACAGCAGACAGGAGACGTCTGCGGACCCGTCCCGGTGGTGGATCTCAGGCACCGTGGGACGGGAGTCTGTTACGTGGCGGGCGTCAGGTCGAAGCGGCAGAACGCGTTCGGGCGTCCGACCTTCAGCGTGTAGCGGCCCTCGACGCGGAGGCGGAACTGGTTCTTCGTGAAGAGCTCGCCGGCGGTGTCGATGTCGACGCGGTCCGTCTCGCGGGTCACGAGTTCGAGGGTGCTGAAGTCGCCGACCAGGCCCGTTCCGAGCGCGATCGCCGTCGAGGTGACGACGGGCAGATCGTGGAGGAGGTGCTTCGCGCCTTCCTCCGCCTCGTTGGCCGGGTTCTTCGCGATGCGGGCGAGGGTGATGTTCTCCCAGTCGGTCGGGTTCAGAACGTAGCCGGTGGCGGGGGTGCCGCCGATCTCGTCTGCCTTCGTCTTCGCCTTCAGGCTCGTCTCCAGGCGGTAATCGAGGCCGGCGATGCTGGTGCTGCGCGCCTGGGTCTGGATGCCCGACGTCTGGAGAATGCCGGTGAAGTTCTCGCCCGAGCCGTTGCCCGACACCACCAGATCCTCGACGGCGGTGATGACGGCTTCACCGAGCTGCACCCGGAGAATGTCCGTCAGCCCGCGGAAGTCCGTCAGGTAGCGGATCGGCAGCGGCTCGGACAGGATCGCGACGGTGCGCAGGCGGTCCTCGACGTCGGTGAAGGTGGCGATGCCGGTCGGCTTCAGCGCACCGTCTGCGACCGCCGCGGCACCGGTCGGGCGCTGCGTCTGGCGGAGGTACTGGATCGCGTTACCGTTACCGTCGGCAGGGCGGTCGCGGCCCACGATGAGATCGAGGACGGTGTGCGGGCGGGCGGGGATCTCGCCCGGGTCGCCGATGACGGCCGGCACGTCGACCGTGCCGGAAGTGAGGGCCTTCGCACCGCCCGAGCTGGCGACGGCGCGCAGGATCTCGTCGGTCGACTTGGCCCACGACGCCGAGCGTGCCGCCTTGTAGCCCCGGCTGGGGGCTTTCGACTTCGTTCCGGCGAACTCGCCGTTCAGCGCGTCGAGAGCGTTCTTCACGGCCGTCGAACCGTCGGCCGCTTCGAGCTGCGAGCGCAGGCCCTTGACGGTCTTCAGGTGAGTGTCGGCGTCGGAGATCTCCTGCTCCGTCATCTCGCGGCCAGCCTTCTCGGCGGTGGCGACGATTGCCTTCGCCTTGTCCAGCTCGGCGCGGATCTGTTCCTTCATGTTCACGTGCGTTCCTTCGTTCGTTGATCGGGTCGACCAGGGGCCGGTGATGCGGTCCGAACGATTCCAGTCGTTGTGGTGAGCATAATGCTCAGTTGTCGTCGCGAGTCAAGCTCAATGTGCGCGGCGTGTCGGCAGTCGACCGGCGAGTGCTTCGGCCGTCGCGACGTCCGTCCCCACCTCTGCTATCCGCGCCAGGAGCGCGTCGACCGTCACGTTCGCGTCGTGCCGCCATATCCACTCCGCGGCGGCGAGACGGTTCAGCTCCGCGATCTCGTCGGCCGCGCGGATCGCCCCGTTCTCATCGGCCAGGTGCTCGGGTCGCCGCGCGGGCGGGCCGAACGGGCTGCGGCTGATCACGGCGCGTCCTCGCGGCACGGGCAGATGCACGGGATCAGCTCGTCGTCGTCGGTGATATCCGCGAACTCGGCACAGACCCTGTGCTTGCCGTCGCGACACTCCGGGCATTTCGCCGCACGTGCCACGCGCCCATCTGCGGCGATGGAAGCGCCCTCGGCACCGCTGACCAGCCCGGGGCCGTCCTGCGCGCGCTGTGGCCGCAGCAGACCGCGACCGTCCACCACCGCCGGATCCCCTCCGGGGCCGCGGGACACGACGCTCACGCCGGCCGGCAGGACCGGGTTGACCTCGGCGCTCACGGCTGCTCCTTGGCTGCGAGCGCGAGCTGTTCGGCGAGCATATTCCGGGCGACTTCGTGTGTTGTATCGCCGTACTGGTGAAACAAGCCGAGAGCGGCTTCGCCAGCGAGAACCGCGATCAGAGCTTCCCGAGCGGCCGGATTCTCGTCGTCATCCGCCGCGTCGAGGTTCGTGATGACCATCTCGGAGTCGCCGGTCAGGACACCGCAGATGACCCCGAGCGCTCGGGCGCGATCGGTGGCGGTGACCTCGCCCATGGTCGGCGGGTTGGTGCGGTCGTTGTTGTCGAAGGTCATGATCTTTCTCTCTCTGCGAGCGAGGCCCGCGCGTACTTTCGGTCGCCTTCTCGGTGACCACGGATGAATTCGGTCTTGCTACAGACGGCCCGCTATCGGAGCCGGCCGTTCGTGCATCTCTTCGTCATCAGCCAGCGTCGGCGGGAGCCGGCGCAACGTCCGGCAGATGATCGACGCGATGTTGCGGGTCGCGTCGACCTCGGGGCTCCCCCCTCCGCCCCCCATCCGGGGGGAACCGTCACCGCAAGCGGCGACGGACACCATTTCGTCTCGGTTTCTTCGAGCACACACAGCGAGCGAAGCGAGCGGCAAGCGCTCGGGAGAGCGCGCATAGCCGCGGTAGAGCGGCCTCCGTGAGTAGTTCTTTCTTCTGGACCACTGGGTAGGCCTCTGGACCAGCGGAGTTATGGCATACCCAGTGGTCCATAACTCGGCGTTCGAGTGGCCTACCCAGTGGTCCATAACTGCGGTGCGATCTGATAGCGGGTGGAGCTTCGCGGGCCACCCTCCTGAACCACTCGTATGACCCCGTTCCGCACGAGCGCCGGGAGTTGCTTCTGCACTCCGGACCGTTGCATCCCGGACTCGTTTGCGATGGTGCGCTCGGCCGGGAACGTGATGCCGTCGGCGTCAGCGTGATCGATGAGGACGATGAGAACGAGTCGTTCGCCAGCGGTGAGTCCGAGGCCCGTGAGGCGTCCACTGCGAAGAACCCCGCGTGTGGAGAGTTGCGTCGCCGACACACCGTCACGCCCCCCGCCCGCGGCGTAGTTCGATCAGCGCGAGATCCCGTCGGCCGGCGGCGAGCTGTTCCCAGCACCGAGCTAGGGCGCTGTTCACGATGATCACGGAGCGGTCACCACGTGCGACCGAGCGGTTAAGATCGGTCCGGAGATTCGTCGTCTCTTGGGGGGCCGTCTGCACATCGTGCGGGCGGCCTTCGTGCGTCACGAGGCCACCGCCGTGGACGTGCGCTCCGAGCCTTCGACCCACGCGATGACGTCGGCACGGCGGTAGAGGATCTTGCGCGGCGTCGGGCGCAGGAACTTCGGTCCGCCGCCCTTGAACCGCAACTGCGCAAGACCCGCCTTCGAGATTCCCGGAATCAGCTCCAGCACCTGGTCAGGTGTCAGGTAGTCACTCATGCCCTACTCCTTTTCGTTGTTTGCAATCACTTGGAACAGTTGTAACACGGGAATTGTGTAGCCGGTCACTCCAGAACGCACTAATGTTGCGAACATGAGCGAAACGACCCCCGGAGCGACGACGAACGATGTGTTCGCGGCGTGGATCAAGCGAGGCCGCACGTCTGCGGGACTGTCGCAAGAAGACCTCGCCCGACGCATGCGCGATCGCGGCCACGAGTTCGTCCAGCAGACGATCGCCCGGATCGAAAGCCGGAACCGTCGGGTCAGCCTCGGCGAGGCGGTTGCCCTGGCCGACGCGCTCGACCTGAACCTGGCGCTCTTCGCCGAGCACGATCCCGCATCGCGCGCCTCCATGCGGATGCAGATCGAGCGCCAGACGAAGACGGTCCTCGCCTCACTGATCGAGATGAGCCAGCGCGTCGCCGATGCCCGTAACGCCCTCGCCGAGCTGCGGGCGCTCGCGGCCGAGTTCGACGCATCCGCCGGGGATGACGTCGAAGAGTGGTTCGGCGAACGCCAGACCGCAACGCAGGCCCTCGCCGCGCTGTTCGAGTACGACGACCTGGACGGCCTCGCCTGGGCCTGGAACAACTTCGTCGCCGACCGCCCCGGACACGCGCTGCTACGGCGTTTCGGCCTGATCCCCGCGAGCGAGCTGCCAATCCCCGGCTACGACAAGACCGAAGACGCGGAATTCTGATGGGATCCGTCCACGCCTACGCGACGGCCGCGGGCGAACGGCGCTACCGCATCGCGTTCCGGCGTCCTGACAACACGCAGACCTCGGAGCGAGGGTTCCGCACGAAAAAGGACGCTGAGCTTCGGCTAGCCGAGGTCGAGGTGGCAAAGGCTCGCGGCGAGCACGTCGATCCGTCGACGGCCCGGATCACGGTCGAACGCCTCGGCGTCGAGTGGCTGGCATCCCGTGAGAACGTGCTGAAGCCGTCGGCGTACAGCTCTCTCGCCTCGACGTGGGACAAGCACGTGCGGCCGAAGTGGGGGGACCGCTCGATCGGGTCGATCCGTCACAGCGAGGTCGGGGCCTGGATGGGCGAGTTGGCCGCGCACGAGACGCGCAAGGCCACCGACGGGGTTCCGGCGAAGCTGGCGAGCGCCACCACGATTCGGCGCGCCCACGGGCTCCTCGCGGCCATCCTCGACGTCGCGGTTCACGACCGGCGCATCTCCCGCAACGTCGCCCGCGGGGTGGCGCTCCCAGCGAAGTCACGCGCCATGACGCGGCGGTACCTGTCACACGCTCAGGTGCAGCTCCTCGCGGACGAAGCGCGGCATCCCACGCTCGTGATGTTCCTCGCGTACACGGGCCTCCGATGGGGCGAGGCGACCGCTCTGCGCGTCCGACACATCGACGCCCTCCGGCGGCGCGTCAGCGTCGAGGAGAACGCCGTGCTCGTCTCGCACGAGATCCACGTGGGTACGCCGAAGACGCACCGGTCCCGGTCGGTGCCCTTCCCCGCGTTCCTGTCGCTCCCGATTGCCCAGCTCGCCGAGGGCAAGAGCCGTGACGCGCTGCTGTTCGGCGATGGACGCGAGCACGTGCGTCTGCCGGCGTCGCGGAACGGATGGTTCACCGCCGCGGTGAAAGCCGCCCAGGCGATCGACGTCGATATGCCGCGCATCACGCCCCACGACCTCCGACACACTGCCGCGTCGCTCGCCGTGTCGTCGGGCGCGAACGTGAAAGCGGTCCAGAGAATGTTGGGCCACGCGTCGGCTGCGATGACTCTGGACGTGTACGCCGACCTCTTTGACGACGATCTGGACGCCGTTGCGACCGCTCTCGATGAGGCGAAGCGGGCTGCGGTTGTTGTCAATCCGTTGTCACGAGAAAGGGACCGCCTGGCCTGATGGCCCTGCGATCCCTTGTCCCGATTGGTGCCCCCGACTGGAATCGAACCAGCGACCTTTGGTACCGGAAACCAACGCTCTATCCCCTGAGCTACGGAGGCGGACGTGTCCAGGTTATCACCGCGGCGCGACGGGCCCCGACGCCGCGGGGCGGCGCCGAACACACCGACGGTCGCCCCACGGCATCCGGATCACTCGTCGCCGACCACGCCGATGCCGGTGGCCTGGTGGTCGGCGTTCGGGTCGTCCTTCGTGGGAGCCTTCGACGCCTCTTCGGGGTCGTTCTCCTGACTCGGGCGGACCGTGGGGTCGTCGCCGAGGTCTGCGGCGCCGTCGGCCGGTGTCTCTTCGGGGGCGGAGTTCTGGGGGTCGCTCATGGGGTGTCCCTTCGTCGCGTGAAGTCCCAGCCTGACAAGGCGATGCCCCCGGATGGAGCGGCTTGACCGTGGGGCCCCGCGGGGCCTATCGACCGAGTATCGCTCGCAGGCGACGCGCCAGGGGCTGCGTCAGGATCACGTGACGCCCGTTCACGTCGAGGGTGAGGGTCGAGCCTCCCCATCCCCGCCCGCGCGCCGGCCGCGCGTCGCCGCGGACGTACACCTCGGCGATGTCGACATAGGCGGCGAGCAGCTGCGCGCTCTGGTCCTTCGACGAGTTCGCATCGACCAACTGCAGGCGGTGGCCCGTGTCGGTCTCGACCGAGAACCACCGGGATCCGGGCGTGGACACGAGCGCCCACCGGTCACCCCGTTCGAACCGCGCCCACGCCGCGCCGCTTGTCATAGCCGTGGTCACCGCCAGATCGGCCTGGGCGATGCAGAGCACCTCGAGCATGGCGAGGGCTTCGGCTGCGGTGACGTAATCGCCGCGGTCGGCGCCCAACCCGCCCCACTCGAACCTGCGCTCACTCATCGCGCCACCGCCCCTGCCCTCGTCCTCCCCAGAGGGTAACCCCGGGCTGGCGTGCCGGCTCCGCGCGCAGAGGACTTCACGCGCGAGGGCGTGGCTCTACGATGAGCGCATGCTGACCTCGTCGCCGTCATCGATCACCGAACAGACCTCGATCTTCGCCCTGAGCGGTACCACGTCGCTCATCGCCTTCGCCCTCTACGTCCTCACGGTCGTGGCGTTGTGGAAGGTCTTCACCAAGGCCGGTCACCCCGGCTGGCTGGCGATCATCCCGATCGTCAACATCGTCTTCCTGACCAAGATCGCCGGGTTCTCCGGGTGGTTCGCCCTGCTCTACGTCATCCCGATCGTGGGTGTCGTCTTCCACATCGTCGTACAGCTGCGGATCGGACGAGCCTTCGGCCACGGTTGGGTGTTCTCGCTCTTCCTGCTGGTGTTCCTCTACGTCGTCGGCTACCTCATCATCGGCTTCGGCGACGACAAGTACCGTCCCGAGCGCCTCTGACGGCCGGCGGCCACGAGGCCGCGTGAGCAACGGATCCGAGGAGCCGGGGTCAGGCCTGGGTGGGCTGGTCGAAGTCCCAGTCGATCAGTTCGTCGTCTCCGCCGGGGTCGGGTTCGACGGCGCGCAGGTGCGCCCGGGGGAACAGGCGGTGGGTGCGCAGCTCCTGGACGGCGGCGGTGAAGTCCGGCTCCTCGTCATCCCACTCGAGCGGCGCGGAGAGCACGTCGTTTCCGACGCCGATCACCAGTTCCGCTTGAGCGACCTTCTTCGCCGCAGTGACGATGGGGATACTGACCGCCTCGGCCTGGCCTTCTTTCGCGACAGCCGCCGTCAGTGCGATCAGCGACGCGGCGACGTCGTCCGTGGTCATCATGGTCTCGCCGGCATAGGTCACACATCGCATTCCCTCACCCTGGCGGTCCGACCGTGAGGCGAGGGGGCGGGTTGCCGGGACGCGAACGGTGGGGTACGCCTCAGCCCCTCCGCTGCGAAGAGCGGAACATCGCCTCGTCGAGCTCGAACCACACCGCGCGCACGGTGTCGAAGTCGCCGAACGGTTCGGGTTGGGGGTCGCTCAGCGACAAGCGGTAGCCGCGCGGCAGGTCGTACACGTGTTGTCCGTGGCGCGGGCCGCCGACGAGCACGTAGATCACGGCGAATCGACCGCGGGCGCCTCGGCGGCCACACCATCGACGGCGTCGCTCATGCGGCGGAGGAAAGCGACGACGGCCGCCGACTCGGCGGGGGTCATGTCGATGACCGCGGCCAGCATCCTGTCGTGCATATTGCCCAGCGTCTGCCGCACATCGGCGTCGGCGCGCGGCGTCACGGCGATGAAGATGCTGCGGCGGTCGTCGGGGTTCGCGGAGCGGGTGATGTGGCCCGAGCGTTCGAGTCGGTCGAGAATCGCCGTCGTCGACGCCGTCGACAGCCCGAGGTATCGGGTGAGCTCCCCCGGACGGACCTGCCGTTTCGGGTCGCGGAGCAGGAAGCGCAGCACGAGGAGTTCGTTCTCACCCATCGACATCGAGTCGCGCGTGCGGCGTCGCATCGCCACCTCGGCGGCGCGGTAGACGCGCAGGGATTCGAGCACGGCCTTGCTGCGCTGGCGACGGTCCGCCGGCTCGTCGCCGTACCAATAGGTGACGTCACCCGCATCGGCCGCAGCCGCTGGTGCGCGGGGCGTGGTTTCGACGTCTGTCATGACACACTCCTCCGCTCGTACCGCGACTATACAGCGCAAATAATAGTTAGGCAAACTAGTTACTAACCGAGTATGTTCTCATCACAGCTAAACGCTTTCGAAGGGAGCACCCCATGGGCCACCTGTACTACGGGACGTCGACCGAGTCGATCCGCATCCCCGATCGCCTTCTCTCGCACATCAAGGTGGTCACGACCACCAAGCTCCGCCGGAGCGAGAGCTTCACCCTCAGCTGGACCCACGTCGACGGCACCCCCGGTCGTTCCACCCTCTGGCTGCAGCCGGCGATCCCCCTGCGATACGTCTTCGACTCCGCCGAACCCGAGTCGTTGAACGCGACCACGCTGAAGAACATGGCGGACATGGCGAACTCGTCCGCGGGTCTCACCGTCGACCTGACCGCGCAGATCCCCGCGGCAGAGCAGAACCCGCGTCCCGCCGCCGTCGGTCGCCGCCGCGTACTCCCCGTGGCGGCCTGACGTGACCGTCATCTCCGCGGCTCCTCCCGCTTCCCTGTCGTCCGCGCGGGTCTTCTGGGCGAAGGTCGATGCGGGCTTCTGGGTCGCCCACCGCGGCGGCGAGTACTTCGGATGCGTCGACGCCGTCGCCGGTGGGTTCGTCACGCGGGACGCGCACGGTGTCCCGGTCGGTCGGTACGAGACGCTGGCCACGGCGAAGTCCTCCCTCCAGTCGACCACGCACCCGGCGAACGTCTCTCGGCGTCGACGACGTGATCGTGCGACGTTGACGGCCGCGACGATCGTGGGCGGGACCGCTCTCGCCCTCGGACTCACCGCGGGTGCTCTCGCGCCGTACCTCTGACCGTCGGGCCGAGTCGACGTTCGCGTCGTCGCCGCCGGCCTCGAGACCGACGCGACACCGGGTGGCCTCGATCGCTCGGCTCGTGTCGAGGCAGATGACCCGCGTCGACCCCCTGGACACCGTTCGAACGGCGTGCCAACCTCGACAACTCGCACGCGATGGATGGAGCAGCCCATGACGCACCACGACGGTCACTCGAACGACGACCACGGCACCGCCCCCGACGACACGTCGAACGGTGCCGGGAGCGAATCACCCGAAGAGGGGGCCGCGGCCCAGAAGGACGCGGACGACGCCTCCACCACCGACGGCTCCCCCACCGGCGACATCAGCTGACGGTCGGAACGCCCGACGCACCCGGTACGACGGCGACCCCCCGGCGCACTCCGAGAGGGTGCGGAACTCGAGGTGCCGGTACCGCGCGTCGACACCGCCACGGAGCATCGGGTGGAGGTTCGAGGGGCCCGTCCCCCTCACCGTGCCGCGACATCGCCGCCCGAGGGCATCGGCTGACACCGTGGGCACCACCAGGTGCGACGCTGCTCGGGATCGTTCGCCACCTCGTCGCGCACGCGCACCCGCGTTCCGCAGCGGAGGCACGGCCGCCCCGCACGACCGGCGACCCAGTGCGACGATCCCTTACGGCGGTCACCAGTGGTGACCTGGTACATGCCCGGTACCGTCGCCGAGATCCGCAGGCACCGCGCCGCCAGCGCGACCAGCGCGTCCAGATCGGTGGACCCGATCGGCGCGAAGGGATGGATGCCGCGCAAGAACGCCAGCTCGTTGACCCACAGGTTGCCGAGTCCCGCGATGCACGTCTGATCGAGCAGCGCCGCGACGAACGGCCGGTCGGTACGCGCCGAGAGTCGACGAATCGCCTCGGCCGGGTCCCAGTCGTCCCTCAAGGGGTCGGGACCGAGATGCCCGAGGATGTCGCGCTCGCGTGTGGTGGGGACCAGCTCGACGACCGGGAGGTCGAGACCCCAGACCTCGCGGCCGTCCGCCAGTCGGAGGCGTACGCGAGCCTTCCCCCGCTCGGCGGAGGGGAGGGCTCGACCCGCCCGCGTGATCGTCCAGCTGCCCTGCATCCGCAGATGCGTGTGGAGGGACGAGAGGTCGTCGAACCGCGTGAGCAGATGCTTGCCGTGGGTGTCGTAGGCGACGATCGTCCGCGTCGCGAGCGAAAGCCCGGCGGCGTTACCCGACCGCAGCTCGCCGTCGACCACCCGGGCGCCGCGGGTCGCGGCATCCAGGCGCTCCCTCAGGCGGTAGACGCTGTCGCCCTCGGGCACGGTCAGGACGCCGCGGCGGCGAGCTGATCATCACGCGGGGCCAGGTCGGGGCGGAGGCGCGTTCCGAACTCGTGGCGCAGTGCGCTGAGCGCCGCCTGCCAGCCGGCGAGGCCGTGCACGCCAGGACCGGGACTCGTCGACGACGAGCACAAGTAGACGCCCTTCATGGGCGTGCGCCAGGGATCGGGGCTGTACACCGGTCGGCCGAGCAGCTGCGTGAGGGTCGGTGCCCCTGCGGAGATGTCCCCACCGGGGAAGTTCGGGTTCCACGCCTCGACATCCACCGCCGTGCGGGACGCGGTGGCGAGGATGGTGTCGCGGAAACCCGGAGCGAAGCGTTCGACCTGCGCAACGACGGCGGCCTCACGATCGGCGGGGCTGCCCGCCGGCACGTGCGTGTAGGCCCAGAACACGTGCTTGCCTGCGGGCGCGCGCGTCGCATCGAACAGCGTCGGCTGCGCGGCCAGCACATACGGCGCATCCGGCAGATCCCCGCGAGCGACGGCGTTCTCGGCCGCGGCGATCTCGGCTCGGGTGCCGCCCAGGTGCACGGTGCCCGCCCGCGCGACGTCGGCATCGGTCCAGGGCACGGGCTCCGACAGCGCGAAGTCGACCTTGGCGACACCGCCCCCGTAGCGGAAGCGGTCGAGGGCCCGACGGTAGGCCGCCGGCATCCGCTCCCCCGCCAGGGCGATCAGAGCGCGCGGCGTGGTGTCGAGCAGCACCGCCCGAGCGGGCGGGAGCTCGTCGAGCGAGGTGACCTCGACGCCGGCGTGCAGGACTCCCCCGTGCGCCCGGATGTCGGCGATCATGGCGTCGGCGATCGACTGACTGCCACCCACCGGGATCGGCCACCCGCGACCGTGCCCGTACGTGGCGAGCACGAGTCCCGCGCCCCCGGCCGCGAGGCTCGGCTGATGCAGGATCGTGTGGGCGGAGACACCCGTGATCAAGCTCGGTGCGACTTCTTCGCGGAAGCGCGCATTCCACCAGGCACCCCCCTGCTCGAGAGCCCGGATGCCGAAGAAGAACGCCGCGAGCGGGTCACCCGGAACGCGCAGAAGCGCATTGCCGGTGAAGTCGGCGACCCCGCGCAGGTGATCGACGAGTGGGCGCATGAGGCGTTCGTAGGCGGGCCCGTCGACCCCGAGACCGGCTGACGCCCGTTCGAGGTCGCGGAAGGCGAGGCCCGCCCGCCCCCCGTCGAGCGGGTGGGCGTACGAGATCTCGGGAACGGTCAGGCGGATGCGCCGATCGAGGCCGAACTCGCGGAAGAACCACGACTCCAGGGCCAGCGGGTGAACGGCCGATCCCACGTCATGGCGGAAGCCCGGGAGCGTCAGCTCCGCCGTCGAGGACGCTCCCCCGAAAGTCGCCGACCTCTCGTACACCGCCACCGACAACCCCGACCGCGCGAGCGTGACGGCCGCGGCCAGGCCGTTCGGGCCCGAACCGACGACGATCGCGTCGTAGCTCTCGCTCATCGGTCGATCGGCTCCTTCTCGGCGGTGGACTCGTGCCCGATGGCGTCGGCACCGCCGTTGGTGCCGGGAGCCCCTCCTTCGGCGAGATAGGCCAGGCGGTGCAGCGTCTCAGCGTTGCGCCAGCGGGTGATCGCATCGAACACCGTGTCGGGGAGGATCCTGGTGGGGCCCGTGACCGGTTCTTCCTGGATGCGGACGACGCAGGCATCGCCGCGCGGTTTGACGTCGATCGCGACACGGGCGACACCGATCGGCCCGCCGTGCGGCTCCAGTACGGCACGGTGCGGCGGATCCCATACGCGCATCACCGTCATGTCGTTCACCACCAGTGGCCACGAGCCGAAGGAGTGGTGCAGGGTCGCCCCCTCGGCGGGCCAGATGTCGCCGACGTCGCGCATGCGCGAGGTGCCGACGACCCAGAGGGGGTACAGCCACCCGTTCGAAAGGACGCGGAACACGTCGTCGGGGGTGCAGTGCATCAGGCGGACGTTGCGTGCCATGGACTGTTCCTCCTCGTCGGTGCGATGGGACGGATGCCGTGACGCGGCCGTCCCGACACCGCCCACGCTACGGCCCGCCGACGTCAGCGGTCGCGGAGGTTGCGCCCCGACGCGCGGCCGGGTAACGCCGCCCGGGATGCCTCACCCCGCTGTAGGAAGGACGAACCACGCACGCGTACCGCCCGTCGGCGAGACGTCGAGTCCGATCGATCCCCCGTGCGCATCGATGATGCGTCGGCAGGTCGCCAGACCGATGCCGATGCCCTGCACCTCGGAGCCGTGTCCGCGCTGCATCGGTTCGAACAACCGATCTCGCAGCTCCGGGGCGACGGCGTCACCGTTGTCGTCCACGCTGACGCGCCATCCGTCCGGCAGCGTCTCCACGCTCACACGGATCACGGGGACCCTCTCGGCCGCGACGGTGAACTTCACCGCGTTGGCGATGAGGTTCTGCAGCAGCACGCGCAGCAGGGTGTCATCGCCGCGCACGAAGGTCGAGGCGTCGACCGACACCCGGGCTCCCGCGCGAACGACCGCGCCGTCGAGGTCTTCCAACACGGCATCCACCGTGTCGGCGATGTCGACGTCGGTGAGGTGCGGCCGCGTGCCGCCGATGCGCGCGAAATCCAACAGGTCGCTCACCATCGACGACATGCGTGCGGCGGCGGCTTCCGCGCGGGCGAGGGACTGCGCAGCGCGCGGCGCCTGGCCCATCTCGGGGCTGTCGGCGGCGAGCTCGAGAAAACCGACCAGTGCCGTGAGCGGGTTGCGCAGGTCGTGGCTGACCTGCGCCGCGAAATCCTCGAGCATCGCGTTCGACTGCAGCAGATCCCGCTGCACGCGGCGCAGTTCGAGGACGTCGATGACCTGCCTCGCGAGAAGGTCCAGACCGTGGGCCGCCGCATCCGACAACTCGCCGACCTCGGTGTCGAACACGCAGAGCGTGCCGATGGCGACGCCCTCCGGGGTGATGAGCGGACTCGACGCGTAGAAACGCGTCGAGGCGATCTCCCCCGTCACGAACGCGTTCGTGGCGAAGCGGACATCGGCACGGGCGTCGGCCACGACGATGCGGCGGAGGTCGGAGATCACGGCTGCGCACATGGAATCCGCACGGGCGCACGACGCCGCCTGGACGCCGACGGCGGCGACCTGGTGCTGCATCCGGTCGTCGATGATGTTGATCACTGCCGTCGGCACACCGCACACCGTCGCCGCGAGCTCCACGAGGCCCTGGAGGTCGGGCTCGGCGGGTTCGCCGATCACGCGGTACTGCGCGATCGCCTCCCGCCGGGTCACATCCTGTGCCGTGGACACGTCATCCCCTCGCGGTCGTCTTCTTCGAGCCTAACGGTCGCGGTACACCGTCCGCGGCGGATCGGGAAGGGGCTCGCGCGCGTCGGGCGGATCACGAAGAGTCGGCTCATGAGCACCCCTGCGTTCCCCCAGACACCGTCCGAGCCCGGCGCCCCCTCCCCCGGGGAGCCTGTCGCGCCCACCCCCAGCGAGCCGACGGCGCCCACCCCGGCGGAGCCCACGATCCCCCTCCCGCCCGAGACGGCGCCCGCGCCCTCATCGAGTGACGACGCCGCCGACGCGTCCCCGCAGGAAGACGACACCTCCGCCGTCGGCTCCGCGGAGATGCACGCCGACAACGCGGTCGAACAGGACGTGATCGACTCCGTCGACCCGGGCGGCAGTCCCGATTGACCACCCCGCGACGAAGAAGAGGGCAGAGCCGAACGGCTCCGCCCTCTTCTTCGTCAGGTGAGGATCACGGGTTGCCGCGGGTCCACAGCAGCAGGATCGCCACGGCCTGGAGCACGACGCAGCCGGCGAGTATCGCCACCCGTCGACGCGGTGTCGACGACCAGCGCTCGTCGCCGAGCAGGGGTGCCATGGGCATGAGCAGGCGGAACGTGCTCTGCTGCGGGAGGAACACCGCGAGGATGTACACGCCATAGCTGAAGCCGTAGGCGACGACCATGAGGCCGAGCTTCCGCACCGGTCGCGACCACATCAGGGCGAGGAAGCCGACGATGAGAGCGATGACGAGGATGATACCTACGACACCCAGGTGCGTCCCGGCCTGCCGGAACCACGGGGTGAAGGGGGTGAACTCGTCGTTTCCGACGTAGTCGAGCCACCATCCGAGCTCGGTACGGATGTAGGCGTTGTGGGTGCCGGTGACGTACTGGGCGATGTGGTTCCACGACAGTCCCGTCACCGCGATGGCGAGACCGGAGGCCATCAGAGGCGCCCATTCCTTCATCGGGAACGGATCGACCCTGCGACGGAAGAAGCGCACCAGGAACACGATGCCCAGGGCGAGTCCGAGCGCGAGCACGCCGGGTCGCGTGTACGCGGTGAGGACGCCGATCGGCAGGATCCACAGGTACCGGCGTTTGATGGCCAGCAGCATGCCGGCGAACATCAGCAGCATGAAGAGGCCTTCGCTGTAGCCGATCACGAAGAGGAACGACATGGGCGCGAAGGAGAAGAACACCACCGCCCACCAGGCCGGCTGGGGCTTGGTGAGGGTGCGCATGAGCACGAACAGCAACCAGGTGGCGCCGAGGCTCGCACCCAGGCTGAGCAACACCGAGACGGGCTGCCATCCGAGACCCGTCGCGCCCGAGATGACGCGTACCAGGGTGGGGAAGACGGGGAGGAACGCCCAGTTGTTGGGCAGGATGTCGCCCGAGACGTTCATCGGGAGCGACATCGGGTAGCCCTCGGCCGCGATCTGCCCGTAGCGGTCGGCATCCCACCCGGTCAGATAGTCGAAGAAGGTGCCGAGGCGCTCGCCGTCGGGACCGAATCCCCAGCGCGCGGCCTTCGCTATCGAGTAGTAGCCCCACAGCATCCCGAAGTTGACGACACGCGCCACGGCCCACAGCAGCAGGATGCGTGTGAAGGCGCCCCGTTCGATGGGGACGATGCCCTCGGGCTTGCGCAGGACGTCGTGGCCGTACTGGCGCAGGGAGCGACCGATGCGCGAATCGCGGAGGCGATCGAGGCGACGCGGTGGGGCGATGACACGCGAAGGACGTGTCGGGGAGGCAAGCTCGCTCGGCGGTGCGCTCACTCGGAACCTTTCACAAGGGAAGATGTGGGCGAGTGACGACGGTGTCGGGCCCGGATAAGTGCAGGAAACCAGATGGTACCGGATGGAAATGTGCATTCCATCCCGTTGACTCTCAGGGAAACCCCCTGATCAGTGGGCGTCTCCGACGAGCTTCAGACCGATGACGCAGCCGACCAGGCCCAACACGAGCAGCACTTTCACCACCGAGATCGCCTCCGCGCCCGTGACCATCGCCACCACCACGGTCAGCGCCGCGCCGATTCCCACCCACACCGCGTAGGCGGTACCGGTGGGGATGTCGCGCATCGCGAAGGCGAGGCCGCCCATGGACAACACCAGGGCCGCACCGAAGATCACGCTCGGCCAGAGCTTGGTGAAACCCTCCGACCGACCGAGGGCCGTGGCCCATACGGCCTCGAGGACGCCGGAGAGGATGAGGATGAACCACGACATGACAGTGCTCCTTGGCCAGTCTTGTCGCTGTCCGGGTACTGATCCCTCGTCCGGTGACGCGGTGGGCGTCCGGCGACCACGCTAGCGAACACACCTGGGCAGTACCCGTGCAGGTCGGCGGGGGCCACGGCATCCGGGATCAGATGAGGAAGATGGATGCCGCTCCGGGATTGTGGGCGTGCACGAGCACACCGAAGACGACGGCGTCGAACAGCAGGTGCACCGTGACGACGTACCAGAGCGACCGCGTCTTGAGGAAGAGGAAGCCCTGCACGATGGCGAAGGGGACGGTCAGCAGCGGTCCCCACGCCTGGTAGCCCAGTTCCCACAGGAACGACACGAACACGATCGCCTGGAGCAGGTTGGCGGTGAGGTCGGGGAAGTGCCGCCGCAACAGCACGAAGACCGTGCAGATGAAGAACAGTTCGTCCCAGATGCCGACGGCCCCGACGCCGACGAACAGTCGCGCGATGAGGTCAGGGGTGTTCACGACGGGCCAGTTCATGTAGACGCCCGAGGTGATGAAGTAGAACGGCAGGATCAGGTACCCGAGCACGATGACGCCGGCCAGCCACGCCCACTGCCACCACGTCCACCGCCCACCGCCGCGCCACGGGAAGCGGATCGCGTAGTCGCGGTAGACGAAGCGCGAGATGACGTAGGGCACCACCACCGCACCGCCGAGGGCGAGCGTGAAGCGCACGAAGGCCGCGTTGTCGAGCTCGGCCTGCAGCGGGATCAGGCTGACGATGAACTGCCCGATCGCGATCAACGACACGTCGCGGGCGATGCTCGGCTCCTCGCCGCGCGCGAGCGGCACCCCGGCGCGACGGTCGACGAGCACCCCGGACGCCACGGCGAGCGCGAGGAGCACCCACCCGAGCCAGACGACTTGCACGACGAAGAGCGCGGGGGCCGCGAGGCACACCAGCAACGCCGGGATCAGCTTCGGCGTGAGCGTGGAACGCTCGCGCTCGGGCACCGCCGTGTGCGCGGTCACGGTGAGACCCGCGTGTAGGTCAGGTCCCGGATGTCACGACCGACGCGCAGACCCTTGTTCTCGAAGGCGGTCAGGACCCGCCCCGCGAAGCGGTCGGCCCACTCCCCCGCGAACGCCCGCTCGAAGCCGGGCGCGGCATCGAGCACGTCGCGCATCTGGTCGGCGTAGTCCTGCCAGTCGGTGGCCAGACGCAGGATGCCGCCGGGGCGGAGGGCCTGGGCCGCGATGCGGGCGAAGTCGGGGGCGACGAGACGGCGCTTCGTGTGCTTGTTCTTGTGCCACGGATCGGGGAAGAAGACCCAGAGCTCGTCGACGGATGCCGCGGGCAGCAGGTGTTCGAGCGCCTCGGGCGCGTTCGCCTCGACGAGGCGGAGATTCTTCACGCCGTCGCGGTCGGCGTCGAGCATCGTCCGGGCGAGTCCCGCCGTGAACACCTCGACGGCGAGGAAATCGCTGTCGGGATCGCCGGCGGCGGCCGAGACGATCTGGTGGCCCTGTCCGGAGCCGATCTCCACGACCAGTCGCGCGTGGCGGCCGTAGACCTCTCCGACGTCGACAGCCGTACCGGCCTTCACACTGGTCGTTGCGGCTGCGCGCTCGACGGGCAGCAGGTAGAACGGCGACAGCTCGGCCCATGCGCGATCCTGGGCTTCCGACATGCGGCCGCTGCGACGCACGAACGAGACCGGCTTGTCGCGGAAGACGGGCGCGGCATCCATGTCTCCTAGGCTATCCGCCGCGTGAGAGGTCGCTTCCTGTCGCCCAGCCGCCGCGGAGGCGACAGATTCCGCCCCCTCACGAGAAAGGGAACGCTTGCGGCCGCTCACGGCACGGTCACGAAGTCGATGAGCTCCTCGACGCGGCCGAGGAGGGCGGGCTCGAGGTCGCGGAAGGTCGTGACGCGCGACAGGATGTGCTGCCACGCGCGCGCGGTGTCCGCCTGTTCCTCGGCGGGCCATCCGAGAGCGCGGCACACCCCGATCTTCCATTCGATCCCGCGAGGCACCTCGGGCCACGCGGCGATGCCGAGGGCGCGCGGGGTGACGCACTGCCAGACGTCCACGAAGGGGTGCCCGACGATCCGCACGTGGGCACCGTGGCGTCCGCGGGCGACCTTCTCAGCGATGCGGGACTCCTTGGAGTTCGGCACGAGGTGGTCGACGAGCACGCCGTAGCGGCGTTCGGCGGTGGGGGGCTCGGCATCCAGGGTCTGCTCCAACAGGTCGACGCCCTCGAGGAACTCCACGACGACGCCCTCGGCGCGCAGGTCCGCGCCCCAGACCTTCTCGACGAGTTCGGCATCGTGCTTTCCCTCGACGAAGATGCGGCTGGCGCGCGCGGTGCGTGCCCGCTGGTCGGCGGCGGCGAAGGATCCGGATGCCGTGCGCGTACGGCCCTTCGCAGCGGGGCCCGGAGCCGTGAGCACCGCGGGCGCGCCGTCGACGAGGAAGCCTCCCCCGAGGGGGAAGAGGCGACGTTTGCCGAAACGGTCTTCCAACTCGACGTTCATGCCGTCGACGCGGGTCACCGCCCCGACGAATCCGTCGCCGGCGACTTCGACGACCAGGTCGGCGGATGCCGCGATCTGCGCCGGCTTCTTCCGTCCGGCGTCGCGCCAGCCGCGGGCGAGCACATCGGTGCCGTAGCGGTCGTCCATCTGTACCTCCGAACGCCCGAGCCTAGGCGGCGGTGCTGTGCGCTGACAGCGGACGCGCCGATCCGTTCGCGGGAGACGCCCGGATGTCGGAGGTCGTTTGTAGGGTGGGACAGTCCGGCGACCGAAGGGGGAAGCATGCGAAAGCCCAGGGCGCCACACGTGCTGGCCACGCTGTTGATCGTTTTCGTCGGCGTGCTCCTCGCCCCGCTGAGTGCGAGCGCGGTCCCCCCACCGTCGCTGGGATCCAGCTACGTGATCGACCGGGCCGACGCGCTCACCGACGCCGAAGAGGCCTCCGTCCAGAGCCGCATGGTGGCCCTGCGCGACCAGACCGGGCTCGACCTCTGGGTCGTATACGTTCCCGAATTCAGCGAACCGCCCGGCGCCGCCGACTGGGCGAACGAAACGGCGAACCGCAACGAGCTGGGCGCCGATCAATACGTGCTCGCGATCGCCATCAGCGGCGACACCTTCGCCTACTACCTCTCCGGCGACGCCGAAGACGGCGTGCTGTCCGCCGCGCAGCTCGGCGAGATCGAGCAGAACCGCGTGCAGCCCGCCCTCGAGGCCGGCGACGACGCGGGAGCGGCCATCTCGGCGGCCGACGGGATCCGCGCCGCGTACACCGAGGCCGGCGGAAGCGAGCCCGCCCCTCCCCCCTCGCCCGCAGGCTCCGGCGGACCCGCTCTCGGTCCCATCGTGCTGGTCGGACTCCTGCTGCTGGCCATCGCGATCGGTCTGGTGTGGTTCGCGCTGCGACGTCGGAAGCAGGCCGCCACCGGCACGACGAACGCCCCCACCGAGACCATCGACGACCTGTCGCGGCGGGCGGGCTCGGCGCTGGTCGCCACCGACGACGCCGTCAAGACCAGCGAGCAGGAGCTCGGTTTCGCCCGCGCCCAGTTCGGCGACCAGGCCGCGGCGCCGTTCACCGACGTGCTGACACAGGCGAAGGCCGACCTCGACCGGGCGTTCTCCCTCCAACAGCAGCTCGACGACGATGTGCCCGAGACCCCCGAGCAGCAGCGCGCCGCGTACGCCGAGATCATCCGCCTGTGCACCAGCGCCGACGAAGCACTGGATGCCAAGGCCGCAGCCTTCGACGAGCTCCGCGCCCTCGAGGCCGATGCCCCGGCGGCCCTCGCAACCACACGGGAGCGGCATGCGGCGGCCGACGCGGCGTTGACGACCGCGGAGGCCGGCCTCGCGCGGTTGCGCGAACGCTTCGCCGACGACGCCCTCGAGGCCGTCGCCGACAACCCCGGGCAGGCGCGAGAGCGTCTCGACCTCGGCACGGCGCAGTCCCGCGCCGCGGAGGCCGCCCTCAGCGAGGGGCGCACCGGCGAGGCCGCCGTGGCGATCCGCGCAGCTCAGGCCGCCGTCTCCCAGGCCGAGACCCTCGAGCGTGCCATCGCGACGCGGGGCGACGACCTCGCCGACGCGCAGCAGCGCGCGGCCGCCCTCGTCGCCGAGATCGAGGGCGATCTGGCCGCGGCCGCGCGTCTGCCCGATCCCGACGGACGCGTCGCCGCTGCGGCGACATCGGCGCGCACCCAGCTCGACGCCGCCCGCGGAGCACTCGGCGGCGCCCGCACCAGCCCGCTGCGGGCGGTCGACATGCTGCAGCAGGCGAACACCACGATCGACACCGTGCTCGACGCGGTCCGCGACGAGGCCGAGCGACGTCAGCGCGCCGAGAAGCAACTCGACGCCCTTCTCGCGCAGGCGCGCGCGCAGGTCTCCGCGACCGAGGACTACATCTCCGCGCGGCGTGGAGCCGTCGGGCCCACCCCGCGCACGCGCCTCGCAGAGGCCGGAGCTGCCGTCGTGCAGGCGCAGCAGCTGCGCGCGACCGACCCCGTGGCCGCCCTCGCAACCGCCCAGCGCGCCGCCCAGCTGGCCACCGAGGCCGCCTCCCTCGCTCAGAACGACGTCGGCGGCTTCGGCGGCGGGGGCGGTTTCGGCGGAACGGGCGGCGGGGGCGGCGGCATGATGGGCGCCATCCTCGGCGGCATCGCCGTCGACGCCCTGCTCGGCGGCGGGCAGCGCCGCGGCGGCTTCGGCGGAGGCGGACTGGGGGGCCTGGGCGGGGGCTTCGGCGGCACGGGCGGGCGCTCGCGCGGTGGAGGCTTCGGCGGAGGCTTCTCGGGCGGCGGACGCAGCCGTGCCGGAGGAGGGGGCGGCTTCTCCGGCGGCGGACGCAGCCGAACCGGCGGGGGGAGCGGCAGACGCCGCTAGTCCACCCCTCGCGGTACCCCGCACGATCACAGAGAATTCGTAGCATTCGACACCAGACTCGACATCGTCGCCCTCAGGAAGGAACACCCCGCATGGCCAAGCAGTCCATCTTCGGTCGCATCTCGACCCTCGTCCGCGCGAACATCAATTCGCTCCTCGACCAGGCCGAGGACCCGCAGAAGATGCTCGACCAGCTCGTCCGCGATTACTCGAACTCGATCGCCGAGGCCGAGTCGGCGATCGCAGAGACGATCGGCAACCTCCGCCTGCTCGAGCGCGACCACCAGGAAGACATGCAGGCCGCGGCGGAGTGGGGCAACAAGGCCCTCGCCGCCAGCCGCAAGGGCGACGAACTCCGCGCCTCCGGCAACGCCGGCGAAGCCGATAAGTTCGACAACCTCGCCAAGATCGCCCTGCAGCGGCAGATCTCGGCGGAGGGCGAGGCGAAGTCGGCCGCTCCCACCATCGCGGCGCAGACCGAGGTCGTCGACAAGCTCAAAGACGGCCTGAACGGCATGAAGGGCAAGCTCGAGCAGCTTCGCGCCAAGCGCAACGAGCTCACCGCTCGTGCCAAGGTCGCCGAAGCGCAGAACAAGGTGCACGACGCCGTCAAGTCGATCGACGTGCTCGACCCCACCAGCGAGCTCGGCCGTTTCGAAGACAAGATCCGTCGTGAAGAGGCCCTGGCGGCGGGCAAGCAGGAGCTCGCCGCCTCCAGCATCGACGCCCAGTTCAACGCGCTCGACGACGTGGGCGAGCTCACCGAGGTCGAGGCGCGACTGGCCGCCCTGAAGGTCGGCGGACCCCAGCGCGCCGCGATCGACGCGCCCAGCCCCGACCAGGTCTGACATCCTCGTGAGTGCACCGCCCGCTCGTCCGGGCGGTGCACTCACCTTTTTCGCCGAGGAGCACCCGTGACCCGATTCATCGTCGCCCCGCAATGGCAGGGATCGTCGTCGTCGCGAGCCATGCAGCTCATCGACGGCGCCGAGGCGATCGCGGGAGACCTGCCTCGCAGCTCGACCACCGTGCTCGACGTGCCCACCGAGGCCGGCGACGCGCAGGGGACGGGGGTGCACCGCCTCAGCGCGCTCGTGCGCATGCGCGAGAGGATCGAAGACGCCGTCCGAGGATCCGACGAGGCCACGGTCGTCGTGGGGGGCGACTGCGGAGTCGCCCTGGGGTCGCTCACGCCCGTCGCCGGAGACGATCTGGCGGTGGTGTGGATCGACGCGCACGCCGACCTCAACACCCCCGAGACCTCCCCCAGCGGCGCCTTCCACGGCATGGTGCTGCGCGCGATCACCGGAGAGGGCGAGAGTCTTCTCCGCCTCGAGCCCGGCATCCCTCCCGCGCGCCTCGTGCTCGCGGGCACGCGGTCACTGGATGCCGAAGAGCAGCGCTTCATCGCGCACCACGGCGTGCGGGTCGTCGCCCCGAGCGAGATGGCCGACCCCGACGTGCTGGCCGACGCCGTGATCGCCACCGGAGCGACCCGCGTGTACGTCCACGTCGACCTCGACGTGCTCGACCCCGCCGAGATGGCGGGCGTCGCCCTGCCCGAGCCCTTCGGAGTCCGTACCGTCGACGTCGTGGCATCCATCCGACGACTGCGGGAACGACTCCCCCTCGCCGGCGCGACGCTGACGGAGTTCTCGCCGTCGTCGCCGGAGGCCGCCATCGACGATCTCGGCACGATCCTCCGACTCGTGGGAGCCCTCGCATGAGCCCGATCCCCCGACCTCCGGCCGGGTGGCGCGAGCGCGCGGACCGCGCGGTCGCTCGCGGGAGACGGTTCGACCGCTTCATCCCGGCCGTGCTGCTCGACTCGCGCGTCAGCCGGATCGGCTATTGGTACGGCTGCGCCGTCGGGTGGACCTGGGGAGCGCTGTGGAGCACCGGCCGCATCGAGAAGCGGGCGGGTCTGTGGGTCTTCCGCGGGCTTCCGCCGTGGGCGTTCCCCCGCGGCGGCGTGTGCGTGGGCGCATGCTTTCTGACCGGCGACGACCGTCCGACCGATACGGTGCTCGGGCACGAGGCCGCGCATCGGCGCCAGTGGCGCCGCTACGGATTCCTCATGCCGGTGCTCTACGCACTCGCCGGGCGTGATCCCCTGCGCAACCGCTTCGAGATCGAGGCGGGCCTGATCGAGGGCAATTACGTGCCGCGCGGCAGCTGACGCGGAGACCCACGCCGCAACGCCCGCGACGAGACGCGGCGACCAACCACGGACGAGATGTGACGGGCGTCCTCGCCCGGCTGGATCGCCTTCGGACGTCGTGGAACGGCTGTCCGCGGGGCCGGGTTCTGTGTCCCTCCTCGGGCGCGTGGACGCCGGGTCCGACGTCAGCGCGCGGTCGCGAGACCGAAGCGCTCGGGAGTATGGATGGCCGAGGCTTCGACGCCGTGGCGGCTCGTCAAGTCGTCGACGATCTCGGCCGTGCCGAGGTAACCGCCCAGCAGCACCACGCGGGTCGCGTCGTCGTCGGCGCAGAGCATCTCGCCGGCCCAGCCCGAGACGGCGCGCGCGAGCGCCTCTCCGGGGGCGCAGCCGCGACCGGTTCCGGGTGCGCCGGCCCGACGGGAGCGGTCGAGCCAGGTCAACGTCATGCGCGGCGGGGCGGTGACGAGACCCGTCCACGATTCGTCGGGCACCTCGATGAACACCCGTCCGGTCGAGCAGATGGGCAGCGTAGCCAACAGGGTCTCGAGCTCGACGAGCGAGGTCTCGTCGGCCGTCACGAGATGCTGCACACGCGTGTGACGCGACGCGCGGCAGGCGGCGGCGTTGTGCTCGGTAGACGTGGTCATGATGGCATCCACTATACCCCCGGCAAAGGGTTGCCTAACCTGAGTTCACGCCCTGTATCTCGACGTCGAGGCGGTCGCCGGACACGAGCCCCGGCCGCACCGCATCCCCCGCACGCCCCCTCGCACGAGACGTCGACCGCCCGTCGTGCGACCCACTGCCGTCGATCGGGCGCCGCGCGTTCGCGAGGGGTCAGACGATCAGCAGCTCGCGCAGCCGGCGCAGCTCGTCGTCGGTCACGCCGTGCGCGCGCAGGTATCCGGCCGGGGAGCCGTGCTCACGATCGAGGCGTTCGAGCAGCGTGCGCATCACCGGCGCCGGGGACCGCGTCGCCAACGCCTCCGCGTGCACGGCGCGCGGGTGCAGGGCGTGGATGGCCCGCAGCACGGCGGCGTTGCGCTCGGCCGGCAGCAGCTGCTCCGTGCGGGCGTAGTCGGCGATCACGGCCTCGCGGTCGACCCCGGCCGCGTCCAGCACGATGGCGACGGTGACTCCCGTGCGGTCCTTGCCGACGGTGCAGTGCACGAGCGCGGGCTGCGCGCCCAGGATGCCGCGAACCACCGCCACGACGCGTTCCGCGGAATCGTCGACGATGGCGGCGTACAGATCGTCGAGGCTCACGTCTTTCGCGAAGAACGACGCAACGGAGCCGAGGAAGAGCGGCTCGTGCTGCACGTCGATGGCGAGGTCGTCCAGGCGGCTCGGCGCGTGCGCCACCTCGGCGTCGTCGCGCAGGTCGATCACGCGTCTGATGCCGAGCTGCCGCAGCGTGCGGACGCCGGAGTCATCGACGGCGACGAGGTTGCCCGACCGGTAGAGCACCCCCTCGCGCGTGCGTCCGTCGCCGGCGGGCAGACCGCCGACGTCGCGGAAGTTCGTCGCGCCCGAGACCAACGACGCCGTCATGCGTCGTGCTCGCGGTGTCCGTGCGGCGCCTGGGCGGCGGGCGCGTCCGAGCGCGGCGGCACCGGATAGCGGCCGGCGATGGCCACGCGGTTGAATGCGTTGATCGCCACGAGGACCCAGCTGAGGGCGACGTACTCGCGCTCGCTCAGGATGCCGCCGGCCTGATCGTAGACGTCGTCGGGGATGCCGTCCTCGTGGATGAAGGTGAACGACTCGGTCAGCTCGAGCGCGGCGCGCTCGCGGTCGTCGAAGACGCCCGACTCGCGCCACGTCGCGATTTGAGCGATGACGTCGGCGTCGAGTCCGGCTTTGACGGCCGACTCGACGTGCACGCGCACGCAGTAGGCGCAGCCGTTCAGCTGCGACGCGTGGATCTGCACGATCTCGCGCAGGCGAGCGTCGAGCCCGGCGTCGGCGGCGAGCCGGCCGACCGTCGTCGAGAACGACCGCAATGCCGCGTACGCCTCGGGGGCTTTCCTCGACAGGTGCACGCGTTCCTCGGCCATGGCCACAGCCTATGGGCCGACGTGGATCCGCGGGCCAGCATGCGCGGGCGCGGGGCCCACGACACGGCGGTGGCGTGGTCGTCGGGCGCGGTGACAGGCTGGGTGGCATGCCCGAGCTCGACGAGTTCTCCTTCCTGCCCGCGCAGGCCGCCTCCCTCGGACGCGCGGCGCCGACGGCGCACCGCGTCCACCTGACACTCTCCGACGGCCGCTCCCTCAGCGGTCTGCGGTGGGGTGACGCGCCCCCGCGCGTCACGCTGCTGCACGGAGCCGGACTCAACGCCCACACCTGGGATACGACGCTGCTGCATCTCGGGGTGCCGGCCCTGGCGCTCGATCTGCCCGGCCACGGCGACTCCTCGTGGCGCGACGACGCCGCCTACGTCGCCCGCGTCCTGGCGCCCGATGTCGTGGCGGCGATCGAGGCCTGGAGCGACCGGCCGCAGACGCTCGTCGGCCACTCGCTCGGCGGGCTCACGGCGGCCGCGGTCGCGGCATCCCGGCCCGACCTCGTGTCGCAGCTCGTGATCGTCGACATCACCCCCGGCGTCGATCCCAGCGCAGGACCCGCGCAGATCCGAGCCTTCTTCGCCGGCCCGACGGACTGGGCATCGCGCGACGAACTCGTCGACCGCGCGCTCTCCTTCGGCCTGGGCGGCACGCGCGAGGCGGCCACGCGCGGCGTCTTCCTCAACTCCCGCGTGCGACCCGACGGGCGGGTGGAGTGGAAGCACCACTTCGCCCACCTCGCGGCCGCCGCAGCGGCAGCGGGCGCCGACCCGACGACCCCCGATGCCGTGCGGGCGGTGCTGACCGCCACGGGATGGGACGACATCGCCGCCGTGACCCGTCCGATCACCCTCGTCCGCGGCGAGCGCGGTTTCGTCACGCCCGCGGATGCCGAGGAGTTCACGCGTCGCGTGCCGGGCGCCGAGGTGCGCTCCCTCGCCACCGGCCACAACGCCCAGGAAGAGGGCCCTGGCGCGCTCGCCGCGGTCATCGGCGACGCCCTGTCGAACGACGGAGCACCGACGGTCCCCTAGGAGGCGCCCCCTCCCCCGTGTCGCGGGCCGTCGCTCACCGTCACGCGCGGAGGGGAGGGAATACGGGTGAAAGTAGGCTGTTCCCACCCCTGCACGGCATCCACAGCACCCCCGATGCCTTCGGCCTGCGAAAGGACAACCCCGCAATGCTGCGCCGCACCACCCTCGCCACGAGTGCGCTTCTCCTCGGAGCCCTGCTCCTCAGCTCGTGCACCGGTTCGAACACCGCACAGAGCCCCACGGGCGAGGCGAATCCCGATGCCGCTCTCACGGTGCGCCTGTCGCTCGAGCCGTCGAACCTCGACATCCGCCGCACCGGTGGGGCTGCGCTCGAGCAGGCGCTCGTCGACAACGTCTACCAGGGACTCGTGACCCGCAACGCCGACGACGACAACGCCATCACCCCGGCCCTGGCTACGGAATGGAACGTGTCGGCCGATGGCCTCACCTATACCTTCACCCTGCGGCAGGGTGTGACCTTCCACGACGGCAGCGAACTCGCCGCCGACGACGTCGTCGCCTCCCTGCAGACAGCGAAAGACGACGCGACCATCGCCGACAGCTCCGACCTCGCCGGGGTGACCTCGATCGCCTCCCCGGACGCGTCGACCGTCGTGCTGACGCTCGCACAACCCAACATCGACTTCCTCTTCACCCTCACCGGGCGAGTCGGCCTCGTCTTCAACAGCGGCGACGCCACGAACTTCCAGACCGCCGCCAACGGCACCGGACCGTTCACCGTCGCGAGCTGGAACACCGGTCAGAGCCTCACGCTCGCGCGGTACGACGGGTACTGGGGCGAGAAGGCCGGCGTCGCCGAGGTCGTGCTCGACTACATCCCCGACAACAGCGCCGCCATCAACGCCGCGGTCAACGGCGACCTCGACGTCGCGCTCGAGATCGACCCCGAGCTGCGTGGTCAGCTCGAGGACAGCGGCGCCTTCGCGATCGAGTCGGGCCTGACGACCGACAAGGGCACCCTCGCCTTCAACAACCAGCGGGCACCCTTGAACGACCAGCGCGTACGCGAGGCCCTGCGCCTGGCGATCGACCATGACGCGCTCGTCGACACCCTCGGCTACGGCGACACGCTCTCCGGCCCCATCCCGCCGCTCGACCCCGGTTACGAAGACCTGTCGGATTCGCTCGACTTCGACCCAGACCGGGCGCGCGAGCTTCTCGCCGAGGCCGGCGCGCAGAACCTCGATCTGACGCTCACCGTGCCCAACGTCTACCCGGGCACGATCGCCACGTTCCTGGTGTCGTCCTTCGCCGACGTGGGCGTGACGCTGCAGGTCGAGCAGGTCGACTTCAGCGCCTGGCTACAGGACGTCTACACGAACAAGGACTACGACCTCAGCTTCGTCCGTCACGTCGAGGCCCGCGACTTCGGCAACTGGGCCAACCCGTCGTACTACTTCGGATACGACAACACCGAGGTGCAGAGCCTGTACGCGCAGGCACTCGCCACGACCGACGCGCAACAGTCGTCCGACCTACTGGCCGAGGCCGCCCGCATCGTCAGCGACGAGGACGCGGCCGATTGGCTGTTCCTCTCGACTCCGCTGACCGCGGTGGGCACGAACGTGTCGAACTTCCCGAAGAACTCCCTGAACGTGCGCCTGCCGCTGGCCGGTGTGACGGTCTCGTCGGAGTGATCCGCTACACGCTGACACGGCTGGGCCTGCTCGTGCTGGGCCTGGCCGTGGCCAGCGTGCTGATCTTCCTCTCACTGCGCGTGCTCCCGGGTGACGTCGCGCAGCTCATCGCCGGCGCCGAAGCGACGCCCGCGCAGATCGCCGCGGTGCGCGCGAGCCTCGGCCTCGACGTCCCGCTGTGGTCGCAGTACGGCGACTGGATCGGCGGGTTGTCGCGGGGCGATCTCGGCACCTCTTTGGTCACGGGCACCTCGGTCGCGGCGGAGCTGGCCGACAAAGCGCGGGTTACCGTTCCCCTCGCGGCCATGTCGCTCACGGTCGCCCTGCTCGTCGGCATCCCGTTCGGCGTGCTCTCGGCTCTGGGACGTCACCGCGCGAGCGGCACCGCGGTGAGTGTCGTGGCGCAGGCGTTGGCGGCCGTCCCCGTGGTCTGGGCGGGTCTCATGCTGGTGGTGGTGTTCTCGGTGTGGTTGGGCTGGTTGCCGCCGCAGGGCTTCCCCCGGGCCGGGTGGGACGACCCCGCAGCGGCTTTCCGCGCTCTCGTGCTCCCCGCGGTGACCATCGGCGTGGTCGAAGGCGCCATGCTCCTGCGGTTCGTGCGCAGCGCCACGCTCCAGGCTCTCGGCCAGGACTACGTGCGCACGGCCGCCGCGAAGGGCCTCACCCGCACGCGCGCACTGCTCAGCCACGGTCTCCCCAATGTGGGGCTCTCGATCATCACCGTGCTGGGGCTGCAGGTCGCTGGCGTCATCGTGGGAGCGGTGATCATCGAGCAGTTGTTCACGCTTCCGGGGATCGGCCGCATGCTCGTCGGCGACGTCGCCTCGCGCGACCTGCCGAAGGTGCAGGGGGAGCTGCTCGCGCTGACCGGCTTCGTCCTCTTCGTGGGGTTCCTCGTCGATCTCGTCCACCGTCTCGTCGACCCTCGACAGCGGGAGGCCGCATGACCACCCTGCGGCGTCTGTGGGGGCTCGGAACCGGGCGGTTCGGCATCCTCATCGTCGTTCTCGTGCTCGTCACCGCGCTGGTGTCGCTCGTGTGGACACCGTTCGATCCGGCCGCCGTCGATGCCCGCGAGCGCTGGAGCGATCCGTCCTGGCCGCATGTGCTGGGCACCGACAACAGCGGTCGCGACATCGCGAGCCTCCTGATGGCGGGGGCGCGCACGACGGTGATCGTCGCCGTCGGGGCGGGGGTGGTCGCCTCGGTGCTCGGAATCGCCCTCGCGGCCCTCGGCTCGCTCACCGCGCGGTGGGTCCGCGAGAGCGTCGCGGTGCTCGTCGACATCCTGATCGCCTTCCCGGTCCTCATCATCGCCATGATGATCTCGGCGGTGTGGGGCGGCTCCCTCGCCGTCGTCATCTGGGCGGTGGGCATCGGCTTCGGGGTGAACGTCGCCCGCGTGACGCGACCGGAACTGCGCCGTGTCCTGCACAGCGACTACGTGCTCGCCGGACGCGCGAGCGGCCTGACGACGTGGCAGAACCTCACGCGGCACCTCCTTCCCAACGTCGCACCGGTGTTCATCGTGCAGCTGTCGTGGGGCATGGCGGTGGCGGTGCTCGCCGAGGCGGGACTGTCGTACCTCGGCTTCGGCGCCCCGGTCACTCAGCCCTCGTGGGGCGTGCTGCTGAGCGATCTGCAGGCGTACATCGCCGTGCACCCGTTGACGGTGGTGTGGCCGGGACTGGCCATCACCCTCACCGTGCTGGGCCTGAACCTGCTCGGCGACGCCCTGCGCGAGGCCGCCGATCCCACCCTCTCCGAGCGTGCGCCCGCCGCCCGCCTGCACGTGCCGGGGGTGGTCGCGTGAGCCTCGAGGTGAGCGATCTGCGCATCGAGATCGGCGGACGCCCGGTCGTCGACGGGGTCTCGTTCGTGGTGCCCGACGGCGCTCGGGTGGGCATCATCGGCGAGTCCGGCTCGGGCAAGTCGCTCACCGCCCTGGCGATCCTCGGTCTCCTGCCCGACGGGGTGCGGGCGAGCGGAAGTGTCCGGTGGAACGGACGCGAGATCCTGGGCCTCCCCGACCGGGAGCTCGCGCGACTGCGCGGCGACGACATCGGCATGGTGTTCCAGGAGCCCCGCACCGCACTGAACCCCATCCGTACGGTCGGCCGGCAGATCGGCGAGTCCGTGCGCATCCACGAGCGCGTCTCGCGTCGCGAGGCGCTGGTGAGGGCCGTCGCCGAGGCGGAGCGCGTCGCGCTGCCCGACCCCGAGCGCATCGTCTCGCGGTACCCGCACCAGTTGTCCGGGGGCCAGCGCCAGCGTGTCGCCATCGCCATGGCACTCGCCTGCCGCCCGCGCCTGCTCATCGCCGACGAGCCGACCACCGCGCTCGACGTGACGATCCAAGCGGGTGTCCTCGCGCTGCTGCGCACCTTCGTTCAGGATGCCGGCATGTCGCTCGTCTTCATCACCCACGACCTCGCCGTGCTCGCGCAGGTAGCCACCCACGCGGTCGTCCTCGAGAAGGGCCGGGTGGTCGAGCAGGGCGGTGTCGCCGACCTGCTGCGCGCGCCGTCGTCGCCGGTCACGCAGGCCCTGCTTCGCGACGCGACGGCAACGCTGTGGCATCCCGAGCGTTCGCATCCATCGATCTCGGATGCCGTGGCGGTGGCCGTCGACGACGCACCGACCCTCGCCCCGGCGCGCGGCTCATCGCTCGATGCCGCCGTGGCAGGAGGAGACGACACCGCACCACCGCCCGGGCCTGCGGAACCCGACGCCACGGATCCGGAGCGGACGCCATGACCGAGACGATCATGCGGGCGCGCGGACTCACCCGTGACTACCCGACCCCCCGCACTCGCGGATTCGGGCGCGCTGAGCGCACCCCGGGTGTCATCGACGTCGACCTCTCGGTGCTCGCGGGTTCCGCCGTCGGGATCATCGGCGAGTCGGGCTCGGGCAAGTCCACCCTGGTGCGCCTGCTGCTCGGACTCGATACGGCGACCGCGGGGACGGTCGAGGTCGACGGACGCGCGGTGGACGCGCGGGGGTCTGCGCGGTCGCTGCACTGGCTCCGTCGCACGACGGGGGTCGTCTTCCAGGATCCGTACGCCTCGCTCGACCCGCGCATGAGCATCGGACGCATCGTGGGCGAGCCCCTGTGGGCGCTGGGCATGGAGGGAGATCGCCGCGCACGCGTGCGGGAGGTCCTCGCGCAGGTCGGACTCGAGGCCGACATGGCCGCACGCTTCCCCCACGAGTTCTCGGGCGGACAGCGACAGCGCATCGCGATCGCCCGTGCCATCGTGCATCGGCCACGCATTCTCGTCGGCGACGAACCGCTGTCGGCGCTGGACGTGACGGTGCGGGCGCAGATCCTGCGCCTGTTGGCGCGGCTGCGCGTCGACGAGCAGGTGACCCTCGTGCTGGTGTCGCACGACATCGGCGTCGTCCAGAACGTCTGCGATCAGGTCGTCGTGATGAAGGACGGCCGCGTCGTGGAGCAGGGGCCCACCGAGAAGGTCCTGCTGCAGCCGCAAGCCGCATACACCCGCCAGTTGCTGGCATCCATCCCGACTCTGCCTCGCTGACGCGCCCCCTCTCGCGGCGGGGAATCCGCCGCCGCGCAGATCGTCGCGACGCGTGAGGCTCCTCCCCCACGCGAGCGAGGGGGAATCCGCCCCCGGCCGAGATCAAGGGATGCCGTGATGTCGGAGGTGCGCGCTAGCCTCGGGCGCATGATCGCCGGCATCGTCCCCCCGTTCCTGCTCGACCGTCTCGCCCAGACCGACGACCCCCGTCTCGCACGGGCCGCCGCCGCCGCCCGCAAGACGCTGGCCATGCCGCGTCCTCCGCGGCCCGCACGCACACGATTGCGCCTGTCGATCGACGGCGATGCGCTCGTGGCAGAGGCCGCTCCCGTCCCCGATCGCATCGTCTCCGACGCCGGCAACACCGAGAACCTGCCGGGCCGCCGGGTGCGCAGCGAAGACGACGCCCCCAGCGGCGACGCCGCCGTCGACGAGGCCTACGACGGCCTGGGAGCGACCTACGACTTCTTCTGGGACGCCTTCTCGCGCGACGGGATCGACGCCGCGGGCGGCTCGCTCCTGGCCACGGTGCACTTCGGTGACGACTACGACAACGCGTTCTGGAACGGCGAACGCATGGTCTTCGGCGATGGCGACGGCGAGGTGTTCGTCGGATTCACGCGCTCCCTCAGCGTCATCGCGCACGAGCTCGGCCACGGGGTGACCGAGGCCGCCGGCGGCCTGGAATACCAGGGTCAGTCCGGAGCTCTGAACGAGTCGTTGTCCGACGTCTTCGGAGCCCTGGCCGAGCAGCACCACCTCGGCCAGCGGGCCGACGAGGCGACCTGGCTCATCGGGGCGGGCATCTTCGCGCCCGACGTCCAGGGCGAGGCCCTGCGATCGATGAAGGCGCCCGGCACGGCCTACGACGACGACGTGCTCGGCGAAGACCCGCAGCCGGGGCACATGCGCGACTACGTCGAGACCGACGACGACAACGGCGGCGTGCACATCAACTCGGGTATCCCGAACCGGGCGTTCTACCTCGCCGCCACCGCCCTGGGCGGCAAGGCCTGGGAACGCGCGGGTCTGATCTGGTACCGCACGCTCACCGCGGGCACCCTCTCGCCCACCGCGGACTTCACCTCCTTCGCGGCCGCCACCCTGGCGGCGGCCGCTGCGGAGTACGGTGAGGAGTCGGAGGAGGTCGCCGCCGTCCGCGCCGCATGGGCCGGGGTCGGCGTCGTGGAGGATGCCGCAGCCTGAAGCCGACAGCGACGACCGTCTCACGATCATCGTCGTGCGCTCGGGCGGAATCGCCGGGCTCTCACGACAGTGGCGGGCCGAGGCCGATGCCGACCATGCGCCGCGCTGGAGAGAACTCGTCGAGAGCTGCCCCTGGGACGCCGCGCCCGTGCCGACGGCCGGGGCCGACCGCTATCAATGGCGCATCGAGGTGCATCACGGCGAGGCACCCGTGCACCAGGCACGCCTGGGCGACGGACAGATCGAGGGGGCGTGGCGCACGCTCGTCGACGAAGTGCGTCAGGCGGCCCACCCGCAGCCGCGCGGTCGCTGAACCGCCTCGGAGCCAGGCGCGTCGACACCCCGACGAAGATCCCGCCGTCCTCCCCGTCTGACGGCGGCCCGTCAGCCGAAGAGCTTCCGGCGCTTCTTCTTCGACGGGATGCTCTTCTGCAGGTAGACCACCCCGAGCCATCGGCCGAACTTGAAACCGACGCGACCCATCCGGCCGACCTCGGTGAAGCCGAGTTTCTCGTGGAGGGCGATCGATGCGTCGGCGCCCTTGTCGCTGATCGCGGCGACCATCTCGCGGATGCCGAGATCCTGGCAGGCGGCGATGAGGGCTTCGAGCAGCGCTCGTCCGAGACCCTTGCCCGCCGCCGCCTGACCGAGGTAGATGGAGTTCTCGACCGTGTACCGGTAGGCGGACTTGGACTGCCACGGCTGCACGAGGGCATAGCCGAGGATCTGCCCGCTGGGCGACTGTGCCACGAGGAAGGGCAGCTTCAGCTTCTGGAGCGTGGCGAACTTGTCGCGCCATCTGGCGATGGTCCATGCCTTCTCGTCGAAGGTCACGACGGAGTTGCGCACGTAGTAGTTGTAGATCTCCCGGATGTCGGGGATGTCGGCTTCCGTCGCCGGGCGAATCTCGAAGGAGAACGGCCGCTCGGGCTCGGGGGCACGGCGCAGATGCGCGGGTGGTCGCCGACGGCTCTTCTCGTACTCCTCTTCCAGCACGTCGTAACTCTACGGGCGGCGCCGTTTCCCGCGTATGTCACCGAGCCGCGACGTCGGGCCGGATGACGACGCCGTCAGGTCGGAAGGCGCCAGTCCACGGCGTCCGCGCCCTGCTCGACCAGCAGGGAGTTGACCCGCGAGAACGGCTTCGAGCCGAAGAAGCCCCGACTGGCCGACAGCGGCGACGGGTGCGGCGACGAGACGATGGCCGTGCTGCCGAGCAGAGGCGTGAGGTTGATGGCATCCCGTCCCCAGAGCACCGCGACCAGCGGCGCATCTCGTTCGACGAGACACCGGATGGCATGCTCGGTGACGCGTTCCCACCCCCAGCCGCGATGGGACGCCGGCGACCCCGGCGACACCGTCAGAACCCTGTTCAGCAGCATGACACCCTGCGCCGCCCAGGCCGAGAGGTCTCCGTGCGGGGCGGGCGCGATGCCCAGATCGTCGGAGAGCTCCCGGTAGATGTTCGCGAGGCTTCGCGGCAGGGGCCGCACGTGCGGGTCCACCGCGAACGACAGCCCGATCGGGTGACCCGGCGTCGGGTAGGGGTCTTGTCCGACGATGAGCACCCGGACGTCGTCCAGCGGCGTGCGGAAGGCGCGCAGCACGAGCTCGCCGGCCGGCAGGTACGGCTTACCCTCCTGACGCAGACGCTCACCGAGCGCGGCGATGTCGTCGGCGACCGGGGCGAGGGGCTCCACCCAGGTGGAGTCGATCAGGCCGGCGTCGGCGAGTTCGGCGAGGGACTTCGCCGTCACGCCGCGTCTTCTTCGTGCACAGATCCGAGGTGCGACCAGGGGAACTCGATCCAGAGGGTCGTGTCCTTCCAGGAGTAGTCGGGCGTCACCACCGTGGTCGGCTTCGTGTAGATCACGGCGGACCGCGCTTCGGCGCCGTGCCGGTCGAGCAGTTTGACGGCGAGGTCGAGCGTGCGCCCGCTGTCGGCCACGTCGTCGACGAGGAGCACGCGGCGTCCCTCGAGGTACGACAGGTCCAGCGCCGGGGGCAGCACCTCAGGCGCATCGAGCACCGTGCCCACACCCGTGTAGAACTCGACGTTGAGCGCGCCGCAGTTCTTCACGCCGAGACCGTAGGCGATCGCCCCTCCCGGCAGCAGGCCGCCCCGCGCGATGGCGACGACCACCTCGGGGCGGAAACCGTCGGCGACGATCGCGCGCGAGATGTCGCGCGTGGCGACCCCGAAATCGTCCCAGCTCAACCGCTCGCGCTCGTCCGTCACACCGGATCCTCTCCTCGACTGCTCTCACCCTAGGGCGTTCGTTCACGAACACTGCCGCGGAGCGGCGCGGGGTCAGCGCGTCGTCAACGGCCCCCGCGCCAGCAGGTGCTGTGCCGACTGCGCCACGGGGCGCATCGTCACCAGGTCGAGGTTCACGTGCCCGGGGGCATCGAGCGCATAGGCGATGACATCGGCGACGTCGGCGGCCACGAGGGGCGCCTCGACGCCCTCGTACAGCTTGTCGGCGGCGACGTGGTCGCCACCGAACCTGTTGAGGCTGAACTCCTCGGTGCGCACCATGCCCGGGGCGATCTCGATCACGCGCAACGGCTCGCCGTTCAGCTCCTGGCGCAGTGCGTGCACCAGCATCGCCTCTCCGGCCTTCGCCGCGTTGTACCCGCCGCCACCCGGATACGCCGTCTGCGCGGCGGTCGAGGTGACGAAGAGCAGGTCGGCGTGGCCCGAGACGTCGGCCGCGCGCCGTATCGCCGGAAGAAGGGATGCCACCAGGCGCTGCGCCGACAGCACGTTCGCCTCGAACATCCAGCGCCAGTCCTCCGGGTCGCCGGCTTCGATGCGATCGCTGCCGCGTGCGCCCCCCGCCACGTGCACGAGCGCGTCGACGCCGCCGGTCTCGTCGAGCCGCGCGGCCAGCGCCGCGACGGCGTCACCGTCGGTCAGGTCGGCGGCGTGAGCCACGACACCCGTCTCGGCTTCGAGCACCGCGAGCCGATCGGCCCGCCGTGCGACACCCACCACGTCCCATCCGCGAGCCCGCAACGCCCGCGCCGCCGCCTCTCCGATACCCGAACTGGCCCCGGTCACCACTGCGCGTCGCGTCATGGCATCCACGCTACTGCGCCCCTCCGACACCCGATGCCGCGTGCCGGCCCCGCCTCCCCGCCGGAGCGGTGGGGGCCGCCGCCGTGCGTGGGGGCGAGCTGCGGGACGCTGCCGGCGATGGAGTGCCGCACGCTGCGGTACCGGCGCGGGCAGCCGCCCGGACAGAGGCGACGACGGTGTTACGGCCCGTGTCCGGGGCGCTTGTCGGCGTCGGAGGGGGTGTCTACGCTCGCAGCAGGCCACGGCGTCCGCCTCGGCCCACCCGACCGGAGGAGCAGCCATGTCGGCACCCGAGAACTGGCGTTTCGAGACCAAGCAGATCCACACGGGCGCACAGCCCGACCCGGTGACCAAGGCTCGTGCCACCCCGATCTACCAGACCACCTCGTACGTGTTCGACAACGCCGACCACGCGGCGAACCTCTTCGCGCTGGCCGAGTTCGGCAACATCTACACGCGCATCCAGAACCCCACGCAAGACGTCGTCGAGCAGCGCGTCGCGGGCCTCGAGGGCGGCACCGGCGCCCTCCTCGTCGCCAGCGGCCAGGCGGCCGAGACGTTCGCGGTGCTCAACATCGCCGAAGCGGGCGACCACATCGTCTCGTCGAGCTCGATCTACGGCGGCACCTACAACCTCTTCAAGTACACCCTCGCCAAGCTCGGCATCGAGACGACGTTCGTCGAGAACCAGGACGACCCCGATGAGTGGCGCGCCGCGGTCCGCCCGAACACGAAGCTGTTCTTCGCCGAGACCATCGGCAACCCCAAGATCAACGTGCTCGACATCCGCTCCGTCGCCGACGTGGCGCACGAGGCCGGGGTGCCGCTGATCGTCGACAACACGATCGCCACGCCGTACCTCATCCGTCCCTTCGAGCACGGCGCCGACATCATCGTGCACTCCGCGACGAAGTTCCTCGGCGGGCACGGCACCACGATCGGCGGCGTCATCGTCGACGGCGGCCGCTTCCCCTGGTCGGAGCGCTCCGACCGCTTCCCGGGACTGACGACCCCCGACCCCTCGTACCACGGTGCCGTCTACACGCAGGCGGTGGGCGACGGACTCGCGTACATCATCAAGGCGCGCGTACAGCTGCTCCGCGACCTCGGCGCCTCGATCTCCCCGCAGAGCGCCTGGCAGCTCATCCAGGGCATCGAGACGCTGTCGCTGCGCATCGAGCGCCACGTGCAGAACGCCCAGGAGATCGCGGAGTGGCTCGAGTCGCACCCCGACGTCGCAACCGTGAACTACTCGGGTCTGCCCACCTCGCCCTGGTACGCCGCCGCCAACAACTACGCCCCCAAGGGGGTCGGCGCCGTGCTGTCGTTCGAGCTGAAGGGCGGTGTCCAGGCGGGTCGCGAGTTCGTGAACTCGCTCAGCCTGTTCAGCCACCTGGCCAACATCGGTGACGTGCGCTCGCTCGTCATCCACCCGGCATCCACGACCCACTCCCAGCTCACGCCCGAGCAGCAGCTCACGGCCGGCGTGACCCCGGGCCTCGTGCGCCTGTCCGTGGGCCTCGAGAACATCGAGGACCTCAAGGCCGACCTCGATCAGGCCCTCTCCGCAGCGCGTCGCCTGTCCGAGGCCTCCCGCGTCTGATCGCGCGCTGCCGAACGCCCCGATCCGGTCACCCGGTTCGGGGCGTTCTCGCGTTCGCAGCTCGCACCCGAGGGGACCGTCACGGCCCCGCGCTCAACGACGCCTCGGTCGGCGGGAGGAGATCCAGGGAACGGAGGACCGATGTCACCACGCCCCTCCTCCGCGGCCCGAACCTCCTCCGCTCCCGGCGGGGCAGCACCGACGCAGGTCGAGAACCCGGTGATCAGACCTTCTGACGCGGCCGCAGACTCCCCAGCCCGCCATCGACGCCGATGATCTGACCGGTCATCCACGCGTTCTCGGGCGACAGCAGGAACTCCACGGCCCGCGCGACATCATCGGGTTCGCCGAGCCGTCCGAGCGGATGCATCGCCTCCGAGACCTTCCGCGACATGTCCGTCGAGGTCAGCTTCTCGGTCAGACGCGTCTGCACCAGGCCCGGGGCCACCGCGTTCACGCGCAGTCCGTGGGCGGCGTAGCTCGCGGCCGCCGACAACGTCAGGCCGATCACCCCGGCCTTGGCCGCGGCGATGCCGTCGTGGTTCGGCAGGCCCGCCAGGGCGGCGGCCGACGACACCAGCACCACGGATCCGCCGTCGCGCATGTGCGCCCCCGCCGCGCGCACCGCTGCGAACGACGTCGTCAACGATGCGGCGATCAAGCCGTCGTACTGCTCGCGCGAGGTGAGGTGCGCGGGCTTGAGCAGCATCGAGCCCGCGAAAACGGCGATGCCGTCGAGTTCGCCCGCCTCACCGACCACCTGATCGACGGCGTCGAAGTCGGTGGCATCCAGGGTGAAATCCGGCTCGATGACGGATGAGTCTCGAGCCGTTGTGAGGACGCGGTGGCCCGCATCGCGCAGTCGTGTCGCCGTCGCCCCGCCGATGTCGCTCGAGGCCGCGATGAGCAGATAGTTCGCCATCCGGCGAGTCTGTTCGCACCCCACGACTGTGATCGGGGGCTGGACAAGCGGTCACGCCGTCGTCAGCGCGGCGCGAAGGCGCTCATTCTCGTGCAGCCAGTCGATGTCGCCTTCCCGAAGTTCGGCCAGCTCACCGGCATCCGATGCCGCGATGGACATCGCCGTAACAGTACGGACACCCCCGCCCCGCCCGGGGAGAATGGATGCCATGGACTGGCAGATCTCCGAAGACACGGTGCCCTCGGCCCCGGTGACGGAGGCCGACGCCCGTTCGCTGCTCGGCCGTCCCCCGGCCACCGGCGCGTGGCGCGACGGCGACCCCGCGGGCGATCGCCGCTTCGCGTCGTTCGGCTCCTTCCGCACGGAGAACGGCGAGTCCCTGCCACATGTGCGCCTCGCCTACGAGACCTGGGGGGAACTCTCCCCCGCCCGCGACAACGCGGTGCTCATCTTGCACGCCCTGACCGGCGACAGCCACGTCCGCGGTGCCGCCGGACCCGGGCATCCCACCGCCGGATGGTGGAGCGACCTCGTCGGACCCGGAGCCGCGATCGACACCGACCGTTTCTTCGTCGTCGCGCCCAACATGCTGGGCGGATGCCAGGGCTCGACGGGTCCCGCGAGCATCGCGCCCGACGGGTACGAGTGGGCGTCGCGTTTTCCGTACCTGACCATCCGCGATCAGGTCACCGCTCAGGCGTTGCTCGCCGACGAGCTCGGCGTCGAGCGGTGGTTCGCCGTCGTCGGCGGGTCGATGGGGGGGATGCACGCACTCGAATGGGCGGTCGGTCACCCCGACCGTGTCGCGCGCGCGGCGATCCTGTCGGCCCCGCCGATCACCACGGCCGACCAGATCGCGCTCAACTCGGTGCAGCTCGACACCATCAGGGTCGATCCGCGCTTCGCGGGCGGCGAGTACTACGACGCCGGTGACGGTGACGGACCGCACCGCGGGCTCGCTCTCGCACGCCGCATGGCGTTGCTGAACTACCGCAGCCCCACGGAGTTGAACCAGCGTTTCCAACGCTCGTGGCAGTCGGGCGTGAGTCCGCTCGGACGGGGCGGACGCTTCGCCGTCGAGTCGTACCTCGACTTCCACGGCAACAAGTTCACGCGTCGGTTCGACGCCAACAGCTACCTGGCCCTGGTCGAGGCCATGAATTCGCATGACGTCGGCCGCGATCGCGACGGGGTCGAAGATGCGTTGGCGCGCGTCACCGCCACGACCCTCGTGCTCGGTATCGACAGCGACCGACTGTTCCCCATCGACGGCCAGCACCGCATCGCCCGCGGCATCCCGCAGACTCTCGACGGAAACGACGCCGTCGTGCTCTCGAGCGACTTCGGCCACGACGGCTTCCTCATCGAGACCGCGGCGGTCGCGACGCACCTGCGTCGCCTCCTCGCCACCTGACGGTCCCGGATGCCGGGGACGGGCGTCCATCCCTTCCGGCGTCCGCGCCGTCCGAACGACCGGGCGTCGGGCTCTCGTGCCGTGCCCGGACACGACGCAGGAGTTCCGGCCTCGGTGCCGCGGAACGACCAGCCGCGGCGTGTCGGGCGAGGCCTGATTCCTGCGTTGTGTCCTGGTGGGACCTCCGCCCGGAGTCGACGCCCTGTCCCCGGTCCCACCCCCGGACGCCGCACGCCATCGAGACGACGACAGGATGCAGGAGAACCGACACCGACCTGGGCCGAGGCCGTCGCGAATCCGGGACGTGCACGGCGAAGTCCTGCGTCGTGTCCGGCCGCCGTCGGTCCCGTCTCAGGAACCCGGGACCGGCTCAGCGCTGCGTCGGAATAGACCCCGTGATCGCGGTCTGCGCGGCCTCGGCAGCCGGCATCCGGTGTTCGGGATGACGGCCGCTGCGATCCTCGATGCGATACGACACGACGGCGACCACGAGCCCACCCAGGGCGAGCACGGCGCCGACCCACGCGGGGGCGACGAGTCCGAGGCCCGCGGCGATCGCGAGGCCGCCCAGGAATGCCCCGAGGCTGTTGCCGATGTTGAGCGCCGAGTGGTTCAGGGCGGCGGCGATGGACTGGTTGTCTTCGGCGACGTCCATGAGGCGGGTCTGGATGGCCGGGCTGAGAGCCGCCCCGCAGAACGCGACGAGGAACGCGAACAGGACGAGACTGACGATCCAGCCGGCGGTCAGGGCGAGGCCGACGGATGCCGCAGCGAGGGCGACGAGACCGACGGAGAGCCAGAATCGCAGGTTCTTGTCGGCCAGCGCGCCCCCCACGACGTTGCCGATGGTCATGCCGATGCCGACCAGCACGAGGACGAGGGAGACGCTCCACTCCGGCTGCCCGGCGACGTCGGTGATCATGGGAGCGATGTAGCTGTACATGGCGAAGAATCCGCCGAAGCCCACCGCGCCGATCCCCAGCGCGAACCACACCTGGCCGATGCGGAACACCCGCAGTTCGTCGCGCAATCGGCGACCCGGTGAGCCGGGGTGCTTCGGCACGAACAGCGCGATGCAGATGGTCGCCAGCAGGAAGATGCCGGTGACGACAGCGAACGCCGCGCGCCAGCCGACCTGCTGACCGAGCAGGGTGCCGAGTGGCACGCCGACGACGTTGGCGATCGTGAGACCGGTCAGCACGAACGCGACGCCCTTGGCGCGGTTTCCGGGGCCGAGGGCGTCGGCGGCCACGAGGGCGCCGATGCCGAAGTAGGCGCCGTGCGGGAGTCCGGCGAGGAATCGGGATGCCGCGACGAGCTCGAAAGTGGGGGCGATGACCGTCAGCAGTGTGAAGAACGCCAGCGCGGCGGCCAGCACGATCATCACGCGATGGCGCGGGAAACGCGCGACGGACCCGGCGATCGTGGGGGCGCCGACGACGACGCCGAGGGCGTAGAGCGAGATGAGCCAGCCCGCCTGGGCGATGGCGTCGTCGGGCGAGGCCGCCCACGCGCCGGGGACGAGCTCGCGGGCGATGTTGGGCAGCAGGCCCATCACCACGAACTCGGTCATGCCGATACCGAAACTGCCGATGGCGAGAGAAAGGAGCGCCCGCATCGCCGCACCTCTCGAGGTCGTCGAAGAGGTCACCCGACGAGTGTAGGGGGCGTGCGACCGTCTCGTCGAATCGTTTCGAGAGCGGCGTACGAGCGAGGGGTCGATGCGCGCCCAGCTCCCGGATCGAGAGCGTCCAGAGTCGACGCCGCGGCGATACGGCCCGCTTCGGCTCAGACGTCACGGCCATCGCGCAGCGCGTCGGGAACGACCCGCCCGCCGCGTGAGACCGGCGGGGAGGGCGGAAGGCCGGTCCGCCGAGTAGACGCGAGCGGCCCGCCTGGATCTGCCGACCGCGTCGAAGGGTTCCGGTCAGGGCGGGGCCGAGGTGGGAGGGAGCCTCAGTCGGCCCGGCGTTCCAGGGCCTCCTCGAGGCGCTCGATCTTGCCGTCGATCTCGCCCGTACGTCCCGGTCGGATGTCGGCTTTCAGGACCACCGACACGCGCGATCCATAGGGCAGCACGGCATCCGTCGCCGCCTTGACGACGGCGAACACCTCGTCCCATTCCCCCTCGATCTCGGTGAACATCGAGCTGGTGCGGTGCGGCAGCCCCGACGCGCGCACGACCGCGACGGCCGCGGCGACGGCATCGTGCACCGACCCGTCGGGATTCTCCGCCGAGGCGGAACCGATGCCGGAGGGAGCGACCGAGAAGGCGATGAGCATGCGTCGAGACTACGGGTCGCCTGCGGGCGGGAGGCTGCGAGCGGACGACCCACCCCCGGCGGGCGATGCGCACACGAGCCGTTCTCCCCCGTGGCGAGGCGGTCGGAACGCCCCGAGGCGGGCCGGCCTCTGCGCTCATCGCGCGTGCGGGGTCACGGTCGGGCAGGCACGCGCGGTGGCACCGGCCGCCGCCCCGTGACGATCTCGCGCAGCCCCGCGGGTGGGCGCACGCGCCCGACGGGGGCTTTCACGACACGCACGACCGCCCACACCAGCAGCGCCAGGGCGAGAAGGTTGCGCACCTCGAGCACGACCACGGGGAACGGGTTGGGGTGCGTGGCCATCAGGCCGTCGTACAGCAGCGGGTACATCCACTGCGTGAGACCGGCGATCACCAGCGTCATCCCGGCGAAGGCGTACCAGCGACGACGATCGAGCATCAAGCCGAGCGCGACGGGCGCGAACAGCCACACGTAGTACTGGGGCGATCCCACCTTGTTCAGGGCGATGAAGGCGGTGACCAGCGCGAGCGACAACGGCGGGAAGAGACTCAGGAAGGTCGCACCGTGACGCAGTTTCCACACCCCGACGCCCGCCACGCCCGCCATGACGAGCAGCATGATCGGTGTCATCGCCGCGATCAGCGGCTCGGCTCCCGGCCCGGTCACCTGGAAGGTGAGGACGTCGCCGTCGTAGTACACCTCACTGCCGGGCACGTAGAAGGCGGCGAGGAACATGTAGAGGCCGCCCACGGGCGCCTCCATCTGAATGCCGCGTGAGGTCTGATCGCCGACGAATCCGAAGACGAAGGGGGCACCGCCCAGAGCCACCACGGGGATGATCGTCGCGAGCGACACGGCCACCGCGCCCCATACCAGCGCCAGGCGGCGACGGATGACGACGAGCCCTGCCGCGAGGATGGCCGCCGGCCACACTTTCATCCACACGGCGATCGACAGCAGCACGGATGCCAGGAACGGACGACGCAGCATCCAGATGCCGCCCAGGAGGGCCAGGGGCACGGTGATGCCGTCGATGCGGTAGAGGCCGACGGGGCCGATCAGCAGGATGGCCGCGAGCCAGAACCACGCCGCGACCACGCGTCCGCGCGAGCGAGCGTCGCCGACGAGCACCAGGAAGGCGACGAGGTTGAACAGCGATACCGTCAGCGCCCACGCCGGGGTGTAGCTGATGGCCCATGCGAACGCCCAGGCGAAGGTCATCGGCAGGAACGCGAGCTGCGGGTAGATCCACTTCTCGGTGATGCCGGGCCACTGCCAGGTGTCGCTGCGCGTGCACGAGGTCACGTCGACACCGCCGAACAGGGCGCACCGCGACCACGGCTCGTACACCAGGTACACGTCGCCCATCGGCTCGTTGGGCTGTTGGTAGCCCAGCACCGCCACGACGACATGCACGGCGACGAACGCGATCAACAGGGGAACGACACGCCTCAGCACCGGGTAATCCTAAACGGGGCCGCCTGAGCGCCCCCGCCGAGGGCCGGGCGCTCTCGCGCCAGGACGGGCGAGGAGCGCACGAACGTTATGCGATCGAGTCTCCGAGCAGGGCGGCGACGACGCCGGGCAGCGCGTCGGCGACATCGAGCGCGGTGATCGGACCGCCCGCGCTCCCGTGGGAGAGGGACGCCGCCGTACCGGCGCGACCGTGCAGCCACGCCGAGGTCGCCGCGCACGCTGCCAGCTCTTCCAGGTCGGTGCGTCCGGCGGCGACGGCCCCGGCGGTGACCGCCCCGAGGACTCCGCCCAGTACATCGCCGGTGCCCGCGGTGGCGAGCCAGGGCGTCCCCGTCGACACGTGGCGACTCCATCCGCCCGCCGCGGCGACGATGGTCACCGCCCCCTTCAGGAGCACGACGCCGCCGATCGCGTCCGCCGTCTCCCGCGCCGCGCGCTCGCGTGCGTCGTGGTCCGCCATGGCGACCGCGGGGAGCCCCAGGGCATCCCGCAGACGGGCCATCTCACGGGCATGCGGCGTGACGATGACCGACGCCGCGGCGCCCGGCACGAGGTCCAGCGACCCGGCGTCGACGACGACCGGCAGGTCGCCCTGCAGGATGCCGCGGAGGAGGGCCGTCTCGGCGGCGTCTCGCTCGGTGGCATCCGTTCCCGAACCGATCACCCACGCCTGCACGCGCCCGTCGACGGTGACCGTCTCGGGCCGGCGCTGCAGCACGAGATCCTGCGCGCGCGGGGGGCCGAGGTATCGGACCATCCCGGTACCCGCCCGCCACGCCGCTTCGACCCCGAGCACCGCAGCACCCGGATACCGCGTGGACCCCGTGCGCATCCCGACGACGCCGCGGGAATACTTGTCGTCGTCCGCGGTTGGCCTCCGCAGTGTGCGGGCGGCGTCCAGCCCGCTCCAGTCCTTCGCCGTCATGGCGTCACCCTAGAACGCAAAGGTCCCCCGTGAGCGCCCTCTTCACACCCCTGTCCATCCGCGGTATCGAGATGCGAAACCGACTGTGGGTGTCGCCGATGTGCCAGTACAGCGCTGTCGACGGGATGCCGAACGATTGGCACCACGTTCACCTCGCCCAATTCGCCGCGGGAGGGGCGGGCCTGGTGATCGCCGAAGCGAGCGCGGTCTCGCCCGAGGGTCGTATCTCGCCCGACGACGCGGGCCTGTGGAACGATGCGCAGGCCGAGGCATGGGCGCCGATCGTCGCGGCGGTCCGTTCCCGCGGTGCCGTCGCGGGCGTGCAGCTGAGCCATGCCGGACGGAAGGCCTCGACCACGTCGCCGCTCTCCGGCGAGCGCGGATCCGTCTCCCGGGACGCGGGCGGATGGACCACCGTCGGCCCGTCTGCGATGGCGTACGGCTCGTACGCCGAGCCGGTTGCACTGGATGCCGCGGCGATCGACGGCGTGGTGACCGACTTCGCAGATGCCGCCCGCCGCGCCGTCCGAGCCGGGTTCGAGGTCGTCGAGGTGCATGCCGCCCACGGCTACCTGCTGCATCAGTTCCTCTCGCCGCTGACGAACACCCGCACCGACGCCTATGGCGGATCGTTCGAGAACCGGGTCCGTCTCCTCCTGCGGGTGACCGAGGCCGTTCGCTCTGCAGCTCCGGAGGCCGCGCTGTTCGTGCGCTTCTCGGCGACCGATGCCGCCGAGGGCGGGTGGGACGTCGCCGACACCGTCGCCGCCGCCCGGCTCGTGGCCGAGGCGGGCGCCGACCTCATCGACGTCTCCAGCGGCGGGCTCGTGCCCCACCAGCGCATCGTCCCGGGTCCCGGCTATCAGGTCGAGTACGCGGCGACGGTCCGCCGCGAGACCGGCCTGCTCGTGAGCGCCGTCGGCATGATCGACGACCCGACGTTCGGCGAGCAGATCGTCGCCGACGGCCGCGCCGACGCGGTCATGTCGGCACGCGAATGGCTTCGCGACCCCCACTACGCCCTTCGCGCTGCCGCGGTCCTGGGTGCGGACTCGCCCGCCCCCGCGCAGTACCTCCGCGCGTACTGACCCTCGCCGCCCGGCCCGCTCCGCCCGCGCGGCGGCGACCCCGCCCGGCCCGCGCCCCGCGGCGCCCACGACCCCGGCGAGAGCTCGCGCGTCTGCCGAGATCACGCGCTTCTCCGTCTGCATCGCGACATCTCGACGGACGCGGGTCATCTCTTGCCCGCACGAACGGGTCACCGGATGCCACGAGGCCTTCGCCCCGCGGCATCCGGTGTCGTCGTCTAGACGAACCGTCGACGCTCGGTGGCGTCCTGCACTTCGCCGACGAGCTCTTCGATGACGTCCTCGAGGAACAGCACCGCCTTGACGTCGCCCTGCTCGTCGCGCACCTGTGCGAGGTGCCGCCCCGAGCGGCGCATGAGGGCGAGCGCATCCTCGAGATCCGTCGTCTCCAACATCGACACCATGTGATGGATGCGCTTTCCCGGAATGGGTCGGAGCATGTCGGCATCCGCCCCTTCCGCGGCACGCAGCACGTCTTTCAGGTGCACGTAGCCCGTCGGGTTGCCGATCTCATCGACGATCACATAGCGCGAATAGCCGTGCTGCGCCACGGCACGCTCGATCTCGGCCGGGGTCGTCGTCTCCGGAAGCGTGACCAGCGCGCCCATCGGCACCGCGATGTCGGCGGCCTTCTTCTCGGTGAACTCGACGACCGCGCGGACGGTGCCGGCGGAGTCGTCGAGCACGCCCTCACGACGCGACTGCGTCACGATCGTCGCCACCTCGTCGAGCGTGTAGGTCGAGGCGGCCTCGTCCTTGGGCTCCACACGGAACAGGCGCAGCACGTGATTCGCCGTCCAGTTCAACGCGACGATGATCGGGTAGAACGCCTTCGACACCGCCACCAGGGGCGGAGCCAGCATGAGCACAGCGCGGTCGGGCAGCGTGAACGCGAGGTTCTTGGGCACCATCTCGCCGAACACGACGTGCAGGTACGACACGATCAGCAGCGCCACGACGAAGGAGGCGACGTCGACCGCGGCCTCGGGGAGCCCGGTGAGCCCGAGGGGACCGGCCAGCAGGTGGTGGATGGCCGGCTCCGACACGTTCAGGATCAGCAGCGAGCAGATCGTGATGCCGAGCTGACACGTCGCCAGCATGAGGGTGGCGTGCTCCATGGCGTACAGCGCGGTCTTGGCGGCGCGCGACCCGCGGTCGGCGTGCGGCTCTATCTGCGAGCGGCGCGCCGAGATGACGGCGAACTCTGCGCCGACGAAGAAGGCGTTGGCGATGAGGAGCACCACCAGCCAGGCGATTCCGGCCCAGTCGCTCATCACTGATCACCGCCCTTCGCCGCGCGGACGAGGTCGTCGACGTTCTGCTCCCGCGGGGTGGGGGTGAACTGCACCCGGTCGACACGGCGGCCGTCCATGCGCTGCACGGCCAGGATGCCGTCGTCGAGGTTCACGGTGTCGCCCACGACGGGGATGCGCTCGAGCGCGGCCATGATGAATCCGCCCACGGTGTCGTAGACCTCGCCCTCGGGCACCCGGACACCGGCGCGGTCGAGCACCTCGTCGGGTCGCAGGTCGCCGGGGAAGGTGAGGGATGCCGCCGAACGCACCACGCCGGCGCGCGAGCGGTCGTGCTCGTCGAGGACCTCGCCGACGATCTCCTCGACGAGGTCTTCGAGGGTCACCACACCGGCGGTACCGCCGTACTCATCGACGACGATCGCCATCTGGTATCCCCGCGAGCGCAGTTCGGAAACGAGGGTGTCGAGGCGGACGGTCTCGGGAACGCGCAGCGGCTCGGTCGACAGCGCCGCGACCGGCACCTCTCCGCGCTTCTCGCGGGGCACGCCGATGGCCGCCTTGAGGTGGACGACGCCGACGATGTCGTCCATCGACTCGTCGTACACGGGGAAGCGGCTGTGGCCGGTGCGTCGCGCGAGCTGCACGACGTCGTCGGCGGGATCGCCCGCGGCGAGCGCGTGCACGCTCGGGCGGGGGGTCATGACGTCGGCCGCGCTGAGGCGCGCGAAGGTGAGGCTGCGATCGAGGAGCGAGGCGGTGTCCTTCTCGAGCATCCCGGCGTTCGCCGAGCGTCGGACCAGGCTCGACAGCTCCTCGGCCGAGCGAGCACCCGACAGCTCCTCCTTGGGCTCGACGCCCATGGCGCGCAGCACCCCGTTGGCGCTGCCGTTGAGCACGACGATCGCTGGCTTGAAGACGGCGGTGAAGGCCACCTGGAACGGGATGACGAGCTTCGCGGTCTGCCGCGGAATGGCGAGGGCGAAGTTCTTCGGCACGAGTTCGCCGAGGATCATCGACAGCACCGTCGCGAAAGCGACACCGATGACCGCGGCGAGCGGGACGATCAGCGCCTCGGGCAGTCCCCCCGTCTGGAAGAGGGGGCGCAGCAGGCTCGAGATCGCCGGTTCCATGGTGTACCCGGTGAGGAGCGTGGTCAGCGTGATTCCCAGCTGCGCGCTCGACAGGTGGGTCGAGGTGATGCGGAGTGCGTCGATGGTCAGCGAGAGCCGCGACTCGCCCGCGTCGCGGCGCGCCTCGAGATCGGCGCGGTCGAGGTTGACCAGCGCGAACTCGCTCGCGACGAAGAGTCCTGTGCCTACCGTCAGAAGAAGCCCCACGCCCAGCATGACGAATTCCATCAGTCGTCACCCCCGCTCGATCGCTCGGCGGAAGAGGGGTTTCGGGGCTCGGGTCTACAACTGGGAGGGTCGTCCATCGTGCCGATGATTCTATGGCAGCCACGAGGGAGCGGCACGCGTATCCCCCACACGCGACGACCTGTGGAGGATGGGGAGATGGATGCGACATCTCCGGCGCAGGCACGCGCCATGGCGGCCGAATCGGCCGTGGTCCGCCGCTACGTCCATCGCTACGGACCGGTCGCGTGGGCGCACGCCGCGACACCGGGCGTCGCGGGCTCGCGCACGTGGCACTACTGGTGGCATGCGCACCTGTTCCACGTCTTCCACGACGCCGAGCAGCACCGACCGGATCCCCGGCGCAAGCGTCTGCAGCGCGCGCTGCACCGCGGTGTCACGGTGCGGACGCTGGGGCGCTGGACCACGCCGTTCTACGACGACGTCGCCTGGATGACCCTGGCGTTGCAGCACCACGACCTGAACGACCGACGCATCGACCGCCTCGTCCGACGGCTCGACGAGGCCGTCGATCCCACGGTGGGGGCTCTGCCGTGGGCGGTCGGCAGCGCGCTGTACAACGCCCCCGCCAACGGGCCCGCGGCGATCGCGCTGGCGTGGTCCGCGCGCCGGGGATCGGCGGTCGACCTCGACGCGTGGGTCGCCGCGGTCCTCCACGACCCGACGACGGGACTGGTGCGCGACGGCGTGGAGAACGGCGCCGTCCGCCCCGAGCTGTGGACCTACAACCAGGGCGTCGCGATCGGCTCCGCTCTCGCCCTGGCAGGGGGTGCCCCCGACGCAGGCGCCCAGGAGGCGCACGAGGCGCGCGCGGCATCCCTGGTCCACGCCGTCGCGCGCTGGTGCGACGCTGACGGAGGACTCTTCCCCTCTGCGGGAGGCGGCGACGGGGGTCTGTTCGCCGGCATCCTGGCTCGCTATCTCGCGGAGGCGGCGGTGTGGTTCGCCGACCACGAGGCGAACGACGAGCACCGCGCTGTCTCCCGCACCGCGCGCGATCTGGTCCACCGCAACGCCGACGCCCTGTGGAGAGGACGACGCGCGGGACTGTTCGCCGCGGACCCCCGACGCGCGGCCCGCGGAACCGGCGAAGACCTCGATCTCTCGGTGCAACTGGGGGCGTGGATCACCCTCGAGGCCGATGTGGCCGTGGCGGGCCTGGTCACCAGCTGACGGGGAGCGCCTTTCCCTCTTCGTAACCGGCCGCGGACTGCAGGCCCACCCGGGCGCGCTCGTGGAACTGCGCGACCGTCGACGCGCCGGCGTACGTGAACGAGGAGCGCACCCCCGAGGTGATCATGTCGAGGAGGTCTTCGAGGCCCGGGCGCTGGGGGTCGAGGTAGATGCGCGACGACGAGATCCCCTCGGCGAAGAGTTCCTTACGGGCGCGCTCGAAAGGATCGAGGCGCCCGAATCGGCCCTGCACCGCCTTGGTGGATGCCATGCCCCACGACTCCTTGAAGAGCCGGCCCGCATCGTCGGTTCGGAGCCGGCCGGGAGATTCGATCGTGCCGGCGAACCACGACCCGATCATGACGGATGCCGCGCCCGCGGCCAGCGCCAGCGCGACGTCCCGCGGGTAGCGCACCCCGCCGTCGGCCCACACGTGCGCGCCGACGCTGCGCGCCGCCTGGGCCGTCTCGAGCACGGCGGAGAACTGCGGGCGCCCCACCGCCGTCATCATGCGCGTCGTGCACATCGCACCCGGTCCCACGCCGACCTTGAGGATCGTCGCGCCCGCGTCGGTGAGGTCGCGCACGCCTTCGGCGGTGACGACGTTTCCGGCGGCGATCGGGATGCCGAGGTCGAGAGCCGCGATCTCGCGCAGTGCGCGGAGCATCTGCGCTTGGTGCCCATGGGCGGTGTCGACCACGAGGACGTCGACACCGGCGTCCGCGAGCGCGCGCGCCTTGCCGGTGACGTCGCCGTTGATGCCGACGGCCGCGGCGACGATGAGCCGTCCGTCGGCGTCGACGCCCGGACGGTAGACGGAGTCGCGCAGGGCGCTGCGTAGCGACAGGGTCCCCACCACGCGGTCGCCGTCGACGACCGCGACGACGTCGGTGCCGGACTCCTCGATCAGGGCGAACACCGTCCGCGGGTCGCCCACACGGTGCGCCTCGATCACGGGGGTCTCGCCGCGCGTGATGTCGCCGAGCGTGGCATCCAGAAGCGCCGTCGCCAGGCGCGGGGCGGGCACGATGCCGCGGAAGTCTGCGAGGTCGACGATGCCGCCCCCTCGGGTCTCGGCGACGACGATGCCGTGACCGGGTACCGGCGGCAGCAGGAGGCGCGCGTCTGCCACCGTCGCGCTCGGAGGCAGCACGAGGGGCGCATCCCACGCGACGGGCCGCGACTTCACCCACTCGACCGCGTCGAGCAGGTCGGGCAGGGCGAGGTCCTGCGGGAGGACGCCGAGCCCGCCCCGACGCGCGAGGGCCGCGGCGAGCCGCGTTCCCGTCACCGAGTTCATGTTGGCCGAGACCAGCGGCAGGGTCGCCCCACTGCCGTCGGCGGGGGCGAGATCCACGTCGAGGCGGCTGCGCACCTCGGAATGACGGGGAACGAGGAACACGTCCGAGTACGTCAGGTCGACATCGGGCTGGGCGCCGGAGAACTCCATGGCATCCACCTCACCACACGATTCGGATGAACGACCCTGAGGGATGTGAAAGTAAAGGCCCCGTAAAGGCCCGGGCTGCTTCGGCAACCTCGGCTAGGCTGGCTCGAGCACGGACGGGGACGTCTCTGCATCCACAGGAATCTTCATCGAGGAAAGCAGGCGATCGACTGTGTCGAGCCAGGTGACGGGCGTCGGTACTTCGAGCGAGGGCGAGTTCGGCGCGAACGAATGGCTCGTAGACGAACTCTACGAGCAGTTCAAAGTCGACAAGCACTCCGTAGACAAGGCCTGGTGGCCGATCCTGGAGGCGTACCACCCGGTCGTCGACGGGTCTTCCGCCGCTGCTCCCCCGCCCGCGGCGCCTCCGGCGCAGGCGGGCTCCGAGCCCAAGCCCATGACCGCCCCGATCCCGATCGTCGGTCAGGCACCGGTGGCGCGCACCACCGCGAAGCCCGCCAAGCCGCAGCCGATCCCGGCGCAGGCGCCGAACGCCGTTCCCTCGGCGCGCTCCGAGAGCACCGAAGAAGATCGCGTCACGGTCCTGAAGGGCATGCCGAAGGCGCTGGCGTCTAACATGGACGACTCGCTGACGGTGCCCACCGCAACCAGCGTGCGCACCATCCCCGCGAAGCTGATGATCGACAACCGCATCGTCATCAACAACCACATGTCCCGCACGCGCGGCGGCAAGGTCAGCTTCACGCACCTCATCGGCTGGGCACTGATCCAGGCGCTGAAGGAGTTCCCGAGCCAGAACGTGTACTACGCCGAGATCGACGGCAAGCCGTCGGTCGTGGCGCCCGCGCACGTCAACCTCGGCATCGCGATCGACATGCCCAAGCCCGACGGCTCGCGCGCGCTGCTGGTGCCGAGCATCAAGCGCGCCGACACCCTCACGTTCGGCGAGTTCCTCGCCTCGTACGAAGATCTCGTGCGCCGAGCCCGCGGCAATAAGCTCACCCCCGGCGACTTCCAGGGCACGACGGTCTCACTGACCAACCCCGGCGGCATCGGCACGGTCCACTCCGTCCCGCGCCTCATGCGCGGCCAGGGCGCCATCATCGGCGCCGGCGCGCTTGACTACCCCGCCGAGTTCCAGGGTGCGAGCGAGAAGACGCTCAACGAGCTGGCGATCGGCAAGACGATCACCCTCACCAGCACCTACGACCACCGCGTCATCCAGGGTGCGGGCTCGGGCGAATTCCTCAAGAAGGTGCACGAACTGCTCATCGGGCAGCGCGGCTTCTACGACGACATCTTCTCGGCGCTGCGCATCCCCTACGCCCCCATCCACTGGGCCGCCGACATCAGCGTCGACATCTCCGAGCGCATCGACAAGAGCGCCCGCGTGCAGGAGCTCATCAACTCCTTCCGCGTGCGCGGTCACCTGATGGCCGACATCGACCCGCTCGAGTACGTCCAGCGCACGCACCCCGACCTCGAGATCGAGCAGCACGGCCTGACGTTCTGGGACCTCGACCGGGAGTTCGTCACCGGTGGTCTCGGCGGCAAGCGCGTCGCCAAGCTCCGCGACATCCTCGGCGTGCTGCGCGACTCCTACTGCCGCACCATGGGTCTGGAGTACATGCACATCCAAGACCCCGTGCAGCGCCAGTGGTTCCAGCGCAACGTCGAGGTCAAGTACACCAAGCCCGGTCACGACGAGCAGCTGCGCATCCTGTCCAAGCTCAACCAGGCCGAGGCGTTCGAGACGTTCCTTCAGACCAAGTACGTCGGGCAGAAGCGCTTCAGCCTCGAGGGCGGCGAGTCGCTCATCCCGCTGCTCGACCAGATCCTGCAGGGCGCGGCCACGGTCGGCCTCGACGGGGCGGCCATCGGCATGGCCCACCGCGGTCGCCTGAACGTGCTCACCAACATCGCGGGCAAGACCTACGGTCACGTCTTCCGCGAGTTCGAGGGCGCGGTCGCCATCGGCAGCAAGCGCGGGTCGGGCGACGTGAAGTACCACCTCGGCACCGAAGGCACCTTCGTCGGCGACGCCGGCGATGAGCTGCCCGTGTATCTCGCCGCCAACCCCTCGCACCTCGAGACCGTCGACGGCGTGCTCGAGGGGATCGTCCGCGCCAAGCAGGACCGCAAGCCCATCGGCACCTTCTCGTGGCTTCCCATCCTCGTGCACGGCGACGCCGCGTTCGCAGGCCAGGGCGTCGTGGTCGAGACGCTGCAGATGTCGCAACTGCGCGGGTACCGTACCGGCGGCACGATCCACGTCGTGGTCAACAACCAGGTCGGCTTCACCACCACGCCGAACGATGCACGCACCTCGGTGTACGCCACCGACGTGGCCAAGACGATCCAGGCGCCGATCCTGCACGTGAACGGAGACGACCCCGAGGCCGTCGTCCGCGCGGCCGAACTGGCGTTCCAGTACCGCGAGGAGTTCCACCGCGACATCGTCATCGACCTCGTGTGCTACCGCCGCCGCGGCCACAACGAGGGCGACGACCCTTCGATGACGCAGCCGCTGATGACGAACCTCATCGAGGCGAAGCGCTCCGTCCGCCGGTTGTACACCGAGTCCCTCGTGGGCCGTGGCGACATCACCGAGGACGAGTACGAGCAGGCGAAGCAGGACTTCCAGAACCGCCTCGAGGTCGCCTTCGCCGACACGCACGAGGCCGAAACGGGCGCCAACCCGGTCGTCACCGTCGACGCGACAGACGAGCCGGCCGTGGGTGCACCCGAGACGACCGGGGTGTCGCGCGAGGTCGTGCAGCACATCGGCGACGCCTTCGTGAACAAGCCCGACGGCTTCACGGTGCACACCAAGCTGCAGCAGCTGCTCGACAAACGCTTCGACATGAGCCGCAACGGCAACATCGACTGGGCCTTCGGTGAGCTGCTCGCCTTCGGTTCCGTGCTGATGGAGGGCACCCCGGTGCGTCTCGCCGGGCAGGACTCGCGGCGCGGCACCTTCGTGCAGCGTCACTCGGTGCTGCACGACCGCAGCAACGGGCAGGAGTGGCTGCCGCTGGCCAACCTCAGCGAGAACCAGGGACGCTTCTGGGTGTACGACTCGCTGCTCAGCGAATACGCGGCCATGGCGTTCGAGTACGGCTACTCGGTCGAGCGCCCCGACGCGCTCGTGCTGTGGGAGGCCCAGTTCGGCGACTTCGCCAACGGCGCCCAGTCGGTCATCGACGAGTTCATCTCCTCGGCCGACCAGAAGTGGGCGCAGCAGTCGAGCGTCGTGCTGCTGCTCCCCCACGGCTACGAGGGCCAGGGCCCCGACCACTCGTCGGCACGCATCGAGCGTTACCTGCAGATGTGCGCGCAAGACAACATGATCGTCGCTCGCCCCTCGACGCCCGCGTCGTACTTCCACCTGCTGCGCCGTCAGGCCTACCAGCGCCCGCGCCGCCCGCTCGTGGTGTTCACGCCGAAGGCCATGCTGCGTCTGCGCGGTGCGACGAGCCCCGTCGAGAACTTCCTCGAGGGCCGATTCGAGCCCGTGCTCGACGACGATCGCGGCATCGACCGCGGTGCCGTGAAGCGCGTGCTCCTGCACGCCGGCAAGATCCACTGGGACCTGCGCGCCGAGCTCGACAAGAACCCCAACCCCGAGATCGCACTCGTACGGGTGGAGCAGTACTACCCCGCCCCGATCGACGAACTCAACCAGGTGCTCGCGCAATACCCGAACGCAGAACTTGCCTGGGTGCAGGACGAGCCCGAGAACCAGGGGGCGTGGCCGTTCATCGCCCTCGAGGTCGCCGACCAGCTCGGTGGTCGCCCGGTCCGCCGTATCTCCCGTGCGTCCGCCGCCTCCACGGCGACAGGCTCGCCGAAGGTGCACGCCAACGAGCACGCCGCGATCATGAAAGAAGCGCTGGGGAGCTGATCCCTCGCTGCCAAAGGCCCGGTCGATACGTCGACCGGGCCTTTCGTCGTGGTGTCCGGCGTGGAGGACCGACACCGCCACGGGTGGACGACGCTGCGTCCGCCACCGAGGACGGTCGGTTCACGATGGCGGGGCGGCCAACCCGAGTGTGGGGGCGAGTGCCGGGATGGCCCAGGCGAGGCTCGCGTCGAGCGTCTCGCCCGTGTGTCCGCCCCCCTCCACGATGTACGTCAGGGTCGTGAAGCCCGCGGCGTCCGCCGCCTGGGAGTTCGACAGCTGCCCGGGACCATAGGTGGTGTCGGCACTGCCCCAGGTGAAGATCGCCGTGTGCCCGGTGTAGGTCCCGGCGGGCGCGGCGCCCATGATCACCGACGGCTTGGCGGACTGGAACGCGGCCGCATCTCCGTTGTACACGTCGGCGACCGTCTCGGCGACGTGCTCCGAGCCGGGAAACTCGTTGCCCATCACGTCGAGCATCTGTCCCCAGGTCTCGGGATACCGTGAGCCGTACATCGCGGCGCACGACCCCCCGTTCGAGAAGCCGCCGATCGTCCAGTAATGGCGGTCCTTGACGATGTTGAGGTTCTGCTCGGCCCACTGCGGCACGAGCTGATTGATGTACGTCGCGACCGCTCCGTACTTCGCGGAGTCGACGCACGAGGGGTCGAGATCGGGCGCGGTGAGCTGGTCGACCACGATGGCGATCGGGGCGAGCCCGTTATTCGCGGCGGCGAAGGTGTCGAGAGCCTTCGCCAACGAGGTGGGGTCGGGCGAGCCGGGCTGACCCATCATGAACACCAGCAGGGGCAGGGCCGGTGGGTTCGCGACCTGGGCCGCGGGGGGAAGGTACAGCGACGCGTCACGCGCGGCGTACTGCCCGGTGGGGATCTTCGTGCTGCCGGTCAGCGCGCTCACCGATCCCTTCGCGGGCATGTCGGCGGGTGGTTGCCACGTTCTGTACAGCGTCGCCGGATCACCGGCGGCGGCGCTCTGCTGCGGCAACGACGCCGGGTCGAGTGCCTGCACGCCGAGGATCGCGGCGAGGTTGTGCGTCACGCCGTACGCTGTGTTGACGCCGAGGATGCCGGCAAGCAGTGCCGAGATGACCGTCACGACGCCCGCGACGCGGCGCACCCGGGGGCTGCGGAAGATCCCGACGATGCCGACGGCGATGGCGGCGACCGCTCCGGACGCCCACCAGATCGCCGCGCCCGGCAGCGGGCCCTGGAAGGTGTCCATCGCTTCGAGGATCTTCGCGATCACGAACATCACGATCCCCGCAGCGACCCCGATCGACAGCGTGAGGACGAGGCGTCGGTGCGGCCACACGATCACCGCGATCAGTCCGAGAACGGCGACGGCGGCGCTGACGAGCAGGAGCGGAGAGTCGATCAGCTCGAGCGAGAGGATGAATCTGTTCACCGACGCCCCTCCCACGCCGTCCGCGCGAGCGCGACCATCTCACGTCGTGAGGCGTCGGGCAGGTACGCGCGTCCTACTGCTGCCCCGATGCCCGGCAACTGCAGCGGGTCGCGGTAGGCGAGGGCGAGCGGACGGTAGCGCGGGCGGAACTTGCCCTTGAAGCGGAACAACGAGGCGAAGCCGTACGCCGGCTCCAGCACCTCGGCGAGCCAGCGCAGCAGAGCGCGGAGCGGGGCCGGGTCACCCTCGACCGCCTCTTCCGGGTCGTCCGCGAGCGGGGCACCCGACAGGCTCAGCAGCGTCGCACCCTCCTCCTGCAGCTGCAGGGCGGCCTTGGCGATGAGGAACTCCATCATCCCGTTGGGACCGTCCGTGCGGCGTCGCATGAAATCGAGGGTCCACCCCGTGATCTCACCGTCGGTCCAGCTCGGCATCCAGCTCGTGACCGCCTCGATGCGCTCATCGGGACCGACGGCGAGCAGGAGCCGCACGTCTCGGTCGCGCAGCTCGTCGAGCGACCCGAGCGTGAAGCCCATCTCGGGAAGCGCCCGATCGGCGACCCACTCCTCGTCGATGGCGACGACCTGCGACGCCTGCGACACGGTGAGCTCGTGCCAACGCGACCAGACGGCCGTGTAGCCCTCCCGCTCGGCGCGGGTGAGGGGTTGGCGGACCTTCTGCCAGGCCTTGCCGGCGAAAGTGAGCCCCGGCAGATCCATCACGGTCTCGACGCCGACCGGCACGTGGCGCCATCCCAGGTCGACGAGGTCGCGCAGGGTGTCGGCGTGCACGCTGTAGAACGCGGGGATCCACCCGTGCTCGACGCAATAGTCGGTGAACCCTCTCAGCGCCTCGGGGCGCCGCCCCGCCGGCGCGAGGGGATCGGCGACGGCGAGGGCGACATCGCCGGAGAGCCGATAGGCGACCGCGCACTCTCCGTCCTCGGAGTACCAGTGACGATTGCCCGACCAGGTGCCCAGGAATCCGAGGGTGTCGCTACCGCGACGGAGCAGATCGCGGTACCGGCCGTCGTCGCCCGCGTCGGGGCGCTGCACCCGGCGGTAGAGCCACAGGATCGATGCCACCACGATGATCCAGAACAGCACGCCGATCCACTGGTAGGCGAAGAGGGCGGGGCCGCTGTGGGGGAACGCGGTCGAGCCTCCCGGGTGGGTGAACGCGGGTGGCAGGAAACGTCGCAATGTCACCGAGAGGAGGTCGAAGAAGGAGACCTCACGATCGAACGCGCGTTTTCCGATGGCTTCGACGGCGAAGAGCGTCGTCGCGCAGGCGAGGAATGCCCCCGTGAGCACGACCGCCACGGCTTTCGCGGCCTTCGGCGTCGCGCGCACCGAGAACCGCGCGCGGGCGATGACCAGCGCCGCTGCGAGCACGAGCGGGATGACCACGCTCGCGATCGCCCACAGGACGTACTCCGCGCCGCTGCCGTCGACCCAGGGGTCGATGCGCAGGCGACCGTCGGCGAGCGAGACGAGGGGAAGGACCGCGGATGCCACGAGCACGAACACCGCGACGACCCATGCCGCGCGGCGACCCTGCCGCAACCCCCACGCCGCGACCAGCAGCAGGACGAGCGGGGTGATGGCCAGCAGTGCCGGCCCCGCGCCGCGCGTCATGAGGAGGGCGACCTGCTCATCGCACACCGACGCGGCAACCGTTCCGCACTGCGCGAGCACCTCGTCGTCGTACTGGGTGTACGCATCGACGACCAGGGACAGCGGGCCACGACCGCCGCCGCTGACCAACGCGACGATCGGCCCGCTGCCGACCACGGCGACCAGCAGCGCCAGCAGCGTGCGGCTCTCCCTCGTGGAACTGCGGTGCCACGACCGCCGCTCGCGACCCCGCGCCAGGACCGCGCCGACGGCGAGGCCGATCGCGGCGGCGGTGAGCCGGTACCAGGAGTCGGCATCGCCGGCGTACAGGGCGAAGAGCGCGAGCAGCGCGAAGCCGACCAGCCGCAGTCGGCGCCGCCACAGCGTGGTCGCGAACGCCGAGGCCGCCATGACCGCGCCCGCGATGGGCGTCGTCGGGTCGAGCACGGGGACTTCAGCGGCCACGACGGGTCGCAGGTCTGTCACCGTCCAGGCCACGGCGTGCAGGCCGATGCCCAGAAGCAGGCCCGCGAGCCCCGTCACCGCCAGGAGCAGCGCCGTGCGGCGTGCCCCCAGCAGACGTTCACCGTAGGCGAGGACCGTCAGGGCGAGCAGCACGGACGCCGCCGCGTCCACGGCCGAATCCGGCACGACGAGCGCGGTGAGCACCGTCCACCAACGACCGCTCGCGAACGTGGCCAGGGGACCTGCGCCCCAGACGAGGGCTCCCCCGTCGTTCCACAGCGATCCGGTCGCCGCCGCCGCGGCGATCACGATCACGGCAGCGCTGACGGCGACGGGATTGCGGGCGAGATACCTGCGGAGGTAGGGACCCACCGCCCGCAGGCGAGAGGGCGTGCGCGCGCCGGGCGCGGCTGTGGCTGTTTCGGACATCGGCGAAAGCCTACGAGCTAAGCAGCGGGGCGGGCATCAGTACCAGATGTCGAGAAGCGGAGTCATAGACGGTGCAAAGGAACGGTCGATCGCCGCGAGGGCGCCGGGTTGCCCCGAGGCGATCCCCGCCGCGGCCAGCTCGGTGACGCGCGTGCCGCCGAGCAGGATGGATCCGAGGGCGTTGACGGTCATCTCGACGTCGATCGCGTCGCCGTCGGCGACGGGTTCGACCACAGCCTCGCCGTCGTCGGCGATGACCACGTGCCACGCGCCGTCGGCGAACCCGAGCGGATCGGTCACGCGCATCGCCACCCGCAGCGGCGCGGTGTACGCGCGCGAGGCGAGGGCACGGGGCACGTCGAGGATCCGCAGCCACTGGTGGTCGGTCAGGGTCGCGGTGACCGCGCGGCGGTCGGCGACCATCCACTGCACGGGTGGCACGGGCGCCTGCAGCCAGGCCTTCACCGTGCCGACCAGGTCATGCTCGAGCACGAACCTCCACAGGGCGGCATAGGCGTCGGGCGACTCAGCGAACAGCGCCCGCACGTCGAGGTCGTGCGCCGCGAAATCATCGCGATCGGCGATCGTGTACACGACGATGCCGCGGTCGACTCCCTCTGTGTCGCGGTACACCACGGCGCGCACCTTCTCGCCCTGCTTGTCTCCGGGGGCGACACCCGCGACCCCTCGCCAGCGTCCATCCCACCCGGGCACCGATCCGGGGCGCTGCCGACGCACGCGATCGTGGACGGCACCGATCCTGTCGGCGAGGCCGTCGCGCGGCACGAAGTCGAGGCGACCGGCGGGGGTCGGACCCGTCCATCGGGCACGGGTGGTGTCGATCTCGACATCGGAGGCCCACGTGGCCGGCGAGAAGCCCCAGCGGCCGTAGATGGTCGCCTCGGTCACGGTCAGGCCCGCGAGGGCGAAACCGGCCGCCGCCGCCGTGCGCAGCTCGCCACCCAGCATCGCCCGGGCGATCCCCCGACGCCGGTGGGTCGGTGCCACCGTCACGGCGCTGATGGCCCAGAGGTCGGTCTGTCGCCCCGGCGAGGTGGTGAGCTCGGTCGCCCAGGAGTCGACGGTGCCTACGGGCACCCCGGCCTCCACCCCGTCGCGGTCGTAGACGGCGGTGAGTCGGCGGGTGCGCAGGGTCAGGCGGGCGTTCTCGGCCTCATCGTCGGTGGACTCACCGCCGAGGAAACCTCGCGCCACGGCCCGTTGGAACGGCCGATACGCGTCGCCATCGGCATCCACCCGGGCGTATTCGAGCCCGGCGGCCGCGAGGTCATCGGCGGAGGTCTGGTCGAGGGGCAGCGTCAGGGGGTCGATGGATGCCATGACCCCAGCCTACGGACCCCCTCCGACACCCACCGGGGGGCGCCGCGCGGCGTCAGTGGGTGGCTTGGATCGCCCGCAGGCGCGCGAGCACCTGATCGCGCAGCTCGTCGGGGGCGGTCTCTTTGCACGCCCGCGCGACCACGTCGGTCAGGGTGCGGGCCACGAGGGCTTCGTCCTGGCATCCGGGACAGTTCTCGAGGTGCTGACGGATGTCATTCGCCTCGGTCTTGCAGACCTCGTTGCGGAGGTACTCCTCCAGATCGCGCCGTGCCTTGTCGCAGCCGCAGTCGCTCATTTCTTCTCTCCCGTCGCGGCCTTGATGCCGCGCTCCTTGGCGTAGTCCGACAGCAGGTCGCGCAGGAGGCGTCGTCCGCGGTGCAGACGGCTCATGACCGTGCCGATCGGAGTCTTCATGATGTCGGCGATCTCCTGATAGGCGAACCCCTCGACGTCGGCGAGGTACACCGCCATCCGGAAATCTTCGGGAATCGACTGCAGGGCGTCTTTGACGACGGATGCCGGCATGTGGTCGATCGCTTCGGCTTCGGCTGAACGTGCGCTGCTCGCGGTGGTCGACTCGGCGCCGCCGAGCTGCCAGTCCTCGAGGTCGTCGATGGCGCTCTGGTACGGCTCGCGCTGCTTCTTGCGATACGTGTTGATGTACGTGTTCGTCAGGATGCGGTACAGCCACGCCTTGAGATTCGTACCCTGCGTGAACGACGCCCACGAACCGAAGGCCTTCACGAAGGTCTCCTGTACGAGGTCGGCCGCGTCGGCGGGATTGCGCGTCATGCGCATCGCCGCGGCGTAGAGCTGGTCCATGAAGGGCAGAGCCTGCTCTTCGAACTGTGCGCGCGGCTCGGCCTGCGAGCCCGCTTCTGCGGTGTCGTCCATCGCGCGCCAGTCTACGTCGGGCATGTCGAAGGCCGCCGGGATGCTCGCCGGCGGGCTGTCTCGCTCGAGAAGTGCGGTCACGTGTCGTCCCCTTTCAGTAGGCTAGGAACCGATGAATCCACTCGGGTATTCCCCTTCCGCCGCCACGCCTCGCGGCGCGTGGGACGCGCCTGTCGCCACCGGTCCCGTGGATGCCGCGGTCACCGTGCCGGGTTCGAAGTCGCTGACCAATCGCGAACTCGTGCTCGCCGCGATCGCCGACGGCCCGGGCACGCTGCACGCCCCTCTGCACTCCGACGACTCGGCGCGCATGATCGACGCCCTGAGGGCGCTGGGCGTGGGGATCGACGAGATCGACACCGACTCGCCCTTCGGACCCGACCTGCTGATCACTCCCCCATCCTCTTTCCTCGGCGGTACCACGATCGACTGCGGTCAAGCCGGCACCGTCATGCGCTTCGTCACCCCGCTGGCGGGATTCGCACGAGGTGACGTGCACGTCACGGCGCACGAGAGCGCCCTGCACCGCCCGATGGGCGCGATGATACGCGCGCTCCGCGACGTGGGTGTCGACATCGACGACGGCGGCCACTGGGCGTTGCCCTTCTCGGTCCGCGGACACGGTCACGTTCGCGGCGGCGAGGTCGAGATCGATGCGAGCCAGTCGAGTCAGTTCGTCTCGGGCCTGCTCCTGGCCGCGCCGCGCTTCGATGTGGGCCTGCGGCTGCGCCACGTCGGCTCGCGGCTTCCGAGCGTCCCGCACATCGACATGACCGTCGAGGCGCTCGCCCACCGCGCCGTCCACGTGGAGCGTCCGGCTCCGGGCGAGTGGATCGTCCCCGCGGGGCCGGTCCGCGCCAAAGACGTCGCGATCGAGCCCGACCTCTCGAACGCCTCGCCCTTCCTGGCCGCGGCGATGGTGGCGGGCGGCTCGGTCACGGTCACGGGCTGGCCGCTCCACAGCACACAGCCCGGCGCTCTGCTCGTCGACATCCTCGCCGAGATGGGTGCGCGCGTCAGCCGCCGCGGCGGCGCCCTCACCGTCGCCGCCGGCGACCACGGCATCCTGGGTGTCGACCTCGACCTCTCCGCGGCGGGTGAACTCGCCCCGACGCTCTTCGGCCTGGCGGCTTTCGCCGACGGTCCCACGACGCTGCACGGCATCGGTCACATCCGCGGGCACGAGACCGACCGCATCGCCGCCCTCGTCGGCAATCTGCGTGCGCTCGGCGGCGAGGCCCACGAGCTCGAAGACGGCATCCGCATCGTCCCTCGCACCCTGGTCGGCGGCGAGTGGAAGGCTCACCACGATCATCGTCTGGCCACGACGGGCGCCCTCATCGGACTCCGCGTCCCCGGCGTGCAGGTCGACGACATCGGGACGACGGCCAAGACCCTCCCCCAGTTCGTCGCGCTCTGGCACGCCATGCTCGGCACGGACGCCTCGGTCGACGCGTGAACAGGACGCACGCGTGAGCTGGCTCACCGATGACGACGACGACGATCTCACCTACGACGAGTCGTCCATCCGATCGCGACCGAACCCCAAGGCGAACCGGCCCCGCACCAAGCGTCGCCCGGCCCACGCCGACGCGCAGATCGCCCGGGTCCTGGGCGTCGACCGCGGCCGTTACACCGTGCTCGTCGACGAGGACGGACCCGACGAGCGCCGCATGCTCGCGACCCGCGCCCGCGAACTGCGCAAGCAGCCGATCGTCAACGGAGACCGCGCACGGGTCGTCGGCGACCTGACCGGCGGCGAGGGCACGCTCGGCCGCATCGTCGGCATCGAGGAGCGCACCTCTCTCCTCCGCCGCAGCGCCGACGACACCGATCAGGTCGAGCGGGTGATCGTCGCCAACGCCGACCAGATGCTGATCGTGGTCGCCGCGGCCGACCCCGAGCCCCGCGAACGGCTCGTCGATCGATATCTCGTCGCCGCGCTCGACGCCGGCATCCGTCCACTGCTCGTAGTGACGAAGACCGACCTGGCCGACCCCACCGAGTTCCTGGCGCACTTCACCGGCATCGACTTGCGCGTCTTCACCAGCGCACAGGGCGCCATGCCGTTGGACGAGATCGGGGAGGCGATCGCCGGGCACTCGACCGTCTTCGTCGGACACTCCGGCGTCGGCAAGTCCACGCTCGTCAACGCGCTGACCGGCTCGGAGCGTGCGATCGGGCACGTCAACGTCGTCACCGGTCGAGGACGGCACACGTCATCGTCTGCCGTGTCCCTGCGGTATCGGGGACCTGCCGGATCCGGCTGGGTCATCGACACCCCGGGCGTGCGCTCGTTCGGTCTCGGCCACGTCGACCCCGCCCACGTGCTCGGCGCCTTCACCGACCTCGCTGAGGCGGCGGAGGACTGTCCCCGCGGCTGCACCCACCTCCCCGATGCACCGGATTGCGCGATCGCCGAGGCCGTGGCATCCGGTCGTCTGGGCTCCGGAGCCGAGGCGCGCCTCGACTCGCTGCACCGCCTGTTGACGACGTTCCAAGCGATCGAGCGTTCTAGGCTGGAGGGGTGACGAACCTCGACAAGGGCGACACCGCCCCCGACTTCACCCTGCTCGACCAAGACGAGCACCCCGTCTCGCTCAGCGACTTCCGTGGCCGCCGCGTGATCCTGTATTTCTACCCGGCCGCCCAGACGCCCGGCTGCACGACGCAAGCGTGCGACTTCCGCGACAGCCTCGCGTCGCTGCAGGGAGCCGGGTACACGGTTCTCGGTCTCTCTCGCGACATCCCCGAGAAGCTTCGGGCGTTCCGCGACAGCGACGGCCTCACCTTCCCCTTGCTCAGCGATCCCGAGCACACGGTGCACGAGGCGTACGGCGCCTGGGGTGAGAAGCAGAACTACGGCAAGACCGTGACCGGCGTGCTGCGCTCGACCTTCGTCATCGACGAAGACGGCAACATCGTCGAGGCGCTCTACAACGTCAAGGCGACCGGCCACGTCGCGCGTCTGCGCAAGACTCTCGGCCTCGCCGCCGCCTGAACCCGATCCACCTCGAACCCCGCCATCGCCCTCGCGATCGGCGGGGTTTGTCGCGGGGGCACGGCCACAGCCCAGCGGCGGACACAACGCAGGAGATCCGTCGCGGTCCTCCGGGCCCACGCCGTTCCCGCACGGGGTGCCGCCCTCCGAGGCACCGGATCTCCTGCGTTGTGTCGCGGAGTGCTCGAGGGCGGATGGGACCGTGTCGGCAGAGACGCCGACCGCCGAGGAAGGGCACCGCGAACGACGGGCACAGCGCGCCGGGGATGCGCGGCAGACGACGTGAATCCCGGGGCCGAGGCGAAGCTGGGCTCGCGGGGCGTTGGAGAACGGTCAGTCGTCGTCGCGACGCTGCGGTGCGGCACGGCGCACGGCCAGCACGAGCAGAACCAGCCCGATGACGGCCGGGAGGGCGATGAGCAGGGCGGCGGTGGGGGCCGCCCACTCCCCGGTGATCGCGCCGATGGCGACCGACAGGATCAGCAGCTGCGTCACGATGCCGCCCGAGCGCGCCGCGGAGGCGTCGCGCGCCGTCCCGACACCGAACGCTCCGACGATGGCCGCGCCGATGATCGTCAGGACGATGAGGGCGATCGAGCTCACCACCGAGTCGGTGTCTCCGCCGATCAGCGCGACGACCTGCCATCCGGCGAGCGCCAGGATGCCGAGGGCCTCGAGTCCGAGGAGCACTGCGGCCGCGAATCGAACCGGCATCCGAAACCCTCCGAAGGGCGCCGCTGGCCCGTTACGATCCGGAAACCTACCGGTTACCTCTTGATCAGGCGGAATCGCTATGGGAGCATGGAACAAGCCGTGTGCTCCCACAGCGAAGTGGGGCGAGCAATCGCTCGCGTTCCCACCAGGGTACCGGACCCGATAGCCGGTGCCGAATCGACCAAAATTTCTGTAACAAGGAGCACCCCTATGGATTGGCGCGACAAAGCAGCCTGCCTGACAGTCGACCCCGAGCTGTTCTTCCCCGTCGGCAACACCGGCCCCGCGGTCGACCAGATCGAGAAGGCCAAGTCGGTCTGCGCACGCTGCACCGTCACCGAGGTCTGCCTGCAGTACGCCCTCGAGTCCGGCCAGGATTCGGGCGTATGGGGCGGTCTGAGCGAAGACGAGCGTCGCGCCCTGAAGCGCCGCGCCGCCCGCGCACGCCGCGCCTCCTGACACCGCGGCATCCGTCGTTCGAAGAAGCCCATCCCTACGGGGGTGGGCTTCTTCGCGTGCCGTGACGCCCGGCTCGAGGACCGCGCGAGCCCGGAGAGCTTCGCGCGCCGCGACCGACGCGATCTGCGGGCACGCGGCGACAAAGGCGACCGGCGCGGTCATGCCGCGAGGCCGGCGATCTGCCCGGCCATGCCGCAAGAACCGCGGTCTGCCCCCGGCCATGCGGCGAGAAACGCGATCGGCGGGCGTAAACGCCTCGACGTCGCGTTTCTGCCTGCGGATGCCGTTTCTCGCGCCCGGGCCCGAAGAGCTCCGGCTCAGGCCGACGCACCGCCGATGTAGCGCAACGGGATCTCGATGGTGACCTCGGTCCCGCTCCCCATGAGGGTGTGCCAGTCGATCGTGCCGCCGAGCTCGCCCTGGATCAGCGTTCGCACGATCTGCGTGCCGAGGCCGCGCCCGACCTGACCCTCGGGCAGGCCCACGCCGGTGTCGCGGACGCTGACCTCGAGCATCTCGCCCGTGCGCTCCGCCGCGATCTCGACGTCGCCCTCTTGCCCGGCGAGTCCGTGCTCGACGGCATTGGTGACGAGCTCGGTGAGGGCGAGGGCGAGCGGGGTGGCGAACTGACTCGGCAGGGTGCCGAATTGGCCCGTCGAGCGCGTGCGCGCGCGGGTGTTCGGGGCCGCCGCCACCTCGGCGACGAGCTTCAGCACACGGGCGAAGACGTCGTCGAAGTCGACGTTCTGCGCGAGACCCTCCGACAGGGTGTCGTGGACCACGGCGATGGCCGACACGCGACGCATGGCCTGCGTGAGGGCGTCGCGGGCCTCGTCGGAGTGCGTGCGGCGCGCCTGGATACGCAGCAGCGAGGCGACCGTCTGGAGGTTGTTCTTGACGCGGTGGTGGATCTCGCGGATCGTCGCGTCCTTGGTGATGAGTTCCTGCTCCTGATGACGAATCTCGGTGACGTCGCGGCTCAGCACGATGGCGCCGATGCGGTTTCCGCGATCGCGCAGGGGGATCGTGCGCAGAGACACCTGCACGCCCCGCGCCTCCATGTCGGCGCGCCAGGGTGCGCGGCCGCTGACGACGACGGGGAGCGACTCGTCGACGTCCTGGCGCTTGGCGGGGAGGATGCGCGCCGTCACCTCGGCCAGCGACTCACCCTCGAGTTCGTCGTCGAAGCCCATGCGGTTGAACGCCGAGAGCGCGTTGGGGCTCGCGAAGGTCGTGATCCCGTCGACGTCGAGACGGATGAGCCCGTCGGAGGCGCGAGGGGCGCCGCGACGAGGAGCCGTCGGGGCGGCGAGATCGGGGAACTCGGCAGATGCGATCATGCGGAACACGTCGTCGGCGCAGTCGTTGAAGGTGATCTGCTGACGCGACGGCGTGCGCGTCTCGCCGAGGTTGGTGTGGCGGGTCAGCACGCCGACGGTGGTGACCGCCGCGCCCTCGCGCGAAAGCTCCCGCACGATCGGCACCGCGCGCACACGCGTGGGCGTCTCTTCGAACCAGTCAGGGGATGCCGAGTCGACGATGCGCCCGCTCTGGAAGGCGTCTCGCACCTGCGTACGCCATTGTGGCCGCACGCGATCTCCGACGATGTCGCGGTAGAACAGAGTCGCAGCTCCCCCGGGGCGCGTGTGCGCGACGGCGACGAACGAGTCGTCGGGGGTGGGAACCCAGATCACGATGTCGGCGAAGGCCAGATCGGCGAGCAGTTGTCCGTCGCCGGCCAGGCGGTGCAGCCACTCCACGTCGGCCTCGCTGAAGCGGCCCTGGGCGTAGACGAGTTCACTGAGTGTCGACACCCTTCCACCCTACGGGAGAGGGTCGACACCGCTGCTTTCACGAGATGCAGGAAGGAGCGCGCATGAGCCGTCGGGTGAGCGCCCGGCGAGCCCGAGACCCCGGCGGGGCGAACCCGGAGACGGACGCGCGGACGACACCCGGGGAGCCGGGTGCTCGCTCCTCCCGCGGGCGGGTGAGTGAGGCGCCTCCCCCGAACGGTGGACATCGTGAGCGGGAGGCTCTCGCAAGTTGATTTCCGGTCCCGTGCGCCGCCTCCTCCACAGTCGGTGAGCCCCTTCCCGGCGCCCCCGAAACCAGCGCCGCGCCGGCAACCCGGCCCTGAATCCGGGCGCGTGCCGCCATCGCAGCGAGGCCGGGACGCGACGCCGCCGACCGCCCGTCTTCACGCGGATCCTCGGCATTCGGACCTCGGACCACCGCAGCGTCGGAGTCGCGCGTCGACGTCCCACTCGTCATCCGTGCAGCGGCACCTTCTCACCACCGTGAACCCACCCCGTATCCCTCCACAGCCGCCCCGATCGCTCCGTCCCGCGCGCCATCGCTGCCCTACTCTCGGCGTCACCCCCCGCTCGCGTCACGCACCACATCCTCGGAGGGAACCATGACACAGCCCCACGTCCACACCGTCTCGACCCCGACGCGACGCTCGCTCGCAGCCGCCTCCCGGACGGAGGAGTTCTTCGGCCGGCAGAGGACCTCGGCCACTGAGCTGCCGTCCGCGAAGACCTTCACGCTCAACATCGTCCGCGGTGTCCTCGAGGTGCTCGCCGGAGTACGGGAGGTCGACCAGCTCGCCCGGTGGCTGTCGGAAGACGTGTATCGCACGGTGGTCGTTCGAGCCGGCTTGGCCGCCCGCGCGCGCAGCGCCCGCGGAATACCCGCACCGCGGGCGACGCACATCATCCAGAGCGTGCACCTCTTCTCCCCCGCCGATCACGTCGTCGAGGCCACCGTGACCGCATCGACGCGACTGCGGACCCGCGCCATCGCCCTTCGTCTCGAGGGCCTCGACGGTCGGTGGCGCGTCACGTCGCTGGGCCTGCTGTGAGCGCCGGGCATGAAGGGCCGACCGTCACCGCCCCGCGATGCCGACGGGAGCGGGACCGGGACCGGCGCGTCTGCTCGAGCCCGCCGCATGCGCAGCCGTGACCCGCACGCAGCGTTGGCCGTCGATCTCGGCTCGCACCTTTCACCGGGTCAGCGGTCGACACCGCGGACGCACTGACCGGTCAGGGCCGCCACGACGACAGGAAGTTGCCGAGTCGCTCGATGGCATCCGAGATGACGCGCGCCTCGGGCAGCGTCACGATGCGCACGTGATCGGTCGCGGGCCAGTTGAACCCCGACCCCTGCACCAGCAGCACGTGCTCGGCGAGCAGGAAGTCGTGCACGAACTTGCCGTCGTCGGGGATCTCGTACACCTCGGGGTCGAAGCGTGGGAAGGCGTAGAGCGCACCGCGGGGCATCACGCACGAAACGCCGGGAATGGCTTCCAGGCCCTGCCACGCGGCATCCCTCTGCTCGTGCAGACGACCGGACGGGGCGATGAGAGCGTCGATGGATTGCACCCCCGACAGCGCCGCCTGCACCGCGAACTGCGCCGGCACGTTGGGGCACAGACGCGTGGATGCCAGCAGGTTGATGCCGTGCAGGAAACCCTGCGCGTGGTCCTTCGGGCCGGTGATCGCCAGCCATCCCGACCGGTAGCCCGCGACGCGATACGTCTTGGACAGGCCGTTGAAGGTGAGGCACAGCAGGTCGGGTGCGATCGTCGCCATCGGGATGTGCACGGCGTCGTCGAAGAGGATGCGGTCGTAGATCTCGTCGGCCAGGATCAGCAGCGAGTTCTCGCGGGCGATCGCCGCGATCCCCTCGAGCATCTCGCGCGAGTAGACCGCCCCGGTGGGGTTGTTGGGGTTGATCACCACGATCGCCTTCGTGCGCGGCGTGATCTTCGACCGGATGTCCTCCAGGTCGGGCTGCCACTCACGCGACTCGTCGCACAGGTAGTGAACGGGCGTGCCGCCGCCGAGACTCGTCATCGCCGTCCACAGCGGGTAGTCGGGGGCCGGGATCAACACCTCGTCGCCCTCGTCGAGAAGCGCCTGCATGGTCATCGTGATCAGCTCGGACACACCGTTGCCGAGGAACACGTGATCGGGGTCGAGCGCGGGGAACCCGGGCTCCTGCTCGTAGCGCGACACCACCGCGCGGCGAGCGGACAGGATGCCGCGACTGTCGCTGTAGCCGTGGGCGTTGGGCACCGACGCGATCATGTCGCGCACGATCTGGTGCGGTGCCTCGAACCCGAAGATCGCCGGATTGCCGGTGTTCAGCTTGAGGATCGAGTGCCCCTCGGCCTCGAGTCGGTCGGCCTCGACGAGGGCCTCCCCCCGGATCTCGTAGAGGACGTCTTTCAACTTCGACGACTGATCGAGAGGGCGTAGCGGGCTCATCGGTTCAGGATATCCCCGGCCCCGGCGGGCCAATCGACACCGAGTGGACCACGCGTCGGTCACCGCGAACGGCGGATGCCGTGCCCCGGCGATCGGGGCACGGCATCCGGCGTTCGTTCGTTACTTCTTCTTCGCCGCGCGACGGTCTGCGCGGTTGGATGCGGCGGACTCGTCGACGGCGTCGGTGCGCTGCCCGAAAGCACCGCGAGCGCCGGTGGGCACCGGCTCCGGTGCGGTTGCCGCGGGCTGCGCGGCCTGACGCAGACGGTTGGTCGCCGCCTGCTGCACCTGGCCGCGGTCGTTTCGCACCTCGACCTCGCCCGCATCGTTCGCGGCCGAGTACTCCAAGCGCTGCGTCTCGACCGGGGTCGGCGTGAGGCCCTTGGCCTCGACCTGCGCCTCGTCCCCCTCGACCTTGCGGACCTCGACCTCGAGGTTGTAGAGGAAGCCGACGGACTCCTCCTTGATCTGCCCCATCATCGACTGGAACATCTGGTAGCCCTCGCGCTGATACTCGATCAGCGGATCGCGCTGGGCCATGGCGCGCAGGCCGATGCCGTCTTTGAGGTAATCCATCTCGTAGAGGTGCTCGCGCCACCGACGGTCGAGGACCTGCAGCACCACCCGGCGCTCGAGCTCGCGGAGCGCCTGCTCGCCGAGCTGCTGCTGGCGGTTCTCGTACGCGATCCGGGCGTCGGAGATGATCTCGCGCTTGAGCCCGTCGGGCGTGATGCGCCCCTTGCTGCCGCCGGCCTCGGCGACGACCTCGTCGATCGTCACGCTCACCGGGTACATCGTCTTCAGCTCGGTCCAGAGCGCGTCGAAGTCCCACGACTCGGTGTGGCCCGAGCCGGTGTGGTCGTCGATCACGGCGGTGATGGCGTCTTCGATGAAGTGCTGCACGCGGTCGGCGATGTCATCGCCCTGGAGCATGTGGCGGCGATCGGCGTAGATGGCCTCGCGCTGACGGTTCAGCACGTCGTCGTACTTCAGGACGTTCTTGCGCATCTCGGCGTTGCGCGCCTCGACCTGCGACTGAGCGCTCTTGATCGCGCGCGACACCAGACCCGACTCGATCGCGACGTCGTCGGGGAAGTTGGTGCGCGCAAGGATCGCCTCCGCGGCCCCCGACTGGAACAGGCGCATGAGATCGTCGGTGAGGGACAGGTAGAACCGGCTCTCGCCCGGGTCGCCCTGACGTCCCGAACGACCGCGCAGCTGGTTGTCGATGCGACGCGACTCGTGGCGCTCGGTGCCGAGCACGTAGAGACCACCGGCCTCGGTGACCTTCGCGGCCTCTTCGGCGACGGTGTCGCGCATGGACTGGTACACCGTGTCCCACTCGGATTCGTAGGCGTCGGGGGTCTCGACGGGGTCGAGGTTCCTCGCCTTCATCTCCTGCACGGCGAGGAACTCGGCGTTTCCACCGAGCATGATGTCGGTTCCGCGACCGGCCATGTTGGTGGCCACCGTCACGGCGCCGAGGCGTCCGGCGCGGGCGACGATCTCGGCCTCGCGTGCGTGGTTCTTGGCGTTGAGCACCTCGTGACGAACGCCCTTCTTCGCCAGAAGGCGCGAGAGGTATTCGCTCTTCTCCACGCTCGTCGTGCCGACCAGGACGGGCTGACCCTTCTCGTGGCGCTCGACGATGTCTTCGACGACCTGTGCGAACTTGGCCGTCTCGTTCTTGTAGACGAGGTCGGACTGGTCTTTGCGGACCATGGGCCGGTTGGTCGGGATGGGGACCACGCCGAGCTTGTACGTCGACATGAACTCGGCCGCTTCGGTCTCGGCGGTACCGGTCATGCCCGAGAGCTTGTCGTAGAGGCGGAAGTAGTTCTGCAGGGTGACGGTCGCGAGGGTCTGGTTCTCGGCCTTGACCGGCACGCCCTCCTTCGCCTCGATGGCCTGGTGGATGCCCTCGTTGTAGCGGCGTCCGACCAGGATGCGACCGGTGTGCTCGTCGACGATCATGACCTCGTCGTTCATGACGACGTAGTCGGTGTCGCGCTTGAACAGCGCGATCGACTTGATCGAGTTGTTCAGGAACGAGATCAGCGGCGTGTTGGCCGACTCGTAGAGGTTGTCGATGCCGAGGTAGTCCTCGACCTTCTCGATACCGGGCTCGAGCACGCCGATCGTGCGCTTCTTCTCGTCGACCTCGTAGTCGACGCCCGCCTCGAGGGTGCGGGCGAGCTTGGCGAATTCGGCGAACCAGCGGTTGGCCTCACCGGATGCCGGACCCGAGATGATCAGCGGGGTGCGCGCCTCGTCGATGAGGATCGAGTCGACCTCGTCGACGATGGCGTAGAAGTGACCGCGCTGCACGAGGTCCTCCTTGCGCCACGCCATGTTGTCGCGCAGATAGTCGAAGCCGAACTCGTTGTTCGTGCCGTAGGTGATGTCGGCCTCGTACTGCTGCCGGCGCACCTCGGGCGTCTGACCCGAGACGACGGTGCCGGTTGTCATTCCGAGCGCGCGGTAGACACGGCCCATGAGCTCCGACTGGTAGCTGGCGAGGAAGTCGTTCACGGTGATGACGTGCACGCCCTCGCCTGCGATGGCGTTGAGGTACGCCGGAAGGGCCGCGGTCAGCGTCTTTCCCTCACCGGTCTTCATCTCGGCGATGTTGCCCAGATGCAGGGCGGCGCCGCCCATGATCTGCACGTCGTACGGGCGCTGACCGAGGGTGCGCTTGGCCGCCTCGCGGACGGCGGCGAACGCCTCGGGCATAAGCTGGTCGAGCGTCTCGCCGGCCGTGAAACGGGCGCGGAGCTCGACGGTCTCGTTGCGCAGCTCGTCGTCGGTGAGCTGCTCGTAGTCCTCTTCGAGCGCCCCGGTCGCCTTGACGACGCCCTGAAGGCGACGAAGGACGCGGCCTTCGCCGGCGCGCAGCAGTCTCTCGAGCGGATTTGCCACGAAGAATCTCCATCTGTCGGGTGCGACGCCCGTACGGACGCCGGCCTGCGAACAGGCATACGTGGCCCATGGTATCCGTGTTATCGGTTCGTGACCTGCGAAGGAGCCGCAATCCCCCGGCCGGGTTGCGCGCCCGCAGCGAACACACGGCGACGGGCGCGAACCCGCCGCTTAGGATCGACATATGGCGGGTTTCTGGGGTAAGAGGAAGCGCGAAGAGCAAGACGCGGCCGACGCGGATCTGGCTCGGCGAGCGGAGCTGGCGATCGTCGCCGCCGACGAGCGGGTGCGTCTCACCTCCGACGAGCTCGATTTCGCGCGGGCCGAGCTCGGCGACAAGGCCACCGAAGACCTCGCCGCCGCCCTCGACTCCGTGCGCACCCACCTCGCCGAGGCCTTCCAGTTGCACCAGCTCAACCACGACGAGATCCCCGACACCAAGGAAGAGCTGCGCACGCGCAACGCGCGCGTCATCCAACTGTCGCAGTGGGCGGAAGACCTGCTCGAGGAACGCACGCAGGTGCTCCAGCCCAAGATCGATGCCGTGCGCCGCGCACCCGAGACGCTCGCCCGTGTCCGCGCCGACCGCGAGCGGCTTCAGGAGCGCATCCCGAACGCCCGCGACGTGGTCGAACGGCTCTCACGCCGCTACAGCGATTCGGCGCTCGCGCAGATCGGTGGCAATCCCGAAGAGATCGAGCAGCTTCTCGACTTCGCCGTGCACACCGCATCCGTGTCCGAGCGGCGCCGCGAGGCCGGCCAGCGCGAGCAGGCGTCGGTCGCGCTGGAGGCTGCCACCGAGGCCGTCCGCCGCGCCGAGTCCCTTCTGGATGCCGTGGATACCTTCGAGATCGAGGCGCTGCGCGCCGAGTCCACCCTCGCCGCCGTCGTCGACGACTCCCGCAACGATCTCGTCGAGGCGCGTCGTGAGGCGCAGACCCCCGCCGTCATCGCCGCCATGTCGACCCTGCAGGGCGCGCTGAGCGCGCTACCGGCATCCGGGAGCCGCAACGATCCCTTTGCGGCGCTGTCGTCTCTGCGCCAGGCGAACGCCGACCTCGATCAGGCCCGGGAGCGCGCCGCCCGCCCCGTTCTCTCGCAACAGCAGGTGGATCACGCCATCGACGACGCCGACCGTCAGCTCGCCGTCGCCCGCGGCCTCATCACCGGACATCGGGGGTGGATCGGCGCCGACGCGCGCACGCGCTTCGTCGAGGCGGAACGCTTGCGCGCCGGCCTGCCCCTGGGCCCCGTCGCCGAAGACGATCGGGAGACGGTGCTGGCCACCGCGCGACGCGCCGGGGCGCTGGCATCCGAATCGCTGCAGATCGCACAACGCGACATCGAACAGTCCCGGCCCGATGACTGGGGCGGCAACGGCCGCGGCGGCGGATACGGGCGAGGCGGCGGGGGCATGGGCGGCGGAAACATGGTCGGCGGCATGCTCGGTGGCCTCGTGATCGGGTCGCTGCTCGGCGACATCTTCGACGGCTGAGCCGCCCTCGTCGCGCGGGCACGAAGGACACGACGAAACCCCCGGCTCTGGAGTCGGGGGCTTCGTCGAGAATCGGATCAGGATGCGGCTTGCGCCACCGGCGATGCCTGTGTCGCGAGCGCGATCACCCCGTAGTCCCATCCCTTGCGGCGGTACACCACGCTGGGGTGATCGGTGCGGGCGTCGATGAACAGGAAGAAGTCGTGGCCGACGAGCTCCATGCGGTCGACGGCGTCCTCGACCGTCATCCACTCGGGCCCGAACTCCTTCTGACGGATGACGACGGGCGAGTAATCCTCTTCGTCGACGGCGCCCTCGTTCTGCACCGGAATCGATCCGGTGGCCACGGCGCGCAGTACCTCGACGGAGGCGGGCTCGACATCGATGCCGGCCAACTCGCCGGTGCCCTTCTCGAACCGGGCACCGCGGGGGTGGTTTCGGGCGTCGACGCGCTTGTCTTTGGCGCGACGTACCTGCTCGGAGATCTTGTCGACCGCGAGGTCGAGGGCGGCGAACTTGTCGACATCCGTGGCCTCGGCCCGGACCACCGGTCCTTTGCCGTCGAGGGTGAGCTCGACCGTGTCGTCTTCCATGCGTCCGTTGCGATACGAACGGTGGGTGACCTTGACCTCGAGCGCCTGCGCACGCGGCGCCAGGTGCTCGATGCGGCCGACCTTCTCTTCAACCACGGTGCGGAAACGATCGGTGATACCGACCCCCACGCCGACGATGTTGGTGTCCATCCGTGACCTCCTTGTTCCGGGTTCCGCCCGGTCTAAGGGCGGAACATCCGTCGCCTTCAGTCATCCCCACGCTAGTGGGAGGCCACCGCCATGTCACGTGTCAATCACCTCCCATTCACCTTTCGATGTCCTGCGGCGCGGCGTGTCCGCAAGCGCCACGGCCCGCACATCCGTGGCCCCCGCCGCGCGCAGGGCACGAACCGCTTCAGCCAACGTCGCACCCGTCGTGACCACATCGTCGACCACCACCACCGGCCCGCTCAAGACGACGCGGACCGCGAACACATCGCGGACGTTCTCGCGACGCGCGCGATCGCCGAGTCCGCGCTGATCGGCGGGCGCTCGGCGCAGCCGCAGAAGGCGCTGGGGGCGCCGGCCCGCCCGCCGCACCAGCACTTCGACCGGGCGGTATCCGCGTCGTCGGAACGCCGCGCGGGAAGAGGGCACGGTCGTGATCAGCGCCCCCGGTGGGACGAATGCCGCGAGCGCGGCGGCCAACGCGGGGGCGAGGTCGCGCGCCAGCGCCGTGCGCCCCTCCTCTTTGAACGCCCGGATCACGCGCGCGGCGACGCCCTCGAACGGCAGGCCGCAGACGACGGCGAGATCGGGCTCACGCTCGCGCCCTGACAGCCGCGGAGCCAGCTGGACACGACATCCTCCGCACAACGACACGTCGAGGTCACCGCACCCCGCGCAGGCGAGAGGCAGCCAGAACGTCAGGGCATCGCGCAGCGCAGAGGCGATCGAAACGGAGAGGTTCATGCCGCCAGCCTCCCGCGCCCGGCTCCGGCGCGACCGACGGATGCGAGGTCGGTGGACGCCGGCCCCCTGGGGAGGAGCGTCAGGAAGTAGTGCCCTGCTGGGCCGCCAGAACACGGATGCCGGACGCCACGAGCGTCCACGAACTCCCGCGGCGACTGAACAGACGCCCCTGGTCGTCGAGCACGCGGACGCTCGTGCTGCCGGCCGCCAACGTGCGGGTGCCCTCGGGCGCGACCGAGTCGGTACCGCGCCCGCCCACGCCGAACTCGTGCAGGGTGCTGACGCCGTCGACGCTGGAGAGGACGCCGATGGTGGTGTCGTCGAGCCACGCGAGGTCGAAGGCTCCTGGCTGCGAGAACGACAGCACGTGAGGCGGGCCGAGCTCGATGTCGCCGTTGGTGCGCTCGATGCCGGCGACCCACACCTCGCGCGTACCCGAGACCGTCACGACGGCGGCGATGCGCGTGCCATCGCGCGAGATCTGCATGGCGGTGATCTCTGCGGCATCCGGCCAAGCGTTGCCGACGTCGCGCGGCACGCCCTCGGCGGTGATGGCCCGCAACTGCGTGGGTGACGCGGCGGGAACGCTCCAGATGGCCCCCTCGGCGTCGATCGAGGGGGCGATGAGGCCCGGACGGTCATCGAGGAGGAAGGTCCGCCCGTCGGCCAGCGCGCTCGCGACCGTCCCTTGCTGCGTCCGGATCGCGGCGAGGCTGCGATCGGCTTCGAGCTCGATCGCGGAGGGCACCAGCGATTCGACCGCGTCGGAGAGGCCGTCGATCGGCTCGACCGTATCGCCCGCGAGCGAACCGAATTGCCCGATCGAGGTCAGCACCGCCGGAGAGGGATCGACTCGTGTGACGCGCACCGGCACCTCGGTGGCCGTGATGGGGGTGCCCTCGACCGTCATCTGCACGTCGCTGATACCGGCCGTCGCGAGGCTGCGGGCGAGCTGGGTCTGCATGCGGTCGAGCCGCGTGCGGTCGAGGCTCAGCACCGCCCTCGGCAACTGCACCTGCGCCACGCCGCTCTGCGAGAGGGTGACCGAGCGCCCCACGAGCGACAGTTCGTCGGGGAACGCCGATTCCACCGCACCCGCAAGCCACGCGCTGGGCTGCCCGTCGACGAGCGCGGTGGCCACCCGGCTGGCGACCAGGGCGCGGGGGAACCAGCGCACGTCGGGCACGATGAAGCTGTACGTGGGGTCGAAGTACGCGATGGATGCCGGTTGGTAGACGGTCGGGAACACCTCTTCGTACAGCACGACGCCGTCGGGGGCGGCGGTGATGCGCCATTGATCGTCGACGCGCGCGAGGGTGAACGACAGCGTCTCGGCCGTACCCGACGCCGCGGGGGCGTAGGCGCCGTCGGCATCCACCCCGGCCGTCGCCACCACCGACACCGCGACCGACGTGCCGTCGGCGGCGGCCGTGGCACGACGGTCGGCCAGGCGGTCGATCGTCACGCGGGCCCGCGGGTCCCACTGCGTCCCCGCGGCCAGGAAGAGCTTCGCGGTGGCCCAGTCGTCGGCGGGACCGGAACCGGCGCGGAGGAATCCCTCGACGATCTCACTGGGCGTGGCATCTTCCTGCGGGCCGTCGGGGACGAACGCGAAGGCCTGGGTGTCGTCGGCCTGCGGCCCCCGGCCCGGGTTGACGTAGCCGGTGGTGGGCAGACCCGTGCACGCCGTGAGCACGAGCACGAGCGCGAGGCTGACGAGGGCGAGGGCGCGCCTCATGACGGCCTCCTGACTCCGGGACGGGTCGAGATGGGCTGCGTGAGGCCGAGCGCCTCGAGGGCGCCCCCCTGCTCATCGTCGGGTTCGAGCGGCAACGGCGAGCCGGTCACGGGCCTGCCCGTGCGCGGCAGGGTCAGCACGAAGTTCGATCCTCGACCGGCCTCGGACCACACCGCCAGGGTGCCGCCGTGCAGGCGCGCGTCACCGAGCGCGATGGACAGACCGAGCCCCGTGCCGCCGATGGTGCGCACCCGTGACGGGTCGGCGCGCCAGAAGCGGTCGAAGACGCGCTCGACGTCCTCGGCGCGCATGCCGAGGCCGAAGTCGCGCACGCCGAGAGCGATGGCATCCCGATCGCTGTCGACCGAGACGACGATCGGCCGTCCCTCGCCGTGCTCGATCGCGTTGCCCAGCAGGTTCCGCACGATGCGGCGCACACGACGGGCGTCCATGTCGACCGGGGTGTAGCCCCCGGGGGCGACCAGGCGCACATCGGAACCGTGCCCTTCGGCCAGCTGCTCCATCGAGAGGATGACGTCTTCGGCGAGGTGGGCGAGACTGGTCGGCTCGAGCTCGAGCTGCACCGACCCCGCGTCGTACCGGCTGATCTCGAGCAGGTCGGTCAGCAGCACCTCGAATCGCTGCACCTGCGCGTGCAGCAGCTCCGCGGCGCGGCCGGTCACCGGGTCGAACTCCTCGCGCTGGTCGTTGATCATGTCGGCGGCGAGCTTGATGGTGGTCAGAGGCGTGCGCAGTTCGTGCGAGACGTCGGAGACGAAACGCTGCTGCACGAGCGAGAGATCGGCGAGCTCCTTGATCTGCGACTCGATGCTGTCGGCCATGGCGTTGAAGGAGCGGTTCAACGTCGCCAGCTCGTCTTCGCCGCGCACCGGCAGCCGCACACCCAGATCCCCCGCTGCGAGCTTCGCGCTGGTCTCGGCGGCATCCGCGATCGGGGTGGTCACCGACCGCAGGACGAACCAGGCGATCGCCCCGATCAGCACGACCAGGACGAGTCCCACCACCCACAGCAGCACCTGCACGAAGGAGAGCGTCTGCGAGGCGCTGACGAGGTCGTACCCCATGTAGAGCTCGTACGAATCGACGCCGTCCGAGGCGGGGAAACGCAGTTGGTGTCCGACCAGGATGCCGGGGACCTCGCGGCCGCCGTCGGAGGGCAGCGCGACCGACTGCCACCACTGCAGGTCGGGGCTCGACTGCACCTGCGTGCGCAGCGCCTCGGTGACGAGACTCGACTCGAACGCCGGTGAGATGAAGGGCTGAGGAGCGAGCGGTGAGGGCGGGCCGATGCGGTACAGCGCGATGAGGTCGCTGGAGGACTGCTGCGACAGGCGCGTCGCGATGCCGTTCATCAGAGTCTGCGCCGCGGCCGGGTCGGTGGAGTCCACCGCGGCATCGAGCGTCGCCTGCGCCGCGGCGGTGGCGCGCTGCGCTTCGAGGAGCACCTGGTCTTTTCGTGCGGTGAAGAGCTCGTTCTGGATGACCAGCGCCATCGCCAGACAGGTGGCGAGGATCGTCGCCGCCGTCAGCGTGACGGTGATGACGATGGTGCGAAAGCGCAGCGATCGGCGCCAGAGCGTGCGCAGACGATCACGGGCGAGACGCCAGTCGCGGAGGCCGCGCGGGCGAGGCGGGAGGGTGCGGACCGCCCCCGTCATGAGGTGCTCAGGCCACCGCGCCGGCGCGGTATCCCACGCCGCGCACGGTGGTCACGATCCGCGGATTGTCGGGGTCGGCCTCGATCTTGGCGCGTAGACGCTGCACGTGCACGTTCACCAGACGTGTATCGGCCTTGTAGTGGTAGCCCCACACCTGTTCGAGAAGCATCTCGCGCGAGAAGACCTGCTGCGGCTTCTCGGCGAGCGCGACGAGCAGTTCGAACTCCAGCGGGGTCAGCGCGATGGGCGCATCGCCCCGGCGCACTTCGTGGGCGGCGACGTCGACGGTCAGATCGCCGATGCGCAGGGTCTCGTCGACCGCCGCCTGGACCGGCCGAAGGCGTGTGCGGATCCGGGCGACGAGCTCCTTCGGGTTGAAGGGCTTCATGATGTAGTCGTCGGCGCCCGACTCGAGCCCCTTGACGACGTCGGAGGTGTCGGTGCGTGCGGTGAGCATGATGATCGGGACGCCGGATTCTGCGCGCACACGCGTGCAGATCTCGATGCCGTCCACCCCGGGGAGCATGAGGTCGAGGAGGATGAGGTCGGGGCGCTCGGTGCGCCAGGCGTCCACGGCCTGCGCACCGTCGGCGCAGAAGGCGGTGTCGAATCCCTCGGTGCGCAGCACGATGCCGATCATCTCGGCCAGCGCGGTGTCGTCGTCGACAACGAGGATCCGTGAAGTCATTCGGGTGTACGTCTTCCAGCTCGGACCCGCTCGGAAACGGGCAGGACGCCCCTGTGGGGGCATGTCCCATCGAGAGTAGTCGACCTGCCTGCACGAGAGGCGAGCGTGTCGGGGGTGTGTGACACGATGAACGGACCGCCATGTGACGAGGAGGCGCAACAGTGACCGCGTACCCGGCCTGGACTCCGGCATCCCGCCCCGGCATCGTGCCGTTGCACCCGTACGGGTTCGGCACGATCCTCGGCCGCTCCTTCGTCGCCCTGCGCCACAACCCGAAAGTCCTCTTGGGTTTCGCGCTCGTCACCCAGGCCGTGGCCTACATCGTGCTGACCGCGGCCGTCGCCGCCGCCGCGGTCGCGAGCTTCACGCGCCTCGACACCGTCGCCCCGGGCAGTGACGATTTCGACGCCATCCTCGCTGGCTCGGTGGTGGTCACCAGCGCCACCGCCCTCGTCCTGGGCGTGGCGACGGGCGCACTGAGCGTCGTCGTGCAGGGCGTCGTCGTCGCCGAGGTCGCGCACGCCGTCGTCGCCGAGAAGCCGTCGCTCAAGGCCGTATGGGCGCGCGTCAAGCCCGTCGTGTGGCGTCTGATCGGGTACAGCGCCCTCACCGTCCTCGCCACCGTCGTCGCGATCGGTGTGCTGGCCGGCATCGTCGCGCTGCTGGTCATGTCGGTGCTGTGGCTCGGCATCCTCCTCGGTGTGCTGGCGGTGCTCGGACTGGTCGTGGTGTCGCTCTGGCTCGCCGCCAAGCTCTACCTGGTGCCGTCGGCGATCATCCTCGAGCGCGCGCCGGTGTTCCGCGCGATCGCTCGATCGTGGCGGCTGACGCGCGGGCGCTTCTGGTCCACGCTCGGCGTGTTCATCGTGATCTCGGTCGCGTTCAGCATCGTCGCCCAGATCATCTCGATCCCCTTCAGCCTCATCGGAAGCCTCGTGCCGGCCATCATCGCCCCGACCGGCGAGACCGACACCGGCGCGGTCGTCGGCCTGATCGTCGTGCAGGTCATCGGCCAGTTCGGCATCCTGCTCGTGCAGTGCATCGCGCTCGTGGTGCAGTCCACCTCGGCGGCGCTCGTGTACGTCAACGCCCGCATGCGCGGGGAAGCCCTCGACCACGACCTGCAGACCTACGTCGAAGCGCGCGACGCGGGAGCGACAGAGCTCGACGACCCCTATCTGGTCGGCGTGGGACGGGTCGTCGCTCGTCCCGCACCGGTGCCGTACGGGGCTGCCGGCGTGCAAACGGGGTACGGCCTGCCGGGCGGACAGTCGGGGTACGGCATGCACGGCACGCAGCCGGGGTACGCGACGCCAGGTGGGCAGCCCGGCTACGGCGGGCCGGCCGCACAGCCGGGGTACGCGGCGCCGGCCGGTCAGCGGGGGTACACATCGCCGTCCGGTCAGCCGGAGTACACACTGCCGGCCGGTCAGCCGGGTCACGAGCAGCGATCGCGCGACGATGCGCCCGCCGGGGGCGACCCGGCCGCCTCCGCCGCGACCGATCGCCCCGCTCACGTCGAAACGCCGCGCACGCGGTCCGACCCCGCGGGGGCGACACCCACCACCTGGGTCGCACCCGGATCGAACGGCGACGCGTGAGATTCCCCGCCGCGCTCGCGGCAGCGTTCCCGCTGCTGCCCGACCCCGATGAGGCGCGGGAGTGGGCGGAACGGGAGCTGGCCGATCCGGCGTACGAGGCAGCCGAGCCCAACGTCGTCGACCGTATCGCCCAGGCGGTGGGTCGCTTCCTCGGCGACCTGCTGCGCGTGCCCGACACCTCCGGGTGGGGTCCGTCCGCGCTCATCGTCCTCGCGATCGTCATCGCCGCCCTGATCGTGGTCGCCGTCCTCATCTGGGGACGACCCCGCCTCGTGTCCCGCGCGACGCGGCCCGCTCACGCCCTGTTCGACGAGGACGACACCCGATCGGCCGACGATCTGCGTGCCGACGCCGCCCGGGCCGCCGCACGCGCCGACTGGGACGAGGCGATCGTGCTGCGCTTCCGCGCCTTCGCCCGAGGTCTCACCGAGCGCGGTCTCGTCGACCCGCCGCCCGGCGCGACGGTTCGCGCGTTCTGCCGCGAGGCGGCCGGCGCCCTCCCGACCCTTGCCGGACCCCTCGACGAGGCGGCCGAGATCTTCGACGACGTGCGGTACCTGCGCCGACCCGGCTCCGCCGATCGCTACCGAGCCATCGCCGATCTCGACGACCAGGCCGTGCGCGCGCGCCCCACCCCGGCGGCCGCACCGTGAGCGTCGCGGTGGCCCCCGTCCGATCCCGACGGCGCGGAGCCCTCGGCTGGGCGGCCTTGGCCGTGGGCCTGCTCCTGGTCGCGCTCGTCGGCGGCACCCTGGTCTACGGCGGGTACGCCCAACGCGCCGCCCTCGACCCCGAGTCCGCCGGGTCCGACGGCGCCCGCGCCGTCGTGCGCGTCCTGGAGCAGCAGGGCGTACGCGTGATCGTCGCGCGCGATCGCCCGGCCGCCGAGCGGGCGTTGGCCGACGGCGAGGCGACGCTCGCGATGCGCGACGCCCCCATGCTGTCCGACGATGCGCTGCGGGATCTGACCGATCGAGCGCGAGATGTCGTCCTGCTCGAGCCGCGCACGCGCGCACTCGACGTCCTGCTGAACGGTTCGGGACTCGGCGGCTTCGCCGACGACGAGGCGGTGGCCGCGGACTGCTCCCTGCCCGCCGCGGCGAACGCCGGGAGCGCACGGGTCGGCGAACTGATGACGCCGGGCGAGGGGGTCACCAGTTGCTTCCCCGTCGACGGCGAGTTCGGGCTCCTCACCGTCGAGACCACGGGCCGGACGATCACCGCGCTCGACGCGCTGGCGACGTTGACGAACGCGACCCTCCCCCGAGACGGCAACGCAGCCCTCGCCCTCGCCGTACTCGGCCAGAGCGACACGCTCGTCTGGTACCTGCCCTCCCCCGCCGACGCCGACCGCGCGGCCGACGTCCCGACGCTCAGCGAGCTGACTCCGCCCTGGGTCACCCCCGGCATCCTGTTGCTCATCGTCGCCGCCCTCATCGCGGCGATCTGGCGCGGACGCCGCTTCGGTCCCCTCGTGAGGGAGCGACTCCCGGTGACCGTGCGGGCGAACGAGACCACCGAGGGGCGCGCCCGCCTCTACGCCGTGGCGCGCGATGCGCCGCACGCCCTCGACGAGCTGCGGCGGGCGACGCGGGGGCGTCTGGAGCGTCTGCTCGGGCTCTCCGCGCGCAGCGACCCCGGTCGCATCGCCGACGCGGTCGCCGCACGCCTGGGCGCCGATCGCGCGCGGGTGCACGGCATCCTCATCGACGATCAACCCCGCACCGACCGCGACCTCGTCGCGGCGGCCGACCGACTCCGCGACCTCGAGGCGAGCGTGCGCGCCGCCGTCCGAACCGAAGGGACCACACGATGACCGACAGCCCCGAGAATCCGGCCTGGCCCGCCCCCTCGCACCCGGACGCGGTCCCCGGTCCCGACGCTCGCGCGTCGAGCGATCCGCGCGCCGCCGCGCCCGCGACGATCTCCGAACCGGAACGCACGCCCGCCGCCGGCACGGCCTCTGCGCCCGGCGCCGCCCCCACCACCACGCGGGCTCAGGCCCGGGCCGCCGACGACCACGCCGCGCTCCGCGAGTCCATGCACCGCGTGCGCCTCGAGGTGGGCAAGGCCGTCGTCGGACAGGACGGCACGGTCACCGGACTCCTCATCGCCCTGCTCTCGCGCGGCCATGTGCTCCTCGAGGGCGTCCCCGGGGTTGCCAAGACGCTGCTCGTGCGCTCCTTCAGCCGCGCCCTGGGTCTCGACACGCGTCGCGTGCAGTTCACCCCCGACCTCATGCCGGGAGACGTCACGGGGTCGCTCGTGTACGACCCCCGGGCCGGCGGGTTCGATTTCCGCCCCGGTCCCGTCTTCACCCACGTTCTGCTGGCCGACGAGATCAACCGCACGCCCCCCAAGACCCAGGCTGCCCTGCTGGAGGCGATGGAGGAGCGGCAGGTGTCGTCCGACGGCGAGAGCCGCGCCCTCCCCGACCCCTTCCTGGTCGCGGCGACCCAGAACCCCATCGAGCACGAGGGCACGTACACGCTGCCCGAGGCGCAGCTCGACCGGTTCCTGCTCAAGCTCGTCGTCGACCTACCCGGGCGCGACGCCGAGGTCGACGTGCTGCGTCGCCACGCGGGTGGCTTCGACCCCCGTCGCCTGGAGGACGCCGGGGTGCATGCGGTGGTCACGGCCGACGAGATCCTGGCGGCGCAGCGCGCCGCGGCATCCGTCGCCGTCGACGACGACCTGCTCGGCTACGTCGTCGACCTCGCGCGCGCCACCCGCCAGAGCCCCTCGGTGCTGCTGGGTGTCAGCCCGCGCGCGACGACGGGACTGCTGGCCGCGGCCAAGGCCTGGGCGTGGCTCGGCGGGTACCCCGCGATCACGCCCGACCATGTGCAGACGATGCTCGTGCCCGTCTGGCGCCACCGCATCCGCCTGCGCCCGGAAGCCGAGATCGAGGGCGTCTCGGTGGATGCCATCCTCACCTCCGTCCTGCAGCAGACCCGCGTCCCCATCTGATGTTCGTCACCGGCCGCCTCGCCCTGCTCGTCGCCCTCGGCGTCGTTCCTCTCGTGCTGCTGAGCAGCGCGGGGGTGCCGGCGTGGACCGCCGCGGGCGGGTGGGTGGTGCTCAGCGCCGTGCTGGCCGCCGTCGACATCGCCGTTGCCGCCGACGCGCGTCGCGTGGAGATCACGCGGACCCTGCCGGAGCGGGCCCTGCGCGACGAACCCGTCACGGGGGAACTGCGGGTGCGCAATCTCGGCACCCGCCTGCTGAGAGCGCGGGTGCGCGACGCGTGGCAGCCGACGGCCGGTGCGGCCCCGGGGCGGCAGAGCCTCACCGTCCCCCCGGGTGAGCGACGGGGAGCTCCCCTCTCGCTGCTTCCGCGTCGCCGGGGAGAGCTGCGCAGCGCGTTCGTCGTCGTACGTTCGGTGGGTCCGCTCGGCCTCGCCGGCCGTCAGGCCGTGATCGACGCCCCCGCGCGCCTGCGGGTGCTGCCCCCGTTCACCTCTCGGCGGCACCTCCCCTCGCGTCTCGCCCGGCTGCGGGAACTCGACGGCAACACCACCCTGCAGGTGCGAGGACAAGGCACCGAGTTCGACAGCCTCCGCGAGTACGTCCGCGGCGACGACGTCCGCTCCATCGACTGGCGGGCCACCGCCCGCGCGGGAACGACGATGCTGCGCACGTGGAGACCGGAACGCGACCGTCACGTCGTCATCGTCATCGACACCGGGCGCACGGCCGCCGCGCGGGTCGGCGACGGCGTGCGCCTGGACGCCGCGATGGAGGCCGCCCTGCTGCTCTCGGTCCTCGCGACGCGCGCCGGCGACCACGTGCACCTGCTCATGTTCGACCGCGTCACCCGCGCGCGCGTCACGCGGATCGACGGTTCGCAGCTGCTTCCCGCTCTGGTGGATGCCATGTGCCCGGTCGACCCCCAGCTCATCGACACCGACTGGGATGCCGCCTTCGCTCAGATGCGCGGACTGTCGGTGCGCCCGGCGATGGTCGTGCTGCTGACCGCGGCCGACGATCCCGAGGCCGCGCGCGCATTCCTCGCGTCGCTGCCCGCCGTCGCCTCACGGTCGCGGCTGTTGGTGGCGACGGCGACCGACGGTCCGGGCGAGGTACCGCCGCACCGGGATGCCGCGGACGTATACGCCGCCGCGGCCGTCGAGCGTGCCCGGCACGACGCGGAGCGCGTCCGTGACGCGGTGATGCGCGCGGGCGGTGACGCGGTGTCGGCGTCGGCCGAGGACCTGCCTCCCCTCGTCGCCGACCGCTACCTCGCGCTCAAGGCGGCGGGCCGGCTGTAGCACGTTCAGCCCCCATGCAGCCCCAGACATACGTCCCGGCTTATCCTGAGGGGTAATCTTCGAGCCGTCCGCGCGTCCCCTCCGTGCCCGGCTGCGCCGTCAACGCACAGGATGCGGGAGCTCTCTTGCCAGGTAATGCCACTACGCACTTCGATGATGTGGCCCTTGTTTCGGTGGCGAGCGTCCTGCCCAGCCGCGTGACGACGTCCGACGACATCGAGGCGAGGCTGGCCCCGGCGCTCGAGCGTCTCAAGCTCAAGCCCGGACTCCTGCGCCGCGTCGCGGGTGTCACCGAGCGCCGCAACTGGGCCGAGGGCGAGTCCTCCGACGAGGCGACGATCGCCGCGGGCAAACAGGCCCTCGTCGAGGCCGGTGTCGATCCCGGCGAGATCGGCCTGATCATCAACACCTCCGTGACCCGCAAGCACCTCGAGCCGTCGGTGGCCGTGCGCCTTCACCACGGTCTCGGTCTGCCGAGCTCGGCGATCAACTTCGACGTCGCCAACGCCTGCCTCGGCTTCATCAACGGCATGAGCCTCGCCGCCGGCATGATCCAGTCCGGCCAGGTCAAGTACGCCCTGATCGTCAACGGCGAGGACGCCGACGAGATCCAGGTCAACACCATCAACCGCCTCGTGCGCGAAGACCTCGACCGTGACGCCTTCATGCAGGAGTTCGCCTCGCTGACGCTCGGTTCGGGGGCCGCGGCCGCCGTGCTCGGTCGCGCGAGCGACCACCCCGAGGGTCACCGCATCGTCGGCGGAGTGACGCGCGCCGCCACCCAGTTCTACGACCTCTGCGTCGGCAGCGTCGACGGCATGTTCACCGACGCCAAGGCGCTGCTGAAGGGCGGACTCGACCTCGTCGTGTCGGCGTGGAAAGAAGCCAAGGGCGAGTTCGACTGGACCGGCATGGATCGCTACGTCACGCACCAGGTGTCGTCGGTCCACACCTCCGCGATCGTCCGCGCCGCCAAGCTCGACCGCACTCGCGTGCCGGTCACGTACCCCACCCTGGGCAATGTGGGACCGGCCTCCATCCCCATCACCCTTGCCGCCGAGCAGAAGACGCTGCGCCGGGGCGACCGCGTCCTGCTGATGGGAGTGGGCTCCGGGCTGAACACCGGCATGCTGGAGCTGGCCTGGTGAGGGTCACCACCCCCGGCGCGACCCTGCCCCCGGTGGGTCTGCCCGGTCTCGACCCGGCTCTGTCCCGCCTGGTCGCCGTCGACGGCGTCGCCGCCGATGCGCGCGCCACCCGCACCTGGCACGTGCTCGACACCGGCGACGCCCTCGCCGAGCGCGGCATCGCCCCCGTCGGCACGATCGTCGCCGTCCACGGTAACCCCACCTGGTCGTACCTCTGGCGTGCACTGGTGAGCACCTCGCTGCAGCGCGCCGAGGCCGGCCGCACGGCGTGGCGGGTGGTCGCCGTCGATCAGCTCGAGATGGGCTTCTCGGAGCGCTCGGGTCTGCGACGGACGCTCGCCCAGCGCATCGCCGATCTCGGCGCGCTCGTCGACGAGCTCGGCATCCCGGGTCCGGTCGTGACGATCGGGCACGACTGGGGCGGGCCCGTCTCGCTCGGCTGGGCCGTCGAGAATCGCGACCGCCTTGCCGCCGTGATCGCCCTGAACACCGCCGTGCATCACCCCGATGGAGCGCCGCTGCCCTTCGCGTTGCGCGTGGCCACCGCCCGTGGACTGCTCGCCGCCGGAACGACGGGGACGACCGCGTTCCTCGACACCACGCTCGCGCTCGCCGATCTCGATCCGGCCGTGCGCTCCGCCTTCCGGGCGCCCTATGCCACCGTCGCCCGCCGACGCGGGATCGGCGGGTTCGTCGCGGACATCCCCGCCACCTCGGCCGACGAGAGCACCCCCGCTCTGCGTCGCATGTCGGCAGGGCTGCGGCGACTGGACGTGCCGGCGCTCCTGCTGCGGGGCCCCAAGGACCCCGTGTTCGGCGAGGGACACCTCGACGACCTCACCGAGCGCCTGCCCCACGCCGACGTGCATCGCTTCGAGGGCGCCGGGCACCTCATCGCCGAAGAGCGGCCCTACGCCGAAGTCGTGCTCGACTGGCTCGACGAGAAGGTCGTGGATGCCGAGACCCCGCGCGCCGCGCAGGACTCCGGCGCGGCCGCGTCACCGTCGGCCCGTGACACCGACGCGAACGACGGCGCGGCCGACACCCCCGCCGTTCCGACCTCCGCCACGCCCGCGGCGGAGGCGGCCGCCGGCTATCTCTGGGACGCCCTCGACGCCCGTCGCGACGACGACGACACCGCGGTGATCGACATGAGCACCTCCCGCGGCGGCCGGCCGCTCCGCGTGAGCTGGCGTCAGCTCGCCGCCCGCGTCGACGAGATCGCCGCCGGCCTCGACGCGTTCGGCGTCCGCGCGGGCGACCGCGTCTCGCTGCTCGTGCAGCCCGGCCCCACCCTCACCGCCGCGCTGTACGCGTGCCTGCGCATCGGCGCCGTCGTCGTCGTGGCCGACCGCGGTCTCGGCATCCGGGGTCTGTCGCGTGCCGTCCGCGGTGCCGTGCCCGACATCGTCATCGGCGAGGTCGCGGGACTCGCGGCCGCGCGCGCCCTCGGCTGGCCCGGCCGCCGCATCTCGGCCGCCGCCCTGTCCGCCGCAGGTTCGCGTGCACTGGGCGTGGACGCGAGCCTGTCCGACCTGGCCCGCGCCGGGCGGGGTCGCGCCGTGCCCGCACCCCCCGCGCCCGACGCCGATGCCGCCGTGCTGTTCACGTCCGGCTCGACCGGGCCGGCCAAGGGCGTCGTCTACACGCACGCGCAGCTGACGGCCCTGCGCGACACCCTCGCCGCACACTTCGGCGTCACCGCCGACACGGGTCTCGTGACCGGCTTCGCGCCGTTCGCGCTGCTCGGCCCGGCGCTGGGTACGCGCTCCGCCACACCCGCCATGGACGTCTCCGCTCCCCGCACCCTCACCGCCGCCGCCGTCGCGGCAGCCGTGCGAGCGTCGGACGCGCGTATGGTCTTCCTCTCGCCCGCCGCCGTCGCCAACGTCGTCGCGACGGCATCCGACCTCGGTGCCGATGACCGCGCCGCGCTCGAGCGCGTCGAGACGTTCCTCTCCACCGGCGCCCCGGTCGGCATCGACCTGCTCCGTCGGGCTCAGCGCCTCATGCCGAACGCCGTCGCGCACACCCCGTACGGCATGACGGAGTGCCTACTCGTCGCCGACGTCACCCTGCCCGAGATCGAGCGCGCCGCGGGTGATCGCGGGGTCTGCGTCGGACGCCCGCTCGGCACAGGCCAGGTGCGCATCTCGGCGATCGACCCGAACGGTCGGGCCGCCGGAGAGCCGACGACCGACGCCGGAGTGACCGGCGAGATCGTCATCTCCGCCCCTCACCTCAAGCGGGGGTATTTCCGCCTCTACCTCACCGACCGCGAGGCGCGTCGGGGACTCCCCGACCGCTGGCACCGCACCGGCGACGTCGGCCACCTCGACGCCGACGGACGCCTCTGGGTCGAGGGGCGACTCCCCCACGTCATCACCACCGCCGAAGGCCCCGTGACCCCGGTCGGCATCGAGCAGGATGCCGAGACCGTCGGCGCCGTCGTACGCGCGGCGGCCGTGGGAGTCGGGCCCGTCGGCCGTCAGGTCGTCGTCGCGGTCGTCGAAGCCGGCGTGCGACGCCCCGGGCTCGCATCCCCCGCCCTGACCGACGCCGTTCGCGCCGCGACCCGCCAGCGGCTGGCGGCCGTGCTGGTGGTTCCCACCCTCCCCACCGACATCCGCCACAACTCGAAGATCGATCGCACCCGCGTCGCCGCGTGGGCCGAGCGCCTCTTGGCCGGCGAGAACCCGACGGCGCCGTGAGGGTGCTCGCCACCGGCGCGTCCGGGTTCCTCGGCGGGGCGGTCGTGCGCGCCCTGCAGGACGCCGGGCACTCCGTCCGCACCCTCCAGCGCCGCCCCTCGGGCGTCGACGGCGCCGAGGATCGTCTCGGTTCCGTGACGGATCCGGATGCCGTGGCATCCGCCCTCGACGGCGTCGACGGCGTGGTGCACCTGGCGGCCAAGGTCTCGCTCGCGGGAGACCCGGCCCAGTTCCGCGCGGTCAACGTCGAGGGCACGCGCACGCTCCTCGACGCCGCGGCCGCCGCCGGTGTCTCGCGCGTCGTGCACGTGTCGTCGCCGTCGGTCGCGCACGCCGGCCACGCGCTCGCGGGCGTCGGCGCCGAGCCCGCCGATCCGGATGCCGCGCACGGCGAATACGCGCGTACCAAGGCCGAGGCCGAGCTGCTGGCGCTCTCCCGCGCGGACGCGGGTACCGCGCTCGTCGCGATCCGCCCGCACCTGGTCTGGGGCCCGGGCGACACCCAGCTCATCGCACGCATCGTCGACCGCGCACGCCGAGGCCGTCTGCCCCTGCTGAACGGCGGCACGGCGCTCATCGACTCCACGTACGTCGACAACGCGGCATCCGGAATCGTCGCCGCGCTCGCCCGTGTCGACGACGTCAGCGGACGCGCGTACGTGCTGACCAATGGCGAACCGCGCCCGGTCGGCGACCTGCTCGCCGGGATCTGCCGCGCCTCGGGCGTCACGCCGCCGAGGTTCAGCGTGCCCGCGGGGCTGGCTCGCGTGGCCGGCGCCCTCGTCGAGCGCGTGTGGGCCGTCCGTCCGGGCGAGGACGAACCGCCCATGACCCGCTTCCTCGCCGAGCAGCTGTCGACGGCGCACTGGTTCGACCAGACCAAGATCCGCCGTGACCTGCGGTGGACGCCCTCGGTGTCGCTCGATGAGGGCCTGCGCCGCCTGTCGCTCGCCTGAGCCCGGGCCTCGCGGCGCCCCCACCCCCCACCCCCTGCGAGAAACGCGATCCGCGGGAAGAAACGCCCCGTCACGTTGTTTCTCGCCGCGAAACGCGTTTCTCGGTGACGGAAACAGCGACCGCCGCCCACCCGCAACGCGGGAAGGCCCGCCCCACACGGGGGACGGGCCTTCCGGATGCCGCGACGACCGAGCCGCGGCGGGTCGCTCTCAGACCAGGTCGAACCGGTCGAGTTCGGTGACCTTGCGCCAGGCGGCGACGAAGTCGCGCACGAACTTCTCCTTCGCGTCGTCGGAGGCGTAGACCTCGGCGAGCGCGCGCAGCTCGGAGTTCGACGAGAACACCAGGTCGACGCGCGTGCCGATCCCGATGCGCTCCCCCGACCCGTCGCGAGTGCCCTCGAACGCGTGCTTGCCGCTGTCGAGCGGCTTCCACGTCGTGCCCAGATCGAGCAGGTTCGCGAAGACGTCGTTGGTCAGGGCGCCCGGGGTGTCGGTGAAGACGCCCCAGTCGCTGCCGTCCCAGTTGGCCCCGATCGCGCGGAGCCCGCCGACCAGCACCGTCATCTCGGGCGCGGTGAGCGTCAGCAGGTTGGCCTTGTCGAGCAGCAGGAACTCCGCCGGCAGCCGCGTCTCGCGCGAGGCGTAGTTGCGGAAGCCGTCGGCGATCGGCTCGAGCCAGCGGAACGACGCGATCTCGGTCTGCTCCTGCGACGCGTCGGTGCGACCGGGGGTGAAAGGCACCTCGACGTCGACTCCGCCTGCGAGAGCGGCCTGCTCCACACCGGCATTTCCCGCGAGCACGAGCAGGTCGGCGATCGAGACCTTCTTGCCGTCCTGCGCCTGTGCGTCGAAGGCGGCCTTGATCTTCTCGAGCACCTCGAGCACGGATGCCAGCTGCTCGGGGTTGTTGACCGTCCAGCTCTTCTGCGGCTCGAGGCGGATGCGCGCGCCGTTCACGCCGCCGCGCTTGTCGCTCCCGCGGAAGGTGGATGCCGCGGCCCAGGTCGTCGTGACGAGCTGCTGCACCGTCAGGCCGCTGTCGAGGATCTGCCGCTTCAGCGACGCGGCGTCGGCAGCGTCGATCAGCGCGTGGTCGACGGCGGGCACCGGGTCCTGCCACGTGAGCACCTCTGCGGGCACCTCGGAGCCGAGGTAGCGCTCACGCGGGCCCATGTCGCGGTGGGTCAGCTTGAACCAGGCGCGGGCGAAGGCATCCTGGAACGCGGCCGGGTCTTCGGCGAAGCGCCGCGAGATCTTCTCGTAGGCCGGGTCGACGCGCAGGGCCAGGTCGCTGGTGAGCATGCGGGGCTCCCGGCGGCCGTCGGAGTGCGCCTCGGGCACGAGGCCCGCGCCACCGCCGTTGACGGGACGCCACTGGTGCGCGCCGGCGGGGCTCTGGAACAGCTCCCACTCGTAGGCGAAGAGGATGTGGAAGAACTCGTTGTCCCAGCGGGTCGGGTGGTAGGTCCAAGTGACCTCGAGACCGCTGGTGATCGTGTCGTCGCCCTTGCCGGTGCCGTGGCTGTTCTTCCAGCCCAGGCCCTGGTCGTTGATGTCGGCGGCCTCGGGGTTGACGCCCACGTTCGAGTCGTTCGCCGCGCCGTGCGTCTTGCCGAACGTGTGGCCGCCGGCGATGAGGGCGACGGTCTCCTCGTCGTTCATGGCCATGCGCCCGAACGTCTCACGGATGTCGTGGGCCGACAGCTGCGGGTCGGGGGTGCCGTTGGGTCCCTCGGGGTTGACGTAGATCAGGCCCATCTGGACGGCCGCGAGGGGACGTTCCAGTTCACGGTTGCCGGTGTAGCGATCGTCGCCGAGCCAGGTGGTCTCGGGGCCCCAGTACACGTCGTCGTCGGGCTCCCACACGTCGGTGCGGCCGCCGGCGAAGCCGAACGTCGGGAAGCCCATGCCTTCCAGCGCGACGTTGCCGGCGAGGATCATCAGGTCGGCCCACGAGATCGACTGGCCGTATTTCTTCTTGATCGGCCAGAGCAGACGGCGGGCCTTGTCGAGGTTGACGTTGTCGGGCCAGCTGTTCAGCGGGGCGAAGCGCTGCATGCCCGCGCCGGAGCCGCCGCGGCCGTCGGTCACACGGTAGGTGCCGGCACTGTGCCACGCCATGCGGATCATGAGAGGGCCGTAGTGGCCGAAGTCGGCGGGCCACCAGTCCTGCGAGGTCGTCATGACCTGCTGGATGTCGCTCTTGACGGCATCCAGATCCAGCGCCTCGAAGGCCGCGCGGTAGTCGAAGCCCTCGTCGAGGGGGTCGCGCAGCGCGTTGTTCTTGGCGAGGATCTTCACATTCAGGGCCTCGGGCCACCACACGCGGTTGGCCGAACCCTGGGTCGGGTGCGGCAGGGCACCGGCGGGCTCGCTGTCGGCGGGGGCTTCGCCCACCGGCAGTCGGTTGTCGTCGGGGGCGGCGCCGTCGGGGAAGACGGGGCATCCGTTCAGAGTGTCGCTCATCGGGATCCTCTCGGTTTTTCGGCTTCGGACTTCGCTCGACAATCGGAGCACACGCCCCAGAACGTCACCTCGGCGGTCTCTATGAGATACCCGCTTCCCTCCGGCACGTGCAGGCAGGGGGCGGACCCCACGATGCAGTCCACATCGTCGATGCGTCCGCACGAGGTGCACACCACGTGGTGGTGGTTGTCGCCCACGCGCAGTTCGAACGTGCCGGCGTGACCGGCGGGTTCGATGCGGCGGGCGAGACCGGCGTCGGCGAAGTCGCCGAGCGCGTTGTACACCGACTGCTTGCTGGTGCCGGGAAGGATGCCGCGAATCACATCGAACACGGTGTCCGCCGTGGCGTGCGGATGCGCGCGCAGAGCCTCGAGCACGGCGACACGCGTCGCCGTGACCCGCAGGCCCGCCTTGCGGATGAGGGCATCCGCAGCGGCATCCGGTCGACTGTCGAGCATGCGACAAGCGTATCTATTTTTGAGTGAATCAAAAATGACACGCCGGCAAACGATCGGGATGCCGGATGTTGTTCACCCGGCCGTCAGCGTCGGCGTCCCCGCCTCGTACTCGGTGACGTCACCCGTCTCACCGGCGCGTGCGGCTCGGCGACCCACCCACAGCATGTAGAAGAGGAAGACTCCCAGCGCCGCCGCGCCGATGGCGATCTTGATCGGCCACGGCCAGTCGCGCGGCGTCACGAACCCCTCGACGACGCCCGACAGCGCCAGGGCGAAGACCAGGCCCACCGCCACCGTCGCCAACGACCGACCGGCAGCGGCGAGCGCCTCCCCGCGCGTGCGACGGCCGGGTGCGACCCACGCCCAGAAGATCTGCAGCCCCGCCGCACCCGCGACGAAGATGGCGGTGAGCTCCAGCAGGCCGTGCGGAAGGATGAACTGGAAGAAGACGTCGGCGCGGTCGAAGGCGATCATGATCGCGGCCGACTGGCCCACGCCCACGGCGTTCTGCATGATCACCATCACCGGCCACACCCCGGTCACCCCGAACATCACGCACTGCGCCGCGATCCAGGCGTTGTTGGTCCAGACGGTCCCGGCGAAGATCGCGTTCGGATTCTCGCGGTAGTAGTCCACGAACTGCTCGTCGGCGTAGTTCTGCAGATCGCTCTGCGCGCCGAGCGCGGCGATCGCGGCGGGATCGCCCGAGATCCACAGGGCGACCAGCGTCGACACCAGGAGGAAGAACACCGTCACCGCCAGCGTCATCCATCGCACGCGGTACAGGGCCGCCGGCAGCTGCAACAAGAAGAATCGGGGCAGCTGCTTGAGCACGTTCTCGCGGACGCCGGTCAAGCGGAGCCGGGTGCGCGCCAGCAGGATCGAGACGTGATCGCCCTGTGGCGTCCGCCCCGCGGAGGTCTTGATGTCGGCGAGATCGGCCGACGCCGCCCGGTAGCGGGTGACGAGTTCGTCGACCTCGGGGCCGCTCAGATGCCGCGTGCGCCCGAGCTCGTCGAGACGGGCCCACTCCTCCCGCCGAGCAGCCGTGAGGGCGTCGAGGTCCATGTGGTCAACTGTACGCATGGCTCTGCCTCCGACCCCCGCCCCCGCGGTCGCCGTGGTGCACATGAACGCGGACGAAACCCTCACCGGCGAAGCCGTCGCCCTCGACACGCAGCCCGTCGGATTCTTCCTGCGCGCCGTCGGAGCCGTCATCGACTTCGTCGTCGGCGCGGTCGTGCTGGTGGGCTGTGCGCTGCTCCTGCTCTGGATGATCGGGGCGGGCACCCTGCCCGAGTCGGCGATCGGCATAGGCGTCATCGCGCTGCTCGTGGTCGTCATGGTGGTGCTGCCCACCACGGTCGAAACGCTGTCTCGCGGGCGCAGCCTCGGCCGCCTGGTCGTGGGGGCCCGCATCGTGCGCACCGACGGCGGCGCCGCGGGCTTCCGGCAGGCCCTCATCCGCGCGTTGGTGGGAGTGCTCGAGCTGTGGTTCACCCTGGGCGCGATCGCAGCCGTCGTCGGCATCTTCACCCCGCGCGCGCAACGCCTCGGCGACCTCCTGGCGGGCACGGCGAGCGAACGCACCCGCACGCGCCCCCTGCCGCCCGCGGCACCCGGGCTGCCGCCGGGCCTGGAGCCGTGGGCCGAGATCGCCGACGTCACGCGGCTGCCCGATCGTCTCGCCGCGCGCATGTCGCAGTTCGTGCGCGGGGCCGACGCCCTGGAGCCCGCCGCGCGCGCCCGCGTCGCGGCATCACTGGCCGACGCCGTGCGCCCCTTCGTCTCACCGCACCCGGCGGTGGACGCCGAGACGTTCGTCCGGGCAGTGTCCACCGTGCGGCGCGACCGCGAGTACCGCGCGCTCGTCCTCGAGAGTTCGCGCGCTGCAGCGCTCACCGAGCAGCCCTGACCCCTGCACGCGCCTCGTCGACGCGAGAGGGTCAGGTGCGCAGCGTCTCGTGCCGCACGACGACCCAGCCCTTGGGCACAGACAGCCGATCGGCGTGGATCGCACACAGATCGTGCGCGTGAGGGTCGCCGGCGGGACCCATCGGGCCGAGGGCCGCCATCTGGTCGCCGTAGTCGTAGGTGAGGGTGCTCATCGCCTCGCGGGCGCATCCCACCTTCGAGCAGAGTCTGTCGCGCATCGCCGGTCAGCCTAGTCAGCACCTCCCCCGCCGCCTCCGCGCCGCGCCGGTGCCCGGCATCCACTCCCGTCCCACCCGGCGCGCCGGAGCCCGCACACCCGGCGCACCGGAGCCCGCCCAGCCCGCCCGCGCACCCGGGTGTGCCCACCTCCGCGCACCCGCGAACGTAGGATGGGGCGCATGATGCGTCGCCGATCCCGCGAAGCGCGGCCGGTCGCCCGCCCGTCGCGTCACGGGCGGCACGGGCGTGAGAACCGCAGCCCGGTGGTGCGACCCCCGCTGCCCCCGATCGACACGCGCGTCGAGAGGTTCGACATCGCGGTGAGCACCGCGGCGGAGTTCCTGCGCTCGGCCTGGACCGACCTGCGCGAGGTCTCGTTCGAGATCGGCATCATGCCTCCCGCCTCCGCCGACGGCATCCCGCGCTGGACGGTTCTGCGGGAGCAGAAGCGCATCATCCTGTACCGGGTGCCCATCGAACGCCTGGGGCACCCGCATCAGGACGACGATCTGCACCGTCGCATGGTGATCGAGGGAGCCGTGTTCCGCGCGGCCGCCGAGTACCTCGACCGCGACCCCTGGGATCTCGGGCCGGAGCGGTTCCGCTTCTCCTGAACCACCGGCAGTTCGGATGACACGGACGGCCGCGATCCCGCGCGTCTCGGCGCCACCGCGGCATCCGCGATGCGGCTCCGGCCGGCCGAACCCTTCCCTCAGGGCAGAACGGTGACCGCCGACGCCGCCGCGTCTGCGGGCCAGAGCGGGTACGACGCCAGCGCCGACGTACCGGCGTAGGTGACGGCGGCGTGCACGGGCGCGGTCGTCTCGAGGCGATACACGCCCGCGGCGACCGGCAGCGCCGTGCTCGCGCCCGCGGCGACGGTGGTCGCGACGGGGTCGCCGCCCTCGACGGGGGTGAGGGTGACGCTCGCGTCGCTCGTCCCACCGGCGAGCACCACGGCCGCCCCCGAGCCGGGGGCCACGGCGACGACGCTGGGGTCGGCGATCTCGGGGGCCGCGGCGTACCAGGCGAAATCGGCGCCCTGCCCGAAGCCCGTCGTCGACCACGTCGCGCCCACCACGGGGGCGGTGGCCGACACCTCGACCGTGTAGGCCCCCGCGGCGTTGCCCGAGAGGTCGACGGAGGTGGGGAGTCCGGCCGTCAGGGGAATGTCGAAGGCGGCGGGGGCGGGGGTCGCGGCATCAACCGGAACCAGGGTGACGGTGGCGGTGGCGTCTCCACCCGGCGCCAGCAGGCGCAGGACGGTGCCGGCCTGGCCCGCCGCGGTCGCGATGACCTGCGCGCCCGGCATGACGAGGCGCGTGTCGGCCTGCGCGGTCGGAGCCACCTGCTCGACACCGCCGGGCAGCAGCACCCGGGTCACACTCGCCTGCAGCGCCGCGTGCACGGGAGCGCCGGACGAGACGACCCGCACGACGGGACTCTCCTCCCCCAGCAGCAGTCCCGCCAGGGGCACGATGCGACGCTCGCCGGCCGCGATGACGATGTTCTGTCCGCTCGGCGGCGTGGACACGCCCTGCGAGCCGTACACCGACAGCTGCACCGTCGCCGGCACGCTGCCGGGGTTGGCCAGCTGGATGAGGTCGTTCGCGCCCGTGGTGCTCGCGCCACCCACCAGCCACGACTCCGCCAGCGGCGGGCGGCACGCGGACGCCGCGAAGCCGACGAGGTCGTCGAAAGCGGCGGTGGCCGACGTGGCCGCAGCGATCGAGGTCAAGACCCCCTCGCGCGGCGCCGCGCGCAGGACGGGCGCGTCGCCGTCGGCGGCTCCCGTCGCTCCGCCGAGAGCGCCCGTGATCGCACCGGCGTCGGCGGGTCCGCTCACGATCTCCGACGGGGCGGCGGCGCTGAGGCTGCCCGCGGCATCGGCGCTGCGCCCGAGCGCCAGCAGCGGACCATCGCAGGCGAGCACCGTGTCGCTGGGCGCCGGGGTCGCCTGCAGGCGCACCGGTTGCGCCGCATACTGCGGCCAGGGCACCGCGATCGCGGCGACCGTGCCGACGACCGCTGCCGCGGCGACAGCCGCGCCGGCGACCAGCCGGGCGCTCGTGGCGGCGTAACGGACGAGACGGCGCTCACTCATCGCGAACCTCCCGGTGTCGGTCCGACGATGCGCGGGGTGCGCCGCGCGATGCGGCGCGAGGCGGTGGTGGGAACGGCCAGGAGCAGCGCGATCACCAGCACGCCGAGCGAGCCCAGCGCCACGAGCCGCTGAAGGGTCGCCCGATGGTCGTCCAACGGCGCGCGCGGGATGACGTCGGTGTTCACGCGCCAGAGGTCTCCACGCGAGGTCGCCCCCACGGGATCGAGCAGATCGCGCTGGTCGAGAGAGGTGGCCGCGCTCAGCCGGTCGCCGAGCACGACGTCGTTCTGGGCCGACGGCGCCGATGACAACAGGACGAAGCCGATCCCCCGCTCGGCCAGACGCGACACGACGTCGTCGGTCGACGGCGAGACCAGGTCGGCAGCGAGGGCGGCGAGTTCGCGTTGCTGGTCATCGGCGGAGGTGCGTGTGGCGTCGACCGTGCTCTGGCCCGACAGCGTGGCGCTCCCGCCCCAGACGACCTCGACGCGCAGTCCGTCATCGCGGGGGTCGAGCACGAGCGTGCCGATGGCGAGCGAACCGCGCCCCTCGGCGGCGACGAAGGCGGGAAGGGTCGAGACGGGTCCGTTCGTCAGCACCGAGCGTTGCGTGGCACCGTCGGCGAGTTGCGCGGTGAGCGCCGGGGCGACGGCCACGGCGAGCGCCAGCACCGCCGCGAGCGCACCGATCGGACGCAGTGCCCGGACACGGTCGGGGATGCCGGCGTCCAGGGCGACGACGGCCGCGCCGACCAGACCCACCCAGGCCAGGCTGAGGCCGGAACCCGCCCAGATCGGCACCGCGACGGCGGAGTCGTCGAACGACACCGCGACCCCGACAGCGGCGAACGCGGTGGCGAGCCCCGCGACGGTGATGACGATGAGCCCGGATGCCGTGATCCAGCGCGCCGTGAGCACCGACAGCACGGCGAGGACCGCGAGGGGGGCCACGAGCAGTCCCACCCACCACACGGGGTGACCGAGCAGGCTCGCCCATCCGCCCGGGTCGGAGGTGGGGAACCCCGCGGCCAGCAGCGCGCGGCCGATCGGATCGGGCGAGACCTCCGCGCCCGCGAACGGCACGCCGGGGTCGGCGAGCAGACCCCACGCGTTGCCCGCCCGCACCTGGGTCCACACCAGCGGGGCGAAGATCACCGCCGAGGGGATCACGAGCCAGACCACGCGGGCGATGCCGCGGCCGGCGACGAGGGCGACGACCACGAGGGCGGCGCACCACAGCACGACCGCCGCGGGCGCCAGCGACGGCGCACAGGCGAGCACTGCGACGAGAAGGACGGAGGCCGCCCCGGCCGGAGCCCACGAGCGATGCGCGACGCTCGCGGCGGAGAACAGCCACGGCAGCAACAGGTGCGCCAGCACCCCGGCGGGGCGCCCCTCGACGAGCGCGGCGACGAAGGTCGGAGCGAGCGCCCACGCGATCGCCGCGACGATGCGCAGCAACGACGACTCCGTGACGCGCGTGGCCGCGAACCACCCGCCGAGCACCGCGAGCGGGAGCGCGAGAACCCACAGAACGACGAAGGCGCGCGACGGATCGCCCGGCGAGAGGGTTCCGACCAGCGCCACGAGTGCGGAGAACGGGTCGGCGGGGCCGATGGCATCCAGTCCGAGAGGGCGCTGCCCCCAGGCTGCGTCTTGCCACAACTGTGCGACGTTCGCCCGCAGAGGAGCGAGCGCGCCACCGCCGAGCACCGGCCACGCCAGCAGGGGGGCGAACAGCGCCACCGACACGGCGAGCGCTCCGAGGACGGCCCACGCGCCGCCCCCCACGAAGAATTTCAGTTCGCTGCGGACCGGGGCGTCGGGGTCGCCCACGTCGCCCTGCCAGCGCACGCGCATCTCGGCGCGCGAGACGCGCAAGGGGGCGATGCGAGACCATCCGACGCTCCGGACCGCGCGGATCCGCCGCCGCGCACGGGCGACAGCGGCCGGCCGCGCCATCACGAGCAGCGTCGCCCCCCATTCGGGCAGCACGCGGTGCGGCACCTTCGTCACCAGGTGCACGAAGGTCCGCCACAGGGCGAGGGGCAGGAACGACAGCCAGTGCAGCGGGACGGCGGGGGCCGGCGCGTACACGAGCCGGCGGTGCAGTTGCGCCGTGCGGGTCGCGAACGCGCGGCGACGCGCGCGTCGGCGGCCTCGGGCCATGGCCGCGACGCCGTCACCGGCGACGGCGACCCGGGCGGCGGGGACCACGGCGACCAGGCGCGCGCCCAATCGTGCGCGGACCCCCAGGTCGAGGCCCTCGTCGGCGCCACCGAGGGCGGCATCGAGTCCGCCGAGCGCGGTCCAGGCGTCGCGCCGCACGAGGAGCCCGCGCACGTCGGCACCGAGCACGTCGGAGGAGCGATCGCGCTGACCCTGGTCGAGCTCGCCGGCGACGAGGTCGACGGTGCCGCCGTAACGGTTCATGCTCACGCCCAGGGAGCGGATGACGTCGCGATCGTCCCAGTCGACGAGCTTCGGGGCCGCCACCACCACCGGCGGCGAGAGTTCGAGGGCTCCCGCGAGGCGTTCGAGCGCGTCGGGATCGGGGGCGGTGTCCTGCGCCAGGAGCCAGACCGTGTCGCCCGTCAGACGGGGGGTCGCGAGCGCCGTCGCCGTGGCGAACGACGTCCCGGCGGGTGCGGTGATCACGCCCTCGGCTCCCGACCCGGCGGCCAGGCGGGTGAGCTCGGCATCGGAGCCGCACAGCACGATGGTGAGGGCGTCGACGCGACGGGTCTGGGCAGCGAGGGCGGAGAGCGTGCGCTGAAGATGGTTCGCCGTGGGCGTGCGTCCTTCGGGACGCACGACGAGGATGGCGTGTACACGGTCGGGCATGACGCGGATCAGCCTAAGTGCGCCTTCGCACGATCGCGGACGCCGCGCCGTCGGCCACCGGATCGCTCAGCGTGCAGCGGATACGCGTGCGACTCAGGCGCGACGCTTGAGCTTGCGGCGCTCGCGCTCGCTGAGTCCGCCCCAGATGCCGAAGCGCTCGTCGTTCTGCAGGGCGTACTCGAGGCACTCGCTCTTGACGTCGCACGAGGTGCAGATGCGCTTGGCATCGCGGGTCGATCCGCCCTTCTCGGGGAAGAACGCCTCGGGGTCGGTCTGCGAGCACAGCGCATCGGTCTGCCACGCGAGGGTGTTCTCCTCGGTGGTGTCGATGTCGCGGCGAACGCCGGGAACACCGAGGTCGACCGGGTCTACGAACCAGTTGTCCGGAACACCGGACCGGTACTGCGACGTCGCCATATCATCCTCCCCCTCGTTCGAGCCCCATGACGCGGCCTGCACGTAGGGATAATTACACCCGTGTGATTCGGATTGGTCAAGTCGCGGATCGTAAACCCTCAAGGGCGGCCTGAACCTTCAGGACGCGCCGCGGCGTGTCGCGGTCACGCCCCCGGCATGGCGACGAAGACCTCGCCGGCGCCGTCGCTCGTCAGCGGCGACTCGTCGGGGGTCATCAGCGCCGCCTCGCCGGGAGCGAGCGTCACCGCTGCACCGGACGCACCGGTCAGCGTCGTCGATCCCGCCACGCCGAGGGCGATCGCGACACCGCGCAGGTCGATACGCGCCCCCGCACCCTCGGCGAGGTGCCCCAGCGCGAAGTCCGCGATACCAGGAGCGAAAACCTCGGCCTCCCCGGCCGGCGTGGGGCGCAGGAAGGGCGGGTCGGCGGGTCGGAAGTCGACGAGCGCGAGCAGTTCGGCGACGTCGATGTGCTTGGGCGTCAGGCCGCCGCGCAGCACGTTGTCGCTCGCGGCCATGATCTCCACGCCCAACCCCGCGACGTAGGCGTGCAGGACGCCGGCGGGAACGAAGATCGCCTCGCCCCGGCGCAGCTGAACGAGATTCATGAGAAGCGCGACGACGATCCCGGGATCGGCCGGGTACGCCGTGTGCAGCGAACGGGTCAGCTCCAGCTCGGCGGCGAAGGTGACCGAGTCGGTGGATGCCGCGGCATCCACGATCTGTGCGATCTCGGTCGCATCGGCTTCGCCGAGCAGCCAGCCGATGGTCGCTCGCAGCGCCTCGGCGGCGTCGTTCGCCCCCAGGTGCGCACGGAGCGTCGCGACGGCGGGCGCGTCACCGAGGGCATCGACCAGGGCGCGGGTGCGCTCGATGTCGCGCAGGCCCGCGAGGGCGGTGAAGGTGTCGCTCAGGGCGACGATCACCTCGGGCTTGTGGTTGTCGTCCTTGTAGTTGCGCGACCCCGCGTCGCGCGGGACGCCCGCGGCTTCTTCGCGGGCGAATCCCTCGACGGCCTGCTCCTTGGAGGGGTGCACCTGGATCGACAGGGGGGCCCCTGCGGCGAGGATCTTCAGCAGGTACGGCAGCTTCGCGGGCACGTGCTGCTCGTCGGCGACGGCGGGCAGCCACGCGTCGAGGGTGCGGTCGGTGCCGTCGTGCACCACGGCAGGCGAGCCCGGGTGATCGCCGAACCAGACCTCGGCTTCGGGGGCGCCGCTGGGCTCGCGTCCCTCCAGGTCGGCAATCAGCGTCGGGCTGCCCCAGGCGTAGTCGCGGGGCGTGTTCGAGATCGCAACAAGCACGGCGTCAGCATAGTGCGGGCACCGAACACGCCCCGGATGCCGACGGGTAGCCTGAACCCATCATGGCGATGTACACGAATCACCCCGTGTCGGCGTTGCCGACGGCGCCCCCGCGTGAAACGACGGGGCACCTGCTGCTGCGGGCGTGGTGCGTCTTCGTCATCCTGCTCGCCCTCGGCGGTGTGGGACTCGTCAACGCCGCCGGTCCCGTCGTGGCAGCCGTGGTCGCGGTGGCCGCAGCCGTCGTCTCCGCCGTCATCTGGGTCGTGACCCGCCCGCCGATGGCCGTCCGGCGTCTGCCCTGGCTGGCTTTCGCCTACGTGGCCTGGGCGACGGCGTCGATCGCGTGGAGCGCGTGGCCCGCGGCATCCGTCCTCACGTGGCTCCTGCTCGTGATCACGACGTTCCAGGGCCTGTTCGTGGGGGCGGTGCTCACGTGGCGCGACGTCGTCCGCGCGGTCGCATCGGCGGCGAAGTGGATCGTGGGACTCTCGCTGCTTTTCGAGGTGGCGGTGTCGCTGCTGGTGCGCGGACCCCTCCTCCCCGGTTTCGTCGTGCCGTCCGCGCGCATGGACCCGATGCTGTACTGGTCGCGCGACAACCTCTTCGACGGCGGGCGCGTCCAGGGCCTGTTCGGCAACGCCGACCTGCTCGCCGCCGCCATGCTCGTGGCCATCATCGTGTTCGGCGTGCGCCTCGCCGCCGGAGCCCCCCGCCGCGTTCTGCTGGTGCTGTGGACCGCTCTCGCCGCCTTCCTGTTCGTGCGCGCGGGCTCCGCGACCGCGTTCATCGCCGCCGCCTTCGTGGCGCTCGTCCTCGGCACGGTCCTCGTCATGCGCACCGCCCGCCGCCCCGGCGAGCGCACACGCTGGTACCTGCTGTACGCCGCGATCGGGCTGGGCGGCGGCGGCGCGCTGTGGCTCGGACGCGAGACGGTTTTCGGCGTACTCGGCCGAGGGGCGGACCTGCTCGGACGCGAGGGCATCTGGGCCGACGTGCTGACGCGCGCCGATCAGCGCCCGTTCGCCGGCTGGGGGTTCTCGACGCCGTGGATCCCCACGGAACCGCTCATCGACGGCTGGATCGTCGAGCACGACCAGACGGTCGTGCAGGCGCACAGCATGTGGCTCGACGCCTACCTGCAGCTCGGTGTAGTCGGCGTGGCACTGCTCGCCCTCGTCTTCTTCGCGTACGTCTGGCGCTCGTGGTTCTTCGCCGTCGATCGCCCCCGCTGGGACCTGCGCGACGACCGCCCGCACTCCCCCCTGACGCTGCTGCCCACCCTCATCGGAGCCCTGCTGGTCGTACAGGGGCTGACCGAATCGGGTCCGCTGCTGCTGTGGGGGTGGATGTTCGTCGTGCTCTTCGGCGCGAAGATCAAGCAGACACCGCTGGTCGGCGTAGGCCCCAGCGAGCAGAGCATCTCGATCGAGCGCGGCGAGCTGTTGCGGCCGTCCGCCTGAGCGGCGTGACCGACCGGCGTCCAGGGTCGCCCGGAGCGCGCCGGGTAGACTTCCCGCTGGCCGTCCGCGGCCGCTGCGCCTAGACGAAAGACTTCTTCGTGACGTACACCCTGCAGAACGCCGTCCTTCCTCTCGACCGCGATCCGGATCTCCTTCCCCTGTACGTCGATCCCGAAACGTGGTCGACGATCGACGAAGAACCGGTCCGGGTCACCAACGTCGCCCAGCTGGCGAACATCCTCGACCGCCACCGCGCCCGCATCGTCGCCGGGCGTCGAGTGTCGTTCGGCACCTACTTCAACGCGTTCCCCGCCTCCTACTGGCAGCACTGGACCGCGGTGCGGCAGGTGCGCCTGACGGTGCGCACCAGCGGGGATGCCACGATCCTCATCTACCGCTCGAACGGCGGCGGCACCAAGCAGCGCATCGAGACCCGCGAGGTGCGCGGCGAGGCGACGGCCAGCTCGTTCGATCTCGTGCTCGACCAGTACAGCGACGGAGGATGGATCTGGTTCGACGTCGCCGCCGACACCACCGACGCCACCTTCGACGGCGCCGAGTGGACGACCGAGCAGGAACCTGTGCGCGGCGGCAAGGCGAGCATCGGCATCACCACCTACAACAAGCCCGATTATTGCGTCGAGACGCTCGGCGCGCTGGCCGACGCCCCCGATGTGCTCGACGTCGTCGACCGTGTGTTCATCATCGACCAGGGCACCGATCTCGTCGAAGCACAAGATGCCTACCCCGCCGTGGCGGGACGACTCGGTGAAACGCTCCAGGTCATCCGCCAGCCCAACCTCGGCGGATCGGGCGGCTTCGCCCGGGGCATGGTCGAGACCCTCGCGCGCGAGGGCAGCGACTTCGTGCAGCTCCTCGACGACGATGTGCGCATCGAACCCGAGTCCATCCGTCGGTCGGTGGTGTTCGGACGCTACGCGTCGGTGCCCACCATCGTCGGCGCGCACATGTTCGATCTCCTCGACCGCCCCAAGCTCCACGCGTGGGCCGAGGTCGTCGACGACGCGCCGTTCATGTGGCGGGCCCTGTTCCAGGAGCGCCTCCCCCATGACTTCAGCGTCGCGAATCTCCGTCAGTCACCGCTTCTGCACATGCGGCTCGACGCCGACTACAACGGGTGGTGGATGTGCCTCATCCCCACCAGCATCCTGCGCGAGATCGGTCTGTCGCTGCCGGCCTTCATCAAGTGGGACGACGCGGAGTTCTGCGTCCGGGCCCGGGATGCCGGTTACCCGACCGTCTCCATGCCCGGTGTCGCACTCTGGCACGTGTCGTGGATCGGCAAGGACGACTCGATCGACTGGCAGGCCTACTTCCACGCCCGCAACCGCATCGTGGCCGCCTTGCTGCACTCCCGCTCGCCGCTGGGGGGCACCCTCATCCGCCACAGTCGACGCGTCGACCTGAAGCACCTGATGATGATGCAGTACTACCCCGTCGAGCTCCGCCACCGCGCTCTGCGGGACATCCTGTCAGGACCCGACCACATGCGCCGGGGGCTCGCCACGGCTATGCCCGAAGCGCGCACCGTGGCTAAGAAGCATCCCGAGACGGTCGTACACAAGGACTCGGGGGTGCCGCTGCGGTCGCGGCACGGCCGTCAGGTCTTCAAGCGCCTGAAGAAGAACGAGTTCGACAGCCCGACGGGCCTGGCCCTGCGCACCTTCACCCTGCGCACCCTCATCGCGCACTGGATCCACTCCCCGCGGCCCGAGAACGTCGCGCAACCCGAGGTCGAGTTCGGCAAGGGCGACGCACACTGGTGGCGGGTGCCCCTCTACGACAGCGCCCTGGTCAGCGCCGCCGATGGCTCGGGCAAGAACATCTACACGCGCGACCGCGCGATGTTCCGCCGCATGCTCGTCGACAGCTGGCGTCTGCACAGGCGCCTTCAACGCGACTGGCCGCGGCTGTCCCGCCAGTACCGCAGCGCACTGCCCGACCTCGTCTCCGAGCAGCAGTGGCGCGCGACCTTCGAGGAGCTCTCGTGAGCAGGTTCGACGCCACGACCGCGACGATCGTCGTCGTCACGTACAACCGCACGCATCTGCTGACTCGTCTGCTGGAGAGCATCGAGCGCATGTCGCCCGCCCCGGGGCATCTGGTGATCATCGACAACGCCTCGACCGACGACACCACCGCCGTCGTGGAGTCGTTTCGTGACCGTTTGCCCACCGAGCTCGTCTACCGTCGCCTCGAGACCAACACCGGCGGCTCCGGCGGATTCAGCGAGGGCATGCGCGTCGCCTACGACCTCGGTTCCGAGTGGATGTGGCTGATGGACGACGACGTGGAGGTCGTCTCCGACGGTCTCGCGCGCATGGGGAAATGGGCCCCGCGGTTCCGCAGCATCCAGGGACGCCGGTACGACTACGACGGCAGCGAGTTCTACTGGCAGTACCGCATCGCCGAATCGATGGCGATCCCGATCCCCTACGCGCCCGCGGCCTTCGACGACTCGGGCTTCAAACCGATGAACTCGGGCTGCTTCGAGGGCATGTTCATCCACCGCGACATCGTGGCGAAGATCGGTCTGCCCGACCCCCGCTTCTTCATCTACTGGGACGACCAGCTTTATGGCTGGCTCGCCTCGCGCGAGACGCCATCGGTCATCGTCGACGAGTTCGTGCTGCGCCGCACCCGCGAGATCAAGCAGTGGGACATGGGCATCCGCCACATGAACGCCTCGAGCGACGCGTACCGCTACTACATCATGCGGAATCGGGCATACCTGCAGAAGTACTACCGCGCGCTCGGCGAGTACCGCGCCCTGCCCTTCACCGCGGGGACGGCCTTGACGTTCGTGAAGGAGCTCATCCGCCTCGTCGTCGTGGAGCGCAAGATCAGCGGCACCAGCCACCTGTTCCGCGGCCTGCGTGACGGTCGTGCGATCTCGCGGGACGACTCGTGGCAGCCGATGCCTCCGCTGGAGCCGGCTCGTCCTGTCGCCTGACCGCGACCGCATCCCGGGCCGCCGCCCGACGGCGCTGCCTCCCGCCCGACCTTGGCGCGCCCTATGTCACGGCGTGATCCGGCAACCCGGTCGCGTTCAGCGGCCGGCGCGAGCGCGCGGTGTCAGTCCCATTGCGCCGGGAGTTGCTCCGCCAGCGAGCGACCGAGCGTGCGCGCATAGATCCGCGTGAGGTGGTTGTCGTCGCGATACACCGCGACATTGCCGATGACGCCGACGCAGAGGTCGTCGGGACAGATCCACGGCGTGAGATCCACGAGATGCACCCCGGGTCGGGCGAGCACGTCGGCGGGGTTGCTGTCGGCGAGGGAGGCGGACCGGGGCACGGCGCAGTCGAGAGGATCGGCGGCGTCGGCCACGCACCCGAACATGTCGAAGGCGAAGCGCGGATTGTCCCGCACGCCCAGCACCTCGATTCCCGCGTCGCTCATCCGGTCGACGAAGCGGTGGATGCCCGCACGCACCTTCTCGTCGTCTTCGCCGGCGTCGGAGCGCGTGACCACCGTCATGACGGCGTCGGGTTTCACCTGTTCGACGAGGCCGACGGCCGCCTCCCGCCAGGAGTCGCACAACTCGTCCATGCCGGGTTCGTCGAGCCCCATCGAGCATCCGCCCTTGATGAGGTGGACGACGCCCCACCCGTTCTCCTGGGCCCAGGGAAGCAGAGCGGCCGTGATCTGCTGGGCGTGCGAGTCGCCGATGACCACCACGGTGTGACGTGCCCGCGCGGTGTGCGCGGTCTCGTGACAGGTGCCGCGCAGCTCCTCGGCGCCTGTGGCCCACTCCCCCGTGCATTCGCGTTCGAGCTGGGTCCACTCGGCTTCGAGCAGCGTCGGCAGCGGCAGGAGCGTCGCATCGGTCGGGATCTCCGCGAGGGCGGGGTCGCGCAGGACCGCGGCTCCGGGATTGGTGAGCTGGGCGCGCGCTTCGACGGCCCTTTCGTGCACCCAACTCGTCGTCTGCCAGGCGCCGACCGGCAGAGCGACCGCGACGGCGGCGGTGGTGAGCACGGCGACCGGCACGAGTGGCGAGGCGTCCGCCCGGCGCCAGGACCGGACCGGCTGGTCGACGGCCCACGTCAGCGCGCGGGCGAGCACGAGGGAGAGCACGACGATGCCGAGGCCGCCGACGAGTCCGACCTCGGTGCGGTCGTTGACGACGAGGAACGTCACGAGGATCGGCCAGTGCACGAGGTAGAGCGCGTGGGCGTCGCGGCCCACGGCCCGGAGGGGACGGGATGCCAGGAACCGGGCGGGTCCGTGGCGGCTCTCGCCCGTGCCGGAGGCGACGATGGCGGCTGCGCACAGCACCGGCCACAGAGCGAGGAATCCGGGGAACCCCCCGCGGACGTCGAGCACCATCCCCAAGACGAGGAGCCCCACCATCCCCGCCCAGCCGAGGACGGCGCGAGAGACCGCGCCCAGACGCAGGTGGGGAAGTGCCACGACGAGCAGGGAACCGGCCGCGAACTCCCAGAGGCGCGCGCCGGTGTCGAAGTAGGCCACTTGCTGCGCGGTCGCGGTGCGCACCACCGAGTAGATGAACGAAAGGGTGAAGACGGCTCCGAACACCACGCCGACGACCCGGTCCGGCGACAGGCCCCGCCGCCGGACGACGAGCTGACACAAGCCCAGCAGCGCGATCCACAGGACGAAGGCCTGCCCCTGCACCGACATCGACCAGAAGTGCTGGAGCGGACTGGGCACCTCGGAGCGGGCGTAGTAGTCCACGGCATCCGCGGCGAGCAGCCAGTTCTGCGTGTACGTGAGCGAGGCCCACGTCTGCTCCCACACGCCGCGCCACGACGTCTCGGGGTACAGGGCCCAGACGACGACCAGAACGCCGATGAGCGTGACGGATGCCGCGGGGAGCAGCCGGCGGAAGACCCCCAGGAGGTGCGTCACAGGGCGAACGGGCGTCGGTCCCGTCATCCGCCTGACGAAGCCCCGCGTCAGGAAGAACGCCGACAGCATCAGGAAGACGTCGACCCCGCCCGAAACCCTCCCGAACCACACGTGGTAAGAAACGACCAGGAGGATGGCCACGGCACGCAGGCCGTCGACGTCGGGCCGATACGCCCAGCGCCCCTCGTCCGCCCGGTCAGCCCTCGCCGACAGGGTGTGCGACCCGAGGGTCAGATGCACGGGAGCATCACGCGAGCTGGTTGTTCCACATCGACAGGGCGGCACCGATGGCCATGTGCATGTCGAGGTACTGATACGTGCCCAGACGCCCCCCGAAGTGCACGTCGCGCTCGCCCTTGGCGAGCTCGCGGTACGCGAGCAGCCCGGTGCGGTCGTCGGCGGTGTTCACCGGGTAGTAGGGCTCGTCGGCACGCGTGGCGAAACGCGAGTACTCGCGCACCACGACCGTCTTGTCGGTCGGGTAGCGGTCGGCCCGCTCGGGGTGGAAGTGCTTGAACTCATGGATACGGGTGTACGGCACGTCGGCATCGGCGTAGTTCATCACGCTCGTGCCCTGGAAGTCGCCGATCGGCAGCACCTCCTGCTCGAAGTCGAGCGTGCGCCAGGACAGCTCGCCCTCGGCGTAGTCGAAGTACCGGTCGACCGCTCCGGTGTAGACCACGGGTACCTGGCCGACGGTCGCCTTCTTGTTCAGCGGCTGCGACTCGTCGAAGTAGTCCGTCGACAGCTTCACCTCGATGTTCGGGTGGTCGGCCATCCGCTCCAGCCACGCGGTGTACCCGTCGACGGGCAGACCCTCCCACGTGTCGTTGAAGTAGCGGTTGTCGTACGTGTACCGCACGGGCAGACGGGAGATGACCTCGGCCGGCAGGTCTTTCGGGTCGGTCTGCCACTGCTTCGCGGTGTAGTCGCGGATGAACGCCTCGTACAGCGGGCGGCCGATGAGGGCGATGCCCTTCTCCTCGAGGTTCGCGGCATCCTTGGTGTCGAACTCCCCCGCGAGCTCGTGCACGAGGGCCTTCGCCTGGTCGGGCGTGTAGGCCGCCTGGAAGAACTGGTTGATCGTGCCGAGGTTGATCGGCAGCGGGAACACCACGTTCTTGTGCGTCGTGTAGACGCGGTGCACGTAGTTCGTGAACTGCGTGAAGCGGTTGACGTACTCCCACACGGTCGGGTTGGAGGTGTGGAACAGGTGCGCCCCGTACTTGTGCACCTCGATGCCGGTCTCGGGCTCGTCGGCCGAGTAGGCGTTGCCACCGATGTGGTGGCGGCGGTCGATGACGGTCACCTTGCGGCCGGCGGCGGCTGCGCGCTCGGCGATCGTGAGACCGAAGAAACCGGAGCCGACGATGAGGAGATCCATACAGAGCACACGACTTTCGCGTCAGAGAGAAGGGGATGGCCCACCGGGAGCGCCCTCGATTGTACCCACGGTGCCTGCGAAGGCCCGGGGCGGCGCTCAGCGGCCGCGCAGTGCGCGTCCGATACGATGACGTGTCGAAAAAGCCGCGGACGGGGACGAAACTGCATGGGTGAATGGATCAGTGTGCTTCCGTCGTACCTCGTGGTCGCGGCCGTTCTGATCATCCCCGGCGCCGCGGTCGTCATCGCCGGCTGGGGCTGGCGCAGCCCGCAGCGCCTCTTGCTCGCGCCGGCGATCTCGACGACGATCGCCGCCGTCGCGACCGTGCTCGCGCCACTCGTCGGTCTGAGGTGGAACCTCGTGCCCCTCGCGGTGGTGACGCTGCTCGTGATGGGCATCGCGCTCCTGCTGCGCCGCGCCGCCGGCGTCGACGCCGCTCCGGCCGGACGACGGTCGGGCCTCACCGCACTGCTCTCCCTCGGCGCGGCCGCCGTGGTCAACGTGGCCCTGTTCGCCCGCGCGTTCGGCTCGCCCGACAACATCGCTCAGCGCTTCGACAACATCGTCCATTTGAACGCCATCGGCCTCGCGCTGCAGAACGGCAACGCCTCGCCGTTCCAGATCGGCGCGACGTCCGACATCGGCTTCTACCCGAACGCGTGGCACGCTCTCACCACCCTCGGGGCCGAGTTGTCGGGGGCTGCCGTCCCGGTCGCGGTCAACGGGGCGAACCTGGCGATCGTGTCCATCCTCTGGCCGGCCTCGACGCTGGCGCTGGCCGGAGCGTTCTTCGCCCAGCGGCGCACGGCCTACGTCGTGGCCGCCGCCCTGTCGACGAGCTTCGGCGCCTTCCCCGCCCTCTTCTTCAACTGGGGCGTGCTGTACCCCAACCTCGTCGGGTACGCGATGGTGCCCGCCGCGCTCGCCGTCGTCGTCACGACCCTCGACGATCGCGGAGCGCCCGCGCTGGTTCGCTCCGGACTCTTGATCTGCCTGCTCGCAGGCGGCACGTTCCTGGGCCACCCGAATGCCTTCCTGAGCGTGCTGTTCTTCGCCGCGGCCGTCGTCGTGGCTTCCTTCGCCATTCGTGCGGTCGCCCGACGCACACGCACCGCCGTGGTCTCTCTGCTCATCGCCGTCGTGGCATCCGGTCTCGCCGTCGTAGCGACTGTCGTCATCTTCCGCACGGGTGCGGAGCACTCCGGCTGGTCCCCGTGGCAGCAGATGGCCCAGTCGTTCGGAGAGGGCTTCCTCGCTTCCCCCCGCGGGTACACACCGACGGTACTCGTCTCCGCGCTGCTCATCGTCGGAACACTCGTGGTTGCCCGGCGCCCTCGGTACCTCACCGTCCTGGCGCCCTTCGCAACGGCTGTGCTGCTGTTCGTCATCTCCTCCGGTCTGCGCATCGACCACCCCCTGCGCCAGTTCCTCACCAACCCCTGGTACAACGACTCCAACCGTCTCGCAGCCCTCCTCCCGCTCGTCGCGATCCCCCTCGCGACCCTCGGCGCCCTCGCCGTCGTCGACGCTCTGCGTGGATGGTCGGCCTCGCGCAAACTCCCGAGATGGACCGGCGTGGCGGCCGCCGCGGTGGGCATCGTCGCCATCTTCTCGGTGGCGGTGGGCTCGAACGTGCGCATTGCGCTCGGGCAGGTGCACGAGGCGTACGCCTATACCGACAGTTCTCTCATCCTCTCCTCCGACGAACGCAACCTCCTCGAGCGACTCGATGACGAGACCCCTCCCGATGCCCTCATCATCGGAAGCCCGCGCACCGGCACGTCTCTCGCGCTCGCGCTCGCGGACCGGCAGGTGACGCAGAAGCACGTCTTCGGCTCCCCCTCTCCGGAGTTGCTGTTCCTCAACGGCCACCTCCGCGACATCGACTCGGATCCCGCCGTGTGCAACACGGTCGATGAGCTCGGCGTCGACTATGTCCTCGACTTCGGCCGGCAGGACGTCATCGACCCCTCCGGCGCCGTGGCGTACGACGGCATCCAGGACCTCGCACCCGGCGCACATCTCGTGCTCGTCGACTCCCAAGGCCCCGACGCGCGCCTGTTCCGCATCGAGGGATGCTGATGGAGCGCTCATCGACGGTCGCCGTCGCCTACGACTGCCTGTTCCCGTTCACGACGGGCGGCGGTGAACGTCAGTACCGCGCCTCGGCAGATGTGCTGGGCGACCTCGGCTTCGACGTCGACTACCTGACGTCCGTGCAATGGGACGGCCCGACTCCGACGCAGGACCACTTCCGGATCGTGCCCATCACCCCCCGCCTGTCGTTGTACGACGCCGGCGGGGTTCGACGCATCCCGGCGGCCCTCCGCTACGCCGGGTCGCTCTTCGGCGCCCTTCTGCGTCGTCGTCGCCGTTATGCCGCGGTCATCGTCAGCGGTCTTCCGATCTTCAACGTCTTCGCCGCCCGCCTCGCTCTGCTGGGCTCACGGACGAAGCTCGTCGTCGACTACCTCGAGGTCTGGCACCGCCCGCAGTGGGTCGAGTATTCGGGCGTCGTCACGGGCACGATCGCCTGGGCCCTCCAGCGGCTCGCCATCGCGATCACCCCGCTGGCGACGTGTCACTCGCAGCTGTCGGCGACCCGCCTGCGCCGCGAGGGGCTGCGGCGCCCGCCCCTGGTGAGCCCCGGACTGATCGACGGGGCGGTCGAGGTCGCCCCGCCCGCCCCCGCGGCCGATCCGCCGTACGTCCTGTATGCCGGCCGGCACATCCCCGACAAGCGCGTCGAGGTGCTCCCCGCCGCCGTCGCCGCCGCACGGGAGCAGATCCCCGGCCTCCGCCTGGTCATCCTGGGCACCGGGCCGAGTTCGGACGCCGTCCGGGCCGAGGTCCGGCGCGTCCGTGGCGAGTCCTGGACAGACTTCCCGGGATTCGTCTCGGATGCCGAGCTCGCTCGGCTCCTGCACGGAGCCGTCGCCCTGGCCAACCCGTCCCGCCGCGAGGGCTACGGTCTCGTCGTCGTCGAAGCCAACGCCCACGGCACTCCGGTCGTCCTCGTCGCCGACGAGGGCAACGCCGCCACCGAACTCATCGACGACGGCGTCAACGGCGTCGTCTCGCCCACCACCCGACCCGCCGACCTCGCCCGGGCCATCCGGGACGTCGTCGACGGCGGTGACGACCTACGTCGCTCCTCGCGCGCGTGGTACGACACCGCCGTCGGCACCCGCACCATCCGCCGCACCGTGGAAGGGATCCTCTCGGCACTGCCGCTGCCGACCCCCACCCCGGTGAAGACGAAAGAAGACAGCCCGTGACCACTCCCGCCCCCACGGACGTCGAACTGACGATCCTCATGCCCTGCCTGAACGAGGCCGAGACACTGGAGGTCTGCATCCGCAAGGCGCAGGGCTTCCTGCGGCGCAGCGGCATCCGGGGTGAAGTCCTCATCTCCGACAACGGCAGCACCGACGGGTCGCAGGCCATCGCCGAGCGTCTCGGCGCGCGCGTCTCGCACGCCCCCCGCCGCGGGTACGGCGCCGCGCTCATCAACGGCATCGACACCGCCCACGGCCGGTTCGTCATCATGGCGGATGCCGACGACAGCTACGACTTCGAGAACCTCGAGCCGTTCGTGGAACGCCTCCGCGCCGGCGCCGACCTCGTGATGGGCAACCGCTTCCGCGGCGGCATCGAGCCCGGTGCCATGCCCCCGCTGCACAAGTACCTCGGCAACCCGGTGCTGTCGTTCATCGGCGAGCTGTTCTTCCGTCCCGGCATCCGCGACTTCCACTGCGGCCTGCGCGGCTTCAACCGCGCCCGCATCCGCGAGCTCGACCTGCAGACGACCGGTATGGAATTCGCTTCCGAGATGGTCGTGCGCGCCTCCCTCGCGCGCTACCGCATCGAAGAGGTGCCCACCACGCTCAAGAAAGACGGGCGCTCCCGCCCGCCGCACCTGCGCAGCTGGCACGACGGCTGGCGCCACCTGCGATTCCTGCTGCTGTTCGCCCCCCGCTGGCTCTTCGTCTACCCGGGCCTGGTCGCCTTCTTCCTCGGTGCTCTAATCGTCGGAGTGCTCGCGTTCGGCGGTGTGAACATCGGCGGCGTCGGCTTCGACGTGACGACGATGGTGTACGCCAGCGCGCTGTGCGTGATCGGGTTCCAATCCCTCCTCTTCTTCTGGTTGACGAAGCTCTACGCCACGCAGGAAGGTTTCCTCCCGACGAGTGAGAGATACCGACGGATCGTGGCCAAGTGGTCGGCCGAGCGCGGCCTGCTGATCGGCGTCGGACTGTTCTTCCTCGGCGTGGTCATCGGGATCGTGCAGGTGATCGTGTGGGGCGCCATCGACTTCGGCACTCAGAACGCCGCTCAGGCGGTGCGGATCGCCGTTCCGAGCGCACTGCTGATCATCCTCGGCTTCCAGACGGTGATGATGAGCTTCTTCTCGGGCGTGCTGACCACGCCCCGGCGCGAACAGCGCCCCGAAGCCGTCATCGAGAGTTGAGCCGGTGCGGATCCTCGTCGATCTTCTGGGATACACGGGAGGTCGCGGCGGAACGGAGACGTACGTCCGTGAGCTGCTCCCCCGCCTCGCCTCGGAAATGCCGGACGCCGAGTTCGTCGCGCTGACGGGGTCGTCCGGCGCCGAGGGCGTGCGTCGTTTCTTCCCCGGCGATGTCCGCACGGTCCGGTGGGTCGGCGACGGGCGGGCATCGTGGGCGGCGGGAGAGATCCTCGCGGTCGGACGAGCGGCGAAGGCCGTGGCCGCCGACCTGGTGTGGAGTCCCGCCAACTTCGGCCCGCTGACCGCGGGCGCGGTGCCGCGTGTGGTCTCGGTGCACGACGTGATCTATCACGAGGTCCGCGGCGAGGGTCTCGCGCGCCTCAGCCGCGGCGTGACGGCCTGGCTGATGGCGCGCACGGCCCGCACCGCCCGCGCCGTCGTGACCGTGTCCGCGACCGCGGCGGACGCGATCTCCCGCCATCTCGGCGTCCCGCGCGAGCGCATCACGGTCGTGCACAACGGAGGGTCGGAGATCGTGGCGGTCGACGACCCCTGGCGGCTGCTGGCACCTCTCGGCATCCGTTCCGGGCGACCCCTCCTGCTGTCGACCGGCAACCGCATGCCGCACAAGAACTTCGTGGGGCTCTTGAATGCCATCGCCGAGATCCCCGTCTCTCACCGCCCGCTGACCGTCATCGCCGGCGGCGGAGCCGACGATCCGCTTCGCTCCGATGTCGCGAGGCTCCGACTTGGCGACGACGTCGTCCTGCCCGGGTGGGTGGATGATGACCAGCTGAGGGCGCTGTACCAGGTGGCGTCTGCCTACGCGTGTCCTTCGCTGACCGAGGGCTTCGGACTCCCGGTCGTCGACGCCCTCGGCGCGGGCGTTCCGGTCGTCGCCCACGACACCGCGGTACTGCGCGAGGTCGGCGGCGATCACGCACGATATGCGGATGCCACCGTGCCCGGCGCGTTCGCTGCGGCCATCACCGCGGTCATCTCACTCGATGATGCGACGCGCGCCACCCGCAGCGAACTCGGTCGCGCGTGGGCCTCCCGATTCACGTGGACGTCGGCCGCCATCGCGCTGTCGGTCGTCTTGCGACGAGCTGCGGCCCAGGGGCCGACCCATGGCTGAACCGACCTCGCTGCGATCCCGACTCTTCGGCTTCACGCTCATCCCCGCCGTGGCGGCGGTTTCGCCGCTGCTCGTCCTTCCGGCCGTTTCGCGCTCCGCCGGCCCCGACGGGTGGGCGAGCGCCATCGCCGGCGAGTCCATCGGAACCTTCGCGGCGATCGCCGTCGCCTACGGGTGGACGACCGTCGGGCCGGCTCTGATCGCGATCGCTCCCGACGACGTCCGGCGCGGACGCCTCTACCGCGATGCGATCGTGGTGCGCCTTCTGACCTCCGCCTTGGCCCTTCCGCTGCTGTGGCTGGTCTGCGTTCTCGTCGCCGCCCCCGGGTACGGCCTGCTGGCAGCGCTCATGGGGCTGCAGGGCGCGCTGATCGGCCTGTCGTTCACCTGGTTCTCGGTCGGTGTGGGCGACCCACGATCGATCCTGTTCTACGACGCCCTCCCGCGACTCGTCGTGGCCGTGCTGTCGATGGTGGCGATCATCTCGGGCCTGCCCGTCGAGGTCTATCCGCTCGCCGGCATCCTCGTCACGATCGTGGGCACGACCCTCTTCTCGCTGCGCCTCCTTCGGCGCTACCCCTCGCCGTGGCCGCCGCGCCGCGAAATCCCCGGGTTGTTCCGGGTGGGTGCGCCCGTCGCCCTGAACGACGCGGCGCTGGGTGCCTATTCGTCGGTGCCGACGCCGTTGGTCAACGTCCTGACGACGGGGACCGCCGCCGCCGGATTCGCGTCGGCAGACAAGATGTCCAAGCTCGGACAGTTCCTGCCACTGACCCTTGCGAACGCTCTCCAGTCCTGGTCCGCCGAGGCGACCGGCGCGGCACGCCTGCGCCGGCTGCGCATCGCCCTCGGCATGCACGGCGGCTTCGGGGTGCTCGGCATGATCGTGCTGGGAGTGCTCGGCCCCCTCGTCAGTTCCGTCATGTTCGGCGAGGCCGCCGCAGCGCCCGTCGGCGTCTGCTTCGCGCTCGGCCTCGCGTTCGCCATGTACTCGTTGCGCACCTCGATGACACGCCACGTCCTGTTCCCGGCGGGCGAGCAGGCCGCGGTGATGCGGGCCACACTCGTGGCCACCGTCATCGGCATCCCCCTCATGATCGCCTGCGGAATCACGCTCGGCCCCCTCGGAGTGGCCATCGGCTACGGCCTCACAGAGACCGTCTCGACCGTCATGCTCTCGGCCCGCACTCTTTCGCGCATGCGCGCACTGTCGGAGGAGACGATCGCATGACCCACCCGATGCTGTTCGTGGTGACCACGCTCGGGCGCCTCACCGCGTTGGAGCGCCTCCTGGGCTCCGTCGCGGACCAGCTCGGCCCCCGAGACCGTCTCATCATCGTCGCGCAAGAGAACGCAGATGCGGTTCGAGACCTGGTGACCACCGCCGGCCACGCCGACCGGGTGAGCGTTCTCACGTCCGCGCGCGGGGCCTCTCTGGGCCGCAACACCGGCATCGACGCGCTGTCATCGGCCGACGACGACAGTCTGGTGATGTTCCCGAACGACACGACGTGGTTCCCGGAAGGTGCCATCGAGAAGATCCGCCGTGCGTTGGGGGATGCTCCCGCGGGCGCCGTCACCGTCGAGACCGAGATCGGACCGCGTTTCTCGCTGCCCGCCCCCGGTACACCGCTCGACGCCTCGACGGTGTGGCAGGTCATCGAGATGAGCCTCGTCATCCGCCTCGACATCCTCCGTCGCGTCGGGGGGTTCGACGTCGAGATCGGAACGGGCGCCGCCAGCCCATGGCAGGCGGGTGAGGTGACCGACCTGTTGATGCGGACCCTCGATGGGGAACCCTCCATCGGCACTGATTTCGTCTGGACGGATGCCGCCGACGTCACCGTGGGCGGCATCGCCGAGACCGCCGGCCTCGATCCCCGCGAACGCCGTTGGAAGCTGCGCGCCTACGGACGCGGTGTGGGCCGGGTGTTGGCACTCCACCCGTTCCCGTGGTGGCACCGGTGGGGATTCGTGGCCGCAGGTCTTCTCGTCGGGGTGCGGCGCGGCGGGGAGTACGGCCTCGCTGACGGGCCCGCAGCCCTTCTCGGACGTCTCGAAGGCGTGCTCGGACGCACGTTCGGCGGGTCCCGCGCGACCGCGGTGCGGCGCTGACATCGGCAAGCCGAGCATTCAGACCGTCTCTACGGCGTGACACCGGGATGTCGCGGGTAGTGTGCTCTGCCTATAGTCGAATGGTGCTGTCGGCTCTTCGTTCGCGCGTGCGTGCCGCGCGCGACCTCCCGCTCCTTCGGCCCCTCGTCGCCCGCGCCGACCTGGTCTGGTGGGCTCGCGTCATCCGCCGGGCAGGCGTGGTCGACCTCGACTATGTGAGCGCCCAGGTCGGTCGCCCGCTGAGCGAAGCCGCCGCCGTGCGGCTTTACGTCCGCGGGGGCTATCGACGCGGCCTGCGGCTCTCGCCGCTCTTCGTCGACACAGCGGTCGGCGACCACCTCCCCGAGGCCTGGCGGGTGCCGGCGCTCTACGCCTACCTTGTGGCAGACCCCCGCGGGCTCCAGGTGAGTCCCCTGTGGAACGCCGCCGTCTACGGCGAAGCGCACCCCGACGCGTGGGAGAGTCCTGGCGGGCCCCTCGGACACGCATGGCGCGCTCGCCACACGCACTCCCTCCCCTTCGGCCCTGATGCCACACCGTCCGCCGCCGCCTGGCCGAGGCTGGCGCAGGCCATCGTCGAGGCGACCGCCCACGCTCGACGAGGGGGAGAAGTGGCGGCCGCGCCAGCAAGGATCCCGCTCGCGCGCGAGATGATCGTCGCCCTCGGTCCTGGGGAATGGGACTTCGATGAGTCCCTCGCGGAAGCAGTCGCCTTCGCCGCCGCCCCCGGTCAGGGCGTCGCGATCGCCGTCATGGACGACCGCACCGAGGATTGGATGCTGGCGTCTCTGCTGTCGGCGGGGACCCCGCGCGTTCGCGTCAGCCGGCGCCGTCACGACGACGCCAGCCGCGCGATCGACGAGCTCGTCCGCACCTCCCTGGCCGAGGTCGTCGTCGTCCGCGGACCGAACGAGACCCTCACCGCCGAGGGTGCCGAACGCCTCGCCGCCCGTGTGGAGTCAGCGCCCGCCCGCACGCACGTCGGCCCGGTATGGCGAGACGGAGACGGAACACTCGCCGCGGTCGGAGCAGTCCTAGGGGAACGCTTTCTCGCCGGCCACCCCATCGAGGACCTCGCACCGTTCGGCGATGAGGTGTCACTGGGGGTGCCGGCACTCGCAGGTTCCACCTTCGCGACCCGCCGCGCCGACATCGACGCAGCGCTCGTGGGTGCGGATCCCGCCTCCGCGCTGACCGGCTCCGCCGTGGTCGCGCTCGACGTCGAGTCCCGTACTCGGTCGATGGTGACCGCCCCGTCTCTCGCGCGTCCCGACGTCGAAGCCGATGTCGACGCCGAGGACCTGGTGCGGCGCGCGGGATGGGAACGCGTCACACACGGGCCTCAGCCGCGCCTGCGGCGCCCGCGGCGGTCGTTCCTCCTCGCGGACGGAAGCACGGTCCCGGTTCTCAGGTGGGCATTGCGCACCGCGACACCGGTCGGTCCCCGCGCCGAGGGGTGGGGCGACACCCACTTCGCTCGCGCTCTCGCCGCGGCGCTGCGCCGCCTCGGCCAGGAGGTCGTGATCGACTCCTACGCCGCGCGCAACCGCTCGACGCGCCATCTCGACGACGTCACCGTCGCCCTCCGCGGTCCCGAGCCGCTCGACGCCTCTCCTCACGGCGTCTCACTGCTGTGGATCATCAGCCACCCCGACGAAATCGTCGCCGCCGACACCCAGGGCTTCGACCGCGTCTTCGCCGCCTCCGCTCCGTGGGCCCGGACCGCCGGCGCCGAATTCGGCACACGCATCGATCCTCTCCTCCAGTGCACGGATGCCACCCGCTTCCGTCCGACCGGTCGCGAAAGGAACGGCGGGATCCTCTTCGTCGGAACGGCGCGCGGAATCCTTCGCCCCTCCATCGTGGAGCCCATCCGCGCGGGCATTCCGGTCGATGTGATCGGACCGGACTGGCGCGGATGGATACCGGCATCCCGCATCCGCGCGACGGGGATCGCCAATCAGGAGCTCCCCGCGCTGTACGAGGCTGCGGACGTGGTGCTCAACGATCATTGGCCCGCCATGCAGAAGCGCGGCTTCGTCGGCAACCGCCTGTTCGATGTGGTGGCAGCCGGCGGTCGCGCGATCAGCGACCGCGTCGAGGGGATCGACGACCTCTTCGCGGGAGCCGTGCGCACGTGGGGCACCGTCCCTGAGCTCATCGGCATCCTTTCCGGCGATCTGGACGACGCATTCCCCCCGCCACCGCGACTCGAAGCCATCGCGGCTCGCATCCGTGCCGAGCACTCCTTCGACGCTCGCGCCCGCGCGCTCCTCGACGCTGCGCTGGAAGCTCGCCGGACGCGTCTGGGCAGCGTTTCTGACGACACGACGAGGCTGGCAGAATAGAATCCATGCCCTCGGAGACTCCCTCGTCACGCGGCGGTGTCCTCTCCGGTCTCTGGTCGTCGAGCCTCGTCCGCTATCTCGTCATGGGCGGATTGTCGTTCGCGTTCGACTTCGGACTCCTCTTCCTGCTTTACGACGTCGCGGGTGTCCCCCTCACCATCGCAACGCCCACGGCGTTCCTCGCCAGCTTCGTGGTGACGTACACGCTCCAGCGTCTCTTCGCCTTCCGCGCGAGCGACGCCGTCGCCCCCAGCGTCGTCCGTTACGCCCTCCTCGTGGCCGCCAACACCGTCCTCACCACCGGGGTCGTCGCCCTCGCCGACTCGATCGGGTGGTCGTGGGTGGTGGGAAAGATCGTCGCCGTCGCCATCACCACCGTGGGCAATTACTTCGCCTACCGCCATTGGGTGTTCGCCCGTCCGAAAGGTTCCCCAACGCATGTATAAAGGCGCAATCGTCGCCGCGGTCGTCCCCGCGTACAAGGAAGAGAAGATGATCGCCCGGGTCATCGAGACCATGCCGGCGTTCGTCGACCACATCGTCATCGTCGACGACTGCAGTCCCGACGACACCAGCGGCGCCGTCAATCGTGCGGACGACGGCCGCGTCACGCTCATCCGCCACGAGGTCAACCAGGGCGTCGGAGGAGCGATCATCACCGGCCACCGCACCGCGCTCGAGCTCGGCAGCGACGTCAACGTCATCATGGCCGGAGACGCGCAGATGGACCCGGAGTACCTCCCCGCCCTGCTCGACAGGGTCGTGGAGGACGGTTACGGCTTCGCGAAGGCGAACCGCTTCTACTCCCCCGAGTCCTTCACCGGAATGCCCGGATATCGTGTGTTCGGCAACATCGCCCTGTCTTTCATCACCAAGCTCTCGTCGGGTTACTGGAACCTTTTCGACCCGCAGAACGGATACACCGCGATCCGCTCCGAGGCACTGCGGCGGGTCCCCCTCGAACGCGTGGCCAAGCGATACAGCTTCGAGAACGACCTGCTGATCCACCTCAACATCCTCCAGGTGTCCGCCGTCGACGTCCCCATCCCGGCCGTGTACGGCGACGAGGTGTCCAGCATCCGGCTTCGAAAGGTCGTCCCGGAACTCGTCCACCGCCTCACGGTCGGTTTCTGGCACCGCATCTGGTACCGCTACGTGCTGTGGTCGTTCTCCCCCATCGCCCTGCTTCTGTTCCTCGGACTGCTCTTCCTCGGGTTCGGACTCGTCGTCACGATCTGGCTCTTCTTCCAGATCCTGGGCTCAGTCATCGCTACGGCCGCCACGGTCATGTTGGCGGCGTTGCCGCTGATGTTGGGAACGCAGCTGCTCATCAGCGCTCTGCAGCTCGACATCCAGGCCACTCCCTCGACACCGGAACACGCGCCTTTCGTCCCACGGTGACGTCGAAATGAATGAAGAGGCCTCCGGGCGCTTGTCGCGCTTCGGAGGCCTCTTCGTTCGTACTGATCAGACGAGGGTTGCGGCTGTCTCCGCGGTGCGAACGAGACGGCCCTCATCGCCTGCGGACTGCAGCGACGCCTCGACGACGCGCAGCACGTGCACGGCCTCGCGCATCGTGGACAGCGTCGTGACTTCGCCGTTCACCGCATCGCGGAACGCCTCCAATTCCGCGCGCAGCGGCTCGCGCTTGGGGAAGGCGAACCGCGTGACGTCCCCTTCGGAGACTCCCCGGAACGTGGAGACCGACTCCCACTCCAGTGCCGCGGTGCCGTTGCGATGGAGGGTCAGGTCTGCGGTCGCGGTGTCGGCGATGAAGGTTCCGCGCTCACCGGTGACGACGGTGACGCGCTCTTTCATCGGGCTCAGCCAGTTGATGAGGTGGTTCACCACGGCGCCGTCGGTGAGACGTCCTGAGATGGCGATCATGTCTTCGAAAGATCGACCGCTCTGGAACGCCGTCTGGGCGGACACGGCGGCATACCGCGACTGCGCGACCCACGCGGTGAGATCGATGTCGTGGGTGGCGAGGTCCTTCGCCACGCCGACGTCGCCGATGCGGGCCGGGAACGTGCTCTGGCGGCGCGTGGCGATCTGGTAGACCTGACCGATCTCCCCGTCCGCGAGCCGGGCGCGCAACTGCTGCAGAGCGGGATTGAAGCGCTCGACGTGTCCGACGGCACCTATCAGACCGCGCGACTCGAAGAGGTCGGCGAGCGCCTGTCCCTCTTTCGAACTGTCGGCGATGGGCTTCTCGACGAGGACGTTCACGTCCGCATCCGCCAGGATTCCGGCCGCCGCGGCGTGGAAGCGCGTCGGGACGGCCACCACCGCGATGTCGAGCCCGGCGGATGCAAGGGCCTCGACATCAGGCAGCACCGTGAGGTCGCCCGCGACACCATGCGCGTCTCCTGCCGGGTCCGCCACGGCGACCAACTGGACGCCGTCGATCTCGCGCAACAGACGAGCGTGATGACGCCCCATCATCCCCAGTCCCAGGAGCCCGGCACGCAGCACGGCGCTCACGCTCCCGCTCCGGCAACGGCTTCGACCGCGGCGACGATGCGCGCGAGATCATCGTGGCTCAATGACGGGTGCACGGGCAGCGAAACGACCTCGCGCGCCGCGCTTTCTGTTTCGGGCAGGTCGAGCCCGGGCGCGTAGCGTGCCAGTGACGGCAGCCGGTGATTGGGGATGGGGTAGTAGACGCCGCTCCCCACCTGATGCTCCTCCCGCAGGGCCTTCACGAAGCCGGCGCGATCCTCCGGGATGCGGACGGTGTACTGGTGGTACACGTGATGAGCACCTTCGGCGACGATCGGGGTGATGACACCGACGAGGTGCGCGTCGAGGTAAGCCGCGTTCTCTCGCCTCTTCTGCGTCCAGGCATCGACCTTGGTCAGCTGCACGCGTCCGATAGCGGCGTGCAGATCGGTCATGCGGGCGTTGAAGCCGACGATCTCGTTCTCGTACTGCCGCTCCATGCCCTGGTTGCGCAGCAAGCGCAGCGAGCGGGCGATCTCGGATGTCGCGGCCGTCACCATGCCGCCCTCACCGCTGGTCATGTTCTTCGTCGGATAGAGCGAGAACATGGTGAAGGAGCCGAAGGTGCCGACCGGACGGCCGTGCAACGCAGCGCCGTGTGCCTGCGCGGCGTCCTCGAACAACATCAGATCGTGACGCTCGGCGAGAGCATGAAGTCCCACCATGTCGGCAGGGTGTCCGTAGAGATGCACGGGCATGATCGCGCGCGTTCGCGGCGTGATGGCCGCCTCGACGCTGGAGACGTCGAGGGTGAAAGTGATCGGATCGATGTCGGCGAACACGGGGGTTGCTCCGGTGAGGGCGACCGAGTTGCCGGTGGCGGCGAAGGTGAACGACGGCACGATGACCTCGTCGCCCGGGCCGATACCGCAGGCAAGCAAGCCCAGGTGCAGACCAGACGTCCCCGAGTTCACGGCGACCGTCTCACGGCCCTCGACGAAGTGCTCGGCGAATTCGCGCTCGAAGGCTGCCACCTCGGGGCCTTGGGCGATCATGCCGCTGCGCAGCACACGATCGACGGCAGCCCGCTCGTCGTCGCCGATGAGGGGCTTGGCAGCGGGAATGAGGTCAGGCACGGGTTTCCTCCTTGAGTGCGCCATCGGACTCGACGAATCGGGCGCCGGTGCGCGGGCACACCCACGCGTCGCCGTGATCCTCGAGGGGCAGGCCGGCGGGGCCGACCCACCCGATGCGTCGCGCCGGAACTCCGGCGACGAGCGCGAAATCGGGGACGTCCTTGGTGACGACGGCGCCGGCGGCGACGGTCGCCCACCGCCCGACCACGACGGGGGCGACGCAGATCGCCCGCGCGCCGATCGACGCTCCCTCCCGGACCGTCACGCCCACCGGGGTCCAGTCCGAAGCCGACTTCGGGCTGCCGTCTGGGTTGACCGCCCGAGGGTACGTGTCGTTGGTGAAGACGACCGCGGGCCCGACGAAGACCCCCGGCTCCAGGCGTGCGGGCTCGTAAACCAGGGCGTAGTTCTGGATCTTGCACCCGTCGCCCACGGAGACGCCCGAGCCGACATAGACGCCGCGACCGATGACGCAGTTCTCGCCGACGACCGCTCCCTCTCGCACCTGCGCAAGATGCCAAACCGACGAGCCCGCACCGATGGTCGCGCCTGTCACATCGGCCGACGGGTCGATCCGTGTCGCAGACGTCGACGCGAGCGGGGAGGTTTCTTGTTCCACGGGAATCCAGCCTAGCGCGGGGTGGTGCGCCCCTCGGTGCGGTCGGAGAAGAACTCAGTTCGACGATGAACCGGCGAAAGAGACGCTCGCTGCGACGGTTCCGACGGTGACATCCTCTCGGGTTCTTACGGTGAAGAGCGCCCCCTGCGACAGTCCGTGGCTGCTGGGCTCGCTCACGCCCGCGGCGTTCGCGTTGACGTAATACTGACCGGCGCCGAGGTTGATGGAGGCAACCCGGAGATCCACCGTCACCGGACCTGTGATCGGGTCGAGACGGTGTGCGAGCATCTCGGTGTTGGAGGCGAGAACCATGTGTCCGAGCGGGGTATCGATACTGAAGCCCAGTTCCCAACGATCGATCGGCTTCATCGAGTCAACGTGCACACGGATGGTGAGGGGGTCGCCCTCATTCACGGACTTCGTGAGGGAGCCGTCGTCAGCGAGCAGTTCGACCTGCTTGACCTGGATGGGGTGCACGGTCTGCTCAGGCGGTGCCTCACCGACGCGGCGACCCTCGAGCACGTCGCGCAGTGCCCCGATTGCAGCGCGCGTTTCGCCGTCGAACACCACCGCGCCGTCCTTCAGCACGATGCCGCGATCGCACAGCTCCGCAACTTGCTGGGCGGAGTGCGTCACCAGGATGATCGTGCGCCCTTGAGCGCGGAACTCGGTGATGCGATCCATGCACTTCCGCTGGAACGTCTCGTCGCCGACGGCGAGTACCTCGTCGACGAGGAGAACATCGGGGTCGGTGTGGATCGCAACCGAGAAAGCGAGACGCACGTACATGCCCGAGGAGTAGAACTTGACCGCGGTATCGATGAAGTCGCCGATGCCGCTGAACTCGACGATGTTGTCGAATTCGCGATCGATCTCCTCGCGCGTCATGCCCAGGATCGAGGCATTCAGGTAGACGTTCTCGCGACCGCTGAGGTCGGGGTGGAAACCAGCCCCCAGCTCGAGCAGAGCGGCCATGCGGCCGCGGGTCTCGATGTGGCCGGTCGACGGTGAAAGGATTCCACCGATGAGTTTGAGAAGCGTGCTCTTGCCGGAACCGTTCGCGCCCAGGAGACCCACCGTGGTGCCGGCCTGAATGGTGAGCGAGACGTCATCGACCGCCACAAAGTCGCGACGGAAAGACTTTCCGAGACGACCGAGGTGCACGACCCGGTCCTTGAGGCTGTTGTCTTTGCGCACTCGAAAATGCTTGGAGACCGAAATAAGGCGCACGATATCCGGTGCGATGGTGATGGTGTCCGACATTACAGCTCCTGAGCAAAGTTGCCCTGCATCCGGGTGAACACCCGATGCGAGATCACGAGCAGAACCAGACCGACGACGCCGGCGATCAGCATTCGCAAACCTAGTTGGGAAGGATAATCCTCGGCCGTTCCGGCGCCCCAGAAAGCGCGGTGGAATCCGAGGACAGCGATCGTGAGGGGATTCGCGGCGTATACATCGAGGACCCATTCGGGAAGCTGGAAACGGTTGATGACGTCCTGCACCATTCGCCAGGAGTAAACGATCGGCGCACCCCACATCGCAAGCATCAGCACCACTTCCGTCAGGTACTGGATATCGCGCAGATACACGTTCAGAGCTGACAGCAACAGGCCTATGGCGAGCCCGTAGATGGTGATGAGAATGACCGACGGGAAGAACCAGAGCATCTCGGCCGGTTCGGGCAGCGCGCGGAAAAGCATGGCCGCCACCAACAGCACACCGAGCTGAACGAGGAACATGAACCCCGCTCCGCCGATGCTCGCGAGGGGGAAGATCTCCCGCGGGAGATAGATCTTCTTTACCAGCCCTCCGTTCTGCAGGATCGATCCGGTGGCGCCGAAGACCATATCGTTGAAGAACACATACAGCGTCAGACCCGAGAAGAGGTAGACCGCGAAGTCGTCGATGCCCTCGGCCGCGCGCAGGAACTGCCCCAGCACGATGAAGTACATCAGGAACTGGATCAGCGGACGTATCACAGTCCAGAGGAAGCCGAGGAAGCTGTCGCGATACCGGGCCTGCAGGTCGCGGCGCACGAGCAGGTTCAACAGGTCGCGGCGTTGAAGGATCTCTCCAACCTTGCCGAGCCGACCGGTGGTACGTCGACCCGTCACATCGACGACCGCGTAGGGCGCATCGGCAATGCGGGCGAATCGGGCCTCGCTCTCCTCGCTCATCGCTGGCATTCTCGCTGTTCCGTCATGAGTTCTTTCGTCGTTTCTTCAGCATGCGCGCGGCCCGGTCGATCCACTGACCGGGGCTTCTGTTCGGGTCCATCAACCGCCTCAGCCGGTGCACAGTACCCATGTGGTTGAGGCGCATGTACATCCTCAGGAAATCTTTGCCGGAACCGGTGCCTACGAATCCGAGCGCCCGCAGGCGGTCGATCTTCTCGAAGGCGTATCCCGGCGTCGTACCGGCCATCTCGTCGAGCTTGTAGTCGAGGGCCGTGTGACTGACCGCCGCGTAGTCGGGTGCAACGATCGTCCGGCTGTGGTAACCCAGTTCGCCTGCCGCGTACGACGGCATGCGTTCCAGGATATGCGCCAGTCCCCCGTCGTGGTACGCCTCCGCGCCGCCGAAGTCGGAGTACTCCCACGAATGCTCGACCAGCAGGCGCAGCGCTTTCGGACGCGCGAAGAACATCGAACCGTAGGGCGCGAGCGGCGACACGTCGTCGAGCGGTACCCGGATGCCGAGTCGCTCGGCCAGCCGCTCGAAGCCGGGCTTGTTCGACCACCAGGCCCGACCCAACGTGGGGTAGCCGATATGGATCATGGGCGGGAAGGCGAGCCCCAGACCTGCCTCACGCTGAAAGAGCCCAAGCACGCGGGAGGTGTGCTCGTCGTCGTGCAGGAGGTTGAGGAATTGCTGCTCGCGGAAGTGCGTACCGACGTTGTACCCGTCCTGCGGCGTTTTCTTGCTGTGTAGTTTGACGACGAGATCGTAGTCATCCGAAAGCAGCACGTCTCGACATCCGATGAGGAACGCGCTCTGGTCACGGCCGTCGTTGGAGGCGACGACCCGCACCGACACGGCGCCTCGCTGCCCCGGCGAGGCCGCGATGCGCGTCTGGATCCGGCGGGCGCGCTCGGCGTCGGGGGTCGTGACGATGAGGTCGTACGGCCCCGGCATGGTGTTTGCGCGCTCGATCATCTCCTCGGTCATCTCGTCGTAGAAGATGTGGGCGATGACGACCACCCGCAGCGCCGCAGCCGGATCGTAGGGCGCGTGATCGGGGCCGATGACGTCCATGAGCCCGGCGTCGGCGTTCAACACCTTCGGAGCAACGTTGCGGGCGAGATTCGATAGCGCGATCTCGACCGGGTACCCGCCCTCCGCCGCCGCTTCCAGCGCCCAGCGGCCGATCACCGCGTGACGATCCAGGAATGGGGGCCAGTGAAAGAACGGTCGCCGTTTGAGCACCGGGCAGCCGTCTTCGATGAGGGCGCGCGGGGCGAACAACGAGGCGTTGACGACGTCGTAATCGTCGGACGAGAACGCCGCCTCCCCCGTGAAGCCGCTCCCCGTGAACGTGCCGTGGAAGACGAGTTCATGACGAACGACCGCGTCGGTGTAGGTGGAGATCTCGGGTAGCTCACGCCAGTATCGCCGCCACCGCTCGGTCTGGAACATCTCGCGACGCACGGCGATCCAGAACGACTGGAAGTGGTACGGGAGAGTGCCGTTGCCCGTGATCGGGTTGTGGTCCTCCGCGGTGTGGTCGGTCATCGCCCAAAAGTGCAGGGGACGACTGTTCATCCGCTCGAAGACCGCGGCGAAGGGGTGCACGGGACCGAACCACGTGTCGTTGGTCAGTACGATCTCGTCGAACTCCGCAATGCGGTCGCCGAGATGGATCAGGGCGGCGCGTTGAGCGCCGATGTCGAATCCGGCGTTATCACGCTCGATGATCTCGTCGGCAGCCCCGGCCAATCGTTCGCGAGCCGTATCGGTGAGCACCCCGTTCACAACGGCGATGATTCGATCGGCATGCTCGCGGAGCGCGTTCAGCGCGTAAAGCACGTAATCCTCGACCTCGCCGCGGCGATCGAAAATCGTATAGACGACCAGTCGGCGGCCGTCGTGGGGGAAGCGGACCGCCGGCGCGATCTCCGTTTCGCTCACCTGCGGGCTCCCTTCACCAGAGCGCGTCCCGCGGCCGCACCGGCGCGCACGCGTCGCAGCACCGCGCGGGCTCCCTGACCGAACGGGTGCATGATCGGATCGAGGCGCTGGACGACCTTGTTGTGATTGGTCTTCATGTACATGCGGAAGAATGCCACGGCACCCGCCGTTCCCATCCAGCCGGCACGGTGCAAGAACTGGATCTGTTCGATGGGGTACCCAGGCAGGTTGACGGCGAGCTGGTCGATCTTGTACTCGGTCGACAAGTGCGTGAGACTCGCGTGCTCGGCGTCCAGCACCGTCCGCGCGTGCAGGCCCTGCTCCCCCGCCGCGGCCGACACTAGACGCTCCAACAACCGCTGCATGTCCGGGACGAGCTCGCGAGAACGATCGCGAAAGTCGTTGTAGGTCCACTCCGCCGCGAGATACGGGCCAAGTCCCTCGGGTCGCCCGACCCACATGCCGCCGAAGGGCGCCAGCGGGGTGATTCCGTCCAGTGGAACCCGGATACCGAGATCATCGGCCAGGTCTTGGCCCATCCCGCGATACCAGGACCAGCCTTCGCCGGTCGTGGCGTAGCCGGTCTGGATGACCGGCGGGAAGACGACCCCAAGACCCGGCTCGCGCACGAACAGCGCAAGCATATTCGCGATATACGCCGGGCTTCCTACGAGGTTGTCGCGCGTGTACCGGCGGAAGTACTCCGAAACGGTCCTGCCACGGCGGGTAGGCAGACGGTCGTGGAGTTTGACGAAGACGTCGTAGCGGTCGCTCAGCAATTCGTCCCGGCAGCCGATCAGGAAAGCGCTCATGTCGCGGCCGTTCGCCGACGGCACGACGCGCACGTCACCGGTGGAGATGTTCTGTCCGTGCTTGAGCAGCAACTCCTCCACGGCCGGGGCCAGCTCAGGATCGGAGGTGGTGACAATGACGTCGACCGGCGCAGGGAACCACGACAGCCGCTCCAGAAGCGGACTCACCGAGGCCACCCCGGTCGCATGGATCACGATGAGCACGCGCAGGGATGCCGGGTCTTCGGATGCCGTTACCTCAGTGCGCGGGAGGATGTCGAGCAACGCGAGATTGGTGGTCACGACCTTCGGCGGGACCGTCCGCGCGAGGTTCTCGAAGATCAACGAAGTCGGATAGCCGCTCGCTTCCACTTTCTCGAGCACTGCGCGACCAATCACTGCATGCCGGTCTAGGAACGGCGGCCAGTGGAAGAACGGACGACGCTTGACCAACGGGCAGCCGTCGTCGATGAGCAACGTGGGGTTGAACAGCGCCGGGTGGTCGGTCGGGTAGTCGTCCGACGCAAACGCCACCGCCGACGCGAACCCGGCCTCCACGAAGGTCTCGGTGAAGATCGTCTCGTGCTTGAGCACAGCGTCGAAGTACGACGGCATCTCGGGCAGCTCGCGCCAGTACCGCTCCCATTGCGGCGAGGCGAACATGCTTCGGCGTACCGCGATCCAGAACGACTGCAGGTGATATGGCAGCACACCCTCGCCCGTGAAGGGATTTGGCTCTTCCCGGGCGTGGTCGGTCATCCCCCAGAAGTCGACGTCGAGGGCGTCCATCCGGTCGAAGACCGGTCCATATGGGCGTACGGGGCCGAACCACGTGTCGTTCGTCAGCACGATCTCGTCGAAATCGACCAGTCGCGGTCCGAGGTGGTCGAGAGCATCCTTGTGTGCCCAGATGTCGAAACCCACGTTCTCGCGCAGCAGGATTTCATCTGAGACGGGGGCGAGGCGCCGCCTGGCGTCGTCAGAGAGCTTCCCGTTGATTACGACGAGAATGTGAGACGCACGGTCACGCATCCCCTCTAAGGCGTGGATCACATAGTCGTCGACACCGCCGCGCCGGTCGTACACGACGTAGACGACGAGCCGACGCCCATCGGGGGGGAAAACCAACGCTTGCTCCAGTTCGACCCCTCGGAAAATCCCGTGATTTTCTCGGGTGCGGCAGGGGCCTCAACCGCACGCAGACCACCGGCGAGCTTAGAGGGGGCCGTCGATGTTTCCCTGTGCAAGGGCCTTGAGCAGGTACTGGCCGTAACCGCTCTTGACCAACGGCTCGGCACGCTGTCGCAGCTCATCGTCGCTGAGGAATCCCATTCTCCACGCGACCTCTTCGGGGCAGCCGATCGACAGTCCCTGACGCTTCTCCACAGTTCGGATGAACTCCGTCGCCTCGCTGAGCGAGTCGAAGGTCCCCGTGTCCAACCATGCGGTTCCGCGCGGGAGAAGCTCGACACGGAGTCGTCCTTGCTCTAGGTAGGTTCGGTTCACATCCGTGATCTCGAGCTCGCCACGCGGAGACGGAGTGAGTTCGCGGGCGATCTCGATGACGTCGTTGTCGTAGAAGTAAAGACCGGGGACGGCATAGTCGCTTTTCGGCACGATCGGCTTCTCTTCAAGGGAGACGACGCGTCCATCTGCATCGAACTCGACCACGCCATACGCGGTCGGGTCGGCGACCCGGTAACCGAACACGACGCCGCCGTCGAGCTCGGTGTACTGACGCAGGCGGGTGCCCATCCCCTGCCCATAGAAGATGTTGTCACCGAGCACCAGAGCCACCGGTTCCGAGCCGATGTGCTCCTCGCCGAGGAGGAACGCCTGCGCGAGACCGTCGGGCGAGGGCTGGACGCGGTAGGTGAGGGAGATGCCGAATTGCGAACCATCACCCAGCAGCCGTTGGAACTGCTCGGAGTCCTGCGGCGTTGTGATGATGAGGATGTCACGGATGCCGGCCAGGATCAGCGTCGACAGCGGGTAGTAGATCATCGGCTTGTCGTACACGGGCACGAGCTGCTTGGAGATGCCCAGGGTGATGGGATGAAGTCGCGAGCCCGTGCCGCCCGCCAGAATGATTCCGCGCATGCGCCCCAGTCTTCCGCATACCGGGACGCACGCCAATCGCACCGCCGGGGCGGGCGAGCGCCGCCCGCTAATCTGGAGCGCATGAGTCGTCTTCTCGTGACCGGTGGCGCCGGTTTCATCGGTTCCAACTTCGTGCACCACGTCATCGCGCACACCGACCACATCGTCACCGTGCTCGACAAGCTCACCTACGCGGGCAACCGGGCCTCTCTGGAGGGCCTCCCGGAGGACCGCGTGCGCGTGGTCGTCGGCGACATCGCCGACGCGGCGGTCGTCGATCCGCTGATCGCCGACGCCGACGCCGTGGTGCACTACGCTGCCGAGTCGCACAACGACAACTCTCTGCACGACCCGCGTCCATTCCTCGACACCAACATCATCGGTACGTACACCCTCCTCGAGGCCGCGCGCCGTCACGATGTGCGCTTCCACCACATCTCCACCGACGAGGTCTACGGCGATCTCGAGCTCGACGACCCGGCCCGTTTCACAGAGAACACGCCCTACAACCCGTCTTCTCCCTACTCCTCGACGAAGGCGGGCTCCGACCTCCTCGTGCGCGCGTGGGTGCGCTCCTTCGGGGTGCGCGCGACCATCAGCAACTGCTCGAACAACTACGGCCCTTATCAGCACGTCGAGAAGTTCATCCCCCGCCAGATCACCAATGTCCTGCGGGGAATTCGCCCGAAGCTGTACGGGACGGGCGAGAACGTGCGCGACTGGATCCACGCCGACGACCACTCCTCCGCAGTGCTCACGATCCTCGACAAGGGCGAGATCGGCGAGACCTACCTCATCGGCGCCGACGGCGAGAAGGACAACAAGAGCGTCGTCGAACTCATCCTGCAGATCACCGGGCAGCCGGCCGACGCCTACGACCTCGTCACGGATCGCCCCGGACACGATCTGCGGTACGCCATCGATTCCACGAAGCTGCGCACGGAGCTGGGCTGGACACCCACCTACGGCGACTTCGAGTCGGGCCTCGCTGCGACTATCGACTGGTACCGAGACAACGAGAAGTGGTGGGCACCGGCCAAAGACGGCGTCGAGGCGTTCTACGCCAGCAAGGGGCAGTGATCGTGGCCACCGCTTTCGGCAAGACCCTCACCGCTCGCGAGACGACGATCCCGGGTCTGCTCCTTCTCGATCTGCCCGTCCACGGCGACTCCCGAGGATGGTTCAAAGAGAACTGGCAGCGCGAGAAGATGTCGGCCGCGGGCGTGGATCTACCGGACTTCGGCCCCGTCCAGAACAACGTTTCCTTCAACGACGCCGTCGGCACCACGCGTGGCATCCATGCCGAGCCCTGGGACAAGTACGTCTCGGTCGCGACCGGCCGGATCTTCGGCGCATGGGTCGATCTGCGGGAGGGGGAGACGTTCGGCGCGGTATTCACGGCCGAGCTGGACCCGTCGACCGCCATCTTCGTCCCGCGCGGCGTCGGCAACTCATACCAGACTCTCGACCCCGACACGGCGTACACCTACCTGGTCAACGACCACTGGTCGCCCGACGCGACCTACACGTTTCTCAACCTCGCCGACGAGACCGCGGCGGTCGAGTGGCCCATCCCACTCGACACCGTCGAGATCAGCGCGAAGGACATGAACCACCCGCGTCTGGCCGAGGTGGTCCCGATGCCCCCGAAGAAGATCCTCATCACGGGTGCCAACGGGCAACTCGGCCGGGCCCTGCGCGAGCAGTTCGGCGATCACCCCTGGATCGAATACACCACACGGGCAGAGCTCGATCTCGCCTCCCCCGATCTTTATGCCGCGCGCCGCTGGCGTGACTACGGCACGGTCATCAATGCCGCGGCCTACACCAAGGTCGACGTCGCGGAGACGCCCGAGGGCCGCACGGAGGCGTGGGCGACCAATGTCACCGCCGTAGCCGCTCTGGCGCGGATCGCGACGGAGAACGGGATCTTGCTCGTGCACGTCTCGAGCGATTACGTCTTCGACGGAACGAAGGACGGCGCCTACTCCACGGATGACGCGCTGTCGCCTCTGGGCGTCTACGGCCAGACCAAAGCCGCCGGCGACGCCATCGTGGCGACCGTGCCGCGGCATTACATCCTGCGTACCAGTTGGGTCATCGGTGACGGAGCGAATTTCGTCCGCACGATGGCGACGCTCGCCGAGCGGGGCATTGACCCGCGTGTGGTGAACGATCAGGTCGGACGCCTGTCCTTCACCACCGACATCGCCTCCACGGTGCACGCCCTCATCGACGGTTCGGCCCCCTTCGGTGTCTACAACGTCACCGGGACCGGGACCCCCCGCACCTGGTACGACATCGCTCGCGAAGTATTCGAGATCACCGGTCACGACCCCGAGCGGGTCACCGGCGTAAGCACCGACGATTACTTCGCGGTCTCGCCCACACCGGTGGCGCCTCGTCCGCGCAACAGCGTACTGCGCGTGGACGACGCTGGCCCCGTCGTCACGGGCGACATCGATGAGCGATTGAACACCTATCTCCGCGGGTGACATGAGGGGGGCCGCCTGCGGCCCCCCTCATCATTTCTGCACTTCGTAAATGCGCATGGTCGTGGGTCCCTCCTGCACGGTCTCAGAGAGGGCTACACATGCCGACTCGATCGGCACCTCGCTCAGCACCCAGGTGACATGATCCTGGGCGAAGGGGGCGCACGCGTCGAACGTCATCTGGACCTGATCCGGGTAGGGATTTCGTGGCGCGGGATCGCCGGAACCGAGCACCCACGAGACCATACCCAGCCGGTTCCATTCCTCCTCGGCTGCCCCGGTCGGGTCGATCTGCGCCCACATCTCGGCGGACGGCGCGCCCTGGAATCCGTTCAAAGCGGTGACACCCGCCTCGACCAGCATCATCGTGGGCAACGAGCTCGACGTGATGCCCACCCAGGTTCCCGGATCCTGCTCGTCTCGCTGCTGCACCGCCTGGACCGTCGAGGTCTCTCGCAGGTCCAGCACCCCGCGGTAGAGGGGGTTCACTCCCAGGCTGGACACGATCGACACCACGAGAAGAGCGATCGCGCCGGCCGTGACCCCGCCTCGTGCGAAAGCCACGACCGAGAAGAGGAAGAGGACTGCCAAAACCACACCCACGCCCACCTCCGCGGGGCCGATGCCGCTCAGGTAGACCGTCAGCCCCCCCGTTCGATGCACACGCCAGAGGACCATCGCAATCGATGCCACGGCCACAGCGAGCGCGCACAGGGAGACCCACCACGGCCCTCGGCCGGCCCCGCGTCTCCGTCTGTCGTCGAGGGCGGCGCCGACCACGAGCACCATGACGAAGCTGAGCACGCCGAAGCCGATGCGCATACGGGGGGATGTCGTGCGATCCAGGAGAAGCAGGTGCGCGATCGCGTCCCATCCCGGCACCAAGAGGAACGCGAGCATGACCGCCCCCGCCACGACGAGCGCGATCGACACGGGATCCGCACGGCGTGCGGTCCGCCACCGGTCTACGGCAAGCCACCCCATCACGACCACCAGGAACAAACCGGGGAGGAAGAACGTCGATGCCTCCGACATGTTCATAGCGAAGGGCTTCCCGGCGGTGCGACCGAGATCGAACGATAAGAACCCTCCGAACAGCTGTGCGAGTTCGGACCATCCGCCCTCGCCCATCTTCTGTAGGCGCTCGCCCGGATAGACCGTGGACGTGAAGCCCTGGATCGTCGACCACCGCGTGATCAGCCAGACCACCATCACGACAGCCGCGACCGCGCCCGCGACGAGAAGGGGCGTCAGTCGGCTCAGTCGCCGACGGAGCGGGACGGGGTCGTCTGTGGGCATCAATATCGCCCCCACGACGAAAGCCGCGGCGACAAGGACCACAGGGACGATGAAGGGGGCATAGACCCCGACCGCCATGGCGGCCGTGGTCCAAGCTGTAACGGCAGCAAGGATCCACGCGCCCCGTCGTCGTGGTGACCGCAGACACCACACCGCCGTCGTCATCACCAGGAACGCCCACGCCGCTGGATAGAGCGTGGTGGAGAGGTACCACCATTGGAAGAACGGCGCGAAGAAGAAGCCCACCGTCAGCGCCGCCGCCGTCACGGGCCGACGTGGCATCAGCACCACGGAGAGGAGGTACCCGGCCGCAATCACGGCGAAGCCCGGCAGCCACCACTTGAGCGCCATCGCCTGGTCCAGCGGCAGAAAGAAGAAGCCCCACAGGTGCGGCCTCAGCGCCGTCGACCAATCGGTGGTGGGGAGGTCGTTCTGAACAGTCGCGTCCATCCCGCCGGGGAACGTCTCATTACGAGCCGGGAGATCCTGCTCCACCTGCGAGATCACCCAGGACGTCTGCACGAACCATTCGTCGCTGCGGATCGGCTCGGGCTCCCCCGCGATCAAAGCAGGATCCTGGCCCTGACGAATGAGGTCGTAGACGACTCCCGTCGACGAGCCCGTCAACCCCAGCGCGACGAAGGCCACAAGCACCGCCCCGAGGATACCGAGGGGCACGCCCACGACCGCGCGGTTCGGCAGCCCGTCGGGTCGTGGCGTCGTCCATCTGCGGTACCGGTCGCGGAAGGCACGCTGTACGTCAGGGGCGAGGGTGTTCGTCACAGAGCAGGTCTCACTTTCGAAAACGCCGACACTCCAGTGTCCTCGATGCTCCTGTACGTCGTGAACGACGGGGCCGGCCTCCGCTTCACCGAACGACGGCTCAACGGATCTGCGACATGACGCTCCACCCGATGCCCGCAAGCACCTTGTCGCCCTGCCAGCCGCCGCCGCCGTCGCCGCGATAAAGGAAGAGGTCGCCGTTGGAGGCCCGGCCCAGCACATCCGGTCCGCCGGATCCGTCGAAGTTCCCGGGGCTGAAGACGGTGCCGAAGACATTCCAGCCGGTGCCGATCTGCCTGATCGACCCCCAGTTGCCGCGCCCGTCGGCACCGTACATCCACAGCGTGCCGTCGGTACGGCGTGCGATGAAGTCATTGACCCGGTCGCCGTCGACGTCGCCCGCCGCGGAGAGGGAATCGATGATTCCCCAGCCGAAACCGATGGGCTGGGCCTGGTCGATCAACCACCCGCCCATTCCGTCGCCACGGTAGAGCTGCAGCCCTCCCGAGGCGTCGCGGGCTACGACGTCCACGCGGCGGTCGCCGTCGAAATCGATGCCACCGGTTACTATCCCGAATCCGCTCCACCCGCTACCGATCGTCGTCGGCTTTTCGAACGTTCCGTCCCCCTTGCCGCGCAGCAATTGGAAGGTGCCGTCACTCGCGATACGGCCGAGATCCGCGCGACCGTCGCCGGTGAAATCGCCCAGGGGCACGATCTTCGCCGAACCCCACTTGGCATCCACTTGAATGGGGCCCAGCCAGCCGCCCGAGCCGTTTCCGGGGTAGACGCTCATCACACCCTTACTCGACACGGCGACCACGTCGCTCAGGCCGTCGCCGGTAAGGTCTCCCGCTCCGCCGGGGAACGATCTGCGCCAACCCGGCCGGGCCCCCTCGCTCGTGACGACACTCATTACCGACCAACCGCTGCCGACCGGTGCGCTCGCACGACTGAAAGTGCCGTTGTTGCCACCGGCGTAGGCCCACATCACACCCGACCTGTCGACGGCGAGGATGTCGCCGGGGCCGTCTCCGGTGAAGTCACCGGGCATGAGGATGATCCTCATGGCGTCCCATCCACCGCCGAGATAATCCCGGCCGTCGCGGAACCCGCCCTTGCCGTCACCACGGTAGCTCCACAGTGCTCCGGAGTCGTCCCGCGCGAGCAGGTCCGGCGCACCGTCGCCGGTGATGTCGGAGCCGCCGACGAAGGCGGTGTATCCGGTCCAGCCGCTTCCGACCTGACGAGGCGCGGCGAAAGTTCCGTAGCCGGTCCCCTTCCAGAACAGCAGCCGTCCGTCCTTCGTCGTCGTGTACACGTCGGGGGCACCGTCACCGTCGGCGTCTCCAGCCGCGCTGATGAACGGGGCGTCCGACCAGTCGACGTCGATGCGTTTGGGAGGTAGATCGTTGCCCTGCTCGGCGAGGGGACGCAGCCAAACCGTCTTGGCCTCGTCGATCACGATCATGTCGCGCCGCCCGTCACCGTCGAAGTCGCCCATCGACAAGACGCGGTCCGTGCCGGCTACACCCCCGGCGGTGCGGACACGGGCTCCCCACGCGCTGTTCTTGAAGGGGTACGACAGCACACTCCCCGAAGCGTCCACCGCCACTACCGACGGATCCTCTCCGTACTGCGGCAGTTTCGGCGTATACCGCGTCGAGCCGAACCAGTCCGTGAACGTGCGCCAGAAGTTGCGATTGCCGTAGGCCGAGCAGCCGTCACCCGTGCCGTAGAGGTTGTTCAGCGCCGCCTGATTCGGGACGTACGGCGTGTAGATGTAGAGCCCTGCCGTCGCCTGATTCTCGATGTAGACGCGCTGCGTTCCGCAATTGCCGTTGGGGTTGTACAGGATGTTGTTGTAGCGGCCCGCCTGATAACCCCACGAGGTCGGGGAGAGCCGGTAGATCTCGAACTGCCGCGCGGCGTAGTACACCTGGTAGAAGAAGCCGGAGGTCGAGGCGTCGCAGGGGGCGGTGTCGGGGCAGCCCTGACCGGTGGCGGCGGAGTAGTTCCACGCCGACGGCGACGTGGAGGTGATGAGGCCCTGCTCTTTCTGGAGCAGGACGAGGAGGCTCTTCTGGCTGATGCCGCACGAGCGGGCGACGCGGTCGATGATGGTCGACGCGCTCTCGTTCGCCCGCCCGGAGTATCCGTCGCAGTAGCGGTCGGCGGGTCTGTTGTCGGTGTTCTGGCGATAGTCCTTGATGCAGGTGTAGCCCGACTGACACGAGCGCACCTGGCGCTCCATGAACGTCTGGATCTCACCCGAGCTCATCGCGTTGCTGTCGTAGAAGACCGCGTCGTCGATGATGTTGCCCGCGTTCCAGTCCGCCGCGTTCGCGGCCGAGGCCGACGAGGTCGGCGAGACGGTGGCGGGGAGCGCGACGAGCACCGCCAGGGCGCAGGCCCAGATGGTGATGAACGCCGCCGCGCGCCGACCGAGGGTCGTCGCGCGGGTCACGCGGCGGGCTCGACCGTCGTGAGCGACGATTCGGCCCGCGTCGTCGCCGATGCGTACAACACCGTGAAGGCGACGTCTTCGGCGGGTCCCGCGACCTCGACGGACATCACCCCGCAATAGGTGACGTCCTTGCCCTCGGTCGCCTCCGTCGCCACGCTGGCACCGCTCGATGGCACCGTGAGGGTGCACACGCCCCCGGACTCCGCCACCTCGGGCACCATGGCCGTGACTTCGAGACGGCCGTCGCGGATCTCCGACGTCACGATGAGGATCTGACCGTTGAACGGCTCATCCGTCGCGGGCGTCGCCTGGGGGCTCGGGTCGGGCGAGGCGGCACCGGTCGGCGTCGGGGACGCGGACACCGTCGCGGACGTGTCCGGGGTGGGGCTGGGAGCCACGGATCCCCCCGCCGTGGCACAGGCCGAGAGCAGCGCGAGGCCCGCCACGATCACTCCGGGGAGCACGACACGGCGATGCCGGGACGGGCGGGGGACGACGGCGTCGATGACGTGCTTCACGCGATCAGTATGAATGATCGCACCGCTGACGTCACTGCCGAACCGGGTGCGCCGCCGTCGTCACCGTCGTCCGACGCGGCGACGGAGCCGCCGGAGTCGCGACCAGACCGGCTGATGCGCGTCGAGTTCGCGACGCAGATCGTCCTGGATCCGCGCGCGCAGAGTCCGCTCCAGCTCGTCGACACGGGCGTCGATGTGCCTCGCGGTCTCCTCGTGCAACGAGGCGAGGTACAGCGGCAACCCGTCGCCCTCCCGGCGCACCCACTCCGCCAGCGATCGGTCGCGCACGCGTGCGTCGTCTGCGGCGTGTTCTTCGGTCAGGGCGAACATGCTGTTGGCATCCCGGCCCGTGGCATCCGGTCGCTGCGTCCAGAAGGCGAGCGCCTCGCCGGGAAGGAAACCGATGCCGCCGGCTCGCAGGATGCGCAGATAGAGGTCCCAGTCCTCCACGGCGTCGAGGGTCTCGTCATACCAACCGACCTCGTCGTGTAGAGCGCGACGATAGAGCACCGAGATCGGGACCGCGCGGTTGACGCTGAGCATCTCGGTGAGGGAGATGCGCTGCATGCCGGCCCAGAACGGAGCTCGCCCCACCTCCACCCACGTTCCCGCGCGGTTCTCTTCGTAGACGATCTCGGTGGGCACGGCGACGGCCGCGTCGGACGAGGTGTCGTCGAGCCAGGCCACCGTCCGCGAAAGGAACTCCGGGTGCCAGCGATCGTCGTCGTCGTGCAGCACGACGTACTCCGTCTCCGCCTCGCGGACGCCGAGGTTGGCGGCGACGCACCGTCCGCCGTCGCCGGCGGCGATGTGGAGGACCGTCGCGGCTGGCAGCTCCGAGGCGGCGACCACGTCATCGACTTCGGCGGGATCACCGCCGTCGTTGACGACGACGACGCGGAAGGAGCGGAAGGACTGCGCCGCGATGTCGTCGAGCGCCCTGCGAAGGAATTCCGGCCGCTGCCGGGTGCGGACGACGATCCCGACGCGCTCTGTCATGGTGACGAGCTTATTGCGGTGAGCAACCGGCGCCGTTCAGCGCGGACCCCGTTACAACTCCGCGTGCAACGCCCACACGCGCTCCGCCGCTGCGTTCCAGGCGAAGCCCTTCGCGCGGTCGCCGGCGAGCACGCGCAGCCGCTCGGCATCCTCGCCCAGAGCACGGGAGAGTGCGTCGCCGAGGTCGTCGGGGGCGGCGTAGGCGGCCGCGTCCGCGAGCACCTCGCGGTGCACCGGGCTGTCGACCGCGACGATCGGTACCCCGACGGCGAGGGCGTCGACCGCGCGCCACGGCCAGTCGGTGCGGCCGCACGCTGCGATGAACGCGGCCGCATGGGAGAGCACGGCGGCCCGATCCCACCGGTCGAGGGTTCCGCGGCTGTGCACGCGCGCCTCGGCGAGGCCGGCGGCGGCGGCGATGTCGGCGACGGCGGGTTCCTCCCCCTCGGGCACGTCGAGCACGACGACGTCGCCGTCCCACTTCGCCCCGACGACCGCGGCGAAGGCGGCGGCGAGCGCGTCGGACGGCGCCGACCCGCCGGCGAGCGCGAGGAACGACGACGGCAGGTCGAGGGCGCGGAGGCGCCCCACGGCATCCGAGGGCACGCGGAGGCCGGCGGCGGGAGCGCCGCCGATGACGCGCACCTTCTTCGACAGCTTGCTCTTCGCCAGCTCGGTCAGGCGCGCCGCCATGGCGTGGGTGGGCACGATGACGGCGTCGGCGTGCTTGGTCACGCGCGACAGCAGGGCCCGGCAGGCGAGGATCTCGGCCTTCGGCAGCTCGTCCGGCGTCTCCCACGCCCGCAGCTCCCACAGGGTGACGACGATCTGGTGCGTCTCGTTGACGCGATCGTGCCGCACGAGCGGGGCCAGCGCCGTCGGCGAGTGGATCAGGCCCCTGCCGATACCGGGGGTGACACCGAGCTGCCAGGATGCCGCGAGCTCGCGTCGGCGCACGGCCAGCCGCGTCTCGGAGCTGAGCCCGGTCACGGCGGCGTCGTCGGGGATGCCCGGGGCGGGGACGATCGCCGAGACGTCGCACCCGCGGGGAGCTGTGGCGATGAGGGCCTCGGTGAGCGACGCCGATGCTTCGGCGAGGTCGGGCGAGGTCGGCGAGACGAGCTGGTCGAGCACGACGCGGAGGGTGACGGTCACGGTGCCGGCTCCTCGGTCGCGGTCGCCGGGTGAAGTGCGTCGCGCACCATCTGCTGCACCTGGGCGTAGTCCGGGTCGTACTCGTCGACGCCGCCCTCGGGGGTGAGCTCGAGGGTGTTGATGGGCTGATCCTTCGCCTTCAGCGCGAGATCGACGAGCGTGGGGGCTATCAGGCTCTGCGGCAGGTCGGTCTGGACGATATTCGTGCTGGACTCGGCGACCTGCTGGAACCGCGTCAGCACGTTCTGCGGCGTGAACTGGGCGAGGATCGCCTCCTGCAGCTCGCGCTGGCGGCGCATGCGGTCGAAGTCGCTCGTGGTGTAGCGCGACCGCGCGTACCACTGCGCCGTGTCGCCGTCCATCTTCTGCGCGCCGGGCTCGATCCAGCCGAACGCCCAGTCGTCGACGGGCTGGCCGTCGTACGCGGGGCCGCCCTTGGGCAGTCGCTCCTGCACCGTGATGTCGACGCCGCCGAGGGCGTCGATCACGTCGGCGAAGCCCTTCATATCGATGAGCACGTAGTAGGGGATCTGGATGCCGAGGATGCCCTCAGCGGCATCCTTTGTCGCTTCGATCCCCGGCTCGGAGGCATTCGCGCGCGCATCGGGGTACAGCGCGTCGCCGTTCTGGCACACCTCGACCTCGGTGCGGAGCTGGTTCACACCGCTCCCCCATCCGCAGGTGGGGTCCGCGTAGCCCTGGTGACCGTCGGGGTACTTGTCCTGCATGGGCCCGGGCGCGAACGGGAAGTGGGGCATGTCGCGCGGGATGCCGGTGATCGTCGTCGCACCGGTGTCGGCGTTGATCGACACGACCGAGATGCTGTCGAAGCGCATCGAATCGCGCCCCTCGCCGGAGTCCGCTCCGAGCAGCAGGATGTTGTAGTACCCGTCGGACGGCGGCACGATCGGCCCCGACTGGGCGAAGAGCGACGACAACGCGTCGCGCGTGCTCCCCGCGATCTGCGCCGCATACGCCGCCCCCGAACCCGAGAGCACCAGGAGCACCACCGCCACGACGGCCATGGCGACCCGCGCCAACGGCCCCACCCGCACGAGGCGCACGAGCCGGAGCGTGTCGATGGTCAGCACGATCCACAGCGCCACGTAGGCGAGGAGGGCGATCTGCACGACCGTCAGTGGCAGCGGCCGGAGGGCCGAGAGGAAGTCGGGCAGGAACGACCCGGTCACGAAGGTGAACAGACCCGTCGGCCACAGCAGCCCCGTCAACGCGCCGAGCGCGATCAGCGTCCACATGAAGAGGGTCGCGCCGAGGCCGATGCGGCCGAGCCGGCGATTGCCTGCCAGCACCTGCGCCGACCCGGGGATCAGGAAATTGAGCACGACGAGCCACCAGCCGCGACGCGTCATGACCTCGGAGGAGGTGGCGTCGGGATTGCGCAGCGGTCGGGATTCGATGGCCCGAGCCGGCGTGCCGGGCCGGGCGGCGGTGAGCGTCACAGGGAGTCCTTGAGGCGGCGGTTCTTCTCCTCGACCTGCGCCTCCAGGTCTTTCGCGTAGGCCTCGACGCTCTCGGCGAGGGCGGCGTCTGCGCTGCCGAGGATGCGAGCGGCGAGGAGGCCCGCGTTCTTCGCGCCGTTGATCGAGACCGTGGCGACCGGGATGCCGGCGGGCATCTGGACGATGCTCAACAGCGAGTCCAGACCGTCGAGTGTCGCCAACTGGACGGGCACGCCGATGACGGGGAGTGCGGTGACGGATGCCAGCATGCCCGGCAGATGCGCGGCGCCGCCGGCGCCGGCGATGATGGCGCGAAGACCCCGGTCGCGCGCTTCACGGCCGTACCGCACGAGCTTGTCGGGGGTGCGGTGTGCGGAGACCACCTCGACCTCGTGCGGGATACCGAACTCCGTCAGCACCTGGGAGGCGTCGCTCATCACGCGCCAATCGGAGTCGGAGCCCATGACGACGCCGACCACGGGCGTCTCGGAAGAATGCAGCGGCCGGGTCACCGGTCCAGGCTAGGCGCGCTCGCTGGAAGATCGCGGAACGGCACGCGACACGATCAGTCGAAGAACGAAGCCGCACCCCGTGCTTCGTAGACGATCTCGTCGAGATCGCCGCCGACGACGTTGACGTGCCCGACCTTGCGCCCGGGGCGCGGCGCCTTGCCGTAGGTGTGGATCTTGGCTGAAGGATGCGCGGCCATCGCCGCGGGGAACCGTTCGGCGAGACCGCCTTCGGCGGGGCCACCCAGGACGTTGATCATGACCGACCACGGGGCGACGGCATCCGTCGAGCCCAGCGGCAGGTCGAGCACGGCGCGTAGGTGCTGCTCGAACTGGCTCGTGACGGCGCCGTCCTGCGTCCAGTGGCCGCTGTTGTGCGGGCGCATGGCGAGCTCGTTGATGAGGATGCGCTGGTCGCTCGTCTCGAACAGCTCCACCGCGAGCATGCCGGTGACACCGAGCCCCTCGGCCACGGCGACCCCGATCTCGGCCGCGACGCGCTGCACCCGGTCGTCGGCGCGGGGAGCCGGGGCGATGACCTCGGCGCACACGCCGCCGCGCTGCACGGTCTCGACGATCGGGTAGGCCCGCACGTCTCCCGACGGACGGCGAGCGACCTGCTGCGCGAGCTCGCGCGTGAAGTCGACCAGCTCCTCGACGAGCAGCGACCCGCCGCCGGCGTCTTCCGCGAGGGCGGCGAACCAGTCGTCCGCCTCGGTCGCCGCCGAGACGACGCGCACGCCCTTGCCGTCGTACCCGCCGCGCGGGGTCTTGACCACGGCGCGACCGCCGTGGGCGTCGAGGAAGTCCTGCAGCGCGGCGGCGTCGGACACGGCCGCCCAGTCGGGCTGCGGCAGGCCGAGCTCGGCCATTCGTGCACGCATGACGAGCTTGTCCTGCGCAACGCCGAGGGGGACGGGGCCGGGGTGCACGGCGACACCCGCCTGGACGAGGGCGGCCAGTACGTCCTGCGGCACGTGCTCGTGGTCGAAGGTGATCACGTCGACGTCACGGGCGAAGGCCAGCACGGTGTCGGCGTCGCGGTAGTCGCCGACGGCGGTGGCGGCGAGCGCCGCCGACATGCCCTCGTCTTCCGCGAGGACGCGGATCTCGATGCCCAACTCGACGGCGGGCGCGATCATCATCCGCGCCAGCTGTCCGCCACCGACCACTCCGACTCGCAGCGCCATGCCGCTCCTTCCGTCGGCATCCATTCTGTCGGCACGGCCGCGGGGGCGCGAGCCGGCCGCTCCCCGACACAACGCAGGAGTTCCCACCGCCTCCGGGGCGGGCAGGTCCACCGCGGTCCCCCGCACGGCTGTCTTCCTGCGTCATGTCGCCAGCTATCGAGCCGGGAGGCCGGGCGACGGGCGCACCATGGAGGACACAACGCAGGAGATGGACGCCGGCCTTGCGCTCGAAGAGCCGTCATCCTGGGCCGGGCGACCAGGATCTCCTGCGTTGTGTCCCCATCCGGCGGGACAGGCGGGACAAGCGGGGCGGGCGGCGGCGGGGCGGGCGGCGGAGGCCGGTCAGGGCCGGGCGACCAGGATCTCCTGCGTTGTGTCCCGACCTGACAGGACAGGCCAGGGCGGGCGGCGGCGGGGAGGGCGGCAGGTCAGGGGCCGACGGAGCCCGACCCGAACGTCTGCGCGTCGCGGTGGGCCAGGATCTGGTTCACCTCGACCTGATCGACGAGGGTCTCGTGCACGAGGACCGCGTTCGGGACGTTCTTCAGTCGCAGCGCCGGCTCCACGCCATTGGACAGTGTCAGTGTTCCCGCGCCCCACATCCGCTGCAGGATGCCGCGACGCAGCTGGATCGCGTACCCGCGCACGTGCGAGATCTCGCGTCGATTCGCGCCGAAAGGCCCCGACCGCTCGATCACGCGCCTCGTGGTGATCGTCCACGTGCGCGACAGCCAGAAGAAGAAGGGGATCACGACGAGCAGCAGCACAAGCGCGCCCGCCGTCGTCAGCAGCATCCAATTCTCGTACGGAGCCGGGAGGTTGTCGTAGAAGTAGGCCGTGGCTCCGGCCGTGGCGATCAGCACGAGCGCCGACCAGAAGAGTCGCCGCGCGTGCGACCGCAGCCGCGCGATGCGTAGTTCGGGTGCGGCCGCTCCCGGCGCCGGCATGCGCGGGCGTCCGAGGGGGGTCGAGGGCTGACTCACGCTCCCATTGTGCGGCGTCGGGCGGGCGGGCGCCCGGTGCCACGCGGAGGTCGAGGGGGCCGCGCCTCAGCGCACGTGCACGACGTCTCCGGCCGACACGACCGTCTCGATCGTGCCCACCCCGACCACCAGACGGCCGTCGGCATCGAGCCGCGCGGCCGTGCCCTGCAGCGTCGACCCGTCGGGGAGCGACACCGAGACCTCACGGCCGACGGTGGCGCAGAGCTTCTCGATCTCGCGGTGCACGCGCTCCACGTCATCGTGCACGAGGCGGGCGAGGGTCTTGCCGAAGTCGTCGACGAAGTCGGCGAGCAGACGGTCGTCGTCGCACTCGGCACCGATCGCGGCGAAAGAGGTCGCCGTGGTCACCGGCAGGTCGGCACGGCTCATGCGGGTGTTCACCCCCGCACCCACCACCACGGTGTCGGCGTCGCCGGGCACGACCTCGGCGAGGATGCCGCAGATCTTGCCCCCGTCGACGAGCACGTCGTTCGGCCACTTCAGCTCCGCCGTCGCGCCGTGGCCGGTGAGCTGATGGCGCACCGCGCGGGTCATCGCGGCGCCCGCGGCGAGCGGGATCCACCCCCTCTGGGCGGGCGGGATCATCGTGGCGTCCACGACGACCGAGACGGCGAGCGCCGTGCCGGCCGGGGCGGTCCACGTGCGGTCGAGGCGTCCCCGACCCGCGCGCTGGTCGTCGGTGACGAGCAGCGACAGGTGCGGCCACCCGGCGGGGTCGGCGACGACGGCGGCCACCACGTCGGCGTTGGTGGAGTCGGTGGTCTCGACCACCTGGACACGGGGGCTGTGGGCGGCGGTGAGCGGGTATCCGGCGGCGGGGATCGGCATGCCCACACCCTAGAGAACGGTCGGGTGCCGTGGCATCCACTTGCCCGGATCGTCTCGGAGGCATACCGCCGACGCTGGCCGGATGCCACAGCCCCCGCGGCTCTGGCTTGTGTGCACCCTCCAACGTGGGTGACGGTGCGGTCGCTAGGGTGGGAAGGGTGACCGACCAGCCCGATCTCTACACGACCGCCGGCAAGATCGCCGACCTGCGCAACAGGTTCCAGGAGGCGGTCGTCGATGCCGAAACCGCCGCCCGCACGAAGCAGCACGCGAAGGGCAAGCTCACCGCTCGCGAGCGGCTGGAGATGCTGGTCGACCCGGGCTCGTTCGTCGAACTCGACGAGTACGTGCGCCACCGCACCAGCGCGTTTGGAATGGACAAGTCGCGTCCCTACGGCGATTCCGTCGTCACCGGCACCGGCACCATCCACGGCCGCACCGTCGCGGTGTACGCGCAGGACTTCTCGACCTTCGGCGGTTCACTCGGCGAGGTCGCCGGCGACAAGATCATCAAGGTGATGGAGCTGGCGCTTCGCAGCGGCATCCCGATCATCGGCATCCTCGACTCCGGCGGCGCGCGTATCCAGGAGGGCGTGGTCGCCCTCGGCAAGTACGGCGAGATCTTCCGTCTGAACACCGCCGCCTCGGGCGTCATCCCGCAGCTGTCGATCATCATGGGCCCGGCAGCGGGCGGCGCGGTGTACTCCCCCGCCCTGACCGACTTCGTCATCATGGTCGACAAGACCAGCCAGATGTTCGTCACCGGCCCCGACGTGATCAAGACCGTCACCGGCGAGGACGTCGGCATGGAAGAGCTCGGCGGCGCGCACACGCACAACACCCGCTCGGGCGTCGCGCACTACCTCGCCGAGGACGAGGACGACGCGATCGATTACGCACGCGGGCTCATCGGGTATCTCCCCGACAACAACCTCGCCGAGATCCCCGTCTACGACACACCGTTCGAGTTCGAGACGACCGACGCCGACCGTTCGCTGAACACCGTCATCCCCGACTCCCCCAACCAGCCCTACGACATCCACACCGTCATCGACGGGATCGTGGATGCCGGGGAGTTCCTCGAGGTGCAGCCGCTGTTCGCGCCGAACATCGTGATCGGCTTCGGTCGCATCGAGGGGCGCACCGTCGGCGTCATCGCCAATCAGCCCTCGCAGATGGCCGGAACGCTCAACATCGACGCGGGCGAGAAGGCCAGCCGCTTCGTGCGGTTCTGCGACGCGTTCTCGATCCCCATCGTCACCCTCGTCGACGTGCCCGGCTACCTGCCCGGCACCGACCAGGAGTGGACCGGCGTCATCCGCCGTGGCGCGAAGCTGCTGTACGCCTACGCCGAGGCCACCGTTCCCCTGGTCACCGTGATCCTGCGCAAGGCGTACGGCGGGGCGTACATCGTCATGGGCTCCAAGCAGCTCGGCGCCGACATCAACCTCGCCTGGCCCACCGCCGAGATCGCCGTCATGGGCGGTCAGGGCGCGGTGAACATCCTCTACCGCGGCGAGATCAAGCGTGCCGAAGAGGCCGGCGAAGACGTCGCGGCCGTACGCACGCGTCTCGCCAACGAGTACACCTACAACGTGGCATCCCCGTTCCTGGCCGCCGAGCGCGGCGAGCTCGACGGGATCATCGAGCCGGCGCAGACGCGCGTGTCGATCGCGAAGGCGCTGCGGGCGCTGCGCAACAAGCGCGCGAGCCTGCCCGCGAAGAAGCACGGGAACATCCCGCTGTGAGCGGCACGGACGACGCCCGGGAGATTCCGCCGGTCGTGGTGGAGGTGGTGCGCGGTGCGCCCACCGAGGAGGAGCTGGCCGCGGCGATCGTCGTGGTCAGCGAGGAGTACGCCCGCGAGGTCGCCGGCGCGACCGCGCCCGAGGATGCGGTGCGTTCGCGGTGGGAACTCCATGCCCGCGGTCTGCGCGAGCCGTTGAACCGTGCGGCGGGCTGGAACGGCTTCACCGGCTGAGACCGGCGCATCGTGTCCCCCGAAATACCTACAGACGACGGGACGAGCGATGCGAATACTGGAAGAGCTGGAACGCATTATGCGTTCGGTCGGTCCGCTCATCGAGCCGGATCCGGCCTTGCGGGCGGTTTTCGGGTAACCGTTCGCCAGGGGTGAGGGGTCGGCGTATCGCCGCCCCTCACCCCTCACCTGTTTCGGGCGCGAGGCGGGGTTCGCAGACACCGGCGGCGGGCGCGGGCACCGCGGAGGGTCAGCGCGGGCGGCGGATCTCGCGCCAGAGGTCGACGTTGTCGTCGTCGCCGGCCGCGGCGTCGCCGCTCGAGCGCCCCACGACGGTGACCGCGATCTGCTCGTCGGGAGACGTGCGGATGATCACGCGCTCCGAGACCGACTCGCGCAGGATGCTCGCCAGTTCCCGCCGGACCTCGGCGAGCTCGCGCGCACCGAGGCCGTCGAGACCGCCCTCGTCGAACAGGCTGATGGCCGCGCCGCGGCACCGCGCGGCGTCGATCTCGGTGCGCACCTCGTCGTCGAGCAGACGATTGCCGCGCAACTCGTCGCGGAGCCGGGCCTCGGCTCGACGCGCAGCCGCTTTGTCGGACGGACGCAGATTGCCGCCGTTCTCGATGGTGAGCGACAGGATCGGACCCGCCGTCTGCAGGGCCCGCTGCACGTGCAGCCGACGCTCTCGCTGACGTCCGCTCTGCGACGCCTGCCACGCCGACGCCGCCTGCTGCAGTTCGGCGAGCCTCTCGGCATCCTTCGCCGCCCGATCGAGGGCGAAGACGACCAACTGCGCGGCGGCCACCCAGACGATCGAGCCGAGCAGACCCAGACCCATCGCCTGCACGGGTCCGAGCCACACCGATGTCGACAGCGCGAGCACCGCGATGCCGGTCCAGGCGGCGACCGGCCGCCGACGTGCCATGACGATCATCATGAGCGCGCCGATCGCCCCGATGACCCACGTCACGAAGGGCTCGGTGCGCCCCGCCTCGGTGACGGCGAGGAACGTCGCGTTCGAGACGAAGACCGCGACGACGAGTGCCAGCACGACCTGCCACGCCGGTGCGCGCGGCGGAGCTGCGGCCGGAGCCGACCTCGGGCGATCGCGGACGCCGAGGGCGAAGATCCACAACAGCGTCACCGGGAGGTAGACCACGAGGGCGGCGACGATCAACCAGCCGCGCACGACCGTCTCGGGCGAGGTCCAGATGAGACCACGGGCGGCGAGGTACGCGGTGAGGGCGACACCGAGGAACGACAGGATGGCGCGGACGGTCACCAGCGGTCCCCGCTCTCCCACTCGAGCGTCACCGTGGTGCCCCCCGCATGCGAGTCGATGTCGCTGCGACCGCCCACCGCGGCGAGACGGGCGTGGATCGACCCGCGGATGCCGAGACGGTCGGGCGCCACCGAGGTGACATCGAACCCCGAACCGGTGTCGCGCACGCGCAGGACCACCCCGCCCGGCGACGCCGAGCCGGTCACCTGCACCGTCAGGCCCTGCGCGTCAGCGTGCTGGACGGCGTTGGCGACGGCCTGGAGCGCGGCGAGCACGAGCGCCCGCGCGACGCGTCCGGGCACGCGGGGGGTATCGATGTCGAGCTGACGGATGACGCTCAGCTGCACCCCCAGCTCGTTCGCGGCCGCCTCGATGTCGTCGGCCAGTCGCGAAGCGGGAACGGGCTCGTCGCTGCCTTCCAAGGCGTCCTTCTCGGCGTTAGCCAGCCGCGTCAGCGCCTCGCGCGCCATGCTGACGGCGAGCGTGCGCTCGCGGGGGGTCGACGCGCGTTCGGCCGCGAGCAAGGCGCCCAACACGCTGTCGTGCATGAGGGCGGCCACCGCCACCCGCTCGGACTCGGTCGCCGCCGTCGCCGCGGCGGAGGCGTAGCTGGCGACGGCGGCCGCACGCGCCTGGTCGACGTTGGCGGCGACGGACCGGTACATCCAGCCCAGGGTCAGCAGGACGCTGCCGAGGATGAGCGCGAACGAGACGTCGAGCGCCACCGGTACGACGAAGTCCGCGTCGTTTCGCGCCTGCAGCAGCCGGACGACGCCGTACAGGACGGGGGTCGCGATCGTCCACGCGATCTGCAGCCCGATCGGGAAGGCGACGATGCTCGCGACGGTCGCCACGTTGACGAGGAAGAACACCCACGGATCCTGGGTGGGCGCCGGGGCGGGCCCGCCGGCGGTCGCCCACGGCCAGAGCGCGAGGGTCACGACGAACACGATCGCAAAGATCCCCGCGAACACCCTCGTGAACCGGCCGACGAGACAGGCGAGGATCATCGCCGCCAACGGCACGAAGACGGCGACGACCAGCGGCGCATGCCATTCGGTGGCCTCGTCGGGCGATCCCAGTGCGGCAGCCAGGGCCTGCGCCCCGAGGACGAGCGACCCGGATCCGACGATCAGCGTGATGACACGCTCGATGCGCGTCTGCGTGAAGGAGCCCTGATCGGCCTGCGTCTCGCGCGTGTGGGGGATGCGGCCCCACGCCTCGTCGAGGACCGACCTCTGGATCTCAGCCATGTGGAGCGGCGCCGTCGGGAGCGTCGTGAAGGATGCCGTCTTCCATCGCGCGTCGAAGCAGATCGACCTTCGTCGGGGCCGGTCGTCCCACCTCGACGTATTTCACCCGCACACGGGTGATGTTCTCTTTGGCGGTGGAGTAGGCCACGCCGAGCCGCTCGGCCACGGCCTTGAGAGGAAGACCCGCGGCATACAGCCGCAGCACCTCGCGTTCGCGGGCCGAGAGCTGGGCGTCGGCGAACTCGCGATCGCCCTCCACGGCACTGGCCCATTCGACGTTGTCGATGAGCTCTCCGCGGGCGACGGCGACGATGGCGCCGAGCACCTCGTGCGTCGGCGACGATTTGCTGACGATGCCCGCGGCCCCGGCGGCGAGAGCCTCGCGCACGGCCGCCGGACGGTCGGCGACGCTGTGGATGATGACGCTCGACCCGTCGCGGACGACGCGGTCGACGTTCTCCGATACGGTCGTCCCGTCGCCCAGGGTCAGATCGAGGACGACGACATCGGCCGGCGATGCCACGGCCGCCTGACGCCAGGTGAGGTAGGCGGCGACGTTGGCACCCGAGAAGACGACCTCGGTCGACGCGGTGCGCGCAAGGGCCGCCTCCAGCCCGAGCCGAACCGACTCGTGGTCATCGATGAGAGCGACTTTGGTCATCTTCACATCGTATCCACGCCGCCCCCGCCGATGCGGGAGAACTCAGGCCTCCGAGGCTCAGCGACGCAGGACCGCGACGGCCTCGACGTGGTGCGAGTTCGGGAACAGGTCGATCCCGCGGATGCCGTCATGCGCCCGATAACCGCGCTCGGCGAAGGTGGCGAGGTCGCGGGCGAGGGCGACCGGGTCGCAGGCGACGTACACCACCGCCGCCGGCGACAGCGTGGCGATGCCCTCGACGACCTGCGCTCCGGCCCCGGCGCGGGGCGGATCGAGCAGGATGACGCCACGGGCCAGCCGCTCGCGCTCCCGATCGGACGCGTCGGCCGCCAGGCGCCCGATGTAGCGGTCGACGCGCGCTGTCTCGGCACGGGCACCGACCCACTCGACGAGGTTCTCGCCGGCGTGCTCGGTCGCGCGGGGATCGGACTCCACGCTGACCACCCGCGTGCCCGTCCCGCCCAGCTCGCCGAGGGTCGCCGCGAACAGGCCGACGCCACCGTAGAGGTCGAGGTGCGTCGCCTCGGGGTCGAGTCCGCCGAGGGATGCCGTGAGCTCGCTCGACACGACCGAGGTCAACGTGCGCGCAGCGAGCCGGTGGACCTGCCAGAACCCGCCCGCATCGACGCGGAACACCCGGTCGCCGACGCGTTCTTCCACGACCTCGGGCGGCCCGCTCGGACGCGATCCGTCCGGGCGCGGCAGCACCCGCACGCGTCCGTCGGCCGGCTGCACGAGGTCGATGCGACCGGGTTGCGCACCGGATCCGAGTTCGGCGGCGGCTCGCGCGACGGCGTCGGTCGCGAGGGGCAGGTCGGGCGTTTCGACGATGCGGTGCGTGCGGGCGGCGAACGCGCCGACGCGACCGTCGGCGTCGACGTGCAGGCTGACGCGGGTGCGCCAGCCCGTGCCGTCGACCGATTCGCCCTGCTCGGGGGTGCCCGCGGCGCGAACGTCGACCGGCAGCTCCAGCCGGCCCACCCGCTCGATCGCCTCGCGGACGACCCGCTCCTTCAGCGCGCGCTGGTGGGCGAGCTCGATGTGACCGAACTCGGCCCCGCCGACGCGCTGGCCGGGGTCGACGTCGATGCCCGCGGCGTTCCAGACGTGCGGTCGCCGCTCGGGTGCTGGCTGGAGCACCTCGATGGCGTCGGCGCGCCAGAACGCCTTCTTGCGGGTGTCGGTGAGCCGGGCGCGGATCCGCTCTCCCGGCAGGGTGTCGGGCACGAACACCACGCGCCCCTCGTGCCGTCCGACGAAGACACCGCCGTGGGCGATACCGGTGATGTCGAGTTCGATGAGGTCGCCGTCGTGCATCCCCCGAGCCTGACACATCCGGCCGGGAGACGGCCGGGGGCGGATGCCGCGACGCCGCGGACCCTGAGCCCGGCCGACGGGACCGGGCATCCGACCCCGGCCAGGGGATTCCGGCAGGCTCAGCCACCGACACTGCTCTTCCGTCGCGCGCCCGAACCTGCGGCGTGGGTAGCGTTGTCGCATGCGCGTGTGCTTGGCATCCACTTCTCCCGCCCGTCTCATGCTGCTGCGGCAGGCGGGCATCGAGCCCGAAGCGCGTGCCCCGCAGGTCGACGAGGAGGCCGTCATCGCCGAGGTCGAGGCGGCCGAGGGGCGTCGGCTCCCCGCCGCCGAGCACGTGCTGCTGCTGGCGAGACGCAAAGCCGAAGACGTCGCCAAGCGCCTGCACGCCGAAGACCCCGGATTCGACGGCTTCGTCATCGGGGGCGATTCGATGTTCGAGCTCGGCGACGAGATCCTCGGCAAGCCCTACACGCCCGAGGCTGCCATCGAGCGGTGGCGGCAGATGCGCGGACGCACCGGCATCCTGCACTCGGGTCACAGCGTGTTCCGTCTCTCCCCCGGTGCCGAGCCCACCGAGGCGCACGCGGTCGCCGAGGCGTCGGTGACTTTCGCCGCCGACGTGGACGACGACGAGATCGCCGCGTACGTCGCGAGCGGTGAACCGCTGCTCGTCGCCGGCGCCTTCACCGTCGACAGCCTCGGCGGCGCCTTCATCGAACGCGTCGAGGGCGACCCCTCCACGGTGGTCGGGATGTCGTTGTCGACGGTACGCCGACTCGCGCGGGAGCTCGGGGGCTCGTGGACCGCCCTGTGGAATCGTTCGTAGACTCCCGCACACGTTTTTCGGCGTTTCTTGTCGAGAGGGGTCAAAAGGAGGGGGTGGCCCCTCGATAGGCTGGGAGGATGCCGAAGATCGCCAAGGTCCTTGTCGCCAACCGCGGCGAGATCGCCGTCCGTGTCATCCGAGCCGCCCGTGACTCGGGTAAGGCCTCCGTCGCCGTCTACGCCGATCAGGACCGCGACGCCCTTCACACGCGCCTGGCCGACGAGGCGTACGCCCTCGACGGCGCCACCAGCGCCGACACCTACCTCTCGATCGAGAAGATCCTCTCGGTCGCTCGCCGCGCCGGCGCCGACGCGGTGCACCCCGGGTACGGCTTCCTCGCCGAGAACGCCGACTTCGCCCGTGCCGTGATCGCTGCGGGGCTGGTGTGGATCGGCCCCTCGCCGGATGCCATCGAGGCCCTCGGCGACAAGGTCACCGCCCGCCACGTCGCCGAGAAGGTCGGGGCACCGCTCGCCCCCGGCACTCCCGGCCCCGTCTCGGGCGCCGACGAGGTCATCGCTTTCGCCGAGCAGGTGGGCCTTCCCATCGCCATCAAGGCTGCGTACGGCGGCGGTGGACGCGGCCTGAAGGTCGCGCGCGAACTCGATGAGGTCGCCGAGATGTTCGAGTCCGCCACGCGCGAGGCCGTCGCCGCCTTCGGCCGCGGCGAGTGCTTCGTCGAGAAGTACCTCGATAAGCCCCGCCACGTCGAGACCCAGTGCCTCGCGGATGCCGCGGGCAACGTCGTCGTCGTCTCGACCCGCGACTGCTCGCTGCAGCGCCGCCACCAGAAGCTGGTCGAAGAGGCGCCGGCTCCGTTCCTCAGCGACGAGCAGAACGCGGTGCTGTACTCGGCATCCAAGGCCATCCTCAAGGAGGTCGGCTACGTCGGTGCGGGCACCTGCGAGTTCCTCATCGGCGCCGACGGCACCATCTCGTTCCTCGAGGTGAACACGCGCCTGCAGGTCGAGCACCCCGTCTCGGAAGAAGTCACCGGCCTCGACCTCGTGCGCGAGCAGTTCCGTCTCGCCGAGGGCGAAGAGCTCGGGTATGACGACCCCGCCCCCGTGGGTCACTCGATCGAGTTCCGCATCAACGGCGAGGACCCGGGCCGGAACTTCCTGCCTCAGCCCGGCCCCATCCACGTCTTCAAGACGTTCGGTGGCCCCGGCATCCGTCTCGACTCCGGCGTCACCGCGGGCGACAGCGTCTCGGGAGCGTTCGACTCGTTGCTGGCGAAGATCATCGTCACCGGCCGCGACCGTGCCGAGGCGCTCGAGCGTTCGCGCCGCGCGCTCGACGAGTTCGAGGTCTCGGGCATGCCCACCGTCCTCCCCTTCCACCGGAAGGTCGTGCGCGACCCCGCCTTCACCGCCGAAGACGGCGACTTCGGCGTCTTCACGCGCTGGATCGAGACGGAGTTCGTCAACGACATCCCCGCGTGGGATGGCGAGCCCGAGCCGCCCGCGGTGGTCCCCGGTCGTCACACGGTGGTCGTCGAGGTCGGCGGCAAGCGCCTCGAAGTCAGCCTGCCCGACCGCATCACGGCCGCGGCTCCCGCGGTGGGCCGCCCCGTGGCCGCTCCCCCGTTGCGGCGTTCGCACGCGGCTTCGCCCGCGGCCGGTGCCACCGGAGACGCGGTGAAGTCGCCGATGCAGGCCACGATCGTCAAGGTCGCCGTCGAAGAGGGCCAGCAGGTCGTCAAGGGCGACCTCGTGGTCGTGCTCGAGGCGATGAAGATGGAGCAGCCCATCCAGGCCCACAAGGACGGCACGGTCGCCGGTATCGACGCCACCGCCGGCACCACGGTCTCGGCCGGTCACCAGCTGCTGCTGATCAACTGACGTCTCGCTCGTCCGTCCGGCGCCGCACTCCCTCGGGGTGCGGCGCCGTCGTCGGTTCCGGCGCGGCGCGGCGCGGCGGCGCGGCGGTGCGGCGGTGCGGCGGTGCGGCCGGACGGCGCGAGAAACGGCATCCGCCGGAGGAAACGCCCCGACGAGGCGTTTCCTCCCGCGGATCGCGTTTCTCACGAACAGAACCCGGCGCAACGCGAACCGGATCGCGCACGGCGGCGATCCGAGAGGGACCACCCGCGGGGCTGCGACGTCGGCGACGCAGACCACAACAGCGACGACGCGTCAGCTGCGACGGCGCGGCGCGGCGCGGCGGCGCAGCGGCGCGGCGCGGCGGCGCGGCGGTGCGGCTGGACCGCGCGAGAAACGGCATCCGCCGGAAGAAACGCCCCGACGAGGCGTTTCCTCCCGCGGATCGCGTTTCTCACGAACAGAACCCGGCGCAACGCGAACCGGATCGCGCGCGACGGTCGCACACGGCGGAACGCGGCGGCGGCGACGCCGGCTCAGCGGCGACGCGCGGACACCCGACGCCGGCTTAGCGGCGACGCCGGCTCAGCGGCGACGCGCGGACACCCGACGCCGGCTCAGCGCGACGCCGGCTCAACGCGACGCGCGTCTCAGCGACGGCAGCGGCTCGGCGACGGCGGCGACGCGTCAGCTGCGACGGCACAAGAAACGGCATCCGCGGGGAGAAACGCCTCGACGACGCGTTTCTGCCCGCAGAACGCGTTTCTCGCGAGGACAACCCGGCGGCGCCACAGCGGCGGAAGGAGGGGATGCCGGGGACGCCGGCATCCGCAGGCTCAGTCCTCGCCGGGGTCGTCGCGGTCGACGATGTGCATCGCGCGGGCGGCGTCCGTGATGCTCGACGTCAACGACGGATAGACGGCGAAGACGCGGGCGACCTGATCGACGGTGAGGCGACGCTCGACGGCGATCGCGATCGGGTAGATCAGCTCCGACGCCTTGGGGCCGACGATGACGCCGCCCATCATGGTGCCACTGCCCTTGCGCGCGATGAGCTTGACGAAGCCGTCCGTGATCCCCTGCATCTTCGCGCGCGGGTTCGCCGACAACGGCAGCTTGCGCACGACGCCCGCGATGCGGCCCTCGGTGACGTCCTGCTCGCTGAAGCCGACCGTGGCGATCTCGGGGGCGGTGAAGATGTTGGCCGTGATGCGACGCGTCTCGAGGGGGATGACGATGTCGCCGAGCGCGTGGAAGATCGCCTGACGTCCCTGCATCGACGCGACGGATGCCAGGGGCACGAAGTTCGTGCAGTCACCGGCCGCGTAGATGTTGGGGACCGAGGTGCGCGCGACCCGGTTGACGCGGATGTTGCCGCCCGCGGTCATCTGCACCCCGGCCTGCTCGAGACCGATGCCGGCCGTGTTCGGGATCGAACCGACCGCCATCAAGCAGTGGCTGCCCTCGATCGTGCGACCGTCGGCGAGGGTGACGAGAACGCCGTCACCGGTGTTGACGACCGACTCGGCACGGGCCTTCGCCAGCAGCGTCATGCCCCCGCGCTGGAACACGCGCTCGAGCACCGCCGCGGCATCCTGATCCTCGCCGGGGAGCACCTGATCGCGGCTGGAGACGAGCGTGACCTTGGCGCCGAGGTTCATGTAGGCCGACGCGAACTCCGCGCCCGTGACCCCCGACCCCACCACGATGAGGTGCGAGGGCACGGACTTCATCGTGTAGAGCTGGGTCCAGGTGAGGATGCGCTGGCCGTCGGGCTTGGCCGAGGGGAGCTCGCGCGGGGAGGCGCCGACCGAGACGACGAGGGTCTCGGCCTCGACGCGATCGAAGTCGGTGCCGCCGGCCTCGGTCGAGACGACCACCGCACCCGAGCCGTCGAGACGGCCGTGCCCGGAGATGATGCGCACACCCGCCTCGAGGAGCGAGCTGCGCATGTCGTCGGACTGCTGACGCGCGAGCGAGAGAAGACGCTGGTTGACGGCGGCGAGGTTGATCGCGACCTCGGGGGCGAGGGGCTTGCCGCGGTCGTCCTTGGCGAACAACTGCACGCCCAGGCTGCTGGCGTTGCGGATGGCGACGGCGGCGTCGGCCGTGGCGATGAGGGTCTTGGAGGGGACCACGTCGGTGATGACGGCGGAGCCGCCGACGCCCGCACGCTCCACGAGGGTGACGTCGGCGCCGAGCTGCGCGGCGGACAGGGCCGCCTCGTACCCGCCGGGGCCGCCGCCGACGATCGCGACGGACTGCTTGCGCTCGAAGCTCTGCACCATGGCATCCATTCTGTCAGCGCGGCGGCCCACGCCCACTCCGCCCGACTCGGCGGCGCAGACGATGTGTGGCCGGGGCGGCTCGCCGTCTGGCCCGCGCGGCCCGCAGTTTCTAGAGTGGGGGGATGTCCAACAGCATCTCTCACCCGCTCGACGACCCGGCGGTCGACCCCTTCGAGGTCGCCGCGGCCGCAGCGGCCGACATCGCGCGCCTCTCGGGCGTCGCGCACCACGACATCGCCGTCACCCTCGGGTCGGGTTGGGGGCGCGCCGCCGAGCTCATCGGAGAGGAGACGGCATCGTTCCCCGCCACCGAGGTGGTCGGCTTCTCGAAGCCCGCCCTCGAGGGGCACGTCGGAACGCTCCGCAGCGTCCGCACCCCGGGCGGCAAGAACGTGCTCGTCATCGGCGCGCGCACGCATTACTACGAGAACCACGGCGTGCGCCGGGTCGTGCACAGTGTGCGCACCGCCGCCGCGACCGGCGCCCGGACGATGATCCTGACGAACGGCGCCGGCGGCATCCGCGAGACGTGGAAACCCGGGCAGCCCGTGCTCATCAGCGACCACATCAACCTCACCGCCGACTCGCCCCTCGAGGGCGCCACCTTCATCGACCTCACCGACCTGTATTCGACGCGTCTGCGCGACATCGCCCGGAGCATCGACCCGTCGCTCGACGAGGGCGTCTATTGCCAGTTCCGCGGGCCGCATTACGAGACCCCAGCCGAGGTGCAGATGGCCAAGACCATCGGCGGACACATCGTCGGGATGTCGACCGCCCTCGAGGCGATCGCCGCACGCCAGGCGGGTATGGAGATCCTCGGCTTCTCGCTGATCACGAACCTGGCCGCCGGCATCCAGGAGACACCGCTCAGCCATGAGGAGGTGCTCGAGGCCGGTCGCGAGGCCGAGCCCGTCATCTCGGCGCTGCTGGCCCGCGTGATCGGCGCGCTGTGAGCGAGAACCCTTCCGACGTTCCCGGCACGTTCGTCGACGCGGCCCGCGCCTGGATGGCGCAGGATCCGGATGCCGTGACCCGCGACGAGCTGTCCGCTCTGCTCGCGCGCGTGGAGGACGGGGATGCCGAAGCGGCCGACGACCTCGCCGATCGCTTCAGCACGCGCCTGGCGTTCGGCACCGCGGGACTGCGCGGCGCGCTCGGCGCCGGCCCCAACCGCATGAACCGGGTGCTCGTCGCCCAGGCCGCGGCCGGCTTCGCCGCCTTCCTCGGCGAGCGCGCCGGATCGACGACCCCGACCGTCGTCATCGGCTACGACGGTCGGCGCAACTCCGACGTGTTCGCGCGCGACTCGGCCGAGATCTTCGCGGGGGCGGGGCTGAACGCGGTGCTGCTCCCGCGGATGCTGCCGACCCCTGTGCTCGCCTTCGCCGTGCGCCACCTCGGAGCCGATGCCGGCGTGATGGTCACCGCCAGCCACAATCCACCCGATGACAACGGATACAAGGTCTACCTCGGCGGCGCCGACGAGGGCGCGCAGATCGTCTCGCCCGCCGACGCGGAGATCGCCGCCCACATCCAGCACATCGCCGACGCGGGCAACGTGAGCGTGCTCCCCCGCTCAGTCGGATACGCCAACGCCCCCGAATCGCTCATCGAGGCCTACGTCGCGTCCACCGCCGCGATCTCCCCGGCCCCCGCCGGCGCTGCGGGACTGCGCTGGGTCTACACCGCGATGCACGGCGTGGGATGGGAGACCGTCTCGCGGGTGCTGGCTGCGGCCGGGTACCCCGCGCCCACGCTCGTGGAGGCGCAGATCGAGCCCGACGGGCGCTTCCCCACCGTCGCTTTCCCCAACCCGGAGGAGCCGGGCGCGATGGACCTCGCTTTCGAGACCGCGCGCACCTCCGGCGCCGAGCTCGTCATCGCCAACGATCCGGATGCCGACCGCCTCGCCGTCGCCATCCCCGACGCCGACGCCGAGGGCGGCTGGCGCCGGCTCACCGGCAACGAGATCGGCCTGCTGCTCGGGTGGCGGGCCGCCCGGGAAGCGGCCGCCGCGCGCGACGGCGCAGCCTCCGCAGGCGCGACTCCGAACGGCTCGTCGGATGGCGCGTCGCACGGCGCCCCGGACGCGGATGCCGGGGCCCCGGCATCCCTCGCCTGCTCGCTCGTGTCGTCGCCCGGGCTCCAGGCGGTCGCCGAGCACTACGGCCTCGCCTTCCACTCCACCCTCACGGGCTTCAAGTGGATCTCGCGGGCGCCGGGCATCGTCTTCGGCTTCGAAGAGGCCCTCGGCTACCTCGTGAACCCCCGCACCGTCCGCGACAAAGACGGGATCTCCGCCGCCGTGGCGATGCTCGGCATGGCCGCCGAGGCGCGCGGGCAGGGGCGCACGGTCGCCGACCTGCTGCAGGAGTTCCGCGACACGTTCGGCGCGTTCGCGAGCGACCAGATCTCGATCCGGGTCAGCGATGTGAGCGAGATCGCCGGGATCATGGCATCCCTCCGCGCTCACCCGCCCACAACGGTCGGCGAGGTCGCGGTCACGCGGATCGACGACCTTCTCACGGGCGTCGACGGTCTGCCGCCCGGCGACGTGCTGCGGGTCTGGCTCGACGGCGGATCGCGCCTCATCGTGCGCCCGAGCGGCACCGAACCGAAGCTCAAGCTCTACCTGGACGTGCGCGGCTCCTCGGCCAAGAAGGCCCGCCGCCGCCTCGAGGCGCTCCGCGCCGGCGCCGAGGAGGTGCTCGCGGCGGTGCGCTGACGGCGGTGGACGACCCCGACGGGCTCGATCCCGTCAGTGCCGCGCAAGCGGGCGGGTCGCGCGGACGTCCTGCCCGAAACGCTCGTGGCGGCTCATCCCCAGGCGCGTGCGGGCGTGGTGCAGGTGCGATTCGACCGTGCGCACCGACAGACCGAGACGGCGGGCGATCTGCGCGTTGGACGCGCCCGTCACGGCGAGATCGACCACCTCCCGCTCGCGCGAGGTCAACAGATCCCGTGAGGGCTGAGCGTCGACCCGGGCGGCCACGAGCAGCTCGTCCACGAACGTGCGCAACGGGGCGAGATCGAATCGCTCCGCCAGCGACACGGCACGCTCACGGACCTGCGGGAGGGGGACACCGGCGTCCGCCAGAATGCTCAGAAGCGAGGGGAGGAGGATCGGCATCCGCCGTTCGGCCAGCACGATCGCTCGATGCGCGCGCGCCGCTGCGGCGTCCAACCGGCGGTTCGCCACCTCGAAGCGGGCGCACACCGTCTCGCGCAGCAGCGAGAAACTGCCGCACGCCCATCCCGTCGAGGCCGCGTAGACCCGCTCGAGCGCCTCGGCCGCGTGCACGAGATCGCCCCGCGCGATGAAGGCCACGGCTCGCATGGCGTCGAACCAGATGCGCAGCGACTCCGGCGGGGCGATCCGCGGGATCTGCAGACTGGCGATGGCGACGTCGGGGCGCCTCCGCAGAAGCTGCACCGACGCGTCCAGAAGGGCGAGGACGGCGACTTCGTCCTGACGGTCGTCCCACCGCGCCGACAGCAGGCGGCGCCGCGTCCCGCTCTCGATGGCGACGAGGTCTTCGCCGATCATCAGCATCGCGTAGGCGTGCAGCAGGAACACGGTGAGATCGGATTCGACGTCCCAGCCGTGCGTCGCCTGCCGACCGCGCAGCAGGGCCCGCGCACGGGCGGCATCTCCGCGCGACGCGGCGAGCGCCGCCTGGAGGGCGTCGTCGAGGATCGTCGCGTCGGGCCGCATCGCATCGACGGGCTGCGGGCCGAGCGCCCTCTCGGCGAACGAGGCTCCGTTGGGCAGGGACAGCATCGCCACCGCCTGTTCGACACGGACCCGCCACTCACCGTCGTCGGGTGCCCACCTCACCAGGGCCTGAAGGCGGTCGCGGGCCGCATCCGACCCTGCGCACGTGGCGCAGAGCGTCCGCACGTACACGTGCAGCGCCAGTTCGCGCTCGGCCGCCGTGACCGGCTCCGGAAGAGTGCGAAGCAGGAGCTCGGCCTCGGTGTGGTCCTCGAGGGCGATGCGCGCGAGGATCAGCGCGGCCGAGGCGCGTAGGTCGGGGCCGTCGTCCAGAACCCGGGCGATGATCGCCAGGGCATCGCGCGGCACACCCGATCGGGCCAGCGACAGCGCTGCGCGCGGCAGCACCGCGGCCAGCGGCCCGGCCAGGGGTCCGGCCGCCTCGACGGGCCCGGCGAACCGCGCGCAGAACACCTCCTCGGCGGGGGTCAGCGCATCACCGTGCTGGAGGAGGTCGAGAAGGCGGTGGGCGATGTCGCGACGTTCCTCCCGGTACTCGTCGCGCGGCGCGGACTCGTGCACGACCCGGGCCAGCAGCGGACTCACGGCGGCCGACCCCGCCTCGACCGAGGCGACGACGAGATTCCCGTCGTGCAGGCGAGCGAGTACGTCCGAGGGCACGACCGACCCCACGTGACGAAGCGGTACCGCGCCGAGCTCGAACACGATGCCCAGCAGACGGCGGTCGCGCGCGTCGAGAGGCGCCAGCATCCGCGTGAGGGTTTCCACGAGTCCGCCGGGCAGGAGATCGGCGAACGGCTCGATCGGGCACACCGCGTGCATCCGCCCGCGCACCGCCGCCACCTCGATCAGTTCGTCGACGAGCGCCGGGCTTCCCGCGCTGAGGTGATGCAGCGCCATCATCCACGCGTCGTCCGCGGGTCCGACCCCGTGCCGGCTCTCCCGCAGCGCGTTCCCCAGGGTGGCAGTCTCGGGAAGGGTGAGGGGTCCCACCGCGATCGTCAGCAGGTCGGCGTCCTCGACCAGCGGTCGCAGCAGCTCCCAGCGGTGGATCGAGCGGCGGGCGACCTCGTGCCGGGGAGCGAGTGCGGTCAGCAGCACCGCATCCGACGCACCGACGATGTCGATGAGGGCCGCCGCCGCGGCATCCGGAAGCAGGTCGATGTCATCGACGACGAGGATCCCGTCGCGAGCCTCGACCTCCGCGACCACGTCGCGGACGTCCTCGGCACCGACGAGGGCACGCCGATCGGAGACCCCCGAGCGCACGGTCACGACACCGGCCCGCGTCTCGACGACGAAGGTCGGTCGCGACTGCGCCTCGACGATCGCGGCGAGCAGGCGCGAGCGGCCGCTGCGCGCGGGCCCGCTCAGCAGCACGCTGCGCTTTGCACGCAACGCCTCCGCGGCGATCCGTTTCTCGCGCGTTCGCCCCACCAGTGGTCGACCTGCACCCATGCCGTGTCTCCCCGTACTCCTCGCGTCTGCGGACGCGCCCCGATCCGTTCCTACACCGAACACGGTGTCGACTCCGAGGTTTCGCCGGGTGAATCAGTAGTCGAGGCGGCATACGGAGTTCACAGGTGGCCCCTAAGTAGTCCGATTCCGTACGGGGCACGGATGTCCACGCTCGATCCCGCGCCTAACTTCGCCTTGCACCGCACCATCCGGCCCGCGGTGGGCTCGAAGGTGAGCGGCCTTCAAGGAAGCAGGCATCCATGACCATTCGTCCACACGTCGCTGCCCGAACGGGGCGGGCCGTGCGCGCCGTCGGCGCCACCGCCGTCGTCGCAGCACTCCTCCTCCCCGCCACGGCGGCGAACGCCGCCCCCGCGGACGTCGTCTCGCAGGGCACGGGCCGTCTCGTTCAGACGTCCCTCCTCGGCACCGACATCCTCGACGCTGTGGTCGCCCTCCGCGGTGCGAACGCCGTCAACACCGACGCCTCGGGCGACGTCATCGTCGACCAGCCCCTCGACGCCGAGGCCATCGCCGGCCTCGTCGCACTGCAGGCGGGTTCGACGAACCTCTTCGGCGACAACGGCATCATCCAGCTCGGCGCGGTGGGACAGTACGCCCGCGCGAACGACGACGGCAGCTCGTCGGCGTTCTCGGGTGCCGTCTCGGCGGCACCGAGCCTCATCGGTGTCGGCACCGTCACGCCCTCCAGCGTCGGCGACCCCTCGGCGGAGAACTCGGCCAGCATCACGGTCGGCGGCGCCGACGCCCTCGCGGGGCTGCAGGTGAACATCGGAACGCTCGCGGCATCCGCCACCCAGACGACCGACGGCACGCAGAGCGGGCAATACGTCGTCGCCGACGTCGGCGTCGTCGTGGGCGGCACCCTCGTCTCGGGCGTGCTGAACACCCTCAACCCCGCGATCGACACCCTGCTGACCGCGGCCGCCGTCGCCGGTCTCGAGCTGGACAACCCGTTCACCTCCGGCACCATCACGCTGACCGAGGACGACCTGCTCGCCGCTGCGGGGGTCGCCGACATCAACGCTCTCCCGCCCGGAACGGACCTGCTGTCGTTCGTACCCGCCGCCGTGGTGACCCAGATCTCCGACGACGTCAACGCGATCCTGGATGCCGTTCAGGCCCGCGTCGATGAGCTGGGCCTCGCCGGTCTCGTTCTCGGCACCGCGCTCGGTGTCGCGGAAGGCATCATCAACCCGGTGCTCGGCGGCTTGGCCGACACCCTCCGGGGCCCGCTCGGCGACGCCATCACCGCGCTCGCGCAGCTGCAGGTCAACGTGCAGTCGACGGACGGGGGCACCTTCACCCAGACGGCGCTGCGGGTCGGCCTCGGCACGGCGGGCGCGATCGCGACGGTCGATCTGGCCACCGCGTCGGTCGGTCCCAACGCCGGACAGCTGGCGGTTCCCGTCGCCGGTCCCGAGTCGCTGGCACTCGCCGGTGGCGGGTTCGGTCTCGCCGCCATCATCGTCGCCGCGGTGATGCTGCGACGTCGCAGCCAGCACGCTGCCGCACCGGCCCAGGGCTGATCACGTGTACCGCAACGGTGCGATGGGCGGCGGCGCCGTCGGCATTCTCGCGGTCACCGGCTACGCGGCCCCGACGGCGACACTCGCCGTCGTCGGGGTCGGCGCAGCCGTGATCGGCGGACTGTTGGCCTGGCGCTCGCGGCGTCATCGGTCGCAGGATGCCGTCGACCTGGCATCCGGAGAGGACACCCCCCGCTCGTGAACGCGCTCGAGTTCCTCTTCTCGCTCTCCTTCGTCTTCCTGGTGATGTTCCTCACCTACACGACGCTCATCGTCGTCCCCTTCGTACGCCGTCGTGGCGCCGTCGAGGGCGATCCCGCGGCGTTCGAGTGGCACGCGTTCATCCCCTGTCGAGACGAGGCGGCGGTGATCGCCGAGACGATCAGGAGGACTCGAGAGCGCTTTCCGACGGTTCATCTGTGGATCATCGACGACGCCAGCACCGACGGCACCGGAGACATCGTCGCCGCCTTCGCCGACGCGGATCCGCTGGTGCACGCCGTGATCCGCCGGCTCCCCGATGCCCGCACGGGCAAGGGAGCCGCCCTGAACGCCGCGTACGCCCTGTTAGCGGAGTGGCGGGAGCTGCGCGGCGACCGCGGCGTCGAGGACGATCACACGATCGTGATCGTCCTCGACGCCGACGGATCGCTCGCCGAGAACGCCCTCCGGCAGGCGGCCGGGCTCGCAGCCTTCGGCTCGTCCGATGTGGGCGCGATGCAGGTGGCGGTGCGCATGAGCAACCGCGACGACCCCGCCCCGGCTCCGGGACAGGGCAGGTTCGGGCAGGCGTGGGCGCGCTACCTCATCCGCATGCAGGACATCGAGTTCCGAACGACCATCGCCGCGATGCAGGTGCTGCGGATGCGGACGGTGTCGGTCGGGCTCGGCGGCAACGGGCAGTTCACCCGCCTCAGCGCCCTGCGCGCCGCCTCCGCCGAGGAAGGCGTGCCGTGGGGCGACGCCCTGCTGGAGGACTACGAGGTGGGCCTTCGCATCATGCTCGCGGGTTACCGCACCGTGTACGCCCACGACACCTGGGTGTCGCAGGAAGCCCTGCCCTCGGCACGGCGCCTGCTCACCCAGCGCACCCGCTGGTGCCAGGGCGGTCTGCAGTGCGCCCGCTACCTCCCGAAGATCTACGCGTCGCGCACCTTCACCAACGCGGGGGCGTTGGAGGCGGCCTACTTCCTCGCCATCCCCTACATCCAGCTGATCGGGTTCGTGCTGTGGCCCACGGTCACCATCGCCATGGTCGTATCGGGAGCCCTGTCGCCCGGCGGTCTGTTCGGCTGGCTGGCCGGGGCGACCTGGATCATCCCGCTGTGGGTGCTCACCGGCATCCTCCCCTTCGCCCTCTGGCCGCTCGTGTACGTGCGGCGCGAGGAACGGCATCCCCTCTGGCGTGCGGGGCTCTGGGGCCTGGGCTACTGGCTGTACATGTACCAGAGCTACATCTGCGTGGTCCGCGCCTTCGGCCGCATGATGACCGGGCGCCGGGGTTGGACCAAGACCCGCCGCAACGCCGAGGCCGGACGCCTGCTGCTGGCGGTGGAAGCGTGAGCGTCGCGGTGACGACCCTGCGTGCCCGCGGCGGCCGGGCGAACGCCCGCGATCGACGCGTCCGGATCGCCCGAGGGGCAACCGCGGGGGCGCTGGCGATCGCCGCCGCCGCCCTCATCGCCACCGAGGCGACGACGCGCGCCGCCGAGGCGATCCTCGCGCGCGAGTTCATCGGCCTCGTCGCCCCCGGCCGCGCGGTCGCCGCCGGGCCCATCGTGTGGTTCGGCATCGACACCCCCGAGGTCACGGGCCTGGTCATCACCACGATGTGCTCGACCACCGTGCTCGCCGTGCCCCTGCTGCTGCTCGCCGTCGCGATCATGGGCATCACCCGTGCCCCGTCCAACCGCGTGGGGCTCGGGCTGCTGCTGGGACTCGGCATCGCGGTGTTCTGCAACATGGTCCGTTTCGCCTCCGCCGCCTGGGCATACGGCGCGTACGGACGCGAGGGCTTCGACGTGGTGCATCGCTACGTCGGTTCGCTGTTCGTCATCGTCGGATTCGTCCTGGCGATCGTGCTGCTGCTGCGCATCTCGCTGCGCGAGTCCGGCCCGCGTCGTGGCCCGGCCCGATCGAGAGCACCTCGTTCGTCCGCGCCCGCTCCGGCGGCATCCCACCCGGCCGCGTCCGGCGGGATCGCGTCCCCTTCGAACGAATCGAGCCGCCCATGACACCTCCCTGGATCGACGTCGTCTACGGCACCCGTCCCGAGGCGATCAAGTGCGCACCGCTCGTCGCGGAGCTGCAGCGACGCGACGGCATCCGCACGACGGTGACCGTCACCGGACAGCACCGCGAGATGGTGGCCGAGATCAACGCGTCGTTCGGAATCCGCCCCGACGCCGACCTCGACGTGTTCCGCCGCGGCGCCGCTCTCGCCGAGACGACCTCGACGATCTTCTCCGCCCTCTCGGCCCGCTGGGCCGACGGGGCACCGGATGCCGTGGTGGTGCAGGGCGACACCGCCAGCGCTGCGCTCGCGGCGGTCGCGGCCTACTACGCCGGCGCCCGCGTCATCCACCTCGAAGCGGGCCTGCGCTCGGGAGATCTGCGCTCGCCCTTTCCGGAGGAGGGCAACCGTCGCCTCATCGCCCCGTTGGCATCCCTGCATCTGGCGCCGACGGGGGCCGCCGAACGCAACCTCCTGGCGGAGGGCGTCAGCCCCGACGACATCGTCGTCACCGGAAACACCGGGATCGACGCGCTGCACCGTCAGAAGACCCACCCGCAACGCTTCGACGATCCCGCGATGGAGCAGATCGCCGTGGGCGCCGAGCGCGTCGTGCTGGTCACGGTGCACCGCCGCGAATCGTGGGGCGGACCGCTCGCGCGTATCGCCGCAGGTGTCGCCGAAGTCGTCTCCGCACGTCCCGACGTGGTCGCGGTGCTCCCCCTGCATCCCAATCCGCAGGTGCGCGCCGAGGTGCGCGCCGCCGTCGGCGGAGTCGAGCGGGTCGTCCTCTGCGAACCCCTCCCCTACGCCCAGTTCGGGCGCATGCTGGGGCGCGCGTACTGCACGGTGACCGATTCCGGCGGCGTGCAGGAGGAGGCCCCGGCGCTCGGCGTGCCGGCGCTCGTGGTGCGCGAGACCACCGAACGCGGCGAGGGGGTCGCCGCGGGGGCGGCGCGGCTCATCGGCACGCGCCGAGAGGCGGTCGTGGCGGAGCTCTCCTCCCTGCTCGACGACCCCGCGGTGCACGCGCGCATGTCCCGGGCGCAGAACCTCTACGGCGACGGTCGCGCCGCCCCGCGCGCCGTCGACGCGATCGAGCGGTTGCTCGGCGTTTCGTCAGTGGGAGCCGGGGCGCCGGGGGTCGCGGCGGCCGCGGAACTCGCGGGCATCGGCCGGTAGCGGTTGCCCGGCGTTTCGTCGGTGGAAGCCGGGGCGCCGGGGGTCGCAGCGGCCGCGGAACTCGCGGGCATCGGCCGGTAGCGGTTGCTCGGCGTTTCGTCGGCGGGAGCCGGAACGCCGGGGGTCGCAGCGGCCGCGGAACTCGCGGGCATCGGCCGGTAGCCGGGGCGGGGGTTGCGACCGCGGGGCGGTGCTGTTGCGGGGTGCCCGGGGGCGGGTTGCCCGGGGGCGGGGTGCCGGGCCGCGTCAGGGGCGTGGGATGTGCAGTGGGGCGACCGAGATTCGCCCCACTGCACATCCCCGGCCCCAGTAGCGGGTGCCGCAGCCCTCCTCCCCTGCACCGCTTCCGTCGGGCTCCTCCACGACTCCCGCGTGAGCGGCCACGGCGGAACGGGGATCGCGGCATCGTGGGCGGATGACGACGGAACTCACGCTGCCGCTCATCCGCCGCCGACAGCTCGACGACCTCGGGTGGGGTTCCCGGCGCGTGCGCCGCGAAGTTGAGGAGGGGTACCTCGCGGTCGTCCGGCACGGCGTGTACGCCCGCGCGGCCGATATCGCCCACCTCACCCGCACGGAGCAGAAGGTCGTCGTGCGGGCTCGCGCGCTGGCGCTCGTCGGTCGCTCGCGGCCGAGCTTCTGCGGCATGACCGCCGCAGCCATACACGGCCTCCCCTGCCTGCGGGACGACGGCAGACTCCATGTTCTCAGCACCCACGATCGCCCCGGTGCACCAGCAGATGTCGTGCGGCATCGGGACCTCGACCATCGGAGCGTCGAGGAGGTGAACGGCCTGCTGTGCACACCCCTCGCTCGGACCGTCGCCGACGTCGCGCGGAACGAAACGCGGGACGTGGCCCTCAGCGTCGCCGACGCGGCGCTGCGGCGACACGCGTTCGAGCCACCGGGGGCGTACGACGAGGACGCGGCGTCGCGTCTGCGGAAAGACGCCCTCGACTGGGCGGGGCTGACGACGCGGAACCGGCGCACGGCGGAGCGCATCCTTCACCTCGCGGACGGTCGAGCCCAGCTCCCGGGAGAGAGCGTGAGTCGGATGCGACTACGTGATCTCGGTTTCGCCCCGCCGTCCCTTCAGGTCCCCGTGGCCGCGCCACACGGCGGTACTTATTGGATCGACTTCGGCCTCGACGACGTGGATGCGTGGGGCGAATTCGACGGGAAGGCCAAGTACCACGAGCTCGCGGAGGCGGACGGCAGGTCGGCGTTCGAGGTCGTCGATCGTGAGAAACGGCGCGAGGACTGGATCCGCGGCACGACGAACAGGCGCTTTGCCCGTTGGGGCTGGGACGACCTCCGCGACGCCGCCACTCTCGGTCGTCGCCTGCATGCATTCGGGATCACACCGCCGCGCTGATCGCGCGCAGTGCGACATCCCGCTGGCGACCCGGGGCCCGTGGCCCGAACGGCCCGCTCGGCGCCCGTGTCGCGGCGCGCCTCGCCCCCTGCCGCGGCGCGCGCCGGTACCTCCCGCACCGGGGCCCGCACTGTGCACCGGGGCGACCGGAACCCGCCCCACTGCATAATCCACGCCCCACACCGCGCCCGGCGCACCCGCACGGCACCGCCCACCGGCTCCGCAACGCCGCACGCGCCGCGCACCCACCCCGGCCCGCACACGCCGGCCACCTCCCCCACCGGGCCCCGCACTGTGCACCGGGGCGACCGGAACCCGCCCCGCTGCACGGTCCACGCCCCGCACCGCACCCGGCAGCCCCGACCGGCGCCTACGGCGGGACCTCAGCCGTCGATCACCGCGACGAGTTCGTCGAGGAACGCCGGGAACGACGTCGCCCGGCGGACGATCCGCTGCACGCTGTCGCGCTCGCTGAAGACCTCGACGAACTGCTCGAACACCGTCTGGAACGCCTCGCGGTCGGTCTCGCTGAACGCCACGAGCGCGACCACCTGCACGCGTCCCTCACCCCACGCGATCGAGGGGTCGGCGATGCCGATGGCGATCCGCGTCTTGGTCGCGGTCATGCCCATCGCGTGCGGCACGGCGAGCGCGTCGGTGAACGCCGTGGACGAGATCGACTCACGCTCCACCGCTCGCGCCACATACGCCTCATCGATGACGCCCTGCTCGACAAGGAGCCCGCCCAGGCGCCGGATGACGCCCGCCTCGCCGTCGGTGGCATCCAGGCCCCGCACGAACGCTTCGGGCGCGAAGTACCGCTCGAGTTCGGCCCGCAGACGCGCCAGGCGTCGACCGCGGCGGATGCGTCCGGCGGCGGCCTGCACGCGCTCGACGTCGGCGTCGGTGAGGAACGGCTGGATCCGCACGAAGCGGTCACCCGGGCGCGGCGGGTCGATCGTGGTGAGCACGAGATCGGTGTCGATGGCATCCCAGGCCGGATCGATCCGCGTCTCGACGCCGACGACCTCGATCGCCTGCCCGAGGGAGCGGTCGACGCTCGAGCGCAACAGCTCCTGCATCTCGTAGTAGCCGGGGCACACGATGGTCGCCGTCAACAGCTGGTCGGCCCGCCGACTGCGTTCGAGCCGCCCCCCGACGTGCATGGCGATGTAGGCGATCTCGTCGTCGAGGATCGGGATGCCGAGGCCGTCCTGCAACCCCTTGGCGATGTAGACGGCGACCTCGAAGATCATCGGGTACGTCGACTTGAGCGATCGCGTCAGCGGATTGCGCGACCACGCCTGCTCCCGCGCACGCGCGAGGAGGTTCTGCACGTGCAGCGCCAAGCGCAGGATGAAGTCGTCGTGGGCGATGTCGACGAGGAACTCGGATGCCGCGTTCTGGACGACGCGGCGCACGGCGACCTCCACCGCCGGGTCGAGGCGCGCGCGCACGTCGTCACCGCCCGGGGAGCCGGGGGCGACGATGCGGGTGAGCACGAGGGTCGCGAGGTGGCGCAGGTCGCCGGAGCCCAGCTGCACGCCGATGTGCTTGAGCGTGAGACGGTCGAGCAGCGTCACGACGGCGGCCGCGGCGTCGGAGGAGTCGCCGCCCGGGGAGCCGAGGGCGCGGTCGCGGGTGGTGCGGTCGGCGGCGATGGCGATGTGCATGACGACGTCGCCGATGCCGATCTCGTTGACGTAGTAGCCCAGGGCTCCGAGTTCGGTCACCAACTCGGCCTTGAACGGTCCGAAGGCGCGCGCGCCGACCGAGCGCTCCCCGAGCGTCCGCCGCAACGCGTCGAGGTCGAAGAGGCCGGCATCCATCTCGTCGTGCGCGAGTTTCGACAGCAGGCGCCGCTGCGCGACCTCGGTCCCCCGCAGACGCGCCGTGGATGCCGAGCGCTCGAGCGTCAACTCGGTGCCGCCGAGCAGCCCGCGCACGCGTGACAGGTCGGCCTCGAGGGTGGCGGGGCTGACGTGCAGCGAGTCGGCGGTGTCGAAGACGTCGATGCCGTCGGCGGCATCGAGCAGACGACGCACGAGGGTGTGCAGGCGGTCGCGCGGGGTGCCCGCGTCGGAACCGGTGATCGAGCGCAGGGCGGCGGCGGCGTTGCTTCCGGCACGGTATCCCTGCGGGCCCGATTCGATCGCCGAGCCTCCCGGGACGCGTGCGTTGACGGCGGTGACGTAGGAGCGGACGCTGCGCGGAGTCACGCCGAGCGCGTCGGCCAGCGACGCCGCCGTCGACCATTCCGCGTCGCGCAGCAGCAGTGCCACGAGGCGGTCTTGGCGAGTCTTCGTCGTCACGATCCGTCCTCCGCACCGCCCCGGTGGGCCGCGTCCCCTCCATCCAACCACGCGTGCGCGGCAGCGGGGCGGGGCCCACCCGCCGTCGCGACCGCGCGTGCGCGCCAGCGGCGCGGGACGGGGTCGTCGTCTCGATCGCGCGCGCCGGCGGCGCGGGACGACACCCGTCGGCACGACCCGGCGCGCGCGGCACCCTCACCGCGCGGTGCGCCGGAACAGGGTGACCGCGATCGTCAGGGCGACGACGAGGATCGCCAGACACCACGCCAGTGCGATCCAGATCCGGCCGCCGACGGGTTGCTGCGCCAGCAGCGCGCGGATGGTGTCGACGATCGAGGTGACGGGCTGATTCTCGGCGAACCACCGAACCGGGCCGGGCATCGTGTCGGTGGGCACGAACGCCGAGCTGACGAACGGCAGGAAGATCAGCGGGTAGCTGAAGGCGCTGGCACCGTCGATGGTCTTCGCGGCAAGTCCCGCGATGACCGCGATCCATGTGAGCGCGAGCGTGAAGAGCATCAGGATGCCGGCCACCCCCAGCCACGCGGTGACCGACGCCCCCGAGCGGAACCCCAGCAGCAGCGCGACTCCCACGACGAGCGCCAGGGATGCCGCGTTCGCGATGAGCGAGGTGAGCACGTGGCCCCACAGCACGCTGGAGGCCGCGATCGGCAGGGAGCGGAACCGGTCGACGATGCCGCCCTTCATGTCGAGGAACAGCCGGTAGGCGGTGTAGGCGATCCCGGATGCCACGGTCACCAGCAGGATGCCGGGCAGCAGGTAGTCGACGTACGCGGTGCCGCCGGTGTCGATCGCGCCGCCGAAGACGAAGACGAACAGCAGCATCATCGCGATCGGCATGACCGCCGTCGTCACGATGGTGTCGGGGCTGCGCAGGATGTGCCGCAACGACCGGCCGGTGAGCACCGCCGTGTCGGCGAGGGCGTGGGTGGTCATGAGGACTCCGCTTCGGTGGCGCCGGTCGGACCGACGATGGCGAGGAAGATCTGCTCGAGGCTGGGCTGCTTCTCGATGTACTCCCGCGTGGGGGCGGGGAACAGCGAGCGCAGGTCGGCGAGGGTGCCCTCGGCGATGATGCGACCCTCGTGCAGGATCGCGATGCGATCGGCGAGGTGCTCGGCCTCTTCGAGGTACTGCGTGGTCAGCAGCACGGTGGTGCCGGCCGCGGCCAGCTCGCGGACGGCGCCCCACACCTCGACGCGCGCCTGCGGGTCGAGTCCGGTGGTCGGCTCGTCGAGGAAGACGACCGCCGGATCTCCGACCAGACTCATCGCGATGTCGAGTCGACGCCGCATGCCCCCGGAGTAGGTGGATGCCGTGCGCCCGCCGGCATCCGTCAGCGAGAACCGCGCGAGCATCTCGTCGGCGACACGACGCGGGTGCGCGAGGTGTCGGAGGCGGGCGACCAGCACGAGGTTCTCGCGCCCGGTGAGCACGTCGTCGACGGCCGCGAACTGCCCCGTCAGGCTGATCGCGGCGCGCACCCGCGCCCCATCGGTCGCGACATCCGAGCCGTCGACCTCGGCCGTTCCGCCGTCGGCGGGGATGAGCGTCGACAGGATGCGGACCGCGGTGGTCTTGCCGGCGCCGTTGGAGCCGAGCAGGGCGAGGATCGTGCCGCGTGCGACGTCGAGATCGACGCCGGCCAGCACGCGCACGTCGCCGTACGATTTCGCGAGCCCCCGCACGCGAATGGCGGGGGCCGTCTCGATGACAGGCATGGGTGTTCCTTCCGATTCGACCGGCCGGAGGGCGCACGAGACCGCCGTCTCCGACCGACCGGGTGTCGGAGGACGTGCGGGCGGGGGAATCAGCTCTGGCTGCGAGCCGCCTCGTCGATGGCGCGCGTGAGGCGCGCGCGTTCGCGACCGATCCAGCTGCCGTCGCCGTAGTTGGCCATGAACTCCTCGGCGAAGACGACGGGGTCTTCTCCGACGAGGTCGCGCACGGGCGTCTGTGCGGCGGCGGCCTGCTCCAGCAGGTCGGCGAGGTCGCTCACCATGCGGATGAGGCCGTCGGTGTTCTCGGTGGGGCCGAGGTTGAGCAGGTAGCGCTCGAGAGCCGCGGCCGTCTGCCGGTACGGCTCGGGCAGGGCGCGTACGCGCTGCCGGTACTCGCGCCACTGCTTCTTCGCGCTCAGGTCGCCGATGATCTTCTCGTACCAGGCCATGTCACTGTCCTTTCTCGCGGAGTGCTTCGAGCCGATCGGCGAGCGTGCCCCAGGTCGTCCAGAATTCGGCGAGCTGCGCCCGCCCGTCGTCGTTGAGCGTGAAGACCTTGCGCGGCGGGCCCTTCTCGGACGCGACCTTCTCGACGTCGACGAGAGCGCGCTGTTCGATGCGCACGAGGATGGCGTAGATCGTGCCCTCCGCGAGATCGGCGAACCCCCGCTCACGCAGGTCTGCGGTGATCTCGTACCCGTAGGCGGGTCGCCGCGCCAGCGCAGCGAGCACGACGCCTTCGAGGACGCCCTTCAGCATCTCGCTGTCCTGCTTACCCATCACTACTCCTTAACGCTGACTACCGGTACAAAGTAACACTAAGTACCGGTACCCCGCAACAGTGAGTAGCGGTGACAGCCGCGCCTCCGGCGTGCAGGCGGCATCCATGTTCCGGGGGGTGGGAAACGAACCTGGTTGTCGGCTGGGAGCGGGATGCGGACAATCATGAGGAAGAAAGGCCGGTCGATGAGGATCCTCGTGGTGTGTGGAGCGGGTGCGTCGAGCACGTTCGTGGCGCAGCGCGTCCGTCGTGCTGCGCACGAGTGCGGCCTGGACCACACCGCATCGGCCAGCACCGCGCGCTCCCTCCCGATCGACATCGACTCGGCCGACATCGTGCTCGTCGGGCCCCACCTCGCCGCCGAGATCGATCGCATCCGAGACGCCGCCGCAGCGCGGAGCGTCGCCGTCGTCCTGCTCCCCGATGACGTCTTCGCCGACGTCACCGGCACCCGAACCCTCGCCCTGGTCGAAGAGGCGCTGCGCGTCCGCCAGCCCGCGGACACGATCTGACATCGACGGAAAGGACCCCATGCCACACCTGACCCGCACCGTCCGCATCGGATCGTCGCACGGCCTTCACGCGCGCCCCGCGAAACTCTTCGCGCAGGCGGCGAAGGAGTCCGGCATCCCCGTGACCATCGCCAAAGACGCGGGCAAGCCGATCAACGCGGCGAGCATCCTCGGCATCATCGCCCTGGGTCTGGAGTACGGCGACTACGTCACCCTCACGGCCGACGGCGCGAATGCCGAAGCCACGATCGACCGCCTCAGCGAACTGCTGACCACCGACCACGACGCCGAGTAAAGGAAGCACAGGAACATGACGGAACTCCGTGGAGTCGGAATCGGACTGGGCGTCGCCCAGGGACCCATCGCGCGCATGGCAGAGCCCCTGCCCGCCCCGAAGGACGCCAAGAGCGACCTCTCGGTCGAGGAGGAGACGGCGCGCGTGCGCGAGGCCGTCGCCGCCGTCGCCCGTGAACTCGAGGCCCGCGGGGCCCAGGCCGGCGGTGCCGCCCGCGACGTGCTCGAAGCGCAGGCGATGATCGCCGAAGACCCGACCCTCGAAGCCGAGGTCGACAGCCGTCTCGCGAGCGGCAAGACCGGAGAGTTCGCCGTGCACGACGCGTTCGCCTCCTTCCGCGAGCAGTTGGTCGCCCTCGGCGGTTATCTCGGCGAGCGCGCGGCCGACCTCGACGACGTCGCCCAGCGCGTGATCGCACGCCTGCGCGGCGTCGCCGCCCCCGGCATCCCCGACCCCGGCCACCCGTTCGTGCTGGTCGCGAAGGACCTCGCCCCCGCCGACACCGCGCTGCTCGACCTCGACAAGGTGCTGGCCCTGGTCACCACCGAGGGCGGGCCCACCTCGCACACCGCGATCCTCGCCCGCGAGAAGTCCATCGTCGCCGTCGTGGGCGCGAGCGGCGCCAAAGACCTCGTCGACGGACAGTCCGTCATCGTGGATGCCGCCGCGGGCGTCGTCACCGTCGACCCGACCGACGACGAGAAGGCGCGCGCGCTCACCCGTGCCGCCTCGCGGGCAGCCGCCGCATCCGCCCCGATCACCGATGGCGCCCTCGCCGACGGCACCAAGATCCCGCTGCTGGCCAACCTCGGCAAGCCCGGCGGCGCCTCGGAGGCCGTGGAGCTGGGCGCCGAAGGCGTCGGCCTGTTCCGCACCGAGTTCCTGTTCCTGAGCTCGAGCTCCGCCCCGACGGTCGAGGAGCAGCGCACGGCGTACACCGAGCTGCTCGCCGCCTTCCCCGGCAAGAAGGTCGTCGTGCGCGTGCTCGACGCCGGCGCCGACAAGCCGCTGCCCTTCCTCAACGACGCGCACGAAGAGAACCCCGCGCTGGGCCTTCGCGGCCTCCGCGCCCTGCGCGCGAGCGAGGACATCCTGCGCGAGCAGCTGACGGCCCTCGCCGAAGCGGATGCCGCGACCCGGGCGTCCGAGGCCGGCCCCGCCGACCTGTGGGTCATGGCGCCCATGGTGTCGACGGTCGAGGAGACCCGCTACTTCACCGACCTGGCGAAGGACTACGGCCTGAAGACCACCGGTGTGATGGTCGAGGTGCCGTCCTCGGCCCTGCTGGCCGACCGCATCCTGCAGATCGCCGACTTCGCCTCGATCGGCACCAACGACCTGACGCAGTACACCCTCGCCGCCGACCGCCTGCTCGGTTCGGTCGCGTCGTTCCAGGACCCGTGGCATCCGGCCGTCCTCCGCCTCATCCGCGAGGTCGGGGCCGCGGGCCGCGCGAACGACAAGCCCGTGGGCATCTGCGGCGAGGCCGCGGCCGACCCGCTGCTCGCCGTCGTGCTCGTCGGACTCGGCGCCACCACGCTGTCGATGGCCCCCACCGCCCTCGCCGACGTGCGCGCGAGCCTGCTCACCCACACTCTCGACGATGCCCGCCGCATCGCCGAGGCAGCCCTGGCCGCCGATGACGCGGCCTCAGCCCGCGAGGCGGCCCAGGCCGCCTCCTCGACCCCCGTCGCGGTGTAAGCCGCTCACCCCAACCGCGGCCCCGCCGCACCGCTAGTCAAGGAGACACAGCAATGACGACGACGTCAGCCACCAAGAAGCCGGGAGGAGCACGGATCGCCGTACAGCGATTCGGCACGTTCCTCTCCGGCATGATCATGCCGAACATCGCGGCATTCATCGCATGGGGTTTCATCACCATGCTCTTCATCCCCGCCGGCTTCTTCGGCGCCAACAGCCCCTTCGGCTGGCACTGGTCGCCGGTCGCCGAGATCCTCGGCGGCGGCGGTGACGCCGCGGTCATCAACTGGCCCGGCGCCATGACCGCGCTCACCGCGACCGAGGACGGCACCACCTACCAGGGCTACGTGGGTCTGGTCAGCGTGATGATCACGTACCTGCTGCCGCTGCTCATCGCCAACACCGGTGGACGCATCGTCTACGGCGCACGCGGTGGCGTGGTCGCGACGATCGCCGTGATGGGTGTCATCGTCGGCACCAACATCCCGATGTTCCTCGGCGCGATGATCATGGGCCCGCTCGCGGCCTGGATCACCAAGCAGATGGACCGGCTGTGGGACGGCAAGATCCGCCCCGGCTTCGAGATGCTCGTGAACAACTTCTCCGCCGGAATCCTCGGCATGATCCTCGCGATCGTCGGCTTCTTCGCCTTCGGTCCGGTGTTCCTCGGCATCAGCGCCGTCCTCGGCAGCATCGTGGCGTTCCTCGTGCAGTTCAACCTGCTGCCGGTGCTGTCGATCATCGTCGAGCCGGCCAAGGTGCTGTTCCTCAACAACGCCATCAACCACGGCGTGTTCACCCCGCTCGGCATCGAGCAGGCCGCGGAGAGCGGCAAGTCGATCCTGTTCCTCATCGAGGCCAACCCCGGCCCCGGCCTGGGTCTCCTCCTCGCCTTCACCTTCTTCGGTGTGGGTGCGGCGAAGGCCTCGGCCCCCGGCGCGATCATCATCCAGTTCCTCGGTGGCATCCACGAGATCTACTTCCCGTACGCCCTCGCGAAGCCCATGACGATCCTCGCCCTGATCGCCGGTGGCGCCTCGGGCGTCGCCACGAACATGATCTTCCAGGGTGGCCTGGCCTTCCCGGCCGCGCCCGGCAGCATCATCGCCGTCACCGTCGCCGCCATCGGCGCGGGCCCCGCCAACCTTCTGGTGGTCTACCTGTCGGTGGTCGTCGCCGCCGTCGTCACCTTCCTCGTGGCGGGCGTCATCCTGCGCGCCTCGCGGAAGCGCGACCAGGAGGCCGAGGGCGACAGCTTCGCCGCGGCCATCGACCAGACCGCGGCCAACAAGGGCAAGGAGTCGTCGGCCCTCGGCGCCCTCCGCACGCGTGCTGCCGGTACGACCGGCGCCGGTACGACCGAGGCGGCCGACCGCGATGTCGACGGCGCCCTCGGCGGTCTCGGCGGCGGTGTCGCCACGAAGCAGTTGAGCAACATCGTGTTCGCCTGCGACGCCGGTATGGGCTCGTCGGCGATGGGCGCGAGCGTCCTGCGCAACAAGATCAAGAAGGCGGGCCTCGACGGGGTCACGGTCACCAACCAGGCGATCGCGAACCTCGACGGCTCGGCCGACCTGGTCATCACGCAGAACCAGCTCACCGACCGCGCGAAGGCGCAGTCGCCCGATTCGGTGCACGTCTCGGTCGACAACTTCATGAACTCGCCGAAGTACGACGAGGTCGTGGAGATGGTCCGCGCGCAGCACGACGCGAAGTAACACCTACCACGGAGGGGCCGGCGCGCAAGCCCGGCCCCTCCGCCTTCCCGTCCGGCCCGTCATTTGCGAGGCTGGACAGCACGACGAGAAAGGCGAGAACCATGTCAGACGTCCTCCGCATCGAATCCGTCCGCATCCACCCCGGGAGCGCCACCCGCGAGGAGGCGATGAAAGAGGCCGCCGACCTGCTGCAGGCCGCGGGCTCCGTCACCGCCGAGTACTTCTCCGCCATGCAGCAGCGCGAAGAGACCGTGTCCACGTACATGGGCAACGAGCTCGCGATCCCCCACGGCACCAATGAGACCAAGCAGGCCATCCTCACCTCGGGCCTGTCGGTCGTCCGCTACGACGGCGGCGTCGACTGGGGCGGCGAGCCGGTGACCTTCGTCGTCGGCATCGCCGGCAAGGGCGACGAGCACCTCGAGATCCTGTCGCAGATCGCCATCCTCTTCTCCGAGGAGGACGACGTCGCGCGCCTGAAGGCCGCCTCCTCCCCCGAGGAGCTCTACGAGGCCCTCTCCGGGTCCGTCAACGCATGAAGGCCGTCCACTTCGGCGCCGGAAACATCGGTCGCGGCTTCGTCGGCCTGCTGCTGCACGAGGGCGGCTACGACCTCGTCTTCTCCGACGTCTCGGCGGCCCTCGTCCAGGCCATCAACGACGCGTCGTCGTACACCGTGCACGAGGTGGGAGACGGCGGCGTCGACAAGCAGGTGACGGGCTTCCGCGCGATCGACAGCTCGGTGGATGCCGAGGCACTCGTCGACGAGATCGCCACCGCCGACGTCGTCACCACCGCCGTCGGCCCGACGATCCTCAAGTTCGTCGCCCCGCACATCGTCGCCGGCCTGGCGCTTCGCGACCCCTCGCTCGCGCCGCTGCAGATCATGGCGTGCGAGAACGCGATCGGCGCCACCGACCAATTGCGCGAGCACGTGGTCGCGTTGGCCGGCGAATCGTGGGACGCCCTGGCATCCCGTGCCGTGTTCGCCAACACCGCGGTGGACCGCATCGTGCCGGCGCAGGCCCAGGGCGGCGTCGACGTCACCGTCGAGCCGTTCTACGAGTGGGCGATCGAGCGTCCCCCGTTCGGCGACAATCCGCCGCACATCCCCGGCGCGCACTTCGTCGACGACCTCGAGCCCTACATCGAGCGCAAGCTCTTCACCGTCAACACCGGTCACGCCACCACGGCGTACTTCGGTGCGCAAGCGGGCATCGACCGCATCTCCGACGCCCTCGCGGACCCGGGGATCGCGGCCAAGGTCGAGGCGGCACTCGAGGAGACCAGCGCCCTCCTGGTCGAGAAGCACTCGCTGGATGCCGGCGTGCAGGGCGAGTACCGCGCGACGATCCTGCGGCGCTTCCGCAACGCCGCCCTCCCCGACACCGTGTGGCGCGTGGGCCGTCAGCCGTTGCGCAAGCTCTCGCGTCACGAGCGCTTCGTCGGTCCCGCCGCCGAGGCCGTCGAGCGGGGTCTGCCCGTCGACGCGCTCGTGGCCGCGATGGCCGCCGCCCTCGAATTCTCGGATGTCGAGGACGCCCAGGCCGTCGACCTGCAGCGGATGCTGCACGAAGTGGATGCCGAGGCGTTCACGGCCGAGGTCACCGGCCTCGACCCCGCGCACCCGCTGTACCCCCGGGTCGTCGAGGTCGTCGCGACCCGTCAGGCAGCGCTCAGCGCCTGAGCCGTCACCGCGCCGACACCGGCGCGAATTCCCACCGCCGCCGACGCGACGCCCGTGCGCCGCGTCGGCGGCGGTCGTTCGCGCGGGCGGCGGGGTTACCCTCGTCACGTGACCGACACCCCGCACCCGTCCGAGGCCCGTCCCCGCCGCCGTCGCCGGTGGCTGCGCTGGACCCTCGGGGGCCTCGGCGCCGTCGTGGTGCTGCTGGTGGGCGGCATCCTGATCTACACCCAGGTCGGGGTGATGGGCGCCGAGCCCGGGCCGCTGGCCGAGGCCGAGCAGAACCCCGACCTGACGATCACCGACGACGGGGCCGGCATCGTGCTCTCCCCCACCACCGGGGCGACCGGCCAGGGCCTGGTGTTCATCCCGGGCGCCAAGGTCGAGGCCGAAGGGTACATCGCCACCTTCGCCGACACGGTCGTCGACGACGGCATCACCGTCGTCATCACCCGCCCGTGGCTGAACCTGGCCTTCTTCGATCCGCGGCCCCTGTCGGCGTTCACCGATCTCGCCCCCGACGTCACCGGCTGGGCCGTCGGCGGCCATTCCCTCGGCGGGGTCCGCGCGTGCCAGTTGGCCTCCGACGCCGACGCGCTGGTGCTGTTCGCCTCGTACTGCGCGAACGATCTATCGGCCTCAGGTCTCCCGGTCCTCAGCCTCTCCGGCTCCGAGGACGGCCTCAGCACCCCGCAGAAGATCGCGGATGCCACCGCACAGCTGCCGGCGTCGGCCACGTTCGTCGAGATTCCCGGTGCCTCGCACGCCTCCTTCGGCGCCTACGGCCCGCAGCCCGGCGACGGCACCCCCACGGCCGACCCCGACGAGGTGGACCGCGTGATCGCCGAGCAGCTGGCCGGATTCCTGCCGCGCCCCTGACGCGCGCCCGGACGCCCGCGCGTGGTCGCCGCGCGCCCGACCGGCGTGCGGCCGCGCCGACGAACCGACGCCGTCGCCCGTGGCCCGCGTCCGCCGATGGACGCGGCAAGCCGCGATGCGAAAAACCCCGGCCGCGCCCGACGATGACGCGATCTCAGTAGTGCGTAATCAGTAGTCAGCTGAGTAGTCCGCGAATTGCTCCGATATCCGGCCGATTCATACGATTCAAATAGCCGGTCTTCATTCATTTCATTCGCACGGAATCGCACCGGGATCACGTCGACACGGCGCTCATCGTCGTGCGGAAGGCTCATGTTCTCGTCGCGCCGTCTCCCCGCGCGTCCCGCTCGGACGCGGGCCGCCTCCACCGCCGCCGTGGCGGTCGTCGTGGCGATGCTTCTCGGGTCGAGCGTGACCGCGGCGAGCGCGACCCCGTCTCCCCCCGCCTCTCCGACGCCGACCGAATCCGCGCCGGGGGTGACGCCGACACCCTCGGAGCAGGCGACCCCGACGCCCTCCCCCCGCGAGCCGGCCGCGGAAACCGTTCCCGAGCCGGTCACGTCGACCCCTCCGACCGATGCCGACCCGGCCGACGACGCCGACGCTCCGGGCGCTCCGACCGATGAGCCGACAGCGGCGCCCGAGGCCGTCGAGTCCCCGCCGGACGAACCGGTCGACGACCCCACGACGTCCGCCCGGATGCGCGCTCCCCCGGAGTCGCGCATCGGCATCCTGGCCGCAGGCATTGCGGAAGCGCCGGCCGAGGTCTGGACCGAGAACTTCGAGCAGGGCCTGAGCGCCACCGCGCCGTCGGCCCTGACGGCCTACGCGAGCGGCCGGTACACGGCCTCCCCCGGATGGTCCACACCCTCGACGTGCACCGGGGTGCTGGTGAACTATCTGGCCGGTTACTACCCCGCGGAGACCAGCAGCTGCCCCCGACAGCTCCTCAACGGCGGACTGGTCTCCACCCTCCCGGCACGCGAGGTCCGGCGTCTCGCCGATGTCCTCGGTCAGGTGGCGGCGGGCACCACCGGGTCGTCGTCGGCGGCGGCCCCCGCGGTCGGTTCGACCGACGCGACCCGCGGCAACCACGCGCTGGTCGGATATCCCGCCACAGCGCCCGGCGCGACGACCGTGGCCGAATCCAACGCCGCCCTCGGCATCACGGCCCCCGGATCGCGGTACTACACGTTGCGACTCCACGCCGCCGCGGCCGGCTGCGCGACCGGCGCACCGACCCTCTCGATGAGCCTGTTCACGGGGTCCACCACCCTCCTGGCGCCGTTCTCGTCTCCCGTCACCCCGTGCAGCCTCACGGGCCCGGTCTTCTACGGCTCGTCGCCGGTGCTGGCGGCCACGGGCGGCGTCGTGCTCGGCATCGGCGACCCCGCCATCACCGCCTCGGCCCGTGCCGCGATCTACACCGGGTCATCCGCCGCTCTCCTCACCCCCGCGCAGATCGCCTCCGCGCGCGTGCGCGTGTCGAACAGCACCACCGGCGTCGGCAGCGGGTTCGGCGTCGACAATCTGCGCGTGCTCGATGTGACCCCGAGCCTCGACTGGGCGTTCAGCCCGGCGAGCGTCCCCGTCGGGACGGCCTCGACCCTCACCTACACGATCACCAACACCTCCGAGCTCCTCGCCAAGAGCGACTGGACGTTCACCAACACCCTCCCCGCCGGTCTCACGGTCGCCCCGACGCCCGCCGTCGGCGGCACCTGCACCCAGGTGACGGGGACGACCTTCGCCGTCACCGCCCTCGCCGGGTCCTCGAGCATCTCGGCGGTCGGGGGCGACCTGGCCGCCGCAGCCTCGTCGTGCACGGTCACCGTGAACGTCGTGGCATCCGCCGAGGCCACCTTCACCAACACCCCCTCCAACGTCGTCACGCCGCTGATCGCCCCCGACACCGCCACCCTGACCGTCACGCCCGCCTCGCGCCTCACCGTCCGCAAGAACCTGCCGGCACGCCTCGCCTCCACCGACCAGTTCACCCTCTCGGTGCGCAGCGGCAGCACGGTCATCGCGTCGGCGACCACCACCGGCACCGCGACAGGGCTGCAGGCGGCGCAGGTGTCACGACAGATCGTCGAGGCCGGCGACACCTACACGATCTCCGAGACACCCACCTCGGGCGTCGCCCTCGGGTACGCCAGCACCTATGAGTGCACGCGCGAGGGAACGGTCATCGCCGCGGGCAGCTCGCGCTCGGGCCCGCTCACCATGCCCCAGGACGACGGCGCCGAGGTCGTCTGCACGTTCACCAACACCCTGCAGCAGCCGCGCCTGTTCTGCGACAGCGGGCTGTTCTACGGTCTGACAACCAACGGCGCCCTCGTTCAGGCCGACGGCGCAGTGGGCGGCCAGGCCACCGTCGGCTCATGGGCGAACGTCACGGGGGCGAATGCGCTCGGCGTCTCCGCCGGCGGCACCGGGGCCTACGCCCTCAACAGATCGACGGACGCCGCGAACGTGCTCTCGATCCTGAAATGGACGCCGACCGGCGGCTTCGAGACCCTCGCCAACTCGGCGTACACGACGACCGATCGGGCCGGCACGGTGATCCCCGGCAGCATCGTCGCCGGAGCCATCGATCTGGTGACCGGCCGCTACCTCTTCGGCAAGTACAACAACGGCTCCTTCTACGCGTGGAGCTTCACCGAATCGGCCCCCGCGGCATCCCGTTTCACCTACCTCGGCTCCTTCAGCGCGGGCTCCGCCCCCAACGGCAACGGCGACATGGCCTTCGACAACCGCGGCAACCTGTACGTCCTCGGGGCCGCCACCGTCAACAACGCCAGCAGCACCGCCATCTTCACCGTGACCGCCGAGACCCTGGCCGGCGCCACCGGCGGCACCCTCTCCGTCAGCACCGCGGCGACGCGAACCCTGAACGGCCTGGATGCCACGCCGGCCTTCGGCAGCGTGAACGGCATCGCCTTCTCTCCCCGCGGCACCGTCTACCTCTCGAGCTCCACCAGCACCTACGAGTTCGACCCGACCACCTGGACCCGGGTCGCGGGCACCCCCCGCATCGACTTCGCCGCCACGGATCTCGCCAGCTGCAACAGCCCCGGCACGATAACCGTGCTGAAGAACGTGGTCGGGCGGGCGGCCACCGCCGACCAGTTCCAACTCACCCTCGCCGACGCGAACGGCACCCTGGGCACGGCCACGACCGCCGGCACCGCAACCGGTCGACAGGCCGCGCAGGTCGGCGCCTTCCCCGCCCCCATCGGGTCGACGCTGACGGTGTCGGAGACCATGGCGGCGGGTTCGACCTCGGCCATCGGGGCGTACACCGTCCGCCTCGAGTGCTGGGCCGACGGCATCCGGATCGCGAACGCCCCCACGACGAGCGCCGCCGTCACCATGCCCGACCGCTTCGGCGCGAACGTCGTGTGCACCTTCTTCAACTCCCCCAGTCCCGTGGCATCGGTCACGGTGGTCAAACGCGTGCTCGACCCGGCCACCGGCCAATCGGCACCCGCGGCGGGCTGGAGCCTGGGCGCCGCGGCCGTCGCCACCGCCGGCAGCGCCACCGTGCTGCCCAGCGAAGCGCCCCGTCAGACGAGCGACGCCGCGGGCACGGCCGTGTGGAGCGTGCTGTTCGGCTCCGCCTCTTCGCGCGCCACGCTCACGATCTCGGAGGTGCAGCAGACGCGCTTCAGTTTCGTCAGCGGCACGTGCACGGTCAACGGCGCCGTCACGCCCGTCAGCTTCGCGACCGCGGGCGGGGTGGTCAGCGGCGGCATCACCGGGGTCGGGCCGTCGGCGATCGTCGTGTGCACGCTCGTCAACCAACCGATCACCTCCCTCACCCTGGTGAAGACCGTGTCGTCGGGCTCGGTCGCCGCCACCGACTGGACGCTGTCGGCCACCGCCCCCACGGGCGCACTCGCCGGACCCACCGGCCGCACGGCGACCGCAGCGACGACGAACGTCCCGGTGTCACCCGCCCGCCCCTACCGGCTGGCCGAGACCGGCACGAACGCCGCCTACGTGCAGGTCGGCGCGTGGCGCTGCGTGGAGTCCACGGGCGCCGAGGTCGCCGTCACCACCGCGAGCGACGTGACCCTGCGCACCGGCACCGCCGTCACGTGCACCGTCACGAACGCCACCGCGACCCTGACGCTGCTGAAGGACGTCACCGCCCCGAGCCCCGGCTTCGTGCCCGCCACCTGGACCGTGACGGCCGCTCCCGCCGCCCTGAGCGGCGCGACGCTTCCGACGCAGAGCCGAGTGGGCGCGGCATACGACCCCGTCGCCGGCAACGCCGCGAGCACGTTCGAGGTGCGCCCGGGGCACGGCTACACGCTGTCGGAGGCACCCACCGTGCCCGGGACGCGGCTGGCCTATACGACCCTCCGCCTCGAACGGCTCGACGGCTCCACGTGGACCGCGGTCACCGGACGCAGCGTCACCGCTCCCGCCGCCGGCCAGGGCGCGATCTACCGCTTCGTCAACGCCCCCGTCGCGGGCCCCGTACTCCCCCTCACGGGCGGTGTCGGCGCCGACGCGTTCGTCATCGCCGGAGGCCTCCTGCTCGCCCTCACCGTCGTGGGCGCCCTGATCCATCGCAGACGCAGGGGAGGGAGCCTTCCGACGTGACCCCTCCCGTCGCGCGACGCCGCCGACGGCACAACCTCCGCATCACCGATCACCTTCCGAGAGGAACCACCATGTCCATCCGCAAGAAAGCGGCAACCGTCCTGAGCGTCCTCGCGCTCGGGGCCCTCACCGCCGTCGGGGCCGTCGCCCCCGCATCGGCCGTGACGCTGCCGGGCAACATCGACTCGACCGTCAATCGCACCCTCACCCTCCACAAGCACGCGCTCGGTCCCTCGACGCCGCTGAACCCGACGTCGACGGGCCAGCAGCTGGCCACGCCGCCGGCCGACCCGCTGGCGGGCGCGCAGTTCACCGCCACGCTCGTGTCGGGCGTCGACCTGACGACGGCCGCCGGCTGGACGCAGGCCGCATCGCTCACGCCGTCGCAGGCCGCCCAGCGTCCCAACACGGTGAGCTTCGTGTCGTCGGTGTCCAACACCGCCGGTGTGGCGACGTTCTCCCCCGACCCGGCGCTGTACCCGACGGGCCTGCCCATCGGCGTGTACCTCATCACCGAGACGCAGCTGCCGGCGACCGCGACCAATCCGGCCGCGCCGTTCCTGGTGACGCTGCCCACGCCCACCGGGGCAGCGGGCTCCCCCGCCAACCAGTGGATCTACGACGTGCACGTCTACCCCAAGAACGCCGTCACCCAGCTCACCAAGACGCGCGTCCCCGCGCCCGCCGGCTCCGTCGAGCAGCGCAACCCCGACCTCATCCGGTGGGCGATCGCCTCGTCGATCCCGACGCTCGCGACCGGTGACACCATCGACGTGTTCACGCTGACGGACGTGTTGCCCGCCGAGCTGACCTACCTGACCGCGGCCACCGTGCCCGCCGGCGTCGCGCCGTCCAGCGTCGTGGTCGCCAACGCCGCCGGTACCGCGCAGACGTTCACCGAGGGGACCGACTACACGATCACGAACACGGGCGGCAACCTCGTGCTGGACTTCACCGCGGCCGGTCGCTCCCGCCTCGCGGGCCTGCAGGGCGGAACGGTGACGTTCAACGTGCTGACGCGCGCCACGTCGATCCCGGCCAGCGGCGTCATCGTCAACACCGCGACGGCGAACGTCAACGGCGCCACCGAGTCGGTCACCGGCAGCACCCCGATCGGCCAGCTCACCGTGTCGGCCTACACCACCTCGAACGGCGCGCGCGTGCCGCTCGCGGGGGCGGTCTACCAGGTGTTCCTGACGGAGCAGGATGCCATCAACGGCGCCAACCCGATCGTCATCAACGGCGAGACCACCTGGACGACCGGCGCGAACGGCAACGTCGTCGTGCCGATCATCACGCCCGGCAACTACTGGGTGCGCGAGACGGTGCCCCCGACCGGGTACCAGCTGCCCTCGCCCGACCGCGTACTCACCGCGGTCGTCCCCGGCCCGACCTCGACGACCGCGCCCGTGCGCAACTACGTCGAGTTCGCGCACAACCAGGTGCCCGCGTTCGCCCTGCCCATCACCGGTGGCGACGGTGGCCTGTGGTTCGGCGTCGGTGGCGCGGCCCTGCTGACCGCCATGGTCGGCGCGGCGTTCGTCGTGTCGCGTCGCCGCACCCGCGCGGTCCAGGCACCCGCCTGAAGGATCACGCAATGACGAGGGGGGCGACGATGCGGCGGGATGCCGCGCCGTCGTCCCCCTCATCCGCGCCGCTGAGACGCGACCTCCGGCGTCCGAGATGGAGGCTCTCGCTCGTCTCCCTGGCGCTCGCGGTGGGTGCCCTCGCCGGGGTGGGCCTGCTGATGTACCCGACGGTGGCCGCCTGGTTCGCGCAGTACGTGCAGTCCCAGGTCGTCGATGGCTATTCGAACCAGATCCGCGACCTCGGTGCCGACACGCTCGCCGACCAGCTCGACGCCGCCCGGGCGTACAACTCCCGCCTCATCGACGGCGGAGCCGAGATCGCCGCGAACGAACGCCTCCCCCTGGCCAACTCCCCCGACCAGACCAGCGACTACGCCGAGCAACTGCGATCGGATGCCGCGGGCCTCATGGCCCGGCTGAAGATCCCCGCCATCGACGTCGACCTGCCCGTCTACCACGGCACCAGCGAGCAGGTGCTGTACGAGGGGGTCGGTCACCTCGAAGGAACCGCACTGCCGGTGGGCGGGGAGACGACGCACTCCGTGCTGACCGCTCACCGCGGCCTCGCGACCGCGGAGTTGTTCACCCACCTCGACCGGGTCGGCCTCGACGACACCTTCACCATCGAGGTCTTCGGCGAGGTGCTCGTGTACCGCGTCGTCGACACGCGCGTCGTCGAGCCCGAGGACACCCAATCCCTGGCCCCGGTGGTGGGCCGCGACCTGGTGACCCTCGTCACCTGCACCCCGTTGGGGGTGAACAGTCACCGCATCCTGGTGACGGGCGAGAGGGTCATCCCCACTCCGCAGTCCGAACTCGACGGCGCGGGCGCCCGCCCCGACATCCCCGCATTCCCCTGGTGGATCTTCGTCCTCGCGGCCGCCTTCCTCGCCGCGTCCGTCTACGTCTGGTGGGCCGGGCGCCCTCCGCGGCGGCGGTGAACACACGAGTGTCCAAGACACTCCGGATGCCAGGGCTCGGCATCCGCGTGTCTTGGACACTCGGGGCGCGCGGTCGCGCTACTCGCGGGGCGGTTCGTCCCGGGCCGCGCGGGCCTTCTCCGCGGCCAACTCCGCGCGGATCGACTCGGTGCGCACATCGGTCGGGCGCTCGCCCGACTCCCACAGGTGGTCGACCCCGGCCTGCGGGTGCCCCTCGGTGGCGGCGAGCGACGCCTCCAGCGCCCGCTCGAAGCGACTCTGACGACGCTTGAGCCACAGACCCACGACCAGGAACACCGCCAGCAGCACGTACGCCGACGCGGCGAAGGGGTGCAGCACGAGATCGGCGACGTTGCCCTGGCTCAGCTGCAGCGCCTTGCGCAGCTGCTGCTCACCCATGGGTCCGAGGATGAGCCCCACGATGAGGGGAGCGATCGGGAAGCCGAAGCGCCGCATGAAGTACCCCAGCGCCCCGACGATCAGCAGGATGACGATGTCGAGCGTCGAGAAGCTGACGGCGTACGCGCCCAGCACCGCGAAGGTGAGGATGCCGGCGTAGAGGTAGGGCCGCGGGATCTGCAGCACCTTCACCCACAGTCCCGCCAGCGGCAGGTTCAGCACGATGAGCAGCACGTTGCCGATGTACAGGCTCGCGATCAGCGCCCACACCAGGTCGCCCTGGTTCTGGAACAGCTGGGGCCCCGGCTGGATGCCGTACGACTGGAAGGCCGTGATGATGATGGCCGCGGTGGCCGTCGTCGGAAGCCCCAGGGTCAGAAGCGGCACGAGCACGCCCGCCGCCGCGGCGTTGTTCGCGGCCTCGGGACCGGCGACGCCCTCGATCGCTCCGCGACCGAACTGCCCCTTGTTCTTCGACAGCTTCTTCTCGCTCGCGTACGACAGGAAGGTGGCCACGTCCGCGCCGCCGGCGGGGATGGTGCCGACGGGGAAGCCGATGAACGTGCCGCGCAACCACGGCTTCCAGGAGCGTCGCCAGTCCTCCCGCGTCATCCAGTTGCGCCAGCCCCGCGTGACCGGGATCACCGGGATCGGTCCGTGGCGGAGGCGCGCGGCGACGTAGAGGGTCTCGCCCACCGCGAACAGCCCGACGGCCACGAGCACGACGCTCACGCCGTCCGACAGCGCGAGCACACCCATCGTGTACCGCGCCTGGCCCGTGGTCACCTCGGTGCCGATGAGGCCGACGAGCAGGCCGATGCCGAGCGAGGCGAGCCCGCGGGCGGGAGAGGAGCCGAGCAACGCTCCGACGGTGATGAAGGCCACCACGATGAGCGCGACGAAGTCGGCCGGTGAGAGGTTGACCGCGAAACGCGCGAGCAGGGGCGCGAAGAGCGTCAGCAGCACCGTGGCGATGGTGCCGGCCACGAACGAGCCGATCGCCGCCGTCGCCAGGGCCGCAGCCCCACGACCGAGCTTGGCCATCTTGTTGCCCTCGATCGCGGTGATGACGGAGGCCGATTCACCCGGGGTGTTGAGCAGGATGCTGGTGGTCGAGCCACCGTACATCCCGCCGTAGTAGATGCCCGCGAACGTGATGATCGCCGCCGTCGGCGACAGCGTGTAGGTCAGAGGCAGCAGCAGTGCCACGGTCATGGCCGGGCCGATGCCCGGGAGCACCCCGACCGCGGTCCCGATGACCACGCCGAGCAGCGCGAACAGCAGGTATTCCGGCTGCAGCGCGGTGGCGAAGCCCTCCATGAGGGAGTTGACAGAATCCATGTCGACGGTCTCCTAGCCGAACAGGGGTCCGGGGCCGTACCACCAGTCGAAGGCGGCCCCGCGAGGAAGGAAGAGGCCCAGGCCCTCTCCGAAGAGGAGCTGGGTGCCGATGCCGATGGCGAGCCCGACGAGGAGGGCCACCCAGGGGCGCTTCGCCCCGAGCGTCCAGGCGACGCCGCCGAACAGCAGGGCCGCGACCATCCACCAGCCGAGCAGTTCGAGCAGCAGAAGGACGGCGACGAGGAGGGCGACGAGCTTGAGGATCGTCCACCAGTCGGTCTTGGCATCCGGGTCGATGTCTTCGCCCTCTTCGCGCGGCGCCACCTGGCCCCGGAGGGCCGAGATCACCAGCGCCGCACCGGAGCCGAGCAGGATCACCGCCACGGCGACCGGGAAGACCTGCGGGCCGATGGCCTGCCCCGCGGGGACGCGGATGGCGAAGGCTCCGACCAGGGCGAAGACGCCGAGACCGAACACGACGCCCGCGAAGATCGCGTTGCCGATGCGCTCGGCGCCCCACCGGGGACGGACGGTGTCCGCCCCCGGTGTCTCGGTCGTCGTCACGAGACCAACCCGATGTTCTTCAGGGTTCCCGACACGTCGACGATGTTCTCGCCGACGAACGACGTGAACTCGTCACCGGTCAGGAAGGCGTCGGTCCAGCCGCGTTCCTCGAGCACGGTCTTCCACGCGCCCGACTCGTGCATGTCGGTCACCAGGGCGGTGAGGCCGGCGGCATCCGCTTCGCTGATCCCGCCGGGGGCCAGCAGGCCGCGCCAGTTGGTGTAGACGACGTCGAAGCCCTCGGAGGTCATGGTCGGGACGTCGGGCAGCAGCGTCGCCGCCTCCTCGCTCGACACGGCGAGGGCACGCAGGTCGCCGGACTCGACGTACTCGGCGAACTCCCCCACGCCCGAGATGCCGGCGGCGGCGTTGTTGCCCAGCAGCAGCGACACGGCCTCTCCGCCACCGGCGTTGGGCACGTAGTTGAGCTTCTCGGTGATGTCGGCACCGGTGAGGCCGGCCTCCTCGAGCAGGAGTCCCGCGAGGATGTGGTCGGCGCCGCCGGCGGAGCCACCGGTGATCGTGACACCCTGACCGTCGGCCACGACCGCGTCGATGAGGTCCTTCAGCGTCTGGAACTCGCTCGCGGCGGGCACCACGACGACGAGCGGCTCCTCGGTCAGGCGGGCGATGGGGGTGGTGTCCTCGATGCGGTTCTCGGCGGCGTTCGTCTCGACGGCACCGACCATCACCAGACCCGTGACCATGAGCGTGTACGGGTCGCGCTCGTTTGCGAGCGAGGCGAGGCCGACCGTGCCGCCGGCTCCACCGACGTTGCTGACCGCCGCGGTGCCGACCAGGCCGTCACCGGTGAGCACGTCCGAGACGGCGCGACCGGTCTGGTCCCAGCCGCCGCCCGGGTCGGCGGGGACGACGATGTTCACCGAGTCGATCGAGGCGGCGTCGTCGGAGGCGGCCGCGCCCCCGGCGCCGGCACCCTGCGGGTTGCACCCGGTGAGGGCGGCGAGCGACAGCGCGGCCAGGGGGACGAGGGCGATGATGGTGCGACGCATGCGCGGTACTCCTCTTCGAGTTCGAGGAGGCGCCGTCGCCTCCCCGCTGAGGGCTCACCGTAGACAGCCCCGAAGTCCGCCGTCGCGCTTGTGCAACTAACGACGACTTCGGCAACTATTGGTCGCACGCCGGCCTGCACCCGACGCGTGCCGCACGAGAGAATAAACCGTGGTCCGAGCACTGTCGCTGAGACTGCAGCTGTTGCTGCTGCAGGCGCTGATCGTGTGCGTGGTGACCCTCGGGGCGGGCATCGTCACCGTCTGGATCCAAGAGAGCGCGATCCGCGACTCCTACCGCGAGCGCATGGTCGGGGTGGCGCTGTCGATCGCGCGCCTGCCCGTCATCGTCGAGGCGTTCGACGATCCCGCCCCCTCCGTGGCGATACAACCCGTGGCCGAGGTCATCCGCGAAGCGTCGGCGCTGACCTACGTCGTGGTGACCGACCTCGACGGCATCCGTCTGTCGCACCCGAACCCCGACCGCGTCGGCGAGAGCGTGTCGACCGACCCGTCAATCCCCCTGTCCGGACAGGTGTGGTCGGGCACCGAGACGGGGACGCTGGGCGAGTCGTACCGCGTGAAGGTGCCGGTCTTCTCCGACGGCGACACCCGGGCCGACGACGAGGGTGCCCGGGTCATCGGCGCGGTGTCGGTGGGAGTGCTCGAGTCCGAACTCGCCGCCGACCTGCAGTCACGCCTGCCGGGCCTGCTGCTGGCGTTCGGCGGGGCCGCGGTGGCCGGGGTCTTCGGCGCCGCGTGGGTGTCCGCCCTCATCCGTCGCCGCATCCTCGGACTCGAACCCGACGAGATCGCCGAGCTGGTGGGCGAGCGCGAGACGATGCTGCACCGCCTCAGCGAGGGCGTGATCCGTGTCGACCACCGCGGCGTGGTCACCAGCGCCAACGACGCCGCCGAGCGCCTCATCGGTCGCGGGCCGTTGAGCGGGCGCCACGCCGACGAGACGCTCGACGGGCCGCTTCTGCAGGTGATGGAGGACGGCGAGCCCGAGGGGCGGCTGGTGCTCGCGGGGGAACGCCCCGTGATCGCGCGGTCGACCGGCCTGCGCGACGACCGGGGCCGTGTCGTGGGCGGCACGCTGCTGCTGCGCGATCACACCGAACTCCACGAAGCGCTGCGCAGCATGGACGGACAGCAGTCGCTCACCGAGGGACTGCGCGCGCAGGCGCACGAGTTCGCCAATTCGCTGCACGTCGTGTCGGGCCTGCTCGAACTCGGCGCGTGGGACGACGCGCGGGAGTTCATCGCGCAGGTGCGTCCGGGCGGGCCACTGGATCCGGGACCGGATGCCGCAGCCCTCGGGAGCGAGCTGACCGCGCTGCTGTCGGTCAAGATCGCCCGCTCCCGCGAGCTCGACGTCGCCCTCGAAGTCGTCGCGCACGGCGCTCCCCCACCCGAGTCGATCGGCGATCTCATCACCGTGGTCGGCAACCTCGTCGACAACGCCCTGGAGGCGTGTCGGCCCGGCGATCGGTTGCGGGTGACCGTGGATGCCACCGACTCCTCGGTGCGCGTGCGGGTCGACGACAGCGGCACCGGCGTGCCCGACGCGCTGCGCGCGCACGTCTTCGACGAGGGCGTGAGCACGAAGGGCACCCACTCCCGCGCCCGCGGCATCGGTCTCGCCCTCGTCCGACGCGTCGCCCGCCGGCGGGGCGGCGAGGCCCGTGTCGAGCGCTCTCCGCTGGGCGGCGCACGCTTCGAGGTGGTGCTCCCCGTGGCCGAGAGGGTGTCGTGATGCTGCGCGTCCTCGTCGTCGACGACATCCCCGCCGTGGCGTCGCTGCACGGCAGGTTCGTGTCGGCGCATCCGGGGTGCGATCTCGTGGGGACGGCGGGGAGCGGACCGGATGCCGTGTCGGCGGTGGCGGAACTTCAGCCCGACCTAGTGCTGCTCGATGTGCACCTCCCGGGCTTCTCGGGCCTCGACGCCCTGCGCTCCGTGCGCGCCGACGGCGCGCTCGTGCAGCCGGAGGTGATCGCCGTGACGGCCGCGCGCGACGTCGACACGGTGCGTACGGCGCGGTTGATGGGCGTGCAGCACTACCTCGTCAAGCCGTTCACGGCCGGTGATCTGCACGCGCGGATCGACGACGTCCTGGCCGAGCGGCGCTCCTCCGCCGCGGTCGCGGGTTCGCTCGACCAGCAGGGCGTCGACGCGGTACTGCGGCCCGTGACGAAGCGCCCCCTGCCGAAGGGGTTGTCGCGCCCGACGCTCGATCTGGTGCGCACCGCCCTGGTCGAGCTGGGATCGGCGAGCGCGGCCGAGGTCGCCGACCACCTCGGGCTGTCGCGGGTGAGCTGCCGCCGCTACCTCGAGCACCTCGCCGACGACGGCGAGTGCGTGCGCAGTCTCGACTACACCACCGCCGGGCGACCGAGCACGCGGTACACGGTCGCCGGCCCGGCGACGTGAGCGCCGCTTCCCCGTCGAGTGTCCACGACCCGCCGCATTCTGTCGGAGCCAGCGGCGTGTCTGGGACACTCGACGGGCAGGGAGCGGACGGGACGCTCCCTGCCCGTCAGCGCTGGAACCCGTCCGAGATGATCTCGATGAGCTCCTCACGCTCCTCGACCGGCAGGAAGGCCCCTGCGGCAGCGTTCAGCTGGAACGCTTCGAGGTCGTCGAGGTCGTAGTCGAACGCCTGCGCCAGCAGACCCAGCTCGCGGGTGAGCGAGGTCGCGCTCATCAGACGGTTGTCGACGTTCACGGTGACCGAGAAGTCGAGCTGGTAGAGCAGGTCGAACGGGTGGGCGTCCATCGTGTCGCCCCATGCCGTGACGGCCCCCGACTGCAGGTTCGACGTCGGCGACAGCTCGAGCGTGATCTCGCGATCGCGCACCCAGCGGGCCAGGTCGCCGAAGGTCACCTGCACCTCTTCTCCCTCGCGCGAGACGACGTCGAGGTCGTTGGCGATGCGCACGCCGTGGCCGAGGCGCAGGGCCCGGCCGTCGATGAGGGCGGAGCGGATGGATGCCAGCCCCGCACCTTCGCCGGCGTGAACGGTCGTCGGGAAGAACTGCTCGGCGAGGTAGTCGAACGCCGCGCGGTGGCCCGACGGCAGGAACCCGTCCTCGGGACCGGCGAGGTCGAAGCCGACCACGCCGCGGCCGCGCCACGACACGGCGAGCTCGGCGATGTCGCGGGCGTTGTCGTTGTGGCGGAGCGCCGTGAGCAGCTGCCCGACGCGGATGTCGTGGCCGCGCAGGTCGGCGGCGTCCTCGCCCTCTTCGAGGCCCTCCTGCACGGCATCCACGACCTCGTCGAGGGTGAGGCCGCGCGTGAGGTGCTGCTCGGGCGCCCACCGCACCTCGCCGTACACGACGCCGTCGGCCGCGAGGTCCTCGACGAACTCCCTCGCGGTGCGCACGAGTCCCTCGCGTGTCTGCATCACGCCGACCGTGACCGAGAACTTCTCGAGGTAGTCCTCGAGCGAGCCGCCGTCGATGTGGTCCGAGAACCACGCACCGAGACCCTTCGCGTCGCCGGCGGGCACGTCGAGACCGATCTCGTCGGCCAGCTCCAGCACGGTCTGTGGACGCAGACCCCCGTCGAGGTGGTCGTGCAGCGACACCTTGGGGAGGTCGCGCACCGTGCGGTCGCCGATGCGGACGTCGTCGGATGCCATCGTGTTCCTTTGCTGAGCGGCCATCACGCCGTGATGCGTTCGCGGACGAGGGGGGATGCCGCGGGGACCGCGTCGCCGATCTCCCAGGCACCCTCGACCGCACCGAGTGCGCGATCGAAGCGGGCGCCGTCGTCGGCCGACAGGGTGAACAGCGGCTGGCCGGCGGTGACCGGCTGGCCGACCGTGACGTGCAGGTCGATGCCCGCGGCGTGCACCACGGCGTCCTCGGCGCGCGCGCGACCGGCGCCCAGGCGCCAGGCACCGATACCGAACGGCAGGGCCTCGATGCGGGTCACCACGCCCGAACGCTCGGCGACGACCGTGTGCGTCTCGCGAGGCGTGGGGAGGGCGGCATCCGGATCGCCGTCCTGCGCACGGATCATGCGCTTCCACACGTCCATCGCGCGACCGTCCCGGAGCGCCGCCTCGACGTCGGCATCGGGCTGACCCGCGAGGGTGAGCATCTCGCGGGCGAGCGCCACGGTCAGTTCGACCACGTCGGCGGGGCCGCCGCCGGCGAGCACCTCGACCGACTCGCGCACCTCGTTCGCGTTGCCGATGGCCAGGCCCAACGGGGTGTTCATGTCGGTGAGCAACGCGGTGGTGTTCACGCCCGAATCGGTGCCGAGTGCCACCATCGTGCGGGCGAGTTCGCGGGCGCGATCGATGTCCTGCATGAACGCACCCGAGCCGAACTTCACGTCGAGCACGAGCGAGTCGGTGCCCTCGGCGATCTTCTTCGACATGATGCTCGAGGCGATGAGCGGGATCGCCTCCACCGTGCCGGTGACGTCGCGCAGCGCGTACAGCTTCTTGTCGGCGGGGGCGAGGCCCGAGCCGGCGGCGCAGATGACCGCGCCGACGTCGGCGAGCTGCGCCATGATCTCGTCGTTCGACAGCGCCGCGCGCCAGCCGGGGATCGACTCGAGCTTGTCGAGTGTGCCACCGGTGTGCCCGAGGCCGCGGCCCGAGAGCTGCGGGACGGCGACGCCGAAGGCAGCGACGAGCGGCGCCAGCGGCAGGGTGATCTTGTCGCCCACCCCGCCGGTCGAGTGCTTGTCGACCGTCGGCTTGCCGAGCGACGAGAAGTCCATGCGCTCGCCCGAGGCGATCATGGCATCCGTCATCACCCGGATCTCCTCGCGCTCCATGCCCCGCAGCAGCACGGCCATCGCGAACGACGCCATCTGGGCGTCCGAGACGTAACCCTTCGTGTAGTGCTCGATGAGCCAGCGCAGGGCGGACTCCGAGACGGCACCCCCGTCACGTTTGGTGCGGATGACCTCGACCGCGTCGTGCGGGTGCACAGTGGTCATCGGGCGGCCTCCTCGAGCTCGCGCGGGCCGAACGCGTCGGGCAGCACCTCGTCGATGGTGCGGATGCCGCTGACCGTCTCGAGCAGCATGCCGGGGATGGCGTGCTCGAACAGCAGCTGTCGGCACCGTCCGCACGGCATGAGGGTGCGGCCCTCGCCGTCGACGCAGACGAACGCGACCAGCTGGCCGCCGCCCGACATGTGCAACTCGGACACCAGGCCGCACTCGGCGCACAGCGTCACGCCGTAGGAGGCGTTCTCGACGTTGCACCCCGAGACGATGCGGCCGTCGGCGACGAGCGCTGCGGCGCCCACCTTGAAGCGGGAGTAGGGCGCGTACGCGCGGTGCATGGCATCCGTCGCGGCGGAACGGAGTTCGTCCCAGTCGATGTCGGTCATCGTGGTGTGAGGGGTCCTCTCGTGGGGGGGGTGACGGGCCTGATCAGCCTTTTATGTACGGTTTGCCTGCGGCCGCGGGGCCACGCACCTTTCCGACGAGACCGGCGACCGCGAAGATCGTCACCACGTACGGCAGCATCAGCATGAACTCGCTGGGCACCGGCGAGCCGATGACGCCGAGGGTGTTCTGGAGGTTCGAGGCGAAGCCGAACAGGAGCGCCGCGAGGGTGGCGCGGATCGGGTCCCACTGGCCGAAGATCACGGCGGCGAGCGCGATGTATCCCGCACCGGCGGTCATCTCTTTGTTGAACGCGCCGACCGAACCGAGCGTGAAGAACGCGCCGCCGAGGCCGGCGATCGCGCCGCCGAGAGAGACGTTCCAGAAGCGGGTCTTGGCGATGTTGATGCCGACCGTGTCGGCTGCCTGCGGGTGCTCGCCGACCGCGCGCAGGCGCAGACCCCAGCGGGTGTGGAACAGCCCCAGGTACACCAGCGCCACCGTGACGTACATCAGGTACACGATGATCGTCTGGTTGAACAGCATCGGCCCGATGATGGGGATGTCCGCGAGGAACGGGATCGGCAGGCGCGGGAAGCGCGGCGGGGCGTTCAACGTCGCCGCGTTCGGTGCGAGCAACTGCGAGAAGAGGAAGCTCGTCAGCCCCACCACGAGCACGTTCAGCACGACACCGACGATCACCTGATCGACGAAGTACTTGATAGCGAACGCCGCGAGGACGAACGACACCAGCACGCCCGAGACGCCGGCGGCGAGGAGCCCGATGAAGGGGTTCCCGGTGGCTGTGGCGACGATCGCCGAGGTGAAGGCACCCGCGAGGAGCTGGCCCTCGATCGCGATGTTCACCACGCCCACGCGTTCGCTCAGCACGCCGGCCATCGCCCCGAAGATCAGCGGAACCGACAGGCTCAGTCCACCGGCGAGCAGGCCCGTCAGCGGGATGACCGACGTGGTCGCTCCGGCCGCGGCCCACGTGAGGAAGCCGATCATGAAGATCAGCGCGAAGATGACGGCCAGCCACAGCGGCGGGCGACGGTGCGCGCGCACCAGCAGGAAGCTGGCGGCGGTGATGAGCGCGAGCAGGACGGTGCAGACAGCGCCGGTGACGACACCGCCGAGCACCACCTCGGGCAGCTGCAGGAACTCCCCCGGGCTCGAGACGCGGAAGACGGCGTCGCCGTCCTGGCGCGCGACGACGAAGAGCACCGCGGCGAGCACGGTGATGACGCCGTAGACGATCGGCGCCTTCCAGCTGATGACGATGGTCTTGTCGAGGGCGTCCGGCTGCGGCGACACCCCGGGGTGCTGAGCGGTGGTGCTCACTTGACCGCCTCCTTCTTCTTGGCGGCGCGGGTCTTCGGCGCACGCGCACCGGGCGCGGGCAGACGGAAGATGGCGCGCACGAGCGGCGGTGCCGCGATGAACAGCACGATGAGCGACTGCACGACGAGCACGATGTCGATCGGCACGCCGTTGGCGGCCTGCATGGAGAAGCCGCCGGCCTTGAACGCCCCGAACAGGATGCCGGCGACCAGCACTCCCACGGGAGTGGAACGACCGAGCAGCGCGACCGTGATGGCGTCGAACCCGATACCGGCGTCGATTCCGCTGGAGAACCCGGTGGTCACGGTGCCGAGCACCTGGTCCACCCCGGCGAGACCGATGAGTCCGCCCGAGATGAGCATGGCGACGACGTACATCGACTTGACGTTGATGCCCGCCACGCGGGCGGCGTTGGGGTTCAGGCCGACCGCGCGGAAGCGGAAGCCCAGCGACGACCGTTCCAGGATCCACCACACCAGCACGACGGCCACGAGCGAGAGGACGAACCCGAAGTGCAGGTTGTAGGCGGGACCGAACAGGTCGGGGAAGACCGCGGTCTCCTTCATCGCCGGCGTGGTGGGGTTGCTCGACCCCGGCGCCTGCAGCAGACCGGGGGTGCGCAGCAGGTAGTAGACGAGGTAGAACGCGACGTAGTTGAGCATGATCGTGACGATCACCTCGTGCGCGCCCGTGCGGGCCTTCAGCAGACCGGCGATTCCGGCCCAGAGGGCTCCCGCCGCGATGCCCGCGATCAGCGCGACGAGCGTGTGCAGGCCCCACGGCAGGTCGAAGGCGAAGGCGACGTAGCCGCCGGCAGCCGCCGCGACGAGCATCTGGCCCCGACCGCCGATGTTGAACATGCCGACCCGGAACGCGAGCGCCACACCGAGGCCCGCGGCGATCAGCGGGGTCGCGAACGTCAACGTCTCGGTGAGGGGTCGGATGCCGGTGGCGAACTCGGGGCGGCGGAAGTTGTAGATCGCGCCCTGGAAGAACGAGGCGTACGCGCCCGACACCGACTGCCAGATCGCGACGAGGGTGTCGCCGGGACGGGCGAAGAAGTATCCCGATGTCGACTGCACGTTCTCGTCGGTGGCGGCGATCATGACCGCTCCGACCAGCAGCGCGAGGATCACGGCGAGGACCGAGATGATGGCGTTGCCGGTGGCGACCTCGCGCAACGCGCGACGCCAGCGGTTCTCGTCCGTCGCCGGCGCGGGGGCCACGACGCGGGCACCGGTGGCGGGGTCGACCGTCGACGCCCCCGCGAGAGCGGCGTCGGTGGATGTCGGGTCGGTAGCCTCGGCGGCGCGGTCCGCGCGCCCGACACTCGGGTCGTGAGGGCTGTGCGGATCGCTCACGCGGCGACTCCTTCGTTCTGGGGCGTCTCGCCGGCCATCATCAGACCGAGCACGTCGCGCGTGGTGTCGCCGGGCACGATGCCGACGACGCGGCCGCGGTACATCACCATGATGCGATCGGCGAGCGCGGTGACCTCGTCGAGCTCGGTCGAGACGACGATCACCGGCACGCCGGCATCGCGGGTCTCGATGACGCGCTTGTGGATGAATTCGATGGAGCCCACGTCGACACCGCGCGTGGGCTGCGCGGCGACGAAGAGCCGGAGCTCTCGGCTGAGCTCGCGAGCCAGCACGACCTTCTGCTGGTTGCCGCCGGACAGGCGTCCGACGGGGGTCTCGATCGACGGTGTGCGCACGTCGAACTCGGCGACCTTGTCGCGCGCGAAATCGGCGAGCGTCGAGAGCTGGAGGGCACCGCCCTTGACGAAGGGAGCGCCGTCGGCGCGATCGAGCATGAGGTTCTCGGCGATCGAGAACTCCCCCACGAGGCCGTCTTCTTTGCGGTCCTCCGGCACGAAGCCGACACCCGCGTCGAGCACCGTGCGAACGCTCGACCCGCTGAGCTCCTTGCCGTCGAGGGTGATCGACCCCTCGACGCGCTCCTGCAGGCCCACGAGTGCCTCGGTGAGCTCGGTCTGGCCGTTGCCCTGCACGCCCGCGATGGCGAGGACCTCGCCGCGGCGCACCTCGAAGCTGACGTCGTTGACCACGACCTGGCCGATCGCGTCGACCACGGTCAGGCCCTTCACCGACAGGCCCACGTCGCCGAGCGTCGGCGCGTCTTTCTGCACGGTGAGCTCGACCGCGCGGCCCACCATCAGCGAAGCGAGCTCGGCGTTGGAGGCGGTGGGCTCGGCCTCGCCGACCACCTTGCCGAGGCGGATGACGGTGATGCGGTCCGCGACCTCGCGGACCTCGCGCAGCTTGTGGGTGATGAAGACGATCGAGGTGCCCGCGGCCTTCAACTGGCGCATGATCGCCATGAGCTCGTCGGTTTCCTGGGGGGTGAGCACGGCGGTCGGCTCATCGAACACGAGGACTTTCGCGTCGCGTGACAGCGCCTTGATGATCTCGACGCGCTGCTGCACGCCGACCGGCAGGTCGTCGACGAGGGCGTCGGGATCGACGTCGAACCCGAAGCGGTCGGAGATCTCTGTGACCTTCGCGCGCGCGGCGGCGATGTCGAGGCGGCCGCCGGCTCTGGTCGGCTCGTGCCCGAGCATGACGTTCTCGGCGACGGTGAAGACGGGAATGAGCATGAAGTGCTGGTGCACCATGCCGATCCCGGAGCGCATCGCATCGCCGGGACCCGAGAAGTGCTGGACGACGTCGTCGAGCAGGATCTCTCCCCCGTCGGCCTGGTAGAGACCGTAGAGGACGTTCATCAGAGTGGACTTGCCGGCACCGTTCTCGCCGAGCAGGCAGTGGATCTCACCGGCATGCACGGTGAGGTCGATGTGGTCGTTCGCCACCAGGGACCCGAAGGTTTTCGTGATCCCGCGGAGTTCGAGCTTCATGTTCCCGATCCTAAGTTCTCGACGCCGGACGCGGCAGGCGTCCGACGGGAAGGGCCGCCTCGTGAGCGGACCCGGGCAGGGGGCGGCCGGCGTCCCCGGCCAAAGGGAGGGGAGGCCGGCGTACGCCGGCCTCCCCGAGAGAGTTCGCTACCTCAGCCCGCGAGGTACGAGTCGACGGTGATCGAGCCGTCGATGATCTGAGCCTTGAGGTCCTCGATCTTGCTGGTGAGCTCGGCGGGGACCCGGTCCGACCAGTCGTGGTAGTCGGCGATGCCGACGCCCTCGTTCTCGAGCGTGCCGACGAAGGGCGCTGCGTCGAACGAGCCGTTGCCGGCGGCGACGATGGCATCCTTGGTGCCGACGTCGATGCCCTTGAGGATCGAGGTCAGCAGCAGGTCGCCGACGGTCGGGTCGGTCTCGAACACGTCGGCGTCGACGCCGACGAGGGCGATCTCGCGCCCGGCGTCACGGACCGCGACGGCAGCCGACTGGTAGATCGGGCCACCGACGGGCAGGAGCACGTCGACGTTCTGGTCGATGATCGCCTGCGCGGTCTGACGCGCGGTGTCGTTGGCCTCGAATCCACCGGTGAAGGAGCCGTCCTGCGCGGCGCGGTCCCATCCGACGACGCGTACGCTCGCGCCGTTGTCGGTGTTGTACTTCTCGACGCCCTGCGCGAAGCCGTCCATGAAGATGCTCACGGTGGGGATGTTCAGGCCACCGAAGGTGCCGACGACGCCGGTCTTCGAGGTGCCCGCGGCGAGGTAGCCGGCGAGGTAGGCAGCCTGGGCGGTGTCGAAGATAATCGGCTTGATGTTGGGCGCGTCGGTCTGGCCGTCGAAGTCGCTGTCGACGGTGTCGTCGATCGAGACGTACTCCAGGTCGGGGTTGGCCGTGGCCGACTCGAGCGCCGCGGGGGCCAGGAGGAAGCCGACCGTGACGATGGTGTTGCATCCCTGGTCGACGAGGCTCTGCAGGTTGGAGGCGTAGTCGGTCTCGGCCTGCGACTCGACCTCGATGGGGGTCTGCGACCCGAGTTCGGCGGCAGCGGCGTCGACGCCCTCTTTACCGAGCTGGTTGAACGACTTGTCGTCGAAGCCGCCGGCGTCCGACACCATGCAGGGCAGGTAATCGCTGGCGCCGGAACCGGCACCGCCCGACGCGCCGTTGCTCTCGGGCGCTGCGCCGCAGCCGGCGAGCAGCACGGCGGCGCCGATCATGGCGAAGCCGCTGACGACGGCCTTCTTCGTGGTCTTCACGAGGGGTCCTCCAAGACGGATGCCCCCAACGGGTTCGGGGGACGATCCCGTCACGTTACCCAGTGTGTCGCCGCGCTCGTGTGCCAGGAGCCGCCGTGCGAGGCAATGGTTACAAAGACGCAATCTCGCGTCACGCGACCGCCACACGCTGCGACATCGGGCGGGACCGGATGCCACAGCCGGTGGCATCCGGTCTCAGAGGACGTCGCCCCGACCCGTGAGCTTCAGGGCATCGACGACGCCCTTCACACGCTGGGCGTTCTCGGTCGTCGTGACGAGCAGGGCGTCGGGGGTGTCGACCACGACGATGTCCCGCACGCCGATGAGGCTGATCACGCGCTTGGTCTGCGAGACGACGATGCCGCTGGAGGAATCGGAGAGCACGCGGGCGTCTTCGCCGAGGATGGCGAGCTCATTGCGCCCTCCCGAGGAGTTGAGCTTGGACAGGCTGGCGAAATCGCCCACGTCGTCCCAGTCGAAGTGCCCGGGGATGACCGCGAGCCGCCCCTTCTCGGCGGCGGGCTCGGCGACCGAGTAGTCGATGGCGATCTTCTTCAGCCCCGGCCAGATGCGGTCGACGGCGGGACCGCGGCGGTCGCGGTCGTCCCAGGACGCCGCGAGCTCGAGCAGCCCCGCGTGCAGTTCGGGCTCGTTGACGGCGAGCTCGGCCAGCAGCACGTCGGCCCGCGTGATGAACATGCCGGCGTTCCACAGGTAGGCGCGGTCGGCGAAATACTCCTTCGCCGTGTCGAGGTCGGGCTTCTCGACGAACCGCTCGACCGTGTACGCCTCGGGGGCACCGTCGACGATGAGCTCGTCGGCCTTCTTTATGTAGCCGAAGCCCACCGACGCCTCGGAGGGCTGGATGCCGATCGTGCAGATGTATCCGGCGCGCGCGACGGCGACCGCCTGGCGCACGGCGAAGTCGAACTGGCGGGTCTGACGGATGACGTGGTCCGCTGCGAAGGAACCGATGATGACGTCGGGCTCGCGGCGCACGAGGATCGCGGCGGCCAGGCCGATGGCGGCCGAGGAATCGCGGGGCTCCGATTCGAGGAAGACGTTGTGGTCGGGCACGCCGGGCAGTTCGCGCTCGACGGCGGCGCGGTGGGCGCGACCGGTCACGACGGCGATGCGGTCCTCGCCCGACAGCGGTGCGAGGCGGTCCCACGTGTCGCGCAGCAGGGTCTGGCCCGAGCCGGTCAGGTCATGGAGGAACTTGGGGGCGTCCGCCCGCGAGAGAGGCCAGAGGCGGCTGCCGATGCCTCCGGCGGGGATCACGGCGTAGAAGTCGTCGATAGCGCGATCTGACATGGCTCCGACCCTAGCGGTCCGGACTTGTCCCCTCCGACGGGCCCCGACCGGGTGAGACACGGCACTCACGGCGCTCCGTTTTATCTCGATGTCGAGAGACAGTTAGGCGCCCCTTATCCTCCGCGTTCATAGGCCGGACGTAGTATTCAGGGGCGCCCGTGTGACGCTCGGGGCCGGTGCCGGTCCCCACACCGTGTTCGATCAGGGAGGACGACCGTGTCAGCACCAGCACGTGCCACGCCGTCGGTGAAAACGACCACTTCGAAGAGGCCCCGCGGCACTCTCTACCGCGGCCGTGAGGGCATGTGGTCCTGGGTCCTGCACCGCATCACCGGTGTGGCGATCTTCTTCTTCCTCCTCGTTCACATCCTCGACACGGCGCTCATCCGCGTGTCGCCCGAGGCGTACGACGCCGTCATCGGCACCTACAAGAACCCGATCATGGGTCTCGGCGAGGTGGCCCTGGTCGGCGCGATCGCGTACCACGCGTTCAACGGGCTGCGCATCATCCTGGTCGACTTCTGGCCGTGGGCCACGCGCCACCAGCGTCAGCTGTGGTGGGGCGTCCTGGGCCTCTGGGTCGTCACGATGCTCGGCTTCACCCCCCGCCACCTGATCAACGTCTTCAGCGCCGTCACCGGGAGCCACTGATGTCCGTCGCCCAAGAAGCCGCCACGATCCCCGCCCCGCGCACGCCCAGCGTCCGCAAGAAGGGCTCCAACCTCGAGAAATGGGGATGGATCTACATGCGCGCCTCCGGCGTGCTGCTGATCGTCCTCATCTTCGGCCACCTGTTCGTCAACCTGATGACGAACGACGGCATCCACCAGATCGACTTCGCGTTCGTCGCGGGCAAGCTGGCCTCGCCGTTCTGGCAGTGGTGGGACGTGCTGATGCTCTGGCTCGCCCTCATCCACGGCGCCAACGGCATGCGCACGATCGTGAACGACTACGTCACGAACGCGATGATCCGCAAGATCCTCGTCGGATCGCTGTGGATCTCCGCGGGGTTCCTGATCCTGCTCGGCACGCTCGTCGTGTTCACCTTCGACCCCTGCCTCGGTGTGACCGAGAGCAGCTCCCTCTGGGACGCGTGCCAGGCGGCGTGAGCCGACGGCATCCCTTCTTTCCCCTGACAGCAGAGGCATCGCACACGTGAGCACCCAGACTTCCTCGGACTCGATCGTCAAAGACGGCGTCCACTACCACCAGTTCGACGTCGTCATCGTCGGTGCCGGCGGCGCGGGCATGCGCGCGGCCATCGAGGCCGGCCCCGGCGCGAAGACCGCCGTCATCTCGAAGCTCTACCCGACCCGCTCGCACACCGGTGCGGCGCAGGGCGGCATGGCGGCGGCGCTCGCCAACGTCGAAGAGGACTCGTGGGAGTGGCACACGTTCGACACCATCAAGGGCGGCGACTACCTCGTCGATCAGGATGCCGCGGAGATCCTCGCCAAAGAGGCCATCGACGCCGTCATCGACCTCGAGAACATGGGCCTGCCGTTCAACCGCACCCCCGAGGGCAAGATCGACCAGCGCCGCTTCGGCGGACACACCGCCGATCACGGCAAGACCCCCGTGCGCCGCGCGTGCTACGCCGCCGACCGCACCGGCCACATGATCCTGCAGACGCTGTTCCAGAACTGCGTCAAGCTCGGCATCAACTTCTTCAACGAGTTCTACGTGCTCGACCTCATCACGGTGAAGGACGCGGCGGGCAAGACCCAGGTCTCGGGTGTCGTCGCGTACGACCTCGCCACGGGCGAGCTGCACGTCTTCCAGTCGAAGGCGGTCATCTTCGCCACCGGCGGCTTCGGCAAGATCTTCAAGACCACCTCCAACGCCCACACCCTCACCGGTGACGGCGTCGGCATCGTCTGGCGCAAGGGCCTCCCCCTGGAGGACATGGAGTTCTTCCAGTTCCACCCGACCGGCCTCGCCGGTCTCGGCATCCTCCTCACCGAGGGCGCCCGAGGCGAGGGCGCGATCCTGCGCAACGCCAGTGGTGAGCGCTTCATGGAGCGCTACGCCCCCACCATCAAAGACCTCGCACCGCGCGACATCGTCGCCCGCTGCATGGTGCAAGAGGTGGCCGAGGGTCGCGGCGCGGGTCCCCACCGCGACTACGTTCTGCTGGACTGCACGCACCTGGGCGCTGAGGTGCTCGAGACGAAGCTCCCCGACATCACCGAGTTCGCCCGCACCTACCTCGGTGTCGACCCGGTCGTCGAGCCCGTGCCGGTCATGCCGACCGCGCACTACGCGATGGGCGGCATCCCCACCAACATCAAGGCCGAGGTGCTCGCCGACAACGACACCGTCGTCCCCGGCCTCTACGCCGCCGGCGAGTGCGCCTGCGTCTCGGTGCACGGCTCGAACCGCCTCGGCACCAACTCGCTGCTCGACATCAACGTCTTCGGCAAGCGCGCCGGCCGCAACGCCGTCGAGTACGTCAAGACCGCCGACTTCGTGCCGCTGCCCGAAGACCCCGCCGCCGAGGTGCGCGGTCTGATCGAGGGCCTGCGCAACAACGGCGGCACCGAACGCATCGCGGTCCTGCGCAAGACGCTCCAGGACGAGATGGACAAGGGCGCGCAGGTGTTCCGCACGCACGAGTCCCTCGCCCACGTGATGGATGTCATCGCCGATCTGCGCGAGCGTTACAAGAACATCCACGTCGACGACAAGGGCAAGCGGTTCAACACCGACCTGCTCGAGGCCGTCGAGCTCGGCTTCCTGCTCGACCTGGCCGAGGTCGTCGTCTACTCGGCGCAGAACCGCGAAGAGAGCCGTGGCGGTCACATGCGCGACGACTTCCCCACGCGCGACGACGAGAAGTACATGCAGCACACCATGGCGTACCTGTCGGGAGACCCCCACTCGTCGCACCCCGCCGATCACATCGAACTCGGCTGGAAGCCCGTGGTGTTCACCAAGAACGAGGCCGGGGAGCTGCGCTACCCGCCGCTGGAGAGGAAGTACTGAGATGGCATCCACCGTCCTCGAGAACGTCGACACCTCGGACGAGGTCGAGCAGACGCCGGAAGACACCGGGATCCAGTCGTTCCTCGTCACCTTCAACATCCGTCGTTTCGACCCCGAGGTCGACGACGAGCCGCGATGGGTCGACTACGACGTGGAGCTGTACTCCACCGATCGTGTGCTCGACGCTCTGCACAAGATCAAGTGGGAGACCGACGGGTCGCTGTCGTTCCGCCGCTCGTGCGCGCACGGCATCTGCGGATCGGATGCCATGCGCATCAACGGCCGCAACCGCCTGGCCTGCAAGACGCTGATCAAGGATCTCGACATCTCGCAGCCGATCTACGTCGAGGCGATCAAGGGCCTGCCCCTCGAGAAGGACCTCATCGTCGACATGGAGCCGTTCTTCGCCTCCTACCGCGAGGTGCAGCCCTTCCTGATCTCGAACTCGAAGCCCGAGCCGGGCAAGGAGCGCGTGCAGTCCATCGTCGACCGCGAGGTCTTCGACGACACAACCAAGTGCATCCTGTGCGCCGCGTGCACCTCGTCGTGCCCCGTGTTCTGGACCGACGGTCAGTACTTCGGCCCCGCCGCGATCGTGAACGCGCACCGCTTCATCTTCGACTCGCGCGATGACGCGGGCGATGTGCGCCTGGACATCCTCAACGACAAAGAGGGCGTGTGGCGCTGCCGCACCACCTTCAACTGCACCGAGGCGTGCCCCCGTGGCATCGAGGTCACCAAGGCCATCGCCGAGGTCAAGCAGGCCGTCCTCCGCGGCGGTCGCTAAGACCATCCTTTCTCGAACGGCGGGTGCGCTTCGGCGCCCCGCCGTTCGGCGTTCCGGGGCGCCGACCACGGTCGCGGCTCCCACCGGGCTGCCGCGTCGGCGATCCGCCCCGTCCGCGCCCGCGCCGACCGCGAGTCCCCGGCGTCGCGCCACGCGATCCGCTCCCTCGCCGCGACACAACGCAGGAAACCCGCGACGGCGGGCCGGTGGATTGGCCGACGGGGACCGGCGGAGGAGTTGATTTCCTGCGTCGTGTCCGGCGGCGACGGTTCCCGCACGTCCGCACGTCGCCGGGGGCTCCCTCCTCCATTGATTAGGCTCGTCAGGTGACAGGGAACCGCCACGACCCTCGGCCGCTGCCCGCGGTGCGCGACGACCGTGCCTCCGTGCGCGACGACGACGCTTCGCTCCGCGACCGTTTCGAGGCCGCGCAGACCGCCGTGCGGGAGCGACTGGATCAGCCCATCGCCCGGGCGGCGAAGATCGCCCAATGGTTCCCGATCCGCGTGTGGCGGCACTTCCTTCAGCACAACGGCTTCCTGCTCGCGGCCGGCATGAGCTACCAGGGGCTGTTCGCGGTGTTCTCGGCGTTGTACCTGGCATTCGCCGGCGTGGGTATCTGGCTGGGCGGCAGCAAGACCGCGATCGACGGTCTGATCCACATCGTCAACAGCTACATTCCGGGCATCATCAGCGAGAACGGCCTCGTCGACCGGGAGCAGGTAGAGGCCGTCGCGCAGGAGAGCGGACGCCTCCTCACCATCACGGGCATCGTCGCCGTCGTGGTGGTGGTGTGGACGGCCATCGGGTTCGTCACGTTCACCCGCCGCGCGGTGCGCGACACCTTCGGACTGCCCTTCGACCTGCGCAACTACGTGCTGCTCAAGGCACGCGACTTCGTCGCCTCGCTCCTGTTCGGCATCGCTCTGCTGGTCGGCGCCCTGCTGGGCTCGATCACCACCGGCGCGGTCGACCTGGTGTTCGGGCTCATCGGCTGGGACCGCGAGACCCTCGGCTGGTCGGTGGGCGCACGGATCATCTCGCTCATCGTGGCCTTCGGTGTGAACACCGTCGCTCTGGCGTCCCTGTTCCGCTTCCTCACGGGCACGACCCTCACGTGGCGACGCGCCTGGCCGGGCGCGATCGTCGGGGCGACGGGCATGGTCGTGCTGCAGGTCGCCGCGGGCTTCCTCTTCGTATACACGCCGTCGAACCCGCTCCTGGCCACGTTCACCGTGCTCATCGGGTTCTTGCTGTGGTTCCGGTTCATCGGCATCGTGATCCTCGTCTCGGCGGCGTGGATCGCCGTGGCGGCGCGCGACCGCGACGTACCCCTGCGCTCCCCCGAGGACCGCCTCGCCATGGAACAGGCGGCCCTCGTCATCGCGGCGCAGGTCGGCGTCCGCCAAGCCGAGAAGGAGGTCGCCCTGTCGCGGTGGCCCCTGCGCTGGCGCGCGAAGCGCAGACTCGCCGCCGCCGAGAAGCAGCTCGCGCGCTCGGAGGCCGACGTGCCCGCGCCGCGGCGGGTCTCCCTCCTCCCCGACTGACCGTCGGGGTAGTCGACGGCGCTCCGGGAACAACCGTCTTCGTTGGCGGAATACCCGTTGGGGGGCTCTCCCTCGGTGGTCTCGTCAGGAGCGGTGTCGGAGGCTCGGGCTACGCTCGGGGGGTGCCTCGTTCTGTACGTATCGTCTCCGTCAACGTCAACGGCATCCGTGCCGCCGTCCGCAAGGGCATGACCGAATGGCTCGACGCCTCGGGCGCCGACATCGTCGCCCTGCAAGAGGTGCGCGCGACGGCCGCACAGCTCGCAGAGGCCCTGCCCGGCTGGCAGATCGTCAACGACGAATCGCTGCAGAAAGGGCGCGCGGGCGTGGCGATCATCAGCCGACTGCCCGGCGTCGAAACACGAAGCCATCTCGGCCCCGAGCCGCTCGACGCGTCCGGCCGATGGATCGAGACCGATTTCGACATCGACGGCGAGACGGTCACCGTCGTCAGCGCGTACGTGCACAGCGGCGAGGTCGACACCCCCAAGCAAGACGCGAAGTGGCTCTTCCTCGATGCGATGGAGCAGCGCCTCGCCACGCTGAAGTCCGAACGCGATCTCGCCCTGGTCCTCGGCGACCTGAACGTGGGGCACCGCGAGCTCGACATCAAAAACTGGCGGGGCAACCGCAAGAACGCCGGGTTCCTGCCCCGCGAACGCGCCTACTTCGATCGCTTCTTCGGCCCCGCGGGTGAGCAGGTCGAGGGTGTGGACGGCTCGACCGGCACCGGCCTGGGCTGGGTCGACGTGGGGCGCCGTGCCGCGGGCGAGGTCGACGGGCCGTACACGTTCTGGTCGATGCGCGGGAAGGCGTTCGACACCGACAGCGGGTGGCGCATCGACTACCACGTGGCCACCCCCGCCCTCGCCGAACGCGTCACCGATTACCGCGTCGACCGCGCGCCCTCGTACGACACCCGGTGGAGCGACCACTCCCCCGTCATCGTCGACTACACGCTCGGGCGCTGACGGGCGTCTGCGCGCGGCGCCGGTGCGTAACGGCGGGGTCGAGTCGGCCCCACGGCGGTGCGGTCGGGTGAGCGATCGGGGGCCGCGGCGGCCAGGCGGCGGCACCTAGGATCGAGAGGTGACTCAGCAGCGCCTTTACTCCGGAATGCAGCCCTCCGCCGACAGCCTCCAGATCGGCAACTACATCGGGGCCCTCCTGCAGTGGCGCGAGCTGCAAGACCAGTACGACGCCTTCTTCTCGGTCGTCGATCTGCACGCCCTCACCCAGCCCGGCGACCCCGCCGAGCGTCGCGAGAAGACCCGTCGCACCGCCGCGCAGTACATCGCCGCAGGCATCGAGCCCTCGCGGTCGACGCTGTACGTGCAGTCGCACGTGCCCGCGCACGCCGAACTGCAATGGGTACTGTCGACCCTCACGGGCTTCGGTGAGGCCGGACGCATGACGCAGTTCAAAGACAAGTCGGCCCGATACGGCGCGGATGCCACCAACGTCGGCCTCTTCACCTACCCGGTGCTGATGGCCGCCGACATCCTGCTGTACCAGACCGACGTGGTACCCGTCGGCGATGACCAGAAGCAGCACATCGAGCTGACGCGTGACCTGGCGGAGCGCTTTAACCAGCGTTTCGGTGAGACCTTCGCGATGCCGAAGCCGATGATCCAGCGCGAGACCGCGCGCATCTACGACCTGCAGAACCCCACGTCGAAGATGTCGAAGTCGGCCGAATCCGACGCCGGCGTGCTGTGGATGCTCGACGAGCCGAAGGTGAGCGCGAAGAAGATCATGCGCGCCGTCACCGACTCCGAGGGCGCGGTGCGCTTCGACCGCGACGAGAAGCCCGGCGTCTCGAACCTCTTGGTGATCTATTCCGCGCTGACGGGACGCGAGATCACCGCGATCGAAGACGAGTACGCCGGCCGCGGGTACGGCGACTTCAAGAAGGGTCTCGCCGAAGTCGTGGTGAACGAGTTCGAGCCCGTGCGCGAGCGTGCCCTCGAGCTGCTCGACGACCCCGCCGAGCTCGACCGGGTGCTGGCCGTCAACGCCGGCAAGGCGGCATCCGTCGCCGAAAAGACCCTTGCCGACGTCTACGACCGCATCGGGCTGCTGCGCCGCGGCTGATTCGTCCCGGCGATCAGGGCGCCCCGCACCTCCGGGTGCCCGACGTCAGAGAGCCGGACCGTGTCCGGTCACGACACGACGCATGAGACGTGCGGGCGTCGCGTCGACGTGGCGACGTGCAGCCGTCATGGTGCTGATTCTCCTGCGTTATGTCCGGCGAACCGACCGGGTCAGACTTTAGAGCCGGCCCCGCCGACAGACGCAAGGCGTATCGTGACCCGGTCAGCAGGGCCCAGCATCGCCCGGTCGCAGAATCGAGCGTCGCCCTCCGGCGGGACACAGCGCAGGACTCTTGCCGCTTCCTGAGACCCGTCGGCGCCTGGCCGGCTCGTGTCGCTCGAGTTTCCTGCGTTGTGTCCTAACGGAGCGCACCGCCGCCCCGGAGTCCCTGAACAGCACGCCGCAGCACCTCCGGTTCATCGAAGATCATGTTCGCCGTGGGACAGATCACCGCGTATCCGCGTTCGGCCAGCAGCAGGTCACGCAGCCGGTCCCGCTCCTGCGACTCCCAGCCCCCGTGGTGTGCGCGGCTGTCGCACTCGACGACGATCCACCCGTCCACGAGCAGGTCGACACGCCCGACGCCGTCGATCGACACCTGGACCTGCACCCTGCACCCGAGACCCCTCAGCAGCAGTCGCGCGATACTCTCGGAGCCCGCCTCGGCGCGACCGTCGAGAAGCGACGCCAAGACCGCGTACTTCGCGGGAAGACCGGCGAAGATGTCGTGCACATCCGCGGCGGAGATTCGGCGCTGGTGGAAAGCGTTGTCGAGCATCGCGACCGATGCTCGGGGGCTCTGGCAGCGGACGGCGACCCTCAGCGCCTCGGTGAGGGGTATCGAGTGCGCGTCCCCGTGCCCAGCGTGACGCCAGTGCACGACGACGTCGGGGTCGTGCGCGAGACGCCGACGGCGCGAGACCGGTGAGCGCAACCTCCCACGCGTCGGTTCGACCTGGACGTGCAGCCTCGTGCGATCCAGGACGAAGATGCCGGATGCGGCGATCGCGGACACGCAGTCCAACCGCCCGCCCACGCGTTGTGCCGCAACGGCCCTCTCCCCCGCTCCGGCGGCGAGGTAGACGTCGCGTCTGGCGCGGTGAAGGGTACCTGTCGCCAGAGCCTCGCGGATGCCGGCACGAGTCGCACCGCCCGCCCGCAGATCGGCGTAGGACATGGTCGAATCCGGGGCGAAGTCAGAGGAGTGTTCGGGTCGCACCCGCCCACCATGCTCGACCCCTGGACGCGCCGCGCACCGCGGTCCACGGAATGTGCAGAGTCCCCGGAATCGACGGCACGGGGAGGACCCGGGCGGACACAACGCAGGAGTACCGGCCTCGACACGTCGGATAACGCCGGATCACGCGCGCGCTGTTGCGGAAGTCCTGCGTCGTGTCCCGGGTGTCGGCGAACCGGCACGCACGCCCGGACCCCGGCGGCGGCGGGCCGGCACGCACGCCCGGCCCCGGGTGGCGGCCGACCGGGCGGACACAACGCAGGAATACCGGCTTCGACACGGCCGGACAACGCCGGATCACGCGCACGCTGCAGCGGAAGTCCTGCGTTGTGTCCCCGGTGGCGGCGAACCGGTGTGCACGCCCGGACCGTCGATGGGGCTGCGCGGTGGATCCGCGGGAACGTGCGCAAGACCATTCGCGATGTCGGGCGTGCGTGGGAGCATGGGCGCATGCCGGAGATGCCAGAGGTCGAAGGGCTCGTCGAATTCCTTCGGGGGCGCCTCACGGGGCACCGTTTCGACAAGGCCGCCGTGTCGGCGATCAACGCGCTCAAGACCTACGCCCCTCCCCTGACCGACCTCATCGGCGGGGCGGTGACGGGCGTCGAACGCCACGGCAAATTCGTCGACATCGCGACCGACGGTGGCATCCACCTCGTCTTCCATCTCGCCAAGGCGGGCTGGTTGCGCTGGTACGACGCGTTGCCCGCGACACTCATCAAGCCGGGCAAGACGCCCATCGCCCTGAGGGTGGGCTTCGACGACGGTTCGGGCTTCGACCTGACCGAGGCCGGCACGAAGAAGTCGCTCGCCGTGTACGCCGTCACCGATCCGAACGAGGTGCCGGGCATCGCCCGCCTGGGTCCCGATCCCCTCGACGACGACTTCGGCCGCGAGAAGTTCGGCGCGCTGCTGACCGGTCGGCGTACGCAGATCAAGGGGGTGCTGCGCGATCAGTCGATCGTCGCCGGTGTCGGCAACGCCTACTCCGACGAGATCCTGCACGCGGCCAAGATGTCGCCCTACGCCCTCGCCGCCACCCTCAGCGACGACGAGGTCGACCGTCTCTTCGCCGCGCTCACGACGACCCTCGCCGAGGCGATCGACACCGCCCGCGGCAAGCCGCCGGCAGAGTTGAAGGATGCCAAGAGGCGGGGCATGCGCGTTCACGGGCGGCGCGGTCAGGCGTGTCCGGTATGCGGCGATGAGGTGCGCAGCGTCTTCTTCGCCGACAATTCCCTCGAGTACTGCCCCACGTGCCAGACCGGCGGCAAACTGCTGGCGGACCGGCGGCTTTCGCGACTGCTCAAGTAGGTCGGCGTACCCGCCCGCGTCCTGCGGCGAATGAGCGTACCCGGGGCCCGCGTCGAGACCGGCACGCCCCGCGTTGCGAAGCCGCGGATCCCCCGGGAATGACGACGGCGCGGCGGCGCCGTCGTTCACGGGTGTCCCGTCAGCCCCCCCCTGACGGGGCCGGCAGCAACAACAGCGGCGGGCGACACCGAAGTGCCGCCCGCCGCTGTCGTTCAGAGCGTCAGGAAACCGAGATCGTCACGATCGGGCTCCACCCGATGTTGCCGGCTGCGTCCGTGGCGCGCGAGCGGATCTGGTACCGGCCCTTGGGGTACTGGCTGGAGTCGAGGGTCGCGCGCCAGAGCCCGTCATTGCCGCGCACGGCATCGCCGAGCTTGGTCGATCCCGCCCAGAAGCTGACAGCGGTCACACCGACGTTGTCGCTCGCCGAGGCGACGAGGTCACCGCGTCCGGAGATCGTCGTGCCTGTGGTGGGGCTGACGATCGACGTCGTCGGGGCCGTCTTGTCCGCCCCCGGGGTCGGCGTCGCGGTGGGCGTGGGCGACGCGGTCGGTGTGGGCGACGCGGTCGGCGTGGGCGACGCGGTCGGCGTCGGGGTGGGCGTCGGCGTCGCGGTGGGCGTCGGCGTCGGCACCGGTCCGGAACCCGTGGGGCCGACGGTCGCCAGATAGCCGTAGTACTTGCTCGGCGAGGAGCCGGCGGCCGAGGGGCTGCCGAACCAGGTGTGGCCCTTGGCGTCAGCAGCCGACGCCTGCGCGATGACCTGTCGGATGACCTGCGGAGTGCTCAAACCGGGGCAGCTGCCCGTGGCGAAGCAGTTCAGGACCACGCCGCTGAGAGCCGCGGTGGCCATCGACGTGCCCGACTGGATGTACCCGAAGCGGTCGCCCTTGAGGGTCGTGTAGGGGCACGTGCCGGGGGCTGCCAGCGTGTGGGCCTTGTCGGCGTCGGAGACGGCGTAGTTCGTGTTCAACCACGGCGAGTCGTCCTTGGTGGACAGGCCGCAGGTGCTCGCGGCGAGTCCGCCGGGCTTCCCGTCGTAGTCGGCCATGTTGGTCGCGACCAGGACCTCGTCGTACGAGCCGGGGAGGACGCGCCCGAGGTCGGTGGCGCCGTTACCGGCTCCGGAGACCACCACGACGCCCTGCGACGTCAGCTTGCAGATCGACTGGTGGAGAGCGTCACTGTTGGAGAAGCCGCAATTGCCGTCGTCGACGCCCTCGAATCCGAGGCTCATGTTGGCGACCTTGATGTTGTAGGTCGCTGCATTCTTGACGACCCAGTCGACACCGCAGAGCACCGAAGAAAGGGTGCCCTTGTTCTTGGCATCCATCACGCGAACCGAGTAGATCGGCGCGCCGGGGGCGACACCGACGGTGCCGAAGTCGTTGTCGTACGCGGCGATGTAACCCGAGACGCCGGTGCCGTGACCGTTGCCGTCGCGCTCGTCGCTGGTGCCGAGGCAGTTGACCGCGCCGACGAGGTTGTAGTCGATGTGCGGGTTGACGCCGGAGTCGATCACGGCGACCGCCGGTCCTGTCCACGGCTTCTGCACACCGTCGCCCGCGCTGACCGGCGGCGCATCCGCCTGGACGGTCTTAGGCGTAGGAGTGTCGGCCTGCGCGAAACCCTCCACCTCGACGTCGGCAGAGAGGACGCTGACGCGGCGGTCGTTCGCCAGCGCCGTCGCCTCTGCGGCCGTGAGCGACGCCGCGAACCCGTTCAGGGCAGCGGTGTACCGCTCGTCCATATCGACGCCGTAGCGGGCCGCGAGTGCGGCCGCATCGACGCCGTCGGCCAAGCCGATGACATAGTCGCCGGCGGCACGCGTGGCCGCAGACGCCGGCGCTGCGCCGACCACACCGGCGAGCAGAACGGCGGCGACAGCCACCATCGCGCCCGCAGGACGGAAAATCTTCGAAGCCATTCTCTCTACCCTCGTAAAAGACTCAGGGCGGAGGAATACGCAATCCGCCATTTCACAGGATAGGGGCTGAACGTTTCAACCACGTGACGGAGGCCGAATTCTTTGATAAGGATTCAGAATCCGTTCCGCGCCTCGGAACGCCACAGCGTCAGACCCCTACCGCTCCAGCTGCTCCGCGACGCCGGCCGGAGGGGCTCGTCGACCGACACCTCGGGCCCGCGCTCTCCGCATCTCGCCTATCGCGGGCGTCGGCGCGTGTCCATCCATGTCGGGGAATGAAACCGCGTGGGGCGCGTTCACTACACTCAGAAGTGCAACAACGTGCTCCGGGGTCGGTGAGAATCCGAACCGGCGGTGATAGTCCGCGAACCCCTCCGCGATCCGCGGTGGGGCCGATCCGGTGGAATTCCGGGACCGACGGTGATGCGGGGGTCCTCCCCCGCTAGTCCGGATAGGAGGCAGCACGGATGGCGCGTCGCGCCTTCCCGCTGACCCTGCCCCCGGACTCCGCGGGAAGGACAGGGAAATGGCATCCGCCGTCGAGATCGACGCCATGCGGCGAGCGCTGCAGCTCGCCCGGCGCGGCCCGCGCGGGCTGAACCCGCAGGTCGGTGCCGTCATCCTCTCCCCCACCGGAGACGTCCTCGCCGAGGGCTTCCACCGCGGCGCGGGTACCGCGCACGCCGAGGTCGACGCCCTGTCGCAGCTGGCACCGGATGCCGCGCGCGGCGGCACCGCCGTCGTCACCCTCGAGCCGTGCAACCACACCGGCCGCACGGGTCCCTGCGCCCAAGCGCTCATCGATGCCGGGGTGGCGCGAGTGGTCTACGCCCTCGACGACCCCACCGCTGCCGCCGCCGGTGGCGCCGACCGCCTCCGCAGCGCGGGGATCGACGTGCAGAACGGGGTCGGGGCCGACGCCGCCGAGGAGCTGATCCGCGACTGGGTCGCCCTGCAGCGCACCGGCCGCCCGCACGTCACCGTCAAGTGGGCGCAGAGCCTCGACGGACGAGCCGCCGCCGACGACGGCACGAGCCAGTGGATCACGGGTCCTGCCGCACGTCGCGACGTGCACGTCCGCCGCGCCCACGCCGACGCGATCGTCGCGGGTACCGGCACCGTCCGTGCCGACGATCCCGCTCTCACCGCCCGCGCCGAAGACGGCTCCTTGCGCGAGACCCAGCCGACTCCGGTGATCATCGGCGAGAGCGAGACCGCTCCGGATGCCGCGGTGCGCCGCCATCCACGCCAGCCGCTCTTCTACGCGACCCACGACCTGCCCGCCGTTCTCACCGATCTCGCCGAGCAGGGCATGCAACGAGTGTTCGTCGAGGGCGGCCCGACGCTGGCGAGCGCGTTCGTGCGCGACGGGCTCGCCGACGAGCTGCTCGTCTACATCGCCCCGGTCCTGCTCGGCGGGTCTCGCCTCGCCGTCGGGGATGTGGGCGTCTCGACGATCGGCGAGGCGCAGCGGCTGGCCGTGGCATCCATCGAGAACCTCGGCGACGATCTGCTGATCGTCGCGCGTCCCACGCCCGCACACGACGACGCTCCCCCGCACGTGTCGCCGGAACCGTCCGGCGCAGGAGACGAGATCGCCCCCGCAGAACCCGCCCGCGCGACCGCGCGCGAGAACGAAGGAGACGCCTGATGTTCACCGGAATCGTCGAAGAGATCGGCGCCGTCACCGCCGTCGAGCCGTCCGGCGACGGCGTGCGACTCACGCTGCGAGCCCCCCTGTCGGTGTCGGATGCCGGGCACGGCGACTCGATCTCGGTCAGCGGGGTGTGCCTCACCGTCGTCGACCAGGGCGACGACTGGTTCACCGCCGACGTCATGAAGCAGACCCTCGACATGTCGACCCTCGTCGACGTGGCACCGGGCCGCGCCGTCAACCTCGAACGGGCGACGGCCGCGCACGGACGTCTGGGCGGACACATCGTGCAGGGACACATCGACGGCACCGGGATCGTGCGCGAGGTGCGCCCCGGTGCCCAGTGGAGCGTCGTGCGGATCGGCATCCCGACGCACCTGGCACCCCTCGTCGTCGACAAGGGCTCGATCGCGATCGACGGCGTCTCGCTCACCGTCAGCGCGGTCAGCGACGCCCCCGACCCGCAGCCGTGGCTCGAGGTGTCGTTGATCCCCGAGACCCTCGCGGCGACCACGCTCGGCGGGGCGGAGGCCGGAACCCCCGTCAACCTCGAGACCGACATCCTGGCGCGGCATGTGCAACGCATGCTCGCCTTCCGCACGACCGCCGGCGCGTCCGGCAGCGACGAGACCGAGAGGGGCTCCGAATGAGCCTGTCCACCATCCCCGAGGCCCTGGACGCCCTGCGTCAGGGGCGGCCCATCCTGGTCGCCGACGACGAGAACCGCGAGAACGAGGGCGATGTCATCATCTCGGCCCAGCTCGCCACCCCCGAATGGCTCGCCTGGACGGTCCGCTGGTCGAGCGGATACGTCTGCGCGCCCATGCCCGGCGAGTGGGCCGACCGCCTCGACCTGCCCCCCATGGTCGAGGTGAACCAGGACGCCCGCGGCACCGCCTACACGGTGAGCGTCGACGCGGCATCCGGTGTCACCACGGGCATCAGCGCCGCCGACCGCTCCCGCACCCTCAACGTACTGGCCGACCCCGAATCGGCGCCGACGAGCCTCATCCGTCCGGGACACGTGCTGCCGCTCCGCGCCGTCGACGGAGGCGTACGCGAGCGCGCGGGGCACACCGAGGCCGCCGTCGACCTCATGCGGCTCGCGGGCCTCGAACCGGTCGGCGCGATCGCCGAGGTCGTGGCCGACGACGGCAGCATGATGCGTCTGCCCGGACTCTTCGAACTCGGTGAGCGCGACGGCATCCCGGTCATCACGATCGAGCAGCTCGTCGCCTACCTGAACGAGACCGACCCGCTCCCCGCGGCCACCCCCGCGCGTCGGCGGGTCAGCCTGCGGGCCGAGTCGAACGTCCCCACCTCGCACGGGACGTTCCGTTTCCTCGCGTACAAAGACCGCGTGACCGGTACCGACCACCTCGCCGTCGTCTCGGGCGACCTCACGGAGTCCGCGCCGCTCGTGCGGGTGCACTCCGAGTGCCTGACCGGTGAGGCTTTCGGGTCGCTGAAGTGCGAATGCGGACCCCAGCTGGAGGCCGCGCTCGACACGATCGACCGCGACGGCGGCATCGTGATCTACATGCGCGGGCACGAGGGCCGCGGCATCGGGCTGATCAACAAGCTGCGCGCCTACAACCTGCAGGAGCGGGGCCTGGACACCGTGGATGCCAACCTGGCCCTCGGCCTGCCCGCGGACGCCCGCGACTACGCCGCCGCGGCCGGCATCCTCGCCGACCTCGGAGTCGATAAGGTGCGACTGCTGACGAACAACACCGACAAGGTCGCGCAGCTGCGCGGCTTCGGTCTCGACGTCGTCGAGCAGGTGCCCCTGCTCGTGGGTGTCGGCCCGAACAACCACCAATACCTCGAGACGAAGCGTGACCGCATGGGCCACATCATCGGCGAGGACGACCTGCGCGACGCCCTCGCGCACGCGAAGGAAGAGAGCGCCTGATGGCCGGCAGTGGAGCACCCGAGACCGGCGGCGTCGACGCCTCCGGCCTGAACGTCGTCGTCATCGCCGGCACCTGGCACGACGTCATCACCGACGGCCTGATCGCGGGCGCCCGGCGGATCCTGGATGCCACGGGAGCCACGTACCGTGTCGTCCGGGTTCCGGGCTCATTCGAGCTGCCGGTCGCCGCGCGTGCCGCGTTCGACGGCGGGGCGGATGCCGTCGTCGCCCTCGGCGTGATCATCCGGGGTGGGACGCCGCACTTCGAATTCGTCTCGTCGGCGGCGACCGACGGCCTGACGCGTGTCGCCCTCGACGCGGGCAAGCCCGTCGGCTTCGGCGTGCTGACGCTCGACGACGAGCAGCAGGGCCTCGACCGCGCCGGACTCGAGGGCTCGAAGGAGGACAAGGGCGAGGAGGCCGCCGACGCGGCGATCCGCACCGCCCTGGTGCTGCGGGAATTGCGCGGCTGACGCGGACACCGGCGCGGGAACCCGCGAGACTGAGGCCCGCCTTGCTGGCGACGCAGGCCGCGGCATCCCTACCCTGACGGGTATGGAGATCCTGCGTGACGTCGTCGTCCTCGTGCACCTCGTCGGCTTCGCCGTGCTCTTCGGCGCCTGGACCGTCGAGGCGGTGGCCCGACGCGTACGCGTGACGCCGCTGATGAACAACGCCCTGGGCATCTCGTTGCTGACCGGCCTCATCCTGTCGGCGCCGTGGGGCCTCGACCACGGCCTCAACTACGTCAAGATCGGCGTCAAGCTGGTCGTCCTGCTCGTGATCGGCGCGCTGATCGGCATCGGCTCGGCGCGCCAGAAGCGCACGGGCTCGCTCTCGCCGGCCTTGTTCTGGCCGGTCGGTATCCTCGCGCTCCTGAACGCCGGCCTCGCGGTCATCTGGCGCTGATCACCGCTCCCTCGTGAGGGCGCCCTCTCGGCAGCACCCGGCGTACGCTCAGCGCACGCATAGACTGGAGGGTCTAGACGCCCCTCACCCGGGGACGTCGCCGGTGCTCCCGCCGTGCGCTCCCTCACTCCCACCCCTGTGATCGCTGCGCCCCACCGCTGCGCCCCATCCCGGACGCGAACGAAGAACCTTCCCGTCAGGCAGTCATGACCACGTCATCCCCCTCCACCCGCTCCACCGCCGCACCGGCCAACCCGCGCTCGCGTGTCATCACCGCGAGCCTCGTCGGAACGACGATCGAGTTCTACGACTTCTACGCGTACGCCACCGCCGCAGTCCTCGTCTTCCCGGTGCTCTTCTTCCCCACCGGCAACGAGACGACCTCGTTGCTGCTGTCGTTCAGCGTCTTCGGCGCCGCGATGGTCGCGCGCCCCCTCGGCGCCGTCGTGTTCGGCCACTTCGGCGACCGATTCGGCCGAAAGGCCACGCTCGTGGCATCCCTTCTCGTGATGGGTGTCGCGACCTTCCTCATCGGATGCCTCCCGACCTTCAACGAGATCGGCGTCTGGGCGGCCGTCCTGCTGCTGATCATGCGCCTGGCGCAGGGCTTCGCCCTCGGCGGTGAATGGTCGGGCGCCGCGCTCGTCGCCACCGAGAACGCCCCGAAGGGCAAGCGCGCCCTGTTCGGCACGTTCCCGCAGCTGGGCGCCCCGATCGGCTTCATCATCGCCAACACGGTCTTCCTCGTGATCAACTTCGCACTGCCGCACCCCGACGGCACGGCCCAGCGATCCGAGGAGTTCCTCACCTGGGGTTGGCGCGTCCCGTTCCTGTTCTCTGCCGTCATGGTCATCGTCGGCCTGTACGTGCGCCTCAAGCTCGTCGAGAGCACGTCGTTCTCGAAGGCCGAGAAGAGCGGCGCGATCCGCAAGTTCCCGCTCGGCGAGGTCGTTCGCCGCAACGGCAAGCAGCTGGTGCTCGGCACGTTCATCATGCTCGCGACCTACGTGCTGTTCTACCTGATGACGAGCTTCACCCTGTCGTACGGCACCAAGCCCACCGTCGAAGCCGCCGCCGCGGCCGCCGAGAAGGCCGGCACCCCGTTCGATGCGGCCGCCTATGTGCCGGGCCTGGGCTTCGGCTACACCGACTTCGTGATCATGCAGATCATCGGCGTGGTGTTCTTCGGCGTCTTCACGATGCTGTCGGGCCCCGTGGCCGACGCCATCGGGCGCAAGCGTCTGCTCATCGGGGTGACGATCGCGATCATCGTGTTCGGCCTGACCTTCTCGGTGTTCCTGCTGCCGCACGCCGACCCGAAGTTCACCGGCGCGCTCGTGCAGGCCTTCCTCGTGTTCGGGTTCCTGCTGATGGGCACGACCTTCGGACCGATGGGCGCGGTGCTGCCCGAACTGTTCCCCACGAACACGCGATACACCGGCTCGGCCATCTCGTACAACGTCTCGTCGATCCTCGGAGCGGCCCTCGCCCCGATCGTCGCCGTCGCGCTCTGGGCCGCCGGAGACGGCAACCCGTGGTTGGTCGGCGTGTACCTGTCGGGGATGGGCGTGCTGACCCTCATCGCCGTCCTGCTCTCGCCCGAGACGAAGGACGTCGACTACGACGACAACATCGCCGCCGGAGCGACCGCGCCGTAACGCGTTCTGTTCGAACGACAGATGCCACGGGGCCTGCGCCTCGTGGCATCCGTCGTTCCCCGACGCGGTGTGCCGACACGCAGCGGTACACAACGCAGGAGACGTGCCGCGGCGCCGCCGCGAGACCGCCGAGCCGGACGTCTTGTCCGAGAGAACTCCTGCGTTGTGCACAGGCGGGGACGGATCGGGCCTGCGGAGTTGCGGGCGGGCACCGATCGGCCCTGCGGAGTTGCGGGCGGGGGCCGATCGGCCCTGCGGAGCGACGGGCGGGGACGGATCGGGCCTGCGGAGTCGCGGGCGGGGACGGCGGCCCGCCCATAGCCGCGAGAGGTACGGTCGAAGGACCCCCATTTCCTTCTCCGAGGTGAGCATGTCCGTTCCCGCTCCCGCGCGCGGTCGGCGCGGCCGCCGCGTGCCCGAGGGCCCGCGCGCGTCGTTCCGGCAGCTGCTGCCCTTCCTGCTCGAGCACAAGCGCACGCTCGTCGTCGTCGCGGTCTTGAGCATCCTCGGCGCAGGTGCGACGCTCGTGCAGCCGCTTCTCGTCGGCCAGGTGATCACGCGCGTGCAACAGTCCGTGCCGCTCGGCGCGCTGGTGTGGCTGCTCGTGGGCTTCGTCGTGCTGTCGTCGCTCATCTCGGGGTACCAGCACTACCTGCTCCAGCGCACCGGCACCGCCGTCGTCTACTCGAGCCGCCGGCGGCTCATCGCGCGGATCCTGCGCCTGCCCATCAGCGAGTTCGACGCGCGCCGCACCGGCGACCTCGTCTCACGCGTGGGCACCGACACCACGCTGCTGTACGCCGTGCTGACGCAGGGACTCGCGGATGCCGTGGGCAACGCGCTCATCCTCGTCGGCGCGGTCATCGCGATGGCGTTCATCGATCCCCTCCTGCTCGGCCTGATCGTGGTCGTCATCGGGGCGTCGCTGGCAACCGTCGTCGTGCTCAGCACCCGCATCCGCTCAGCCTCCGCCGCGCAACAGGAGAAGGTCGGCGAACTGTCGGCCGGCGTCGAGCGCGCCGTCGGTTCCATCCGCACCATCCGCGCCGCGGGAGCCACCGCACGCGAGACAGACTCGGTCACCGAGACCGCGACCGCGGCCTACAACGCGGGCGTGCGCATCGCCAAGGTGTCGGCGCTCATCGTGCCGGTCGCAGGGATCGCGTTGCAGGTGTCACTGCTCGTGGTGCTCGGCGTCGGCGGGTTCCGCGTGGCATCCGGAGCCATCGACGTCGCCGCCCTCGTCACCTTCGTCATCTTCCTGTTCCTGCTGGTGCAGCCGCTCGCATCGGCGATCGGCGCGATCACGTCGGTCAATCAGGCGTTGGGGGCGCTCGGACGCATCCAGGAGGTGCTCGACCTGCCCCTCGAAGACGAGGGAGACCTGCCGGGCACGTCCACAGCGGTTGCGGATGCCGCGGCGATCGCGTTCCGCGACGTGCGCTTCCGCTACCCCGACCACGTCGTGAAGGCGCGCGAGGCCGCCGCCGCGGAGGCGCGGTCGGTGTTGGCGGACGTCCATCTCGACTCCGCCGAGCCGCCCACCGAGACCGATCGCGAGGTGCTGCGCGGAGTGTCGTTCATTGTGCCGCGGGGGTCGCGTGTCGCGCTCGTGGGACCGTCCGGGGCGGGGAAGAGCACGATCCTCTCGCTCGTCGAGCGCTTCTACGACCCCACGGACGGGGCGATCCTCATCGACGGCATCGACGCGCGCGAGCTCCCCCGCGACGAGCTGCGCGCCCGATTCGGCTACGTCGAGCAGGACGCCCCCACCCTCGCCGGGACGATCGCCGACAATCTGCGCCTCGCCTCGCCTGCGGCATCCGATGCCGACTGCGAGCGCGTGCTGCGCGCGGTGAACCTCGGCGACGTCCTCGAGCGCAACCCGCTCGGCGTCGACGCACCCGTCGGAGAAGACGGAGTCATGCTCTCGGGCGGCGAGCGTCAGCGTCTCGCGATCGCGCGGGCGCTGCTGGCCGCTCCCCCGGTGCTGCTTCTCGACGAATCGACGTCGTCACTCGACGGCGTGAACGAGCAGCGCATGCGCGAGGCCATCGATGCCGTCGCGACCGACCGCACGCTCCTCGTCATCGCCCACCGCCTGTCGACCGTCGTCGACAGCGACCTCATCGTCGTCCTGCAAGACGGTCGGGTCGTCGGCCAGGGCACGCACAGCGAGCTCGTGGCATCCACTCCCCTCTACCGCGATCTGGCGAAGCATCAGCTGCTGGTGTGACCTCGGGCGGGTAGCGGCGGCGCCGCGTGGTGCGGCCCTCGCGCTCGCGGTGGGGGTGGTCGCGGTGGGCGGCGCGAGAAACGCTATAGGCTGGGAGAAACGCCCCGACGACGCGTTTCTTCCGGCGAGGAGCGTTTCTCACTCAACTCGACGGGGTGGCTGCGGCGGCCGGCGTAGCTGACGCATCCACCCGCCGCGGTGCTGGCGTGGGTCGATAAGGCGGCGCGAGAAACGCTATCGGCTGGAGGAAACGCCCCGACGACGCGTTTCTTCCAGCGAGGAGCGTTTCTCACGCAACCCGACGGGGTGGCTGCGGCGGCCGGCGTACCACCCGGCCGGACGCGGACAGAACGACGCCCCTCCTGCGCGCCAAGAACGGGAGGGGCGTCGAGTCCGACACTCGCCCCACCGCGCGAAACGGCGGGCGGGGCGAGAGCAGGGGGTCGGCTCAGGACCGCTGGAGGCGGTACCGCAGCGCAGCGAGCTCCGCGCGCAGAGCCGCCGGCAGGTGCGAGCCGAACGTGTCGTAGAACTCCTCGGTCATGTCGGCCTCGGCCAGCCACGAGTGGGCGTCGACCGAGAAGAGCTCGGCGAGGTCGGCGGCCGGGAGGTCGAGCCCCGTGAGGTCGAGGTCTTCGATCTTCGGCAGACGGCCGATGGGGCTGTCGACCGCCTCGACCTGGCCGTCGACACGGCGGATGATCCAGTCGATGACGCGGGCGTTGTCGCCGAATCCGGGCCAGAGGAAGCGGCCGTCGTCGCCCTTGCGGAACCAGTTGACCTGGAAGATGCGCGGAGCCCGGTCGAAACGGAGCTTCTGGCCGACCTTCAGCCAGTGGCCGAAGTAGTCGCCCATGTTGTAGCCGCAGAAAGGCAGCATCGCGAAGGGGTCGCGGCGGAGTTCGCCGACCGTCCCCTCCTGAGCGGCCGTCTTCTCCGACGACACCGTCGAACCGATGAAGACGCCGTGCGACCAGTCGGTGGCCTCGACGACGAGCGGCACGTTCGTCGCGCGACGACCGCCGAACAGGATGACGTCGAGCGGCACACCCTGGGGGGCCTCCCAGTCCGCGGCGATCTGCGGGCACTGGGCGGCGCCGACGGTGAACCGCGAGTTGGGGTGGGCGGCGGGACGACCCGACGCGGGCGTCCACGGGTTGCCCTCCCAGTCGGTGAGGTGCGGGGGCGCCTCGTCGGTGAGGCCCTCCCACCACACGTCGCCGTCGGGGCGCAGCGCCACGTTGGTGAAGATCGTGTTGCCCCACAGGGTCTCGATCGCGGTGACGTTGGTCGACTCGCCCGTCCCGGGTGCGACGCCGAAGAAGCCGGCCTCGGGGTTGATCGCCCACAGGCGTCCGTCTTCACCGGGGCGGATCCAGGTGATGTCGTCGCCGAGGGTCTCGACGCGCCAGCCGGGAATGGTGGGGCGCAGCATCGCGAGGTTGGTCTTGCCGCAGGCCGAGGGGAACGCGGCGGCCACGTGGTACGCCTTGCCCTTCGGGTCGATCACGCGGATGAGCAGCATGTGCTCGGCGAGCCAGCCCTCGTCGCGGCCGATGACCGAGGCGATGCGCAGTGCGAAGCACTTCTTGGCCAGGATGGCGTTACCGCCGTAGCCCGAGCCGAACGACCACACCTCGAGGGTGTCGGGGAAATGCACGATGTACTTCTCGTCGTTGCACGGCCACGTGACGTCGGCCTCACCCGGCGCGAGCGGAGCACCGACCGAGTGGACGGTCTTGACCCACGGGGCACCCTTCGCGACCTGCTCGAGCACCGCCGTGCCGACGCGGGTCATGACACCGATGGATGCCACCGCGTAGGCGCTGTCGGTGATCTGCACGCCGATGTGACTCAGGGGGCCGCCGACCGCGCCCATCGAGAAGGGGACGACGTACATGGTGCGTCCGCGCATCGAGCCCTCGAAGACACCGTTCAGCGTCTCGCGGATCTCGGCCGGGGCGATCCAGTTGTTCGTGGGGCCGGCGTCCTCTTCGCTCTCGGAGGCGATGTAGGTGCGCGACTCGAGGCGAGCGACGTCGCCGGGGTGCGAGCGGGCCAGGTACGAACCGGGCCGCCACTCGGGGTTGAGCTTGATGAGCTTGCCCTCGTCGACCATGTCGCGCAGCAGCGCGTCGTTCTCGGCGGGCGAGCCGTCGACCCAGTGGATGCGGTCGGGCTGCGTGAGGGCGGCGACCTGGTCGACCCACGCGGTCAGCGCGGAGAGACCCGGGCCCTCGAGAGCCGGACGGATGCCGTGACCGGGACGCGCGGCGCGAGCAGCGGCGGCAGCGGGCGCAGCGTTGGGGGAGCTGGAGCTGGAGCTGGAGCTGAAGATGTCGGCGAGAGCCATGTCGTTCTCCTCGGTTGAGAGCAAACTCGGTGTCGTTCCTCCATATTGCGGCCCTCACAACCACACTTTCAGTGGTATCCAGCTGTAAGAAATGGGTTTCTTTCGATATGGTCAAGGAATGGCGTCGTCGTTCGAACTCACCACCCTGGGTCACCGCATCCGTCATCACCGTCTGGCCCGCGGACTGACGCTCGATGAGCTGGGAGCGCTCGTCGGCGTGGCCGGCAGCCAACTGAGCCTCATCGAGAACGGTAAGCGGGAGCCGAAGCTCTCGCTCCTGCAGGAGATCGCGCGCGCGACCGAGACCGAAGTCACCGAGCTGCTCTCGAGCGAGCCGCCGAACCGCCGCGCGGCGTTGGAGATCGAGCTCGATCGGGCGCAGGGCAGCCCGTTCTTCCGACAGCTCGGCATCCCCCCGGTCAAGGTGAGCAAAGGCACCAGCGACGACACCATCGAGGCCGTGCTGGGCCTGCACCGGGAGCTGCAGCGTCGCGAGCGCGCGACCATCGCGAGCCCCGAAGAGGCGCGCCGCGCCAACACCGAGCTGCGCCTGCGCATGCGCGAGACGGCGAATCATCTGCCCGAGATCGAGAGCCTCGCCGAGAAGCAGCTCAAAGCGGCGGGACACGCGACCGGAGCCCTGACCCACCGCACGGTCAGCATCATGGCCGAGCAGCTCGGGTTCGAGCTCATCTACGTCAACGACCTGCCGCATTCGGCGCGCTCGGTCACCGACCTCGAGCACGGTCGCATCTATCTGCCCCCGGCATCCATCCCCGGCGGGCACGGCCTGCGCTCGATGGCCCTGCAGGCGATGGCCCATCGTCTGCTGGGTCACCGCCCGCCCACTGACTACGCCGACTTCCTGCAACAGCGCCTCGAGATCAACTACTACGCCGCGTGCTGCCTCATGCCCGAGACCAGCTCCGTGGCCTTCCTGGCCCAGGCGAAGAAGGATCGCAACCTCGCCGTCGAGGACTTCCGCGATGCGTTCGGGGTGACCCACGAAGCCGCGGCGATGCGCATGACCAACCTCATGACGACCCACCTGGGCGTGCATCTGCACTTCCTCCGGGTCGACGGCGACGGCGCCATCTCGCGCGTGTACGAGAACGACGGACTGCCGTTGCCGACCGATGTCACGGGGTCGGTCGAGGGGCAGGTCGTGTGCAAGAAGTTCTCGGCGCGCGCCGCCTTCGCCGAGCACAACCGCACGACCGAGCACTACCAGTACACCGACACCCCCGCCGGCACCTTCTGGTGCTCCTCGCAGACGGGAACCACCAGCGACGGCGACTTCTCGATCACCGTGGGCGTTCCCTTCGACGACGCGCGGTGGTTCCGCGGGCGCGAGACGTCGAAGCGCGGGGTGTCGCACTGCCCCGACGAGTCGTGCTGCCGACGCCCCGACACCGAGGCCGCGGAACGCTGGCAGGGCAAGGCGTGGCCGAGTGCCCGCGTGCACCGGTACATGTTCTCGCCTCTCCCGCGCGGGATGTTCCCGGGCGTCGACGATGCGGAGGTCTTCGCGTTCCTCGATCGGCACGCCGACGGCTGAGGCGGGGCGGATCGGGGCTGCACAACTCCTGCAGAACCGGCGAGAGCGCTCCGCGCAGGCCGCCGGACCGGCGAATCCCCAGGAGTCACGCGTCGCCGCCGGCTCACGGCACCTGGTCCGCTGCCCCGCAGGGCCGGGGCCGCACACGTCCTGCAGAACGCCCTCCCCGGGCGCCGGGAGCCGCCGCCCGGTCGAGGACGCAGGAGTTCCGCTCAGCAGGACGACGGATGCCACGACCCCGACGCTCCGGAGAGCGTCGGGGTCGTGGCATCCGGTGTCTCAGGCGTAGGGGTTCGCCGTCAGGGTGTACTTCGTCTGCAGGTACTCGTGGATGCCCTCGTCGCCGCCCTCGCGGCCGAGGCCCGACTGCTTCCAGCCGCCGAAAGGCGCCGCGGCGTTGGAGACCACCCCGACGTTGAGGCCCATCATCCCGGTTTCGAGACGGTCGATCATGCGCTGTCCGCGCGCGAACGACTCGGTGAAGACGTAGGAGACGAGACCGTACTCGGTGTCGTTCGCGAGGCGGACCGCGTCGTCTTCGTCGTCGAAGGGGACGATGGCGAGCACGGGTCCGAAGATCTCCTCGCGCAGGATGTCGCTGCCCGGCTGCACGTCGGCGACGACGGTCGGCTCGAAGAAGGTGCCGGGGCCGTCGACCGGTGCACCACCGGTCGTGACGGTGGCGCCGCGCTCGACGGCGTCGCCGACGAGCGTCTTGGCCTTGTCGACCGCGCGGTCGTCGATGAGGGGTCCGATCTGCACGCCCTCCTCGGTGCCGCGGCCGACCTTCATGGCCCGCACGCGCTCGGTGACACGGTTCGTGAAGTCCTCGACGATGCCGCGCTGCACCAGGAAGCGGTTGGCCGCGGTACAGGCCTGGCCGATGTTGCGGAACTTCGCGAGCATGGCACCCTCGACGGCCTTGTCGAGGTCGGCATCCTCGAACACCACGAAGGGGGCGTTGCCGCCGAGCTCCATCGACGTGCGGAGCACGCCCGGCGCCGCCTGCTGCAGCAGTTTCACGCCGACCGGGGTGGAGCCGGTGAACGACAGCTTGCGCAGGCGCGGGTCGGAGATGATGCGCTCCGACACCGGCCCGGTATCGGTCGTGGTGACGACGTTGACGACACCGGCGGGGACGCCGGCGTCCTGCAGGATCTGGGCGAAGAACAGCGTCGTGAGGGGGGTGAGGGTGGCGGGCTTGATCACGACCGTGCAACCGGCGGCGAGCGCGGGGGCGATCTTGCGGGTGGCCATGGCGAGGGGGAAGTTCCACGGGGTGATGAGGTAGCAGGGCCCCACCGGGTGATGCGAGACGATCATGCGACCGGTGCCCTCGGGGTTCGCGCCGTAGCGGCCCTGCGTGTGCGCGGTGACCTCGCTGAACCAGCGGAGGAACTCGCCGCCGTACGCGACCTCGCCGCGCGCCTCGGCGAGGGGCTTGCCCATCTCGAGCGTCATCAGCAGGGCGACGTCTTCCTTGCGCTCCTGCAGCAGGTCGAAGGCGCGGCGGAGGATCTCGGCACGCTCACGCGCCGGGGTGGCCGCCCACGACGGGAACGCCTCGGCCGCGGCATCCATCGCCGCGACGCCGTCGTCGACCGTGGCATCGGCGATCTCGTGGATGACGTCACCCGTGGCGGGGTCGTTCACGGCGACGGTCCTGCCGCCGGTCGCCTGGCGCCACTCGCCGTTGATCAAGAGGCCGGTGGGTACGGATGCCAGCAGCTCGCTCTCGCGCGGATCGGTCATGGGTCCTCCTGGATCGGGGCGGGGTTCCCGCCAATTCTCGTCAGCCCGCGCCGTGGGGCCGATATACGTGGCGTACAAAGCGGATGCCGGTGTCGCCGCCGTGGACGCTCCTGGCAGGAGTCGTCGGTGGCGCGCCGGCCGCGAGAAACGGCATCCGCGGGGCGAAACGCCTCGCCGACGCGTTTCTTCGCGTGAGGGGCGTTTATGGGCGCGACGCGACCGCGGCCGGCATCGCCACCACCCCGGCGAAGAACCGCTCCAGCTCGTCGGGGGCGGTGAGCGGCAGCACGTGCGCCACGTACTGATCGGGACGCACGACCACGACGGCACCCTCGGCGCCGATGCCGCGTTCGGCGAAGACGTCGGCCGTCGTCCAAGCCGAGGGGGCTGCGGCGAACACCTTCTCGAGGTCGGTCAGGCCGAGCGGCCCCGAGCGCGGACGGAACAGCGCCGGCACACCGACGACGTCCTCCCACCGGCCGGGGAACACCGCCTTCACGTCGAACACCGCGTCGGGGTCGGCGCCCTCGGGCGTGAACCGCTCCACGATGTCTTGCGCGGCCCCGGCCCACTCGCGCAGCGCCGAGCCTTCGGCATCCGCGAACGCGTAGATCCGCCAGCGCCCGTCGGCTTTCGCGTGATGGCCGAGGTGCACGGCGTTGCCGTCGCACACCCGCACGACCTCGACGCTGTGGAAGCGTTTGCCGACGGGGAATCCGGATGCCAGCTCCTGGGCCGGCGCCTCGGCGGTGATCGACGAGGGGGCGTACTGCGTCATGAAGCCCGAGGGGAACTCGGCCGTGGCCAGGTAGTAGGTCGACAGCTCCGCGGGATCGGTGATCTCGCCGGGCTTGCGCGCCATGAGCGACGACCACTCGCGGTCGAAGTCGATGAGTTGCTGGGCGACGGGCCGGCGCTCCCGGTCGTACGTGCGCAGCAGCTCCGCCGACGCAAGGCCGGTGAGCACGTGGCCCAGCTTCCAGCCGAGATTGAAGCCGTCCTGCATCGAGACGTTCATGCCCTGCCCCGCTTTGGCGCTGTGCGTGTGGCAGGCGTCACCGGTGAGGAAGACGCGCGGGTGGTCGAGGTCGTCGACGAACTGGTCGGTGACCCGGTGACCCACCTCGTACACGCTGTGCCACGCGACCTGTTTCACGTCGATGGAGTACGGGTGAAGGATCTCGTTCGCCCGACGGATCACCTCGTCGATCGGGGTCTGCCGCACGCGGTGGTTGTCGCCCTCGGCGACCTCGCCGAGGTCGATGTACATGCGGCTGAGGTAGCCGCCCTCGCGCGGGATGTGCAGGATGTTCCCGGCGGCGGCGTTGATCGCGCACTTGATCCGCCAATCGGGGAAGTCGGTCTCGACGAGCACGTCCATGACGCCCCACGCGTGGCGCGCGGCAGCCCCCACGTGCGTGCGGCCGATCGCCTGGCGCACGCCGCTGCGTGCGCCGTCGCACCCGGCGACGTACTTCGCACGGATCGTCCGCTGACCCTCGGCCGTGCGCACACGGACCTCGACGTCGTCGGCGCCCACCTCGAGGCCCACGAACTCCACACCGTAGTCGGGCACGATGCGCGCGGGGCCGTGGGCCGCGGCCTCGGCGAAGTAGTCGAGCACCCGCGCCTGGTTGACGATGAGGTGCGGGAACTCGCTGATCTTGTAGCCGTAGTCCTCGGTGCGGGTGGTGCGCACGATCCGTTCGGGGTTCTCGGGGTCGGGGGCCCAGAAGTTCATCCACCCGATGTTGTACGCCTCGGCGGTGATGCGGTCGGCGAAACCGAACGCCTGGAAGGTCTCGACGCTGCGGGGTTGGATGCCGTCGGCCTGGCCGAGGGCGAGACGCCCCTCGCGCTTCTCGATGAGACGGGTCGTGAGGTGCGGGAACTGCGACAGCTGCGCCGCGAGAAGCATCCCGGCGGGACCCGAGCCGACGATGAGCACGTCGACCTCGTCGGGGAGTCGGTCAGGACGATCGACACCCGTGCCGGCGGCGTTCTGCACGCGCGGGTCGCCCGAGACGTAGCCGTGGTGGTGGAACTGCATCGATTCTCCTGACGTCGATGTCGGGGGCATCGCGACCTCGCGATGCTTGCGGGCAGATCCGCCTGTGTTCTATATTCGAACACAGTATTCTGCTAACGAACGAGAGAGTAGCCCGATCCATGCCCGCACGGCAAGACTCCTCCCCCGCCTCGCAGACGCTGAGTCGCGGCATCCGCCTGCTCGAAGAGCTCGCCGACGCCCGGATCCCCCTGACCATCGACGAACTGGCGGCCCGCGTCGAACTGCACCGCTCCGTCGCCTACCGGCTCCTGCGCACTCTCGAGGACCACGGCCTGGTGACCCGGGATGCCGCGGGCGCGGTGCGCCTGGGAACGGGCCTGGCAGTCCTCGCCGCGGGAGTCGCCGCCGACCTGCAGGCCGAGGCGCTTCCCGAACTCACCGCCGCGGCGAACGACCTCGGCATGACCTGCTTCCTCGTCGTCCTCGACCACGACGAGTGCGTCACCCTCGCCAGCGTCGAGCCCCGCCACGCGGTCACCGCCGTCGCGCAACGCCCGGGGTCGCGGCATCCGGTCACCCGGGGCGCACCCGGCCGAGCGATCCTCGCGCAGCTCCCCCCGCGGCGCTGGCCCGACGGTGTCGACGCGCGCCTGGCGTCCGAGGTGGCGGACGCCGCCGAACGGGGGTGGGCGCGCAGTCATGACGAGGTGATCCCGACGCTCCGCGCGGTCGCGGTCCCCCTCGCGGTGAAGGGTCGGGAGCCCGCCGCGATCGCCGCCGTGCACGTGGCGACCGACCTCGACGACGCGGAGATCGCCGCGCGGCTCGAGGCGGCGGCATCCGCGATCCTCGAGGGTCTCTGACCACAGCGGGCCGCGAGGCGGTACCCGGCGGCGCCAGGGCTCACGCCACCGGAGACGCCGGGGGCCGAGGGGCGGGGCGGGCCGGACTCCGGAGAAATCGGCGGGACCGTCCCGGCAGGGCCGAACGGGACGGAGAAGTCCGGAGTTCGGCGCACCGCCACCGATTCCCCCTCCCCTCGACGCGGCAGATCGTATATGATCACTCCCGTCAGGCGCACGGGGTCGTGCGTCGCTGCTCGAAAAAAGGGCACGTAGCGCGAGAACCGCGCGAGACACACACGGCTCATTCCCGTTCCTGTTTCGCGAAAGGCTTCGCATGCCCATCGTCTCCGCGCACGTCGCCCACACCCTCGGCCGCCACATCGACCACGTGTTCGGGGTGATGGGCAACGGCAACGCCCATTTCCTCGACGTGGTGCACCGAGAGACCGACGTCACCTTCACCGCGATGCGTCACGAGGCCGGCGGAGTGGTCGCCGCCGACGCGCACTACCGCGCGTCGGGACGCATCGCCGCCGCCACCGCGACATACGGCGCCGGTTTCACCAACACCCTCACCGCCCTCGCCGAAGCAGCTCAGGCCCGCATCCCCCTGCTGCTGGTCGTGGGAGACGAGCCCACCTCGGGCCCCCGGCCGTGGGGCGTCGACCAGGTCGCCCTCGCCTCGGCGGTCGGCGTGCGCACGTACACGGTCGGCGATCGGGATGCCGCGGCCACCGTCCTCATCGCGCTCGAGCACGCCCTGACCTACCGCGTGCCGGTCGTGCTCGCCATCCCCTACGACGTCGTGACACGCGAGGCGGGTCCGCTCACGGATGCCGGGACCGTGACGCTGCCCGCTCCACTCGCCCCGCGGGGACCCGCGGCGGAGGCGACCCTGGACCGCATCGCCGACACCCTCGCCGGCGCCGCGCGTCCGTTCCTGCTCGCCGGCCGCGGCGCGTGGCTCGCCGGCGCGGGCTCGGCGCTCGGGCGTCTCGCCGAAGCGACCGGTGCGATCACGGCATCCACCGCCCTCGGTCGCGGGATCTTCCCCGACACCGCCCACGACCTCGGCGTCACGGGGGGCTTCGGCGCCGAGGGCGCCATGGGTCTCGTGCGCGAGGCCGATGTCGCTGTCGTCTTCGGCGCGGGTCTCAACCAGTTCACGATGCGTTTCGGCGAGCTCTTCGCCCCGGGCACACAGGTCTTCCAGATCGACGTCACCCCCACCGCCACGCACGCACAGGTGGGCGGGTTCGTACGGGCGGATGCCGCGCTCGCGGCCGAGGCCCTCGTTTCGCGCCTGCACTCCCATGGCGCGGTGTCTTCGGGGTGGCGTGACCGCGTCGAGGTGGCCCCTCTGCGCGAACAGGAGCCCGGCCACGGTCTCGCCCCCGACGGCCGCCTCGACCCCCGCTCAGCCGCCTCGCGCATCGCCGAACTGCTGCCCGAAGACCGCGTCGTCGTCTCCGACGGCGGCCATTTCCTCGGCTGGTCGAACATGTACTGGCCGGTCGCCTCACCCGATCGCGTCATGATGGTCGGCACCGCCTACCAGTCGATCGGCCTCGGCTTCCCCTCGGTCGCTGGAGCCATCGCCGCCCGCCCCGAATCGACCGTCGTGCTCACCACCGGCGACGGCGGGGGGCTCATGGCGATCGCCGACCTCGAGAGCGCGGTGCGCTCGGCGCGGGGCCACGGCATCGCGGTGGTGTGGAACGACGCCGCCTACGGCGCCGAGATCAACCTGTACGGCCTCAAGGGCCTCGCTCGCGAGCCGATGCTGATCCCCGAGGTCGACTTCGCCGCCGTCGCGCGCGGCTTCGGCGCCGAGGGCGTCGTCGTGCGCGAGGTGGCCGATCTCGAGGCCCTGGCGGAGTGGACGCGACGCGATCCCGAGGAGCGTTCGTTCCTGCTGCTCGATCTGCGCATCAGCGGCGACGTCATCGCGCCGTACCAGCGCGAGATCATCAAGGTGAACGCGTAAGCGCGGTCGGTCCCACCGCCGCCGCGACAGCTGTGGCGATCGCCGTGAACAGCCGCGCGCGACCCTCGATGTCCCACTGCGCCGCGGGATCGCGACCGTCGACGTTGCCCAGGACGTCGTCGCACCGCGCGTGGTGCCAGCGCGTCATCCGCTCGTTCGCCGCAGATGGTCGACCCCGCGCACGTGGAGCGACAACGCAAGACAGATAACGCCGGCCAGAGAAGGCACGGTTGCCCCAGATGGTCAGGTTCGAGAGGGACCGACCGACCATGTGAGGCGAATAACGCCGAGGGGCAGGCGACGCGTCACAGTGAGGAGCGGGATTCTCTCCACAGATCGCGGATGCCGTACCGACGCGCGGCTCCCAAGGTGCGATGTTTCGGGGGTGAGAGCTGCATCCCTGCCCGCCGATCTGCCCGAGTCCTTCTCCGTCGGTGCGGCGTTGCAGCTCGGCGTGTCGCGGCGACGACTCCGGGCTGCCGACCTCTCCTCTCCCTTCTCCGGCGTACGGACACGCTCTGCCCCGCCGGACGATGCGTTCGAGGCATCCGTTCGGCGTCGATCGGCCGAGTACGCCGCGCGGATGCGGGAGTGCGAGTTCCTCTGCCTGGTCGCCGCGGTGGTGGCGTGGGGCGCGCCGCTCCCCTCGTCGGTTTTTCGCATCCGCGACGGATCGAACCGGCTCGTCGAGCGCCCCCTCGACGTCGGTGTGCTCCTGCCCTCGCGCGCGAGCAGGGCCCGCGGAGTGCGCGGGACCTCGATCGCGGCGGGGATGGGCGGCGTCCGCACGGAACCCGTGAGCGGCCTGCGAGCAACGAGCCCGGCCACGACGTGGGCGATGATGGGCACCCTGCTGCAGCGGGACGACCTGGTCGCCCACGGCGACGCGTTCGTGCGCGAGCCGATGCGCTCGGGTGACCCACCGGCGCTCGCGACGACCGCCGAGCTCACGGCAGCCCTCGAGGCGGGGCGCCGCCGGGGTGCGGTCACGCTGCGCGAGGCACTGTCCCTGGTACGCACACGCTCGCGGTCGAGGAAGGAAACCGAGACGCGGTTGGTGCTGATGGCTGCGGGGCTTCCCGAGCCGTCGTTGAACTGGCCGGTGGTCGTGGAGGGAAGGGTGGTGGCGCTGATCGATCTGGCCTATCCGGAGCGCAAGGTGGGCTTCGAGTACGAGGGCGAGCAGCACCTCACGGACCCGCGACAGTGGGCGCGCGACATCCGGCGCAACGAGATGCTCGCCGACCTCGGGTGGCGCATCATCCGCGTCACCGCCTCTGACCTCGCCGAGCACCGGGTGCAGTTCGTGGAGAGGGCGCGCGCCGCGGTCACCGCGCGATCCCGCGCCCGCTAGCATCCTGCCGCGCAGCCGCTGCGTCGGCGGCAGCCCGCAGCTGACCGAGCCGCGGCATCCGCTCACTTGCCTCGCATGGCCGCGCCACGCCCCACGGGCGACCACCCCAGGCAAACCAACCGACGGCCACACGTCCCGTTGCCGCTGATGGTCAGCAACACCGGGCATGACCGACCATCCCCGGCGAACCAACCGACGACCCCGCGCCCCGTTGCCTCAGAGGATCGCCAGCGCCGGGCTTTGCGACCCTCTCGGGCACACGTATCTCGCCGCACCACGACGCCCGCGCACGCAGTCTCGAGCTCGGGTGACGGCTCGGGTGACGGCTCCGATGCCCGCCCCGCTCACGCTGACGGCCCCGCCACGCCGAAGCGCGACGGGGCCGCTCCCCCGCACGTCAGACCCGAGACAACCCGCGGATCGGGCTGACCTCCTGCTCGGCCTCGTGGTCGGGGCCGAGGGGGATGCCGCTTCGGTCGCGCAGGAGCAGTGTCGCGACGAGTCCGAGCACGGCCATGATCGCGAGGTACACCGTCACCGACACGGTCGTTCCGGTCAGATCCACCAGCGCCGTGGCGATCGTGGGGGCGAACGCACCACCGCAGATCGCGCCGATGGCGTACGAGATCGAGACGCCGGAGAAGCGGATGGATGCCGGGAAGAGCTCGGCGTACAGCGCCGCCTGCGGGCCGTAGGTCAGGCCGAGTCCGACCGTCAGCAGCATCAGCCCGAGCGTGAGAAGCGCGAGGCTGCCCGAGTTCACCAGCGGGAACAGGGCGATGATCGCCACGAGCAACGCTATCCACCCGATGATGTAGGTGTTGCGACGCCCGATCCTGTCGCCCAGCCAGCCGCCGATCCAGGTGAAAACGAACCACGACACCGCCGACAGGGTCACCGCGCCGAGCACGTCGGCGGTGGCGAGCCCCAGCGGGCCGTCGGGGTTGGTCGCGTACCGCTGGATGTAGCCACCGGTGGTCATGTAGCCCACGGCGTTGTTGCCGGCGAACACGAACGCGGCGATGATCACGAGCAGCGCGTGCTTGCGGAACAGCTGCACGATCGGCATGCGGGTCTGCTCCTTGCGTTCGGCGATCTCGACGAACACCGGGCTCTCCTCCACCTTCCGGCGCACGTAGTAGCCGATCAGGATGAGCACGAACGACAACAGGAACGGCACGCGCCAGCCCCACGCGAGGAACGCGTCGCCGGGGGCGATGAGTGCCATGAGCGCGAGCATGCCGCTCGCGAGCAGCAAACCGAGGGGAACGCCGAGTTGCGGCGACGCGCCGAACAGGCTGCGCTTGGCCTTGGGGGCGTGCTCGACGGCCATGAGCACCGCGCCGCCCCACTCGCCACCGGCCGAGATGCCCTGCAGCACGCGCAGCAGGATCAGCAGCGCGGGAGCGGCGACGCCGATCACCTCGTACGTCGGCAGGACGCCGATGAGGGTGGTCGAAGCTCCCATGAGGATGAGCGTCAGCATCAGCACGACCCGGCGGCCGTACTTGTCGCCGAGGTGGCCCGCGAGGAAGGCGCCGAGCGGGCGGAACAGGAAGCTCAGACCCACGGTCAGGAACGACAGGATCTGCGCGATACCGGGACCGGCGGGTGCGAAGAACAACTGCCCGAACACCAGCCCTGCGGCCGAGGCGTAGAGGAAGAAGTCGTACCACTCGACGGTGGTGCCGACAACGGTGGCGAAGACCACGCGGCGGCGGTCCGTCGATGTGGAGATGGTGCCGGTGGGCGTGAATCCCGGCGGTTGCGAGCGAGACATGGGGACTCCTTCGAGACGTCGTCGTCATGAACCCCGGACGTCGTCGTCGGTGACGAGGCGCGTGTTGCTGGGGCGTTGGTCATCGTATACGATTTCAGATACGACGCAAGGGAGCTTCCATGACCGACCGCACCGACCCCCGGTTCACCGTCCTCGACGGGCGCCCGGGCAAGATCGTGGCCGTCCACCTCTCGTACGCCTCGCGCGCCGACCAGAGGGGCCGACGCCCCGCGGCCCCGTCCTACTTCTTCAAGCCGTCGAGCTCACTCGCCCCCTCGGACGCCGAGATCGTCCGCCCGGCCGGCACCGAACTCCTGGCGTTCGAGGGCGAGATCGCGTTGATCATCGGCGAGCCCGCACGGTGGGTGACTCCGGATGCCGCGTGGAGCCACGTGGCATCCCTCACCGCCGCGAACGACTTCGGCCTGTACGACCTGCGCGCGAACGACAAGGGCTCCAACGTGCGGTCGAAGGGCGGCGACGGCTACACGCCGCTCGGTCCGGGACTCATCGACGCCCGCGCGGTCGACCCCACGGCCCTGCGCCTGCGCGCCTGGGTCGACGGCGACCTCGTGCAGGACGACACCACCGCAGGCCTCATCTTCCCGCTCGCGCAGATCATCGCCGACCTGTCGCAGCACTTCACCCTCGAGACCGGCGATGTCATCCTCACCGGCACCCCCGCGGGCTCGTCGGTGGTCGTTCCCGGTCAGACCGTCGAGGTGCAGGTGGATGCCGGGGCGCACTCGACCGGCCGGCTCCGCACCACGGTGGTGCAGGGTTCGCGGAGCTTCGACGCCGGGCTCGGCTCGCTCCCCGCGGTCGACGACACCCAGCGCACCGAGGCGTGGGGCTCGCCCGAGGCCGCGGCCGCCGGAGCCCTGGCGAGGACAGGGGATCACCCCGGAACAGGGCACCCCGACGCGGATCGTCCTGTTCTCGCCGGATCCCCTGTCCTTGCGCCGCACGCCGCCCGACCCTCCCTCACCCCCGAGCTGCGCGAGAAGCTGTCGCGCGTCCCCGTCGCCGCCCTCAGCGGACAGCTCCGCAAACGCGGCTTGAACGACGTCACGATCGACGGCGTCCGCGCCCTCACGCCCGGCAGCCGCTTCGTCGGCACGGCCCGGACCCTCCGCTTCCTCCCCCACCGCGAAGACCTCTTCGCGAGCCGCGGCGGCGGTCAGAACGCGCAGAAGCGCGCGTTCGACGCGGTCGGCGAGGGCGAGGTCATCGTCATCGAGGCCCGCGGCGAGACCGGATCGGGCACGCTCGGCGACATCCTCGCCGTCCGCGCCCACGCGCGGGGAGCGGCCGCGATCGTCACCGACGGCGGCGTCCGCGACGCCGAGGCGGTGGCCGCGGTCGGCATCCCCGTCTTCACCGCCGGGCCGCACCCGGCGGTGCTCGGTCGCCGGCACGTCCCCTGGGAGACCGACGTGGCCGTCGGCTGCGGCGGCACGACCGTCGAACCCGGCGACATCCTCGTCGGCGACGGCGACGGCGTCATCGTCGTCCCTCCCGCGATCGCCGAGGAGGTGGTAGATGCCGCTCTCGCGCAAGAAGAGGAGGACGCCTGGATCGCCGGGCAGGTGGCATCCGGTCATCCCCTCGACGGACTCTTCCCGATGAACACCGACTGGCGCGCCCGTTACGAGAGCGAAAGGAACGCCTGATGGATGCCACGACCCCCGCGACCTCCCGCAGCAAGTCGCAACAGGCCTATCACTGGGTCAAGGAACGCATCGCGTCGCAGGAGTTCACCCCCGGCTACCGCCTCGTGCTCGGCACGATCGCGGGCGAGCTCGACATGAGCGTCGTGCCGGTACGCGAGGCCATCCGACAGCTGGAGGCCGAGGGCCTGGTGATGTTCGAGCGCAACGTCGGCGCGCGCGTCTCGATGGTCGACGACACCGCCTACCGCTTCAGCATGCAGGCGCTCAGCCTGCTCGAGGGGGCGGCGACCGCGCTCTCCGCACGTGCCCTCACCGCGAACGACGTGCGCCGCGCGCGCGAGATCAACGAGTTGATGGTCGAGACCCTCGAACACTTCGACCCGCGGGCGTTCACCGCACTGAACCAGGAGTTCCACGCCATCCTGTTCGCCAAGTGCGCCAATCCGCGCATGCTCGAACTCGTGCAGGCCGAGTGGGCGCGCCTCGGGCACCTGCGCGACTCCACCTTCAGCTTCGTACCGGGCCGCGCTGCGGAGTCGGTGCGCGAGCACGAGAACATCCTCGTGCTCATCGAGAACGCAGCGCCCCTCGCCGAGATCGAGAAGGTCTCGCGGCGCCACCGTTCGGCCACCCTCGACGCCTACATGATCCACGAGCACCCCGACGAAGTCCTCGGCCTCCCCGCTTTCTGATCTCCGGATGCCGTCCACCCGACGCCCCCGCAGCACCGTCGCCCCGGGCCGTACGCCACCGGCATCCACCCCTCCATCGAAGGAGCTCGCATGACCACCCCGCTCACCACCACCCGCCGCACCCCGGCCGACCTCCCGGAGCGCATTCAGCACTACATCGGCGGCCGCTCCGTCGACTCGGTCGACGCCGACACGTTCGACGTGCTCGACCCGGTGACCAACCGGGTCTACCTGACCGCCGCCGCGGGCAAGAAGGCCGACATCGACCTCGCCGTCGCCGCCGCGCGGAAGGCCTTCACCGAGGGACCATGGCCGCGGATGCTCCCCCGCGAGCGCTCGCGCGTGCTGCACCGCATCGCCGACATCGTCGAGTCGCGCGACGAACGTCTCGCCGAGCTCGAGAGCTTCGACTCCGGACTCCCGATCACGCAGGCGCTGGGCCAGGCTCGCCGTGCGGCCGAGAACTTCCGCTTCTTCGCCGACCTGATCGTCGCCCAGACCGATGACGCGTTCAAGGTACCCGGCCGTCAGCTCAACTACGTCAACCGCAAGCCGATCGGCGTCGCCGGTCTCATCACGCCGTGGAACACGCCCTTCATGCTCGAGTCGTGGAAGCTCGGCCCCGCCCTCGCGACCGGCAACACCGTCGTGCTCAAACCGGCCGAGTTCACGCCGCTGTCGGCGTCGCTGTGGGCAGGGATCTTCGAGGAGGCGGGCCTGCCGGAGGGCGTGTTCAACCTCGTCAACGGCCTCGGCGAAGACGCCGGGGACGCTCTCGTGAAGCACCCCGAGGTGCCGCTCATCTCGTTCACCGGCGAGAGCAGCACCGGCAAGCTCATCTTCGGCAACGCCGCGCCCTTCCTGAAGGGGCTGTCGATGGAGCTCGGCGGAAAGAGTCCCGCGATCGTCTTCGCCGACGCCGACCTGGATGCCGCGATCGACGCCACCATCTTCGGGGTGTTCTCGCTCAACGGCGAGCGCTGCACCGCGGGCAGCCGCATCCTGGTGGAGCGCTCGGTGTACGACGAGTTCGTCGAGCGTTACGCCGCCCAAGCCGACCGCGTGAAAGTCGGCTACCCCGACGACCCCGAGACCGAGGTCGGGGCCCTCGTTCATCCCGAGCACTACGCGAAGGTCATGTCGTACGTGGAACTCGGCGAGGCCGAGGGACGCCTGGTCGCCGGCGGCGGCCGTCCCGAGGGCTTCGACGAGGGCAACTTCGTCCGCCCCACGGTGTTCGCCGACGTCGCCCCCGACGCGCGCATCTTCCAGGAGGAGATTTTCGGCCCCGTCGTCGCGATCAGCCCGTTCGACACCGACGACGAAGCCCTCGCCCTGGCGAACGACACGAAGTACGGCCTCGCCGCCTACGTCTGGACCAGCGACCTCAGACGTGCCCACAACTTCGCGCAGAACGTCGAGGCCGGCATGGTGTGGCTGAACTCCAACAACGTCCGCGACCTCCGCACCCCGTTCGGCGGGGTGAAGGCATCGGGGCTGGGACACGAGGGCGGCTACCGCTCCATCGACTTCTACACCGACCAGCAGGCCGTGCACATCACGCTCGGCCCCGCCCACAACCCCACCTTCGGCAAGGCGCCGGGACAGGCGCACTGAGCGAGGTCACACGTTCCGCCCGAGATCACCCGTTCTGCACCGCCGAAGACGCGTCATCTCGGAACGATCCTGCGACCTCGCCGCACACCCCGCACCCCCGGCATCCATTCCTCCTCACACGCAAGGACGCGACATGACAGACCGCAGCCAGATGACCCGTACCTCCTCGGGCTTCTTCGTCTCGCAAGAGGCCCCCATCCAGGCCGAGAACCCCATCCCCACCCCCTCCTCCCCGGCGCCCGACATCCTTCGCTGCGCCTACATGGAGCTCGTCGTCACCGACCTCGCGGCATCCCGTGTCTTCTACGTCGACATCCTGGGCCTGCACATCACCGAGGAGGACGACGAGGCCATCTACCTCCGCTCCACCGAGGAGTTCATCCACCACAACCTGGTCCTGCGCCAGGGACCGATCGCCGCGGTCGCCGCGTTCTCGTACCGCGTCCGCAGCACGGAAGACCTCGACAGGGCCGTCGCGTTCTACACCGAGCTCGGCTGCGAGGTGCGCCGCGAGTCGAACGGGTTCACGAAGGGCATCGGCGACTCCGTGCGCGTGGTCGACCCGCTCGGCTTCCCGTACGAGTTCTTCTTCGACACCGAGCACCAGGAGCGCCTGTCGTGGCGCTACGACCTGTACTCCCCCGGCGAGCTCGTGCGCCTCGACCACTTCAACCAGATCACCCCCGACGTGCCCCGGGCGGTGAACTTCATGCAGTCGCTCGGCTTCCGCGTCACCGAGGACATCCAGGACGAAGACGGCGTCGTGTACGCCGCGTGGATGCGCCGCAAGCCCACCGTGCACGACACCGCCATGACCGGCGGCGACGGCCCCCGGATGCACCACGTGTGCTTCGCCACCCACGAGAAGCACAACATCCTCGCCATCTGCGACAAGCTCGGCGCGCTCCGCCGATCGGATGCCATCGAGCGCGGCCCCGGCCGCCACGGCGTCTCGAACGCGTTCTACCTGTACCTGCGCGATCCCGACGGCCACCGCGTCGAGGTCTACACGCAGGACTATTACACCGGCGACCCCGACAACCCGGTCGTGACGTGGGACGTGCACGACAACCAGCGCCGAGACTGGTGGGGTAACCCGGTCGTTCCGTCGTGGTACACCGAGGGCTCGCTGGTGCTCGACCTCGACGGCACCCCGCAGCCCGTACGCGCCCGCACCGATTCGAGCGAGATGGCCGTGACGATCGGCGCCGACGGCTTCAGCTACACGCGCCCGCCCGAGGAGGTCGGGGCCGGGACGTCGGCATCCGCTTCCTCCGACTCCCGACCCTCCGGCGAGTTCAAGCTCGGCAACCAGCTCTGAGCCGCATCCCGTCGTGACACAACGCAGGAGTTCTCGCCACCCCGCCGCGGGTGAGGGCATCGGCGCGGCTGCTTCGCGCGTGACCTCCTGCGTTGTGTTCGCGCAAGCGTCTGCGCCGACTGCGGACGCGGATTCGCCCCGGTACCCGCTCGACCCGAGACACAACGCAGGAGATCCTTCGGCGATCGAGCCGGAGGCGGCCGGTTCCGCCCGTGACACCCGCGATCTCCTGCGTTGTGTCCGCCGAAACGAAAGGACCCCATGCTCACCGACGCACAGATCGACGCCATCGCCGCCGAGCTCGCCGCCGCCGACCGCGCGCACGCGGTCATCCCGCGGATCACCGCGCGGTATCCGGATGCCGTGATCGAGGACTCGTACGCCATTCAGGGTCGCTGGCGCGACACGCAGATCGCCGCCGGCCGCACCCTCGTGGGGCGCAAGATCGGGCTGACCTCCAAAGCCATGCAGCAGGCGACGGGCATCACCGAGCCCGATTACGGCGTGATGTTCGACGACACCGTGTACCGCTCGGGAGACGAGATCCCGGTCGCTCTCTTCTCGAACGTGCGCGTCGAGGTCGAGCTCGCCTTCGTGCTGAAGACGCCGTTGGAGGGGCCCGACTGTACGCTCGACGACGCCCTCGCCGCGATCGACTACGCCGTGCCCGCGCTCGAGGTACTGAACTCCCACATCGAGCTCGAGGGACGGACGATCGTCGACACCATCAGCGACAACGCCGCCTACGGCGCGATGGTGCTCGGCGACGTCCGCAAGCGCCCCGACGAGATCGACCTGCGGTGGGTTCCGGGCGTCCTCAGCCGCAACGGCGAGATCGAGGAGACCGGCGTCGCCGCCGGTGTCCTCGGCCACCCCGCGACCGGTGTCGCGTGGCTGGCGAACAAGTTCCACCAGCACGGCGCGCGCCTGGAGGCTGGCGAGATCATCCTGGCAGGATCGTTCACGCGCCCGATGTGGGTGTCGCAGGGCGATGACGTGCTGTGCGACTACGGACCGATGGGAACGATCTCGTGCCGCTTCGTCTGAGCCCCACCTTCCGCGCCGCCCTCGCGGCATCCGATCGTCCGCTGGCCGGCATGTGGGTGTGTTCGGGCAGCGCGGTCGTCACCGAGGTCGCTGCCGGCTCCGGCCTCGACTGGCTGCTGCTCGACATGGAGCATTCCGCGACCTCGCTGGAGTCGGTGCTGACCCAGTTGCAGGTCGCCGCCGCCTACCCGGTGACCCCGGTCGTCCGGGTGCCGTGGAACGACCCCGTGACCATCAAGCGGGTGCTCGACCTCGGCGCGCAGAACCTCATCGTGCCCATGATCTCCACCGCCGACGAGGCGCGCGCGGCCGTCGCGGCGACGCGCTATCCGCCGGCGGGCATCCGCGGGGTCGGCAGCGCCCTCGCCCGAAGCGCCCGCTGGAACCGCGTCGACGGCTACCTCGCCGAGGCGGTCGAGCACGTCTCGCTGACGGTGCAGATCGAGACGGCCTCCGGCGTCGCGAACGCCACCGAGATCGCCGCCGTCGACGGGGTGGATGCCGTCTTCGTCGGCCCCTCCGACCTCTCGGCATCCATGGGGCTCCTGGGGCAGCAGTCGCACCCCGAGGTCGTGGCGGCGGTGCACGCCGTCTTCGCCGCCTGTCGGGATTCCGGGACCCCGGTCGGCGTGAATGCCTTCGATCCCGCGGTGGCCGAGGCGTACCTCGACGCGGGCGCCGATTTCGTCGCCGTCGGCGCCGACGTCGCCCTGCTCGCCCGGGCGTCGGAGGCACTCGCGGCACGCTTCGTCGCGCCGCGGGCCGAGGACCGCGCCAGCTACTGAGGGCACGCGAAGGGGGCCGGACGATCTCGTCCGGCCCCCTTCGTCAGGAGTCACTCGTCTTCGTCGTCGCCCTCGTCGTCGCCGATGATCTCGATGTCCTCGACCTCGAGGTCGGGCGTCAACTGCACGTGCACGAGCGCGTCGGGGAACGACGTCTCGCCCGCGAAGACCACGATGATCGCGTCGGCGAACACGCCCACGCCGATCGCTTCGAGGTCGGTGCGGAGGTCGACGTCGGCGTCGAGTTCGCCGTCGTCCAGGGCGTCTTCGATGTCGCTCGCGACCTCTTCGACGATCGCGCGCCAGCGATCCTCGCTCACCGTGAGGATGTCCTTCAAGCCCGACATGATGGCGTCGAGATCGGGGGCGTCCTCATCGTCGATCTCCGGGTCGAGGTCGACCTCGACCTCGACACCCGCAGCCTCCAGGTGCGCCGCACCGATGACGCTGTCTTCGTCGATCTGGGCGTCGTCGAGAAGGCCGCTCTCGGTGACGCGGCGGAGGAGGTCGTTCAGCACAGACTCAGTCATGAGAAAACCTTCCCACGTCGCGCGGGTGCGCGCCTCCCCCATTGCGCCGGAGTATCCGTCTGTTCAGTCGGCGGCATGGCACGGTTCACCGGTGGATGCTCATGGACGCGTCGCGCACCCCGGCCTCACGCCGACGCGCGCTCGGCGGCCTCGACGACGTTTGTCATCAGCAGGGCCACCGTCATCGGTCCGACGCCCCCCGGATTGGGCGAGACGAAGCCCGCCACCCCGGCGACGTCCGGGTGCACGTCGCCGTACACGCGCGACCTGCCGGTGTCGGGGTCCGTCTCACGGGTGACGCCCACGTCGAGCACGGCGGCTCCGGGCTTGACGTCTTCGGCGCGGACGATGTGCTTCACACCGGCGGCGGCCACGATCACGTCGGCTTCCCGCAGGTGCTTCGACAGGTCGGCGGTGCCGGTGTGGGTCAGCGTCACGGTCGCGTTGATCTCGCGGCGGGTCAGCAGCAGGCCGATCGAGCGGCCGATGGTCACCCCACGCCCGACGACGACGACCTCCTTGCCCTTCAGGTCGTAGTCGTTTCGGAGCAGCAGCTCGATCACGCCCCGCGGCGTGCAGGGCAGCGGGGTGAGGATCGGCGCGTTGACGTTGAGAACCAGGCGGCCGAGGTTGGTGGGGTGCAGGCCGTCGGCATCCTTGGCCGGATCGATGCGCTCGAGCACCCGATCGGTGTCGATGTGCTTCGGCAGCGGCAACTGCACGATGTACCCGTGGCACGCGGGGTCGGCGTTGAGCCGGTCGATGACGGCCTCGACCTCTTCCTGCGTGGCCTCTGCGGGCAGCTCGACCTGGATCGAGTTCATGCCGATCGCCTCGGACTGCTTGTGCTTCATCCCGACGTACAGCTGCGAGGCCGGGTCGGCGCCCACGAGCACCGTGGCGATACCCGGCACGATGCCGCGCTCGCGCAGAGCGGCGACCCGCTCAGCCAGTTCGTCCTTGATCGCCGCGGAGGCGGCCTTACCGTCGAGAATCGTCGCCGTCATGGCATCCCTCGTTCTGTGGTGTGCGGGTCGTGGGGGTTCTGTGTCGAGAAGGTGACGGCGGGTGTGCGCTGCCGTCGAGAAACGCGATTGCCGGGAGGAAACGCCTCGTCGGGGCGTTTCTCCCCGCCGATCGCGTTTCTCGCGAAAGTGGTGGCGGCGGTTCCCGGATGCCGAGATGTGCCGCGGCGCGGAGCGCGTCGCCGGACGACGCGGTGTCCGTGCGTGCGCTGCTGTCGAGAAACGCGATTGCCAGGACGAAACGCCTCGTCGGGGCGTTTCTCGCCGCCGATCGCGTTTCTCGCGAGGGCGGTGGCGGCGACCGACAGACGCCGGATGCCGGGACGAGGCCGCGAGAGAACCGCGACCCCGCCCCGGCGGGGCTCACTGCTGCAGGTCGGGGTACAGCGGGAAGGCGTCGGCGAGCTTCGCGACGCGTGCCCGCAGGGCCTCGACGTCGGCGCCGGGGATCAGCGCGAGCGCGATGATGTCGGCCACCTCGGTGAACTCCGCGTCGTCGAAGCCGCGGGTCGCGAGCGCCGGGGTGCCGATGCGCAGACCCGAGGTCACCATCGGCGGGCGCGGGTCGTTGGGGACGGCGTTGCGGTTGACCGTGATGTGGATCTCGTGCAGCAGGTCTTCGGCCTGCTTGCCGTCGATCTCGGCCTCGCGCAGGTCGACGAGCACGAGGTGCACGTCGGTGCCACCCGAGCGCACGGCGATGCCGGCGTTCTTGACGTCGTCCTGGGTGAGACGGTCGGCGAGGATCGACGCGCCCCGCAGGGTGCGCTCCTGACGCTCCTTGAACTCCGGCGTCAGCGCGAGCTTGAACGCCGTCGCCTTGGCGGCGATGACGTGCATGAGCGGACCGCCCTGCTGGCCGGGGAAGACCGCGGTGTTGATCTTCTTGGCGAGGGCTTCGTCGTTGGTGAGGATGAGGCCCGAGCGGGGGCCGCCGATGGTCTTGTGCACCGTGGTCGAGACGACGTGGGCGTGCGGGATCGGCGAGGGGTGCACGCCCGCGGCGACGAGACCGGCGAAGTGCGCCATGTCGACCCACAGCAGGGCGCCCACCTCGTCGGCGATCGCGCGGAAGGCTTCGAAGTCGAGCTGGCGGGGGTAGGCCGACCAGCCGGCGATGATGACCTTCGGCTTGTGCTCGAGGGCGAGACGGCGCACCTCGTCCATGTCGATGATCGAGGTCTCGGGGTCGACGCCGTACGCGACGATGTCGTAGAGACGGCCCGAGAAGTTGATCTTCATGCCGTGGGTCAGGTGACCGCCCTGGTCGAGGGCGAGACCGAGGAGCGTGTCGCCGGGGCGGGCGATGGCGTGCAGCACCGCCGCGTTCGCCGAGGCACCCGAGTGCGGCTGGACGTTGGCGTACCCGGCGCCGAACAGGGTCTTGGCCCGCTCGATCGCGAGCGACTCGGCCACGTCGACCTCTTCGCAGCCGCCGTAGTACCGACGACCCGGGTAGCCCTCGGCGTACTTGTTGGTGAGCACCGAGCCCTGCGACTGCAGCACCGAGACGGGGACGAAGTTCTCGGACGCGATCATCTCGAGGAAGCCGCGCTGACGATCGAGCTCGCGCTGCAGAACCTCGGCGATCTCGGGGTCGACCTCGGAGAGGGGGGCGTTGAAGTACGGATCGGTCATGCGATCTCCTTGACGATGGTTCGGGATGCCACGGACTCGGCGAATCCGCGGAGATACCGCATCGACCCAGGCGTACGGTCGAATACCGTCAAGCGGTCGCTCCCCGGTGGTGTCCCACCTCAACGCCAGTCGCGACGCTGCCACATTACCGGTTTCCCCCGCGGTACGCCGAGTGCATCCTGCGGGTTCCCGGGGAGTCGGCGGGGGCGGGGGCGCACCTCTGCCCGCGCGGAAGACCCCGTCGCGCCGGAGGCACCGCCCCCGGGCGGCGGACGGCCGAAAGAGCGCGTCCGCGCGGAGCCGGCCGGCACCGCACCATCGCAGACGACGTACCATCGAAGACGTGTCCGACACTCCCCGCGTCCGTGCCGCTGCGCCCCTCGATCCGGGCATGCGCCCCCGCCCCACCGCGATCGAGATCATCAGCGTCGCCTGCGGTCTCGTCGCTTTCATCACGATGGCCATCTGGGGCTTCACGGCCTGGCCGCTGCCCTGGAACATCGTCGCCGGGCTCGGTGCACCCGCCCTCGCCATCGTCGTGTGGGCGCTGTTCGTCTCCCCCCGCGCGGTGCTCGCCGTGCACCCCTTCATCCGCGCGATCGTCGAGCTCTTCGTCTACGCCGCGGCCACCATCGCCTGGTGGAGCATGGGCCAGGCGTGGATCGGACTCGCCTTCGCCGTCGTCGCGGTGACCGTGGGCGCGGTGAACGGCCGCCGGCGCTTGGCGTGAGCACCGACGTCGTCGCCCTGCTGCGCGCGGAACTCGGCGAGCGGGTCGACGTCGACCCCGCAGCCCTCGACGCGGCACGGTCCGACAAGTCGGGTCACGCAGCCTCGGGCCTCCCCCTCGCCGTCGTGCACGCGGCGTCCGTGGCCGACGTGCAGGCGACGTTGCGCATCGCCTCGGCCACCGGCACCCCCGTCGTCCCGCGCGGCGCCGGCACGGGACTCGCGGGAGGTGCCAACACCGGCGGTGGCGAGATCAGCCTGTCGGTGCGCGGGATGGACCGGGTGATCGAGGTGCGACCCGACGACCTCCTCGCGGTCGTCGAACCCGGCATCCTCAACGCCGACCTGAATGCGCTGCTCGAACCGCACGGCGTCTGGTGGGCGCCCGACCCGGCCAGCCGCGCCATCTCGACGGTCGGCGGCAACATCGCCACCGGTGCCGGCGGTTTGCTCTGCGCGAAGTACGGCGTGGTGCGCGACGCGGTGCTCGGTGTCGACCTCGTCCTCGCGGACGGACGCCTGCTGCGCCTCGGTCATCGCAGCGTGAAGGGCGTCACCGGCCTCGACCTCACCTCGCTGGTCATCGGATCGGAGGGGACGCTCGGTGTGGTGGTCGGCGCCACCCTCAAGCTCCGCCGCCTCGTCGAGGGCGAGCGTGTCACGCTGACAGCGCTGTTCGACGGCGTCCGGGCCGCCGCCGTCGCCTCGGCCGGGGTCACGGCATCCGGTGCGCAGCCCGCGGTCATGGAGCTGATGGATGCCACGAGCCTCGCGGCCGTGCACCGATTGCTGTCGCTGCCGGCTCCTCCCCCGGGCGCGGCGCAGCTGACGGTGCAGACGGACGGGCCCGTCGCCGCCGCCGAGGCCCGCGCGATCGCCGACGTCCTCCGCGCGGCCGGCGGCACCGTGACCGTCGCCGCCGACGCCGCCGAGGGCGAGGAGCTGCTGGCGATCCGCCGCGCCATGCACCCGGCGATGGAGACGCTGGGCACGACGCTCATCGAGGACGTCTCCGTCCCCCGCAGCGCACTGCCCGACATGTTCGACGAGATCGCGCGCATCGAGCGGCAGTTCGGACTCGTGATCCCGGCCGTCGCTCACGCGGGCGACGGCAATCTGCATCCGAACTTCGTATTCGAGGGCCCCGACGTCCCCCCGGTGGTGTGGGATGCCGCCGAGGAGCTCTTCCGCGCGGCCCTCGCACTGGGTGGCACGCTGACCGGTGAGCACGGCATCGGGGTGCTGAAGCGTCGCTGGCTGGCTGACGAGCTGGGCGACGACCAGTGGCGACTGCAACGCGACATCGCCCGGGTGTTCGACCCGCTCGGAATCCTGAACCCCGGCAAGGTCTTCGCGTCCTGAGGGTCGGGGGTCGCGCCGGCGTGATGAGAACGTGACGTGGCTCCCGGCGAATGCGCAGCGCTCTCCAATAGCATGGGAAGACTGACTTGTGGGGGGTTTGACCAATGACCGACGGTACCGACGGCGCCACGTACGCCTGGGCTCCGGCCGAGCCGAAGGCGCGTAAGAACCGCTCCGGCCTGTGGATCGGCATCCCCGCCGGCGCCACGGCCGTGGCCCTCATCGCCGCCTCGCTGGTCCTGATCGCGCCCGGCGCGTCCGTCGCCGGTGTGCAGATCGGCGGCCTGACCGCCGGAGCCGCGGCTCAGGCCATCGAGACCCGCCTGGCGCAGACGACGGTCACCGTCGAGAGCCCCGCCGGAGAAGTGACCGTCACCGGCGCCGATCTCGGCGCCACGGTCGACGCCGCAGCCCTCGCCGACAAGGCGTTCTCCGACAACCCCATGTGGAAGCCCGCATCGTGGTTCCCGCAGGGCACCGGTGTCGCGGTCGCGGTCGATGCCGCCGACGCGGCCGCGACCCTGCGCGACCGTGCCCCCGGAGCGTTCCGCGCGCCGGTCGACGCCTCGCTCGCCTACGACGCCGGTTCCGAGACCTATGTGACCATCCCCGCCGAGGCCGGCGAGGGGATCGACGCCACCGTCGTCGCCGCCGCACTGCAGTCCGCGTTCGACGCCGGCACCCCCTCGACCACGGTCGAGGCCGGCCTGGTCGCTGTCGACGCCCCCGTCTCGACCGAAGAAGCCGACGCCGCCGTGGCGAAGCTCAACGGCATCCTCGACTCCGCGGGCTTCTACATCGGCGACGAGCGCACGGTGCCCGTCGACCGCGCCACGGCGGCATCCTGGATCACCGTCACCCCCGACGGCACGGGCGAGTTCGCCATCTCGGCCGATGAAGCCGCCATTCAGAACGCCGTCTCGGGTCTCGCCGGCAGCGTCGACCGCGCCGCGGTCAATGCCGACGTCATCGTCGACAGCGGCGGCGAGGTCATCAAGGCCCTCACCGAGGGCCAGACCGGTCGCTCGCTCGGTGACACCAGCGGCATCGCCGCGGCTTTCGCGTCGCAGCTCGCCGACGGCAATGCGCGTTTCGGTCTCACCGTCGCCGAGACGCCCTTCGACACCAAGAAGACCGAGCGTCGCATCGAGGTCAACCTCAGCGCGCAGTCGGTCACCCTGTACGAGAACGGGCAGGTCTATCGCAACTGGTCCATGTCTTCGGGCAAGAGCGGTTGGGAGACCCACACCGGCGACTACCGCATCGGCTGGAAGACGTCGATGCAAGACATGGGGTGCGTCCCGGGCTACGACTGGTGCACCAAAGATGTTCCGTGGGTCGCCTACTTCAACGGCGATGAGGCGTTCCACGGCACGTACTGGCACAACAACTTCGGCACCCCGATGAGCCACGGCTGCGTGAACCTCACGGTGAACAACGCCAAAGAGCTGTACGACTGGGCCTACCAGGGCACCGAGGTCTCGGTCCACTACTGAGCCCGTGACCTCTCGAGGGGGTGGACGCCATCGGCATCCACCCCCTCTGTCGTCGCCGGGGCATGGTGGCTGATCGGCGCGCACGGCTCGTCCCGGCGGGGGTGTGCCGACCGCGGCGCGGTCCGCCGGCAGGCCGCGAGAACGGGCCGTTCTGCACCCGGCGGACACAACGCAGGACTTTCCCCCTCGCCGCCGCGTCAGCCGCCGGATCCCCGCGGATCCGCCGACGCGACTCCTGCGTTGTGCCCGCGCACGGCGCCCGGGGACAGGGCGAGCACGGGCTGCAGGAGTGATGGCAGGCCGCCCACTCAGCGCCTGCGGTCTCCCCGTGCCACGGCGGGCCACCCCCATGCCGACTGCCCGACGGGCCACGGCGGACCGCCCCATGCCGACTGCCGACGGACACGACGCAGGACTCCGGCCCCGTCCGCCGCGTCAGCGCCCGCCCCCGACCTGTGCAGCGCGCACAACTCCTGCATTGTGTCCGCGCGAGGCACCTGACGAGTGGGGCGAGCACAGGGTGCAAGAGCTGTGCTCCGACCCGCTGGAGTCACGGTCGGCATGGAACGCCAGAGGGGGCGGATGCACATGGCATCCGCCCCCTCTGGCGTTCGGGCCGCGACTCAGCGCAAGCCGTCGACCACGGCGTTCAGCGTGGCCGAGGGACGCATGATCTTCTCGACGAGCGCGGTGTCGGGGCGGTAGTAGCCCCCGATCTCGGCGGCGTGACCCTGGACCGCGTTGAGCTCGGAGACGATCGTCTCTTCTTCGGCGGCGAGCTTCTCGGCCACGGGGGCGAAGACGGCGGCCAGGTCGGCATCCGTCGTCTGCTGCGCCAGCTCCTCGGCCCAGTACAGGGCGAGGTAGAAGTGGCTTCCGCGGTTGTCGATGGTGCCGAGGGCGCGGCCGGGGGACTTGTCGTTCTCGAGGAACGTGCCGGTTGCGGCATCGAGGGTCTGCGCGAGCACGCGGGCGCGGTCGTTGCCGGTGGTGTCGGCGAGGTGCTCGAGCGAGGCCGCGAGGGCGAAGAACTCACCCAGCGAGTCCCAGCGCAGGTAGTCCTCTTCGACGAGCTGCTGCACGTGCTTGGGAGCGGAGCCGCCGGCACCGGTCTCGAACAGGCCGCCGCCCGCGAGGAGCGGGACGATCGAGAGCATCTTGGCGCTCGTGCCCACCTCGAGGATCGGGAACAGGTCGGTGAGGTAGTCGCGCAGCACGTTGCCGGTGACCGAGATGGTGTCTTCGCCGCGACGGATGCGCTCCAGCGAGTACGTCGTCGCCTCCGCCGGGGCGAGGATCTCGATCGTAAGGCCCTCGGTGTCGTGGTCGGCGAGGTACTCGGTGACCTTGGCGATGAGGTTGCGGTCGTGCGCGCGGCTCTCGTCGAGCCAGAACACCGCGGGCACACCCGCCGCGCGGGCGCGCGTCACGGCGAGCTTCACCCAGTCGCGCACGGCGACGTCCTTCGTCTGCGTCGCGCGCCAGATGTCGCCCGCGTCCACCTCGTGCTCGAGCAGCACGTCACCGTTCGAGGCGAGGACCTGCACGCGTCCGGGGGCGGCGATCTCGAAGGTCTTGTCGTGGCTGCCGTACTCCTCGGCGGCCTGGGCCATGAGTCCGACGTTCGGCACCGAGCCGATGGTGGCGGGGTTCAGCGGACCGTTCGCGATGACGTCCTCGATGGTCGCCTGGTACACACCGGCGTAGGACGAGTCGGGGATGACGGCGAGGGTGTCGTCTTCTCCCCCGTCGACGCCCCACAGCTTGCCGCCGTTGCGGATGAGCGCGGGCATCGAGGCATCCACGATCACGTCGGAGGGCACGTGCAGGTTGGTGGTGCCCTTGTCGCTGTTGACGTACGAGAGGCGGGGACCGGATGCCAGGGCGTCGCGGATCTCGGACGCGATCGCGTCGCCCCCCTCGACGCTCGACAGACCCGCCAGGATCGAGCCGAGGCCGTCGTTGGGGGTCAGGCCGGCGGCGGCGAGGGCGTCACCATGGCGGTGGAACACGTCGGCGAAGAACGCCTTCACGACGTGGCCGAAGATGATCGGGTCGCTGACCTTCATCATCGTGGCCTTGAGGTGCACCGAGTACAGCACGTCGTCGGCCTTCGCTTCGGCCAACGTCTCGGCGAGGAACGCGTCGAGGGCTGCGGCGGAGAGGAACGTGGCATCCACGATCTCGTCCTGGAGCACCTTCAGGGACTGCTTCAGGGTGGTGACGGTGCCGTCGGCGGCGACGTGCTGGATCGAGAGCACGTCGTCCGCGGCGATCACGACGGACTTCTCGTTCGAGCGGAAGTCGTCGTGGCCGAGGGTGGCGACCCGGGTCTTCGAACCTTCACCGAAAGGCTTGTTGCGGTGCGGGTGCTTCTTGGCGTAGTTCTTCACCGCAAGGGGCGCGCGGCGGTCGCTGTTGCCCTCGCGCAGCACCGGGTTCACAGCTGATCCCTTGATGCGGTCGTAGCGCGCGCGCACGTCTTTGTCGTCGTCGCTCGACGCCTCATCGGGGTAGTCGGGGATGTCGTAGCCCTGCGAGCGCAGCTCGGCGATCGCCGCCTTGAGCTGGGGAATGGATGCCGAGATGTTCGGCAGCTTGATGATGTTCGCCTCGGGGAGCGTCGCAAGGCCCCCGAGCTCTGCGAGCGCGTCGCCGACCTGCTGATCGGCGGTGAGGCGCTCGGGGAAGGCCGCCAGGATGCGGCCGGCGAGCGAGATGTCGCGGGTTTCGACGTCGACTCCCGCCTGCTTCGTGACGGCCTGCACGATCGGCAGGAACGACGCGGTGGCAAGAGCCGGCGCCTCGTCGGTGTACGTGTAAATGATGGTGGAATCGGGCACGTCAGATCTCTCCGTAGAGGCGGCCAGGGTTGCGTTTCAGCCTATCGCACGTCGGCAAAGTCTCTTGATATCGAGATAGTTCGGGGTTGCCCCCTCGGGGATCTGCGTCGCTGTTTCGGGTGAACGCGCGGGTGCGTGTCGCCGGCGGGCGGATGACGGGGACGCATGCGAGGGCATGCGATCTTGGGACTGCGCTGCCGGGCCGCTAGCCTGGGCGCATGGCTGACCTGCGTCTCGTCGAACTGTCCGCCGCCACGATCGTGGCGGTGAACACTCTGTCGCTCAAGCCCGGCCAGGAGCAGTTCCTCGCTCCGGTCAGCTACGGCATCGCCGCGACCGTCAGCAATCCGCAGACGTCGTGGCAGCGCGTCGTGCTCGACGCCGACGAGGTCGTCGGCTTCGTCAGCGCCAACTTCGACCCCGACGCCCACGAAGAGCACTTCCGCTCGGTGCTCTGGCGCATCAACGTCGACGCCGACGAGCAGGGCCGCGGCGTCGGCAGTTACGCCCTCGCCGCCGTTCTCGAAGAGGCACGCGGCCGCGGCATGGACCACGTCGACGTCATCTACGAACCCGGCGTCGGCGGCCCCGAGGCGTTCTTCGAACGCGTCGGCTTCGAGGCGGTCGGCGAGACCGAGTACGGCGAGATCATCGCGCGCGTGCGGGTCTGACCCGACCGGCGAGGCGATCCCTCCTCCGCCGCCCCCGCAAGCGCCGACGGCGCTCGGATCACCGTACGTCTCGCCGCAGGAACGACCACGCGCCCGCGGCGAGCGCGGTGGCTACCCACGCGGTCGCTAGAGCGGACGCCATTTCCTGCGTCGGCCCGACGGCCTCGCCGACACCGAGGGCCGCGAGATCGAGCCCGGCGCCGCGGAGCATCGTGGGCAGCGGCATCCAGGCCGCGATGTCCGGCCACGGGGAAGCCGCCATGAGCGCGGCGCTGATCGAGAAGGGGGCGACGAACAGCGCCGGCAGATGCGCCTGGACGACGAGCCCCACGCCGAGACCCCAGACCGCGGCGGCCGCGCCCACGGCGAGGATCGCCAGGACACCACCGAGGTCCACGCCGGCGAGACCGAAGGTCGGCACCAGCGCAAGACGTCCGCCGAGCACCGCCGCGGCGGCGACCATCGCTCCGCCCAGCGCCGTGAACGGCACCCGACCGACGAGCGCCCAGGGGCGCGACTGCAGCGTCGCCCTCTGCGCGACCACCCCGGAGCGACGGTCCAGCGTGTACCGGAACGAGCCGTAGATCGCGGCCATGACGGCGGCATAGACGCCGATCACCGCCGACAACGGCCCGACCACGAGCATCTTCACGTCATCGGGCGCGCCGGCGACGTCAGCGGGGATGCTCGCGGCGATGGACGCGGAGAGCACGAGCGTGGCCGCAGCGATCCCACCCAGGGGCAGGTCGACCTCGAAGCTCCGCCCCTGAGCGGCGAGAGTGCGACCCGCGCGGCGCAGCAGGGAGGGACGGGTGACCACGGAAGCGGCCGTCACGCGAACCGCCGTCGTCCGACGATCCACGCACCCGTCGTCAGTGCGAGGGCCCAGGCCAGAGCCACGGCCAACCCGCCGCCCGGCGGGAGCAGCACGGGATGGTTCTGAGGCGACGCCAGCGCAGCGAGCGACAACCCCGGCAGGAAGCGGGCCACGTCGGGCGCGGTGCCGAGCAGGGCGAGCTCGAAGGCGATCGGGCCTGCCAGCACCAGGGCTGCCGCGGCGTAGTAGTTGCCCACGATCCAGCCGACCGCGGCACCGAAGACCGACCCCAGCGCCGTCGCGGGAAGCGCTCCGAGCGCCGTGCGGAACACCGCCGGGGAAGGGGCGAACGTGAGACCGTTCACGCTCATCACCACGGCGACGACACCGCACCATAGGAGGGTCAGGCCCGCGGTGAGGATCAGTCCGACGACCATCGCCGCGAGGACCTTGCCCACGAACGCGCGCGCGAACCCGACCTGGACGACCGTCCGGCCCATGGATCCGTAATAGAACTCGCGGGTCACGCCGAACGCCCCCGCGAACGCCGCCACCACGAAGGTCCACGCGACCGGGGCGAAGAGCAGACCCGCGGCGGTCTCGGCATCCAGGCTCGTCATCCGCCCGAGGGTGTCGTCGCTGGTGAGGACGATGACGGGGACGAACCCCGCCAGCAGCAGGACGGCGAGGGTATTGAATCCACTGCGCGCGCGCAGGATCTCGGCACGCATCGCCCTCATCACGCGCGACTCCCCTCGACGAGGTCGAAGTAGCGATCCTCGAGGGAATCTCCGGGGCCGCACACGAGGTCGCCGAGCGCGCCGGAATACAGCACCCGACGCTGGAGGATGACGACTTCGTCGACGGTGTGCTCGAGTTCGGCGAGCTGATGGCTCGACACCAGGACCGATCCCCCGCCCTCCGCGAAGGCCCGCAGGTAGCGACGCAACCACCGGATGCCGTCCGGGTCCAGACCGTTGGAGGGTTCGTCGAGGACGAGCGTGCGAGGCGAGCCGATGAGGGCGGCCGCGAGCCCGAGCCTCTGCACCATGCCCGTCGAGAAGGATTTCACTCGTCGCCGGGCGTCGTCGGCGAGTCCGACCTCGTCGAGAACCTCGTCGACACGCCGGCGGGGGGCGCCGACGGCGAGGCGGGCGATCTCGAGGTGTCGCCGCGCGGTGATGCCGGTCTCGAAGCCGAATCCGTCCATCTGCACACCGATGTGGGCCGATGGCTGTACGAGACGGCGGAACGGCAGGCCGTCGACGAGCGACTCGCCCTCGGTCGGGGCGGACAGGCCGACGACGGTGCGCAGCGTCGTGGACTTCCCCGCTCCGTTCGGGCCGAGCAGTCCCACGATGCTGCCGCGACGCACGGCGAACGAGACGTCATCGACGGCCGTGCGGGATCCGTATCTCTTGGTGAGGTGGCGCACCTCGATAGCGGGGTCGATCATTGTCGGGTCTCTTTCGTATCGGTGTCCGGCGGGCGCAGGAACGAGAGGAGGACAGACGCCGGCTCGACGACGTGGGTCGTCCACGCCGCCTCGAGCGCGGAGCGGGAGCCGATGCGAAGGCTCGCGCGGCCGGCAGCGGGCAACTCGGCGCTCTCGGCGACGTCGACGGCGCCGATGGCGACGGCGTCCACGTCGACTCCGCTCACCTCGACGGGCGAGAACGCCGAGAGGGGCGCTGCCCGGGGGCGCAGCGCCGTCGCCCGCGCGGTCCCGGTCGCGACCTGCGCGGAGAGGATCCCGCTCGTCGACAGGTCGACCGGGGTGCCGTCGGCCACGGGGAGCGGCGCGGGCGAACCAGCCGTCGACACGAGGAGCACCCGGTCGTCGACCACGACGAAGCCGGTCGTGCGGACGTCGTCGACCGGGGTGAAGGCCGCCGCGCCGAGGGCGACCGCGGTCACGGACGCCGCCAGCAGGACGAATCGGACGCGCCCCCTGCCCCGCCTCCAGCACGCCGCGAGCCATCGCGCGACGCGGACACCGACGGCGATCACGACGAACGCTTGAAGGGCGAGGACGAGGAACGCGCCCACCGGTCCCGTGCCGGCGAGCGCGCGCACCGTCCGTTCGACGGCGAGCCACACGATCACGGCGGGCACCAGGGCGCTGAGCACCCCGAAGGGCACGCTCCATCGACGCGGGAACGCCCGAGAGACCGCCGAGCCGCCGAAGAGGACGCGACGCAGGGCGTCCGCGGCGTCGTCCATCGTGCGGGCGCGCAGACGGGGCTCGTCCAGCGCGCTCATGAGCGCCACGTACCCGTCGAATCGGACGAAGGGGACGAGGTTGACGACGACCACGGTGCCGCACGTGCACGCCACGACGAGCAGCGCCCGACGCAGGTCGGAGTCGGGAACGGCGAGCGCCCCCAGGGCTGCGGCCCCGCCGAGGACGGCGTGGACCGCCGGACCCGCCAAGGCGACGGCGACGCGGGAGGCGCGCGAGGGAAGGCGCCACGCGTCGGTGACGTCGACGAAGAACGCCGGCCCGAGGTACAACAGAATGACCCCGGCTCGCCGCGGCCGTGCACCCGCATGCGAAAGCGTCACGCCGTGCGCGGCCTCATGGGCGACGGTCGCGGCGATCATCACCGCCGCGACGAGGACCACGTCGACCAGCGGGAGCGGAGCCGTGAGCGCGCGCGCCGCCGTCTCGGCCTGCCACAGCAGCGCGACCACACCCAGCACGACCACCGCCGCGAGCGGCCACACCAGCCACCGACGCAGGAGCGGCCGCAACAACCGAAGCAGACGATCGAAGAGGAGGGGGGCGCGCAGCGTGGCGAGCTGGATCGTCAGCGGCGGCCGGTAGGTCAGGCGCCCGGCGGGACGCCGCTGCGCACCCTCGAGCAGACCGGCCCGCCGGAACCGCTCCACGAGTGCGGCGAACGCTTCCGGCTCCTGATCGGGGGCGAAGCGCCGGCGCAGGTCGTCGACGGCGGCGGCGCCGTCCATCGCACGCAGGGTCGCCGCGACGGTCGAGGACGCCCGCGACACCGGCACGCCGTCGACGCTGACGAGCCAATGCCCGCCGTCGGCCGCGGGCTCGATGCGCACGGTGTCGGCGAGCCGCGGCGGTACCGCGGCGTGCGGTGCAGGGGCGTGCGGGGGGAGCACATCACGTGACATCGGCGCCTCCGTCGTCGGCACGGGTGTGCAGCAGCACCATGCCCTCGCCCGGGACGGCCCCGTTCGTGCGCACCGGGATCGCCGCAGGCCGGGCGAATCCGGCTTCCCGCAGCTCGGCGGACACCGTCGCCGCGTCGAGGAGCTGCAGACGCGTGGTCAATACGCGCACGGGGCCGGGTGACGCGGGCAGCGGGAGCGGCATCCAGTTGACGATGCGTGCTGCGCCGCCCGCCTCGACCTGCTGGGATTGCAGATAGGCCTTGCGTCCGCGTGCCGTCTCGACGGCGATCTCCTGATCGGCGGAAGCGCGTAGCCGGGTGACCGCGACGGGCCCCGCGACCGAGAGCAGCACGCTCCCAGTGGGAGCGAGGTGCCGACGGACGGCGGCGTAGAGGCGTCGACGGTCCGCTCCGCCGAGCAGCGTGATGGAGGTCGCGCCGAGCACGACGAGATCGAAGACTCGCTCGAGATCGAACGCGCACATGTCGGCGACGACGAACGTGCAGGGCGCCTGCGGGGGGACGGCGTCGCGCAGCCGTGCGAGCATGTCGGCCGAGAGGTCGAGGGCGGTGACGCGCGCGCCGGACCGCAGCAGCGGGACGGTGAGCCGACCGGTCCCGGCGGCGAGGTCGAGCACCTCGGGACCGCTGCGGCGCGCGACGGCGAGCACCTCACGGATCTCGGATCGGTCCGGCCCGACGAGATCGTCGTAGAACCGTGCGCCGTCGCCGGCGTACACGTCGCTCGGGTCGGCGACGCATCCGGCTTCCGCCAGGCGGTGGCGCACGGAGTCGGTCAGCGGTGCGGTCATGGCTCCTCGTGGGGTGTAGCGGTGGACCGTCGAGGGGGACACGCGGGCGGCGTCTCCCCCTCGGCGGCGTTCAGGTTGCGATGGCGACCGTCGCGGCGGCGATGGCGATGATGTAGCTGGCGTGCTCCCACCACTCCATCGGCGCGTCGAGGGCGTCGAGTTCCTCGAAGCCCAGAGCGAGATCGTTCGGCATGTGTCACCTCCTCGGTGCGGTAGAGGAAGGGATGCCACGGTCGCGGCATCCGTCGCGAGTTCTCAGGTGGCGGAAAGGGCGATGAGCCCGAGGGCCACGCCGTAGCTGAAGCCGCGGAACCAATCCCATCCGTCGTCAGGGGCGTCCATCGAGTCGAGCTCGACGAACTCCAGGGTGGAAGTCATGTGCATGTCACCTCCTCGAAGGTCGTGGGGTCGACCGGTTCGACCCTCACGTGGCGATAGCGACGCCGATACCGACGACGGCGAGTCCGCCCAGGACGCCCTGATAGAAGCTCTCCCAGCTCGGGGTCTCCAGGGCGTCGAGCTCCTCGAACTGCAGCTGCGGCGAAAGAGCGAGAGACGTCATGTGTGGTCACCTCCTCTCGATCTCATCGGGATGGTCTCCGGGGGCGAGTCGTGACGCGTCGACGCACGCGGGGTCGGAGCCCACCGGGCCCCCTCGAGCACCGCGCGCACGTCGGGCGCCGTTATCCCGGGCAGAGCGGGTGCCCGCCCGCCCCACCACCGCTCCACGCGGACCGCCATCGACGTCAGGGCGTCCGGGTCGGGTCGGGTCGCGAGAGGGAGCGCCCATCGCGTGACCAGAGCATCGATGCCGGCCGACGGAGCCGTCGGGAGCCGCGTCTCGCGGACCACCTCGCGCCAGAACGCCTTCAACGGCCGCGACGCTCCCCAGCGGGGGTCGCCGTCCTCGATGCATCGCCACACGCCGGCGACGATCGACGCCGTCGCGCGCATCTTCGTCGTGCGGGCGACGAAGGACACCTCGTTGGCGAGGTACCAGTGACGTGGGCTGAAGGACGCGCGCCCGCGCAAGGCCGCCGTGCGCTGCGTGGCCGCGCTCCAGCGCGCGACCCTCAGCCGCGCCGCGGGTGACAGGGGTCCGTCGCCGAGCCCGATAAGGGCACGGCCGATCGCGACGGCGTGCGCGTGCGCCCGGGGGTGCGCACGTTCCGCCGTGCTGGCACCGGCCAAACGCAGGAGCGCTTCGAGGCATCCCGTCCGGACCTGCACTCCCGCGAGCGTGGTGTAGTGATCGGCGTCCAGTACGGCGTGGCGCGGGCGAAGGCTTTCGCCGACGATCAAGCGCTGCCCGTGATCCGTGCGGACGATCGCGACGGCGTTCGTCTCGGCGGACGTGCCGACGGTGGTGGGAACGGCGATGACGTCGATCGCTGCGACGTCGGGGGGCGGCAGCGGCACGACCGCGACACGCTCCGACCGATCGAGCGCCCACCTGAGCGTGCGGGGCGACGCGATACCGACCGCGGCGACCGCCGCCGTGTCGATCGTCGTGCCCCCTCCCACCGCGACGACCGTCTCGACCCGGGCGTCCCGAAGGCGTGCAGAGATGGCGGCGACGGCCGAGGCGTCGACGCGGGCGGTGTCGAGGGCGACGACGACCGCAGGATGCGCGACGGCGTCGGCCAGATGCGCGAGCCGCGCGTCGACCACGACAGCCGTCCGACGTCCCGCCGTCACCGCCGCGCATACCGAACGGGCGACGGAGAACCCGGCGACGAGCGTCGAGCGTCGCGGGTGCACGATTGCGCTCACGACCACCGCTCCGCCATTCGGGCAAGGCCCACCCGGATCGCCGCGTCGAGTTCCGCGAAGTCGGCGTCGGTGTAACCGTAGGCGGGGAGGAGCTGGATGCCGTCGACCCCCGGATGCACGATCGCCCCGGCCGTGTGGATTGCGGCCACCAGCTCGGCGACGCGCGCAGCGGGCAAGCGGGGCTCGACAGGGTCCGCCAGCGCCAGGCCGAGGAAGGCGCCGCGACCCCGGACCTCGATGGCGAGACCGTCGCGCAGGAGGCCGTCGGCGAGCGCCCGGACCCCCGCGCTCACGCGGGCGATGGCATCCCGCATCCCGCACCCGCGGAACTCCTCCGCGACCGCGCTGACGGCAGCGGCGCACGTCGGCGTCCCGGCCTGGGTCTCGCCGTGCACGAACACGGCGCCGCGGTCGGCGAACTCCGCCGCGACGCGCGCACCGACGAGCACCGCCGCGGCTCCGACCGCTCCGTTGGTGAGGGCCTTGGACAGCACCAGCAGGTCGGGCGAACGCGTCCACTCCCTTGAGGCGAAGAGCGGCCCGGTGCGACCGAATCCCGTCGCGACCTCATCGGCGACGAGCAGGAAGCCGTGCTCGTCGCGGAGGTCCAGAACCGTCTCGACGAACGCTCTCGAAAGCGGGTGAGCGCCGGTGCCGAGCACCGGCTCGACGACGACGGCGGCCACGCGGGGCCCCTCGCGTCGCAGCAGCGCCCTGAGCTCCGCACCCTCGTCGCGATGGTCGACGTGACGCACCGTGCGCCGGTCGAGTGCGTACGCACCCTGGCCGAGGGCGTCGCCGCTGAGCGCGTGGCTGCCGTACATCGTGCCGTGGTAGCTGCTGCGCAGGCCCACGACGAGCGTGCGCGCACCCTCGCCGCGCTCCCCCTGGTACTGCCTGACGAGCTTCATCACCGCGTCATTGGCCGCACCGCCCGACGTCGAGAAGATCACGCGGCGGTACGACTCGCGCCCCGTCAGGTCGAGCAGGGCGTCCGCAGCCTCGAGCGCGGGGCGGTGAACGGTCCGGAAGAGCGTGAGGTACGACGCGTCGCGCAGCGCTTTCGCGATCGCATCCGCGACGCCTTCGTGGCCGTAGCCGAGGGGCACGTTCCACAGGCCGCTCGTCGCGCATAGGCGCTCCGACCCGTCGGCGTAGCGGATGCGGTGGCCGCGCGCCGAGACGGCGATCCGATCGGCGCCGAATCTCGCATCGGCGCGCACCAGGGCCGGCCAGACGGGACTCACGCGTTTCCTTTGACGACGACGGGCGCCGAGGGACCGGGCCCCGATGCCCTCGGCCCGGGAACCGGTGACGACGATACTTCGCGCGCGGAGCGGGCGAACCGGGATGCCAGGGGTACGCCGGCACGGACTCCGAGACGCTCCGCGGCCTCGGCGCACAAGTGCGCGGCGGACGTCGCGGATATCCGCTTCATCCGCGCGAGACGCTGCGCGGCACTGTCGGGATCGCTGGAGGTCTGCAGGATCGCCACGACCGCGGCGGTCGTGTCGGAGAGGCGCTGCCGTCGACGGGTGCGCAGGTCGGCGAGGAGCACTCCCGCCGCCGTCTCCACGAGGAAGGCGTCCTCTGGCCGGGGCCGCGCGTCACCCTCCGACTCCGCGTCCGCAGACCATCCGAACCCGTCGACCCGCCCCTCACCGGGTCGGATCCCGAGCACGCCCCACACCTCTGCGGCACGCAGGTAGCGCGCGAGCCACGGCCGGGAGGCGAGTCCGTCGACGAGGACGGGTTCAGCGACGACGTCCGTCAGGGCCGTCCACCGCGGGCGGGCGGCCCACAGGTCGTCGACGGCGGTGTCGACGGAGCCGAGGTGCTCGCCCTGGGCGCCCGCGGTGATGCGACCATCGGCGTGGATGTGGAGAGCATTCGGCGGGGCGACGTCGAACGGTGCGTCGACCGCGTCGGCATCAGCGAGCCGCAGTCTCGGGTCGACGAGCGGGCCGGCGAAGACGCCCGCGTCTCGAGCGAGGTCGGCGTCGTCGAGGAAAGCGCGCCATCCGTCGAGGTCGAAGAAGCGCATGGCGGTGGGACCCACGAGCTCGACGTAGGCCGCCGAGGCGTAGTGCTGCAGCTCGACCGTGTGACCGGCGACGTGGAGCGTGTCGCCGATGTCGTCGAACGCTCCCCGGTAGCCGATGACCCGCGCCGCCGTCTCAACCGGGCGGGCATCGGGGACGAGCAGGACGTCGTCCGCGCCGAGCGCGACCGCGACCCGACCGGCGGGCGCGCCCGGAGCACAGAAGACCGCACGCCGGAAGGACCGGTGTCGCCCCGTGATCCATTCCACGACGAGGCGCGCGTCGCGCTCGTCGACCGCTCCTCCGGTCACAAGACACCTCCCCTCGCCGCAGCTCCGCGCTCGTCCGGAGTGCGGAGGTCCCCGCTGAGACAGAGGACTGAGAAGAAATGTATACATGCCTCATGGGCGGCGCGCGGTGAGGAGTTCCGATTCACCCGGTCGCCCGGAAGCGATCACCTCAGCAGCCCGGCGGGCCGCTCGTCGGCACGCGGGCGCCACGCCATCACGGCCGAGGGATGCCACGTACACCGGGCGGCGCAGGGACGTGGCATCCCCTGGAGGCGAGGTCAGACGAGCGACTCGCGCCAGGCGGCGTGGAGCTGTGCGAATTTGCCCGTACCCGCGATGAGGGCGGCGGGACTGTCGTCTTCGATGATGCGCCCGTGCTCCATCACCAGCACACGATCGGCGATGGCCACCGTCGACAGGCGGTGGGCGATGATGATCGCGGTGCGGTCGGCCAGCAGGGTCTGCAGCGCGTCTTGGATGAGACGCTCGCTCGGGATGTCGAGCGACGCCGTGGCCTCGTCGAGGATCAGTACCGACGGGTCGGCGAGGAACGCCCGGGCGAACGAGATCAGCTGACGCTGGCCCGCCGAGACGCGTCCACCGCGCTTGTTCACGTCGGTGTCGTAGCCGTCGGGCAGTTTCGCGATGAACGCATCGGCGCCCACCGCGCGAGCCGCGGCGCGGATCTCGTCCATCGTCGCATCCGGCTTTCCGAGCGCGATGTTGTCGGCGACGGTCCCGCTGAACAGGTACGCCTCCTGAGTGACCATCACGATGGCGCGGCGCAGGTCTTTCGGGTGCAACCGGCGCAGATCGACGTCGTCGAGAGTCACTGAGCCCCGGGTCGGGTCGTAGAACCGCGACACGAGTTTGGCAAGCGTCGACTTGCCGGCACCGGTGGTGCCCACGAGCGCGATCGTCTGCCCGGCGGGGATGTCGAGCGAGAAGTGCGGAAGGATGACGCGATCGTCGGAGTAGCCGAAGGTGACCTCGTCGAAGCGCACATTCCCCTTCGCCGTCCACAGGTCGACAGGGTCGCTCGGGTCGGGAACGGTCGGCTCCTCTTCGAGGACACCGGACACTTTCTCGAGAGCGGCCGTGGCCGATTGGTAGGAGTTGAGGAAGAACGCCACCTCCTGCAGAGGCGAGAAGAAGTTGCGTACGTACAGCACGGCCGCCGTGAGCACACCGATCTCCAGCGGACCGGCGATCACTCGCCCACCGCCCCACAGCAGCACGAGGGCGACCGAGACCGCGGCGACGGCCATGATGCCCGGCTCGAACGTTCCGAAGAGCTTGATCGAGCGCATGTTGACGTCGCGGTAGTCGGCGGCGAGCGTGCCGAAGTCGTCGTCGTTGCGCGGCTCTTTACGGAACGCCTTCACCGCGCGGATACCCGTCATCGTCTCGACGAACTTCACGATGACCTGCGCGCTGATCACACGGGACTCCCGGTAGATCACCTGCGAGCGCATGTAGAACCAGCGCATGAGCAGGTACATCGGGATACCCATGACGGTGAGGATCAGCCCCGACTGCCAGTCGATGAGGAAGAGCGCGATGAGGGTGAACAAGCCGTAGAGCACACCCGAGACGAGCTCGTTCAGACCGCCGTCGAGCAGCTCGCGGATCGTGTCGAGGTCGCTCGTCTGACGCGAGATGATGCGGCCCGACGTGTAGGACTCGTGGAACTCGAGGCTGAGCTTCTGCGTGTGCAGGAAGATGCGTTTGCGGAGGTCGAGCATCACCGCCTGCGTCAGCCGGGCGGCGACGACGACGTACCACCCGATGAGCACGGCACCACCGATGCCGGCGAGCAGATACACGCCGACCACCCCGTAGGTGGGCATCCACTCGCTGCGCTCGATGACGGCGGGCAGGGCGTTGTCGATACCGAAGGCGATGAGCGCGGGGCCGGCGACGCGCAGCGCCGTCGACACCACCAGCACGGCCGCGGCGAGCACGAGCTGTCCGCGCAGCGGCGACACGAGCGTGCCGAGCAGCCGCAGCGAACGTTGACGGATCGCGCGGCTCTCCGCACGGGTGTAGTCGGAGCGGTCTTCGCCGCTGGTTCCGGAGACGGTCGCGGTGGTCATCGGGTCGCCTCCTTCTCGGTGCGGGCGTCATCGGGGATCACCGGGATGGCTCCGGTCCGCGCCTCGCGCTCGGCCTCTTCGAGGCTCGAGATGACGTATCGGTAGTGATCGCTCTCGCGCAGCAGGTCGGAGTGCGTGCCGACGGCGGTGATGCGGCCGTCCTCGAGCAGGGCGACACGGTCGGCCAGGGTGACCGTCGACGGGCGGTGCGCGACGACGAGGGCGGTGGTCTCGCTGAGCACCTCGCGCAGGGCGTCCTCGACGAGGGCTTCGGTGTCGACGTCGAGCGCCGACAGCGGGTCGTCGAGCACGAGCACGGCCGGTCTCGCGGCTACCGCGCGGGCGAGGGCGAGACGCTGGCGCTGGCCGCCCGAAAGGCTCAGACCCTCTTCGCCGATGACCGTGTCGAGTCCGTCGGGCAGGTCGTAGACGAAGTGCGCCTGGGCGACCTGCAGCGCTTCGCGCAGGATCTCCTCCGACTCGGGCGACCCGGGCACGAGGTCTTCGCGCCCCAGAAGCACGTTATCGCGCACCGTCTGAGAGAACAGCGTCGCGTCTTCGAAGGCCATCCCGACGTGGCGGCGGAGCTCGGCGAGCGTGAGGTCGCGCACGTCGACGCCGTCGATCAGCACGCGTCCGCCCGTGACGTCGTACAGGCGACCGGGCAGGGTCGTGAGCGTCGTCTTGCCCGACCCGGTGAGGCCCACGAGCGCCATCGTCTCGCCCGGGCGCAGCACCAAGTCGACGCCGTCGAGCAGATCGGGCTCGGTGTCGGCGGCATCCTGGTATCGGAAACGCGCCCCCTCGAACGTGAGCTCGCCACGGGGGGCGGCGATGGTGCGGGGGTTCTCGGGGTCGACGATGGTGTTCTCCTCGTCGAAGACCTCGAAGATGCGGTCGGTCGCGGTGCGCGCGTCGAGCAGGAACGAGAACAGGAAGCCGATCGACTCCATCGGCCACCGCAGCACCGTGGCCATGGCGAAGAACGCCACCAGCTCGGCGACCTGCAGCTGACCCGATTGGGTCAGCACGATACCCGCACCGAGGCACACGGCGAAGGCGATGTCGGGCAGCAGCACGAGCCAGAACCAGATCCAGCCGATCGCGCGGGCCTTGTCGATCTCTGTCTCGCGAAGCGACTCCGCCTGGCGGGTGAACTTCTGCAGCGCGTGCTTCCCGCGCCCGAAAGCCTTGAGCACACGGATGCCGTGCACGCTCTCTTCCACCGAGGTGGCGAGGTCGCCCGCCTGGTCCTGGCTCTGACGGGTCAGTGCGCCGTAGCGTTTCTCGAACCGGAAACCGACGTAGATGACCGGGGCGGAGGTGACCAGGAACAGTGCGCCCAGCAGCCAGTGCCACCGGAACAGCAGCACCGCGCCGATCATGATCGTGAGCATGTTGACCACGAGCAGGATGACGCCGAAGGCGAGCCAGCGGCGGAGCATGCTGATGTCCTGCATCATGCGCGACAGCAGCTGCCCCGACTGCCAGCGATCGTGGAAGGCCACCGGAAGCCGCTGCAGACGCGAGTAGAAGGACTGACGCAGGTCGTACTCGACCTTGGTCGCGGGCGCGAGCACGAACCAACGCCGCAGCCACACCATCGCGGCTTCAGCGAGGCCGAGGCCGAGTACCGCGAGCGAGCCCCAGACGAGGGCGCCGGCGTCGAGCGAGGCAATGGGGCCGGCGACGATCTGCTCGAGCACGAGCGGGATGGCGAGCGCGAGCAGACTCGCGACGAGAGCCGTGGCGGCACCGGCGATGAGGCGAGGCAGCACGGGGCGCGCGATGGGAAGCAACCGCGCGAGAGCGCGCAGTGTCGACAGGCGGGGTGGCGGCGAAGCGGTGGTCATGATCCTCGTGGGGTCGAAGCGGGCGCCGGGGTGGGGCGCGGGGAGGGATGCCGGGGCGCGACGAAAGTCGTCGCTCGGGCGGTGCCGGTGCGCCGGAGCGCGACACGGAACCCTAGAGGCGTCGGCCGGGGCGCGCAGCGACGGAGGGCGCGGCGACCACGGCGACGAGGGCGTCGGTTCGGTACATGGCATCCTCCTTCATCGTGTGGAGCTTCCGCCGGGGGGACGGCAGCCCTCCAGAATATCCCTGGGAGATCGCTGGGGGCAAGAGCGTCTTCGACACCCGAGCTCTCGCTCCCGTTCGGTCGTGACGCTCGACGGGCGGTCAGCCGCGTCCGGCTCCCGGCGCGCCGCGTGCACGGGCCCGCACGATCACGCCGCGCGCTCTCGCGCGAGCAGGCTCTCTTTCACGCTCGTGCCCCAGGCGAAGCCGCCCATGCTCCCGTCGCCGCGCAGCACGCGGTGACAGGGCACGAAGAGCGCGACCGCGTTGCGCGCGCACACGGACGCCGCGGCACGCACCGCCGTCGGCGAGCCGAGCGCCGAGGCGAATCCGGTGTAGGTCAGCGGGGCACCCGGCGCGATCTCGCGCAGCGCCTTCCAGCCCGCGAGTTGCATCGTCGTCCCCCGCTGAGCCACGACGACCTCGTCGATCGCCGCGAGGTCACCGGCGTAGTACGCGCGCACCGCGTCGGCGGCGATGGTCTCGCCCGCGACGATGTCGGTCGGCCGGTGAGCAGGGCGCAGCCGGGCGAGCACGGCGTCGACCTCGGCCGTCCACCCCGACACGATCACGTGATCGGCGTCGTCGGCCAGGATGGCGAACGGGCCGTCGGGGGTGTCGACGAACTGAAGGGTCGCGGTGGTCATGCGAGGGTCTCGCTCTCTGTTTCGGGACGGGATGCGGGGAATCCGGCGGGGATCTCGACGGCGAGGCCGGAGACGACGACGTCGGCACGGCCGCTGCGGGGCGCCCGGCGCGGTCGCGCCGCAGCGACCACTGCCGCCGTTTCGGCCGGTGCACGCCATGCCTGCGTGACGGGAGCTGCGTACCAGTAGTGGGCCATGGCGTAGCTGCGCCACGGAGCGAGGCGCTCGGACCACGCCGTGAAGCCCTGTGGGTCGGAGGGCAGCCCGAGGGCGGCGGCACCCGCGCGCGCCGCGACGTCGCCGGGAAGCAGGACGTCGGGATCGCCGAGGACCCGCATGCGCACGTAGTCGGCGGTCCACGGTCCGATCCCGCGCATCGCGAGGAGCCGCTCGCGCTGTTCGACCCCGTCGTCGCCCGGGCTGAGGGTGAGGCGGCCGTCGGCGAGGGCGTCCGCCGCTTCGACGATCGCCCGCATCCGCGCAGCCGGACCGCGCAGCACCTCCAGCCCCCGCTCGGCGATGACCGCGGGCGTGGGGAACAGCGTCATCGGCTCGGGCCCCACCGCGACGGACTCCCCGAGTTCGGCCGTCAGACGCCCCTGCATCGTCCGGGCGGATGCCACGCTGATCTGCTGGCCGATCATGGCCCGCAGCAGCATCTCGTCGGCGTCGATCGCACCCGGAACCCGCACACCGGGGATGGCCGCGACGGCGGGGGCGAGTTCGGGATGCTGCGAGAGCGACTCATCGACGGCCAGGGGGTCGGCGTCGAGGTCGAAGAGGCGTCGCACGCGCGAGATGAGGGTGCCCAGGTCGGCGAGGGCCGACAACCGGGCTCGCAGGCGTAGGCGCCCGTCGTCGGCGAGACGTACCTCGAACCACGCCGGCCCGCCCGGCAAGCGCACGACGCGCGCGAAGGAGCGGGCGCCGCCCACCTCGACACCCGGGATGGCGTGTGCGCGCATCCATCCGAACAGGCCCACCGTGTCGATCGGGCCGCGCACCGGGAGGGCGAGGTCGATCTCACCCGCCGACGCCTCGATCCCCGAGGCGTGCGAGCGCCGGGCGCGAAGGTCGCGCGGCGGCATCCCGAACACCTCGCCGATGGTGTCGGTGAACTGCCGCACGCTCGAGAAACCCGCGGAGAACGCCACGTCGGCCGAAGAGAGCTCCGTGCCCACCAGCAGGGCCCGCGCGGTGTGTGCACGGTGGGCGCGAGCGAGCGCGAGGGGCCCGGCGCCGAGCTCGGCCTGCAGCAGACGGCTGAGGTGCCGCGACGAGTAGCCCAGCCGGCCGGCGAGCCCCGGCACGCCCTCGCGATCGACGACGCCGTCGGCGATGAGCCGCATGGCGCGCGCCACGACGTCTCCGCGGACGTCCCACAGCGGAGAGCCGGGCGCGGCCTCGGGCAGGCACCGCTTGCACGCCCGGTACCCGGCCTCGTGCGCGGCGGCCGAGGTGGCGTAGAACGTGACGTTCTGTTCTTTCGGCGTGCGCGCCGGGCAGCTCGGGCGACAGTAGATGCCCGTCGAGCGCACCGCGGTGACGAACTGCCCGTCGAAGCGGCGATCGCGCGACTGGATGACGCGGTACCGCTCGGTGAAGCCGGGAGCATCGACGATGGTGGGGGTCATGGCATCCACCCTGCCACCGACCTCCGACATCGGCTGGCGGAAATCGGACACGGGTGTGGACGGGCCTCGCGCCACCGCGCCACCGCGCCGCCGCCCCGCTCCGGTCTCGACGACGAGTTCGACCCATCGGCTCACGTCCGACTCGCGGAGGTCCCGTGCGGCGCGGCAGCGCGGTTGCAGGGGCAGCCCGTCGCCCGGGCGGCTGGACTCCGCCGTCCACGACGACTCGGGCGTGAAGACGGAGACGCCGCTGCGGCTGGCGTCCTCGGCGGCGCCCTCGGCAGAGGTCGGTCCGACGCGGCAGAGGGCGAGGTCGAGGAACTCCCGCGCTCTCTCGGTTGCCGGGGAACCGGATGCCCGTGCGCCGCCGTGCGCGGTGTGCCCGGCGAAGCCGCCTACCGCTCCCTCCCCCACGCCCCTCCACCCGCCCGACGCCCGCGGTCGAGCACTCCGGCTTCCGGGCGGACAACGCAACCCCCATGCGATGTCGGTGGCCCTCGATAACGTGACCGGCATGAGCGAACGCGAATACGACCTCATCGTCATCGGTGCCGGCCCCGTCGGCGAGAACGTCGCCGACCGCGCCGTGCAGGCCGGTCTCACCGCAGCCATCGTCGAGTCGGAACTCGTCGGCGGCGAGTGCTCGTACTGGGCCTGCATGCCGTCCAAAGCTCTGCTGCGCAGCGCCGCCGTCCTCCGCGCTGCACGCGACGTCGACGGGGCGAAGCAGGCCGTCACCGGCGACCTCGACGTCGAAGCCGTTCTGCGCCGCCGCGACACGATGACCAGCAACTACGACGACTCCGGCCAGGTTCAGTGGCTCCAGGGCGCGGGGATCGACCTGGTGCGCGGCCACGGCACCCTCACCGGCGAGAAGACCGTGCGCGTCACGGCCGCCGACGGCGGCGTCACCGACCTCGTCGCCCGGCATGCCGTCGCGGTCTGCACGGGTTCGGCGGCACTCCTGCCCGACATCCCGGGCCTCACCGACATCTCCCCTTGGACGAGCCGCGAGGCCACCGCCGTCGAGCAGATCCCCGCATCGATCGCGATCATCGGCGGGGGCGTCGTCGGCGCCGAGATAGCGACCGCTTTCCGAAGCCTCGGCTCGCAGGTCACGATCATCGCGCGCTCCGGGTTGCTCGGCGGCAACGAGCCGTTCGCGGGCGAACTCGTGGCCACGTCGCTCCGTGACCGCGGCGTCACCGTCAAGACGGGGGCCGACACGACCGCCGCCCGTCGCGATGACGACGGCCGCGCCGTTCTCGAGCTCTCAGACGGCACGACCGTCACCGCCGACGAGGTGCTCGTCGCCGTCGGTCGCACCCCCCGCACGCAAGATCTCGGACTGGATGCCGTGGGCCTCGAGGCCGGCTCGTGGCTCGACGTCGACGACACGTTGCTCGTGCGCGGCTTCGACTGGCTCTACGCGGTGGGAGACGTCAATCACCGCGCGCTGCTCACCCACCAGGGCAAGTACCAGGCCCGCGCCGCCGGCGACGTGATCGCCGCCCGCGCGCAGGGCACCGACGTCGACGACGCTCCATGGGGCGCGCACGTCGCCACCGCCGATCACGACGCGGTCCCCCAGGTGACGTTCACCGATCCCGAAGTGGCATCCGTCGGTCTCACTGCCGCCAAAGCGGAACAGAAGGGGCTGAACGCGAAAGTCCTCGACTACGACCTCGCGAGCATCGCCGGATCGAGCGAGCAGTCCGACGCGTACGTGGGCAAGGCCCGCGTGATCGTCGACCTCGACCGCGGTGTGCTCGTCGGAGCCACCTTCGTCGGCCCCGACATCGCCGAGTTGCTCCACTCCGCCACCATCGCCATCGTCGGCGAGGTGCCCGTGAAGCGCCTCTGGCACGCGGTGCCGTCGTACCCGACAGTGAGTGAGGTGTGGCTCCGTCTGCTCGAGACGCTCGGCCGCGACTCCGCCTGACGGCGAGTGCGCGGCCGGGAGCGGCGATACGTAATCCCGACGAAGTCGGTCGCGGTAGCGCGCGGCCGGGACGGCAGGGTTCCGACGCGTTGAGAAACGCCCTATCGTGCGAGACACGCCTCATCCCGCCGTTTCTCACTCGTCGAGGCGTTTCTCGTCGAGATTCCCGGGCCTGCGCGACGAGTCGAGGCCGGTGGTCTTCCGGTCGGCGTAGGGTCGCAGCATGCCTCGCACTGTTGCCCTCATCCGCGGGGTCGGAGGCCCCACGGCGCTGAAGATGCCCGCGCTGCGCGAGGTGCTGGCATCCGCAGGTCTCGGCGAGGTCGCGACGCTGCAGGTGGCGGGCAACGTCGTGCTCGACGCTGCCGGGCGCGCATCCGACGACATTGCGCAGGCGATCCGCGGCGCCGTGCGCGGCGCGTTCGGCTTCGACCTTCCCGTGGTCGTGCGCACGCACGAGGAACTCGTCGCCACCGTGTCGCGGAACCCGTACGCGGATGCCGCAGAGGGGCGGTGGGTGCAGACCGTGTTCCTCGACCGCCGACCGTCGTCAGCGACCCTGGCGCTGCCCGACGGCCTCCCCGAAGAGGCCGTTCTCGACGGCCGCGAGGTGTTCGTGAGGTATCCCGAAGGCATCGGTGGATCGAAGCTGCAGGCCGGCTGGTTCGAGAAGCGACTGGGGGTCGTCGGTACAGCCCGCAACGCCAATACGGTGGCGAAGCTCATCGAGATGAGCGCCTGACGCTGCTCGCACGGCGTCGGTCGGCGCGGATGCCCCGCACAGCGTCATCCCCCATCGAGAAACGCCCTCGCGCGGAGGAAACGCCCCGTCAAGGCGTTTCTTCCACGCCGAAGCGTTTCTCACGCCACGCCGCACCCCGCGCCGCACCGCACTCCAACCCCGCACCCCAACCCCACACCGCACCCCAACCCCGCACCCCAACCCCACACCGCACCCCAGGCCCCGCACACGCAACACCGCCCCCGCGACCGAAGTCACGAGGGCGGCGAACAGGCGACGCGTCAGTGGAAGAAGTGACGCTCGCCGGTGAAGAACATGGTCACACCGGCCGCGCGCGCGGCGTCGATCACCTCGGCATCCCGCACCGAACCACCGGGCTGGATGATCGCCGAGATCCCGGCGTCGATGAGCACCTGCGGGCCGTCGGCGAAGGGGAAGAAGGCATCGGATGCCGCGATCGAACCGGCTGCGCGATCACCGGCGCGCTCGACGGCGAGGCGGCACGAGTCGACGCGGTTGACCTGACCCATGCCGATGCCGACCGTGGCCGAGCCCTGGGCGAGCACGATGGCGTTCGACTTCACCGCGCGGCACGACTTCCACGCGAAGATGAGACTCTCCATGTCCGCCTCAGCGGGACGTTCGCCGGAAACGAGTTCCCAGTCCTTCGCGACGGATTCGATGTCGTCGGGGAACCGGTCGGCATCCTGCAGCAGGAGTCCGCCCGAAACGAGACGCACGTCCATGCGCTCCTGCTGCCAGTCGACGGGCAAGCGCAGCACGCGCAGGTTCTTCTTCAGCGCGAACACCTCGAGCGCCTGGGGCTCGAAGTCGGGCGCGATGATGACCTCGGTGAAGATGTCGCGCAGGTTCTCGGCCATCTTCAGCGTCACGGTGCGGTTCGCGGCGATGACGCCACCGAATGCCGACACCGGGTCGCACTCGTGGGCGCGCAGGTGCGCCGAGGCGATCGGGTCGAGCGCGTTGGGGGCGGCGACGGCGATGCCGCAGGGGTTCGCGTGCTTGATGATCGCCACCGCGGGCTTGACCATGTCGAAGGCGGCGCGGAGGGCGGCATCGGCGTCGACATAGTTGTTGTACGACATCTCCTTGCCCTGCAGCTGCGCGGCCTGGGCGATGCCGTGCCCACCGACGCGCGAGTAGATCGCGGCGCGCTGGTGCGAGTTCTCGCCGTAGCGCAGCGTCGACAGGCGCTCGGCCTGGATGGTGAGGTGCGCGGGCAGGTCGATGTCGTCGCCGAGCGTGCCCTCGGCGAACCACGTCGACACGGCGGTGTCGTACGCGGCGGTGTGCGAGAACGCGCGCGCGGCGAGTTCGCGGCGCTGCACGAGCGACGTGCCGCCGTCGGTGCGCAGGGCGTCGATGATCGCCGGGTACGACTCGGGCGAGACGACGATGGCGACGTTGGCGTGGTTCTTCGCCGAGGCGCGCACCATGGCGGGGCCGCCGATGTCGATCTGCTCCACGACGTCGTCGCCCTCGGCACCGGATGCCACGGTCTCCACGAACGGATAGAGGTTGACCACGACGAGCTCGAAGGGGTGGATGCCGAGCTCCTCGAGCTGCGCCTCGTGCGAGGCCAGCCGCAGGTCGGCGAGGAGACCCGCGTGCACCTTGGGGTGCAGGGTCTTCACGCGTCCGTCGAGCGACTCGGGGAAGCCGGTGACGGCCGAGACGTCGGTGACGTCGTAGCCGGCGTCGCGCAGCAGCGTGGCCGAGCCGCCGGTGGAGACGATCTCGACGCCGGCGGCGGCGAGCGCTTCGCCGAGCTGGAGAAGACCGGTCTTGTCACTCACCGACACCAGCGCGCGGCGGATCGGGACGACGTCGCGGGGACGGTAGTCGGCGGGGTCGTGGCGGGGTCCGGCCATGGCTTTCGGCTCCTGTGTCTCGAGTCGGATTCGTGATGCGCGACGGGCCGGCGCCCGCCGGCGGGTCAGGCGGTTCGGGATGCCGTGGCGGCGAGGTCGAGCTCGCCCTCGGCGATGCGTCGGACGACGTCGATCAGCAGGCGTCGCTCGACGGGCTTGATGCGCTCGTGCAGGGCGTCTTCGTCGTCGCCGGGCAGCACGGGGATGCGCTCCTGGGCGAGGATCGGACCGGTGTCGACGCCCGAGTCCACGACGATCACGCTCGCGCCGGTCTGCTCGACCCCCGCGGCGAGCGCGTCGCGCACGCCGTGCGCGCCGGGGAACTCGGGCAGGTAGGCGGGGTGCGTGTTGATCATGCGGGGTTGCCACGCGGCGACGAGGTCGGCGGGCAGCAGGCGCATGAGGCCGCTCAGTACGACGAGGTCGGGCCGCCACACGGCGAGCTGAGCCCCGAGTTCGGCGCCCCACTCCTCGCGAGAGTCGAACGCCCCGTAGGGCACGAGGAAGGTCGGGATGCCGAAGTGCTCGGCGTGGGCGAAGCCGTCGGCCTCGCGATCCGCACCGACCGCGACCACGCGCGCCGGGAAGTCGGGGGCGGATGCCGCCTCGAGCAGGGCGCGGAGGTTGGAGCCGGTGCCGGAGATGAGAACGGCGACCGTGAGCACGCGCCCAGTCTACGCAGGTGCGTCGACGCTCATACGGTCGGACGGGGTCGTGGGCGGGAGGCGTCCGAGGTGCGGTTCGTCGCCCCCTCAGCGCCGGTGGTCGGAGCCGTCGGTGCTGTCGCCGTCGGCCGCCGCCCAGGCCGCGCGGATACGTGCCCGCACGTCGTCGTCTGGCGCGGCATCCGGGGTCGATGGCGGCGAGTCCGGCGTCGGAGGGTCGCTCGGCGGCAGGTCCGCGGGCTTCGCCGAAGCCTTCGCCTTCTTCGTCGACGCTCCCGCGCCGGCCGGGGCCATCCCCTTCGGCGAGGCCGCGAGGGCGACGCCGTCCGTCGAACCGTCGACCGTCGACGGCGCCCCGCTCGGGGTCGTACCCGCCGACACGGCATCCGTCGGCTCGTCCGCGTCGCCTGCGCCCCACCCCGGCAGATGCCCCCACCCCGACGGTGCAGTGGCCGGCGCCGCCACGGAGGTCGGGTCGGTGGAGGGCCACGACGTGAAGTCCGAACGAGCGCCGGACGACACGAACGCCGAGTCACCGACCGGACGGGAGGCGACGTCGTACCGGTCATCGTCGACGTCGTCCCCGCCCGCGCGCGGGCTCAGCAGCAGGATCGCGAGCCCGACGAGCACCTCGAGTCCGAGCGCGAGCGCGAGAGGGCCGGGCTCGGGTCCCGTGTCGGCGAGGCGTCCCGGACCGATCGAGCCCGACGAGGCGAGGGCGGCGAGCGCACCGACACCTCCCGTGAGCACGGCGACGGCGAGCGTCACCACCAGGCGCGGGCCGAACGGTTCGGGGCCGGTGGTGCGCGGCATCCGGGATCGCAGCATCCATCCGGTCAGCGCTCCCACGGTGATGGGCAGCAGCACGAGCAGCAGAAGCCACGATGAGGTCGAGTCCGGCACGGCGCCGAGCACCGGGATGCCGGGGAGTGCGCCGACCTGCGTCGCGGCCGGGGTCACGGCGGTGTCGGTGCCCAGCGCGAATCCGGGACCGGCCGTGAAGGCCACCGCCCATACGACGAGGGTGGGCAGGTACATGAGCTGGCCGAGGGCGATGACGGTCGCGCCGATGGCATCCGCGTTGCTCGCCTGGTACAGGCCGATGACCTGGGCGGAGCGGGCGATGAGGCCCGCGACCACCACGACGCCGCCGACGGCGACGAGTCCGAGGGTGGTGAAGGCGAGTCCCCTCACGACGAGTGCGGGGACGTCGGCCCACGCGTGCGGGAGCCGTCGGATGCGTGCGCGCAGGGCGTCGACCGGGCCGTCGTCGCCGACGCGCCAGGCCCCGGCGAACGCGCCCAGGAACGACGGCACGAAGAACAGCAGCGACGGCAGCAGGATGGCCAGCCACACCTCGGATGCCACCAGCTCCGCGTTGGCGGTCAGCCCCACGAGTACCGCGATCCCGGCGAAGACCACCGAACCGGAGAGCCACCCGGTGATCGCTGCACCGGCGGCGGCCGCGCGCGCTCCGGAGCGGGCGGCGAACAGGGCGGTGAAGGCCGCGAAGGCGAGCGGCGCGAGCGACAACGTGAACGATGAGAACGTCGGATCGATGCCGGTCGCCGCAAGGTACGCGTCGGGCAGGGTGACCGAGACCGGCACGAGGTGGCCGAGATGCCAGATGGAGGCCGAGGCCGGCCACAGCGCTGTCCAGTCGGGGTCGCCGACGCCGAAGACCCACAGCAGTGCGAGGGGTGCGAGGATCACCGCGATGCCGCCCGCGGCGGCCAGCACGGCGTCGAGGGCGGCGAGGAGGGCGACGAGAAGGCGATGCATGGGCGAGAGGAACCCTACCCGGGCAGCCGGAGCCCGCCTCTCAGGCGCGGCGGCGTCGCCGCACTCCCCGATCCTCTGACAGCCCGGCGGCCGCGAGGACGACGACCCCGACCAGGGTCGCGAGGAGCGCCATCAGCAGGGCCTTGCCCGTCACCCGCGCGACCCGCTTCACGAGGCGCCCCCGCCGAGAGGTCCCCCAGCCCGTCGAAGGAGCCGCGCCGGATGCAGCCGCCGAACCCTCCCGCGCCTCGCGCCAGCGCTCCCATACGATGTCCGCCAGCCGCGGGTCGGCTCCGATCGGCTCCGAGGTCAGGTCGGCCTCGGCCTTCTCGATCACGCGCGAGAAGTGCCCGGGGGCGAGCACGTAGCTCGCGGCCACGGTCCGCTCCCCCGCGGTGCGCGCCGCGCCCACGGCATCCGGGATGCGCGGTTCGGATGCCGCGGCGTACGCCGTCACGATGGGACCGGCGACACCGGCATCGGTCATGAGCGCCGCCATCCGCTCGACGTCGACGACCGCTCCCGGGCGCGTGGAACCGGCGGCGGCGAGAACGACCGTATCGGTGGCGCCGGCACCGGTGGCGCGCACGCGGTCGGCGAGGATCTTGGCGAGCACCGGGTGCGGGCCGAGGGCGCGGGCGATGGGCAAGCCCCCGGCGGCCTCCACGAGGTCGACCTCGGTGTGATACCCGGTCGACAGCAGCAGCGGCACGATGACGATGTCGTCCGTGCGCTCGCGCGCCGCGGCCACCACGTCGGTGACGAAGGGCCCGTGCACGTCGACGTAGGCCTCGTGCACCTCGACGCCCGCGGGTGCGGTCTCGCGCAGCACGTCGAGCAGGGCGCGGATGACCACGCGTCCTTCTTCGAACCGGGTGCCGTGGGCGCAGGCGATGAGTACGGCGGTCATGAGTCCTCCTCGTCGACCAGGTCGAGCCGGTAGCCGCGTTTGTAGACGGTGCGGATCAGGTCGATGCCGCCGAGCGCCTCGCGCGTGCGGGCGACGGCCACCTCGACCGCGTGTCCGCTCGCCTCGGCGCTCGACAGCGCGGCGACCAGGTCGGTGCGCGAGACGACCGCGCCGGGGTGACGTGCGAGGGCTCGCAGGATCTCCACCCCCGTGCGCGGCAGGGCCGTGAAGACGCCGTCGAGCACGATCCCGGCGGAGCGGACGCCGAGGCGACCGACGGTCGTGGGGATCGCGGGCGCGTCGGGCCCGCCGTAGTGCGTCACGACCGCGCGGACGAGCGCACCGAGGCGCCCCCGGTCGGGGACCAGCGGATGTATCCCGGCGTCGAGCAGGGGGCCGGCGGTGATGGGACCGACCGCGGCCATCAGCACCCGGCCGTCGCGGGCTCGGGATGCCACCCCCTCGAGCGCGTCGGCGCGCTCGGCGGCGAGGATCCACTCGCGGGCCGCGGGGGCGGAGGTGAACAGCACGGCGTCGACCTCGCCGCGGGCGACCTGGCGGGTGGAGGCGGCGACGACCTCGGGATCGGGCGGCGGGCCCCACCGGTAGATGGTGAGGCTCGTCACGCGGGCGCCCGCCGCCTCGAACGCCTCGTCGAGGCCGTCGGCACCGGAGCCATGGTGCTGCACGGCGACGTGGAGCCCCGCGATCCCCTCGGCGACGAGGAAGTCGCGCAGCTCCGCCGCGGTCTCGCTCTCGGCCACCCAGTCGGCCTCGAACCCCGCCTGTTGGATCGCCCCACGCGCCTTCGGTCCGCGCGCGACGATGCGGGCGCCCTCGAGCACGGCGCTCAGGTCGTCGTGCAGTCCCGCTTCGTCGGCGGTCTCCATCCAGCCGCGGAAGCCGACGCCGGTGGTCGCCACCACCACGTCGGGCGGATCGGCGACGAGCTGACGCGTCTGCGAGACGAGTTCGTCGTCGTCGACGTGCGGGATGATCGTCAGCGCCGGAGCCACGCGCACGCGGGCGCCGTGACGTTCGAGGGCCGCCGACAGCTCCCCCGACCGCCGGTCCACGGGAAGCAGCACGGTGCACCCCTGGAGCACCGTGCTGATCGTCCGGACGGGAACGGTCACCCGGCCCCCTCGCCCGCCATCGCGGGCACCGGCATCAGCAGGTCGGCGCGGGCCACCTCACCGAACACCAGCACCGCCGGGTTGGCCAGGCGGTGGGTCTCGGCATCCTGGATCGCCGTGCCGAGGGTCGTGCGGATCGTGCGCTGGGCGGGCGTGTGGCCGTTCTCGACGAAGGCGACGGGACGCGACTCGGGGGCCCCTGCGGCGCGGGCCGCGGCGACGAACCGGGGCAGGGCGCTCACCCCCATCAGCGCGACCACCGTGGCGGTGTCGTCGCGAAGGGCGGCGAGGGTGGCCTCGCTCGGCGTCTCCTGACCGTTCACAACGTGCAGAGTACCGGCCACGCCCCGATGCGTGACGGGGACACCCGCGGCCGAGGGCACGGCGATGGCGCTCGAGATGCCGGGGACGACCTCGACGGGGATGCCGGCGGCCCGGCACGCGATGACCTCTTCGCCGCCGCGGCCGTAGACGAAGGGATCGCCGCCCTTGAGGCGCACGACCCTCAGGCCTCGCGCGGCGCGGTCGACGATGAGGGCGTTGATCTCGTCCTGCGGCACGGGGTGGTGCTGGGGGCGCTTGCCGACGTCGATGAGCTCGACGTCGTCGCCGAGTTCGGCGAGCACGCCGGTGGGGCCGAGACGGTCGTGCACGACGACGTCGGCCTCGGCGAGCAGCGCGCGAGCGCGGACGGTCAGCAGATCGACCGGGCCGGGGCCGCCGCCGACGAGCGCGACACCCCCCACGGGTGTGCGCCGTCGGCGGCGGAGCGGAAGGGCGCCCTCGGCGAGGCGAGAGGCGATGGCGTCGCGCACGGCGACGCTGCGGCGGGGATCGGCCCCGGCGGTCGACACGACGCCGACCATGACGTCGCCGCTGGTGGTCTCGGCGGCCAGGCGCGCGGTGCCCTTGCCCCCGTGCCCGGCGTTCACGCACCACACGCGCCGCGTCTCGGCCGCGTCGACCACGAGCGCATCGACGGATGCCGAGCCCGTGGCCGTGTGGCAGAACCAGGCGTCGTCGAGATCACCGGCGTCGAACGGGCGCGCGAGCCACTCGATGTCGCCGGCGGAGGCGAGGGCTGCGAGCCTCTCGGTCGCCTCCGGCGCGACGATGCGCACGCGCGCCCCCGCCGCACGGAGGCGCTCGATACGCCGTTCTGCGACGCGCCCGGCGCCCACGCAGACGACGAGTCGGTCGGTGAGGTCGAGGCCGGCGAGAGCGATCATCGGGGGTCTCCTGGGATCTTCACGAGCACATCGCCGTCTGCGACGGCCACCGGGTAGACGGCGAGCGACTGCGGGTCCTTGCCCTGGGTGTCGAGGCAGCCACCTGTGCGCAGGTCGAACACCTGCTTGTACATGGGGGATGCCACGGTGGGCACACCCGCGCGATCACCGACGATGCCCCGCGACATGATCGCCGCGCCGCTGAACGGATCGATCTGGTCGGTGGCGTAGAGCCGGCCGTCGAAGGTGCGGAACAACGCGATCTGCCGGTCGCCGATGAGAGCGGCGGCCCCGCGCTCGACGAGCAGGTCGTCGACGCGGCAGACGCGCACCCAGCCCGCGGCGGGGGTCGCAGCGGCCACCGGGGTCGCGGTCCCCGCGGTAGAGGGCTCCGCCGGCGCCACCGGCAGGGTGGAGGAGTGAGGTGTCATGGCATCCGTCCTCGTGGCATCCACGATCGTCATGAGCGCACCGCCAGCGTGGTGCCGCCGATGAACACGGCTCCCGAGGCGCGCTCCTCGGCCGTGGCGGGGCGGGCCTGGCCGCGCTCGGCGACGTAGGCGAGCGAGGGGTCGGCGACCTCGGGGGCGTTGACGAAGCTCTGGAAGCGCTTGAGCTTCTCGGGGTCGGCGAGCGTCGCCGCCCACTCGTCCTCGTACGCATCGATGTGAGAGGCCATGGCCCGGTCGAGGTCGTCGGCGATGCCGAGGCTGTCGTCGAACACGACCGCTTTCAGCGCGTCGAGGCCGCCCTCGTAGTCCTGCATCCACGGTGCGGTGCGCTGCAGCCGGTCGGCGGTGCGGATGTAGAACATCAAGAACCGGTCGATCGCGCGCAGCAGCCCCTCGTCGTCGAGGCCCTCGGCGAAGAGCACCGCGTGGCGCGGGGTGAATCCGCCGTTGCCGCCGACGTACATGTTCCAGCCGGCCTCGGTCGCGATGACCCCGACGTCCTTGCCGCGGGCCTCGGCGCACTCGCGCGCGCAGCCCGAGACCCCGAACTTGATCTTGTGCGGAGAGCGCAGGCCCCGGTAGCGCAGCTCGAGCTGCACGGCCATGCCGACGGAGTCCTGCACGCCATAGCGGCACCACGTCGAACCAACGCACGACTTCACGGTGCGAAGCGACTTCCCGTACGCGTGTCCCGACTCGAAGCCGGCGTCGACCAGGCGCTTCCAGATGTCGGGCAGCTGGTCCAGACGCGCTCCGAACAGGTCGATCCGCTGGCCGCCGGTGATCTTCGTGTACAGCCCGAAGTCCCGCGCCACCTCGCCGATGACGACGAGCCCCTCGGGCGTGACCTCTCCGCCCGGGATGCGCGGCACCACGCTGTAGCTGCCGTCGCGCTGGATGTTCGCCATGACGTGGTCGTTGGTGTCCTGCATAGTCGCGAGCTCGCCGTCGAGCACGTGCCCCGAGTACAGGCTCGCCAGGATGCTCGCGAGCGCCGGCTTGCAGATGTCGCAGCCGCGGCCGGTGCCGAAGCGCTCGACGATCGAGGTGAAGGTCGTCAGTCCCGAGACGCGGACGGCATCGAAGAGCTGCGCGCGGGTGAAAGCGAAATGCTCGCACAGGCCGTTCGAGACTTCCTTTCCGGATGCCGCGAGCTCGGTCGCCACGAGCTTCTTGACGAGCGTGAAGCACGAGCCGCACGCCGCTCCCGCCTTCGTGCAGGCCTTGACCTCGGCGGCATCCGCGCAGTCGTGCTCGGTCACCGCATCCCGAACCGTCCCCGCGGTCACGCCGTTGCACGAGCAGATGATGGCGTCGGCCGGCAGGTCGCCCTGCGGGGCCGGGGCGAGGTCGGAGGGCATGAGGTACGCCGCCGGGTCGCCGCCGAGGGCGCGACCGACGAGGGGGCGGAGCGACGTGTACGCCGACGCGTCGCCGACGAGGATGCCACCGAGCAGGGTCTGCGCGTCGTCGCTCAGCACGAGCTTCTTGTAGACGCCCGACACCGGATCGGCGTAGGTGACGTCGAGGGCGTTCGGCGTCTCGGCGAACGCGTCGCCGAAGCTGGCGACCTCGACGCCCGAGAGTTTGAGCTTGGCCGAGGTGTCGAAGCCGGGGAACGACGCCGCGCCTCCCAGCAGGCGGGTCGCGGCGACCTCGGCCATCGCGTAACCCGGGGCGACGAGACCGATGCACTGGCCGTCGAAGCTCGCGACCTCGCCGATCGCGAGGATCGAGGGGTCGGAGGTGTCGCAGCCCTCGTCGATCACGACACCGCCGCGGGCGTCGACGGCGAGCTCCGCGGTGCGGGCGAGTTCGTCGCGGGGGCGCACACCGACCGTGAAGACGACGATGTCGACGGCCTCCCACGTGCCGTCGCGCAGTTCGATGCCGCACACGGCGCCGGACTTGTCGGCATCCACCCTGGTCGTCACCGAGCTCGTGCGCACCTCGATACCGCGGGATTCGATGAGCCGCTGCAACGCCTTCGCGCCGCCCAGGTCGAGCTGGGCCGACATCAGGCGCTCGTTCGACTGCAGCACGAACGGCGAGACGCCCTCGGCCTGCAGCGCCCCGGCTGCCTCGAGGCCGAGCAGGCCCCCACCGACGACAGCGCCGCGCAGGGGACGACCCAGCTGCGCCGTGCGCTTCGCGACCCAGTCGCGCATGCCGGCGACGTCGTCGAGCGTGCGGTAGACGAAGCAGCCCTGGTGGTCGAACCCGTCCAGAGCGAGCCTCGCGGCGTAGGAGCCGGTCGCCAGCACGAGGCGGTCGTAGGAGTGCGTGGAGCCGCCGGCGGTGGTGACGGTGCGGGCCGCGCGGTCGATCTTGGTGACGCGTGCGTCGGTCTCGACGCGCACGCGCTCGTGATCGAGCACGGTGGGGTCGAGGGCGAGGTCGTCCGGCGTCTTGCCGCTGAAGTAGCCGGTCAGGCCCACCCGGTCGTAGGGGCCGCGCGCCTCGTCGCCGAGCACCGTGACCGACCAACGACCGTCGGTGTCGCGGCTGGTGAGGCTCTCGACGAATCGGTGCGCCACCATGCCCGCGCCGACGACGACGACGGATCCGGATGACGCAGGGTGGAGCACGTCGTCACCGTACGCGGTGGACTTTGCGCGGCGGTCAGCGGCGTGTTTCGTACCGGTTGCGGGGTTCGTGCGGGCCATGCCCCGACGCTAAGCAACGGAGGTTTCCCCCGCCGTCGCCCCGGCGTTACCCCCGGCGAACGTTTCTCTCACGGGGCCGCGTCGTCCCTGTGAGGTTTGCGCCCCCGGCATCCGCCGCTCCCTCACCCGTCGAGTGTCCAGAACACGCCGCATCCACCCGGCGCGCAGCGGCGTGTCTCGGACACTCGACACTCGACGGGCGGTGCCCGCCTCGACGCCGCGCGGCGGTCGCGGCCCACCTCGAGTGTCCGCAACACGCCGCCTCCCCGGAGGCGCAGCGGCATGTGCTGGACACTCAACGGGCGGGGCGGGCGCCCGCACCGGGTTACTCGGCCGGCTCCAGCACGAACAGCTCGATACGCCGATCCGTCTTCTTCTGGTACTCGTCGTAGTCGGGCCAGACCTCGGTCGCGTAGCCCCACCACTCCTCGCGCTCGGCCCCCTCGGCCTGGTGCGCGTCGTACTCCTTCTTCACGTCGCCGTCCTGCAGGGCGACGCGGGGGTTCTTCACGAGGTTGTAGAACCACGCGGGATGCTCCGGGGCGCCTCCCTTGGATGCCACGACCGCGTACTTCCCGTCGTGCTCGACGCGCATGAGGGCGGTCTTCCGCAGGCCCCCGGTTTTGGCGCCGACGGTGGTGAGGACGATGATGGGTACGCCCCGCATGTCGGCGGACTCCTGGCCCCCCGTGGCTTCGAACGTCTCCGCCTGCTGACGGGCCCATTCGCTGGTGCTGGGTAGATACTCTCCTGAGAGTGACATAGCTCACACGATACGTCGGCGTCTTCCCCTCCGGTCTAGCCCCTCCCCCTTTTTCTGGAGCCTTCATGAGCGCTTCCGCTCCCGAGACCACCGCCACCTCCGCACCGAAGAACCGCCTCGACCGGTTCTTCGAGATCACCGCCCGCGGCTCCACCGTCGGTGCCGAAGTACGCGGCGGCGTGGTGACGTTCGTCACGATGGCGTACATCGTCATCCTGAATCCGATCATCCTGTCGGGGACCCCCGACGTCGCGGGCAACGCCCTCGGCTTCCCGCAGGTCGCGGCGGTCACCGCCCTGACGGCCGGCGTCATGACGATGCTGTTCGGCCTCGTCACGCGCCTGCCCTTCGCGTTCGCCGCGGGGCTGGGCATCAACTCGTTCCTGGCCGTCGGCATCGTCGGCGGGGTCACGTGGCCCGAGGCGATGGGGCTCGTCGTGATCAACGGCCTCATCATCGTGCTGCTCGCCGTCACCGGCCTTCGCCGCATGATCTTCGAGGCCGTGCCGCTCGCGCTGAAGACCGCCATCACGGTCGGCATCGGCCTGTTCATCGCGTTCATCGGCTTCGTCGACAGCGGCCTGGTCACCTCGACCGGCCTCAACTCTCCCCCGGTCGGTCTCGGTGTCGGCGGCTCCATCACGACGATCCCCACCGCCCTGTTCGTGCTGACACTCGTCATCACTTCCGTGCTGCTCGTGCGCAAGGTCAAGGCCGCGCTGCTCATCGGCCTGCTCTCGGGCACGGTCATCGCCGTGATCGTCGAAGCGGTCGCGCACCTCGGTGCCCGCGCCGACGGCAACCCCGGAGGCTGGGGCCTCAGCGTCCCCACCCTGCCGGCACAGCTCGTGAGCCTCCCCGACCTTTCGCTCGTCGGCCAGGTCGACCTGGCCGGTTCGTTCGGCCGCATCGGCGTGCTCGCCGCCCTCATGCTCGTCTTCACGCTCGTGTTCACGAACTTCTTCGACGCCATGGGCACCATGACCGGCCTGTCCCGCGAGGCGGGACTCGCCGCCCCCGACGGCACGTTCCCGCGCCTGCGTTCGGCACTGGTGATCGAGGGCATCGGCGCTGTCGCGGGCGGCGCCACCTCGTCGTCGTCCAACACCGTGTTCATCGAATCGGGATCGGGTATCGGCGAGGGCGCCCGCACGGGCCTCGCGAACGTCGTGACCGGAGCCCTGTTCCTTCTCGCGATGTTCTTCACGCCGCTGACGAGCATCGTGCCCACCGAGATCGCTGCGGCAGCCCTCGTCATCGTCGGGGCGCTGATGATGGGCCAGATCCGCCACGTCGACCTCAGCGACCTGTCCGTGCTCATCCCGGTCTTCCTCACCGTCACCGTGATGCCCCTGACGTACTCGATCGCGAACGGCATCGGCGCGGGCTTCGTCAGCTGGGTGCTGATCCAGGCTCTGTCCGGTCGTGCGCGCCGGGTGAGCCCGCTGCTGTGGATCGTCGCCGCCGGCTTCGTCGTCTTCTTCGCCCGAGGCCCGGTCGAGGCGCTGCTCGGCTGAGCCGGGCACCCGAGGGGGTGCCGGATGCCACGGCATCCGGCACCTCGCCCTCGGGGTTTCGGCCGGTGAGCGCCGCGCGCCGCCGCCAGATCACGAGATCTGCCCGAGCACACACGTCGCGACCGTCCACGTCGGGTGCCCTCGACGCGATCGCGCGCTCTCGCCCGACGCGCGTCGGTGCAGCGCTCCCTCCGCGCCACCGCCCTCCGGCGCCGGAACCGCACCCGTCCGTTGACACCGCGCCTGTTCGCTGCCCCGCACGCACATCGCCGACGAGCCGACGCGGTCTCGCACAGCGGGGCCCGAACCATGACGCGCCGACCGCCCCGACCGCACCTCCGACGATGAGAAGACGGCGGGTGCCGCCGAAGCCCCGACCCATCTGCGCAACGCCGCAACCGCGGTGCGTCGCTCGCTCGGCGGGTATCGGGAGCGTGCGTCACGCCTCTCGCCGAGGATGAGAGCCCCGTGAGACGTCTCTCATGTTGGCGCTAACACGACAACTTCGGCCTACCGTCGTCACACGGATGCAACGACCGCATCCGTCGCTTCGAAGGAGAAGACCCATGCAGAAGACGAACATGTCCCCTTGTCGTCATCGCACCGTCCTGGCCGCCGCACTCGCGGTGGCGGGGATCCTCGGAACGGGAGCACTCGCCGCCCCACCCGCCATCGCCGCCGAGGGTGAGATCACGTACACCCTGCACACCGCCGAGAACCCCACAGCGGATCAGCAGGACGCGTACGATCGCATCCGCGCGGCGATGGACGCCGCGGTTGCCCGCTACAACAACCTGTCCGACCTCACCAAGCAGCTCAACGTGTACTACGCGCCGGGCGTACCGACCGCCGAGGCCAGCGGCAACGGCGACATCCGCTTCGGCGACAATCGCTCGTTCATGAGCGAGCGCACCGCGCTGCACGAGATGTCGCACACGCTCGGCGTCGGCCAGAGCGGCGGGTTCTGGAACAACTGCGGTTCGGGCACGTGGACCGGCCCCCAGGCATCCGCACTCATCAAGAGCTGGGAGGGCGAGAACGCCACGATCTCGTGCGGTGGCGGACACTTCTGGCCCTACGGCCTGAACTACGACAACGAGTGGTCTGAGCAGAACGCGAACCGTCACGTCGACATCGTCGAGGCGATGAAAGCCGACGGTATGTGAGGCTCCGGCCTCCGCGCCCGCGCGGCGAAAGCACGTGCGGCACGAGATCACGCGCTGGGCCGCTCCTCGACCCGGCGATCTCGCGCCGATCGTGTGATCTCGCGCGGCGAGCGGCGTCGGCGCCGCACGAGGAACGTGATAGGGCCCGGATGCCATGGCATCCGGGCCCTATCTGCGAAGCGTCAGAGCGCTTCGATGATCTCGCGCATCAACGACGCGGCCTCAGAGGGCGTCTTGCCGACCTTGACACCGGCGGCCTCGAGGGCCTCCTTCTTCGCCTGAGCGGTACCGGCCGAGCCGGAGACGATGGCACCGGCGTGGCCCATGGTCTTGCCCTCGGGGGCGGTGAAGCCCGCGACGTAGCCGACGACCGGCTTGGTGACGTTCGCCTTGATGAAGTCGGCGGCGCGCTCTTCGGCGTCTCCACCGATCTCGCCGATCATGACGATGGCCTTGGTCTCGGGGTCGGCCTCGAACGCCGCGAGGGCGTCGATGTGCGTGGTGCCGATGACCGGGTCGCCGCCGATGCCGATGGCGGTCGAGAAGCCGAGGTCGCGCAGCTCGAACATCATCTGGTAGGTCAGGGTGCCCGACTTCGACACGAGGCCGATCGGGCCCTTGCCGGTGATGTTCGCGGGCGTGATGCCCACGAGCGCCTCGCCGGGGGTGATGATGCCGGGGCAGTTCGGGCCGATGATGCGGGTCTTCTCGCCCTTCGACTTCGCGTACGCCCAGGCCTCGGCGGTGTCGCCGACGGGCACGCCCTCGGTGATCACGACGAGCAGCGGGATCTCGGCGTCGATGGCCTCGACCATCGCGTCCTTCGTGAAGGCCGGGGGCACGAACGCGATCGACACGTCGGCACCGGTCTCGCGGATGGCCTCTTCGACCGACGCGTAGACGGGGAGCTCGACGTCGTTGCCGGACGCGTCTTTGTGCGTGACCGTGGTGCCGGCCTTGCGCGCGTTCACGCCGCCGACGACCTGCGTGCCGGCTTTGAGCATGAGGGCGGTGTGCTTGGTGCCTTCGCCGCCGGTGATGCCCTGGACGATGACCTTGGAGTCCTTGTTGAGGTAGATCGACATTTCTCTCTGTCCCTGTCCCTTACGCGTTGGCGAGTTCGGCGGCCTGGTCGGCGCCCTCGTCCATACCGGCCGCGAGGGTGACGAGCGGGTGGTTGGCGGCGGCGAGGATCTCGCGACCCTCCTCGACCTGGTTGCCGTCGAGGCGCACGACGAGGGGCTTGGTCGCGGTGTCTCCGAGGATCTCGAGGGCCTTCACGATGCCCTCGGCCACGGCGACGCACGAGGTGATCCCGCCGAAGACGTTGACGAACACGCTCTTGACCTGCTCGTCACCGAGGATGACGTCGAGACCGGCGGCCATGACGGTCGCCGAGGCGCCGCCGCCGATGTCGAGGAAGTTGGCCGGCTTGACGCCGTTGTGCTTCTCGCCCGCGTAGGCGACGACGTCGAGGGTCGACATGACCAGACCCGCGCCGTTTCCGATGATGCCGACCTGGCCGTCGAGCTTGACGTAGTTGAGGTCGTGCTGCTTGGCCTTGGCCTCGAGCGGGTCGGCCGCGTCCTTGTCTTCCAGCGCCTCGTGGTCGGGGTGGCGGAAGCCGGCGTTCTCGTCGATCGAGACCTTGCCGTCGAGGGCGATGATGTCGCCGTCTTCGCTCTGGATGAGGGGGTTCACCTCGACGAGAGTGGCGTCTTCGCCCTTGTAGACGTTGAAGAGCTTGACGAACACGTCGGCGACCTTGGGCGCCAACTCGTCATCGAACTTCGCGGCCTTGGCGATCTCGAGGGCCTTCTCGGGCGTGATGCCGTCGAGCGGGTCGACCTCGACCCGCGCCAACGCCTCGGGACGCTCGACGGCGAGCTCTTCGATCTCCATGCCGCCCTCGACGCTCGAGAGCGAAAGGTAGGAGCGGTTGGCGCGGTCGAGCAGCACCGAGAAGTAGAACTCCTTGGCGATGCGAGCGCCGGCGGCGACCATGACGCGCTTGACGACGTGGCCCTTGATGTCGAGACCGAGGATGGCCTGGGCCGCCTCGAACGCCTCGTCGGGGGTCTTGGCGACCTTCACGCCGCCGGCCTTGCCGCGGCCTCCGGTCTTGACCTGAGCCTTGACGACGACGACTCCACCGAGCTTCTCAGCGGCCGCCTTCGCCTCCTCAGGGGTGTCGGCGATGATGCCGGCGAGTACCGGCACCTCGTACTTCTCGAACAGATCACGTGCCTGGTACTCGTAGAGATCCACGGACAATCCTTCGCTGGGCGATCGGTGGTGGGAGGAGGCGAACTCTCTCGATATCAAGAGATCTTCGCCAATCCACAACCCTACCCGACGGGGCTGAAACCCCCCGACCCCCTCCCCTTCGAACGGAGGGATGCCACCGCTCCGCGCCCACGCGTGCATTGCATCCCTGCGGGGGCTAGCCTCTCCCCATCCGACGACGGGAGCCCTCGTGCATGCTGCCTCCTTCTCGCGCACGGGCGACCCGTCGGTCATCGAGTGGGGCGAGCTGCCCGATCCCGTGCCGGGGCCCGGGCAGGTGCGGGTGCGTCCGCAGGCTGTGGCCGTGGATGCCGTGGACACGCTGGTGCGCTCCGGACGCTGGAGCACTCCGTTGGCGTTCCCCGTGGCGGTGGGCCGCGATCTCGTCGGCGTCGTCGATGCGGTGGGGGCGGGTGTCGGCGACCTCTCCCCCGGCGATCGCGTCTGGACGAGCTCCGCGGGCTACGCCGGACGCCCCGGCGCGACCGCCGAGCTCGTCGTCGTCGACCGCGACCGGCTGTACGACGTGCCGGATGCCGCCGACCCCGTCGCCCTCGTCGCCTCGCTGCATCCCGCGACCACCGCCGTCGCCGCACTGCACCTGCGCGCGGGAGTGCGGCCGGGCGAAACGCTCGTCGTGGTCGGGGCGAACGGCGCGGTCGGCGCGGCGCTCGTGCAGGAGGGCGTGGCCTCCGGCGCCGACGTCGTCGCGGTCGTCCGGGATCCGCGCTCCGCCGTGGTGCTGAGTGCATGGGGCGCCGAGGTGGTCGTCGCCGACGCGGGTGCCGCGGCCGATGCCGTCGCGGAGCACCGTCCGCATGGCATCCATGTGTTCGTCGACACCACCGGTCGCGCCGATACGGCAGCCGCCGTCCGCCACCTCGCCCGCCGCGGGCGGGTGATCGTTCTGGCCGGGCGCACGTCGGCCGAGATCGACCTGTGGGGGCTGCAGGTACGCGAACTGCGCGTCGAAGGGTTCATCCTCAGCGCGCTCGACGCCTCAGAACTGCGAGGAGTCGCGGGCCGAGTGAACGCACGATGGGCCGCGGGCCGGCCCTTGACCGCCCACGTCGGCGAGGTGCTCGGATTCGCGGATGCCGCTGACGCGCACCGGCGCATGGAGGCGGGCGACCTGCCGCGCACCGACGACGGCTTCGTCGGACGGTTCGTGCTCGTGCCGGGCGCTACTTCTTCGGGCGCACCACGAACCACGCGATGACCGCGCCGACGATGCCGACGAAGAGTCCGATCGAGATGCCGAACCCCACCCCGATCGAGGGCACGAGCAGGCCGAGCACAGGACCCGCGATCACGCCGACGACGACCCCGATGATAATGTATCGCGTCAATCCGGCGTCTGCCGCTGCTGCCTTATCGCCCGCTGCTTTCTCACCCATGCCGCGACCGTAGCGAGGGACTTCGGTCGGCTTCCAGACCTTGACGGGGATGACCCGGACGCCCGCATCGGTACGCTCGATCGCACCGTCGTCTCCTCGAAAGGCGCGCACATGCCCTCCGCCGTCAGGCTCATCCGCTCCTCCGACCTCGCCGACACCGCGGAATACGCCTACGCCGCCACCGCGCCGGCGAACGCGCGCCTCATCTTCCTCGCCGGCTCGTGCCCGCTCGACGGAGAGGGCGCCACCGTCGGTGTCGGCGATTACGCGGAGCAGGCCGCGCAGTGCATCGCGAACATGCGCACGGCGTTGGCCGAGGCGGGCGCCGAGATCACCGATGTGATCAGCACGCGCGTGCTCGTCGCCTCAGCGAAGCAGGCCGATCTCGTCGCGGCCTGGGGCGTCGTGCGCGACGCCTTCGGCCCTCACGACGTCCCGAGCACCCTGCTCGGGGTCACCGTGCTCGGCTACGACGACCAGCTCGTCGAGATCGAGGCGGTCGCCGCCCTGCTCGACTGAGCACCGGCGCGACGCACTACTCGGCGACGAGCCGATCGCGCAGCGGACCCGGGAAGACGAACGCGATCAGGGGAAGATCGTCGCGCATCAGATCCACCCCCTCTCGCGCGCGTGGATCGTCGCCTGCTGCCGACTCGCGAGCCCGAGCTTGCCGAGCACCGACGACACGTGGTTGCGCACGGTTCCCGCCGACAGGTGCAGCGCCGCCGCGATCTCGGCGACCGTCTCGCCGCGAGCTCCAGCCCGCAGTACGTCGAGCTCCCGGTCGGTGAGGGGACTGCGCTCGTCGCTCAGAGCGTCGGCGGCGATCTCGGGGTCGACGTAGCGGCGACCGGCGGCGACCTCGCGGATGACCGCGGCCACGTCATCCGCCGGCCGCGACTTCGGCAGGAACCCGTCGACGCCCGCACCGAGCGCGCGCCGCAGGACGCCCGGCCGCGCGTGGCGCGTGACGATCACGCAGCGCGAGGGAACGCTTCGCAGGATCCGCGCGGCCGTGTCGACGCCGTCCAGCCCAGGCATCTCGAGGTCGAGCAGGCACACGTCGGGTCGCAGGCGCTCGGCCTCGGCGAGCGCGCTTTCGCCGTCGCGGCATTCCGCGACGACCTCGAGGTCGTCTTCCAGTCGCAGCAGTGCGGCGAGCGCCGTGCGGATCATGTCCTCGTCGTCGGCGATGAGCACGCGGATCATGCCGTCACCCCCTCGGGCACGCGGACCGTGAGGCGGAAGCGGTCGTCGAGCCGGGTGGCATCCATCGTCCCTCCGACGGTCCCGACGCGCTCGGCGATTCCCGAGAGGCCTGCCCCATCACCCACCGGCGAGGCCGCGCGGCGCGAGTCGTTCTCGACTGTCAGCACCCACGCCCCCTGGTGACGGGCGAGGGAGAGGGATGCCGAGCCCCCTGCGCCGTGCTTGAGCACGTTCGTCGTCGATTCGCGGACGACCGGGCCGAGTACGTCGGCGGGCGCCCCGCCCGCCTCGCCGTCGATGAGCAGGTCGACGGTGAGTCCCGCGGCGCGCAACAGGTCTGCGGCGTTGGCGAGTTCGTCGGGGAGGGGGACGCCTCGGAACCGCGCCGCGAGGTCGCGGGTGCCGCGGCGCGCTTCGTCGACGCTCGTGCGTGCCGCGCGCACCTGTTCGACGGCGGCGTCGGGGTCGCGGTCCATCATCTTCTCGGCGAGTTCGAGTTGCAGCGCGATCACCTGCAGGTGATGCCCCTGCAGGTCGTGCAGGTCGCCCGCGAGGCGAAGTCGTTCCTGAGCGGCGGCGAGGCGTCCCTCGGCGCGGCGCGCGCGGTCGAGTTCGCGCACGATGTCCCACCACCAGAGCGACGTGGCCGACAGCGGCGGAAGCATCGCGACGAAGAGCGCCAGCCCGAAGAACGCGGCGACGGAGGGGGTGAGGCGCGTGGTGTCCACGATCCAGGCAGCCACGATCGCGACGATGAGCAGCATCACGAGGCGCAGCCGGATGCCGCTGCGCCACCGCACGAGACAGAGAGCCTGCGCCGCGAGGGCGACCGCGACCAGCAGCGAACCGACGGTCGCACCGGTCAAGGCGCCGAACGCGACGCCGACGATGACCAGGGGCCAGACGGGGCGTGAGGTGTCGGGATCGTCCAGCGGCTCGCGCCGGTAGCGCAGGAGCAGCAGGACAGCGGATGCCGTGGCCCCGACCGCGCCGACCAGGTAGAGCCCGATGGCCAGCGGCGAGGCGCCCGGCACGACGACCGCGGCCCAGATGACCAGGGCGAAAACCTGCAGCGACAGGATCGAGGCGACGGTGTACCACCACGTGACGCGGACGTCGCGGGCGTAGGTGGCGGCGGAGGAGGTGCTCACCCCGGCCACTGTACGGCCGTGACATTCGTCACGGGTGGGCGGATCAGTCGCTGTGCAGAACCCGGCCGAAGAGGAGCATGTCGCGACGCCGGTCGCCGATGCGGTGATAGCTGCGCAGCAGCCCCTCGCGCTCGTATCCGGCTCGCTCGGCGGTGCGGATGGACGGCGCGTTCCACGGCTCGATGTACAACCCGATGCGGAACAGGCCCGGAACCGACGCGCCGAAGGCCGTCAGGGCGTTGAGCGCATCGGCCGCGAGCCCTCGGCCGCGAAAGGAGGGAGCGACGACGTAGCCCGCGGTGGACCGGCCCGCGCCGAGCTCGGCGGTCCAGAGACCGCAGTGTCCGACGGCCTCCCCTGTCGCGGCATTCGCCATGGTGAAAGAGAAGCCGGCCCTCTCGCCGTGACGGCCGCGCTGCTGGGCGATCCACGCGCGCGCGTGCTGCTCGGTGGCATCGGCGGGGAGGGTGCCCGTCTGCGCGATGTACGGGTCGGTCGCCAATTCGCGCACCATCTTGACGTCGCGGTCGGTCACCTCGCGCAACAGGATGCCGCCGTGGGCGGGCGGCGTGGCAGGCCAGGGCGGAAGTGAGATCGGCGGCATGGGTCCATCCTGCCCGTGCCGCGGGTCGATCTCTCCTCCCGACGTCGCGGTGATCGTCTGGCAGGTCGTTCAGCGCGCGATCGGGTGATGGCGGGAGGAGGGTCAGGGAGCGGAGGAGGCATTCGTCCTTCTCGGTCCTCCCGTCGCCAGATCTCCTCCCTTCCCCCCTGCCGTGACATTCGTCACGGGTGGCCCGCCGCATCCTCCCGCGCGGTCGTGACACCGCGACACTGCCGCCGGGCGGCCGGAACCGATCGGATGGACTCACCGCGGAACACGCCGCACATCACCCCCAGGAGCAGCAATGTCGAACCCCCTCAGTGATCTCGTCCTCGGCTTCCAGGGCCTCGTCGAAGACGTGCCCGACCTCGTGCAACCGATCGTCGTCGCCCTCGCGGGGGCCGTGCCGTTCATCGAGGGCGAGGGGGCCGCCGCGATCGGCATCATCGGCGGCATCACCCCCGTCGTCGCCGCTGTCGCCGGCGCGATCGGCAACCTCATCTGCGTCGCCGTCGTCGTGCTGGTCGCCTCGCGCGTGCGCACCGCCGTCACCACCCGCCGGGGAGCCGTCGAGAAGCCCGTCACGGCCCGCCGCCAGAAGTTCGAGCGGGCCTACCACCGCTACGGAACCCCCGGTGTGAGCCTGCTCGGCCCGCTGCTCCTCCCCACCCAGTTCACGGCCGCCGCCCTCACCTCGACCGGTGTGTCGCCGGCGCGTGTGATCGCCTGGCAGGCCGCCGCGATCGCGCTCTGGACCACCGTGATCACCCTAATCATCGTCGGCGTCATCCGGGTCGCCGCCTGAGCGCATCTACCCCGTGGGCTCAGGTCCGCCCTCGATGCGACTCCCACAGGCCACCCGGAACAGCCGAATCCTCCGCCGGGCCGCTTCGCGAGCGTTGCGACGACGGTCGCGCTCGAGGCGCGTGGGAGAGTGGCGACGTGAAACTGTATTCCGACTTCGCCGCGCAACGCGCGCGTCAGGTGACGGCCGACATCATCGCCCTCGCGCTCATCGCCGTGAGTATCGCGGTGGGGGTGTTCGTGTTCTCCACCGTGGCCCAGCTCGCGCGGTTCGGTCGTCAGATGCAGACCGCGGGCGCCGACTTCCGCACGTCGATGACCGACGTCGGCGCCCAACTGGGCGGGGTCCCCCTCATCGGTTCGGGCATCAGCGCACCTTTCGACACGGCGAGTTCGGCGGGAGACACCCTCGCCGCCGCCGGTCAGACGCAGCAAGACCTCGTGATGCAAGCGGCGATCGCGCTCGGTGTCGGCGTCGCCGCCCTGCCGATCCTGCTCGTTCTGCTGGTGTGGCTCCTCCCGCGCCTCCGCTTCATCTCGCGGGCGACGCGCACCCGCACGTTGATGCGCGCCGGGCTCGACACCGACCTGCTCGCGCTCCGCGCGCTCACCCATCAGAAGGTGGGCACGATTGCGAAGGTCTCTCCCGATGCCCTCGGCGCCTGGCGTCGCGGAGACCCCCAGGTGGTGCGTGAGCTCGCCGGCTTGGAGCTGAGGTCCGTCGGCATCCGCGTCCCTTAGGCCGACAACGCCCCCACGTCAGCCCCAGAAGCCCTCATGCGCCCGCGCCGCCTCGTCCTCGAGATGCGGCCCCGACACGCTCGTCGGCCGACCCCCGCGAGCGAACACCTCGCGTGACGGCAGATCCAGATCGTCTCCCGACCCCGCGAGGGCGATGAGCGCTCTGCCCGACAGCGCGTACACGACTCGGCCGATCCCCACCCAGAAGATCGCCCCGCAGCACATGGCGCAGGGTTCGCACGATGTGAACAGGGTGGATGCCGGCAGGTCAGCGGCATCCATCTCCTTCCCCGCGAAGCGCACGAGGTTCGTCTCCGCGTGGCAGGTGACGTCGTGGTCGGTGATGACCGTGTTCTCGGCCTCTATGATGCGACCGTCTGCCGTGACGATCAGCGCTCCGAAAGGGTGATTGCCGTGCTCGCGGGCGAGCTGCGACAGCTCGATCGCGCGGCGGAGATGGGCGAGGTCGGTCGGGGCGAGAGTGTCGGCCATGCAGTCGATGATCGTCGGCGCGTGGGGATTCGGGAAGCACACCGCGCACATCTCAGGCGGCCAGCGCCGCCGCGAGCCCCTCCTGCAGTTCGCGCACGATGGCATCCGGCATCTCCAGCGCCGGGAACTGGCCGACGAGGGTTCTTGCCGCCCGCGTGGATGCCGATGACGTGCTCCGCGAATCGACCGGCGAGCGCGATCGCACCCGCGATAGGCTCGGTGCCCCACCCCCTCCTCAGCCGGCTTATCGGGGCATCGGCAGTCCGGAGGCGACGGCGCAACGACAGGGAAAGCCAGCGCCGCGGCATCCTGAGGCTCCGTGAGCTCGTCGATGACGTCGACGAAGTCGGCCGCACTCCCCGGCCATCCGCGCGTCATGACGAGCGCAGTCACATCCGGTCGCGAGGAACGACGTCGGAGGGAGGGATGCAGATGGCGGCGCATCTCGGCGGTCGATCGCTCCATCGTTCCGCGCCTGACATCCCTGGACCAGGACCGACTGAGGAGGACTCCCCCATGAACATCGAACCCGGCATCTACGAGCACTTCAAGGGCCAGCGCTACGAGGTGTTCGGGACCGCCAGACACTCCGAGACCGAGGAGGTCTTCGTCTCCTACCGCAAGCTCTACGACGACTACTCCTGCTGGGTGCGCCCCGTGGACATGTTCACGGGGGTTGTCGACCGCGACGGGTACGTAGGGCCGAGGTTCCGCCGGATCGAGTAGTCACGGTCGGCACGGGGGGACGCGAGAGACGCTGGAGCCTCCGGCGTGCGGTCGTCTCAGCGCGCGATGGACAGGACGACGATCCCGACGGTCAGCAGCGTCGCCGCCAGCGCGCCCGCAACGATCGCGACGACGGAGCCGAAGGGACGGACCGTGGTCGATGTATCGACGGTGTCGGCGGCGTGGATCCGGGGGAGCTCGGCCGCGTGGAGCGTGGATAGTTGAGCGGCGCGCAGCGAGTCGTGCCGCCCCAAGGGCGTTCCGAGCCGGTCGAAAGCGATGAAGGACCCGTCGGGAACGGTAACGACATGGCCGAGGGTCACGTCCCCGATCTTCGCGACGCGGTGTCCTTCCTCCTGCATGATCCACGCGGGCGACACGTGGTCGGGCGTGGGGTGCACTCCTCGCGTGTTCACGCGACGGACCGATCCGCGCTCGGCGGCGCCACGTGGTCGTGCCCGCCGTGTTCGGTGAGGTCGATGCATAGACCCGTCGCAGAATTCGCGGCGCGCGCGAAGTCATGCAGGGTCGCTCTGTCGAATGCGATGTCCGCGACGGTGTCGAAGACGAATCGCAGCGGGATCGCGGCATGCACCCACAGCGTGCACAGGTGCGCCGCCCCGGCGCCGGATTGCCGTAACGACACCGTGAAGCTCTCGCCGCGGCGCAGTTTCACCGTCATCACCGCTTGCAGATGCGCGAGGACGACGTCAGGTATCGAAACAGGCTCTTGTGTTGAGCCGTAGAACAGGCTGCCCATCTTCGCCCCCAGCTGACACGACGACATGACGGTCTACCGAGGTCTGGGGCAACTCAGCACAGAGTAGGGGAGCTCGCAGGGGAAAGCAATGAACGGATCGCCGCGGGCGGGAGGGCCGCGGACCTCTGCGCTGCCGTCGCTGTGCCCGTAGAGTGACGACAGGCGTCCCCTGGACCTAGGCCGCTGTGTCCCACTAGGTCAGGAGTGTCATGTCAGCCGATAGCGAGTCCTCCGGCTCTTTGTGCACCGATTTCGTGACCGCACTGCCGGTGCCGCACATCGCCATCTCGACGCTGGGCGCCCCTTTCGAGGTCGAGACGATCTGCTCGAGCGACGACGTCGCCGCCCACCTGGACGAGACGCAGCTCGATTCCGGTGTGGGACCGTGTTGGAGAGCTCGAGACACCGCCTCACCCGTGTTGCTTCCCGACCTGTGGCAGGACGCGCGCACCGCATGGCCGGTGTTTCTGGCGGCAGCCGCACGGTACGGGATCTCATCGGTGTACGCGTTTCCGATGGCGGTGGGCCTGGTGGAGGTGGGCGTCGTGAATCTCTACGCCACCGGTGTGCGTGCTCTGACGGTCGATCAGGTCGATGAAGCCGCACGACTGGCGGATTCGGCTGGTCACCGGATCCTCCGGACGGCGCTGGAGGGGCTGGACGACGACGTCTCCACGAACGCCTCACCGCGGCGGTTCGTGCACCAAGCGACCGGAATGGTGGTCGCGCAGTTGCAGGTGGGGCCCGAAGATGCACTGCTCGTCATCCGCGCCCACGCGTTCGCGTCGGGCCGGTCGGTACGCGAGGTAGCGGAAGCGATCATCTCGCGCGACATCGATTTTTCGGTGTGAAGACGGATGGACGGAAGTAGGTTGCACTCATGACGAGCACACCGCGCGAGAAAGAACTGGTCGATACGTTCGTCGAGCTCGCCGACACCATGGTCAACGGGTACGACATCGTCGACTTGCTGTACCGGTTGGTCACCCGGTGCGCGCATATCCTGGGCGCTGCCGACGCCGGCATCCTGATTCCCGACTCGCATGGGTCGCTGGAGGTGGTCGCCTCGACGAGCGAGCGCAGCCAGCTCATCTCTCTGCTGCAACTCAACGAAGAACAAGGCCCCTGCCTCGAGGCTTACCACTCCGGCCAACCGGTCACCGTCGACGACTTCGACGCGATCCGCAACCGGTGGCCGCGGTTCGCGGAGGCCACCGGCGAGCAGGGGTACACCTGGATGCACGCGATCCCCCTCCGACTCCGCGAGGAGGTCATCGGTTCGCTGAACCTCTTCGGCGACCAACCCGGTGCGCTCACCGCCGAGGATGCGCTGGCGGCGCGGGGCCTCGCCGACATCGCCACCATCGGCATCCTCCACGAACGGGCTTTCCGAGAGTCGAACCTCGCCCGCACGCAGTTGCAACACGCACTCGACAGTCGCGTCGTGATCGAGCAGGCCAAGGGCATCCTGTCTCACACCCACGGTGTCGACATGGAGGAAGCGTTTCGGCTTCTGCGCGAACGAGCCCGCAGCACCCAGCGGAAGCTGGCGGACGTCGCCCGCGAGATCATCGCCGCCGCCAGCGGCCGCTGAGGTGGCTACGGGAGCGCGCGGGGCCGTGGTCCAGGCGTAGCATCGCCCGTACGCCGGAGTCCCTCCGCGGCATCCGGTCCCTCCGAACCGACGAGAACACGGGAGATCCAGATGGACACGATGGCAATGATGAAGTCGATGGACATGGGCGAGATGACCATGGACATGGATGCCATGCAGGAATGCATGCAGTCGCTCAATGCCTGCGCGATGGCCGCGGCGATGTGCGCCGGCAGCGACATGATGCACGGCCCCGAGATGGCCACGTGCTGCGCGACGTGCTCGAACATGGTCGAGATGGCGCAGGCGACGATGCACATGATGATGCGTCCGGCCGGGATGAACATGGACGTGATGCGCGCCATGATGACCGCCTGCATGACCATGGGCAAGGCCTGCGCCGCCGAGTGCCGCGCGCACGCCGACATGGACGAGATGTGCCGCTACTGCGCGATGGCCTGCGACGACATGGTCATGAAGTGCGAGGCCATGATGGCATCGATGTCCGCCTGAACCCGCTTACGCGGCGCGCGCGGTCGTGAGGAACGCCGACGCGCTGAGCAGTTCCGCGACCGAGTGGTAAGCCACCGGCTCCCCCACCGCGACGTCGACCGCAGGTCCCACGACCCGCAACTCCAGCGTCATGCCATTCAAGAGCGCGACGGTGATCGTCGTGCCATCGGCGTCCACCACGAGGCCGTCCCCCCACGCGGACGGGTTCGAGGCTGCCATGCAGCGCTGGATCGGGTGGACTGTCGACGAGATCGTGCGGGACATGGCTTCACCTGCCTTCGGAGGGGTTGGTGAGATGAAGCTACGGGATGCCGAAGGAGGGCGACATCCCGCGCGTCGCGGGGCGTAACAACGGAGAAGTGCCTCCGGCGTGGATCGCCCGCCGAGCCGGACATCACCAGTCCGGCAGCACGATGTACTCACGAGACAGGTGCGCGCTCCTTCCGCCAAGTAGTTCAGGATTGTCCCGCATTCGGGTACCTTGGTCGCAACTCCGTATCTGTTGCCCGCAGCAGATCGACGTTCGAGCAAGGAGATCACCGATGGTCCGACAGACACACGCGCACGGGGGCTTTCGCACCTCGGCCGTCGTATCCCTCCCGCGACCGGCCTTCGCCTCGTGACGGCCTCAGGCGATCCGACGTCCACACGTCGGTACCGCGTGCGTCCGCGCGTGTGGATCGGTCTCGCCATCTATGTGGGCTACGTCGCCGTCGTCTTCACTGTTCAGCAGATCTCGGGCATTCCCTACACGGATCTCAGCAAGAGCGGCCGCGACCTGTTCCTCGGGGCAGGGCTCTCGCTCATCATCAGCGCCATCCTCCTCGCCATCACGACCAGTCTCCTCGGCTGGTGGCGCCCTGCTCTATTCGACCGATCCCGAGCCCGCCACAAGTGGCCGATCATCGCACCGGTCCTCATGGCGATCGCGGTGATCGTCTCACTCGCTTCCACCGATTGGGGTTCCTACGACGGCGCATTCTTCGGCGCGTCCGTCGTGCTCCTGCTCGTCGGATTCACCGAGGAACTCACCACCCGCGGTCTGCTCCTGACCGGACTTCGCACCCGACTCTCCGAAGCGTGGGTGTGGTTCGTCACATCAGCACTCTTCGCGCTCATGCACCTTCTCAACTCGGTCGGCGGCCAAGCGTGGGAGACCACGTTGCAGCAGGTCGGACTGGCTTTCGGGGCGGGCACCATCTTCTACGTGCTGCGACGTGTCACCGGCAGTCTCGTGTGGGCCATGATCTTGCACGGGCTCTGGGACTTCTCCACTTTCGGTCTCGGACACGGTACGCCTGGCCCGTTCTACGCGTACGCGGCCGCCATCCAGGCCGTCGCCATCGTGGTGGGGCTGGTGGGAGTGATCTTCGTCATCCGCGGGTCCGACGAGAAGCTCGGCTGAGCGTCGGCGATCTTCAGTTCGCGGCGAGTCCGAGGACGGGGAAAAGGACGGAGAATCCCTTCCTCAGACCGCCCGCAACTGCGGTCACCCCGTGATCGGCGTCGGGTATCTCGACCAGACTCGCCGTCATACCCGCCCGGAGCGCTTCCGCGGAGATCGTCGTAGCGGCGGCGAGGAAACTCGGGTCGTCGCTTCCCGCGGTGAAGACGGCCGTCGTCTGCGCATAGTCTTCCGCCGGAGTACCCCGCATGATGGCCGCGGGCTTCGAGGCGTCGAATGCGGCGGCGTCGCCGTCGTATACCTCGGACGTCACCGCATCGGGGTCCTCGGAGCCCGGGAACTCCTCCCCCGACACATCGATGATGTTCTGGAACGTCTGCGGGTACTTCGCCCCGTACTTCACGGCGCATCCGCCGCCGTTGGAGTACCCGGCGATGATCCAGTACTTCGGATCGTCGATGATCTTGAGATTCTCCCTCGCCCACGCCACCACATCTGCCGTCACGTATGTTTCAGCATTTCCGAACGTCGGCGAGTCGGCACAAGCGGGGTCCGCGCTGCCATCGGCGCCGAGCTGGTCGACGGTGAGAACGACAGGGGCGAGCCCCGAGTGCTGCGCCGCGAATTCGTCGAGGACATCGCTGATGATGGTTCCGTCGGGATTCCCCGGGTGCCCCATCATCATGATGACGAGAGGCAGAGCAGGGGCGTCATCGACCAGCGCCGCCGGGGGCAGGTAGACACTCGCATCTCGCGCGTCGAAACCCGACCGGGTGCCCGGAATGTTCTGTGTTCCACGATCTCCCTGCAGCGCCAGGCCGGCCGGCGGCCGCCAGGTCTGGTAGATCGGCCGAGCGGGGGCCTGCGCAGCATCTGTTCCGCGCGGAAGGTCGATCGGGTCTGCGGCGACGACGCCGAATAACGCTCCGACGGTGGGGTTGAGACCGAAGGACGCGTTGATGCCGAGGGCGGTCACGACGGCGAACCAGATCACGGACACGGAAGCGAGCACCTTCCGCCACACCGGCGACCGCCACAGCGATGCGACGGCGAATCCGATGCACGCGAGCCCCGCGGTCGCCCAGAGTGCGACCTCGATGGGCAGAGCGACACCGAAGGCGTTGGTCTCGTTCGCCACCACTGTGGCGATCATCCCCACGACAGCTCCGAGAAGCGACGCGATTCCCGCCGCGACAGCGGAACGCGCCGGCCACCGCCGGACCAGCAGTGCCACGAGGAGAATGGCGCCGAGGCCGTACGCTCCCCACATCAGCGGAGAGTCGATGATCTGCAGGCTGAGGAAAGCGGTCACGGCTGCCCCTTTCCGGCGCTCACACGTGAAGCGGGGTGGACTGCTGCGATCGCGCCCGTTGCGCCGCCATCTCCCTGTCGAACTCGGCCTGCCAGTTCTCGCTGAGGGAGATGTCCTGTCGGCGCGCCTCCTCGGTAGACAGCTCGACGGGGAACCCGAACGTGTCGTAGAGGGTGAACAGCTCCCTGCCGGTGAGACCCGTCGTGCGGTAGCTTCCCAACTCCCTGAGTCCCTTGCGGAGAGTGCGCCGGAACGCCTTCTCCTCTTTGGCGAGCACCCTCTGGACGACCTCGGCGTGCTCCGCGACCTCTGGGTAGTGAGCGTCATAGATCCGCGCGATGGTCGGGATGATCTGAGGAAGGAAGTCGTCCTCCAGGCCCAGGTCGAAGGCGAACCGGAGAGCACGGCGGATGAGCCGGCGCATCACGTAACCCTGTGTCTTGTTGCTGGGTTGCACGCCGTCCACGGCGAGGAACGTTGCGCCACGGAGATGATCGGCGATGACGCGCATGGCCACCGTCTCGTCCTCGTAGCGCTTGCCGGAGAGCTCTTCGATCTTCTCGATGATCGGCCACAGGAGGCCGATGCGGAACACGTCGGGACTGTCCATGGCGGCGGCGGCGATGCGGGCGAGACCACCGCCGTAGTCGACGTTCTTCTGGGGCAATGGCTCGAAGCCGTCCTCGGTGCGCCGGTACTCCATGAAGACCGAGTTGCCGAGCTCGATGAATCGACCGCAGTCGCAGTTCTGGTGGCAGTGCGCTCCGAACGCGAGGTCGTGCTCGACGTGGGGGAAGAGATAGAAGATCTCCGTGTCGGGCCCGCCAGGCTCGCCGACGGGCATGTCCTCGGCTTTACCCCCGCGGCACCACCAGTTCTTCTTGCTGTAGAACGCGATGCGGGCTCCGTGGGTTCCCACCTCGGATGCGTGCTCCTCCGTCCCCACATCGACTTGGTCCGCGGAGACCCCGGCCGCGTCGAACAGACCGCTCCAGATCGCTGCCGACTCCGCATCTTTGGCGATACCGTGCGCGGCGTCCCCACTGAAGCACGACACGTAGATGCGCGCGGGGTCCAGCCCGACCCGGTCGGTGAGGAACGTCCACACCTGCGTGATCTGCTCCTGTTTGAAATAGTCGCCGAAGCTCCAATTACCCAGCATTTCGAAGAAGGTCGTGTGGCGGTTGTCGCCGACCTCCTCGATGTCCTGGACGCGCAGACAGGTCTGGCTGTCGGTTACGCGACGACCGGCGGGATGCTCCGCGCCGAGCAGATACGGCAGCAGCGGCTGCATGCCGCTGCCGGTGAAAAGGGTCGTCGGGTCGTCCTTCGGAATGAGCGGAGCGCGCGGTACGACGGCGTGCCCACGTTCGACCATCAAATCGAGGAAGACCTGGCGGATCTCGTCAGCGGTGAGTGCGGCATCGGACATGGAATTCTCCCCCGTTTGTGGACGGTTGCTTCTTGCTTACTGCTGTTGACCGGGACGGCACCAACGAATACGGTTGTGCTCCTCGGGGGATGCGCACATCAGTCGCCTCGCCAGGTGCAATTCCTGGGTCCTCCACCATTGAGTTTCACCGCGACCCTCGTCTATCGCGTCCCTACGCCCCGGCTCAGACCACGAGGGCGGTGGTGGTGACGAGGAAGAAGGTGAAGCCGGCCCAGTCGTTGATGATGTGCGCACCCGTCGAGACCCAGATGTTCTTCGTCCGGATGTAGGCGAGGGTGAGCACGAGCCGGGCGCCTCCGATGACGAGGAAGGCCTGGGCGAAGTTCCAGCCGTATGTCGATAGGTGGGCCGCGCCGAACCAGGCGGAGACGACGAACCAGGCGATGAGGATGGAAGCTCCACGGCTGAGCTTCAGCTTTGCGTGGAGGAGATACATCACAGCGAGGAACGGGAGGATGCTGAACAGCTCCTCGCCGAGCAACTGTATTGCCGTACCGACGTAGAAGGCGATGATCTCCGACGCACCGCCGGCGGCGAGTCCGTCGGTGGCGGTGTTCCCTGTGGCGCCGAACACGGCACGAACGACGAACCCGATGATGAACGACACCACCAGGGTCAGGACTCCGTACACGATCATCGCCAGCCAGTCGCCACCGGTGAGCTTCTTGAAGATGGCTGTCCAGTGCGTACGTGCCATGACGATGAATACGACGAGCATGATGCCCGTGAAGAGGGCGCGCGGAAGAAGCGACTCGACGTTGTTCTCGGCGGGGATGGTGAGGAGTGCCGCGAAGCCCGCGACGCACCCCACGAGGATGACGATCCATTTCCACGTGGGGATCTCGACCGGCTGACCGTTGTAGAAGGGGAAGTCCCGGTCGTCCTTGCGCTCGAAGAAGCGGCCGAGGCGCCGGTCGCGCGTGTGGTCGGTGGTGTGAGACATCGTCATTCCCCCAGGTGATCGGTGCGGTCAGCCTAATATTTCAGGACAATTCCGAATAGTCCCGACGCCGTCGTCAAGCGAAGAAGCGATTCGCCCGTGAGGTGTACAGAAGGGCGATGCCGAGTGCCGCCAGAAGGACGGCGATGAGGGCTCCGACGACGACGTTGGCGTTCTGGTGCGTGATGGCCTGGAGAATCGATCCCACGATGCTCAACGCCAGTGAGGCCGTCACGATGACGCGCGCGATGTTCCGTGCGCCGAACAACCCGAAGCTCACCAGAAGCGTGATCAGTCCGATGATGATGCCGAACCAGGTCGAGGGGACGGACGCGCCGGGCACGTTGATGGCGCCACTGAGGATCAAGATGGAGAGACCGATCTGGAGGATGGCCGTCAGCCACGCCAGAACGGCGACGAACGTGACCCCGGGAGGACGGTCGTTGTAAGCCATGGCCCTTACCCCTCCAGGTCCGCCAGCAGGTCGTCGAGTCCGAGGCCGCCGATGTTCAGCGCCTCGAATTCGAGGGTTGTCCCGGTGGTGGTGTCGGTCAGCTCGATGACGCGAACGGTGCCGCTGTGGCGGCGTTCGACGGCGAGACGATCGCGGTCGATATGGGCGACGGGCTGCAGGTCCTTCCATCCGCCGACGAGTCCGGTCGACCGGCGGCCGAGCACGTACAGCTTGGTCGATGAAAGCGCCAGGACGATGGAGGGGTAGCTGCCGTGCGACGCACTGTGGGCACGTTGGCCGATCATGCTGCCGGCCACACCCCAGGCCATCTGATTCCCGCCGCCGAACCCGACTCCGACTGCGGCGCCGAGCACTCCCGCCTTCGTGGAGCCTCGGGGCATGACGACGGCGACGTCGACGATGTCGTCATCTGAGATAGCGGCTTGCGCTCCCTCGCGGGCGTGTTCTTCTCGAGACATGGAATACCTTTCGTCTTGATTGGGACACTACTGAACAATGTGTCCGGTGTCGACGGAGGATTCCCGTTGTACGAGCACGCCTCAGTGAGGCGAACGCGCGAATCGATCGCCACTTACGCGGGATTCCACGCACCACGCGGCGATCTGCTGGAAGACGAGGGAGAGAGGCATCCGCTCCTCCTGGATCGCGGAAGCGACCGCCGACACGGCGGCCAGACCACCGGGAGTGACCCGCAGGACGACGGCGCGTTGATCCCCCTCGATCTCATTTCGATGACGGCGGACGAAGTCCTTCTCGCAGAGCTGGTCGACCAGGTACGCGACTCCCGCGTGCGACACCTCGAGCGGCTCGGCGAGTGCACCGGGGCGCACGTCTGGGTGCGTGGCGATGTACAAGAGGGCGGCTCGCTGACGAGCCGCCATCCGGCCTTGTGTCGCAGCCGTCGGCATGTAGCTCACCAGCTTCGCACCCGCTTCGGCGGCATCGAGCAGGAGGGTCAGCGGGTCCGCCGCAGCCGGAGGGCTCTCCTGACCGTCGGCCTCGAGGAGTGCGACGAGTTCGCCGGCGAGCTTCTCGCTGTCTCGCAAAAGGGCCGAGGCGCGGGCGCGCAGGTCGTCGGCGTGCGCGCGTCCGAGCGTCGAGAGAACGACTTCGACGGCCCGCCGGTCGTGGGATGCCGGTCGCGTCGACACCAGAGCGGTATCGGTGAGACGGACGATCAGCCGGGAGATCGCACGACGACCGAGTCCACTGATGTCAGCGAGGGAGCGGGTGGTGATGACGGAGTCCCGGGCCATCGCGATGAGGGCGATCACCTCCTCGATCTCGGCCCAACGGGTATCGAACACGGCATCGATCGTTCGGGTCAGGTCGTCGTTGAACTGCCCCAGCAGTTCCATCGCCCTGGCGCGTGACTCGTCGTGCATCGATCTCTCCTCACCGCGCGACGGGCTCAGCCCGGGTGGGTGAACACCCCGGGGCTCGTCGCGGCGCGGCTGAACACACCGCGGAACCCGCTGAGGGAAGCCGGTTCGGGTTCCGGTTTCCACGCAGCGTCGGCGATCATGTCGCATCGCCTCCCTGCACGCTACAACCTCTCCGTAGGTCGGCCCTGAAGATGACGGAGGACTCCCGCTCGAGCTCGAGCGTGCACGCCCCGTCCGCACGTGCGTCCCGGCGCCTCCAGTCGTTCGCCCACCTCATTGTCTGTAGGAGATGTCCTGCATCAGACTGAGGGGTATGAGCGCAATCGAGAACTCCAAGGTCACCATCGTCGGCGCCGGCAGTGTCGGATCCAGCGCCGCCTACGCATGTCTCATCCGCGGCTCAGCGCGTCACGTCGCGTTGTACGACATCGCAGCGGCCCGGGTGGAGGCGGAAGTCCTCGACCTCGCGCACGGAGCGCAGTTCACCGGGGTGAGCGACGTCGTCGGCGGCAGCGACATCTCGGTCGTGAGCGGATCGCACGTCGTCGTCATCACCGCGGGGGCCAAGCAGAAGCCGGGCCAGACGCGCATCGAACTCGCCGCGGTGAACGCGCAGATCCTCGAGAGCATGATGCCGCAGCTGATGGCGGTCGCGCCCGACGCGGTCTACGTGATCGTCTCGAACCCCTGCGACGTCCTGACGATCCTTGCGAAAGAGCAGAGCGGTCTGCCCGCAGGGCGCATCTTCGCCTCCGGGACGGTTCTCGACACGTCGCGACTTCGTTGGAAGCTCGCCCGACGTGCGGGAGTGTCCACATCGAGCGTGCACGCCTACATCGTCGGCGAACACGGCGATACGGAATTCCCCCTGTGGTCGCGTGCCACCATCGGCACCGTCCCCATCCTGGATTGGGTCGGCCCCGGCGGAGAGACGTTCAGTCCCGATGATCTGGATTCGATCGCCGTCGACGTCCGCGATGCCGCGTACAAGGTCATCCAAGGTAAGGGAGCCACCAACTACGCCATCGGGCTGTCGGTGGCGCGCATCGTCGAGGCCGTCCTGAATGACGAACACGCCGTCATGCCGGTGAGTTCCGTCCTGGAGGATTTCCACGGCATCGACGGGGTCGCTCTGTCCGTCCCGTCGGTCGTGAGCGCCCGGGGCGTTGCACCGGTGACGCGAACACCCTTCTCCCCCAGCGAGCTCGGACTACTGCGCCGATCTGCGGACGCCCTGGGTTCGGTCGCCGCAGGATTGCGCTGACATCCGCCGGCAGGGGCCTCGTTCGTCGCTACGGTCTCGACCGGGGTCTCACGATGTCGCGGGGGTCACCAGCGAGAGGACGAAGACCCAGACGCAGACGAAGGCGAGCATGCCCACGCTGTAGAAGATGGACGCGCGGAGTATCTCGCCCTCCCTTCCCGTGAGCCCGACGGCGCCGGCTGCGATCGCGATGGACTGCGGCGAGACGACTTTCGCGACGGTGCCGCCGGCGGTGTTGGCGGCGACGAGCAGCGTGGGGTCGACCCCGATGTTCTGCGCGGTGACGGTCTGCAGGTGTGCGAACAGGGTGTTGTTGTTCACCACCGACCCGGTGATGAACACCCCGAACCATCCGATGACGGGCGCGAGCAGGGGGAAGAGGACCCCGACCGCCGCCAGCGCGTTCCCGATACTGGCCGAACCGCCGGAGAAGTTCGCGATGTTCGCGACGACGAGGATCAACGCGATGAGGATGACGGGACGCCACAGTCCGCGAACGGTGGCGGCGAGTTCCCGCCGCAGCCGGGCGGAGTCAACCTGCGGCGTCGTCCAGAACGTCAGCAGGACGGCCAGCAGGATGGCCGTGCCCGTGGCGTTGAGAGGGGTGAACGCCCACGTCGCCGTGACCGCGTCGCTCGACCCTGCGGGGATGACGACGCCGGTGATGCCCGGGATGGGCACATTCACGACGAGCCCGGCGAGCGCCCCGCCCGGCGCGAACAGAGCCTTGAACCACGGAATGCTCCACACGAAGACGACGCCGGTCAGGATGTAGAACGGGCTCCATGCCACCACGACGTCACGGAATTTCTGGCCGACGGGATCGGGGGCGGTCCCGCCGTCCTCGCGGTAGATACGGCGGGGTTGCCACACACGACCCACGGCGAAGATGGTCACCATGCCGATCAAGCCGGGGAGGATGTCGGCGAGCTCGGGGCCGAGGAGCACGAGGATCCCCGCCTGGCTCGCGCTGTAGACGACACTGGTTGCGAGGAGCACGAGCCAGGTTTCGCGTACGCCTCGCCAGCCGTCGAGGATCAGGACGAGGATCACCGGGACGGCGAGGGTGAGCACCTGCAGAACGAGGACCATGTCGATCGTGAGGTCTGCGAGGGCGACCTCACCCACCTGAGCTCCGACGATGACGGGGATTCCGATGGCGCCGTATGCGCCGGCCGCGACGTTTGCAACCAGGCACAGCATGGCCGCCTTGATGGGAGCGAAGCCGAGCTGCACGAGCAGGGCCGCACAGATGGCGATCGGCACCCCGAAGCCGGCAGCTCCTTCGAGGAACGCGCCGAAGCAGAAGCTGATGAGGAGCACCTGAACGCGTTGGTCAGGGGAGATCCCCGAGATGCTCGCGCGGATGACGTCGAACCGTCCGCTGGCGACGGAGAGCTTGTACAGCCAGACGGCCATCACGATGATGTAGGCGATGGGCCAGAGCGCCGTGAGGGTTCCCAGGAGGCCGGCCCCCGCGATGGAGGTGAGCGGCATCCCGAAAGGCCACACCGCCACGATGACCTGGAGCACGGTGGCGATCGCTCCGGCCACGATGCCGCTGAGCTTGAACACCACCAGGCAGAGGAGGAAGACGAGGATCGGCACCACGGCGATGACCGCGGACAGCCACAATTGCCCCGTCGGGTTCACTACTTGCATCCACATGTCGTACCCCCCTCTATCGGTTGGGCGATGAGTCGGTGAGTGCGGCCTGACGGACGCGCCACGGAGGATTCGCGGGCCTCACAGAGCGCGGCCACGTTCTCTCACTTCTCCTTGACGAGGTCGAGTCCTGCTTCGGCGAACTGACGGAGTGTCGCCTCCGGCAGGAACGCACGAGTGAGGCCCGCGCCGATACGGCCGAGGTCGCCTTCGTCTCGGAACAGCAGGTACATCGTTTCGTAGCGAGGGTGGAACTTCTCCTTGAAGCGATGCAGGGATTTGAACCCGTAGACCGGTTCCAGGACGCCTGCGAGCCAGTCGGACAGGAGTGCGATCGAGCCCGCATCCGGAGGGTACTCGTGCGCCAGGGGCGCACCGGAGAGGGACATGACCTGGGCTCCCTCGCGGGAGAACTCCCGCGCCGACGATCCGATCAGGTATTCCATCACCGGACCGAATCCGCCCTCGCGGCGTCGCATCAGGTCGAGGGTCCAACCGGTCACTCGACCCTCGTCCCCGTACACGGGGAGCCACGAGAGGAAGCCGTCGACGTCGCCCGCGGGCGAGACGGCGAGCGCCACCCGCACTTCGGGATCCTCTGCCTGGGTGAGCGTGCCCAAGGTGAATCCCATCTCCGGGAGCCCCTTATCCCCCACCCATGCTTCGGAGATGGCCCGAAGCTGCTGGTTGATGCCCCACGACTCGTCCACGAGCCGGGTGAGGCGGAAGGTCATCTGTTCGCGATCCGCACGGTTGATGGCGGTGCGGACCGAGTTCCACCGCTTCCCCGTGAATTCCAGACCGGGCAGATCGACGATGGTGTCGTCGGCGACCACGATGCTGCGCCAACCGGCGGGAACGGCGCGATGCGTCTCCTCGCTCGCGCTGAAGAAGCACGGAACGAGCCCGGCGTCTTCGGCGACGCGGATGAACTCGCCCACCGCAGAGGCGCGTGCCGTGGGCGAGCCGATGGGGTCTGCGAGGGCGATCGCAACTCCCGCCCGCCGCTGGTAAGCGACGATGGCGCCGGACGTGGAACGGAAGTAGGTGTTGTCCTCCCACGTGGCCATCCAGGACAGAGTCCCGCCGCCGTTGTCCCGGAGGGCACTCCTGACCTCGTCCGCAGAGGGAACCACGGCATCCCCGATCGTCGACTTCCGGCGGGCGCGGAACGCTCGGCGCACCACCACCAGGTAGACGACGAGCATCAGCCACAGCACGGATTGTGCCAACGTGACGTTGAACTCTCCGATCTGCGCGGCCAGCTCCGCGGGATCGAAGACGGTGGCCAGGACGAACAGGGACGTGCCGGTCAAGAAATTGACGATCGCCAGCACGAGGGCCGCGATCCACGCCCATCTGCGCCCCCTCCGAAGCCCGACCGCGAGGAGGCCGATGACGACTCCGTCTATCGCGGCGTCGATGAAGGGGCCCTGGAACGCCCCCGTGGCACCGAAAGGGCCATCCGTGGGCACCAGGAGGGTGAGGAGTTCGACCGCGAGAATCAGCAGGGTCAGGGCGAAGGCGATGAGCCGTTGTTCTCGAACGGTCGTACGTCGGGCGCGCAGAGAACGATCGACGGCGAGGACGAGGAGGACGGCGAACGCGTGCTCGAGGTCGGCCAATGTCCCCACGAAGAGCAACATCACGAGGGTGAAGCCCAACAGAAGGAACCACGCCCGCACACGCCACGGCGCCTTCATCAGACCGGCAGCGGCGGCGAGGCCCGCCATCGTCCCGGCCGACGGTCCCACATCGAGCACTGTGGCCTGCTCCTGCGCCCAGGACCAGGGAAGCAGAGACGCCAGCCACAGGAACAGCGCGGTGGCGAAGATGCCGAAGAGCTGACCGACGCCGAAGTATCCGGCCGCCGCTCGCGAACCGCGCCGGTACTCCAGCACCGCAAGTCCCACGAAACTCGTGATGACGACGGGGTACAAGATCGGGTGCGCCACGAAGAAGGTCCCCGTGATCGGGGTCCACCATCGCCCTGCTTCCAGCGCCGGCAGCCCGTATGCCACGGAGGCGAACAACCCGTTCTGTTCGAATGAAGCCCATAGCCCACCCGTCGCCACACCGACGACGAGGAGAACCGCCACCAGAGACAGCGTCAGCGGCACCCGTCGCAGCGCGGAGACGATCACCCCTCGGGGGCGGTCCGCACCCTCGGTCAACCGGGAGTCTTCCGGGGTATTGCCGTCTTCGGAGTTCAACGCGTTCGCTCCCATTCATCTACATACTGCAGGGCGACGGCACGCAAGCTTTTTCCTATCTGCGCGTACTGCGTGTCGCGCAGGTTGGCCAGGGAAATACGAATGGACCATATCGGTCCCTCGAAACCTCCCCCATTCAGCAGGATGATCCCCGTCTGTTCGGCAAGCCGGAAAAGGATGTCCGTGGGTTCGTAGTTCGCCTCGAGGAAGTCGGCGAAAGCGGGCTCCCAATGCCGGCGTGCATACGCCAGCATGTCCAGCTCGATGTAGTAGCCGACGCGGTTCGCATCCTCGGGAAGATGCACCTGCATCCCGTTCGTCAGCGAAGCCAGACGTCGGGCGATGAGCGCCTGCGTCTCGTGCTTGTAGTGGTTCTCGGTGTCGAGGAGGCAGTACGCCGAGAAGAGGAGCATCATGCATTGCTGCGGCAGGGACAGACCGGCCGTGTGATTCAGAGCAACGGATCGGCTGTCTGCGACCAGGCGATCGATGAACCGGATCCGCCTCGGGTTCAGCGACAGTGTGCCGTAGCGTGCATCGAGCTCGGTCAGGACTGCCTCCGGGAGGTCCGCCAGACGCTGGTCGAAGATGTTGTCGCGGTTGACCGCGATCACCCCGAGGCGCCAACCGGTGGCTCCGAAGTACTTCGAGTACGAGTACACGCCGATCGTGTTTCGCGGGACCTCCGACATCAGTGAGCGGAAGCCGTCGATGAAGGTGCCGTAGACGTCGTCGGTGATGATGACGAGGTCGGGATTGTCCGAGGCGACCACCTGAGCGATGTGCTGCAGCGTTTCTTCGGAGATCCGCACGGAGGGCGGGTTGGTCGGGTTCACGACGAACAGCGCTTTCACCGACGGATCGCGCAGGCGCTCGATTTCTTCCGCGGGGAACTGCCACATGTTCACGCCCCTGTCGTCGACGACGCTCGCTTCGATGTGGGTGACGTCGAAGTCGTAGTCGGCGAGCCGAGGGATTTCGAGGTAGGGGGTGAAGATGGGCGTCATGATCGCCACCTTGTCGCCCCTGTGCAGCAAGCGGTTCTTGACAAGGGTGTCGAAGATGTAGCACATGGCTGCCGTACCACCTTCGACGGCGAAGAGATCGAAGGGATGCTCCGGAGCGATGCCCGCGCACATCTCCTGGACGAGGTAGGCATGCGTGATGGCCTCGGCGTGGGCGAGCATCCGGTCCGGTTCGGGGTAGTGGTCGCCGATGACGGAATCGGCCAGTTCCCACACGAACGAATCGGGGCTGAAGCCCAGCGTGTCGACGCCGTACGCGAGCACCTCAGAGAGCAGGCGGACTCCGGGCTCGCCGTCGTGCTCGACCAGCCAGCTGCGGAAACGATCGGCGATCCCGTCTTTCTCGGGTACCCCGATCAGCTCGGTATCCCACTCCTTGTTCTCCCGCGACACGGTCAAGGCGAATTGCCCGAGAGCGAAGAACGCCTCGCGAGGTGTGGAGGCGATGAAGTTCGGATTCCCTCGGCCGGCGTTGAGCATCTGGAAGGCCGTGCGGGATTCGTGCTCACCGGCGAGACGTTGCAGCTCCGCCTTGAGTTCGAACGGGGAGAGCGTCTGCAGTCGGGCGATCTGCTCGCGAGACACGCTGGCGATGGGCATGGGTTCTCCTCGGGTTATCCGGTGGTGACGGCGACGACGACGGCGCCCCCGATCGTGAGCACGATGTTTCCGACCGCGTAGGGCACGGTGAAACCGAGCAGCGGCACGCTGCTCTTCGCTGTCTCGCGCAGGGTTCCCACCGCGGCGGTGGTGGTGAGGGCACCCGTCAGCATGCCCAGGATGAGGACGGGATGGGTCTTCCTGTAGAGGAACCGGCCGACGAGGGTCATCACGATGAGCGGCACCAAGGTGACGAAGACTCCCGCGAGGAAGAGCTGGATTCCGTAGTCTCGAAGGCCCGCGATGAAACCCGGTCCGGCATTGATGCCGACGACGGCGACGAAAAGCGTCAGTCCGACCGTTTCGAAGAACCACTGCGCCCCCGGCGGGACGTGTCCGAATGTGGGGCTCTTCGATCGTCGCCAGCCGAGCACGAGGCCCACCAGGAGAGCGCCCACACTCGTGGTCAGAGACAAGGGCACCGACCCCAAAACGATCGTCGGGACCCCGATCAATGCTCCCGCCGCGATACCGAACGAGACGGTGACCATGTCGGATTTGGGATCCGTGCGTTCGGGGTAGCCGACGTGACGGATCCCCTGTTCCAGCAGGGCGAGAGGGCCCTGCACACGGAGTTCGTCGCCTGCGTGCAGAACGGTGGCGCCCGTGAACGGCAGGGACTGGCCGGCCCGGGTCACTTTGGTGAGGAAGATGCGTCGCGAGCGCGGGTCGGCGCGGAGGTCGGAAACGGTCATCCCGACCACCTGCTTGCTCGTGACGACGATGCTGAGGGTCTCGAGCGGGAAGTCCAGGATGTCCGGATCGACAACCTCGACGGCGACCCGTTCGAGATGCTCGTCGATGAGGGCCGGGTACGAGCCGGCGACGACGATCACGTCTCCGGCGACGAGACCGTAATCGAGTTCCGGTTCGACGAGCTCGCCACCGTGGCGAACCCGGGCGACATACAGATGCGAGCCGGTACGGCGGACCGATTCGGCTTCGAACTCCTCGATGGTCTGAGCCGAGAAGACGTCGCTGAGCAGGTAGGCACGGCGATGGATGTGCTGGTAGGCGCTCGTGACATCCGGGTCGTCCTCATGGAACCCGAGCTGTACCTCGAGATCGTGTGCGGCCGCGGGGAGGTTCTTGATCCCGAGGAGACGGGGAGCGACGAAGGAGATGTAGAGGGCAGCCCCGATGGTGCCGAAGATGTAGGTCACGGCGTACGCCACCGGCACCAGGTCGCTCCACTGCGCCGCAGTGTCCCCGTCGATCGGTAGTCCGGAGATGGCATCCTGCGCGACGCCGATGATGGCCGACTGCGTGAGCCCCCCGCCGGCGAGGCCTGCGGCGATGCCGGGGTTGTAGCCCAGGACGAGACTGGTCGCGACGGCGGTGCCGAGACCGACGGCGGCGAGAGCCACCGCGAACGCCGCTTGCGGCAGTCCGGAACCCTTGAGGCCCGCGACGAACTGCGGCCCGAGCTTGTATCCGAGCGAGAACAGGAAGAGGAGGAAGAAGATCTGCTTGACGAGGGGGTCGACCCGCAGGTCCTCGCCGAAAACCGCCCCGATGACCACCCCGACGAGCAGCGTTCCCGTGACGGCGCCGAGACCCAGGCCACGGATCGTCACTTTTCCGATGAGGAAGCCGAAACCGAGCGCCACGAAGACGGCGATCTCGGGGTGGTTGACGACGGCGTTACGAACCCATTCCATAAGACCTCAGCCCTCCGTCGCGCGGCTGGCCGCGGTCGCCGCGTCATCGACACCGGCAGCGGGGTCGCGGATGCTCTGCGTGTCACGTGTCCGCGCGAGAAGGGCGCTCTCCGGCAGACGACCTTCGCGTACGAGACGGTCTCCCGGCATCCTCGGCCCCCTCGACTCCCCGCGCATCGGGACGATACGTAGGTGACACCCTAACCCCGAACCAAGACACCACTGAATGAGATTGCGTCTTCGGTACCGACCGTGCTCATCGGTGGTACGGCTCGCATCTCCTGTCGACCTCCCCTCGCCGCCCATGTAACGCCCACGTAAACTCCCCCTCTCCCACCCCCTCCACCCGGGTGAGAGAGTCGTTACCTCCCCGCCCCACCCCGCGTCGTCCGGGGTAATCCCTCCTCCCTACGCTGGCGGCACGCCCCACCCATGCGGGGCGCTGCACCTCCCCACATCGCCTTCCGGAGGAACCCGTGACCGTCACCGACCCGCGCCCCGAAGCCGTAACGGCGCCGCCCGCACTCGACCAGAGCGCGGATCTGCAACACCGTCCCGGCCGGTGGATCGACAACTGGAACCCCGAGAACGCCACCCAGTGGGCCAACGAGGGCAAGGCCATCGCCTCCCGCAACCTGCGGTGGTCGATCTTCGCCGAGTTCCTCGGGTTCGTCGTGTGGCAACTGTGGTCGGTCGTCGTCGTGTCGCTCCCCGCCGCGGGCTTCCAGCTTTCCACCGGTGAGATCTTCTGGCTCATCTCCATGCCGAGCCTGGTGGGCGCGACGCTGCGCATCCCCTACACGTTCATGGTTCCGCGCTTCGGCGGCCGGAACTGGACGATCGTGTCGGCGGGTCTCCTGCTCATCCCGAGCATCGGGCTCGCCATCGCGGTGTCGAACCCCGCAACACCTTTCGGTCTGCTCCTCCTCATCGCCGCATTCGCCGGCTTCGGTGGCGGCAACTTCGCCAGCTCGATGGCGAACATCACGTTCTTCTACCCGGCCGCGCAGAAGGGCTACGCGCTCGGACTCAACGCCGCGGGCGGCAACCTCGGCGCCTCGGTCGCGCAGTTCGTCGTGCCGATCGTCATCACCGTCGGTGCCGCCGCCACCCTCAACCTGCCGCTCGCAGGTCTCATCTGGGTACCGCTCATCCTCGTCGCCATGGTCGGTGCGTATTTCCGTATGGACAACCTCTCGAGCGCGAAGGCCGACATCACGGCATCCCTCGCCGCTCTCAAGGAGCCGCACCTGTGGATCATGGCCGTGCTCTACATCGGCACCTTCGGATCGTTCATCGGCTTCGCGGGCGTCTTCCCGAAGCTGCTCGCCGACACGTTCCCCGACTTCAAGGGCATTGCGATCGGAACCGCCACCGTCACCCTGGCGTTCCTGGGCGCGCTCGTCGGCTCGCTCGCCCGCCCCTACGGCGGCAAGCTCGCCGACCGCTTCGGCGGTACGGTCATCACGATGGGCGCGTTCACGGTGATGGGTCTCGGCATCCTGGGCGTGATCGTCACCCTGCCGATGCAGAACTTCGCCATCTTCCTGCTGTGCTTCCTGGTGCTGTTCGCCGCCGCCGGTATGGGCAACGGCGCCACCTACCGCATGATCCCGACGATCTTCGCCCTGCGCTCGGACAACGGCATCGGCGCGCAGCGCAAGGCCGCCGCAGCCCTCGGCCTGATCTCGGCGATCGGCGCGTACGGCGGCTTCTTCATCCCGCAGCTGCTGGGCTTGTCGAAGACGACGTTCGGCTCGTACACCCCCGCCCTGGGCTGGTTCGCCCTGGCCTACGTCGCCTTCCTCGCCCTCACCGCCGGCGTCTACCTGCGCATGTCCAAGAAGACCGGCACCCGGATCTGATGACCATGAGCTCCGCCGACACCCACTGCCCCTACTGCGCGCTGCGGTGCGCCATGACCGTCACCCACGCGGGCGACGCCACGGTCACGGGCCGCGACTTCCCCACCAACCGGGGAGGACTCTGCGCCAAGGGCTGGACGTCGGCGGAGCTCCTGGCATCCCCCCACCGACTCCGGATGCCGCTGATGCGGCGCTCCGACGGCACCCTCGCCGAGACCACCTGGGACGACGCACTGGATGCCGTCGCGGCGGCGTTCCGCGAGACGAAGGCCACCCACGGATCCGACGCCAACGCCATCTTCGGCGGCGGCGGCCTCACCAACGAGAAGGCGTACCAGCTCGGGAAGTTCGCCCGCGTCGCCCTGGGCACCTCGCGCATCGACTACAACGGCCGGTTCTGCATGTCGTCGGCCGCCGCAGCGTCCAACCGGGCCTTCGGCATGGACCGGGGCCTGCCCTTCCCCGTCACCGATCTCGACGCGGCCTCGACGATCCTGTTGTTCGGCTCGAACGTCGCCGCGACCATGCCGCCGTTCCTCGCGCACCTCGCCGGAGCGCGCGCCGCGGGCGGCCTCATCGTCGTCGACCCGCGCCGCTCGGCCACCGCGCGCCTCACCGAAGACGGTGCCGGCACCCACCTGCAGGCAGCCCCCGGCACCGACCTGCCCCTGCTCCTCGGTCTCACGCACATCGCCCTCGCCGAGGGCCTCGCCGACCGCGCATATATAGATGAGCGCACGACGGGCTTCGACGCCGTGCGGCGCAGCGTCGCCCCGTGGTGGCCGGAGCGGACGGCATCCACCACCGGCGTTCCCGTTCCGGAGCTGCGAGCGACCGTCCGGCGCCTCGCCGCGGGACGCGCGTACATCCTCACCGGACGCGGCGTCGAACAGCACGTCGACGGCACCGCCACCGCGACCGCCGCGATCAACCTCGCCCTCGTGCTCGGCCTCGTCGGCCGCGCCGGCTCGGGCTACGGCACCCTCACCGGACAGGGCAACGGCCAGGGCGGCCGCGAGCACGGCCAGAAGGCCGACCAGCTGCCCGGATACCGGTCCATCCGCGACCCCGACGCCCGCCGGCACGTCGCGGGAGTCTGGGGCATCAGCCCCGACGAGCTTCCGGATGCCGGCATCCCGGCCACCGCGCTGCTCGGCGAACTCGGCGGGCCGGTGAAGACGCTGCTGGTCGCCGGCTCCAACGTCGTCGTGTCGGCGCCCGACGTCGAGACCGTGCGGGCTGGCCTGAAAGCCCTCGACACCCTCATCGTCTGCGACTTCTTCCTCTCCGAGACCGCGGAACTCGCCGACATCGTGCTGCCCGTGCTCCAGTGGGCCGAGGAGGAGGGCACGATGACCTCCCTCGAGGGCCGGGTCATCCGCCGCCGACAGGCGCTACCGGGACCCGACGGTGCCCGCAGCGAGCTGTGGATCATGTCCGAGATCGCACGGCGCCTGGGCGCGGCATCCACCTGGTCGACCGATCCGGCCGAAGTCTTCGACGAGCTCGCGCGCGCGTCGGAGGGCGGCATCGCCGACTACTCGGGCCTCTCGCACGCGCTGCTCGACACCGGCGTCGAGGCGTACTGGCCGTACCGCTCCGAGAGCACGCCGCGTCCGTTCGCCCGGCGTTTCGCGCACGCCGACGGTCGCGCACGTCTCGTGCCGGTGGATGCCACTCCCCCGACGCCGACCGACCGCGGCGGCGATCTGACCCTCGTCACCGGCCGCTACCTGCAGCAGTACCAGTCGGGCACGCAGACCCGCCGCGTCACCGAGCTGAACGGCGCCCGCCCCGAGGCACGGCTCGAGATCCATCCGGCGACGGCTTCGCGGCTCGGCATCCGCGAAGGTGCGCTGGTCGCGGTGTCGAACGAGCGCGGCACCGTGCGGGCGCGGGCGAGCGTGACGCTCGACATCCGTCACGACACCGTTTTCCTGCCCTTCCACTACGCCGGCGACGAGTGCGCCAACCGCTTGACCGAGGCCCTGGTCGACCCGACCTCGGCGATGCCGGAGTTCAAGCGCACGCGCGTGCGGGTGGCTCCGGATGCCGCGGTGTCCGTCGCCGCGGTCGGCCACGGGCCGGTGGTGGTGTCGGAGCATCCGGCGGTCGGGCGGACGGCTTCCCCTTCTTCCCGTGTCAGTGAAATCGCCGAGGAGATGCATGTCTGAGCGTGTGGTGCTGGTGGGCTACGGCCCCGTCGGGGCGCGGCTGATCGAGGGACTCCTGCCGGCGGTGCGCGACGGGCTCATCGACTTGACGGTCATCGGCGCCGAGACGCACGACGTCTACAACCGCGTACTGCTCGCCGAGTACGCCGTCGGGCGCGCGGACCGCGAAGGCCTCGACATGGGCGACCGGCTCGTCGCCGAAGAAGCCGGCGTCCGGTTCGTGCTCGGCATGACGGTGGTCGGCGTCGACCGCGATCGTCGCGTCGTGCGGCTGCACGATGGCATCCGGATCCCCTACGACCGGCTCGTGCTGGCCACAGGGGCACGCGCGAACGTCCCCACCCTCGCCGGTCTCGAGCGGGCGCAGCGGCATCGCGCGGCCCGGCCGGCGGTTGCGGCGGAACTCGACCACGGGTCGGCGCCTCTGCCCCGCGGAGTCGTCGCCCTGCGCGACCTCGCCGACGCGGAGCACGTGCGTGCCGCCGTCTCGGCCGGGCAGCGCATCGTCGTGCTCGGCGCGGGCGTGCTCGGCATGGAGCTGGCGCTGGCCGCCGCCGAAGCCGGCGCCGAGGTGGTGGTGGCGTACCACTCCGCCGCCCCGATGAACCGCACGCTCGACGAGAACGGCGGACGCGTACTCGCCGCCGCGGCCACCGCCGTCGGGGTGGAGATGATGCACCACGCCCGCGCCGAGAGCATCGTGCAGCGGTACGACGATCATGGCCAGGCGTGGTTCGACGGCCTGGTGTGCGCCGACGGCAAGGTGCTCACGGGCGACCTGCTCGTGCTGTCGTGCGGGGTCGCGGCACGCACCGAAGTGGCATCCCTCGCCGGACTCGCCATCTCGAGCGGCGTGCTCGTCGACGGTTCCTCCCGTTCGTGGACGGACCCCGCCGTCTTCGCGATCGGCGACTGCGCGCACGTCGCCGACCCCGCCGATGCGGGCGCCGACGGCCGCGTTCCCGGAGGCCCGAGCGGGCTCATCGGACCGGGCTGGCGGCAGGCCGATCGGCTCGCGGCGCTGCTGTCGTCGGGGATGTCGGGCGGGGGCGCCGCCGTAGCGACACCCCTCGTAGGCGATGTGTCCGCGGCCCCGGCACCCGTCGAACGCCCCGGCGTCGTCATGCTCAAAGCCGAGGGAATCGACGTCGTCGCCGGGGGCGCGGTCGACGCCGACCCCTTCTCGCACGCTCCCGGATGCCACGGCCCCCAGATCACCCTCTGGGCCGACCCCGCGCGCGGCGCGTACGTCAAGCTCGTCACCGTCGACGGCGTGCTCACCGGCTTCGTCGCGGTCGGGATGCCGCGCACCGGCGCCGAGCTCACCCTGCTGTTCGAGCGGGGCTCGGAGCTGCCCGCCGACCGCTCGTCCCTCCTGCGGCTCGACGCCCCCGACGCCGGGATGACCGTCGTCGCCGACCCGTTCGCCGCGGACGCCACGGTGTGCTGGTGCAACGGGGTGAGCGCGGGGGCCATCCGCGACGCCGTCACCGCCGGGGAGCCGACGGTCGCGTGCGTGAAGGCGTCGACCCGCGCCGGCACCGGCTGCGGCGGCTGCGTCGGCCGGATCAACGAGCTGATCGCGCGTGAGGCCGTGCCGGCGTAGGCCGTGCGGCGTGCGGCGTGCGCCGTCTGCCCGCGTGCGGCGGGGCGGCTGCTCGCGTGCGGCGGGGCGGCTGCTCGCGTGCGGCGGGGACGGCGGCTCGCGTGCGGCGGGGACGGCGGCTCGCGTGCGGCGGATGCCAGGTCGCGTGAGTTGCCGCACTTCGCCGCCTGAGCGCCTCGGATGCGACCAACACCGGCAACCCACGCGCCGACGCGGCCGCACCGAGAGCATCAGCCCGCGTCCGCGAGGCCGCCACCCCGCCTGAATTGCCGCACTTCGCCGCCCGAGCGCCGCGGATGCGACCAACACCGGCAACTCACGCGCCGGGGCGCCGAGACGGAACGTCCGCGAAACGCGAAACCAGTACGCTTCCGGCATGCCCCCGATCGAGAACCTCGTGGCCTTCGTCGCCGCGTCGGTCGTCATCATCGTCATCCCGGGTCCGAGCGTGCTGTTCGTCATCGGTCGCTCCATCGCGCTGGGCCGCCGCGCGGGCGTGCTGAGCGTCGTCGGCAATGCGCTGGGCACCGTGCCCGCGGTGCTCGCCGTCGCCTTCGGAGTCGGCGCGATAGTCGCCTCGTCGATCGTCGCCTTCACCGTGCTCAAGATCGCCGGCGCGATCTATCTCGCGTGGCTCGGCATCCAGGCGATCCGCCATCGCCACGCGCACGTCACGGGAGCCGCGGTCGTCCCCACCTCGTCATGGACCCTGCTGCGTCAGGGGTTCATCGTGGGCCTGACCAACCCCAAGACCATCGCCTTCTTCGTCGCCGTCCTGCCGCAGTTCGTCGACCCGCACGCCGGGGCCGTCTGGCTGCAGCTGCTCGTGCTCGGCTTCATCTTCCAGGTGCTCGCGCTGACCTGCGACAGTGTCTGGGCCCTCGCCGCCGGCACCGCGCGCACGTGGTTCGCGCGCTCCCCGAGACGCATCTCGACGCTGTCGGCGACCGGCGGCGTCATGATGATCGGCCTCGGCGGCGCGCTCGCCTTCACCGGCGCGAAGAGCTGAGACACCGCCCAGCGAGGCCGACCCCCGACCGAGCCGAGCCCACGGGATACCGCGCTCCGGTGCGCGCTATCGCTACGCGCGAGAAACGTGATCGACGGCGAGAAACGCCGTCTCAACGCGTTTCTTCGCGCGGATCGCGTTTCTCGGTTGCCCCCGACGTCGCCCGGCCTCGTCGTCGACGGATGCAACCGCGTCATCCGAGGTGCAACGTGCCATCCGTGGGCCCGCTCGCTGCGGTCAGCGCGCAGCCGCCCTGCCCGCCCGAGAAACGCGATCCGCGGCGATAAACGCCGCGTCAACGCGTTTCTCTGCGCGGATCGCGTTTCTCGCGCGGCACCTCGGTCCCGCCGCACCGCGCCGCCGCCCCGCCGCCGTGCCGCGCCACTCCCGCCCTCGCCCCGCCTCGCCCCGCCTCGCCCCGCCCCGCCCCGCCCTGCCCTCGCCCTCGCCCCGCCCCAACCCGCCCCGCGCCGCCCTCGCCCTCGCGCCGCCCCTCCACGCCGATCCCCCGACCGATCGTCGTCCCCGGACACCCGGACACCGCGCCCGCGCCGCCCCACCGCCGGGCCGCGGATATGCTCGGCACGTGACCGACAGCGCCGCCCCCTCGAGCCGCACGGCGGTCGTTGCCGCCGCGATCGACCTCTTCGCGGAGCACGGTTACGACCAGACCTCTGTGGAGCAGATCGCCCAGGCCGCGGGGGTGTCGCGCTCGACCTTCTTCCGCCAGTTCGGCGGCAAGGAAGACGTGGTCTTCGCCGACCACGAAGTACTCCTCGCCGAGACGCGCGCGTACCTGTCGCAGCAGCACGACGACCCGTGGGCGGCCGTGTGCGAAGCGTCGGTGCGGGTGTTCCGCCATTTCGCCGCCGACCCCGAACTCGCCCGCCGTCGATACAAGATCGTGCGCGAGGTCTCGGGTCTTCGCGACCGCGAGATCGTCACCGTCTTCCGCTACGAGCGCCTCTTCGACCAGTATCTGCGCGATGCGCTCCCCGGCCTCGACCCCCTGGATGCCGTCGGCTTCGCCGCCCTTGTCACCGCCGTGCACAACCACGTGTTGCGCCGTCTGATGCGCGGCGCTCGGGTGCCGGCATCCGTTCTGCGTCGCGCGCTCGACGACGCTCTTCGTCGCTACGGCGTGCACCCCGACGGTGAGGATGCCGCGGGCGACGACCTCGTCGTCGCCGTGTTCCCGCGTCGTATGCCCGCCGCAGAGGTCACGCGGCGGCTCCGGGCGAGCCTGCCCGACTGAAGCACCGACGTCCGGCGGCGTCCACCGCTGCCGACGCGCGGACGGGCGGCGCCGCCCGTGCGGCTGCGCGTACCGCGACACCGTTTGTCGCGCACGTGCAAAACACTGCCACCCAGTTCCAACATGAGCGATACTGGGAACCATGACCATCGACGCCGATGCCCGCACGCTCCCCGGGGAGCGCGTCTCCCACTACGACCTGCTGGGCCGCCGCGACACCGACTACTACGCGGTGTTCACCGATATCCCCGACGCCGACCGCGCGGTCTGGGACCGCGCCAAGGCATTCACCGACGAGGTCGGCACGCGCATGCAGGGCGAGTGGGATGCCGCGACCTACCCCGTCGAGCTGGTTCAGCGCATGGGCGAGCTCGAGCTGTTCACCGACGGCATCGAGCACCCCGAGCTCCCGCACACCTCGCCGCTGGCCGCAGGCCTCGTGAACATGGAAGTGTCGCGGCACGACGGCTCCCTCGCGACAGCCCTCGCCGTCCAGGGAGGGCTCGCGCTGCGCACCCTCGCGCTGTTCGGCTCCCCCGAACAGCAGCGGCGGTGGCTGAAGCCCCTCGCCGAGGGCACCGTTCTCGGCGCGTTCGCCCTGACCGAGCCCGACCACGGCTCCGATTCCGTGTCTCTCGAGACCACCGCCGTCCGCACGACCGACGGTTGGTCGCTCAACGGGACGAAGAAGTGGATCGGCAACGGTGCGTCCGGCGGCATCACCTTCGTGTGGGCGCGGGTGGACGACGACGGCGCCGACGACCACGGCAAGGTGCGATGCTTCCTCGTCGAACAGGACACCCCGGGCTACGCGGGCACCGTCATCACCGGCAAGGTGTCGCTGCGCGGCATCCACCAGGCCCACATCGCGATGGACGACCTGCGTCTCGCCTCGGATGCCGTGCTGCCCGGGTCGCACACCTTCAAGGACGCGTCTCGTGTGCTCTACGCCACGCGATCCGGCGTCGCCTGGTCGGCGCTCGGACACGCCACCGCGTGTTACGAGATCGCACGGACGTATGCCACCGAACGCATGCAGTTCGGAAGGCCCCTCGCGGCGTTCCAGATGGTGCAAGAGCGTCTCGCGCAGATGCTCGACGAGCTCACCGCGATGCAGCTGTACTGCCGGCGCCTCGCCGACCTCGAAGCCACGGGGGGCCTGCGTCCCACGCAGGCGTCTCTGGCGAAGTACCACAACGCCCGCGCCGCGCGCCGGGTGGCCTCGATCGCACGTGATCTGCTCGGCGGCAACGGCATCCTGCTCGAGAACGGCGTCATGCAGCACCTCGCCGACATCGAGGCGATCCACACCTACGAGGGCACCGAGAGCGTGCAGGCCCTCCTCCTCGGCCGCGACATCACCGGCATGAGCGCGTTCGTCTGACCCGGGTGCCGGGCGCCGATGCCGGGTGCCCACGGTCGGTTCGTCCAGGGCCGGCGCCCGGCACGGGGGTCGATCGACGGAGCGGGCCCGGGCAGGTGAAGAGCCGGACGGATGCCGGGACCCGGCGTCCTATCCGGGGCTGAGGCACCGCGCAACCTCGCTGGCGATGTCGGAGGCCCCCGCTACCGTGTGAGCATGGGCCTGTTCTCTCGTCATCCCGCGCCTCGCGACGTGGTCGCTTCCGTCGCCGAGGCGGTGCAGACGCCACCCAAGAGCCTGTGGTCCGACGGCTTCGGTCGTCTCGCCGTCCGGGCCGTGCAGATCCTCATCGTCGTAGCCCTCGTCGCCGGTCTGATCTGGGGCATCCAGCAGGTGACGCTGGTGATCATCCCCCTCGTGCTGGCGCTCATCTTCGCCTCGGCCTTCGGCCCCGTCACGATGTGGATGCGGCGCAAGGGTGTGCCGTCCGTCATCGCGACGTTGCTGACCCTGCTCGCCGTGGTCGCCGTGCTGGCGGCCCTCGGCTGGCTCGTGGTGAACGCCGTGGTCAATCAATGGGACTCGCTCAGCTCCCAGGCCGTCGAAGGGTTCGAGAAGGCGCAGGAGTGGTACCAGACTCTTCCGTTCGCGATCTCGTCCGACCAGGTGAACGCCGCGTTGCAGGGCATCGCCGATTTCGTCACGAGCGCCCAGTTCGGCACCGGCGCCCTCGCAGGCGTGGGCGCGATCGCCTCGTTCGTCACGGGCTTCGTGCTCATGGTCGTCATCCTGTTCTTCTTCCTCAAAGACGGCCCCCGCATGTGGGAGTTCGTGCTGCGCCCGTTCCACGGCAGCGACTACGACCGCGCGCGCCGCATCGGCGACAAGACGGTGACGGTGCTGGGCTCGTACGTCCGTGGCACCGCCTCCGTCGCCGCGGTGGATGCGATCGGTATCGGTATCGGTCTCGCGATCCTGCAGGTTCCCCTCGCTCTTCCGCTGGCCGTGCTGGTCTTCCTGCTCGCCTTCATCCCGATCGTCGGTGCAGTGACCGCCGGCATCCTCGCGGCGCTCGTGGCGTTGGTCACCAACGGCCCCATCGTGGCCCTCATCGTCGTCGGCATCGTCGTGCTCGTGAACCAGCTCGAGGGCAACTTCCTGCAGCCCGTCCTCATGGGCCGCTCGATGAAGCTGCACTCGTTCGTCGTGCTGGTGGTGCTCGCCGGCGGCACCGCGATCGGCGGCATCCTGGGCACCCTGCTCGCCGTGCCGCTCACCGCCGTCGTCTGGGGCATCATCACCGTCTGGAACGGCCCGGACAAGCCGGCCGAGTGGGCGCGACGCAAGAAGCGCAAAGACCCCGTGCCCCTGTCGGGTGACGAGAGCTGACGCGCATGCCGTACGACATTCCGGCGCCCATGCTGGCGAAGTCGGTGCCCGAAGTACCCGAGCACGCCAAGGTCGCCGGCGGCTTCAGTTATGAACCAAAGTGGGACGGCTTCCGTGCCCTCGTGTCGTGGGACGGCACCGAGGTCGAGATCGGCAGCCGCGGCGCCAAGCCGCTCACCCGCTACTTTCCCGAGCTGGTCGACGCGTTCGCCGAGATCCTGCCCGAGCCGTGCCTCATCGACGGCGAGGTCGTCGTCGCGCGCGGCGAGCCGGGTGCGCAGCGCCTCGACTGGGAGGCCCTTTCGCAGCGCATCCACCCCGCGGCCTCCCGCGTGACCATGCTGTCGGAGCAGACGCCGGCCATGTTCATCGCCTTCGACCTGCTCGCGCGCGGCGAGCGCGACCTGCAGGCGGAGCCGTTCTCGGAGCGACGCGCGCAGCTCGAAGAGATGCTGGGGGCCGTCCCGCACCCCGTGCATGTCACCCGCACCACCGCCGACCCCGATCTCGCCCGCCGGTGGCTCGCCGAGTTCGAGGGGGCGGGCCTCGACGGCGTCATCGCCAAGCCGCTCGCGCAGCCGTACGCGCCCAACAAGCGCACGATGTTCAAGATCAAGCACGCCCGCACCGCCGACGTGGTCGCCCTGGGCTATCGCATCCACAAGTCAGGCGAGGGTGTCGGTTCGCTGCTCGTCGGGCTTTACGACGCCGAGGGCCGCCTGCATGGCGTCGGGGGCGTCTCAGCCTGGACCGACAAGCGACGCAAAGAGCTGATCGACGAGCTCGCTCCTCTCGTCGAACGCGATGCCGAGGGCGACGCCGTCGTCGGAGAGACCGACCGCTCGCGCTTCTCGGCGTCCAAAGACGTGTCGTTCGTGCGCCTGCGCCCCGAACTCGTGCTCGAGGTGCGCTACGACCAGCTCGAGGGCATGCGTTTCCGGCACACGGTGCAGTTCGACCGGTGGCGCCCCGACCGCGACGCGCACTCGTGCACCTTCGCGCAACTCGAGACGGTGAGTTCCTACGACCTGGGCGGCGTACTCGACTGATCGCAGACGCCCTGTTCTGGTCGGATCCCCGTCGTCATGGCACGGGAACGCGCTGCCTCACCCCGACGCGGGGTTCTTCGCCCTCGACGGCTGCACGCGCGGCGGCTCCCCGGGCATCTTCGGGAACTCGGGAGGGAAGGGCAGTTCGCCGAGGCCGTCGTCGAGGTCGCGCTGCCACCACTCGAGCAGTGTGTCGACGCGTCCCGGCTTCTCGGAGAACCCCGCCCACGGATCGCCGACGGACGCCAGGCGCTCCGGGATCGACCGCACCGTGAACGCGAGGGGATCGAGACCGTCGAGTTCGTCCCACGACACCGGCGTCGACACGGTCGCGGTGGGCAGTGCGCGCGGCGAGTAGGCCCCCGCCATCGTGCGGTCGCGGTTCGCCTGATTGAAGTCGACGAAGATGCGCTCCCCGCGCTCCTCCTTCCACCAGTTGGTGGTCACGGCATCCGGCATCCGTCGCTCGAGCTCCCGCGCCGCGGCGATGACCGCGTGCCGCACGTCGAGGAACTCGTGCGTGGGCTCGATCGGGCAGAACACGTGCAGGCCGCGGTTGCCGCTGGTCTTGATCCACGCCTCCAGATCAGCCTCCCGCAGCACGGCCCGCAGTTCGTGCGCAGCGACCACCGCCTCGGCGATCCCCGTGCCCGGCTGCGGATCCAGGTCGATGCGCAACTCGACCGGGTGGTCGGGGTCGCTCGCGAGCGAGGCCCACGGGTGGAAGACGATGGTGTTCATCTGCGCCGCCCACACGGCCGAGGCGATCTCGCCGAGGAAGAGCTGTGGATGCCGACGCCCGCTGTTGTACGTCACGGTCACCGCCTCCACGAACCCGGGTGCGCCCTTCGGTGGGTTCTTCGAGAAGAACGCCTCACCGCCGACGCCCTCGGGGAAGCGCTCCAGCGACACCGGCCGATGCCCGTTCGCCGCGATGAAGGGCTCGGCGACGGCGATGAGGTACTCGGCGAGCTCGCGCTTGGTGATACCGACGTCGGGCCACAGCACGCGATCGGGGTTGGAGATGCCGACCTCGCGGTCGCCCTCGGGGCCCGGCACGGTCAGCGTGATGCGGGGGGATGCCATGTCCCGACGCTAGTGCCGGGCCCGGTGCCGTGTCTGCCCGTTGCGGTGAACCCACCCGCTGCGCTCGCCGCGCGTCCCCGCGAGGGAGGGCGACTCGCGTCTCCGGGTAGCGACTCGGCGAGGCGTCGACCCCTCACGCGGGGGCCGGGTGTCCAGCCCCGGGACGTGGCATCCGCTCTCCGCCTACGCTCGGAACATGACCACCGCCGCCGCCCGCACCGCCCTCGACATCGCCGACTGGCGCCTGCGCGTCTTCGCGCTGTACGACGCGGTGCGCGAAGCCGACGATCCCGAGGACGCGCACGAACTTTGGCGCATCGAGCGCGACGCGCTGTTCGCGGACCATCCCGCCACTCCCCTCCTTCCGGCGCAGCGCGAGGGGTTCGTCGGTCTGCCCCTCGCACCGTACGACGCGGCCTGGCGCTTCGAAGTGCCCCTGCTCGACGCCGACGAGGCGTCGTTCGTCGCCACCACCGGCACCGACGGCGAGGTCGGCTTCGAACGCATCGGGCGCGTGGATCTGCCCGACACGGGATCGCTGGACGTGTGGCGGCTGTCGTCCTACGGCGGCGGCTTGTTCGTTCCCGTTCGGGATGCCGCGGCCGGCCGCCCCGGCGGCACCTACGGCGGTGGGCGCTACCTGCTGGACACCGTCAAGGGCGCCGATCTCGGCCGAGGCGCGGCCCCCGACAGTCTCGTGATCGACTTCAACTTCGCGTACAACCCTTCGTGCGCGTACGACCCGATGTGGGCGTGCCCGTTGGCTCCGGCGGGCAACGTGCTACCGGTCGCCGTGCCGGTCGGGGAGATGTACGGCGTCTGACACACGCCCGCACCGAACTCGACGAACTCCCCCGCCTGCCCGGTCGCCGGGCCCATCATCGAGCTGAAGGGGTCCGACGCGCACGGGAGCGGGCCGAACTCGGGAGGAACTCCCCGCCTATCCCCGCTCCGCCCCTCTCGGGGCGTGAGCAGACCGATCTTGCGGAGTTTGGCCGGACCCGTGACTCGCAGCACACGGGCGACCGTCGCGTGCACAAAATCGGCCCACACGCCGACGGGCCGCTCCCCCGGAGAGAAAGCGGCCCGTCGATCGTCGGGATTCAGGCGGTCGGCGCGTCGTCTTCGGAGGCGGCCAGGGCGATGACCGGTCCGAGCTCGTCGCGTCCGAGGCGGATCCATGGACCGGCCGGGTCGATCAGGATGCCGGTGAGCCCGGCATCCTGTGACAGCGCCTTGGCGAGCTGCATCGTGCGGATCGGCAGGGGCTGGTCGCCGCGGCCGAGGGCGAGCAGCTCGAGCGGGTGCGAGAACACCTCGAGGAAACGCTCGCCCGTGGCGGCCCGCGACTCCGCGACGCCCATCGGACCGCCCTCTTCGGTCTGATTCACGGCGATCCACATGGGTGCGTCGGCCACGATGGCCTCGACGACGGTGGATGCCGTGGACTCCGTCCGCACGTCGCACAGAGCCGATTTGATGCGCAGCTGCGGGTCGACCTCGGCGATCATCCGCTCGAGCAGAGCCTTCGGCAGCACCGCGCGCCCATCGGCTGCGGCGGGGTTCAGCACCATGCCGCCGTACGGGCCGTCGATGATGTGGCGCAGCAGCGTCAGCACGGGCTGGGCCATCGCCGACGTGTCGCGGTCTCCGTCGGCCTCGACGCTGGCCCGCAGGGCCATGCCGCCGCTGTAGCCGAGCACGAGCTGCTCGGCGCCGTTGTTCGCCACCGCGAGGGGCAGGTCTTTGCCCTCGGCCATCAGGGCGCGCGCGTCGCCCTTCACGCGGAGGAAGACGTGTCCCTGCAACAGCTGGCGCGCGACGTTGAGCAGCTGGGCGGGCTCGGCCTGACCGACGATCTCAGCCAGCGCGTTGCTGAGCAGCACGTTGTCGCGAAGACCCGGCATGGTCTCGGGGGCTTCCGGTGCCACCATCTCTCCGGGCTGGCGGGCCGAGGGACGCGCGGCGGTCGGCGGAGCCGACGCCTCAGCGGGAGTCTCGGGCCCCGCACCGACGCCGCGGAACGACGACATTGAGATGCCGACCGTCGGAGTCGTTTCCGCCTGCGCAGGGGTCTGAGTCGGCGTGGGGGCCTGCGCGGGGGATACGTCGTCGTCAGCAGTATTCGCCCGTGCGGCCGGAGCGGCGTCGCTCGGGCCGGCGGGGTCGACGGGCTGCTCACCCGGTTCGATCACGGTGTCGGGCCGGTCGGTCGATGCGTCGTCGGAATCGGACTTCTTGCGGCGCGAGAAAAGAGCCATTGGGCAAGCCTAGCCGGGGCGCCCGCGCGGCGGCGGGTCGGGGCGGCGGTGGGCTCGTCGAACCTGTGCCCCACAACCCGCGCGTCGTGAGGAGCCACCGGGGCATAGCCGTCGCTGCCGCGCAACGTTCGCGCCCACGCCCGGAGACCGGGTCGCTCGCGCCGTCCAGTGCGTGCCCGGAGCTGCCACCTCCCGAGGCACGCACCGCACACCGGGGCGGCCGACGCCCACCCCACCGCGGCCACGCCGAGTCACCGACGAACCCAGGAGGCCGCCGAACCGCGCTACAGCTTCGCGATCGGCGCGATCTTGACCAGCAGCTTCTTCGGCCCGACCGTGTCGAAGCGCACGTGCGCCACGCGCTTCGCGCCCTCACCGGTCACGGCATCCACGCGTCCTTCGCCGAAGTCGTCGTGACGGATGCGGTCACCGGATGCCAGCTCCATGTCGCCGTTGTCGCGGACCTTCGCGGGGATGCGGTTGGGGAACTTGCTCGGGTCGGCCGGCGCGCGCTTGGGCAGCGGCACGAGGTCGTCTCCGTAGCGGTTGCCGCCTCCGGGCTGGCCGGGGCGGCGCCCCCGAGCGTTCAGCGCACGCGACTGCGAGCCGCCCCGGCCGTTGACGTCGCCGGGCGACTGGCGCCAGTCGATGAGGTCGGCGGGGATCTCTTGCAGGAACCGGCTCGGCATCGCCACGGTCACCTCGCCGAACTGGGCGCGGGTCATGGCCAGCGACACGTGCAGGCGCTTGCGCGCGCGGGTGATGCCGACGTAGAACAGACGCCGCTCTTCCTGCGGGCCGCCGGGTTCGTTCGCCGAGATGCGATGCGGCAGCAGGTCTTCTTCGACGCCGGTGAGGAACACCGCGTCGTACTCGAGGCCCTTGGCGGTGTGCAGCGTCATGAGCGACACCGAGCCCGACGCGTCGTCGAGGTCGTCGGCATCCGCCACGAGGGTGACCTCGGTGAGGAAGTCGATGATGGTGCCCTCGGGGTTGTTGCGAGCGAATTCGCGGGTCACCGCGACGAGTTCGTCGAGGTTCTCGAGGCGCGCCTCGTCTTGCGGGTCTTTGCTGGCGCGCAGAGCGTCGAAGTAGCCGCTCTTGTTCAACAGCAGCGTGAGTCCCTCGCTGACCGAGGTGGAGGGCGCGAGCTCTCCGGATGCCGGGAGCATGATCGCCGTCGCCTCGGTGAGCACCGCGTCGAGCTGGTCGATGGCCTTCTGCAGCTTCGGGCCGACGCCGATCTGGGCCGAATTCGCCAGGGCGTCTCGGAAGGTGATGCCGTGCTCGGCGGCGTAGCGGGCGATGGCTGTCTCGGTGACGTCGCCGATACCGCGACGCGGGCGGTTCAGGATGCGGCGCACCGCCATGCCATCGGCCGGGTTGGCGACCGCGACCAGGTAGGCGAGGGCGTCTTTAATCTCGGCGCGCTCGTAGAACTTGGTGCCGCCCATGATCTTGTAGGGCACCGCCGAGCGGATGAAGATCTCTTCGAGCGCGCGGGACTGCGAGTTGGTGCGGTAGAACACCGCGACCCCCGAGTAGTCGACGCCCTTCTTGTGGAGCGCTTCGATCTCGTCGGCGACGAACTGCGCCTCGTCGTGCTGCGAGTAGCCGGTGAAGCCGATGATGGGATCGCCCGCGCCGACGTCGGTCCAGAGCTTCTTGTCTTTGCGGTCGAAGTTGTTCGAGATGACCGCGTTGGCCGCCGACAGGATGTTCTGCGTGGAGCGGTAGTTCTGCTCGAGCAGCACGACCTTCGCACCCGGGTAGTCGCGCTCGAATTCGCTGATGTTGCGGATGTCGGCGCCGCGGAACGCGTAGATCGACTGGTCGGAGTCGCCGACCACGGTGAGGGAGCCGGCATCGTCATGCGCGGGCTCCGCGTCGAAGATCATCATGCCGCCGGAGGAGAACGGTTCGGCATCCGACCCGGGGGGCCGCGTGAGCTCGTGGATGAGCGCGTACTGCGCGTGGTTGGTGTCCTGGTACTCGTCGACCAGGATGTGGCGGAACCGCTTGCGATACACGTCGGCGACCTGCGGGAACGCGCGGAAGAGGTAGACCGTCTGCGCGATGAGGTCGTCGAAGTCGAAGGCGTTGGCCCGCTGCAGCTCACGCTGGTAGGACGAGAAGATCTCGACGAAGACGCGTTCGGCCGGGTCGCTCATGTTGGCGGACCGCGCGTACGACTCGGCATCGGCCAACTCGTTCTTGAGCTTCGAGATGCGACTCTGCGTGCCGGCAGGCGTCAACCCGAACGAGTCACCCTCGTGCTCTTTCACGAGCCGCTTGATGAGCGCGCGCGAGTCGCCGGAGTCGTAGATGGTGAACGCTTTGGTGAAACCGAACTGCTCGGCCTCGCGGCGGAGGATGCGCACGCACGCCGAGTGGAACGTCGAGATCCACATGCCGTCGGCCTTCTGCCCGATCAGCTGGTGCACGCGCTCGCGCATCTCACCCGCGGCCTTGTTGGTGAAGGTGATCGCGAGGATCTGGCTCGGGTATGCCTCGCGCGTGCGCAGCAGAGACGCGATGCGCCGCGTGAGCACGCTCGTTTTTCCGGAACCGGCGCCCGCGACGATGAGCAACGCCTGGCCGCGGTACGTCACGGCCTCGCGCTGGGGACCGTTCAAACCCTCGAGGAGGTCGGCGTCGGGTCGGGCCGACGACGGCAGCGGGCCGTCGACGATGAGGGGCATGGAGGCGTCGGTCATGGCGGGATCAAGTCTAAGCGGGGCCTCCGACATCCGCCCCGGGCGCCTCGCGGCCCGACTTACGGGCGCGTCTCGCCCGCCGCACCCGATGACAGCAGCGACTGCGCGCGCGAGAAGTGCTCGGCATCCACCGACACGTCCCACCGCTCGGCCTCGAAGCCCTGCACCGACGAGAAGTCCCGACGGCCGCCGGTGAACGCGTGGCCGGCGAAGCCGAACACGGCGCCCCACACCGCACCGAGCACGAGTCCTATCAGCAGCAGCCCGAGGAAACCGCCCGGGCTGAGCAGTCCTATGAGCACGCCGATCATCAGGCCGAACCACGCGCCCGACGCCGCACCGAGACCTGCCGCGCGACCCCGCGTCATCCGCCCCGTGATCTGCTCGACGATGCGTACGTCGTGCCCGACGATCGCGGTGTGCTCGACGGGGAACCCGGCGTCGGAGAGACGATCGACGGCGGCCTGCGCCCCCGTGTAGTCGCTGAAGCTCGACAGGACACGGCGTTCCGGCGTGGCGCGGGTGACGTCAGACATGATGGGTTCCTTCCCTCGGTGAATCCACGCTAGACGCGGCGGGTCATGCGCAGAGGGCGCTTGCGCGCCGTTCGACACCCGGATAGGCGACCCCCTGTCAAACCACGGATACCACCCAGCCGCGGCCGCGATGATGGACCCATGCGCTTGATCCTCAACATCCTGTGGTTGGTCCTGTCGGGCTTCTGGCTCTTCCTCGGTTATCTCGCCGCGGGCGTCGTGCTGTGCATCCTCATCATCACGATCCCGTGGGGTATCGCCTCGTTCCGCATCGGGTTCTACGCGCTGTGGCCGTTCGGACGCGAGACCGTCTCGAAGTCGACCTCGGGCCTCGGCTCGCTCCTCGGCAACATCGTGTGGGTCGTCCTCGCCGGGTGGTGGCTGGCACTCGGTCACATCTTCACGGGACTGCTGCTGTGCGTGACGATCATCGGCATCCCGCTGGGCATCGCCAACTTCAAGCTCGTGCCCGTATCGCTGATGCCGTTGGGCACCGAGGTGCGCGAGATCCGCCGCGGCGGACCGTTCGACAACACGCTCGGACGCTGACCGCGGGGGCGACGCGCCCGGGCGCCGAGCGTCGAACGTGATGCGACCAGACGATCGGGCGGCGAGCATCGCCCACGAGTCGGACCAGACGATCGGGCGCCGAGCTTCGTCCCTCAGCGCGCCCGGCTGGAGCTGCGCGTCGGCAGAGCGAGTACCGTCCCGATCACCGCGACCACCACGCCGACCACCGTCGTCGCCGTGACGATCTCGATCGGGAACGATCCGTCGCGCGCGCCGGCCAGGCGCGCGAGATCCCACGGCAGGATGCCGATCTGGTCGTTCCAGGAACGTACAGCGTCGCGCGCCCCCACCACCGCGATGGTCGCCGCGGGAAGCGCCGACGCCACCCCGACCCCGGCGAGCGCGATGCCCACCGCTCGGCGCGGGCCGATCTGCGCGGAGAGAGACCACCCCGCGACCACGAAGACCCATGCCACCAGGGCGAACGCCACCGTCAGGTAGAGCACACGCAGGACGGGTGAGGACCACACTTCCGGCCAGACGCCGGCGGGTCCCGAGAACGACACCGCGAGCAGCGCGACAACGCACCGCAGCACGATGGCACCTCCGACCGCGGCGATGATGGGCCACGGCGACCGGCGTCCGAGCAGCAAGCGCACGGCGACGGCGAACACCAGCCAGCTCGCGACGGCCAGCGCCTCACTCCAGAGACCGTCGCGCGGGGTCTGGACCACACGTGTGGCGACGAGGATGCCACCGGGGACGATGATCATGAGCCACCGGTCGAGCGGAAGCAGACCGAGACTGGACTCACGCGCCCGCCACGGTCTCGTCGAGGCGACCCAGGTGGCGCGAGCGGCAGCGGCTCCCGGGCGACGCACGAGCCGGGTGCGGGCGGAGATCATGCCGATCCCGACCCAGACGACCCCCAGCAGCAGCAGGAGGCGGGCGACCCACTCGGTCGTCGGACCGACCGCCCTCGGCTCCCGGGCCAATGGATCGATCGCGACAGCGACGACCGCGCCGGAGAGGAGGAGCACAGCAGCGACGCCCAGGGCCAGGATGCCTCGCCCCGCCGCCGTCGCCATGCACTTACGTTACCCGTCGCGCCTAGCGGCCCCGACCGCACCACCCGCACGTGCGCTCGGCGCGACGAGGCGATTCGACGGGCGCGCTCAGGCCTTGTCGTGGAGGGTCACGTGGTAGCCGTCGAGGTCGGCGAAGGTTAACGTCCTCCCGAAGGGTCCATCGATCGGTGCCATGACGATGCGGTATCCATCGGCGGCGAGCGCGTCGTGGATCTGCTGGACGTCGGTGGCGTGGAGCCAGATGGCCGCACCGATACCGGGTTGGGCGACGCCCGCGAGGTCGGTTCCCGGGGCGAGGTCGCGCAGCGCGAAGACGATCGGCGCGGTGTCGAAGACGACGGCGTGGGGCGGCCCGGCGGGCGACCGCCGCAGGCCGAGGTACTGCTCGTAGAACGCGTGGGAGGCGGCGAGGTCGCGCACCTGCAGCGAGATGAAGTCGGGTCCGGTGACGGGCATGGCGTGGTCCTTTGTGTCAGTTATCTGACATCAACGATATGTCAGACTACTGACATGGCGCAAGAGGCGATCGATCTGGACACGTCACTCGGCTATCTCCTGAAAGAGGCGGCGAGCGCACTGCGCGCGGCGATGGAGGACGTGCTGCGCCCACTCGGCATGACGATCACGCATTACTCCTGCCTCGAGCTCCTCGCCCAGCGCCCCGGCCTGTCGAACTCCGACCTGGCGCGCGGCGCCTTCGTCACGCGCCAGTCGATGAACGTGCTCCTCCAGTCGCTCGAGCGCGACGGCATCGTCGAGCGACCCGACGCGGCCCCTATCGGCAAGGCGCTCCCGACCCGCCTGACGGCGAAGGGCCGCCGGTCGCTCGAGGCCGCCAGCGCCTCCGTGCGCGCGGTGGAGAAGCGCATGCTCAGCGGGATGACGGATGCCGAGCAGGCCGCCGCCCTGCACGCGCTGCGTTCGATGGTGAAGGCGCTGCGCGGCTGATCCCGGTTCGACGCGGGCGACGCCACACAGGACGGCGGGGGGATCCGCTGACACGCCGGTGCGGTTCGCGTGTGCTCGGCATGCCCTCCGCCCGGTCCGCCGTCGTGCTCCCCGGCGGCCCACACCTGCCCTGGAGATTGTGTAACAATCCATCCATGCTTCCCGCCCTCGCCGTCCTCGCCGCGGCCCTGTGCTTCTCGACCACCGGCACGGCGCAGGCGCTGGCGGGTGTCGACGCCTCGCCCGTCGCCGTCGGTGCCGCGCGGATCGTCGTGGGCGGCGGCATCCTGGGTCTGCTCGCCCTTCTGCGTCGTGCCCCGGCTCCCCCGGTGCGGGCGGCGCGCGGGTCCGTGGGAGGACTCATCGCGATCGGCGCGATCGGCGTCCTGGCCTACCAACCCCTGTTCTTCCTCGGCACGCGCGAGAACGGTGTCGCCATCGGCACGGTCGTCGCGCTCGGTTCCGCGCCGATCGCCACCGGAATCGTCGATGCCGTGCGCCTGCGCCGCGCCCCCTCGCCGCGCTGGATGCTCGCGACCGCCATCGCCCTCGCCGGCGTCGCGCTGGTGTCCGGCGTGACCGGAGGGTCGGTCGCGCTCGCCCCGGGCGGACTTCTCGCCTCGGCGGGAGCGGGAATGTCGTACGCCCTCTATACGGTGTGCGGCAAGGCGCTGATCGAGAGGGGGTGGGACTCCACCCGCGTCATGGGCACGGTCTTCGGAGTCGCCGCGGTGGCGAGCGTGCCGGTACTGCTGCTCGCCGGGGCTTCATGGTTGTTCACCCCGGACGGCCTCGCGCTCGCGCTGTGGCTCGGGGTGGTCACGACGACGATCGCCTATCTTCTGTTCGGCTGGGGTCTCGCGCGCTTGACCGCCGTCACGGTCTCGACCCTGACGCTCGCCGAGCCCCTCGCGGCAACGTTGCTCGGGCTGTTCGTGCTGCATGAGCAGCTCACGCCCCTGGGAGCCGTCGGCCTCGCGCTCATCGCGGTGGGCCTGGCTGTCGTGTCGGTCCCGTCACGCCGGCGAGAGGAGGTCCCGGATGCCACGGCTCGGGCGTGACTCCTCCGCGCGCGCCGCGGCTGGACCCGGCGGTGCCGGGTGGGACACCCGCGCCGCGGCGGCACCCGGCCGCGCCACCGCGGACTCCCCCGGCCCCCGGGCTGCCGATCTCGTCGCCGACGCCGTGCGCGCCGGCATCCTCTCCGGAGACCTCGCCCCCGGCACGCCCTTGCGCGAAGAGGAGCTCAGCGCGATCCACGGCGTCTCCCGTCACACCGCCCGCACCGCGTTGACGCGTCTCGCTGCCGAGCGCCTGGTGACTGCCGAGCCCTACCGCGGCGTGCGGGTCTCGCTCCTCGACGACGACGCGCTCGTTGCCCTGCAGCACCTTCGGTGCGCGCTCGAGACCGAGGCGCTGCGGATCGTCCGCGACCGCGGCATCCGCCCCTCCGACGTCGACGAGGCGCTCGACGACCTCGCCGCGGCCGAAGCCTCGGGCGACTGGCCCGCCACGCTCGCCGCGCACGCGCGCGTGCATCTCGCACTCGTCGAGGCTGCCGGCTCTCCACGCATCGCCGAGGAGTATCGACGCCTCGACTCCGAGATGCACCTTCTGTTGACGCACGTGCGACCGGCCTACGCGCCCGGTGCGCTGACCGCGGAGCATCGCGCATACGTGGAGGAGGCGCTGGTCGACGCGGAACACGCTGTGCGCGCCCACCTGGAGCATTCGACACGAGCGATCATCGACGGCCGGCGCGGGCGCTGAGCGCCACACGACCGACGACACAACGCGTCACTTCCCGCAACGCCCGCCCACCGCTCTCACGACCCGGGTTAGCGTGGGGCACATCGCGGCGATCCGGGCGGTCCCGGGCCTCGGCTCATAACCGAAGGCGTGGCGGGTTCGACTCCCGCCGTCGCGTCCACTTCCTCGAGGCGCAGCAGTAGCCTCCTCTCATGCGCCACGTCGCGTTCGTCCGCAACCTCAACCAGGGTCAACGCGGGCATGCTTCGACGGCGGATCTGGACGCGGCCTTCGTCGACGCCGGATGCCAAGATGTCTTGCCCTTCCAGAGCAACGGCACGATCGTGTTCTCGGGAGAAGCGGTCCTTGCCGCCGACGCCATGAGCGCCCTCACGGCACGTACGGGCGTCGAACGCGAGGTGTTCACCCTGGTCTGGGAGAACCTCGCCGACATCGTCGACGTCCACCGCCATGCCGAGGATGCCGCACGACGCGAACTCACGTTGCACGCACCCGTCCGCATCGCCCTCGACGGACGCTCCGAGAGCGAAGCAGCCCGACGCCGGTGTCGCCTCCTCCAGACGGACGTGGGCTGGACCGTGACCGCCAACGAGCGCGACCGCGAGTCGAACGCGACGCCGGTGATCGAGCGACTGACCGGCACTCCGGCGACCTCGCGAGGTCTACCGACGCTCGCTCGTCTCGTCGATCGCCGGCCATGACCGGGGTCGCGCACCGACAGGGCACCGGGCGGAGGACGGGGCGTGGACCCGCGCGGTGGAGCAGCCCATCCGACCCTCATGCGTCGCCTCGCTGCTGCCAGACTGGAGCGATGACGTCTCCCCCACCCCAGGACATCCCCGTCGGCAGCGAAGGAATCCGCCTCGGCTCGTTTCTGAAGTTCGCGGGCGTCCTCGACTCCGGCGGAAATGTGAAAGAGGCGATCATCGACGGCTATGTCCAGGTCAACGGCGAGATCGACCGTCGGCGTGGGCGGCAGCTGCAGGTCGGCGACGTCGTGACGTTCGAGGGTCGCTCCTTCCGCGTCCAGGTCTGAACCCCGCTTCTGCACCGCCGCACGCGTCAGCCCGCGCGGGTCGAGTTCGTGGCAGGTCTTGTGCACCGGGGTGGGTGACGCGCGCCCCGCTGCACACGTCGCGCCCCGAACTACGGCTACCCCGACGGTCCTCGACTCACGGGCTTCCGGCACGCAGGACGTCCGGAGGCGCGACCGACGCAACAGCCCGCGATGTCAAGCCGGTCGACCCCGCGGGGCCGAGGCGGCACGGTAGGCGAATGAGTACTCCTGACATCCCCACCCGCCACTCCGATGACGCCCGCGCCGATTCTGCCGCCCCCACCGATGCCGTGACCGACGAGGTGCGCGAGGACGCCGCCCAGGCCGAGGAGCACGCCACCCTCGATGACCACACCGGCGACGTGCTCGAGCCCGACCCCGGCTTCCCCGCCGCCGAGGGACACGCCTGAGCGCTCCGCGTTCAGCGGTCGCCAGCCCGTCGGCTCGGCCGACGGGCGCACCCGCCGGCCGAGCGCTCACCGAGCATCGCGCTCACCGGTCGTGAGCTCGACGGGCCGGCGCCCATCCGTCGGGCCCTGAAGCCCGCGCGCGAAGGTGGCCGTTGACGCGCGTCGGCGATCGGCGTCGGCAAGCCCACTCCGGGAGTATGCGCCGACCACCGACCGGGATCGACACCGGAGCCGGGCGCCGGATCTCAGGATGCCGCCAGCACCCGCCCCAGCGCATCACCCGACGTCCAGGCCGTGCGGACGGCCGCGCTCTCGCCCCACGCGTCCCCGCACGCGGACAGCCCGGGTGAGCGGAAGAACGGCTGCCCGGTCGTCTGCGCGGGCCGCGCGAAGGTCCAACGATGCGCATGCGTGCTGACGGGATCGGCGTCGATACGCAGCAGGCGACGGGTCGCCGCCAGCACCGGCGCGATCGCGTCATCCGGGTCGTCGAGGTGTCGCCGTGCGCGATCGGCCGTGGTGTGCACGACGAGTACGGGAGCGCCGTCGCCGCGGCGGTCGCCGTCGTCGGCGAGGAACGACACGTCGGCGTCGCCGTCGGCGAAGGCGCCGTGCAGGTCGGCATCCCAGTGCCGCTCGTCCCACCGCAGCGCGATGGCGATGACCGGCTCCCACTCCTGCGGACCGCCGGGGGCGGCGCCGGTCACGCGGGCTGCCTGCGGCGCCGGCATCGCGAGCACCACTTCGCCCGCCTCTTCCCCGTCGATCCGATACGGCTCCACCCGCTCGACGACCCGCTCGGATTCGACGTCGAGGCCCTCGGCCAGATCCAGAGCGAGCGTACGCAAGCCGAGGGGGGCTGCCCACCGCATCGGTCCGGGTTTGGGCGTCCACCCGCCTTCGGCGTCGATCACCTGGAACGTGTCCGTCCACGGTCGGGCGAGCTCACGCTCCTCCCAGTCGGCGACGACGTGCCCGAACTCCGCGGCCTCGCCCACCACGAAGTACGACGCCCCGAGGTCGACCGGTCGGCCGTCGATCGTCCGGCTCGACAGGCGACCGCCCACGCGCCGACCGCGATCGAGCACCCGCACCGAGCGCCCGGCATCCTGCACCGCTCGCGCGCACGCGAGTCCCGAGATTCCCCCGCCGACCACCGTCACATCCACCGTCATGGGGTCATCCTCGCGCGGCGGGCCCGGGCGGGAGCCGGGGTTGCGCGGCAGTTGCAGCGGCCCCGCCGACCGAAGTCCGCATGATCGGCCCCCACCCCGCCCCCCTGTCTCGAGGTGCTCCGGACACTCCGGGGTTCGGCCCGCACTGCCACCGCCCGCCGGTCAGCCTCGACCCGCCCCGAAGAAATCGACCCCCAGGTCGGGATGATCGACGAACACCCCGTCGAGCTCCGCGTCGCGCAGCACGGACCACTCGCGGCGGTAGTCGCCGAATGCGCCGTCACCGCCGGGGAGGCGGTGTTCCGGCAGCAGGAAGACGTTCTCGGGCCGACACGTCCAGGTGAAGACGGTCAGGCCGCGGTTCCGCGCCTCGGACACGAATCGCGCCGGTCGACGGAGGCGCCCCTCACCGTCGGGCGCCAGCACGAGACTCTTGGCGGGGCTGATCCCGTCGACCTCCGCAGCGAGCGCGTCGAGACCGAGAGGCGTGAGCATCGAGGCGTAGGTCGCCGCCTCCCCGCCGTCTCGCTCGCGCAGATCCCACGCCGCCCCCTCACTGTCGATGAGCTGCACGAGGGGGACCCGGATGCCACGACCACGCAGCCGCGAGAGCACCAGCGGCTCGAAGGACTCGATGACGAGGGCGTTCGCGGCGTCCGCCCATCCCGCCTCGCGAAGCTCCGCGTCGACGAGCTCCGCCATGTCGAACCCGAGCCGGGCGAAGGATGCCGCGTGCTTGATCTCGACCACGACGCCCACCCCGCCCGCGCGCGCCAGGTCGAGCACGTCGCGCAGCCGGAGGACGGGCTCGGTGTCGTCGTGAGCAGCACTGTCCGGCCGGAGGGCGGGGATACGCTCGCGACAGCGGAGCGTCCGCAGTTCGTCCCAGGTGAAATCCTCGGTGAACCAGCCGGTGAGACGTTCGCCGTCGACGACCTTCGACGTGCGCCGGTCGGCGAACTCGGGTCGCGTGGCGACGTCGGTGGTCGTTCCGATCTCGTTCTCATGCCGCACGACGAGCACGCCGTCGCGCGAGGGAACGACGTCGGGCTCGACGGCATCCACTCCCGCCGAGATCGCACGCTGATACGAGCTGCGCGAGTGCTCCGGCAGATACCCCGGGGCGCCGCGATGACCGATGATGAGGGGCACCCGGGAAGCGTACGAGTCCCAGGTGAACGGCAGTATCGCTCATAGCAGAATCCCAGTCACGCCAAGGAATCAGACACGCACCTCAGCTAGTGTTGTCTGACAGCACGGTGCTGTGATCACCATCTTTGGAGTGTGAGTTCCCGTGGCCCTCAACAACCCGGCATTCAACAACCCGGCGTTCCAGGACCCTCGAGCCGGTGGCGCGAACACGCGCTACAGCCCGCCCCCGGCCGTCGATCCCGCCGCCGCCGCGTCGATCGAAGGCGCGTACGCGGCTCCGTCCGCGAGCGCCGTCGACACCGGCCGCATGACGGTCGAAGACACCGTCATGAAGACGCTGGCCCTGTTCGGCATCCTCGTCGTGACCGCCGTCGTCGGCTGGATCTGGTCGATGGCCGGCGTCAGCGCCGCCAACCCGAACCCGAGCGCCGCCCCGATGATCGTCGGTGGCCTCGTCGGTTTCGTGCTCGCGATGGTCGCGACGTTCAAGAAGAAGCCCTCCGTCCCGGTCTTCATCGCCTACGCGGCGTTCGAGGGCCTGTTCGTCGGTGGAATCTCGGCGTTCTTCGAGTTCATCTTCCCCGGCATCGTCCTGCAGGCGACGCTCGGTACCCTCTCGGTCGTCGGCGTGACCCTCGCGCTGTTCGCGAGCGGCAAGATCCGCGCCTCGAAGCGAGCCACCAAGATCTTCATGATCGCGATGGTCGGCTACCTCGTCTTCAGCCTGGTCAACCTGGGCCTCATGCTGTTCAACGTGCCGATCGCCGGTGGCGCCTTCGGCCTGCTGAGCGACGTCAAGATCCTCGGCATCCCGCTCGGTGTCTTCATCGGCGTGTTCGTGGTCATCATGGCCGCGTACTCGCTCGTGCTCGACTTCGACCAGATCCAGCGCGGCGTCCGCAACGGCGCCGCCCGTGTCTACGGCTGGGTCGGCGCCTTCGGCATCATGGTCACCGTCGTGTGGCTGTACGTCGAGATCCTCCGCCTCATCGCGATCGTCCGCGGCAACAACTGACGCACTGATCCGCACGAAGGGCCGTCCCGTTCCGGGGCGGCCCTTCGCCGTCCCTACCGAAGCCCCCGCGCCCCGCCCCGCCCCCGCCGCCGCCACCGCCGGGGTTGAGTGTCCACAACACTCCGCACTGCCGCCCACGCAACGGCGTGTCCTGGACACTCGACAGCCACACCCCCTACGACGGCGCGTCCTGGACACCCACCCCGCCCCACCCACCGCAAGGGGTGGGCGGCACCGGATGCCGCAGCGTTAGCCTCGCGACATGAGCCCCGCGAAGACTCCCCCCGAGATCCTCGACGTCGACGGCCACGAGGTGCGCGTCACCAGCCCCGACCGCGTCGTCTTCCCCGAGCCGGGCCTGACCAAGCTCGACCTCGTGCGGTACTACCTGTCCGTCGCCGAGGGGGCCCTCCGCGGGGCGGGCGGGCGACCCATGGTGCTGAAGCGCTTCTCGAAGGGCCTCGATCAGGAGCCATTCTTCCAGAAGCGCGTCCCCGACAAGCACCCCGCGTTCATCGACACCGCGACCCTGCGCTACGCCTCCGGCACCTCCGCCGAAGAGACGGTGATCCGGGATGCCGCGGGCCTGGCCTGGGTCGTCAACCTCGGCTGCCTCGACCTCAACCCGCATCCCGTGCGCGCCGAAGACCTCGACCACCCCGACGAGTTGCGCGTCGACCTCGACCCGATGCCGGGCGTCGATTGGGCGCAGATCGTCGATGTCGCGTTCATCGCGCGGGAGGTGCTCGAAGATCACGGCCTCGTCGGCTGGCCGAAGACCTCCGGGTCTCGGGGGCTTCACATCCTGGTGCGTATCCGCCCCGAATGGGACTACACCGACGTGCGCCTGGCGGCCGAGACCCTCGCCCGCGAGGTCGAGAACCGCGCTCCGGGCCTCGCGACGGCCCGCTGGTGGAAGGAGGAGCGCGGCGAGAGCGTCTTCGTCGACTTCAACCAGAACGCCAAGGACCGCACCGTCGCCTCCGCCTACTCGATCCGTGCGCTCCCCGATGCACGGGTGTCGACGCCGCTCGCGTGGGACGAGGTGCGCGATCGCCGCCCCGAGGAGTTCACCGTGCTCACCGTGCCGGAGCGCTTCCGCCGAATCGGCGACCCGCATGCCGGCATCGACGCCGCCGCGGGCTCACTGGACGCACTCCTCGCCCTCGCGAGGGAACTCGGCCCCGCCGAGAAGCCCCCGCGCGGCTCCGACGGATCCGGCCGCCGTACCTCGACCATGCCCCTCATCGAGGTGGCACGCACGAAGACCAAGCCCGAGGCCCTCGACGCTCTCGAGACGTGGAAGCAACGGCATCCGGATGCCACCGCCGCCCTGCACCCGGCCGACGTGCTCGTCGACGGCATGCGCGGCTCGAGCTCACTCTGGTACCGCGTGCGCGTGAACCTGCAGCACGTCCCGGATGCCGAACGCCCGCCGCAGGAGGACCTGATTGCCGACTACGACCCCTGGGCGGGCCGCTCCGGTTCCTGACTCCGAGAGAGGGAGCCGACGAGGTGGGCGATGCCGTACCGGCAGGCGTCAACGGCGACGCGGCCGCGCCAGGGTTTCGCGGGCCGCTGCGGCGAGCGCCTGCATCGTTCGGGCGGGGCTCATGGTCGTCGCGGCCTCGAGCGCCTCGGCCGAGAGCCGCTCGCGCGTGTCGGCGTCGGTGAGGATCCCGACCAGCGCCGCCACCAGTGCGTCCTCGTCGCCGTCGGGGACAAGGATGCCACCGCCTCGGGCGAGCATGTCGCGCGGGCCGTATCGGATGTCCCAGGCGACGACCGGCGTACCGTGCGCGAGGGCCTCGGCCATCGCCAGACCCTGCCCCTCGAACGCCGAGGTCGTGAGGTAGACCGCCGCACCGTCGAGGACAGCACCCGGGTCGGTCGTGAGGCCGGGGAGCGACACCACCTCGCGTAGATCGAGCTCGTCGATCAGCGCCTCGAGTTCGGCGCGCTGGGCGCCCTCCCCCCAAAGCTCGAGCCGGACCTCGGGAACGTCGGCGCGGACGCGGCCGAACGCGCGGACGGCCTGGGCGAGTCGTTTGCCGGGCGCGAGACGACCCAAGACCACGACGCGGCCCGGGTCGCGATCGGCGGCCGGCACGGTCGTGGCGGGCGCGGCGACGGCGTGCGGGACGACGAGATCGTTCGCGGCTGTTCCGAAACGCTCGCGCACATCGTCGCGCTGCTGGACGGTCGGCCAGAGCACCGCGTCGAAGCGAGAGGCGATCTCGAACCACCGCGACCACAGGCTGTTGAGGGGGGAATCGGCCCGGTAGGGCGGCTCGAGGTGGATCGTGTGCACGGTGTGCACGATGCGCACGTCGTCGTCACCCCACCCGACGAGGAGCTCGCCGAGTTGCCGCGATTCGCAGATCAGCACGACCGGACGGGCGTTCTCGGCGCGCAGATCCGATGCGATGCGCGACAGCCACGCCCGGTACAGCGCCCCGAAGCCGTCGACCACACCCACGGTCTCACCCGTGGTGTCGCGGATGACGATCGGTGCGCGCGTGAGATGCCAGTCGGGATCGACGATGACGGGAAGCGAGACCGCCCCACCCGCGACGTCGCGATACTCCAGCGACGGATCCGCGTGACCGCCGTGGGCCGCTTCACGCAGCCAGTCGGCCGCTCCCCCGGCGGATGCGACGGCCTCGTCGAAGAGGTTGCGGAAGATCTCGGATGCCGAGGCGGCCCCGCGCTCGACGAAGGTCGCCCGGTGCGCGGCGTGAGCGGCGACCGCTCCCGGGTCGACGGTCAGCAGCAGGGGCGGCGCCCCCGCCCCGGTCATCTGTCGCGCGCGCGCCAGGGCGGAGATCGTGTATCCCCCGTCGAGGTCGGGGATGAGCCGGCTCGAGAGGATGAGATACCAGGCGTCGGGGAACTCAGCGTCGCTCACGCCCCCATCCTCTCCCACGCGCGCCGCGTCCCCGCTCACGCCGCGACCACGCTCCGCCGCACGCGGCGGTTCGGGGCGGATATCGCCGTTCGGGGCGCGTTTCGCCCGCCCGACCGCCGCAGGCGCGCCCATCCCCCGCGCAGGCTGAGGACAGAGCAACGGCGCCGACGACTCGCAGAGAGCGGAGTGCCGCTTCCCTCCGGGTCGATCGGGGTAGGGGCCCCGTTCTCGATCCGGAGGGAAGCGGCACGCAGCTCGGCGCGAGACGACGACGCCGTAGCGGGGTCAGGAGTCAGCCGAAGCTCACTCCCACTCGATCGTCCCCGGCGGCTTCGAGGTCACGTCGAGCACGACGCGGTTGACGTCTCGCACCTCGTTGGTGATGCGGTTGGAGATCTTCGACAGCACGTCGTAGGGCAGGCGCGTCCAGTCGGCGGTCATCGCGTCTTCGCTCGAGACGGGGCGCAGCACGATGGGGTGGCCGTAGGTGCGGCCGTCTCCCTGGACGCCGACGGAGCGCACGTCGGCGAGCAGCACGACGGGGCACTGCCAGATCTCGTTGTCGAGGCCGGCCTTGGTCAGCTCGGCGCGCGCGATGGCGTCGGCCTCACGCAAGATCTCGAGGCGGTCAGCGGTGACCTCGCCCACGATGCGGATGCCAAGACCGGGCCCCGGAAAGGGCTGGCGGCCGACGATCGCTTCGGGCAGGCCGAGCTCGCGACCGATCGCGCGCACCTCGTCTTTGAAGAGGGTGCGAAGCGGCTCGACGAGCTCGAACTGCAGGTCTTCGGGGAGTCCTCCGACGTTGTGGTGGCTCTTGATGTTGGCGGTACCGGCGCCGCCGCCCGATTCCACGACGTCGGGGTAGAGCGTGCCCTGCACGAGGAACCGCACCTGCTCGCCTTCCGCCTCGGCTTCGGCGACGAGGTCGGCCTGCACCTGCTCGAACGCACGGATGAACTCGCGACCGATGATCTTGCGCTTCTGCTCGGGGTCGCTCACACCTGCGAGTGCGCCCAAGAACGTCTCGCGCGCGTCGACGGTGATGAGCTTCACGCCGGTGGAGGCCACGTAGTCGTTCTCGACCTGCTCGCGCTCGCCCTGGCGGAGGAGCCCGTGGTCGACGAAGACGGCGATGAGCTGGTCGCCGACGGCCTCGTGCACGAGAGCGGTCGAGACGGCGGAGTCGACTCCGCCCGACAGCGCCGAGATGACACGTCCGGTGCCGACCTGCTGGCGGATGCGCTCGACCTGCTCGGCGATGACGTTGCCGCTGTTCCAGTCGGCGGGAAGACCCGCGGCCTTGTGCAGGAAGTTCTCGATCACGTGCTGACCGTGGTCGGAGTGCTTGACCTCCGGATGCCACTGCACGCCGTACATGCGGCGCGCGTCGCTCGCGAAGGCGGCGACGGGCGTGTGCGCGGTGCGGGCGAGGACCTCGAAGCCGTCGGGGGCGCGCGACACCTGGTCGCCGTGGCTCATCCACACGTTCTGATCGACCGGCTGACCGTGCAGAAGCGTGCCTTCGGTCACGATCGTGGCGTCGGTCGCGCCGTACTCGCGCAGGCCCGTGTTCGCGACCTCGCCGCCGAGCGCCTTGGCCATGACCTGGAAGCCGTAGCAGATGCCGAGAGTCGGCACGTCGAGGTCGAACACGCCGCTGTCGAGGCTGGGAGCGCCGTCTTCGTACACCGACGACGGGCCGCCCGACAGGATGATGCCGACGGGGTTCTTCGCCGCGATCTCGTCCGCGGTGGCGGTGTGGGGGACGATCTCGCTGTACACACCGGCTTCGCGCACCCGGCGGGCGATGAGCTGCGCGTACTGGGCGCCGAAGTCGACGACGAGGACGGGGCGCTGGGACGTTTCGGTCTGTTCGGTCACCGGTTGCCTTCCGGGGTGGGAACGGGAGCACTGGCCTGGGCGGCTTCGCGCTCGGCGAGGTAGGCGCGCACGCTTCGGGCGGTGCGCACCTCGAGGATGAAGGAGAGGAAGGGCACCACGCCACCGAGGGCGAGGAAGACGAAACGGCGGAACGGCCACCGCATGAGGCTCCACACGCGGAAGCAGGAGAAGAGGTAGACCACGTAGAACCAGCCGTGGGCGACGAGGATCGCGAGTGAGACGTTGACACCGTCTCCGGTCGACAGGATCTCGCAGCCGCTGCCGCCGGGCACGAACAGCGAGAACCACTGGCAGTCGGGACCGGGCACGGCATCCGCGAACCACAGGAAGCCACCGGAACCGCCGAGGAACAGCTCCACGTGAATGGGCGTGTACTTCAGGATCATCTCGGCGACCAGCAGCAGCAGGCCGACACCGGTGATGACCGAGCAGATCTGGTAGAACTTCAGGGCTCCGCGGATCGCCGGGAACGAGGCGAGCTTGGGGGCGCGGGGCATGGATGCCAGTCTACTCGCGAGACGCTGGGGGCCCCGCCGCGAGGGCTTCGGCCTGTTCGTCCTCGAGGTCTTCTACCTCTTTCTCCCACGCGTCGCGGGCGAGGCGGTACCAGAGGTAGAGCGCGAAACCGGCGAAGACGGCCCACTCGGCGGCGTAGAAGATGTTCAACCAGTTGACCCGAGACCGCTCGTCGGGGGCCGGGGAGGAGATGTCGACGAGCGGACCGATGGCGGTCTGCGCCGCGATGTACTGCCGGTAGACGCTCACGTCGGTGATGTCGTGCCACCGGCCGAGCAGCATCGCGGGAGACATGCGCGTGAGGGTGTACGGGTCGGCACCCGACGGCGGCACGGACGGCCCCTCGTCGGAGATCAAGCGTCCGGTGACCTCGACCACGGCCGTCGGGTCGGCCTCGACCTGTCGCTCGAGTTCGGCGGCGGCGGTGTTCGCCTGGTCGAGGCTCGGGGTCCAGCCGGTCGCGACGGCCACCGAGGTGCGGTCCGCGGCACCGGCGACGCGGAGCTGACCAGTGACCCAGTACCCCTCGACGTCGTCGTTGAAGCGCGAGGAGACGACGATGAAATCGGATGCCACCCACGTGCCCGTCACCGCGACCCGCTGACCCACGAGGGGTTCGGACAGGTAGTCGCCCGGCTGCACGACGTCGGCGAGCGGACGGACGACCTCGGTCATGCCCGGCTCGGGCGGCGAGGTGTCGACCGCACGGCCCAGCTGCCACTGCCCCAGCCACGCGAGCACACCCGCCACGATCAGCGAGAACGCCAGCAGCGCGATCCAGCGCGGCCGCAGCATCACCTCCCGCAGGGTGGGCGGGAAGATCTGCGGCGGGGCCGGTTGGGTCGCGGGGTTCGACGTCATGCGGTGTCGGTCAGTGACCGTAGGGGGCGACGACGACCTCGACGCGCTGGAACTCCTTGAGGTCGGAGTAGCCGGTGGTGGCCATCGACTTCTTCAGCGCCCCGATGAGGTTGGCGGTGCCGTCGGCGACGGGCGCCGGGCCGTAGAGGATCTGCTCGAGCGGGCCGACGCGGTCGACCGCGACCCGACGGCCGCGCGGCAGTTTGGCGTGGTGCGCCTCGGGGCCCCAGTGGAAGCCGCGTCCGGGAGCGTCGGTCGCGCGAGCCAGTGCGACGCCCAGCATGACGGCATCTGCTCCCATGGCGAGGGCCTTCACGATGTCGCCCGAGGTGCCCACGCCGCCGTCGGCGATGACGTGCACGTAGCGTCCACCCGACTCGTCGAGGTAGTCGCGGCGTGCGCCGGCGACGTCGGCGACCGCGGTGGCCATCGGGGCGTGCAGGCCGAGGGTGGCGCGGGTGGTCGAGGCTGCTCCCCCGCCGAAGCCGACGAGCACGCCGGCGGCTCCCGTGCGCATGAGGTGCAGGGCCGCCGTGTAGGTGGCGGCGCCGCCGACGATGACGGGCACGTCGAGGTCGTAGATGAACTTCTTGAGGTTCAGCGGTTCGGCGACCTTGGAGACGTGCTCCGCCGACACGGTGGTACCTCGGATGACGAACAGGTCGACGCCGGCGGCGACGACGGTCTCGTAGAGGTCGTGCGTGCGCTGCGGCGTCAGGGCTCCGGCGACGGGCACGCCCGCGTCGCGCACCTCGGCGAGCCGGTCGCGCACGAGTTCGGGCTTGATGGGTTCGGAGTAGAGCTGCTGCATGCGGCGGGTCGCGTCGGCGTCGGGCAACGTCGCGATCTCGGCCAGGTGCGGCTCGGGGTCGTCGTAGCGCGTCCACAGGCCCTCGAGGTCGAGCACTCCCAGACCGCCGAGGCGACCGAGCTCGATCGCCGTGCGGGGGCTGACGACGGAATCCATCGGCGCACCCAGGACCGGGATCTCGAACGAGAACGCATCGATGGTCCATGCGGTCGAGACGTCTTCGGGGTTTCGCGTACGCCGCGACGGCACGACGGCGATGTCGTCGAAGGTGTAGGCGCGGCGGGCGCGCTTGGCGCGGCCGAGGTCGATCTCCATGGTCACCCGCCCAGCCTACCCGCGCCCTCCGACATCACCGTCGGCAGGCGAGAGCTCGGTCGGTGCGTTACCGCCTCGCAGGAGGCGCGTCAGCGGGCCGTCCAAGAAGAAGACGAGGAAGGCGATCGAGCCCACGAGGGGGCTCACTGCCACCGCCACCACGCTGAGGAGCACGGCGCTCAGCCCCGCCCGCCCGACGCGGCGCGCGTCGGCTCGCGAGAGGCCGGGGATCGCGTCGGAGCGTACGGCCCACACCCACTGGACCCACCCGAGCAGGATCGCGACGAAGAAGTTGACGGGCAGGAGCACGCGTCCGAGGAGCAGATCGGCGTAGGTCGTGTTCAGCGACGACGTGAACGGCACGAGCACGACGAAGAGCAGACGGAAGCTGTTGATCCACATGCCCAACGCGTCGACGCGGGCGATGTACTCGAACTGCCGTACGTGGGTCATCCACATCAGGCAGAGGATGAGGAAGCTGATCCCGAACGAGAACACCGGATGCGCCAGTTCGCGAAGCGCCGCGGCGAGGTCGGCGTCGGTGGTGACCGAACCCAGCGGCTGGTCGGTCAGTCCCAGCACCAGCAGGGTCGCCGCGATCGCGAAGACCCCGTCGGTGAAGGCCTCGGTGCGCCGCGCCGACACCGACGCATCGGGGTGACTCCTCCGCCGGATCATGCGGACAGCGTAACGCCGTCCGGGACACGACGACGGGCCGGACGGTTCGCCGCCCGGCCCGTCGCGAGATGATCCGTCACTTCTTGTAGTTCGGTGCCTCGACCACGATCTGCACGTCGTGCGGGTGCGATTCCTTGAGACCCGCCGAGGTGATGCGGACGAAGCGGCCCTTCGTCTTCAGCTCCTCGACGGTACGGGCGCCGACGTAGAACATCGACTGACGCAGGCCGCCGATGAGCTGGTAGGCCACGGCGGCCACGGGACCGCGGTAGGGCACCTGACCCTCGATGCCCTCGGGGATGAGCTTGTCGTCGCTGGGCACGTCGGCCTGGAAGTAGCGGTCCTTCGAGTAGGACGTCTTCTTGCCGCGCGTCTGCAGTGCGCCGAGCGAGCCCATGCCGCGGTACTGCTTGAACTGCTTGCCGCCCTGGAAGACGATCTCACCCGGCGACTCGTCGGTGCCGGCGAGGAGCGAACCGAGCATGACCGTGTCGGCGCCGGCGACGAGGGCCTTGGCGATGTCGCCCGAGTACTGCAACCCGCCGTCGGCGATCACGGGGACGCCCGCGGGGATCGCCGCCTGGGCCGCCTCGTAGATGGCGGTGACCTGGGGCACGCCGACACCCGCGACGACGCGCGTCGTGCAGATCGAACCCGGGCCGACGCCGACCTTGACGGCGTCCACTCCCGCGTCGATGAGGGCCTGCGCGCCCTCACGGGTGGCGACGTTGCCGCCGATGACGTCGATGTGCGCGAACGAGGCGTCGGCCTTCAGACGCGTGACGATGTCGATGACACCCGCCGACTGCCCGTTGGCGGTGTCGACGACCAGTACGTCGGCGCCCGCGTCGCGCAGGGCCTCGGCGCGCTGCCACGCGTCACCGAAGAATCCGATGGCGGCACCCACGCGGAGGCGGCCCTGGTCGTCTTTGGTGGCGAGGGGGTACTTCTCGCTCTTGTCGAAGTCCTTGATCGTGATGAGACCGGCGAGCTTGCCCTCGTCGTCCACGAGGGGGAGCTTCTCGACGCGGTGCTTCGCGAACGTCGCGATGACGTCGTTCGCGTGGATGCCGACGTGCCCGGTGATCAGGCCGTCCTTGGTCATGACGTCTTTGACCTTCGTGGTCTGGCGCTCGAAGCCCGAGACGAAGCGCATGTCGCGGTTGGTGATGATGCCCACCAGCACGCCGTCGGGGTCGATGACGGGAAGACCCGAGATGCGGTACTGGGCGCACATCGCGTCGACCTCGGCCACCGTCGCATCCGGGGTCGTGGTGATCGGGTTGGAGACCATGCCCGACTCGCTGCGCTTGACCTGGTCGACGATGCCCGCCTGGTCCTCGATGGAGAGGTTGCGGTGCACGATGCCGATCCCCCCCTGGCGCGCGATCGCGATCGCCATGCGAGCCTCGGTCACGGTGTCCATGGCACTGGAGAGCAGGGGCGTCGCCACGGTGATGCGACGCGTGAGCCGCGACGACGTGTCGGCCTCGCTCGGGATGACGTCGGTGTGCCCCGGCAGGAGCAGGACGTCGTCGTAGGTCAGTCCGATGAAACCGAAGGGGTCGTGCTGCTCCATGGATCCTCCTGCGCACGCGGCGCCTATTGAAAAGGGACGTCGTCGGCCGGGGCGCGCATCGCGCGCTCCGCCTGCGATTCTAAGCGTCGAGAAGCCGTGAATTGTTCCCGCAACGGCTGGCCGCCATGCGCACGTGCGATGACACGGTTCGCTAACGACCCGGTCGGCGAAACACCCTGGACACATTACGCTCGTAGCGTCGACCGTCGAAGCTGACGGGACGACTTCGTCAGCGCTGCCGAACTGGAGATTCCGTGGGTCATTCCTCCCCCACCGCGATACGATCGCGAACTTTGTCCCGCATGGCCGTGATCGTCTCGCTCTTCGCGAGCGCGATCGCCGTCCTCAGCTTGTTCTTCGCGTCACCCGCGATCGCGCAGGCCACGCAGGCGCCCACCCCTGCCGCTTCGGCGGGCACCGGTGACGTCTCGACCCAATTCTCGATCGGCGGCATCATCCGCGCCGGCGACGATCCGGTCGAGGGCGTCGAGGTGCTCGTCTCCGGTTCGGGCTTCTCCGAGACCGGCACGACGGGCGCCGATGGGCGCTGGTCGGTCGCCGTGCCCGGAGCGGGCGAGTACACGGCCGAGCTGCAGGTGGACACGCTGCCCGACGGCGTCGCCCCGCGCGACCCCGACAACGTCACGCGCGATGTCACGATCGGCACGACGAACACGGTCAACGTGCTGTTCCCGACGGGTGAGGGGACGGCGGCCAGCGGAACGATCTGGGACACGCTCTTCTCGCGCTTCTTCTACGGCCTCAACTTCGGCCTGCTGCTGGCGCTGGCCGCGATCGGCATCTCGCTGATCTTCGGAACGACCGGAGTCAACAACTTCGCCCACGGTGAGATGCTCACGTTCGGCGCCATCATCTTCTACGTCTTCACGGCGATGGGCTGGAACCTGCTGCTGGCGATCCTGCTGACGGTGGCGCTCTCGGCCGCGCTCGGGTGGACCCAGGATGCCGTGCTGTTCAAACCTCTGCGAAAACGCGGAGTGGGCTTGGTCCAAGTGCTGATCGTCACGATCGGTCTCTCGATCGTGCTGCGATACCTGTACCTCTACTTCTTCGACGGCGGAACGCGCAACATCGCGACCGGCATCACGGACAACGTCACCATCGGTCCCGTCACGGTGACGCTCACCTCGATCATCAGCATGGGCATCAGCATCGTGATGCTCGGCCTGGTCGGGTACTTCCTCACCCGCACCCGCATCGGCAAGGCGACGCGCGCGGTGAGCGACAACGCCTCGCTCGCCGCCGCGTCCGGCATCAACGTCGACCGCGTGATCCGCATCGTCTGGGTGCTCGCCGGTGCCCTCACGGGCCTCTCGGGAGTCCTCTACGGCCTCTACCGCGGCGTCACCTGGGACATGGGCTTCGCCATCCTCCTGCTGCTGTTCGCTGCCGTCACGCTCGGTGGACTCGGGAGCGCGTTCGGCGCTCTCGTGGGCTCGCTGATCATCGGCATCATCACCGAACTGTCGACCATCGTCATCCCACCCGACCTGCGGTACGCGGTGGCCCTGATCGTGCTCATCGGCGTGCTGCTGTTCCGGCCGCAAGGTGTGCTCGGTCGTAAAGAGCGGATCGGTTGAGGAAAGACGACATGGACTGGTTTTCGATCTTCAACAACGCCGCGGGCGAGCTCATCAGCCCGACCACCGCGGCCTACGCCCTCGCCGCCATCGGACTCAGCGTGCACTTCGGTTACGCGGGCCTGCTCAACTTCGGTCAAGCGGGATTCATGGCCGTCGGCGCCTACGCCTTCGCCATCGCGACCCTGTCGCTCTCGGCACCGGTGTGGCTCGCCATCCTCATCGCCATCGGCGCCTCGGTGCTCTTCGCGTTCCTGCTCGGCATCCCGACCCTGCGTCTGCGCGCTGACTACCTCGCGATCGTCACGATCGCGGCGGCCGAGATCGTCCGGTACGTGGTGTCGACGGTGGGTCTCACCGACATCACCGGCGGCTCGCAGGGCCTGAACGGCTACAACCGCGAGTTCCAGGCGCTGAACCCCCTGCCCGCCGGCACCTACGGCATCGGGCCGTGGACCTACTCCGCGAACGACTGGTGGGTCCGCGTCTTCGGCTGGGGCCTCGTCATCATCGCGACGCTCCTCGTCTACCTGCTGATGCGCAGTCCCTGGGGCCGCGTGGTCAAGGGCATCCGCGAGGACGAGGACGCCGTACGCAGCCTCGGCAAGAACGTCTACTCCTACAAGATGCAGGCTCTCGTGCTCGGCGGTGTCATGGGCGGCCTCGCGGGCGTGGTGTTCATCCTCCCGCGCGCGGTGCAGCCGGGTAACTACGGAACGGCGCTGACGTTCTTCATCTGGACCGCGCTCCTGCTCGGCGGGGCCGCGACCCTGCTCGGCCCGATCGTGGGATCGATGCTGTTCTGGGTGCTCCTGTCACTGTCGAACGGCATCATCGTGGGACTGCGCGACGTCGGCATCCTGGGCTTCATGTCCAGCACGCAGACGGGGCAGGTGCGATTCATCCTCGTCGGCATCGGATTGATGCTCCTGGTGATCTTCCGACCACAGGGCATCTTCGGCAACAAGAAGGAGCTGTCGTTCAATGTCTGACACCACCGTCACCCATCCGCTCGTCAAGGGCGATGTCGGCCCCGGCTGCGCCAAGGTCGACCCGATCGTCGTCGCAGATGGCGTCACCCGGCAGTTCGGCGGGCTCAAAGCCGTCGATGTCGAGCACCTCGAGATCCCGCGCGGACAGATCACCGCTCTGATCGGACCCAACGGTGCCGGCAAGACGACCCTCTTCAACCTGCTGACCGGCTTCGACAAGCCCAACACGGGTCGCTGGAGCTTCGAGGGGTCGAACCTCGCCGGCGTGCCCGCGTTCAAGGTCTCGCGCAAGGGAATGGTGCGCACCTTCCAGCTCACCAAGTCGCTCGGGCGCCTGTCGGTGCTGCAGAACATGCTGCTCGGGGCCCGCGGGCAGAAGGGCGAGAACATCTTCCGCGCGCTGATCCCCTCGACCTGGCGCTCGCAGGAGCAGGCCAACACCGCGCGGGCCGACGACCTGTTGCGCCGCTTCAAACTGGATGCCAAGCGCGAGGACTTCGCTGCGTCACTGTCGGGCGGCCAGCGCAAGCTCCTCGAGATGGCGCGGGCGCTGATGAGCGATCCGAAGCTGGTCATGCTCGACGAACCGATGGCCGGCGTGAACCCCGCGCTGACGCAGAGCCTGCTCGGGCACATCCTCGACCTGAAGAAGGAGGGGATGAGCGTGCTGTTCGTCGAACACGACATGCACATGGTGCGCCACATCTCCGACTGGGTCGTCGTCATGGCCGAGGGGCGCGTGGTCGCCGAGGGTCCGCCCGACACCGTGATGAGCGACCAGGCCGTCATCGACGCGTACCTGGGCGCCCACCACGACACCGATCTCGGCGACATGACCACGTCGCAGGTCGAGACCATCCAGTCCGAGGCCGCCGCCGAGGCGGAAGCGGAGCTCATCGCCGACGAGAAGGACGGCAAGCTCTGATGGCCGACACCGCCACCACCACGCGCACCGCGGTGCTGCGTACCGACGACCTCGTCGCCGGGTACCTGCCGGGCGTGAACATCCTCAACGGGTGCACGGTCGACGCCTACCAGGGCGACCTGATCGGCATCATCGGCCCCAACGGCGCGGGGAAGTCGACGTTGCTGAAGGCCATCTTCGGTCAGGTGAAGATCCGCAGCGGCGCCGTGCTGCTCAACGGCGAGGACATCACCGCGCTCAAGGCCGACAAGCTCGTCGGCAAGGGCGTCGGCATGGTGCCGCAGAACAACAACGTGTTCCCGAGCCTGTCGATCGAGGAGAACCTGCAGATGGGTCTCTTCCAGCGGCCCAAGGTGTTCGCCGAGCGATTCGAGTTCGTCAGCGGGCTCTTCCCCGAGCTGGCCAAACGGCGCCGCCAGCGCGCCGGGTCGCTCTCGGGCGGTGAGCGTCAGATGGTCGCCATGGGTCGTGCGCTCATGATGGACCCCTCCGTGCTGCTGCTCGACGAGCCGTCGGCTGGTCTCTCCCCCGTGCGCCAGGACGAGACGTTCCTGCGCGTGGCCGAGATCAACCGCGCGGGCGTGACGATCATCATGGTCGAACAGAACGCGCGGCGATGCCTGCAGATCTGCCACCGTGCCTACGTGCTCGACCAGGGCAAGGATGCGTACACCGGAACCGGCCGGGAACTCCTCACCGACCCCCGCGTCATCGAGCTGTACCTCGGCACGCTCGCCGCCGACGAGGACGCCAAGCGCGACCGCCCGCAGCCCGAGGCCTGATCGACCGTTTCCTGATCGCGAGTGCGGCGCTCACCTTGGTGGGCGTCGCACTCGCGGCATGCTCGGCCTCCGCGCCGCCCGCTCCGTCGCTCGAGGTCGTCCTCGTGCAGCAACGCGGCGACATCGCCGACCAGCGGGTGCAGCTGCGGGTGACGAACACCTCCGGAACGCCGGTGACGGTGACCTCGGCGGGACTGACCTCGGCGGCTCTCGATGGCGTCGCCGGCGGCGAGACCGCGCGTCCGGTGACGATCGGCCCCGGACGCACGACCGATCTCCCCGTTCCCCTCCCCGCGATCCAGTGCTCGCGCGACGATGCCGCGGCCGAGGCCGTGCTGCGTGTCGACGGCGACCGCGACTTCGATGCCACCGTGGCGGTGGACGACCCGCTGAGCGTGCTCTCGCGGCTCGGCGCGACGCAGTGCGACCGAGATGCCGTGGCATCCATCGCCCGCATCTCGGCGACCACGGTGACCCCCACCGGCGGCGGGTTCGCGAACCTGGTGCTGTCGATCGAGCCCAGCGGGGACGCCGCAGCCGGACGGCTCGAGATGGTGTCTCTGCGTGGCACTCCCCTGCTGCGTTTCGTGGGGGGCACCGAAGCACCGATCGGCCTGACGGTCGACGGCGGCGACGCGCCATCGAAGACCTCCGTGTCCGTGACGCCGATTCGATGCGATGCGCACGCGATCGCCGAGGACAAGGTGGGAACGCTGTTCGACCTGGTCGCGCGGGTGGACGGCCGAGAGGTCGTCATTCCCCTTCCGCGCTCGCAGGATGTGGCCGGCGACCTCTTGGCCTTCACCGCGGCGACCTGCGGCCTGACACCGGCGAGCTGACGAAGGCGTGCGGCGGCGCCGGGACCGCACCGCCACGGACGGGCTCGATCCAACGAGGCCACGGCTGGCGGGGCCGGGTTGGCGAGGCCGGGCTGCCACGGTCGAGGCCGCCTTGGCGACCCCACCGACGGCGACCCGTGCGACACGATGCGAGCGGGTTGCGCGCCCGCTATGACGACGGTGAGCCACCGCCCCGCACACGAGAAAGGGCCCGGATGCCGATGGCATCCGGGCCCTTCGCGAACTCAGGTCACTCGTTGAGCGAGCCGAACTCCGTGTTCAGCAGGGTGTACTTGTTGTCGGCACCGTACTGGTAGATGCCGATGTACGCCTCGGTGGGGTCACCGTTCTCGTCGAACGTGATCGGGCCGGAGACACCGTCGTAGTCGATGTCGGTGCCCTCGTTGATCAGCGCGAGGCAGTCGGCGAAGGTCGTGCACTTCTCGCCCTCTTCCGAAACCGACTGCAGGTTGTCGCGGATCGCGGTGCCCGAGTCGTCCTTGGCCTGCGCCGCGGCGAGAGCTGCGACGATGACGGCGTCATACGACTCCGGCGCGTAGCTGAAGTCGGTCAGCGCGGCGTCGATCTCCTTCAGACGCGACTGGAACGTCGTGTCGGCCGGGTTGCCGGGCAGCGTGCCCTTGGCGCCCTGCAGGGTGCCGGCGGGGAACTCGTACGAGTTCGACAGGTTGCCGTCTACGAAGTAGACCTGCGACGCCGGGTAGCCCTGCGTGCTGACGAGCTGCGGGATGATCGACGAGGTCTCTTCGAACGCGATGACCGCGACGGCGTCGGGCTGAGCCGCGAGCAGCTCGTCGACCTGCGACGTGAAGACCGTGTCACCCGGGTTGTACGGAACCGCGACGGAGACCTCGCCACCGGCGGCCTCGATGGCCGTCGTCGCGTTGTCCTTCAGGCCGATGCCGTACGGGTCGTTGATGTAGATGATGCCGACGTTGGCGGCACCGTCACCCGTCATGAGGTTGCCGAGAACGCGGCCCTGCAGCACGTCGGACGGGGCGGTACGCCAGTAGTACCCGCCGTCGGCGTAGGTGGTGAAGTCGGGCGACGTGTTGGCCGGGGAGATCTGGACGACACCGGCGTTGACGAGCTGGTCGACGAACGTGAACGACACACCCGACGAGGCCGCACCGATGACGACGTCGGCGCCGGCGTCGACGAGCTCGGTCGCGGACTGCGTGGCGATGTCGGTGGTGGTGTCACCCGAGTCGCGCTCGGTGAGCTCGACCGAGAACGGGAAGGCGTCGCCCGTGGCCTCGATGTCCTGCACGGCGAGCTTGACACCGGCGACCTCGGGCGGGCCGAGGAAGGCGAGGTTGCCCGTGGCGGGGAGGATAGTGCCGACGTGGAAGACGCTGTCTGCCGTCGAGGTGCCGCCAACGGCGCTGCTCGGTGCATCGCTGGACTCGGCTCCGCCGCCGCCACCGGCGCAACCGGCGAGGACGAGCGCGCTGGCGCCGACCAGGGCGAGACCGCCGAGGAGTCGGGCGCTGCGCGTGCGCGGGAAGACGTTCATAGTGCTCCTTGCTGTGGATGAACGTGGGCGGCCCATGAGGCCACCCGATGCCCTAAACCTAATCGGACCCACGTTTTCCGCATGTTGCCGTTCGTTAACGATGTGCGTCTCCCCGGTCACGGGCGCATAACGGTCGGCGCCACCGCACCGAGAACGGACGGATTCAGCCGGTAAACGCAGAAATCCCGGGACTCACACCGGCTCGGCGACATCGGCCACCACGCGACGGTGACGCCGCGAGGCCACGATCGAATCGGCGCTCAAGAGCACCAGCGCCACCCAGACCAGGGCGAAGCCGATCCAGCGCTCGAGGGTCATCGGCTCGTGGAGTACCCAGACTCCGATGACGAACTGGATGACGGGCGCCACGAACTGCAGCAGTCCGATCACCGTCAGCGGCACCCGCCGGGCACCCGACGCGAACAGCAGCAGCGGGATAGCCGTCACGACACCGGCCGAGAGAAGGAGCACTGTGTGCAGCACGCCGACGGTGCCCAGCGTGATCCCCGAGATGTTCGCGACGACCACCAATTGGATCGCGGCGACCGGCAGGAGCCACATCGACTCGAGGGTCAGACCGCTCACGGCATCCACCGACGGGCCGATCTGCTTCTTCACCAGACCGTAGAAGCCGAACGAGAACGCCAGCGTCAGAGCGATCCACGGGAAGGAGCCGTAGCCGACGACGATGACGCCGACCGCGACGACGGCGATGCCCACCGCGATCCACGGGAGCACGCGCAGTCGCTCGCGCAGAACGATGACCCCGAGCAGGACCGTGACGATCGGGTTGGTGAAGTAGCCGAGGCTCGTCTCGATGACGTGCCCGGTGAGCGCCCCGATCAGGTACGTCTGCCAGTTGACGTAAATGAGCACCCCCGCGAGGGCCGTCAGCGCCATCAAACGCTTCTGCCGCACGATCGTGAGGAAAGAGCGCCACGTGCGCAGCACCGTGATGAGCAGGAGGCAGAACGCGAAGGCGAGGATGATCCGCCACGCCACGACCTCGAACGGATCGGTCGGCGTGAGCTGCAGGAAATAGATCGGCAGGACGCCCCACAGCAGATAGGCGCTCAGTGCGTACAGCGCGCCGCGGGTGCTCCCGCCGGCGGGTGCGGGAGGGGCGGCGGTCACTTCCTCAGCCTATGCGCGCCGTCGAGGCAGGGACCGCCGACGAGCCCCGCTTTCCTGCCATCCGTGAACGCCGACGCCGCGCCGCGCAGGCCGATCGAATGACGAAGACCCCGGATGCCGTGGCATCCGGGGTCTTCGGCTGAGTCACGCGATCAGCGGACGACGACCGCCAGGACGTCGCGAGCCGAGAGCACCAGGTATTCGTCGGCGCCGAACTTGACCTCGGTGCCGCCGTACTTGCTGTAGAGCACGCGGTCACCGACGGCGACGTCGAGGGGGACACGGTTGCCGTTGTCGTCGATGCGGCCGGGGCCGACGGCGACGACTTCGCCCTCCTGCGGCTTCTCTTTGGCGGTGTCGGGGATGACCAGACCACTCGCGGTGGTCTGCTCAGCCTCGACCTGCTTGATGACGATCCGGTCCTCGAGCGGCTTGATGGAAACCGACACGGTCTACCTCTTTCTCGTTACAGAAGACTTGTCAGCACTCACACGGGGAGAGTGCTAACCCAAGTCTAGAGAAGGGTTGGCACTCGTGCAATGCGAGTGCCAACGTGTCTCGCATCGAGGCGTTCGAGACGCGAGACGACGTGCTCGGCCCCCACGCGCAGTCTGCGGCGAACGGGGGGCGGGAGCGGCGCGAAGTATTGCACCTTTACGCCCCGAGTCATACCCATCTCACCCGCCCTTTCATCCTGTTTACGGGTGTGCAACACTTCAGGAACAGCGTCGACACGTGCAGGGGGCATGGGTTGATGGAACACGAACGGGCTCGTCGTCGAGCTCGGAGAGTCGGGGGATTCAGGAGTGCCATGCGGCGCTTCTGTGCGCCTTCGGGGGGTCGAAACACATGGCTACGCCGTACTTCTTGGCGATCGATGTAGGAACGAGCAGGACTGCGGCTGCGACCGCGCGTTCCGCACCTGACGGGGCATTGCTGGCAGCATCGCTGCCGCTGGGGCGCAACGCCGACAGCACCCCGACGACCGTCTTCGTCTCGGACAGCGGATTGCTCTTCGGTGACGCGGCGGAGCGTCGGGGCACGGCCCAGCCGGAGCGCCTGGTGCGCGAGTTCAAGCGCCGCATCGGCGACGACGTCCCCATCGTGGCCGGAGACCGGCGCTTCTCGCCGCAAGACCTGTACGCCCTCGTCGTGGGGTGGGTGATCGGCACCGCGGTCGAGCGCGAGGGACAGCACCCCGCCGGCATCGCCGTCTCGGTCCCCGTCACCTGGGGCGAATACCGCACCCAGCTCGTGCGCGACGCCATCGGCCGTCTCGGCTGGAGCGACGTGCAGGTCATCACCGAACCCGAGGCCGCCGCGCGGCACTACGAATCGACGCACCCCCTCGACAACGGCCGTGCCCTCGCGGTCTACGACTTCGGCGGCGGCACGTTCGACACCGTCATCCTTCAGAAGATGCCCGACGGCAACGTGGACTTCGTCGGCAGCCCCGTGGGCATCCCCGACCTGGGCGGCGCCGACTTCGACGACATCGTGCTGCGCCACACCGTCCGCGCCGCCGGCATCCCGGCATCCGCCCTCGCGGGCGTGCAGTCCGACGCGGGCCTCCGCATGGCGCTGGCGTCGCTCCGACGCGAGTGCGTCGATGCCAAGGAATCGCTGTCCTTCGACGGCGAGGCCGTCGTGCCGGTGCTCATCGGAGACGGGCACGGCGCCGTGCGCCTGACCCGCGCCGAGTTCGAGGACATGATCGAGCCCGAGATCGAGCGCACCGTCGAGGTACTCGAGATCGCGCTGGAGCAGTCGGGTCTCACCGCCGACGACCTCGATGCGATCCTGCTCACGGGCGGCACCTCCCGCATTCCCCGCGTGGCGCAGCTGCTCTCGGAGCGCTTCGACCGGCCGATCGCCATCGACGCCGATCCCAAAGCGATCATCGCCCTCGGCGCCGCCCGCACCGCCGCAGGCGGTGGCCTGCGTCCGTACACGCTCCTGGCCGCCGACGACGCCCTGACCGACGACGATGACGACGACCGGGACGACGATGACGTGACCCCCGAGTCCGTCTTCACCGCCCAGCGGAGCGAGAAGCGTGCTCCGTGGTTCCGACGTGTCCCCGCCACGGCGTACGTGGCGGCGGGTGTCGCCGTCCTCACCGTGAGCGTGGGCATCGTCAGCGTGCCCGCCCTCGGCGTCGGCATCCTGGCCCGCACCGGGATGGCCGTCACCTCGCAGCCCATGGCCGCCGACCTCGACGTGCGCGTGTTCGACGCGCTCGACCTGCCCTCCGCTCCCCCGGCGAGCATCGCCGCCCCCCAGGTGCAGCCCGTCGCCGAGCAGCCCGCGGCCCCGCAGGACGCCGCAGCGCCCGCGGAGCCCCGCGCCACGAACCGCAGCGAGGAGCGCCAGCGCACTCCCCAGCGATTGACCCCCCAGGCCGCCGAGCAGCGCAGCCCCTCCGCGGCACCCCCCGCGCAGCAGCAGGCCTCGGGCGGTGGCGGCGGGGGCGGCAACCCCGTCTCCGCTACCGAGCCCTCCTCGTCGACCCCGGCGGAGCCGTCGACCGGCACCCCGTCGACCGACCCGACGACGACCTCCCCCTCGCCCAGCGACCCGGCCCCCACCACCCCGCCGACCGAGACGCCGGTCACCGAGACGCCGGTCACCGACCCGCCGGCCACCGAGGAGCCGGCCCCGTCTCCGTCGACGGAGAACCCGCCGCCGACAGAGACCTCGCCGCCGTCGGAGCAGCCGGCCGAGACGAGCGCTCCCGCCCCCGAGACGCCGTCCGCCTCCGCCGAGCCCACGCCCTGACGCGCGCCGTCGAAGGTCACCACCGATGTCGATCTCGAACACGTCCTCCGATGCTGCCCACGGCGACCTCGAGTCGCTGTTGCTGCCGCGTGTCGCGCGCGCTCTCCTCGACGCCTCCGTCGCGGCGGTCGAACCCACCCCTCTCGCGGTCGTGGGAACGGCCGGCTCCGGCAAATCCCGCGTGCTGCGCCACCTCTTCACGGCGCTGCGCGCGGCCGGCGCCTCCCCCGTCGCTCTCACGCACCTCTCCGACCTGCCCGCCGCGGCGGACGCGGTCGTGATCGTCGACGACGCGCACCTCCTCGACGATGAGACGCTGTCCGCACTGGCGGAGCGGTTGCGCACGGGAACCGCGACGGTGCTGCTCGCCACCCGTCCCGACCCCGACTCCCCCGCACTTCGCGCGCTGATCGACGACATCGAACGCCATCAGCCGCCGATGCTGCTCGGACACGTCACGATGTCCGACGTCACCGCGCATCTGGGCGCCGAAGCGACGGACTCGTCGCGAGGGTGCCTCACGCGCCTCCTCGAGGCCACCGGGGGTCTGGCGTGGCTGACCGCCGAGGCGCTCATGCTGCACGGCGACGCGGTCTGCGACGGTCGCTGCGACCACGACGAGATCGCCCGGTCGCTGGACGACCTCGTCTCGCACCGCATCGACTCCCTCGACCCGTCGCTGCGGCTCGCGGTCGAGGCACTGTGCCTCGACGAGCGCTCCGCATTGGACGCCGGCGCCGGCCCCGCCTGCGCCGCCGGCTACGACGCCGGTCTGCTGCAGCGCGGCGGACGCACGGTGCCGCTCGTGCGCGACGCCGTGCGCGCACGGCTGACCGCCGACCGCCTGCTCGAGCTGTATTCCGCACGGCTCGTGCGCGACGCCGCCTCGGTGCAGGCGCTTCTCGGCGGCACGACGGACGAGCGGGTGGCATCCGCCCTTCTCGCCGACGGTGACCGCGAGCTGTCGCGCGATCCCGCTAAGGCGGCCGAACTCTACGAGGCGGCGGACCGTGCAGGTGCCCCCTCGGCCACGCTGTCGTTGCGTCGCGCGCGGGCCGCCTGGGCGCTGGGCGACGTGGACGCCGCCGGGACGTTCGTCGACCGTCTGCTCGCGGGCCCCGATGCCCCCGGCGACGCGGCTCTCGACATGGCCGCCGCCGTCTGGGCGATGCGCGGCGACATGGACCTCGGGGCGCAGGTCTACCGCGGCGGTGTTCCGACGGCATCCGAGAGCCGGGCGAAGTGGACGATCGCCGCCGCGGGCGCCGGTCACACCGACCCGGCCGCAATGACCGGCTCCGCATCCGTGCGCACCATCCCGACCGCCCACGGCGTCTCGCTCGAACTCCTCTCGCGGGGCCTCCGGGCCTCGCTCGACACCGGCGACCACGACGGTCTGCAGGATCTCGTGCGTGCGAGCGAGATGTACACCGCATCGGGGAGCGACGCCCCTCTGCCCGAACTGCCCGCCGTGATCGCCGCGCTCGTCGCCCTGCACCTGGGGGAAGCGGCCGTCGCCCAACGGGTGCTGGATGCCGCGATCGCCGGCGCGCAGGGCGGAGCGTGGGCCGCTCCGCGACTGCAGCTCTGGCGCGCGTGGGTCGCCCTGCAGCGCGAGCACGCCTCGGAGGCCGAGAACGCGCTGCGTGCGGCGACCGGCGGACGCCCGCTCGGCGCGCGCGATCGCCTGCTCGCCGACGCCGTCGAACTCGGGCTCGTGCGGCGCAACGGCCAGCCCTCCGAGCTCCCGCCGGTCTGGCAACGCGCGCAGGAGTCCTTGCTGCGCGTGCAGGTCGACCTGTTCACGCTCGTCCCCCTCGGCGAGTTCGCCGTCTCGGCGGCTCGTGTCGGTGAATTCAGCGCCGTGCGCTCGTCGCTCGAACGGGCGGAGCAGCTGCTCACCGATCTCGGACGACCGGCCCTGTGGGAAACGAGCCTGCAGTGGTCGGGCCTGCATGCCAGCATCCTGCTGGGCAGTCCCGAGGAGCTCACGGTGCACGCGCGGGCCCTGCGGGCCGCGGCCGCGCACTCGCCGCTGGCCGCCCGCCTGGCGCGCGCCGGACGGGTGTGGACCGACGTCCTCACCGGCGCCGTCGACGTGGACGCCATCGAGGAGTCCGCCGCCGGCCTCGCGGCGAGCGGGTTCGCCTGGGACGGTGCGCGCCTGGCCAGTCACGGCGCGAGCAAGTCGACCGATCGACGCATCATCGCGCGCCTCCTCGCGTGCGCCCGTCAGCTGCACCCGCGCGAGCGCGTGGAGACGCCCGTGACCCCGGCGACCGACACCGGCCCGATCCCGGTGCCCACGCGCGGGGCCGAGGGTTCCGGCATCCTGAGCGAACGCGAGCGAGAGGTAGCGGCGCTGGTGCTGCAGGGCAAGACGTACGCCGAGATCGGCGAGACGATCTTCATCTCCCCGCGCACCGCCGAGCACCACATCGCCCGCATCCGCAGGCGCCTCGGCGCCACCTCGCGCTCCGACCTCATGAGCCGTCTGCGCATGGCTCTCGACGACGGTTCGCACGCCCCGGAACCGGCGGCGGAGGCGACCGGCGACGACGCGCGATCCGCCAGGGTGCTCGCGTCCGCCAAACCCCTATGACCCACCCCGCGCTATGGGGATTCCCCCCGACGCGCACACACACCCCCTCGACCTAACGTCGATCCCAAGGAACAACCGTGAGGAGACCCCAATGAGCGTCACGCTGGCGACCATGGCAGATGCGCTGATCGAATTCATCCTGAGCCTCCTACGCGATCCGGAGGCCGCAGCCGAGTTCGAAGAAGACCCGGAAGGCGCGATGGCGGCACGGGGGTTGAACAACGTCTCGTACGCGGACGTGTGCTCGGTCGCCCCGGTGATCGCAGAGAAGCCCCACGTGATCGTGAACACCCAGCCCGCGCCGGTTCCGGTGGGTCCCAAGCCGGAGTGGAACCCGGTGGTGAAGGAGATCAAGTCGATCACCACCCAGCTGTCCTACACCCACATCGACGACCGTGACACGATCGTCGACCAGTCGGTGAACCAGAACATCTGGGCCAACGGCGACGTCAACCAGACCTTCGGCAACGAAGCCGTCGTCGCCTCGGGTGATGACGCGATCGCCGCCGGCAACGATGTCGACCAGGACACCACTCTCGACAACTCCACCGACATCAACGCCGGCAACGACGTCAACATCGGCAACGACGAGACGAACACCGACATCGACGGCTCGTACAACGACACCGACGAGACCACCGAGACGACCGACAACTCCACCGACGTCGATCTGACCGATTCGGCCAACGACTCCTCGACGGATGTCGTGGTCGACGACTCGTTCAACGACACCACCGACACGACGATCGACACCTCGGTCGACGAGGACACCACCGTGGTGTTCGACTCGGGCAACGATGTCGTCATCGAAGACACCTCGGATGACACCCTCTGACACGCCCTCGGAACGGCGGGTGGGCTCACACGAGCTCACCCGCCGTTCCGGTGCGCCCGCCCCGCAAGCGCAGGTGCGCCGCTCGCCGGCACCGCCGCCGTACGAACCGCCCCCCAAGGCCACGAAGCCCGAGCGCCCCGCGCTGCACGACAAGGCCGCAGCCCCCGTCATGGTCAAGATGCCGCCGCCCGCCGCGGTGCGCCTCGCGCAGATCAGCTGGGTGCTCAGCCTGGTGGTCGGCGCCATCACCGTGGGGTACCTCTTCATCATCCGCCAGACGATCGATCCCGACATCGAGGCGATCGTGCGCGGGGTCGACTCCTCCCGTCCGGCCGAGACCGTCAGCACCGCCGCCGACATCGTCTTCTGGTGCGTCTTCGGCGCATTGGTGACGGTTCTGCTGGTGCAGATCACCTCGCTCGTGTCGTTCAACAACCGCCGCAACAACGCGCGCTGGTGGATGCTCGGCATCCTGCTGTTCCTGGCCGTGACGGTCCTGGCCGCGCGGCAGTTCGTCGCCGTCGGCGACCGCGGTGTGCCGCTGGATCGGCTGCTGCTGATCCAGCTCGGCCTGTCCGCGCTCGGTCTGCTGTTCTCTGTGATCCCGGCAGCCCTCCGCTGGACCCGGCGCAAGCACGACATCCGACGCGGCAGCCCCGGCAGCAGCCCCTCGGCCGATTTCTGACGAAGCGGCATCCGATCCTGGACGGACGGATGCCGCTTCTCTTTCGCGTCAGGCAGGTCCGCTCGAGAGCACCGCGTCCGACGCGTCGACACCGCTCTCGGCGTCATCCGTCTGGCCGTGTCCGAGGAGATCGGATGCCGCGCCCTCGACGCTGCGGACCACGCCGCGGCACAGGTCGGCGGTGTGGCGGTCGGTGAGGGGGGACTCCGCCAGGGAGTGCCAGCGGGCGAGCAGACCGTCGATGCGTTCGCGCTGCACCGGAGGGGCCGCATCGTCGCCGAGACCCAACCGGCGCGTCGGGGCGAGACCCGATCCGCCGACGATCCGCTCCGCCTCCGCGAGCGCCTCGGCATCGAGTTCGGGCGGGGCGGTGCGCAGCTCCGCCAGCAGCGACAGCTCGCGCAGATCGTGGCTCTGCGCCGTGAGGCGCTCGATGGATGCCAGCAGCCCGGCGGTGTGCGGGCGCGGGCGCTCGCGCACGAGACGCTCCACACTGTGCAGGATGCCGCGCGCCTTCAGCGCGAAGGCGCGGCCGCGGAACTGATCCTCGACGAAGCGCTGCACCTCGACCAGGCCGCTCTGCTGCACGAGCCGGTCGGACAGAGCCGACGATGTCGTCGCCCCGCCGCGGATGAGCGCCGCCGCCAACCGCACCCCGAACAGGCCGAAGCGGTGCAGCAGGCCGCGGCGTATCTCGACGCTCAGGGCGGTGTCGTCGGAGGCACGGGTGAAGCGGTCGACGGTCAGCAGCAGCTTGTCGCGGGCCTCGCGGTCCATCAGCGCGATGTGGCGCAGGGCGATGAACTCGCTCTCGCGGAGTGTGCGACCGCCCTCGGCGAGCAGGCCCGCCACCGGGACCACGTCGAGCGCCAGGGCGCGCAGCTCGCCGTCACGGCGGTACCGGTCGGCGATCTTGGCCGCCGAGAGCAGCGAGTCGATGCGTCCCGAGCCGATCTCGTCGGCACGAGAGAGGGCGGCCAGGGCGTTGACGGTCTGGGACTCCCCCGCGGCGGTGTCGCGGAAGGCCTCGAGGAACTTCAGGTCCTCGGCGTGCACGTGCCGGAGCAGGTAGATGATGGCATCCGCCGCCGTCGGGGTGTCCTTGGGGATGAAGAAGTCCGTCGAGCGTGCAGAGTTCTCCACGGTCAGCGACGCGATACCCGGGGTGTCGATGAGCACCGTGGAACGGAGGCTCTCGCTCGGCCACGCCACGTCGATCCAGGCGACCTCTTCGGCGGTGTAGCCGCCCATGTCCAGCACGAGGCGCCCCTCGTGCCGGCGCACCGGACGCGAGATCCGACGGCCGTCGTGCAGGCGCAGATCCACACGGGCGGTCGATCCGTACCGGTACCACGTGATCGTGCGCGTGCACTCCCCCGCGTCGGTCGGGGCGATCCGCTCGCCGATGAGGGCGTTGAGCAGCGTCGACTTGCCCGCTTTGACGATGCCGGCGACGGCCAGGCGCAGCGGCTCGCGCAGCCGCGCACGGAACGACTCCAGTACCTCGACGGCAGCCGCGTCGTCGGCGTACGCATCGAGGGCGTCGTCGACGATGCGGGCGACCTCCGGCAGCCGGGCGCTCACCGACCGACCGCCGCGCGGGCGGGGCGTGCCGCCTCGAGCTCGGCCGTGGGGATGCGCCCGCGCAGGGCGTCGATGTCGCGCAGCTGCGCCTGCAGCGTGGTGATGCGCTTGTCACGGTCGGCGGTGTAGGTGGCCGCTGCCTGCTTGGCCACCAGCACCGAGTCGCTGAGCGAGCGGTGCAGTTCTTCGGCGATCGAGCCGAAGTGGTCGCGGGCGGTGCGCTGGACGATGCGCAGACGGTCCTTCAGCTGCTTGCCCACCTGGAAGACGGTGTCTTCGATGTGACGACGCAGGAGGTTCTTCGCCTCGTTCTGCCGACGGAGCAGACGCGAGGACATGTCCTCGCGGAAGGCGCGGCGACCCACCAGCACGCCGGCGAGCAGCGACAGCGGGTTGATGAGCGAGAGGCCCACGATGCTGGTGGCGAGACCCACCATCAGCACGCCGCCGTAGGAGCCGCGCACGCCGATGTAGATCTTCTCGGCGGCGCCCATCTTGCCGTCGTCGAGGTGCTGCAGCTCCTCGACCGGGTCGAGCAGTCCATCGGTGCCGGCGACGTCGATCAGGGGGATCGACCCCTCGCCCATGCGGAACTCCTCAGCCACCTGCTCGGCCAACCACTGGGACCGCTCGTTGGTCCAGACGAACGTCTCGGAGACCGCGGCGTTGACCCGCTGGTCGACCCACTCGGCGATCTGGTCCCAGATGGGGCCCGGGTCGCCCTCATCGATCGCCGCCTCACCCTCGCGCTGCACCTTGCGGAGACGATCGCGCAGGTCGTGCTCGGTGTCGGAGATCAGGTCGGCGATGCCATCGGAGAGCGTGACCTGCCAGCGGGAGGTGCGGCTGCGGAAATCGTCGGCCTTGGCCTTGGCATCCTCGAGCCGGGCGATCATGCCCGGGGTGTCCTCGGGGTGCAGCAGGGCGTTGAGCTCGGTCTTCACGGCCAGCGAGAGCTGGTCCGACACGGTCAGCAGGTCGTGCACGGCGGCACGGCGGTTCAGGTCCTCCGCCTTGCCCAGCACGTCGCGGCGCAGATGCGCCACGAGCTCGGGGAAGCCGGACTCGTCGTTGAGTTCGCGGTCCTGCTGCTCGGCGGCCAGCAACCGCAGGTCGCTCGAGACGGCGAAGACGGGCACGTCGTCGACGTCGACGCCCAGCTCGTTCAGGTGCTTCTCGTCGACGCGCTGGATCTCGCGCCACTCGGGGTACAGGTCGGTCTTCGACAGCACAGCCGCGACGTTCGGCGAGATGCGCATCGCGTGGCGCAGGAACTGGATCTCGGGCTCGGTGTACTCCTGCGACGCGTCGGAGACCAGCAGGACGGCGTGCGCGGTCGTGAGGGCCGCGAGGGTGGCGAGGGAGCGAGTCGATTCGAGCCCGCCGACACCGGGCGAGTCGACGATGCGCAGACCCCCTTTGAGGATCTCGCGCGGCAGCAGCACCTCGGCGCCCACCACGTCGCCGTCCTGCTCGTCATCGGCGCGGGAGGTGACGTAGTCGGAGAGACGCTCGAAGGGGATGTCGACCCGGCGGACCTCGTGCGACTCCCCGCTCTCGCGTTTCACGAGCACGGTCGCGGAGGGCTCTTCGGCGTAGCCCACGGAGGTCGGCACGCTCGTGGCGATGTCGTCGTCGACGGCGCAGGCGGGAGCGTTGATGAGGGCGTTGACCAACTTGCTCTTGCCCTGCTTGAACTGCCCGACGATGACCACGCGCACGTGCGGGTCCTGCAGCCGGGCACGGGTGCTCGTCAGCTTCTCGACCAGGTCCTCGCGCCCGAGGACCCCGGAGTACTTACGCGCCCGTTCGACGAGGGCGGCCAGTTCGGCGGCCGGCGCCGGGCTCTTCCTCCCGTCCTCGGCGGCGCCGTTCGGCGCGGGAGACGTGGTGGGCTGGGCCGGTGCGGACACGCGGGGAACCTCTCGGTCGGGCCGACGCCTCTTCGACGTCGAAGGATCTGGGAACGACGATAGCCCCGGGCGGGAAAACCCGCCCAGGGCTACCGTTCAGACGCTTCCGTGGGTACGGATGGCGACTCAGGCGTCGAGATCCAGGTCGGGGACCTGGACGTCCACGACCTCGGAGTTGCCGGAGCCCCAGATGACGTCGGCGTTGATCGTCCAGTTCTCGGACTCCGTGGAGCTGAAGTCGTCGTTGAACGAGTCGGTCACGTCCACGTTCGTCGACTCGTCGTTGTACGAGTTGTCGAACGACCAGTCCTGCGAGTTGTCGGTGAGCTCGACCGAGATGTCGGTCGTGTTGCCCACGTTGTCCCACGTGGTGATCTCGGTGGTGTTGTTGAGGTTGATGTCGCCCTCGGCGTCGAAGTTCGTCGACGCGTCCAGCGAGCGCGAGATCGAGACGTCGCCGCCGGCGGCCACGGCACCCTCACCCGAGGCGGTCACGGCGCTGTTGCTGAAGTCCTGGCCGATACCGCCACCGATGACGTTCTGGTTGACCGACTGGTCGACGATGGTCGACTGGCTGTAGATCGAGGCGTTGCCGCCGCCACCCGCACCGCTCCAGCCGGAGAAGCCCGTGTTGTACTCGCGGACACCCGCGTTGGTGGAGTTGTCCTCCACCGAGTTGTCCGTGTTGTAGGAGTCGACGGCGATCTCGTACGAGTTACCCGAGTTGTTCGTGGAGTTGTCGGTGTTACCCGAGTTGTCCCACGAGTTGTCGAGGTTGTTGGAGTCGACGTTGCCCGAGTCCACGAACGACCAGTCCTGCGTCGACTCATCGGTCGAGGAGTTGTCGACGTTGCCGACGCTCTCGAGGTCGACGGCCAGGTTCTGGCTGTTGTTCGTGTTGGTCGTGCTGTTGCTGTTGCCGACGTTCGACCAGTCCGCGTTGCCGGAGTCGTTCACGTCACCGATGTTCCACACCATGATGTTGGTTCCTTACTTTACGAAGAGGCTCAGGCCAGGGGCAGGTTGAGGTCGGCGGTGTTGAAGCTGTCCACGACCGCCGTGATGTCGACGTCGATCGTCGTCTCGCTGTCGAACACCTCGGAGGAGTTGAACGAGCCGTCGGCCGAGTAGTTCTCCGAGAAGTCGTTGAACGAGTCGGTGACGTCGATGACGGTGGAGTTGTCGGTGTACGAGTAGTCGAGGTTGTACTCGTTCATCGAGTCCGTGATCGTGGTGATCGTGGTCTCGTTGCCGATGTTGATGTCGCCGCCGGCGCTGAAGTTGCTGGACTCGTCGACCGAGTAGTCCCAGTCGACGTTGCCGCCGGCTGCGATCGAGCCCTCACCCGAGGCGGTGACCGAGGAGTTGCCGAACGTCTGGTCGACGTCGCCGTCGGCCGCGATGTTCTGGTTGACCGACTGGTCGACGATCGTGGAGCTGCTCCAGATCTCGGTGTGGCCGCCGCCACCCGCCGCACCGGAGTCTGCTGCCGAGGCGCCGCCCCACGCGCCGAAGCCCGTGTTGTACTCGCGGACACCCGCGTTGACCGAGTTGTCGGTGTGCGAGTTGTCGGTGTTGTAAGAGCCGTCGGCCCACTCGAGGCTGTTGCCCGAGTCGTTCGTGGAGTTGTCGGTGTTCAACGAGTCGACCCACTCGTTGGACTCGTTGTACGAGCCCTCGTTGAACGAGCCGTCGAGGTCGACGGTGGTCTCGCTGGCGTCGGTGGTCGAGTTGTCGGTGTTGAACGAGTCCGTCGCGCTGAGGTCGGCGTTCTCCGAGTTGTCTTCGTTGACGACGCTCGTGTCGTTGAGCGAGTCCGCGACGGCCGTGTTGAGCGAGTTGTTGATGTCGCCGGTGGTAGGCATTTCTTCCATCCCATTCTCGGGCCGCGGCCCGCAGTACTGTTCGTTCTTCGAGAGTAAGAACGGGCCGCGGATCCGGCATCGGGGGCCTCCCCGGTATCGGGTGCGGGGTACCCCGGGGTTTCGGGGGACGGGGAGGGGGACCGGGGGTGTCCGCCGATCGGGGCCGATGGCTTCGACGGGTTCGGCCGCCCCCTGGGGAACGGAACGCTGAGCCCGCACGACCCCCGCCATCTCACGGGAGCCCGGGCCCTGAGCCGTTCAGCAGTTCCTCACCCCGCGAGCACAGAATCCCTCCGAGGAGCCAGGACCCGGAGCCCGCCGAGGGGCCGACCCCCACGAGGCCGCCCCGCGCACGCGGACCCCCGCACCTAGGCTGGTTCGGTGGACACCGCCGAGCTCACCGCCCTGCTCACCCCCGAGGGCCTCCGCCTGCTCGACGACATCGGACCCCTCGCGTCGACCGACGACGCGGCGCGCGCCGTCTCCCGGCTCCGGGCGGCCGGCCACTCCCCCGACCTGGTCGCCGCCGTCGTGGGACAAGCCCGTCTCCGGGTGCGGGCGGCGACGAAATTCGGCCCGTTCGCCGACCGGATGCTGTTCACCCGCGCGGGTCTGGAGCAGGCGACGCGCCTGTCGATCGCCGCCCGGCACGCGGGACGGTTCCGCGACGCCGGGATGACGAGCGTCGCCGACCTGGGCTGCGGAATCGGCGGCGACGCCCTCGGCCTCGCCGGCCTCGGCATCCGGGTCCACGCCGTCGACGCCGACGAGGTGACCGCCGCCATCGCCGCGTTCAACCTCGCCCCCTTCGGCGAGGCCGTGAGCGTGGCCCACGCACGCGCGGAGGACGTCGACCTGTCGGCGACGGATGCGGTGTGGCTCGATCCTGCACGGCGCACCGCCGGCCATGCGGAGACGCGGCAGGTGGCGTCGGCGGAGTGGTCGCCGTCGCTCGAGTGGGTCTTCGACGTCCTTCGCCGCACCCCGGGCGGCGTGAAGCTCGGCCCGGGTTTCGACCGCGCGCAGATCGCCGACGACGTCGAAGCGCAATGGATCAGCGCCGACGGCTCCACGATCGAGCTGGTGCTGTGGGCGGGCGCCCTCTCCCGCGAGCGCGTGCGGCGTGCGGCGCTCGTGGTGCGCGGCGGCGAGGCCTGGGAGCTCACCGCCGCCGCCGACAGCCCCGATGTCGATGTGCGCGAGCTCGGCGCCTTCGTGCACGAGCCCGACGGGGCGGTGATCCGCGCCCGGCTCATCGGCGAGGTCGCCCGCGCCCTCGACGCGGGGATGCTGTCGGACGGGATCGCGTATCTGACCTCGGATGCGGCGCTGACGAGCCCGTTCGTCTCGACGTTCCGCGTGCGCGAGCAGCTCCCGGTGGATACGAAGAAGCTGGCTCAGGCCTTGCGCGCACGCGGTATCGGGACGCTGGAGATCAAGAAGCGCGGCGTCGACATCGACCCCGCCGTCCTGCGGAAGAAGCTCTCGCTGCGCGGCGACGAATCGGCGACGCTCATCGTGACCCGCGTGGGGTCCCAGCGCCTCGCTCTGCTCGCCGACCGCGTGTGAGAGCCTCCCCCGCTCCGCTACCGCGGCGCGGGGGAATTCCCGGCGACACGTACCGCGACGACTCTCAGACCACGGCGAGCTGCGAGAAGCCCCAGACGAGCCAGCCGACGCTGAAGACGAGCGAGAGCACGGCGAGGCACAACGCCCACACGGCAGCGTGTCGACTGTCGTGCGGCCGCCGCAGCGACAACGCCGAAAGGACGCCGGCGGTCACCCCCAACGGCAGGAGCCACCCGGTGAACAGCGATCCCAGCAGCGCGAGGATCGCCAGCGCGAGCGCCCACGGCGCGAAGGACGGTGGGGCAGGCGGCACCGGGGGCACGTAGGGGATGAGGTGGTCGCCGAACGCGGCCATCTCGAGCTGGGCCGTCGGCATGCGCTCGGGGTCCTCGTCGAACAGGGGGACCGACGAGCCTGGCACCGCCGTCCCGGATGCCGCGGCGGCCGGCACCGACGTGCTCCCGCCCGGGGCTGCGATCGTGCGGGGGGTCGGAGTGATCCCCGGCGCCGCCGGGGCGGAGTCCTCACCCCTCCCGCCCGCCGCCGCCTCGTTCCCGGACGCCGAGGTGTCTTTGCGCCCGCGCCGCGTCGGCGGCGGCACCTCGGTCACGATGCCGCCCCGTCGCGCGGCGACGACGCGGCGCGGAGGGTCGGGGGCTCGGCATCCGGATCCTCGGCGACCTGGATCTCGGTTACCGGCAACGTCGAATCGGCGCCGAAAGCGAGAGTCGAGGGGCGCCGACCCGAGGCGATGAGCTCGGCGGCGAGCGCGGCGATCATCGCGCCGTTGTCGGTGCACAGGCGAAGAGGCGGAATGCGCACGGCCACACCGGCGGCGGCAGCGCGCTCGAGGGCGACGTCGCGCAGACGTCTGTTGGCGATGACGCCTCCGCCGAGGAGCAGGCGGGGAACACCGTGGCGCGCACACGCGTCGAGGGCCTTGGTGACGAGAACGTCGACCACGGCCTCGCGGAAGGAGGCCGCGACGTCCGCCACCGGCACCGGCTGTCCCGCGGCCTCGTGCTGTTCGACCCAGCGCGCGACGGCGGTCTTCAGGCCCGAGAACGAGAAGTCGTAGCGGTGGGATGCCATGTCGGAGGCCCGCGACATCCCGCGGGGGAAGCGGATCGCGGCGGGATCGCCGGTCGCTGCGGCGCGATCGATCTCGGGTCCGCCGGGGTACGGCAGCTTCAGCAGACGCGCGACCTTGTCGAAGGCTTCGCCGGCGGCATCGTCCATCGTTTCGCCGAGCAGTTCGACATCGGTCGTGAGGTCGCGCACCAGCAGCAGCGAGGTGTGTCCACCGCTCACCAGCAGCGCGACCGTGGGGTATTCGAGCTCGCCGGCGTCCGCGTCGAGGATATCGGCCGCGATGTGCCCGACCAGGTGGTTCACGGCGTAGAGCGGCTTGTCGAGTGCGACGGCCAGCCCCTTCGCCGCCCCGACACCGACCATCAGCGCGCCGGCGAGCCCGGGGCCGCTCGTGACGGCGACGGCGTCGAGGTCTGCGAGGGTCACCCCGGCCTCGGCGAGGGCGGCGTCGATGGAGGGCTGCAGGGCCTCGAGGTGCGCGCGGGCGGCGACCTCGGGAACGACACCGCCGTACCGGGCATGTTCGTCCATGCTCGAGGCGATGGTGTTGCTGAGCAACCGCCGGCCGCGGACGATCCCGATGCCGGTCTCGTCGCAGCTGGTCTCAATGCCCAGGACGAGGGGCGCGTCCATCAGCACCATCCCTTTCCGGTCGACGTGGCGGTGGCGCGGGCGGCCGCCCACCCCCGGAGGTCGAGCTGCATGACGATCGCGTCGACGTCGTCGGGCTGGTAGTACCGCGGGCGGCGACCCACCTCGGCGAAGCCCTCCGAGGCGTACAGCGTCTGCGCGACGGGGTTGTCCGCCCGCACCTCGAGGAACACCTGGTGCACATCGCGGCGCACGGCCTCGCCGAGGAGTTCGCCCAGCAACGCCCGGCCGCGACCGCGACCTCGCGCGGTCGCGGCGATGGCGATGGTCTGCACATCGGCATCCCGTGCCCCGCGCACCGCGCGCAGTCCCGCGTAGCCGACCAGGCGCTCCCCCTCTTCGACGACGACGTACCATCCGTGCGGGGACGCGAGCTCCTCGCGCATCATCGCCGCGCTCCACGCGTCGGTCGGGAACGAGGCGTTCTCGAGCGCCATGATCGCGTCGAGGTCGGAGACCGTGGCGGTGCGCGTGGCCATCAGCTGACCCGCTTCGGCGCGTGCGCGGCGACCACGTCGGGGCTGCGCAGGTACAGCGGTTCCGTGCCGGCGAGGGTGCGGCCGGCGGCGAGGGCGCGCGCGGCGGAGAGCGCGATCATCGCCGCCGACACCCTCGTCGCCTCGATCCGTACGGCGCCGAGATCGGACAGCCGCTCGTCGACGTCGTCGCGGGGGCTGAGCGTGGCGTCGGTGATGCGCACCGGGAGTCCGTCGTCATCGATCCCGTCGTAGACGCTGTACGCGAACTCTCGGCGGCGGGCGTCGGTGACGACGGCGAAGCGGGGGGTGTCGACGCCGGTCAGGGCGTCGGCCAGCAGCACGCCGAGCGCGACGGCGTCGTGACTGGGCACGGGGACCACCGGCACACCGCGCCCGAGCGCGTAGACCCGCGCGGTGGCGATGCCGACGCGCAGCCCGGTGAACGGACCCGGTCCCATGCCGATCGCGACGTGCGTCGGCGCGGAGACGACCGCCGTCGCCCGCCGCAACAGGTCGCCGATCACCTCGGCGTGGCCGAGGGGGTTCGCGCTCTGCTCGTCGGCGAGCACCTCCCCGTCGCGGGCGATCGCCGCGACGGCGGTGCCGAGCGAGGTGTCGATGCCGATGATCACCGTTCCAGGGTATCCGGCCCTTCGACACCGCTCCCGTGGCGGCATCCGTTTGCGCCGTCCGCTCCGAACAAGGGCTGTGGATGCCACCGAGCTCGACCTCCGCCGCGTGGTCGTCCCCACCGGCGCAGGGCCCATCGTCGTGCGCGCGGGTCGCGGCTCGGGAAGTCCCGTCGCGACGGTCCTGCTCCACGGGGCAGCCGGGTCATGGACGACGTGGACGCCGATGCTCTCGGCATCCGCGGGCCGCCTCTCCGACGTGATCGCCGTGGATCTTCCGGGCTGGGGCGAGACGCCCGGCCCCGTTCCCGACCCGGCGGAACTCGCCGTCGCGATCGCGGCCGTCGCCCGCGCCCTCGGCTACCCGCGGTGGCGGGTGGTCGGACACTCGCTCGGCGGGGTCGTCGCACTCGACATCGCCGCCCGCTTCCCTCGCGAGACCGTCGCCGTCGGTGTCGTGTCGCCGAGCGGCGCGGGCGCCCGGGCCGTCACGCGCCGTCCCCTCTCGGGTGCCGTGCGCCTCCCTTGGCTGGCCGGCATGGTGGCGGCGATGCGGGTGCTGCGCGCCATCGGACCGGTCGCCGGTCCACTCCTGCGGGGGCTGCGGCGCACGGGGGTGCTCCGCGTTCTCGCGCGACCGCTGTTCCGGCATCCCGAGCGCGTGGGGCGCTCTCTGACCGACGCCCTCGCCTCGGAGATCCGTCCGGCGGCGTTCCTCGCCGCCGCGAGGATCTCGCGCACGCACGACGACGGCGTGTGGCGCCGCATCGTGTGCCCCGTGCGGTCGGTGCGCGGCCGTCACGACGTCTTCGTCGCCGCGAGCGACCCCCGCGCCTGGAGGCGGATGCTGCGCGACTACGACGACGTCGTGCTCGACGAGAGCGGGCATTTCGCGCACGTGGAGCAGCCGGCCGAGACGCTGCGGGCACTCCGTGACGTCTGGGCGGCCGACCGCGCGCCGGGGCGGTCCACCCGGGCGAAGCCGCAGTCGGCGGGGACCGGAACGCGGTGATCGCTCCGTCGGCGGGTCAGGGTCGACGCGAGATGGTCACCGTCCGCGGCGCATCGACGTCGAGCTCGACGGTGTGCACGGCGATCTCGCCGCACGCGTTGTCGACACCGCGGCCGCCGAGATGGCGGTCGATCTCGATCTCCCACCACGCATCCGACAGGTACTCGGCGACCCCTCGCCCCCATTCCACGATCACGGCCGAATGCGCGACGTCGATGTCGAGGTCGTCGAGCTCGACCGCCGCCCCCAGCCGGTAGGCGTCCACGTGCACCAGGGGCGTGCCGTCGACGAGCGAGGGGTGCGTGCGCGCGATGACGAACGTCGGACTCTGAACCGGACCGCGGATGCCGAGTCCCTCGCCGATCCCGCGGGTCAGGGTCGTCTTGCCCGCGCCGAGCGGCCCGGTGAGCACGACGACGTCACCGGGCGCCAGAGCGCGGCCGATCGCGCGGCCCAGCTCGTGCATGTCGGCGGGGCCGGCGATCTCTCGCGTACCCAGGAGCTCGTCGGGGACGCTCACGCCTCGACCTCTCGCCGGGGGACGCGAGCGCCCACGCGCGTGACGATCTCGTAGTCGATGGTGTCGGCGGCATCCGCCCAGTCACGCGCCGAGGGCGCGCCCAGAGTCGGATCGCCGAAGAGCACGACCTCATCGCCCAGCGCGACCGGGTGATCGCCGACATCGACGACGAACTGGTCCATCGCGATGCGACCGGCGACGGTGAATCGGCGACCGCCGATCGACACCGGTCCCCGGCCGGATCCCTGGCGGGGAACGCCGTCGGCGTAGCCCAGCGGCACGAGCACGAGGGTCGTGTCGCGCTCGGTGCGGTAGTCGTAGCCGTACGACACGCCGGTGCCCGCCGGGACGCGCCGCACCGCGGCCACGGCTCCGCGCAACGTCATGGCCGGGCGAAGGCCCAGGTCGGCGGCCGTGCGGTCGGCCAGGGGCGAGACGCCGTACAGGCCGATGCCGATGCGCACGCATCCCAGCCGCGCTTCGGGGAGGGTGATCGCCGCGTTCGTCGCCGCGATGTGCCGGAGGGAAGGGGTGAGCCCCGCGCCCACGGCGAGCGCCACGCCCTCCTCGAAGCGGGCGAGCGCCGCGCGATCGTCGTCGAGGCTGGTGTTCGACAGGTGCGAGAACACCCCGATCACCCGCACGCGCCCGATGCGTTCGAGTCGCGCCGCCTCGGAGAACACCATCCGCCACTGCTCGGGGGCGATGCCGTTGCGCGACAGTCCCGTCTCGATCTTGAGGTGGACGGTCGCGGGTCGTCCGCCCGCGTACGCCTCTGCGGCGCGCTGGAGCTGGTCGAGGTGGGAGATGCCGAGCTCGACGTCGTGCTGCACCGCCTCGGTGAACGACGCTCCCGGTGCGTGCAGCCACGCGAACAGGGGGGCACGCAGGCCCGCGCGCCGCAGCGCCAACGCCTCGTCGATGTCGGAGACGCCGATGCGGGTCGCTCCGCCCTCGAGCGCCGCGAGGGCCGTGCGGAGGGCTCCGTGACCGTAGCCGTCGGCCTTCACCACCGCGATGATCTGCGAGCCCGTCAGCGTGCGCAGGTGCCGCACGTTCTCGGTGATCGCGTCGACGTCGATGAGCGCTTCACGCAGCACTCCCCGCGGCAGTCTCATGCGGTGTCCTCTCGGGCGGTGGGGGGGACGGATGCCGGGCCTTCGGCCGGAGGAACGGCCTCCGCGACGACGTACGCCGTCGCGAGCCCCGCGTCGTGCGACATCGAGAGATGCAGGGCGGTGATCCCTCGGGCTGCGACGGCCATGGCCGTCTCGCCGGTCAGCGCGAAGGTGGGGCGTCCCGACGGTTCGGAGGCGACCTCGATGTCGGTCCAGTGCACCCCGTCGGATCCGCCGAGGGCCTTGATCAACGCCTCCTTCGCCGCGTACCGCGCGGCGAGCGAGCGGGGCTTGAGCGCGCGCTCGGCGGGGGCGAACAGGCGGGGAAGCAGCCGCGGGGTGCGCGCCAGAGTGGCCGTGAAGCGCGGAACGTCGACCACGTCGACGCCGATTCCGACGATCATGCGCCCTCCCCTCGTGGCATCCCTCTCCATTCTGCCGGTGCCCGCCGACATCGGGTTGCCGCTCCCGCCGCCCGAGGCAGACGCCGGAGCCCGTCCCGCCACCCCCGGAACACAACGCAGGAGATTCTGCCGTCCTCTCCCGCGGCGGCGACTCGCCGTCCGCCCTCGTGCGCCGATCTCCTGCGTCGTGTCGCCGCGGCCTCGTTCCCCGGCATCCGGGGACAACGACGAAGGGGCCGGATGCCACGGCATCCGGCCCCTCAGACGACGGTCTATTCGACCGTCACCGACTTCGCCAGGTTACGCGGCTGGTCGACGTCGAGGCCCTTGGCCTCGGCCAGGCTCATCGCGAAGATGTGCAGCGGCACCACGGCCAGCAGCGGTTCGAACAGGGGGGCGGCGAGGGGGATGCGCAGCACCTCGTCGGCGGCGGGAAGCACGGCGACGTCGCCCTCTTCGGCGATCGCGATCACGCGGGCACCGCGCGCGCGGATCTCCTCGATGTTGGAGACGACCTTCTTGTGCATCTCGCCCGAGCCGCGCGGCGACGGCACGACCACGAACACGGGCTGCCCCGGCTCGATGAGGGCGATGGGGCCGTGCTTGAGCTCGCCGGCAGCGAAGCCCTCGGCGTGGATGTACGCCAATTCTTTGAGCTTGAGCGCACCCTCGAGCGCGATCGGGTAACCGACATTGCGGCCGAGGAAGAGAACCGAGCGCGTGTCGGCCATCCAGTGGGCGAGCTGCTCGATGCGCGCCTGCTCGCTCTCGAGCACGCGGGCGATCTTGCCGGGAACGGCCTCCAGCTCGGCGACGGCCTCGACAGCGGCGACGGGATCGATGGCGCCGCGGATCCGGCCCACGTGCAGCGCGAGGAGGTACAGCGCGGTGATCTGCGCGACGAAGGCCTTCGTGGACGCCACGGCGACCTCGGGACCGGCGTGCGTGTAGACGATGGCATCCGATTCGCGTGGGATCGTCGCTCCCTGCGTGTTGCAGATCGAGAGCGTCTTCGCCCCGCGGGAACGGGCGTACTTCACCGCCATGAGCGTGTCCATGGTCTCGCCCGACTGGCTGATCGAGACGACCAGCGTGCGGTCGGAGAGCACCGGGTCGCGGTAGCGGAACTCGTGGGCGAGCTCGACGTCGACGGGAACGCGCGTCCACGTCTCGAGTGCGTACTTGCCGACCATGCCCGCGTAGGCGGCGGTGCCGCACGCGATGACGAGGATGCGGTCGATGTCGGCGAGGAAGTCGTCGAGTCCCTGGAGCTCGGGGATCTCGACCCGGCCCTCGTGGATCCGGCCGCGCAGCGTGTTGGCGACGGCCTCGGGCTCTTCCGAGACCTCCTTCGCCATGAACGACGACCAGCCGCCCTTCTCGGCCGCCGAGGCGTCCCACGTGACCTCGAACGCCTCGACCTCGACCGGTGCACCCGAGAAGTCGGTCACCTCGACGCCCTCGGGGGTGATGGCGACGATCTCGTCCTGCCCGATCGCGAGGGCGTTGCGAGTGTGCTCGACGAAAGCGGCGACGTCGGATCCGAGGAAGTTCTCGCCCTCGCCGAGGCCGATGACCAGCGGGGAGTTGCGGCGCGCGCCCACGACCAGACCCGGGTGGTCCTGATGCATGGCGAGGAGCGTGTAGGCACCCTCGAGACGCGAGACGACCGCACGGAACGCCTGCACCAGATCCTTGGTGCGGGCGTACTCGCGGCCGATCATGACGGCGGCGACCTCGGTGTCGGTCTCGCTGCGGAACGCGAAGCCCTCGCCGACCATCTCGCTCTTGAGCTCGGCGAAGTTCTCGATGATGCCGTTGTGGATGACGGCGAGCTTGTCGTCGTCTGCGAGGTGCGGGTGCGCGTTGGCATCCGTGGGGCCGCCGTGCGTCGCCCAGCGGGTGTGGCCGATGCCGGTGGTGCCGTTCGGCATGGGCGAGGCGACGAGGTCGTCACGGAGCACCGCGAGCTTTCCCGCGCGCTTGCGCATGTCGAGAGTGCCCTCGCCGTCGATCACCGCGATGCCGGCGGAGTCGTAGCCCCGGTACTCCAGCCGAGACAGCCCGGCGAGAAGGATGTCCTGGCTCTGACGAGGACCCACGTAACCGATGATTCCGCACATGAGCCCCCATCCTACGGGGCGATGCCGCGCACTCCCGGCGACCGCGGCCGACGGCGGTGGTCGGCCCTAGAGCTTGCGCAGCAGCACCGACTCGACCTTGTGGTCGGCGCCCTTCTGCAGCACGAGCCCGGCACGGTGTCGCGTGGGCAGGACGTTCTCTTCGAGGTTGGGGAGGTTGATCTCGCGCCAGTAGCCGAGGGCGCGTTCGACGGCCTCCTCGTCGCTGATGTCGGCGAACACGCGGAAGAACGATGTGGGGTTCGTGAAGGCGTTGTCGCGCAGCGCGAGGAACCGCTCCACGTACCACTTCTCGATGTGGGCGGCGTCGGCGTCGACGTAGATCGAGAAGTCGAACAGGTCGCTCACGGCGACCTCATTCGGCGAGGGCGGTGGCTGCAGCACGTTCAGCCCCTCCACGATGACGACGTCGGGTCGGCGCACGGTGACGTGGGCGTCGGGCATGATGTCGTACCGCACGTGCGAGTAGAAGGGCGCGCGCGCCTCCTCGGCGCCCGACTTCACCTCGCTGAGGAACTGCACCAGCGCCCGCCGGTCGTACGACTCGGGAAAACCCTTGCGATCCATGAGTCCGCGGCGTTCGAGCTCGGCGTTGGGATAGAGGAAGCCGTCCGTGGTGACGAGCTCCACCCGCGGGGTGTCGGGCCAGCGGCTCATGAGCTCGCGGAGCAGACGGGCGATGGTCGATTTCCCGACCGCCACGGAGCCGGCGACGCCGATGACGAACGGGGTCGTGGCATCGGGTTCGCCGAGGAACTCGCTGGTGTCGGCGCCCAGTCGGCGCGTGGCGCGTGCGTAGAGGCTCAGCAGCCGGCTCAGGGGCAGATACACCTCGGCGACCTCGCGAGGATCGAGGCGGTCGCCGATCCCGCGCAACTGCACGATCTCGTTCTCGGTCAGCGGCTGTGGGAGTCCGCCGGCCAAGCGCGACCAGTCGTCGCGGTCGATCTGACGGTAGGGGCTCAGCGACGGCGCGGGAGCGTCGGTCTCGGCGGCGGACACCCGCCCCATGCTACCGGCGCGGTCACGCTCCTCCGGATGATCCGGCGCGGCCGCACCGTCCGCGCCGCGCCGGCCGGCGACGGTGACCGCCGCACCGAGCGGCAGGGCGGAGCTTCGCCGCACCGGGCGGCGGGCCGGCGCTTCGCCGCACCGGCGGCAGGGCGGATCTTCGCCGCACCGGCGGCCTGGGGCGGCACCACTACGCTCGGACCGTGCGCCTGGGAGTCCTCGACATCGGTTCGAACACCGTCCATCTGCTCGTCGCCAACGCCCGTGCGGGGGGTCGGCCGACGGCTACCACCTCGCACCGCTCGGTGCTGCGCCTCATGCGCTACCTCCAGCCCGACGGCTCCATCTCGCCCGAGGGCGTGAAAGGACTCGTGGATGCCGTGGCCGCGGCCTGCGCGCACGCGCGCGCCGAGGGGGTCGACGAGCTCCTCGCCACCGCGACCTCGGCCGTGCGCGACGCGACCAACGGCGAGGCGGTCATCGCGCAGATCGAGGACGTCCTCGGCCAACCGCTGCAGGTCCTCGGCGGCGAGACGGAGGCGCGTTTCACCTACCTGGCGGTACGGCGGTGGTTCGGCTGGTCCGCGGGGCAGATCCTGCTGTTCGACATCGGCGGCGGCTCCCTCGAGATCGCCGGCGGCGGAGACGAGCTGCCCGACCTCGCCGAATCGGTGCCGCTGGGTGCGGGACGCTCGACGGTGCAGTTCCTGCCGCACGACCCGCCCAGTGCCGACGAGATCGACGAGCTGCGTCAGCACGCGATGTCCGTGCTCGCGCCCGTGGCCGAGCGTTTCGCGGCGCTCCCCCGGCCCGACCACGTGGTGGGCTCGTCGAAGGCGATCCGCTCGCTCGCCAAGCTCGCGGGCTACCCCGTGCCGGGCTGGTCGGGAATCGACCGTATGGTGCTGCCCCGCCGGGAGCTGAAGGACTGGATCCCGCGGCTGGCCCGCATTCCCGCCGAGGCACGCGAAGCGCTACCCGGCATCACCGCCGACCGCACGTTCCAGATCGTCGCCGCGGCCGTCGTCGTGGAGCGGGCGATGAAGGCGCTGGACGTCGAGGAGCTGGAGGTATCCCCCTGGGCGCTGCGCGAGGGAGTCCTCCTGCGGTACATCGAGTCGCTAGAGTACTGACCCCTCCCCGCTGACTCCGGTCATGTGCTCGCCCGACGAGGGGTCATGCGAGCATTCGACCGACGTCAGCGAGCAGGTGCCGCGTCAGAGCGCGAGACGCTCTCGAACGACGTCGGCCAGACGATCCGCATGGGCGCGGGCGACCTCTTCCGACGCCGCCTCCACCATCACGCGGACCAGGGGTTCGGTGCCGGACGCGCGCAGCAGCACCCGGCCGGAATCACCGAGTTCGGCGATGGACGCCGCCACCGCCTCCTGCACGGCCGCGTCGGTCACGCCGTCGCGGTCGACCCCGCGCACGTTGACGAGCACCTGCGGGTACACCGTCATCAGCGACGCGAGCTCGGCGAGGGTCTTGCCCTGCCTGGCCATCTCGGCCACGATGTGCAGGCCCGTCAGCAGGCCGTCACCGGTGGTGGCGAACTCGCTCATGATGACGTGGCCCGACTGCTCACCACCGAGGGAGTACCCCCCCTCGTTCATGGCTTCGAGCACGTAGCGGTCGCCGACGCCGGTCTGCAGTACGCGGATGCCGTGGTCGGCCATTGCGCGGTGCAGCCCCAGGTTGCTCATCACCGTGGCGACGAGGGTGTCGTCGACGAGCGCGCCGCGCTGCTTCATCGCCACCGCGAGGATGGCCATGATCTGGTCGCCGTCGACGACACTGCCCTGCGCGTCGACCGCGAGGCAGCGGTCGGCGTCGCCGTCGTGGGCGATGCCGACGTCGGCTCCGAGGCGCACGACGGCCTCGGCGAGCACGTCGAGATGCGTCGAGCCCACGCCGTCGTTGATGTTGAGGCCGTCGGGCTCGGCGCCGATGACGGTGACGGTCGCGCCCGCGTCCTTGAAGGTCTCAGGAGACACTCCGGCGGCGGCGCCGTGGGCGCAGTCCAGCACGACGTGGATGCCGTCGAGACGGTGCGGCAGCGAACCGAGCAGGTGCAGGACGTAGCGGTCTTCGGCGTCGGCGAAGCGACGGATGCGACCGACGCCGGCGCCCGTGGGTTGCAGGCGTTCGCCCTCGAGGGCGAGCTCGATGCGCCGCTCGACGACGTCGGGCAGCTTCGTGCCGCCGCGGGCGAAGATCTTGATCCCGTTGTCGGGTGCGGGGTTGTGCGACGCCGACACCATCACGCCGAAGTCGGCGTCATGGTCGGCGATGAGGAAGGCGGTGGCGGGCGTGGGGATCACACCGGCGTCGAGGACGTCGACGCCGGACGAAGCGAGTCCCGCGGAGACCGCGGCCGCGAGGAACTCCCCCGAGACGCGCGGGTCGCGCGCGACGACGGCGGTGAGGCGGCGGCCTTCGGCCTTGCGCGCCTCCGCCGAACGGCCCTGGCCCAGGACGACAGCAGTCGCCTGGGCCAGGTGCAGCGCGAGTTCGGCGGTGAGGAGGCCGTTGGCCAGCCCCCGCACCCCGTCCGTGCCGAAAAGAGGCATCCGGAAAGTCGAACTCAGCGCTTGGAGTACTGAGGCGCCTTGCGGGCCTTCTTGAGACCGGCCTTCTTGCGCTCCTTGACGCGAGCGTCGCGGGAGAGGAAGCCGGCCTTCTTCAGGGTGGGGCGGTTGTTCTCTTCGTCGATGCCGTTCAGCGAACGGGCGATGCCGAGACGCAGCGCGCCGGCCTGACCCGAGGGGCCACCACCGGAGATGCGCGCGATCACGTCGTACGAGCCCGCGAGCTCGAGAACCGTGAACGGGTCGTTGATCAGCTGCTGGTGCAGCTTGTTCGGGAAGTAGTCCTCGATCGTGCGGCCGTTGACCGTGATCGTGCCCGAGCCGGGGATGAGGCGCACGCGGGCGATGGCCTGCTTGCGACGGCCGACGGCTGCGCCGGGGACCGAGAGCACGGGGCGCTCGGCGGCGACGGCCGACTGCTCGGCGGGCGTCTCGGTGCTGTAGTTGCTGGGGTCGATGTTCGACACTGTTTCGTCCTTATCCGGCGGCGCTTACTGGGCGACCTGGTCGAAGGTGTATGCCGTGGGCTGCTGGGCACCGTGGGGGTGCTCGGCGCCGCGGTACACCTTGAGCTTCTTGAGCTGCGCCGCGCCGAGGCTGTTCTTGGGCAGCATGCCGCGGATGGCCTTCTCGACCGCGCGGACGGGGTTCTTATCGAGGAGTTCCTCGTAGGTGACCGACTTGAGGCCGCCCGGGTAACCCGAGTGGCGGTAGGCCTTCTTCTTCTGGAGCTTCTGACCCGTGAGCGCCACCTTTTCGGCGTTGATCACGATGACGAAGTCGCCGGAGTCGATGTGGTTGGCGAAGGTCGCCTTGTGCTTGCCGCGGAGGAGGACCGCCGCGTGCGAGGCGAGACGGCCGAGGACGACGTCGGTGGCGTCGATAACGACCCACTCGCGCGTGACCTCAGCGGCCTTGGGGGTGAAAGTGCGCGTCACAGTAGTGCTGCTTTCTTGTTCGAACGGAGGAGTTCGTGAATCCCGCTCCGGTGGTCCGTTGCTCCGTCGATGACGAGGCAACCAAGGCCGGTGGAGGGCTCACGTTCGGGCAACCCGCTCGCAGAGAGGCGGGCACCAAAGATCGAGACTACGGCATCGGGATGCCATGGCCAAATGCCGCCAGCCGTCAGGCGAGGATCGTGCCCGCGGCGACCAGGGCGAAACCGGACGCGTTGAAGACGACGTGCACGACCACCGCCGGCCACATTCGCCCCGTCCCGATGGTGAACACTCCCGCGACGACGCCGAGCAGCGTGAGCGAGACGAGATCCGACGGATCGCGGGGTGCGGTCAGTTCGTGCGCGGCGACGAAGAGCGCCGTCGACAGAGCCACCGCGGCGATGCGAGCGGCGACACCGCCGACGCCGCGCCGGAGCACCGCGAAGACGCTGACCAGGACGACCCCGCGGAAGAAGAGCTCCTCCAGGGGCGGGGTGACCAGCGATCCGACGACCGCGTCGACGATGAACGCCGGGGGCAGCTCGCCGTCGGTCGAGAAGGTCGAGGGCCAGGGTGCGGCGCCGTCTCCCGAGCCGGCGACGGCGCCCTGGACGAGTCGGAGGAGGATGCCGAAGACGACGCCGTACACGAGGTCGATCACCCGGAAGCGCAGCAGACCCCGCGGGCGCGAACGCGCGAAGGCCAGGGCGACGGGTACCGCCATCGACGTCCAGACGATCCCCTGCGCGCCGCCGGAGGCTGTTTCGACGGGAAACAGCAGGGGCGCGGCGTGCGCCCCGATCGCCGCCACTCCGACTGCGCAGACCGCCCACCCGAGCATCTCGGCGTCCCACCGGGCAACGCTCGATCCACCCTCCCCCCATAGGCGACGTCGACGACGGCCCCGGTGACGAGCGGCGGGGGCGTCGAGAGAGGACATGCGGGTCAGGGTAGGACGCCGATACCCCGTGGTGACGCGTCAGACGGCGCGCGGACCGCAGGCTTCACCACCGCTTTCACCCCGGTCTCTCGCGGGCATGGCCCCGGCACGACGATGCCCCGCCGCCGGGAGGCGACGGGGCATGTCCGTACGAACGCGTCCACCGCGGATGCGGGCGAGAGTGCGGACGCGCGCGCTGGGGATCAGCGCTGAAGGAAGTCGATGACGACCCGGTTGAACTCGTCCGCGTGGCTGACGTTCACGCCGTGGGGCGCGCCGGTGACGACGTGCAGCTCGCTGCCGGCGATCGCCTCGTGCGTGCGCTTGCCCGATCCCTCGAAGGGGACGGTCGCGTCGCTGTCACCGTGGATGACGAGGGCGGGAACGGTGACGTTCGGCAGGTCGTCGCGGAAGTCGGTGGTGGCGAACGCCTCCATCGACTTCAGCGCAGCGTGATGGTCGGCCTGGTTCGCGAGGCGCTCGGCCTCGGCGCGGTCGGCCTCCGAGACGGCGAGGGTGCCGTCGACCGAGAAGAAATCGGTCGTGAACTGGTGATAGAACGCCTTCTCGTCGCTCTTCAGCCCCTGCTTCATGCCGTCCGCGGTCTCGTCGTCGAGCGGACCCTCGGGGTTGTCGTCCGTCTTGGCCAGGTACGGCGGGACGGCGGACGCGAAGACCACGCTGTGGATGCGGTCGGCGCCGTGACGCGTGAGGTAGCGGGCCACTTCGCCGCCGCCCATCGAGAAGCCCACGAGGGTGGCGTCACGCAGATCGAGGGTCTCGATCACGGCCTGGAGGTCGTCCGAGAAGGTGTCGTAGTCGTACCCGGAACGCGGCTTGTCGCTGCGTCCGAACCCGCGACGGTCGTAGGTCACGACGCGGTACCCGGCCGCCTCGATCGCGGGAACCTGGTGCGCCCACGACTCGCCCGAGAGGGGCCACCCGTGGATGAGGACGACGGGGCGGCCGGTGCCGCCGGTGTCGTCGACGTGGAGGTCGATGTCGGTCAGAAGTCCGTGGTGTGCGGTGATCTCGCTCATGGCCGTAATGCTTCGGCTCGTACCTGAACGTGGGCCCCTGCTTGACGTACATGTTTCGGATTGGTAACGCTCCACCCCACGCACAGGGCGCGGGCGGATGCAACAGCTCGGGGACACACGTTCGGCGTCGTTAGCCTGCCCGCATGGCTCCCACCCGCATCCCCGGTATCGCCCTGCTCATCGTCGCCGGCGCGCTCTCCCTCAGCGCCTGCGCCCCCGCATCAGGGGGCGACCTCGTCCCCGGGACCTCGGGCGCGCCCGGGAGCGGGGCATCCGGTGCGACCGGAGTCGACGACGACGGCAGAACCGCCGTCACCGCGATCACCACCGCCGAAGCGAGCGCCGGCGGTAGGGCCTTCGAGCTGGAACGCGGCGACGACGACACCTGGGAGGTGCACGTCGCCGTGGGCGAGCGCGAGGTCGAGGTGCGCGTGGCATCCGAGGGGACGAGCGTGCAGTCTTCGCAGGACGACGACGCCGTCGATGCCGACGAACGTGCCGCGCTGGATGCCGCCGTCACGACGCTCGCCGACGCCGTGCGGATCGCCACGGCGCAGAACCCGGGCGGCGAGCGCCTCGACGAGGTCCAGCTCGACGAAGACGACGGGACGTGGATCTGGAAGGTGGAAGTGCGCGACGGGACGACGGTGCGTATCGCCGCCGCCGACGGGGCGGTCCTCTGACCCCCTCTCCGAAGCAGAGGCGCCCGCTGGACGCAACCCTTCCACCCGACGGCGCGAGGAGGTTGCAGCCTCATTACACTCGCGCCATGAATCACGCCTGCGACTCCGTCGGCCACAGTCCGAGCGCCCGGGTGACCCCGGGCGCAGCCTCCCCCCGATCGGGGGTGACCCACCGATGAACGACCTCGCACTCAACATCGTGCTCGTCGTCGTGTTCGTGCTGATCGGCGGGGTGTTCGCCGCGACCGAGATGGCACTGGTCACTCTGCGCGAGAGCCAGGTGAACGCCCTCGCCGCCCGGGGCAAGCGGGGACAGAAGGTCGCAGATCTCGCGCGTAACCCCAACACGTTCCTGTCGGCGGTGCAGATCGGCGTGACGGTGGCGGGGTTCGCCTCGGCCGCGTACGGCGCGTCGTCCATCGCCCCCTCGGTCACTCCGCTGTTCGAGAACCTCGGTCTCGAGCCGGGCATGGCGGCGACGGTGTCGACCATCGCCCTCACCCTCGTGATCGCCTACCTGTCGCTCGTGCTGGGCGAACTCGTGCCCAAGCGCCTTGCCATCCAGCGCAATGCGGCCTTCGCGTACACCGTCGCACCGGTGCTGAACGGCTTCGCGAAGCTCATGCGGCCGGTGATCTGGTTGCTGTCTCTATCGACCAACGTCCTCGTGCGCCTGCTCGGCGGAGACCCGAACAAGACCGGCGAGGAGCTCACCGAGGAGGAGCTCCGCGACATCGTGTCCAGTCACGAGGGGCTCCCGGCCGACGAGCGTCGCATCCTCGACGACGTGCTGTCACTGCGCGGGCGCCATGTGAGCGAGGTCATGCGTCCGCGGCCCGAGGTGGTGACCCTGGATGCCGGGGGCACCATCGCCGAGGCCCGCGAGACGGTCCGCGACCTGCCGTACTCGCGTTATCCCGTCGCGGAGCAGTCCATCGACGACGTCGTGGGGTTCGTGCACGTCCGCGATCTCTCCGACGACACCGAGCGTCCGCTCAGCGCGGTCATGCGCGAGATCCGCTACATCCCCTCGACCGCACGGGTTCTGCCGACGCTCACGGCGATGCGCGCCGACGGAAGCCACATCGCGGTGGTCGTGGACGAGTACGGCGGCACCGACGGCATCGTCACGCTCGAGGACCTGGTCGAGGAAGTGGTCGGCGAGATCTTCGACGAATACGACACCGACGCCGAGCAGCCCCTCGCCGAGGGCGAGCACGGCGTCGTCGAAGGTCGCCTCAACCTGCAGGACTTCGAAGAGGCGACGGGGGTGACCCTGCCGCGCGGCGCGGCCGACACGGTCGGCGGGTTCGTCGTGGAGCGACTGGGGCGCCTCGCCCGGGTCGGCGACACCGTCGAGGTCGACGGCGCGACGCTGAAAGTCAGCGCTGTGGAACGCAGACGCGTGGCGGAGTTGCTGGTCACCCGGCATCCCCTCGACGAGTCGGACGCCGATCGCGAGCGCGCGGGGCGCGACTGACCCGCGAGGCCGGTCGTCGTGGCCGGGCTCGACGTCGCCGGGACGACCGCGGCCTGAGGGAAAGATTGCGCGCAACCATATTGCGTGCAATACTTTTTCCATGCCCGCTGTCGACACTCTCGTGTGCTTCGCGCTGTACGCCGCCAACCGCACCACGACCCAGGCCTACCGTGCGCTGCTGGAGCCCTTCGATCTCACCTACCCGCAGTACATCTCACTGGTGACCCTGTGGGTCGACGGCGAGCAGACGGTGAAGAGTCTCGGCGAGGCCCTGCAGTTGGATTCCGGCACCCTGTCGCCGATGCTCGCGCGGATGGAAGCGGCGGGCTATGTCACGCGGACCCGCACCTCCCGCGACGAGCGCGTCGTCACCGTTTCCCTCACCGAACGCGGCGTCGCGCTGCGTGAAGAACTCGCGCACGTACCGCGCTGCATCGCTGCCGGCGCCGGTTTCACCGACGCCGACGACGCGCGCGAGCTCATCGACGCGCTGCACCGTCTCACCGATGCGATGAAGGACCTCCGCGATCACCCCGACGCGGTGCTCGCCTCCGTCGGCGCTCCTCGTCGCACGGCATGAGCATCCCCTCCCCCGACCACCCTTCGAAAGGACACCCCATGGAAGCCCTCTACACCGCCGAAGCCGTCTCGACGGGCCACGGCCGCACCGGCCACGTCACCGCCGGCAGCTACATCGACCTCGAGGTCGCTCCCCCGAAGGAGATGGGCGGCTCGGGTCAGGGCACCAACCCCGAGCAGCTCTTCGCCGCCGGCTACGCCGCGTGCTTCCACGGTGCTCTGCATGCGGTGGCCCGCGGGCACAAGGTGACGCTGGAGGACTCCTCGGTCGGCGGACGCGTGCAGATCGGCTCCAACGGTCAGGGCGGCTACCAGCTCGCCGTGCTGCTCGAGGTGGTCCTCCCGGGCATCGACGCCGAGCTCGCCCAGCAGCTCGCCGACGAAGCCCACCAGGTCTGCCCGTACTCCAACGCCACGCGCGGAAACATCGAGGTCACCGTCACGGTCTCCGAGGACTGACCTCCCCTCGACACCGGGGCGGGGCGCTGAGCCCACGTATCGCATCCCGTCCCGGTCTGCACCACCCCCGACGCCGTCCGCTCCGCGGGCGGCGTCGCTGCGTCCACCCACCGATCAGTTCAGCTGCAGTTCGCTCTCGACCTTGCCGTAGGAGCGACGCAGCCACTGACCGAAACCGGGCTGCGACAGGCACGCGGAAGCGTCCTCGCACGTGACGACGGAGTCCTCCGCGGCATACGTCCGGTACACGTCCACCTTGGCGGAGAGCACATCGCCCTCGATGTTGACCGGCTGATGCTGCGACGGGTACCCGATGTAGTAGGTGACGGCATCGGCCGGCACCTCGGCGGCGGGTGCGACCGCTCGCACCAGAGAGCCGACGCACGAATGATCCGGGTGGTCTCCCCGAGCGAACGCGCTCTCGTGCGGGATGTTCGTCGTCACGTGGTCGGGGCGTCCCGCGTGGATCAGCTCGGCGACGGTGTCGGCCAAGCGGCTCGCGTCGAGGGTCGGCCCGTCGTCGATCGGACGAAGGACCGGCACGGTGCCGTTGATGAGCTGCGTCAGGCCGGCGTCACCCGTGCTCGGGAACCCCTTGGCACTGAGGTTGCCGTCGGGCAGGCGCAGCACGGTGATGGACAGGCGAGCGTCGTCGACGGGCACGAACCGGGTCACACGTGCTCCGCTCAACAGGGTGATCTCGCGCGTGTCCCACGCCGCCGTACTGCCGCGCATGAGGTCGTAGGCCGCGCGGATGCCGGCCTCGCGCTGCCGTGCGTAAGCGAGTCCGCGCCCCGCGTCCCCGGCCGTGACGAAGACCGTGCGCAGGGTGGCCCCCGACGCGATGATGGTCGCGAGGTGGGGGTTGGCGAAGATGATGTCGTCGTCGGCGTGCGCCCACACGGCGACGGTGGTGTCCTCTCCCGGCTCTTCGAAGGCGGGCGACGACGCGCGCGGTGGCGCGCCCGGCGCGGGCACGATCGGGGCGAGCTTCACCCACGCGCCCTCCGGACCGGCGGACCGGCGGATGTCGCGGTACACCAGCGCGCCCCCGCCCAGTGCGGCGAGGCCCCCCACGGCGATCCCCCCGAAGACCAGGGTGCGGCGACCGACGACACGACGCCGCCGTGCCGCATCGCCCCCGTCCCCACGCGAAGGCTCGTCGATGTCACTCACGGCGACTCCGTCCTGTGGTGCGCCCCCCGGCGACGGTTTTCAGATCTGTCGCGCCCGTGGGCGCCCTTCGACGCTATCGCGCTCGACACTGCTCCCCGGACGCGCCCCGGCGCTCCGCCGGTGTCGGGATGCATCGATCATCCGGCGCGTGCGGAGGCGGCGCAGCAGTCCGCACCCCACACATCGGTGATCCTCAGCGGGCGCCTAAGGTCAGTCGTGACACTCGCCGTATGCAGACCTCCTCACCGCCGCGGTCACTGACGCCCGTCGCACTCCGCGTTCGCGCGGTGCTCAACGAGTGGGACCCCATCGGTGTCCACCACATCGGTCACGGCTGGCCCGATGACGAGTACGACGACCTGATCCTGCCCGTCCTCGACGCGCTCGACGTCCACCCCTCGGTCGACCATCTGGCGGCCGAGCTCCGTGAGGTCGTCGAACACGATTACGGGCTCCCGACGCCGATGGGATCCCACGATGCTGCGCGATCGCTCCTCTCGCTCGTCGAGCGGTCGCACTAATCGGCGGTGGCTGACGGGGCAAGCCCTGCCGCGCCTCCGCAGACCGTTCTAAGGTGCGGTGCATGGTCGATCTCACCCGCCCGCAGACTCCCGATCCGTACCCGCTGCTGCCCGCCGTGGCCGCGTTCGATGTGACGAGCAACGATGTCGTCGACGGGCGACCGCTCGACGACGCTCAGGTCGCCGACAAAGGCGACACCTCGCCGCATCTGCGTTGGTCGAACGTCCCGGACGGCACGAAGTCCTTCACGGTGACGTGCTTCGACCCCGATGCCCCGACGCCGAGCGGCTTCTGGCACTGGGTGCTCGTCGACCTTCCCGCCGACACCCGCGAGCTGCCCACCGGCGCCGCCTCAGGGACGCTCCCCGAGGGAGCCTTCCACGTGCGCAACGACGGCGGCCGCGCCGGGTTCCTCGGCGCCGCGCCGCCCCAGGGCGACCAGCCGCACCGCTACTTCTTCGTCGTGCACGCCGTCGGCGAGGACAGTCTGGGCATCGACGCGGATGCCACCCCCGCGGCGGCGTCGTTCGCGCTGGCCTTCACCACCCTGGGCCGAGCCATCGTGCACGGCACCTACCGGCACTGAGGACCGGTCACGACGCAACGCACGGACGACGTAGATGGGGCGCAGGCGGTCGCCGGCGTCGAGGAGCGCATGACCGCTCGATTCCCGGGGCGGCGCCGGACGTCGTCCATGACGAGGTCGTCGTGGCTGCCGAGATCATCGCCCAGCGTGAGGTTCGCACGGCCGTCGAGGAGACGACGCGTCAGGGCTGACCACGCTCAGCCGAGGTGCAGTTCCGCCTCGGTCATCGGGTAGGAGCGCCGCAACCACTCCCCGAATTTGCGTGTCCCCAGGCATGCGGCGCGATCGGCGCAACGGATCACCTCGTCCTGCTGCGCGTAGATGCGGTAGGTGTCGACTTTGGCGTTCAGCACCGCCCCGTCGAGGTTCTGCGGCAGGTCGGCCGAGGGGTAGCCCACGAAGTAACGGATGCCAGGGCCCACGGCCGGATCAGGAGAGAGGGCGTCGCGGACGACGCTGCCGACGACCGAATGGTCGGGGTGGTCACCAGGGGCGAAGGCGCTCCCCCGTGGGATGTGGGTGAGGACGCGTCCCGGCGCGAACCCCGTCGACAGCTCGCGGACGGTGGCGAGCAGCTGGTCCCGCGAGAGTGCTGCGCCGCCCGAGACCGGCGAGAGGGCGGGGATGCCCCCGTCGAACAGGCGGCCGAGCGTTGCGAAGCCCGTGTCCGCGAATCCGGCGCCCGTGATGTTGCCGTCCGGCAGTCGGAGGAAGATCACCGAGACCCGCGGGTCCCCTTGGGGGGTCAGGCGGCGCAGCTGGACGCCACTCGTCAGGGTGAGATCGGTGGTGTCCCAGAGTCCCTGCGTCCCCCGCATGTCGTTGTAGGCGCGCAGGATGCCGAGTTCGCGGGCTTCGACGTAACGCATCCCCTTCCCCGCGTCACCGGCGGTCACGAACACCGTCCGGACGCAGTCGCCGGCGTGGAGGGCGTCGGAGATGGTCGGATTGCCGAAGATGAGGTCGTCGTCGGGGTGTGCCCAGACGCTCATCACCGTTGTCGCGCCGTCGCATCCCTGAGCCGCCGGCGAGACGGGCGCCGCGGGTGACGGTGCGGTCGTCGCGCCCGGTGACGGAGTGGGTGTCGGTGATGCCGTCGGGGTGGGCGCGAAGGAGGACGACGGCGAGGGCGTCGCCGGTGGCGCCACCGATGGGGGGTCCGGCCGCAGGACGGCGAAGGAGAAGATGCCGGCGACCGCCGAGACGACGACGACGGCGAGGGCGACGGCCGCGATGAGGCCCGCAGATCGGCGTCGACGGCGGGCACGTCGCGTACGTACGGAGGCGCCTGACATCGATGCCCCTTTCGCGGACGGCGGACACAGCTGGCCCCCGCGGGAGGGGACTCGACGCCGGTCGAGCCGAGCCGACGCGCGCCCGAGTGTAGGGGAAGGCCGCAGGGGGAGCGAATGCGTCGCTCCTGACCGCGCACCGTGCGCTTCCCGTTCACGTTTCGGGCGTATGAAGACATCTGACGGGTGAATCTGCGGGTGACATCGGCCTGTTAGTGTTCGCGAGGTGGGATCGACGCAGGTCGATCGGGGGGAGGCATAGGTCGTGACAGTGGACCTTCGGGGAAGCGCATCGGTATCGGGGTCGCACCCGCCGGTCGCCGAGACGACGACAGCGCCGCTGACGGCCGACCGTCCCGCTCCGATGTACAGCCGCCATCCGTGGCGCCGCACGTACCGCCGCGCCCTGGTGATCACCGACCTCCTGTCGCTCGCGTGGGTCGTCTACGGTACGCAGCTGCTCTGGTTCGGTCTCGGTAATGCGCAGCTGGCCGCGCGAAACGACGGGCGGATCACCGACCTGTCGTACTGGGCGTTCTCCGCCATCCTCGTCGCGACCTGGATGTGGGCCCTCGCTTTCGTCGAGTCGCGGAGCGACCGCGTGATCGGCACCGGGTCGGCCGAATACGTCCGCATCGCCGACGCGAGCTTCCGACTCTTCGGCACCGTCGCCATCATCGCCTTCCTCACGCAGATCGACATCGCCCGCGGGTACCTCCTCATCAGCCTGCCGCTGGGCATCGCCGTCCTCCTCTTCACCCGGTGGGTCTGGCGTCAGTGGTTGATCGTGCAGCGCTCCAAGGGCCGCTATTCCGCGAACGTCCTGCTCGTCGGATCGCTGACCTCGGTCACCCAGCTCGCACGCGAGTTCGCCCGCATGCCCAGCGCGGGTTATCGCGTGGTCGGCGCCTGCGTCCCGAACGGCAAGATCGCCGACGTCATCCCCGGCACGGATATCCCGGTCATGGGTCACGTGGGAGACGTCTCCCGCGCCCTCGAGGTCACCGGGGCCGATACGGTCGCCGTCACGAGCGCCGACGAGCTGCCCGCCGACAAGGTCAAGCAGATCTCGTGGAGCCTGGAAGCCGGGCGTCAGCACCTCGTTCTGGCCCCGAGCATCGTGGACATCGCGGGCCCCCGCCTCCACACGCGTCCCGTCGCCGGTCTCCCCCTCATCCATGTGGAGACTCCGAAGTTCTCCCGCGGACAGAGCTTCCTCAAGCGCACGGTCGATCTCACCGCCGCGTCGGTGGGGGTGGCCCTGTTGAGCCCGCTCCTGGTCTTCCTGATGCTCTCGGTCCGGCTTTCCAGCGACGGTCCGATCTTCTTCCGGCAGACCCGGGTGGGCTTCCGTGGTCGCGAGTTCACGATGATCAAGTTCCGCTCGATGGTCGTCAACGCCGAGGAATTGCTCGCCCAGCTCGCCGAGCAGCAGCGCGATTCGGGCAACGAGGTCCTCTTCAAGATGAAGAACGACCCGCGCGTGACGCCGATCGGTCGCGTCATGCGCAAGTACAGCCTCGACGAGCTCCCCCAGCTGTTCAACGTGATCGGGGGTTCGATGTCGCTGGTCGGCCCGCGCCCTCCGCTTCCCTCGGAGGTCGCCGTCTACGCCGATCACGTGCACCGGCGCTTCCTGGCCAAGCCGGGCATCACCGGTCTGTGGCAGGTCAGTGGACGCTCATCGCTGTCCTGGGAGGAGTCGGTCCGACTCGACCTGTCGTACGTCGAGAATTGGACCCTGCTCGGTGACTTCGTCATCCTGGGTAGGACCGCCCGCGCCGCGCTCGCGCCGGGCGAGACCGCCGCGTAACACTTCCATCCCCTCCCACACCCGCGAGCCGGCACCGCCGGCGCGGGGCGACACCCCTCCGAAAGGCTTCCATCGTGCGTCTGTCTGTAGTTGGTTGCGGCTACCTGGGGGCCGTGCACGCCGCGGCCATGGCATCCATCGGTCACGAGGTCGTCGGTATCGACGTCGATGAGCGCAAGATCGCCGTCCTGTCGAAGGGCCAGGCGCCCTTCTTCGAGCCGGGCCTGCAAGAGATCCTGACCGAGGGCATCGCGTCGGGGCGCCTTTCATTCACCACCGACATGGCTGCCGCGCAGGGCGCGAAGGTGCATTTCGTGGGCGTCGGCACCCCGCAGCAGGCCGGCGGGCATGCCGCCGACCTCACCTACGTGGATGCCGCCATCGACGGCCTGCTGCCCTACCTCAGCGAGGGCGACATCGTCGCGGGCAAGTCCACGGTCCCCGTCGGCACCGCCGCTCGCCTCGCTCCCCGTGTGGCCGAGCGTGGGGCCACCCTCGTGTGGAACCCCGAGTTCCTCCGCGAAGGCTGGGCGGTGCAGGACACCATCGACCCCGACCGCCTCGTGGCGGGCGTCCCCACCGAGAACGGCGCTCCGACCGCAGAGGGCGAACGGACGGCGCAGGTGCTGCGCGAGGTCTATCACCCCTCCATCGCCAAGGGAACGCCCTTCATCGTCACCGACTACGCCACGGCCGAGCTGGTGAAGGTCTCCGCGAACGCGTTCCTGGCGACCAAGATCAGCTTCATCAACGCCATCGCCGAGATCGCCGAGGTCACCGGTGCCGACGTCACCACGCTGGCCGACGCCATCGGCCACGACGCCCGCATCGGACGGCGCTTCCTCGGCGCCGGGATCGGCTTCGGCGGCGGCTGCCTCCCGAAGGACATCCGCGCCTTCTCGGCCCGCGCCGAGGAGCTCGGCCGCGGCGAGTCCGTCGCCTTCCTGCGCGAGATCGACGCCATCAACCTCCGTCGGCGCGATCGCGCCGTCGAGCTCACCACCGACGCGCTCGGCGGCAGCGTGTTCGAGAAGAAGATCGCCGTGCTCGGTGCGGCCTTCAAGCCGCACAGCGACGACATCCGCGACTCCCCCGCGCTCGACGTCGCCGTGCGTCTGCACGGCCTGGGTGCCCGCGTCACGCTGACCGACCCCGCTGCGATCGAGAACGCGCGTCGCCTCCACCCGCAGCTGACCTACGAAGAAGACCTTGACGCGACCCTGCGCGACGCCGATGCCGTCATCGTCGTCACGGAGTGGGATGAGTACCGCCGTGAACTCTCCCCCGAGCACGCCGCGTCGCTCGCTCGTGGACTCGTCGTCGTGGACGGCCGCAACTGCCTCGACCCCGCCGCGTGGCGCGCCGCGGGCTGGACCTACTTCGGCATGGGTCGCCCCTGATCGACGCGCCCTAGGCGAGACGCCCCGACCGTGCGGTCGGGGCGTCTTCTCTGTGGCGAGCGGGTTGCATCGGCCTGCGGCAGAGTGCCGTGGGTCGAAGTCCGCGCCGAGCGGCCGTACCTCCGGGGGCCCGCGTCTGCCGCTCCCCGTGCTCGGCGACAGGACGACACGGAGCGGGCGTGACGAATCATCGTTTCGACACGTCTTCTAGGTGACGAGCCCCTACCTCCACCGCCATCGGGGTGGAGCCGGTGAGGGGGACCGCCTCGTCCGAACGGAGGATGCCATGCGCAACAAGATCATCCTGGTCGGCGCCGTCGCGCTGATCGCCTATGTGGTGGGCACCCGCACCTCGAGGGTCCAGGTGAAGAACCGGGAATCGGTGGGACATCAGGTGGTCCGCCTGTGGAACGACCCTCGCGCCCGCAAGCGCCGTCACAAGGCCGCCAAGAAAGCCGCAGCGGCGGCGGAGAAGCGCGCGAAGAAGACGTTCCGCGACCTGCGTCACTGAGGCGGGGCGACGAGAGGGTGGGCGCGAGGCGAGCACCCTGTGGATGACATCCACCGCCTCCGACGTGCGCATGTAAAAATGTGCACGTCACACCGAGGAGACCCATGCACATCATCCCGCCTCCCCTCTTCATCCGCGGAGTCGGCGACGTCGACGACCTCGTCGACGATGCCGTCGGCTTCGCGCCGCAGTGCCCCCGGTGCCTGCGTACGTGCGAGCCCTGGCAGGCGGGCCGGGCCCTCGCCTGGCGGTGTCCGGACTGCGCACTCGCTCTGATCGGCTGACCGCGGCGGCTACGCTGACCCCGTGGTCGCCAGTATCCTCATCTCGATTTCCGCCGTCGTCTCGGCGGTGCTCGTCGGCTTCGTCGCGCGCCGCATTATCGGCACCGCGGTGGGATGGCCGCGGAGCATCGTGGTGGGTCTGCTCGTGTTCGTGCTGGGCGTGCCATCGGCTGCCTGGACCCTGCGGCAGACGGGCCTCGGCGCCGCGGGCGACACGATCCCCGCCGAAGAGGTGTGGCTGTGGGTCGGACTCGTCGCCCTGTCACTCGCCTGGGTTTTCGCCCTCGGTGTCGCGGCGCTCGTCGCGAGCGAGGCGATCTTCCCGACGCGAGCAATGCCCAACCCGATCGACCTCGTCCGCGCGGCGCTGCGTCAGCGCAAGCGCACGCGCCGCTATCTCGAGATCCTCACCATCGCCTCGCGACACGGCGTGGGCTGGCTGTTCCACGGCGGCCGCTCCCAGGTCGAAGAGCAGTTGAGCACGTCCGAGGAGCGCGCGAACGCCATCGTCGCGACGATCAACGACGCGGGAGTCACCTTCGTCAAACTGGGCCAGGTGCTCTCCTCCCGCCGCGACCTCGTGCCCGAGCCGTATCTCAGCGCGTTGGCGTCCCTGCAGACGAACGCCACGACGCTGCCGTGGTCCACGGTGCGACAGGTCATCGAGGCGGACCTCGGAACCACGATCGATCAGGTGTTCGCCGATGTGGAGCCCACTCCCCTCGCCGCGGCCTCCGTCGCTCAGGTTCACCGGGCGCGCCTTCTCGACGGCACTCATGTGGTCGTGAAAGTCCAGCGCCCCGCGGCGCGCGCCCAGGTCGAGGCGGATGCCGACATCATCGGTCGCCTGGCGCACCGCGCCGAGGCGCGCACCCGTGTCGGTCGCGATCTGCGCCTCGAGGCTGTCACGCGCGGCTTCACCGCCACCCTGCTCGAGGAGCTCGACTACCGCATCGAAGCGCGCAACACCTTGATGATCGGCGCGACCCTCGACGAGATCGACCGCGCGGAACCGGGCCGGCGCGGTGTCGTCGCGGCGCCCCGCGTCTTCCCGTCGGCGTCGCATCAGCGGGTGCTGACGATGGAGCTCGTCGACGGCACGGCGCTGAGCGACTCCGCCGACCGGTTATCGGCCATGGATGCCGCGCAACGCGACCGTCTTGCGCAGGTGCTGATGTCGACGGTCATCGAGCAGATCCTCGTCTACGGCGTCTTCCACGCCGATCTGCACCCGGGTAACGTGCTCCTGCGCACCGACGGGACACTCGGGATGATCGACTTCGGGGCCGTGGGGATCATCGAACGCAGTCGGCGCCAGCATCTGACCGCCCTGCTGCTGGCGGCGCTCAGCGAGAACGACGTCGCCGCCGCCGATGCGCTGCTGCTCATCGTCGACGTCCCCGACGATCTCGATTTCGACGCCTTCCGCCACGACGTGGGCGTCGTCCTCACGACCGAACACCTGCGCACGACCGGACACGGATCGATCTTCACGCGAATGGTCGACGTCATCCGTCAGCACCGCATCGCACTTCCGGGCGAGCTGGCCTCGGCCTTCCGCAGCTTCGCCACGCTCGAGGGATGCTTGCGGGTGCTCGTCGACGACTTCGACATGGCCGGCCGAGCCCTGCCGCTCATGCCCATGTTGCTGCGGCGCACCCTGTCGCTCTCGCGGATGGTGACCGACCTCCAGGCCCAATCCGTGATCGCCCTCGCGCGTCTCGAGCAGGTCCCCCGTCGGCTCGACGCCCTCCTGACCGGAGCCGAGAAGGGCTCGATCGGCATCACCCTGCGCGGACAGGACGGCTCCGACATCAGCGGCATCCTGGCGCGCGCGACCGGCGAGATCGCATCGACGCTGGTCTCGATCGCGGCGGTGGTCATCGCCGTCGTGCTCGTCATCGCGGGCGGGGGCCCCGTCCTGGGCGGGTCGATCACCCTCTTCGCCGTTCTGGGCGCCGTCATCGGGCTCTTCGGCTTCCTCGGGTTGCTCAGAATCGTGCGCCGCGGCTTCACCCGTCGCAGCTGAGCCGCGCGCGGCGGGTCCACGGGGCGGGGCGCCGCTTACGGTGCGGCGTGCCTTCCGTCCCAGATCCCTCCGGAGGCCGTCGACCCTTCACGACCGTCGCTCGGCTCGGGATCGTCGCCGCGACGATCTCCCTCGTCGCCCTCGCGGTCATGGTTCGGTGGCCCGACCATCTCGACCGGAATGCGGACGTGGTCTTCCGCCTCGCGTTCCGTCCGTTCCCGTCCGCCACTCGCCGGGAGGGGGATTTCGGCCTGGACGTGCTGCTCCTCTTGCCGTTCGGCGGGCTTCTGGCGCCCCTCCGGCAGCGATGCGCCTGGGCGGTGCTGGTCACCGCGAGGATCGTTCCGACGCTCGTCGAGATCGCCCAGGGGCTCATCCCGCCCGCCCGCGTCCGCAGCATCTCCGACGTCGCCGCGAGCGTCGCCGGCAGCCTCACGGCGGCTCTGCTCGTCGCGGGCATGCGCCTTCGGCTCAACCGGTGATTCACCCGTCGGTATGCCGGATTCCACCCGCTCGCCGTCACTCCCGGTCGCCTTCCGCACGTCGGCCCCGAGCTCGCTCAGGATGCGTCGGGGATGCAACTGCCGCGGATCGTACTCGCGCCAGTCGGGGGCCATCTCGTCGAGATCGCGCGTGACCTGGGCTCTGCCCTGCTGGTACAGGGCATGCACGCGTCCGACCATCTGCGGCACTTTCCGGCGCCATCCGACGAGGCGCGCGGGCCCCACGATCAGCCCTATCAGGACGCCGACGAAGATGAGCTTGTCGAGTTCGATGCCGAACATCTCAACCCTCTCGCGCCGCGCGGCGACTCGATGGCACGTCATGGCGGGTCCGGTACTCGCGGCGTGTCCCGGGAACCCGTTGCGGCGCCTCGACGGGAGACCCCGTCGCGGGCAGTCCCGCGATCGCCCCCAGGATCGTCGACACGGCCCGGGTGGCCTGGCGCTCGAACTCCGTCCACACGTGCTGCGGCCGGCCGACGGGGTCGATGACATCGTCGACCTCGTCCGCCGCCACCCGCCCGGCCAGACGCGCCCGCGACGCCGCCCGGACGAGCCCGGCCCAGTCGGACGCAGCGGCTTGCACGGCCTCGTCGTCCACGAGCCGCGCGAACTCCCGCACCGTGAACACGCTCGAGAGGAGGTCGGGGCGCAGATCGAGCACCACCCTGCGGTGGGCGCGTTCCGCACACAGCACCGTGTCGCCGGTCGCGAGGACGCCGTCGTCGAGCCGTCGCGTGCGATGAGTGGAGAGGTCGAGCCCGTAGGTGCGGCCGAGGTCGACGATCTCTGCCGCCGCCTCGTCTCCCGACCTCGCCGCCGTCCCGGCGCTCTCGACCTGCGGACGGTCGTGCGTCGTCGACGCCAGCCGTGACGAGAGGAGCCCGGCGACGAAGGGCGAACGGATCATGTTGGCCGTACAGACGACGACGATGCGATTGCCCAACGCGGTTCCCTCTCCCGACAGAGCGACCCGCCCGTGCGACGGTCGCCTCAGCGCCCAGTCAAACGGATGCCCCCACCGCCATCGCCCGTCGGTGGCTGACACCCGCCCCTGCCCCACAGGGTGATATCCCGGATGCCGACGGGCGAGGTTGCGGTCGCCTTCGACGGATGCCGGCGAGTCCGCCCGAACATGGGACCTTGACCCCCACACGAAAGGTCGTCATGGGCATCTTCGGGAACGCATTCTCCGGCTGGCACCTCCTCCTCATCCTCGCCGTCGTCCTGCTCCTGTTCGGCGCGGCGAAGCTCCCCGGGCTGGCCAAGAGCGTCGGCGAGTCGGTGCGCATCCTCCGCTCCGAGAGCAAGGACGCCGCCTCCACGAGCGAAGACGAGCCGACCACGCACGCAGACTCGGACCGCACCCGGCCCGGGTCGTCGACCACGACGTGACGCGGGCGCAAAGGGCTCGCAGCCCGCGCGAGCGGCGTCCCGCAGATGGGACAGGAGGGGCCATGCCCCTCCTGTCCCATCTGTCTGAGTTGCGCAAGCGCCTGACGATCGCCGCGATCGCCGTCGTGATCGGCGGAGTGGTCGGATTCACGCTGTCGGACGCCCTCATCGCGGCCGCCGCCGAACCGCTCTCCCACGTGCACGGCCCCTCGATGACGGGGCTCAACTTCACTCGCATCGGCGAAGCGTTCGATCTGAGGTTCAAGATCGCCCTGACCGTCGGCATCGTGCTCGCGTCGCCGGTGTGGATCGCTCAGACCTGGGCATTCCTCGTGCCCGGGCTCACGTCGCGCGAACGACGCACCGGCGTCACCTTCGTCGGCCTTGCCGTGCCGCTGTTCCTCGGGGGTGCCGGCTTCGGCTGGATGGTCGTGCCGCAGATCGTCGAGCTGCTGGCCGGGTTCGCCCCGTCGGGCTCGACGACCATGCTCACCGCCAGCCAGTACTTCGATTTTCTTCTCAAGCTCGTAGTCGGCGTCGGTCTGGCCTTCGTCTCGCCGTTGGCGATCATCGCCCTCAACGCGGTCGGCGTGCTGAGCGCTCGCAGCGTCGTGCGGGGCTGGCGCGTCGCGCTCGTCGTGATCGTCGTCTTCTCTGCAGCCGTGACGCCCCCGGCCGACCTGATGAGCATGGGCATCATCGCGTTGCCGCTCTGCGTGCTCTACGTCGGTGCGGCCGCGTGGACGTGGGTGCACGACCACCGGTCGGCGCGCCGCGCGCGCTCATCTGCCTGATCGGCGCGGCGCCGGCTCAGCGCTCGTCGCCGTCGCGAGCGAGGGTCCCGCCGGGTCCGATCTCGTCGTGGAGCCGTCGTTGCAAGAGCCGCGCGCCGTCACGGGTCAGCGCCAGCGAGGCGCCGATCCCCGTCTCGATGACGATCCACGTCTCGGACTCCCCGGCGCGGCGAAGCGCGCCGAGCTCGAGCTCGGTCGCTTCTCCGGAGCCGTGCGCCTCAGCCCTGCGGGCCCTCACCGTCAGGGCGACACCCGCACTGCGATGATCTTCGTCATTGGGGTGCACCGTGACGCCGTGCTCAGTGACGCACCACGGGTGGATGCACCGCCCGCGGTCGACGCCGTCGGTGGGGAATCCCTCGTTCATGCCTGACACCTTTCTCGCGAGGCCGTCGTACGCGACGACGACCCGAACATCGGTGGGCACGAACGAAGTGAACCGCGAACCTCCGACATCGAGGTCAGTGCGCGGGGGGAAGCCCCTGCGGAGGAGCCGGGATCAGCTCGCGCAGCGGCACGCCCAGCACGTCGGCGAGCGCCACCAGTGTGCGCAGTCTCGGGTTCGCCGCCGTACCTGGGTTCGACTCGCCCTTCTCCAGCTTCCGATAGGTGAAGGTCGCAAGACCCGCGGCATGAGCCACCTGCTCCTGCGACATCCGCTTCTCGGCTCGGGCGCGCAGCATCCGGGCGCCGAGCTCGCGCGCGAAGTCGTTCCAGGGGTCGGGCTCGTCGCTCATCGGTCCAGCTTGCAGGCCCACCCACTCTCACATGAACATGTAAACATTCCCCACGGGTCCCCCGCGCGCCGTCGCACGTCACCCCCGCCTGAGGTGAGGCGCCGTCCTGGCCGGGTGAGTGCGGAGGCGATCGTCCTCGCGCGCCGCTGCGCCGTCGTCCACGAGCGGGTTCCGACAGGCCGGTCGCCTCACGACGAAAGGCCTTCGCGCGGCGCCTCACCCCGTCCCTGCGGCCGCTCCGGGCCGTCGGGCCCGGGCGGGGCGGTGAGAGAGTGCCCGCGCCCACCGCTGCGTCCAACCCCGGACGCCGGTCTCGTGAACACCCGACGGGCCTGGACCACGGAGCACACATGAGTACATCCGTCTCACTCATCGAGTCACCTGAGCAGTGGGGAGACATCACCCCCCGCCCCCGACCGCGCGCGTCTCCCTGGCAGCGTCGGTACGCGCGATGGGTGACCATCGTGGACGCCATCGTCGTGACGGCGGTCACCCTCGGCACTCAGGTCCTGTGGCTCGGCCCGCGCCCCGTCGCCGTCGCTTCTTCGCCGTTCACGTACACGACCGTCTCGGTCGGACTGAGCATCGCGTGGATGGCTGCACTGTCGCTCTGGGGCACCCGACAGGCCCGCGTCGTCGGCTACGGCGTCGCCGAGTACCGGCTCGTCGTCGGCGCGTCCGTGCAGTTGTTCGGACTGGTGGCCATCGTCGCGTACCTGACGGGTGCGGAGCTGTCCCGCGGGTATTTCCTCCTCGGACTCCCGCTCGGCTGCATGGCGTTGATCATCGGCAGGCTCCTCTGTCGCAGCGGGCTCGCTCGGAGAAGGCGGGGCGGCTCGATGAGCGCACGCGTCGTGCTCATCGGCAGCGCCGAGGAGAATGCGCGTGTGGCCACCGAGCTCGCCCGTCAGCCGTCAGCGGGGCTCCAGGTCGTCGGTGTCCACACCCTCGACCGTGCCGAGTTCGGATCGACGTGGTCGGAGGAGCAGACCCGCCACCTACGCCGACGACTCGACGACCTCGATGCCGATAGCGTCCTCGTCTCCGGCGGCGCCGCGGTCGATGCACACGACATCCGCCGGATCGGTTGGAGCCTCGACCCGGGCCGTCAGCATCTCATCGTCGCCGTCAACCTCACCGACGTGGCCGGACCGCGATTGCACACGCGTCCCGTCGCAGGACTCCCCTTGGTGCACATCGAGACCCCGCAGTACTCGATCACGCAACGCGTCCTGAAGCGCGCATTCGACATCGTGGGAGCGGGCATGCTCGTCGTCGTCCTGGCACCGATCTTCGCCGCGCTGGCCGTGCTCGTGCGCGCTTCCGGCCCCGGCCCGATCCTCTATCGGCAGGAGCGCGTCGGCCAGGGCGGCAGTCGGTTCGGCATGCTGAAGTTCCGTTCCATGGTGGACGGCGCCGATTCCCGCCTGCAAGAGCTGCTCAGCGAGCAGGGACGCGACGGCACACCCCTGTTCAAGGTCGAGAACGACCCTCGCATCACGTCGGTCGGACGGTGGCTCCGCAAGTTCTCGCTCGACGAGCTGCCGCAGTTGTTCAATGTCCTGGGAGGCCAGATGAGCCTCGTCGGTCCTCGTCCGCAGCGCGAAGCCGAGGTGGAGTTCTACGACAACGACGCCCACCGCCGCCTCATCGTCCGTCCGGGGATGAGCGGACTGTGGCAGGTCAGCGGTCGATCGGCTCTCGCCTGGGACGACGCCATCCGCCTGGACCTCTTCTACGTCGAGAATTGGTCGCTCGTCGGCGACATCGTCATTCTGCTCCGCACCTTCAAGGCGGTGCTGGCTCCAGGCGGTACCGCGCACTGAACACGACGAAGGCGCCGGCTCCTGCGAGCCGGCGCCTTCGTCGTGTGCGCGGAGGTGGTCAGCCCCGACGGGTGCGACGGCGGCTCATCGTGTCGACGGCGCCGGGCTCCGCGATGGGTGCGACCGTCATTTCGCTCGCGGCTTCACCCTCGGCCGTGGCGGACATCCTCCGCTGCGACAGTGTGCGCAACCCGCTGACATTCTCCGGCGGCAGCCCGCCAGACCGTCGGCGCGGTCCCGCCTCCTGCTCGGCGTCGACCGCATCGGCCTTCTTCCCCCGTCGACGCAGACCCAGACGCCACCAGCCCTTCGCCGGGGAGCCCGGCGCGCCGTACCCGTAGTACCCGCCGTACTGCGATCCGTAATAGCCGGAATCGGCACCGCGCAACGGCATCCGGTTCAACACGATCCCCAGGAGATGCCCGCGGGTCTTGGTGATGTTGTCGGTCGCGCGGGTCAGCATGTCGTCGGTCGTGCGACCGGCGGTCACGACGAGCACGGCCCCGTCGGCCCAGCTCGCGATGACGGCCGCATCGGCGACGGCAAGGGTCGGCGGCGAGTCGATGATGACGACCATGTCGTCCGCGAGCTTGCGGGCGAGCGACTGCATGCGCTGCGATCCCACCATCTCGCTCGGGTTCGGGGGCGTCCGTCCCGCGGCGACCACGAACAGACGCCCGTGTTCGTCGACCTGGTGCGCGACCTGCTCGATCTGCGCTCGACCTGCGAGCACGTCCGACAGACCCACGTCGTCGGAGAACCCGAACATGCCGCCCACGACCGGGCGCCGCATGTCGGCGTCGATGAGGACGACGGACTGTCCCGTGGCCGCGATGCTCACGGCGAGGTTCGCGGCGATCGTCGACTTGCCGTCACCGGGGAGCGGGCTGGTGACCACCAGGACGCGGGCCGGGCGGTCGACGTCGACGTACTGCAGGTTGGTCCGCAGCTCGCGCATCGCCTCCTTATGCGCGAAGGACCCGCGACCGTCCTTGATGTCGTCGAAGGAGAACACCGCGCGCCCCCCGGCCAGCTCCTTGTCGACGGGGAGGACGCCGACGACGGAGGCGTCGACGGCGTCGGTGATGTCGCGAGCCGAACGCACCCGCCGGTCGAACGCCCGTCGGACGAGGGCGAAGACGAGTCCGGCCACGCCACCGGCGAGCGCCCCGAGGGTGACGGCGAGCCGCACGTTCGGCGACGATGGGGCGGTCGGCAGACGCGCCGAGTCGCCGGCGACCAGCCGCACCGCGCTCTGCCCGCCCCCACCCGTCTCGAGCTGGTCGACCTCCTCCGTCATGCCACGGATCCACGCCTCTGCGAGGTCGCGCGCGGACTCCGGCGTCGGCCCCGTGGCATCCACTCGCACGTTGACGGTCTCGATCGGGTTCGAGACCCGGACACGCTGAACGAGGGACTCCGGGCTGTCGGAGATCCCGAGTTCGCCGCGCGCGGTCTCGGCGACGCTGCGCCAGTAGCCCATGTCGATGAACGACTTCACCTTGGACAGAGCGAGCTGATCTCCGGCGAGCGCGGCGCCCGTGGAGCCGTCGGACGCCACAGCGGCCACGTAGCCGCTCGCGTCTGCGGTGTACACCCGCGGCTGCAGCGCGCTCCATCCGAACCCCGCCAACCCGCCCACGACGATCAGGGCGACGATCGCCTTCCAATAGGCGCGCACGACGCGCACCATCCGTTGAATGTCCACAACGTCCGCCTTTCGCGACGCGACGGCGGCACCGTCGGGTCGCCCGCAGCATAGGCACAGGCACGCGCCGGTCCCGGCGCGCCCGCGGTCCCGGCGCCGCGGGCGAAGGCGGCGCCGGAGGGGAGTTCGGGCGATCACAGGGGTGACGCCACAGGGGTGAGAAGGGGATGACGAGTGGGATGAAAGATGCGCTTTTCGCCCGATCCGACTCGCCTTCACCCTCAGGATCATCTACACGCGGTGGAGGTCTCGCCGCGATGACGGACCTCTTCGCCCGCCCAAGGAAGAGGTCGTCCCGATCACCTGGAGGTTCCGATGCTCATCGACGTGGACACCGTTCCCACCGCCGTTCGCTCGGTCCGGCGGATCAGCCGGTTCTGGGCCGCACGCACCCATTCCCTCGCACTCCTGCGCGACGCCCTCACGAGCGACGTCGTGCTCCTGCGGGGCCCGGCCGGAGTGGGCAAGACATCTCTGCTCCGGCAGTTCGCCGCCTACCTCGACGACGACACCCAGCGCGGCGTCCAGTTCATCGACGGCAGCCTCACCACCCCCGAGAGTATTCCGCAGATCCTCGCGGCGTTCGCGGAGGGGCCGAGCGCGCACGTTCTGCTGATCGACAACCACGTCGAAGGGGCGGGGCTGTCGACCGACCACCTGCTGCACCTTCTCCGCTCCGACTCGAACCTGCAGATCGTCGTGGCCACCCGACAGGCGTCGGGATTGGAGAGCCCGCTGGTTGCCCTCGAGTTCGACGTGCAGGTGATCCCCGCCGAGCACCTGCTCATGACGAGGGACGAACTCGCGGAGGTCCTGGAACTGAACGGGGTCGCGACCACGGAGGTGGGGATCGACGCGCTCGCGGAGCGCACCCACGGGTGGCCCGCACTCGTGCAACTCGCCAGCGCCCGCCTTCGCCTCGAAGGCATGCCGCTGCGCACGCGCGACGAGGCGATGGCGGTGGCCGAGTACGCCAATGCCGCGTTGACCGCCGATCTCGAGCAGCGTCTGGACATGCCCGTGTCCGATGACGTACGCCTGCTGGCCGTCGCCCCCCACGTGACCGTGGCGATCGCCGATGCGATGGGGGTGGATCCGATGTCGGGATCCACGGGCGAGTTGGTCGCCCACCTGCGGGATGCGGGTTTCATGTGGCCGAGTTCGACGCGACTGACCCTCGCCGAGCCCATCCGGGAGCAGTGGCTGCGTGAGATCACCGCGCGCCGGCCCGATGACGTGGGCCGCGCCCGCCTGCGCCTGCTCGCCCACCTCGTCGACGGCGGCGAACCCCTGCTCGCCGCACAGTTGGCGACCGACGCCGCGCAGTGGACCACCCTCGCCGGCGTGCTGCGCTCGTCGGGCCCGGAGATCTGGGCACGCGATCCGCAGGGCTTCGAGCAGCTGGTCGCTCATCTGCGAACGCGCGCGTCCATGACGCCGGCGGTGGTCGACGTACTGCTGATGCTCGATCCCGTGACGGCGACGTCGCTCGACACTCCCGGTCTCGTCGTGGCGGCGCTCGGTCAGCTTCCGGACGCCAAGAGCGCCGCCTCGGGCAACCTCGACGCCCTGATCCTCCGCGTGAGCCTCCTGCGAGCGGCCGGCCGCTTCGCGCTCTCCACGGAGGCTGCGACCATGCTCGGCGACGTCGTCCGCAGGTCGCGCGACCTGCGGCCCGAGGTGACCTGCGAGGCCTGGTACCAGATCGGGATGACCTCATTGGCGATGGGAAAACTGCGCGACGCGCGCACGTCGCTCACTCACGTCGAGGGGGCCGCACCCCCGGCACTTCGGATGCGGGCCCGTGGCGTCATCGCGATCATCGACCTGCTCGAAGGCGATGTCCGCAGTGCCCGTCAGGTTCTGACCCCCGACAGGGACGACAACTGGCGCAGATCCCCCTGGGGGGAGGGCATCCGGCTCGCGGAAGCGTGGTTGGAGCTGGAGACGGGTGACGCGGCGGGCGCGCGTGCTCTGCTCGACGACATCCCGGCGACGGCGGGAGCGCGCGAGCTGTGGCCGTTCGCGGCCGCCGTGCACGCTCTGTCGTTCCTGCTGTCCGGGTCGGCCTCGGACGCACTCGGGCTTCTGCGCACCTGGATGGGGCGGGCGCGGAGCACGCCGCCGTCGCACTACCAGTCCACCCAGATCCTGACCGCGCGGGCGAAGGTCCTCATCGCCCTCCGCCAAGCCCGTAAAGCCCTCTCGCTGTTCGAAGGACCGTTCGCGCTCGCGTCGACGACGGCGCCCGCCATCGCCCTGTCGCAGCTGTACGCAGGACGGGCTCACGAGGCCTTCGTGATGAGCGTGAAGTGGGGGCTGCATCACGAGCCTGCCCCGAGGGCCGCGCTCGAGAGTCTCGTCGTGAGCGTCGTGGCGGATGTGCGCTTGAACGGCGTCGCCGCGCACCGCACGGCCGCGCAGCGGGCCGAGGCGCTGAGCGCACGTCACGACCTGTGGAGTCCGTGGAGTGCCGTCGCACCGGAGGACCGGGCTCTCGTGCTGCAGATGCTCTCGCCCGCCTCGAGGGACGAGATCACCCGCAGATGCTCGTTCTTCGCCTCATCGGTGAGCGTCCCCCATCTGACGAAGCGCGAGCAGGTGGTCCTCGCGCATCTCACCCCGACGTCGACGATCTCCGACATCGCGAAGGCCCTCGTGGTCTCGCCCAACACGGTCAAGACGCAGCTGCAGAGTCTCTACCGCAAGCTCGGGGTCTCCGACCGGTCGAGCGCCATCAGGGCGGCGCACGCCTGGGGGCTCATCGAGACCGATCCGGAGGTGTGAGCGCCCGGTCGCGGCCGCGGCGACGCCGCGACCGGGCCCCGACCACGCGAGCGACCGCCAGCACGACCAGAACGACGACGACCCCCGGCACGGACAGCGGGACGCCGGCGCCGCGGAGCACGAGCAGGATGACGACGAACGATGCCAGCGGAAGGATCCACGACAGCACCTGACGGAGGCGCCGAAGACGGACGGGTCTGCTCCTTCGGCCGCGACCGTCACTCATGGCTTCGAGCGGCGCGCCTGCGCGCCGTCCGGTGATCGGCGAAGACCTGCAGCCCGAAGACCCCGAACCACGCGATGGCGAGCGTGGCGGCGGTGAACTCCAGATTGCCCCCGAGGACGGTGTCGCCTTTGAACAGAGCGATCATGGCACCGGTGAGCGAGGTGGCACCCACCGCCACCAGGGTGATGATGCTGGCCGCCCGCATCCACGGACGTCGACGGAGCGCGGCGACCTGACCCATGGCCACGATCGCCAGCACGAAGCCCAGCACCGCGAACGAGATGTGCACGAAATCCTGCACCAGGGACCCGGGAGTGAACGGAACGGGGCAGCCCGGAGAACAGGTGATCACGGATGCCACCCCGAAGCAGAGGCCGCACACCAGCAGGGTCGTCGCCACCGGCCACCCCACCACGTACCCGGCCCCGCGGGCGATCGTGGCGCGATCGACGAGGACGGCTGCCACTGCCAGCAGCAGGAGCGCGAGATTGAACAGGGGCGCCGTCGGCATCCCCGTCGCCCCGAGCTGGCTGACGTAGTGGACGCTGGGATCACCCGCACGGCAGATCCAGATGAGCGCGGCGCTGGCGAAGGCGGCGATCGCGCCGAACAGGGCCAGCCACGCCGGGCGGGTGTTCATGCGCCCGGGTTCCGCGTCGACGGGCCGTTCGAGAGTGTCGGTCATCGGCTCCTCCTGGTCGGGCTCGGCCACCTTATCGTTTCCTCCCGCGCGTCCTCAGGGGTGCAAGGTGATCTGCCTGTCGGCGCGGGTGATTTCGCGCCGGGGGGTCCGCGCGCGCGGGCGCCCCGCACCAAGCTGGAGGTGCGGGCAGAGCGAGCGCGTCGCCTGCGAGCCGGGGGGCCGCACCGCTGGACGCCCTCGCTCTGCCCGCACCTTCTCCCCCTGGCAGACCCGTCCCGCCGTCGACCCGGGCACCCCCGAGGGGCGAATCCACGGGTGAGAAAAGGGCCTCGTCCCACGTCGGCCACCCGAGGGTGTGCCAGCCTCGACACCGAGCGGTCGTCGAGTGGTTCTCCCCCAAGACTCCCCTCTGCGAAAGCGATCGCTCTCCCCGATGCGCGGTCCCGCGGCTCCGGCACCCGAGCCCGGGACCGCGCATTCCTCACGGACCATCCGGTGCGCGGACGCGCCCGGTTCGCGTGACGCGGACACGTCCGTGACCGACGCACGAACCCAGGAGGACACCCGTGAACGAGAGCGTCGACGAGCCAGACGGCATGCGGCGGGACCGCGCGTCCGCTCCGGTCGCCGCCGAGGCGGACGCCTCACCGCTGGACGCACTCCTGGATCCGATCGGGTCGCACGACCGGTCGGCACCGGCTTTTCCCGTCGGCTTCCGCGGATACGACCGCGAGAGCGTCGATGATGCGTTCCGCGAGCTCGGGGAGCGCGTGCGACGGGCCACCGCCGAGGCACGCGAAACGAAGCTGCATGCCGAGGCGGTCTTCGCCCAGCAGCGGGCCGAGCACGATCGGGAACTCGAAGAAGCCGCACGACTTCGCGCACAAGAGACCGCCGCCCTCCACGAACAGGCGCGCGAAGCCTCGGCGCGCGCGGCAGAAGCCGAGATGCGGGCGGCGGCGCTGTCGGCGGAGTTCACCTCCGGTCGCGACGAGCACTCCGACCCGCCGCAGGAACGCCAGCAGTTCGATGCGATCCTGCGCGTGGCCGAGGAGCAGGCATCCGTGCTGGTCCAGAACGCCGTCGGCCAGGCCGAACGACTGCTCGCGAGCGCGCGCGACGAAGCGGCATCCCTCCGCGAAGAGGCCATGGCCGAACAGACGCGCCTGCGCGCCGAGGCCCAACACGACGTGGATCAGGTGCGCCTGCGGATCGAGACGGAGGCGACCGCCCACGCCGCGCGCCTCGACCGCGAGAGCGCGCACGCGGCCGAACGCGTCGCTCAGGCCGAGCGCGAGGCCGTCGCCGTGCGCACCGAGTCGGAGAGGGGCGCCGCTGCACTCCGGTCGATGGTGTCGCGCGAGACGAGCGAACTGCGATCCGCAGCGGAGCACGACGTGCGCGAGATGACCGCGCGCGTGCTCGAGTTCGAAGAGTCGCTCACCCGCCGCCAGGACGAAGCTCAACAGGAGTTCCTCGTTCTGCACAATCAGGCCGTGGCGCACGCCGAGCGGATAACCGAAGACGCGAACGAGCAGGTGTCCGCCGCCCTCGAACACGCGCGGCGAATCAGTGCTCGCGCCGACGACTTCGAACGACTCGCCCGTGCTCAAGCCCAGCACGTCGAAGCCGACGCTCAGCTGCGAGCCCGCGAGATCCTCGAAGACGCCGGCGAGAAAGCGCAGAGAATCGCCGACAAGATCACTTCGCACAGCGTCGATGTGCTGCGCGACGCGGAGGACCGTACGCGCGACCTGCGGTGGCAGCAGCAGCAGCTCGGCAGCTTCCTGGCCGAGATGAACGAGTTGCTGCGCGCCGTCCCCCGGGGCTCGCGCACCCCTGTCGACCTGGAGCGGGATCAGGTACCGGATCCCGGGACGACCGCTCCCCCGGCGACGGAGACCGACATGCCGAGCACCGAGCGGGAAGAGTGAGCCGGCCCGCCATGCCGCGCATTAGCGTGGCATGATGCGAAACGTTCCCCTCGGCACCACCGGCCTGGCCGTCCCCAACGTCGTCGCCGGCATGATGCGCATCGACGACAAGACCGACGGCGACGTGCGCGCGCTCTACGGCGCCGCGCGTGACGCCGGGATCGACTTTTTCGATCACGCCGACATCTACGCGCGCTCCCTGCACTCCGCCGAGGAGCGGTTCGCCGAGGCCCTGCGATTGAGTACCGCCGAACGCGGTGAGATCCGTCTGCAGACGAAGGCGGGCATCGTGCGGGAAGGGCCGTACTTCGACTTCTCCTACGAACACCTCGTGTCATCCGTGGAGGCGTCGCTGCGCGCCCTGCGTACCGACTACGTCGATGTCCTGCTTCTGCACCGCCCCGACGCACTCGTCGAGCCGGACGAGGTGGCGCGCGCCTTCGATCACCTCGAGAGCTCGGGCATGGTGCGCGCGTTCGGTGTGTCCAATCACACGCCTCGCCAGATCGACCTGCTTCGTACCGCCGTGCGTCAGCCCATCGTGGCCAATCAGGTGCAATTGTCGATCGCTCACGCGCCCGTCGTGGTGCAGGGACTCGCCGCGAACATGGAGAGCGCCCCCCAGTCGTCGGTGCGAGACGGCGGTGGGCTGGTCGAGTACTGCCGTATCGAGGGCATCACGCTTCAGGCCTGGTCGCCGCTGCAGGGAACGCGTGGAGGCGGGGGTGTCTTCCTCGGTCACCCCGATTACGCCGAGTTGAACGCCGACATCGACCAGCTGTCGGAGAAGTACGGCGTCCCGCCCCTTGCCATCGCGGTCGCCTGGATCACCCGGCATCCGGCGGACATGCAGGTCGTCCTCGGCACGACGAACCCGGGTCGCGTCACCGATGCGGCCGCGGGGTCCGACCTCCGGCTGACGCGGGCGGAGTGGTACGGGCTCGTTCGGGCCGCGGGATACGTCGTCCCCTGAACGGGCGCGTGACCCTCAACCGCCGGGAGTCCGCCGTCAGTCGCCGCGGCGCCTCCGGCGACCGCGACTGATCACGATGATCCCCCCGACGACGACGATCGCAGCCGCGATCAGCGGGATCAGGACGAAGGCGAAGCGGCCGGCCTCGGCTTCGGAGTCCGGTTCGGCTTGGGCGGAATCATCCGTCGCCGGCGTCGCCGCAGCCGGAGCGGGAGGAGGGCTGGTAGTCGACGGTGCCGGTTCCGCCGTCGGCGCCGAGACCGAGATCGTCACCTCTGCGAGGTCCGATTCCCCCGTGCCGACCGCGATGACGATGTCTCCGGAACGCGTGGGGGTGAACTCCACGACGGCGGACCCCTGCGAGACGGGTACGACGGCGGTGGTCGCACCGGTCTCGGCGCCGTCTCCCGAGAACGCCCCGGCACTCGTGTCGCCGATTCCGAACGTGGCCGATTCGAGACCACCGAGGCCCGACGCGGTGAGGGTCGTCACCTCACCGACGGAAGGGGACGAAGGCGCCGCCACGACAGCGGGGGTGGCGGCCGCGGAGGCGGGCGACGGAACACTGATCAGTGCGGCGAGCAGGACGGCAACGGCCAGCGGAGATGTTCTGATTCGCACGGGAATCCCTTCGTCGGTCCGGGCAACGCTAGTGACGCCCGGGCGTCCGCGCCCGACCATGGACGGCCGCGCACCCACACGGTATGAGGGTCGCCTTGCCCACTCCCCTAAGCTGGCCGCAGCCCACGGGAGGGAGAATCGGATGAGGATGCTCACGCGGTTGCCCCTGGGCGCCATCCTGAGCGCGATGGCCGCGATGATCTGCGCAGTACCCACCCTCGTGCTGCCGGCGGACTCGCCGAATGCACCGAAGGTCGCACTCCTCGCGATCGCCGCAGTCGTCTTCATCGTCGGCGTCGTGCGCGTGCGCAGCGAGGAGGGACCGCGTCCGCACCCTGGTTCGGAGATCACCTCCGACTGACAGACGTCTCGGCGACGAACCCGCGGGTGGGGGACGACGCCGATCCGTATCAGCGGGTGGGGGCGTCGGGGCCGACGATCACGATCGGTTCGGTGGGGGCGTCCCATACCGGACCGGCGGGCGAGCCGGGCACGCGGCGCGCACCGCCTCGGTGTGCGTCCCGCCGATCACGCAACGCGGGCGAGCGTGCGGGAGCTCTTGGCGCGAGCCGGAGCGGTGGGAGCAGGTGCCGCAGCCAGCTCGTCGATCGCGACGTCGAGGCTGAGGCCGCGAGAGGAGTTCGCGTCGTTCGCCATACGCTTCAGCAGGTTCTGGTCGAGCGACTCCGGCTGCTCCGACTCGAAGACGAAGCGCAGCGGGATCGACGGCTGCAGCCAGATGGTGGAGCGCCCCACGGGCTCGTCGGGTCCGTGGACCCACGACAGGGTGAAGCTCTCGCCACGGCGGAGCTTGGTCGCCACGACCACCTTGATGTGTGCCAGCACGCGGTCGTCGACGCTGATCGGCGCGGTGGTCGTGCCGTAGTAGAGCTTCGCCATGATGTACCCCTCTGCTCGTTGCTTGTCTATCAACTTACTAGTTAGACTAGCGAATAGGCAAACGAGATATTAGGAGAGATGATGACGAACCACACCCCATCACCTCCGTCGTACTGGTACAGCGAGAGCACGGACGACGACCGCGGAACGCGGATCATGGAGGCCATGCGCTCGTACCGCACCGCCGAGATGGCCATGCGCCGTCGAACGCAGGCATCGATGTCGATGACCGAGAACGAACTGCTGGTTCTGCGGTTGCTGACCCGCGCGTCGGCCTCTGCGCGCGAGGTGACCCCGATCGACCTCGCTCGACACCTCGGCGTGTCGACCGCATCGGTCACGGCGCTCCTGGACAGGCTGGAACGCTCCGGTCACCTTCAGCGAGGACCTCACCCGACCGACAGGCGGAAGGTGCTGGTCTCCACGACCGGGCACGCCGACGTCGAGATGCATGACACTCTTTCTTCCATGCACGCACGCATGATGCAGGCCACCCGCGGCATGAGCGACAACGAGACCGCTGCCGTGACGTCCTTCCTGCACCGCATGCGCTGCGCGGTCGCCGACGGATGCGACGTCGCAGGCGACGGATGCTGTGCCGTGCGATCGATGGCCCCTCCCGCCATCCTCCCCGACGCCGACACGATGCCGGACGCGGCCGCATGAACGCGTCGGTCGCAGCCGAGGTGGTTCTTCGCGTCGACGACGAGGCGGAGGTGGTCCTGTCGATCGCCCCCGCCGCCGGCTGGGTCGTCGAAGAGCATCTGCAGATCACCGTGGAGGGCCTCGCGGTGCCGTTCAGGGAGCAGTACGACGCCCACGGCACTCGTCTGCATCGCGCGACACTGCCCGTGGGCACAGCGGTCGTCGCGTACCGCGCCGAGGTTTCGCCGCCCACCGCGCCGGCCGAGTCCGACGATGTCGACACCGTGCGCTACCTCCGGCCGAGTCGGTACGTCCCTTCGGACGAGCTCGGCGATGCAGCATCCATCTTCTCGGATCTCAGCCCGCGCGACACGGTGGAGCGAGTGCCGGCCTGGGTATGGGAGCACCTTTCCTACGTCCCCGGATCGAGCGGACCGACCGATACCGCCGCAGACACCCTCCGAGCAGGGGAGGGCGTCTGCCGCGACTACGCCCATCTGACCGTCGCCCTCCTCCGCGCGAGTGGAGTGCCGGCTCGTCTGGTCTCCGCGTTCGCGCCGGGACTCGACCCGATGGACTTCCATGCGGTGGTCGAGGCCTTCGTCGACGGCCGATGGGAGGTCGTGGACGCCACCCGGCTCGCGCCCCGCCACCACCTCGTGCGCATCGCCACCGGCAGGGATGCGGCAGACACGGCGTTTCTGACGACCCTGTCAGGAGCACTCACGCTGGAGTCCGTCGAGGTCACGGCCGTCGCGGCGGGCGATATCGTCGCCGACGACCACGCTCGGTCCGTGTTGTTGCGCTGACGGGTGCGACCCGCCCTGCCTGACGGGCTCGACGGGCGGTCGACGGCGATGTGCCTACCCGGCTACCCGCACGACCTCGGCGATGACCCGGGGGTCCGCGAGCACGCGGAAGTGCCCTCCCTCGGCCAAGCGCACATTGCGCGCTCCCGCGAGTTCGCTGCCCTCGGGGATGTGCGGATCGAAGGCCCCGTAGATCGACACGATCCGCGCGTTGGCGTCGGCTGCCGCGGCGAGCGCACGCATCGTGGCGTCGCCCGACGCGAACGCCCGCAACGAGGGGGTTGGCATCAGCCGGCTGTAGCGCGATCCGCCGAAAGGCGTGGCGACGGCGACCATCGCCCGTACCCGGGATCCGGCCGGATGAAACGCCATGACGTGCTTGCCGATGAGGCCGCCCTTGCTGTGCGCGACGAGAACGACGTCGTCCAGGCCGCGGGCGATGAGCAGCACCGCGACGCGAGAGGCCTGCTCGGCGATCGGACGACGGTTGTCTCCGAGCTCGTCGACGACGTACACCGGATGACCGCGTTCGTGCAGGGCGCGGGCAAGGGGTTCGAGGAAGCGCCAGGTCTCGTAGATGCCCGGGAGCAGCACGATCGGGGTGCCCTCCCCCTCCGACAGACGATCGGCGCCCTCCCGACCGACGAGGGCGCGCGACTGCGCGCGGAGCGCGTACGCGTAGTCCCTCGCCCACCACCGCAGGTCGCGTAGGACGGCGCAGAGCCTCGTTGCCACGCTTCTTCCGGCATCCCTCGACATGCATCCATCCTCACCACGGCGATGCCGCGGAGCAGAAGGGTTGCGCGGTCGGCTCCGCACACGCAGCCCCCCGACGCAACCCCGGAAAGACGCCCGTGGGCCCGTCCTATCGTTTCGCCCATGGACATCTCAGACATCCGCTGGAACGAACCCGCCCGCCAGAAGATCCTCGACGACGCCGACAACGTCCTGCGCGAGGCGGTCGTCGCGATCGCCCGCGAGAGCGACGACATCTCGTCGGATGAGGCTTTCGCCCAGATCAATGCGCGCATCAAGGACCGCTTCATCGACTACGAGCCGGGCCCCGACATCCGCACCTATGCCGACGCGATCGCCGCCGGCGAGGTTCCGACCGACGGCGGATGAGCCCCCGCTCCCGGGCGCCGCGCCGAGCGTCCGGGAGCAGTGCCCGCGCCGCCTTCGGATTGGCTGGGACCCGGCCGGCACGGCGGTGGAGCGGCGTACTCTGCGTATACCCCGCGCCGCCATCGTCGGCGCGGATGACGCCCCTCTGGCGTCCTCGGTGACCCTCGCCCGTCGAGCCTTCCCCCACGTGGCTCCGGGCGAGGGTCGTCGTCCGCCCTGCGGGCGTGCTCGCTTGCTCAGCGATCCTCGCCGTAGCCGCGGATACTGCGGAGGTCGTCCTTCAGGTCTTCGGTGGGCAGACCCTCATCGGCCACCGCGGCGTCGGCGGCGCGCTGCTCACGCGCGCCGTCCTTCTTCTCCTCCACGCCGGCGTCGGTGGCGCCGTCCATCACGGGGGCGTCCTGGGTTTCTTCGCGATCAGTCATCATCGTCCTCCTCGGAACAGGTGTGATCGGAATCCTCGCGCAGCGGCTCATGACCGCGGGAGGGGTTGCGCGGCGGGCGGCGCCGTCTCGACGACCGCGTCATGGTCGGCGCACGGACGAATGCCATCGTCGCGTGCGGCGTCGCGATCGTCCTCGGCGCCCCCACGTCGATCCTCGGCCCCGTCGCCGGGCTCTCCGTGGGCATCGTGACGGTCGTGGTCGTGCGGTGGTGGCGCGCTGGACGGCGCTCCACCGACTGAGCACCATCGCCGATCCGTGGTGCGCCGGATGCCGCCGCTCGAGCGCCGACCGCTCGACGTCGAGGATGAGGCTGAGGCGGTCGAGCCGGCACGATCGCCACCGGGCCGATGCGCCTCCGCACGCGCATGGGGCCGGCGTGGGAGAGCGCACTCCCCCCGCGCTGACGGCCGGCAACGCGTAGTGGGATAGCGTCGAAGCGTCATCCATCCCTCGACCCGATGAGCATTCGATGAGCCGACCCAAGCTGCAAGACGTCGCCGCGCGCGCCGGCGTCTCGGTGACCACCGTCTCCCGTGTGCTGAACAACCGGGGCTATCTCAGCGACGACATCAAACGTCGCGTCGACGACGCGGTGTCCGAGCTCGGCTACCGTCCGAACGAGATCGCCCGGTCGCTCATCGGTCAGCGCTCGACCCTCGTGGGCCTGATCGTGCCCACGGTCGCCGATCCCTTCTTCGGCGAGCTGGCATCCCACGTCGAGGGGGCGCTCGCCACGCGCGGCTACAAGATGCTGCTGTGCGACTGCCACGACACCCCCGAGCGCGAGGAGAAGTACCTCGATCTGCTGCAGGGCAACCGGGTCGACGGGATCATCAGCTCCACGCACAACCGCGACGTCGCAGGCTACGGGCGGGCCGACCTGCCCATCGTGGCGATCGACCGCCGCCTGGGCGAGGGCATCCCCACCGTCCACAGCGACAATCGCACCGGCGGAGTGCTCGCCACCGAGCACCTCATCGCCCGCGGATCGCGCTCCGCCGTGCATCTCACGGCCACCGATCACCCCGGCAACCAGCGCGCGGCGGCGTATCGCGAACGCATGCGCGCCCACGGCCTCGAACCGCGCGTCATGGCCTACGGCTACGACACCTCACTCGACGAGCGCCGGGCCGCGATCGAGACCTGGCTGACGGTAAACGCCTGCGACGGCGTCTTCGCCAGCGACGACCTCACCGCCCTCATGGCGCTGGAGTGGGCGCGCAAGACCGGGCGCCGCGTCCCCGACGACCTGCGGATCGTCGGATACGACGGAGCGGCGGCGCTGCATCTGGCCGTACCCGGCCTCACCACCGTCCGCCAGCCCATCGAGCGGATGGCGACGAGGGCGGTCGACCTGCTCCTCGAGCGGATGACGGATGCCACCGCGAGCACTGCTGCGCAGGAACCGCTTCCGGTGGCGCTGCGTCATGGCTGGACGTCCTGAGTCCCCTCCGCCCTTTCGGGACGGAGTCGCGGCCGCACCGGGTGGGGGTTGCGGTGCGGCCGCGGGCCTACGGGGCGTTCGGATCGTTGACGGCGAGCGGGGTCACCGAAAGGTCCCGGATGCCGATCGCCCCGCCCGACGCCTCCGCGGTGACGCCGGAGCGGGCATCGGCGTACGCCGCCGAGGTCAGCGAGGCGCGGCCGTCGCCGGCGAACACCTCCACCGACGAGGCGTCGACGAGGATGTCGAGGACCAGCGAGCCGTCGGCATCCACCGGGGCGGTGCGGATCTCGCGGTAGGTCTCGGGCATGGCATCCGCCACCGCATCCTGTCGTCGATCGAGGAAGATCACCCCCGCCTCGGAGTCGTACCCGACGGTCACTTCGGCATCGGCGGAGCCGAATCGCAGGCGGAGTTCGCCACCGTCCGTCGCGTCGACCTGGGCCCGCAGGCGATAGGCGCCGGTGCGCGGTTGCGCGGGCAGGTCGACGATCTCGCCGGGGGCGACCGTGAAGGCCGGTGCTGTCGCGGGCTCCCCCTGGCGCGCATCGAGGGCGGCGACGGGCTGCGACAGCAGGCTGAGGCGCCCGTCGATCTCGCGCAGGACGATCTCGCGGGTGGTCGAGAGCGATCCGCCCTGCCAGCTCCCCCCGGGGAGATCCCGGGCGTACGCCCAATTGTTGATCCAGCCGAGTGCGAAGCGGCGCTCCAGCCGGCCCTCATCACCGTCGCGCGGGTCGTCCCACGTCACGGCGGCGTAGAAGTCGGCGCCCCCGTCGAGCCACTGCGGCTCGTCGGCGTCGGCGGTGAAGCCTTCCCCGTCCCACGCTCCCGTCCAGTAAGCGAAGCCCGTCGACCCGCCCTCTCGGGAGGCATCCGCGCTCACGCCCAGCACCCACGTGCGCCGCCCCGAGTCGGGGTCGACCATCTCGAACAGGTCGGGGCATTCGAGCAGACCGTACTCGGTGCGCACGAAGTCGGAGACGTAGGTCCACTCGCGGAGGTTGGGCGAGGTGTAGAACCCCAGGCGCTCCCCCTCGGCGAGCACCATCACCCACTGTTCTCGCGCGTCGTCCCACACGATCTTCGGATCGCGCCAGTCGGTCGTGCCGGGATTATCCATGACCGGGTTCCCCTCGTAGTTCTGGAAGGTGACGCCGCCGTCGGTCGAGGAGAACAAGGACTGGCGCTGCACGCCGTCGTCCTGCTGGGTGGTCAGGGCGATGATCGCTCCCGCCCCGAACCCGGCCGTGTTGCGCTCGTCGACGACGGCGCTGCCGGTGAGGATGTCGCCCAGACCGTTGCGGTACTTCTCGATCGCGACACCGCGGTTCTTCCACGTGACCATGTCGGTGGAGGTGGCCAGGTGCCACTCGGTGCCGTTCCCCTCGGGGTAATCGGCGTTGTAGAGGTAGTAAAGGCGCCACTCGCCGTCGACGAAGACGGGGCGCTGGGGATCGTTGATCCAGTGCTGCTCCGGGGTCAGGTGGAACGTCGGGCGGAACCTCTCCCACCCCTCGGGGGTGGCGAAGGCATCCGGCGTCTGCGTGGGCGTGGGCGTCGGCTGCGGCGTCGGCTCCTCGGTGCGCGGCAACAGCACGATCACGAGGACCACCGCGACCACGACCGCGACGATCGACGCGATCAGGATGCCGACGCGGCGACCGCGCGCGCGGGTGTCGATACCCCTCATGCGCGCCTCCGTCCCCGTCGTCGGTGGACCGCCGTCGCGGCACCGGCCAGCAGCAGTACCGCGCCGATGCCGAGGGGCAGCGCGGCATCCGTTCCGGTCTCCGCCAGGCGGTCCGGAAGGGCCGGATGGGGCTTCGGCGTCTCGACGACCGGGGGAACCGTGGGGGTCGGCGAGGGTGACGGCGCGACCGTCAGCCGGGGCTCGAACCAGAGCGTGCGGGTCGCCTGTCCGGGGAGCGAGCGCTCCGCGCTGAAGTCCGCGGCGTTCGACACCTCGGTCGAGGCGACGTCGAGGATCGTCTCCAGGGTGATCTCGACGATCTCGGCGCCCACGGGCTCGACTCGCACGCTCACCTCGGAGTCCCCGCAGGCGATGGTCACGCGTTCGGCGGCGACCTCGACGGGGTTCACCAGGTACCCCGTCACCGGATCCGTCTCGCCCGCCGCGCGGACGCGGATCCCCGCCGCGCAGTCGACGCGCTGGCCGGGTCCCGGGCGGTCGACGACGTCGAGCGCGTCCCAGGGCCCCGACGGCGATTCGAGCACCCAGCGGGCGCGCGTCTCGGTCTCATCGGTCCAGGCGCCGTACTTGTTGCCCCGCGAACGGTCGGGGGCGCCGTAGAACGGGCCGGGCTCCTCACCGGGGCGGAGGGTCGCATCGGCAGTGGACGTCGAGGTCTCGATCGTCGGGGGCGATTGATCGAGCTCGGAGCGCACCACCACCTCGCCGCGCCGGTGGGCGGGGTCTGCGGCGGCCTCGTTCAACTCGATCGCAGCGAGTCCGGCGCCGTCGAGGCGCACGACGCCGATGGACACTCCGGTCGAGGCGATCCAGTCGGCTCCCGCCACAGCCCCCGCGTGCTCGGGCAGCGACAGCGTGACCACGTCACCGGGCGCCGCATCGGAGGGCAGTTCCCACCGCACGTCCGAGACCGTCTCGGCGCCGTCGCGCGTCACCGTCACATCGGCCGGAAGCGGCGCGACCGTGAGAGCGTTGGCGGGGGCGGCGATCAGTGTCGAGCCGAGGATGACGCCGCCGGAGACGGCGAGCGAGCGGGCGAGGAGACGGGAGCCGACGCGGATCACTGCTCGCTCACCTCACGGGCGGTCCGGCGACGACGCGAGATGACGAGGGCCGCGGCCCCTGCGCCGACCGCGGCTACCGCCAGGCCCACGCCGGTGACCAGCGACGCCGAGTCCACACCGGTCACGGCCAGCGGCGAGCCGGGTCGGGTGGTGCCGCCCGCGGCGGGTCCGTTCACCGACGCGGGGACGGGGACGGACGTCGCGGAGGGGCTCGCCGCGGGCTGCGCCTCGGTGGGCGAGGGCGAGGGCTGCACGGGCCCGGGCACCGAGGTGATGCCGTTCGCGGCGAGCAGCAGCGTCGAGTCGAGCTGTCCGTCGACCGTATCGGCGACCGCGGCGACCACCTCGACCGGCTGGCCGGGGGTGACGGCGGCGGTGCACGTCAGCGCGACGGAGTAGCCGTTCATCTCGGTGTCGGCCTCGCCCGGCGCGCCGTCGGCCGTCAGGTTGGAGACGTACGACTGCGGGCGCGTGTCGGCGTTGATGCTGGTGACGCCCACCGGCACGTCGCCGAGGGTCGAGCACAGGCGCCCGCCGACGTACACGCCGAATGCGTCCGTGTAGTCGCGCTCCGCCCAGCCCGCGTACTCCTCGCTACCGATGTGATAAACGATTGCCAGCTTGTCGCCCTCAGGCACGACGGTGAGGCGCAGTTCCGCCGCGTCGTACGTGGTGGCGGCGAACGACGATTCCAGCAGCGCCGAGCCCGGCCCACCCAGGTCGCCCGTGGTCGTGAGCTTGGTGTTGGGGCCGACCAGCGACGACGACGTGAAGTCGACGTCGCCCGCGGCGGCGGGGTTGGCCGCGCGCAGCGAACCGGTGCTCAGTGCCACACCGGTGAACGCACCGGAGGGGAGGCCGAGGTCGAGAGAGTCGACGGTTCCGGCTTGCACGGCGCGACCGAGCGAGAGCGCGGCGGACGGGAGCGAGACATGCTCTCCGACCAGGTAATTCGCCGCGGCTGCGGCATCCTGGCCCTCGAGGGTTACGACCGTGGCGGCGGCCTGCGCGGGAGCCGCGGCCAGCAGGACGATCGCGGCCGACGACGCGGCGGCGGCCGCCACCGCGAAGGGGATGCGCCGCGCAGGAGACCTGCGGGCGGTGGGGACGAGCTGGGTCATGACACTCCTGTGGATTACGGATGGGCGCGACGAGTGCGGGTCTTTCCGACCGGATTCACGTCGTCGCGAAGAGGGTGGCTGGTGCGGGCTCAGATGACCGCGAGAGGAGGGATGCCACGAAGTACGCCATGCGGCGACTCGAGGTCGAGAGTGCCAGAGATTCTGGGCGAACACAAATTATGTTAATCGTTTGACAGAAACGAGGCATGCTCCTACGCTGAGCGACGAGGAGAAGGATCCACGTCTTGCGAACGAGAAAGCAGAACGACGTGACCACCACGCACAACCGAGCGGGGCGCACGCGCCACCGGCTCGCGGCGATCGCCGCTGTGATCGCCACCACCGCCGCTCTGGCGGCGGGCGCCCCCGCCCATGCGCAGCCCGCACCGGAAGCCGTATCGGGCTTCCCCGCGCCGACCGAACACACCCAGAAGGCCTACGACCCCGAGGCCGACTTCACCGCCAAGTGGACCCGCGCCGATGCGCGCCAGCTCCAGGCCATGAGCGATCCCGCAGCCGCATCGCGAGAGAACTCCATGCCCGAGGAGTACACGATGCCGACGGTGCCGCAGGACTTCCCCGACATGAGCAACGAGGAGGTGTGGGTCTGGGACAGCTGGACCCTCACCGACGGCACCTCCGCCCAGCCCAGCTTCAAAGGCTGGGAGGTCGTCTTCTCGCTCGTCGCCGACCGCAAGCTCGGCTTCGACGACCGACACACCTACGCCAAGCTCGGCTACTTCTTCCGCAAAGCCGACGTCGCCGAGCGTCCCGAGGACGGCGGCTGGACCTACGGCGGATTGGTCTTCCCCGACGGCGCGTCCGGCGCGATCTTCGAGGACCAGTCCTTCAGCCACCAGACGGAGTGGTCGGGCTCGACGCGCATCTTCGACGGCAATAAGCTGCGCATCTTCTACACCGCGGTGGCCTTCTACCGCAACGACGACGGATCCAACCGCAAGCCGTACGACCCGCGCCTGGTCCAGAGCGAGGGGCGTCTGTTCGCCGATGAGAACGGCGTCTGGATGACCGGTTTCCGCGACCAGCACGACATGCTGCAGGCCGATGGCGAGTACTACCAGACCGGCGCGCAGAACGAGTTCTTCAACTTCCGCGACCCGTTCACCTTCGAAGACCCCGCGCACCCCGGCAAGACCTACATGGTGTTCGAGGGCAACTCGGCCTTCGCCCGCGGCGAGCGCGCGTGCACCGAGGAAGACATGGGCTACGCCCCCGGCGACCCGCACGCCGAGACCGCCGATGAGGCCATGGACAAGGGTGCGCACTTCCAGATGGCGAACGTCGGCCTCGCTGTCGCCGAGAACGCCGCCCTCACCGAGTGGCGCTTCCTGCCGCCGATCCTGTCGGCCAACTGCGTGAACGATCAGACCGAGCGTCCGCAGATCTACATCAAGGACGGCAAGTACTACCTCTTCACCATCACCCACCGCGGCACGTACGCGGCCGGCATCGACGGCCCCGAGGGCGTCTACGGCTTCGTGGGAGATGGCATCCGCAGCGACTTCCAGCCCGTGAACCGCGGCTCGGGACTCGCGCTCGGAAGTCCCGCCAACCTGAACTTCCCCGCGGGCACCCCCTTCGCCCCGAACCCCGATCAGCACCCGGGGCAGTTCCAGGCATACTCCCACTACGTCATGCCCGACGGCCTCGTGCAGTCGTTCATCGACACGATCGGTACGAGCGACGACTTCGTCCGCGGCGGCACCCTCGCCCCGACGGTGCGCCTCGACATCGAGGGCGATGCCGTCACGGTCGATCGCTCGTACGGCACCAATGGGCTCGGCGAGTGGGCCGACATCCCCTCGGGCTACGCGCACGAGATCGCCGGCACGTCCGACCCGCGGCCGATCGGCTGACCCCCCGCCCCTGAACGGGGCGCCCCACCCCGGGAGATGAGGCACCCCACCTCGCAAACGGGGCACCCCACCCCGGGAGCGGGGCCCCGCTACGGCGGGGCCCCGTTTCGGCGTTTCCGGACCGGGGCGGATGCGAGCGCGTCAGCGCGAGGGGCCCGGACGCGTACGCTGGCTTCCACCACCCCTGGGGAGGAGTGGCGAGGGGTCCGGGTGCCGATGGATGCCATGTCGATGGCGGACGCGATCCTCCGTGCGCTCGGCGGCACCGAGAACGTGGTCGCCGCGACGCACTGCGCCACGCGCCTGCGGGTCAACCCCCGGGAGCTCTCGAGGGTGGACACCGCAGCACTCGACGCCGTTCCCGGCGTGCTGGCCGCGCAGGTGGTCGGCGAACAGGTGCAGATCGTGGTCGGCCCGGGGCACGTCGACGACCTCGCGGATGCGGTGGCTCGTCGGCTCGCACCGCCGGCGGCGGCCTCCGTTCGCCCCCTTCCGACGCGGGCGATCAGCGTGCTCGTCGACGTCTTCACACCGTTGCTGCCTGCATTCGTCGCGGGCGGACTGCTCACCGCGCTCCACAACGTCCTCGCCGGCCCCGGGGCCTTCGGCGACCTCGCGGTGGTGGATGCCGTGCCGTGGCTGCGCGGACCGGTGGCCCTGGTGGGTCTGCTGGGCGCGGCCGTCTTCGCGCTGCTGCCCGTCCTCCTGGGCTTCTCCGCCGCGGGGCGTTTCGGCGGCAGCCCGTATCTCGGGGCGGCGATGGGGGCAGCCCTCGTGGCCGCCCCCGGTCTCGCGGCCGACTCCGCCCTGCCCGCCATCCACCTCACCCCGGACACGGGGTGGGTGATCGCGGGAGTCGACGTGCTCGCCATCGACTACCAGGGCACGGTCCTGCCGATCATCGCGATCTGCTTCGTGCTGGCGCGCCTCGAACGGTTCTTCGGCCGCCGACTGCGCGGCTCGGCGCGCCTGCTGCTCGTCCCCCTGTTGACCCTCCTGACGACGGGCCTGCTCGCCTTCCTGGTCCTGGGGCCGGCGTTGCGCTTCACCGCGGACGCCGCCGCGGTCGGCCTGGAATGGCTGTACAGCAGCGCCGGACTGCTCGGCGGCACCGTCGTGGGCGCGGTGTACTCCCCGCTGGTCGTGACCGGACTGCACCAGGGGCTCATCGCCATCGAGCTGGGGCTGCTGTCGACCGGCGGCTCGTTCATCTTCCCCGTGCCGCCGCCGCCAACGTCGCCCAGGCCGCGGCCACGCTCGCCGTGTGGGTGTCGGCGCGCCGGGGCTCCCGATTGCGGGCGCTGGCCGCCACCGCGACCGCTCCGGCCGCACTCGGCATCGCCGAACCGGCGATGTTCGGCGTGACCCTGCGCCTCCGGGTCCCCTTCGCCATCGCGGTGGGGGCGACGGCGGTCTCCGCGACCCTGCTCGCGGCCTTCCGCGTGGAGGCGGTGACCCTGGGGGCGGCGGGTGTCTTCGGCTTCCTCTCGATCGCTCCCGGTCAGGTGGGGCCGTTCCTGCTGTGCCTCGGCGTCTCGATCGCGCTGTCGTTCATCGGCACGCTGTCGTGGGCGCGATGGCGGCGACGACGCGGGCGCCCTCTCGATGGGGACGGGGGCGCCGAGCCGCGCGACGATTCCGTCGTGCGCTCCCCCGTGTCGGGCACCCGGGTCGAGGTGTCGACCCTCGGCGACCCGGCCTTCGCCGGGAGCGCACTGGGCCCGACCTCGGCGGTCGCCCCCGCCTCCGGTCTCGTCTCCTCCCCCGCGGAGGGAACGGTGAGCGCGATCGCCGCGGCCTCCCACGCGTATGGCGTCACCACCGACGACGGCACGGAGCTGCTCGTGCACGTGGGCATCGACACGGTGCGACTGGGCGGTCGAGGGTTCCGCCCGCTCGTGCGCGTCGGCGACCGGGTGTCGCCCGGTGACGCGCTCGTGCACGTCGACCTCGCCGCCGTCACGGCTGCGGGGTTGGATCCGGTGGTGCTCACGATCGTCACGAACGCCGACGAACGCGCGTTCAGCGCCGTCGACGGGTCCGTCGACGTGACCGCGGGGACGCCCGTGCTGCGCCGGAAGACATCCGCGAACGAAATCTGATTAACCGCTTGACCATCGCTCAGAGAGCTTGCTAGCGTCTGCGTAACCGATTAACCACACGGGTTTCATCGGTGCTGTGAGTCTCGACGAGGAGTCATCCGATGTACGAACGAGGGTTCTTCCGCCCGCCCCAGGCCTGGGTCGGCGACGTCATCCCGTGGCAGGAGGACGGCCGCTTCCACCTGTTCTACCTGCACGAGTCGCGCCGGACGCCGAAGATCGGGATGCCGTGGCACCGCGTCGTCACCGACGACCTCGTCACGTTCACCGAGACGGGTACAGCGCTGGCCTCGGGCGGTCCGGATGCCGACGACTTCAACGTCTACACCGGCAGCGTCGTCGTGGCCGACGGAGTCCATCACCTCTTCTACACCGGGCAGAACCCCGACCGCCGCGGCGCCGACGGACTGCCGTTGCAGCTGGTTCTGCACGCGACCAGCACCGACGGCATGCGCACCTGGCAGCGTCACCCCGCGCACACGTTCGGCGCGACCGCGGGCTACGAGACGGCCGACTGGCGCGATCCCTTCGTCTTCCGCGACGAGGCCGCGGGTCTCTGGCGCATGCTCATCACCGCCCGCCACGCCGACGGACCGGAGCGCCGCCGCGGTGTCATCGCGCAATGCGTCTCGCACGACCTCCGCACGTGGGAACCCGCGGAGGCGTTCTGGGACCCGCGGCGTTATATCGCGCACGAGTGCCCCGAGGTGTTCGAGTGGAACGGCTGGTGGTACCTGGTCTACTCCGAGTTCAGCGAGTCGTTCACCACCCGGTACCGCGTCTCGCGCAGCCTCCACGGCCCCTGGACGGTCCCCGCCGACGACAGCCTCGACGGCCGCGCGTATTACGCGGCGAAGTCCGCCGCCCGGGGAGACCGTCGCTTCTTCTTCGGCTGGATCGCCTCGCGCGAGGGCGGCGTCGACGACGGCGCCTGGCAGTGGGCGGGCACCCTCTCGGTGCTGGAGGCCGAGCAGAACCCCGACGGCACGCTGCGGTTCCACCCCCCGGTCGAACTCGCCGAGAGCTTCGATCGGGGCGTTGCCGCCGTGGCATCCGGAGCCGTCCTGTCGGCTCCCGACGGCTATGCCGACCTCGTCGTCGCCGAGACCGCCCCGGCGACCTTCCGCGTCGACGCGGTGTTCGACATCGCCGCGGAGACGACCGAGTTCGGCCTCCTGCTGCGCGCGAGCGACGACGGCGACGAGGGCTACGTCCTGCGTGTGGAGCCGCGTCGGAACCGGTTGGTCTTCGACCGCTGGCCGCGTCTTCGTACCGGCGGTGAGCAATGGCAGGTCTCGGGCGACGTGCCCTTCGCGGTCGAGCTCGAGCGCGCCGTCACGCTCGAAGCCGGACCGCACCGGCTCGAGGTGGTCGTCGACGGCGACCTGTGCGTCGCCACCGTCGACGGGGCCGTCACCCTGAGCACCCGCCTCTACGACCGCACGACCGGCGGAATCCGCGCGTTCGTCGGCGAGGGCGAGGTCAGCGTCGTCGCTCTCGAGGTATCCACCCGCGAAACCGACGGCGGCGCCTCCACGGCCCGGCACGACGACCTGCTCGTCACCTCTTCTTCCTGACTCCACCCGCACCCGAACCACACATCAACGGAGATTCACATGGTCCACCACGCACGCACGGCATCCTGGGTCGCCCTGGCCGCCGCCACCGCCCTCGTCCTCTCCGGCTGCGCCGGCACCGGCGGCGGCGGCGGTGACCCCACGAACGTCAACCCCGAGGGGGAGGTGAAGCCCCGCGAGATCTCGTGGTTGCTCTCGCGCCCCGCCGACGGCGGCGTCATCACCGCGATGCAGAAGATCGCCGACGAGTACGCGGCCAGCCATCCCGGCTTCGCGCTCAACCTCATCACCACGCCCGATCGACCGAGCTACATCCAGAAGTACGAGACGCTCGCCGCGGCGAACAAGCTGCCCGAGCTCTTCGACACGGATGCCACCCCCTTCGCGCAGAAGCTCGCGGGCCAGGGGCGCATGGTCGACGTCGACCTGCTGCTCGAGGATCTGGGCCTGGCCGACGACTACCGCGAGGCGGCGTTGAACTACCAACGCTTCGACGACGGCTCGCTCTACATGGTGCCGTTCGAGTTCCAGCTGGAGTTCTTCTGGTACAACCGCGACCTGCTGGCCCAGGCCGGCGTCGAGGTGCCCGCGACGCTCGACGACTTCGCGCCGATGTGCGAGGCGCTGCGCGCGCAGGGCATCACCCCCATCGCCCTCGACGGCGCCGACGGCTGGCCGCTCGAGCGCTACATGGCGTACTACCCCTTCCGTCAGGCCGGCCCCGAGTACGTGCAGAAGCTCAAGACCGGCGAAGCGAAGTTCTCCGACGCCCCCGGGCGTGCCGCCGCCGACTGGCTGTACGGCCTCGGGCAGGCGGGGTGCTTCCAGGAGGGCTTCTCCTCCACCGGCTATGCCGACGCGCAGGCGCAGTTCACCTCGGGCAAGGCCGCTGTCTACAACATCGGCACGTGGGAGCTCGGCAACCTCGCCACCGACACGCTCGACGCGGGCGTCCGCGACAGCGTCGACTACTTCACTCTCCCCACGCTCCCCGGCGCCGTCACCGCCGACGACGAGTACGTCACCCCGTCGGGCATCGGCATGGCCGTCAACTCCGCCACCTTCGACCCGCTCGTGCGCGACTTCCTCGCCTTCGCCCTCGAGCGCTACCCCGCCGAGGTCGCCGCCTCCGGCGCCCTCTCGCCGACCACCGGCGTCGAGACCGAGATCCCGGCGGCCGCCACCCCGCTGTACAGCCGGGCGATCGCCCAGGCGGGCGAGGTCGGCGAGAAGATCGCCATGCCGTGGGACACGCAGCTCGACCCCGCCACCAACACCCGCCTCCAGCAGGAGCTGACCCTGCTCGTCCAGGGCGACATCACGCCCGACGAGTTCGTGAGCACCATGGATGCCGCCCTCACGGAGAACGTCGGTGGCTGACACGCTCGCCCCGCGCCGGCCCCGGGTGACCGGGGCCGGCCGGCCCACCCCACGCCGCGCGCCGATGCGCACCTCGATGCTTCCGCGCCGCTCCGGTCTGGCCGTGGCGGTCTTCCTCGTCCCGCCGCTGCTGCTCTACAGCGCGGCCGTGCTGCTGCCCATCGGTCAGTCGCTCGTGCTGAGCCTGTTCGAGTGGGACGGCATCACCGACCTGCAGTTCGTCGGGCTCGACAACTACGTCAAGATGTTCACCCGCGACGACGTCTTCTGGACGGCGTTCGGCAACGCGCTCGGATACCTCGCCATCTGCCTCGTTCTGCAACTCGGCGGTGCACTCGCGGTGGCGGGGCTGCTGACGGCCCTCCCCCGGGCCCGTGAGCTGGTCAAGACCCTCTACCTGCTGCCCGCGGTGATCTCCACCGTCGCCATCGCCTTCCTCTTCCTGCGCGTGTACTCGCTGGAGCCGGTCGGCCTGCTCAACCAGCTGCTGTCGTGGGTGGGTCTCGAGGGCCTGCAGACGGCGTGGCTGTCGAACGTGCAGACCGTGCTGGCGGCCGTGTCGATCCCCGAGGGATGGCGCTTCACGGGCCTGTACATGCTCATCATCTACGCGGCCCTGATCGCCGTCCCCAAGGAGCTCGAAGAAGCCGCCCGCCTGGACGGCGCCTCGTGGTGGCAGACGTTCTGGCGCATCCGCTTCCCCTACATCCGCCCCGTCTGGATCACCACGACCGTCATGGCGACGACCTTCGCCCTCCGCGGTTTCGACATCCCCTACCTGCTGACCAACGGCGGCCCCGGACAAGCGTCCGAGCTTCTGACCACCTACATGTACAAGACGGCCTTCGTCCACACCGACTACGGCTACGCCAGTGCGATCTCGGTCTTCATCGTCGTGGAGTGCCTCGTCGCCGTCGGCCTCATCTTCCTGCTGTTGCGTCGGAAGGACGCGTGATGAGCATCACCCTCACCCCCGCCCCCGTGGCATCCGCCCCCCGGGCTCCCGAGCCCGACACCCGCCGGGTCCACCGCCCGCCGCGCCTTCGTGTGCAGCGCACCCTGCTGACCGTCACCGTCGTGCTGATCGTGATCGTGCAGGTGTACCCCCTGCTGTGGCTGTTCCTCACGAGTTTCCGCAGCGCCGCGGACTTCGCCGGCGGCGACCCGTTCGCCCTGCCGCGGGAGTGGACACTCGACAACTACGCCCGTGCCTTCGGCACCGGCAACCTGCTGCTGAACATCGGCAACTCCCTCATCGTCACGCTGGGGGCGAGCCTGCTCATCGTGGTCGCCGGCATGATGGCGGCCTACGCGCTGCAGGTGCTCGGTTTCCGCCTGAGCGGGTTCGTGCGGGCGCTGTTCCTGCTGGGCATCATCGTGCCGGTCCAGATCGCGCTCGTGCCGCTGTTCATCGACTACTCGCAGGTGGGGCTGCTCGACACCCACCTGTCGATGATCCTGCCCTTGGCGGCGTTCTCGCTGCCGATGGGCGTGTATCTGTTCTCGTCGTTCTACGAGTACATCCCCCGGGAGCTGTACGAAGCCGCCTCCCTCGACGGAGCAGGTCCGTACCGCATCTTCCTGCAGATCACGGCGCCCCTGTCGGTCAACACGATCATCACGGTCGTTCTCGTCAACAGCATCTTCATCTGGAACGACTTCATCTTCGCGAACACCTTCGTGCTGTCCGACGGACTGAAGACCATCCCTCTGGGCCTGCAAAACTACATCGGAGCGATGGGCAACACCGATTGGACGGCGACGTTCGCCGCGGTGTGCGTCACGGTGACGCCACTGCTGCTGGTGTTCCTCGTGCTCAACAAAGCGATGATCGCGGGCCTGGAGAGCGGAGCCACCAAGGGATGAACGCGAGGACCCCCTCATGACCACGACCATGCGCGATGTCGCCAAGGCCGCCGGCGTCTCGGTCGCGACCGTGTCGCACGTCGTCAACGACAAGCCCGGCGCCCGGATCGGCGACGACGCCCGTCGCCGCGTGCAGGAGGCGATCGTGGCGCTCGGGTACCGCCCGAACGCCCTGGCCAAGACGCTGTCGGAGGGCAGCTCGCGCTTCATCGGGCTAGTGGCGGATGCCATCGCCACCACGCCCTTCGCCGGTCAGATCATCCACGGCGCCCAGGACGAGGCGTGGCGTCACGGCTTCGTGCTGCTCGTGGCCAACACCGAGGGCAACGCCGCCGCGGAGAACGACGCGATCGCGATGATGCTGGAGCACCAGGTGCGCGGCATTCTGTACTCCACCTGGTACCACCGCGAGATCGAGGTTCCGCCGCCGCTGCAGCACACCGAAACGGTGCTGGTGAACTGTTTCGCGGGCGACGACTCGTTCGCCGCGGTGGTCCCCGACGAAGAGCAGGGCGGGCGCACCGCGACCGAGCAGCTGCTGGCCGCGGGGCATCGCCGCATCGCGTTCGTGAACACCACCTCGCCCTCGCCGGCGCGCAGCGGCCGACTCGCCGGGTATCGCTCGGCGCTGGAGGCGGCGGGCATCGCCGGCGATGACGCGCTGGTGTTCGAGGCCGCGCCCCAGCAGGAGGGCGGCTACGACGCCGCCGCCGCCGTCATCGCCTCGGGCGCGACGGCGGTGTTCTGCCACAACGACCGCGTTGCGATGGGACTGTACGACGGCCTGCGCGAGCGCGGACTGCGCATCCCCGACGACGTCGCCGTCATCGGCTTCGACAACCAGGACGTCATCGCCGCGCACCTCCGGCCGCCGTTGTCGACCGTCGCTCTCCCCCACTACGAGCTGGGCGCCGCGGGAGTGCGCACGCTTCTCGGCCTCGAATCCCCCGCCACCGGCGCGCGGCAGCTGATCGCGTGCCCCTCCGTTCCCCGGGAGTCCGTATGAGCTTCCCCCGCCCGCGGTTCCACCTCACCCCCGCGCGCAACTGGATGAACGACCCCAACGGCCTGGTGTTCACCGGCGACCGGTGGCACGCGTTCTTCCAGTTCAACCCCGAGGGCAACGACTGGGGCAACATGAGCTGGGGCCACGCCTCCAGCCCCGACCTCCTGCACTGGGACGAGCATCCCGTGGCGCTTCACCACCGACCCGGCGAGCAGATCTATTCGGGCTCGATCGTGGCGGGCGACGACGGCACGCTCAGCGCGTTCTACACCAGCGCGTACGACCGCGGCATCCAGGCCACCTCGCGCGCGACCAGCGTCGACGGCGGAACGACCTGGACCATGGATGCCGCGAACCCGGTGATCGATCGTGGAAGCTCGGACTTCCGCGATCCCAAGGTGGTGCGCGTGCCCGACGGCGGCTGGCTCATGCTCGCCGTCGAAGCCGTCGAGCGCCGGGTGGTGTTCTACTCCTCCGACGACCTGTCGACCTGGCGCGAGACGGGGTCGTTCGGTCCGATCGGCCCCGAGGGAGTGGTCTGGGAGTGCCCCGACCTCGTGCGTCTGCCGGTGGAGGGCACCACCGAGCGCGTGTGGGTGCTGCTGCTGAGTACCAACCCGGTGGGCGACGACGCCGACCCGGCGGGTTCGGCGATGCACTACGTCGTGGGCGATCTCGCCGACGGTGTCTTCCACTGCCTCGACGGCGGTCTTCGCCCGCTCGACCTCGGCCGCGACTGCTATGCCGGGGTCACCTTCGACAGCGCCCCCGAGGGCTCCGCGGTGATGCTGGCGTGGATGGGCAACTGGCGCTACGCCCACGTCGTCCCGTCCTCGCCGTGGCGCGGGGCCATGTCGCTGCCCCGGACGCTGGGGCTGCGCCGCACCGGCGACGCGCTGCAGCTCGTCCAGCGCCCCGTGCTGCCTCGCTTCGACGTGCTCGACGCCTCCGCCCTCCGGATCGAGCCGCACGCCGTACTCGACGTGCGGTGGGATCCTGCCGCCGCGGGCACCGTACGCCTCCGGCTGGCGGGAGAGGGGGATGCCGCGGTCGACGTCGTGCACGACCCCGCCGCCCGCACGCTCTCCGTCTCGCGCACGGGTCGCACCGCCGACGCCCTGCACCCCGACTTCGCCGGTGTCCGCACCGCGCCGCTGGCGGACCCCGCCTCGGGCGGCCTCACGCTCGTGATCGACGGTCCACTGCTGGAGGTCTTCGCCGACGACGGCCTCACCGTGCTCTCGCACCTGGTCACCCTCGGCGCCGGTCCCGTCACGATCTCGGCGAGCGCCGCGACCTCCGTCGTCCCCACCGTGCAGGTCGGAACGGTGCGCGTCGACGCGCCCGCCGACACCGCGCAGGAAGGTCCCGCGGCTCCGGCGGCCGCCTGACCGACGTCTCCCTGAACCGCCGGCCCACCCGGCGGGCGCACCGTCGCGCCTGCCGATCACGAGGAAGTGAGTAGCACCATGCCGTTCGAGATCTCCCGACGCGCCCTCCTGCAGGGCGCCGGGGCCGGGGCCTTCGGTCTCGCCTTGGCCTCCGCCGCCGCACCGTCCGCCCATGCGGCCACGTCGCAGCGCGCGATGTTCCATATGACGCCCCCGACCGGATGGCTGTGCGACCCGCAGCGTCCGATCGTCTCGGGCGGGCAGTACCAGCTCTACTACCTGCACTCCGACGTCAACAACGGCGCGGGCGGGTGGGATCACGCCACCACCGACGGCGTGAGCTTCGCCCATCACGGCACGGTCATGCCGCTCACCGACGGCGTGCCGGTGTGGTCGGGATGCCTCGTCGTCGATGAGGCGAACACCGCCGGCTTCGGTGCGGGGACGGTCATCGCGCTCGCGACCCGTCCCACCGACGGCATCCGCAAGTACCAGGACCAGTACCTGTACTGGTCGACCGACGGCGGCTTCAGCTTCACCATGCTGCCCGACCCCGTGCTGGTCAACACCGACGGCCGCACCGCCCAGACCCCCGCCGAGATCGACAACGCCGAATGGTGCCGCGACCCCAAGGTGCACTGGGACGCCGTGCACGGCGAGTGGGTCATGGCCCTCGGTCGCGCCCGCTATGCCGGCTTCTACACCTCGCCGAACCTGCGGCAGTGGACCTGGCGCAGCAACTTCGACTACCCGAACCCGCAGCTCGGCGGGATCGAGTGCCCCGACCTGTTCGAGATGACCGCCGACGACGGCACCCGCCACTGGGTGCTGGGCGCCAGCATGGATGCCTACGGGGTGGGCCTTCCGATGACGTACGCGTACTGGATGGGCACGTGGAACGGCACGCGGTTCGTCGCCGACGACCTCACTCCCCAGTGGCTGGACTGGGGGTGGGACTGGTACGGCGCGGTGACGTGGCCGAGCATCGAGTCCCCCGACACGAAACGACTCGCGATCGGGTGGATGAACAACTGGAAGTATGCCGCCCGCGACGTGCCGACCGACGTGACCGACGGGTACAACGGCCAGAACTCGATCGTGCGCGAACTGCGGCTCGCGCGTCAGGGAGGCGGGTGGTACAGCCTGCTGAGTACCCCGATCGCCGCTCTCTCTTCCCGCGCCACCTCGACGGTCACGCTTCCCGATCGCACCGTGAACGGCGCAGCGGTGCTGCCCTGGACGGGGCGGGCCTACGAGCTCGAGCTCGACATCTCGTGGACGGATGCCGCCAACGTCGGCGTCTCGGTCGGTCGCTCCGCCGACGGCTCGCGTCACACCAACGTCGGCAAGTACGGCTCCGACCTCTACGTCGACCGCAGCCCCTCCGAGCGCAGCGGCTACGCTCTCTCGCCCTACACGCGGGCGGCGGCGCCGATCGACCCCGCTGCCCGGTCGGTGCATCTGCGCATCTTCGTCGACCGGCAGAGCGTCGAGGTCTTCGTCAACGCCGGGCACACGGTGCTGTCGCAGCAGGTGCACTTCCTCGACGGAGACACCGGCATCTCGCTGTACGCCGACGGAGGCGCGGCACTGTTCTCCCGCATCACGATCCGCGAGTTCGCGGTGCCGGTGTAGGGGAAAAGGGGGGTATCCGGGGGCGCGCTCCGCGCGTCCCCGGAATAGCACAGGAGCGGATGCGCCGTAGAGTGCCTGCTCACAGGACGGCATCCCGTAGAATCGGCGGGAGCAAGGGGAGTACTCCCACCGCGACGATCTCGTCAGTACGGTCCACGCCATCGTGAACCCGGGACGTCGGCCCATCTCGCCGGGTGGAGGAGACCTTGGTGTTCTGTCGTACACCGAATTCCCTTGGAGGCCGTCTTGGGCGTCACACCCCTTGTCTGGATCATCACCATCGCGGTCACGATCGCGTTCTTCGTCTTCGAGTTCTTCGCCCATGTGCGCAAGCCTCACGAGCCCACCGTCGGCGAGTCCGCCCGGTGGTCGGCGTTCTACATCGGCCTCGCCCTGCTGTTCGGCGTGGGCGTCGGCGTCGTCTCGGGCTGGACCTACGGCGGTGAGTACTTCGCCGGGTACCTGACCGAGAAGGCCCTGTCGATCGACAACCTCTTCGTGTTCCTGATCATCATGACCGGGTTCGCCGTGCCGAAGAAGTACCAGCAGAAGGTGCTGATGATCGGCATCGTCATCGCGCTCATCATGCGCGGTGCCTTCATCGCGGTGGGCGCGGCGCTGATCGAGAACTTCTCCTGGATCTTCTACATCTTCGGCGCCCTCCTGCTCTTCCTCGCCTACAAGCAGGCGTTCTCGCACGGTGACAGCGATCCCGCCAACGGCAAGTTCATGCAGTTCGTGCGACGCATCCTCCCCGTGAGCGAGGAGTACAACGAAGACAAGCTCACGGTCCGGAAGAACGGCAAGCGCTTCGTCACCCCGATGCTGCTGGTCATCATCGCCATCGGCTTCATCGACCTCGTCTTCGCCGTCGACTCGATCCCTGCCATCTACGGTCTGACGCAGGAGGCGTACATCGTCTTCACCGCGAACGCCTTCGCGCTGATGGGCCTGCGCCAGCTGTACTTCCTCATCGGTGGCCTGCTGGAGCGCTTGGTCTACCTCGCACAGGGTCTGGCCGTCATCCTCGCCTTCATCGGTGTGAAGCTCGTGCTGCACGCCATGCACGTCAACGAGCTCCCCTTCATCAACGGCGGCGAGCCGATGCTGTGGGCTCCGGAGATCCCGATCTGGTTCTCGTTGCTGTTCATCGCGGCCACCGTGGCGGTGGCGACGTGGCTGAGTCTTCGAAAGACCCGCAACGACCGCCAGGCGAAGCAGCGCGAGACCTTCGACGGCGAGAAGGTCATCCACGCTCCCGAGGACTGATCCCTCATCCAGCGGGCCCGTGGCGCACGCCACGCCCCTGAGAACCGAGCCCCGCAGCGGGCCCGTGGCGCACGCCACGGGCCCGCTGTCGTATCCGATGTCGGCGCGCAACCCCGGCGAGCGGGCGGATGCCGCGGCCTACCGTGGCGGACATGACGCGATTCGGCTACACCCTCATGACCGAGCAGAGCGGCCCTCGGGCGCTCGTCGACTACGCCGTCGGCGCCGAGCGCGCCGGCTACGACTTCCTGGTCTCCAGCGACCACTACTCCCCGTGGCTGACGAGCCAGGGCCACGCACCCTACGCCTGGACCGTGCTCGGCGCGGTCGCACAAGCGACGTCGGACGTCGAGCTGATGACCTACGTCACTTGCCCGACGGTCAGGTACCACCCCGCGGTGGTCGCGCAGAAGGCGGCGACTCTGCAGCTGCTGTCGGAGGGGCGCTTCACGCTCGGCCTCGGCTCGGGTGAGAACCTCAACGAGCACGTCGTCGGCGAAGGCTGGCCGGCGGTGCACGCCCGTCAAGACATGCTCGTGGAGGCCATCGAGATCATCCGCGCCCTCCACACGGGTGACCTCGTCACCTACGACGGCGAGTACTTCCGCGTCGACTCGGCGCGGGTGTGGGATTCGCCCGACGGTGGCGTCCCGATCGGTGTGGCCGTTTCGGGTGAGCATTCGATCAAGCGATTCGCCCCGCTCGGCGACCACTTGATCACCACGGAGCCCGACGCCGAGATCGTGAAGGGCTGGGACGAGCACCACGACGGCGAGTCCCGCAAGATCGGGCAGATTCCCATCAGCTGGGATCCCGACAAGGGTGCCGCGATCGCGCGCGCGCACGACCAGTTCCGTTGGTTCGCCGGGGGCTGGGCCGTGAACGCCGACCTACCGACTCCGGCGGGGTTCGCGGGAGCATCGCAGTTCGTGCGCCCGGAGGACGTCGCGGAGTCCATCGCCTGCGGCCCCGACCTCGACGAGCTCGCCGAGAGCGTCCGCCCCTTCATCGACGCCGGCTTCACCGACATCGCCATCGTGCAGGTCGGCGATGAGAAGCAGCAGCGGTTCGTGGACGAGATCGCCGCTCCTCTTCTGGAGAAGCTCCGCGCCCTCTGACCGTCGCCCGAGCGCCTCGGCGCGCGGGAACCCGGGGACCCCACGCACATGGGGCCCCGGGCCCCGCGGAGAGGTCTCCGGCCTCCGCGCAGGAGCGCCCGGGGCCTGCGCCGGGTCGTTCGACCCCGCTCGCAGTTCTCAGACCCGCACACGGATCCCGGAGCCCGTCGACGGGGCCGGTACCGTCGCGGAACCGGCGCTCAGACGAGCGCCCCTTCCTACACGCCGTCGCGCATATCGCGGAAGAACGTCTCCACGTGCGACCGCAGCCCCTCGATCCGGCGATCGCGCGCGGCTGCCGCGTCGTGCCCGAGGTACGCGGGCGGATCGAGCCGGCGGACGTTGCGCGAGCACTCGAACCGCGCGCACACCAGAATGCCGACCGTGTTGCCGGCTCGCCCGGCCTTGCCCGTGCGGCGGGCCGAGAAGAACACGACGTCGTTGGGCAGCGTGATGTCGGAGCACCACGAGCACTGCGGCCGCGAGCGGGTGGGCTGCTCCGCCTGGCGCAGCTGCAGGCCGACGGCTTCTCCGTCGATCTCGGCCACGACGAACCCGAGGAGCGGGGCCTTGGCGTCGCGCCAGCCGACGTAGTCGCGCCGGTCCCAGTCGGTGGTGTCGATGTCGGTGGGGATGACGATGGCGCTGCGCTCACGAGTGGAGACGTTGACGAACGAGGCGCGGAGGGCGGTTGCGGAGAGGGCGTGCATGATGTTCCCATCGATGGGCCGCCCGGTCGGCGGGCGGCATGGCGTCCGCGGGGCGCGCGAACGAGGGGACCCGGTCGTCAGAGGACCACGGGTCGGCGACGCCCGCACGAGCGGCGAGACGTCGGCACCGGTCACCCGGCGAGGAAGGCGGCGCGCACGGCGCCTGTGCCGCCGGCGCTCCGCGCGCCGACGACCCCCTCACGCCCGGAGGGCATCGACGAGGTGGAGGGGAGCACACCCCCACGATACGCCGGTCAGGTGCGCAGGGCCGCGGACCCGAGGGTGCGTTCGACCGTGATCTCGAGCACGACGCGATCGGGGTTGACGCGCGGTTGGCGGTAGCGCGCTGCGTAGAGATCGACGGCGTGCGCCACGGCATCCGCGTCGTCGCTCACCCGTGCCGTGCCCTCGAAGCTGATCCACCGGCCTCCGTCGACGGAGCAGATCGACGCCCGCCCGCTGCGGGCGGCGTTGACGAACTTCTGCGTACCGCGGGAACCGATGACGCGCACGATGCCTCCCTCGTAGGTGAAGCCGACGGGGACGGCGTGCACGCGCCCCGAACGTCCCACGGTCGAGAGGGTGGCCAGGTGGTATTCGCTCAGGAAGGAGCGCGCGTCGTCGGTCAGCACGTCTCCAGCGTGCCACGGCCGACGGGGTCCGATACCGTCCGCGTCGCGGAATCCCACCGGCGCACGCCGGTCGCGGTGACGGCGAGCTCCGCCTCCCCCGTCTCGGCGAGCACCGCCAACGCCTCGCCGATGCGCTCGAGCGGCACCCGGCGCGCGAGAGTGACGTGCGCTGTCCACGCGCCCGGCCGGGTGTGAAGGGCGTCGTCCCCCGTCTCCGCGAGCGCGTGCACGCGGGCGTGCAGATCCAGGAGCTCGAACGAGGGGATGACCGACCGCGCGATCACCCGCGACCGTCCGACCCCGAAGAGCAGCGGTGCGCCCAGTGTGAGCCGCAGGGGCAGCCCCGCGGCGAGCGGCGACAGATCGGACTCGGCGAGCTCGGGGCGCACGAGCAGGGTGATGTGCGGGCGGTTGCTCTCGCCGGTGTGGCGCGCTTGGCTCGGAAGGTCCGCGGCGACCAGCGCGTCCCATTCCCGGCGAACCGCCGCATCCGAGGGCCCGTCGAACACGAGTTCCAGGCTGACGACGGTGGACACGGTGCTCAGCGCGTCGACCACCACGCCGCCGCCACCAGCAGCGGCTGGAAGAACAGGCGGACGAAGCGCTTGCGGTCGGTGTCGAGCCCGAACGCCGAGCGACCCTTGCGCCACTGGTCGATGTTGCCCGGGAAGATGGCGATGAAGAACGCCGCCAGCGCGGCACCGATCCGGCGCCGTTCGCGCGGCAGAGTCAGGAGTGCGAGACCGAAGGCGGCCTCGACGACTCCGGATGCCACGACCACGGCGTCCCGGTCCAGCGGGCCGCGCTCCACGATGACGTCGGGCACCTGCGCCTGGAAATCGCGCCGGGCGAAGGTCAGGTGGGCGGTACCGGCGAACACCATGGCCGCGGCCAGCGTCCAACGCACGACAGATCTCATGCCCGCCACGCTACTTCGCCGTACGGACGGGCTCCGCGGGCTTGACGAAGCGCTCACGCCGGGCTGCTACGGCACGCGTCCGGATTCCGCAACCCCGGGCCGCCCTCCGCCGACCCCGGTTGACTGGATCTCGAAGAAGGAGGTGCTCCGTGACCGTGACCGACGCCGTGTCCCCCGTGACCCGCGACGGCGATCTCGATGCCCTTCTCGTGCGGGCCGCCAGCGGCGACTGCGATGCCTTCGTCGCGTTCTACGATGCGACCGCCTCGCGCGTGTACGGGGTTCTCCTGTCGGTGACGGGCGTCGCGGAACGGGCCGAGGCGCTGCTCGAGGGCATCTACCTCGAGGCGTGGGAACGTATGCGCGGGCGCAGCGCCCCACCCTGCCCCGGAATGCAGTGGGTGTCCGCGATCGCCCACCGCCACGCCGCCGGTCGCCGCTGAGCCCGCGGGCCCGAGGCCCCCTTTCGTTCCACGATCGTGATTCTCTGCGGTCGAACTAGAATGACGCCACGGGTGGCTGAGCCTCGAGGAGACGTATGACGATCGAGATCGAAGACGACGCCGCAACCATCGCTGCACGGGCGGTCGAGCGCCTACGCCTCGCCGAGGCGCGGCTCGCCCGCCGCCGCCAGTCCGACTGCGGGCCGAGCGAGAACGCGCGCGCCGCGATGCGCTTCATCCTCGAGCGCGCCGACGCGGGAGCCACCGTCACTCCCTCCGAGCTCGCGCAGCACCTCGCCATCTCCGCCGCATCGGTCACGGGCATGCTCGACCGACTGCACGCCGGCGGTCTGATCGCCTTCGTCGCGAACCCGACCGACCGGCGCAGCAAATTCGTCGTGCCGTTCGATCGCGGCACCGATCCCGACGCCATCGATCCGGTCACGGCGCAGATCCGCGCTTTCGCCGCCGAGCTGCCCGACGACGCGGCGGATCACGTGGCTGCGTTCCTCGACCGCGTGCGCGAGGTCGTCGACGCGGAATGCGCCTGAGCGCGATTACGCGGTGATCGCCGAGTCGGCATCGGGCTCGGGGGTGACGCTGAGTCCCTGGGGCGCACTCGCTTCGTTCATCAGATCCTCGACCCACCGGCGATTCAGCTGCGGGGGCCTGCTGCCGTAGAAGTGGAAGACGAGGGGGATCGACGGCGAGATCCACAGGGAGCGCGTGCCGCTTCCGTCCCCCATCGGGAAGTGGAACATGAACGGCTCGCTGCGGCGCAGCTTGTTCATGAAGACGACGCGCAGATGTGAGAGCGTCCGGTCCTCGATGTCGAATGCGTGACCGAGCGTGTTGTAAACCAGTTTTCCCACCGCACGAGTCTATATGGCTTCGGGTTGTTAACTATCTGACGAGTGCCGGATGCGCCGCGGGGCGATCCGGACGGTCCGGTCCGCCGTGGGGGACCGGGCTGCTCGACCCTCGCCCGGATCACGACTCCGTTCGACGGAGCGGCAGCTCCCCGGCACGGGGTGCAGGTCCATGGGATGCCGGGTTCGCGTCGGGTTCCGGTGGCTGCATGCCACCGCCGACGTGGTGTCACCGACCCCGCACGTGCGCGCCCGTGGAGGACGGCGGGAAGTGTGCCAAGATTGCGCTCGTCGCAGTGCGACACCGTGTCTCGGGGGAGAATGCGGGCGCGTGAGCGCGAAGGCGGAGGAGTTGGGCAAATGAACGACGTGGCAGAGCTCCCGAAGACCGCGGTCATCGTCGAGGACGACCCCGACATCCGGCATCTCCTCGCCGATGTGCTGGAGTCAGCGGGATTCGCCACCGTCTCGGTCGGTAACGGCATCGACGGAGTGCGAGCCGTCATCGCCCACCAGCCGCTCATCACCACACTCGACGTCAACATGCCGGGCATCGACGGGTTCGAAGCCGCGCGACGCATCCGTCGCCAGAGCGACACCTACATCATCATGCTGACGGGCCTCGAGGAGGAGGCGGACGTCGTCCTGGGCCTCGGCGCCGGCGCCGACGAGTACGTGGTCAAACCGTTCCGTCCGCGAGAGTTGCGCGCCCGGATCGAGGCGCTCCTGCGTCGACCCCGTGCCGGCGAGTCCGGCGGGGCCGCGTCCGCTACCGGTCGGGAGGATGTCGGATACGTTCTCCCCGCCGCACACACCGAGGCGGACGCTCCCGCGATGACCCGGACCGACGTCGCCGCCCGGCCTCTCCTCGACGAAGTCCCCGCCCCGGATGACGGCTGGCTCACGCACCGCGACCTGCACCTCGACCCCGAGAGCCGGCTCGTGCGGATGGCAGACCTTGAGCTCGATCTCACCCGCACGGAGTTCGACCTCCTCGCCGCCCTCATGGAGTCCAAGCGACGCGTCCGCAGCAAAGCGGATCTCACCCTGGTGCTCCGGGGTGAGTCCTACGTCACGAGCTATTTCGTCGGCGACGCGGACAAGCGCGCGATCGAGGCGCACATGACCAATCTCCGCCGGAAGCTCGGCGACAATCCGGCGAGCCCGCGCTACATCGAAACCGTTCGCGGCGTCGGGTACCGGATGACGTCGGAGTCGTCCGCGTCCTGATGCCACCGCGTCGAACAGATGCCTCGCCCCCCTCCGGGGCCGAGGTGTCCGCCCCTCCGACCGTTCGGGCGGGCCGAACGCCGATCCCCCTTCGCCGGACGAGCACCACGTGATCGTTCTCGCACTTCTGTCGACGATCACCACCGCCGGTGTCGCCCTGACCATCCTCTTCCTCACCCATGGCCGCACCGACGACGACCGAGGGGGCGCTCGGGCTGAGATGGTGAAGTACTTCGGCATGGCCGCGGTCGCCGCCCTGCTATGCGGGGCGATGAACGTCGTCGAGGCGGCGGGCGGCGGTACGGCGGCCGCCGCCGGCGGCAACGCCACCAACGTGATGGCCGCGGGCATGGTGTGGGCGGGCGCCCGCCGTCTCAATCGCCGCCGCGCGGTCGGCGCGGTCGGCATCGTGGCGGGCGGGATCTTCCTCCTCGGCCTGACGTTCCTGCTCTCCCTCGAGGAAGCCACCGTGCTCAAGACGGCGGGGCTCGTCGTCTTCGCCTTCCTCGGCGCCCTCGAGTGCGCGCGTCGTCCGCTCGGCGACCTGCGGGGCAGTCGTCTGCTGACGTGGACCATGGGCGTGTACGCCGCTTACAACGCCGCCCGCATCGGGGTGGTCGTGACGGTGGGCACCGCTCCCCTCGTCGAACCGGGGGTCGTTTCCCCCGAGGCCACGGCGATCGTGAGTGCGGTGGCCATCGCCCTCGTCTCCACGAGCGCGGTCCGCATCGGCCGACAGCTCGACGACCGTCCCTCGCCCGGCACACGGGCCCACGATCGTGGCGCTCTCCGGCGCGAGGCCGCGCGCCTCGTCGCGGCGCACGGCAGCGCGCGGGTCACCCTCGTGCGCGTTCCCGAGATCGACCTCATCCGCACCGCGCACAGCGTCGCATGCGGAGACGAGATGCTCCGCGCAGCCGCCGACGCCGTCGACGACGCCCTCTCCGAGGCGGTGACCGGCGTTCCCTCTCGCGACACCGTCTTCGCCGTCGCGCCCGAGGGAATGACGACGGATGCCGTCGAGATCGCCGTGCGCCTCGCGTTCGCCCGCCGCATGGTCTTGCTCGACTTCGACGACGTTCCGGACCTGTCGTTCGAGCACTCCGTTATCCGGACGGTCGACGCACTCTCCGCCCTCATGAATCACCGTCGTCCGCATGCGCGCCCCGGCGGGGTCGACGAGCTCTGACCCGACCGGTACCCCGCGTACCGGCCGCACGAGACGCGGCCCGATCCTTGAGGGAACCCCCGCAGCGCGGTCGATAAGCTCGGGGCATGGCATCCCCGAGGAGCGTTCCTTCGGCGGCCCCCGCGGACGACGGCGTGCGCCACGACGACGCAGACGGCCCTGGCGGGCGCACGCGATCGGTGTGGCTTCTCCAGCTCCTCCTCGGTGCGAGTGTCATGATCACCGTCCTCCTCGTCCAGGTGATCGAACCGACGCTGTTCGCCTACTGGCCGTTCTCCGCGGGCGTGGGTGTCGTGATCGCGCTCACGGCCGTCGCCATCGTCGTCCCCTGGCACAAGGTCCCCCGCGCGGCCGTCTCCGTCATCCCCTTCGGCGACATCATCGCCGTCGGCCTCATGAGCGTCGGCACGGATCTGCGCTTCGGGTTCTTCTGGGTGTTCCCCATCATGTGGATCGCCACGCATTTCTCGCTCGTCTCCCTCATCGCCGCGCTCGGAGGGGTCGCGCTCATCATCTTCCTCGACGCCACGCTGAGCGCCGCCGGGCCGTCCTCTGCGCTGCGGCTGCTGGTCGTGCTGCTGTCGCTGACCTTCATCGCGATCACCGCCTACCTGTCCGCACGACAGACCCGCGCGTTCAAGCAACTGCTCCGGCGCCAGGCTCGACGGCTGCAGGGCACGCTCCAGCGGGTATCGGGTCAGGAGCGTCGCGTGTCGCAGATGCTCAACGGCCTCGACACGGGTATCGCGCGGCTCTCGGCGGACGGTGAGGTTCTCGCCCTGAACGACACGTACGTCGCCCTCTACGGCATCGAGCGCGACGATCCGCAGCGACCCGGCCGTGCGGTCGAGTACGCCGCGCTGCGCGGCGAACCCCTCTCCGATGACCAACGCCCCTTCGCCCGGGCGGCCCGGGGAGAGCAGCTCGACGACGAGAGGATGTGGTTGTTCGACACCCGCGGCGAGTGGCACGCGCTGTCGGTGTCGACGCGACGCCTGGTCTCGTCCGACGAACCGGAGGGCACGCTGCTCATCGTCCACGACGTGACGGCGCTGATCGAATCCGAGCGCGCCCGGGAACGACTGGCCGCGACCGTGTCGCACGAACTCCGCAACCCGCTCACCGCCATCGTCGGCCACGCCGACCTCGCTCTCGACGATCCCGGCCTTCCCCCGAAGGTGCGCGAGCAGCTCGAGGTGATCGCCGGGGCCGGGGAACGGATGCAGAAGCTCATCTCGGAGATCCTCGCGTCCTCACGTGGTGTGTTCCGCGAACCGGCGGCGCCCGCCGGCGCCGACGCGAGTCGGATCATCGCATCCTCCCTGGAGTCCTTCCGCCCCGCGGCCGCTGCACGGCGCGTGAGCGTCGTCGACGAGCTCCCCCCGATCGCCGACGTGGCGGGAGACGGCTTCCGCCTGCGTCAGGCCTTCGACAACATCCTGAGCAACGCGATCAAGTACACCCCCGCGGGCGGCACGATCCGCGTCTCCGGCGAGGTGTCCCCCGACGACGTCATCCTGCGATTCGCCGACTCCGGGATCGGTATCCACTCCGACGATCTGGCGCGCGTGTTCGACCCGTACTTCCGCGCGCGCACCGCGCGCGAGAGCGCCATCCCGGGCACGGGCCTCGGGATGGGGATCGTCCGCAGCATCGTGGAGGAGCAGGGCGGTTCGCTGTACCTCGAGAGCGAGCTCGGCCTCGGAACGACCGTGACGGTGATCCTCCCCGCGCCCGCCGAAGACCAGCTCTCCTGATCGGGAGGTCGGCGTACGAGCGGAGCCGTCCCGACGTCGCTCCCGGGAGGTGTGGTCCGCACGCGTTCGCGAAGGTGAACCGGCGGGTGACAAAAGCGGCCTCGCGGGGAACGTCGTCCGCGACGAGGGTCTGCACAGGCGGGTGGGCGCGTGCGTCAGTGAGCCCGGGCGTGCGCGCGGTGCGAGGCGCAGAACAGCAGTCGGGGCTTCGGCGGGTGGTCGCCTCCTCGTCCTGGCCTGTCTCTGATCGAGCTCCGAGGCGCGTCCCGGCGTCGCTTCATGTGAAGGAGAGCGCGTGGGACCGACTCGGCGAGCCGCTTAGGGTGTTCGCGTGATCGACACCCCGCGCTCCAAATCGACGCCCGTCGTGCGTCGGGCCTTCGCCGGCGCGGTCTGTCTCATCGCCGTGGCGGGGCTCGCGCTCACCGCGTGGATCGGTGTGCGAGCCGTGCTCGCGCAGACTCATCTGCTGCAGGCTCGGGCGGCGGTGTCTGCCGCGACGGGCGCCCTCGACGATCCGGCGGCCGCGGCGGCCGTCTTCGCGTCCATCGGCGACGACACGTCCGCGGCACGCGAGCTCACCGGCGACCCCGGCTGGCGACTCGCGGAGGCGCTGCCCTGGATCGGACCGCAGTTGTCGGCGGTCTCCGACACCGCGGGCGCGATCGACAGCGCCGTCCGCGCCCTCGAGCCGCTGGCCGCGGCGTCCGCCGGGTTGTCGGTCGACGTGATCCGACCCGTCGACGGTGCCGTCGATGTCGCAACGATCGCCGCCATCGCGCCCGCGGCCACCGCGGCCGCATCGGGGCTGCGGGAGTCGGCCGATCGCCTCTCCGCGATCGATAAGGGGCCGCTGCTCGGGCGTGTGGCGGACGGGGTCTCACAGGCGGGCGAGCTCCTCGACACGGCGGCCGGTGCGGCCGACGCGCTCCAGCGGGCCGCCCGACTCGTGCCCGCGATGCTCGGCGCCGACGGCCCGCGATCCACGCTCGTGCTGTTCCAGAACAACGCCGAGTGGCGCTCGCTGGGCGGTGTCGTGGGCGCGGTCGCGCAGCTCGATACCGTCGACGGCCGGATGACGTTGGTGGCCCAGGCGTCCTCCGCCGACGTCGGCGACCTGAGCGCGGAGCCGGTGGCCGAGCTCGCCGCCGACGTGCGGAGCATCTACGACACCCGTCCCGCCCGATACCTGCAGAACACCACACAGGTGCCCGACTTCACCGTCGGTGCGCCGCTCGCGCGCGAGATGTGGCGCCGCGTGCACGGCACGGACGTCGACGCTGTGGTCGCGTTGGATCCCGTGACCCTGTCGTACCTGCTGCGCGCGACGGGTCCCGTGCGTCTGGCATCCGGCGACGACCTGACCGCCGACAACGCCGTCCGGCTCCTTCTCGATGAGACCTATCGTCGTTACCCCGACCCGCGCCAGCAGGACGCCTTCTTCCAGAGTGCCGCGGCAGCGGTGTTCCAGGCACTCGCCGACGGCCGGGTGAATCCCGTGGCCCTCGTGGATGCCGTCGGTCAGGCCGGACGCGAGCGGCGGTTGCTCGTCTGGAGTGCGGATGCCACGGAGCAGGCCGTGCTCGACGGGTCGACCCTGCAGGGAGCTCTCCCCGCCTCCGACGGCACGCGCACCACTTTCGGGGTCTACTTGAACGACGGCACGGGTTCCAAGATGGACTACTACCTGCACCCCCTCGTCGAGACCGCGTGGTGCGGCGCCGACCTGGCCTCGGTGCACGTCGAGCTGCGCAGTGACGCCCCCGATCCCGCCTCGCTTCCGGCGTACGTGACCGGAGGCGGCGAATACGGCGTGCCCGTCGGCGACGCCCTCACCGGGGTCTACGTCTACCTCCCGCCCGGTGCCCAGCTCCTCGAGCGTCGGACGACCGGCGAGGACGGTGCGACGGGTTTCGCCGGTGGTGTGCACGACGGTCGCGAGGTGGTGAAGTGGTCCGTGCGCCTGGCCCCGGGCGAGACCTCGCAGCTCGATCTCCTCGTGCGCCTGACAGCCACCGCCGAACTGGATGCGGTGGCGACACCCACCCGCGACGGCTCAGAGCTCCCCCGCGGCGGGGAGTGCCGCTTCCCCGGGTAACCGAACCGGACGAGCCCCGCGATGGGGTGAACTCCGGGGCGCCACCACGTGAAACCGCCTCGTCCGGGGCGAGTCACACACTGCTCCTCCACAAGACTCTCCGCTAGAAGCCATTCGGACTACGGCAGGCGGACTTCGCCCCGTAACCCCGTGCCGGCTCGACTTCGCCAAGCAGATGGGGCACACCATGAAGACCAAGATCGTCCGGGCCGTCGTCGCGCTCTCGCTCGCCGCGGCTGCGCTGATGGCCCCCACGGCCGCCAACGCCTATACCGACCCCGCCGTCATCAGCGTCTCGCCATCGGTGGCCGCCCCCGGCGGCGTGGCGACGTTCACCACCGACCGCGCGGCCTACCAGGGCGACGAGGAGATCATCATCTCCGTCACCGGCGGCGCCGCCAAGGGCATCACGCTCGCCTCGGTCGCGACCGAGACCAACGACTCCCTGCGTTCCCGCGCGGTCAACGGCTACCTCAAGACGCCGGTGCGCTTTCCGAGCAACGCCAAGGGCGTCTACTCCTTCACCTTCACCGGCGCCACGAGCGGTGTCGTCCTGCACTCGAGTGTGACCGTCACCCCGGCGGGCTCGAGCACGGCACCCGCCAAGGGGGGCCTGGCCGTGACCGGCTTCGACTCCGGCAACTCCGCCGGACTCTGGGTCGCGGGCGGGGCACTCGTGCTCGCGGGCGGCGCGGTGGCTGTCGGCGCCGTCGTCCGTCGTCGCCGCAGCGCACGATCCTGATCCACCGCAGATCTGCAACGAGGGGGTCGTCTTCGGACGGCCCCCTCTTCGTCGATCAGGTAGCGACGGAACTCAACCCAGACCACCGCCGCGGGACGCCGTGACCTCCGCGGTGATCAGGATCGGCAGGTGGTCGCTGAGGCCCTGCGGCAGGGTCGTGATGTGCGCGATGTCGAACCCGACCGAGGTCGCGAAGTCGTAGTGTCCGCGGAAGAACCGGTAGCGGGTGTAGGTGCGCGCATCGCTCAGGGTCAATTCGTACCCCTGGTCACGGACCTTCTGGCCCAGGTTCTCCTTGAAGACCGGGTAGTTGTAGTCCCCCACCATCAGTGCGGGAAGGCCGGGCCCGAGGTTCTGGAGTTCGGTGAGCGCCGTGCGGATCTGGTGTCGCCGTAGCGAGTTCAGGGCCGTCAGGGGCGCCGCGTGGAAGGAGGCGACGATCACATCGCGCCCCGTGTCGATGTCTCGCAGCCGAACCCCCAGCATCCGTTCTTCCGCGGGCTTCAGCACATAGTCGTGCAGGGACTTCTTCAACGAGATCGCCCGCACCTCCTCGGCGCGGAACGTGTTCTCCCGGTAGTACACGGCGAGACCGAGCCGGTTGCGTTGGGTCGCCTCAGCGAGGCGCAACCCTCCGACCTGTTCGGGGATGTCGTTCGTGTCGCACTCCTGCAGGCACAGCACGTCGACCCCGTGCGTCTCGAGGAGCGCGGTCAGCTCTCCGGCGGCGCGGTGCTTGTTGAGGTTGTAGGAAATGACCTTCATGGCGATGTCAGCATACGTCCGGCCGCGCGGTGCCTCCCGAGGGGTTGCATCGACGGGCGGAGGGGAATCAAGATGCCGGGTCCTCGGCATCCCGTCTGTTGCGTGTCTGTTCGGCGCGCGCCGCCAGCAGATCGTCCGCCGGGTAGCCGACCTCTGCGAGCACGAGCCCCCGCGCGGCCAGTACCTTCGTCTCGGGGATGCGCATGCGCGCGTCGCGGATGGCCACGACGTCGTCGACCTCGATACGCCCCTCCCCCACGGCGACGCACGCCCCTACGAGGGCACGCACCATGCTGTGACAGAACGCGTCGGCCCGGACGTTCGCCACGAGGACACCGTCGTCACCGCGCCGCCAGTCGTACTCGAGCAGTGTGCGGATGGTCGTCGCCTCTTCGCGCGCCTTGCAGTACGCGGCGAAGTCGTGCAAGCCGATCAGGCGCGAGGCGGCGGCATCCATCGCTTCCAGGTCGAGGACGCTGCGCAGAGTCGTCGTGCGGAGGCGGTCGAGGGGGTCGTAGCCGGTGGTCGCATCCGCCAGGCGGTAGGCGTACCGCCGCCACACGGCCGAGAACCGCGCGTCGAATCCGTCGGGGGCGCGCGACGCGCGCAGGACGGAGACGTCGGGATACTGGCCCAGAACGCCACGCATGCGACCCGCGAGGGCGGCGATGGAATCGGCCTCGTCGTTGTCGCGGCGCCGTCGCGGCAAGCGCCCGATCTGGTCCTCGTCGAGATCCACGTGCGCGACCTGCCCCGACGCGTGCACGCCGGCATCGGTGCGTCCCGCAACGATCAGCCGCGGGGCGCCGCCGACGATACGGGCGAGAGCCGCCTCGAGTTCGCCCTGCACCGTGCGCAGCTGCGGTTGCCGCGCCCACCCGCGGAAGTGTGTGCCGTCATAGGCGATGTCGAGGCGGATACGCACCCCACCAGCCTACGAGCAGCGGACGGTGGCCGCGGAGCCACCGGGAACGACGATGCCCCCACCCGAATCGGGTGAGGGCATCGTACGCGGTGAGAGAGACTCAGGCCTTGGCGTCGCTTTCGACGGCGTCCGCGGCGGCGGCCTCTGCGGCCGCTCCCTCTTCGGGCGACTCGGCGCCGGCGTCGGCGGCCTCGTCGGTGGTGTTCTCCTCGGCGGGGGCCTCGTCGGCGACGGGCTCCTCGGCGGCCGGTGCGGCCGCGGCGGCGGGAGCCGCGGCGGCCTTGTTCGACGCCTTCTTCGCGACGGGCTCGAGAACGAGCTCGATCACGGCCATGGGGGCGTTGTCGCCCTTACGGTTTCCGACCTTGGTGATGCGGGTGTATCCGCCGTCACGCTCGGCCACCAGGGGCGCGATCTCGGTGAACAGCGTGTGCACGACGTCCTTGTCGCCGATCACGCCGAGCACGCGACGACGCGCGTGCAGGTCGCCACGCTTCGCGAAGGTGATGAGGCGCTCGGCGAGCGGACGCAGGCGCTTCGCCTTGGTCTCGGTCGTCTTGATGGACTTGTGCGTGTACAGCGCTGCAGCCAGGTTGGCGAGAAGCAGACGCTCGTGGGCCGGGCCGCCTCCGAGGCGGGGACCCTTCGTGGGCTTAGGCATGTCGTGTTACTCCAGTGAGAGGTTCGGTCGGGTCCGACCGGGGTCAGACGGTCTCTTCGTCGTAGCCGCTGTAGAACTGAGCGCCGTCGAAGCCGGGCACCGAGTCCTTGAGCGACAGGCCGAGTGAAGTGAGCTTGTCGCGCACCTCGTCGACCGACTTCTGACCGAAGTTGCGGATGTTCATCAGCTGCGTCTCGGAAAGGGCCACCAGCTCCGAAACGGTGTTGATGCCCTCACGCTTGAGGCAGTTGTACGAGCGGACCGAGAGATCGAGGTCCTCGATCGGCATCGACAGCTCGTTCGAAAGGACGGTCTCGACCGGCGCGGGGCCGATCTCGATGCCCTCGGCCTCGACGTTCAGCTCGCGGGCGAGACCGAACAGCTCGGTGAGGGTGCGTCCGGCCGAGGCGACGGCGTCGCGCGGGGCGATGGATGCCTTCGACTCGACGTCGAGGACGAGCTTGTCGAAGTCGGTACGCTCGCCGGCGCGGGTGGCGTCGACGCGGTAGCTGACCTTGAGCACGGGCGAGTAGATCGAGTCGATCGGGATCTGACCGGCCTCGGCGTACTCGTTGCGGTTCTGCGTCGCCGAGACGTAGCCGCGGCCACGCTCGATGGTGAGCTCGAGCTCGAACTTCGCGGTGTCGTTGAGCGTCGCGATGACCAACTCGGGGTTGTGCACCTCGACACCCGCGGGAGCGGAGATGTCGGCGGCGGTGACCTCACCGGAGCCGGTCTTGCGCAGGTACGCCGTGATGGGCTCGTCGCGCTCGCTCGAGACGACCAGCTGCTTGATGTTCAGGATGATCTCGGTGACGTCTTCTTTCACGCCCGGGATCGTGCTGAACTCGTGCAGGACGCCGTCGATGCGGATGCTCGTGACGGCCGCGCCGGGGATCGACGACAGGAGGCTGCGACGCAGCGCGTTGCCGATCGTGTAACCGAAGCCGGGCTCGAGCGGCTCGATGACGAAACGGCTGCGGAACTCCCCGATCTTCTCCTCGGTCAGAGTGGGACGCTGTGCGATGAGCACTATGTGTTCCTTTCGATCACGTGCCCGCTATATGACACGTGTAATGGGGTGAGGTGTTGAGTTGTACTCGCGGGATGCCGCGTCACGCGGGCGATGCGCCGAGGGCGAGCCGTGGCATCCGGAAGTCTGTTTCGCGTGCGAGCGCGGCGTTCCCGGGGAGTGACGAACACTCCCCGGGAACGATCGCGTCAGACGCGGCGACGCTTGGGCGGACGGCAGCCGTTGTGGGCCTGGGGCGTCACGTCCTGGATGGAGCCGACCTCGAGGCCGGCGGCCGTGAGCGAACGGATCGCGGTCTCACGACCCGAACCCGGTCCCTTCACGAAGACGTCGACCTTCTTCACACCGTGCTCCTGCGCCTGGCGAGCGGCCGACTCGGCGGCCATGCCGGCGGCGTACGGCGTCGACTTGCGCGAGCCCTTGAATCCGACACCGCCGGACGAAGCCCAGCTGATGACGGCACCCGAGGGGTCGGTGATCGAAACGATGGTGTTGTTGAACGTCGACTTGATGTGGGCCTGGCCCACGGCGATGTTCTTCTTCTCTTTGCGGCGCGGCTTGCGCGCGGCGGACTTGGCCTGTGCCATGTGCGTTCTCCTGAATCCTGACGCTCAGCCCGCGGCTTAGCGCGCCTTCTTCTTGCCGGCGACGGTGCGCTTGGGACCCTTGCGGGTACGCGCGTTCGTCTTCGTGCGCTGACCGCGCACCGGGAGGCCGCGACGGTGGCGGATGCCCTCGTAGGAACCGATCTCGACCTTGCGGCGGATGTCGGCGGCGACCTCGCGACGGAGGTCACCCTCCACCTTGTAGGTGCCTTCGATGTGGTCGCGCAGAGCGACCAACTGGTCGTCGGTGAGATCCTTCACGCGGATGTCGTGATCGATATCCGTTGCCGCGAGGATTTCGACGGAGCGGGTGCGACCCACGCCGTAGATGTAAGTAAGTGCGATCACCACGCGCTTGTCGCGCGGGATGTCGACGCCGGCGAGACGTGCCATGCGGCTCTCCTCAGAGTGTCGTGGAGGTGTGGAGCAGGATCGGTGCTCGGGCCTCCGCCCCGAGGTGTCCCCGTCATGCGATCGCTGAGCCTGTCGAAGCGCCCGGACGATGACGGATCTGATCCTGCCGGTGTGTATTCAGTTGAAAGGGGGTCGAACGGCGAAGAATTCAGCCCTGGCGCTGCTTGTGGCGCGGGTTGCTCTTGCAGATCACCATCACGCGCCCGTGGCGACGGATCACCTTGCAGTGGTCGCAGATGGGCTTGACGGAGGGGTTGACCTTCATGATGTTCCTGTTTCGCTGTCTTCGAACGCGCGGGGTGCGGCTCGTTACTTCTCGGCCGGACTCAGCGGTAGCGATAAACGATACGACCGCGTGTGAGGTCGTACGGGCTCAGTTCGACGACGACCCGGTCCTCCGGGATGATGCGGATGTAGTTCTGCCGCATCTTGCCCGAAATGGTGGCGAGCACCTTGTGACCGTTGGTCAGTTCGACACGGAACATCGCGTTGGGCAGTGCCTCGGACACCGTGCCCTCGATCTCGATGACACCGTCTTTCTTCGCCATAAACTCGCTCACGCTCAGTTGCAGACCGGCCGGTCTGCGGTGGATGGGATTCGGTGCTTCGACACGCCAAGAAAGGCGCAACGCACCAAAGATCAAGCATACGTGGTATCGCCCACTCCGGCAACTCGCCGGCGGAGTGGTCAGCCGTTGAGGCGGTCGACGATGTCCTTCTGCGGGTCGCCCGTCAGGTCGGTCTGGTTGGACAGGACGGTCCCGTTGACGGCGATGGTCGGCGTGGCGATCCCGCCGCTCCCGGGCTGCACGGGGGTGTTCTGAGTCATGGCCGTCACGAACCTCGTGTACGTGCCGTCGGAGATGCACGACGTCGCAGCATCCGACGCTCCGACCGAGGCGGCGACGGATGCGAGGGTCGCGTCATCCAGACCGGCCGTGTTCTCCGAGGGCTGCTGCGCGTAGAGGGCCTTCACGAACGCGGGAACATTGGCGGCATCGTCCACGGCGACGCAGTAGGCCGCGGATGCGGAGCGGGTGGAGTACTCGGTGCCCTGGGAGGCGCGGTCCAGGATCGAGATCGGGTGGATGTTCAACGTGATCTCGTCGCTCGCCACGAGCTGATCGAGCGTGGGCCCATAGGCCTGCTCGAACTGGTTGCAGACCGGGCACATGAAGTCGATGTACGTGTCGACGGTCTTGTCTCCGGACCCGACCGCGATCGCACCCGTCTCGGTGTTGACCGCCGACGACTCCGGCAGTGTCCCTGGCGAGGTGGCCTGACTGTTGGCGAACCAGACGACGCCCGCCACGATCAGAACGACGACGAGCACCGCCGCCGTCACACCGATCGCGAACCAGTTCGTGGACTTTCGCACAGCAGCCATCATCATCAGTCGATCTCCTTCGGCACCACGCCGAACGGCGCCAGCTTCTCGGCACCGCCGTCGTGGGCGGTCAGCACCCAAATGCCCCCATCATGCACGGCGACGCTATGTTCCCAATGGGAGCCGGCCGTCCCGTCGAGGGTCGACACCGTCCAACCATCGTCTTCGACGAAGGTCTCCTGGTCGCCGATGACGACCATGGGTTCGATGGCCACGGCCAGTCCCGGGCGCACCTCGGCGCCGCGATCGGGCACCGCATAGTTGAAGATGCTCGGCGACTCGTGCATCTTTCGGCCGATCCCGTGACCGACGTAGTCGCGCAGGATGCCGTATCCCCCATCGGGCGCATGGGCCTCGATGTAGTCCTCGACCGCGGCTCCGACCTCGCCGAGGTGCGACGCACGGCTCAGCGCGGCGATGCCCGCCCACAGCGATCCTTCGGTGACCTCGGAGAGACGTCGACGTGGCTCCACGATGTCGTCGGGAGCATCGCCCGGGACGATCACGGTGAACGCCGAGTCGCCATTCCATCCGCGCAGCTCGGCGCCCGCGTCGATCGAGAGGATGTCGCCCGCCCGGAGAGGGCGGTCGTTCGGGATGCCGTGCACCACCTGCTCGTTGACCGAGGCGCAGATCGTGTGGCGGTAGCCCCGCACCATCTGGAAGTTCGAGACGGCGCCGCGCGAGGTGATGAACGCGGATGCCGCTGCGTCGAGCTCGAGGGTGGTGACACCCGGAGCGACGAGCGCACGAACCGCGTCCAACGCGTCGGCGGTGATGAGGCCGGGCTCGATCATCGAGCGCAGCTGGGCCGGCTTCTTGTAAATGGACGAACGAAGACCCACGTCACGCAGCCGGCGACGCGAGGAGACCACGCGCTTCGAGGGCCGCGAAGATGCGGGCGGTCACCTCGTCGAGACTGCCGACCCCGTCGATCTCGTCGACCACCCCGCGCGTGCCGTACACATCGAGGATGGGGGCCGTCTCGCGCTCGTAGATGCCCAGGCGCGTGGCGATCGCCTCCTCGGTGTCGTCGGCGCGCCCCTGCTCGGACGCACGCGCGGTGAGACGCGACAGTGACTCCTCGCGGGGTACGACGAGGGCGATGACGGCGTCGAGCGACTCGTCGCGTCCCTCGAGGAACTCGTCGAGGTGCATCACCTGGGCGAGGTTGCGCGGGTAGCCGTCGAGGAGGAATCCCTCTGCCGCGTCGGCCTGCGACAGACGGTCGCGAACGACGGCGCTGGTCAGCTCGTCGGGTACGAGGCTCCCGGCGTCGATGATCGCCTTGACCTGCTGGCCCAGCTCGGTGCCCTGCGCGACGTTGGCGCGGAACACGTCGCCGGTGGAGACCACCGGAATAGCGAGTGCCTCCGCGATGCGGGCGCCCTGCGTTCCTTTGCCCGACCCCTGCGGGCCCACGATCAGAAGACGCGCGCTCATCGAAGAAGCCCCTCGTAGTGACGCTGCTGAAGCTGCGCGTCGATCTGCTTCACCGTCTCGAGACCGACGCCGACGATGATCAGGATGGAGGCGCCGCCGAACGGGAAGTTCTGGTTGGCTCCCACCGTCGCGAGTGCCACCAGGGGCAGCAGCGCGATGAGACCGAGGTAGATCGAGCCGGGCAGGGTGATGCGCGTCAGGACGTAGTCGAGGTACTCGGCGGTCGGACGACCCGCACGGATTCCCGGGATGAACCCGCCGTACTTCTTCATGTTGTCGGCGACGTCGACCGGGTTGAACGTGATGGCGACGTAGAAGTACGCGAACCCGATGATGAGGAGGAAGTAGATCAGCATGTACAGCGGGTGGTCGCCACGCGTGAGGTACTGCGAGATCCAGGTCACCCACGGCGACGGCTCCTGGCCCGGCTGCGGCTGATTGAACTGCGCGATGAGGGCCGGGATGTACAGCAGCGACGAGGCGAAGATGACGGGCACGACGCCGGCCATGTTCACCTTGATCGGGATGTAGGTGTTCGTGCCGCCGTACGTGCGACGGCCGACCATGCGCTTGGCGTACTGGACGGGGATGCGCCGCTGCGACTGTTCGACGAACACCACGAGCGCGACGATGACGATGCTCACAGCCAAGACGAGCAGGAAGACCTCGACACCACGCGCGTTCAGGATCGACAGCATGGCACCGGGGAACGTGGCGGCGATCGAGGTGAAGATGAGGATGGACATGCCGTTGCCCACGCCGCGCTCGGTGACGAGCTCGGCGAACCACATGACCAGGCCGGTGCCGGCGGTCATCGTGATGATCATGAGCAGCTGGGCCCACCAGATGTCATTGGTCAGCAGCTGCTGGCACTCCGGCACCCCCGCCGAGCCGAAGAGCTGTCCCGAGCGCGCGACGGTGACCAGAGTGGTCGACTGCAGCAGCGCCAGCGCGATCGTGAGGTAACGCGTGTACTGCGTGAGCTTCGCCTGACCCGCCTGACCCTCTTTGTAGAGCGTCTCGAAGTGCGGGATGACCACACGCAGCAGCTGCACGATGATCGTCGCCGTGATGTACGGCATGACGCCGAGGGCGAAGATCGACAGCTGCAGCAGAGCGCCGCCCGAGAAGAGGTTCACCAGAGACAGCAGACCCTCGGTACCGCCCGACTGGTTCAGGCACTGCTGAACGTTCGGGAAGTCGACGAAAGGCGTCGGCACGTGGGCACCCAGCCGGTAAATGGCGATGATGCCCAGCGTGAAGGCGATCTTCCGCCTCAGGTCGGGCGTGCGGAAAACCCGCGCGATGGCGCTGAACAAGGGAGATTCCTCCAGAACGATCTCGGAGCGCGGCAGTGCGCACTCCCAATCAGACTAATGCAGAAGGGGCCGACGGCCGTAAGGCCGCCGGCCCCTCCCGGGTCGGGTCGTCAGTTGACGGTACCGCCGGCGGCGACGATCTTCTGCTCGGCGGAGCCGGAGACCTTGTCGACGGAGACGGTCAGTGCGACCGAGATGTCGCCGGTGCCGAGCACCTTGACCTTCTCGTTCTTGCGCACAGCACCCTTGGCCACGAGGCCGGCGACGGTCACGTCGCCACCCTGCGGGTAGAGCTCGCCGAGCTTGTCCAGGTTCACGACCTGGTACTCGACGCGGAACGGGTTCTTGAAGCCGCGGAGCTTCGGGGTGCGCATGTGCAGCGGCATCTGCCCACCCTCGAAGCCGACCTTGACCTGGTAACGGGCCTTGGTTCCCTTGGTACCACGACCGGACGTCTTACCCTTCGAGCCCTCACCGCGACCGACACGGGTCTTGGCGGTGCGGGCGCCCGGGACGGGACGCAGGTGGTGGACCTTGAGCACGCCGGGGCGCGCCGCGGGGGCTTCCTTCTTGCCGGCCTTGGCGGCCGATGCCTTCTTCGAGGTGTCGACCGTTGCGGTCTCGTCCTTCTTGGCAGCCATTAGTCGATCTCCTCAACCTTGACGAGGTGCGCGACGGTCTTGACGTAGCCGCGCGTCTGCGCGTCGTCGGGACGGACGACCGAGTCGCCGATCCGCTTCAGACCGAGCGAACGCAGCGTGTCACGCTGGTTCTGCTTCTCGCTCACCTTGGACTTGATCTGCGTGACCTTCAGACGCTCGGCCATCAGGCACCTACCTTCTGGGCGGCTGCCTCGGCGCGCACGAGGCGGGCCGGGGCGACCTGGTCGAACTCCAGGCCACGACGGGCGGCCACGGCACGGGGCTCCTCGAGCGCCTTGAGCGCCTCGACGGTCGCGTGCACGATGTTGATCGTGTTCGACGAGCCGAGCGACTTCGACAGCACGTCGTGGATGCCGGCGCACTCGAGCACGGCGCGGACGGGTCCACCCGCGATGACACCGGTACCTGCGGCGGCGGGGCGCAGGAGCACCACACCGGCAGCGGCTTCACCCTGCACGGGGTGCGGGATGGTCGAGCCCGAGCGGGGAACGCGGAAGAAGTTGCGCTTGGCCTCTTCGACACCCTTCGAGATGGCGAGGGGCACTTCGCGTGCCTTGCCGTAGCCGACACCGACCACGCCGTTGCCGTCACCGACGACGACGAGTGCGGTGAAGCTGAAGCGACGACCACCCTTGACGACCTTCGAGACGCGGTTGATGGTGACGACGCGCTCGAGGAACTGGCTCTCGTTGCGGTCGCGCGAACCACGGTCACGCTGGTTGGTGTTGCGCTCGCGACCACCGCGACGCGGCTCGCGCTCACGCTCGGCGGGGGCCTGAGCGGCAGCCGCACCCTCAGCCGGGGCAGTCTGCTCGGTCACTTCGGTCTCCTTGTTGTCACTCACAGGTTCAGCCCTCCTTCGCGAGCTCCGTCGGCGATCGCGGCGACGCGGCCGGCGTAGCGGTTGCCGCCACGGTCGAACACGACGTCGGAGACGCCCACGGCCTTGGCGCGCTCGGCGACGAGTTCGCCGACCTTGCGGGCCTTGGCGGTCTTGTCACCGTCGAAGCCGCGCAGGTCGGTCTCGAGGGTGGAAGCGGAGGCCACGGTGTGGCCCTTGCTGTCGTCCACGACCTGGACGAACACGTGGCGCGCGGAACGCGTCACGACGAGACGGGGACGCAGCTCGGTGCCGACGACCTTCTTGCGAAGACGCGCGTGGCGACGAGCACGAGCGACGGACTTTGTCTTGACAGCCATGGTCACTTACCACTCTTTCCGGCCTTGCGGCGGACGACCTCGCCCGCGTACCGCACACCCTTGCCCTTGTAGGGCTCCGGCTTGCGGATCTTGCGGATGTTGGCTGCGGCCTCGCCGACGGCCTGCTTGTCGATGCCGCTCACGGTGACCTTGTTGTTGCCTTCGACCGTGAGGGTGATGCCCGCGGGCGGGTCGATGAGGACGGGGTGCGAGAAGCCGAGTGCGAACTCGATCGCGCTGCCCTTCTGGGCGACGCGGTAACCCGTGCCGACGACCTCGAGGCCCTTGGTGTAGCCCTGGGTGACACCGATGATGTTGTTGTTGATGAGCGTGCGGGTCAGGCCGTGGAGCGACCGCGACTCGCGCTCGTCGTCGGGGCGGGTGACGAGAACCTGGTTCTCCTCGACCGACACCTCGAGGGGCTGTGCGATGGTGAGCTCGAGCTCGCCCTTCGGGCCCTTGACGGAGACCTCCCGGCCGCTCACCGAAACGGTGACGCCGGCGGGGATGTCGATGGGAAGACGTCCAATACGCGACATGTCAGATCACCACACGTAGGCGAGGACTTCCCCGCCGACGCCCTTCTGCTCGGCCTGACGGTCGGTGAGGAGACCGGAGGAGGTGGACAGGATGGCCACGCCGAGCCCGCCGAGGACCGTGGGGACCTCGGTCGACTTCGCGTACACGCGGAGGCCGGGCTTGGAGACGCGCTTGATGCCGGCGATCGACCGCTCGCGGTTCGGGCCGTACTTCAGCGTCATGTTGAGGGTGTGGCCGACACGGGCGTCTTCCACGTTCCAGTCGGCGATGTAGCCCTCCTGCTTGAGGATGGCGGCGATGTTGGTCTTGAGCTTCGAGCTCGGCATCGACACGGAGTCGTGGTGCGCCGAGTTCGCGTTGCGCAGACGGGTCAGCATGTCTGCGACCGGGTCTGTCATCGTCATGTGTTGCTTCCTTCTTTCATGAGGTTTCGGCTGCCGTTACACGACAGTCGACCTTCGATGAGGGGCCCCCGGGTGTCCGGGGGCCCATGGGGTCAGGCCTGAGCGTCGGCCGACTGGAACGGGAAGCCGAGCTGGCGCAGCAGCGAACGGCCCTCGTCGTCGGTCTTGGCGGTGGTGACGATGGTGATGTCGAAACCACGCACGCGGTCGATGCGGTCCTGGTCGATCTCGTGGAACACGGACTGCTCCTGGAGACCGAAGGTGTAGTTGCCGTTTCCGTCGAACTGCTTTGCCGACAGGCCGCGGAAGTCGCGGATGCGGGGCAGGGCGAGGTTGACGAGGCGGTCGACGAACTCCCATGCGCGGTCACCACGGAGGGTGACGTGCGCACCGATGGCCTGACCCTCGCGCAGCTTGAACTGCGCGATGGACTTGCGGGCCTTCGTGACGATCGGCTTCTGACCGGTGATCTTGGTGAGGTCGTCGACCGCACCATCGATCACCTTGCTGTCACGAGCAGCCTCGCCGACGCCGGTGTTGACGACGACCTTGACCAGGCCGGGCGTCTGCATGACGTTCGCGTAACCGAACTCCTCCTGCAGGGCCTTCTTGATCTCGTTGTTGTACTTCTGCTTCAGGCGGGGCTGGCCGGCGCCCTTGGAGGGCTGCCCTTCGGACGAAGTGCCAGTCACCGCGGCAGTGTCGGTGCTCATAGTCAGAGGTCCTTGCCGCTCTTCTTCGCGAAGCGCACGCGGACGGTGCGCTTGACGCCGTCCTTCACCTGCTCCTCGACCCGGCGGCCGACACGGGTCGGCTTCTTGGTCGAGGGGTCGACGATCGCGACGTTGGAAATGTGGATCGGGGCCTCGAACGTCTCGATGCCGCCGGTCTTGGTTCCGCGCTGGGACTGACCCACGCGGTTGTGCTTGGTGACGTAGTTCACGCCCTCGACGATGACGCGGTTCTGCTCGGTGAGGACCTCGAGGACCTTACCCTGCTTGCCGCGGTCGCCGCCACGCTCGGGCTTGGCACCCGAGATGACCTGAACCAGGTCGCCCTTTTTGATTTTCGCCATGATCAGATGACCTCCGGGGCGAGCGAGACGATCTTCATGAACTTCTTGTCGCGAAGCTCACGGCCGACCGGTCCGAAGATGCGGGTGCCGCGGGGCTCCCCGTCGCTCTTCAGGATGACGGCGGCATTCTCGTCGAACTTGATGTACGAGCCGTCGGAACGACGGGTCTGCTTGACGACGCGGACGACGACGGCCTTGACCACGTCGCCCTTCTTGACGTTTCCACCCGGGATCGCGTCCTTGACCGTGGCGACGATGACGTCGCCCAGGCCCGCGTACCGACGGTTGGAGCCGCCGAGCACCCGGATCGTGAGCAGCTCTTTCGCGCCGGTGTTGTCGGCGACCTTCAGCCGGGATTCGTTCTGAATCACTTTTTACTCCTTGGGTTCCAAGTAAGCCGCGAGGCTTACTTGGCCTTCTCGAGGATCTCGACCAGGCGCCAGCGCTTGGTGGCGCTGAGCGGACGGGTCTCGTTGATGACGACCAGGTCGCCGATGCCCGCCGAGTTGGTCTCGTCGTGCGCCTTGACCTTCGAGGTACGACGGATGACCTTGCCGTAGAGCGGGTGCTTCACGCGGTCCTCGACCTCGACGACGATCGTCTTGTCCATCTTGTCGCTCACGACGTAGCCGCGACGCGCCTTGCGGTAACCGCGGGCGTCCTCGTCACGGACATCGTTCTCGGCGTGCTCGTGGCCGGCGACCTGCGCCTCGGCCTTCTTCGCGGTAGCCATTACTCCGCCTCTTCCTTCGTGGCGTCGTCAGCGGCATCCGCCTTCTTCGCCTTGCTCTTCTTCGCCTTCGTCGCCGCCTCGACCGGGGCCGGGGTGGCGCGGATGCCGAGCTCGCGCTCACGGATCACCGTGTACAGACGCGCGATGTCGCGCTTGACTGCACGGATGCGACCGTGGCTCTCGAGCTGGCCGGTGGCCGACTGGAAGCGCAGGTTGAACAGCTCTTCCTTGGCCTTGCGCAGCTCCTCGACGAGGCGCTGGTCTTCGAACGTGTCGAGCTCGCTCGGAGCGAGCTGCTTGGTGCCGATCGCCATTACGCGTCGCCCTCCTCGCGCTTGATGATGCGTGCCTTCAGGGGCAGCTTGTGAATGGCTCGGGTCAGTGCTTCACGAGCGAGCTGCTCGTCGACACCAGCGACCTCGAAGAGGACGCGGCCCGGCTTGACGTTCGCAACCCACCACTCGGGCGAACCCTTACCGGAACCCATGCGGGTTTCAGCCGGCTTTTTGGTGAGGGGACGGTCGGGGTAGATGTTGATCCACACCTTTCCACCGCGCTTGATGTGACGCGTCATGGCGATACGAGCGGACTCGATCTGACGGTTGGTCACGTAAGCGGGGGTCAGCGCCTGGATACCGTACTCCCCGAACGACACCTGGGTGCCACCGGTGGCCTGGCCGGAACGGCCGGGGTGGTGCTGCTTGCGGTACTTGACCTTACGAGGGATGAGCATTACGCCGACGCTCCTTCTGCCACGGGGGCCTCGTTGCGCGGGCCACGACGACGGTCGCCACCGCGGTCGTCACGACCGCGCGACTTGGGCGCGTTGGCCTGCTCGCGGGCGAGCTCCTTGTTGGTGAGGTCGCCCTTGTAGATCCACACCTTCACGCCGATACGGCCGAAGGTGGTCTTGGCCTCGTAGAAGCCGTAGTCGATGTTCGCGCGGAGGGTGTGCAGCGGCACACGGCCTTCGCGGTAGAACTCCGAGCGGCTCATCTCGGCGCCGCCGAGGCGACCCGACACCTGGATGCGGACGCCCTTGGCGCCGGCACGCTGCGCGCCCTGCAGGCCCTTGCGCATCGCGCGACGGAACGCCACGCGTGCGGAGAGCTGCTCGGCGACACCCTGCGCCACCAGCTGAGCATCGGCCTCGGGGTTCTTGACCTCGAGAATGTTCAGCTGGATCTGCTTGCCACTGAGCTTCTCGAGGTCGGCGCGGATGCGCTCGGCCTCGGCGCCGCGGCGACCGATCACGATGCCCGGGCGGGCGGTGTGGATGTCGACGCGGACGCGGTCACGCGTGCGCTCGATCTCGATGTTGCTGACACCGGCGCGGTCGAGCGAGGTGGTCAGCAGGCGACGGATCTTGATGTCCTCGGCGAGGTAGTCGGCGTAACGCTGACCGGGCTTCGTCGAGTCCGAGAACCACCGCGATACGTGGTCGGTGGTGATGCCGAGGCGGAAGCCGTACGGGTTGACCTTCTGTCCCATTACTTGCTCGCCTTCTTGTTGGCGCGGGCCGGGGTCGCCTCAGCGGTCTCCGGCGTCGCGAGCACGACCGTGATGTGGCTCGTGCGCTTCTTGATCTGGAAGGCGCGACCCTGTGCGCGGGGGCGGAAACGCTTGAGCGTCGTGCCCTCGTCGACGTACGCGTTCTTCACGTACAGGTCGGCGTCATCCAGGTATTCGTTCGTCTTGTCGGCGGTGACGCGAGCGTTCGCGATCGCCGAGGCGACGAGCTTGTAGATCGGCTCGCTCGCGCCCTGCGGCGCGAACTTCAGGATGGCAAGGGCCTCTTCGGCCTGCTTGCCCTTGATGAGCGCGACGACACGACGAGCCTTCTGAGGGGTCACGCGGATGTGTCGCACACGTGCGATGGACTCCACCATTTCTCTCTCCTCCTCGGTCGCCTTAACGGCGACGGCCCTTCTTGTCGTCCTTCACGTGGCCGCGGAAGGTGCGGGTGGGCGAGAACTCGCCCAGCTTGTGGCCGACCATGGTCTCGGTCACGAACACGGGGATGTGCTTGCGACCGTCGTGCACGGCGATGGTGTGTCCCAGCATGGCGGGGATGATCATCGAACGGCGCGACCAGGTCTTGATGACGTTCTTCGAACCGGCTTCGTTCTGCGAGACGACCTTGCGAAGCAGGTGCTCGTCGACGAAGGGGCCCTTCTTAAGGCTGCGAGGCATCTTCCTCTACTCCTACTTGCGCTTCTTGCCGGCGGTGCGACGGCGGACGATGAGCTTGTCGCTCTCCTTGTTCGCGTGGCGGGTGCGGCCTTCGGCCTTACCCCACGGCGACACAGGGTGACGACCACCGGAGGTCTTACCCTCACCACCACCGTGCGGGTGGTCGACCGGGTTCATGGCGACGCCACGCACGGTCGGGCGGACGCCCTTCCAACGCATACGGCCGGCCTTGCCCCAGTTGATGTTCGACTGCTCGGCGTTGCCGACCTCGCCGATCGTGGCGCGGCAGCGCACGTCGACGTTGCGGATCTCGCCGGAGGGCAGACGCAGCTGCGCGTACGGGCCGTCCTTGGCGACCAGACGCACAGATGCGCCGGCCGAACGGGCCATCTTCGCGCCGCCACCGGGACGCAACTCGATCGCGTGGATGACGGTACCGGTGGGGATGTTGCGCAGCGGCAGGTTGTTGCCCGGCTTGATGTCGGCGCCGGCACCCGACTCGACGACGTCGCCCTGCGACAGCTTCGCGGGAGCGAGGATGTAGCGCTTCTCGCCGTCGGCGTAGTGCAGCAGCGCGATGCGCGCGGTGCGGTTGGGGTCGTACTCGATGTGGGCGACCTTGGCGTCGATGCCGTCCTTGTCGTTACGACGGAAGTCGATCAGACGGTACTGACGCTTGTGACCGCCACCGATGTGACGCGTGGTGATGCGACCCTGGTTGTTGCGGCCACCGGTCTTCGACAGCGGGCGCAGCAGCGACTTCTCGGGCGTCGATCGGGTGATCTCGGCGAAGTCGGCCACCGACGAGCCGCGGCGACCGGGGGTCGTGGGCTTGTACTTGCGAATAGCCATTGTTCTTGTCCTCTATCCCGACCGTCAGCCGACAGACGTGAAGATGTCGATGGTGCCCGACTTCAGCGAGACGATGGCGCGCTTGGTGTCCTTGCGCTTGCCGATGCCGAAGCGGGTGCGACGGGCCTTGCCCACGCGGTTGATCGTGTTGACCGAAGCCACCTTGACGCTGAAGATCTTCTCGATCGCGAGCTTGATCTCGGTCTTCGAGGCGCGGGGGTCCACCAGGAAGGTGTACTTGCCCTCGTCGATGAGCGAGTAGCTCTTCTCGGAGACGACCGGCTTCAGGATGATGTCGCGCGGGTCCTTGTTGACGGTGGTCATGCCGAGACCTCCTCGGTGGGCGCGGCCTTCGACGCGACGAACGTGTCGTAGGCGGCCTTGGTGAAGACGAGGTCGTCGGAGACGATCACGTCGTAGGTGTTCAGCTGGCCGACGGTCAGCACGTGGACGTACGCGAGGTTGCGCACGCTCTTGATCGTCAGCTCGTCGTCGCGGTCGATGACCACGAGGACGTTCTTGACGGCACCGAGAGCCTTCAGCGCGGCGGCAGCGGCCTTGGTCGAAGGCGCACCCTCGATGGCGAAGCTGTCGACGATGTGCAGACGCTGCCCACGAGCACGGTCGCTCAGCGCGCCCAGGAGGGCGGCGGCGATCATCTTCTTGGGGGTGCGCTGGCTGTAGTCGCGGGGCTTGGGCCCGTGGACGATGCCACCACCGGTCATGTGCGGCGCGCGGATCGAGCCCTGACGGGCGTTACCGGTGCCCTTCTGCTTGAAGGGCTTGCGGCCGGCACCCGAGACCTCGCCACGACGCTTGGTCGAGTGCGTGCCCTGGCGAGCCGCGGCGCGCTGCGCCACGACGACCTGGTGGATGAGGGGGATGTTCGTCTTGACGTCGAAGAGCGCGGCGGGCAGCTCGACGGAGCCTGCCTTGTTGCCGTCGGCCTTCACGACGTCGAGCGCGAGAGTCGAGTCAGCCATGTTCAGGCACCCTTCACTGCGTTGCGGACGTAGACGATGCGGCCACGGGCACCGGGGACGGCGCCCTTGACGAGCATGAGTCCCTTCTCGGCGTCGACGGCGTGCACCGTGAGGTTGAGGACGGTCACGCGCTCGCCACCCATACGGCCGGCCATGCGCATGCCCTTGAAGACGCGGCTCGGGGTCGACGAGGCGCCGATCGAACCGGGCTTGCGGTGGTTGCGGTGCGAACCGTGCGAAGCGGAGACACCCTTGAAGTTGTGACGCTTCATGACACCGGCGGTGCCCTTGCCCTTGCTGGTGCCGACGACGTCGACCAGCTGGCCGGCTTCGAAGAGGCCGTCGACGGTGAGCTCCTGGCCCAGCGCGTAGTCGGCGGCATCCGCGGTGCGAACCTCGGTGAGGTGGCGGCGCGGGGTGACACCGGCGGCGTCGAAGTGAGCCGTCAGGGGCTTGTTCACCTTGCGGGGGTCGATCTGGCCGTAGCCGATCTGAACGGCGTTGTAGCCGTCCTTCTCGAGCGAGCGCAGCTGGGTCACGACGTTCGGAGCGACCTCGATGACGGTGACGGGAACGAGCTTGCCGTTCTCGTCCCACACCTGGGTCATGCCGAGCTTGGTGCCGAGGAGGCCCTTGGAGATCTTGGAGTTGATGTCAGCCATGTCGAACCTCAGAGCTTGATCTCGATGTTGACATCGGCCGGGAGGTCGAGACGCATCAGCGAGTCGACGGCCTTGGGCGTCGGGTCGATGATGTCGATGAGGCGCTTGTGGGTGCGCATCTCGAAGTGCTCGCGGCTGTCCTTGTACTTGTGGGGCGACCGGATGACGCACACGACGTTCTTCTCGGTCGGAAGGGGAACCGGGCCCACCACGGTGGCGCCGGCGCGGGTCACGGTGTCGACGATCTTGCGCGCCGACGAGTCCAGCCCGGCGTGGTCGTACGACTTCAGGCGAATGCGGATCTTCTGTCCCGCCATTGTCTGCTCTCTCTCTTTCTCGCGTCTTACCCGACCTGGGGCATTGGACGCACGGTGGTGCTGACGCACCCTGGCACTTCCCCTCGCTCGCGCGAGAGATGCTGCACCGCTGTTCAGCTGTCAAACCGGACGCTTTGGCATCCGGCCCGCCCGTCGCACGCACGCGTGCGAATCCCGTTGGGGATGAGGGGGTTCGGTGTGTGTTCTGCTGCCCGCGGCCCAGGACCCTGCGCTGACGCGCCGCCTGTGCACTGCCGAGACAGTGATCCTGGCGCACGCCGAGCGCGCACCGGAATGTGGAACTGGACTAGTCTACGGACCCGTCGGGCGTGTCGCAAACCCGGGCGTGTCGCGTGCGGCGTTTCCCCAGAATCCGGAGCGGGAAACAGCGACGGCGCCCCTCCCCTACGGGAACGGCGCCGTCGTCGATCGGGCTCAGGCGTTGCCGATGTTCTTGTCGACGTTGGCCCGCACCTCGTCGACCTTGGCATGCTGCTCGGCCGGCACGACCTTCTTGATCGCTTCCGCCGCGCCGTCGAGCACCTTGTCGCTGACCTCTTCGGCCTTCTCGCTCTTGAGCGCCTCTTCGATCTTGCCGCGGTTGTCGTCGAGGAGCTTCTTGCCCTTCGCGATGATGTCGTCCACGCCGCTCATTACGTCTCCCTCGTGACCGGATCGACCAACGCGCCGACCTCCCGTTCATTGTGGAGTGCGCACGACCACCAGCGGAAGCCCCGCGATTCCGATGTCGTCCGGGAACGACAAAGGCCGGGCCCGAAGGCCCGGCCTGTGCCGAGTGAAGTCGCTGAGACTTACTTGACGATCTTCGTGACCGTGCCGGCGCCGACGGTGCGGCCACCCTCACGGATCGCGTAGCCGAGGCCCTCTTCCATGGCGATCGGCTGGATGAGCTCGACCGACATTTCGGTGGTGTCACCGGGCATGACCATCTCGGTGCCCTCGGGCAGCGTGATGACGCCGGTCACGTCGGTGGTACGGAAGTAGAACTGCGGGCGGTAGTTCGTGAAGAACGGGTTGTGGCGGCCGCCCTCTTCCTTGGACAGGATGTACGCCGTGCCCTCGAAGTTGGTGTGCGGGGTGACCGAACCGGGCTTCACGACGACCTGGCCGCGCTCGACGTCGTCACGCTTGGTGCCGCGCAGGAGCAGACCACAGTTCTCGCCGGCCCAGGCCTCGTCGAGCTGCTTGTGGAACATCTCGATACCGGTGACCGTGGTCTTCTGCGTCGGGCGGATGCCGACGATCTCGACCTCGGAGTTGATGCCGAGGGTACCGCGCTCGGCGCGGCCCGTGACGACCGTGCCACGGCCGGTGATGGTGAAGACGTCCTCGATGGGCATGAGGAACGGCTTGTCCTTGTCACGCACCGGGTCGGGGATCGACTCGTCGACGGCTTCCATGAGCTCGACGATGGCGTTGACCCACTGCTCGTCGCCCTCGAGAGCCTTGAGGCCCGAGACGCGCACGACGGGGGCGTTGTCGCCATCGAAGTCCTGCGACGAAAGCAGCTCGCGAACCTCGAGCTCGACGAGCTCCAGGATCTCCTCGTCGTCGACCATGTCGCTCTTGTTCAGCGCGACGAGCAGGTAGGGCACGCCGACCTGCTTGGCGAGCAGAACGTGCTCACGGGTCTGAGCCATCGGGCCGTCGGTGGCGGCGACCACGAGGATCGCGCCGTCCATCTGAGCGGCACCGGTGATCATGTTCTTGATGTAGTCGGCGTGGCCGGGCGCGTCGACGTGCGCGTAGTGACGCTTGGGGGTCTCGTACTCGACGTGCGAGATGTTGATCGTGATACCACGCTGACGCTCTTCGGGCGCCGAGTCGATCGACGCGAAGTCACGCTGAACGTTGGTGGCCGACGGGAACTTGTCGGCGAGCACCTTCGAGATGGCAGCGGTGAGCGTGGTCTTGCCGTGGTCGACGTGACCGATCGTTCCGATGTTCACGTGCGGCTTGGTCCGCTCGAACTTGGCCTTAGCCACTGGGTCCTCCTCAGGACGTTGGTTGCGAGGTCTCGGGCACTGGATTGCGACCGGTTCTTCGCGGGGATGGTTCTCAGATTACTAGAGAGTCGGTATTCAGTTTGAGTGGATGCCGGGAACCGAGCGGAAACCCGAGTTCCCGGCATCCATGAGAGCGGTGTTACTCGCCCTTGTTCTTCTGGACGATCTCGTCGGCCACGGCGCGAGGAACCTCGGCGTAGCTGTCGAACTCCATGGAGTACACGGCACGGCCCGAGGTCTTCGAGCGCAGGTCACCGATGTAGCCGAACATCTCGGACAGCGGGACGAGCGCCCGCACGACCTTGACACCCTGGGCGTCCTCCATCGACTGGATCTGCCCACGACGGGAGTTCAGGTCGCCGATGACGTCGCCCATGTACTCCTCGGGAGTACGCACCTCGACCGACATGAGCGGCTCGAGGATGACGGGGTTCGCCTTGCGGATCGCTTCCTTGAAGCCCATGGAGCCGGCGATCTTGAACGCCATCTCCGAGGAGTCGACGTCGTGCGAAGCGCCGTCGAGGAGGATCGCCTTGACGCCGACCATGGGGTAGCCGGCGAGCACGCCGACGTTCATGGCGTCCTGGAAGCCCTGGTCGGTGGGTCCGATGTACTCGCGGGGGATACGACCACCGCTGACCTTGTTCTCGAATTCGTAGATCTTGTCGGCCGTGACCTCGAGGGGCTCGAGCGCGAACTGGATCTTGGCGAACTGACCCGAACCACCGGTCTGCTTCTTGTGCGTGTAGTCGTGACGATCGACGGTCTTCTTGATCGTCTCGCGGTACGCGACCTGCGGCTTGCCGACGTTGGCCTCGACCTTGAACTCGCGCTTCATGCGGTCCACGAGGATGTCGAGGTGCAGCTCGCCCATGCCCTTGATGACGGTCTGGCCGGTGTCGTTGTTCTGCTCGACACGGAACGTCGGGTCTTCCTCGGCGAGCTTCTGGATCGCCAGACCCAGCTTCTCCTGGTCGGCCTTGGTCTTGGGCTCGATCGCGACCTCGATGACGGGCTCGGGGAACGTCATCGACTCGAGGACGACCTGGTTCTGCGAGTCGCACAGGGTGTCGCCGGTCGTGGTGTCCTTCAGGCCGATGACCGCGTAGATGTGGCCGGCCGTGACCGAGGGAACCGGGTTCTCCTTGTTGGCGTACATCTGGAAGATCTTCCCGATGCGCTCCTTCTTGGACTTCGTCGAGTTGACGATCTGCGCGCCCGAATCCAGGTGACCGGAGTACACGCGGATGTAGGTGAGACGACCGAAGAAGGGGTGCGTGACGATCTTGAAGGCCAGCGCGGTGAAGGGCTCTTCACGATCGGCGTGCCGCTCGATGATCGTCTCTTCGTTCTTCGGGTCGTGCGCCTCGATGGCCGGCACGTCGAGGGGCGACGGCAGGTAGTCGATGACGGCGTCCAGCATGGGCTGCACACCGCGGTTCTTGAACGCCGAGCCGCAGAGCACGGGGTAGATGTCGGAGTTGACCGTCAGCTTGCGGATCGCGGCCTTGATCTCGGCGACGGTGAGCTCTTCGCCACCGAAGTGCTTCTCGAGAAGCTCCTCATCGGTCTCGGCGACGGTCTCGAGGAGCTCTTCGCGGTACTTCGCGACGACGTCGGCCATGTCGGCCGGGATCTCCTGGATGTCGTACTTGGCACCCATGGTGACATCGCCCTTGGCGTCACCCGCCCAGACCAGAGCGCGCATCTCGACGAGGTCGACGACACCGATGAAGTCGTTCTCGACGCCGATGGGCAGCTGGATGACGAGCGGCTTCGCCTTGAGCTTGTTGATGATGGTGTCGACCGTGAAGTAGAAGTCCGCGCCCAGCTTGTCCATCTTGTTGACGAAGCAGATACGGGGAACGTTGTACTTGTCGGCCTGACGCCAGACGGTCTCGGACTGGGGCTCGACGCCCTCTTTGCCGTCGAAGACGGCCACAGCGCCATCGAGCACACGGAGGGAGCGCTCCACCTCGACGGTGAAGTCGACGTGCCCGGGGGTGTCGATGATGTTGATCTGGTTCTTGTCCCAGAAGCACGTGACAGCAGCGGAGGTGATCGTGATGCCACGCTCCTGCTCCTGCTCCATCCAGTCGGTCGTCGAGGCGCCGTCGTGCGTCTCGCCGATCTTGTGGTTGGTTCCCGTGTAGTACAGGATGCGCTCGGTCGTCGTCGTCTTGCCGGCATCGATGTGCGCCATGATGCCGATGTTGCGGACCTTGGTGAGGTCGGTGAGCACGTCTTGTGCCACGGGATGTCCTTACGTGTGGTGGCGGATGTCGTGGGATCTTCGACGGGCTCGCGGGCCGGGTCGGCCGCCCGAGCCCGTCGAAGAGGGAGCTGTTACCAGCGGTAGTGCGCGAAGGCGCGGTTCGACTCGGCCATCTTGTGGGTGTCTTCGCGGCGCTTGACCGCGGCACCGAGGCCGTTCGAGGCGTCGAGGATCTCGTTCTGCAGACGCTCGGTCATCGTCTTCTCACGACGACCCTTCGCGTAGCTCACGAGCCAGCGCAGCGCGAGGGTGTTCGCGCGGTGCGGCTTGACCTCGACGGGAACCTGGTAGGTCGAGCCACCGACGCGGCGGCTCTTGACCTCGAGGGTGGGACGGACGTTGTCGAGCGCCTTCTTCAGCGTGGCGACGGCGTCCTGGCTGTTCTTCGCCTCGACACCCTTGAGGGCGGTGTAGACGATCGACTCTGCGATCGACTTCTTACCGTCGACGAGGATCTTGTTGACCAGCTGGCTGACGATCGGAGCACCGTAGACCGGGTCGTTGACGACCGGGCGCTTGGTGACGGGACCTTTACGAGGCATCTGGGTCAGCCCTTCTTCGCGCCGTAGCGGCTACGAGCCTGCTTACGGTTCTTGACAGCCTGGGTGTCGAGCGCACCGCGGACGATCTTGTAACGGACACCGGGGAGGTCCTTGACGCGACCACCGCGGACGAGCACGAGCGAGTGCTCCTGCAGGTTGTGGCCCTCGCCGGGGATGTAGGCGGTGACCTCGGTGCCGTTGCGCAGCTTCACACGAGCGACCTTGCGCATCGCCGAGTTCGGCTTCTTGGGGGTCGTCGTGTACACGCGGGTGCACACGCCGGCCTGCTGGGGGTTCGACTTCAGCGCGGGAGCCTTGGTCTTCGAGACCTTCGGCGAGCGGCCCTTGCGAACCAACTGCTGAATGGTTGGCACGTTCTCTCCTTGATTGGCTGGGGAGTACCTCTCGGTCCCACCCAGGTGCTGCACGGTGACAGCGTCGTGTCTCCCCCGGCATGTCGCTCATCTTTCGATTCATGACGTGTCGGGCTCACGTGTGATCCACCCCGCGACAGAATGATCTGGCGCGATTCGTGGTGGATATGCCGTGGGGGCGACCTGTTCGCAGGTCGATCCCTGAGATGGTGCGAGCGTTGATCCGCGTGACACGCCCGAGGGCATGGCGCACGGCGCGCGTGAACGCACACCCACTCAATGATACGCGTTCTCCTGGGGTGCGGCAAACATTCGCGAGAGCGGTCACCCCAGGAGGTGTCGGATGCCGTCACCTACCCGAGCAGGAGCGCGACGCCGAGCGCTGCGAGCACGACGACGACGATGATCGCGGCTGTCAACACGACGAGACGCGCCCGGCCCGGCGACCGCCGGGGGTGGACGACCGCGGCGTCGCCCGACCGGGCCGTGCCGACGGTGGAGGCCCGCGCGACCCTCGCGGGCTCGTCGACGCGCGGTGCGTAGGACTCACGGTGCAGCGCGACCGGTGATCGGGCCTGGCGCTCCCCCGGCGGTTCGCCGTCGGCGACGGGGACGGGCCTCCGGATGCCACGGGGGCGGGCGTCGGCCTCGGTGTCGGCGACGGATGCCGAGAGACGCTGCTCGACACCCGCGCGGGGGACCGTCGAGGTGTCGACGACGGACGCGGAGAGACTGTCGTCGATCGCGGCGGGGATCGTCGGCGTGTCCCCCGGCAGCGACCGTCCCGACCCTGCCGGTGGTCTCCGCGAGCGCGACGGCGCCGTGTCAGCGTCGGGCCACGACGGCGGCGCGACGTCGTCGAGCGAGGACGGCGCCGTGTCAACATCGGGAGACGGCGGCGAGGACGGCGCCGTGTCGACATCGGGAGACGGCGGCGAGGACGACGCGGTCTCGTCGCGCTCGGCTTCGCGCGACGACGCGGTGTCCCCGCCGGGCGTGGTCCGGCGTATGCCGACCGTGTCGTCTTCGTTCCCGTCGGGCCCGGGTGCGACCGGCCACGGGCGCAGGCGGCCGGACCAGAGGGTGACGCCGTCGGGGTCGTCGTCGTGCTCGTCGGGATCGTTCACCCGTCGCTCCGCGTCAACCGCACCTCCGCGTCGCCGAGGAAGAACCGTTCTCCGGCCTCGATCTCCTCCCCCGGCGGCGCTTCGACCTCGGTGCCCATGAGCGTGGCGAACAACACGCCGTTCGTGGAATCGAGGTCGGTGACGTACCAGACCTCGCCGCGCAGCTGAAGGCGCGCGTGCGTCTTGGAGACCGTCCGCGTCTCATCCGAGATTGCGACGAGCTGCGCGTCCGGGTGCTCGGTATCCGGTCCCGGCCGTCGCCCGAGGATGACGACTCCCGACGTCAGCGCCACCGGAGCACCCGCGGGGGGCACCAGCATCCACGGAATGCGCTTGCGACGCGTCACGACGGTGTGATCGAGCGCATCGACATCATCGTCGTCGATGGTGGGCAGTTCGGACTGCGTGAACAGGGTCGAGACCGACGTGCGCGCGGACCGGGGGGACCCCGCCTCCGGCAGCTCGGCGACGGCCGACACCGCCTCGGACAGCTCGGGGAACTCCTCACCGGGCGCGACGACCGACGGGCGCGAAGCCGCCACGGGCTCGGGCGAGGGACGCGTGAGGGGGACGTCGGCGATCGGTACCGCGGGCTCGCCGGCAGATCGCTGCGATCGCCGAGATGGGCTGACCCACGGGGCGACGGGCGGCTCTGCATCCGCGCCCGCCCCCTCGCGGTCGTCGGGCTGACCGCGCCTCGGGGAGGCGGGGGGTTCGTCGCCCTCGGCCGCTCCGTCGACGGTCGAACCGGCCGCGGGAGTGCGGGGCGACCCCTCCGGGGCGGGGGGCGTCTCCTCGATGCGAGCGGCCGACATGCCCTGGAGCGCATCCACCGCGAGACCGCGGCGGGGACCGCCCGAGCCACGACGGGGGTCGTGACGCAGCGCGTCGAGAACCTCCGACACCGACGTGTCGGGCACGGCGCCGGATCGTCCGAGACGCGCATCGTCGTCGATGCCTTCGCGATCGGCGGAGACCGCAGGCGCCCGATCAACCGGGGGCGACCAGTCGGCGGGCGAGGGAACCGCATCGGCCAGCGACACCGAGGGCGCGGCGAACGGCATCACCACCGGTTCGGAGAGGGGGACGGATGGCGCTCCGCCGCGCTCGGACCCGGGCGGCTCCGTCACGCCCGCATCATCCGGGGTCCAGCGGCTCCGCGCCGAACTCGGCGCCTTCGTCGCGCCATCGGCGTCCGGAGTCCACCGGCTCCGCGCGGACCCCGGCGCGTCCGATGCGCCCTCGGCATCGGGGGTCCATCCGCCCACGAGCGGGACGTAAGCCGGAGCATCGTCGCTACCACGCCGGAACGGCCCGGAGCGCTCCTCGACACGACCGGCACCCTCGTGGCCCGACCACCGCGCCGAGCCCCACCCGAGGATGCTGGCCCAGACGACCGGGAACAGCGCACCCACCACCGTGAGCCCGGCACCGGCGCCGAAGGCCGTCGTGATGCGGTGGACGGCGACGACGAAGACGATGAAGAACGCGATCGCGCCGAAGAGCGGCACGATGTTCAACAGCACGAGCCACGGCGAGAAGTCACCCCGCTGGAGCACGGTCGCGACATTCAGCACCGGCACCCAGGCCTTCCACGCCGGCTCGTGCATCTTGCGGAACATCGCCGCCAGGGCGAGGGCGAACCAGACGTACAGCACGACGACGAGCGCGAGCGACGTCACCCCGAGAACCACCATCGTCGAATCGGTCATGTCGTGTCGCGCTCCACCTGGACGGTGGAACGCTTCCCCCTCTCGTCGCGGTGCGGCGGCCTCCGCCGCCGACGGCCTGGGGCGAGGAACCCCAGGAACGATCTCAACGATACGGCCGAGCGCACCCGCTGCCACGTGCTCTGGCGGCTGCGCAGGGCGCGCCGTTCCTCATCGACGATGCGCCAGAAGGCCGCAGCGTCGTCAGCGGTCACCGCACCCTGCGAGAACACCGCCCGATCCGCGTCGTCGGCCAGACGGATCCCGCCGGGGGTCGCCAGCCCCTCGGCGACCTCGCGACGGGTCGGCGCGCGGGGCAGGGTGCGTCGGGAATCCAGGGCGGAGTCGACGTATTCGTCCCAGCCGCCGACGATGGCCGAGCGCGGGTCGGGGTCGAGCCGACGGCCGCGCCGGCGCAGCAGCTTGGCGACGATGACCGTCAGGAACGGCCCGAACACGATGAGGAGCAGGAGCATCACGATGCCGCCGACCCGCACGAGCGCCCACAGCCAGGCGAGATCGACACCGTCGTCGGCGCGCTCGTCGTCATCGAGAGCATCGTCTTCCTGCACCGGCTCCGGCGGGACGACCTCTTCGACGGTGTCCGGCCGGACCTCGGTGACGTTCTCCGGGTCCTGCTGCTGGGTGACCTCCAGGCTCGGCGACTTCTCCCACTGCGGCGTCACGTCCACCGGCGTCCAGCGACCGTCGGAGCCCTGCACCTCGGTCCACGCGCTGACATCGCGTGCCCGGCACTCCCCCGCGTCGCAGGTCGAGAGTGAGGTGTCGGTCGAGCTCAAGCGCGCCCCCACCACGACGCGGGCGGGGAATCCCAGTTCGTGGGCGATGAGCGCCGTCGCGACCGAGAACTGCTCGTCATCGCCGACCGCGGCCACGAAGTTGTCGGACGCAGCGGCGCGCGGATCGTCCTCACGCTCCAGCAGCCGCTCGAACATGCGGTCGATACGGGCGACCGAGTGGCCCGAGGCACTCGGCTGGAGTCGGTAGCCCGGCAGGTCCTGCGTCCAGTTCGGCGGTGCGGATCCCTCGAGGGCGAGGCTGTGGCTGAGATAGCCGCGCTCGCGGAGCAGCTGCACGAGCCCCTGCAGCGCCGCCCCTCCCGACCCCGAGGCGTTCTGCTCCACCCACCGGCGCAGGTTGTCACCGCCGGCCGTCCCGGCGGTGACACCGGGGGGCGAGAGCGACGCGAGGTCGGCGCCCTCGGGCTCCACGGCGTCGAGGCGGTACCGGTCGCCCGAGCGCAAGCCGCCGTCGGCGATCTGCACGCCGGCCTGCTCATCGGCGCTGTAGTAGAACCGATCGGCGAGCAGCGTGCGACGCTCGCCGTCGAACGTCGCCTCCGACAGACGCCCGGCCGTCGGCATCCACAACCCATCGAGGTCCACGATCTCGACATCGGCGTCGACCGCACGGCCCTCGCCGGCGTCGCGGGACGACGGCAGTCGGACGAAGCCTCCCCCCGAATCGCCGGACGCGCGGAAGATCTCGCCGTCGTACGCATCGAGCGTGGCGATGCGGATGCGCTCGGGAAGCCGGGCGGCATCCGCGTCGCCGGGGCTCGACACGCGGAACAGCACGTCGTCGGAGCGGGCGTCCGAGAACAGGGCGCGGTAGGCGGCGAGCGGACTCACCGCCTCGGCGATCTGGCGCTCGGGTCCGGTCACCGACCGGAGGACGCGGCGGTCCGCATCGCGCGCCGCCCAGGGGACGACGGCCACGGTCACGACCACCGCGACGACGAGCATGGCGACGCCGAGAGCTGCTCGTCGGCGGTCGGCGAGAGACGGCCCCCGCCCGACGTTCACGGCGGACCGGGCGCTCGCCCGCGACAGTGCGCGGACACGCTCCTCGCGGGCGCGCCAGGCCAGCCACAGCACCGCGGCGAGGAGTGCTCCGAGCCCGACCGCCGTCTCGACCGGCGCGGCGACCTCGACCGGTCCGATCGACAGCGCAGCACTCGTCGCACTGCGGCCGAAGAACAGCCCGAACCCGGTCATGGCCGAGCCCGCAACCACGGCGGCGAGTGCTCGACGGTCGGAGCGGACCGAGAGCGCGAGCGTCACGGCCGTGCCCACGAGGAAGACGACGAGCGCCGGGACGAGCAGGTTGCGGTAGGCCCCGACCGGCAGGTCGACGGTGACGAGGTCTTTCCACGCGACGACGACGCCGGCGAAGGCCTCGCCGAGGCCCCTGATCCCCTCGGGGAACGAGGTCATCCGCGACGGCACCGCCAAAGGGACGGCGAGCACGGCGAAAGCCGCCGCGAGCGCGGCCGCGAGCGTCCACCCTCCCCCGGCTCGCCGGGAGACGAGGGCGACGACCCCCGCCCCGACGACGGCGGAGACCGCGACGAGCAGGAGGAACGCGCCCGTCGCGTACACCGGCCACGCGGCGACCGCGGCGAGGACGACGCACACCGCCGTGTAGATCGCGCCGGCGGCCACGCGGGGCGTCGCCGACGGATCGCGAGCGCCCGCCGTGGGGCGCGCGTCACGGCGCGCGCTCACGACGCAGCTCCCCGCACCAGCAGCCCTGACAAGTCGTCGAGCGTACCGATGGTCAGCACCGTGAGGCCCGCCACGCTCCGCATGCGCGGGTGCGCGCGTTCGTCGCAAATCACGGCCGCCACGGCGGTGTCGACGGGAAAAGCCAGGGCCGCGTGCCGCAGGCGCGCCAGAGGCACGGCCGAGCCCACGACGACGAACGCGATCGACAGGCGTTCGCCGGCCTCGGATGCCAGGCGGCAGACGTCTTCCACGGGCATGGTGTTGTCGTGCCGATCGAGGCCGCTGAAGCCGTCGAGCATCGCCCGCGGCGACGCCACCGGAAGGCGACGGATCGCGCGGAGACGCCCCTTCACCACGCGGGGGATCTCGGAACCGGTGACGACGTCGACGTCGCGGGCATCGCGAACGGCGCGAAGGCTCAGAGAAGCGGCCGCAGAGACGGCGAGCTCGTACTCATCGGCATCCGCGTACTCCGGCGTCGCCGCGGCGAGCACGACCGCCATGCGGGAGCGACGGGACTCCTCGTACTGGCGGACCATGAGGCGCCCGGTCTTGGCGGTCGATTTCCAGTGCACCTGACGGCGCGCGTCTCCGGGGACGTACTCGCGGATGGCGTGGAAGGACATGTCGGCATCGACGAGGCGCCGCGTCGCGCTCCCCTCGAGGTCGCGGATCAACCCGGCGCTGGTGGAGGGAAGGCCGACGGTGCGCGGGTGCACGAAGAGGTCGTGCACGTCACGGAAGGCGTGCTCGCGCCGCAACAGCCCCACCGGGTCGCTCCGCACGGTCGTCACCGGACCGATCCGGACGACGCCGCGGGGCAGCGGAGGGATCTGCAGCGGCTCCGTCGTCGCATGTCCCGGACGCAGGAAGGGCACGCCGAACTCGACGAGCCCGCGCCCCACCGGGATGTCGAGTCGTCCGGGGAGAGCGGCGCGCGCACCGTCGTTGCGCACCACAATCCGGCCCGTCACCCCATGGCCGGCGACCACGCGCTCGTGTTCCAGCGTGAGGTCGACGTCGTAGGCGCGGGCACCGAAGAGGAACGGCACGCTCATCAACAGCAGCAGGAACGCGGCAGCTCCCGCGACCATCCACTCGACCCATCCGAACAGAATGCCGAGGACGAGACCGATCGTGGCGGCGGCGACCACGACGGCGCCGGCCGGGCGCACCGTTCGACCGGCCCACCGCGCGGTCATCACGACGGAATCGGTGAGGGCCCTCCACAGCTCCGTCGCCCGCACCACGGCGCGCACGATCCGGCGCTGACGGCGGACCGACGTCGACGTGACCGACGTGCGCGAGCCGGTCCGCAGCGTGCCGGCGGACGTTCGCGTCAGGCGCGACTCGGTGAGACCGGCATCGGGCATGCGTCACCTCCCGTCGCCGGACGGACCGCGGGGATGCGGGCCATCGTCACGCGCTCTCGCGCTGCGTGGGCGGAAGCGTGTCGAGCAGGACCTGGCCGATCACGGCCTCCTGCGTGACCCCGTCGAACTCGGCCTCGGGGTGGAGGATCAGGCGATGCGAGAGCACCGCGACGGCGAGGGCTTTGACGTCGTCGGGAGTGACGTACGTCCGGCCCTTCGCGGCCGCGCGGGCACGCGTCGCCCGGGTCAGGGCGAGGGCACCACGGATGCTGACGCCCAGCCGTACCTCGTCGGCCGTGCGGGTGGCATCCACGAGGCGGGCGATGTAATCGAGCACGAGAGCGTCGACATACACGGATGCCGCGAGGTCGGCCATGCCGACGAGTGCCTGCGGGGTGATGACGGCGTGCAGCTCCGCGGTGGCGACAGCCGCCCCGTCGAGGATGCGGACGGTTGCGGCGTGGTCGGGGTATCCGAGCGACGTACGCAGGAGGAACCGGTCGAGCTGCGCCTCGGGGAGGCGGTAGGTCCCGGCCTGTTCGACGGGGTTCTGCGTCGCCAGCACGAGGAACGGCACACCCACCTGGCGCGAGACGCCGTCGATGGTGACGCTGCCCTCTTCCATGACTTCCAGCAGTGCCGACTGGGTCTTGGGGCTCGCGCGGTTGATCTCGTCGGCGAGCACGATGTTGGCGAAGATCGGACCGGTGTGGAATTCGAACGAGCCGGTCTTCTGGTCGTAGACGGTGATGCCGGTGATGTCGCCGGGAAGCAGATCCGGCGTGAACTGGATGCGCGTGTTCGTGCCCTGCACGGACTGCGCGACGGCGCGCGCGAGCGACGTCTTGCCCGTGCCGGGGACGTCTTCGAGCAGCACGTGACCGTCGCTGAGCATGGCCGTCAGTACGAGTTCGACGACGTGACGCTTGCCGAGGACGGCGCGCTCGACGTTGTCGGCGATCTGCGAGAAGGTCTGGGCGAACCAGGTGGCCTGCTCCTGGGTGATCGTCATGTCGTCTTCCTTGGCTGTAAGGGGAGGGATGCCGGGACGGCTCGGTTATCAGGGGGTCGGCGTGCCGGGTCGGCAGGTGCCGGCGAACTCGACGGTCTTCGGGTTCAGATTCCACGCCGGATCGGCCCAGGTCACGGTGGCGCCAACGCGGTCGACGGTCGTCGCACCGACCGGAACGAGGGCCGGGTCTTCCGGGTTCGTCGGCAGCTGCGTCCCGCTCGCGTCTCGATAGACGACGTTCTGGTAGCTGGGGGTCACGGTGCCCTCGCCATTGGTCGCGGTGCCCTCGGCCCTGAGTCTGCCGCCGCCCTCGCAGCTGGCGATGCTCCACGACGCCTGCACCTGGTAGGGAGCGCTTCCCCGTGACGGTTGCACCAGGCCGGGCTGCGACCGTGTGCCCCATACTTCGTGCTGGAAGTAGACGAGGATGTTCGGGTCGCGGCCGAACACGGTGGACCCGGGGTTCCAGTTGTCGTACACGACCTCGTTCTTGCGCGGCGGCGGGGTGCCCGCCTCGATCTTGCGATCGAAGAACCAGCGCGCGGTGTTGTCCTTGACGTCTGCATCGGGGTTGACGCGGAACGTGTAGCCCTCCGGCGCGGCGTCGTTCTGCGCGACGTTCAGGCTCTGTTTGACGCCGACCGCCCCGTAGGACTCGCCACGGAAGAACGTCTCGACGCAGAGCGTGTAGTCGTAGCTCTCGCCGTCGTTGCGGTTCGGGAACTCCTCGCGCGCGGAATCAGACGTCGGCTGGCATCGGGACCGCCCCTCGGAGATGTCGTACTTCAGCTCGACGTCGGTACCGTTGGGCTGGGCCGAGCCCTCGGCGACGACGGTGGACTGCTGGTTGCCCGTCGAACGCGACGTGAGGTTCAGAACGAGGTTCTGCGCGACGCCCACACCGTGCGCGGTGCCGACGAGCTCGCTCCCGTTCGACGCGCCGCCGAGTCCCGGCGGCAGGGTGAATCGCGAGATCGGGCGGACGGTGATGCTGGTGGCGGTGTTGGATCCGACGACGAAGCGGCGCACCGGCACCTCGTCTTGATTGCGCCCGACATCGACGCGGACGGTTTCGCCGACCGGGCTGGAGATCTCTAGCGCGCCCGTCTCCGACCCGTCGACACCGCTGACGATCAGGTCGGCGACGTTGCCCTCACCGCCGGTCTGCACAGGCGTGAACGCCAGCTCCCGCGGCTGCGCAGGCGGGCGGTACGCCCAACCGGTCGTGCGCACCGCCCCCCGGGACTCCCCGACGGCGTTGACCGCGGTCACGACGTACTCCCGCTGCTCGCCGTTCGGGGCCGAGATGGGCGGGCACGACCCGTCGGGCGCGCATTGGCCCACGGTTTGTCCACCCGTACGCACCGTGAAGCCGGAGAGGCCCGGATACGCGCGTCCTGCCTCCCCCGGATCGACGCGGAGCGTCAACGAACCATCGGCGAATGCGGTCTGGCGCACGCTGGCCGGTGAGCGGGGGTAGCCCAGCAGGTCGAGGGTGACGCGGGCGTCGCGGGTGGACGCGGTCGTGCGTCCCTGCGCATCGCGGAGGGTCACGCCGGCGCTGCACGATGCACCCGGTGTGTCGTCGTTCCACGAGGCCGTGACGCTCGTCGGCGATGCGACGGAGAAGCTCACGCCCGTACAGCTGGCCGTCGGTCTGACCGCCACGACCTCGAGCGGTGTCCGCGGAAGAGGGTTCACCTCGCCCGGGATGCCGATGACGTCGATGGTGCAGCTCGTCCCCGCGGCCTGGGAGCACTGCGACGACGTGGTGCCTCCTTGGGGGAGGGTGGATGGCGCAGCGCCCACACGCAGCACGAGACGTGCCGGCGCCACCGCCTCATGGCTCGTGATCGACACGACGGCGGCGTTCTCGGTCCCGGGCAGGGCGCGGTCGTCACCCGTCACGGTCGCGATGGATCCGTCGAGCGACACCGCGAAGGCCGAGCCGGAGGACTCCAGCGCATAGCGCACGCCTCCCGCGTCTTCGCGACCCAGCTGCCACGACGTCATGTTGCGCAGGTCGAAGGTGGCCGTCTCCCCCGGCCCGACGGTGAGTGCGCCCGGCCGAAGTTCGGGCTGAGGGTTGCGGGCGACGACGCCGATCGGCACCGACAGCACCGTCCACTCCTCGCTGCCCGCGACCCGTACGGGAACGCGGCACGCGTCGGTCCACGGTGAGCCGCTGCCCGCGTCGTAGGTGACGACCGACCCGGCGACCGTACATCTCGCCTCGTCGCGGATACCCGTGGGGGTGACGTCGGTGCCGACCTCGAGCGTGGCACGGCGAGGGAGGGCGACCAGGGATGCCATGTCGAACGCGACGGACGCGAGCTCGTCGACCCGCTGTGCCGCGTTCGGTCGGAGCGAGAGGCTCAGGTCGTCGTCGCCGGGCACTCGGAGGAAGGCGTACGTGGTGACGTCGGCGCCGCCCACGCTCCCGGTGACGGCGAACGGAACGACCCGGCGCGTCGCCGGGAGTGCGCCGGAGATGCGCCGGCCGTCCACCTGCACGTCTACCGGATCGCCCCACAGCGTCACGTCGAGATCGCTCACCTCGCCGCCCGACCACGTAGCCCTGCCGGCGATCACGTCGACACCGGCGGCGAAGTCGTCGCGGTTCTCCACCGTCAAGACGGTGTCGGTGACGACGGGATAGTCGGGCACGTTCTCGCGCACGACCTTCACCACGATCAAACCGCGGCCGGTGTTGCCGGAGTCCGACGTCACGTCGTACAGGAAGGAGAGGGTGCCCGGCTGCTCGCCCGCGCGGAGGACGACGGCGGTATCGGACACGGCCCCGATGGAGCCGTCGAGGCGCTCGTATTCCGGGTTGTCGCTGCCGTCCACCAGCGTCTCGGGGAGATCGGGGCGCACGCCGGTGAGGGCGAGACGGCCTTGGGTGGGATCGATGTCGTTCGCGAGGGGGCTGACACGGACGGTACGGTCGGCGCCCGCCTGCACCTGCACGTAGTCGGTGAAGGTGATGGGGCTCGGATTCGCCTCGGCATCCAGCACGCCGATGCGGACGGTGCCCTCTCCGGTCGCGCCCGCGGAATCGGACACGCGATAGCGCAGCGACACCTGGCCGCGGTCCCCCGGGAGGGAGGAATACAGGATCGACGCCCCGTCGGGCGACACGGATGCCGTCCCCCGCTCGGGCTGCGTCACGATGCGGTCGAGCGTCACGGCGTCGCCGTCGGGATCGACGGCGAAGGCGTCGAAGTCGATCGAGGTCGTCCCCCCGCTGAGCACGCGCCCCTCGAGCGTTCCCGGGAGCGGCGCGCGGTTCGCGTCGTCGCCGAGAACGGTGATGCGCACCGTCGCCTCGTCCCACAGCGACGGCGTCCCGGTCGTCGACACGCGGTACGCCACCTCGTAGGCGCCCGGCGTCGTCGGCGCCAAGTAGCGGAGGAGACCGCCGGACGCGAAGGCGAGACCGTCGGCGGCCGGGGTGGCCTGGACACTCGAGGGATCGAGCGTGGGACGCCCGCCCGCGGGCGAGATGTCGTTGTCGAGCACGGGGATGTCGATCTGTGCGCCGGCGCGGACGGTCACGGTGTCGTCGACGGCGATGGGCGCGATCTCGGGCGCCGGAGGGAGCAGATAGACCGTCGCCTCCCCCGTCACCTGCGAACCGTCGTCGTCGGTGCCGTCGCTGACGGTGTAGCCCACCGTGCCGAGGAGGCCGGCCGCACCGTCGGCGGTGCTCCCCGAGACGCGGAGGTCGTTCTGGCCCACCGTGTCGACGGTGAGCGACGCGCCCTCTTCGGCGTCGACGTCGACGTCGCTCAGCAGCAGCACACGTCCCGTCGGATTGGAGACGGCCTGGAAGACATCGAGGGTCGCATCTTCTTGCGGCCGGACGAAGGCCACCACGGGCGCGGTCGACAACTGCGCCGGGGCATCGGCGGGAAGCAGGGTGATGCGCGTCGTCCCGTTCGCGTCTCGGCCTCCCCCGTTGACGGTGAAATCGACGCGATAGACGCCCGGTTGCGCCGCGGTGAGTTCGAACGCGGTGCTGCCGCCGATGACCGTGGCGGTCGCCGCAGCGCCGTCGACGACACGGACGGAGGCCAGCGAGATGTCACCCGCGGTGCCCGTCACGTGGGGGCCGACGTCGATGGAGATCGACGAATCGACGGTGTCGACGACGGCGAAGGACTGCACGGAGAGCGCCGGGTCGGGCGCCACGCGGACGAGGAGGGGCTTGGTGGTCGTCTCTCCGCGGGTGTCGGCGACGGTGACATCGAGTTCGACGTTCTGCTCGCCGCCGGATCCGTCGTCGGCGTGCTGGTAGACGATGTCGCCACCGGGGGTCGCGGCGACAGTGCCGATACCGCCCGGGTTCTCGACGGAGAGCAGCAGGAGCGGGTCGCCGTCGGGGTCGACCCAACCGGAGAGGACGGGGACGGTGACGGTGCCCCCGCGGGCCACCTCGGGGGTGGGCCAGGGCTGCAGGCAGGCGCTGACACCGCACCACACCGGCGCCGCATTGCCGTCGGCGGGTGACACGGCGAGCGTGACCGTCGTGGGCGCGGACGTCAGCCCATCTGCCGCGGTGCCGTCAGTCACCGCGTAGGTGAATGTCGCGCTGCCCACGGCCGTGGGCGAGACCCGGACCGCGAGTCGCTGTCCGGAGTCGGTCAGCGAGAGGGATCCGAAGCCGGGGTCCAGGCCCGTCACGCTCTCGCCCACGATGCTCAGCACGTCTTCGTTGGGGTCGTGGTCGTTCAGCAGGACGGGAAGCGTGACGAGCCGCCCCGGACGCACGCCGAACGAGTCCGGTTCGGCGATCGGCGGCTTCGGGTCGAGCACGACGCTGAGCTGCTCCTCGCTCTGCACCGCCGTCTGCTCGGTCCGGTCGTCCAGCGACCAGTTCTGGCTCGAGGGGACGAGCGAGCCATCGGGCACCGTCCATACCCAGCCTGTCCGCGTCTCATTCAGGATGACCGCGTGCGAGGTGGCGACGAAGACCGGTCGACGCTGGTCGGGCATCGTCGCCCCGCCGTAGTCCAGACCGGTCTCGCCCTGGTCGGATCGCCACAGCGTGCCGCGCGCCTCGCCCGGGAGCAGCCACGCGGCATAGGCGACACCCTGGTGCCAGACCGGTCGAGCGGGTTGCCCCAGCACGTTGCCGCCGCCGCCCATCTCGCGCCGGGGCGCGGAGCCGTCGGTGGGGATCGTCCACAGTGATCGATCGTCGGCCACGTAGACGGCACGGGCGTCGGGGTCGGCATCGCCCACCACGACCTGGTCGCCGGTCTCGATGTCGACGGGGTCGCCCCCTCGGACCCAGACGCGACCGGCCTCGGCGTCGACGAGCACCCAGGTGTCGCCCGCTGCCGAGATGACGGGCGCCGCGACGTCGACGTCGAGGTCGTCGCGGCCCCTGACCTCATCGGACTCGATGTCGTAGCGCAGAACCGACGAGTCAGCCGACGAGTAGGCGAACAGCATCCCCCGGTCATCGAGGGCGACGGCATCGGCCGCGTAGGCGGCCGCGTCATCGTCGCCCTCGGCACCGAACGGGTCGAGCTCGACGGCCGCTTGACCGGCGCGGCTCAGTCGCCCGGCGAAGAGCGCCCCGGCATCGGTGCGGTACACGACGTAGTCGCCCGCCGTGACGACGGACGTCGTCCCCGGGGGTGTGTCGGGGGCGGCCTGCAGCTGCTCCTCCTGCAGATCGACGGGCAGCGCCTCATCGATGCGGGTGAGCTTGCTGTAGCTGTCGGTGAAGAGGTACGCGCCGTCGCCGGACTGAGCCACCTGGCTGGGATTACCCGCGGTGCGGACGGTGTCGAGCTCGCCGACAGCGGTGTTCACACGGGCATAGCGCTGGCCGTCGCCCGTCTGCAGCGCCCAGACGGAAGTGTCGACCTCGGGCGTCTGCTGCGCGTCGAGCCCGGGCCAGACGACGCTCGCCGTCACGACCAGCGCCGCCGACACCGCGGCGGCGGTCAGGCCTGCGACGGTGCTGCGCTTCATCGGAGCACGCCCGTGGCGTGGAGGGCCGCCACGACGACGGCGCCCGCCGTCGCAGCCGTGGCCGCCGCGAGCACCCAGGGCAGCGGGTGGAACGTCTTCGACGGGGGTGCGGCGATGCCGGTGTCTTCGTCGCGGGCGTAGCCGGCGACCCCCGATGAGGCGCGGTGTTTGCGCGAGCCCTCGCGCTCGATGTGCGAGCGGGCCGGTCCCCGCAGCGTTCCGTCGGCGAAGTCGACGGAACGGGCGGCCGGCGCCCACTCTGCGGCGGGGACTTCGAGGGGCGTCGCGGGCAGGCCCATCTCGGCCTGCACCGTCTGCAACGCCTCGCCGAGCTCGCGGGCGCTGGCATGTCGATCGGAGGGGTTGCGCGACATCGACCGTGCGAGCACCCGTTGCAGGGCCGCCGGGACGTCGGCGCGGGCGATGTCGGTGTACGACCCCCGCGCGATGCGGCGGCGCAACTGCTCTCGCGAGTTCTGCCCCTTCTCGCGCCGCTCGAACGGACTGTGTCCGGCCAGCAGCGAGTACACGGTCGCCCCGAGGCTCCACACTTCGCTCGCGACGGTTCCCGCGGTCTGCTCGGCGACGATCTCGGGCGCGCTCCACGGCACAGACATGGCCAGCATCTCGTCGGCCCCCTGCCGCACCAGCGAGGAGGAGATGCCGAAGTCGGCGAGCACGGGGGCACCGAAGGTGGTGACGAGGATGTTGCTCGGCTTGACGTCGCGATGGATGAGGCCCGCCTGGTGCGCTGATTCGAGCGCCCCCGCCATGCGCACGCCGATCGACAGCACCTCCGCCAGCGGCATCCGTTCCACACGGAAACGCTGAGCGAGCGAGCCCGGACAGTACTCCATGACGATGTAGGGCCGGCCGTCGGCCGAGATCCCCGCCTGGTACACCGTGACGATCGACGGGTGAGCCGACAGGTGAGCGAGCACGTCGGCCTCGGCGTTGAACATGCGCAGCAGATCGGCATCTCGGACGTCGCTGGGCAGGACCTTCACGGCGACGTCGCGGCGGGGCATGTCCTGCCCGTAGAGGAAGACGTCGGCGAAGCCACCCGAGCCGAGGGGACGGATGTACGCGAGCCCCGGCAGGATGGGTGGCGACGAAGGGAGCCGCTGCGGCATCGAGCTCCCTCCGGACGATGCGTCCGCGACACCACTGGCGAACGACCCGACGATGCTAACAAAGCAGCATGATCGCGCCCGCCGTCTGTACACAGGCGGTTCACGATGCCGGAGGCTCGGACTCCCGGGGATCGAACGGCGCGTCCAACGAACGCGTGAGGTCATCGAGGAGCGCCGCGATCTGCGGCTCGACGTACTCCGCGACCGCCGACTGGATGCGCAGGCGGTGATGGAGCAGGATCGAGCACACCTCGCGACCGATCATGTTCGCGTAGTCATCGGCCAGCCCGACCTCCTGGCGAAGGGCCGCTTTGGCGGCATCCGAGAGTGGGGGAAGGGCGGGGATCTCGGCATCCTCTTCGGCGGCCAGCCCCGTCAGGGTGAACAGGAACGGTGATCCGGGCTCGGGATCGGGATCGAGCGGCATCCCCTCGAACTCGGGCTCGAGACCCTCGGACGGACGGTAGGAGCGACGCCGATTGCGCTCGGACTGCTGGTCGAGTTCTGCCTGGAGCATGGGGAGGTTGCGGGCGGTGTAGTCGGCGACGGCGTGATCGACGATCCCCTTCACCCGGGTGCTCAGCCCATGCTGCACGCCGTGCGGCACATCCGAGCCCAGCCCGGCGGCCGAGAGCACCGGCGAGCCGAAGCAGCGGCGGCACGGGGCGACGCGCCCGCGATGATTCGCCGGCTCCCATCGGGGCAGCCAACGCAGCCAGGCATCCACCGCCTGACCGACCTGGCTCTCGAGCGACCGCTCCACGCTCCTACGCTAGCCCGACACGCCCGGGAACTCGCGGACGCCACGGTCCCCGCGCGTCAGGAGGGCGTCCGACACCCGGATGCCGTGTGTCACGGCGCGTCGTCGTCGTCTTCCCACGTCCACCGCGGTCCGCTCGTGCGTGCGCGTACGAGGAAGACCCCGAACAGCGCCGCCAGAAGGCCCACCGCCGCAACGACGGGACCGGCGAAACCCAGGGCGACGCTGCTGGCGGCCGCGACGCCGCGCACCGGATCGGCCCCGCTGACGAGGGCGCCGATCACGACCCCGACGATCTCTCCCACGTAGGCCGCGATCGCGCAGGGAACGGCGGTGAGAAAGCTCGGAGGGACGGCCCGCAGGCCCCAGAAGAGGACGCCCGCGAAAGATCCGAGGGCAGCCACCTGTCCGATCACGCCGGGCACCGCCCCCAGGCCGCGCACCGGGATGACGTCGGTGTCGAGGACGAGGCTGGCCACCCCCAGGGAGGCGATCGAGAGCGCGATGAAGACGACGGAGGCGAAAACGACCGCGACCGGCGGGGTCACCCCCGCCGGTCGCGGCTCATTCGTCATGGCATCTGTTTCAGCGCTGCGACAGCTGTGGGCCGGCCTCGAGGGTGCGCTCGTACTCGCGCTGCGCCTCGGCGTTGAGCTCGGTCACGCGGCGACCGCGGGCGGCCACCCACGCCCCGAACCAGATGGTGAGCTCGCGGCCCAGCACGAAGGCCACGATGGCCAGCGGTGCGAGCACGTTGTTCAGCAAGAGGTCGGCCGACTCGCGCCCGGTGATCATCCAGAACGGCGCGGCGATGAGCACGCCGAGCAGGTGCCCGGCCCAGGCGATGACGCCCACGACCAGGCCCCAGACCACCCAGTGACCCCAGCGACCGCGGTTGATCAGCGCGCCGAGGAACCAGAAACCGAAGAAGAACGCCACGGTCGGCACCCACAGGCCCCACGTGGTGAGCGCAGACAGGGCCGCGGAGCCGAGTTCGGCGACCTGCAGGCCGTCCGTGAGAAGGCGCAGGCCGAGGGTTGCGGCGAGGTACAGCGCGGCGAAGGCGACGGCCGCGAGGAGACCGATCGCGCCAGCGGCGCCGCGGTTGCCGCGGGGCCGCGGAGCCTCGGGGGCCTGAACGAAGATGGGCTGCGGTGTGCCGAACGCGCGGGTGGGCTCTTCGGACGCGGGCGTCGCCGCGGAGGTACCGGCACCGGCGACGGCGGCACCCGTTCCGGCCGCGACGGCCGTCTCGGCCACCGGCGACACCGTGGTCCGCGCGTCGTCGTCGTGGCGCGTGTGCGGCGCGCTCTGGCGCTCCGGCTCGGCGGAGGCGGCGTAGGCGGCCCAGCGTGCGTCTTCGTCGTCGAGGTCGGCCGACGACGACGCGGGAGCGGCGGCGGGCGCCGTCTGCGGTTCGATGGGCGAGGCGTCGTGGACGACCGGCGCCGAGTGGTCGCGGCGATCCGAGATCGCGGCCGCGTCGTCGTGCTCGTGCTGTTCCCGCTCATGCCAGGCGGCCTCGGCCGTCTGGGGGTCGACGGCGTCGCGACGGGCGGCCTCGGCGTCGGCGAGACCCTCGTGGGCCTGACCGACGACGTCGTGCGCGTCTTCTTTGGGTTCGACGACGGGGTCGCCGTACGAATCCGTCCGTGCAGCGACGCGGTCGCTGCCCGACGTGTTGTCGCTCATGGGGTCTCCTCACGCGGTGATTGCGGCGTCAGGCTAACCTGCCGGGGGCGACCCGCCGCGTAGGCGTGCCGACGGAATGCGTCTCGACCGTGTCGGAACCTCGGCTTAGGGTGTTCCCATGCCACGTCACCCGCTCCGTCCGGCCGTCCCCGCGGCGCTCGTGGGTGCCGCCCTGCTCGCGTTGACCGCCTGCGCCCCCGCTGCCGAGGAGGCGGCTCCCGCCCCCTCGGCGTCCGTGTCGTCCTCCCCCACCCCGTCGAACATCCCGACCTTCTCGCGGGCACCCACCGAGGTCCGGCTCCCCGCCGACTGCAAGGCCATGCTCTCGGCCGACGTGCTCGCCCAGTTGGGCACCATTCCGCTGAACGATCCGGCGCTGGGTCCGTCCGGGGTGCAGCCCGACGGCTCGATCACGTGCATCTGGCGCGATCCCGCCGCTGACACGACGGGGCTCTCCACCACGATCTCCCGCATGAACCGCGGGCCCGCGCTCGACATGCTCAACGATCTGGTCGCCACGCAGGGGTTCAGTTGCTACACCCCCGACGGCGGCACCCGCTGCGAGAAGACGTGGATCAACGCCACCTACCCGGTCAACGACGGGCGCACGCTCTACTGGCGCGACGACGTGCTCATCGACACGCAGTACTCCAACCTGGCCCCGACGGGATACACCGCGAGCATCATCGCCTCGATCTTCGGGTGACGTGGTGCGGCGTCATTCGCCGAAGAAGGCATGGGATGCCACGGTCTCGGCGTAGCCGACCGGCTGCCACCCGCTGAGGGTCGACGACACCCACCGGTCGCCCCGCAGGTCGTGCGCCTCCTTCACGTCCCCCGAGGTGCGCTCGCAATGCGTCACGTCGGTCTCGGTCGCATCGGCCGCCGTCTCGCACGCGAACCCCTGGGCGGCCAGCGTCGCGGACACGGTGGCGGCGCTCTCCACCGACACGGTCGACACCGTCGTCTCGAGGAAGCGACCGCCCACACCCCGCCAGTGACACGTGACCACCGTCGTGGGCGCTGCCGCGGCGACCGCTTCGGCGGTCGACAGCGGCGGCGTCCGACGCTGCGACAGCAGCGCCTCCGGCGACCACACCAGCGACGACCACATGGGCTGCGAATACAGATGCCGGCAGTCGGTGGCAGGTGATACCGGCTCGGGGTCTTCCGCGGTGGGCGTTCCGGTCGCGGCACGGAGGGTGTCGCCGACGAACGCGATGGTTCCCGGCACCCCGGGGGCCGCGAGCACGCCCAGCCCCACGACCGCCGCCGCGCAGAAGAGCCCGGCCGGCCATGCCAGCCACAGGCTGCGTCCACCGATCCGGGCCATGCGATCCTCCTCATCCACGGTAGGCGCACTCCCCCACCGCACACGGTTCCCGACACGCCGCACGCACGGGTGGACACCGATCGCCGGACACGACGAAGGCCCCCGGCGTGAGCCGGGGGCCTTCGGGGATCAGGATGCCACGCCGGGGCGCGGCATCCGTTCAGCGATCAGTTGTACGTGCCGGGCGTGAAGTCGTCCGTCGAGAAGCTGTCGAAGTCGACGTAGCTCAGGTCGGCATCGCTGTACGCGCCGTCCGAGGCGAAGATGCGGTTGGGGTACCGCTCGCTCTTCGCTTCCTCCGTCGCCTCGACCGTGACGTTGCGGTACTTCGCAAGTCCGGTTCCGGCGGGGATGAGCTTTCCGATGATGACGTTCTCCTTGAGGCCGACGAGCGGGTCGCTCTTGCCTTCCATGGCCGCCTGCGTCAGGACGCGGGTGGTCTCCTGGAACGACGCGGCCGACAGCCACGACTCCGTCGCGAGCGACGCCTTCGTGATACCCATCAGCTCGGGACGGCCCGACGCGGGACGCTTGCCCTCGCCGACCGCCTCGCGGTTGATGGCCTGGTAGCGCTTGAAGTCCACCAGCTCACCGGGCAGCAGGTCGGTGTCGGCGTGGTCGACGACGGTGACCTTACGGAGCATCTGTCGGACGATGACCTCGATGTGCTTGTCGTGGATCGGCACACCCTGCGAGCGGTACACGCCCTGGACGCCGTTGACGAGGTACTTCTGCACCTCGCGGGCACCCTGCACGCGCATGACCTCCTTGGGGTCGAGCGTTCCGACGAGGATCGGCTGACCGACGACGACGTGCTGTCCGTCCTCGACCAGCAGCGTCGCGCGCTTCAGGACGGGGTAGACCACCGGCTCGTCGCCGTTGTCGGGCGTGAGGATGACCTTCTTGGCCTTGTCGGTCTCGTCGATCGTGATGCGGCCGTCGGCCTCGGCGATCGGCGACGCACCCTTGGGGGTACGGGCCTCGAACAGCTCCTGCACGCGGGGCAGACCCTGCGTGATGTCGTCTGCGGAGGCGGAACCACCGGTGTGGAAGGTACGCATCGTCAGCTGGGTACCGGGCTCACCGATCGACTGGGCCGCGATGATGCCGACGGCCTCGCCGATGTCGACGATCTTGCCGGTGGCGAGCGAACGGCCGTAGCACTTCGCGCAGACACCGACGGCCGAGTCGCAGGTCAGCACGGAGCGGACCTTGATCGACTCCACGCCGCCCTCGACCAGCTTGTTGATGAGCACGTCGCCCACGTCGTCGCCGGCCTCGGCCAGCACGGCACCCTGCGCGTCGACGACCGCCGTGGCGAGCGTGCGAGCGAACACCGAGTTCTCGACGTTGGCGTCCTTGACCAGCGCGCCGGTCGAGTCGGCCGCAGCGATCGGGAGCTCGAGGCCCTTCGACGTGCCGCAGTCCTCCTCGCGGATGATGACATCCTGCGAGACGTCGACCAGACGACGGGTGAGGTACCCCGAGTCGGCCGTACGGAGGGCCGTGTCGGCCAGACCCTTACGGGCACCGTGCGTCGCGATGAAGTACTCGGCGACCGACAGACCCTCGCGGTACGAGGAGATGATCGGACGCGGGATGATCTCACCCTTGGGGTTGTTCACCAGGCCGCGCATACCCGCGATGTTGCGGATCTGCAGCCAGTTACCACGGGCGCCCGACGAGACCATGCGGTTGATGGTGTTGTCGGCGGGGAAGTTGTCCCGCATCGCCTTCTGGACCTCGTCGGTGGCCTCGGTCCAGATCTTGATGAGCTCCTGACGACGCTCGGCGTCGGTGGTGAGACCCTTCTCGTACTGTCCCTGGACCTTCGCGGCCTGCTTCTCGTAGCCCGCGACGATCTCGGCCTTGTTCGGCGGCGTGAGGATGTCGCTCAGTGCCACCGTGACACCCGAACGGGTGGCCCAGTAGAAACCGGCGTCCTTGATGCGGTCGAGCGACGCTGCGACCTCCACCTTCGGGTACTCCTCGGCCAGCTTGTTGACGATCTGCGACAGCTTGCCCTTGTCGGCCTGTTCGCGCACGAACGGGTAGCCCTTGGGGAGGGTGTCGTTGAAGATCGCCTGACCGAGCGACGCGTCGACGAGACCGTGCTTCTCGTAGCCCTCGGGCGCCTGGCCCTCGAGGAACGTGAGGCCGGGGATGCGGATGCGCGCCTTGGCCTGCAGGTCGAGGGTGCCCTCGTCCTTGGCCAGGATCGCCTCGCCCACCGAACCGAACGCACGGCCCTCGCCCTTCGCGCCCTCCTTGAGGGTGGTCAGGTGGTGCAGACCGATGATCATGTCCTGCGAGGGCAGGGTCACCGGACGGCCGTCCGACGGCTTGAGGATGTTGTTCGAGGCGAGCATCAGCACGCGGGCCTCGGCCTGAGCCTCGACCGAGAGCGGAAGGTGCACGGCCATCTGGTCACCGTCGAAGTCGGCGTTGAACGCCGCACACACGAGCGGGTGCAGCTGGATCGCCTTGCCCTCCACGAGCTGGGGCTCGAACGCCTGGATGCCGAGACGGTGCAGGGTGGGTGCACGGTTCAGCAGCACGGGGCGCTCGCGGATGATCTCCTCGAGCACGTCCCAGACCTCGGGACGGTAGCGCTCGACGGCGCGCTTGGCGGCCTTGATGTTCTGCGAGTGACCGAGGTCGATCAGACGCTTGATCACGAACGGCTTGAACAGCTCGAGGGCCATCTGCTTGGGCAGACCGCACTGGTGGAGCTTGAGCTGGGGTCCGACGATGATGACGGAACGGCCCGAGTAGTCCACGCGCTTTCCGAGCAGGTTCTGGCGGAAGCGACCCTGCTTTCCCTTGAGCATGTCGCTCAGGGACTTCAGGGCGCGGTTGCCGGTACCGGTGACGGGGCGACCACGGCGGCCATTGTCGAACAGCGCGTCGACGGCCTCCTGCAGCATGCGCTTCTCGTTGTTGACGATGATCTCGGGGGCACCGAGGTCGATCAGGCGACGGAGGCGGTTGTTGCGGTTGATCACGCGACGGTAGAGGTCGTTCAGGTCGCTGGTGGCGAAACGGCCACCGTCGAGCTGCACCATCGGACGAAGCTCCGGCGGGATGACCGGGACGACGTCGAGCACCATCGAGGCCGGCGACATGCCGGTCTGCAGGAACGAGTTGACGACCTTCAGGCGCTTGATCGCGCGGATCTTGCGCTGACCCTTGCCCTCGGAGATCTGCAGGTGCAGGTTCTCGCTCTCGGCGGCCAGATCGAACGCCTCGAGGCGACGCTTGATAGACTCGGCGCCCATGTGCGCCTCGAAGTACTGACCGAAGCGGTCCTGCAGCTCGTGGAAGACGTCGTCCTCGGGCTTCAGGGCACCCACCTCGAGCGTGCGGAAGTCCTCCCACACGCGCTCAAGCTTGGCGATCTGCTCGTCGGCGTTCTTGCGAGCCGACGTCATGTCCTTCTCGGCGGCGTCCTTGACCTTCTTCTTCTGGTCGGCCTTGGCGCCCTCCGCCTCGAGGGCGGCGAGCTCCTCCTCGAGCTTTGCCAGGCGGGCGGCGATGCGGGCATCGCGGCGGTCGCCCAGCGTCTTCAGCTCGAGACGGATGTTGTTCTCCTGCGTGGCGAGGTCGCGGTGACGAGCATCCTCGTCGACCGAGATCACCATGTAGGCGGCGAAGTAGATGACCTTCTCGAGGTCCTTCGGCGCCATGTCGAGCAGGTAGCCGAGGCGCGACGGCACGCCCTTGAAGTACCAGATGTGCGTGACGGGCGCGGCGAGCTCGATGTGGCCCATGCGCTCACGGCGGACCGAGCTCTTGGTGACCTCGACGCCGCAACGCTCGCAGACGATGCCCTTGAAGCGCACGCGCTTGTACTTGCCGCAGGCGCACTCCCAGTCGCGGGAGGGCCCGAAGATCTGCTCGCCGAAGAGGCCGTCCTTCTCGGGCTTCAGCGTGCGGTAGTTGATCGTCTCGGGCTTCTTGACCTCACCGAAGGACCAACGACGGATGTCGTCGGCGGTGGCCAGACCGATACGGATCTGATCGAAAGTGGTTGATTCGAGCACTGGTTCTCCTGTGTCGGAATTCTCTGAAATCTGAGCTGGGTCGCTGAGCTGGGAGCTCAGATCTCGTCGATCGACGAGGACTCGAAGCGGCTGGAGATGTTGATGCCGAGCTCTTCCGCGGCGCGGAAGGCGTCGTCATCCGTGTCGCGGAGGTTGACCGCGGTGCCGTCGGCCGAGAGGACCTCGACGTTCAGGCAGAGCGACTGCATCTCCTTCATGAGCACCTTGAACGACTCGGGGATGCCGGGCTCCTGGATGTTCTCGCCCTTGACGATGGCCTCGTACACCTTGACGCGGCCGAGGATGTCGTCGGACTTGATCGTGAGGAGCTCCTGCAGCGCGTACGCGGCGCCGTAGGCCTCGAGCGCCCACACTTCCATCTCACCGAAGCGCTGACCACCGAACTGCGCCTTACCACCGAGCGGCTGCTGGGTGATCATCGAGTACGGGCCCGTCGAACGCGCGTGGATCTTGTCGTCGACGAGGTGGTGCAGCTTCAGGATGTACATGTAGCCGACCGAGATGGGCGCCGGGAACGGCTCGCCGGAGCGGCCGTCGAACAGCAGCGTCTTGCCCGAGGAGTCGACCAGGCGGTCGCCGTCGCGGTTCTTGATCGTCGAGTCGAGCAGACCCGCGATCTCGGCCTCGAACGCACCGTCGAACACCGGGGTGGCGACCTTCGTGCCGGGGGCGGCTTCGCGAGCCGCCTCGGGCAGGTTCGCCGCCCACTCGGGCGTGCCCTCGACCTTCCAACCCTGCTGGGCGATCCAGCCGAGGTGGAGCTCCAGGACCTGACCGAAGTTCATTCGACCGGGGATGCCGAGCGGGTTGAGGATGATGTCGACCGGCGTGCCGTCGGACAGGAAGGGCATGTCCTCGATCGGGAGGATCTTGGCGATGACACCCTTGTTGCCGTGGCGACCGGCGAGCTTGTCGCCCTCGGTGATCTTGCGCTTCTGGGCGATGTAGACCACGACGCGGCGGTTGACACCCGAGCCGAGCTCGTCGTCACCGTCTTCGGCGTTGAACTCCTTGACGGCGATGATCGTGCCCTGCTCGCCGTGGGGCACCTTCAGCGAGGTGTCACGGACTTCGCGGCTCTTCTCGTTGAAGATCGCGCGGAGCAGACGCTCCTCGGCCGACAGCTCGGTCTCACCCTTGGGCGTGACCTTGCCGACGAGGATGTCGCCGGGACGCACCTCGGCACCGATGCGGATGATGCCGCGGTCGTCGAGGTCTTTCAGCAGGTCGGGGCTGACGTTGGGGAGGTCACGGGTGATCTCCTCCTTGCCGAGCTTGGTGTCGCGCGCGTCGACCTCGTACTCCTCGATGTGGATCGACGAGAGCGTGTCGTCCTTCACGAGGTCCTGGCTGAGGATGATCGCGTCCTCGAAGTTGTGGCCTTCCCAGGTCATGAACGCCACGAGGAGGTTCTTGCCGAGAGCGAGCTCGCCGTTCTCGGTCGCGGGACCGTCGGCGATGACCTCGCCGGCCTCGACGCGCTCACCGGCCGAGACGACCACACGCTGGTTGTACGACGTGCCCTGGTTGGAGCGGTCGAACTTGCGCAGGAAGTAGTCCTGCGTGCCACCCTCGTCGAGCTGGACGGTCACGACGTCGGCCGAGACCTCCATGACCACACCGGCCTTGTCGGCGGTGACGACGTCACCGGCGTCGATGGCCGCGAAGCCCTCCATACCTGTGCCGACGACGGGCGACTCGCTGCGCACGAGCGGCACGGCCTGACGCTGCATGTTCGCACCCATGAGGGCGCGGTTGGCGTCGTCGTGCTCGAGGAACGGGATGAGCGAGGTCGCCACCGACACCATCTGGCGCGGCGAGACGTCCATGTAGCCGATCTCATCGACGGGGAACAGGTCGACCTCGCCACCCTGGCCGCGGCGGGCCAGAATGCGGTCGTCCACGAAGTGACCGTCGGCCTGGAGGGCCACACCGGCCTGAGCGACGATGTGGTCGCTTTCTTCGCTGGCGGTGAGGTAATCGATCTGGTCGGTCACCCGGCCGTCGACGACACGGCGGTACGGCGTCTCGATGAATCCGAACGCGTTGATGCGCGCGAACGAGGCGAGCGAGCCGATCAGGCCGATGTTCGGGCCTTCCGGGGTCTCGATCGGGCACATGCGGCCGTAGTGCGAGGGGTGGACGTCACGGACCTCGACGCCGGCACGCTCGCGCGACAGACCACCCGGGCCCAGCGCCGACAGGCGGCGCTTGTGGGTCAGACCCGCGAGGGGGTTGTTCTGGTCCATGAACTGCGACAGCTGGCTCGTTCCGAAGAACTCCTTGATCGCGGCGACGACGGGGCGCACGTTGATCAGGGTCTGCGGCGTGATCGCCTCGATGTCCTGCGTGGTCATGCGCTCGCGGACGACACGCTCCATGCGCGACAGACCGGTGCGGACCTGGTTCTGGATGAGCTCTCCGACGGCGCGGATGCGACGGTTGCCGAAGTTGTCGATGTCGTCGGTGTCGAGACGGATCTCGGCAGCGTTGCCCGCGCGGACACCGTCGAACGTGGCGTCGCCGCGGTGCAGGCGCACGAGGTACTTGATCGTGGCGACGATGTCGTCGACGGTCAGCACCGAGTCGCTGAGCGGCTTGTCGAGGCCGAGCTTCTGGTTGATCTTGTAGCGACCCACCTTGGCCAGGTCGTAACGCTTCGAGTTGAAGTAGAAGTTGTCGAGCAGCGCACGGGCGGCTTCGGCGGCGACCTGCTCGCCCGGACGGAGCTTGCGGTAGATGTCGCGGAGCGCGTCTTCCTTCGTGAGGATCGTGTCTTTCGACAGCGTCTCTTCGATGGAGTCGAATCCGGAGAACTCGGCGAGGATGTCTTCGCTGGTCAGGCCCAGAGCCTTGAGGAAGACGGTGACGGACTGCTTGCGCTTGCGGTCGATGCGCACGCCGACCTGATCGCGCTTGTCGATCTCGAACTCGAGCCAGGCACCGCGCGAGGGGATGACGCGCGCCGACACGATGTCCTTGTCGGAGGTCTTGTCGGGCGTCTTGTCGAAGTAGACGCCGGGCGAGCGCACGAGCTGCGACACCACGACACGCTCGGTGCCGTTGATGATGAACGTGCCCTTGTCGGTCTGGAGCGGGAAGTCGCCCATGAAGACCGTCTGGGTCTTGATCTCACCGGTCTGGTGGTTCATGAACTCGGCTTCGACGTACAGCGGGGCGGCGTAGGTCTTGCCGCGCTCCTTGCACTCTTCGATCGAGTACTTCTCGGGCTCGAGGTAGGGGTTCGTGAACGAGAGCTGCATCGTCTCGCTGAGGTCCTCGATCGGGGAGATCTCCTCGAAGATCTCTTCCAGACCGCTGATCTCAGGAACGTCGGTGCGACCCTGTTCCTGGGCCTCGGCGACACGCGCCTTCCAGGCTTCGTTACCGACCAGCCAGTCGAACGACTCGGTCTGCAGCGCGAGCAGATCGGGAACGGTCAGCTTGTCGGAGATCTTCGCGAACGAGAGGCGGGATGCTCCGCGTCCGCTCTTGGGGGTGGTGGTGGTGGATGCGTTGCTCGCAGCAGCCAAGGGAATAACCTCCAGAAGCCCGGGCGAGGGGCTCGTGATTCCTTGTCGTCAGGTGGAGTGCGTTCCTGCCCCGAAAATCTGCTCGTCGCACACCGCTGGGAAGCGGGGACGGGGCAGACTCAGCCGACCACCATATGAGGGCAGGGGGAATCGAGGAGCGCAAAGTCCAAGCATACGCGGGAGGACTCGCCGTGTCCAGTCCAATTCTTGACGCGTCTGCGGACCTGCGGTATAACCGCGTGCGCCCGCCGGGCATTCCTGCGTGGAGGGCGGATCAGGCGCTCCGGAACCGCACGCGATCACCGGGCCGCGCCTGGGCGAGCGCGTCGAGCGCGGCATCCGTCACCACGGCGATCACGGGGTACCCGCCGGTCACCGGGCCGTCCGCCAGCAACACCACGGGACGCCCGTGCGGTGGCACCTGGATCGCTCCGGGGCGCATCCCCTCGCTCGGCAGCTCGTCGCGACGGGTGCGCTCCAGCGCGGGGCCCTCGAGGCGCAGGCCGACGCGATCGGCGTGCGACGACACCGTCCACGTCGCGCCTCGCAGCGTCGAGAGCGCGCCGGCGGAGAACCAGTCGGCGCGGGGGCCCACGGCCACGCGCACCTCGAAGAGTGCCGGCGGAACCGACCACGGAAACGCGTCGACCACGGGGACCGCGGATGCCGCGACCCCGACGCGGAGGGTGTCACCGACGGCCACGGGGTCGGGCCCGAGACCCGCCAGCACGTCTCGGGCGCGGGACCCCAGTGCGGCCGGTGCGACGATCCCGCCTCGCACGGCGAGATAGACGCGGAGCCCCGCTCTCGCGGTGCCGATGCGCAGCTCGGCTCCGGCCGGAACGAGCTGGGGGACGAAGGCGTCCGCCGGCCGTCCGTCGACGTCGATGTCGACGAGGGCGCCGGTCGCGCAGACCCAGGTGTCGACCTCGGCACGCGCGACGAAGCCGCCCATCGCGATCTCGAGGCCGGCTGCACCCTCTGCGTTGCCGACGAGGCGGTTCGCGACGCGCAGGGCCATCCGGTCGAGCGCTCCCGACCGCGCGACACCGAGCGCTGCCCGACCGGGGCGGCCGAGGTCCTGCACGGTGGTGAAGACGCCGGGCGAGAGGACGCGGAGGGCGGGCGCCGCCGCGGCGGGGGCGGGTATCGGGGCGGAGGCGGCCGGGGAGGAGGAGGCTCCGGCACGAGAGGACGACTCCGCGGCGTCCTCTCCTCCCTTCCCGGAATGTCCTCCGCTCGGCGCCGAGGCGACCGCGGCGACGATGCGGTCGGGCTCGGGCACGAAGCGCACGCGGGCGCGCGGGGGCAGCAGCACGGAAGCTGCGGCATCCGGATCGAACAGCACCGCATCGGTCGTGCCGATCAGCCGCCAGCCTCCGGGCGTCTCGCGGGGATAGGCCCCGCTGAAGCCGCCCGCAAGTCCCACGGCACCCACGGGCACGCGCGTCCGCGGCTCGGCCAGGCGCGGCACGTCGTGGGGCCACTCCGCGCTGACGAGGTACGCGAACCCGGGCGCGAAGCCCGTGAAAGCCACCGTCCACTCCACGCCCGCGTGGAGCGACACGAGCTCGGAGACCGGGATGCCGAGCATCTCGGCGGTCGACGCGAGGTCGGCGCCGTCGTAGCGCACCGGCACCTCGACGAGGGGGCCGGAGGCGTCGGCATCCGGAGTCCGTCGGGCGGCGTCGAGGATCCACGCTCGCACGACCTCGCGCGACACCCGGGCCGGGTCGAAGGCGACGAGCACCGTACGGGCTGCGGGGACGAGATCGTCGACGCCGGCGGGCGGATTCTCGGCGAGCGCGGCGTGCAACGACAGCACGGCGGCGAGATCGGGGACCTCGGCGAGCACCGCCCGCTCCCCCATCGGAAGCAGCCGCACGCGGGGTTCCGCGAGGTCGTGCGACGTCGTCACCACGGCGCGCACACCTCGACGCCCGCGGTGTCGAGCGCCGCGCGAACGGCATGGGCCATCGCTACCGCCGACGGGGTGTCTCCGTGGAGGCACAGGGATGCCGCGTCCACCGCGATGCGCGTACCGTCGACGGTCTCGACGTCGCGATCCCGCACGAAGCGCAGCGCGCGTTCGGCGACCGTGGCGGGGTCGTCGACGAGGGCGCCGGGTTCACCCCGCGGCACGAGCCCGCCCCGCACCGTGTAGCCGCGATCGAGGAACGCCTCCTGCACGAACGGCAGCCCCGCGGATGCCGCCGCCTCGGCGATCGCGCCGGGAAGGCCGAGGACGGGGAGGGCGCGTCCGAGGCGGGACGACAGGTCGGCGACGGCGGCGACCACGGCGCGGGCGTGACCGGTGTCGTCGATCACCGCGTGATAGAGCGCGCCGTGGGGTTTGACGTACCGGATGTCGGCGCCGGCGGCGGCGAGCGCGGCGAGTTGCGCGGCGACGCTGGCGCGGAGCTCCGCGGCAGCGGGGTCGCGCCGGATGCGTCCGAAGTTCTCGCGGTCGTCGTAGGAGGGGTGGGCTCCCACGGCGACGCGGAAGCGTTCGGCGCGACCGACGGCCTCGCGCATCGACGCCTCATCGCCCGCGTGACCCCCGCAGGCGACGTTGGCGCTGGAGATGACGGCGAACATGGCCTCGTCGTCGGCGGTCGGCATCCCGTCGACGGTCTCACCGAGATCGGCGTTGAGGTCCACGCGCATGCTGCCACGGTAGCGCTGCACGTCGTGCTCCCCGGGTGCGGTGTCGGGGGCGGCCGGGTAGCGCTGTGGGGCCGGGTTCTCGCTTCGGGACGAGATTCTTCCGCCCCGGATGGCGGAACGCACCCCGAACCCCGGTGCACGGGCGGCCGAGTGCGTTACAGGGGTGTGACGATCGGGCGGGAGGACTGGGCAGGAACGCCGCGACGGGTGAGGATGGAGGGATGACCTCCGATGTCGCCGGTCCCCCCGCTCCGGCATCCCCCCCTCCCCTGCTCTCGGTCCGTGACCTCGCGGTCGACTTCGCCACCATGGACGGTCCCGTGCGGGCCGTCGACGGAGTGAATCTCGACATCCACGCGGGCGAGACCATCGCCATCGTCGGCGAGTCCGGCTCCGGCAAGTCGACGACCGCGATGGCGATCATCGGCCTGTTGGCATCCGGTGGACGCGTCGCGCGCGGGCAGATCCTGCTCGACGGCGAAGACCTCACCACCTTCGGCGAGGCCCGGATGCGGCAGGTGCGCGGACGTCAGATCGGCCTGGTCCCCCAAGACCCGATGTCGAACCTGAACCCCGTGGCCAAGATCGGCACGCAGGTCGCCGAGACGCTGCTCGCGCACGGCCTCGCCGATCGTTCGAGCGTCAAGGGCAAGGTCGTCGAGGCGCTCGAGGCCGCCGGACTCCCGGATGCCGCGAAGCGTGCCACTCAGTACCCCCACGAGTTCTCCGGCGGTATGCGTCAGCGCGCGCTCATCGCGATCGGGCTGGCGTGCCGGCCGCGGCTGCTCATCGCCGACGAGCCGACCAGCGCCCTCGACGTCACCGTGCAGCAGACGATCCTCGACCAGATCGACAAGCAGACGGACGAGTTGGGCGCCGCCGTGCTGCTCATCACCCATGACCTCGGCCTCGCGGCCGAACGTGCCTCGAAGGTCGTCGTGATGCATCGCGGGCGCGTGGTCGAGCAGGGTCCGGCGAAGCAGATCCTCGAGAACCCGCAGCACGGCTACACGAGATCGCTCGTCGCTGCGGCGCCGTCGGTGGCGGCGGTGCGCCTGCGCCCGGAGGACTTCCGCACCGAGCGGCCCGAGACGGCGGTCCGCGACGACATCGTCCAGATCGAGGGTTTGACCAAGGTCTACCCGGTGCGCGGACGTGGCGACGATTTCCGCGCCGTCGACGACGTCTCGCTGTCGATCCCGCGGGGCCAGACGGTGGCGATCGTGGGCGAGTCCGGCTCGGGCAAGACGACGACCGCGCGCATGCTGCTGAAGGTGGTCGAGCCCACCAGCGGCACGATCCGCTTCGACGGGCAGGACGTCTCCGCCCTGACGGGCGAGGCACTGCGGCAATTCCGGCAGAAGGTGCAGCCGATCTTCCAGGACCCCTACTCGAGCCTGAACCCGATGTTCACCGTCGAGCGCATCGTCGAGGAACCGCTCAACGTCTACAAGCGCGGCTCGAAGGCCGATCGCGCGAAGCGCGTGCGTCAGCTGATGGATGACGTGGCTCTGCCGGCATCCATGCTCCGCCGTTACCCGTCGGAGCTGTCAGGCGGACAGCGCCAGCGCGTCGCGATCGCCCGCGCCCTCGCGCTGTCGCCCCAGCTCATCGTGTGCGACGAGCCGGTGTCGGCCCTCGACGTGCTGGTGCAGGCGCAGATCCTCGACCTACTGGGCGACCTGCAGCGCGAGTACGGCCTGAGCTACCTCTTCATCTCGCACGATCTCGCGGTGGTGCGCCTGATCAGCGACTACGTCTGCGTCATGAAGGACGGACGCCTCGTCGAGGCGGCATCCAGCGAAGAGGTCTTCACCAACCCCCGCGACCCGTACACGCGGCGCCTGCTGTCGTCGATCCCGGGCAACGAGCTGGGGTTGACCGGCTGATCCCACCGGAGCAGGAGATCGTTCGAGAACAGGTCGACCCGGGCTCGGAACGTCCTGCTCTCGCACGATCCCCTGTGCCCGCAACGCCGAGGCCCCGGCCCGCGCGAGCGGACCGGGGCCGGAACGGCGCTGGAGGGGGATTACCGCGCGCGGGTGCGGGGGTCCATCGCCTCGCGGAGAGATTCGCCCAGCAGCGTGAAGCCCAGTGCGGTCACCGCGATGCAGATACCTGGGAGGAACGCCAGCCACGGCGCGATCGCGAGCTCGGCCTGCGCGTACGTGAGCATGCGGCCCCACTCGGCGGTCTGCGGGAGGCCGCCGCCCAGGCCCAGGAACGACAGCGCTGCCGCATCGATGACGGCGGTGGCGAGGGTCAGGGTGCCCTGCACGATGACGGGTCCGACGCTGTTGGGCAGAACGTGCGTCATGGTGATCGAGCGCCGGCTGAGGCCCAGCGTCTGAGCCGACAGCACGTAGTCGGCGCCGCGCTGCTGGAGCATCGAGGCGCGCAGCAGACGCGCGAACACGGGTACCTGCGACGCCCCGATGGCGATCATGATCGCGAGCTGACTCTGTCCGAGGACGGCCGCGATCGAGACGGCGAGCAGCAGGTTCGGCACCGACAGCAGGATGTCGACGAAGCGCATGACGACGGCGTCGACCCACCCGCCGAACATGCCGGCCAGCAGCCCCAGGGCCATCCCGCCGAGGAGGCCGAGAGCGGTCGAGATCACACCGATCTGCAGCGACGCCTGCGCGCCCCAGATGAGCTTGGACAGCACGTCGCCACCGAAGCGGTCGAGGCCCAGGGGGAACTCCGCCAGCTCGCCCGGCCCGGGGATGTCGGTGGGCGTGATGAAGCGCTGGCCCGGCAACGACTCCGCCGGGTAGGGCGCCAGCAGCGGCGCGAGGGCCGCGACGAGCAGGAACGCCAGCACGATGATCGCGCCGATCCACGCCACGGGACTGCGGCGGAGGCGCTGGAAGACGTCGTGCCAGAAGCCCCCGCGGGTCTGCGCGGCGAGCAACTGCGAGTCGACCACGGCGTTGTCGTCGACGGGACCGCCGCTGGGAGCGGGAGGAAGGATGCCGGAGCTCACTGGACTCTCACTCTCGGGTCGATGACGCTGTACGACAGGTCGACCAGCAGGTTGATGAGCGCGTACGCGATCGCGATGAAGATGATGAAGCCCTGCAGCACGGGGAAGTCGCGCGTGAAGATCGCCCGCGCGAGGAACTGCCCGATGCCGGGGAAGGCGAACACCGTCTCGGTGAGCACCGCCCCCGAGATGAGGAGTCCCGCCTGAAGACCCACCGTGGTGATGACGGGAAGCATGGCGTTGCGCAGGATGAATCGGTTGCGGAGCGTCCCGGTGCTGATGCCCTTGGCGCGCCCGGTGCGCACGTAGTCGGCGTTCTGCACCTCGAGGACCGAGGCGCGGGTGATGCGCACGATGATCGCGAGCGGGATCGTGCCCAGCGCGATCGCCGGCAGGATCAGGTGCAGGATGGCATCCCACGACGCGTCGAACTCACCCGTGATGAGCCCGTCGAACACGTACAGGTTCGTATAGTGCGTCGCGTCGATGCGCGGGTTCTGCCGACCGTCCGACGGCAGCCATCCCAGCTGCACGGCGAAGACGTACTTCAGGATGAACGCCAGAAAGAAAACCGGGATCGTGATGCCGATGAGGCTCAGCACGACAGCGCTGTGGTCCCAGATCTTGCCGTGGCGGCGAGCCGCCCAATAGCCGAGCGGGATGCCGATGCCCACGGCCACGATGAGGGCGGCGATGGACAGCTCGAGGGTGGCCGGGAAGCGCCGGACGAACTCTTCCAGCACGGGCCGGCCGGTCTGGATCGACGAGCCGAAGTCGCCGCTGACCAGTCGCCCGAGCCAGGTGAAGTACTGCACGTACAGCGGCTCGTTGAAGCCGTAGAGCTCGTTGATGCGCTCCACCGCCTCGGGGGTCGCGCGCTCACCGAGGAGAGCGACCGCGGGGCCACCGGGTAGCGCGCGCACCCAGGCGAAGAGAAGGATCGAGAGGCCGAACAGGGTCGGGATGAGCAGGAGCAGGCGCCTGCCGATGGTGCGGAGCACGGGTTCTCACAGGGAGTCGGGAGCGGGGGGACGCGGGATGCCGAGGGTTCCGCCACCGCGCGAGCGGAGCAGAACCCCCGGCACCAGGATGCCGCGGACCCCGGCGCCTCGACGGCGCGGAGCCCGCGGCATCCGGATCACTCGGTGAGTTCGATCTGGTTGTAGACCTCGTCCTGCACGGGGCTGGCGGGGTACGACTTCACGCGCGAGGCGAAAGCGAGCGTGGGCACGGGGTTCGCGAGGGGAACACCGGGCACGAACGTCGCGATCTGCTCGTTGACCGCCTGGTACGCCGAGTCCTGCTCGGTCTCGGTCGCAAGTCCGCGGGCCGAGGTGAGCGCCGAGAACAGTTCGCCGTTGTCGAAGCCCCACTCGTTCGAGGTGCCACCGAAGAACGTGCCCACGAAGTTGTCGGGATCGTTGTAGTCGCCGGTCCAGCCGAGCAGGTGGATGCCGTGGTCGGCGCCGCCCTGGATGAGGTCGAGGTACTCGCCCCACTCGTTGGACACCGGGTTGACGACGATGCCCACCGCCTGCAGCTGCGACTGCAGGTTGGTGAAGATCTGCTCGGGGTTCGGCATGTACGGACGCGAGATGTTCACGGGGTAGTTGAACGTGATCGTCAGCGGGTTCGCCTCGGAGAAACCGGCTTCCGCGAGCAGCGCCCGGGCGGCATCCTGATCGAAGTCGTAGGTCGTCACGCCGGAGTTGAAGCCGATGACGCTGTCGGGCATGAACTGGGATGCCACGGTGGTGCCCTCGGGCAGGACCTGGGTGACCAGCTGCTCCTTGTCGATGGCCTGGGTGATGGCCTGACGCACGCGGATGTCGGCGAGCGCCGGGTTGGCCTGGTTCATGCCGAGGTAGAGGATGTTGAACGGGTCGCGGTTGATGAGCGTGTAGCCCGCGCCCTCGAGGGCACCGAGGTCGGCCGGGGCGACGAGGTCGTATCCGTCGATCGAGCCCGACTCCAGCGCCTGGCGGCGGGCGGTGGTGTCGCCGATCACGCGGAAGATGACCTGCTGCACCTGACCCTGCTCACCCCAGTAGCCGTCGTACGCGGCGACGGTCGTCTGCGCGCCGGGCTCCGAGGACTCGAAGGCGAAGGGGCCGGTGCCCGTGGGGTGCGCCTGCGCGTACTCGCTGAGGGTGGGGGCCTCGGACGTTCCCCCCACGTCGTCTGCGCCGTACTCCTGCAGAGCGGTGGGGCTCTGGATGGCGAACGCCGGCAGGGAGAGCGCGGGGATGAACCCGGCGAACGGCTCGGTGAGGGAGATCGTCACCTCGGTGGGGCCGACCGCCTCGCACCCGCCGTAGATGGAGGTGCCGGTGTCGGCGTACCCGCGCATGAGCTTGCCCCAGTAGTACGACAGGCTCTCGGACTGGGCGATGCCGGTGAAGTTGTTCTGCCGGTCGAAGTTGAAACAGACGGCCTCGGCGTTGAACTCGCTGCCGTCGTGGAAGGTCACGCCGTCTTTGAGCTGGAAGGTGTACGTCAGACCGTCGTCGGACTGCTCCCAGCTCTCGGCGAGCAGCGGGGCGGGGTCGGCCGTCCCGGGCTGGACGCCCACGAGGCCCTCGAAGATCTGCCGTGAGACGCGGAACGATTCGCCGTCGCTGGCGAAGGCGGGGTCGAGGCTCGAGGGGTCACCCGACGCGCCGAAGACGAAGGTCGAGTCGACGTCGCCAGCGGCGTCACCGCTGCCGCCGTCGTTGTCGTCGCGCTGACTCGAGCAGCCCGAGAGAGCGAGGGCGCCGATGGCGACGGCGGCGCCGCCGACGAGCAGACGTCGTCGAAGAGTACTGAGCATTGTTCGATGCACCTTCCGGGGGAAAAGGAGGAGGACGACGGCGCTGTCACATCGTCGTGCCGCGCTCCACTTGCTGTGTTCTGACGACCGTACAGGGCGGGTGGCGCGCTGCCCATTGCACCTTTGTATCGATCGTGTTTCGGCATCCTGGCATCCTGATCGCTCCTACGGGTACGAATGACGCAATCCGCTCGCGCTGCATCGCCGACGTTCAGCACCCTGCCCCCGAGGCGCGCGGTGCGTCGATCACCCGATGCGCGGGGGCCGAGCGGCAGCCGGACTAGCGTTGACACATGGCCCGCATGCGCATCGAACCCGACGACGCCCCGACGGCGCGCCTATCGGACGGCACGACCGCGCGCGTCACCCCCTCGGGGTTCGTCTCGGGCTTCGAGCTCGTCGTCGACGGCACCCCGCAATCGCACGTCGACCTCGACGATCCCACGCACCTGCACTTCGAGTACGTGGCTCGCATGGGCGCCGTGATCGATCGGCTCCGGATGCCGGGGCAGCCCCTCACCGCGGTGCACCTCGGCGCCGGCGCGCTCACCCTCCCGCGCTACGTCGAGGCGACCCGACCCGGCTCGCGCCAGCAGGTGATCGAGTTGGAGCCGGCGCTGTGGGACCTCGTGCGCGAGAACCTCCCCCTCCCCCGCGGCGCCTCGATACGCGTGCGGATCGGCGACGCACGGGCGGGGCTCTCGCGCCTGCCCGCCGGGCTCACCGGCGCGGTCGACCTGCTCATCAGCGACGTCTACTCGGGCGCGCAGACGCCCGCGCACCTGACGACCGTGGAGTTCTACCGCGACGCCGCACGGCTGCTCGCACCCGACGGGGTGTTGCTGGTGAACGTCTCCGACGGGCCGGGTCTCGCTTTCGCCCGTCGGCAGGTCGCGACCATCCGAGAGGTGCTCACGCAGGTCATCGTGCTCGCCGAGGTGCAGGTGCTCAAGGGTCGCCGCTTCGGCAACCTCGTCGTCGCCGCCTCCGCGGCGCCGCTCCCCGTCGAGTGGCTCCCGCGGCTCATGGCGGCCGGCCCCCACCCCGCCAAGGTCGCGCAGGGAGCCGAGATCACGGAGTTCACGCGCGGGGCGCGCGCAGCGACGGATGCCGATGCGACGCCGTCGCCGAAGCCCTCGGCATCCATTTTCGAGCGATGACGGGCACGTCTTCGCCGCCCGACCGCGTGGCGGTGTCGCTCTCGGCCCGCGCGCCACGCACACTGGAAGTCCTGCCCGACCGAGAGGAGCGACGGTGAGCTATATCCACGGGTACGACCCCGACACGTTGCGCGAGATCACCGACTCTCGCGAGTGCGCGGAGCGTCTCGAGGAGATCGGTTCGCAACGGAGCCTGCACGCCCTGCTCGAACGGGTGTGGCTGCTGAAGGTGCTCGACCGCTTCGATGAGGCGCTGGACATCTCCGACCAGTCGGTGCGCGTCGCGCGCATGGCCGGAACCCGTCGCGACCTGCTGCGCGCCCGCATCCTGCACGCCACGATCATGCAGTGCCGAGGGGCGTACGCCGCCGCCGAGCAGGAACTGACGATGTGCGCCGAAGAGGCCGACGGACAGGGCTGGGCGAGCATCGCCGCCTTCGCGCTGCAGCACCGCGGCAAGGTGCACTACGACGAGGGCGACTACGAGTCCGCGCGTCGCGACTTCAAGCAGGCGCTGTTCCTGCGGCAGAACGCCGGCGCCACCGACGCGCAACTCCAGTCGACGCTGCTCGCCATCGACGCCGCCGAACGCCGACGTGCGCGCGAGGTCGTCGCGAGCTGAATGTCGTAGGCCCCGCTTAGTCTTCCCGTCATGTCCGACTTGCAGCGCGTGCGCACCTGGGCTGAGGCGTTGATCGCCCTGCACCTCGATGCGTCGTGGTCGTTCGCGTTCGACAACGCCAAGCGTCGCGCCGGCCTGTGCGACTACGGACGCAAGCGCATCAGCGTGTCGCGCTACCTCGCCGCCCGCTACGACGACGACACCAACCACCAGACACTCCTGCACGAGGTCGCGCACGCGATCGCGGGGGCGCCGGCCGGTCACGGGGCGACGTGGAAGCGCACGGCGCGCGAGCTCGGCTACGTCGGGGGAACTACCCACGCCGGCGAGACCGCGAACGAGCTCGCCCCCTGGGTCGGCACCTGTCCCGCCGGTCACGTCGCCTACCGCCACCGTCGCGCGACGCGCCCGACGTCGTGCGCGAAGTGCGCGCCGACCTTCGACCCGCGGTTCGCGCTGTCGTGGGTGCGTCGCGACATCAGCCCGGCTGCGAGGCTCGCCGCCGCGACGCCGCGCTGAGGGAGCCTCGAGATACCCGACGTTGATTCCCGGGTGCCGCCGCGCACCGGGATCGCGCACGCCGCCCGGCTCAGGCCGCGGACGCCGGACCGCCGCGGAGCACCGGCACGACGACTTCCGCGAGCCCGGGCCGGGCACCACGGAACACCGGAACGACGGATGCCACGACGCTCAGGCCGCAGACATCACACCGGCGCGGAGCACCGGCACGACGGACGCCGCGTCGCGCGTCGCCCCGGCGAGAACCGCGTCGCGCCGCCCCTCGGCCGCGAGCGCCCGGCCGGTGCCGCTCGCGGTGAGCAAGTGCCGCACGGCTCCCCCGAGTGCACGGAACCCCTCGCCGGCGACGGCCGCATCGGGAGAGGCGTGGTCGATGCCGAGATCGCCGAGCGCCGCGACGACGGCCCCCGCGCCCAGCAGATCGTCCACCGCGAAGCGGACACCGGCGGCGTCGCCGTCGTCGACGTAGCCCGCCGCGATGATCGAGATGCTCGTGCGAACGCCTCGCGCGCGCTGCACCTCCATCACGTGCGCGGCGACGGCGGCGGCGTTTCTGAGACCCCCGACGATCACGTGGGCGCCACCCGCCTCCGCCGCACGGGCGAGTGACGCGGCGGCATCGTCGTCGGTTGCGAGATCGAGCGTGCCGCCCTGCTCGCACGCGTTCAGGGCGCGGGCCGACAGCCCGAGCGTCTGCACGATCACCACGACGTCCGCGGGGGCGAGACGTGCCATTCCCGCTGCACCCCATTCCAGACGCACCTGGTAGTCGGACTGCGCGTGGGCGGGGGTGTTCGGCATCCCTCGAGCCTAAGACCGGTGCACCCCTGGCCGGGATCACGTCAAGGTCTGCACGGCGGGGGCGCCGATCGGCGAGGATCGGTGTCATGCGCATCCTGCTGAAGTTCGTCGTCGACTGCGATCCGGATGCCGCTTGGCGCGCTCTGCACTCGCCCCGTGCCGTGGCCGAACTGTACGGCCCCCTCCTCGAGGTCGACGCCCTGGGCACCATGCCGACCTCGTTCGCCTCGGGCGACGACGTGCCGGTGCAGATGAGCGTCGCGGGCATCGTCCCCGTCGGCCGCCAGCTCATCTCGGTCGCCGACCGCGAGACGACCGACGAGAACGGGAGCGTCCGCGTGTTCCGCGACTGGGGCGTACCGCTGACGGGACCGCTGTCGGTCCTCGACGTGTGGGATCACCAGATGGCCGTGTCGGCCGCCCCGGGGGATCCGACACGCACGCTGTGGCGTGAGCGTCTCACCATCGGCGGCGCCGCCGCCCCCGCCCTGTGGCCGGCACTGTGGGCGACCTGGCAATGGCGCGCGACGCGCATCCGGGCGCTCGCGCCCACCTGGGCGTACGACCTCGAGGACGAGTCGGGTTCCGACGACGCGGCGTGACGCACGCGACCGCGGGGGCGCGAGGCCGGACGACGGCCGTTCCGTCACCTGCGGTAGACGGTCAGGCGAGTCCGTGCCGGTAGGCGAACACGACCAGCTGCACGCGGTCGCGCAGCGCGAGCTTGGTGAGGATGCGGCTGATGTGGGTCTTCACGGTGGCTTCGGACAGGAATTCCCGCTCGGCGATCTCGGCGTTGCTCAGACCCGCTGCGGCGTGCGCGAAGATCTCGCGCTCTCGGTCGGTCAGCCCGCCGTAAGACGGGGGAACGGGCTCCGTCGACCCGCCCTCGGCGATGTGCGCGAACAGCTCGCGTGTCGCGGACGCCGCGATGACCGCCGATCCCGCGTGCACCGTCCGCACCGCGGAGAGGAGGAACTCCGGCTCGGAGTCCTTCAGCAGGAAACCGCTCGCCCCGCCCTGGATCGCCCGCGCGGCCGCCTCGTCGAGGTCGAACGTGGTGAGCACGACCACGCGCGGCGCGTCGGGTTCGCGCAGGATCTCCGCGGTCGCGGCGAGGCCGTCCATGACCGGCATCCGCACGTCCATCAAGACGAGATCGGGCCGGGTCGCGCGCACGACATCGACACCCTCCCGTCCGTCGGAGGCCTCGCCCACCACCTCGAGGTCGGGCTGCGAGTTCAGGACCATCCTGATGCCGGCGCGGAAGAGCGCCTGATCGTCGACGAGGACGATGCGGACGGGAGAGGTCATGACGACACGTCCTTTCGAGGGCGGGAGCGGAACGGAGCGACTCGAGGCGGTGGAGGGGATGCGACGGCCACGGTGCTCCCCGGTGTCGCGGCGAGAGGTGCGGGCGAGGTCGTCACGCCGTCGCCCCGATCGGCAGGGTCGCGCGGACGGCGAACTCGCCGTACTCCGGTCCGGCAGTGAGGTGCCCGCCGACGAGCTGAGCGCGCTCGCGCATGCCGATGAGGCCGTGCCCGGCGGGTGGCGGAGAGCCCGCGGGCGCGGAGGTCGGACGAGCATTGCGCACGGAGAGGACGACACGGTCGGGCCACCAGGCGAGGTGGACGCGCACGCGCGGATCGACGCCGTGACGCAGGGCATTGGTGAGGGCCTCCTGCAGGATGCGATAGACGGCGAGCTGGACCGCGGCGGGCGGGAGGCCCGAGGGCTCGGGGTCGACCTCGACCTGCAGATCGATGCCCGCCGCCCGCATCCGCTCGAAGAGGACCTCGGTGTCGGCGAGGGTCGGTTGCGGCCCGTCGCCCTGGCTGTGGCGGAGCTGCGACAGCAGCAGCCGCACGTCGCCGAGGGCGGAGCGCGCGGTCGACGAGATCGTCGTCAGGGCCTCGACGGTCGCCCCGGGGTCGGACGCCGCCGCGTACCGCGCTCCGTCGGCCTGCGCGATCACGACGGCGAGCGAGTGCGCGACGACGTCGTGCATGTCGCGTGCGATCTGCACCCGCTGCTGTTCCGCGATCGTCTCGGCCTCGGCCGCCCGCTGGGCCCGACTGTTCGCCGCCGCACGCATCGCCGTGCGCACGAGGGCGCCGGACACCCACGAGAGCAGAAGGGCGAACCCCGCGGCGAGCATGATCGCGATGACCGCGAACCACTCCTCCGCGCCCAGCGGCGCCGACACGCCGCCGCGCATGAGGTAGATCGGGACGATCACGGCGCCCGCGATCGCCGAGGCGAATCCCGCCCAGAAGACGCGCCGCGACCCGTAGGCGCCGGTCGTGTACAGCGTCGCGAAGACGGCGAGGTCGGCCGGCGACGGAGACCGCGAGAAAGCCATCTGCACGAGGGCCCCGACCCAGGCGAGCGAAAGGGCGACACCGGGGTGGAGCCGCCGCATCGCCACGGCCGCCGTGAAGGCGGCAGCCGTGAGCGACGCCCCCACCGAGTCCGCCAGGGCCGAAGTGGCCGGCCCCAGGTCGACTCGCCACGGAGGCGAGGTGAGCTCGACCGCGAAGACGAGCAGACCGAACACCGCGGCGAGGCCGAGGTCAGTGATCAGCTGGTATCGCTGGAGCGGGCGCAGGGTGAGCATCGTCGCCACGTTACGCGGGGGTGGATGCTTCGGCATCCGTCTCCGGATGTATCCCGACCGGGCGCGAGTCAGGCCGGGAAATCGGCTGGCTCGACCGGACGGGCTTCGAAGAATGTCTGCAGCACGACCGTGGTGCGCGTGTTCACCTGGGCGGCGGCGCGGATGTCGCGGATGAGGGATTCGAGGTCGCGCGGGGTGGGCACGCGCACGAACAGCATGTATGCGGCCTCGCCCGCGATGGAGTGGCACGCCTCGATGGCACTGAGGTGGGCGAGCAGTTCGGGGGCGTTGTCGGGCTGGGCGGGATCGAGCGGGGTGATCTCGACGAAGGCGGCGAGCGGCCGGCCGAGGGCCTCGGCGTCGAGGATGGGGCGGTACCCCTTCACGATGCCCCGCGCCTCGAGCCGGCGCAGACGCGACTGCACGGCGGAGACCGACAGGCCCACGCGATCGGACAGGTGCGAGAGCGTGGCGCGGGCGTCGAGCGAGATCTCTCGCACGATCGCGGCATCGACGGCGTCTTCGAGACGCGGGGCGCGGGGCGCGGGAGCCTCGGTCATGGGGTCGACAGTAGCAGGGGCCGGAGAAGCGACAATGGCGAGTACCGTAGGTTTTCCGTTAGTATCCACGTTCAGCAGGAAAATTTACCGCCTCGAACGGAGGACGCCATGACCATGACCACGCCCACCCGTGCCGCCGACGATCTGCTCGCCGGTCACGGCGTCGACACGGTCGAGCAGACCCCCGCCTGGACGCAGATGAAGAGCGCCGCGACCGCCCTGCAGTCCCTGCAGGCCAAGGACGGGTCGATCGACGACACCGCCGCGGCCGGGCCCCTGATCGACGACGTCATCGCCTCTCTCGACGCCCTCGCCCCCCTTTTCCCCCACGACGCCGCGTACCTCACCGCCTCGGTCGCCGACTTCCGCCGCTGGCGCGCGGAGGGGTTCGGCGCTCCGGACTTCCTCGACTCCCTCGTGGCGTTCCAGCCGCAGGAGCACCGGGTCGACGGCATCCGTCACCTCGTCGTGTTCCCCATGTACACGCAGAACGGCTCGAACGATCGACACGTCGAGGCGATCCTCGTCGAGGCGATCTGGCCGGAGTTCATCGCGCGGCTCGAAACGGAGTACACCAACAAACTCTTCGTCTCGCTGCGCCTGATCGACTTCACCTCGGGCTACGACACCAATTCGGCCGTGCTCTTCCCCGAGACGGTCGCCATGCGAGAGGTGCCCTCGTTCACCTGGGGCGCCATCTTCCAGGACCGCGAGGCGGCTCGATACCGACGCGTCACGCGCGCGGCATCCCAGATCACCAAGCTCGAGCTGCCGGACGCCGCCGCCCGCCTGCTCGAGGACCAGGACCTCGCCGAACGCACCTTCGTCATGTGGGACCTCATCCACGACCGCACCCACATGCGCGGAGACCTGCCCTTCGACCCGTTCATGATCAAGCAGCGGATGCCGTTCTTCCTGTACTCGCTCGAAGAACTGCGCTGCGACCTCACCGCCTTCCGCGAGAGCGTGGCGCTGCAGGCCCGCCTCTCGGCCCGCGACGACCTGGATGCGGCCGAGCGGGCCATGCTCGAACATGCCGAGCTCGTGCAGTACGCGGTGATCTTCGACCGAATCTTCCGCTTCGCCCTCACCGGCTCGCGCGTGCGCAACTACGACGGTCTCGGCGGTCAGCTGCTCTTCGCGTGGTTGCACCAGCGCCGGGTGCTGCACTGGACCGACACCTCGCTCGCCTTCGACTGGGACGAGGTGCCGGCCGCGGTCGTCGCCCTGGCCGACGCGATCGACGAGCTGTACTGGCGCTCGATCGACCGCCCCAAGACGGCGCACTGGCTCGCCGCGTATGACCTCGTCCGCTCGGTCGTGACGCCCCACCCGGCGTCGATGTGGGCGCGCGGTCTTGCGGACGACGTGCTCGCGGGGCTACCCAAGGGCTACACCGACGCGGTCCTCGACGACGAGTTCCCGCTGTCGATGTTCTTCGAGGCGCTCGAGAAGAAGATGCGGCCCGTGATCGCGTCGACCGAGGGCATCCGCGGCACCGACTGACGCGCGGCGGCCCCGGGCGCTCGTCCCTCCGGGAGGGGAGCAGCGCCGACTGACGCACGGCGGCCCCTCGGCGCTTGTTCCCGCGGGAGGGGGCTCGACGTCGGCCACGCGGGGGCACACACTGAAGAAGGGGCGACGATGATGAACGCGGAAGCCGTGGACGAGGGAGTGCGCGGGCGTCGGGTGCTGCTCGCGGGCGGAACGAGCGCCGCGGGACGGGCGTGCGCGAGTGCCCTCTCGGACGCCGGAGCACAGGTGCTCGTCGTCGGCAGCGACGATGATCGACTGGCCGCGGTCTCGACGGAGGTCCCCGGCGTCGCCGTCGAGCGCTGCGATCTGACCGACGCGCATGCCGTGGACGCACTCCGCGATCGCGTGCACGCCGCGTACGGCCCCGTCGACGGCATCCTCCACCTCGTCGGCGGGTGGCGGGGCGGCGGCGGTCTCGCCGGCCAGAGCGACGACGACTTCGCCTTCCTGCTGCGGTCGCTGACCGCGCTGCGACACGTCAGTCGCGCCTTCGACGACGACATCCGCGCCTCGGATGCCGGACGCCTCGCGATCGTCTCATCGAGCGCGGTCGCCCGGCCCATCGCCGGCGGCGCGAACTACGCGGCGGTGAAGGCGGCGTCCGAGGCCTGGGTGCGCGCGGTCGCGCAGGGGTACGGCAAGCACGCGCGCGACGCGGGGCACGATCCGGCCGCGGCGGCCGTCGTCTTCCGCGTGAAGAGTCTTGACGGACTCGAGGACGCGCTGGCGGCCTCTTTCGTCGCGCTCTGGGATGACGACGCCGAGGCGTGGAACGACGTCACGATCGACATCGCCGCGCCCGTCTGAGCAGTGGCGCGGGTGAGCCGGGTGGCACTCGACGTCGGTGCGATCAGCGCCTAGTCGCGCGGCTCTTCGGACACGGGAGTGGGCGCTGACCCGCGCATCCCCCGGGAGGCGGCCTCGGGCATCTCGACGGGCGGCGACGCGTCGTCTGCTCCGTCGTCGACGTGGTCGGTCAGGTGCTCGGCGACGTCGGCGTTGACCTCTGCCGTCCGATACTGCTGCGACAGGATGCGATACGACCGGGTGACGAAGGCGAGCGAGGCGGCGATCACCATCACCAGGCCCGCGAAGACGAAGACGAGCGCGATCCCGCGCGACTGACCGTCGCCGAGCAGCCAGCCCCACGTCGCGCGCCCTTCCGAGCCCTCCATGTAGGGGATGATCGCGAACTCGGCGATCGGGGCGATGAGGAACGACGTCACCGGCGCCGCGGCCGATTCGAAGGCGGCGGCGAACCCGAACACCCGCCCCTGCGTGGTGAAAGGCACGACCTTCTGGATCACGGTCTGCTCGGCGGCTTCCACCGGTGGGATGAGCGCCATGTAGACCCAGATGCCGATCCCATACAGCCACCACCAATCGCGGAGCGTGAACACCGCCCCCAGCACCCCCATGGCGATGACGATCCACAGCATGGTGCGGATCGGGTTGCGGCCGAGCCCGAACTTCGCGACCAGGCCACCACCGATGATGAAGCCGGTCGCGCTGACCGCGAGCACGATGCCCCACACCTCGGCGTCGTAGACCCGACCGCCGATCTCGATGCGGAACAGCTCGAGGCCATAGGGATCCATCAGGGCCATGTAGACGCCGCCGATGAGGTTGTTGAACGTCGAGAAGATGATGAGGGCGAAAAGCCCGGGTGCCGCGCGGACGGCGCGGACGGCACCGCGGATGTCCACCATCGGGCCGGGCTCGCCGCCGGCCGCCGGTCGCTCCTCGGGAATGCGGATGGTCAGCAGGTGCATCAGAGCCACGAGCGTCAGGCCGATGGCGATCGCAAGGGTCCACCCCATGCCGAGGAACCCGACGGACAATCCGCTGAACACGCTCGTGACGACGAAAGCGAGCCCCTGCACCGTGCCGACGAGACCGTTCGCGTTCGCGTGTCGTTCCACCGGTACCAGGAGGGTGACGGTGGTCGACAGGGCGATGTTGCGCATGTTCTCGACGACGGCACCGGCGAGGATGATGCCGGAGAACAGCCAGAACCACGGCCCGCCCAGATCGAGCAGTGCCGCTTCGGGGAAGGCCAACCACAGAGCGCCCGCCACGAGGAAGGCCGTCAGAGTGACGAGCCCGGAGAACACCATGACGCGGTGCTTGCGGTGGCGGTCGACGATCGAGCCGAACACCATCGCGAAGACGGCGAGCAGCAGCATGTACGCGCCCCCGACGATGCCGGTCGCCAGCACCGAGCGCGTCTCGAGGTAGACCCAGAAGGTCAGGGCGAACCACAGGAAACTCGTGGTGACGTTGGCCGCGGCCGTGTTGATGAGCACGGCGAGAAAGGTGCGATTTCCTTCCGCCGGCGCGGCGGACGCCCCATCGACGGGCGAGGGCTGTGCATCGGACATGGCAGTCACGCTAGACCCGACCTCCGACATCGGCCAGACCGAGCCTCCTACGCTCCCCGCTGGCGTCAGTCGAGCAGGCTGCGGATGTCGTCGGCGGTGAGACGCGGACCGCCCGCGAACGTCGCGCCGCCGCCGTCGGCACCCCCGTCGAGGACGCGCGAGAAGAGGTCGGCCTTGGCCTCGCGCAACGCGACGACCTTCTGCTCCACGGTGTCGGAGGAGACGAGTCGATAGACGATCACCGGACGCGTCTGGCCGATGCGGTGCGCCCGGTCGATCGCCTGGTCTTCGACCGCGGGATTCCACCAGGGATCGAGCAGCACCACGTAGTCGGCCTCGACGAGGTTGAGGCCCACGCCGCCCGCCTTGAGCGAAACGAAGAAGGCGGGGTCGTCGCCGTCGCGGAACCGGTCGATCTCGGCCTGACGGTGCGTGGTGGCGCCGTCCAGGTAGCCCGACGAGACACCCGCATCGGTGCACCGCTGGCGGGCCGCGCGCAGGAAACGGGTGAATTGACTGAGCACGAGCACGCGGTGCCCCTCGGCCGCGGCTTCCACCAGCAACTCCTCGAGAGCGTCGAGCTTCGCCGACGGCGCCTCGCCCTCGTCGACGAGCGCAGGGTCGAGGGCGAGCTGACGCAGCATCGTGAGCGAGCGGAAGATCGCGAAGCGATTGCCCTCGGCATAGTCGTCGAGCAGACCGAGCAGGCGCTGACGCTCGCGATGGAAGCGGCGGTCGTAGAGCTTGCGGTGCGCGGGATGCAGGGTGACCTCGACGATCGTCTCCTGCTTCGGCGGTAGCTCGGAGGCCACGAGGTCTTTGGTGCGCCGGAGCAGGAACGGACGGATGCGCCGCCGCAGGAGGTCGAGCCGCGCCGCGTCGGAGTGCCTCTCGATGGGCGTGCGGTACAGGGTGGTGAACGACTCACGGGTGCCGAGCAGGCCCGGCGCCACGAGCGAGACCAGGGCCCACAGCTCGAGCAGGTTGTTCTCCATGGGCGTGCCGGTGATGACGAGTGTGAACGGCACCGCCAGAGCGCGGGCGGCTCGGTAGCCCCGGGAGGACGGGTTCTTGATCTGCTGGGCCTCGTCGAGCACGAGTCCCGACCACTCCACGTCGCCGTATTGTTCTTGCTCGAGCCGGAAGAGCGCGTAACTGGTGACCACGACGTGCGCGCCCGCGACCACTTCGGCGACGCTCGTCGCCCGCCGCGCCCGTGTGGCCGAGATCACCCTCACGTCGAGATCGGGGGCGAAGGCAGCGCACTCGCGCGCCCAGTTGCCGACGACGCTGGTCGGCGCGACGATGAGGAAGGGCGCCATGTCGGGATCAGCGGCGCGGGCCACCTCCATCATGGCGATGGTCTGCACGGTCTTGCCGAGTCCCATGTCGTCGGCGAGGATGCCGCCGAGGCCCTGAACCCGGAGGAAGTGCAGCCAGTCGAGACCGGTGCGCTGATAATCGCGCAGGGTCGCCCGAAGGCCCACCGGCGGCGCGACGGGTGCGAGGGAGGCCTCGTCGGTGAGACCTCGTACCCGCAGCCACCATTCCGCCTCGTGGGCCGCGAGCAAGCCGAGTTCGGTCAGGTCGTCCCACAGGCCCACGTTGTAGCGGTTGAGCTTCAATTCGTTCCCGGGCCGATCGGCGAGGGTCCGGGCCTCGTCGATCACGGCGCGAAGCCGGTCGAACTCCGCCGTGTCGAGGCGCACGTACTCCCCGTCGCCGAGGAACAGCACCCGGTCGCCGAGCGCCAAAGCGGTGTACAGGGCGGTGAAGTCGACCTCGATGTCGCCGACGCTCACCCGCGCGTTCAGGTCGAACCAGTCGCTGCCATCGTCGTCGCCGGTGCTCAGCTGCACCACCGGGGCCTCCGGCGCCGCCCGATAGGGCAACTCCTCACCGGTCAGCTGCACCCGGACGTCTGCCATCGCTCGAAGACGCGGGACCCCCTCGACCACGAAGACCGCCGCGGCAGCGGGGGCCAGAGCACGCGCCGGCGCCCTCCCCGTGTCGAACGGCCCCGGGATCTCGATTCGCAGATCGTCGGCGAGGCGTGCGACGGCAGCCCAGACGGCCCGCTCGTGTTCGTCGTGACGGCGACCACGAGTGGGCGAGCGATCCCAGCTCGTGGCAAGCGTCGTCGACTCGTCGCGGTGCTCCACCACGACCTCGAGCACGGGGAGAGGCGCGACCGGCACCTCCACCGTGCCCTTGGGCGAGACCACGGGCGCGTCGAGCTGTAGTCGCGGGAGGTACTCCCGCAGGAACATGTCGGAACCGCCCTGGTCGATGGTGAGCGCGCCGGATCGTGCGAGCAGACCGCGCACGGGCCCCGCCGCGGGCGTCGACAGGCGCGCGAGGGTGATGTGCTCGCCCTCTCCGTCACGGTCGGCGACGAAGGCCACCGCGACCACCGGGTCGCCCACCACCCAGGAGGGGAGGCCCGCGGTCTCGTCGTCTATGCCCTGGACGACGCCGCGCACGTGCAGGGTCGAGCCCCTGCGGTCCAGGGCGACGGCGACCGTCGCCGCCTCGTCGACGACCCGCACCGGGTGATGCGCACCCGCCGCCGACACGAGGGGAACGCCGGCGGCGACGACGGCCTCGAGCTGCAACCACAGCGAGTGCGGAGGGACGGCGGACAGCGGCATCCATTCGTCGGAGAGGTACGCGCCGGAGCCCGATCGCCCCAGCCGCCCGAGGCTGTCGAGCGCGGCGCGCGCCCGCGGATCGGCCGGCAGGGCCGCGAGAGCCGACCACCCGGCGCGGCCCTTGATCCACGTGCCGCGGGTGCCGCGGACCCCGGGTCGGGCAGTGACGGTGAGGGCGGTGCTGCGGCCGTGCCCTCCGCCCCGGCGGATCGCGAGGAACAGGCAGAGCTCGAAGGCCGGTTCGTCGTCGACGACCGGTGCCGCCGAGAACAGCTCGTCGAGCGACCGCTGCCATTCGGGGCGGGGCGGACGGCCGGCGGAGATCATGCGGTCGAAGAGCACGAGAGCGGCCGCGCAGGAGTGCTCGCACTCGGGACCGCGCCCGCACGAGCACCATCCCGACAGTCGGGAGAAGTCGGCGGGAACCCGGAGTTCGAGGTTCTCGTAGCCCGCCGCGCCGAAGCACTGCGCCGACACGACGAGAACACCGCCGACGGAGCGGGCATCGCCCACCTCGACCGACCCGTAGACGAGGAGGCGATCGGCGCGCATCATCGCCGACGACGAGAACATCTCGCCGGCGATGCTGAGCGCTTCGGGATCCAACCGCATCCCCCCATTGTCGTCGGGGTCACCGACACCCCGGTGCCCACGGGTGCCACGGTGGAGAGAAGCCCCTTGGGGAGGAGCCGGGAAAAGTTACGCTGGAGGGGTGACATCCCTCCACGACACGTCCGTACGCGGCTTCGCGTCCGACAACTATTCCGGAATCCACCCCGACGTCCTCGCTGCGATCACCGCAGCGAACGAGGGCCACCAGGTCGCGTACGGCGAAGATGTCTACACCGCTCGCCTGCTGGAGCTCTTCACGGACCTGCTCGGCGACGGCGTCGAGGCCTACCCGGTCTTCAACGGCACGGGCGCCAACGTGGTCGGACTGCAGTCGATGCTTCCCCGGTGGGGAGCTGTGATCTCGGCATCCACCGCCCACATCAACGTCGACGAGGGCGGAGCCCCCGAGCGCGTGGGCGGCATCAAGCTGCTGACCGTCCCCACCGACGACGGCAAGCTCACCCCCGAGCTCGTCGACCGCGAAGCCTGGGGCTGGGGCGACGAGCACCGCGCGCAGCCGCTGGTCGTGTCGATCACGCAGTCGACCGAGCTCGGCACCCTGTACACGGTCGACGAGATCCGCGAGCTCGCCGCGCACGCGCACGGCCACGGCATGCGCCTGCACATGGACGGCGCCCGCATCTCCAACGCCGCCGCCGCGCTAAACGAGCCGCTGCGGGCCTTCACCCGCGACGCCGGCGTCGACGTGCTGAGCTTCGGCGGAACGAAGAACGGCGCGATGATCGGCGAGGCCATCGTCGTGCTCGATCCTGAAGCGTCCACCGGGCTGACCTACCTCCGCAAGCTCGACATGCAGCTCTCGAGCAAGATGCGCTTCGTCTCGGCGCAGCTGGTCGCGCTCCTCGAGGACGGCCTGTGGCTGCGCAACGCGCGACACTCCAACGCCATGGCGCAGCGCCTGCGCGCCGGTGTCGAGGCGGGGCTCGCCGACGGTTCGATCCGGGGCGTGGAGTTCACGCAGCCGACGCAGGCGAACGGTGTCTTCGCGACCCTGCCTGTCGGTGTCGCCGACCGCCTCCGCCAGAGCTTCCGCTTCTACGACTGGGACGAGCTTCGCCGCGAGGTGCGGTGGATGTGCTCGTTCGACACCACCGAAGACGACATCGACGCCTTCATCGCGGCGATCGCGCGCGAGACCACCGCCTGAGCGCGCCCGGGGGGCTGCGGCATCCGATTCAGGATGCCGCGGCCCACCGTCTCACTCTCCCGCGAGCCAGTCGCGATAGGCGTCGAACGTGCTGTCGCGGCCCAGGAACGTCCGCACGAGGTCGCGCGCATCTCGCGTGCCACCGGGCTCGAGGATCTCCCGGCGGTAGCGCGTCGCCGTCGCGGGGTCAAAGAGGTCGTCGCCGAAGGCCGAGAGCAGATCTCGAGCGATCACGAGGCTCCACTGGTACGTGTAGTAGCACGCGCCGTAGCCGGTCAGGTGTCCGAAGCCGGCGTACGAGTGGGAGCCGTCCAGGGGAGTGACGGGGCTCGCCGCCCGGTAGTACCCGTCGACCGCGGTCTGCAGATCGGCGGGACGGTCGACGTGCAGGCGGTACGACGTCGTCGCGTGACCGAGTTGGCGGGTCACCTCGAGACCGCGACCGAAAGCGTCGGCGGTGCGCATGCGATCGACGAGATCGGCCGGGATGGGCTGCCCTTCGTCGTTCACGGCGAAGGATGCCAGCGCCTCGGCATCCCACGCCCATTCCTCGAGCAACTGACTCGGCGCTTCGACGAAGTCCCACTCTGTCGCGACGCCCGTCCACCGTCCCCACTTCTGGTGCCCGCCGAGGATGTCGTGCACCAGGTGCCCGAACTCGTGGAAGAAGGTCACCACTTCGTCGTGCTCGAGCAGGCCGCGCGAGAAGTTGCACAGCAGCACCGACTCGGGGAGCGTGCGCCCGCTGATGCCGGGCGCGAGACCGAAGCAGGCCGCGTGGTTGTACTTGCCCTCGCGGGGGTGGAGGTCGAGGTGGATGCGGCCCAGGCGTTCCCCCGCTCGGACGACGTCGTAGGTGCGCACGTCGTCGTGCCATGACGGCGCGTCGACGGGCACGTACTGCACGTCGAGCAGGCGTCCGGTGGTCGCGAGGACGCCGTCGAGCACGCGGTCGAAGCGGAAGTACGAGCGAACGACCTGCGCGTCGACGTCGTACTCCTCGCGCTTGAGCGCACCCAGCAGGTACCAGAAGTCGGCGATGGTGACCGCATCGGCGTCGGACGCGTCACGGCGGAGGCGTTCGAGGACCCGCTCGTACTCGGCCGCGGCGGCGGGAGCCGCGGCTTCGGCCACGCGGTCGAGGAACGTCGCCACCGCGGCGCTCGAACCGATCATGCGCGTCTCGGTCTCGTAGTCGGCCCAGTCGCCGTAGCCCAGCAGCGTCGCGCGCTCGGCCCGCCCCGCGAGCAGTTCGGTGAGGACGGGCTCATTCTCGGGCCATGCGAGGTCGTTGTAGGCGCCGACGAGGGCGTGGCGCACCGCCCGATCGTGCGCGTACTCGCGGACGGGCATGAGATCGGTGTACTCGGTGGTGAGGGTGACCATGCCCTCTTCATCGACGGGGTGCTCGTCGATGAAGTCGGCCGGGAGACCCTCGAGTGACGAGGCGGGCACGCGGATCTGACGGCGCCCCTCGCGGATGTTGCGGGAGAACGTCAGCGACAGCTCGGTGTCGCGCTCGGTGAGCTCGCGCACACGATCCCGGTCGGCGTCGGAGAGGTCGACGCCGCCGCGGCGGAAGTCGCGGCGCACGTGGTCCAGCAAGCGCTGCTCGTCGGGCTCGAGACCCGCGGTATCGGCATCGGCATCGGCGAAGACGCCCCACAGGTCACGGTCGAGCAGGCGGCGGGACTGCGCCGCGTCGACGGCCTGCGCCTGCTTCTCAGCCGCGTCGCGCACAGCGGCATCGGGGTGCGACTCGCTGATCAGGTGCGAGGGCGCGGCCGCCTCGGCGAGCGCGATGTCGGCCTCGTTCCACAGCGCGAGGCGCTCGCGGAGGGTCAGACCGGTCTCGGCGATGAGCCGCGCATCGATCGCGGCGACCCGGTCGAGTCGTTCGCGCGGCCGCTCGTCGGCGAAGGCGAGCCACGCGTCAGGGTCGGTCGGCAGGGTGAGGGGTTCGAGCGGGGATTCCGGCATCCTCCGACCCTAGGCAGGGCCACCGACACCGGCAATGGCCCTCCGGGTCAGCGCAGGGCACCCACCGAGGCGAGGGCGAGGCGGATGAGCGTTCCGCGACCGCCCTCCATCTCGTCGGAGAGGGCGTCGGATGCCGCTTCCTGCGGCGACAGCCAGGTGACCTCGAGTGCGTCCTGGCGGGGCTCGCAGGTGCCCGTGACCGGCACCACGTAGACGAGCGAGACGGCGTGCTGACGATCGTCGTGGAACGCGGTCATCCCGGGGAGCGGGAAGTACTCGGCGACGGTGAGCGGCGTCGGGGACGGCGGCAGGAGCGGGAAGGCCATGGGCCCGAGATCGTTCTCGAGGTGACGGAAGAGGGCGTCGCGCACGGTCTCGCCGTAGCGCACGCGGCCCGACACGAGGGTGCGGGTCATCTCGCCCAGCGGCGTCGCGCGCAGCAGGATGCCGACCTGCGTCACCGCCCCCATACCGTCGGTGCGCACGGGCAGCGCCTCGACGTAGATCATCGGCAGGCGGCGTCGCGCCTCAGCCAACTCGACCTCGCTGAGCCAGCCCGGGTTGGGGTTGGGGGTACCGGACGCGCCCGAGAAGGAGGCGCCGAGCGGTTCGCGCTCGTCGCCGTTGTCACCGGGTTCGGGGTCGGGGGTTCGCACGGGCATACCCCCTGTATATCAACCGCCGGTGCCGGATGCCGCGTGTCCCGCGCGGGAAGACCCGTTCACCGGAGCGTGTCTCGGCGCCCGCGGGCTTCGCCGTCGCCGTGGGCGGAGGAGATTCGGGCGGCGGAGGGCAGGGTACCCGGCGAAGCGTCCTCCGTTCCCGGAATCTCCTCCCGTCCGCCCGGGGCGGCTCCACCCGCGCCGCGCCTGGCGGCGATGTCGGAGGGTTTTGCCACAATGGCCGCATGAGCGCGCATCACTCCCTCGATCCCGCCGTCGTGCGCTGGTCGGTGCCCCTCGACGAGCGCGGCGACAGGCCCGTGCTGGTGCTCCTGCACGGCTACGGCTCCGACGAGCACGACCTCTTCGGCCTCGTGCCGTACCTTCCCGATGCCTTCGTCGTGGCGAGCGTCCGCGCTCCGCTGGCGCCGCCCTGGCCCATGCCGGGCGCCTCGTGGTACCCGATCGAGGGACTCGACGGCCGGGATCCCGCGGCCGTGACCCTTGCGGCACGCGGGGTGCTCGCCTGGATCCAGGATGCCGTGGGAGACGCGCCCGTGGGCCTGTTGGGGTTCTCGCAGGGCGGTGCGGTGGCGCTGCAGACCCTGCGCGTGGCGCCCGACGCGGTGTCGTTCGCGGTCGTCCTCGCCGGCTACGTCGCGGGCGGCGAGCTGCCGGGCGACGCCGTCCTGGCCGAGCGGCGCCCCCCGGTCTTCTGGGGGCGCGGCGCCGCCGACGACGTCATCCCGCAGGCGCTCGTCGACCTGACGGCGCAATGGCTGCCGGCGCACAGCGAACTGAGCGGGCGGGTGTACCCCGGGCTGACGCACTCCATCTCGCAGGACGAGCTCGATGACGTCCGGGCGTTCCTCGACGCGCGGCTGGCAGAGAAGAACGCGCCGACCGCCGACTGAGAACCGCGTCCGGAGTGCGGGCGAACGGAGCCTCGGCGGACGAGCAGTCCCCGTCCCTCGCGCGGCTCGACCTCGACCTGCGCCTGAAAGTCGACGAGGAACGACTGCGCGAGTGCGCGCGGTGACGTCAGCAGCCGCCGTCGCCCCCGCCTCCACCGCCGTCGCTGCCTCCACCGCTGCCTCCACCGCTGTCGCTGCAGCTGCCGTCGGAGCCGCCGTAGCCTCCGGCCGTGCCGAACATCACGGCTCCCCCGTCTGCGGTCTCGCGCCGGCGACCCGTCGCGGGCAGCCGTGCGGTGAAGGCGGCGAAGCCGCCGAAGAGCACCGCGAGGATGCCGCCGATCGTGGCCCCCATCACGAGGTTTTGCGATCCGAGCCCGATGGCCGCGCCGATCCCCAGCCCGATGGCGGCGGCGACCAGCACGACCGGAACGGTCGCCCGACGAGGCGATGCGCTGTTCATGCCCCGACGCTAGACCTGGACGATCCCGTCGGCATCCCTCCGCCGGAGGACCCGCGCTCCACCGCCGGGGGGAGCCGTTCCGCGACCGCGAACGTCAACCCCGACCCGATGTCGGAGGTCCGAGAGAGGATGTCGGCATGGCCGACGTGTTGGAGAGATTCGGTCCTGCGACGCAGGACTGGTTCCGCGGCGCCTTCGCCGCTCCCACGAATGCGCAGAAGGGCGCGTGGGAGTCCGTGTCGTCGGGACGCAACGCGCTCGTGGTCGCGCCTACCGGCTCGGGCAAGACGCTGTCGGCGTTCCTCTTCGCGATCGACCGCATCTTCCGCGAGAAGGCGCCCGAAGTCGTCGATGCAGAGCCCGTCCGGCGCGCGAAGCGCTCGGCGCCGAAGGCAGCTCCCACGAACACGCGCGTGCTCTACATCTCGCCTTTGAAGGCGCTCGGTGTCGACGTCGAGCGCAACCTCCGCTCCCCCCTGGTGGGCATCGGTCAATCGGCACGACGGCTCGGCATCGAGGTACCGGGGGTGACGGTGGGCGTGCGCTCCGGCGACACGAGTTCGAGCGACCGGCGCAAACTCGTCACCGCCCCGCCCGACATCCTCATCACGACGCCCGAGTCGCTCTACCTCATGCTGACCAGTCAGGCCGCCGAGACCCTCCGCGGCGTGCACACCGTCATCATCGACGAGGTGCACGCGGTCGCCGCGACCAAGCGCGGCGCCCACCTGGCGCTGAGTCTCGAGCGGCTCGATGCACTGCTCGACAAGCCCGCACAGCGCATCGGTCTCTCGGCGACCGTGCGGCCCATCGACGAGGTGGCGCGCTTCCTCGGCGGCGCACAGCCCGTCGACATCGTCGCACCCAAAGCGACGAAGGCGTTCGACCTCTCGGTCGTCGTGCCGATCGAGGACATGCTCAACCCGCCCCCGCCGCCGGGCTCCCCCGCGCCCGACGAAGCGGCCGATGGCGAATGGTTCTCGGAACGCCCGGAGAGCACCGAGATGGCCGGCTCCGTCTGGCCGCACGTCGAAGAGGCGATCGTCGACCGCATCCTCCAGCGTCGCTCCACGATCGTGTTCTCCAACTCGCGCCGTCTCGCCGAGCGGCTCACCGGGCGGCTGAACGAGATCTACGCCGAGCGGCAGGGCATCGACGTTCCCGATCCGACGGTACCGGCCGCGCAAATGGCACAGGCAGGGTCTTCGGCCGGCGTTCCCGCGATCCTCGCCAAGGCCCACCACGGATCGGTGTCGAAAGAGCAGCGCGCCCAGGTCGAAGACGAATTGAAGTCTGGCGTCCTGCGCTGCGTCGTAGCGACGAGCAGCCTCGAGCTCGGCATCGACATGGGCTCGGTCGACCTCGTCATCCAGGTCGAGGCGCCGCCGAGCGCGGCATCCGGGCTCCAGCGCGTCGGACGCGCCGGCCACCAGGTCGGCGAGGTCAGCCGGGCCGCCCTCTTCCCCAAGCACCGCAGCGACGTACTGCACACCGCCGTCGTCACCGAGCGCATGCTCGCGGGGCGCATCGAGGCCATCTCGGTGCCGCAGAACCCGCTCGACATCCTCGCGCAGCAGACGGTGGCAGCGTCCGCCCTCGGTTCCATCGATGTCGAGGAATGGTTCGAGACGGTCAAGCGCAGCGCGCCGTTCCGCTCGCTCCCCCGCTCGGCATACGAAGCGACCCTCGACCTGCTCGCCGGGCGATACCCCTCCGACGAGTTCGCCGAACTGCGACCGCGCCTGGTGTGGGACCGCGACGCGGGAACGCTCACGGGGCGCCCGGGCGCACAGCGCGTCGCGGTCACCAGCGGTGGCACCATTCCCGACCGCGGGCTCTTCGGGGTGTTCGTGGCGGGAGAATCGCAGAACGCACGGGTCGGCGAGCTCGACGAGGAGATGGTCTACGAGTCGCGCGTCAACGACGTCTTCACGCTCGGTACGACCAGCTGGCGCATCGTCGAGATCACCCACGACCGCGTCAACGTCCTGCCCGCTTTCGGCCAGCCCGGCAAGCTGCCCTTCTGGCACGGCGACGGGATCGGCCGCCCCGCCGAACTGGGCGAAGCCCTCGGCAAATTCTCGCGCGACGTCGCCGGCGCCGAACGGGCGAAAGCCGAGGAGCGCCTGCGAGAGTCGGGCCTCGACGACTACGCCATCACCAACCTGCTGTCGTACCTCGCCGAACAGCGCGAGGCCACCGGCACGCTGCCCACCGACCGCAGTCTCACCGTCGAACGCAGCCGCGACGAGGTCGGCGACTGGCGCATCATCCTGCACTCGCCCTACGGCATGCAGGTGCACGCACCGTGGGCGCTGGCGGTGAACGCGCGCATCCGCGAGCGCCTCGGCGTCGAGGGTGCCGCCGTCGCGAGCGACGACGGCATCATCGCCCGGGTTCCCGATGCCGCGGCCGAGCCGCCCGGGGCCGACCTCTTCGTGTTCGAACCCGAGGAGCTCGAGCAGATCGTCACCGACGAGGTGGGGGGCTCGGCACTGTTCGCCTCACGGTTCCGCGAGTGCGCTGCGCGGGCACTGCTGCTGCCGCGACTGAACCCCAACCGCCGCTCACCCCTCTGGCAGCAGCGCCAACGCTCGGCTCAGCTGCTCGAGGTCGCCAAACGCCACCCCGCGTTCCCGATCATCCTCGAGACGCTGCGCGAGGTGCTGCAAGACGTCTACGACCTCCCCGCCCTGCTGCGCGTGACCCGCCAGATCGGCGAGCGCCGCATCCGCCTCGTCGAGATCACGACGTCGCAACCTTCGCCGTACGCCCGCGACCTGCTCTTCGGCTACGTCGGTGCGTTCATGTACGAGGGCGATTCCCCCCTCGCCGAGCGCCGGGCCGCGGCCCTCTCGGTCGACCCCGCGCTGCTGAGCGAACTGCTCGGCAAGGTCGAGATGCGGGAGCTGCTCGACCCCGAGGTGATCGCCCAGTTCGAACGCGAGACCCAGCGCCTCGACCCCGACCGCCGCGCCCGCGGCGTGGAAGGCGTGGCCGACCTGCTGCGCATCCTCGGTCCGCTGAACGCCACCGAGGTCGCCGCGCGCCTCGACGCCGAATCCGACGCTCTCGGCGAGGCGGAGCAGCACCTGGCGACCCTCGTCGACGACCGCCGTGCGATCCGCGTCACCTTCGGCGGTGTGCCGCGGGTCGCCGGAATCGAAGACGCCGGACGTCTTCGCGACGCCCTCGGCGCGGCCCTGCCGGTGGGCATCCCGAACGCCTTCCTCGAACCCTTCGCCGACCCCCTCGGCGACCTCGTCGCGCGATACGCCCGCACCCATGCCCCCTTCACGACCGACGCGGTGGCCGAGCGCCTGGGCGTCGGGATCGCCGTCGCCCGCCTCACTCTGCAACGGCTCGAGTCGCAGGGGCGTCTGGCCAGCGGATTCTTCCTGCCGGAGGCATCCGGGGGCACCCGCGGCGACGACACCGAGTGGTGCGACGTCGAGGTGCTCCGACGCCTGCGCATGCGCTCGCTCGCGGCGATCCGCGGCAGTGTCGAGCCGGTGCCCCCGTCGGCCTACGCGCGCTTCCTCCCGGTCTGGCAGCACCTCGGTCGTCCGCTCGAGGGCATCGACGGGGTGCTCGCGGTGGTCGAGCAGCTCGCGGGAGTGCCCATCCCGGCGAGCGCCTGGGAGTCGCTCATCCTGCCTTCGCGCGTCGCCGACTACTCCCCCGCCCTCCTCGACGAGTTGACCGCGACGGGCGAGGTCGTCTGGTCGGGTCACGGCACCCTTCCCGGCCGTGACGGGTGGATCGCGCTGCACCCGGCCGAAGCCGCGCCGTTCACGCTGCAAGACCCCTCCGACGCCGACGACCCCGCTCCGGACTCGTTGGAAGCGCGGTTGCTCACGGCCCTGGCCGGGGGAGGCGCGTACTTCGCCTCGCAGCTGAAGCAGCTGGCGGGCGCCGACAACGAGCAGTCGGTCAATGACGCCCTGTGGGCGCTGACCTGGGCGGGGCGCGTCACGAACGACACCTTCGCGCCCGTGCGCACGCTTCTGAGCGGCGGCGGGCAATCGCACCGGGTGGCCCGCCGTGCCCCCCGCGCCCGCATGTACCGGGGTGCGACCATGCCGCGCGCGACGTCGGCTCCCCGCCCGCCCACCCTGGGCGGCCGGTGGTCGCTCCTCCCCGAGCGCGAACACGATGCCGCGGCCCGGGCGACCGCAACGGCGAGCCTGCTGCTCGACCGGTACGGCGTCGTCACCCGCGGCGCCGTGCAGTCCGAGGGCGTGCCGGGCGGCTTCGCGCAGGTGTACCGCATCCTCGCCGGTTTCGAAGAGGCGGGGCATTGCCGTCGCGGCTACGTCATCGAGAAGCTCGGCGCCGCCCAGTTCGCCGCCTCCGCCACCGTCGACCGCCTGCGCGAGTTCGCCGCCGTCGCCGATCCCCCGCCCCTCCGAACGGTCACTCTCGCCGCGACAGATCCCGCGAACCCGTACGGCGCCGCCCTCGGCTGGCCCGCCATCGAGGGCGTCACGCACCGCCCCGGCCGCAAAGCCGGCGGGCTGGTCGTGCTGGTCGACGGCGAGCTGACGCTGTACCTCGAGCGTGGGGGCCGCAGCGCCCTCGCCTTCACCGACGCCGAAGCTCCCCTGCTCGCCGCCGCGCGCCACCTGGCCGAGACGGCGAAGAAACGGCGCCTCGAGACCCTCACCGTCGAGCAGGTCAACGGAGAGTTCGTCTACGGCACCGCGGTCGGCCGCGCTCTCCGCGAGGCCGGGTTCGTCGAGTCGCCCAAGGGATTGACGCTGCGCAAACTCACCGCCGGTGACACCCTGCGGGAGGCCGCCCGTGCCTGACGCGACATGTCGGAACAACCGGATGCCGATGTCGATCGCGGCCGCTGCGCGACAGGAACACCGACGCACCGTCTCCCGGACCGCGCGACGCCCGAAGGCCGCGCATGCCTGAGGGCGACACCGTGTATCGAGCCGCGGCGAAGCTCACCGCGGCACTGGCGGGCAAGGTCGTCACCCGCTTCGACATCCGCGTCCCCGGCAGCGCGACCGCCGACCTGCGCGGTGAGACGGTGCACGAGGTCGGCGCACGCGGCAAGCACCTGCTGCACCGGATCGGTGGCTACACCCTTCACTCCCACCTCAAGATGGAGGGCCGTTGGGACGTGTACCGTCCGGGCGAGCGATGGCGGCGCCAGGCCTTCAAGGCGCGAGCGATCGTGGGCGTGGCCGGTGCCGACGCCGTCGGCTTCGACCTCGCCATGGTGGAGGTGCTGCGCACCGTCGACGAGCACACGGTGATCGGTCACCTGGGCCCCGATCTCCTCGCCGCCGATTGGGACGAGGCCGAGGCCGTCCGCCGCGTGGCCTCCGACGAACGCGCCGCCCACGTGGCGCTGCTCGACCAGCGCAATGTCGCGGGCTTCGGCAACGTCTACGCGAACGAGCTGTTGTTCGTGCGCGGGATCGCGCCGACGACGCCCGCGACCGAGATCGACGTGCAGGCGACGATCGCCCTGGGCGAGCGCATGATCCGCGCCAACCTCCCCCGGCCGGAACGCACCTTCACCGGCGACACCCGCCCCGGGCGGCGCTTCTGGGTGTACGGCCGCGACGGCGCACCGTGCCGACGGTGCGGTACGCCGATCCGTGCGACGAGCCTGGGTGCGTCGGCGACGAGCGAGCGCAACGTCTACTGGTGCCCCACCTGCCAGCCCGGTTGAGCGGCGCGACGCCGGCGCGTGATGGGCGCGAGCGGCGCGATGCCGGAGCGTGATGGGCGCGAGCGGCGCGACGCCGGCGCGTGATGGGCGCGAGCCGCGCGACGCCGGAGCGTGATGGGCGCGAGCGGCGCGACGCCGGCGCGTGATGGGCGCGAGCGGCGCGACGCCGGCGCGTGATGGGCGCACCGGCGGCGGAATGCACGAAGCCGGAGCGACGGCATCCCCTCGCTCCACCGGCCCCGCCTGGGTCAGCCCGGCCGCGCCCGCCGGGCCCGTCGCCTCCGCTTCGGCGCCCGGCCCCGCTGCTTCCGCTGGATCCGATGCCTCCGCATCGAGGCGATCGACTCCCTGAAGCCTGCGTGTCAACCCGCCCGCGGCTACCTGGCCGACATGCGAGAACAAGGGAGACGACACCACAGCGGCAGGTCTCTCGACATCGAGAAAACCGATACCGGTAGGGGCGACGAAGAACCATTCGAGGGAATGAAGGGTACTTCCGACCAGTTGTCTTACATGTCGGCAGACCCGATGACCGACCGGAGGGGATCGTGGGAAAGAACTACATCGACATCGAGAACGACCACGGCGAGACGTTGCGTTATCGCAAGCACGTCAATGGTCGCGGACTCGTCGCGCACGGCGCGAAGGTCCACCCGTCGGCGCTGGTCGAGAACGGCGCCTACGTCGAACCCGGCGTGCAGATCGCCGCGGGTGTTCGTGTCGGCCGTGGCGCCTGGATCGAATCGGACGCCGTGATCGGACCGGAGGCGCACATCGAACCGCACGCGCACATCTGCGCCGGAGCGGTCATCGGCGCGGGTGCCCACATCGGCGTCCGGACGCAGGTCGGCCACAACGCTCGCATCGCGGTCGGTTCTCTGATCGGCGACGACGAGATCATCAACGACGGCGAAGCGGTCGCCACTGACCAGCGGGGGCTGCGCTTGGCAGCCTGACGCCAAGGATGACGAGACCACGACCCGCACGACTCCTCGGAGCGTGCGGGTTTGTTCGTGCCCGGGGCGCTCAGGCGAGGATCGCCAGCACCAGCCCGATGACCGGAAGCGTTCCCTGGATGCTCGCGGGCCGCAGGTATCTGCGCCCCGAGGTGAGCAGCACGAGGGCGGCGGCCACCATGGACCCGAGCGAGAAGATCAGCAGCGTGCGCCCGGCGACATCGCCCGTGCCGTGCGCGATCCACAGCACGATGCCGATGGCGGCGCCGATGGCGAGGAACAGGTTGTAGAACCCCTGGTTGTAGGCCAGCGGTCTGGTGGTCTCGGCCGTCTGCTGGTCGGCGATGCCGAACACCCGCCAGGTCGCAGGCTTCGTCCACCGCACGCTCTCGAGCACGAAGATGTAGACGTGCAGCAGGGCCGCGAGCCCCGCGAAGACGAGCGCGAGAGTGCCGATCACGCGTCAACGCTACCCCCGCGGCTAGCCTGGAACCATGGCGAACGGCGGCGGGTCTCGGGGGCGCACCGGTGGACCCCGTCGCACCGGGGCCGGAAAGCCCCCCGCCCGCGCTCGCGCGAAGACGCCGAAGCGCGACAAGCCGGAGCCGCCTCCCCGCGAGGAACCGCGCGACTTCGTACTGGGCGCGGTTCCGGGTGCGACCCCCGGCAAGTGGATCGGCCTGTGGCGCGAACGGATGCCGCACGTGACGCTCGTGCTGCGCGAGATCGCGGTCGCCGACCAACGCACGGTGCTCGACGACGTCGATGCCGCCCTCGTACGGCTGCCCATCGACGCACCCGACGACCTTCACCTCATCCCGCTCTACGACGAGCAGCCCGTGGTGGTGATGTCGGTCGACGCCGATCTCACCGCCGGCGACGACATCGAGCTCGCCGATCTCGCCGGAGAGATCGTCATCGTTCCCGACGACGACGTGCTGGGCATCCGGGTTCCGGATGCCATACCCCCCGCGTTCGCGGCGCCGGCCGACACCGCGGAGGCGATCGCGACGGTGGCTGCCGGGGTGGGCGTGGTGATCGTGCCGATGTCTCTGGCGCGGGCCAATCGACGCCGCGACGTCGAGTACCGCGTGCTGCGCGACGGGCCGGAGTCCCGCGTCGCCCTCGCCTGGCTGCGTGATCGCACCACGCCCGACGTCGAAGCGTTCGTCGGCATCGTGCGCGGACGCACCGCCCGCTCGTCGCGCTGAGGCGCCTCCTCGACGGGTCGAGTGCGGCCGCGTCAGCCGTTTCGACGTCGGTCGCGCCGCCGTTCCCGCATGAACGCGACCGGTGCAAATGAACGCTCCCTCGACTCCTTGCTGCGCACCGACAGCGTCCATGCGCGGGAGACGTGGCTGCTCGCCAGGCCACGCGAACGTTTCGCCGCGTTTCCACCCCCACCCCGCGCGCGGGCCACACCGCATAAAATCTCCTGGTGACCGCCTCCCTGCTCTACGTCTGCGCCCGCCCGCAGCGTGCTGCGGCCGTGGCTGAATGGGCTTCCTTCCGCGATGGGCTGGGCGTCGGCGACGCCGACCTGGTGCACCACGACCTCGTGCGCGAGCCCCTGCCCGCCGACCTCGAGCGCTTCGCCGCCGTCGTGGTGGGAGGAAGCCCCTTCAACGTCACCGACCCCGACAAGACCGACGAGCAGCGCCGTCTCGAGATCGACCTCGAGCGCCTCGCGATGACGGCCATCGAGGGCCGGACCAACGTCCTCTTCACCTGCTTCGGTATCGGCGTCGTCACCCGCCTGCTGGGCGGAACGGTGACGCTGCAGCACCCCGAAGACACGGGTCCCGCCGACATCGTGCTGACCGAGGCGGGGCGTGGCGACGAGCTGTTCGGCATCCTGAGCCCCCGTTTCGAGGCGCTCACCGCGCACAAAGAGGGCGCCGACAGCGTGCCGCCCGGCGCGACCCTTCTCGCCGAGAACGATGCGTGCCCGGTGCAGGCCTACCGCGCCGGCGCGGGGCTGTGGGCCACGCAGTTCCACCCCGAGCCGACCACCGATGCGTTCGTCGCACGCATGCGGGTGTACCGCGACGCGGGGTACTTCGACGCCGACGCCTTCGACGAGGTCTCGGCGCACGTCCGCACGGCGTCGGTCGAGCAGCCGACCCGCCTGCTGCGCTCGTTCGCGGCTCGCGCCGTCGCCGCCTGATCTCTGCCGGCCCCGACGAGGTGCACGTCGCGATGTCAAGCCCACCCCGCACATTTACCTAGCTTTTCTAGTGTTCTCGATATGAACGCTTCACGCACCTGGCGGGGTTCCGACCTCGCGCGCCAGATCGTCGTCCTGTCCGCGCTGTCGTTCATGCTCATCGCGGCCGTCATCGGCGCGGGCGCTTTCGGCAACTCCGCCGTCGAGGACCAGCAGGGCGGCGCCCTCGACACCGACGGCTCCTACCTCGCCCCCGCCGGCCCCGCCTTCTCGATCTGGTCGGTCATCTACCTCGGACTCATCGTCTACGGCATCTGGCAGGCGCTCCCCGGCCAGCGGACGAATCCGCGCCAGCGCGCACTCGGGTGGCTCATCGCGCTCACGATGACGCTGAACGGCCTCTGGCTCGTCGCCGCCCGCTTCGGCACGCTGTTCCTCACGGTCGTGGTGATCGTGCTGCTGCTCGCCGCCCTGGGCTGGACCTTCAAGGTCGCCGTCACCACGCGCGAGCCGCGCGGCGGCGTGGTCGACTCCGTCCTCATCGACGGCGTCACGGGCCTTCACCTCGGGTGGGTCACGCTGGCCACCGTGGCGAACACCGCGGCTTACCTCACGACCGTCGTCCCGCCCAGCTGGGAGGACGCGGCAAGTGCCATCGGCATCGCCGTGCTGATCGTGGTCGCGCTCATCGGACTGGCGATCGCGTGGCGCAGCTCCTGGCGTGTCACCCCCGCGCTCGCTCTCGCGTGGGGCCTCGGCTGGCTGGCCGTCGAACGCTTCGGCGGCGAGCCTCAGAGCACACCGATCGGCGTCACGGCGATCATCGTCGCCGTCGTCGTGCTGGTACCGCCGGCGGTCGTCAGCCTCTTGCGACTCATCCGCCCCAGCGTCGACTGACGGTCCGACGACGCCCCCACGCGGGAGCCGGAGCCCTCGGTTCCTCGGCATCCCGGGGCGTGAATACTCCGGATGCCGTGGCGGCGTGCGTGGCGCCCGAGCGTGCGCGTGCTCTCGGCATCGGCGGTCTCTGCGTGGTCTCCGCCGGACCAGCTGACGGCGTCAGCTCGCCGTCGTCAACTCCACCACCACGGCCCGCTGCGGATTCTGCACGGGCGGCCGGATGCCGGTCACTCCCAACTGACGCCCGGTCAGCACGGTGTCGTGATGCGCCCACGCCAGGGGCGACTGCGCGGGCTCCTGCACCAGCCCGCCCGGGGTGACGAGGCGCACCCGGTACACGCGATCGGGGTCGAGTCCCGGAAGGCGCACGCGGCCGGCGGGCGAGGAAACGAGTGTGCGGGTCTGCGCGATGGTGAAGAACGCGCGATCGCGACCGGCTGCGACGACACCGCGCACGTCGAGACCGGGGTCGCTCACGTCGGCGTTCACGACACGCCCCGTCGCCACCAACGGCCGCACGCGGCGGGCGAGGGCGACCCACTCGCCCACGAGAGCGCGGTCGTGCTCGTCGAGCGTCGTGAGATCCCACTCGATGCCGAAATGCCCGAACAGGGCCACAGCGCCACTGAACGCGAGCGAGACCGTGCGACCGGTGGAGTGCACGTGCGGGGTGGTCAGATGCATGCCCATCATCTCGGGCGGCACGACGAGCGCGGTGTGACGCTGGTTCTCGAGCCGCTCGACGGGGTCGAGGCAGTCGCTGGTCCAGATGCGGTCGGTGCGGTCCAGGATGCCGAGGTCCACCCGCGCTCCGCCCGAGGCGCAGCTCTCGATCTCGAGCCCCGGGAACGCGGCCTTGAGCTCGTCGAGGAGCCGGTACACCGCGAGCGTGTGGGCGTGCACGGCCGAACCGCCGCCGGGGCCGGTCGCGGCATCCACGAGGTCGCGGTTGTGGTCCCACTTCACGTAGGCGATCGGGTAGGCCCGCAGCACGTCGCTCATGCGCTCGAGGATGAACGCGTAGGCGTCGGGATGCGCGAGGTTCAGCACCTGCTGCTGGCGGGCAGAGGGGGGCAGCTCCTCGCGACCGCGCAGGATCCACTCGGGGTGGGCGCGGGCGACGTCGCTGTCGGGGTTGACCATCTCGGGCTCGAACCACAGTCCGAACTCCATTCCGAGGCCCGTGACGTGCTCGACGAGGGGGCTCAGCCCGTCGGGCCACACGTCCTCGTCGACGTACCAGTCGCCCAGGCCCGCGGTGTCGTCGCGACGATGACGGAACCAGCCGTCGTCGAGCACGAACCGCTCCACGCCGATCTCCGCGGCCACGTCGGCGAGCGCGGTGAGCTTCGGCAGGCGGTGGTCGAAGTAGACCGCCTCCCATGTGTTCAGCGTGATCGGGCGCGGCCGCGCGGGGTGCTGAGGGCGCGCGCGCCAGGTGTCGTGGAACCGCGCAGCGAGTTCGTCGAGGCCGTCACCCCACGAGCCGTAGACCGTCGGCGACGACGTCTCCTCCCCCGGCGCGAGCACGATCTCCCCCCACGCGGCGAGCTCGCCGCCCGCGAGCAGCGACTCCCCCAGCGGCAACCGCTCGGCGAGCACGCGCTGATTGCCGCTCCATGCGACGTGGATGCCGTGCACCAGCCCCGTCTCGAAGCCGAAGCCGGGGCGACCCGCGGCCAGCAGTACCGTCGCATCGGCGCCGGGGCGCCCGCGCCGACTCTCGCGCAGGTGGGTGCCGAAGGTGAACGCGTGACGCTGCGCGGAACGTTCGCGCAGGTGCCGGCCGGTCGTGTCGAGGATCTCGGTCGCCTCCCAGGGCAGCGGGAAGGTGGGCTGCAGTGCCGCGATCACGACGTCGTCGGCGCCGTCGTTGACCACGGTGAGCGCCTGGGAGAACAGGCCCGACGTCTCGACCCGCAGATCGGCACGCAGGCGCAGTGCGCGCTGGCGGTCGACGAGGTGCAGCACGAGCGTGTCGGTGTCGGAGTCGACGGCTTCCAGGGTGAACACCGTCCCCTGCACGACACCGCCGCGCCCGCCCTCGAAGCCGGGAGCACCGGGCCACCCCGCCGCGGCGGTCGGAACGATCGTGAGTCGGGGGGTCTGGTCGATGCCCCCCGAGACGCGCTGCGGACGCGCGGAGACCACCATCGACGACAGGGCATCGGCCCCGAGCACGCCGAGGTCGGGGCCCCAGTGGATGATCGCCGGGGCCGGATGCGCGGCGAGGTCGACGACGATGCTCGTGCCGCCCGCTCGGAGGTGCACCGCCGGAGCGGTCTCGGGTACGACAGCGGTGTGCGACATGGCGTGATTCCTCTCACCGAACGAAGACGTGTTCACCGAGCGATACAGGGGAAGCGGCGCGAAGCTCATCGAATGCGGGGCCGCTTCGACCGCTTTATGTTGATCACAGTCTGAACCCGCAGCCCAGCCGCGCCCGCACGGCAGAGGCCCCGCCCCCCGAGGGGACGGGGCCGCCGAAGGTGTGTCAGAGCGCCGGGCCGACGATCGCGCTGGCACCCGCGGGCACCGTCAGCGACGTGGTGTCGAGCACGACGCCCTCCGCCGTGGCCAGCAGCACCCGAGCGCCGGGGACGACGGATGCCGTGGCCTCGGCGTCCGAGAGGTTCACCACGACGACGAGGTCGCGGCGGCGGAGCTCGTAGACACGTCCGCCCCGGGCCTCACGGGCCTCGGCCGACAGGCCCTCACGGGACGGGTCGGTGAGCTCGGGGCGCTCGCGGCGGAGCTTCGCGAGTTCGCGGTAGAGCCCGAGCAGCTGCGCGTGATCGCCCTCGCCCACCTCGTCCCAGTCGAGCTTCGAGTTCTCGAACGTCGAGGGGTCCTGCGGGTCGGGGACGGTCGATTCGTCCCAGCCCATCTTCTCGAACTCGGCGATGCGCCCCTCGGCGGTGGCCTTGCCGAGCTCGGGCTCGGGGTGCGAGGTGAAGAACTGCCACGGCGTGGTCGCTCCCCACTCCTCCCCCATGAAGAGCATCGGCGTGCCGGGCGCCGTGAGGGTCAGGACGGCGGCCGCGGCGAGACGGTCGTAACCGAGCGACTGCGAGAGCCGGTCGCCGGCGGCGCGGTTGCCGATCTGGTCGTGGTCCTGCGCGAAGGTCACGAGGCGCCAGTTGGGGACGACCTCCGGAATGGGCTTGCCGTGCTTCTCCTCGCGGAACGTCGAGTACGTCCCGTCGTGGAAGAAGCCGCCCTCGCTGACCTTGCGGAACGCTTCGACATCGGCGAAGTCCTCGTAGTAGCCGATGGTCTCGCCGGTCAGCGCGACGTGGGCGGTGTGGTGCCAGTCGTCCGACCATTGCGCGGTGAGCCCGTACCCGCCGGCCTCGCGCGGGAGGATCAGCTTCGGGTCGTTCATGTCGCTCTCGGCGATGGTGGTGAGCGGCACCCCGCGGTGGGCCGACAGGGCGTCGGTGCGCTCGGCGATCTGCTGTAGCACGTGCACCGGACGGTGGTCGAGCAGCGCGTGCACGGCATCCAGACGCAGGCCGTCGACGTGATAGTCGCTCATCCACATCAGCGCGTTCTCGACGATGTAGGCGCGTACCGCGTCTTCGTCGAGGTTGACGGAGTCGCCCCACGTGTTGCGGCTGCCCTCGCGCAGGTACTCGCCGAACTCCGGCAGGTAGTTCCCCGAGGGGCCGAGGTGGTTGTACACGACGTCCTGGATGACGGCGAGGCCCGCCGCGTGCGCCGCGTCGACGAACCGCTGGTACGCCTCGGGGCCGCCGTAGGCCTCGTGCACGGTGTACCAGAGCACGCCGTCGTAGCCCCAGTTCCACGTGCCGTTGAAGCCCTTGACCGGCAGCAGTTCGACGTGGGTCACGCCGAGGTCGACGAGGTGGTCGAGGCGACCGATCGCGGCATCCAGGGTCCCCTCGGGGGTGAAGGTGCCGAGGTGCAGTTCGTAGATCAGCCCGCCCGCGAGTTGCTTGCCCGTCCACGCGGTGTCGTTCCAGGAGTACACCGAGGGGTCGAACCACGCCGACGCCTCGTGCACGCCGCCCGGCTGACGCCGCGAGCGCGGGTCGGGGCGCAGGTCGTCGCCGTCGCCGAGTACGAAGCCGTAGCGCTCCCCGTCGGCGAGGTCGACGGGAGCCGTCCACCACCCGTCGGGGGCCGCCTCCATCTCGACGTCTCCGACGACGGTGTCGCCGCTGTCGTCGAGTCGGCGCAGCCGCACCCGCTTCGCCTTGGGTGCCCAGACGTCGATGCTCATGTGGGTTCTTCCTTCACGCGTGAGTTGTCGTCGCGCGGCGGGGCGGCCACCCCGCCGCGCGCGGGATTACGAGACCAGCAGGGCCACGGGGTACGTCGCCAGCAGGTCCGACAGCGCAGTCGGGCCGCCGGGGTACGTGCGACCGGTGAAGACGTCGGTGACCGGCGTCTCGGGCAGCAGCAGCACGGTGTCGCGCCACCCGCCACGCTCGGCCAGACCCCACGGCAGACGCGTCGCCACGGCCGACACCCCGCCGCGGTCGAAGGCGACCACATGGTCGGATGCCACGCCCGCCGCCTCGAGCGCCCGGTACACCTCGAGGGGGTGATCGCGGCGCACGCGCAGCGCACGGGACGTCACGAGCAGCTTCGCAGCACCCGTGGCGTCCACCTCGGGCGTCGCCGCGCCTGCTGCGTCGATCTCGGCGAGCAGTCGACGTCGCTCGACGAAGTCGACCGCGCGACGGTTGTCGGGGTCGACGAGCGACTGCTCCCACAGCTCGGAGCCCTGGTACACGTCGGGAACACCGGCGCCCACGATCTGGATCAGCTTGGCCGACAGGCCGTTCGACCAGCCCGCGGCCGAGATCTCGTCGACGAACGCGCGCACGCGCTCGGCGGCGGGGCCCGTCGCGGCGTCGACCACCGCATGCATGCGCTCTTCGAACGCCTCGTCCTGCTCCCACCAGCCCGTGACCTCGCTCGCCTCGCGTGCGGCCTTCTCGGCGTACGCGTGCAGACGCTCGCGGTACACCTTCAGGCCCTCGGGAGTGGATGCCGACGCGGGCCACGCCCCGATGATCGCCTGCCACAGCAGGGCGTCGAAGGGACCGTGACCGGTCGAGGCGATGCCCTGGAACTGCTCCAAGCGCGCCGCCCACCGCTCGGGCATCTCGGCCAGCACCGCGATGCGCGCGCGCGTGTCTTCCCCGCGCTTGGTGTCGTGGGTCGACAGGGTCGTCATCGCCAGCGGCCACGACGCGTGTCGGGCGGCCTGCGCGGAGTGGAAGCCGGCGACGTCGAGCGCGAACTGGCCCGGGTCGCCGCCCACCTCGGTGAGCGAGCCGAGACGGGTGTAGCGGTAGAACGCCGTGTCCTCGACGCCCTTCGCCATCACGGGACCGGTCGTCTGCTGGAAACGCCAGGCGATCTCGAGGTCGGTGTCGGCGAGGGCCGGCACGAGTTTCTCGATGACGTCGCCGAGCTCGGGTCGGCGCACCTCGGCCTCGCCCGCGGCGGCGTCGAGGTGCGCGCGGCCGGCGGGGAGGTAGGAGCGGTAGACCGGGAAGCACGCGAGGATCTCGGCGAGCGCGTCCTGCAGCACCTCGGCCTCGAACTCCTCGCGCAGCGGTGCGGGAAGCCCCCGGACGATCCGGCGGATCTCCGACACCTGGATGGAGTCGGCGATCTTGCGCTTGGTGTCGTGGATGAGGTCGTGCCAGCCGGTGAGTGCCGGCAGGTCGCTGCCGGCGCGCAGGCGCGCGTCGAGGGCGTCCAGCGCCGCCTCCCCCGCGGGATCGGTCAGCACGCGGTCGATCTCGGCCAGCGCGTCGTAGCCCGTGGTACCGGCGGTCTTCCACCACGAGGGCAGAGCCTCACCGTGCTCGAGGATCTTCTCCCCCAGCACGTAGCCCACCTCGGAATCGCTCGCCTCGGCCAATGACGCGGCGAGCCGGTCGAGGTAACCGCCCGGATCGACGAGGCCGTCGGGGTGATCGACCCGAAGGCCGTCGGCGAGCCCTTCACGCACCCATCGCAGGATCTCGGCGTGCGTGGCCTCGAAGACCTCCGGCAGTTCGACGCGCACGCCCGCGAGGGTCGTCACGGCGAAGAACCGACGGTAGTTGAGGTCCGCCGCCTCGTCCTGCCAGAAGCGCAGCTCGAAGTTCTGCGCGTCGAGCAGGGCCCGGATCGCGTCGCGCGACCCCGAGGCCGCGGCATCCGTCCCCGTGCCCGGTGCGACCGGGAAGACGTGGTCGTAGTACCGGATCAGCCCGTCGGGGGCGTCCGCGGCCGGGGCGGGGTCGTACGAGATCTCGTCGATGACGGCGTCCAGATGATCGCCGAGAACCGGCACGCGCACCTTGCCACCGCCGAACTCCCAGTCGATGTCGAACGCGGTCGCGTGCGCCGAGGCGCGGCCCTGGCGGAGCACGTCCCACCACCACGCGTTCGTGCGGGGTTCCGACACGCCCATGTGGTTGGGCACGATGTCGATCAGGATGCCGAGTCCCTCGGCGCGCGCGGCTGCCGCGAAACGGTCGAGACCGGCAGCGCCGCCCCGGGCCGGATCCACCCGCGTGACGTCGACGACGTCGTAGCCGTGGTCGGAACCCGGAGTGGCCTCGAGGATCGGCGAGAGGTACGCCCACGAGACCCCGAGGTCACGGAGATAGTCCGTGACCTCGGCGGCCTGGTCGAGGGTGAACGATTCGCGGATCTGCAGGCGATAGGTCGAGAGCGGATGCCGCATCTCGGTCACAGCTCCGGCTTGGGGGCTTGCCCGGGCATCTCGTCGGTGCCGACGACCTGGATCTGCGCCGTCAGCGAAGCGGCGACCGAGTGGTCGATCTCCGGCTCGGGCAGGTGGTGCTCGCGCAGCACCATGAGCGACTTCGGCTCCAGCGGCAGCGTCTCGCCCGGGTCGAGGGGCTCGGTGTTGGCCCGCTCCCCCGCGGTGTCGACGTACGCGTCCCACTTGGGGGCGTACTCGAAGTCGGGGAGCCGGAAGTCGACCTTGTCGTCACCCGCGTTGAAGAGCACGAGGAAGTGGTCGTCGCTGATCGACTCGCCGCGGCGATCGCGTTCGCGAATGCCCTGGCCGTTGAGGAACACGCCCACGGCGAGGCCGAAGCCGTTGTCCCAGTCCTCCGGCTGCATGAGCGAGCCGTCGGGACGCAGCCACACCACGTCGGGGATGGGAGCGCCCTCCTCCATCTTCACGGGGCGGCCGTCGAAGAACCTGCTGCGACGGAACGTCGGGTGCTGCTTGCGCAGACGCGCGAGGGCGGCGGTGAACTCGATGAGCGGGGTGTCGATGTTCGACCAGTCCACCCACGTGATCTCGTTGTCCTGCGCGTAGCCGTTGTTGTTTCCGCCCTGCGTGCGGCCCAGCTCATCGCCGTGCAGCAGCATGGGCACACCCTGGCTGAGCAGGAGCGTCGCGATGAAGTTGCGCTGCTGCTGCGCGCGACGCTTCAGCACCTCGGGATCGTCGGTGGGACCTTCGACACCCATGTTGCTGGAGCGGTTGTGCGATTCGCCGTCGTTGTTGTCTTCGCCGTTGGCGTCGTTGTGCTTGTCGTTGTACGACACGAGGTCGCGGAGCGTGAAGCCGTCGTGCGCGGTGACGAAGTTGATGGATGCCACGGGGAACCGGCCGGAGTGCTCGTAGAGGTCGGCCGAACCGGTCAGGCGCGAGGCGAACTCGCCGAGAGCCTGGGGCTCGCCGCGCCAGAAGTCGCGCACGGTATCGCGGTACTTGCCGTTCCACTCGGTCCACTGGGGCGGGAAGTTGCCGACCTGGTACCCCCCGGGGCCGACGTCCCACGGCTCGGCGATGAGCTTGACCTGCGACACGATCGGATCCTGCTGCACGAGTTCGAAGAAGGTCGCGAGCTTGTCCACCTCGTAGAACTCACGGGCCAGGGTGGATGCCAGGTCGAAGCGGAAGCCGTCGACGTGCATCTCGAGCACCCAGTATCGCAGCGAGTCCATGATCAGCTGCAGCGTGTGGGGATTGCCCACGTTCATGCTGTTGCCGGTACCGGTGTAGTCGGTGTAGTAGCGCTTGTCGTCGTCCTCGAGGCGGTAGTACGCCTCGTTGTCGATGCCGCGCATGGAGAGCGTGGGGCCCATGTGGTTGCCCTCGGCGGTGTGGTTGTACACCACGTCCAGGATGACCTCGATGCCGGCGGCGTGGAGCGCCTTCACCATGGCCTTGAACTCCTGCACCTGCTGGCCGTGGTCACCGGTCGAGGAGTAGGTGTTCTGCGGGGCGAGGAACGCAATGGTGTTGTAGCCCCAGTAGTTCGACAACTCCTTCTCCTCGAGAGTGGAGTCGTTGACGAACTGGTGCACCGGCATGAGCTCGATGGCGGTGATGCCGAGCTTTCGCAGGTGGTCGATGACGGCGGGGTGGGCGATGCCGGCGTAGGTGCCGCGCAACTCCTCGGGCACGTCGGGGTGCAGCTGGGTGAGGCCCTTCACGTGGGCTTCGTAGATGAAGCTTTCGGCGTAGGGGATCTTCGGCTGACGGTCGCCCGCCCAGTCGAAGAACGGGTTCACGACCACGCCCTTCATCATGTGCGGGGCGGAGTCCTCGTCGTTGAACGAGTCGGGGTCGCCGAACTCGTAGCTGAAGACCGGCTGGCCCCAATCGATCTGGCCCTCGACGGCCTTGGCGTACGGGTCGAGGAGGAGCTTGCTCGCGTTGTAGCGCTTGCCGCTCTTCGGCTCGTACTCCCCGTGCACGCGATAGCCGTACCGCTGCCCGGGCTGGATGTTGGGAAGGTAGCCGTGCCACACGAACGCGTCGGCGTCCACGAGGTCGAAGCGCGTCTCCGTTCCGTCCTCTTCGAAGAGGCAGAGCTCTACGCGTTCCGCTCCTTCGCTGAAAAGGGCGAAGTTCGTCCCATTTCCGTCGTATGTGGCCCCGAGGGGATAACTGGATCCTGGCCATACCTGCTGCACGTGGCTCACGATAGACCAGCGTCGTTTCCGGCCAGGAACGCGGTCATCGCTGTTGACAGGTCCCCCCACCCCGACTATGGGTGCAGGTCCTCACGCGCGCTCCGGGGGATGCCGTAGCAGGTCGATCCGCTCGTCGAGGTAGCGCGTCAGGGGCATGTAGCCGCCGGCCGCGCTCCATCTCACGAGCGCTTCTCCGCCGCGTACCGCCAGGGGGGTCGATCCCGCGTCCACGCTGGCGAGATCGATCGGATGCCATTCGATGTGCACGGTCTCCCCCTCGGGGACGCCGCCGCGCGCGGCCGCGGCCGACAGCTCGGCGCGGCGCCGCTGCGACTCCGCCGCGAAACCCCGGCGCACCTCGGCGCGCGAACGCACGATGTCTCCGGTGGCCAGCACGCCGTCGTCGGTGAGGAGCAGCGCCCCCAGGTGCCAGGCTGTCCCGCGCGGGGCGATGCGGGTCGCGCGCGGGATGCCGAGCAGGCGGCGCCCCTCCTGCAGCTCCCCCAGCCGTTCGCGCGGCGCGTCACCGAGGCGCGCGCGCGCGGCGGACAGAATCCCGTCCACCGACCCCTCGATCATGCCCCGCCCCCTTCGTTTCGCTGCGCCTCGGCGTCGCGCTCCGACTCGGCGCGCACGACGGCGCGCCGGGCCGTGCTCACCGCGTCGGCGGCATCCTTCTGCTCACCCTCCCGCCGCTGCACCGCGGCATCGGCGTCCGCAGCGTCCTTCTCGGCGCGCGCGAGGTCGGCTCGCAGGGCATCGACGCGCTCCTGCGCGCGGTCGGCCTTCTCTCGCGCCGAGGCGAGCTTCTTCTCGACGGAGGTCCGCTCACGCTCGGCGTCGGCGAGCACTCGCTCCGCCTCGCGGACCGCTCGTTCGGCGGCCTTGCGCGCGCGGCGGGCGGCGAGGTCGTCCCGTGCGGGAAGCGCGGGCAGGGCTTCGGGGAGCGAGCCGGCGACCGCCTGGCCGAGCGCATCACCCTCGAGGGCGGCCAGGTCGACCGTGGCCACGAGACGGCCCGTCAGGATCGCGGCGGCGGCCGTCTCATCGACGATCGCGGCGTTGACGCTCTTCTCCACGGCATCGGCCATCGCCGCACTCAGCGGCGTGCCCGCGCCGGCGGCGAGCTCCCCCGCGCGGCGGGCGAGCGCTGCCACCAGCTGCCGGCGCTGACGTCCGAGCCGCGCGAGCTCGGCGGCATCCCGGTCGTCCTGCGCCTCGTGCAGCGCGCGCGACAGCTCCACCGCTTCACCGAGCTGCCCATCGCGCACGAGCAGGTTCACGGCCCAGGCGGCGACGGTGGGCTTGCGGAGCTTGGCGATCCGTCGACCGACACCTCCGCCGATCTCCGCGGCGCGTTCGTTGCGCGCGGCGGTGAAGCGCGCGGGCGGCAGGGCGAGCAGATCGGCGGCGACCTCGTCGAGGCGTGCGTCGTCGTCGCTCATCCCCCTATTGTCCCCAACCGGGAGGGGCGTGACCACCCGCTCGCCGCGCTCTCAGAGCGAGACGATGCCCGGTCGCGGGCCGCGGATCTCGCGATGCAGTCGCTCCATGCGCGCGTCGAGTTCCGACGCCGTGTCGGCGGCGTTCTTCAGTTCGGCGAGCAACTCAGCCGGCACGAGGCGGTCGTACTTGTAGTAGATCTTGTGTTCCAGGCTGGCCCAGAAGTCCATCGCGATCGTGCGGAACTGCACCTCGACCGGCACGTCTACGCGCCCCGTCGACAGGTACACAGGGACCTCGACGATGACGTGCAAGCTCTTGTACCCGTTCGCCATCGGCTGGGCGATGTAGTCCTTCACGTCGCGCACGGTGATGTCGTCCTGCCGGGTGAGCAGGTCGGACAGACGGTAGGCGTCGTCGACGAAGCTGCACGTGATGCGGATGCCGGCGATGTCGGTGATCGCGGAGCGGATCGAGTCGAAGTCGGCCTCGATGCCCTTGCGCCGCACCTTGTCGACGAGACTGTCGGGCGACTTGACCCGGCTCGAAACGTGCTCGATCGGGTTGTACGCGTGCATCTCCTGGAACTCTTCGCGAAGGATCGAGATCTTCGTCTCGACCTCCGCGAGCCCGAACCGGTACTCCATCAGGAAGCGTTGGAACTCGTCGCGCATCGCCCGGAGTGCGGCACCGGAAACGGTGATCTGCTGATCGTCCAGCGCATCCGACATGGACACGACGGTACCGACGATGATTACGAGGCCGCTGGGAACCTCACCGTTGCGGCGGCTCCGACGCTCGAGGGACCAGCTCGCCATCGATCACGTCGATGCCGATCAGGCTGCGGAAGACCTCCGGCAGATCGGGGTCGTCCGCGGGCTCGGAGTGCCTGGGGATCGGGGGATGTGTCACGGCGCTCTCCTTCCGTGCGTTCCTCCACCTTGCCAGGCGGCCCGCGGACCCCCGGGTGGTCTTGACACCGCGCGGTCCTCGGCGTACTTCGCCGGTGCTCTGGCGTATCGTGGCCGCATGGGGACCATTCACTACGGCGGAGGCGGCACGGTCGTCCACATCGAGGACCGTACTCTCGCCCACCTCAAGGTCGTGATCTCGACCAAGCTGCGTCGCGGAGAGAGCTTCACACTCTCATGGCGTCACCGTGACGACGAGGAACGCGGGCGCAGCACGCTGTGGCTGCATCCCGCGATCCCCCTGCGCTTCGTCTTCGACGAGGCCGAACCCTCGACGCTGAGTCGCGAATGGATCGAGCGTCTCGCCGATTCCGCCAACTCGTCCGGCGGCATCATGCTGGTGCCGGAAGACATGAGCCCCGCCGAACACTCCGGAACGGCCTGAGCTCCGCTCCACGCGCAGCGTGCGACCCTCGCGTCGTGGCGGGATCAGCCCTCTTCGACGTGAGCGTCTTCGCTGGGTTCGGGGGTGATCGCGAGGCCGTTCGGTCCGGACGCCGCGAGCATGAGGTCTTCGACCCAGACGCGGTTGATGCGCGGCTGGCGGCTGCCGTAGAAGTGGAACTGGATCGGCACCGAGGGGTGCATCCAGAAGCTGCGACGCCCGCTGCCGTCGCCGACCTCGACGTCGAACATGAACGACTCGGAGCGGCGCAGTTTGTTCATCACGACGATGCGCAGGTGCGCCAGCGTACGGTCATCGATGTCGACCGCATTGGCCACGGTGTCGTAGATGAATCTGCCCATGTCGACGAGCCTAGTCGAGGAAAACAGAGCGCCCTCCGCATTCCCGGATGCCATGCCGGCCCACCCGAATCAAGCCCTCGAGCCGGTGATGCGCGGCGAGACTAACGTGCTCGTGTGGGAACCCTTTACTACGGAGATGTCGCGACGCCGATCGAGATCGACGACCGTGCGTTGGCGCACCTCAAGGTCGTCATCGCCACCAAGCTCCGCCGCGGCGAGAGCTTCACGCTGTCGTGGACGCACGGACCCGGTCAGGAGGTGGGACGCAGCACGGTGTGGCTGCACCCGTCGATCCCGCTGCGCTTCGTGTTCGACGAGCCCGAGCCGGCACTTCTGAGTCGCGCGTGGATCGAGGCCCTCGCGAACTCGGCCAACTCGTCGGGAGGACTGATCCTCGTCGAGGAGCCCCCGCACCCCGGGTCGTGAGTCAGACGCGCGATTGGTCGAGGATCTCTCGCGCGCCCTCTTCGACAGCGGTCGGCACGACGAGCGGGCGACCCGCCGAGAAGGCGTCCCATTCGCGGAGGACGACCCCCTCGATGTGTGCGGGGTCTTCGCCGGGGTACTCCGCGCGCAGCCGCGCGACCACGTCGCGGAACGACGCCACCGGCACCCCGTCGACGACGGCGACGATCTCACCCGGGACACCGGGCGCGCGGGTCTCGACTGCGCGTTCGTCCATGCGTCGATAGTTTCACGGCACCCGGCCGAGGCCTAATGCTTCGAGGAAAAGTAGCTAGGCGAGCTTCTCGGACGCCTCTTCATCGCGACGGGGCGAGATCAGTGCGCGAGTTCGGAGTCGACCGGGTGCGGGTCGACCTGGTCGACGGCATCCTGCAACCGGCCGAGGCAGGCGATCACGGCGGCGCTCTCTTCCGGGGTCATGTCGACCACGGCGGCCATCATGCGCGAGTGCATCGATCCGAGGGTGGCTCGCACCTCGTCGTCACTCGCCTCCGTGGCGACGATGAAGATGCTGCGGCGGTCGGTGGGGTGTGGCACCCGCACCACGTGGCCGGACTTCTCGAGGCGGTCGACGATCGCGGTGGTGGACGCCGTCGACACCCCCAGGTACCGCGTCAACTCACTCGGCGAGACCTGCCGCTTCTGACCCGCTGCCCTCAGCAGGTAGCGCAGGACCAGCAGCTCGTTCTCGCCCATCGACATCGAGTCACGGGTGCGTCGCCGCATCGCCACCTCGGCGGCCCGGTACACGCGGAAGGCCTGGAGCACGTCGACGGCGCGACGACGGCGATCCTCTTCGCCCGCGCCGTACCAGTAACGCGACGACTCCGACCCGTTTTCCACCAGGGCATCCTATGACAGCCCAGCTCGTCCAGCCCCCTGCCCACCCCTGTGACGGGCGGGTAGCATGCAATTAGAGCGGCTGACTACTTGATCGGCGCCGAAGACACTAACCCATCGAGACATTTGAGGAGGCGAGATGCGAGACCCGGCGACAGCGGACGACGTGGTGAAAGCACTCAACGACCTCACCGATTCGGGCATCGCCTCCGAGCGCGCGGCGCTGCAGTCCCTGGGCATTGGCCCCAACGATGCGAAGGTCCTGCGCTTCCTGCTGCAGCGCGGGGACGACGCCGAACCCGTCACCCCCCGCATGCTCGCGGCGATGCTGGGCATCTCGTCGGCGGCGACGACGGCCCTGATCGACCGTCTCGCCGACGCGGGCTGGGTGGCGAGGGAGCCGTACCCCGGCGACCGGCGCTCCATCGTCGTGCGCGAGACCATCGACGCCGCGTCCCCCGCGCGCCGCATGCTCGCCGTCCGACGTGCGTCCGCCGTCGCTGCGGCCGAGCGACTGGGTCCCGAGGAGCGGAGGATCGTCGCCGACTTCCTCGACGACATCGCGCGGGGCGAGACCGAGGACATGGGCGCCATGTGCCCCAACGACGAAGCGCCCCGCACGACCTGAGTTCCAGGTCTCGGGGCGCTTCGCACCAGAGGTCAGCTGTTGCCGCGACCGGTTTCGTTCTGCAGACGCTCGATCTGTTCGGAGGCCTCGGCCTTGTTGAGGTCGGCGGGGATCTCCTCACCCGCCTCGCGCGCGAGGGTGTCGAGGTAGCTGCGCTGGGGAGCGGTCATCGGCTCGTCGCCGGTGACCCAGTCGGAGGGGTCCTTCTCGGCGGGGTTCTCACCCTCGCGGACGGCGCCCAGGGTCTCTTCTTCACGGGAGGAATCGCTCATGACCCGAGGCTAGGCGCGTTCCGTGACGCCGCGACCGGGATTGACAGGGCGCTCAGGCACGTACGGCATCCTGGTCGGATGCCCGATGCCTCCCGCCCCGCCGACGTTCAGGTCGACACGTACCGCCGAGGTGGCGCGCGGACGCGCGTGACCCGCATCTCGACGGGTACGGAGACAGGCCGGTCCTTCGTGCTCGTCGCCGGCATCGGGGTCGCTTCGTCGTACTTCGAGTTCCTCGCCCCTCTGCTGGCCGAGGAGGGCGAGGTGTACGCCCTGGACCTGCCCGGCTTCGGCGGTGTCCCGGCGTCCGGCGAGCAGCCGACCGCGCAGTTCTTCGCCGATCAGGTGGAGGGCGTGCTCGATCACTACGGCCTCACCGAACCCGTGCTCATCGGTCACTCGATGGGCACCCAGGTCGTCACCGAAGTCCTGGCACGACGCCATCGACTGACGCACGCCGTGCTGGTGAGCCCGGTGATCGACGAGACCGAGTCGAACGCGCTGCTGCAGGCCGTGCGCTTCGCGCAGTCCACCGTGCGCGAGTCGATCCACATCGCGTTCTTGGCCCTCTCGGCGTATCTGCTGTGCGGGTTCCTCTACTTCTTCGAGACGCTCCCGCACATGCTGCGGTACCGCATCTCCGATCGCATCGGTGCGGGCCGTGCCACCGTGCTGCTCATCCGCGGGGAGTTCGACCGCCCCTCTCCCCGACGCCTCCACTCGCGTCTGGTGGCTCGCGCTCACGCGGCCCGACGGTGGGAGATCGAGGGGGCCGCGCATTGCGTCGTCAACAGCCATGCCGTCGGCGTCGCGCGGCTGACGATGCGGCACGTGCACGACGAGCTCGCGCCGAAGGGACGGATGCCGGCCGCCGACGCCGCGGTCCCGCCCGCTGCGCACGCCGATCTGCGCATGGTGCTCGGGGCGATGGCGAGCCGGCTGGCGGAATGGATCAGCGCCGCCCGAAAGGACGAGGACGGGGTCGAACAGGCCAAAGCGCGCCACACTCGCGTGCTGTGGAGCGCCTACCGGCCCGGCTCCCGCGACTGACGCCGGGTACCCCCGCCGTGCGGGGCTCGCTCGAGCGTGCCGAGCGGAGGGGCAGGGATGAGCGGAGTGCCGGCGAGCCGGTCGGCCCTCGGCGGCTCCCGCATCCTGCGCCGACCGGTCAGCGCACGGGCGATGTCGCGTCGAGCGCACGTTCCAGGGCCACCGCCGTCGCGAGACGGGCGGCTGCGGGGACCGCGGCGAGGAAACCGCCGACGAACGTATCGCCGAGCCCGATGGTCGTGGGATGCGCGGTGTCGACCAGGAACGCGGGCACGCCGGTCGCCCCCCGCCTGCTCTCCGCCGCCGCGACAACGGCTGCGCCCCCGGCGTGTCGAGGAAGTCGTGCCGTGTCTTCGAGGTCTGCGGCCGTGCACGCGTCGCCCAGACGGTAGCGGGTCGCGGCCGTGCGCACCGCGCTCTCGAGGCCGGCGCGATGACGGGCGGCGTGGGGACCGACCGCGATCGCCCAGTACTTCGTATGCACCACGAGCGCCCGGGCGGGGATGAGGTCGTGCACCTCGGCGAGAGCTGCGACGACGTCGTCGGGCGAGAGCAGGTCGACCGGACGGGCGAGGTACTCCTGCAACTCGTCCTCGTTCATGCCGTACACGTCGATGCGGTCGAGCAGACGTGCGCGCACGAGCGACGACAGCTCGCGCTGGTAGAACCCGGCGTCCTCGTAGTACACGAGAGCGTCGGCGGGGAGATGCCGCATCGCCGCGGTGAGGTCGTCGAGACGACGCTCGAGCATGGCGGCATCCTGCATCGTGTTGAAGCCCGAGACGAGGAAGGCCGCCGCTCGCGCCAGTGCCTCGCCGAGTCCGGCGGCGATCGCCATCTCGCGGTTGGGGGCGTCGTTCGCGAAGATCAGGCGATTGGATGCCGAGGCGGTCACCGTAGCATCCACCAGTTCGACGGTCGTGCCCTCGGGGTACTGCACGATGAGGTGGGGGTCGAGGGTGTCCTGCGTCGCCGACGACACGATGCGCATCGAGGTCGGAAGCAGGCGCCGCACGTTGTCATCGATGCTCACGAGGTGCTGCACCGTGGGCACGCCGATGCGGTCGAGGGCGATCCCCGCGCGCACGCCCGTACCCCCGAGGGTGGTCTCGACGTCGAAATGCGACGCGAAGCGCTCGACGATCTCCGACGACAGCACGAAGCGCTCGCCTCCCCCGCCCGTGGCGAGGAAGGCGAGCACCGTGACGACGAGGGCGCGCTCGTCGATGATCGGCGTCGTGGTGGTCAGCTCCCCGAGGTGGATGCCGTGCTCCCGCGCGAGGGCGGAGAGCACCGCGGCATCCCATCTGATCTCGTAGTCGACGGTGCCGCCGAGTCCGAGGACGAGGTCTTCCCCCATGACGCCGGTCTCCGATCTCTCAGTACAGGTCGGCCTTGCCGGCGGCGCCGAACAGGTCGATCTTCTCCGCCGCGGTGACCTTCATCGCGGCGATGCACTCGGGCTGGATGGCATTGGGCTCGCGCAGGCGCCGGTCGGTGCCCAGCACCTCGCGCATGCGGTCGTGATAGGCCACCTTGATGTCGCTGGAGATGTTGATCTTGTTGATGCCGAGCGACACGGCGCGCGAGAGCTCGGCGTCCGGGTTGCTGGAGCCGCCGTGCAGCACGAGCGGGATGCCGACGGCGGCCTTGATCTGCTCGAGCAGGTCGTGACGCAGCTCGGGGTTCTTCTCGGCCGGGTAGAGCCCGTGCGAGGTGCCGATCGCGATGGCCAGGCTGTCGACGCCGGTCTGCTCGACGAAGCGCACCGCGTCATCCACGTTCGTGTAGATGATCTCTGCGGCACCCGACTCGCCGTAGCTGTCGTTGGCGCCGATGGTTCCGAGCTCGCCCTCGACCTGCACGCCGACCGCGTGCGCGGCCTCGACGACCTTGCGGGTCAGCGCGACGTTCTGATCGAAGGGCTCGAGAGAGGCGTCGATCATGACCGAGGTGAAGCCGGCCTTGATCGCCGTGATGATCTGGTCGTACGTTCCGCCGTGGTCCCAGTGGATGGCCACGGGCACGCTCGAGCGGTGCGCACGGGCGTGCATCGCGGGGATCAGGTCGGTGGTGATGTGCGAGACCTCGTCGGGGTGGATGGCGATGATGACCGGAGCGGACTTCTCTTCGCTGATGTCCATGATTCCGGTGAACATCGCCCAGTCGCTGATGTTGAACGCCGGGATGGCGAAGCTGTGGGCGTTGGCCACGTCGAGGATGGACTTGCCGGTGTAGAGCACGGAGATTCTCCTTGTTGGGTGGGGTCGGGCGGATCAGCTCTTCACCGAGCCGGCCGTGAGGCCGCTGATGAAGAAGCGCTGGAAGAAGAGGAAGAGCAGCAACACCGGGATCGAACCGAGGATGCTCATCGCCATGATCTGGTTCCACTCGTACGAGTGCTGCCCCATGAGCAACTGGATGCCGATCGGCACGGTGCGCATGTCGATGGTGCGCGTGAGGGTCAGCGCGAAGAGGAACTCGTTCCACGCGATCATGAACGTGTAGATGCCGACCGACACGATCCCGGGGATCGAGATCGGCACGAGCACGCGCCAGAGGGCCGTGAAGGAGCCCGCACCGTCGACCCGGACGGCCTCGTCGAGCTCCTTCGGCAGGGTGTTGAAGTACCCCGTCATCATGATGATCGCGTAGGGCAGCGTGAACACCATGTAGGTGAAGATGAGGCCCGGGTAGGTGTTGTAGAGCCCGAGCCCGACCATCAGGCCGAAGTACGGGATCAGCAGGGTGATCGGCGGCACGGCCTGCACGCTCACGATGATGACGTTCACGATGCGCTTGCCGCGGAACTCGAAGCGGCTGAAGGCGTACGCGGCCTGGATCGCGACGAGCAGCGTCAGGATCGTGACCGCTCCCGCCACCACGTAGCTGTTGATGAAGAAGCGCACCGTCTCGGGGTTGGTGAAGATCGCGACGTAGGCGTCGAACGAGAACGTCTCGGTGACCAGTCGCGGGGGCAGCTCGAAGATCTGCGTGTTCGACTTGAACGAGCTCGACAGCATCCAGAGCACGGGGCCGGCGGCGAAGACCGCGCCGAGGACGAGGCCGAGGAAGACTCCTGTCTGGGCGAGGCGGCGTCGCGTGACGGTGCGGGTGGGGCGCTGGCGCGCGGGGCTGGTGGCGCGCTGGCGAGCGGCGGTGGTCAGGGCCATGTCAGTCCCTCGCCTTCTGATGGCGGACGTAGAGCACCGCGACGATCATCGACATCGCCAGGACCAGCACCGCAGAGGTGGAGGCCATCGAGAAGTCGTACTGAGCGAACGCGAGCTTGTAGGTGAAGGTGCTGAGCATCTCGGTGACGTCGATGGGACCGCCGCCGGTGGTCAGCCAGATGAGTGCGAACTGCTGCGACGTCCAGATCAGGTCGAGCAGCACGAGGCTGACGATGATCGGGCGCAACTGCGGGACGGTGACGTTCCAGAACCGCTGCGCGGGGCTCGCCCCGTCGACGGTCGCGGCCTCGTACAGGTCGCTCGGGATGCCCTGGAGGCCGGCGAGCAGGCTCACCATGAAGAAGGGGTACCCGGCCCAGATGTTGATGAAGGTGACCGTTCCCAGCGCGAGCTGCGGAGAGGCGAGCCACTCGATGTCGGTGTTGAGCAGGAAGTTCACGATGCCGTTGGGGGCCAGGAGCATCCGCCAGAGGACTGCGATCACGGCGACGGTGAACAGCCACGGGAGGACGTACAGACCGCGGAAGATCGCGCGGGGCACGGCGCCGATGAGGGTGCTGTTGAGGAGCATCGCGAAGGACAGCCCCAGCACGAGGTGGGCGGCGACGCTGGTGATCGTGAAGAAGAGGGTGTTGCCGGTGGCTTTCCAGAAGCTCGGGTCGGTGAGGATCGCGACGTAGTTGGCGACGCCGACGACATCGGGACTCTTGTTCAGGATGACGTTGTCCTGGAACGAGTAGCCGATCACCATCACGATCGGGACGATCATGAGGATGAAGAGCAGGATCAGGGTCGGCGAGAGGAAGACGTAGGCCTCGCCGGCCTTGCGGAGTTGCCGCGTACGGCGGGAGGCCGGTCGTCCGGTGACGATCACCTCGGTGTCGGGGGGTGTGAGGGTGCGCATGGTCATGGTGTGCGGCTTTCGATGAGCGGGATGCCGCACCGCGGGGGGCGATGCGGCATCCCGGATCGGCGTCGGATCAGAACTCCGACGTCCATTCGTCCTGCGTCTCGGTGAGCGCGTCGCTCATCGACTGCTGACCGTCCAGCGCCGACTGGAACTGCGTGCCGAACTGGCGCATGAGCTCCTCGGCGACGGGCAGGCCCGTGAACTCGTTCGCGGGGTATCCGTCCTTGTAGATCTCGAACGCCGTCTTGAACAGCTCGTCGTCCTCGACGAAGGTCGGCACGCTCTCGGTGTTGCCCGGGAAGGCCTTGGCCATCGTCGACAGCTCGCTGTTGACGTCCTGACCCATGAGGAACTGCACGAGCTTGAAGGCGGCGTCCTTGTTCTCGGAGTTCTCGGCGACGCCGATGCCCCACGAGGCGTAGGGGATGCCGCGCTCACCCGAGAAGCCGTCCTCGGCCGGGATCGCCTAGATGGAGAAGGTCAGGTCCGGGTTGGATTCGCGGATGAGGTTGATGTGCGCGAGCGAGTCGATCATCATGCCGACGCGACCGTTGGTGAACTCCTCGACCTTGTCCTGCTCCTTCATGGTGAAGGATCCGGGAGCGATGACCCCGTCGGCCCAGAGCTGCTGGATGTAGTCGGTCGCGTCCGAGACGTCGGAGTTCGTGAGGTCGGGCTGGCCGTCCTTGAGCATGGAACCGCCGGAGGCCCAGACCCACGACATGACGTCGTTCTGCACGCCGTTGGGCGCCTCGAGCGAGAGGGGGAGCACCCATCCCGACACGTCTCCGCCGAGAGCCGTGATCTTCTTGGCGGCATCCGCGAACTCGGTACGGGTCGAGGGCGGAGCCGTGACACCCGCCTGGGCGAGCAGGCCGTCGTTCGTGAACATCGGGTAGACGAAGTTGACGACGGGGATCATGTAGGTGCTGTCGTCGACCTTGATCTGGCTGGCCAGCTGGCTGTCGTCGTACCCCGCCTCGCTCATCAGCTGCGTCAGGTCGGCGATCACGCCCTGCTTCGCGAAGTCGCTCACCCAGGCGCCGTCGAGACCGACGACGTCGGGCATGGTGCCGGAGGCCGCGCCCGCGAAGAGCTGCTCCTTGGTCGAGGCGTACGGGCCGCTGACCAGATCGACCTTGATGCCGGGGTTCTCCTGTTCGAACTGGTCCATGAGACCGCGGAACTCGCCGTCGCCGAGCTCGGGCTCCCACCACTGGGCGAACTCGATCGTGACGTCTCCTCCGTCGCCGGCGGTTCCGGTGCTGTTCGACGAGCACCCCGCCATCGCCAGGAGGGTCGTGGCCGCTGCTGCGACACCGACGAGCTTGATGGCGTTCCGACGCCGGCGCCCGCTGTTGTCCATCGTTTCTCCTCGTTGAGATCTGCATTGTTTCGCGCTCTTCTGCGCGTTCTTGCTGCTTTAAGCATGAGTATGCGCCGTCGTGCGGCGATCGTCAAGACGCTGATGCAGATTCGTGACAATAAGGGCACGCATCCGCACCGAAAGCAGCAAACCTTGCAGAATCAGTGCCGATTCGTGCGTCTTTGCCGTTCTCGGCCTCCGTTTCGACGCCGCGCTGTGCTAGAGATGACGGCATGGATGCAGCCACAGCCACGACGAAGCGACGACTGCCGGCGGGGCGCAAAGCGGAACTCGCCGCCTACGTCGCCGAATCCGGTCAGGTCACCGTCGTCGATCTCGCGTCGCACTTCGGAGTCTCGATCGACACGGTGCGGCGCGACCTCGATCAGCTCGACCGCGAGGGGATCGTGGTCCGCACGCACGGAGGTGCGGTCAGCGCGATGTCGGTGCCCGGCCGCGACCGGGGTCTCGACGTGCGCCTGCAGATGCAGATCTCCGAGAAGGAGCGCATCGCCGCGCTCGCCGTCGAGCTCATCGAAGACGGTTCCGTGCTCATGCTCAACGCGGGGACGACGACGCTCGCCGTCGCCCGGGCTCTGCGCAACCACCGCAACCTGACGATTGCCACGAACAACCTGCGCATCCCCGCGGAGATCTCCCCCAGCGTCTTCCGCGACCTCTTCATCTTCGGCGGCGCGGTGCGTACCATCACGCAGGCGACGACCGGTCCGGTCACGCTCGCGATGACCTCGAACACCACCGAGGTCGACATCCGCTGCGACTACGCGATCATCGCCGTGGGCGCGGTCGACGCCTCGGGGTACTCGACGAGCAACCTCGGCGACGCGACGATGATGAGCGAGATGATCGAGCGCGCCGACCGCACCGTGATCCTCGCCGACTCGAGCAAGCTCGATCGCCGACTCTTCGCCCAGGTGACACCGCTGCAGAAGGCCGATTACCTCGTCACCGACGCCCCGCCCTCCCCCGACCTCGCGGCCGCCCTGGCCGAGGCGGGAGTGACGGTGCTCACACCCTAGACGGCCGTGACACCGCCCGGTTCCGCACGCGAGAGCGGGCAGTGCTGGGCCGCGTCGGTGCGAGACTCACTCCGCCGACAGGGCGACCCGCAGGATCGTGTCGGAGTCGCCGCCGCCGCGATCGGTGTTGCTCGTGACCACCCACAGCGAGCCGTCGGGGGCCGCCGCGACGTCGCGGAGGCGCCCGTACTCTCCGACGAGATAGTCGTCGAATGCGCCGAGGTCGTCGGTCGGGACGATGCGGAGGCGCTCGCCCCGCAGGTTGGCGATGACCACCGCGCCGTCGAGGACCGCGAGGCCGCTCGGACTCGCATCCACGGGCGCCCACTGCTGCACCGGGTCGACGAAACCGTCTTGTCCGCCGATGCCCTCCACCTCGGGCCAGCCGTAGTTCGCACCGGGCTCGATGACGTTGAGCTCGTCCCAGGTGTCCTGCCCGAACTCCGAGGCGTACATGGTTCCGGCGGCATCCCACCCGATCCCCTGCGGATTGCGGTGCCCCAGGCTCCACACCGGTGATCCCGGGAACGGATTGTCGGCGGGCACCGCGCCATCGGGCTCGACGCGCAGGATCTTTCCGCCCAGCGACGCCCGGTCCTGCGCGGCGTCGGGGTCGGCGGCGTCTCCCGCAGTGATGTACAGCATGCCGTCGGGACCGAAGGCGATCCGTCCGCCGTTGTGGATGTTCGCCGAGGGGATGCCGTCGACGACGGTCTGCGCGGCGCCGAGCGAGAACGCTCCGGCCGAACCTTCGAGCGCGAACCGCAGCACCCGGTTGCCGCCCGGTACGGTCACGTACGCGTAGAGGTAGCCCTCGGCATGGGCGAGACCGAGCAGTCCCCCTTCTCCTCGGGCGGCGAGGTCGGGCACCTCCCCCACGACGCGGGTCTGGTCGCCGACGATCTCGAGGATCTCCCCGGTGTCGCGCTGGCTCACGAGCGCGGCGTCGTCGACGAAGACGACCGACCACGGCGTCGTGAATCCGGATGCCACCACCCCGGGCGCTCCGGCGGGGGCGACGACTCCGAGGGTGGGCGCGGCACGACTGGCGGGCGGCGTCGATATCGGAGCGGCGGCGGTCGGCGCGGCATCCGTCTCGCGCTCTGCCGCGCACCCGGCGAGGGCGACCAGCGACAGCGCCGCGACGACCGCGAAAGCCGATCGACGCGGGGACGATGCGTGGGAGCGCCGGACGGGGCCGACGGGTTCGAGGTCGATCATGGGGCCTCCTCGGCGCTGCGGTGGTGGGTCCGTCCTACCCGTCGCACCTGCGAGCGCTCTGGGGATTGCGCCCCGCCGGTCGCCTCCCGGCCCTCACATGCGCGCGTAGCGGGCGCGGGCGAAGCAGAACACGCCGTAGACGACGAGCCCGGCACCGACCACCCACAGCACGATCTGGCCGAAGGGCAGGCTCGCCAGCGATCGCAGGGCCGCGTCGATGCCGCCGGCCGCGTTCGGGTCGTGGGTGAGCGCGGCGACGATGAAGAGGATGCCGGCGACCCCCACCGCGATGCCCTTGGCGATGTAGCCGACGGTGCCGAACACCCGGATGCCACGACCCGTGTTGCCTCCGGGGATCGACAGGCTCTTCTCGAAGGCGCGCGTGATGCCGCGCACCACGAACGCGACACCGATCGCGGCGACACCGAGTCCGACGACGACGAGGAGGACGACGCCGCCGGGCATCGCCAGGATCTGCGCACTGAGCGTCTTGGACGACTCCGACGACTCCGAGCTCCCGCCCGTCGCGAGGGTGAATGCCGTGACGGCGATCGCCACGTACGCGATCGCGGTGCCCACGTCCTTCGCGCGGTGCGCCCACCGCTTCTTGGAATCCGGATCGCGCTCCACGATCGCCTCGGCGATCTTCCAGACCGCGAGAGCGGCGAGTCCCACCACGATCACCCACAGCAGCGCCGTGCCGAGCGGCGCGTCGCGCACCTGCTGCAGCGCCCCGCTCTGATCGGCGCTGTCGCCACCGGCGCCGGTGGCGATCGAGACGGCGATGACGCCGATGAGCAGGTGGAGGAGGCCGAGGACGACATAGCCGACGCGGGCTGTCACCCGGAACGCGGTGGAGTCCTGTGCCTTGTCGGCGGCGGCGGTTGCGGAGGTCATCCGCGAACCCTAGCGCTCACTCCGCGGACGCGTGAAGGCGTTGCGCGCGGCGCACACGCCACACCTCCACCATCGCCCACACGAGCGTGGCCACGGCGACGCCCTCGAGGAAGCCGGCCACCACGTCCGACAACCAGTGCGCATGCAGGTAGGTGCGGCTCCACATCATCAGCACCACCCACACGGCCCCGACGATCCAGACCCATCGGCGTCTCAGAATCAGCGCGAGCGTCAGCGCGATGGTGGTCGCCACGGCGGTGTGCCCCGAGGGGAAGGAGGTCGCCACCGTCTCGGCGAGCGAGTCGGCCGGACGACTGCGGGCGATGACCGCCGCGAGCGGCGCACCGATCAGCACAACGAGGGCGATGGATGCCGCGACGTTCAGGGCGTCCCACGGGCGGCGGACGATCAGGAAAACGATGGTCGTGGCGACCCCGATGACGATCATGCCGATCGTTCCGCCCACGATCGCCGGCACCCACGCCACGATCACCCCGACGGGATTCGCCAGCGCCGCCATCGCGTCGTCCCAGGCCTGGTCGATCGGCAGGGGGGCGGATCCGCTCAGGGCCACCGCGAAACGCAGGGCGACGAACAGCACCGTCGCCACCACGCCCACCACCAGGGCGATCGGGCGGCGCGGGTCGATGCGCGGCCGATCGGGGAGCAGGGCGGTGTCGTCTGTCGTGGCATCCATCCGCGCATCGTCCCAGGTCGCAGGCTTCGCGAGCCAGCACTTGCCGTGACCGCGCGGATCGGTCATCGGCCCTCATCGCCGCGTCAGCGGGGGCCGCGCGCCCGGCGTCTGCGCTGCGGTGCGCACGGCGTGACCGCTCGCCGCGTCAGCGGGGCCGGGCCGCGGCGATCAGCATGTCGAGCCCGCGTTCGAAGGCCCGGGTGGCGACCGGATCGGCGGGGTCCTCGTCGGCGAGGGTCTGGAAGGCGGCGGCGAAGCGGGGGAAGTCGTCTTCCTGCCCGGTCGGGTCGAACACCACCGCGGGCCCCGACATGTCGAGCACGCTCCCGAGGATGAAGTTCTCGAAAGCCGTGAGGAGCGGCAGGACGTCGCTGCTCTTCCAGCCCGCCGCCTCGGCCGCCACGACGAAGTCCTCGTACCCCGACAACAGCACCGGCGTCGACGCGCGCTCGGTCATCAGCAGCGGGATCGCGCGGGCGTGACGCGCGAACGCTCGACGATACGACCGCGCCCAGGCCCGCAGCCCCTCCTCCCACGGCAGCGAGCGCAGCGGTTCCGAGTCGATACCGGCCGAGACCAGCGCGCGCACGTCCTCGATCATCGCGGCGCGGTTGGGCACGTGGTTGTACAGGGACGTCGGGTTCACCCCCAGGCGCGCGGCCACACGCCGAAGGCTCGCGCCGTCGGGGCCGTGCCGGTCGACGAGGGCGAGCGCGGTGCGGGCTATCAGCGCACGGTTCAGCAGCGGCGTCGACGGGCGAGCGATGGCGGCCTCCTGGGGTCGCTGTCGAGCCTAGGCGCGACTGCGTCGATCAGCCCTCGCCTTCCTAAAACAAACGGTGTATGTTTACCGCCATGGACACCGCCGCCCTCACCGTCGTCGAAGCCGACATCGACCGGCTGCGCGCCGCCCTCGAGGCGGGAGAAGTAACGAGCGTCGAGCTCGTCGCCCGCTACCTCAACCGCATCGGCGCGTACGACCGTTCCGGCATCCGACTCAACGCGGTGCCCGTACTGAACCCCCGGGCGTTCGACGAAGCCCGCGCCGCGGACCTCCGCCGCTCCCACGGCGAGCCGCGCGGCCCGCTCGACGGCATTCCCTTCACCGCGAAGGACAGCTACCGGGTCGAGGGGCTGCCCGTGGCATCCGGATCCCCCGCCTTCCGCGATCTCATCGCGCAGGACGACGCCTTCGCGGTGGAACGGCTGCGCGCGGCCGGGGCGGTCTTCCTCGGTCTGACGAACATGCCGCCGATGGCCGCCGGCGGCATGCAGCGCGGCGTCTACGGCCGCGCCGAGTCGCCCTACAACGGCGACTATCTCCCGTCGGCCTTCGGCTCGGGTTCCTCGAACGGCTCGGGCACGGCCACCGCGGCCAGCTTCGCCGCCTTCGGACTCGGCGAAGAGACCTGGTCGTCCGGCCGCGCCCCCGCCTCGCACAACGCCCTCGTCGCTTACACCCCCTCACGCGGGGTCATCTCGATCCGGGGTAACTGGCCGCTCGTGCCGACCATGGACGTCGTGGTCCCCCACACCCGGTCGATGCGCGACCTGCAGTTCGTGCTCGACGCCGTCGTGGCCGACGACCCGGTGACCGACGGCGACCTGTGGCGCACGCAGCCGTGGATCGCCCTGCCGCGCCCCTCCGAGGTACGCCCCGAGTCCTTCGTGGAACTCGAGCCGCTGCCGCTGGCGGGGCTCCGCCTGGCCGTGCCGCGCATCTACGTCAACGGCGACCCCGACAACGCCTCCCCCATCGCAACGCGCGCGAGCGTGATGCGGCTGTGGGCGGACCTGCGCGCCGACCTCCAGGCCGCCGGCGCGGAGGTCATCGAGACCGACTTCCCCGTCGTCGACCGCTACGAGAAGCTCCACCCCGGCGACGAGGACTTCCTCGACCGCGGGTTCGTCACCCGGCGCTTCCTCGACGACGAGGTGGGCGACCTCGCCGTCTGGGCGATGGACGCCTTCCTCCGCCACAACGACGACCCGGCCCTCAACCGCCTCGCCGACGTCGACGCCGCGCAGATCTTCCCGCACCCCCCGGGCGCCCTCCCCGACTGCTACGGCATCTGGCACTACGACATCTCGTACGACATCGGCGACTACGTGCGCCGGGCGAAGCAGCGGCAGCCCGACTGGCGCGAGGTGACGAGCCTCGAAGAGGGCCTGCGCGGCCTCGAGCACACGCGCCGCGTCGACTTCGAGGAGTGGATGGAGGCAGGCGGCTTCGACGCCGTCATCTTCCCGACGCAGTCCGACGTGGGGCCCGCCGACGCCGACCGGAATCCCGACTCCGCCGACATCGCGTGGCGGAACGGCGTGTGGGTGTCCAACGGCAACCTCGTTCCGCGTCACCTCGGCATCCCGACCGTCACCGTGCCGATGGGCACGATGGATGACACGGGGATGCCGGTGGGCCTGACGATCGCCGGGCCCGCCTACAGCGACGTCCGGCTCGTGCAGCTCGGGTCCGCCATCACCGGGCTCGGCGAGCGCCGCACCCCGCCCCCGCGTACGCCCGCCCTGGCCGATGAGGCACTGTTCGCCCAGCCCCGGCCGGCCGCGGACGGTGAGGTGCGGGTCGACATCGACGAGGTCGTCGTCGACGGCGACCGTGTTCGTTTCACCGCGACGGTCCGCGGCGGCGCGGCCGCCGAACACGCCGCGTACGTCGACGGCGTGCGTGTGGCTCTCTCGCGTGACGGGGACCGACTGCACGGGTCGTCTCCTGTCACGCTCGCCGGTGAACCCGTGAGCGAATGGATCGGCCCCTACGGCCCCCTGGTCGTCATCGCCGTGCGCGACGACACCGGAGCCGTCGCCGGAGCCGTGGCCACGGCATCCAGCTCTCCCCTTTGACCCGACTCGACACGAGGAGCACGACATGTGGCGCATGCCCGCCGAATCCGCCCCGCACGAGCGCACCTGGATGGCGTTCCCCCGCGAGGGTGTCACCCTCGGCGACACCGTCGTGGCGCGTGAGGAGGGATACCGCGCCTGGACCGATGTCGCCCACGCGGTCGCGCGATTCGAGCCGGTGTCGATGGTCGTCGACCCGACCGAGATCGCCCGTGCCCGCCGCATGCTCGACTCGTCGATCGAGATCGTCGAGGCCCCGCTCGACGAGTTCTGGATGCGCGACGTCGGTCCCACTTTCGTCACCGACCCCGACCGGCCGGGCGCCCTCGGCGCGGTCGACTGGATCTTCAACGGCTGGGGTGCTCCCGACTGGGCCGAGTGGCAGAAGTCGGCCCTGATCGCGCGCGTGGTGGCGGAGCACGCCGGCGCCGAGGTGATCGACTCGCTGCTCGTCGCCGAGGGCGGAGGTCTGCACGTCGACGGCGTCGGCACGGTGCTGCTCACCGACACCGTGCAGCTCGACCCGCGCCGGAACCCCCACGCCGACCGCGCTCGTGTCGAGGCCGAGATGGCCCGCACCCTCGGGGCGACGGATGCCGTGTGGCTCTCGCGCGGCCTCACCCGCGACTACGACGAGTTCGGCACCAACGGCCACGTCGACATCGTCGCGACCTTCGCCTCGCCCGACCACGTGCTCCTGCACGAGCAGAGGGATGCCACCCACCCCGATCACGAGGTGTCGCGCATCGTCCGCGGTGAACTCGAGGCCGCCTTCGCCGCGCTCGGGCGCTCCGTGACCGTCACCGGGGTACCCGCCCCCACGACCCTGCGCGATGATCACGGTTGGGTCGACTGGAGCTACATCAACCACCTGGTCACCAACGACGGCGTCGTGCTCTGCGGCTTCGGAGACGAGGCCGCAGACGCGCGCGCGGCCGAGATCGTCGCCGACGCCTATCCGGGGCGTCGTGTGGTTCTGGTCGACGCGCGCCCGATCTTCGACCGGGGCGGCGGCATCCACTGCATCACGCAGCAGCAGCCGCGGGTGAGCTGAGGGCCGCCGCGGTCGATCGCGAGCACCGCTCCGGCGGGGGCGAGAGCGAGTACGGTGGAAGACGGCGAAGCCGCCCCAGGGGCCGGCGCCACACGCATATGACACCGCCTCCCCTCTCCTCCGCCCTGACGCCCCCGGGCCCCGTTCTCGTCGTCGGCGACGGTCGCATGGGGCGCGCGCTCGTGGCCGCCCTGGACGCCGCCGAGGTGCCGGTCGTCGGCCCGGCGGGTCGGGGTGAGTCGGGCGCAGACGCCGCGATCGTGCTCCTCGCGGTCCCGGATGCCGCGATCGCCACCGCCGCGCGCGCCATCGCCCCCGGCCGCACGGTCGGTCACCTCTCGGGAGCGCTCGACCTGTCGATCCTCCATCCTCACGACGCCTTCAGCGTCCACCCGCTCATGACGGTCACGACGGCCGGGGCGTCGTTCGCCGGGGTCACCGCCGCCCTCGCAGCGACGACTCCCGAGAGTTTCGCCATCGCGTCGGCCCTCGCGGAGGTTCTCGGGATGACGGGCGTGGAGGTGCGCGACCGCGACCGGGCGGCGTACCACGCGGCCGCCTCGGTCGCCGCGAACTTCCTGGTGACGCTCGAGGGGATGGCCGAGGAGCTCGCCGCGACCGCGGGGATCAGCAGGCAAGCCCTCGTCCCCCTCGTGCGCGCCGCCGTCGACAACTGGGCGGAACGCGGGGCGGCCGCAGCCCTCACCGGCCCGGTCTCGCGCGGCGACGACGCCACAGTGGCGCGGCAGCGGCGAGCCGTCGTCGAGCGCCTGCCCGACCGCGTGGCACTCTTCGACGCGCTCGTCGACGCGACGCGCGACCTCGCCACTGCTCAACGAACCGGAATCGAGTCCCTCCCGTGACCATTCGCATCGTGCGCACCGTCGCCGAACTGCGCGCAACGCTCGAACCGCATCGCGCCGGACGGATCGGGTTCGTGCCGACCATGGGCGCCCTCCACGAGGGGCACCTCTCGCTGCTGCGCGCCGCGGGGGCGGAGAACACCACCGTGGTGCTGTCGCTCTTCGTGAACCCGACCCAGTTCGGCGACGCCGCCGACCTCGAGGCGTACCCGCGTACCGAGGAGGCCGACATCGCGTCGGCCGCGCACGTCGGCACCCACGTCGTCTTCGCGCCGTCGGCGGCCGAGATGTACCCGGCGGGCTTCGCCACGACCGTTTCGGTCGACGGGGCCCTCACCGCAACGCTCGAGGGCGCCGTCCGCGGCCGCTCCCACTTCGACGGGGTCGCCACCGTCGTCGCCAAACTGCTGCTCGCCGTCCAACCCGATCGCGCGTACTTCGGCGCGAAGGACGCCCAACAGGTCGTCGTCGTCCGGCGCATGGTCACCGACCTGCGCATCCCCGTCGAGATCGTGGCGTGCCCGACCTCGCGCGACGCCGACGGCCTGGCCCGCTCCAGCCGCAACGCGCGGTTGTCGGCCGAGGAGCGCACGCTCGCGGCGGCCGTCCCGCGGTCGCTCCGCGCGGCGCAGGATGCCTTCGCCTCCGGCATCCGGGATCCTCATCGCCTCACCGCCCTCGTACACGAGGGACTCGCCCACGCCGGATTGGATCAGGAGTACGTGGAGATCGTCGACGCCGACAGCCTCGAACCGCTCACCGACATCGCGCGCCCGGCGCTGCTCGCGCTCGCCGTGCGGGTGGGCCAGGTCCGACTCATCGACAACGTGGTGCTCGATCCCGGTGTCGACGACCGCATCGTCCTCGAGAGGAGCACGGCATGACCCGCCGCAGGATGACGCTCCGCCGGCTCCGCGAGCTCGCCGAGACCGGTACGCCGCTGGTGATGGTGACGGCATACGACTACGCCTCGGGCCGGGTGGCCGAACGCGCGGGGGTCGACATCGTGTTGGTCGGCGACTCCGGCGCGCAGGTGGTGCTGGGGCACCCCGACACCACGTCGGTGACGCTCGACGAGATGTTGACGCTGTCGAAAGCCGTCCGCAGGGCGCTTCAGACCCCCCTGCTGTTGTGCGATCTGCCGTTCGGGTCGACCGAGCTGAGCGACGAACAGGCGGTCGCGACGTCGATCCGCTTCGTCCACGAGGCCGGTGCCGAGGCGGTCAAGATCGAGGGCGCGAACCCGGCACGACTGTCACGTCTGCGGGCGATCGTCGAGGCCGGAATCCCGGTCGTCGGGCACGTGGGACTCACCCCGCAGACCGCGACCGCGCTCGGTGGTCTCCGCGCGCAGGGACGTACGTCCGACGAGGCGGTCCGCGTCGCGCGCGATGCGCTGGCCGTGCAGGAGGCCGGGGCGTTCATGCTCGTCATCGAGGCCGTGCCCGCCGATGTCGTCGACGAGATCCGCCGGGCCCTGCGTATCCCCGTCATCGGCATCGGCGCCGGAGCCGCGGACGGGCAGGTGCTCGTGCAGCACGACCTGCTCGGGATCACGGAGGGCCGCGCACCCGTCTTCGTCAAGCGCTACGCCGCCCTCGGCGACGCGATGGTCGAGGGCGTCGAGGCGTACGCCCGAGAGGTGCGCGAGGGCGTCTTCCCCGCGGACGAGCACACGTACCCCGCCGCCGCCGACGCCGCGACGGCGGTGCGGGAGTTCATCGACGGGCTCTGACAAGCTCCCGTCGGCCGTCGGCGGGGTGACGGAGTCGGATCGTGCGGGTCGCTCCGGTCGACGCGCGCCGAGGCTCCGGCATCCCTCAGACCCGGCCGCGGGTGGACGGACCATCGACCGCGCGGGCCGGCTGAGCGAAGATGCTGTCATGCGCCCCGCCTCCCGTGCTCCGATCCTCGTCGGCCTCGCAGGGGTCGTCGCCCTCTCCCTCGCCGCCTGCGGGGGAACGCCGACGCCGGCCGACAGCGCCTCGATCGCCCAGAAAGCCGCACTTCTCGACATCGACCCCGCACTGGTCTTCACGACCCAGGTCGAGGGATACGACCTCGCATCGCAGTCGGTCGGACCGGCGAACGACGACGGCCTGTCGGCGACGTGGGTCGATGAGCAGACCGCGGCCATGATCACCATCCGCACCTCGCCGGGAGAACCCGACGCTGCGGGCTGCGCGGCGACGCCGCTGTGGGACCTGCCCGACGCCACGGTCACCTGCACCGAGGAGTCCGGCCTGTGGCATCGCGAGGGCGGTGGCACGCACGAGTTCTTCGTCGCGCGGGGCGGCGCCACGATCTGGGTGATCGGCCCGAACGGAACGCCGCTCGACGACCTGCACCAAGCCGCCGAGGCGGTGCGTATCCCCTCGGATGCCGAGTTGGAAGCGCTGTTCGCCGACGCGCCGACCGAGCCACCGGCACCCGTCGAACGCGGCGACCTTCCCGAGAACGGCGACGGCGCCCCGATTCAGCCATCGGGGCCGGGGGGCTGAGTCGCGCTCCGGAGCAGCCGCCATCGACCGCCCGTGCCCGCGGCTCACTCCGAGCCCGCGCGACCGCACCCGAGTGGCTGAAGCCGAGCGAGTGATCGGCCCCGTCGAGTCGGGTCCGCGAACGACCTCTCCGCTTCCGCGCTCACAACCGCGGGTCGAGCGGATCCGACTCCAATGCCAGGACCCCGAACACGGCCTCGTGGACGCGCCACAGGGGCTCACCCGCGGTCACACGACGCAGCGCCTCGATGCCGAGCGCGTACTCCCGCGCAGCCAGTGAGCGCTTGTGCCCGACATCACGGTCGCGCAGGCGCACGATGTTCTCCGTGGTGGTGTAGTCGGGCCCGTAGACGATGCGGAGGTACTCCCGACCGCGCACCTTTATGCCCGGCTGCACGAGCCCTTTTCCGGTGCGCGTCAGATTCGAGAAGGGCTTCACGACCATCCCCTCCCCGCCGGCGTCTGTCAGCTGTTCCCACCAGGCCGTCGCGGCCTGCACCGACGCAGGGTCGTCGAGGTCTACCCGCATGCGCCCGGTCGACATCACCAGCTCCGGCGCCGCCTGCGCGAGCCGGTCGGCGGCGGCGAGATGCCAGCCGTGGTCGCGTTCCTCGAAGGTCTCCGAGCCCGCTGCGAGCAGCTGGAACGGTGCGAACCGCACCTCGTCCGCGCCGCCGACGTATCGCCGGTACGCCTGACGGAAGCGATCGACGTCGTCGGCGCGCACCTTGGTGCGCTCGGCGAGTGCGGCGACGTCGACTCCGGATGCCAGGGCTGTGGCCAACACGTCAGACGCCGCCGTGGTGGCCGCCGCTCCCGCCGCACCCACCGAGGCGAAGAGATCGCGGATCAACGGCCCGGCCTTCGCCGACCACGGGACGATCTCGCCGTCGAGCAGGATCCAGTCGGCCGTCAGCTCATTCCACAGTCCGGCGCGTTCGAGAGCGTCGTCGAGTCGTGCGAGCATGACCGACTCGACGTCGGCGGGGAAGAACGCGCGCCCGGTGCGCGTGTGGATGACTCCCCGCCAACCCTCGGGGGCGTCGAAGCGAGCGGGCTTGCGAGACACCAGGACGACGGCGCGCGAGCCCATGTGCTTCTCTTCGCAGATCACGTCTGTCACACCGTGGCCGCGGAACGCGGCGAACGCCTCGTCGGGATGCTCGAGGAATCCCTCCCGTGCGGACGTCGCCGGTGGTGTCATCGTCGGCGGGAGGTAGGTGAGCCAGCGGGGGTCGATGGCCCAGCGACTCATGGTCTCGAGTCCGCCCGCCGCCTGCTGCTCTTTGATGCTCACGCGGCCGATGACACCGGTCTCGATGATCAACTTGCCCTGCACATCGGCCAACTGCAGAACGCCGGGGGCGCGCTGAGGAGCCTCGGGCACGAGCGGCCTCACGGGTTCGTACCAGACCCGCTCGGCCGGAACCGACACCACTTCGCGCTCCGGGTAGCGCATGGCGCTCAGCGCACCGCCGAACACGCACCCCGTGTCCAAGCACGCGGTGCCGTTGATCCACTCGACGGAGGGGACCGGAGTGTGGCCGTACAGCACGACGGCCTTGCCGCGGTAATCCTCGGCCCAGGGGTATCGCACGGGCAAGCCGAACTCATCGGTCTCACCCGTCGTGTCCCCGTACAACGCGAACGAGCGCACGCGCCCTGAGGCTCGGCCGTGGTACTGCTCCTTCAAGCCCGCGTGGGCCACGACGAGCCGCCCCTCATCGAGCACGAGGTGCGAGACGAGGTCGTAGCAGAAGTCGGCCACGTGCTCGCGGAACTCCGCCGACTCCTCCGCGAGCTGCGCGAGGGTCTCCGCGAGACCGTGGGTGGGCGTCACCCGTGCTCCCCGGAGCGCTCGGACGAGCTTCGCCTCGTGGTTCCCGGGAACAGCGAGTGCGGACCCGGATGCCACCATCCCCATCGCGAGACGCAGGACACCCACGACGTCGGGACCGCGGTCGACCAAGTCGCCGAGGAAGATGACACGTCGCCCCTCGGGGTGGACCGCGTCGACGGGGCGGCCCTCGTCGTCGCGGACGATGTCGTATCCCAAGCGCCCGAGGAGGCTCACCAGCTCACCGAAGCAGCCGTGCACGTCGCCGATCGCGTCGAAGGGACCGTGCTCGTCGGAGCGGTCGTTGAGAAGGCGCGTACGCTCGACGGTCGCCGCCGTCACCTCGTCGGGCGTCCGCAGAATGTGCACCTTACGAAAGCCCTCCTTGCCGATGTGGCGCAGACCGCGTCGCAGCTGGTCCGACTGCCGCTTGACGGCCGCCGGAGGGATGAGCCGGTCCGACCGTTCGGCGTTTCGCGCGAGGCACGTCGACTCGGGGAGGTCGAACACGATGGCCACCGGCAGGACGTCGTGTGCCTTCGCCAGCTCCACCAGCCGCCGCCGGGACTCCGGCTGCACGCTGGTGGCGTCGATCACCGTCAGCAACCCCGCCTCGAGACGCTTGCCCGCAACGTATTGCAACGCATCGAACGCCGCGGACGTCGCGGACTGGTCCGCCTCGTCGCCCGCGACCAGACCGCGGAAGATATCGCTGGAAAGCGCTTCGTACGGCCCGAAGTTCAGCCGGGCGAAAGTGGACTTTCCCGAGCCCGACGCCCCCACGAGCACGACGAGCGAGCGCTCGGGGATGTCGAGAACGCTCATGCCGCGACCTCCCGCCGAAGCAGCGCCAGTTGGGTGGGGGCGCCGTGGTCCGGGTGTTCGGACCCGACCGGGCGGTATTCGGCCGCGTACCCGTGCCGCCGGGCCGCCGCATCCACCCATTCCCGGAATTCGGCGCGGGTCCACTCGAACCGGTGATCTTCGTGGCGCAGCGCGCCCGCCGGCAACCCGGGGTAGAGCACGTTGTACTCCGCATTCGGTGTGGTCAAGATGACCGCCCCGGGGCGGGCACCGGCGAGGACGGCGTCTTCCAGCGCCGACAGGCGCGACGGCTCGAGGTGTTCGATGACCTCCATCAGCACCATCGCGTCCGCACCGCGCAGCCGGTCGTCGCGGTAGACGACCGAACCATGCAGCAGCTGGATCCGCTGCCGCTCGGCATCCGACATCCTCTCGACCTGCAGCGCCCGCGCCGCCTGTTCGAGCGAGCGCGCCGACACGTCGACGCCGATGATGCGCGAGATCGCCCGGTCCTTCGCCAGTCGACCCAGCAGCGCGCCCTGTCCGCAGCCCATGTCGACGACGCTGCGCGCTCCGACGTCGGAGAGAGCCTGGACGACGGCGTCCGCGCGCATCGACCGAAGCGGCGTGGCAGGAGGGTCGGCGACCGCTCCGACAGTCTGGGAGACGAGCGAAGCGTGGTGCAGGAGATATCGGCGAGTGATGAGTTCGCGCTCGGGGTGCGCGGACAGCCATCCCTCACCGGCGCGTTCGAGCTTCGCGATCTCGTCGTCGCCGACCCAGTAGTGCTTCGCATCGTCGAGGACGGGGAGCAGCACGTAAAGCTGGCGCAGGGCATCGGCCAAGCGCAAGCGTCCCGTCAACGTGATGGAACGCAAACGCGAGACGCCCCACTCGGGGAACTCCGGGTCGAGGGGGATCTGCTCTTGTTTCACACTCCAACCGCACGGAGCGAACAGGCGCTCGACCAGGTCGTCGTCGCCGCGGACCGAAACGACGGGGATCTCGATGCGAAGCGGAAGCGGTGACGCTGCGAGGTCGGGATAGGAGTCGCTGCGGCCGGTCATCGCGGTGCGGAAGACGGCGCCGATCGCCACGGCCAGCATGCTCGAGGCGACATAGGGACGGTCGTTGACGTAGTGGTCGAGCGCTCGGGTATCTCCGCGGAACCTCTTGTCGCGCACCAGACCCACCGGATCGACCTCGAGCATCATCGCGAAGGTGCACCGCTGTGGGCGGGCCTCCGGGGCGAACACGTGGATGTCGCCGACCGGCGCGGTGAAGGTCTGCGCGCGGGCGGGGTGCTTGTGCAGGAGGTAGCCGAGCACGGTGGCATCGATCTCCGAGCCGTTGTCGGGCTCGTGTGTCACGGTCACCAGCATCGACGGTTCCATCTCCGGGGCATCCGCCCACTGTAAAGCGGGGACGATCTACGCGCCACGCCGTACCCCGCCGCATGACCACGCCGTTCGTGGCGTCTCCGCTGCGGGCCTCGACGCTGTGTCTCGCTAGAGTGCCGTCCGTGGACACCCCCGCAACTCCGCACGCCGCGTACGACCGTGACATCGCGCGGAGGGAGCGGTGGGGTGACTGGTGGCGGGGCTTCGGTCGAGTCGCGTCCGCCCTGATCGTGGGCGCCCTCGCCGTCGTCCTCGTGGTGCTTTTGGTGATCAGCGTCCTCGATCTGAGACAGCCCGTGATCTGGGGCACGTTCACGCAGACGGACTGCGAGCCGCGTCCTCGGGGCGGCTGCCGCGCGATCGGAACGTGGGTCAGTGACGATGGGGATCTCGTCCGACATGACGTCTACCTCGACGGATGGCCGGAGGACGACGGCACCTCGCGCGCCAGCTACCAGCCCACCGCGATCCTCGGCGGCGAGTCAGCTGACATCGTCCATTCCTCCCTCCTCACGGGCGTCGCTCCGTGGGTCATCGGCGCGTTACTACTGTGGGGGCTGTGCCATGTCCTGGGGGTGGACGTCCGCCGCTTGCTGGCCCGCGCACGACGCCGGTCCCGCGCCGGCTCGTCCGCGCCCCCGTCGCTTCGGCGGGAATACCGACGATCGCTCGACACAATGCGGCCGCCGGAAACAGGCGCATGACGGCGATGGGCGATGTCCGGACGACAGGACGAAGGCCCCGCATCCGTGAGGATCGGGGCCTTCGTGGTGGCGGTGACGGTGGGATTTGAACCCACGGTAGGGGTGAACCTACACAACATTTCGAGTGTTGCACCTTCGGCCGCTCGGACACGTCACCGCCGGAAAGCTTACGACAGATGCGCGGATGCCGCGAATCGGCGCCCGGGCGAGGTCCCGGCATCCATTCGTCCACCGTCGAACGACCACGGTGGAGGCCGCTCACGGCCGCTGCCAGGATCGAGCCATGAGCGTGATCGAGAACTCCAAGCTGACGGTCGTGGGCGCGGGAAGCGTGGGGGCGAGTGTCGCGTACGCGGCCCTCATCCGGGGTTCGGCGCGGCACATCGCGCTCTACGACATCGCGACCGACAAGGTCGAGGCCGAGGTGCTCGACCTTGCGCACGGCACGCAGTTCACCGGTTCCAGCGACATCACCGGGGGCAGCGACGTCTCCGTCGCCGAGGGCTCCCACGTCGTCGTCATCACCGCGGGGGCGAAGCAGAACCCGGGGCAGACCCGCACCGAGCTCGCCGCCACGAACGCGCGCATCATCCGCGACATGATGCCGAACCTGCTCGAGGTCGCACCGAACGCCGTCTACGTGATCGTCACGAACCCCTGTGACGTGCTGACGGTGCTCGCGCAGGAGGCCACGGGCGTGCCCACCCGCCGCATCTTCGCCTCGGGCACGGTGCTCGACACCTCGCGGCTGCGGTGGAAGATCGCGCAGCGCGCGGGCGTCGCCACCTCGAGCGTCCACGCCTGGATCGTCGGCGAGCACGGCGACACCGAGTTCCCGCTCTGGTCCACCGCCACGATCGGATCGGTGCCGATCACGCAGTTCGAGCTTCCCGACGGCAGCCGTTTCGACGAGGACGAATTGGATGCCATCGCCGTCGACGTCCGCGATGCCGCGTACAAGGTGATCAAGGGCAAGGGCGCGACGAATTACGCGATCGGCCTGTCGAGCGCTCGCATCGTCGAGGCGATCCTGCGCGACGAGCACGCCATCATGCCCGTCAGCACCGTGCTGCAGGGTTTCCACGGCATCGACGGCATGGCCCTGTCGGTGCCGTCGGTCGTCAGCGCGGCGGGGGCCGTACCGGTCGCCGGCACGCCGTTCTCCGACGCTGAGGTGGCACTGCTGCGCCGCTCCGCCGACGCCCTCACCGAGGTCGCCGACTCGCTGCGCGGCTGAGGCCGCCTCCCCGCTCGCGAGGGACCCGATCGGCCTGCTCGCGAGGGACGTGGTCGGGCTTCGTGCGAGACAACGCGCCCGGGCTCCTTGCGAGGGACTCGGTCGGGATCCGCGCGGGTCACGCGCCCGGGCTTCGTGCGAGAAACGCGATCGGGATCCGCGCGGGTCACGCGCCCGGGCTTCGTGCGAGAAACGCGATCGGCGCGCAGAAACGCCTCGTCGAGACGTGTTTCGCCGCGAGGAGCGTTTCTCGGCGATGAGGCCGGTGGAACGCGGTCCCGGATGCCGCGACCTCGACGGCCGATGTCGGAGGCCCCGCGTAGCCTGAACCCATGGCATCCCGACGTCCCGCTGCAGCCCCCGCTCCGTACCGCTGCACCGAGTGCGGGTGGACGACGCTGAAGTGGGTCGGTCGCTGCGGTGAGTGCCAGTCGTGGGGCACCGTCGTCGAGGCCGCCGAGCAGACGGGCATCGTCCGCTCGATCACGCCGGTCGCACCCGGAGCCGCGCGCGCCGCCCGTCGCATCACCGAGATCGACACGCAAGACGCCCCTCGACGTACCAGTGGCGTCGGCGAGTTCGACCGCGTGCTGGGTGGGGGCATCGTCCCCGGCGCGGCCATCCTGCTGAGCGGCGAGCCGGGCGTGGGCAAGTCGACGCTCCTGCTGGAGGTCGCCGCACAGAGCGCCCGCGCGGGGCGCCGCGTGCTGTACGCCAGCGGCGAGGAGTCCGCCGCGCAGGTGCGTCTCCGCGCCGAGCGCACGGGCGCGCTGCACGACGAGCTCTTCCTCGCGGCCGAGACCGACCTCGCGACGATCCTCGGTCACATCGATCAGGTCGAGCCGGGCCTGCTCATCGTCGACTCCGTGCAGACGGTGTCATCAGCGCATAGCGACGGCGCCGCGGGTCAGCCGGCGCAGGTGCGCGAGGTCGCGTCGGCGCTGATCCGCGTGGCGAAAGAGCGGGGCCTGCCCGTGATCCTCGTCGGCCATGTCACGAAAGACGGGTCGATCGCCGGCCCCCGCATCCTCGAGCACCTCGTCGACGTGGTGTGCCATTTCGAGGGCGACCGGCAGACGTCATTGCGCTTCGTCCGCGCGCTCAAGAACCGCTTCGGGCCCACCGATGAGGTCGGTTGCTTCGACATGACCGGCACCGGCATCGCCGAGGTCTCCGACCCCAGCGCTCTGTTCCTCGGGCACGGCGAACCCGAGCCGGGCACGTGCGTCACCATCGCGATGGAGGGGCGACGTGCCCTGCCCGTCGAGATCCAGGCGCTCGCCGTGCGGCAGACCGCCCCCAACCCACGGCGCATCGTCAACGGCGTCGACTCGTCGCGCGTGGCGATGGTGCTCGCCGTGCTCGAGAGTCGTATGGGCCTGACGCTGTCCGACCGCGACGTCTACGTCTCGACCGTCGGCGGCGTACGCCTCGTCGAGCCCGCGGCCGACCTCGCCATCGCCATCGCCGTGGCCAATGCGGTGAAGAACCGCAAGGTGTCGAAACGTCTCGCCGCGATCGGCGAGCTGACCCTGACCGGCGAGATCCGCAACGTCACCCAGGCTGCACAGCGGGCATCCGAGGCCAAACGGCTCGGGTATCACACGGTGCTCGACTCGTCGTCGCGCAAGCTCGCTCAGGCACTCAACGAACTGCAGGTGCGTGGTATGCCGCGCGACGAGGGCGAGCCCGGATTCTGACCCGCCGCCGGGCGCCGGCTCACCGCCTCGACCTGAAGCCATGGTCGGTCACATGGCAGAAAAGCCGGAGGGCTCGGTGGTGCGTCCGTCGCGGCCGCCCTGTGGCCACGTTCCTGGGATTGGCGCCCGCGAGGAGCGGACCGGTGGCGGCGCGCCTCGGGTCAGCGCCCGGGAGGAGCGGACCGACGGCGGCGGTGCGGCGACGTCATGCCCAGAACGGCGGGGATGACAAGTCCGGCGGCGCACACGGCGCCGGCGATCAGGAACTCCATGGCCCCGAGTCTTGCACGCCGGCCTCACCCGCGCGACTCACCTTATTCACCACCCAAGCGAACCGCTCGCCCGCAGTGCCGGCCCGCCCACACGCTCCGGTGGCATAGCCCGCGAGCACCGCGCCGCTGGTCGAGCCCACACGCAGCGGCCTCCCCGCCCACCCGCAGGCGGGCGATCCTGCACGCGATGTGGTTCGATCACACGCATCCAGGCCGGACGAACGCGCTCGCGCGCGAAGTCACCTCGGATCGACTCCCGCCGTGTCAGGCGTCGAGTGCGGCGATGAGATCGGCGGGTGACGCCTGGATGGGGTGAGGCCCGGCGATGTCGATGAACACCGTGGTGATGGCATCCTGATGCGCACCGAGGAACGCCCGAAGCCACTGGGGAGACTGCAACGCCACGTGCGGGGGCAGCGTCTCGGGCTTGTGCGCGGCGTCGCTGAACAGCAGCAGCGCGACCTGACCGTTGTTCGGGTCGCGGTACGTCCACACCTCGCCGACGCTGAGGGGGTTGTCCGCGTCACCCGGGGTCATCAGGGGAACGACGGTGGGGCCGTGACGCAGCGCGAATGCGATGGCGGCCATGTCCTGGGTCTGCAGCGCGTCGGAGAGTGCGGTGTTCTTGAAGTCCACGTCGAGCTTCTTCCCCTTGCGCTTCTTGCCTGCGGCCATCTTCCGAGCCTATCCGCGGCCCCGCGCCCTCCGGTTCCCGCGCCCGTGACCGCGCCGGAGGGAGGAGATGCGGCGAAGGGAGGACCACCGACGCGAAAGCATCCTCCGCTCGCCGCATCCCGTCCCCCGGTCCCGCATCACGGCCGCAGGGACGACGACCGGTACCCGGCGCCGGGTCAGCCGAGACGTGTCCCGAACGGGAGCCGCGTCACTGCAACACGAACGACGCAGTCCCCGCCGAGGGGATGCCGCCGATCGAAACGCTCAGGTGGTACGTCGCGCCTCCGCCCGGTGCGTAGGGACGTTCCCCGTCGCACGAGCTGACGGACGAGCGCGTGCGATCCCAGGTCAGCGGGGCGGAACTGGTGACGACCTGGCCCGCGGCGAGCGTCACTTCCATGTCGCTCGGCTCCGATTGACAATCGGTCGAGCGCCACCACACATCGGTCCCGCTCGTCACCGTGAACGACTGCGCGCTCGTGCCCACATTCAAGACGCACGGGGTGGCCGATGTGTTCGACAGCCGAATGGACAACTGCGGATTCTCACCCTGGGCGTACTCCGCCTTGTCCGACAGCGCCTCCACCGTGATGTTCGCCGCCGTGCACTCGAGGGGCCCTGCCGGCACGCTCGGCGTCGGTGTCGCCGAGGAGCCTGCCGTCGGCGTGACGGCCGCCGAGGGCGACGCAGCGGTCGCCGACGGCGACGCCGCAGCACTGCTGACGGACGGGTCGGACGAGGGGGCGGCGGTCGGTGCGACACGCCAGGGCGGAGCCGCGACGAGCCACACGACGAGGCCGATCACGATCAGGGCGAGAAGCCCTGCCGCGAGACGGCGTCGGCGATAGACCGCCGGGGACTGCCTCCGCCTACGGGGGGCATCGGTCATGGTTCCAGGGTAGGCGTCCTGGCCGTGAGCCCTCTCCACGGCACGCTCGGAATCGCCGGTGCGTCACCGCCCCGCGGGACGCCGACTGAGCTCAGAGGTTCTTCAACATGCGGGTGTTGCCGAGCGTGTTGGGCTTCACATGCGCGAGGTCGAGGAACTCGGCGACACCCTCGTCGGGGCTGCGCACGAGCTGCGAGTACACGTCGGGGGGCACCACCTGTTCGCCGATCTCGGCGAACCCGCGTCGAGTGAAGAAATCCACCTCGAACGTGAGGCAGAACAGGCGCGACACACCCAGCTCGCGGGCGCGCTGCTCGAGCGTCTCGACGAGGGCACGCCCGACTCCCAGGTGCAGCCAGTCGTCGTGCACGATGAGGGTGCGGATCTCGCCGAGGTCCTCCCACATGATGTGGAGCGCGCCGCAGCCGACGACGATGCCGTCGACCTCGGCGACGACGAACTGCTGAACCGAGCCGTAGAGCACGACCAGGTCTTTGCCCAGCAGGATCCGTTTCTGCACGAAGGGTTCGAGCAGCTCGTGGATGCGTCGGACGTCGGCGGTTCCGGCGGAGCGGACGACGAACGGCGCGGGAGAAGTCATCGTCCCAGCGTACGCCGCGACGGCGAAGGGGCCCGGATGCCATGGCATCCGGGCCCCTTCGTGCTACGGCGTCAGCTGCCGGCGAGGGTGTCGGGGGTAGCGGCGATCTCGCCGACCGTCCCGACGCCGAGCGCGACCTTCTCGCCCCGCGGGCTGGTCTCGAACGAGAACTGCCCGTTCTCGACGCCGACCTTGACGTGGTCGCCGGCCTCGAGTTCGCCGTGCAGGATCTTCTCGCTGAGGCGGTCTTCCACCTCGCGCTGCATGGCGCGGCGGAGGGGACGCGCACCGAGAGTCGGGTCGAAACCGATCTCGATGAGCTTGTCCTTCGCGTCATCCGACAGCTCCACCGTCATGTCGCGGTCGAGCAGACGGTCGGCCAGCCGCTTGACGAACAGGCCGACGATCTGGCGAAGCTCGGGCTTGCTCAGCTGCGGGAAGACGATGACGTCGTCGACGCGGTTGAGGAACTCGGGCTTGAAGTGTCGTTTGAGCTCCTCGTCGACCTTGCCCTTCATCCGCTCGTAGGACGTCTGGGCGTTGCCCTCGACCTGGAAGCCCACCGGGCCCCCGGCGATCGCCGACGAACCGAGGTTGGTCGTCATGATGATCACCGTGTTCTTGAAGTCGATGACGCGACCCTGACCATCGGTCAGGCGACCCTCTTCGAGGATCTGCAGCAGCGAGTTGAAGATGTCGGGGTGAGCCTTCTCGATCTCGTCGAAGAGCACGACCGAGAACGGCTTGCGGCGCACCTTCTCGGTGAGCTGGCCACCCTCTTCGAATCCGACGAACCCGGGAGGGGCACCGAACAGACGCGAGACGGTGTGCTTCTCACCGAACTCCGACATGTCGAGCGAGATCAGCGCGCCCTCGTCGTCGAAGAGGAACTCGGCGAGCGCCTTGGCGAGTTCGGTCTTTCCGACGCCCGTGGGGCCGGCGAAGATGAACGAGCCAGAGGGGCGCTTCGGGTCCTTGAGGCCGGCCCGCTGACGACGGATCGTCCGCGAAAGGGCCGCGATGGCCTCTTCCTGGCCGATGACGCGCTGGTGCAGAGCCTTCTCCATGAACATGAGGCGGCTGGACTCTTCTTCGGTGAGCTTGAACACCGGGATGCCGGTCGCCTGGGCGAGCACCTCGGCGATCAGGCCCTCGTCGACCACCGCGTGGGAGGCGACGTCTCCCGAGCGCCACTGCTTCTCGAGGCGCAGGCGCTCCGCGAGCAGCGACTTCTCCTCGTCGCGCAGCGACGCGGCCTTCTCGAAGTCCTGCTCCTCGGAGGCCTGCTCCTTCTGCTCGCGGACCTTGGCGATCTTCTCGTCGAACTCGCGCAGCTCCGGCGGCGACGACAGGATCGACAGACGCAGGCGGGCGCCGGCCTCGTCGATCAGGTCGATCGCCTTGTCGGGGAGGAACCGGTCGCTGATGTAGCGGTCGGCGAGATTGGCCGCGGCGACGATGGCGCCGTCGGTGATCTGCACCTTGTGGTGCGCCTCGTAACGGTCGCGCAGACCCTTCAAGATGTTGATCGCGTGGGGCAGGCTCGGCTCGGCCACCTGGATCGGCTGGAAGCGGCGCTCGAGCGCGGCATCCTTTTCGAAGTGCTTGCGGTACTCATCCAGCGTGGTAGCGCCGATGGTCTGGAGCTCTCCACGAGCGAGCAGCGGCTTGAGGATGGATGCCGCGTCGATCGCGCCCTCGGCCGCACCGGCACCCACGAGGGTGTGGATCTCGTCGATGAAGACGATGATGTCACCGCGCGTGCGGATCTCTTTCGTGACCTTCTTCAGGCGCTCTTCGAAGTCACCGCGGTAGCGGGAACCGGCGATGAGCGAACCGAGGTCGAGCGAGTAGACCTGCTTGTCCTTCAGCGTCTCGGGCACGTCGCCCTTGACGATGGCCTGCGCGAGACCCTCGACGACCGCCGTCTTTCCGACACCGGGCTCGCCGATGAGGACAGGGTTGTTCTTGGAGCGGCGCGACAGGATCTGCATGACGCGCTCGATCTCTTTCTCGCGCCCGATCACGGGGTCGAGCTTGTTGTCGCGCGCGGCCTGCGTGAGGTTGCGACCGAACTGGTCGAGCACGGCCGAGCCGCCCTGAGCGGCGGCGGACTGCTGCTCGCCGGCGCCGGAGGCGACCCCTGCGGGCTCTTTGCCCTGGTAGCCCGAGAGCAGCTGGATGACCTGCTGGCGCACCTTGTTCAGGTCGGCGCCGAGCTTGACGAGCACCTGGGCCGCCACACCCTCGCCCTCACGGATGAGGCCGAGCAGAATGTGCTCGGTGCCGATGTAGTTGTGGCCGAGCTGCAGCGCTTCGCGCAAGGACAGCTCCAGGACCTTCTTGGCACGCGGCGTGAAGGGGATGTGCCCCGTGGGCTGCTGCTGTCCCTGGCCGATGATGTCCTGCACCTGCTCGCGCACGGCGTCGAGGGAGATGCCGAGGGACTCGAGCGCCTTGGCCGCGACACCTTCGCCCTCGTGGATCAGTCCCAGCAGGATGTGCTCGGTGCCGATGTAGTTGTGGTTGAGCATCTTCGCCTCTTCTTGGGCGAGGACGACCACACGACGGGCACGGTCGGTGAATCTCTCGAACATCTCAGTCCCTCCAGAAATGGGCTGACAGGCACGCCTCCGCGCGCCGTACATCGAGAGTAACCAGCGGCCGGAGGCCAGGGACGCGTGTTCGCCGTGGGCATACCGCGACTGCGGCCGGTCTTGCGGGACCTATCGATAGTCGTTACATTATCGATCACCGATAACAACGATCATCGATAAGGAGCGATCATGGCATCCCCCCGATCCACCTCTCGCACCCTCTCCCGTGGCGACACCTGGAGCTTCCTGCTCTTCATCGTCGCGGGAATAGCGATCGCCGCATGGGCGGTCATCCGCAGCATCGGCAACATCGTCGCGGCGGTCGGAAACCGCGACGTGCGCGTGCCGATCGAGTTCCTCGACACCGTCGCGCAGGCCCCCATCGGTCCCGACGGCGCCGGCGTGCCCGTCGAGCTGACCGGCGCCGTGGTCACCGCCCCGTCGTTGCCGCTCGCCTCCCTCTGGGCACTCTTCCTGGGCGAGGGCATCTTCGCCGCAACGGTCGTCACGGTGGTCGTCCTGCTGCTCGTGCTGTGCGTCGGCATCCTGCGCGGGCACATCTTCAGCCGCCGCCACACCGTCCTTGTCACGTCCGTGGGAGCCGTCGCGCTGGTGGGAGCCTTCGGCGTCCCCTTCTTCCACAACATGGTGGCCAATGGCGCGCTGGCCTTGCTGTCCGAGCGTACGTACGACCGTGGGCTCACTCAGCAGATCGATCTGCCCGTCCTCATCGCGATCGGCTTCGTCGCGGGCCTGTCGAGCACCGTCTTCGCTGTCGGCGACCGTTTTCAGCGCGACACCGAAGGTCTCGTATGACCCCGGCGACCGCGGAGGACGGGCCCACCGGCATCCACTGCCGCCTCGATGAGCTCCTCGAGGCGCGGGGTCTGACGCTCACCCGCCTCAGCGAACTGGTCGGGGTCTCGGTGGTGAACCTGTCGGTGCTGAAGAACGACCGCGCCCGCGCGATCCGCTACTCCACGCTCGCGGCGATCTGTCGCGTGCTGGAGTGCGAGGTCGGCGACCTCCTCGTGGTCGAGCGCTGACGTCTCCCCGTCAGCCGCAGCCGAACACGGGGACGAGGTCGGTCGAGCGTCGAGGTCTCCGCGTCAGCGGCTGCCGAGCACGGGGACGAGGTCGGTCGGACTCCCAGGTCTCCGCGTCAGCGGCTACCGAGCACCGCGATGGGATCGGGCGCCTGGACGTTTCCGCCGGAGAGGATCAGCGACACCGGACCATCGCCGGCCTCGGCGCCCACGTCGGCCAGCGTCACGCGCGGGACGAAGTCCATCGTGCAGACCTGGTCGGCGGGGGGCGTCGCGAACTGCACCGCCACATCGTCCCCGTCGGCGCTCACCGACTCGACGGTCGGAACACAGCTGGAACTGCCGTAGGTGACGATCGCGACGAGCGATGAGCTCACCCAGCCGGCGCTCGGCGCAAGGTCCTCGGAGGCCGTGGGCACGTCCGTCAACCCGGCGAGCAGCGTCTCGCCGTCGGCGGCTCCCGTCACCCGCACGGCGAGGTCGGCGCTCGGATCTGTTCCCGCCGGAAGCCCCACCAGGGTGGCGCGGGGTGCCATGTCACGCGTGCAGGGACCCTGCGACGGATCGACGAGATCGACCGTGAGGGCCCCGTCGGCGATCTGCGGATCTCCCCCGACGGTGGGGACGCACGACGAACTTCCATACGTGACCACCGCGATCGATCGGCCCGCATCCACCCACGCGGCCCCGACCTCGCCCGCGGGTACCGCGGTGGCGGCTTCCGACGGCAAAGACGACGAGGGCGCTGACGCCGCGCCCGAGGCGCAACCGGTCAGGGCACCGGCGGTGAGCACGCCCGCACCGAGCAGGCCGATGAGGGTCAGACGACGGCGAGACATGGAAACCTCCGGGGTCGGTTCGCTTCCGACCCATGATGGCGAAGCTTCCTGGATGCCGGCGGCGAAACACCGCGTCGCGTCATTGCAGCGCGGACGTGAGGCGAGCCAGGTTGTCGAGGATCGTCGAGCGCAGGGGCTGGCGGCGCCACTCCTCGATCGTGAGCTGACGGCTCAACTCCCGGTAGCGGTCTTCGACGGCTCGCATGTCGCGGGCGAACTCCTCGCCACGAACGAGCATCGACACCTCGAGGTTCAGACCGAAGGAACGCATGTCCATGTTGCTCGAGCCGATCACGGCGACCTCGTCATCGATGGTGACGCTCTTGCTGTGCAGGATGAAGGGCTTCCGGTACATCCAGATGACGACGCCGGCGCGCAGCAGCGCCTCGTAGTAGCTGCGCTGGGCGTGGTAGACCATGGCCTGGTCGCCCTCTTCCGATACGAAGAGTTCCACGTGCACGCCGCGCTGGCACGCGGTGGTGATGGCGAGGAGCAGCGCCTCGTCGGGCACGAAGTACGGGCTGACGATGATGATGCGTTCCCGCGCGGCGAAGAGCAGGCCGAGGAACAGCTTGAGGTTGTTCTGGAAGTCGAAGCCCGGACCCGACGGCACGATCTGGCAATCCAGGTCGCCCGGGCCGGAGGTCACGCTGAACAGGTCGATCTCGTCGGCCAGGGTCTCGTCGGTCTCGCTGTACCAATCGGAGAGGAAGACCGCATTGATGCTGGCGACGACGGGACCCTCGACGCGAACCATGAGGTCGACCCAGTGCAGCCCGCGGCGGATGTTCTTGCGCAGGTTGTAGGAGGAGTCGGTGACGTTCTGCGAGCCCATATAGGCCACTTCTCCGTCGATGACGAGCAGCTTGCGGTGGTTGCGCAGGTCGGGCCGCTGCCACCGCCCCCGCAACGGCTGGACCGGGAGCATGAGGTGCCAGTGAGCCCCCATCGCATCGAGGCGGCGCAGGGTCTGCCTGTAGAACGGCTTGCCCCGGTTCGCCCAGTGATCGAGCAGGACCCGTACGACCACACCGCGCTGGGCGGCCTCTTCGAGCGCGCGGAAGAAATTGTCGGTGGCGTCGTCGGACTGCAGGATGTAGAACTCGACGTGCACGTAACGGGTGGCCTGCCTGATCGCCTCGGCCATGGCGTCCAGGCTCTGCTGATAATCGGCGATGAGGGTGGCGGCGTTGTCGCCCGCGATCGGCATGGCGCCCAGGTTGCGATTGAGCTGAACGAGGGCGCGGAACCAGTGCGGCGCGTGGGGTCGGAGCGTTCCGAACTCGAGCGACGCGCTGGTGTCGTGGATGTACTCGTTGATCGCCGTCTGTTTGCGCCGCCGCTTCCGCGGAAGACGCGGATTGCCGATGAGCAGGAAGAGGAAGACACCGACGAACGGGATGAAGTAGATCGCCAGGAGCCAGGCCATCGCCGCAGTGGGACGGCGGTTGCGGGGCACGATGATGACCGCGGCGATACGCACGACCAGGTCGACGACGAACAGCGTGATGACGAGCCAGCTCGCGTCGAACGAGGCGTTGATCACGGGTCCTCCTGGACGGGTTGTGGACCCAGCGTAGCGATGACCGCCGACAGCGGTCTGTCGGACCTCAGTTCGCGGGGCCGTCGCCCGTTGACGCCACCGGCGGGAGACCGCGCTTGGCCCGCTCCTGCGCCTCGATGCGCGCGTAGGCCCTGCGCTCGGTGCGGTCCATGCGGATGACGTTGCGGAGGATGAAGAAGAAGACGAACGACACGACGATCGTCGGCAGGATCGCCCACAGCACAGCGGTCCAGGTCTCGTCCATGCTCCGAGAATACCCGCGGCGGCTGGGCGAACGCCCGCCCGCGCCTCCTCCCCACGTGACGGATGCACGGAATGATCCACGATCGAGCGAATCCGCTCGGAACGAGACGGCCCGCGACAGCCACCCTCGACGCATGACCACCACCGTCCTGCGAGCCACTTCGTCGCCCGCCTTCCTCGCCCTCGTCCCGCACCTGCTCGAATGCACCCCGCGTCGCAGCCTCGTCGTCGTCCCCTTCGATGGCGGGCGTTCGCTCGGCGCGATGCGCGTCGATCTGCCCCCGCAGGGCGATGACCCCACCGAAGAGGGGGTCGCCTCGACCGTCGTCGGCATGGCCTGCAAGGTGACCCGCACCGACGCCGTCGCGATCGCGGTGTACACCGACAGCCCCGTGACGAGCGGGGCCGGCGCACCGCACACCGGGCTCGTGGACGCCGTGCGCGCCCGCGCCGACATCTGCGGCCTTCGCATTGTCGACGCGCTCGTCGTGGGCTCAGACGGCTGGGCGAGCTACCTCGAGCCGTCGGCGGGGCCGCGTCCGCTCACCGAGATCCGGGATGCCGCCTTCGAGGGGCTCGATCACGACGTCAGCGGCGACCACCTCGCCGCCGCCCGCCTGCCCGCCGTGTCCGCGGACGACTCGCGGCTCCTCGAACAGCTCCTGGTCGACGTGGAGCACGCGTTGAGACGATCGCGCGACCGGCGCCGCCTCTCGCCCGCGCGGCGCACCGCGGCCGACGCCGTGGCGGCGGAGATCGCCGACCCGCCCGGATTGTTCGAGAGCACCATCGCGCGACCGACGGAGCAGGTGGACATGACGCGGATCGCGGCCCTCGCGTTCTGTCTGGAGCGGCCCGCACTGCGCGACGTCGCCCTGATGCAGTGGACCGGCGACCTGGCGACCGGCGACGCGGTGTTCCGCGCGCAGACCGCTTTCCGGGGCGGCGAGCCGATGCCCGAAGACCTCGCCCGCCCGCTGTGGGGCGAGGGCGCGAAGCCCGATCCGGCTCGGCTGCGCGCGGGGCTCGAGCTGTGCCGGCGCGTCGCCTCCCTGGTCGGCCCCGAACGCCGACCCGGAGCGCTCGCGGCATGCGCGTGGCTCGCGTGGGCGTCCGGGCGATCCACGCACGCCGCGTTCTACGCGGATGCGGCCCTCGCGATCGATGGGACGCACGGGCTCAGCGAGATCATGCGTACCATGCTCGACGCCGGCCGCCTGCCCGAGTGGGTGTTCGAGCGGTCTACTTCACCAGCGGGAAGAGGATCGTCTCGCGGATCCCGAGTCCGGTGATCGCCATGAGCAGCCGATCGATGCCCATTCCCATGCCACCGGTGGGGGGCATGCCGTGCTCGAGGGCACGCAGGAACTCCTCGTCGATGGGCATGGCCTCGTCGTCGCCGCGGGCGGCGAGCTTGGCCTGCTCGGTGAAACGATGACGCTGGATCACCGGGTCGACGAGCTCCGAGTAGCCGGTCGCCAGCTCGAACCCGCGCACGTACAGATCCCACTTCTCCACGACACCGGCGATCGAACGGTGCTCGCGCACGAGCGGGCTGGTGTCGAGGGGGAAGTCCATCACGAAGGTGGGCCGGGTCAGACTCGGCTTGACGAAGTGCTCCCACAGCTCTTCGACCCATTTGCCGTGGGTCTCGTGCGGCGGGGCGTCCACCTCGTGCTCGGCACCCAGCGAGCGCAACGCGTCGAGCGTCGTCTCGGGCGTGATCGAGCGGCCCGCCGCGGCCGACAGCGAGTCGTACATCGAGATGCGGTCCCACTCACCCCCGAGGTCGTACTCGGTTCCGTCGGCCCACGTGACCGTGGTGGAGCCGGCGACGGCGATCGCGGCATCCTGGATCAGGGTCTGCGTGAGATCGGCGATGCCGTTGTAGTCGGTGTAGGCCTGATAAGCCTCGAGCATCGCGAACTCGGGGCTGTGCGTGGAGTCGGCGCCCTCGTTGCGGAAGTTGCGGTTGATCTCGTACACCCGGTCGATGCCGCCCACGACCGCGCGCTTCAGGAACAGTTCGGGCGCGATGCGCAGGTACAGCTCGGTGTCGAACGCGTTGGAGTGGGTGGTGAAGGGGCGCGCGCTCGCGCCGCCGTGCTGCACCTGCAGCATCGGCGTTTCGACCTCGACGAACTCGCGCTCGGTGAACGTGCGGCGCAGGCTCTGGTTGACCTTCGCGCGCGCCAGGACGGTCTCGCGGGCACGGTCGCGCACGATGAGGTCGAGGAAGCGGCTGCGGACGCGGCTCTCCTCGCTCAGATCGCCGTGGAGATTGGGGAGGGGAAGCACGGCCTTCGACGCGATGCTCCACTCGGCCACCATGATCGACAGCTCGCCGCGGCGGCTGGAGATCACCTCGCCCGAGACGTAGACGTGGTCGCCCAGGTCGACGAGCTCCTTCCACGCCTGCAGAGAATCGTCGCCGACACTCGCCAGCGAGACCATGGCCTGGACGCGGCTCCCGTCGCCGGCCTGCAGCGATGCGAAGCACAGTTTGCCGGTGTTGCGGCTGAATACCACGCGCCCCGCGACACCGGCGGTCTCGCCGGTCTCGGCGCCCGCCTCGAGATCGCCGAAGCGGCCGCGCAGTGCCGGGATGGTCGTGGTGACGGGCACGGCGACCGGGTACGGCCCGCCCGCGGCGTCGGTGCGCTCGGCGAGCAGGCGCTCGCGTTTGGCCAGGCGCACCGCCTTCTGCTCGAAGACCTCGTCTTCGGTGGGTTCGGCGGCGTCGTTCGCGGGCGCGTCGGTCATCGGGAGGCTCCTCGGGGTCGTCCCCAGTCTATTCGCCGTGATCGCGAGCCTCAGATCGACGTCGGGCACCGCCCTCGGGGGGAACTCCGCACGCGGCGGCCGGCCGACGCGGGAGGAAGCGGGCCGCTGCCCACTCCTCGCGAACGGCCGTCGCACCCACGAACGCCCTGGGCGGCCGTGTCAGCGCAGCGAGATCTCGGCGTTGTCGATGAAGCGGTGCCCACCCACCGTCGCGGCGATGAGTGCCAGGGCGCGACCACGGTGCCCCTCGTCGACGGGCAGGAAGGTGGCGGGGTCGACCACGCTGAGGTACTCCAGGGCGATGCGCTGTTCGCCCATCAGCGCCGACTGGGCGGCGGCGATGCACGCGTCGACCCCCAGGTCGGAGTTGGACGCCGCTGCCTCCAGCGCGCGGGGCAGCTTCGCCGCAGCGCGACGATCCGCAGCCTCCAGGAGGGCGATACGGCTGGACACCGGCAGCCCGTCATCGGTGCGGACCGTGGGCACCGTCGCGATCTCGAGGCCGAAGTCGAGGTCGCGCACCATGCGCTGCACCAGGAACGCGCGCTGAAGGTCGCGCTCGCCGTAGACGGCGACGTCGGGGCGGATCAGGTTGAACAACTTCGCCTCGACGGTCAGCACACCGTCGAAGTAGAACGGGCGCACCCGGCCCTCGTATCGCAGCCCGACGTCTCCCGCGGACACGCGGGTCGTCGCGGTGCCGGCGGGCAGGAACTCCTCCACGGAGGGCGCGAACACGACGTCGACACCCAGGTCGCGGAGGACCCGCTCGTCGGCCTCGGGCGACCGCGGGTAGGAGGCCGTCTCGTCGGCGGTGCGGAAGCGCAGCGGGTTGACGAAGGTCGACACCACCACGACGTCGGCGCGCCGGCGGGCTTCATGGATGAGGTCGACGTGGCCGTCGTGCAGGGCTCCCAGGGTCGAAACGAGTGCGACACGGGGGCCGCCGGACGACCGATCTGCGCCTCGGACGTCGCCGAGTCGGGTGCGCAGATCCTCGAGGGTGCGGATCATCCGTCGATCGTAGCGTCGTCGTCGAGGGTGCGATGTCCCGAGCCCTCGACGAGTGCCTGGTCGACGCTCGACCGCACGAGCGCCGACAGGTACCCGCCGGGGTTGTCGACCCCGACGCGCGCGAGCATCTCCGAGGACTGGCGCACGATGGATCGCGAGAACTCCGTCGCGGTGGCGATCGCCTCCGCGTACGCCGCGCGATCGTCTTCGGCGACCACCACCGGTTCGCATCCGAGTTCGACGGCCAGCGCCTGCGCGATGGGCAGGACGGGCGCCGGGGCCGTGACCGCGGCGTACGCCTGCGCCAACTGCCGAAGGTCGATCGACGATGTCCCGGTGAAAGCGATCGCGGGGTGGATCGCGAGGGGGATGGCACCGAGCCGCGCGGCCGGGTCGAGGACGCGGGCGCCGTATGCGGCGTCGGTGTGCAGCACGAGCTGGCCCGGCTGCCAGGCGCCCACCCCGGCGAGGCCCGTGACGAGCGCCGACAGTTGGTCGTGCGGCACGGCGATCACGACCAGCTCGCTGCGTCGCACGACTTCGTCCGCGGTGAGGACGGGCAGGCCGGGGAGGATCGCCTCGACCCGGTCGTCGTCGGAACCGGAGGTGATGCCGGTGAGGGCGTGCCCGGCACCGGCGAGCGCGGCGGCGAGGACGGGACCCACGCGCCCGGCGCCGATGACTCCCACGCCGAGGCGTCCGTCGCGGCCGCTCATCCGGCCCACCGGTGACTGCGGTCGATCGCTGCCGCCGCGACGCTCCCGTGCGCCGTGCGCTCGAACATGCGCACCGCATCGTCACGGTCGAGGGCGCCGACCGACGTCTGCACCGCGCCGGCGATCACGTGGCCCGTGAGCGTCGCCGCGCCGAACGCCCGCGCCAGCGGACCCTGCTCCAGGCCGATCGACTGGAGGCGTGCCAGCGGCAGGATGCTCAGCGACCGCCACACCCACCCCCGCCGCATGAGGAGGGCGTCGTCGGTCAGCAGCACGCCGTTGCGCCGCCACGACAGGGGCCGCAGCCAGCGTGCGCGCGCCGGGGTCGTCACGTAGGGGTCGTCCTCCACGGGACCCAGGATGCCGTCGCGGAAGACGCTCGTCCACTCGGCGCCCGTGAGGGCCGGTGCGAGGATCTCCAGCACGCGCTCGACATCGTCGCGCGTGCCGATGGGCAGCACGGCGGCCAACTGATCGGTGCTCGAGTCGGTCGACGACCGGCCCGATAGGCGGTTCACCGACACGGTCCACCACCCGAAGGGCCGCCACATCAGGGGTTGTCGCACCTCGATGGCGTGCACGCGACCGGGCGGCACGATCTCGGAGACGGTGGTGAACAGCCCGAAAGTGACTCGGACGCCGTCGGGCGTCGGCGCGATCGAGTACCGCAGACCGCGCGCGACGGATCGAACGTAGTAGGCACCGAACGCGAGGAACATGGGAACGACCGTGAACAGCAGCCACAGCGTCGACAGCGATGCCGCCACGACGATGCCGACGACGAGGGCGATGAGGAACACCGTCGAACCGCTCAGCACCCGGGATGCGACGAGCCGGCCGACCGGGATGCGCACGATGCTCTCGGGTTCGGAGTCGGAGAAGTCCTCCCCGTCGACGAGACCCTGCAGGCCCGAGCCCACCGCCGACGCGGCCTGGCGCGCAAGCGATGACCGCTCGTTCTCGGGCACCTGCCCGGCGGCGAGGCGGCGCCCCGACGCGAGGCGGAGGATGTCGCCGCGGATGGCGTCGGCATCCTTTCCCGACAGGTACTCGAGCTTGACGTTGGCATCCAGACCAGCGCCGACGACCTCCAGCTTCGCGAGGCCCAGGAGCCGGGCGATCATGGGGCGCGTCAGGTTGACACCCTGGACGCGGTCGAGGGGTGCGCGGCGGTGGGTGCGGAACAACACCCCCGAGCGCACCTCGACGTCGTCGTCACCGATCCGCAGGGTGTGGAACCGCCACGACAGCCGGAAGAGCACCAGCAGCACGATGAGCAGCGCCAGCGTCGCGCCGCCGGCGATGAGGATCAGGTTGTTCGCGAACAGGAAGTCGACCGGATCCGGCGGCAGTTCGCCCGGCGGAAGGTCGGTGAAGACGGGGAACAGCAGCTCGACCAGTCGCTCGCGGAGGTTCGCCACGATCACACCGATGATGACGAGGAGCGTCAAGCCTCCGCGCAGCAAGGGGGTGAGCGGATGCAGCCGATGCCATTCTCCGTCGCTGTACGGCGACCGCACCGCCGGACGGGCGGTCGGCGCGGCACGGCTCGCCTCGGGAACGCGATCGGCATCTGGCTCCGGCCCACGGCCAGCCGGGTCCGCCGCCCGCGCACCGCCGGACGTGTCCGCGTCGCTCACAGACCCGTCCGCCGCGTCTCGGCCACCGCGACGAGCGTGTCGCGCAGGTGCTCCGCAGCCTCCTGCGTGAGGCCCGGGATGGTGACCCCGGTGGAGGCGGCCGCGGTGACGAGCTTGAGCTGGGCGATGCCGAAACCGCGGTCCAGGGGGCCGTGGGTGATGTCGACGAGCTGCATGCGCCCGTAAGGGACGGCCACGACCCGCTGCCACAGGATGCCGCGGCGGAATACGAGGTCGTCGCGCCGCAACTGGTATCCGAACGACCGGGCCTGCCGCGGCGTGATGACGAGCCCGAACAGGGTCACGGCGAGGATGATCCCCGCGGGGATCCACTGCCACTGCACCCCGGTGATCACCTGCACCGCGACGGCGACGGCGGCCACCAGCAGGAAGAAGACGCCCTGGGAGATGAGCTGGACACGCACGTAGGCGCGGGCGAGCTGGTACCACGTCCCGTCGCCGAGGGGCAGACGGCGCTGCGAACGCGGCTCGAGGATGCGGTCGTACGTGCGTGCGCTCAGGACGGCGCTCTCGTCATGAACGCTCGGTTCGCTCGTCGCCCCGCTGTCGTGCGCGCGCGGCGGAGCGAGCGGACCCGAGACGTCGGGCGAGTCGCCGTCGCGGGCGCCGGTGTCGACCGTCGTCTCGTCCCCGAACTCGCGCCCGGGCTCGATCCGAGCCTGCTCCTCCGACGGCATGCCCGTCTCCGGCCCACGAGGCGCGCGATCGCGACGCAACCCTCCGCTCACCGGTGGTGCGGGAAGACGCTCACCCTCAGCCGGGCGCACGCGCTCGACGGGCTCCGACGGGATCAACCCCGCGCCCTCGACGGGCTCTGGCGCGGTGAACCGCGCGCCCTCGACGGGCTCCGACGGGATCGGCCCCGCACCCTCGTCGAGGGGCCGGGCCGGGCCGTCAGGCCTGGACGGGTCCGGTCGGGGTGTTTCCGGCGGTGTCGTCATCGTCGTCCTTCCGGATGGTGCACAGCTGCTCGGCAACGAGTCCCGCGACGACGAGGACGACTGCGCACACGAGCGTCGCGACGATCGTTCCCATCGAGCCTAGCGACGGCGTCACGGGTCTCGTCGTCAAGAACACGATCAGACCGAGCGAGAATCCGAACGACACGGCACCCAGCAACGACGACGCTTTCGCCAGCATCGCGATGCGCAGGGCCTGGAAGGGGTTGACGCGCCGAGTGCCGCGGCTGCGGGTCGCGCGCCACACCGGCACCGCCAGGGCGACGATCACGGCACCGAGCAGCGCCAGGATCGTCGGCAGGCTCGCCGCCGGAGAGAACGTCGCACGTCCCATCGCGGTCAGCATCGTGTCGAGGATGAAGCCGACCGCCCCGCCGATGACGACGGCGATGGTGAGGATGCCGACTCCCGTGCGTCTCATCGTCGGAGCCTTTCCAGCAGGTCGGTGACGCGTCCGCGCCCGGGGATCTCGGCATCCGGATCGAGCTGCGCCCACGGCGCGAGCACGAACTCGCGCTCGTGGGCCCGGGGGTGCGGCACGACGAGGTCGTCGCGGTCGATCCTCTCATCGCCGTAGGTGATGAGGTCGAGATCGAGGGTGCGATCACCCCAGCGCTCGCGCCTCTCGCGTCCGTGCCGCGCCTCGATGCGGTGCAACGACGCGAGCAGTTCGGCGGGGGCGAGGCGCGTCCGAAGGACCGCGACGGCGTTGAGATAACGCGGCGCGTCTTCGTCCTCGCCGTCGACGGTCACCGCGACGGTCTCGATCGGCTCCGACACGCGCACGTCGCTCGTCAGGGTCAAACGGGTCAGCTCGTCGACGGCCGCGGCCAGCGTCTCGGCCCGCCGGCCGAGGTTGGCGCCCAGCGCGACGACCGCCTCCACCGGCATCGCCCGTGGCGCCTCGCCCATGCCGTGGGCCAGCCGCACGCTCATGAACGGCCTCGCGTGATGGTAACGGCGACGTCGCCGAACGGCACGGTGATGGGCGCCTGCGGCTTGTGCACGGTGATGGTCACCCGGTCGACGCGGCCATCGCGCAGGACGTCGTCGGCGAGGCGCTGGGCGAGCGTCTCGAGCAGATCGACGGGCTCCCCCGCAACGACGGCGACGAGGCGTTCGGCGAGCTCGCCGTAGTGCACGGTGTCGACCACGTCGTCGGTCTCGGCCGCACGCCGCAACGACAGGGCGAGCACCGCGTCGACGACGAACTCCTGGCCCTCGCGCTTCTCGTCGGCGTACACGCCGTGGTACCCGAAGGCGCGCACCCCCGTCAGGGTGATGTGGTCGACGGCATCCATCAGGCCTCCCAGGCGCGGGCGACGGCGAGCGCGTCGCGGGTGGTCGCGACGTCGTGCACGCGCACGGCCCAGGCGCCGGACCGGGCGGCGAGGGCGCTGGTGACGGCGGTGGCGAGGTCGCGGCGGGCAAGATCAGGGTCGTCGCCCAGGGGATCGGCGAGGAACCGCTTACGACTCGTCCCCACCAGCACGCGGTACCCCAGCCCGCCGAGCTCGGGGAGCGCGCGGAGCGTCTGCCAGTTCTGCGCCCCGCGCTTGCCGAACCCGATGCCGGGGTCGACGACGATGCGCGAGGGGTCGATCCCCGCGGCGACGGCGGCGACCGCGCGGGCCTCGAGCTCGGTGGCGACCTCGCGCCCCACGTCGAGGTAATCGGCGTGCGCGTACATCTCGATCGACGGTCCGCGCCAGTGGCCGAGAGCGATGTCAGCCTCGGTCTCGGCGACGGCGGCGAGCATGTCGGGGTCGGCGAGACCGCCCGAGACGTCGTTCACCAGCCGCGCACCGGCGCGGACGGCGGCGACGGCGGTGGTCGCGTTCATGGTGTCGATGCTGACGAACGACCCCTCGGATGCCAGCGCCTCGACGACGGGCAGCACCCGCTGCTGTTCGACGCGGGCTGCCACCCGATCGGCTCCGGGCCGCGTGGACTCGCCGCCGACGTCGAGCAGGTCGGCGCCCTGGTCGCGGAGGAAGCGCGCGTGGGCGATCGCGACGTCGGGGTCGAGGTAGCGGCCGCCGTCGCTGAAGGAGTCGGGGGTGACGTTGACGATCCCCATGACGAGGGTCACGCGTGCGCCCCGATGAGGGCGATGAGCTCGGCGCGCGCGGCGGGTTCCATGTAAGCACCGCGAGCCGCGATCGTCACCGTCGAGGCATCGGGCTGCCGACCGCCGCGCATGGTCACGCACTCGTGCGCGGCGTCGAGCACGACGAGCACCCCGCGGGCATCCAGGGCCGTATCGATGGCATCCGCGATCTGCTCACCGAGCCGCTCCTGCACCTGCGGGCGGGCGGCGAGCACGTCGATGACGCGCGGCAGCGCTCCGAGACCGACGACCTCCTCGCCGGGGAGGTACGCGACGTGCGCGCGTCCCCGGAAGGGCAGGAGGTGGTGTTCGCACATCGAGCGGAAGGCGATGTCGCGCACCATGACGGCCCCGGAGGGCAAGGTGTCGGGCGCCGGTCCCCGCGACACCGAGATGGTGTGTCGCAGCGGCGCTCCGGCATCCTCGCCCACTCCCCCGAAGAACTCGGCCCAGGAGTCTGCGACGCGGGTCGGGGTCTGACGCAGACCGGGGCGATCGGGGTTCTCCCCGATCGCCTCCAGCAGCTCGCGGACGAGCGCTGCGACCCGTTCTCGATCGACGGCCACGGCGCCTCAGGCGGTGGCCGGGCGCGTCTGTCCGCTCGGACGGGGCTGCGCCTGCGTCTGCGTCTGCGCCTCGGCTTCGGTGGATGCGGCGATTCCGGCCGTCCCCCGGCGGGGGACGTTCACCGGCGGCTGGGTCGAGACGGGACGATCGCCCGACGACAGCCACTGCGGGCGCGGGGTGAGGCGCTTGACGTCGGTGAAGATCTCGGCGAGCTCGTTGTGATCGAGCGTCTCTTTCTCGAGCAGTGCCAGCGCGAGCCGGTCGAGCACCTCGCGGTTGTCGTTGATGACCTGGTAGGCCTCGTTGTGCGCCTGCTCGATGAGCGCGCGCACCTGCGCGTCGACGCGCTCGGCGATGCGCTCCGAGAAGTCGCGGCCGTGGCCCATGTCGCGGCCCATGAAGACCTCGCCCGAGGAGGAACCGAGCTTGACCGGGCCGACCTCGTTCGTCATGCCGTACTCGGTGACCATCTTGCGGGCGATGCTCGTCGCCTTCTCGATGTCGTTCGAGGCACCGGTGGTGGGGTCGTGGAAGACGATCTCCTCCGCCACACGGCCGCCCATGGCGTACGTCAGCTGGTCCTGCAGTTCGTTGCGGGTGATGGAGTACTTGTCGTCGAGCGGCAGCACCATCGTGTACCCCAGCGCCTTGCCGCGCGGGAGGATCGTGACCTTCGTGACGGGGTCGGTGTGGTTCATCGCCGCCGCCGCGAGCGCGTGTCCGCCCTCGTGGTACGCCGTGATGAGCTTCTCTTTGTCTTTCATCACGCGCGTCCGCCGCTGGGGACCGGCGATGACGCGGTCGATGGCCTCGTCGAGGGCGCGGTTGTCGATGAGCTGCGCGTTCGAGCGCGCGGTGAGCAGCGCCGCCTCGTTCAGCACGTTGGCGAGATCGGCACCGGTGAAGCCGGGGGTCTTGCGGGCGACGACCTCGAGGTCGACGGAGTCCGACAGCGGCTTGCCGCGACCGTGCACCTCGAGGATGCGCTGGCGACCCTTCAGGTCGGGGGCGTCGACGCCGATCTGGCGGTCGAAACGACCCGGGCGCAGGAGTGCGGGGTCGAGGATGTCGGGACGGTTGGTCGCGGCGATGACGATGACGTTGACCTTGGGGTCGAAGCCGTCCATCTCGACGAGCATCTGGTTCAGCGTCTGCTCGCGCTCGTCGTGACCGCCGCCCATTCCGGCGCCGCGGTGGCGACCGACGGCATCGATCTCGTCGATGAAGATGATGGCCGGGGAGCTCTCTTTGGCCTGGTTGAAGAGGTCGCGCACGCGGCTCGCACCGACACCGACGAACATCTCCACGAAGTCCGAACCCGAGATGGAATAGAACGGCACGCCAGCCTCACCCGCGACGGCGCGGGCGAGCAGGGTCTTACCGGTTCCGGGAGGGCCGTACAGCAGCACGCCCTTCGGGATGCGGGCGCCGACCTCTTCGAACTTCTTCGGGTCCTTGAGGAACTCTTTGATCTCTTCGAGCTCTTCGATGGCCTCGTCGGAGCCGGCGACGTCTTGGAAGGTGACGGTCGGCGTCTCTTTGGTGACGAGCTTGGCCCGCGATTTTCCGAACTGCATCACCTTGCTGCCCCCGCCCTGGGCGCTGGAGAGCAGCCACCAGAACAGCAGGCCGAGGAGCACGAGCGGAAGCATGAGTCCGAGGAAGCCGTCGAACCAGCTGGCGCGGGGCACGACGTCGTTGAAACCGTCGGCCGGGGCCGCGGCGTCGATGGCGTCGGCGACCTCCGTGGCGCGGGCCTGACCGTAGTAGAACTGCACCGCGTCCGCGCCCTCGAAGGGCTCCGACAACGTCAGATCGACGCGCTGATCAGGATCGTTCGTCACCACCTTGGTCACGGTGCTGCCCTTGAGCAGCTCCAGACCCTCCTTCGTCGATACCTGACGGGCACCGGTGAGGTTGGAGATGAGGGAGAAACCGATGATCAGAAGCAGAACGACCAACAGAACGTAGATGATCGGATTGCGCGTGATCTTCTTGAAATTCATGGTGGGCGATCCCGGCCCTTTCGTGATCCTCCGCAGAAATGCGGTCGCATCAGGCTAACGTGCGGCGACTATGCCGAGCCTGTGCGTTCGTTTTGGGCGTACAGGACGCGGATGCCGCGGCATCCGCGTCACGCAGAGACCGCGGGGTCAGGAGTAGACGTGGGGCGCGAGCACCGCGACGTCGCGGAGGTTGCGGTAACGCTCGGCGTAGTCGAGCCCGTAGCCGATCACGAAGTCGTTGGGGATGTCGAAGCCCACGTACCGGCAGTCGACATGCACCTTCATGGCATCCGGCTTGCGCAGCAGTGCCAGCACCTCGACCGACGCCGCACCGCGGGAGGCGAAGTTCTCCAGCAGCCAGCTGAGGGTCAGACCGGAGTCGATGATGTCTTCCACGATGAGCACGTGCTTACCGGTGATGTCGGTGTCGAGATCTTTGCGGATCTGCACCACGCCGCTGGAGCGGGTGCTCGCGCCGTACGACGACACCGCCATCCAGTCCATCGACACGTGCACGGGGAGGTGCCGCGCGAAGTCGGCCATGACCATGACGGCGCCCTTGAGCACGCCCACGAGCACGACCTCGCGGCCCTCGTAATCGGTGACCACTTGTGTCGCCAGTTCGGCGAGCTTCTCGTGGATCTGCTCCTCGGTGAGGAGGACTTCGCTGATGTCGTCGGAGATGTCGGCCGCGCGCATTCGACGAGTCTACGCAGCCGAGAAGGCGGCCTCGCCGGGGACGGAGGCAGAAACCGCGACGGGCGGCGTCCGGGGAGGGGCCGCAGGTACCGTGGCACCGGTCGTCGCCGCGGGCGGAGGGGGCGCCCCCGCTCCGCTGCGCGGCGCGGCCGAGGCGTACCCGCCCGGACGGCGGGGCGGGAGGCTGCGCACCGAGGCGATGGCATCCATCCACCCCTGGTAGCGCTCCTCGCGCTCGTCGTGCGGCATCCGGGGCTCGAACACGCGCTCGAGGTGCCACCGATCGATGATCTCGTCGCGTCGCCACAGACCGGCCGCGGAGCCGGCCAGATGCCCGATCCCGAGCGCGGTACGTTCCAGTCCCTTCGGACGTGCCACCGGGATGCCGAGGATGTCGGCCTGGAACTGACACAGCAGGTTGTTGCGCGTCGCCCCGCCGTCGACCTTGAGCAGAGGGATCGACACGCCGTTGCGACGCAGATTGTCGACGTTGTCGCGGGTCTGGAACGCCATGGCCTCGAGACCCGCACGGACGACGTGCGCCGCCGTGGATTCCAGGGTCAGGCCGACGATCCCACCGCGGGCGTTGCGGTCCCAGTGCGGGTCGAACAACCCCGCGAAAGCGGGGACCAGGTACACGCCGCCGCTGTCGGGCACGCTCTCGGCCAGGCGCTCGCTCGCCGCGGCGCCCGGGAGGATGCCGAGACGGTCGCGGAGCCACTGGATGGTCTGTCCGCTGTGGAAGACGACGCCCTCGGCCTCGTACGTGAGGGTGTCGCCGAACTGCCAGGCGACGCTGCTGCACATGCCCGGGAGCGTCCGGGGCGCCCCGCCGACGTTGACGGTGAGCACACCCGCGGTTCCGAAGGTGTTCTTCGCGCCGCCGGTCTCGAGACAGGCTTCTCCGAAGAGCCCCGCCTGCTGATCGCCGAGCACGGCGAGGATGGGGATCGTGCGCCCCTCGGCGCCGGGGATGACCCCCGGCGCGACGTCGCCGAACCATCCCGCCGACGGCACGATCTCGGGCAGCAGGCTCGTCGGGATGTCGAGGATGGCGCAGAACTCCTCGTCCCAGGTCGCACGCTCCAGCGACATCAATCCCGTGCGCGATGCGGCGCCCGGCTCGGTGCGGTGCACCGCGCCTCCCGTGAGGTTCCACAGCAGCCACGTCTCGGGCGTGCCGATCGCCAGCTCGCCGCGATCCGCGCGTTCTCGCACGCCGTCCACGTGACGCAACAGCCACGCCACCTTGGCGGCGGAGAAGAAGGAATCGTTGCGCACGCCCGTGCGGGTGCGGAATTCGCCGTCGAGTCCCCGATCCGACCACTCCTGCACGATGCCGTCGGTCTGCTTCGACATCCACATGATCGCGTTGTAGACGGGGAGACCGGTGCGCCGGTCCCACATGACGATCGTCTCGCGGTGCGAGGTGACCCCCACCGCGACGATCTGCGATCCGTCGATCCGGGCGCGGGCGAGGGCGGCGATGATCGCCGAGCGCGGCGCCTCCCACAGGTCGAGGGGGTCGAGCTCGACCCACCCCTCGTGCGGGAAGGACGCCTCGATGCTCGCCGACGCCTCCCCGACGATCGTGCCCTGGGTATCGATGAGCACGGCGCGGGCGCTGCTCGAGCCCTCGTCGAGGGCGAGCACGTATCCGGACGACGTCATGCTCCGGCTCCTCACGCGGGCTGCGCGGTGCGCGCGGGCACCCGCAGGTGGTCGAGCCAGCGCCGGTAGCCGGAGATCTCGGCATCGCGTCGACCGGCATCCCAGCCCCCGAGGTCGGCGAGGATGTCGGCGGCGCGCTCGACGCCGCGGATGCCGTGGGTCGGTTCGAATGCGAGCAGCAGCCGCCGGGCGAACACGTCGGTGATCGTCTCGGCGAACTCGTGACGCATGGCGAAGATCAACTCGGCCGCGATCGCGGGCGACTCGGGGTCGAAGCGCTCAGCGAGCTCGGGACGTTCTCGCACGAGGTCGAGCACCCGCTCGGCGCGCGTGCCGTAGAGGTCCCACAGCCGTTCGGCGGTGTCGCGGCGCACGAGGGTCGTCGACAGGACACTCGCCTCGAAGTCCACCATGTCGGCCGTCCGGGCACCCGGGAACGGCTGGAACTTGCTCACGGGATGCTTCAGGCCCGCGCCGAGGATCTTGACGGCCCTGTCGACGGCGTCCTCGGCGAGCTGGCGGTACGTGGTGAGCTTGCCGCCGACGATGGAGAGCAGACCGGGGTAGCCGTCCTTGACGTGGTCGCGCACGATGTGACTGCGCGGCACCTTCCACTCGGGGATGTCGGGTGCGTAGGGCAGGGGGCGTACGCCGCTGTAGGTGTAGAGGACATCGTCGACGGTGAGGTCGGCCCCGGGCACGAGCGCGTTGGTCTCGGTCAGCAGGTAGTCGATCTCGTCGGACTCGGCGCGGGCCTCGTCGGGGTCGAGTTCGAACTTCGTGTCGGTGCACCCGATGAGGTAGCGCCCCATCCACGGGATCACCAGCACGAGGCGACCGTCGGTCTGCGACTCGTAGTAGACGACGTCATCGGGCGCGCCGGGGAAGGCGTCGACGATGATGTGGCTGCCCTTCGCGCCGCCGATGAGACGTGGCGACGGGATGGACGGGAGGGTGGATGTCGCCGACTCGCCGCGCAGGACGGCATCCACCCAGGGACCTCCCGCGTTGATCGTGAGGGTGGCGGAGATGTCGCGCATGGTGCCGTCGGCGTGGCGCACACGCACACCGGTGATCTCTTTGCCGGAGCCCAGCACCCCGACCGCGCGGGTGTGGAGGAACAGCCGCGCACCGGCGTCGACGGCGGCGACGGCGAGTTCGACGCACAGGCGCTCGGCGTATTCGACCTGGCCGTCGGTGAACAGCGCGGCGCCGCTGAGGCCCTCGCGAGACATGCCGGTGAAGCGTCGTCGGACGGCCGTGGTCGAGAGGATGCGGTGCCACGAGACCGACTTGTCGACCGAGAGCACGTCGTAGGCCAGCATCCCCAGTCGGATCATCCATGACGGGCGGGTGTTGCGGGCGTAGAACGGCATGATCAGGCGCACGGGCTTCACCAGGTGCGGGGCCACCTTGAACAGCAGTTCGCGTTCGCGCAGCGATTCGCGCACGAGCCGCACGTCGCCGCGTTCGAGGTAGCGCAGGCCGCCGTGGACGAGTCGTCCCGACCAGGCGGAGACCCCCGCGCAGACGTCCTCCTGCTCGACGAGCGCGACGGAGAGGCCTCGCTCGGCGGCGTCTCGGGCGATGCCGAGACCGTTGATGCCGGCGCCGATCACGACGACGTCGAAGGTGGGCTGGTCGGCGTTGTCCACGTATGTCTCCCTTGACCGTGGTGTGCTCTGAATATTCAGTCGCACATTGAATCTGATTCCATTATCGTAGCGCGCAGCCGTCGACACGGGAAGCGGGTATCGGGCTTCGGGACCCGAGAACGCCGATTCTGACAGACCGCGGACAGGACGGGAACGACGCCGTCGGCCTGCGCGAGCGCAGTGACGGACAGAACGAGAGAGGTCTCTCATGCCATCCACGATCAAAGACACCGGCTCCCTCCGCGCGATGACGAAGGTGGCGCACCTCTACTACCGGCGTGGCCTGGTGCAGACCGAGATCGCGGAGGAGCTGGGACTGTCGCAGGCCGGAGTATCGCGCCTGCTGACCGCGGCGAGCGAACAGGGCATCGCCCGCACGGTGGTCGTCCCCCCATCGGGCTTCCACAACGACCTCGAGCAAGCGGTCGAGGAGACGTTCGGCCTGCGCGAGGTCCACGTCATCGAAACGGAGGCCGGCTCCGGCGACGACCTCGTCCCCGCGCTCGCGCGCGCTCTCGTGCCGGTGCTGCAACTGGCGCCCATCGACGGCCGCACCATCGGGCTGACGTCATGGTCGCGTGCCCTTCAGGCCGCCGTCGACGCGCTCCCCGACCTGCCCCGCGCCAACGCCGGGCACATCGTCGAGCTGCTCGGAGATGTGGGGCGACCGTCGCTGCAGCACCGCGCCGCGCTGACGACCGAACGGTTCGCCCGCGCCACCGGGGGCGATCCGGTGTTCCTGCGCGCGCCGGGCGTCGTCTCGACGCCGGACATGCGCGCCGCCCTCCTCGAGGGCGACCCTCATGCACGCCGCGCGCTGCGGGCGATGGACGACCTCGACCTGGCGCTCGTGGGCATCGGCGAGGTGCGCGCGTCGGAACCGCTCACCCCGGGCGAGAACTTCTTCACCGACGCGCAGTTCGCTTCGGCCCGCGCCCAGGGAGCCGTCGGCGAGATCGGTCTGAGGTTCCTGGATGCCGCCGGCGAACCCGTGGCCGTCGAGCTCGGGGACCTCGTGCTGGGAATGGAACTCTCGCAACTGCGCCGCGCGAAGCGGCGCATCGCCGTCGCGGGCGGGCGCCGCAAGCACGCGGCGGTGCTCGCCGCCGTGCGCGGCGGGTGGATCGACGTGCTAGTCACCGACGAGACGACCGCGCGACACCTCGTCGCCTGCGGACCGAACGGGGTTGACACCCACCTCCGGCATTCCTAGCATCGGAGTGCATCACCATTCAGTAGGCGAATATTGATCTGCACTCGTTTCAAAGGGGAAACACATGCACAGCTCCCGCATCCGCCGCGCGTCCGTCCTGCTTCTCGCGGGCGCCGTCGCCGCCCTCGGCCTCGCCGGCTGCAGCACCACCGACGCCGGCGGCGCTCCGACGGGGTCCAAGACCATCGGCGTCTCGATCGCCGATCAGAAGTCGCTGTTCTACATCGCTGCAGCCGACGGCATGAAGGCTGCCGCCGAGGAAGCGGGGTACACCCTCGTCCTCGAGTCGGCCGACAACGACGCCACCCGTCAGGTCAACCAGGTGCAGAACCTGCTGACCCAGCAGGTGGGCGTGCTCATCTACACCCCGCAGGACGCCACGGCCGCCGGCGCCGGCGTGCGCTTGGCGAACGACGCGGGCGTCCCGGTCGTCGCGCTCGACCAGAAGCCCGAGACCGACGACGTCGAGATCTCCACCTTCATCGCCACCGACAGCGTCAAGGCCGCGTACGACGTCTGCACCTGGATGTTCGAGCAGATGGGCGGGGAGGGCGACATCGCGGTGCTCCAGGGTCCCTTGGGCGCCACCGCCGAGCTGCAGCGCACCGAGGGCTGCAAGAAGGCGCTCGCCGAGAACCCCGGCATCAACGCCGTGCAGTGGGAGAGCGCCGGGTGGGACGAGACCCAGGCCTTCGACACCACGCAGAACATCCTCACCGCCCACCCCGAGCTGAAGGCCGTGTTCGGTGAGAGCGACGCGATGGCCCTGGGCGCCGCGAAGGCCGCGCAACAGGCCGGTCGCACGGGCATGGTCTTCGCGGGCATCGACGGCTTCCCCACGATGTTCACCGCCATCAGCGACGGACTGACCCAGGCGACGATGGCGCAGCAGCCCTACATGATGGGCAAGCTCGCGGTCGAGAACGCCATCCAGCTGCTCGAGGGCGGGGCCGACCTGCCCCAGGACCAGTACCAGGACGCGGTGCTCGTCACCGGCGACAACGTGGCCGAGAACGACCCGACCAAGTTCTACGGCCCCGAGGCCGCCCGCAACTGACCACGCCGAGGGGCGGTGCGGCCGCGGCTGCACCGCCCCGACCACAGGGAGCACCATGGCCGCATCACCCCGCACCGGCGCGGGCCTCGTCTGCACCGGTCTCACCAAGCAGTACGGCGGCGTCACCGTCGTCAACGACATCGACATCGCCCTCGTACCGGGTCGCGTCGTCGGCCTCGTCGGCGAGAACGGTGCCGGCAAGTCCACGACGTCGGGCATGATCGCGGGCCTCGTCCAGCCCGACCGCGGTTCCATGACGATCGACGGCGACCCGTACGAGCCGCGTTCGCCCGGCGACGCGCTCAAGGCCGGCGTGGTGCTCATCCACCAGGAGATCCGCATGGTGCGCGAGCTCACGGTGGCCGAGAACATCTTCATCGGACGCCTCCCGATGCGCGGCGGACGTGTGGACCGCGCACGCATGAACGAAGAGGCCGCAGACGTGCTCGCGCGTCTCGGCTCGCGCGTCGATCCCCGGCAACGCATCGACGAGCTGTCGATCGCCGCCCAGCAGGAGATCGAGATCGCCCGAGCGCTCAGCCGGAAGCCACGGTTCGTCATCTTCGACGAACCCTCCGCATCGCTCGGCAAGAGCGAGACCGCCCGCGTGTTCGATCAGATCGAGGCGCTGAAGGCGGGCGGTGCCGGCATCGTCTACATCTCCCACCGCATCGAGGAGATCACCCGACTCTCGGATGCCATCGTGTGCCTGCGCGACGGACATCTCGCCGCCCGATGGGACACCGGCGACGTCTCGCGGGAGGCGATCGTGCGCGCCATGGTCGGCCGCGACTTCACCTATGGTCACGGCACCCCGCCCGAGGCGGGCAACCGCACGGTCATCGAGGTGTCGGGGCTCGGCCGCACCGGGGCCTTCGAAGGCATCGACTTCGCGGTGCGCGCGGGCGAGATCCTCGGCGTCGCGGGGCTCGTGGGCGCCGGCCGCACCGAGGTCGTCCGCACGCTCGCCGGTGCCGATCGCGCGACCGAGGGGCGCATCGTCGTCGACGGCGAGGACACCGTCATCCGATCTCCCCAGGACGCGATCCGCGCCGGGATCGCGATGGTCCCCGAAGACCGCAAGTCGCAGGGGCTTCTCCTGGCCCGCGACAGCATGGACAACATGACGCTCCCCTGGCAGCGCCACCTGTCGCGCCGGGGCATCGTCACCCGCTCCGCGCTGACGGCGACCTATCGCCGCTTCCGCGAGGAGCTCGACATCCGCGGGCAGGCCGACGTGGCCGTCGCCCACCTCTCCGGCGGCAACCAGCAGAAGGTGCTGCTCGCCAAATGGCTCGTCCACCAGCCGAAGGTCTTGATCCTCGACGAGCCCACGCGCGGCGTGGACGTCGGCGCCAAGATGACGATCTACGCCGCCATCCGGCGGCTGGCCGAGGACGGCGTGGCCGTCATCGTCGTCTCCTCCGAGCTCGAAGAAGTGCTCGGACTCTCCCATCGCGTCCTGGTCATGGCCGAGGGGCGCCCCCAGGGCATCCTCGACCGGGCCGACGCCACCCCCGAGGCCGTCATGCGCCTCGCCCTTCCGCAGCACGCGGACGCCACGCACATCTGACCCGAGGAGCAGAGACGATGACCGTTTCCGACCCGTCCACCACCGCCGCGGGAGCGACCGCCGCGAGCCCCGCCACCATCGCCGCGCGCACAGTGCCCGCCGACCGCCGCGAACCCCGCGCGTGGAAGAAATGGGCGGGGCGCGTCCCCGGCCCGCTCGTCGGCCTCGTCGTCATCTTCGTGCTGCTGTCGATCCTGTCGCCGTACTTCCTGACGTCGCGCAACCTGTTGAACATCGTCACGCAGATCTCCGCCGTGGGGATCATGTCGGTCGGCGCGCTGATGGTCATCATCATCGGCGGCATCGACCTGTCGGTGGGCGCCACCCTCGCCCTCAGCTCGATGGTGATGGGGTACCTCTTCTCGTACTCCGGAATGCCGTTCGAACTCGCCCTCGTGCTGGGTCTGGCCGTGGGTGCGCTGATCGGCCTGCTCAACGGCATCCTGGTCACCGTCGGAAGGCTCCAGCCCTTCATCGCGACCCTGGCGACGATGTCCGCGGCGACGGGTCTCGCGGTGTTCATCACCGGCGGCAACACCGTCAACGGCTTCCCCGAGTGGTTCGTCTCGCTCACGCGCCTGAGCATCGCCGGCATCCCGGTGCAAGGCCTCATCCTGCTCGCGGTCTTCCTGCTCGCCGCCTTCTGGCTGCGTCTGCGACCCGGCGGACGCGCCCTGTACGCGATCGGCGGCAACGAAGAGGTCGCCCGCCTCTCCGGCATCCCGGTACGCCGCACCAAGCTGGTCGTGTACACGCTCGCAGGCCTGCTCGCCGCCCTCGGCGGACTGCTCGTCACTTCGCGCCTGGACTCGGCGCAGCCCACGGCCGGCGCCGCCGACCTGTTGAACGTCATCGCCGTCGTCGTCATCGGCGGTGCCAGTCTCGCCGGCGGCACCGGGTCGCTGCTCGGGACGTTCGTCGGCCTGCTCATCATCGGCGTGCTCAACAACGGCCTCTCGCTGCTCGGGGTCTCCCCCAACCTGCAGCCCGTCGTGCTCGGCGCGGTGATCGTCGCCGCGGTGCTCACGGATCGCCAGGCGCGTAAAGCGCAATCGGGCGAACGCTGATCGGGCCGGAATGACGACGATCAGGAGCGGGGCGGCGATCACGCCGTCCCGCTCTCGCGTGTCCGCCCCGCACCGGCGGCCTGGCAGAGTAGACCTCCAGGAACCGTCCGGCTACGGGAGGCAGACGATGGCGCGCGACCCCAAAGAGCTCGAGCATCTGCGCATGATGACCAAGGTCTCGCACCTCTATCACACGCGTGGGATCGTGCAGACGGAGATCGCCCGCACGCTCGGCATCTCCCAGGCCCGCGTCTCTCGACTCCTGTCCGCGGCCGAGGAGGCCAACATCGTCCGCACCATCGTCGTGCCGCCGGTGGGGCTGAATGCCGACCTCGAAGAGGGTGTCGAGAAGATGTTCGGCATGCGGGAGGTGCACGTCGTCGACGCCTCGGGTGAGACCGGTGAACAGCGCACGGAGACGCTCGGTATCGCTCTGGCGGGGGTGTTCCAGGTGCTGCCGGTCGGAGACAAGGCCATCGGCTTCACCTCGTGGAGCCGGTCGATGCGGCGCTTCGTCGAGAACCTCACGAGCTTCCCGCACTCGTCGGCCCGAACGGTGATCGAGCTGCTGGGCGGCGTCGGCCAGCCGACCATCCAACACCAGGCCACCAACGCCACCGAGCGCCTCGCGTCGCTCACCGACGCCGAGCCGCTGTTCCTGCGCGTACCCGGCGTCGTCTCCACCCCCGAGGTGCGCGAGGCCATCCTCTCGAACGACCCGCACGCCCGACGGGCCCTCGCCGCGATGGACGACCTCGATATCGCCCTCGTCGGCATCGGCAACGCCACGATCGTTCCGCCCTTGGTGGGCGGGGAGAACTTCTTCACGCAGGAGCAGTTCGACGCCGTACGCGCGAAGGGCGCCGTGGGTGAGATCAACCTCAACTTCATGGATGCCGACGGCAACCCCGTTCCCAGTGAGCTCGACGACCTGGTCATCGGGGTGAGCCTCGAGCAGCTCAGTCGCGCGGAGCGGCGCATCGGGGTCTCGGGCGGCGCCGACAAGCACGAGGCGCTCCTGGCGGCCGTGCGCGGCGGCTGGATCAACGTGCTCGTGACCGACGAGGAGTCCGCGCAGTACCTGCTCGAGCAGGGCCCCGCGAAGCGCTGACCCGGGATGCCGCGCCCCACCGAGCGTGAGGAGACGCCGTTGATCGACCCTCCCCCGTCGACCCGGCGGATCCGGGGTACCGGCGCCGTCATCCTCTCGCAGCTTCTGCTGCGCACCGCGTCGGCCGCCGGCGCCCTCGCGCTCGGGTCCTACTTCGTCGACCTCTCCCGACAGGGGGCGTCGGTGGGGCCGCTGCTGCTCGGCATCCTGTCCGGCATCGGATTCCTCGCCGAACTGGTGCTCGCTCCGATCGCGGGGTCGGCCAGCGACCGCCGCGGTCGCCGCGTCTTCCTCGTGGCGGCCCCTCTGCTCGCGGCGGTCGGCGTCCTGCTCACGCCGGGGGCGTCGCTGATCGCGACGGCACCCGCGATCGCACTGGTCGTCGTCACCGTCGGCACCGCGCGGTTGCTCGACGGCGCGGGGGCGGCGATCTCGGCGCCCACGACACTCGGGCTCCTCGCCGACGCGAGCGACGGCGACCCGCGACGCCGCGGGCGGGTGACGAGCCTGTACGAACTGTCGTCGTCCGGCGGGATCGCCCTCGGCGCGGTCGCGGGTCCGCTGCTGTACGGCGCGCTCGGGCTCGGGACGTTCGCGGTTCTCGCCGCGGTGTACGTCGTCGCGTCTGTGCTGGTACTGGTGTTCCTGCGGCCGGGAACGGCGTCCCCTCCTCCTCGGATGCGCGCATCTCTGGGGGATCGCCTGCGCGTCCTCGCCCACCCGCGCCTGCTGGCGTTCCTCCCGGCGTGGATCGCGGTCAACGCGATCCTGGGCACATGGGTCACGTCGCAGATCACCTTCGTCCTCGCCGGCGATGCGCGGGCGGACGGCCAGTCGTTCCCCGGAGCGTTCCGTGGCGACGAGGCGGGCTTGTCGATCGTCCTGGGCGTCTACGTGTTGTTCTTCAGCCTGTGCATCGTCGCCTGGGCGTTCTTCATCGGCCGCCTGCCGACCATTCCGGTCCTGCTCGTGACGGTGGCGGGTGCGCTGATCGCCTCCGTCGGTCTGATGCTCGCCAACCGCGGAGCACCCCTCGCGGTCGCCGTGCCGCTGGTGATGGTGGGGGTGTTCCTCGAGGCCGGGTTCACGCCCGCCGCCCTCACCCATCTCAGCGACATCTCGGCGGAGTTCCGCGGCGACCGCGGTCTGATCATGGGCGCCTATTCGGTGGTGGTCGGCGCCGGATATCTGCTGGGCAACGTGCTCGGCGGCGTGTTCGCCGAATGGCTCCTCTTCGACGGACTCGCCCTGCTCACGATCGGGCTCGCGGTCATCGCGCTGGTGTCGATCACGACGATGTCGGTGGTCGAGAAGAGGCAGCGCCCGGCACCGGCGCGGGCCTGAATCGGATGTCGGTGGTCGAGAAGAGGACGCGACCGGCACCGGCGCAGGCGTGAAACGCGCGGATGAACGGATGCCGCGACCCCGAGGCCGCGGCATCCGTTCGGGGGCCGTGTCAGCTGAGCCGCGACACGACGCTCTTCACCAGCGGCCAGGTACGTTCGACCGACCGGTGGTTGACCTTCTCGGCCGGCGAGTGCAGGGCGTGCAGCTCGGTGCCGATCGAGATGATGTCGGCGACCGGCACGCGGCTGCTGAACATGCCCAGCTCGAGCGAGCACTGCGACACCTCGACCTGCGGCTCCTCCCCCCGCAGTTCGCGGAAGGCCTCGGAGGCCACCGCGAGCAGCTCCGAGTCGGGGCGATAGGGGAACTCGGGGGCGTCGAGACCGTACATCTCGATGCGCGCCCCTCCCCCGGCGAGCGCGACCAGCGCCGCCACCCGGTCGTAGAGCTCGTGCTTGCGCGAGGTGAGGGCCGAGGTGATGGTCGACATCAGCCGCACCCCGTCGTCCGTGGGGCGGATCGTGCCGAGGTTGTTGGAGGTCTCGACGCGGTCGTGCACGTGCAGGTTCCAGCGCACGACCCCGTGCGGGATCAGCAGCGTGATCGCTGCCAGACGCTGCGCGGCCGCGCTCGACAGCACGCGGTCCGGGGTCTCGGCATCCACCAGTTCGACCCGCACGTCGGGGTCGGCGAGGTCGTACTCGACCGACAGCTCGGCCTGCAGGGTGGCGACGGCGTCGCGGACGGCCTCGACGTCGTCGGGGCGCAGGCTCAGCACCGCCTCGGCGTCGGCCGGGATGGCGTTGTTCTGGGCACCGCCGAAGGGCGAGGAGACGCGCACGTCACGGCCGTCCTGGACCGCCTGCAGGGCGCGGGCGAGGATCTGCAGCGCGTTGGCGCGCTCGAGGTGGATGTCGAACTCGCAGTGACCGCCGCGAAGACCTCGCACCTGGAGGGTGAGCGCTGTCGAGTGCGTCTCGGGCACGGCCTCGAACTCGCCGGGGATGTCGACGGTGAAGGTGACGTCACCGCTGCAGCCGGCGAGGATCTCACGATCGGTGATCCAGTTGAAGTCGATCATGCGCCGGCCCTTCAGCCGGCTCGTGTCGAACTGGCCGGCGCCGACCTTGCCCTTCTCCTCCATCGCCGTGAGCACGGCCTCCAGCGGAGGGTGCGGGAGCTCCTCGTCGGCGAGCAGGGCCAGGATGTACGACACCCCGATGCCGTTGTCGGCGCCGAGCGAGGTGCCGTCGGCGGTGATGAAGTCGCCGTCGACGAGGAGGCGGATGGGTTCGGTGGCGAAGTCGAACTCGACGCCCTCCTCCTTCTCGCAGACCATGTCGAGGTGCCCGTGCAGGATGAGGGGAGCGGCATCCTCGAGTCCGCCCTGACCGGGCTTGCGCACCAGCACGCAACTGACCTCGTCCTTGGAGGCGTCGAGGCCGCGCGAGCGGGCGAACTCCACGACCCAGTCCGCGACGGCGGACTCGTTGCCGGAGCCGCGGGGAATGCCGGCGAGCGCCTCGAACCACCGGAGCACCTCGCGGGGCTGGAGGTCGTCGAGCACTCCATGAACGGACGGTGCGGAGAGAGTGTCGGACATGGTTCTCCTCTCTGAGAACAATGGGTGGGTTCCGGGGGCGAGCCGCGCGGTCATTTGACGATAGACCCGCGGGTGCGGGTCATCGTCAGGGCCACGACGGCGATGATGACGACGCCGTACACGAGGCTCTGCGCCTGCGCGTCGATACCGAGGGCGGCGGTCGCGATGGGCACGAGCGCGACGGTGAGGGCGCCGAAGACGACGTTGATGGGGTTGGTGGCTCCGCCCGAGATCGAGGTTCCGCCCACGATCGCCGCGGCGATCGCGGGAAGCAGCAGGTCGCTTCCCAGACCGGTCGGCGATGCGGAGCCGGCTTGGGCGATGATCGTGATCGCGGCCAGGCCCGCGGTGAACCCCGACAGGCTGAACGCGATGACCTTGATCCACCGCGTGCGCACGGCGGAGAAGATCGCGCCCGACTCGTTGCGCCCGACCGCGGTCATCCCGAGACCCAGGCGCGTGAAGCGCAGCATGGCCCACAGCAACACCGCGACGACGACTCCCAGCCAGAAAGTGAGCGGGATGCCGACGATGCCGGTGGCGTAGAGGGCGGCGACCGCCTCTCCGCCCGAGGCGACGTAGACCGTCGTGGCGCCGCTGGTCACGAGCGCCGCCGCGGAGTAGATACCGAGAGTGCCCAGCGTCAGGGCGAACGACGGCACCTGCGCGAAGGCCACGAGCAGACCGTTGAGGGCTCCGCACACCGTCACGATCGCCAGGATCACGAGGGGCGCCACCGGGCCGATCGACGACAGGGTGAGCGCCAACAGGATCGCGCCGAGCAGGGCGATGGCCGCGTTCGACAAGTCGATCGAGCCGATGTGCAGCACGAGGGCCTGACCGAGGGCCACGAGCAGGATGGGCGCGGCCGACGCGGCGATGATGGTCAGCCCGCCTCCGCCGAGGAAGGCGGGGGTGAGCGCCGCGACGACGATCAGCATGACCACGAAGATGACGGGCGGTCCGACCGTCTGCCAGACGCGGTGGGCGCGGGGGCGGGAGCGCTTCGCGACCCGGCTCGGGTCGTCGGCGACGGTGGTGCGGTCCTCGACCGCGGCGAAGGCGTTCACGGTCACAGCATCCTTTCCAGCAGGTCGAGCGTGGAGGGGTTCTCAGCGACCAGGTCGTAGTGCGCCGCGGCCTCGCCGTCGCGCATCACGATGATGTCGTCGCCCATCTCCAACGCCTCTTCGAGGGTGTCCGCCAGCAGCACCACGGCGGTGCCGTTGTCGCACGCGCGGCGGATCTGCGCGTTGACGATCTGCGAGGCGCCCGGGTCGAGGCCGCGCAGCGGGTGGTCGAGCACGAGCAGCCGCAGGTTCTGCGAGGTGAGCCACTTGGCCAGCACGACCTTCTGCTGGTTGCCACCGGAGAAGCGCTCGAGCTCGAGCGAGATGTCGTTCGGACGCACCTGCAGCGCGTCGAACCACTCCTGGGTCGTCTTGTTGCGGCGACCCGGGCGCAGCACGCCGCCGGCCGACGAGGCGCCCGGGTGCGTGAGGGTGAGGTTCTCCGCCGCGGTGAGGCCGCCGACCATCCCCTCGACGCGGCGCTCTGCCGGCACGTAGCCGACGCCCGCCTTCACCGCCTTGGGGATGGACCAGTCGCTCACGGCGGCGCCGTCGAGGAGGATCTGTCCGCGGTCGAAGGGCTCGGCTCCGAACAGGGCCCGCGACAGCGCCTCGCGCCCCGAACCGCTCGTGCCGACCACGGCCGTCAGCCGGCCCGCGAACACGCGGAACGACACGTCGTCGTACTCGCCGCGGCGGCTGAGACCGCGCACCTCGAGCACGGGGCGCTCGTCGGCTGCGGGGGCGTGACGCTCACGCGACTCGGCGCGGGCCTCGCGGCCGACCATGAGGCGGAACAGCTCGGCCTCGGTGACGTCCTGCACGGGACGATCTGCGATCAGTTCGCCGTCGCGCATCACGAGGACCCGATCGCAGATGCGCATGACCTCGTCGAGGCGGTGCGAGACGAAGATCACCGAACCCACCTCGCGCAGCTTGCCGATCTCGCGCTCGAGGATCGCGGTCTCGGTGCGCTCGAGCACCGAGGTGGGTTCGTCGAGGATGACGAGGGGCTGGCCCCCGTCTCGGGTCTGCACGCGGATGGCCCGAGCGATCTCGACCATCTGCCGGTCGACGAACGACAGGTCGCCCACCTTGGTGCGGGGGTCGAGCTTCGAGCCGATCTTGGCCAGGGTCTCAGCGGCATCCCTGTTCAGACGGCCCCAGCGGTAGAAGCCGGCCCGACCCACGCCGCCCTTGCCCGGCTTGGTGTTCATCTCCACGTTCTCGGCGACCGAGAGGTTGGTGAACAGCGACTGCTCCTGGTGCACCACGCCGACACCGGCCGCGATCGCGTCGCGCGGCCCGCGGAAACGCACGGGGGCGCCGTTGACCTCGATGGTGCCCCCGTCGGGCTGATGGATGCCGGTGATGATCTTCAGCAGCGTGGATTTGCCGGCGCCGTTCTCGCCGATCAGGCCGACGACCTGACCGGGGGCGATCTCGAGCGAGACGCCCTTGACCGCGGCCACGGCGCCGAATGAGATGCGGATGTCCTTCAGGGCGATGACGGGGGTCTGCTCGGTCATTTCGCGATCCTCAGACGGTTGCGCTGCGACCAGGCAGCGGCGACGATGGCCGCGACGAGGATGGCCCCCGACACGGCGGACTGGAAGCTCGGGCTGACGCCCGAGAGGATGAGGCCGTTGCTCAGCACGGTCAGCAGGAACACGCCGAGGACGGTGCGCAAAATGCCCCCGCGGCCTCCGCCGAGGGAGGTTCCGCCGATGACGACCGCCGGGATGACGAGGAACAGGGTCCCCGTGCCGACCGTGGCCGAGCCCGCCCCGAGTTTCATGGTGGCGATGATGCCGGCGAGCCCGCTCAGCACACCCGCGACGATGAACACCGCGGTCTTGATACGGGCGACGGGCATGCCCGCTGACCGGGCGATCGCCTCGTTGTCACCGATCGCGAGGGTCAGCCGGCCGAAGCGGGTGTAGCGCAGCAGCAGCACACCCAGCACCACGACGCCCACCGCGAGGAGGAATCCGTTGGGCAGGCCGAGCGCCGTCTGCGACGACAAGGTGGAGAGGGAGTCGTCGGTGAGGGTCGGGATAGCGGAGGTGCCGAAGAGGATCGTGGCCACGCCCAAGCCGACGTACCAGATACCGAGCGTGACGATGAAGGACGGCACCTTGAGTCGGGTGAAGATGAGCCCGCTCACCCACCCGAGCGCCGCACCCACGGCGAGGGCGACCACCCAGGCCCACGGGCCCAGGTCGAGACCGCCGCGGGAATTGGCCGACAACAGGATCCACGCCATTCCCGAGGCGCCCATGACGCCTTCGACGGACAGGTCGATGGATCCGAGGAGGATGACGAGAGTGGCACCGACGCCCACGATGAGGGGCACGGTGGCCTGATCGAGGATGTTCTGCAGGTTGCCGAAGGTGGCGAAGCGCGGGTTCAGCAGCGAGAAGACGACGACCAGCACGACCATCGCCGCCACCAGGGCGACGGGCTCGCCCCATCCGGCGAAGCGCGTGCGTCGCGCGATCTGGTGTTCTCTCGTGCGGATCGTGGTGGTGTCGGCCGCGGGGGGCCGTGTGGTGGTGTCGGTCATGTTCGACTCCGTCGTCGTGGGGAGGGAAGAAGGGTCCCTCCCGGCCGCGGTGCGGCCGGGAGGGAGAGGCGTCAGCTGCCGGGGAGCACCTCGGGGCCGCCGCCGATGAGCTTCATCGGGTCGGTGTCCCAGGGGCCGTTCTCGATGAGGGAGTCGACGAACTTCTCGGGTCCGTCCTCCGCGTCGTATCCGCTGAAGTCCCCGAGCGTGTCGGGCGTGACGCAGCTGAGCGCGAACAGGCTGTCGCGCTTCTCCTGCGGCAGTTCGGAGGGCGTGATCTCGCCCGTGGCCGCGAGGTAGGCCGTGTAGAGGCCGACCGCCGAGGCCATGTAGCCGCGGTGGAAGGTCTCGCCGACGATGGCGTTGTTCCCCTCGCCGGACTCCATCGACGCGATCGTGTCGGGGTAGAGGCCGTCCGAGGCGAACTTGGTGGTGTCGAGCAGACCGGCGTCCTTGAAGGCCTTCATCGAGCCGGTCTGCATCGCGTCGTCGGCGCTCCACACGCCGTCGATCGTGTCGCCGTACTTGGCGATGAGGTCCTGCGAGTTCTTGTAGCCGAGCTGCGGGTCCCAGTTCGAGGGGCGTTCCTCGAGGATCGTGATGCCGGGGTACTTCTCCGCCATCTGCGCCTTGAATCCGGCCACGCGGGTCTGGCTCGTCGTGCTGTCCTGCACGCCGGGGAGCATGACGACGTTGCCGGTTCCGCCCAGCGCCTCGCCGAGCGCGTCCGCGTTGCACTTGCCGGATTCGACGCCCGGGATCTTCTGGAACGCGACGAAGTTGTCGCCGACCTGGGCGGGGTCGAGGTTGTCGGGCTTGTTCCACCAGATGGTGACGAAGCCGCCGGCTTGCTTGACCGCGTTGACGATCGTGGGGGCGTCGGAGCTGGCGACGGTGTTGACGAACAGCACCACCTTCTTGCCCTTGGCGAGGATCGCCTGGATCTTGGAGATCTCCGTCTGCGACGACCCGTTGGAGTCGACGATCTCGAGCGGGATGTCGAGCTTCTTCGACAGCGCCTCGGCACCGGCGATGTTGGAGGCCATGTACGGGTTGGTCGTGTTGATCACCGAGGCGACCAGCACGAGGTCCTCCTTCGCGACCGGCTGGGCGGCGCCGCCGGTCGCCCCTGCGGTGCTGGTGCACCCGGAGAGGACGAGCGCCGCGGCGGCGGCGAGCGCCAGGCCGCGGGCGAGGCGCTTGGGGGAACGGGTGAATGACATCTCGACTCCTTCGTCGAACGGATCGCCGGGGCGATCGGGTAAGGGGTGTGCGGCATCCCCGGGGAGAGGGATGCCACGAGGCCGGCCGGGTCGTGCGGGGATCAGCCCGCGGGACGCAGCGTCCGGAAGAACGTGCGCACGTCGTCGACGTACACGTCGGGGACCTCGAGGGGGGCGAAGTGACCGCCGTCGTCGTGGACGCGGTACTGCTGGAGGTTGAAGTAGGCGTCGGTCCAGGTGCGCGGGGGCTTGTAGATCTCCCCCGGGAAGATGGAAACGGCGGTGGGGACCCCCACAACCGGGGTGCGGTCGTGCGACGGGGTCCACGGGTTGCCCCGGCATTCCCAGTAGTACCGCGACGACGTACCGCCGGTACCGGTGAGGAAGTACACCGCGGCGGTGGTGACCAGGTCTTCCTTGGGCCACACGCGCTCGAAGGCCTCGGTGCCCTCGCCGCGCTCGGCGAGGCCCCAGAAATAGCGCTTCTCGGTGATCCAGGCCAGTTGGGCCGCCGGGGAGTCCACGACGAGGGCGGCGAGGGTCTGGGGCTTGGTGAGCTGGATCTCGCCGTATCCGCTCTCGCTCTCGACGAACAGCTTGCCGCGTTCGAACCACCCCTCTTCGCCCTGGCCGTACTCGCTCTCGGCGGGAAGGCCCAGAGCGGGGTCGTACTCGATGTGAGCGGGCTGGTCGGGGTGCTCGGGGAGGTAGTGCGACAACTGCGCGGGGAAGTGGGTGTAGACGCCGATGACGTCGTCCTCGTACTTGTGGCCGTGCTGCTGGGCGATCAGTGCACCCCAGTCCCCGCCGGCGGTGGCGTAGCGCTCGTAGCCGAGCACGTCCTTCATCAGGGTGTTCTCGAGATCGGCGGTTCGCCAGAAGTTCCAGCCGGTCTCGCGCAACGGCGACGAGAAGCCGTAGCCGGGGAGGGAGATCAGCACGACGTCGAAGCTGTCGGCGGGGTCGCCGCCGAACTTGGCCGGGTCGGTGAGCGGCTCGATGACCTTGCGCACGTCCCAGAAGGTCCAGGGCCAGCCGTGGTGCAGCAGCAAGGGCATGGGGTTCGGCCCCTTGCCCTTCACGTGGATGAAGTGCAGCGGAACGCCCATGAGGTCGACCTTGTAGTGCGGCAGCTCGTTCATGCGACGCTCGACATCGCGCCAGTCGTACTCGTTGATCCAGTAGTCGACGAGCGTGCGGTGGTAGGCGGTGTTATAGCCGTAGCGCCAGTCGTCGTTGGCGAAGTCCTCGGCGAAGCGGGTGCGCTTCAGGCGGTCCATCATGTCGTCGAGATCGGCCTGCGGGATCTCGATCCGGAAGGGCCGGACGTCGTGGTCGTGAGCCACCGTGAACCTCCTCGTTCTCGGTCTGTGGCGGTGGAGTGGTAACTATTCACCGTGCGATTGGCTATACGCTAAGCCCCCTCCGGCCCCGTGTCAACGGTCGATTCCGGCGAGGAGACCACGCGGTCGCCGGCGAGCTGCGACAGGGCCGTCGCAAGGTCGGGAACGAGCTCGGGAAGCCGGCGGCGCGGGGCGTCGGGCCCGGCGAACAGCTCAGCGACGTCGCGGCGCACCACGTCGTCGACCACGGTGGCCTCCTCGGCGAGCGACCCCACGGTCGCGGGATCCCACGCCAGATCCAGGATGCCGTTGACCTCGACCAGCAGGCCGTGCGCGCGTTCGCTCAGGCGCAGCGGGATGCTCGCGGTGAACAGGCGCGCTCCGCGCACGACGCGCTGCGCCGTGCCGACGAGCTTGACCGCGCCGCGCGCGTTGACCGACCATTCGCCGGGGCAGTACTCCCCCGCCACACCCCCCAGGCGCGCGTCGACGCCCCACCCGCGGGCGAGATCGGCGAAGTCGCGTCCGCGCTCGCGGAAGACCTCGCCGTCGTCGCGGCGCGCCGTTTCGGAGGAGACGAGGTCGATGACGAGCCAGTCCTCGTCGAGCACGACCGCGCGCCCGCCGGCGGGACGGACGACCGGGAGATAGCCCGCCGCGCGCGCCGCGTCGGCAGCCCGGGCGAAACGGGGATGCAGGCTCTCTCGGCGACTGAAGGCCACGGTGGGCGCCGGGGAGAAGAGGCGCACGGCATCGGTCGCCTCGCCCGCCGCGACCCGCTGCAGCAGCACCAGACTCGACAGCACCTCGTCGACGGGCGTGCGGGGGGCACCCGGTGCGCGGACCGCCTCGATGAGGACCCTGCCGCCGGGCGGAACCTCTCGAACCCCGGAAGGGCCCGACACCGCCGCGGGAAACGCGGAGGAGCCGGGCCCTGCCTCGATCGGCACGTCGGATCGCGGTGCGGCGCCCGCACGATCCGCCGTCGAGCGGGCCGTGCGGGCGCCGTCGTTCACGGGGACGGGCTCTCGAGCTCGCGCCGGAGCACCCCGACGAAGCGCGCCGCGGTGGCCCCGTCGAGGGCGCGGTGGTCGGCCGTCAGCGTGAACTCGGCGATCGGAGCCCACAGGCCCGCATCCTCGCGGTGCACGAAGCGCTGCACGGTCGCGCCGACGGCGAGGATCGCCGCCTGGGGCACGTTGAGGATCGCGTCGAAGCGCGTCACACCCATCATCCCGAGGTTGGAGACGGTGAAAGTACCGCCGGTGACGTCGTCGCGGGTCAGAGCTCCCGCACGGGCCCGGCCGACGACGTCGGCCCTCGCCCGCGAGATCTCCGCGAGACCGGCCGCGCCGATGTCGTGCACGACGGGCACGACCAGGCCTTTCGGGCTGTCGACGGCCACCCCGACGTTCGCCCTCTCGAAACGCGTCACGCTCTCGTCCCCGACGTGCGCGTTCACCTGCGGCACCTCGACCAGGGCGCGGGCGCTCGCGCGCAGGATGGCATCCGTCACGGTCGCCGTCGACTCGATCTGCTTCGTCCGAAGGGCCGCCGTCATGTCGACCTCGACCGTGACATGGAACACCGGCGCGGCCCACGCCTGCACCATCCGCCGAGCGGCGGTGCGCCGGAGCCCCGTCAGCGGCTCGACGACACCGTCTTCGATAACCGGCGTGCTCATACGAGTACCGCCTCGTCGGGCGCGGGGGCCGCGCGTCCGGCGCGCCCGGCGCAGCCGTACTCGCGCATCTTCTGAACGGTCGCCTCGATCATCCGCTCGCGCCCTTCCGCCATCGCCTCCTCGAACTGCCGGTCGCCCCGCGACCAGACGTCTTCGATGCCCCGGCGGAACGCGTGGCGCAGGTCGGTGTCGGCATTGAGCTTGTGCACGCCCGCCTCGATCGCCGCGTGCAGCTGATCGGCCGGAACGCCCGACGCCCCGTGCAGTACGAGCGGAATGCCGACGGCATCCCGAATCTGCCGGATCCGCTCGATGTCCAGCGGTTGCGGCTCGATGCCGGTGACGCCGTGCATGACACCGGCCGAGATCGCCAGCAGGTCCACGCCCGTCTCGGCGACGAAGCGCTCGGCCTCGTCGACCTTGGTGTAGTACTCCTCCCACGGGATGCTCTCGGAGGCGTCCGGGATGCGCCCCAGCTCCGCCTCGACGGGGATGCCGAACGCGTGCGCGACCTTGACGACCTCGGCCGTGACGCGGATGTTCTCCTCGAAGTCGAGGTGCGCGCCGTCGAACATGATCGAGTCGAAGCCGAGCTTGATGGCGTCGAACACTTCGTCGTACGTGCCGTGGTCGAGGTGGATGGGCGCGGCCAGCCCCGACTCGTCGAGCTCGCGGCGCGTCATCTCGTAGGCGGCGCGCAGTCCCATGTGCGGGACGATGGCTCGCCCCACCTGGAGGAACACGGGGGCGTCGGCGCGTTGCGCGGCCTGGATGAGCGCCTGAGTGGTCTCGGGATTGTGCATGTTGAACGCACCGACGGCGTAGCCGCCCGCACGTGCGGCGGTGACGAGACCCAGCGGGTCGACTCCGGTCATGATCTGCCTTTCTTTCTTCCGGGCTCCGTTGCCCGGACGCGGTGCGGCGGGCGCTAGTCCGTCTCGATGATGGCGACGACGGTGCGCACCTCGACGGCGTCACCTTCGTCGACGAGCAGTTCGACGAGCGTGCCCGTCGCGGGGGATTCGAGCGTCTCTTCGACCTTCTCGGCCTCGACGTCGGCCAGGGGCTCGTCTTCGGCGACCTGGTCGCCCACCTTCTTGTGCCACTGGACGATCGCGCCCTCGCTCATCCCCATGCCCCACTGCGGGAGCAGAACCTCTACACGTGCCACGTCGTTCTCCTTGTCTGGTCGATCACTCGGCGCCGACGGATGCCAGCGCGGGGGCGGTCAGTCCGGTCACGCGCCGCACGGCGGCGGCGATTCCGTCCTTGTTCGGGTACATCTGCTTCTCCAGCGAGGGGCTGAAGGGGATCTGCATGTCGGGCGCGGTGAGGCGCACGATGGGGGCCTTGAGGGCGTCGAAGACTTCCTCGCTCACGAGCGCGCTGATCTCGGCCGCCGCCCCGCACGTGCGGTGCGCGGGCTCGGCGATCACCAGGCGTCCGGTCTTGGCCACGGAGCGGAAGATGGCATCACGGTCGAGCGGCACGAGCGTGCGCGGATCGATCACCTCGACCGAGACGCCCTCGACCTCGAGCTCGGCGGCCGCGGCCACCGCCTCGGGCACCGAACTCGACACGGCGACGATCGTGACGTCCGTGCCCTCGCGCACGGTACGCGCGACGCCGAACGGCACCCAGAAGGGCTCGTCCTGGACCTCGCCCTTCGAACCCCACAACAGGCAGGCCTCGAAGGTGAGCACCGGGTCGTCCATGTCGATCGCGGTGCGAAGGAGCCCCTTGGCATCCGAGGGGCTGGACGGCACCATGATCTTCAGTCCCGGCACGTTCATGAACATCGGGTACGGACGGTCCGAGTGGTGGGCGCCGGTGTTGAGCCCGTAGAACATCGCGGAACGGAACACGACCGGCATCGAGGCCTGACCGCCGAACATGTAGCGGTTCTTGGCCACCTGGTTCACCAGCTGGTCCATCGCCATGTAGAGGAAGCTCGAGTACGACAGATCCACGAGCGGGCGGAGTCCGGTCATCGCCGCCCCCGCGGCGGCGCCGACGATGCCCTCCTCGGAGATGGGGGTGTTGCGGATGCGGTTCCGGCCGTACATCTGCACGAAGTCGCCGGTCTGGGCGCGGGTCTTGCCACCGCCGGTGGTGCCGTAGACGTTGGCCTCGACGTCTTCGCCGATGATGATGACGCGCTCGTCGGCGTCCATCGCCTCGCGCTGGGCGGCGCCGATCGCGCCGAGGAAGCTCATGACGCTCATGCTGCGTACTCCGAGTCGGTGTAGAGGTCGTCGAAGGCGACCGAGGGGTCGGGGAAGGGGCTGTTCTCGGCGTAGGCGACGGCGGCGTCGACCTCGTCGACGATCTCCTGCTCGAGGGCGTCCATGCGCTCGGCGGTGAGGCCGTGCTCGGCGATCAGGCGCTCGCGGAAGAGCACGAGCGGGTCCTTCTTCAGCCAGGCCTCGCGCTCGTCGACGGGGCGGTAGTCGGTGCCCAGGCGCAGACCCTCGGAGTGCTCGTTGTAGCGGTAGGTCACCACCTCGATGAGGGTCGGGCCCTCGCCGGCGCGGGCGCGGTCGACGGCGGCGCTCACCGCGTCGTGCACCGCGAGCACGTCCTGCCCCTCCTCCACGCGCACGCCCGGGATGCCGAAGCCCGCGGCACGCTCGGCGATGACGCCGCTCGTGACGGTGTGAGCCGGGGTCGACAGCGCGTACTGGTTGTTCTCGCAGAGGAAGATCACGGGCAGGTTCCAGACGCCCGACATGTTCATCGATTCGTACAGCACGCCCTGGTTGGCCGCGCCGTCGCCGAAGAAGGCGAGCGCCACGCTGTCGCGCCCGAGCACCTGCGACGACAGGGCGGCGCCCATCGCGATGGGGATCGAGGAGCCCACGATGCCCGATTCACCGAGGCTGCCCACGGCGAAGTCGGCGAGGTGGAGCGACCCGCCCTTGCCCTTGCACACGCCGCCGGACTTGCCCTGCAGCTCGGCCATGAGCGGCCCGAGGGGGCTCCCCTTGCCGATCGGGTGACCGTGGCTGCGGTGGTTGCCCGTCATGAAGTCGCCGTCGCGCAGCGCCATCGTCGCTCCGACGACCTGCGCTTCCTGCCCGATCGAGGTGTGCACGGTGCCGGGGATGTGGCCGCGCTTGACCATCTTCGATGCCCGCTCGTCGAAGGCCCGGATGCGCAGCATTCGCCGCTGCATCTCCAGGAGGAATTCCTCGTCCATCGATGACCTCTCTGTCCCGTTGGGAATATCTATTCTGTGTACGCGTGACTATTCTAAACAGTGCGTGCCGGGGACGCAAGCGTCTGCCGCGGACGAAGATCGCCGATGCCCTCGATCACGAAGCTCGGCCGCAGGTGCGGTTCGCAGCGCTCGACGTCGGCGCGCGTCGCATCCCCGGTCAGCACGAGCGCGGAGGAGATGCCGGCGTTGACGGCCATGCGCACGTCGGTTTCGAGGCGGTCCCCCACCATGACGGCGCTGCGCACATCCGGCCCGAGCATCGACATGACGGCGTCGATCATGATGCGGTCTGGCTTGCCCATGTTCGCGGCGCAGCGCACCCCCGTCGTCGCCTCGAGAGCGGCGACGATGCCCGCGGCATCCGGCTCGCCGCGGCCGCCCGGGAACGGGCAGTACCGATCCGGGTTGGTCGTGACGAGCATCGCCCGCCGGTGCTGCCACAGGGCGTCGAACGCGATCTGGAGCTTGCGGTAGTCGAAACCGCGGTCGTAGCTGGCGATGACGATGTCGATCTCCGCCGGATCGTCGCTGATACGCACCCCCGCTTCCTCCAGCGCGCGCACGAGCGGCGGCTCCGCGATCGGGAAGACCGTCGCCCCGGGATGCTCGGCCCGCAGCCACGCCACGGTACTGACCACGGTGTTGACGATCTCGCTGCGATCGACCGGGATGCCGAGGCGTTCGAGCTTCGTGACGTACATGTCGGGATCGCGCGTCGGGTTGTTCGAGAGGAACACCGTGCGCGCGCCGCGCGCCCGCAGATCGGCGAGCATCTCGCGCGCGCCGGGCAGCAGCTCGTCGCCGAGATACACGGTGCCGTCGAGATCGAAGAGGTAGGCGTCGAACCACGTGTCGGGGGATGCGTCAGACATGTGCCACCTCCGCGATGGTGGGGTAGACGGGGCGCAGCGCCGGGTAGATCTCCCGGTAGGCGCCGAAGAGCTCGTCGTAGCGCGCCGCGCGTGCCGGGTCGGGCTCGTAACGCCGACCGCGCCGGGTCATGGCGGCGACCGCTTCCGGGATGCCGGGATGAAGCCCCGCCCCCACGGCGGCGAGAATGCCGACACCCAGCGCCGTCGCCTCGTCGTGGCCCGCGAGGACGACGGGTCGCCGCAGCACGTCGGCGAAGATGTGACACCACAGGTCGCTCCGCGCCCCGCCGCCCATCGCCACGAAGTCGGCGACCGGGGCGGGGAAGTTCGCCTCGGCCTGGTCGAGGCACCAGCGCAGCTCGAACGCGATCCCCTCCAGCACCGCCCGGTAGATGTGCGCGCGGGTGTGCACGCCCCCGAAGCCGACCATGGCCCCGCGTGCCCGGTGGTCCCAGAAGGGCGTGAGCTGACCGTTCCAGTAGGGCACGACGAACAGGCCCTCGGCGCCCTCCGGCACGGTCGACGCCTGGCGCTCCCACCAGTCCTCGCGCACGACGCCCGCGGGCTCTCCCGCGGCGATCTCCTGCAGGAACCACGTCACCATGAAGGTCCCCGCCCCCACGAACAGCTCGTTGCTGACCGTCCCGGGGATCGCGCCCGACATCGCGCGGTACGACGGGTGCGGACGGAAGCTCGATCCGAAACAGCCCGAGACGAGCCCCGTCCCGAGGTTGAGGTACGCATCGCCTTCCGCGCACACCCCGGCCCCCAGTCCGGCCGACTGCCCGTCGCCGGCGCCGGCGACCACGAGCACGTCGGCGGGCAGCGTCAGCTCACCCGCGGCGGCGGGGCTCAGAGTGGCGATGGGTGTTCCGGGCTCCACCAGTCGTGGCAGCACCGAGCGGTCGAGTCCGATGCCCGCGAGGATCTCGTCGGAGTAGTCGGATGCCGACAGATCCAGGATGCCAAGGGGGTCGGCGCTGGCGATCGAGGTCACCCACTCCCCCGTCATACGGTGCACGAGGTAGGCGTGCACATCGACGATGTGGGCGGTGAGCGCCAGCGACTCGGGCTCGTGCTCGGCGAGCCAGTGGAGCTTGTACAGCGCCGGCGTCGGGTTGGGGGGTTTGCCGGTGAGCTCATGGATGCGCGACGTGCCGACGCGGTCGACCTGATCGCCGGCGCGCGCGTCGAGCCAGAGCATCGCCGGGCGCACGGGGACGTCGTGCGCGTCGAGCAGGGCGAAGCTCTCGCGCTGGTGCGTGATCGACAGCGCCTTCACGCTCGCCGGGTCGACGGTGCGCATGCAGTCCCGCACGGCGTGCACGACAGCGGCCCACCAGTGCTCCGGGTCCTGCTCACCCCACCCGGGTTGCGGGATCGACAGGACGACGTCGCTGCGGCCCTGCGCGACGGCGCGGCCGTGCAGGTCCCAGGCGATGCACTTCGCGCCCGTGGTCGAGCAGTCGATGCCGAGCACCAGGCCGCTCACGCGGTCACCCCCGCCGCCTCGCGCGCCGCGCGCACCGCCGCGGCGGCGCGGTCCAGGACGGCGTCGACGTCGGCATCCGTCCACCATCCGGCGGCGTGGAGCAGGTCGATCACGGTGACGCGGTTGCGCATGAACAGGCAGTTCGCCACGGCCCACCGCCAGATGTCGGCCGTGATCCAGGCGCCGAGGTCGTCACGGGTGAGAGGCGCCCCGGCGACGGCGAGCGCCCGAGCGATCTTCTCGCTGTCGGGTCGCATCGCCCCCAGACCCGCCTCCAGGGTGTCGGGGTCGGCGAGCAGGGCGAGCGGGTCGTCGACGGCGGCCCAGGCATCGCGCTTGGCGGAGTAGTCGCGCCAGCATTCACCACCCAGCGCGCCCGACGGGTCGCACACCGCGAAGGCGTCACGCACGCGCCGCTCGTCGTCTTCGCTCGACGGTTCGATCGCGCGCCCGCTGCGGGCCAGCTCGAACAGGTGGTCCCACGCGGACGCGGCGATGACGGATGCCACGCCCACCTGCGCGCCGTGCAGACCCACCTCGTGGCCGCGGGCGACGGCGTACATGTCGAGCATGTGGCTCACGAGGTGCTCGACGCCCGAGAGGCAGGCCGTCGAGCCCGAGATGCCGGTGCCGATGCCGCGGATCGCGAGCACGCGGGTGAGCTGCTCGACGGGGCGGGCGTCACCGCGGCCCAGGCCGACGCCCCACTCCGACGGGTCGCCGGCGAATTCGAGCAGAAGGTCGCGGGGCGTGGTGTGGAAGGTGGCGTCGGTGCCGATCTGCGACGCGAGCCACCAGTCGGCGGGGGCCGTGAACAGCGACTGCAGTTCACCGAAACCCGACGCGTTCAGTTCGACCGGCGCGGTGGCGATCACGGTCGTGTCGGCGAGCACGACATCGGGCCACCGGGAGTCGATCGTGCGCTTGGCTCCGGCGCGCAGGACGACCGAGACGTTGTCGGTGAACCCGTCGACGGATGCCGCGGTCTGCACGATCACGAGGGGGACCCCGCCCGCACGCGCGGAGGCGACCTTCGCGATGTCGGAGATCGTGCCCGAACCCACCGACACCACGGCGTCGACGCCGTCGGTCGCCGCGGTTGCGGCATCCAGGGCCTCGTCGTCGACGTGCAGGTGGCCGGGCTCGCCGAGGGCGGTCTCGACGACGTCGAACTCGCGCTCCAGAAGCGCACGCACGTCGGCCTTGAGGTCTTCGGCGCCGGAGCGGATGACGGTGCGGTCCACGAGGAGCGCCACGGTCGCGCGGTCGCCCCGTGGCGCCAGCAGCTCGCGCACGCGAGCGGGGGCCTGCGACGCGGCTCCCGGCTCGATGACGAGGGTGCGCAGCCCGAGCGCGACCAGGGCGCCGGGCCGCTCGGCATCCGCGATCGCCGCACGCACGGCGTCGAGATCGGTGGGGTCTGAGATGGCGGAGAACGCGCCCATGTGTCCTGCCTTCGACTCTGAATCGGACGTTTGCATATTCATTCGGTAGTTGAATACTGCAATGCCGAGGAGTCTAAGAGCGGCCGACGGACGCGTCAAGGCACGGCGGCAGAACGTGCCGGACCGGGCATCGGCGCCGTGTCATCCCGGCGACGGCTCCGCGCGCGGGCTGCGAGCGGGCGCGCCGTGGAACCGGGCCCCGGGCGCACCAGACGTCCCGCGGGCGGATCTCCTACGAGGGTCCGCTGCCGCCGGCCACCTCCGTCGGGGCGGCCTCGCGCCGGATCCCTCCGGCGCCTCAGCCCCGGTGGGTCAGTCGCCCGCGCGCGCGACGACCTCCACCCGAGCGCCCACGCGACGGGCCACGCACGACGGCAGGTCGATAGGCCCCTGCCCGCGCCAGTCGACGGCGAGCCGCGCGACCTCGAGCGTCTGAGATCGGGTCAGGGCGACGCCGAACTCGCTCTCGACCACGTAGCGCACGATGCGGTTGCGCAGCGCCGCCGGGTTGGCCGCGAGGGCGGCGACCGATATCGAGATGCCGGCCTCGGCGTGCTCGACGATGTCTTCGATGGTCTCGTCGATCATGTCCTGGAACGCCTCGGCGTCCTCGCGCAGTTGCTCCGCCGTGCGTGCGAGCGCCTCGGCGACGCCCGGGCCGAGCTCGCTCTCGAGCACCGGCATCACCCGCTCGCGCACGCGCACGCGGGCGTAGGCGGGGTCGACGTTGTGCGGATCGGACCACGGATCGAGCCCCTCCGCACGGCACGCCGCCACGGTCGTCCGTCGGCGGATGCCGAGCAGCGGGCGCACCCACCGCGGCCCCGTAGCATCCCGTCGCTCCGCGGGCATGCCGGCCAGGCTCAGCCCGCCGGATCCGCGGGCGAGGCCCAGCAGCACCGTTTCGGCCTGGTCGTCGAGCGTGTGTCCGAGCAGGACCGTGTCGGCGCCGACGTCGGCCGCTCCGCGGGCGAGTCCGTCGTAGCGAGCCGTGCGTGCCGCCGCCTCGGGGCCGTCGACCGCGCCGACCTCGACCCGTACGACCCGGGCGGCGAGCCCGAACGACACCGCCTTCGCCGCGGCGTCCGCGGCGATGGCATCCGATCCCTCCTGCAGTCCGTGGTCGATGACGACGGCCTCGGCGTGGATGCCGCGCCTCGTGGCCTCGAAGGCGGTCGCCGCCGCGAGAGCGAGTGAATCAGCGCCGCCCGAGAGGGCGACGACGACGGATCCGTCGGTGGTGTCGAGCGTGGCCCGCACGGCGCGGCGTACCTCGGCGACGGACGGGTCGAGTCCGGGGCGGTGATCCATGCCTCCACGGTATTCGCCCCGCCACCACCGCGCCGCCCCGGCCTCCGCTGCCCGGACCCGCCCGAGTGCCTTCGGACGGTCTCGGCGTCCCCTCCCGCCCGGGCCCGGCCCGTATGGCCTCGGCGTCCCCGCCGGCCCCGCCGCGCTCGGCCCGGCCCCACCCGGCGCCGCCCAGCCCGGCCCCGCCCGGCCCGGACACAACGCAGGAGATCCGCACACCCGCCCCACTGCCGCACCCGCGGGCACGGTGACATCCACCGGATCTCCTGCGTTGTGTCACGACGCTTGGCACGTGCGTGGGCGCGGCGGGCTCCCGGATAGGCTGGGCGCGGAAATCCACAGACTTGAAGGAGCACGAGTATGGGCGCATACGACGCCGTCATCGAGATCCCCCGCGGCAGCCGCGTGAAGTACGAGGTCGACCACGGCACCGGCCGTGTCTACCTCGACCGCATCCTGTACACCGTGTTCGGATATCCCGCCAACTACGGATTCTTCGAGAACACCCTCGGCGAAGACGGCGACCCGCTCGACGTGCTCGTGCTGCTCGACCGCGAGCTGCACCCCGGCATCCTCGCCAAGGTGCGCCCCGTCGGCGTGCTGAAGATGAGCGACGAGGCCGGCGGCGACGACAAGGTCGTTGCCGTGCTGGCGAAGGACCCGCGCTGGGACCACATCCAGGACGTCGCCGACATCGACGAGTGGACCAAGAAGGAGATCACGCACTTCTTCGAGCACTACAAGGATCTCGAGCCCAACAAGTGGGTCAAGGTCGACGACTGGGCGGATGCCACCGAGGCCGAGCGTCTCGTGAGCGAGGCCTTCACGCGCTTCGACGAGCACGACGCCCAGACGAAGACGCAGGGTTCCGGCGAGGCGCCCAACACGCTCTGACGCGGCCCGTACGAGAGAACCCCCGGTCGATCGACCGGGGGTTCTCTCGTGTACCGACTCAGACGTTGACGCCGCGATCGCGCAGCCAAGGCGCGGGATCGGTGGTGCCGCCCCAGGGCGGGTAGACCTCGAAGTGCAGGTGGCAGCCGAAGGAGTTGCCCGTCTGCCCGGTCGCGGCGATCTGCTGACCGGCCTCGACGCGCTGGCCGTACGAGACGTAGATGCCGCCGTCGACGATGTGGCCGTAGCCGGTGCCCGAGCCGTCGTCGTGGGCGATGCGGATGTAGTTACCGAAACCGCCGTTGTAGCCGGCGTAGGTCACGCGACCAGCGGATGCGGCGTAGATGGGCGACCAGCAGCTGGCTCCGAAGTCGAGACCGAGGTGCCACGAGCTGGCGCAGTAGCTGCCGTTGCACTGGCTGGACCGGGGACCGTAGCCCGACGAGGTGTATGCCGACGACGGTCGTGCCCAGCCTCCGCCGCTGACGTTCCCGCCACCGCCGCCACCGCCACCGCCGCCGCCTCCCCCGCCGCCGCTGCTGCTTCCCCCGCCGCCACTGCTTCCGCCGCCGCCGCTGTTCTGTCGCTCAGCGGCCTCGCGCTCGCGGCGCGCGCGCTCTTCCGCGTCGCGGGCAGCGGCTTCTTCGCGAGCGCGGCGCTCGCGCTCCTCACGGGCCTTGCGCTCGGCTTCGACACCGGCCTGGTAGTCGGCGACCGTCTTGGCCGTGGTGTCCTGCAGGGCGGCGAGCTGCGCCTCGAGGATGGACTGGTTGGCCTGCTGGGCCGCGAGGGCCTCCTGGGCCGCCTGAGCGGCCTGCTGCGCCGCCGCCATCTTCTCTTCGGCGATCACCCTCAGGCGTTCGCGCTCGGCCGTGGCGTCGTCGGCCTGGGCGCTGAGGTTCTTCGCGTTGTCACGCGCGGCCACCGCCGCGGCGTACACCGAACGGTTGCGCTCGAGGAGCTTGTCCATCGTGCCGAGCTTGGCCAGCAGGTCGTCGGCCGACGCCGCTGACCCCGAGAAGAACAGGTCGAGCGAGGTGTCGTCGCCGCCGGAACGGTAGAGCTGGGCCGCGACCTTGCCGGCCTTGTTGGCGGCATCGGTCGCGCGGTTCGCCTCGGCATCGGCCTGCTGACGCAGCAGCTGGGCGCGGTAGTCGGCGTCTTGATAGGCCTGCTGCGCGGCGAAGTACTCGTCGGAGCGGGCGCGTACCTCGGCCTGCGTGCGCTCGACCTCTGACTGCAACCCCTGAATGAGCCCCTGGATGCGGGTGATCTCGGCCGCTTTCGCCGACTCGTTGGCCCGCGCGGCTTCGACATCGGCCCACGAGGGGTAGTCCGCAGCCATCGCGGGTGAGCCGAATCCGGATGCCACGGAGCCGAACGCTCCGAGTGCGACGGCACCGAAGGCTCCGATCTTCAGGGCGCTGCGGCGATCGAACGCGGGCCACAGGCGCCGCTGCTCACTCGCCGTAGGCGCGCAGCCGCAGTCTTGGGGGGTTTCGGGGCGCTCGAGCGTCACGGGAATACCTCATCTCACCGGTCGCAACTCGGCCAACAGTAGCAACACGAGTCACAGGCACAACAGGGCGAGTTCCCCAGTCGACTCTCGATTCTGTGCCCACGACACGCGCGAGCCGCGGACGCCACGCCCCCGATTGGCAATCTCGAAAGATGTGAAGTAGGCTCGGTCGTCGGCAAGCGAGGTTGAAAACGCAAGGTTTCAGCTTCATCCGGCCCCATCGTTTAGCGGCCTAGGACACCGCCCTTTCACGGCGGCAGCACGGGTTCGAATCCCGTTGGGGTCACTTTCCGGTGGAACAACTAAATACGCATGGCCCTGTAGCGCAGTTGGTTAGCGTGCCGCCCTGTCACGGCGGAGGTCGCGGGTTCAAGTCCCGTCAGGGTCGCTCCATAGCGACGGGCCTTCTTTCGGGAAGGCCCTTCGTCTAGGAAGCGGCAGACATGTCGCTCGGCTCTGTAGCTCAGTTGGTAGAGCGCACGACTGAAAATCGTGAGGTCACGGGATCGACGCCCGTCGGAGCCACACGGATGATCATTACAGTCATCCCAGAAACCCTCGCCTAGCTTCTACATGGCGGGGGTTTTGCTTTTCCCTGGTGAGAGACAGACGACGAACCGCTCCCCTGGTCCGCAACCGCCCCGGTCGTTCGACGATCACCGCGAGACGGAATGCGCGGCGCACGTAAGCGGAGTCGACCGCGGAGCGGTCGTCCTCGCGTCCAGGCGCCTCTCCGACGAAAAGGCGCCGCTGGGCAGCCGCCGACCTCAGCGAATCCCGAGCGAGCGCAGCAAACCGGCCGCGGGCCGCTGCTGTTCGCCTTGCTGGGCGCCGAGCACGATCAGGATGCCGGTGAGTGCCGGGATCACCCATTGCACGATGCGCTGTTGCTTCTGGGCGGACGCGAGAACGTGAGACGCGGTCTCGGCGGGTTCGGTGACACCGTCGCCGCCCTCGTCGGCGTGCGCCCAGATCGTGGCGCCGAGCGCACCAGCGTAGACGCTGGCTCCGCCGGCGAGAGCGGTGACGGCCAGCTTCACGATCGTGTTGCGCCGCGCCTCGGGCTGTCCCGCCAAGCGGGTCTTGTTGCCCAGGATGAGCCCCACGCCCCCGATGCCGTGCGTGAGGATCGCCGCGATCTGCACCGGGGCCCACCGCGCCCACCCCGTCGACGACAGGCTCAGGCGCTCGGCCGGGTCCTGGGCGAGGGCTGCGGCGCCGTTGAGGCCGACGGCTCCCATCAGGGCACCGCCGAACCACGCGGCAAGGCCGAGATCGTGCATGCTGCGGACGATGGTGTTGCGTGCCGACATGGCGCCGCCCTTCGGTTGTGGACTCCGACCACACACCCGCCGACCGCGATTCGGCACCCCGGTTGCCACGGTCCCCGATCCGTGTAGGGCGCTCGCGCTGACGCAGACCGGGTACGAGCGGACTACCGGCCGAGGGGTGCGGCGGGCGTCGCTTCGCCCCGTGTGGCGGCGTACGCCTCGAACGCGCGCGACGTGGGCACGTCGACCCACAGACGGATGCCGCCCGCCTTCGTCCCCGACCCGTTGACGACGGCCGCACCGCCCACCCGTTCGAGCGAGGGCTTCAGCGCGTCGGACACTTCCTCCGACAGGCGGCCCAGCAGCCGGCCGTCGGAGTAGACGCGGACGCGCCCGTGGTCTCGTCGGCGCAGCCGCAGAACGTACAGCCGCGTCCCCGATCCGTGGCGCTCTCGGTCATGCACCAGATACTGCGTGCCGCGGACCGCGACGCTCCGCGTCGGCAGATCGCGTACATCCGGCAGAGTCTCGTGGTCGCTCGAGCGGCCCCACATCACGTGAGAGAAATGTTCCCAAAAGCGCGCCACTATTCTCGCTGTTCCGTATCGCCGGTCCGCGCGAATCTGCGCGAATGCCAGGTCGGAAAAATCGGGCGCCAGAAAAGCTGCCAGCGAAATGTGAAAACACGACCGTCGTATTTATCGTAGGCGTACAGTCACGACCATGTGGACCGTACTCATCATCCTCCTCGTCGCGTGGGCGATCCTGACCGTCGTGGGCTTCGCGTTCCAGGGCCTTCTGTGGCTCGGGATCATCGGAATCGTGCTGTTCGTGGGCACGATCATCTTCGGACTCATCCGGCGCCATGCCGCCCGCAATTCAACCTGACGCGCCTGCCCCGTCGAGATGATCGCGCACTCGTCAGCCGTATCGGACTGAGCGCGCTCCGGCTCAGCCGCATTGGACTCGAGACCGCCGCACATTCACCCGCGGGTGTGAAATCCCCCCTCAGGCCGTCCACACAGGGGAGATCACCCGCGCTTCGCGGGACTGGAATCGACGCGCGGCACCTGCTTCGTTCGCGAGCCGAGCACGGCCCCGCCGAACCGCACGGCCGTTGCGTTCCCCGGCCGTGCCGTCGACCGCCTGCGACGCGCGAGCGGACGCCCCGCAGCAGGGTTGCCGGCGGGCGCACGGGAGACGGTTTCCGAGGGCGGGAGGACGCGCTACTATTTGTTTGACTTTTAGCAAACACCTGGCGCCCGACCGAGCCCTTCCTGCCGTCCGCCAGGTCTTCTCCTGAAGAGGACCCGATGTCAGACATCACCCAGAACCGGCGCGCGCATACGGCCGGCACCGACACGGTCATGACGCACCGCATGATCATGTTCGTGATCTTCGGCCTCATGGCCGGCATGTTCCTGTCCGCCCTCGACCAGACCGTGGTCGGCACCTCGATCCGCACGATCGGCGACGACCTGCAGGGCTTGAGCCTGCAGGCGTGGGTCACCACGGCCTACCTGATCGTGTCGACCATCTCGACGCCGATCTACGGCAAGCTCTCCGACATCTTCGGTCGGCGCCCGCTGTTCCTCATCGCCATCCTCATCTTCATCATCGGGTCGGTGCTCGCCAGCTTCTCGACCTCCATGGTCGAGCTCGCCGCCTTCCGCGCCGTTCAGGGTCTCGGCGCCGGTGGCCTCATGTCGATGCCGCTCGCGATCATGGGCGACATCCTCGCCCCGCGCGAACGTGCGAAGTACCAGGGTTACTTCCTCGCCGTGTTCGGCATCTCCAGCGTCATCGGCCCGCTCGTGGGCGGGCTTTTCGCCGGAGCCAACGAGATCCTGTTCATCACCGGCTGGCGCTGGGTCTTCCTCATCAACGTCCCGATCGGCATCCTGGCGCTGGCGATCGTGTGGCGGTTCCTCCACATCCCGAAGCAGCCCCGCCACTCGGTGCGCATCGACTGGTGGGGCGCCACGACCGTGATCGTCGCGCTCGTCCCGCTGCTCCTCGTGGCCGAGCAGGGCCGCGAGTGGGGCTGGGGCTCGCCGATCGCCCTCGCCTGCTACGTCGTGGGAGCCCTCGGCATCCTGGCCTTCGTCATCGCCGAGATGAAGATGAAGGATGACGCGCTCATCCCGCTCAAACTCTTCCGCTCGCCCACCTTCTCGATGGCGACCGTCATCGGTGTGCTCGTCGGCTTCGGCATGTTCGGCGCGATGCTCACCCTGCCGCTGTACCTGCAGCTCGTGCTGGGTTCGTCTCCCACGCAGAGCGGGTTCGAGATGCTCCCGATGATCCTCGGACTCATGATCGCCTCCATCGCGAGCGGTCAGCTCATCGCGCGCACGGGCCGCTACCGCATGTTCCCCATCCTCGGCACGCTGCTGATGTCGGTCGGCTTCTTCCTGCTGACGTTCCTGAAGTACGACAGCCCCTACTGGCACGTCGCCATCGCGATGCTCGTCATCGGCCTCGGCCTGGGCCAGCTCATGCAGACGCTCACGATCGCCAGCCAGAACTCCGTGGGCGTGCGCGACATGGGCGTGGCCACCAGTGGTTCGACGTTCTTCCGCCAGATCGGTGGAACCCTGGGCACCGCCGTGCTGCTGTCGCTGCTGTTCACGCTGATGCCCTCGAACATCATCGGCTCGTTCGGCGACCGCGCGACCCTCACCGACGCGCTGGACGCCGCCTTCGACCCGGCGACGGCGTCGGCTCCGGCCAACGAGAAGATCATGTCGTCGATCTACACCCCGATCGTGACCCAGACCACGGATGCCGTGACCCAGCAGGTGCAGCAGGGCGTGCAGCAGGCGACGGATGCCGCAACCCAGGCCGTGGCGCAGCAGGTGGCCTCGGGACAGATCCCCGCCGCAGCTCAAGCGCAGGTCACGCAGGCCGCCGTCGCTCAGGCGATCTCGGCCGCCACGGCCCAGATCCAGCAGCAGGTGCCCGTTGCGCGCATCGGCGCCGACGGATCGGTCAGCCTCGACTTCTCGAACGCCGCCGATCGCACCGCTTTCGTCGACAGCGTCGCGACCACCCTGACGGACCAGTTCGCCTCGGGCGACCAGGACACCTCCATCGGAGGGTCGACGCTCGACGACACGTCGTTCCTCGTGGGCGCCGACGCGCGGCTGACCAAGCCGTTCCTCGTCGGATTCAACTCCTCCGCGACGAGCGTGTACTGGGTGGCGATGGGCGTCGTGCTGCTCGCCTTCGTGCTGTCGCTGTTCTTCCGCACCCCGCCGCTGCGGGCGAAGTCGGCACTGCAGGAAGCCGCCGACGAGCGCCGCGGCAAAGACGATGAAGAGAAGCGCGCCGAAGAGGCCGCCGCTCAGACGGGCGCTCTGCTCACCCCGTGACACGGACACCGTGACACGGACACCGTGACACGGACACCGTGACACGGACACCGTGACACGACCGAGGGGCGGGGGCGTCGGAACGCCCCCGCCCCTCGTCGTTCTCAGACCGCCTCGCGAGCCCGCAGGTCCTTGCGCAGGATCTTCCCCGACGTCGACTTGGGCACCACGTCGATGAACTCCACGCGGCGCACCTTCTTGTGCGGGGCGACGTTCTCGGCCACGAACGTCATCACGTCGTCGGCCGAGAGGCCGGCATCCGCAGCGGCCACGACGAAGGCCTTGGGGATCTCCTCGCCGTCGTCGCCGCGGACGCCGATGACCGCGGCATCCTGGATCTTCGGATGCGAGAGCAACAGGGCCTCGAGCTCGGCCGGGGCGATCTGGTACCCGTGGTACTTGATGAGCTCCTTCAGCCGGTCGACGATCGTGAAGTATCCGTCGACGTGGTGCACGCCGATGTCGCCGGTGTGCAGGAATCCGTCGGCGTCGAGGGTCTCGGCCGTGGCGTCGGGCCGATTGAGGTAGCCGAGCATGACGTTCGGTCCGCGCACCCAGATCTCTCCCGGCGCGGTCAGTCCGTCGTCGCCGTGCTCCTCGAGCTCTGCGCCGGTCTCGGGGTCGACGAGCTTCGCGTCGCAGTTCGGAATGAGCACGCCGACCGAGCTCACCGGCATCCCTCCCTCGGCGGGGATGGCGTGCGACACCGGGCTCAGCTCGCTCATGCCGTAGCCCTGGAAGAAGCGCGCGCCGATGCGCCGGCCCGCGGTCTCGGCGGTCTCTCCGTCGAGGGGAGCCGCGCCCGAGAACACGCTGTGCACGCTCGAGAGGTCGAACTGCTCCACGGCGGGGTGCTTGGCGAGCGCGACCGCGATGGGCGGGGCGATGAAGAGGAACGTGCACCGGTGATCCTGGATGACACGCAGGAACTCCATCAGGTCGAACCGCGGCATCGTGACGAGCGTCGCGCGCTGGCGCAGTGCGAGGTTGAGCAGCACCGTCATGCCGTAGATGTGGAAGAACGGCAGTACGGCGAGCACACGGTCGTCGGGGCCGATCTCGATCACCGGACGACACTGGTGGACGTTGGCGACGAGGTTGCGGTGCGAGAGCATCACGCCCTTGGGCACCCCCGTGGTGCCCGACGAGTACGGCAGCACGGCGACGTGCGTGGCCGGATCGATGACGACCTCGGGCGGCGTCCGCCCCTCGCTCAGCAGAGCGCGCAGGTCGGGGTGACCCTCGGCGCCGTCGAGCACGATGACCCGCTCATCGGGGATGCCGACCGCCCGCGCGGCCTCCCGCGCCGGTGGCAGCAGCGGCGACACGGTCACGAGCCAGGTGGCCTCGGCATCCCGCAACTGGTTCTCGATCTCGTGCGCGGTGTAGAGGGAGTTGATCGTGGTGATGGCCGCCCCGAGCCTCAGGATGCCGTGGAACACCGTCGCGAAGGCGGGGACGTTCGGGCAGAGCATCGCGATCACGGTGACGGTGTCGACGCCGCGAGCGGCGAGAGCACCCGCGAAGGCGTCGACCTGCGCTCGGAGGGCCCGGTAGGTGGTCTCCGCGCCGCTGGCCGGATCCACCAGGGCCACGCGGTCGAGATCGCTCTCGCCGAGGGAGTCGAAGAGGTAGTCGTAGATGCTCTGGTCGGGCACCTCGACGGACGGGTGGGGGCTGTGGAACACGGTTCTCTCCCTCGAAAACACCGGCGTCGTCGCCGTGCGCTCATCCTGGCACCGCCGGTACCCGGTGTCACGCTTCGTGGGGATGAGTCTCAGGATGCCGCGGGTGCCCAGGTCGCGCGGAGCGGCGGTGCACAACGCAGGAAGAACGTCGGCGCCGCCTGTCGCGGCCTCCGACATTCCGCGGACGGCTCGAATGTGGCGCCCGGATCTCCTGCGTTGTGCACGCTGCGTCTTCTGCGTCGTCCGCGCCGCGACCCCGACGGAATGCGCGTGCACACCGCGAAGACGCGACCGCTCACACGAACGCCAGTACGACCCCACCCGCGGCGCCCACGAGCACGACCGCCCACGCGGGAACCTTGAACGCGGTGAGCAGCACGAAGCCCACCGCCGCGAGCACGAGGGGACCCGGGCCGGTGGTCGCCGTGGTGAAGACGGGCGTGTACAGCGCCGCGCCCAGGATGCCGACGACGGCGGCGTTCGCGCCGCGCATCGCCGCCCGCACGCGCGGACGTGTGCGCACGGCATCCCAGAACGGCAGCACGCCGACGAGGATGAGGAAGCCGGGGAGGAAGATCGCCCCGAGGGCGAGGGCCGCACCCGGGATGCCGCCCGGCCCGACGGTGGAAACGGCCCCGAGGTACGCCGCGAAGGTGAACAGCGGTCCCGGGACGGCTTGCGCGGCGCCGTAGCCCGCCAGGAACGACTCGGGTGAGACCCACCCGGTCTCCACCACACCGGCCTGCAGCAGAGGAAGGGCGACGTGCCCGCCGCCGAACACCAGCGCCCCCGCGCGGTAGAAGGCGTCGACCAGAGAGACGGCACCCGGACCCGCGAGCGTCGCGAGCACCGGCAGAGCGATCAGTCCCCCCACGAACACCACGAGGCAGGTGACGGCGACACCCCGGCGCACGCCGAACGACGGCAGCGTCGCCGCGGCGGCAGGGTCGCTACCCCGCAGGAGGACGAGCCCTGCCACCACCCCGACCGCCAGGGCGGCGAGCTGGCCCGGAGCCGCGGGGAGAAGGAGTGCGAGGGCGAGGGCCGCGACCCCGATGCCCGCGCGTGGCGCATCGGGGGTGAGCGTCTTCGCCATGCCCCACACGGCGTGCGCGACGATCGCGACGGCGACGACCTTGAGTCCGTCGAGCACCCCCTCGCCCACGGGGCCGCCGATCGCGGCCGCGCCGCTCGCGAACGCCACGAGCACGACCGCGGACGGCAGGGTGAAGGCCGCGAAGGCGGCGAGCGCACCGAGCACCCCCGCACGCTGGAGTCCCATCGCGAAGCCCACCTGGCTGGACGCGGGTCCCGGCAGGAACTGGCACAGCGCGACGAGGTCGGCGTACGCGCGGTCGTCCATCCACTTCCGCCGTACGACGAGGTCGTCGCGGAAGTACCCCAGATGCGCGATGGGCCCGCCGAATGAGGTCAGCCCGAGCCGGAGGAACGCGAGGAACACTTCCCCCGCGCGGGCCGCTGTCTGCATCCGGGCATCCTCCCTCCGCGGGGGAAACAACGGGTGAACCCTCAGACGAGGGGGCGGTCGAGCAGGGCGTCGACGAGCCGCAGCGTGGTCGCCGTGCAGTCCTGATCGTTCGTGATGTCGGCCCCCGCGATGGCGTCGACGAAGCGCCGCACCTCTCCGGCCATCGGGTTGTCGTCGGCCGACACTCTGATCACGCGTGGGATGCCGCCGCGCGGGGTGAGAACGAGCCGTCGCGGCGCGTCGATCGCATCGATGAGCAGCGACGCGTCTTCGCCCTGGATCTCGCTCGGCAGGCTCGTGTCGGTGATCTTCGACCAGGCGACGTCGGCCACGAAGCCGTCGTACGCACCCAGAGCACTGCCCACGCCGTCCGTTCCCGACGCGATCCCCACTCGCACGCCGTGCACGGCACGGGGCTCGCCGAAGAGACGCACGAGCGCATGCAGCGGATACACGCCGAGATCACGGAGCGCGCTCCCGCCCAGCTCGGGGTCGAAGATGTTCGTCTGCCGCCCGGCGAGCACCTCGTCGTAGCGCGCCGACCGCTTCTCGTAGCGCAGGGAGACGCGCCGGACGGTCCCGAGTTCGGGGAGAGCCGCGCGGACGGCGGCAAGCCCGGGGTCGTAAGCCGTGCGCATGGCCTCGAGCAGCACGACACCGCGCCGGCGGGCGTGAGCGACAGCGGCATCCCACTCGCCCGCCGTCAGCACCGCGGGCTTCTCCACGAGCACCGGGATGCCGGCATCCACCGCCGACGCGATCTGGGTGGCGTGCACCGCGTTCGGACTGGCGAGGTAGACGGCGTCGACATCGGGTGCGGCGAGCAGCTCGTCGAGCCCGACGGCGACCCCGGGGGCTCCCACGCGATCGGCGAACGACCGGGCGCGCTCCGCGTCGCGCGAGGCGACGCGCGACACGCTCGCACCCTCGACGACGGCGACCGCTTCCGCGAAGCGTTCGGAGATGGAGCTGGTGCCGACGATGCCGATGCGGATCATCCCCTCATCCTGCCCTGTCGTCTCGGCGGGGCGTGGCGCGTCCCCGCAGTGCGTTAACCGTCCCGATAGGATCTCGGCGGACCCACCCGCCGACCCGAGGCATCATGACCGTCACCCGAGCCGAGCACCGACGCCGCACCTCGCGACGCGTGCGCCTGCGCCGCACTCTCGTCGCCGCCTCCGCCGTCGCCCTGATCGCCGGCGGCGTCACCGTGTTCGCCCTGACGCGCGGGCCGTCCACCGCCCCCGTCGCCGAGACGGCGCCGTCGAGCGAGCCGACTCCCACGCCGACGCCCACTCCGCTGAGCCCGGCGGAGGCATTGCTGGCGAGCGCGACCGATCCGAAGGCGTGTGCGGTGTCGTTCACCGGCGACGGCATCGCGCTCGGCCCGCAGCTGCAGTCCGAGGACGTGCGGTACGACGCACTCCCCCTTCCCCGGGCCGACGGTCGCGTGTTCGCCGGGTGGTACGCCACCGCTGCCGACGCGAGTGCCCTGAGCACCGCCGAGCGCGTCAACGGCGCCGATCTCGTCGCCTGCACGGAGCGTCAACGCACCCTGTACGCCGGGTGGACGACACCCGAGGCGAACACGTCGGAAGACACCGAGCTCCCGATCCTGATGTACCACCAGTTCACGCAGAAGCCCGAGGGCGAGGACAACTGGCTCCGAGGCAACTACGCCTACATCGGCGACTTCGACGCGCAGATGGCCCACATTCAGGACGGGAAGTTCTACCTGCCCACCTGGGACGAGGTCAGCGCGTTCATCGACGGCGCGCTCTACCTGCCGAAGCGCTCGGTGGTCATCACCGACGACGACGCCGACAGCACCTGGCTCGAGATGGCCGCTCCGATCGTCGACCGGCGCAACCTGCTCACCACCTCGTTCGTCATCACCTCCGCGCGCACCGAACCCACCCCGAACCGCTTCGTGATGCAGCGCTCCCACACCCACGACATGCACCGCGCCGGCGCCGACGGCAAGGGCCGCATGGTCAACGACGACGCCGACACGATCGCCGCCGACCTCGAGACGTCGGCCAAGATCCTCGGTGCCAAAGAGGTCGTGGCGTATCCCTTCGGCCACTACAACGACTCGACCAAGGAAGGCGTGCGGCGCGCGGGTTTCGAACTCGGTCGCACCATCGAACCCGGGTACGTGCGCATCGGGACCGATAAGCTGGCCCTGCCCGTCGTCCGCATCGACTACGGCATGACCGTCGAAGACCTCCAGGCCAAGATCGGTTGATCCCGCCCCATCGGCACCCGCGCCGCCGTCGCGCGCCGACGCCGGGCGAGCATCCGCTAGCTCACAGGTACGTCCGCCACAATCCTGTGGAGGCACATGTCGTGCGCATTACGCTGTGCTCCCCCTGACGTTTCACGAATCGCGAGTACCCATGGATCTTTCCGTCATCGTTCCGACCTTCAACGAGGGTCCGAACGTCGCCGAACTCGTGCGCCGCACGACGGATGCCCTGGCGGATCGCGCGGTCGAGGTGATCTTCGTCGACGATTCCACCGACGACACCCCTGACATCATCCGGGCGGTCGCGGCGGCCGCGAGCATCCCGGTGCGCCTGATCCACCGCGACGATCCCGTGGGCGGTCTCGGTGGCGCCGTGGTCGAGGGCATCAAGGCGGCGGCATCCGATCGATGTGTCGTCATGGACGGCGACCTGCAGCACCCGCCCGAGGTCATCGCCGACCTGCTCGCGCGCGCCGAGCTCGGCGACGTCGATGTCGTCGTGGCATCCCGCTATGTCGCCGGCGGCACCTCCGACGGCCTCGCCAACGCGGTGCGCACCATGGTGTCGCGCGCATCGACCCTTCTCACCAAGTCGATGTTCCCCAAGAAGCTCCACAACTGCTCCGACCCGATGACCGGCTTCTTCCTCGTCGACCGCAGCGCGCTCGAGGTCGAGACGCTGCAGCCGCGGGGGTTCAAGATCCTGCTCGAGATCCTCGCGCGCAAGCAGATGCGCATCGCCGAGGTGCCGTTCTCGTTCGCGCCCCGCTTCGCGGGCGAGTCGAAGGCCTCGTTCAGCCAGGGCATGCGGTTCCTGCTGCAGTTGACGATGCTGCGTTTCGGCCGCATGTCGGCCTTCGCGCTCGTCGGTGGCCTCGGGGCCGTCGCCAACCTGGCGATCATGTGGGGGCTGCAGACCGTCGGTGTGCAGTACATCATCGCCGCGGTGATCGCGAGCGTGGTCACCATCGTCGCCAACTTCCTCGCGCTCGAGTACCTGGTCTTCGCCGACATGCGCGCGGAGTCCGGTCTCATGCGCCACCGGTTCATCAAGTCGTTCACCTTCAACGGCGTCGAGGCGATCGTGCGCATCCCGGTCATCTGGGTGCTGGTCAGTCAGGCGCACATCCAGAGCGTCGTCGCCGCGGGGCTCACCCTCATCGCCGCCTTCGTCGTGCGCTTCGTGTTCCACGCCCTCGTCGTGTACGCACCCAAGAAGAGTCGCATCGGCAAGGCCGCGCGCGCCATCGAGCCCCTCGAAGACGAAGTCACCGCCTGACGCGCACGCGGCGGGCAGCGCCGTGACGCGCCTGCCCTTCCCGGGGCGTGTCCCCGGCTGTGCCTGCCCGCGGTCCCGGCCTCGTCCGGCGTCCGGCGTCCGGCGTCCGGCGTCCGGCGTCCGGCGGCCGGCGGCCGGCGGCCGGCGGCGTAGCGTGACTGCCTCTCCCGGCCTGTGCGCCCGACCGCGACCGGTGTCGGTGCACCGGCGTACGCTGGAGTCATGTCCTCCGACGCATCCATCCGTATGTTCGGCGCCGACTGGTGCCGCGATTGCATCCGCACGAAGAAGCAGCTCGACGAGCTGGGTATCGACTACGAGTACGTCGATCTCGTCGCCGACCCCGCCGCGGCCGACGTGGCGAAAGAGATCTCGGGTCGCACCAGCATCCCCGTGGTCGTCTACCCCGACTCCAGCCACCACGTCGAGCCCTCCAACGCCGACGTCGAAGCCAAGCTCCGCGAGCTGTCGCTGATCTGATCGGGTCGGCGTGACCGTCTCCGCCGCCTGGCCCGTCCGGCGTGCACTCACCGCCGAGTACGGCACCGCTCTGCCGGCGTTCGTCGATCATCACGTGCACCTGCACCTGATCGACGCCTCCACGTTGTCCGCTCGCGGCATCGCGGCGGTCGTCGATCTGGGCGGCGATCCCGTGGCCCTCGCCCGGCGTGCGCGTGGGCTCCCCCGCGTGTCGTACGCGGGGGCGTTCCTGACCGCACCCGGCGGGTACCCGCAGGGGCGGTCGTGGGCTCCGGATGCCACGGTGCGCCCCGTCACCGATGCGTCCCGGCATCCGGGGGTCACGGGTGGCGCGCGAACCGCCGTCGACGCGCAGGCGGACGCCGGGGCGTCGGTCATCAAGGTGGCCCTGCACGCCGATGCCGGGCCCGTGGTGTCCGACGACGTCCTCGTTGCGATCGTGGCGGCCGCCGGCGAACGTGGTCTACCCGTCGTCGCCCACGCCCAGGGCGCGGGACAAGTGGAGCGCGCGATCGAGGCGGGGGTCGCCGCGTTGGCACACACACCCTTCGACGCGCCCCTCTCCCGCCGCGCGCTCTCGCGCGCGGTCGCGGCGGGCCAGGCGTGGATCTCGACGCTCGACATCCACCGCGGAGCCGCCCGCGAGCAGGCGATCACCAACCTCCGCGCCTTCGCCGCCCGCGGCGGGCGGGTGCTCTACGGAACCGACCTCGGCAACGGCAGCCTGCCGGTCGGGCTGAATCGCCGCGAGCTGCTGGCCCTGCACGACGCCGGCGTGCGCGGCGACGCGCTCGTGGCCGCGCTGACCGATGCGTGGCCGCACGTCGAGCCCACGAGCGCGGTCTCGACCTTCGTGCCGGGTCCGGCGCCCACCGATCCCGACGACCTGCCCACCTGGCTCAGCCGCGGCACCGTCGTCACCACCGAGGAGCTGACGCGTGTCGACTGACCCCACCCCCGATTTCGGATCCGTCGACGCGCTGCAGGTGCCGCGCGCCTCTCTCGAGGCCGAGGCGTCGGCCCTCGACGCCGACGACCCGCTGGCGCACCACCGCGCGGCGTTCGTCGGTGCCGACACACCGCTGGTCTACTTCGACGGCAATTCGCTCGGGCGACCTCCGCGTGCGACGGCCGATCGGCTCGCCCGCTTCGTCACCGACGAGTGGGGCGGCCGCCTCATCCGCGGGTGGGACGAGCAGTGGATGCAGCTCCCCTTCGCGATCGGCGACCGGATCGCGGCGCTCGCGCTCGGCGCGGCATCCGGTCAGACCGTCATCGGCGACTCGACCACCGTGCTGCTGTACAAGCTGCTGCGGGCGGCCCTCGACGCGCAGACGAGTCGCGATCCCCAGCGGGTGGAGATCGTCGTGGGCCGCGACGACTTCCCCACCGACCGCTACCTCGTCGAGGGCATCGCGGCCGAGCGCGGCGCCCGCGTCGTGTGGGTCGACGTCGACACTTCCCGCGGGGTGGATGCCGAACTCCTCCGCGCCGCGGTCGGCGAGCGCACCGCGGTGGTGCTGCTGAGCCACGTGTCGTACCGCTCGGGGTATCTCGCCGACGGCGCCGGTCTCACACGGATCGCGCACGATGCCGGGGCGCTCGTGCTGTGGGACCTCTGCCACTCGGCCGGATCCGTGCCGATCGAGCTCGACGCGTGGGGCGCCGACCTGGCCGTCGGCTGCACCTACAAGTACCTCAACGGCGGTCCGGGCTCGCCCGCGTTCGCCTATGTCGCCGCACGCCACCAGCACACCCTGACGCAGCCCGTGCAGGGGTGGATGGGGGCCGCCGACGTCTTTTCGATGGGGCCCGTCTACCGCCCCGCCGACGGGATGCGCCGCTTCCTCTCCGGCACCCCGCCGGTGCTGGCGATGATCGCGATGCAGGACTCCCTCGACCTGCTCGAGGAGGCCGGGATCGACGCGGTACGGGCGAAGTCCGTCGCGCTGACCGAGTTCGCGGTGCGGGTGGCCGACGGCATCCTGAGCCCGCTGGGCGTGCGACTCGCCTCGCCGCGCGACGCCGCGGAACGAGGCGGCCACGTGACGCTCTCGCACCCCGCGATGCGAGCCGTGACCGCACGCCTGTGGCAGGGCGACGTCATCCCCGACTACCGCGACCCGCACGGCCTGCGCATCGGTCTGTCGCCGCTGTCGACGAGCTTCGCCGAGACGCTCGCGGGCTTGCACGCCGTCGCCGACGCGGTGCGCGCGGAGAGCTGAGGCGGTCGGCGCGTCGACGAGACGCCGATCGCCCGAGGCGCAGCGCGGAGCGCCCCGATGCCGCACTAGCCTCGGAGCATGATCGATCCCCTCCTCGTCGTCCTCGCCGGCGTCGTGGTGGTCGCCCTCGCCACGGCCATCGGGCCGCGCTTCAACGTCGCGGGACCCCTCGTGCTGCTCGCCGTCGGCGCGGGGGTGAGCCTGCTGCCGTTCGTACCGCCATTCGCCGTCGACCCCGAGATCATCCTCGTCGGCGTGCTGCCGCCGCTGCTGTACTCCGCGGCCGTGCAGCTGCCCGCCATCGAGTTCCGGCGCGACTTCGCGCCGATCGCGGGACTCTCCGTCGTGCTGGTCGTCATCAGCTCCGTGCTGCTGGGCCTGTTCTTCTGGGCCGTCATCCCCGGTCTCGGCCTCGCTCTCGCGATCGCGCTGGGGGCGATCCTGAGCCCCACGGATGCCGTGGCCACCTCCATCGCCAAGCGCTTGGGCATCTCGCCGCGCGTGGTGACGATGCTGGAGGGCGAGAGTCTGCTCAACGACGCCACCGCGCTCGTGCTGTTGCGCACGGCGGTGGCCGCCGTGGCATCCGGATTCGCGTTCGGCGACGCCGTGGCCGACTTCGCGTGGGCGGTCGCCGTCGCGCTGGTCCTCGGTGCCGTGATCGGTTGGGTGAACCTGCGCGTGCGCGAGCGCCTGGCGAACCCCGCCGCCAACACGGCGCTCAGCTTCACGATCCCCTTCATCGCCTACCTCCCCACCGAGCACCTGGGCGGATCGGGGCTGGTCGCCGCGGTGGTCGCGGGGATCGTGACCGGCCAGGGGGCCGCGCGCCGCTTCACCCCCGAACAGCGCATCAGCGACCGTCTCAACTGGCGCACGGTCGAGCTCGTGCTCGAGGGCGGGGTGTTCCTCGTCTTCGGTCTCGAGCTGAAGGACATCGTGGGTGCGAACCTCCGCGAGCACGAGGGGCTGTGGCACGGCACGTGGTTGGCGCTGAGCGCCCTCGGGATCGTGCTCATCGTGCGCGGCCTGTGGGTGGCCGGGTTGATCTGGGTGCAGGGGCGCCGCAGCCGTCACCACCAGCGCAGCCAGGACCGGATCGAGGGGGCACAGGACCGCCTGGACCGATTCGAGGCGGTCTACCGCGAGACGCCGGCGCACTTCGGGGTTCGCGGGGCGGATCCGGTTCGCACGGAGCGACGGATCGGGTGGATGCGGACCCGCATCGCCCGCACGATGGCCGACCTCGACTACTACCGCGACACCCCGCTCGGCGCGCGCCACGGCACCGTCATCGTGTGGGCGGGCATGCGCGGGGTCGTCACGCTCGCGGCTGCACAGACTCTGCCGGCGAACACCCCCCAGCGTCCGCTGCTCATCTTCGTCGCCTTCCTGGTGGCGCTGTTCAGCCTCGTGCTGCAGGGGCTCACGCTCGCGGCCGTCGTGCGGTCGGTCGGTCTCGCCGGCACCGGCGGCGAAGGACCGACGCGGGAGGAGCAGCGCGCCCTCGACGCAGAACTCCGCCAAGCCGCCAGCGACGCTCTCGGCGCGGGGACGCTGCGGCGGCGCGACGGCGCGGCATTTCCCCCTGAGCTCCTGGAGCGCGCCGGTGCGCGGATCGTGCAACCGCCCGATGAGGACGCCTCGACCCGCGTCCGAGACTTCCTCGAGCTGCGGCTCGCCTCGATCGAGGCGATGCGCCGACGCCTGCACGACGCGGGACGCGACGGCCGCTACAGCACCGCCGCCCTCCGTCACGCCCTCGCGGAGCTCGACGCCGACCAGCTGAGCCTGGAACTGCGCATCGACGACGGCGAAGACGAGTAGGGCGAGCGCACGCCCGGCGCTCATCGCGGTGGCCCGGGCGGGTGGAGCGGTGCGCGCCACACCTCGTGGCGCACCCTCCGGCCCGTGTGGCGGCACGCGCTCGAGGGCGGGCCGCGAGCCTGACGGGGCGTGGAATGTGCAGCAGGGCGTCGGGCGTCCGCCCCGGTGCACATCACGCGCCCCGGCACGAGGCCGCGGGCGCCGGCCGGCGAACGCGGAGGCCTGTTCGCAGGGGCGTGAGGCACAATGGAGGCGGAGGTCTCCATGAGCGATTCGATCCCGACGATGCCGTCATCCGTGGATGCCGCCGGGACCGGCACCGTGCCCCACGCGCACGCCGCCGCCGAGTGTCCGAAGTGCTTCACCGAGCTGCAGAGCGACCGCGACTGGTGGCGGGCGCGTCCCGCGGGTTCGCGACTCGTCGGCCTCGTCGTCTCACGGCCGGATATGCCGACCGTGGTGCAGCAGCGCGACGACCTCACCCGGTTCGGGGTGCCGATCGAAGGCTTCCGTCACCCCGCACCCGAGACGATGGAGGGCTGGGCGAACCGCCTCGATCGCTTCTTCGGAACCCTCACCCGCGGTGACGTGCTCGTCGTCGCGAGCGTGCACGCACTCGGCGCGACGCGCGAAGACGAGACCCGCGCGATCGCCGACCTGCGTCGGCGCGGAGTGATGGTGAAGGTCCTTCCGCACGGCGATCGGCACCTCCACGACGCAACGCTCAGCACCCACGGCTGACCCCGCGCCTCCTCGGAGCGCCCCCGACCTCAGTTCTCGGCGGTCGCCGTACTCTGCGCGTCGAACGCCTGTCTCACCTCAGCGGTGTCGGAGACGCTGTGCTGCGACTCACCGACGGGCTGAAGAGCACAAGGACACCCGCCACCTCGCTGCTCTCGAAAGCAGCGAGGTGACGCTCATCCAAGATCGACGGGATCATCTCGCGCGCCCGTCGGAGTCATCGCGGTGAACGTAACGAGCGAGGTGCTCGGCGGTGAGGGTGGACCGCGCCGCGACCAGATCGGCCGGCGTGCCCTCGAACACGACGACGCCGCCGTCGTGTCCTGCACCGGGTCCCAGATCGATGATCCAGTCGGCGTGCGCCATCACGGCCTGATGGTGCTCGATGACGACGACGGTGTTGCCGGCATCCACCAGCTGATCGAGCAGACGCAGCAGCGTGTCGACGTCGGCGAGGTGCAGACCCGTCGTCGGCTCATCGAGCACGTAGACCGCGCCCGACTTGGCCATCGATATCGCGAGCTTGAGGCGCTGACGCTCGCCGCCCGAGAGGGTGTTGAGCGACTGCCCGAGCGTCAGATAGCCGAGTCCGACGTCGCGCAACCGGCCGAGCACCGCCACGGCCGGTCCTTTGACGAGGAACTCCCCCGCTTCGGCGACCGACATGGCCAGCACCTCGGCGATGTTCTTACCGTCGAGGGTGTACTCCAGCACGTCGTCGGAGAAGCCCGTGCCCTCGCAGAGCTCGCACACCGTTTCGACCGTGGACTGGAAGCCCAGCTGGGTGACGATGGCCCCGAGGCCCTTGCACGCGGGGCAGGCGCCCTCGCTGTTCGCGCTGAAGAGCGCGGGCTTGACCCCGTTGGCCTTGGCGAAGGCTGCGCGCACCGCGTCGAGGATGCCGGTGTACGTGGCGGGACTGCTGCGCCGCGACCCCTTGATGGCGGTCTGGTCGACGACCACCACGTCGTCGAACGCGGGCAGGTTGCCGTGGATGAGCGACGACTTGCCGGAGCCGGCGACGCCCGTCACCACGGTCAGCACGCCGCGCGGGACGTCGACATCGACGTCGCGGAGATTGTGCTGCGACGCGCCCCGAATCGGCATGGCCCCCGCCGCGGTGCGCACGGCGCTCTTCAGCTCGGCCCGGTGATCGAGGAAGCGGCCGGTCAAGGTGTCGGAGCTGCGGAGCCCGGGGACGTCGCCCTCGTACTGCACGGTGCCGCCGTCGCGCCCGGCGCGGGGGCCGAGGTCGACCACGTGATCGGCGATCTCGATCACCTCGGGCTTGTGCTCGACGACGAGGACCGTGTTGCCCTTGTCGCGCAGCTGCAGGAGCGTCTCGTTCATGCGCTGGATGTCGTGGGGATGCAGACCCGCGGTGGGCTCGTCGAACACGTAGGTGATGTCGCTCAGGCTCGAGCCGAGGTGCCGGATCATCTTCGTGCGCTGCGCCTCACCGCCCGACAGCGTGCCGCTGGCGCGGTCGAGGGAGAGGTAGCCGAGGCCTATGTGCACGAAGGCGTCGAGGGTGTCGCGCAGGCCCTGGATGAGCGGCGCGACCGTGGGGTCGTCGATGGTGCGCACCCAGGCGGCGAGGTCGGTGATCTGCATGCCCGCGGCATCCGCGATGTTGACATCGCCGATGCGCGACGATCGCGCCCCCGCATTGAGCCGCGTGCCCTCGGAGGCCGGGCAGGCGATGAAGGTGACCGCACGGTCGACGAAGGCGCGGACGTGCGGCTGCAGCGCGTCGCGGTCTTTCTGCAGCATGCTCTTGGTGACCTTGGGCACGAGGCCCTCGTAGGTCATGTTGGTGTTCGCGATGCGCACCTTCGTCTGCTCTTTGTAGAGGAAGTCGTGGCGCTCCTGCTCGGTGAAGTCCTGCACCGGCTTGTCGGGGTCGAGGAAGCCGGACTCGGCGTAGATGCGCACCATCCACCCGTCTGGGGTGTAGCCCGGCACCAGGATCGCCCCGGCGTTCACCGAGAGTGACTTGTCGACGAGCCGGTCGAGGTCGATGTCGCTCACCTGTCCGAGCCCCTCGCACTCGGGACACATGCCGCCGGTGATCTCGAACGAACGGCGCTCCTTCTGCCCCTTCTTCGCCCCCGTCGCGATAGTGACGGCACCGGCACCCGAGATGGAGGGCACATTGAACGAGAACGCCTGCGAGGAGCCCACGTGCGGCTGACCGAGACGACTGAACAGTACGCGCAGCATGGCGTGCACGTCGGTGGCGGTGCCCACCGTGGAGCGCGCGTTCGCCGCCATGCGCTCCTGATCGACGCGGATCGTCGCGCTGAGGTTCTCGAGCGCGTCGACGTCGGGGCGTGAGAGCTCGCCCATGAACTGCTGCACGAACGTGGGATAGGTCTCGTTGATGAGCCGCTGCGACTCGGCGGCGATCGTTCCGAACACGAGGGACGACTTGCCCGAGCCGCTCACGCCGGTGAAGACCGTCAGGCGGCGCTTGGGCACGTCGAGATCGACGTTCTTCAGGTTGTTCTCACGCGCACCGCGGACGCGGATGACGTCGTGGGCATCGGGGTCGGTCACGGGTGCCTCCTCGGGATCGTCACCCAGTGTGGCGGACACCACCGACATCCGCGACGCAGGCGTGCATCGACTGGCCCGTGCCCTCACGCCGACGTACACGCGCGAGGGAACCGGCCGGACATGACGATGCCCCCGCGGACGAATCCACGGGGGCATCGGAGGAATGATCAGCCCTGAGCGCGACGGTTCGTGCGGGGGCTGCGCGCGCCCACGACCATGCCGGTCGTCGGAGAGCCGGATGCCGAGCGACCCGCGCCCTGCGCCCGACCGGCGCCCGCACCGGCACGCTGCGTGCCGCCGGCACCCTGACCGCGACCGGCACCGGAGCGCTGGCCCTGGCCACGGCCGCCCTGCGGCGCGTGACCGGCTGCGGCGGGAGCCTCGGCCGACTGGCCGCTGCCACCGCGTCCGCGACGACGGCGTCCGCCGCCGGCCGATGCGGCATCCTGTCCCTGTGCGCGCTCGGCGCGCTTGCGCTGGGCGTTGGCGCCCTGCGAGCGTCCGCCGCCCTGGGGCTGCGCGACGATCGGCTCGGGCTTGACGTAGGGGGCGACCTCGCCGACGAGAGCCACGACCTCGGGCGAGGTGGGGGTCACCGGCTGCGGCGCGGCCGAGATCTTCGCCTTGCGCAGGATGTCGAGGGTGTCGCGACGCTGCTCGGGCAGCATGATCGTCACGACGTCACCGGCGGTACCCGCGCGGGCGGTGCGGCCCGAACGGTGCAGGTACGCCTTGTGCTCGACGGGCGGGTCGACGTGCACGACCAGCTCGACGCCGTCGACGTGCACACCGCGCGCGGCGACGTCGGTGGCGACGAGCACCTTGGCGCGACCGTCGCCGAAGGCGGCGAGGTTGCGGTCGCGCTGCGGCTGCGACAGGTTGCCGTGCAGGTCGACCGAGGGGATGCCGGCGGCGGTCAACGCCTTCGCGAGCTTCTTGGCCTGGTGCTTCGTGCGCATGAACAGGATGCGGCGTGCGGTGCCGGACGCGAGGGTCTGGACGAGATCCTTCTTGGCGTCGGCGTCGGCGGGAGCGAAGACGTGGTGGGTCATCGCGGCGACGTGCGAGTGCGCCTCATCGACGGAGTGCAGGACCTCGTTGCGGAGGAACCGCTTGACGAGCTTGTCCACGCCGTTGTCGAGCGTGGCCGAGAACAGCAGACGCTGACCGTCGGCGGGCGTGCGGGCGAGCAGTCGCGTGACGCCGGGGAGGAAGCCGAGGTCGGCCATGTGGTCGGCCTCGTCGAGCACGGTGATCTCGATGTCGCCGAGGTTCGCGAACCCCTGGCTGATGAGGTCTTCGAGGCGGCCGGGGCACGCGACGAGGATGTCGACGCCGGTGGCGAGCGCGTCGACCTGACGCTTCTGGTTGATCCCGCCGTAAACGGTGGTCGTGGTGAGCTGGAAGGCCGCGGCGAGGGGCTTGATGACCTCGTCGATCTGGTTCGCCAGCTCACGGGTGGGGGCGAGCACGAGGGCGCGGGGCTTGCGTCCGCGACGGCGGTCGGTCTTCGCTGCGAGCCGCGCGACCAGCGGGATCGCGAAGGCGAGGGTCTTGCCCGAGCCGGTCTTCCCGCGGCCGAGCACGTCGCGTCCGGCGAGGGTGTCGGGCAGCGTGTCGGTCTGGATCGGGAAGGGCTCGTTCTTGCCCTGTGCGGCGAGAATGTCGATGAGGGGTGTGGGAACGCCGAGGTCGGCGAAAGTCTGAGACGTCATGAATACTCCTGCCGCGGCGCACGCGCGCACGGCGGTTCGGGATGCCGCGATGCTGCGGCTGCAATGGGCGAAGGCGCCAAGTGGCGCATCCGTTCGCCGTGAAGGTCAAAGGCCCCAAAAGAGGGGGCCGGTGCGTTCGACGACGCTGGGAGCGAGAGCTCCACGCACCAGTCTACCGGGTGAGCGGCGCATCTCCGTCGCGCGGAGGATCCGCCGCCATGTCAGCCTCTCGTAGCCTCGACACCATGGACATCTCATCGATGATCATGGGCGCGTCGATCGCCTCCATCGCCTGGATCGCCTTCTACCCCTGGGCGCAGCTGCGCCGACTGCGCGCGATCGACGCGCGGAACGCCGCCCCGGACGCGACGTCGGACTGATCGGGCGCCCTCGCGCCCGCACGGCGCCGAGCGCGGCCGGGCGCTCGCGCACACCGTCGACCCGCGGACGACGGCGCGGCCGAGTCAGGCAACCGCGCGCCAGCATCCCGCGACGTGATCGTCGACCATGCCCGAGGACTGCATCAGGGCGTACATCGTGGTCGGACCGACGAAACGGAAGCCGCGGCGACGCAGTTCCTTGCTCATCGCGGTCGACTCGGGCGTCACCGCCGGCACCTCCGCGAACGTCGTCGGCGGCGCATGCCGGACGGGAGCGAAGGACCACATCAGCTCGTCGAATTCACCCTCGGCCATGCCTGCGACGATCCCCGCATTGCCGATCGCGGCCTCGATCTTGCCGCGGTGGCGGATGATTCCGGCATCCTGAAGCAACCTGTCGATGTCATCGGGGCCGAAAGCCGCCACGACCGACGGCTCGAAGCCGTGGAAGACCTCACGGAAGCGCGGACGCTTGCGCAGGATCGTGATCCAGGCCAAGCCCGCCTGGAAGCCCTCGAGGCTGAGCTTCTCGAAGAGGGGGCGGTCGCCGCGCAGCGTCGTGCCCCACTCCTCGTCGTGGTAGCGCTGGTACTCGACGTCGCCGCCCGCCCACGCGCAGCGGATGACACCGTCGGCCCCGGTCAGCACATCGCTCATGGCCCCAGGGTAGGGCGGACGTCCGACACCCCGCGAAGAGCACTTCGCCACAGGCGATCCCGCGAGGCCGGGGCCGATTCATCCCCTGCGGACCCGTCCGCGAACGATCCCCCGTCCTCGCGGGCCCGCACGAAGCCCGCCCCGCGTCGAGAGGACGCGGGGCGGGCTTCGTGCGGCGGCGGATCAGCGCGCGGGCTTCTTCTCCGGCACGGGCGCGTTCCCGGATGCCGCGAGCTCGGCGTAGTACGCGGCGGCCTCGTTCTGGCGGTCGTCCTCCACCCCCGAGGCGATGGACGCCCGGACGTGCTCGGGGCCGTAGCCGAAGGCATCCACGAGGTCCTGGGCGTGCGGGCGGAGCCGCGCGCAGAGGCGGTCGATGTAGCTCGAGACGGCGGAACCGCGCTGCATCGACAGTCGCCCGTTGATGAGATGCCACGCGAGGTGCTTCTCGATCACCTGCAGTCCGAAGAGGTCACGCAGCCACGTGAGCACGCGGAGCGTGTCGGGGTCGTCGATGCGGTTGATGGCATCGGTGAACGCCTCCCACTGCAGCAGTTCGCCGTGGGCCCGAGCAGCTTCGATGAGCTCCGACTGGTTCTCGTTGAACAGGGCCGCGGCGTCGTCGCGCGAGAGCCGGGATGCCGGACGCAGGCGCCCCGCGATGTCGGCGATCATCTGCTGCACGCGACCGGCCAGCAGGTCGTGCTGCTGCTCGGCGCGCAGCCCCTTCTCGACCGAACGGGCGGTGGACCCGAAGTCGCTGACGGCCTGCCCGAGCTGACGCAGTCCGGCACCGTGGAAGAGCTTGCCCGCGGTCTGGCCGACGGCGAAGGCGGCGAGCTGCTTGGCATCCTTGCCCTTGAACTGGCGGGCGTAATCGGCCAGCAGGCGCTTGCCCACGAGCTGGAGCAGGATGTTGTTGTCGCCCTCGAAGGTCACGAAGATGTCGAGGTCGGCGCGGAGCCCGACGAGGCGGTTCTCGAACAGGAAGCCCTGTCCGCCGCACGCCTCGCGCGCCTCCTGCAGCGTGTCGAGCGCGTGCCACGTCGACAGGGGCTTCAGGGCGGCGGCGAGGGTCTCGAGGTCTTCGCGGTCGGCATCGGTGTCGAGGGCGCCGCTGAAGACGCCGTCGAACTTCTGCAGGAACTCGTCGTGGGCGAAGATCTCGGCGTAGGTCGTCGCGAGGCGCGGCAGCAGGCGGCGCTGGTGCTTGCCGTAGTCGAGCAGCGTCACCTCGGGGGTGCCGCTGCCGGAGTCGAACTGGCGGCGCTGGTTGCCGTAGGTGATGGCGATGATCAGGCCGATCGCCGAGGCCCACGCGGCCGCGCCGTCGAGCGAGACCCGACCCTGCACGAGGGTGCCGAGCATCGTGAAGAACCGGCGTCCCGGGCTGGCGATGTCGCTGGAGTACGTGCCGTCGGCGGCGACGTCGCCGTAGCGGTTCAGCAGGTTGGTTCGGGGGACGCGCACGTGATCGAAGTGGAGGCGGCCGTTGTCGATGCCGTTCAGGCCGCCCTTGAGACCGTCGTCTTCGCCACCGATGCCGGGGAGGAAGTGGCCGTCGTCGTCGCGCAGCGGCACGTAGAAGCAGTGCACGCCGTGGTTGACACCGTCGGTGATCAGCTGGGCGAACACCGTCGCCGCCTTGCCGTGCAGGGCGGCGTTGCCGAGGTAGTCCTTCCACGCGCCGCGGAAGGGCGTGTGGATGACGAACTCCTCGGTCGCGGGGTCGTAGGTCGCGGTCGTGCCGATGGCCGAGACGTCGGAGCCGTGACCGGTCTCGGTCATGGCGAACGCGCCGGGGATGTCGAGGCTCATGATGCCGGGAAGCCACTTCTCGTGGTGCTCGGCCGTGCCCAGCTGCAGCACCGCCGAGCCGAAGAGGCCCCACTGGACGCCCGACTTGATCTGCAGGCTGGGGTCGGCGGCGACGAGCTCCTCGAAGCCGGCGATGTTGGCACCGTTGTCGTCCTCGCCGCCGAAGCGCTTCGGGAACGCCCGGTGCACGGCCTTGTTCTGCACGAGCAGGTGCAGCTGGCTGAGGGTGCGCTCGCGGTGCGCGTCCATGCCGAGGCTGTCGTCGCGCCACAGCGCGGGGTCCTTGATCATCTCGCGCGCCGCGCGGCGCGTATCGGCCCACGTTCCGAGCAGCAGATCGGTGACCCGCTCGGTATCGATGCGGGCTTCCGCGGCCTCGGCGGCGGTGTGCGCCGCGGTGGGCGCACCTCCGACGGGCGTACGCGTGCTCGTGGCGGGCGTGGTGGGACGGACGGCGGCGTCGGTCATTGTCGGCACCTCTCGACGGGGCTCAGGGATGCCATTCACGGTAGGTGTCCCACAACGACCGGGCAATCATTGTGTGGATGCACCACAAGCACGCCGGGTGGCGAGCGGCGGGGTCGTTGTGGATGGTCAACATTCCCGAGAGTGCGCTGAAGAGAGCCGCCACCGGTGGCTTCGACAGACTCCGCCACCGCCGGACGGGGTCGCGGGACGCGTCGAAGGGACCGCGACGCGTGCAGACGTCAGCTCGCCGCGACCACCGTCAAGATGCCGTCGCCATAGGCCTCGCGCTTCTTCGCGCCGATGCCGGTGATGCCGTCGAGATCACCGACCGACGCGGGACGGGCCGCGGCGATGGCACGCAGGGTGGCGTCGCCGAAGACGATGTACGCCGGCACGCCCTGCTCGCGGGCCTTCTCTGCGCGCCAGGCGCGAAGGGCCTCGAACAGATCGCGGTCGGCGGGGGCCACGTCGTCGGCGCTGGATTTGCGTTGACGGCTCCCTCCGCCGCCCGAACCCGTGCGGCCGAGCACGTCACGGCGGAGCGGCACCGGAGCCTCACCACGGAGGACCGGCGCCGACGCCTCGCTGAGCGCGAGCGTGCCGTAGTCGCCCTGCGCGACGACGATGCCCCGGGCGAGCAGCTGGCGGATGACGCTGCGCCAGTCCTGATCGGACAGGTCGGCCCCGAGCCCGTACGTGCTGAGGCGGTCGTGACCCTGCTGCGCGATGCGCTCGGTCTTGGCTCCGCGGAGGATGTCGATGAGGTGGCCAGCGCCGAAGGCCTGCCCGCGCTCGCGCTGCAACCGCACGATCGTCGACAGCAGCTTCTGGGCGGCGACGAGGCCGTCCCATGTGTCAGGAGGGGTGAGGCAGGTGTCGCAGTTGCCGCACGGCTCGGAACGCTGCCCGAAGTAGTCGAGGAGGTTCTGTCGACGGCATCCGACCGTCTCGCACAGGGCGAGCATGGCGTCGAGGTGCTGACCGAGGCGCAGCTTGTACGAGCGGTCGCCGGGCGACTGGTCGATCATGCGGCGCTGCTGCACGACGTCGCCGAGGCCGTACGCCATCCACACCACCGAGGGGTCGCCGTCGCGGCCGGCGCGCCCGGTCTCTTGGTAGTAGCCCTCGACCGACTTGGGCAGGTCGATGTGGGCGACGAAGCGCACGTCGGGCTTGTCGATACCCATGCCGAACGCGATGGTGGCGACCATGATCACCCCGTCGTCGCGAAGGAAACGTGACTGGTTCGCCGCGCGCACGGAGGCGTCGAGGCCCGCGTGGTACGGCAGGGCGTCCAGGCCCTGCGTGCACAGATACGCCGCCGTCTGCTCGACGCTCTTGCGGCTGAGCGCGTAGACGATGCCCGCGGATCCCTCGGGCTGACTCTTGATGAACTGCACGAGCTGACGCCGCGGGTCGACCTTCGCGTCGATGCGGTACTGGATGTTCGGGCGGTCGAAGCTCGCGACGAAGCCGCGTGCGTCGCGCAGGCGCAGACGCTCTACGATCTCTTGCGCGGTCGCGGGGGTGGCCGTCGCCGTGAGCGCCATGCGCGGAACACCGGGGAAACGGTCGGCGAGGTCGCCGAGGGCCAGGTAGTCGGGGCGGAAGTCGTGGCCCCACTGCGATACGCAGTGCGCCTCGTCGATCGCGATGACGCTGAGCCGCCCCCGCGCCAGGAAGGCGAGGGTCTGGGCGCCGTTCAGCCGCTCGGGCGCGACGTAGAGCAGGTCGAGCTCGCCCGCGAGGTAGGCCTGCTCGACGGCCTGACGCTCGGCAGGCGACTGCGTGGAGTTCAGGTAGCCCGCTCGAACGCCGTTGGCGATGAGCGCCTCGACCTGGTCGTGCATGAGCGCGATCAGGGGGCTCACGACCAGGCCGGTGCCCGGGCGCACGAGCGCGGGCACCTGATAGGTGACGCTCTTGCCGCCACCGGTGGGCATGAGCACGACCGCGTCGCCGCCGTCGACGACGTGCTGGACGATGTCGGCCTGATCGCCGCGGAACACGTCGTAGCCGTAGACCTCGTGGAGCACCTCGCGGGGGTCGCGGCCGGTGAAGTCGCGCACCGCCGGGAGTTCACGCGCCGTGCCGGTGGCCACGACCGCGCGCGCGAACGGCGACGACGGGTCGACGGGGGGCGGCGGGGCGTCGAAGTCTTCGGGCGGGGCGAACTGGTCGGGGTCCCAGTCGGCGCCGGCGTACGGATCGTCGAGGACGTCGTACGGCTCGGGCGGCGCGTCGGCGTACGGCTCGGGTGCAGCGCCGGGATGAGTCACCCCTCCACGGTAACCCCGGCCGCCGACACCGACCTCGACGTGGCATCCATCGCGCTGATCAGCCGGCTGGGGAGGAGGTGTCATCACGGTCGCCGAGCCGCGGCCGGAGCTCGCCGATCTCCCGCGAGAGCGCGGATGCCGGTGCGAGGTTCACCGGGTCCAGATCGACCCGCCGCGCGACGCACCCCGTGCAGCGGACGTAGCGAACGCGTCCCTCGCTCGTCGCGTGCACGGATTCGGTGACCCACGCATGTTCGTGAACGAAGGGGGGAGCGGCGGCGGAAAGCAGTCGAGAGGTGGTCATGACCCCAGCGTGATGTAATGCCGTTGTGCATCTCAACCCTTACGGCGAGTACGCCGTCCTCCTCGCGGCCTCGCTCGCCAACGAGTGGCCCGCCGATCGCGCGGGTATCGAAGCGCGCACGATCGAGCGGGGGATGACGATGCGGTTCCCCGTGGCATCCGACGATCACGCACAGACGAGGCGCGTCATCGACGAGTGGCTGAGAGTCGTGGATGCGACGGACGCCGACGAGCGCGCTGCCCTGCTGAACGCGCAGATGGCCGGGGTGACGGCGTATCCCCGCCTCACCGATCACGATGGCGAGGGATGGCACCTGCACTACCGGGACAGCGACGAGGCCCTTCCGCGCGTCCTCGCCGCCGTCATCTCGGTCGGCACGTCTCTGCACCTGGTCACCCGCGGGATGGACCGCCTCGGCCGCTGCGCCGCCGAACCGTGCGCGAACGTGGTGGTCGACGTCACGCGCAACGGTCGGCAGCGGTACTGCTCGGTGCGGTGCGCGAACCGCGCCGCCGTCCGGCGGCACCGCGCGCGCAGCTGACGGGCCGGGTCGGGCGTCCCGGCACGCCGAGAAACGCCATCCGCCCGAAGAAACGCGTTGCCGAGGCGTTTCTCCCCGCGAACAGCGTTTCTCGCGACCGGGCCCACCCCGCACGCCTCACGCGTCCGGCGTGTGCAGCCGGGCCAGATACCGCTCCACGCGCGCGGGCGCTCCACCGCGGTCGAGCAGGGACACCCCGACGATCACGACGGTCGTCAACGGGATGCTCCACGCCGCCGGCTGCGTGACGATCACGGCCCACCCGCCCATGCCGCGCAGCGCACCACCGGCCAGCAGCGCGGCGCCGCACGACACCGCCCCCACGACCATGCCCGCGACCGCGCCGCGCGCGGTGAGCCGCGGCCACCACACGCCCAACAGCAGCACCGGCGACAGGGTGGACGCCGCGAAGACGAACACCAGACCGACGCTCGCGACGAGACCCGCCGGTTCGGTCAGGAGCGCGACGGCGAGGGGCACCGCCGTGCACAACACGGCCGAGAGGCGGAACGAGCGCACCCCACCGCCGAAGAGGTCCTGACTCACGACCCCGGCGAGCGAGACGACGATCCCCGACGACGTCGCGAGGAACGCGGCGAAGGCCCCCGCCACCAGCAGCGAGGTGAGCAGCTCCCCCACCAGGCCCGGGAACACCCGCGACGGGAGGGCGAGAACGACCGTGTCGGCGACACCGGAGACCGCGAGGTCGGGGGCGACGACGCGCGCGATCAGTCCCATCGTCGACGACACCGCGTAGAACGCGCCGATGAGCACGATGACCACCACCGTGGTCCGCCGCGCTGACGCCCCGTTCGGGCTCGTGTAGAACCGCACGAGCACGTGCGGAAGGCCGATGGTGCCCAGCAGCAGGGCCAGCAGCAGCGAGACGGTGGCGTAGGCGTCGAGCGCGCCCGGCCCGCTCTCGGCGGGGAACACGCGCGCGGCGTCGATGTCGGAGCCACCGCCCGACAGCGCCACGAGCAGGAACACCGCCGGTACGAGCAGCGCGGTGAGCTTCAGCCAGTACTGGAACGCCTGCACCGCCGTGATGGCACGCATGCCGCCCGCCGCGACGATGCCCGCGACGAGCACCGCCACGAGCACGCCACCCGCCCAGCGCGGCACGTCGGCGACCACACCGAGGGCGAGCGAGGCCCCGTGCAGCTGGGGCACGATGTACAACCACCCGATCACGAGAACGACCACGCTGGTCACCCGACGCACCGCGCGCGACTCCAACCGCGCCTCGACGAAGTCGGGGATCGTGTACGCCCCGCTCCGGCGGAGGGGGGCGGCCACGAACAGCAGCACCAGCAGGTAGCCCGCGGCGTAGCCGATGGGGAACCAGAAGCCCTCCGCCCCCGACAGCAGCACGAGCCCCGCGAGCCCCAGGAAGGTACCGGCCGACAGGTACTCCCCGCTGATTGCCGAGGCGTTCCAGACGCTTCCGACGCTCCGGGATGCCACGAAGAAGTCGCTTCGCGTCCGAGACGAACGGATGCCGGCGAACCCGAGCACCGCGGTCGTCACCACGAGCAGCCCCACCGCGGCAAGGTCGAACACCGGGTTCACGCGGGATCCTCGGGCTCGGCGAGCTGCCGATACCGGCGCTCGTTGCGGGCGGCGGCCCGGGCGTAGATGAGGGCGAACACGAGGATCAGCGGGTAGAACCCGTAGGCGTGCAGCAGCCACGACAGCGGCACCGACCACACCACCGGATCGCCGAGGGTCGGCAGCGCCGCGATCACGCCGGCGAGGGCTGCGGCCACGACGACGAAGGCCGCGACGCAGCCGAGCGCGAGACGCAGCTGCGCGCGCACCAGCCCGCGCGAGAACACCTCCTCGGCTTCGTCCGCCACCCGGCCGGGCAGCGCGACGCCACGCGTCACGGGCCGCGACACCCGACCCGCGGTGGATGCCGTGACCCGCACGCGCGGGAGGGGGCGCGGCTCGGGAGTCATGGCATCCCATCGTGGCATCCACCGCCCCGGCGGTCGATGGGGCGTCAGCGCAGCAGAGCGTCCCGCACGGTCGGTACGAGGCGACGGCTGACCGGCAGCTCGATCTCGGCGAGCGCGACCGTGGGCGCCGACCCGGTCAGGCGCACCTCGGTGACCGCATCGCGGTTCACGAGGTACGAACGGTGGACGCGCACGAAACCGGCGCCCGCCCATCGCTCGGCCAGTTCCGACAACGGAACACGCACGAGGTGATCGGATGCCGCGGTGTACAGCCGCGAGTAATCGCCGTTCGCCTGCACCCAGCGCACGTCCGCGCGGCGCACGAGACGCGTGGACGTACCGACCGTGACCGGGATCGTCTCGTCGTCGACCGCGTCGACACCCGCCTCGGCGGCGAGAGCCCGGCCGAGCGCTCGGTACAGACGTTCGGCCCGCACCGGCTTGAGCACGTAGTCGACGGCCTCCAGATCGAAGGCGTGTACGGCGCCCGAGTCGTCGGCGGTCACGAACACGACGGGCGGACGCGTGCGCAGGCCCGCGAGCGCCCGCGCGAGGTCGAACCCCGTGATCCCGGGCATGTGGATGTCGAGGAACGCCACCGCCACCTCGCCCCGCTCCAGCACCCGCAGCGCCTCGGCACCGCCGCTCGCGGTGTGCACGATCGACACCCGGGGATCGGCCGCGAGCAGCGCCGCGAGTTCGTGACGCGCGGGCGCTTCGTCATCGGCCACGAGCACCGCGACGCTCATGTGCGGGCCGTCTCGTGCCGGGGTTGGGACTTGGGCACGCGAAGGTGCACCGAGGTGCCCGAGCCGACGTTCGTCTCGACGACGAGCCCGCCCCCCGGCCCGTACAGCTGCCGGAGCCGCGCGTCGACGTTGCGCAGGCCCACGTGCGACGACGGCGCATCCAGGTCGAGCAGGGTCGCGAGCTCGTCGGGATCCATCCCCACGCCGTCATCGTCGACGATCACCTCGGTGTGCGTGCCGTCGTCGATCGAGGTCACCGTGAGCACGCCGCCGTGTTCGCGGCGCTCCAGCCCGTGACGGACGGCGTTCTCGACGAGCGGCTGCACCGACAGGAACGGGATGACGGTCGCGAGCGTCTCGGGCGCGATGCGGAGCCGCACGGTCAGACGGTCACCGAAGCGGGCCCGCTCCAGTTCGAGGTAGGAGTGGATGCTGCGCAACTCCTCCGACAGCGTGGTGAACTCCCCCTGCCGCCGGAACGAGTAGCGCGTGAAATCCGCGAACTCCAGAACGAGGTCGCGCGCGCGGGGCGGGTCGGTCGAGATGAACGACGCGATCGCGGTGAGGGCGTTGTAGATGAAGTGCGGGCTGATCTGCGCCCGGAGGGCCCTCAGCTCGGCCTCGGCGAGAGCCGCGCGGGAGGCGTCAAGGCCCGCGAGCTCGATCTGCGCGGCACACCAGTCGGCGACATCGCCCGTGGCCCGCACGAGCGGCGCGCGGACGTCGGCGGCGAAGGCGACGACGGCGCCCCACACCCGACCGTCGACGACGATCGGCGCTCCCACGGCGGCCTCGCCGGCCTCGGTGAACACCTGACGGCGCCCCGACTCGTACACCCGCGCAGCGACGCGTCGCGCGGGACCGGCGAGCGACCCGGGACCGTCGACCGCGACCCGGTCGGCCGCCGACTCGACGATCGCCACCGCGTCGGCGGCGAGGAGGACGCGAAGGTGCTTCGCCGCGCGCGCGGCATCCGGTTCGTCTCGACCTCCGCGAAGGGCCGCCGCCGCGGCCGCCGCCACATGCAAGGTGCGGTGCGTCGCCCGTTCGGCGTCGCTGCCGAGGTCGCGCGGGGCGAGCGCGAACCGACGGGCGAAGACCAGCACGAGGGTGATCGCCACGCCCACGACGACGCCCGCGGCACCGGCGAGCAGCGGGGCATCGAGCATTGTCGAAGCCTACTCAGCAGCAGCGGGCGCCCGGATTGCGATCCTGCTCGGCCGTGCGCTGCCGCCAGAACTGCCGCTCGGTCAGCGGGGTCGCATCCGGATGCTGGGCGCGCAGGTGCGTGACGTACACGTCGTACGCCCGGTCGCCCATGAGGGTCGTGACGTACCAGCGGATGCCACGACCCGCCCGCACCACTTGCGCGCCGAAGCGTTGCAGGGGGCCGGGGGCCGTGGCATCCATGTCGGTCATCGTGGTCGCGATCAGTGGGACGAGACGGACGGACGGTCGGGGTGGTCGGCCGGGAGGGCGTCCCACTGCTTCTCGATCTCGCGCTCCTCCTTGGTGGCGAGGAAGCCCGCGGCGGCGAAGCGACGCGAGGGCACGACGGCGTCTTCGAGGTTCTCACCGCCGCCGTTGCGCAGCGCCTTCACCGTCACGATCACGGCCATCACGATGACGATGATCGCCAGCGTCACGAAGATCACCGACAGCACGCCCTGCACGAACGTGTTGCGGACGACGGCTTCCATCGCCGCGACGCTCCGGGCGGTGCCGAACTCGGTCTTCCCCTCGGCCAGCGCCCCGCGGAATGCGAAGTGGTTCGCCCAGTACCCCACCGCCGGCACCGGCGAGAAGATCTTGTACATGGATGCCGTGATGGTCACGACCGCGGCGAAGGCCAACGGCACGGCAACGATCCACAACCACCGGAAGTACGAGCGGCCCCGCTTGGCGACGATGGCCAGCACCACGGCGAGCGCGATCGCGGCGAGCAGCTGGTTGGCGATGCCGAACAGCGGGAAGAACGTGTTGATGCCGCCCAGCGGATCGGTCACACCCAGGATGAGGATCGAGCCCCAGCCGGCGACCATGACCGCCGTGCAGATCCAGGCGCCGGGGCGCCACGAGAGGTCCTTGAACTTCGGGATGACGGTGCCGATCGAGTCCTGGAGCATGAAGCGGGCCACGCGGGTTCCGGCATCCACCGCCGTGAGGATGAAGAGGGCCTCGAACATGATGGCGAAGTGGTACCAGAACGCCATCATGGCCTGCCCTCCGAGGGCTTGCTGCATGATGTGCGCGAGACCGAGCGCCAGGGTCGGGGCGCCGCCGGTGCGCGAGACGATCGATTCCTCGCCGACCGCCGCAGCGGTGGAGGTCAGCATGTCGGGGGTCAAGTTCACACCCGCGAGTCCCAGTCCGTTGACGAACGCCACCGCGCCCTCGACGGTGCCGAGGGTGGCCGCGGGCGACGAGTTCATCGCGAAGTAGATGCCCCGGTCGATCGACAACGCGGCGACCAGCGCCATGATCGCCACGAACGACTCCATGAGCATGCCGCCGTAGCCGATGAAGCGCGTCTGGCGCTCCTTCTCGAGCAGCTTCGGGGTGGTGCCCGAGGCGATGAGGGCATGGAAGCCGCTCAGCGCTCCGCACGCGATCGTGACGAACAGGAAGGGGAAGATCGGGCCGCTGAACACCGGGCCCGTCTGGCCGCCGGCGAACTCGCTGAACGCGGGCACCGAGATCTCGGGGCGCACCAGCACGATCGCTCCGGCGAGCATGACGATCACGCCGACCTTCATGAAGGTGGAGAGGTAGTCGCGCGGGGCGAGGAGCAGCCAGACCGGCAGCACCGCGGCGACGAAGCCGTAGACGATGATGCCCCACGCGATGACGGTGCGATCGAGGTGGAAGGCTGCGTAGCCCCACTCGGTCGAGGCGACCCACCCGCCGGCGACGATCGCCGCGATCAGCAGCACGAACCCGATGATCGAGATCTCGGTGATGCGGCCCGGGCGGATGAAGCGCAGGTACAGACCCATGAACAGCGCGATCGGGATCGTCATCGAGACGCTGAACACGCCCCACGGGCTCTCGCCGAGGGCGTTGACCACCACGAGCGCGAGGATCGCGACGATGATCAGCATGATGAGCAGGCTCGCGAGGATCGCCGCCGTGCCACCGATCCTGCCCAGTTCGTCGCGCGCCATCTGCCCGATCGTGCGGCCGCCTCGGCGCATCGAGAAGAACAGCACGAGGTAGTCCTGCACGGCACCCGCGAGGATGACGCCGACGATGATCCAGATCGTGCCCGGAAGGTAGCCCATCTGCGCGGCGAGCACGGGGCCGACGAGGGGGCCGGCGCCAGCGATGGCGGCGAAGTGGTGGCCGTAGAGGACGCGGCGGTCGGTGGGGACGTAGTCCTTGCCGTCCTGCTTGCGCTCGGCCGGCGTCGCACGGCGGTCGTCGGGTCGCGCGATGAAGCGCTCGATGACCTTCGAGTAGAAGCGATAGCCGATCAGGTAGGTGCAGACGGCGGCGAACACGAACCAGATCGCGTTCACCGTCTCGCCGCGCACGATCGCCAGCATCGTCCAGCCGAGACCGCCCAGCAGGGCGATGCCGATCCAGAGGGCGATCTTCGCGGGGGTCCATCTGCTGCGGAGCTTCTCAGGCTCCACGGCGACGGGGGGAAGGTTCGGATCTGTGACGATGTCGTCGTCGACGGAAGCGCTCATGGGGTCTCCTGCTCGCGGCACTGCGGACTCGGGCAGGCTAGGCGGATGCCGCGGCGGCGGGCCAGCGGCATCCGCTCCTCGTGCGGTGAGCGGCGCGAACGGTGCGACGAGCGGCGGGTGCGGGGCGGCGCCGGTCGGAGGCAAGGCGGCGCCGGCGGGGTGGTCCAGGGAGGTGATGCCGGGGCGGGAGGACTGCGGGGCCGCGATCGGTCCTCCGTCCGCGGGATCTCCTCCGTCCGCGGGATCTCCTCCGCCGCGGGTTCCGCCCTGCCCGGGAATCGACCCTCGTGGGAGAACGACGGATGCCGCGGTGTCGAGGGGGTGCGGAACACCGCACGCCCGACGTACGTTGCTGTGGACACCGACGACAGGAGACGCCGATGGCCGATGAACTGACCGTGACCCGCAACGAGGACGAGCGCCGCTACGAGATCCACGTGGGTGACGAACTCGGCGGGTTCCTCGCGTTCCGCCCCGCGGGCGAGGACCGCCTCAACCTCCCCCACACGGAGATCGACCCGGCGTTCAAGGGCCGCGGCCTCGGAACGGCGTTGGCGAGCGAAGCGCTGAGCGACCTCGCGCGTCGCGGCGGCACCGTCATCCCCTCCTGCCCCTTCGTGGCGCACTACCTGCGTGAGCACGACGTGCCCGGTCTGGTCGTCGAGTGGCCGAACGACGCCGACGCGGCCGATTCGGCGGGGCCCGGCGAACCGTCGTGACCCGACTCGACGTCGCGCCCCCGGCATCCGAGGGTCCGGTCGACTGCGACGGGCCGCGGGCGCTCGTGGTGGAGGCGCGCGAGGTGCCGCTCGGCGGCGTGCGCGGCATGGAGGTGCACCGCACCCTCCCGCACCGGGCGCTGCCCATGGTGGGCGCCTGGTGCTTCCTCGACCGCTTCGGTCCGCAGGACACCCTCATGCGCGTCGAACCGCACCCGCACATCGGCCTGCAGACGGTGACCTGGCCGATCGTCGGCGAGGTACGGCATCGGGATGCCGTGGGCAGCGACGTCGTGGTGCGCCCCGGCGCCCTCAACCTCATGACGAGCGGTGCGGGGATCGCCCACTCGGAGTACTCGGTGGGCGAACAGCCGATCCCGCTCGACGCCCTGCAGCTGTGGGTCGCGCTGCCCGAAGCCCGGCGCCACGGCGACGCGGACTTCGAGCGGCACGAGGATCTGCCGGTACTCGATCTGGGCGAGGGCGCCGACGCGGTCGTCGTCCTGGGTTCCCTGGGCGCGGTGGAATCTCCCGCGACGGTCCACACGCCGATCGTCGGCGCGGAGGTGCGTCTGCCGGCCGGCGTCGTCGCCCGTGTGCCGCTCCGTCCCGAGTGGGAGTATGCCGTCTACGGCATGGTCGGCACCGCCGAGACCGTGACCGGAATGGATGTCACGGACGCCGACGCCGCGCGCCGCCCCTCACCGGCGAAGGAGCCGGGCACGACGGCATCCGTCGACCACACGCGTCTGCTCTACCTCGGCAAGGGCCGAGACCACCTCGAACTTCGCAGCGACGAGGGCGCACGCGTGTTCCTGCTGGGCGGCGAGCCGTTCGAAGCCGACATCGTGATGTGGTGGAACTTCGTCGGTCGCTCGCACGACGAGATCGTCGAGGCCCGAGAGGCGTGGGAGGCGCGCAGCGCCCGCTTCGGCTCCGTCGTCGATCACGGTCCCGAGCGCATCCCGGCGCCGCCGCTGCCGGCGGTGCGGCTCACCGCGCGACGGCGACGGGCCTGATCCGCTCGTCCTGAGATGTGCCGCGGCGCGACCCGCGTGGGCGCGCCGCGAGTCGTGCCCACGCGTGCACGAGCACGGCCGCGATCGCTCCCCCGAATGCCCACGTCGCGAGCGCGCCGGTCCAGCCCGTGACGAAGAAGCCGAAGAGAACGGCGGCGGTCGACAGCACGACCAGAGCGAGCACTGTCAGCACCGCGAGCAGTACGGCACGCGTCGGATGCCGCGTGAACGCGCGCGGTCCGCTGAGGGGCGTGGCCTGCGCGTTCCCCGCCGGCGAGGCCGACACGAGCGCGACGAGCAGTGCGGGGACGAGGGTGGCGGGCGACACGATCGCCAGAGCACCCACCACGACGATCGAGACGACGACCGCGGCGAGCGCGCGGAGCACGCGCGGGCGGCGCCCACCGATGGTGCCGACGAGCGCGATCAGCGCGGTGGCCGCGGCCACGAGCGCCACCACCGACGCCGCGAGCAGACCGAGGAACGCGGGGGATGCCGCGGGTGTCACGCCGGGCGCGACGCACAGCGCCTGCACCATCGCGTTCGCCAGGACGACCGCTCCGACCAGGGCTGCGCGCTTCACGGCGTGACCCCCGCGGCCTGATCGATCACGGCGCTGACACTGCCGGTGAACGCCGTGTCGGAGCCGACAGTGATCGTGAAGCTGTCGGGGTCGGAAGACGGCGACGTGGCGGCGATGGCGTCACCGGCGGTCGTCGTCCCGGCGCACGAGATCGCCCCGTCGGGCGCGCGTGTGCACGTGGGCGCCTGCTCGAGGTCGACGCCCTTCTGGTGGAGCACGTCGATCGTGGCGAAGCGCACCTCGGCGAGGTGATTGCCGCCGACCGGGGCGATCGCGGCCACCTGCGAGCACCCGGCCGCGGCGAGCACGGCCACGAGGGGGAGCACGGCGAGGGGGCGCCTCACAGCCCCCGCTCCTTCTCGTAGGCGAGGATCCGCGCGCGCTCGGCGACGTGCTGGGCCTCGAGCTGCAGGTCGGTGATGACCCCGAGATCGAACGGCGCGGGCAGCAGCAACTCGGTGTTGCGATCGAGCGGAGAGCCGCGTCGCATGAGCGGGGTCTCGGCCCAGTCGTTGGCGGCGAGCTCACGGCTGCGGCTCGCGAGGTCGGCGACCGAACCCGAGGAGCCGGGGACGGCGGGTGAAGCGTGGTCGAGCACGGTGGTGAACAGCGAGAGCGTGCCGTCGCGGTTGTCGACGAGTTCGACGACTTGCTGCTGCTGCGGGAAGTCGATGCACGATGCCGTCGTGATCTCCCAGAAGCCGCCTGTGGCGCGGGTGTGGGCGAGGATCTGATTGAGGTGCGTATGGCCGTTGAGCCACCCGACGACCACCGGGAACTCCAGCAGCATCGCCACGAACTCCTCGGCGCCGTAGAGCTTCTCGTCGGCACCGGGCCGGCTCGCGCGGTTCTCGAGCGTGAGGCTGTTGTGGTGGCTGAAGATCAGTGCCAGCACCTGGTCGCGCTGCGCGATCTCGAGCTGGGCGCGCAGCCACCGCATCTGCGACTCGGGCACCGCACCGTCGGGTCCGGCCACGGCATTGCACGTGTCGAGCCCGAACGCGCGCACCCGCGGGCTGAGGTCGGCCTGCCACCACGTCTCGCCCGAGGCGAGGTTGTGAGCGGTGAACCCGTGACCGACCGGGCCGGGGGTCGACTCGGTGCGGAAATGCTCCGCCATGAACTCGCGCTGCGCGAACAGATACCGGTCGGGATTGGCGGCGACGTCCCGGAAGCCCGGCCCCCCGGATGCCAGCCCCAGGGCCGCCAGCGCCTGCGAGAGGACGCTCGTGCTCGCAGCCCACCCCTCCAGCGCCGTGCTCGCCGTGGCATCCAGGGTGTACGACTTCCGCGCGCCGACCGCGAGGGAGCGCAGCTGCGGGCTGATGTCGAACGTTCCGAGCAACAGCGTGTCGTGGTTGCCGTACACCGCATACCAGGGCGCGGGGAGACCGACCGACTCGACCTTCGCGTCGATCGCCTGCGCGAGCAAGTCGGGCAGCCGCGGGAAGCCGTAGTCGCCGAAGGCTCCGCCGCGGGGGTCGCCGGGGCGGTACGCCCACGTCGCTTCGCTCCACGCCTGCACGCCCTGCCACTCGGCGCCGCCGGTGGCGGGATCGACCGGAAGGCCGTCCATGAGGTCGATGTACCAGCGCAGCTCGAGGTGCGAATGCATGTCGGCGCTGTCGCCCGTGACGATCGCCGCGCTCATCGGCGCTCCCGTGAGCGGACTGTAGCGAGCGTCGGAGAAGGCCTGCACCATCGCTGCGGTCGCGTGCGGGCTGAGCGGATCCTGGGGGTGGAAGGCCGAACCCCACGCGGAGTGGTCCTGCACGATCATCGGTTCGATGCGGCCGGGAGACTGCGCCTCGATGACGTGGAGGTCGGAGAGGTGCCCGAGGTACAGCAGCGACCGGCGCGAGGCGGTGCGCCCGGCCGCCGGTGACCGCCTCAGCACGTCGAGGCGCGGCACGTACGGCTCGCCCGGACCGGTGGTCAGGGCACGATACCTCCCCGAGAGGATCGATCCCTGGCGAATCGTCTGGAGCAGTGTCGTGGGGGCGTCCTGCGCCGGCGTTGCGGCGCGGGCCAGCTCGGGCGCGAGCACGTCGAGGCTCAGCCCCGTCGAGGCGGCGGCGGCGACGGCGGCGTGCAAGAACTGGCGGCGGGACAGACCGGTCACGTGATCATCCGTTCGGGCGGAGAAGTGAGACGAATCTAGCGCCCGGCGGGTCGTCGCGTCGATGTCCGCGGCACCGGTCGCGGGTCCGGCGGAACACGAGGAGCCGACGCGGACGAAGGTCGTCCGGGTGCCGTGCACCGTCTCCCCCGCACAGCACTGCGGCGCCCGAGCCGAAGCCCGGGCGCCGCAGTGATCCGACGGTGACTACCGCAGCACGATGAACGCGCTGCTCGCGCTCGAGGGCTGGACGGTGGTGCTGCCGCCGTAGGTGACCTTGACCACCTTGGCGCCGCGCGTCTGCGGATCGAGGGTGACCGTCGCGCTGCCGTTCTGCAGCGTGGCGGGATAGTCCTTGCCCGCCACCGTCACGACCACGTCGCCCGTCGCCGCGGGGCCGCCCGCGGGCCGGATCTTCACGTTGACCTTGTACGTGTCGGTGGTGCGCCCGACCCAGGGGCTCACCGTCACCTCCGTGCGCGAGCTGACGACGGATGCCACACCCGCGCTGTCGGCCGTGCCCGAGAGCCCGGTGGTCGGCGACGTCGCGGTCACCCGCACGCTCAGCACACGACCGAGATCGGCGCGCTGCACGCGGTAGGTCTGCGCCGTCGCGCCCGAGATGGGCTCGCCGTCACGGAGCCACTGGTACGTCGTGGTCACGTCGGCGGGATCCCACGTGCCGGGGGTGGCGCGCAGGGTCCGGTTGATCGCGACCGTGCCCGACACGGTGGGGGCCTCGACGACGACAGGCGCCGCCTCACCCGAGTCCACCGTGAGGACGGTCTGCACCGCGGACTCGCCGTAGGTCACCACGCCGAGGTAACGGGTCTGGGGAGCCAGGCCCTGCCACGACAGGTCGTACGTCGTCTCGACGCCCTGCTGCACGGTGAGCGGGTTCGGCGTCGCCGTGAGCTGGCCCTCGCCGCCGGGGGCGACGTTCGCGTACGTCATGTCCCACGTGAACGGCGCGGTGAACGAGTACACGTTCGCCTCGACGAGGTACGTACCCGGCGTGGGGTTCGACAGAGACACCCGCTCGTCGGCCGAGGCCGTCGCCGAGGTGAACCGCTCGTAGTACCGCAGGTCGTCGGGGCTGACGACACGCGAGACGAAGAGGTCGAGGTCGCTACCGGCGTCGTCGGAGGAGTCGAGGTCGAAGCGCGAGAGCGTCGTGCCCTCGGGCACCTCCACGACCCACCGGACGTAACCGTCGGCGTCACCGGAGTCCTGGTCGCCGGAGTGTCCCTCGACGGGGTTGTCCGGGTCGGTCAGCAGCGTCTCGGCCGTCAGGCCCGCCAGGGTGAGCGGCAGTTCACCGCTGATACCGGGCAGGATCTCGACGTTCGTGGTGCCCGACAGGCCCGTGCCCGACACCTCGGCGGGCGCCTCGGCGGTCGTCGGTCGGATCGTGATCGGCGAGCGCACCTGCGTGTCACCGCTCGTCCAGGTGAGGAAGCCCGTCGACCACTGCTCGGCGGCGGCGGTCGTGCGGGTGAAGGTCACCGTGAACGACTTCTCCTCGCCCGCCGCGGCGAACTCCAGCGTCGACGGCTCGACGACGGCATCCACTCCGGGAACGTCGATGGATGCCGAGAAGGAGCCGGCCTGCGTCGAGGTCACCGTGCGGGTGATCGTCTGGGGCTTCGCCAGCGAACCGATCGAGATCGACGCGAGGTTGAGGTCGCTGCCGTCGATCGGCGCGACGCCGAAGTCGTACAGGCCCTTGCCCTGGAGGAAGGCCGCCCAGTCGGCGGAGCCGTTCAGGTACAACAGGCCCGGGTCGAAGTACTTCGTGGGATCGACGTGTCCGGCGCCCTGGGCGAACGGATCCTCAGCGGGGGCACCCTCGGCGTCGACGGTGTCGTACGCGGTGGTCATCATCGCCGACTTGACCTCGGCGGGGGTGGCCAGCGGTCGCTCCCCGAGGTACAGCGCGGCGAGACCGGCGACGTGCGGCGACGACATCGAGGTTCCCGAGAGGAACTCGAACGCGGGGTCGGCGCCGGGGGCGTTGGCGGCCGCCGCGAGGATCGCGACGCCGGGCGCCGAGATGTCGGGCTTGAGGATGTCGCTGCCGTCGGCCAGCATCGGGCCGCGGCTCGAGAAGCCCGCGACCTGCGGGGTGGGGGTCACCTCGTCGGTGATGTTCTCGCCGATGAGCGTGGCCGTGGCATCCGGGGTCTCCCGCACGTAGGCCAGCAGCGCGTCACGGTACCGGGCGTCGAGATGCACGGTCGGCACGGCGTGGAAGTCGTTGTCGACCGAGGCGGGGGTGACGTTGACGAGGATCATGCCCACGCCCCCGGCGTCCTCGACGGCCTGCGACTTCTCGACACGCGCGTTCTGCCCGCGGTCGCACACGACGATCTTTCCCGCGGCTTGCGCGGGGTCGAGCGAACCGAGCAGGCACAGGGTAGCGTTCGCCGGATCGATTCCGGATGCCGCGATGTCGCCGGCATAGACCACGGGAGCCGTGACGGTCTGACCTGCGGGAACCGAGATGGAGGCACCGGCGGCCTCGAAGCCGTTCCCCAGGGTCACCGTGCCCTCGTAGGTCGGGATCGTGGATGCCGCGACCGTGGTGTACCAGGGCGACGCGTGGTCGGCCGTCGAGGCGTCGGGGCCGGAGTTGCCCGCCGAGACGGCGACGAAGACGCCGGCGGCTGCGGCGTTGAAGAACGCCTGGTCCTCGAGGGCGAAGGTGGAGCTGGCAGCTCCTCCGCCGATCGAGTAGTTGATGACGTCGACGTTGTCGTCGACGGCGGCGTTGATCGCGCCGAGCAGGTCGCTCAGGGCGCAGACGTCATCCGTCGTCACGAGCGGGTCGGGGCCGGCCCAGCACGCTTTGTAGGCGGCGACCTTGGCCGCGGGGGCGACGCCGGAGATGGCGCCGAAGTCGACGCCCTCCACGTTCGCGTCCACGCCCGTGTTGCCGGCCGCGGTGCTGGCCGTGTGCGAGCCGTGGGTGTCGCCGTCGCGGGGCGAGACGTAATCGGCCTCGAACGTGAAGCCGGTGGCGGCCGCGCCCTGGTCGAAGTACCGTGCGCCGACGAGCTTCGTGGAGTAGTCGGAGAGCGACCAGCCGTTGCCCTCAGCGACTCGGGGCGAACGGAAGTCGGAGCCATCGGCCTTGCGGTATACGACGTCGTTGCCGTCGAGGTAGGGCTCGGCGCCCGCGGTGGTTCCCAGCGGTTCGCCCGCGAACGCGGGGTTCTCCGGGGCGATGCCGGTGTCGATCACGCCGACGACGGTGCCCGCGCCCGCGGCGTCGACGCCGCCGACGCGCTGCCAGACGCCGTCGTCACCCTCGAGACCGAGGAACTCGGTGGAGGGAACGGCGTGCGGGTGGCGGATCTCGTCGGGGACGACCTTCTGCACGCCCTCGGTCGCGGCGAGCTTCGCCGCCTGGTTGGGATCCATCGAGGCGCTGAAGCCGTTGACCGCGACCGTGTACGTGTTGTCAGGGCGGACTCCGGCCTCGTCGGCGACGTCCTGCTGGCGCTGCTCGAGGAAGGCCGAGTACTCGCGCGCCGCCGGGGAGTCCGGGTCGAGCTTCGCATCCTCGGACTTGGTGGCTTCCAGGCCGGCTTCTCCGCCGCCGTACGTGGCGACGGGGGCTTCGTCGAGCACGACGATGTAGCGGCCCGTGGCCGACTCGATGGGGGTGGGGGGTGTCACCCCCGCGCCCACGTCAGCGGCCTGTACGGCTGTGGCTCCGGTGGCGGTGAACAGTCCGGCCAGGGTGATGGCCGCGACCGAACGCAGGGTTCGACCCATAGTGCGCTCCAAACGGGGGGATGAATGAGCGAATTGCGCGGCATCATTGGCGCGCGTTGCACAAACATAACGCAGAGGGGATTGATCACCAACGCTCAGTTTGGACGGCGTCTGAAAACCGTCGGGATCGCGCGCCCTCCGCGGTACCGAGGCGGGGCCGCGTCGCTCCGTCGACGGCGACCCGCGGCCCTAGACTGCGACGAAACCCGAGGAGGAGCCGCCATGCCCCGGCGTCGTCGCACCGTCGCGCAGCACGCCCGCCTGCGTTCCCCTCATCCACTCGGCCAACTCGCCACCCTCATCGCCGTGGCGGCGGTCGTCGCCGTCGTATCGGCGATCGGCGTCGCCTCGTACACCGCGTACGACCTCACGTCGGAGTTCGTCGACGAGGCCGTCGCCGTCGAGAACCAGCCTCCGGTGCCGCCCGACCTCGGCCGACTCGAGGGCGGCGTCAACATGATGGTCGTGGGCATCGACGCATGCGAAGAGAACCTCATCGCCCTCTTCGGCGAGCGCTGCGAGGGGCCCGACTCCGAGGGGCGCCTCAACGACGTCAACATCCTCGTGCACATCTCGGACGCCCCGCGAAAGGTCACGGTGGTGTCGTTCCCGCGCGACCTGATGTTCGAGGCGCCCGCGTGCGACACCTCGGACGGCGGCCGCTTCGACGGCGGGTATCTGCAGATCAACGAGCTTTACACCTACGGCGGCTTGTCGTGCGTGATCACGGCGATCTCCGATATGAGCGGCCAGCAGATCCAATTCGGCGCGATGGTCACCTTCGGCGGGGTGATCGAGATCACCAACGCGATCGGCGGCGTCGAGATCTGCCTCGCCAGCGACATGCGCGACGAGAACACGGGCATCGACTGGGCCGCGGGGCCCCGCACCATCCAGGGCGTGGAAGCTCTGCAGTTCCTCCGCACCCGCTACGGCGTGGGCGGCAGCGACCTCGCCCGCGTGAGCAACCAGCAGCAGTACATGTCGCGGCTCGCCCGCAAGCTCGTCAGCGAGGAGGTGCTGTCGAATCCGGCGACGCTGTTCCGCCTGGCATCCACGGGCTTGCGCAATGTCACCCCCACGCAGAGCCTCACCAATCCCCTGACGCTCGTGCAGGTCGCCCAGGCGGTCAAGGACGTGCCCTTCGAAGACATCGTCTTCGTGCAGTACCCCACGGTGACGGCCAGTTCGGATGCCAACCGCGTCGCGCCCGATTGGGATGCCGCGGAGGTGCTCTGGGATGCGCTCGCGGCCAATCAGGCGATCGAGATCACCGGCGACGTCGCCGTCAACGGCGGCACCGTCGTCGCCGATCCGACACCGTCGCCCGAGGAATCGGCGACGGGCGAGACCCCGCCCGCCGAGGAGGTCGAGCCGGGCACCGTCGATCCCTCGACCGGGGCGGTCGCCCTGCCGCCCTCGATCAGCGGATCCAGCGCGGCGCAGCAGACCTGCAGCGCCGGCGTCGTCAACTGACCCCGGCGGATCCGCACGCACGGAGGCTGCGGCCGGCTCAGCGTCCCCCGCAGATGCGGGCGGGCGGATGCCGGGGCTCCCGGCATCCACCCGATCAATACGTCGGCGCCGCCGGCAGGCCGAAGAACTCCTCCAGAGTGGTGTACCCGCCCTCGTGGTAGGCGCGGGCGAGCTCGCGACCGATGTAGCGCTGGTGCCATGCCTCGGGCAAGTATCCGCTGACGCTCTCACGGCCCTCGGCGTAGCGCGTGATGAAGCCGTACTCCCACGCGTGATCCCGCACCCACGCCCCCTGCGGTGACGAGGCGATGTCGTCGAGGGTCCCGCAGGAGCCGTCGCACGGAACGATGTCGACGGCCAGCCCCGTCTGATGCTCGCTGTAGCCCGCGCGGGCGCTCTCGCGATCGGCCTCCTCGACCCCGCCCACATCCACGCGGCCGGCGTAGGTCGACTGCTGCGTCGAGTACGAGCGGAACGCGCTGAGGAATCCGATCTCGCCCGCCCCCGCGTCGGATGCGGCCCGCACCAACTCGGTCAGGGCGCTCGCGGGAGCGGAGCGCAGCGCCGACTCCTCGAGGGCTCGGACGTTCTGCGGCATGACGAGATCGCCGGCGCGGTAGTCGAGCGGGTCGAGGGGGCGCTGCTTGTTGACGACGACCCACTCGCGGTTCGGATCCGACAGCGAGACGCACGGAGCGATTCCGGATGCCACCGCGGCGCGGAAGGCGTCTCCCCCGCCGGCGGCGGAGATGGCGGCCTCGTCGTCTCCCGAGGCGAGGGCCGCGGTGAAGGCGGGATCGTCGCACGGGGTGGCGGTCGCCGGGACGGCCGCGAGCTGCGGGACCGGGAGGCCCTCTGCGGGGACGGCCGGCGGGCCCTGGAACGCCGGCGCCGTGTCGACGGTCGCGGTTCGAGCCGCCTCTTCGCCCCCGCCCGCGGAGGCTGCGGCGCCGATCGCGACGGCTCCCGTCGCCACGACCAGCAACGCGACCGCGAGAACACCCGCGCGACGGCGGCGCATGGCGAGTGTGCCGCCTCGAACGGCGAGGAGGCCCCGGATGCCGACCTGCGTGCGGGCGGGACGGGCTTCGCTCTCCGCGCGGAGCCGACGGCGCGTCGCCGGCTCGACCGGGAGCGTGATCGCGTGTGCCGCCGTCGCGAGTCGCTCGGCCTCCGCGCGCGCGGCGCGGCGGGGAGAACGCTCGGGATCGGGGGGTATCACTCGACCCATTCTCTCGCCGGATCCTGAAAGCGGCGTGACCCCGCCCCGAACCCCGCGCACTGTTCCCCTCAGGAGTGGTTGCGCTTGCGCTTCATTAGAACATGTGTTCGACTGGGCCGATGAGGTGGCAAGGTCAGCAATTGGGCGTCGACGACGCGGCCGCGCTTCCCGGCATGGAGCGTATGGACGGTCTGGTGCGGTCGGTGACCACACCCGAGTTCGCGGGGATGACCTTCCACGAGGTGATGGCCAAGAGCGCTCTCAATCGCGTGCCCGGCGCCTCGGCGATGCCGTTCGACTGGACGGTGAACCCCTATCGGGGCTGCGGTCATCAGTGCACGTATTGCTTCGCTCGGAAGACGCACGAATACCTCGACCTCGACTACGGCGCAGATTTCGATTCGCAGATCGTGGTGAAGATCAATGTCGCCGATGTGCTGCGCACCGAACTCCGTCGCGGGTCGTGGGCACGCGAACCCGTCATGCTCGGCACGAACACCGACCCCTACCAGCGCGCCGAGGGGCGGTACCGCCTCATGCCCGACATCGTCGGGGCGCTGACCGAGAACGGCACGCCGTTCTCGATCCTCACGAAGGGCACCCTGCTGCGTCGCGACCTGCCGCTGCTGACCGACGCCTCGCGCGAGGTGAAAGTCACCCTCGCGATGTCGATCGCCGTCTTCGACGACGCCCTGCAGAACTCGTTCGAGCCCGGCACGCCCAGCGCAGAGGCACGCCTCGACACGGTGCGTGCGGCGACGGCCGCGGGCTTCCGCGTGACGGTCTTCCTCATGCCCATCCTGCCGCACCTCACCGACTCCATCGCCGCGCTCGACGACGCCCTCGCGCGGATCCGCGCCGCGGGCGCGGCCCGCGTCGTCTACGGAGCCTTGCACCTCCGCCCGGGAGCGAAGCAGTGGTTCCTGCAGTGGCTGGAACGAGAGCACCCGCACCTCGTCTCGTCATACCGCGGGCTGTACCCCGGCGTCTCCACGACCGCGCCGAAGGCCTACCGCACGTGGCTCGGCAAGCGCATGCGCCCGCTCCTGCGGATGCATCGGCTCGACGGCTGGGACGAAGACGAGCACCCGCGTGGTCGTCCGCAGCCGGGACTCGCCGCCCGCCCGACAGCGAGCAGCGACCTGGGACCGATCCGCAGCACGAGGGTCACGACGACATCCTCCCGACCGCTGGTCGTGCCCGCGAGCGAGCCCACGCTGTTCTGAACACCCCGAGCAATCCGGTCCCGGATGCTCGAAACCCCCGCCGCGAATACGACGGGGGTTTCGAGACACACGCTTATGCGGTGACGTTCGCCAGCTGACGACCCGAGATCTCCTCGATCAGGTCGTCGCCGAGCTGCGCCGGCTCGAACGGCGCCTGGATCTCGGCTCGGTCCAGCAGTTCGGTCATGCGACGCTGACGCTGACGGGTGATGAGGGTCACCACGGTGCCGGTGCGACCGGCACGACCGGTGCGACCGGAGCGGTGCAGGTACGTCTTGTACTCGTCGGGCGCGTCGGCCTGGATGACCAGGTCGATGTCGTCGACGTGGATGCCGCGGGCGGCGACGTCCGTGGCCACGAGCACGTTGACGCGTCCCGAGGTGAGCTTCTCGAGATTGCGCGTGCGCTTCTGCTGGTTGAGGTCGCCGTGCAGGGCGACGGCGGCGACACCGGCATCGTCGAACTGCTCAGCGAGCATCTCGGCGTACGCGCGGGTGCGGGCGAAGACGAGCGTCTTCCCCGCGCGGTCGACGAGCGAGCCGAGGATCTCGGCCTTGTCGCGGTGATCGATCACGAGCACGCGGTGCTCGATCGTGCCCGAGTCCTGGTCTTCGCCGGCGACCTCGTAAACGGCGGGTTCCACGAGGAACTCGTCGACGAGCGCCGCGACCTCGCGGTCGAGCGTGGCCGAGAACAGCAGCTTCTGGCTGCCGTCGGCGGTCGCGCGCAGAATGCGCTGCACGGGCTCGAGGAATCCGAGCTCGCACATGTGATCGCCCTCGTCGAGCACGGTCACCTGCACCTGCGAGAGGTCGAGCTTGCCCTGGTTGAGGAGGTCCTCGATGCGACCGGGGGTGCCGATGACGATGTCGACGCCCTTCTTCAGCGCGCCGACCTGACGCGCCTGGGGCACGCCACCGTAGATCTGGGTGGTGAAGAGGCCGACGCTGCGCGCGAGCACCTGGACGGTGCCATCGATCTGCAGGGCGAGCTCACGAGTGGGCGCGAGGATGAGCGCCTTGGGCGAGCGTCCGAACTCGCGACGCTGACCGGCCTGGGCGCGGAGGATCCGCTCGACAAGCGGGGCACCGAAGGCGATCGTCTTGCCCGAGCCGGTGCGGCCGCGGGCGAGGACGTCGCGGCCGTCGAGGATGGGCTTGACCGTGGCGGCCTGGATGGGGAAGGGGCTCGCCGCTCCGAGGCTCGCGAGGGCGCGCACCAGGTTGTCGCCGAGGCCGAGCTCGGCGAAGCCGGCACCGGTCTCGGTCGCGGCGTCCACCGCCTGCGCCTGCAGGCGCTCGTGCACGACGTCGACGCGCTGATCGTGCTCGGCGGAGCGCTTCGGGGTCGCGTTCCAATCGCTGCGGTTGGGCGTCTCGGTGCGACGCGGGCGGTCGTCGCGCCGGGGGCGGTCGTCGAACGAGCGGGCCGGACGGTCATCGCGGTCGAACGAACGCGCGGGGCGGTCGGTGCGATCAAACGAACGCGCGGGGCGATCGGTGCGATCGAATGAACGCGCCGGGCGGTCGGTCCGGTCGAACGAACGAGCCGGACGGTCGTCGTTGCGAGCGGGACGGTCGTCGCGACGCTCGAACGAACGGGCGGGACGCTCGTCGAACGAACGAGCCGGACGGTCGGTCCGGTCGAAAGAGCGCGCGGGGCGATCGGTGCGATCGAACGAACGCGCCGGACGCTCACCGGCATCGCGACGAGGACGCTCGTCACGATCGAACGAACGAGCCGGACGGTCGGTCCGGTCGAAAGAACGCGCGGGGCGGTCGGTCCGGTCGAACGAACGCGCGGGGCGATCGGTGCGATCGAACGAACGCGCCGGACGCTCACCGGCATCACGGCGGGGACGCTCGTCACGATCGAACGAACGAGCCGGACGGTCGGTCCGGTCGAAAGAACGCGCGGGGCGATCGGTCCGGTCGAACGAACGCGCCGGACGCTCGGTCCGGTCGAACGACCGCGCGGGACGGTCCTCGAACGAACGGGCAGGGCGGTCATCGCGCGCCGAGGTGCGGATGTTGCGGGCCTCGGTGCGGCCGGCGCGATCCGAGGCGTTCCAGCGACCCTTGTCACCGGTCGACTCCGCCTCGGGACGGTAGCCGCGGTGGCTCGGGCTCTTGCTGCCGGGCTTGGCGGGGCCTTCCGTACCGGGGCGACGCTTGCGGTCCTGGAACGAGGTCTGAGCGGCGTAGCGCGGCTCGAAGTTCTTGGCGGGACGGCCGCCGGCGGGCTTCTTGTTCTTGGGCATGAGGAAACTTCCTGGGTTCTGTTCGCGCGAAACAGCGACGCCGCTCATGGCGGCGTGAAACCCGGACTCTCGTCGGCCGGGGGCCAATTCACTAGTGATGGTCGAGGCCGCGATCGCGTCCTGTCCATCGGCCCCTTGGACTACAAACCCATCCGCGCATCACGCACGGTGTCCAGAGCCGACCTCACCACGTTACAGGCCACGCCTGGGAACGGCATCCATGCACCGTCCGGCGACGGAGGTCCCGCGTGTGGCGACTCCCGACCGCCCGGAGGATCCACACGGGGCCACGCTCCGCGTGAAGTGGGACGAGGGGGCAGGACGCCGCGACGCGCGCCCGCGCACCTGCACGAAGATGGACGCATGGCAGACACCGACGCCCACCCCATCACGGTGGCGATCGAGCGGCGCATCGATCCGACGCGCACCGCCGAAGCGACCTCCTGGATGCAGGCCGGCACCGACCTCGCGACCGCCTTCCCCGGCTTCCTCGGCTCGGGATGGGTGCGCGCCGGGGAAGACAGCGACCTCTGGTACATGCTGTACCGGTTCCGCGACATCGCCACGCTCGAGGGGTGGGAGACCTCCTCGCAACGGCAGTGGTGGCTCGACTCCGGCCGCCCCTTCGCGCGCGAGGAACGCGTCGAGCGGCGCACCGGCATCGAGGGATGGTTCGACGCCTCGTTCGGTTCGGTGCTCGCCGCGGCGGATGCCACCACCTCACCCGTGCAGCAGCCGGTGCCGGCCGCGCCCCCTCGGTGGAAGCAGGCCGTCACCATCTGGGTCGGGTTCTTCCCCACCAACCTCTCGGCGTCCTGGTTGCTGGGCTTCATCCCCGGTTTCGCCGAGGTCCCGCTCGTGCTGCGCGTGCTGGCGACGACCCTCCTGCTCACCCCCGTCATGACCTACGCGGTGCTCCCGTGGGTCACCCGTTTGCTGCGGCCGTGGCTGCAGCGGCCACCCCGCTCCAGAAAGGCCTCGTCATGACCGCCGATCCCACCGGCCAGCGTTTCCACCTGCGCGGACCCCACTCGTCCGCAGAGGTCACCCAGGTGGGTGCGGCGCTTCGCGCCCTCACCGTCGACGGCGTCGATCTCGTGCCGCGCTATCCCGACGACCTGCCCGCGCCCGCGGCATCCGGGGTCGTTCTCGTGCCATGGCCGAACCGCATCCGCGACGGCCGGTACACCTTCGACGGTGACGATCAGCAGCTCGCGATCAGCGAGCCGAAGTTCGGCAACGCCAGCCACGGTCTGCTGCGATTCGGTACGTATCAGCCCATCGAGCACACCGACGAACGGCTGGTGCTCGGCGCCGACGTCGTGCCGCAGACGGGGTATCCCTTCCATCTGCGCACGCGCGTCACCTACACGCTCGAGCCCGACGGGCTGCGCATCATGCACGACATCGAGAACGTCGGGGCGAGACCGGCCCCCGTCGCGCTGGGCGTGCACCCCTACTTCCAGATCGGCGGCGTCGCGACGGAGGATCTCGTGGTGCACTCCACCGGCACGACGACGCTCGTGGTCGATGAGCGGAACATCCCCGTCGGCGAGGTGCCCGTCGACGACGCGACCGACCTGCGCGGGGGCCGGCGGCTGGGCGACGCCGCGCTCGACAACGGCTATCGCGGCCTCGAAAGGGATGCCGAGGGCCGCGCGCGACACACGCTGACCGCCCCCGACGGGCGCCGTCTGGAGCTCTGGCAGGACGAGGGCTTCCGGTGGGTCCAGGTCTTCACGACCGACCGCTACCCGGGGCACCCGCTCGCCGTGGCGATCGAACCCATGACGGCACCGGCGAACGCCTTCGCCACGGGGACCGATCTCGACACCCTTCGACCGGGGTCCGTCCTCTCGCGGGAGTGGGGCGTCCGCTTCTCCTGAAAAGAATCGCTTGTCCCCCATTTGGGGGACAAACGATTCTTTTGTTGACCTGGGGGAAAAGAATGAACGAGCGGATCCAATTCGCGCGGGCGAAAGCTACCATTTGCGGTGACGGTATTCGTCGAGGCCGGGGCGGCCGAGAACCACGGCTCTCTCGGCAAAAGTCCGTTTGAAGCCGACGGGGGCCGAGGATCCCACGTGCTGGGGGTCCCGTTCCGTCCCGAGGAAAGACTCCCCCACATGAGCACCGCGCTCCCGTCCGTCGACCCCGAAACCCTCCTGCTGCCGCGTCTCGGCGGCCTCTCCCGCCGCTTCGCAGCCGTGCCCTCGCTGCACGTCGGCGCCGCAGTCCTGTCCGTCCTGCTGGGCGGACTCCTGCTCTCCATGGCCACCACGAGCGACCCGCTGTGGTGGCAACTGCATTTCAGCCAACTCGGAATCTTCGGTGATTTCTCGAGTGCATTGTTCAATACGACACTCAAGATCAGCGGATTGATGGTCGTCGTGTTCGCCCTCTTCGTCCGACGGGATATCCGCCGCCTCGGTCGAGGAACCGTCCGCCGCGGATCGGCTACCCTCGCGTGCATCTGCCTGAACGTGGTCGGCATCAGCCTCGCCCTGGTGGGATGCGTGCCCCTGAACACCGACAAGGACCTCCACGACCGGGTGGCGGCCATGATGGTGCTGGGCTTCCTCGTGCTGCTCGTGAGCGCTCCGGTCATGCTGCGCCGACTCGGATCGCGTATGGCGGTCAGCACCGGCGTCGCCCTGGTGTGGCTCGCCCTCTCGATCACTCTGTTCGTCACCGCCATGATCAACCTCGCCCTCTTCGAGACGATCTCGTGCGGGGCGATGTTCGCCTGGTCGGGCATGCTCACCCACACGCTCGGCGCCGTCGCGCTCCGCGCCGAGGGTCGACCGGGTGCCACCGGTCGCGGCACCGCGTGCGGCCCGCACCGCCGCCGCCTGCCATCCGCCGGTCGGCGTGTCCGGCTCGCCGTCGGGAGCCTCACGAGGTCGATCGCCCGCCGCCGTCGGCTCGCCTCCTCCCCCGCGCCCTCCCGCGCGGCGATCGGTATTCGGCGCCATGGCCACCGTCGCCCCTCCCGCGTGACGCGGGTCTCGCCCACCCCGCTCGCCCCGGCCGCCCGTCGTCTACCGCCCCTCTCCGGCGAGCGCACCCCCCGGCGTACGGTCCCGGGCGGGGCGGGCATTCGCGCCACCGCGCCCAGCCGAGCGACGGATCCGCATACCGTCATCCCCGCATCGCGTCACCGATCCCCGCTCGGCGAGGTCCCCCCACGGGTGTCTGCGCCTCGGCAGCGCCGCGGCCTCCGACGAGGACCGGTCAGTGCTGCCCGCGGAGCGCGCGACGGGTCACCGGATGGTCGCCCGCGCCTGATGGCGGCCCCTCGCCTCCGTCGCGCGCGGCCCGGCGCTCCCGACGCCGCTCGCTCGCCCCTTCGATGAGGTTGTAGAGGGTCGGCAGCACCAGGAGGGTCAGGAACGTCGACGAGACCAGCCCGCCGATCACCACCACCGCGAGCGGCTGCGAGATGAACCCTCCGTGCCCGGTGATCCCCAGCGCCATCGGCACCAGCGCGAAGATCGCCGCGAGCGCGGTCATCAGGATGGGCCGCAGACGTCGGGCCCCACCCACGATCGTCGCGTCGTGCACGCTCAGCCCGCGGGCGCGGTACTGATTGACGAGGTCGATGAGCACGATGGCGTTGGTCACGACGATGCCGACGAGCATCAGCGCGCCGATCATGCCGGCGACACCCAGTGGAACCCCCGTGATGAGCAGCATCACGATGGCACCGGTTGCGGCGAACGGCACCGAGACGAGCAGTTCGAGCGGCTGACGCAGCGATTTGAAGGTGGCCACCATCACCACGTAGACGATGAGGATGGCCGCCAACAGCGCCAACCCGAGCTGCGCGAACGCGTCCTGCTGGTCGGTGACCACACCCCCGACCTCCGCCGTCGCCCCGTCGGGCAGCGACAATCCCGCGAGCGCCTCGGTGACGGTGCCCGACGAACTGCCGAGGTCGTCGGAGGTGGGTGTCACGGTGATGGATGCCGTGCGCAGCCCGCGCGCAGTCGTGATCGAGGGCGGGGTCTGACTCTCGTCGACCGTGGCGATCTCGTCGAGACGGACAGTGCCCTGCGCGCTGGGGATCTCCAGCGCACGGAGGTCGTCGATCGTCTGAGGAGGGTTGGCCGTGGCGAGGTAGACCGTCACACCGCGACCGTCGAGCTCGACCGTGCCCGCCTGCCGGGGCTGCTGCGCCCCCGACACCAGTGCGCCCACGGCCCGTTCCGACAGGCCGCGCTCGGCGGCGGCGTCGCGGTCCACGCGCACCGAGACGAAGGGGAGGGATGCCGACAGGCTGCTGGTGACCTGTCCGATGCCGTCCTGCCCCTCGAGGCCCGCCACGACCGCATCGCTCGCCTGCTGCAACGACTGCGAGTCGGGCGCGGTGACGTCGACGGTGATGTCGGTCGAGCCGAACCCGCCGCCGGCCGCGCGCACCTCGATCTCACCGGCGTCGGTGAGGCCCTCGAGTTCGGTGCGCACGCGTTCGCGCAGCTCCACCTGGTCGGCGCCGGACTCCGAGGTGATCGAGTAGGTGATGCCCGTGCCGCCGCCCGAGAAGGCGTCGCGCAGCGCCGAGCCGCTCGATCCGATCGATGTCTGCACCGTCTGCACGCCCGGGGTGTCGAGCAGCACGGCCTCGACCTGCTGGGCGGCCGCATCCTCGGCATCGAGGCTGGGAGCGGCGCCGATCTTCTGCGTGACGGTGAAGGTGTTCTGGCCGGAGTCCCCGAGGAAGTCGGTCTTCAGCAGCGGAACCGCCGCGAGCGTGCCGCCGAGCACGAGCACCGCCAGGGTCAGGGTGACCCACGAGTGCTTCAGCGTCCAGCTCAGCACCGGGACGTAGGCCTTCTGCAGACGCGTGGGCGGAGCATCGGCGGCTTCGGGGTCGGCCGGGTTGCCGTCGGCATCCCGGATCACCTTGCCGGGTTTCAGGAACCACGACGCGAGCACGGGCACGATGGTCAGCGACACCAGCAGCGACGCCGCCATCGCGATCGTCACCGTCAGCGAGAAGGGGCGGAACAGCTCGCCGGTGACGTCGCCGACGAAGGCGATCGGCAGGAACACCGCGACCGAGGTGATCGTGGATGCCGTGATGGCGGCCGCCACTTCGCGCACCGCGCGGATGATGGTGGGGATCTTCTCGGCGTCGCCGACGTAGTGCCGCTTGATGTTCTCGATGACGACGATGGAGTCGTCGACGACACGGCCGATCGCGATGGTGAGGGCGCCGAGGGTGAGGATGTTGAGCGAGTAGCCGAAGGCTTGGAGCCCGACGAAGGTGATGAGCACGCTGGTCGGGATCGAGATGGCGGTGACCAGCGTCGATCGCACCGACATCAGGAACACCAGGATCACCACGACCGCGAAGACGAGACCGAGCAGACCCTCTTGCGCGAGGGCGTCGATCGACTGCTGCACGAACGGCGCCTGGTCGAACACGACGGTGAAGGTCGCGCCCTCACCGAGCGCGGACTCGAGCGTGGGCAGCGCCGCGAGCACGCCGCGCGAGACGTCGACGGTGTTGGCGGCGGGAAGCTTGGTGACGGCGATGGTCAGCGCCGGCTGCCCGTCGACGCGCGAGAGGGTCGTGACGGGGTCGGACTGCAGGGCGACGGCGGCGACGTCGCCGATCGTGGTCTGCCCCGCCTGGAACTGCGCCTGATCGGTGGGCACGAGCGGGAGCGCGGCAATCTCTTCGACGCTCGTGAGCTTGGCGCCGGTCTGGACCGTGAGCGTCTGGTCGCCCTCGGTCAGAGAGCCTCCCGGGAACAGGATGCCGTTGGCATCCAGGGCATCGGTGATGGCCTGCTGCGTGAAGCCCCGCTCGCCGAGCTGCGAGGAGTCGGGGGTGATGGTCACGCGCTGACCGGTGCCGCCGACGATCTGGGCGCCGTTGACGCCCGCGACGTCTTCGAGGTCGGGGATGACGCTCGTCTGCAACACCGACTGCGTGGCCTGCGCGTCGGAGAAGCCGGTGACGGCGAGCTGGATGACGGGGAAGTCGTCGATGCTGGCGGAGGCGACGGTGGTGTCGGCCGACTCGGGAAGCTGGTCGTCGATGCGCGCGATGGCGGCGAGGATCTTCTGCTGGGCGCCCGCGAGGTCGGTGCCGTAGGTGAAGGAGGCCGACACGATCGAGGAGTTCGTCGTGCTGGTCGCCGTCGTGGACTCGAGTCCCTCGACACCCCGGATGGCGTTCTCGATGGGCGTGGACACGTCGGCTTCGACGACCTCGGGCGAGGCGCCGGGGTAGGTGGTGACGACGGCGAGCTGGGGGAACTCGATCGAGGGGATGAGCTCTTGCTTGAGACTCGTCAGGGCCAGGCCGCCGAAGATCGCCGCCACGATCGTGACCAGGGCGATGAGGGCGCGGTTCTTCAGGCTCAGCACGGCCAGATACGACACGGAGCACCCTTCGGGGGTCGGCATTGGATACAGAGATGTATCGGGACAAGTATCCCATGCGCCACGGCGAGCGGGCCGGGGAAGAACGGTCGCTGTGGATCAGTCCCCCGGCGGCGCGAACCGGCGCGCGAGCGCCGCCCGGCGCACTGTGCCGAGGTCGTCGCGCAGACCCCCGAGCCCGTCGAAGGACCCGGCACCGGTCCGCCGCCCCCGGCCCCCGAGCCCGTCGCAGGAACCGGAACCCGTCAGAGCATCGACCCGAGAGCCAATCCCGCCGCGGCCGCGAACAGCGACCCCGCGAACGACACCGCCGCGTAGGTCGTCGCCACCGCCGTACGCCCCTCCTCGGCGAGCAGTACCGTGGTCACGGCGACGGCGCTGAAGGTCGTGTATCCGCCGAGCAGGCCGGTGCCGACGATCCATCGCCAGGCCTCTTCGGCGGGGAGCATGCTCAGGATGCCGAGCACGAAGGCGCCCGAGATGTTGACGACGAGGATGCCCCACGGAAACCGGTCACCGGTCGCGCGCCGCACCGCGGTGTCGAGCAGGAACCGCAACGCGGCGCCGACACCTCCGGCGATGGCCACGCCGACGAAGACGAGGGGGGTCATCGCTGCCGCCGCCCGCCGCGTCCGAGTACCAGGCCGCCCCACGCCGCCCCCGTGCCGAGCACCACCGAACCGATGCCCCACCACAGCAGGCCCGGCTCGGCCGCCTCCACGGCCAGCGCACTGTACGTCGTGAAGCCGCCGAGCACGCCCGTGCCGACGAACAGCTGCACATGCTGCGCGCGCGACGACGCCGACATTCGCGATCTCCACCCGAACAGGATGCCGATCGCGAACGCCCCCACGACGTTGATGAGCGGCACGAGAGCGGACCCCACATCGTCACCGAGCGCGAGGGTGATGCCCGCACGCAGGGCGGTGCCGATCGCGCCTCCCACGGCGACGAGCACGACGTCGCGCAACATCTTCACCGCGCCACCCTACGCCGCGCCCGGTCACTCCCCCAGGATCAGGCGCCGGATCGCGGCATCCTTGGATCCGCCGAGGTCCATCGTGCGGCCCTTGCAGTACAGCGCGAACACGCGCGGGTCGATGTAACTCGCGCGGGCGACGGCGGGGGTGTTGCCGAGCGCCTCGGCGGTGGCGCGCACGGCGGCGACCTCCGCCTTCTTGCGCTCGTTCTTGCCCCCGGTCGCGCCGACCCGGGCGAGCGATTCGGCGGCGAGGATCGTCCCCCGCAGCGTCCGGAAGTCCTTCGCGCTGAACGGCCCGCCCGTGAGCGAGCGCACGTACGCGTTGACGTCGCCCGGCGTCAGCGGCACACGGCGGCGACCCCGCTTGTAACTCAGCAGCGCGGCACGCGAGCGCCCGAGGGCGAGCTCCCCGACGATGGATGCCAACTCCGCATCGTGCAGGGACAGCTCGGCGCGCTTGCCGCTCTTGGCCGGGAACGACAGGCGCACGAGGTCGCCTTCCACGATCGCGTCGCGCCTCTGCAGCGTCGTGAGCCCGCGGCTGCCGTTCGTGACGAAGTAGCGCGCGTTGCCCACGCGCGGGGCCACGAGGTCGAGGAAGCGGAACGACACCGCCAGCACGCGCTCGCGGTCGGCCTCGGCGCGACGCAGCGACTGCGTCACACGCGCGCGGGCCCGGGGCAGCGCTTCGGCCAGCTGCAGCGCACGGGCGAACTTGCCCTTGTCCTGCCGCTTCGACCAGTCGGCGTGGTACGTGTACTGGCGCCGGCCCGCCTCGTCGGTGCCGACCGCCTGGATGTGCGCGTTGGCCGTCGTGGCGATCCACACCTCGCGCCACGCCGGCGGGATGACCAGCCCGCGCGCACGCTCGGCGTCGCGCTCGGGCACGGCCGCGCCGGTGTGGTCGACGTAGCGGAAACCCGAGCCCGACCGTACCCGGCGGTAGCCCGGGTCTTCATAGGGCCGGACGCGGATGAGGCGGGGCATCGCGTCAGTGGTGTCGGAGCAGGTCGATCAGCTCCGCCTTCTTCTTGCCCGAGTATCCGGTGATACCGAGTTCTTTCGCGCGGATCTTCAGCTCGTCGACGGTGCGATCCTCGTAGTTCTCGGCGTGGCCGCCCTTCTCGCCGATCGCGTCGCGGCCCTCGGCTGCAGCGGCGTTCGAGATGCGAGCCGCCTTCTCTTTCGAGTCGCCCTGGTCGCGCAGCTCCTCGTAGAGTGCGGGGTCCTTCAAACTGCCGGATCCACGTCCCTGGGGCATGACCGTCTCCTTCCGTGGGAATCCTGACGCTACGGGCGGGAACGACCACGCCCGCGCGGGGTTGACAACGCGCAGAGGCGACGCTCGCAGACACAGCCACCTCACACCTCCGACGGGTTGACGCAGACGCGATATATCGCGAAACTGTCCGTAACGCGATATATCGCGAGTGAGGAGCCCCAGCCATGGAGAAATGGATCATCCACCCCGGAGAGACGCGCGTCATCGACCTCGATGCCGTGCGTGAGCTCAAGATCGGCCTCGTCGGCGGACAGGTCGACGTCATCGCCCACGATGAGCCCGACACACGCATCGAAGTGCACGGCGTCACCGTCAAAGACCTCCGTATCGAGGTCGTCGACGGCCGCCTCGAGATCGACCACCCGCAGCTGCGCTGGGACAACTTCCTCGAGGTGTTCCGCAACTTCGGCGCCGGCGGCCCCAAGGCCGAGGTCAGCGTCGCCGTCCCGCGCACCGTCGCCCTGACCCTCGGCGTCGTCAGCGCGAGCGCGCTCGTCGCGGGTCTTCGCACCGACGTGCGCCTGAACACCGTCTCGGGCGACATCATGGTCGACGGCCTCGTCGGCGACGTCGACCTCAACGCCGTGTCGGGCGACGTGCAGGTGCGCGAGCTCGACGGTGCCCTGAGCGCCAACAGCGTCTCGGGCGACGTCGCGGCCACGGGCCGCATCACCAAGGCGTCGATCGACACGGTGTCGGGCGCGATGCTCGTCGACTCCAGCGGGACCACCCAGTCGATCAGCCTCAACTCCGTCAGCGGCACGGCCACCGTGCGACTCGACCGATCGCTCCCGGCCAACTACGTCTCGCGCTCGGTCAGCGGCCGCGTGCAGATCGACGGTCAGGTGCGCTCGGGCAAGGGTCCCACCAACTACACCGGCTCCACCGGCGCCCTCGCGGGATCGTTCGTCGACGTGCGCGCCAACACCGTCTCTGGCGAGATCACGGTCCTCCGACGCGGCATCTCGGGCCTGCGCCCCGAGGAACTCGCCGGAGAGGAGGAGTGGTGATGAGCCCCGTCTTCTCGCACGGCGACCTGCGCCTGTACATCCTGAGCCTGCTCGATGAGGCGCCGCGCCACGGTTACGACCTGATGCAGGCACTCACCGAACGCACCGGCGGCACGTACTCGCCCTCGGCCGGCACGATCTATCCCCGGCTCTCCAAGCTCGAAGAAGAGGGCCTGGTCACCAAGACCGTCGACGGTCGCAAGACCGTGTACGAGATCACGGATGCCGGACGCGCCGAAGTGGCGAATCGCACCGGCGATCTGGAGGGCATCCAGGCGGGCCTGGCCGACAGCGTCCGCCTGATCGCCGACGAGGTGCGCGGAAGCGTGCGGGATGCCATGCGGAGTCTGCGTGCCGACCTGGCCGCCGCTTCCCGCGAGGAGCGCGAGCAGGCGAAGGCGGCTCCCGCCGACGACCCCCGCGCGCGCAGCCGCGAGCAACTCTCGCGCGCCGACGCCGCGATCACCGAGTTCCGTGGCCGCATGCGCTCGGAACTTCGATCGCACGTCGCGCGCGGCGGCGAGCTCGCGGCATCCGGAGTCGACGAGATCGAGGCGGCGCTGCGTCAGGCGTCCGAGGCGGTGACCCGCGCGATGCGCGGCTGACTCGTCACTCCCACGGGAGCTGATCGTCGGCGCCGACCGGGTCGTCCTGCGGGACGACGAGCACCGGTCGGCGCTGGCGGTGGCTCAGCCGGGCCGCGACGGATCCGGTGAGGAACTCCCGCAGAGACTCGCCGAGGCCGCGCTTGCGCGTGCCCACCACCAGCACCGACGCGTGGATCTCCTCAGCGAGCCGGATCAGCGCGAGCGCCGGGTCACCGATCTCCTGTCGGACGCTCCACGCGACCGCGTCACCCTCGAGGGCCTCGGCGGTGGCTCGTCGCACGTCGCCCAGCGCCGCCTCGGACGCCGCTCCAGCGACGTCGCCGGTCGAGGAGTGCACGTAGCCGTCGGGGTCTTCGAAAGCGACGAATCGCGTGGTGTCGACGTGCACGACGACGAGCTCGACGTGTGCGAGCGCCGCCTGTCGCGCGGCTTCCCGCACGACCCGGGCCGACTGCCCGGGAACGACGCCGGCGATCACCGGTCCCGTGGGAGCGTGGTGGGGCTGGTCAGTCATGAGTGTTTCCTCTCGCCGGCCGGACCGGGCAGACGCCGCCCGACGGCTCAGCCGGAATGCGCCGTGATATCCTGGGTGTTACTCTTACCGGCTCGGTCCGGAACCGCAATACGCAGGGCCTCAACGCGGCCCTCGACGTCGATCGTGAGGGGGTCTCGCATGGGGCGTGGCCGTCAGAAGGCGAAGAACACCAAGATCGCCCGTGAGCTGAAGTACGACACCTATTCGGTGAACTACTCCGCTCTCGAGCGCGAACTGGGTGCACCCGCTCCGGGTGAAGACGCGTACGTCGACAAGTGGGCCGACCAGTACAGCGACGAGTACGAAGGCGAGAAGGCCTGACGCCTTCCGCGTCGGCGGACGCCACCGTCATCCGTCGACGCGCGAAGAGGCCGCTCCGTCATCGTCACCGCCGTTTTCGGGCGGTTCGTCAGCGGGCGGTTCGCTTCGGCGCGCGGTCGGCGGCGAGCAATCCCTTCAGGGGCCGACGCCGGTGCGACGCCGGATCGCGGGCGGTTCCGCCCGTTCGCCCTGGGGTGGTCGGCGCGAGAGTTCGCACGGTCGTCACCACGACGAGCCGGTGCGCCTCTCCCACGCCTCTTCGACCGATTCCCGTCGGGCCATGATGATCGCGGCCGGAACGACGAGCAGCAGCGCGGCACCGAGCACGAGCAGCCCCGCCGTCCAACCGCCGGTCACCTCGTGCGTCACCCCGATCGCGAGGGGCATGAGGGCCGCGAACCCGTACCCCGCGCTCTGCACGAAGGCGCTGACGGCGACGGCCGTCTCGTGCGAACGGGTGCGCAGCCCGAAGAGCACGAGGGCGAGCGGGAACATCAGGGGCGGGATGCCGATGAGCACCACCCACAGCGGGGTCGCCGCCGCGGGCGCCACGAGAAGACCGGCGATCCCCGTCAGTCCGCCGAGGATGGCCACCGCGTAGAACGGGGTCGTCCGCCCGAGACGCGCCACGAGCACGGGCACCAGCAGCGACACCGGGAGCCCCATGAACGCGAAGAGGGCGAGCAGACCGCCGGCCTCGGCGGCATCCACCCCGGCGTCGTCGATGAGGATCAACGGCAACCACGCGAACATCCCGTACGCGACGGCGGAGTTCACCCCGAATGTGATCACCAGCGCCCAGGTCTGCGGCACCCGCACGATCCGCGACAGCACCGACGCCCGGGGCTCGGCGACCACGTCGGAGCGCGAGGCACGGGCGCGCAGACTCATCGCGACCCACGGAACCACCGCGACCACCGCCACGACCGCCCACGTCACGAACGACCCCCGCCAGCCGACCGCCTCGGCGAGGGGCACGGCCACGAGCGGGGGCGTGAACGTCGCCACGGCCATCGTGGTCGAATACACCGTCGTCATGAGCCCGATGCGCTCGGGGAAGTACTTCTTCACCACGGTGGGCAACAGCACGTTCGCCACCCCGACGGCGGCGAAGACACCGGCCGTCGCCGCCAGCAGCGTCCACGCGTCGACGGCAGCGGCACGCAGCGCCAGCATCACGGCGCCGACGACTGCGGCGACGAGCACCGTGCGCTCCAGCCCGAGACGTCGCTCGATCGCCGGCGTGACCATGCCCGACAGGGCGAACGCCACGGGCGGCGCCATACCGATCAGCCCGACGACCGCGGCGGGCACCTCGAAGTCGCGGCCGATGACCGTCAGCAGGGGCGAGAGCGACGCCACCGCGATGCGCAGCGTCAACGCGAGCAGCACGACGGCCGCCGCGGCGAGCGCGACATGTCCCGCCGCGCGGCGGGTCAAGACTCCTGGCTGCCCTCGACCCAGGCGAGGTACTCCTCCGACACGGTTCCCGTGACGTAGCGGCCGTCGAAGCAGCTCATGTCGAGGTCGACCAGGTCGGTGCCCTCCATGATCGCGGCCTTCAGGTCGTCGACCTCCTGGTACACCAGGTAGTCGCACCCGAGCTCCGCGGCGATCTCGGGGATCGTGCGGTCGTGCGCGACGAGCTCGTGGCGCGAGGGCATGTTGATGCCGTACACGTGCGGGTATCGCACGGGCGGCGCGGCCGACGCGAACGTCACGCTGAGCGCCCCGGCATCCCGTGCCATCTGGATGATCTCGCGGCTGGTGGTGCCGCGGACGATCGAGTCGTCGACCAGCAGCACGTTCTTGCCCTGGAATTCGGTCGACATGGCGTTGAGCTTCTGGCGCACGCTCTTCTTGCGCACCGCCTGCCCGGGCATGATGAAGGTCCGGCCGACGTAGCGGTTCTTGTAGAAACCCTCGCGGTACTCGATACCGAGCTTGCGGGCCACCTGCATCGCCGCCGGGCGAGCGGAGTCGGGGATCGGCATGACCACGTCGATGGACCCCGCGGGGGTGTACTTCGCGACCGTGTCGGCGAGACGCTCGCCCATGCGCAGGCGCGTCTCGTAGACCGAGACGCCGTTCATCACGGAGTCGGGGCGAGCCAGGTAGACGTATTCGAACGAGCACGGCGCCAGGGTCGCGTTCGACGCGCACTGCTGGGCGTGGAGCGTGCCGTCGAGGGCGATGAACACCGCCTCGCCGGGCTCGACGTCGCGGACGACCTCGAAGCCGGCGTTCTCGAGCACGAGCGACTCGGATGCCACGATGAACTCGTCGCGCGGCTCGCCGCCCGGCACCTCTGCGGCAGGGCGCTTGCCGAGGATGAGCGGACGGATGCCGAACGGGTCGCGGAAGGCGAGCAGTCCGTAGCCGGCGATGAGGGCGATGGAGGCGTAGGAGCCTTCGACGCGCTCGTGCACGCGGGCGACCGCGCGGAAGACCTGCGCGGGGTCGAGGTCGGGTCCGGTGATCTCGGACTGGAGCTCGGAACCCAGGATGTTCACGAGCAGCTCGGTGTCGCTGCTGGTGTTGAGGTGACGGCGGTCCTTGCTGAACAGCTCGCGAGTGAGCTCGCGCGTGTTCGTCAGGTTGCCGTTGTGCACCAGCACGATGCCGTAGGGGGCGTTGACGTAGAAGGGCTGCGCCTCTTCTTCGTTCGACGCGGTGCCCTTCGTGGCGTAGCGCACATGACCGAGACCGATGTCGCCGAGGAGGGCGCGCATATCGCGGGTGCGGAACGCCTCGCGCACCTGGCCCCGGGCCTTGTGGATGTGGAAGACCCCGCTCGCCTCGGCGGTGGCCATGCCCGTGGAGTCCTGTCCGCGGTGCTGGAGGAGGAGGAGCGCGTCGTAGATCTCCTGGTTGACCGGGCCCTGCCCGGCCATGCCGACGATGCCGCACATGGGGTGTCAGTCCGCTCCGTTCGCCGGGTGACCGGCATCCGCGTAGGAGCCGACCAGGCGCACGGCGCCCCCGTCGACGCCCTTCGCGCCCTGTTCGTACTCGCCTTCGCCACGCGCGTCGTCACGGACGACACCGACCTGCCACGTGGCGATGCCCTCGGCCGTGAGCGCCGCGATCGCGGCATCGGCGATCTCGGGTGCGACGACGGCGAGGAAGCCGATGCCGAGGTTCCAGGTGCCCTCGGTCGCGGTCAGCTCGAGCCCGCCGATGTCGGCGAGCACGCGGAACACCGGCGACGGGCTCCACGTCGACCGGTCCACGTCGACCCACGTGTCCTGCGGCAGCACACGCGCGAGGTTGGCCGCGATGCCGCCCCCGGTGACATGACTGAGCGAGTGGATGCCGGAGCCCACCGCACCGTCGTCGAGCAGGCGCAGCAGCGGCGAGGTGTACAGGCGCGTGGGCTCGAGGAGCGCCTCGCCCCAGGTGCCCCCGAGGTCGGCCGAGGCGGCACCGTAGGCGATGCCCGCGCCGGTGATGATGTGGCGTACGAGCGAGTAGCCGTTGGAGTGCAAGCCGCTGGAGGCGAGGGCGAGCACGACGTCGTCGCCGCGCACGCGGTCGGCGCCGAGGATGCGATCGGCCTCGACGACGCCGGTCGCCGCTCCCGCGACGTCGTAGTCGTCGACGCCGAGCAGCCCGGGGTGTTCGGCGGTCTCGCCACCGACGAGCGCGGTGCCGGTCATCGAGCAGCCGCGCGCGATACCCGCGACGATGTCGGCGATGCGCTGCGGCACGACCTTGCCGCACGCGATGTAGTCGGTCATGAAGAGCGGGCGGGCACCGACGACGACGATGTCGTCGACGACCATCCCGACGAGGTCTTCGCCGATGGTGTCGTGCTTGTCGATGGCCTGCGCGATGGCGACCTTCGTGCCGACACCGTCGGTGCTGGTCGCGAGAAGCGGCTTGGCGTAATCGCGCAGCGCCGAGGCGTCGAAGAGGCCGGCGAAGCCACCGACACCGCCGAGCACTTCGGGGCCGTGGGTACGACGCACGGCCGACTTCATCAGTTCGACGGCGAGGTCTCCGGCGGCAGTGTCGACGCCGGCGGCGGAATAGGGGTTTTCGTGGGGAGCGGAAGCCACCGCAACAGACTACCCGGGGTGGACGCGCGCGCGTTCCGCGCGGGTCGCTCCTACCCGCCCCGACGGACGCGGCGACCGGCGGAGGACCTGGGACCAGCGGAGGACCCACACCCTCACGGCATCCTGCCGCCCCGGCTCCTCCGCTCTCCCCCGCCACACCCTCGACCGGGCGCAAGGCCCACCCCCCGGACACGCAGCGTCCCTAAAATGTCGCCATGACGGGCGGTCAACCGGAGTGGGTGATCCGCGAGGATGCGGCGCAATCGGTGCTCGTCGCGCTGTATCTGCGCCAGGTGCTCGGCATCCGCTCCCCCGAGGAGCTCCCGGCTCTGCGCCGTGTACCGCCCCCGATGATCACGAGCGACACGGATGCCGCGCACGCACAGCTCGAACGCGAGTGGCGGGGCTTCTGGGCGATGACCGTCGAGCCGCAGGCGCACCCGTCACCCGTGCCGCTGGAACTGGTGGACGGGTTCGGCGGTCTGATCGCCCTGCCCGTCGACGGCGCCGACACGTTGCGCCGGGCCGTGACCGCTCACGCGGACGACGCGCTCGACTTCGCCCGCCTGGCCCACGATCGCTACGCGCGGGAGTCGGCGGCGCGTCCGGGGGTGTCGTACCGCGCCTATGCCAGTGCGATCGCGGCGCACGAGCGGAGCGTGGGCAGGCGTGCGCATTCTTTCGAATTGAACGTGCAGGTGCTGCCGTTGACGCAGCGGGGCGTGTGGTGGATCGGCTCGTTGACGGTGGCGGTGACCGATGGTCTGCGCAGCGACGTCGTGGCCTTCGACACCGCGATCCACCCGATCATCGCGGAGCTGGCCTGAGGATCAGACCTCGTACTGCTCGTGGTCGACGGTGACGCGGCGAGTGCGGCCGCTGAGGACCCGCTCGAAGATCAGCGCGACGATGGCGGCGAGCGCGACGCCCGCCACGACGCAGATGAGCGCGGTGAAGCCGAACACCTGCAGTTCGGAGTAGACGACCTGCGTGTAGGGGCTGATGTCGGATCCGTCGATCGCGACCGTCAGGATCAAGGCGAACAGGATGCCCAGGAACGCCCCGGCCGCTAGGAAGACCCCGTACTTCGGCGCGCGGCGCACGGTCGCGGTCTCGATATCGTCGCGGACGTACACCGGTCGTTCGGGGGCGGGCTGCTCGGCCATGTGCTCATTCTCCCACCGTCGCGGTCTCCGTGGGTCGTGACCTTTCGGTATCGAGTCAGCGGCGGGGTGCGCGGGGCGGCGCGGTGGAGCTGCGCACGATGAGCTGGGAGGGCAGCACGGTCGCGTCCATCGGCGTACCGCCGACCATCGCCTGCAGCAGCAGCTCGACGGCCAGGGTGCCGGAGCGCGCGATGGGCATGCGGACCGTCGTGAGACTCGGGGTGACGGCGCCGGCGAGGTCGATGTCGTCGATGCCGACGATGCTGATGTCGTCGGGGCACACGCGGCCGAGCTCCGCCATGCCCGCCTCGAGCCCCAGCGCGACGAGGTCGTTGTAGGCGATCACCGCGGTGGCGCCGCTGGCGACGGCGGCCGCCGCCCCCGCCCGACCCCCTTGAATGGATGCCGCGTAGTGGCTCAATCGCGTCAGGCGTATGCCGAAGCGCTCGCACGCGCGGGCCACGGCACCCGCGCGCTGCTCGTCGGCCCAGGAGCCGTGCGGCCCGGACGCGTAGGCGACGTGGTCGTGGCCGAGGGCCGAGAGGTGCTCCACCGCCTGAGTCGGTCCCCGCTCGGCATCCATCACCACGCACACCGCACCGGGGAGGACGCGGTTGATCACGACGTGCGGGGTGTCGCGCACGAGGGCGCGCACCTCGTCTTCGGGAAGACGCGGAGAGCAGAGCACCAGACCGTCGGTGCGGCATCCGAGTTCGATGGATTCGCGTTCGCGACGGAGGTCCTCGTCGGCGTCGAACAGCACGATGCGGTGGCGACCGTGCCACGCCTGGCCCTGGATCGCCTTGAGCAGGGTCGCGTAGACGGGGTTGGCGGCATCCGGGACCACCACCGCGATCGTGCGCGTTCCCGCAGCCACCTGGGGCGTGGCGTACCCCAGTTCGACGGCGGATCGGCGCACGCGCTCGAGCGTCGCGGGCGCCAACCGATCGGGTTCACCGAAGGCACGTGACGCGGTGGCGATCGACACTCCCGCGTGCCGCGCCACCTCTGTGAGGTTCGCCGCCATCTCCACCTCCCGTCGTCGTGTGTCCATCATCCTTCATCGCGTGATGTAAACACTTGACAAGTTTGTACAAACAACCGCACACTATTTCCATGCCGATCATCGACGATCCCCTCGAGGCGAGCCGTGCCGCATCCGACGGAGCCGCTGCGACCGCCCGCCTGACCCGCGCCGCGTCCGGCACGGCGACCGTCCCCGCGCCGCCCGCCGGCGCCGGGATCCTGCACCTGGGCCTGGGCAGCTTCCACCGTGCGCACCAGGCCGTCTACACCGCCGCCGCCCTGCGCGCCGACGGCGGGGACTGGGGGATCGTCGGTGTCGCCTCGCGGTCGCGCCGCATCGTCGACTCCCTGCACGCGCAGGACCACCTCTACGCCGTCGCGACCATCTCGCCGGAGGGCACCTCGCTCGAGATCCCCGGTGTCCACACCGACTCCTACGTCGCCGCCGACGACCCGGCGCGCGTGGTCGCCGACCTCGCCGACCCGCGGATCCGCATCGCCACGCTCACCGTGACCGAGAACGGCTACAACTACTCGCCCTCGAGTCAGCGGCTCGACGTCGCCGACCCGATCGTCGCCGCCGACATCCGCGGGGGCGCTCCCCGCTCCACCATCGGGCAGCTCGCCCGCGGCCTCCAGCGTCGCGCCCAGGCCGGCGGCGAGCCGATGTCGATCCTCAGCTGCGACAACCTGCTGTCGAACGGCTCGCACACCGAGAAGCTCGTGCGCGCGTTCCTGCACGAACTTCCGGATGCCGAAGGCGCCGACGTCCTCGCCTACATCGACCGCGCCGTGACCTTCCCCTCGAGCATGGTCGACCGCATCGTCCCGTCGACGACGCCGGAGTTCGCCGATCGCGTCGCCGCCCTGCTCGGCGTGCGCGACGACGCGCCGGTTCCCGCCGAGCCGTTCACGATGTGGGCGATCGAAGACCGCTTCGCGGCGGGACGACCGAGGTGGGAGGCCGGCGGCGCCGTGTTCACCGACGAGGTCGGCGCCTACGAGCTGCTCAAGGTGCGTCTGCTCAACGGCACGCACTCGCTCATCGCCTACCTCGGCGCTCTGAAGGGCGCGGCGACGATTCCGGCTGCCATCGCCCTCCCCGAGATCGAGCAATCCGCCGCCGCCGTCCTGCGTCACGAGTACGAGCCGTCGGTCACCGCGCCCGCGGGCGTCGACATCACGCAATACGAGCGCGAGCTGTTCGCCCGCTGGAGCAACAGCGCGCTGGGACACCGCACCGACCAGGTCGGCTCCGACGGGTCGGTGAAGCTCGGCCAACGCATCCCCGGCCCCGTCCTGCAGGCGCTGGATCGCGGGGAGTTCCCGCACCTCATCGCCCTCACCGTCGCGGCCTACCTCGCCTGCGTCGCGCCGCCCGCCGGATTCGACCCCGGTCCGCACGCCGCGGCGATGACCGACAACGCGCGCGAACGCCTCACCGCGGGTGCCGTGCGCGGCGGCCGCGACCTCGCGGCGCGCGCCATCGTCGACCTGCACCTGTTCGGTGAGGATCTCGCCCACCGCACCGCCTTCGTCGACCGGGTCGGCGACCTGCTCGACATCATCGTGCAGCGCGGCGTCGACAGCGCGGTCGCCGACGCCCTCTCGGCATCCCGAGCCCTGGCGACCACCACCCCCTGACCACCCGGCGCTGCCTGGCGCACACGAGACGAAGGAGACGCGATGAAGCTTCTCGCGATCCACGGCGCGGAGGACATCCGCTGGGAAGACCGTCCCACCCCGGAGCCCGGTGACGGCGAGGTGCGCCTGCGCGTGCGCTACGTCGGAATCTGCGGGTCCGACCTGCACTACTACTTCCACGGCAAGAACGGCGAGTACGCCGTGCGCGAGCCCCTCACCCCCGGGCACGAGCTCTCCGCCGAGGTCGACCTCGACCCCTCGGGACGCCTCGCGCCGGGGACCCCCGTCACCGTGCACCCGGCACGATTCGGCCCCTCGGTCGCCGGTCTCGAAGACCGCCCGCACCTGCGCGCGGGCGGGGACTACCTCGGCAGCGCCGCCGGATTCCCCCACCGTCAGGGCGGCGCCGCCGAGCTGCTCATCGTGGAGGAGCACATGGTGCGCGTGCTGCCCGAGGGGCTCCCCCTCGAGCGCGCCGCCCTCGCCGAGCCGCTCGCCGTGGCCATCCACGCGGTGAGCCTGGCCGGTGACCTCACGGGCAGGCGCGCCCTCGTCATCGGCGCGGGTCCGATCGGCCTGCTCGTCGCCGCCGCGGCCGTCCACGCGGGCGCCGCGGCCGTGGGCGCGAGCGATGTGCGCCCCGAGCCCCTCGACCGGGCACGGACCCTCGGCGCGACCGAGACCTTCCTCGTCGGCACCGACACGATCGGGAACGAATCGTTCGACGTCGTGTTCGAGTGTTCGGGCGTGGGCGTCGCGCTCACGCAGGCCGTGCGCGCGGCCCGCCGCGCGGGCACCGTCGTGCAGGTCGGCATGCTCCCCGATGCCGAGCTCGGCGTGAACCTCGCCCCCATGCTCGCGAAAGAGCTCACACTGCGCGGGGCGTTCCGGTTCTCGACCGAGATCGACGACGCCATCGCGATGCTGGCGTCCACCGACACCCTCGACGCGGTCGTCTCGCACGTCGTCCCCGCGACCGACGCGGTCAGCGCATTCGCCACCGCGCGCGACTCCTCGGCCTCCGCGAAGGTCCTCCTCTCCCTGTAACCCACCGACACCCGCTGTCACAGACCCGTCATCACTACGAAGGAGTAATCCGATGAGCAGCTCTTCCGCCCCCGGCGTCGACGCGTCGACGTCACCGCCCGTCGCCAAGAGGTCGACCGGCGACCTCGCCCGCGCCGCCGTCTCGGGCTGGCTCGGCACCGCGCTGGAGTTCATGGACTTCCAGCTCTACTCGCTGGCCGCCGCCCTCGTCTTCAGCCAGATCTTCTTCGCCGGAGGGGATGCCGCCATGGCGGTCGTCCTCGCCATGGCGACCTACGGCGTGGGCTATGTGGCCCGCCCGGTCGGAGCGTTCTTCTTCGCCCGCATCGGCGACAAGATCGGCCGCAAGCAGGTGCTCTTCTACACGATCCTGCTCATGGGAGCGGCGACCACGCTGATCGGCGTGCTGCCCACGTACGAGCAGGTCGGCATCCTCGCTCCCATCCTGCTGGTGATCCTGCGACTGGCGCAGGGCTTCGGCGCCGGGGCCGAGATCTCGGGCGCGGGCGTCATGCTCGCCGAGTACGCCCCCGACAACCGTCGTGGCGTCGTCGCCTCGCTGGTCGCCCTCGGCACCAACTGCGGAACCCTCTTCGCCTCGGGCATCTGGGCGATCCTGCTCGCCGTGATGATGGAGAGCGACGTCATCGCGTGGGGCTGGCGCATCCCCTTCATCGGCAGCGCCGTGATCATGCTCTTCGCCCTCTGGGTGCGCTTCAACCTCAAAGAGAGCCCGGTCTTCGAGGAGCGCACCGACGTCGTCGACGGCAAGGCGCTCTCCCGCGCCGAGCTGGAGCGCGTGGCGACCGAGACCAACGACGTCCGCACGCTGGAGTCGCTGCAGAAGAAGCCGCTCAAGGCCGTCCTCGTGTCGTTCTTCCTGCGTTTCGGCCAGGCCGGCAACTCCGGCATCGTGCAGACCTACCTCATCTCGTTCATCACGATCACCCTCGCGATCTCGAAAGAGGTCGGCCCCGAGATCGTCATCGTGTCGTCGCTGATCGGCTTCATCACGATCCCCCTCGTCGGGTTCCTCGGCGACAAGGTCGGTCGCCGCCGGATGTACATCGTGATGTCGGCGCTGTCGCTGGTGCTGATCGTCCCGACCCTGCTGCTGATCAACTCCCGCGAGGTGGGCTGGATCTTCGTCGGCTACGCGCTGATCCACAACATCTCGGTGCTGGGCCTGGCATCCATGGAGAACATCTCGATCCCCGAGATCTTCGGTGCACGCAACCGCTACACCCTCACCGCCGTCGTCCGCGAGGTCGCCGCCATCGTCGCCACGGGCATCGGCCCGGTCGTCGCCGCCGCGTGGGTGGCCGCCGCGACCGGCAGCATCGTCCCGATCATGGTGCTCATGGGGATCTTCACGGCGTCCGCACTGGTCGCCGCGATCGTCGCACCCGAGTGGACCGGTCGCGACCTGCGGGATCCCCGCCCCGCGATGTGATCCGGCGGGGCTTCCTCCGGGGAGCCCCGTCACCCGGCGGACCGCGCGACCCGCGACCCGGGTGGGCTCGTTGCGGCGGGCTCACCCGGCATCCCTCCTCCGCGTCGGAAGACCCCGGTCCCGGATGCCGCCCACTCCGGGCCACGAGCCCGTTCGCCGCCCCTTTCACCTCTCGACCAGGAAGTCCCCCATGAGCATCGCCTCCGTCGACGTCATCGTCACCAGCCCCGGACGCAACTTCGTCACCCTCAAGATCACCACGAGCGACGGCGTCGTCGGATGGGGGGATGCCACCCTCAACGGCCGCGAGCTGTCGGTGGCGTCCTACCTCTCCGACCACCTCGCCTCGATGCTGATCGGCCGCGACGAGGACCGCATCGAGGACACCTGGCAGTACCTCTACCGCGGGGCGTACTGGCGCCGCGGACCGGTGACCATGGCCGCGATCGCCGCGGTCGACATGGCGCTGTGGGACATCAAGGCCAAGAAGGCCGGGATGCCGCTGTACCAGTTGCTCGGAGGCGCGAGCCGCGACGGCGTCCGCGTGTACGCCCACGCCTCGGGTACCGACTTCGAGGCCCTGGCGAACGCCATCACGGGCTACCGCGAGCTCGGCTTCACCGCCGTGCGCGTGCAGACCGGTGTGCCCGGCCTCGGCCAGATCTACGGCGTCTCGGCCGCCGGGCCGGGCGTGCGCTACGACTACGAGCCCGCGAAGCGCTCCGGCGACCGTCCGGCCGAGGAGACCTGGGACACCCGCCAGTACCTCAACCACATGCCCGGGGTCTTCTCGAAGATCCGCGAGGAGTTCGGTACCGACCTCCGCATCCTCCACGACGGTCACCACCGCATGTCGCCGATCGAGGCGGCGCGCTTCGCGAAGGACGTCGAGCCCTACGACCTGTTCTGGCTCGAGGACGCCACCCCCGGCGAGGACCAGACGGCGCTGCGCCTCATCCGTCAGCACTCGACGACGCCGCTCGCGATCGGCGAGGTGTTCAACACCGTCTACGACTATCAGACGCTCATCACCGAGCGCCTGATCGACTACGTGCGATCGGCCGTCACCCACACCGGTGGAATCACCGCGATGAAGAAGCTGCTCGACTTCGCCGCGATCTACGGTATCCGCTCCGGCATCCACGGGCCCACCGACATCTCGCCCGTCGGCATGGCCGCAGCTCTCCACCTCGACCTCGCGATCCACAACTTCGGCATCCAGGAGTACATGCCGCACAACGAGCAGACGCTCGAGGTGTTCCAGACCTCCTTCACCTTCGACAGGGGCTTCCTCCACCCCGGCGACCAGCCCGGTCTCGGCGTGGAGCTCGACGAGGAGGCCGCCGGCGCGTTCGACTACACCAAGGCCTATCTGCCCGTGAACCGCCTGCTCGATGGGACCGTCCATGACTGGTGAGCTTCCGTCCCGCACCGTCTTGTCGAAGCTCGTCGTGGTCGCCCGTGCGTCCGCGGCTTCGGACTACGCGCCGGTGCTCGCTGCCCTCGCCGACGCCGGCGTGCAGAGCGTCGAGCTGACCCTCACGACGCCGGGCACGTTCGACGCCTTCGCCGAACTGCGCGCGTCGTTCGACGGCGATCTCGGCATCGGCACGGTCACGAACCTCGACCAGCTCGAGCGCGCGATCGCCGTCGGCGCCGACTACGTCGTCACGCCGATCACCTCGGCCGTCCTCGTCGAGCGCGCGGTCGCCGAGGGCATGCCGATCGTCCCGGGCGGGCTCACCCCCACCGAGCTGTTCGCGTCGTGGTCGGCGGGCGCCTCGGCGGTGAAGGTGTTCCCGGCCGGCCAGGTCGGCCCCGGATACCTCAAGGATCTGCGCGGCCCCTTCCCCGACATCGCCGTCGTCCCCTCGGGAGGGGTGGATGCCGACAGCGCGGCCGCATGGCTCGCCGCCGGCGCCGTGGCGGTCAGCGTCGGAGGGCCGTTGCTCGGCGACGCGTTCCGCGGGGGCGACCTGGGCGCGCTACGCGCACGGGCCGAGCGGTTCGTCGCGGTGTGCGCGGGGGTCTCGGCGTGAGCGGGGCGTCCCCGGCGCGTCGGGATGCCGGCCCGGCCTTCGCCGCGACCTCCGTGGTCGGCCGTTGCGGCGCGGCTGCGGGGTCGGGCCGCGGGGCGGGGCACGGCTCATGACCCGCGTCGTCACCCTCGGCGAGACCATGGCGCTCGCCCGCACGACCGAGATCGGCTCGCTGCGCCATGCCGCCGGCCTCGCGCTCGGCATCGGCGGGGCGGAGAGCAACGTCGCCGTCGGGTTGCGGCGCCTGGGCGTCGACACCGGGTGGCTCGGCCGCGTGGGCGACGACCCCCTCGGCGAGCGCATCGCGCGCGAGCTGCGCGGAGAGGGCCTCGACGTGCACGCACTCGTCGACGCGGGTGCGGCCACGGGCCTCATGATCAAGGAGCGTCCGTCCGCGGCATCCACCGCCGTCCATTACTACCGGCGCGGTTCGGCCGGCTCGCGCCTCGCCCCCGGCGACGTCCCGGCGCGATGGATCGAGGAGGCCGACCTGCTCCACGTCACGGGCATCACCCCGTTGCTGTCGGCCACGGCACACGACACCGTGCTCACCGCCGTCGAGCGCGCCCGCGACGCCGGCGTGCCGGTGAGCTTCGACGTGAACTACCGATCCGAACTGGCCGCCCCCGACATCGCAGGACCCCTCCTTCGAGAGATCGCCGAGCGCGCGACGCTGGTCTTCGGGGGTGTCGAGGAGTTCGCCCTGCTGACGCCGGATGCCGCAGATTCCCTGCTCGAAGCGGGCGTCGAGCAGGTGGTGGTCAAGCGCGGCCCCGCGGGAGCGGCGGTCTTCACCTCCGCGGGCGTCACCGAGGCGCTCGGCTTCGTCATCGACCCCCTCGACACCGTCGGCGCCGGAGACGCGTTCGTCGCCGGCTACCTCAGCGCCCACCTCGAGGGACTCGACGTCGCCGACACGCTCGTGCGCGCCAACGCCTGCGGAGCGATGGCATGCCTCGTGCCCGGCGACTGGGAGGCGGCGCCCACCCGCCGGGACCTCGAGCTGTTCCTCGCCGGGGGCGGCGACCCGGTCCGGCGCTGACGCCCGGCGGGCGGTTCTGCCGCAGCGCGCGCGAGCCCTCGGCCGCGGCCCGGTCGGCGAGGTCACACCTTCCGCTCGGGATCACGCGATGTTGCGCGGCTCGATTCGGTGATCTCGCGCGGATCGTGTGGTCTCGGCGACGAGCCGCGGGGGGCGGCCCGGGGCTACGGCCGCAGCGGGAGCAGGGCGCTGAGGTCGGCACGGACCCCGGATGCCACGATGCGGCCCGCGGTCACGGCATCGGCCCAGTGCTCTTCGCCGGTGGCGACGGCGATCCAGGTGGCCGCGTCGGTCTCGACGACGTTCGGCGGGGTGCCGCGCGTATGGCGGGGACCCTCGATGACCTGCACGGCTCCGAACGGCGGCACCCGCATCTCGACCGAGTTGCCCGGCGCCTTCTCGACCAGCAGCTGCAGCAGGTAACGCACCGCTGTGGCGGTCGCCGGGCGCGGGGCGGCTCCGGCGGAGACGGCGGCGAGAGCTGCGCGGCCGTCTCCTGTCTCGATGCGGCGGGGAGGCATGGCATCCACGCTACCCGCGGGCTCCGGCGCGACGGCCCGCCGGACACAACGCAGGACTTCGCCCATCCCTGCCCCGCCGGACCCCGGCAACAGTCCACCGCCTGGAGGAATCTCCTGCGTTGTGTCCGCGGGCGGTGCCGGCCGGCCCACCCGCCAGCGTCAATGGGCAACCGGACGCGCCGCTCGACACAGCGCAGGACCCGCGCCGCGCGACAACGCAGGACCCGCGCCGCGCGGCACAGCGCAGGACCCGCGACGCGACACAACGCAGGAGATGTGCCCCGCGCCTTGTGCCCAGAGCGGTGCCGGCCCGGCTGCTCCCCGAAAACTCCTGCGTTGTGTCCGCGACCGAGGGCCGGACCCCCGCTCGATAGGCTGGCCGCGTGAGAATCCTGGTCCTCGGTTCGGGCGCGCGCGAGCACGCCATCATCCTCGCCCTGCGCTCCGAAGCAGAGACGCACGCGATCTTCGCCGCGCCCGGCAACGCCGGCATCGCCCGCGAGGCGCACCTGGTCGACCTCGATCCGCTCGACCCCACCGCCGTGCTCGAGTTCGCCAAGACCGAGGCCGTCGATCTCGTCATCGTCGGGCCCGAAGCGCCACTGGTCGCCGGCGTCGCCGATCCTCTGCGCGCCCACGGCATCCCCGTGTTCGGCCCGGGCAAGGCCGCGGCCCAGCTCGAGGGCTCGAAGACCTATGCCAAGCGCATCATGGATGCCGCGGGCGTTCCCACCGGACGCTCGGTGCGCGCGCACGACGCGGCATCCGTGGAAGCCGCCCTCGACGAGTACGGGGCTCCGTACGTGGTCAAGGCCGACGGCCTGGCCGCGGGCAAGGGGGTCATCGTCACCTCCGACCGGGCCGCCGCGCTCGCCCACGCCGAGTCCTACCTGCCCACCGGCGCCGTGCTGATCGAGGAGTTCCTCTCGGGCCCCGAGGTGTCGCTGTTCTTCCTCAGCGATGGCGATCACGTCGCACCTCTCAGCCCCGCGCAGGACTTCAAGCGCCTGCGCGACGGCGACGAGGGTCCGAACACCGGCGGCATGGGCGCCTACTCGCCGCTGCCGTGGCTCACCGACCGCTTCGGCGGCGAAGACGCATTCGTCGACCACGTCACCCGGGTCATCGCCGAACCGGTGATCCGGCAGATGGATGCCGAGGGCACCCCGTTCATCGGACTGCTCTATGCCGGGCTCATCCTCACCGAGCAGGGCGTCAAGGTCATCGAGTTCAACGCCCGCTTCGGCGACCCCGAGACGCAGGTCGTGCTCCCCCGCCTGGTCGACCCGCTGTCGCGCCTGCTGCTGGCCGCGGCATCGGGCACTCTCGAAGACGAGCCCCGCCCAGCCTTCGCCGACGCCACGGCCGTGACCGTCGTCCTCGCGAGCGAGGGCTACCCCGAGGCGCCCCTCACCGGCCGGGTGCTCACGGGCATCGACCAGGCCGAAGAGGTCGATGGCGTCCACGTCGCCCACGCCGCCACGGCGCTTCGCGACGGCGAGCTCGTCGCCACGGGCGGACGCGTGCTCAGCGTCGTCGCCACCGGCACCACGTTCGCCGAGGCGCGTACGGCGGCCTACGCCGGCCTCGAGCGCATCGGCCTCGAGGGCGGGCAGTTCCGTACCGACATCGCCGCGCGCGTCGCCGGGGCCTGACACCCGGGGTCTCGGCGCAACGCGCCGCCGGGGCCTGACACCCGGGGCCTCGGCGCAACGCGCCGCGGGGCCTGACGTCCGGGGTGCGGCGCTCCCGCGCGGAGAGCAGTCGGCCTCAGCGCGCCGCGAGCAGTCGCTGGATGTCGTCGACGAGCCCGGGGGCCCCGGGTGCGACGGCGATCGCGTCGCCCACGCGGCGGGCGCGGGCCGCGTAGCCGGCGTCGGCGAGGATGCGCTGGACGGCCGCGCGGATGGCATCCGGAGTGGGACGCCCCGTGCGCAGGTTGACCCCCACCCGGGCGTGCTGCACGCGTGCCGACGTCTCGACCTTGTCTTCCGAGTCGCCGGCGATCACGATCGGCACCCCGTGGCGCATGGCGTGGTGCAGGCCCCCGTAACCGCCGTTGGTGACCAGCACGCTCGTCCGGGCGAGCAGGTCGTCGTACGGCAGGTAGCTCGCGGCGAACGCGTTGTCGGGGAGCGCGGGCAGGGTCTCGACATCGCGCCCGCCTGTGGTCACGGCCACCTGCACGGGCAGGTCGGCGAGCGCCGTGAGCGTCGGCTCGATCACCTCGGTGTAGTCGGTGTTCGCGACCGTTCCCTGCGTGACGTGCACGAGCGGCAGGTTCGGGTCGAGGTCGTCGAACCAGGCCGGCGTCCCCACCGGGTGGGCGGCGGCGGATGCCATGGGGCCGTAGAACCGGAGGGCGTCCGGGGCGTCGCGCCGGGTGTACTCGAACTCCTGCACCGTGAACTGCGCGAGCAGGTCGCTGCGCGAGAGGACGTCCATGAAGAATGCGCCGTTCAGGGGCGGTGCGCCGACGCCCGCGAGGAAGAGGTCGAGTGAGCGGTGCACCGGACGCAGCACCGTTTTGGCCACCACCCCCAGCACGCCGTTGCGCAGGCGGTTGAGCGTGGGCTGCCGCAGGGGCGTGATTCCGAGCCCGTACGGGGCCGTGTCGCGGCTGGAGAAGCCCGCCGGCCCGATGCCGCACATCACCGTGAGGGGGCGCTGAGAGCGCGGTCGTGCGAACAACGTCTGTACGCCGAGGAAGGTCATGTCGTGCAGCACCACGTCGGCGGGCTCGTCGCGGAGGATCTGCTCGAGGGCGGTCGCGGCGGGCGCGGCGGGGTCGACGAACGCGCGCTCGACTCCGCGGTTGATGGTGGCGAGTCCGCGGTCGCGTTCGTCGGCGCCGATCCCGTCCAGCGTGTCCGCCTCGGCGGGAAGGGGGAGGAACAGGATGCCGGCCTGCTCCACCATCCGCTGATACCGCGACCCGGTGAGAAGGCGCACGCGCCACCCGCGACGCTGCAGTTCCTGCGCGACGACGAGGAGCGGGCCGACATGACCGATGGCGGGCATGCTGCACAGCAGGGCGGAGGGTGTCATGTCTGCATCCTTCGAGGATGACCCGGTCCGCCGTGGGGCGGGGGTCTAGGCGAGGTTGTCGGAGAGGCGGGCGAGTTGGGCCGTCAGCCAGGTCCGGTAGGCGACGACGTCCCACCCGCGGGCGACGGTGAGGTGCGTCCACGGATCGGGGCCGGTGATGAGCCCCAGGACGTCGGCGGCGAGGGCGAGCTGGTCGACGCGGATGCGGTCGCGCTGCAGGAACCAGCCCGCGGCGATCGTCATGTCGCGGTGGCGGCGCATCTCGAGGTCGAGGTAGGCGGCGCGTGCCTCGGCGTCGCTGTCGGCGGCGGCCACCATCGCGTGCACGATCGCCGCGGAGCGCTGATTGGCGTCGATGAGGAAGTCCACGTACCGGGCGATCGCCGTATCGGTGTCGGGCTCGCTCATGATCGCGACGAGTTCGGGGCGATCGGCGAGCGAGTGCCTCCCCTCGTCTCCCGCGAACGTGCGCTCGAACGCCGCGATGAGCAGGGCGTGCTTGGGCCCGTTCAGATGCACCGTGGGAACCGACACCCCCGCCTCGGCCGCGATCGCCTTGATCGAGGTGGCGACGTACCCGTCGCGGACGAACAACCGGGCCGCCGCCTCGACGATCGTCGCGCGGGTTTCGGCGGCGTCGGCCTGCCGTCGGGGAGAGTGATAGCTGCGGGGCACGGGAGAACGCTACTTCGCCCCCGCGACCGTCGACCGGGAGATCACGAGCCCCGCGATGATCTGCGCGCCGGTGGAGACGAAGTACATCGCGTTCGACAGCGCCTCGATGGTGCTCACGGTGAGCACGACGCCGAGCGCGAAACCGACGAGAGCCAGCGCCAAGACGGCCCAGCGCGCCCCGCCCCTCAGAATCCCGGCGCGGACGATGACGGTGCCGCCGACCAAGAGGGCGACGCCCTGGACGGCGCTCATCGCGACCAGGAACGCCATCGCACCGTCGGTGAGCGCGGCGGTCGGCAGCAGGTAGGCCGTGACGAGGTACATGCTCTGGTTCGCCAGGAACAGAGCGCCGAACCCGAGAAGCGCGACCTTGCCCACGAGGGACGCGCCCACGGCGCCCTGCCCGTCGCCCCGGCCCAGCGCGAGCGGAACCATCGCCGCGACGTGGGCGAGCGTGCTCGTGAGGAAGAGCACGTAGAAGGCGATCGCCGGGCCGGACTCGGTGGCGACGTCGGCGGTGATCTCGATGGCGGTCGCCGCGGTGAGCAGCGCCCCACCCGCCACGATCAGGAGGCCGGCGGTTCGAGGCCACCGCGGGCGGGGGCCGGTGGTCGCTGCGTCGCTCGCGGCGGCGGTGCGGGTGGCGGCGTTCGGGGCAGAGATGGTCATGGATGCTCCAGCGAGTGGCCGGGATCGGACGGCGGCTCCTTTTCACTATAGCGCCGTATAAGTGAATATGACCAGGGCCCTCCCGCAGACCATCGCGCCACAGCCTCACGGGCTCTGGTTGAGATCTCCCCCGGCCGCTAGCGTGTGGCCATGCTCGACAGCGATGCGATGGCTCGGGGCCGCGAGATCTTCGATCCGATCGCGGAGCGACAGTGCGCGCTGACAGGGGTCGACATGGGGCGCATGTTCGGCACCGAGGGTCTCCGCATCCGCGAGAAGGTCTTCGCGTTCGTCGTGCACAACGGCTCGCTCGTGGTGAAGCTGCCCGAGCGGCGCATCGGCGAGATCGTCGACGAAGGGATCGCCGGGCCCATGATCATGCGCGGACGGCCGCTGCGCGAATGGGCGGAAGTGCCCCTCGACGCGGGCTCCGACCAGTGGCAGAGCCTCATCGACGAAGCCCGCGCGTTCGTCGACGAGATCACGCCGTAGCCTCGCCTCGGCTCACCGCCGCCGCCCCGCGAAGCGCGCTCGAACCGTGCGCAGCGGAGGACATGGGGCGTACGGAGGACCGCCGACGCGGCATCCCCCCTCCCCTCGCCGCATCTCCTCCGCCCCCGGCCATTGCCGCGACGCGCCGCCCGCCCCGCACACGCGACGCACGCACGAACGCCCGCCTCACCCCGCACACGACGAACGCCGCCGCCCCGCGACGGGGACGACGGCGTTCGGGGTCGGCGCGTTACTCGCCGGCGGCGGCCGGGGCGGCCTGCGCCTGCGCGGCCGGGCCGGCGTCTTGCGGAGCGCCGTGCGGCCGGATCACCGAGGGGCGCCGCATGAACAGGACGGCGATGAGCCCCATACCGATCACGATGATCGGCAGCGCAAGCGACTGTCCCATCGCGTCGGAGAACCCTCCGACGATCTCCGGCGGAAGCGTTCCGGTTCCGAAGCTCGCCCCGGCATCCCCCGCCCCCGGCAGGTTGGCCTCGAGGCGCGCCTGCATGAACGCGGCGATGGATGCCGAGCCGATCACCGATCCGACGGTGCGCGTGGTGTTGTAGATACCGGCGCCGGCGCCCGCCTGACGCGGCGGCAGGTTGCGCGTCGCAGTGGTCGCGAGCGGACCCCACATGCCGGCGTTTCCGATGCCCATGAAGACGGAGGGGATGAGGAACATCCAGATCGGCGCATCGTTGAAGATGAGCGCGACGTAGATGCCCAGCGCTCCGCCGACGAGCAGCAGCCCCGGCACGAGCAGGAACCGCGGATCGGTGCGATCGAGCAGCTTGCCGGCGAAGGGGGCGAGCACGCCCGAGAGGATCGCGAGCGGCACCAGCAGCAGCGCCGACTCGGTGGGGGTGAGGCCGCGGGCGAGCTGCAGGTAGAACATCTGCGGGAGCGCCATGCTCGTCACGGTGAAGCCGACGGCGGCGATGGCGAGGTTCGCGATCGAGAAGTTCCGATCGCGGAACAGGTCGAGCGGCACCAGCGGTTCACCCTTGCTGCGCGCCTGCGTCCAGATGAACAGCGCCATCACGGCGACGCCCGCCGCGACCATCGCCCAGATCCACGCGGCCCACGAGTAGTGCTCGCCCTCTTGCAGACCGAACACGATGAGGAACAGTCCGACGGCGCTCAACACGACGCCGACGATGTCGAACTTGTGCGCGGTGCGCGGCAGCTGCGGCACGAGGACGACGGCGGCGATGAAACCGATGATGCCGACGGGGATGTTGATGAAGAAGATCCACTCCCACCCGAGGCCGTCGACGAGCAGGCCGCCCGCGAGCGGGCCGACGAGGGTGGCGACACCCGCGGTCGCGCCCCACAGCCCCATGGCGGCTCCGCGGTTCTGCGGAGGGAACGTGCGGGTGATGACGGCCATCGTCTGCGGCGTCATCATCGCCGCTCCCAGCCCCTGCACCGCGCGGGCGGCGATGAGCACCTCGAGCGTGGGCGCGAGACCGCAGGCGAGGGAGGCGATCGTGAAGATGGCCAGCCCCGTCAGGTAGATGTTCTTCGGGCCGAACCGGTCGCCGAGGCGCCCGGTGATGAGCAGCGGAACGGCGTAGGTCAGCAGGTAGGCGCTGGTGACCCACACGACGTTGTCGAGGTTGCCCGTGTCGGGGTCGAGGGCCGCCTTGATGGCGGGGTTCGCCACCGACACGATCGTGGTGTCGACCAGGATCATGAAGAAGCCGATGACCAGTGCCCAGAGGGCGGGCCAGGGGCTGCGGGCGGGAGTCCGAATGGATGCCGTGGTGGCGGCGCGGGAGTCGGTCATGGGGTGGTCTCCTTCGAGACGTGACGCTTCTTCTTGATGTGCTCGGGGATCTCGGCGATGCCCCAGGCGAGGGAGCGGTCGGAGAGGCGCGCGCGCAGGGAGTCCTGCCACGCGAGTTCGGCGTCGAGCAGGGCGGACTGCCGCTGCAACTCGACGAGGAATTGCTCGGGGGTATCGCGCTGCGCCGCCCCCGAGAGTCCGGTGCGGTGCTCGTCCACCGAGGCGACGAGCAGGGCGCGGCGCTGGTCGAGCAGGGCGACGACCTCGTCGCGCTCGAGGTTGTGCGCCTCGGAGAGAGCGACGCGGAAGTCGCTCGCGCGGTCGATCTGGGGCAGCTCGGTGCGCACCCACTCCTCCACGGCCCGGCGGCCGGCGGGGAGCAGCGTGTAGGTCGTGCGCTCGGGGCGGTTGCCGTCCCGGTCGGTGCCCACCTCGGCGAGCAGGCCGTCACGCTCGAGGCGCGCGACCGTGTGGTAGATCGTCCCCTTCTGCAGGGGCACCAGCCGGTCGTCGCGACGCTCCTTCAACAGGCGCACCATCTCGTAGGTGTGCATGTCGGCTTCGCGCAGGGTCGCGAGGATCATGACCGCGATCGGGGTGAGGCGGAGGGGCTGTGGCATCCGTCCCCCTTGTGGTCCGTGTCGACTAGTCCACGTGGACTATACGCTCATCACGCACGTGACGCGAACCCCCGCGCGAACTCGTTGAGCGTCCGAAACACGCCGCGTGGTGAACGCACACGCGGCGTGTTCTGGACACTCAACAGAAGGGGTGGGCGGAGGAAAGGGGGGTCAGGACTGCGGTGACGACGGCGCCTGGGACCGTTCGGCCGCGGGAACGCCCGGGGCCGCCCGGCGCTGACCCCACCGGATCGACATGCCGAAGATGCCGCGCTGGTTGGGCTCTTCGACCTCGAGACCGTAGTGCTCGCCGATCGAGTCGCGCAGCTGCGCCCGCTCGGCCTTGTCGTACGCGCGCAGCTCGCGCCGGAAGGCGACGACCGTGGCCCAGCAGATCGCGAGCAGGACGAGGCTGAACGGCAGGGCGATGCTGATCGCCGCCGCCTGCAGGGCGGTGAGACCGCCCGCCAGGAGCAGCGCGAACGCGATGAGCGCGGTCGCGAGGGTGAAGAAGACACGCACCCAGCGCTTCGGCTCCTCCTCGCCACCCGTGGCGATCATGCCCATGACCAGCGCGCCGGAGTCCGCGGAGGTGACGAAGAAGATCCCGATCAGCACGAGGAAGCCGACCGACAGGAACACCGCTCCGGGCACCCCCTGCAGCATCTGGAAGAGCGCTGTCGACACGTTCACCGAGCCGTCCTCACCGACGAGGCTCACGGTGCCGGTCAGCTCGCCGTAGATGGCCGTGCCGCCGAGCACGGTGAACCACAGGATGCCGACGAGCGTGGGCACCAGGATCACTCCGGTGACGAACTCGCGAACCGTGCGCCCCCGCGAGATGCGCGCGATGAAGATGCCGACGAAGGGGGCCCAGGAGATCCACCAGCCCCAATAGAACGACGTCCACGCCCCCTGCCAGGCGACGCCGTCTTCGCCCGAGTACGCGCTCGTGGTGAAGGAGAGTCCGACGAAGTTCTGGATGTAGTTGCCGATCGACTGCACCACGTCGCGCAGGAGGAACTCGGTGGGGCCGGCGAACAGCAGGTACAGCATCAGCACACCGGCAAGGACGAGGTTGATGTTCGACAGCCACTTCATGCCCTTGCCGACGCCGGAGAGCACCGAGAACAGCACGAAGCCGGTGATGATGCCCACGATGATCGCCTCGCTGATCACCGACGGAGACACGACGCCCAGATAGTCCAGACCGGCGCTGATCTGGATGACGCCGAGACCGAGCGACGTCGCGACGCCGAACAACGTGCCCACGAGAGCCGCGACGTCGACCGCATTGCCCCATGCCCCCTGCACGCGGCGCGCCCCGAGGATGGGTTCGAGCGCCCATCGGATCGTGCGAGGACGCTTGCGGCGATGGAAGGCATAGGCGAGGGCGAGACCGATCACGACGTAGATCGACCACGCGTGCACACCCCAGTGCAGGAACGTCTGCGACATCGCCTGCTGCGCAAGCTGGTTCGGGGTGCCCTCGACGCCCGGCCGGGGCTCCACGAAGTGACTGAGCGGCTCGCTCACCCCGTAGAAGACCAGACCGATGCCCATGCCGGCGGCGAACAGCAGCGAGAACCACGACATCGTCGAGAATTCCGGCTCATCGTCGTCCCGGCCCAGCTTGATGTTGCCGAACCGGCTGAACCCCATGGTGAGGGCGAACACGACGAAGAACGCGGCGATCAGCACGTAGTACCAGTTGAACGCCGAGACGATCGAGGTCTGCACGGCCCCGAACGTCGCCTCGGCGGCATCCGGGAACAGCATCGTGAAGGCGATGAAGGTCAGTGCGATCCCGGCGGCCGGCCAGAAGACCCACCCACGGATGGTCTTATGGCGACTGCCGAGGTGGGGATCGACGGATGCCGCGGAGTCGGAGGATGCCTCGGTCACCCGATCAAGGGTAGTCACGACCCTCGCCCCGATCGGGGAGCACGCACGGGACGACGGCGTGTGACAGAATCCGCGCCGGTGCGTCGGGCCCGCACCCGCGATAATGAGCGGGTGACCTTCGCTCCCCCGCTCGAGCTCCCCGGTTGGCGCCACACCTATTCCGGCAAGGTGCGCGACCTGTACGTGCCCGCCGACACCCGCGACGAGGCGGCGCCCGCACGCCTGCTCGTCGTGGCGAGCGACCGCGTGAGCGCCTTCGACCACGTGCTCTCACCCGGCATCCCCGACAAGGGCGTGCTGCTGACGACGCTGAGCCTGTGGTGGTTCGACCAGCTCGCCGGTGCCGACGGGGGCCGTGGCATCCCGAACCACCTCGCTTCCGACGACGTGCTCGAGGGCGACGGCACGGCGGAGCTGATCCCGGATGCCGTTCAGGGGCGCGCCATGCTCGTCCGCTCGCTCGACATGCAGCCGATCGAATGCGTCGTGCGGGGCTACCTGACCGGCTCGGGCTGGGCCGAATACCGCGCGGAGGGCACCGTGTGCGGCATCCCCCTCCCCGAGGGGCTCGAAGACGGCGACCGTCTGCCGGAGCCGCTGTACACCCCCGCCTTCAAGGCCCCGATGGGCGAGCACGACGAGAACATCACCTTCGAGAGGTCGGTCGAGCTCGTCGGCGCCGAGACGGCGGCGGCGCTTCGCGACGCGTCGCTGGAGATCTACCGGCGCGCCTCCGCGACCGCCGAGGCGCACGGGCTGATCCTCGCCGACACGAAGTTCGAGTTCGGCTTCGACGCGGAGGGCGTGCTGACGCTGGCCGACGAGGTGCTGACGTCGGATTCGTCCCGATACTGGGATGCCGAGGCCTGGCGCACCGGCACCACTCCCGCCGAGCGCATGGCGAGCTTCGACAAACAGATCGTGCGCAACTGGCTCGCCGACAACTGGGACAAGCAGGGCGAGCCTCCCGCACTCCCGGCCGAGATCGTCGAGCGCACGCGCGAGCGCTACGCGACGCTGCTGCGCCTGCTCACGGCATCCTGACCTGCCCACTCGGTCCGGCGCTGCCGAGATGACACGAACGTGTCGAGATCACGCGCTGCGGCACCGGGGATGCGGGTGATCTCGCGCCGATCGTGCGATCTCGGCATCCATCCACCCCCTGAGGAGACACATGTTCCGCTGGAAACTGCACGGCAACGGCCGCACCGTCGCTCCCGGAGCCGTGGTCGCCCCGGGTGAACGCCTGAACTGGGGCGCGACGATCGCGATCGGGCTCCAGCACGTCATCGCCATGTTCGGCGCCACGTTCCTGGTGCCGGTGCTCACCGGCTTCCCGGTGTCGACGACGCTGCTGTTCTCGGGCGTGGGAACGCTGCTGTTCCTGCTCGTCACGCGCAACCGCCTCCCCAGCTACCTCGGCTCGTCGTTCGCGTTCATCGCACCGATCACCGCGGCCACCACCATGGCCGGCACGGGGTCGGCGCTCGCGGGGATCGTGGCCGTCGGCATCCTGCTCACGGCCATCGGTTTCATCGTGCAGTTCGCCGGTCTCGGCTGGGTCGACAGGGTCATGCCCCCGGTCGTCGCCGGCGCGATCGTCGCCCTCATCGGCTTCAACCTCGCCCCCGTCGCGTGGTCGAACTTCCAGCTGCAGCCCCTGCCGGGCACCATCACCCTGGTCGCGGTGATCCTGTTCAGCGTGCTGTTCCGCGGGTTCCTCGGCCGCATCTCGATCTTCCTCGGTGTCATCGTCGGCTATGTCGCGACCGTGATCATCCAGGCCGTCTCGGGTGAGACCCTCATCGATTTCGGCGCCGTCGAGGCAGCGCCCTGGGTGGGCCTTCCCACGTTCGAGTTCGCCGACTTCACCACGCCGGCGACCTGGTCGGTCATCGCGATGTTCCTGCCCGTCGTGCTGGTGCTCGTCGCCGAGAACGTCGGCCACGTGCGCGGAGTCGCCGCGATGACGGATGCCACTGCCAACCGCTCGACCGGTCGCGCTCTCATCGCCGACGGCGTCGCCACGACCCTCGCCGGAACCTTCGGCGGCTCGGGCACCACCACCTACGGCGAGAACATCGGCGTGATGGCCGCGACCCGGGTCTACTCGACCGCGGTGTACTGGGTCGCCGGTCTCACCGCGATCGTGCTGAGCCTGTCGCCCAAGGTCGGCGCGGTGTTCAACACCATCCCGCCGGGGGTTCTCGGCGGTGTCACCACCGCTCTGTACGGCCTGATCGGCATCATCGGCATCAAGATCTGGGTCGACAACCGCGTCGACTTCTCGCGCCCGGTCAACCAGTACACCGGCGCGGTCTCGCTGGTCATGGCGATCGCGGGGTTCACCATGCAGTTCGGGCAGTTCCAGCTCGGTGCCATCGTGCTCGGCTCGGTCGCCGCCCTGGTGATCTACCACCTCGGTAACGCCATCGCCCGCGCCCGGAAGACCGGTGCCGACGACGGCGGTCCCATCCCCGCGGTCGGCCCGCTCGGCGGCGACCCCGCCTGACCGGCGGCGTCGGCGTCGGCGCCGCACGCTCGACCGCGAGCACCGTTGCCGTTCCGTTACTTGACACCGCCACACCCGAGCCAGCACACTGATCTCGGTCGCTGATAAATCGGTTTATCAGCAAGATAAATCGATTATCCAATGGAGGGTGGGGCGATGACTCGAGTGCGCTTGACCGACGTCGCGAAAGCGGCCGGCGTCTCCCCCGCGACCGTCTCGCTCGTGCTCAACGACGCAGAGTCGCGCATCTCCGACGAGACCAAAGAGCGGGTCCGCCGCGTCGCCGACGAGGTGGGCTATTCGCCCAACCCGATCGCCCGAAGCCTTCGCACCCGCGTCACCGGCACCATCGGCCTCGTCTCCGACCGCATCGCCACGACCCCCTTCGCCGGCCGCATGCTCGCCGGCGCGCAAGAGGTCGCCCGTGAGAACGGCAGGCTCGTCATCCTCGTCGACACCGACGGCCACCCCGAGATCGAGTCCGACGCGATCTCCACCCTCGTCAACCACCGCGTCGACGGCATGGTCTACGCCTCGATGTACCACCGGGTCATCCCGGCGCCCGCGGGACTCCCCGCCGGCACGGTGTTCCTCGACTGCCGCCCCGAAGACGGCGGCTACCCGGCCGTCGTGCCCGATGATTACGCCGGCGGCCGGGTGGCCACCCAGGAGCTCGTCGACGCGGGGCACCGCCGCATCGCCTTCATCGACAACGACGAAGACCGCCCGGTGGCCGCCGAGCTCCGACTGCGCGGCTACCTCGACGTGCTCGCCGAGTCCGGCATCGAGCCCGACCCCGCCCTCCACGTCTTCTCGCCGACCTCGGCGGCGGGCGGCCAGCAGGCGGCCGCCGACCTGTTCGCGCTCGCGCCCGCGCACCGCCCGACCGGCATCTTCGCCTACAACGACCGCATCGCGGCCGGGGTCGTGACCTGGGCGCACCGCCACGGCATCCGGATCCCCGAAGACCTGTCGATCGTCGGCTACGACGATCAGCAGCTGGTCGCATCCGAGCTCGATCCGCCGTTGACCACCGTTTCGCTCCCCCACGCGGCCATGGGCCGCTGGGCGATGGAGGTCGCCCTCGGCCTCCGCGAGGCCGACATCGATTCCCCCCACCTCATGGACTGCCCGATCGTTCGTCGGGCTTCCGTCGGCCCTCCCGCGCACCTCGGCAGCGCGCGGGACCCCCGGGCCACGGACTGACGCCGCGCTACGCGGCCCCCTCTCCGGCGACAGCGATGTCGCCGCCACTCGAAAGGAACACGATGAAGAAGTCCTTCATCCCGCTCGCCGCGACAGGTGTCGTCGCAGCGCTCGCGCTGACCGGCTGCGGCCAGGCAGGCCAGGGGGGCGCGACGACCGAAGACGGTCGCACCGTGCTCACCATGTGGACGCACTCGGCCGGCAACCCCGCCGAGCTCGCGGTCTACGAGCAGATCATCAGCGACTTCAACGCATCGCAGGAGAAGTACGAGGTCAAGACCGAGTCGTTCCCGCAGGGTGCGTACAACGACGCGATCGTCGCGGCGGCGGCCTCGGGCGACCTGCCCTGCCTGCTCGACCTCGACGGCCCCATCATGCCCAACTGGGCCTGGGCCAACTACCTGCAGCCGCTCGGCCTGTCGAGCGACATCACCGACAAGCTGCTCCCCACCGCGGTCGGGAAGTACAACGACGAGATCTACTCGGCCGGGTACTGGGATGCCGCCCTCGGCATCTTCGCGCGCAAGTCCGTGCTCGACGCCAACGGCATCCGCATCCCCACCATGGACCAGCCCTGGACGGCCACCGAGTTCGACGCCGCCCTGGCGACGCTCAAGGCCGCCGGCTACGAGACCCCGATCGACCTCGGCGCGGAGGACACGGGTGAATGGTGGCCCTACGCCTACTCCCCGTTCCTGCAGAGCTTCGGCGGCGACCTCATCGACCGCGACACCATGCTGTCGGCCGACGGCGCCCTCAACGGACCGGATGCCGTGAAGTGGGGGCAGTGGTTCCAGTCGCTGTTCACCAACGGCTACGCCAACAGCGGTGGCACGGTGGGCAACCAGGAGTTCGTCGACGGTGACGTCGCGCTCAGCTACACCGGTGTGTGGAACGGTCTCGCCGCGGTGGATGCCGTGGGCGACGACCTTCTGATCCTCCCGCCGCCGGACCTCGGCAACGGCCCCAAGATCGGCGGCGGTTCGTGGCAGTGGGGCATCTCGGCGTCGTGCAGCGACCCCGAGGGCGCGCGCGAGTACCTGGAGTTCAGCTTCAACGACGAGTACATCACCCAGTTCGCCGACGAGCAGCTCGTGATCCCCGCCACCGAGGCGGCCACCGAGGCGTCGAAGTACTTCAACTCCACCGACGGCCCCCTGCGTCCGTTCGCCGAGTTCTCGAAGGAGTACGCCGTGCTGCGTCCCGAGACCCCCGCGTACGCGGTGATCTCGAGCACGTTCGAGACCGCGGCCAAGGACATCATGAACGGCGCCGACGTGCAGTCGGCACTGGATGCCGCGGTCACCGAGATCGACACCAACATCTCCTCCAACGACGGCTACGGCGCGAACTGACGCCGCGTCCAGCGGTGGGGGTCCGCTCCGGGCCCCCACCGCGCCCCGCGAAAGAAGAACCTGATGACCGTGTCTCCTCCGGTCGCCGCGGCGAAGCAGCCGCGCCGATCCCTCCGCCGCATCCGCACCTCACGCGGTCGCGAGACGTGGGCGGGCCTGGCGATGATGGCCCCCGCCGCCCTCCTGCTCCTGCTCTTCCTCATCGTGCCGGTGCTGCTGGCCTTCACCCTGTCGTTCACCAACGCCCGCCTCATCTCGCCCAACGCTCCGCGCTTCGTCGGCCTCGACAACTTCTTCCGGGCCTTCACCGCCGACCCGGTGTTCCTGCAGTCGGCACTGAACACCTTCCTGTTCGCGCTGGTCGTCGTCCCCGTCCAGGCCGGCCTGGGTCTGCTGCTCGCCGTGCTGGTGAACCAGCGCCTCCGCGGAACGACCTTCTTCCGCGTCGTCTTCTTCATCCCGGTCGTCACCTCGATCGTCGTGGTGTCGATCCTGTGGCGCTTCATGTACCAGAGCGACGGTCTCATCAACTCGATGATCGACACGCTCACGTTCGGCGCGCTCAAGGGCGCCGACTGGCTGAACGATCCGAGCACCGCGCTCGGCGCCATCATCGTGCTGTCGATCTGGCAGGCCGTCGGTTTCCACATGATCATCTGGCTCGCGGGGCTGCAGACCATCCCCGAGGAGTTGTACGAAGCCGCACGCATGGACGGTGCGAGCCGGTGGCGACAGTTCACCAACGTCACCTGGCCGGGTCTTCGCCCCACCATGGTGTTCGTCCTCGTCACGATCACCATCGCCGCCCTCGGCCTGTTCGTGCAGGTCGACGTGATGACGCAGGGCGGTCCCCTCAACTCGACGTCGACCGTCGTGTTCCACGCCGTGCGCAAGGGCTACGAGCAGCAGGAGATCGGCTACGCCGCCTCCATCTCGCTGCTGTTCTTCGTGGCCGTGCTGATCATCGCGCTCATCCAGCGCTGGTTGACCCGAGAGAAGAACTGACATGACCAGTACCCTCGAGCGCCCCGACGGCGCCGCGCGGGCTCCACGCCCCGCACGCCGAACCTCGCCCACCCGCACGCGCACCCGCTCTGCGGAGGGCCGCAACGGTCGCATCCTCACCTACGTGTCGATGTCGATCCTCGCGGTGTTCTTCCTCTTCCCGCTGGTGTTCATGTTCGTGTCGAGCCTGAAGCCCGACGCGCAGATCCTCCGCGACATCAACTCGCCGGCGGCGTTCCTCCCCACCGGTGAGATCAGCCTCGACAACTACTTCGGTGTCTTCGACCGCGTGCCGGTGGCGCAGTTCCTGTTCAACTCGATCCTCGTCACGGTGCTCACCGTCGGACTCGGCCTGATCGTGAACTCCCTCGCCGGTTTCGCCCTGTCGCGCCTGCGCTGGAAGGGCCGGGTCGTCGTGCTCGCGCTCATCATCGCGACCCTCATCGTGCCGTTCGAGACGATCGCGGTGCCGATGGTCTACTGGGTGAACCAGCTGCCCACGCTCGTCATGGAGGGCGGCGTGCTGAAGTACGACTTCGGCTGGCTGAACACGTACGAGGTGCAGATCGTGCCGTTCATCGCGAACGCGTTCTCGATCTTCCTCTTCGCGCAGTACTTCTCGACCATCCCCACCTCCCTCGACGAGGCGGCCCGCATCGACGGGGCGAGCTGGTTCACCATCTACCGCCGCATCATCGTGCCGCTGTCGGGCCCGGCGTTCGCGACGGTGGCGATCCTCACCTTCCTGCCCGCATGGAACCAGTACCTTTGGCCCCTCATGGTCGTCCAGAAAGAGGAGTTGAGACCCGTCATGGTCGGTATGCAGTACTTCTTCCAGCTCAATACCGCGTGGGGTGAGGTCATGGCCTACACCTCGCTGATCACGCTGCCCGTGCTGATCGTGTTCCTGGTGTTCCAGCGCGCGTTCGTCAGCAGCATCGCGGCATCCGGGGTCAAGGGATGACCCGCGAATTCGATGTCGTGGTGCTCGGCGAAGCACTCATCGACATCGTCACCACTTCCGCCGGGGCGGCCGAGCGCCCCGGCGGAAGCCCGGCCAACGTCACCGTCGCCCTCGGGCGCCTCGGTCGCGACGCCGCCCTCGTGGCCCGCGTCGCCGACGACGAGCGCGGTCGTGCGCTGAACGCGTGGCTCTCGGCATCCGGGGTCGAGCTCCGCACCGCGGGGACGCCGGAGCGCACCGCCACCGCCCGCGCGATGATCGACGAGCGCGGCAACGCCACCTACGACTTCGACATCGACTGGACGCTCCCCTCACCCGTCGAGATCCCCTCCGCGCGGATCTTCCACACCGGGTCGGTCGCCGCGACCCTCGCGCCCGGCGCCGACGAGGTGCGTGCTGCCGCGGAGCGCGCCCGGACGACGTCACTGATCAGCTACGACCCGAACATCCGCCCCGCCCTCACCGGCGGCGTGAACGACGCCCGCGCGCGTGTCGAAGCCCTGGTGGCCCTGAGCGACGTCGTGAAGGCCAGCGCCGAAGACGCCGAGTGGCTGTATCCCGGCGTCACCGCCGTCGACGTCGCCCGCGGGTGGGTGGACCTCGGCGCCGGCCTCGCCGTCATCACCGACGGGGATGCCGGATCCCTCGGCGTCACCGCGCACGCCACCGTCGAGATCCCCGCGGTCCCCACCCGCGTGATCGACACCGTCGGCGCGGGAGACACGTTCATGGGCACGCTGCTCGACGGCATCCTGAACATCTCCGGCGACGTCGCCGCCGTGCGCACCGCGGTGCGCGCCCTCGACGAGACCACCCTCGCCCCCCTGCTCCGTCGGGCGGCCGCCGCCGCCGCGATCACCGTCGGACGCGAGGGCATGGACCCCCCGACCCGTGAAGACCTGCAGCGTGCCGCTGCGCCGAGAGAAAGTGCCTGACGTGTTCGACCTCGCCGATTCCTATGTGTGGGATTTCTGGTTCGCCGACGACGGCGACGCCTACCACCTGTTCTTCCTCTACGCCTCGCGGGCGCTGCATGATCCGGAAGACCGTCACTACCGCGCCTCGGTGGGCCACGCCGTCTCGACCGACCTCGTGTCGTGGGAGCGTGTCGCCGATGCCCTCGTGCGCGGCGGCGCCGACGACTTCGACGCCCTCGCCACGTGGACCGGTTCGACCGTCCGCCGCGCCGACGGCACCTGGTTCCTCTTCTACACGGGCTCGCGCCTGGACGATGACGGACGCAACGTGCAGCGGATCGGCTACGCCACCAGCACCGACCTCTTCACCTGGCACAAGAACCCCGCGAACCCGGTGCTCGAGGCTGACGGCACGATGTACGAGCGGCTCGCGAACAGCGACTGGCACGACGAGGCCTTCCGCGACCCGTGGGTCTTCGCCGATCCCGCGGGCCGCGGCTGGCACATGTACGTCACCGCCCGCGCGACCCGCGGCCCGTTCAGCGGCCGCGGCGTGGTCGCCCACGCGACCTCCCCCGACCTCGAGACGTGGCAGCTGCAGGCCCCGGTCAGCGAACCGAGCGACGACGGCTTCGGACAGCTCGAGGTGACCCAGGTCGAAGAGGTCGAGGGCCGGGCCGTGCTGCTGTTCTCGTGCATGCCCGCCCAGGCGATGGATGCCGTGCGCGAGCGCCACCCGCGAGGTGCGGTGTGGGCGGTGCCCGCCGACAGCGTTCTCGGCCCGTTCGACATCGGCGCCGCGACGCCGATCACCGACGACGACCTCTACGTCGGACGTCTCATCCGAGACCGGGCGGGCGCCTGGCAGCTGCTGGCGTTCCGCAACGTCGGACCCGACGGCGGTTTCGTCGGCGGCATCACCGACCCCATGCCCGTGGGCTGGGACGGCGACCGCCTCGTCGTGAAGCAGCCGGCCCTTTCGGTCTGACACCCGATGCTCGAGCGCGCACGCCCGTTGGGGGGCGTGCGCGCTCGGCGTGTGCGGCGCTGTGTCTCACCCCGTCGGATCCAGGGGGGTTCGAGGGGGTGTCCTGCGCCGTGGGCGAGGTCGACACCGCGAACGAGCCGACCGACCGGGAGCCGACCCCGGGCGAGGTCAGCACACCCCGCACCACCCCGCAAGAGGGGATGCCGCGTCCCGGCGCATCGGTAACGTCGGCGATCCGGCGGGCACCGACCGGCGCTCCGCCACCGACGACGAGAGGCACGCCCATGGCATCCGAAATCTCCGACCCCTCGCAGGCCGCCGCAGACGAGAACGCGTACGAGGGCGCCGACGTCGAAGTGTCGCCCACCGAGGGCGCTCCCGACTCGGACGCCGATACCTCCTCGGACTCCGAGGGCGAACCCAAGCCCGGCGGCCTCGGCACCGACGGCACCATCCCCAGCAACCCCGACGGCGTCGCCGCGGGTCACTCCGACACCGCCTCGCACTTCAACGCCGAGGAAGACGAAGAGTCGGCCTGAGCGGTGCCGCGCGATCGAACCCGGTCGCGCGGCTCCCTCGCTGTAGAATGGGTCCCGGTGCGTCGGGAAGTCTGGTCGACATTCTGTCGATCGACCCCTGAGGAATCTTCATGAGCCACGAGACCGTGCGCGCCCCGAGCTGGCCCGGCTACGCCGAGGTGCACCGCGTCACCACCCTCCTCCGCCGCGAATCCGTCGGCGGCATGCTGCTGGTCGTCGCGGCGATCGCGGCCATCATCTGGGCGAACTCCCCCGCGTCCGAGTCCTACTTCGCGCTGCGCGACTTCCGGTTCGGCTACGAGCCGTGGCATCTCGAGTTGAGCGTGGGCGCGTGGGCGGCCGACGGCCTCCTGGCCGTGTTCTTCTTCATGGTCGGGCTCGAGCTCAAACGCGAGATCGTCGTCGGCAGCCTGCGACGGCTGAACACCGCGATCGTGCCGGTGACAGCCGCCGTCGCCGGCGTCGCCGTGCCGGCCATCACCTATGTCGCCATCGTCCACACCCAGCCGAGCCTGCTGGCCGGATGGGCCATCCCCACCGCGACCGACATTGCCTTCGCCGTGGCGGTGCTCGCCCTCGTCGGCTCGCACCTGCCCGGACCGCTGCGGATCTTCCTGCTGACCCTCGCCGTCGTCGACGACCTGATCGCGATCGCGATCATCGCGATCTTCTACACCAGTGACATCTCGCTGCTGCCGCTGGCGGTGTTCGCCGTGCTCGTCGCGGTCTACGCCGTCATCGCGCACCGGGGGCGCGCCTGGTTCGCACGCACCCCGTGGGGCGCGTGGGCCGTGCTGCTGCCGGTCGGCTTCGCCGCGTGGGCGTTCCTGCATGCGTCGGGCGTGCACGCCACGATCGCCGGTGTCGCTCTCGCCTTCACCATCCCCGTCGCGGCGTCGCGTCGCCAGCCCGAGATCCGCGGCATGGATCTCGCGGAACAGTTCGAACACCGCTTCCGCCCCCTCTCCGCCGGGATCGCCGTGCCCCTGTTCGCCTTCTTCGCAGCGGGCGTCTCCGTCGGCGGCGGCGAGGGTCTGGTCCGCGCCGTGACCGACCCGGTCACGTTCGGCGTCGTCGCGGGACTCGTCCTCGGCAAGCCGATCGGCATCCTGCTCGGGGTGCGCCTGCTCACCCTCGTGACGAAGGTCCGCCTCGACCCCGCCCTCAAGTGGATCGACCTGGCGGGCGTGGGACTTCTGGCCGGAATCGGCTTCACCGTCTCGCTGCTGATCGCCGAGCTCAGTTTCCCCGAGGGCTCGCCGCACACCGACGACGCCAAGATCGCGATCATGGTCGCGTCCCTCCTGGCATCCGTGCTCGCCTCGGGCGTGCTGATCGTGCGAAACCGGCGCTACAAGCAGCTCGCGCTCGCGGAGGAGGTGGATGCCGACGGCGACGACGTGCCCGATGTCTATCAGCAGCCGGTGCCCGAGGACGGACGCTGACTCCGACCGGCTTGACCCTCACGCGGCGTGAGGCGGGAGTCTGGGGTCATGGACGAGAATTTCACCTCCTTCGACATCAGCCCCGTCCCCCCGCCCGGTCCGGACGTCGTCGCGCCGCCGCTGTACCGCGGGATCTACGGCATGCCGATGTTCGTCACCCTCCCCACATCCGATCTGGCGGCATCCGTCGACTTCTGGACCCGCGGCCTGGGGTTCTTCGAGCTCTTCGGCATTCCGGGACAGATGGTGCACCTTCGACGGTGGGCCTTCCAGGACGTTCTGTTGACGATCGACGCGACACCCCCGGCGATTCCCTCCGCGACGAGCGTGAGCTTCGCGTGCATCCTCGATCAGATCGACGAGGTGGTCTCGTCGGTGCGCGCGCTCGGTGTCGCCGCCGAGGCGCGGGACACCCCCTGGAACACGCGCGACGTCGAGGTGATCACGCCGGAGAACGCCCGGGTCGTGTTCACGGCTGCGAAGGTCTTCGACCCGATGTCGGTCGAGGGCCGGAACCTGCGCGCGGTGGGGATCGGACGCGACGATGATGACGCACATGAGTGAACTCGGGATGCCGGTGGGCGAGACGGCGACGCGTCTCGGCCTCACCGTACGCACGCTCCACCACTGGGACGAGATCGGTCTCGCCTCTCCGGCCGCGCGCTCGAGCGTGGGCTACCGGCTCTACACCGACGACGATCTCGAACGCCTCCGCCGCATCGTGGTGTACCGCGAGCTGGGTCTCGACCTCGACGCGATCCGCCAGGTGCTCGACGAGCCCGGGAGCGATGTCGCCGCCCAGTTGCGGGTGCAGCGCGCCCAGCTCTCGCGCCGCATCGCGCAGTTGCGGGAGCTCGACGCCGACCTGGGACGGATGATCGATGCGCAGGAACGCGGCATCCTGCTCTCCGACGAGGAGCAGCGTGCCGCCTTCGGGCCCGGGTGGGATCCCCGCTGGCCCGCCGAGGCGCGCGCGACATACGGCGGGTCACCGCAGTGGCAGCAGTACGCCGAGCGGTCGGCCGCACGGTCGCCCGAGGACTGGGCGGCCGTGACCGCGACGATGGCGGCCTTCGATGCCGAGCTCGGCGCGGCGGTCGATGCGGGGGCGATACCCGGGGATGCCCGTGCGAACGCGCTCGTGGAACGCCACCGCGACGTCTTCTCGCAGTACTTTCCGCTCACCCGGCAGATGCAGGTGCACCTCGGTCGCATGTACGCCGGCGACGAGCGCTTCGCCGCGCACTACGACGCGGTCCGGCCGGGGCTCGCCGTGTGGTTGCGCGACGCGATCGACGCGAGCGCTCGCGCGCACGGCATCGACCCCGACACCGCAGCGTGGGAGTGAGGGCTCGTCCGCGAGCCGCGTACGGCGCGCGCCCTCAGGCCGACGAGCGCTCCACGACCTCGGTGGGAAGGATCGTCGCGTGGGCCGCGGGGCGACCCGCGAGCACGTCGAGGAGCACGGATGCCATGTGACGCCCCTGCGCCAGCGAGGGTTGGCGCACGGTGGTGAGCGCGGGCGTGATCGCGGTCGACACCGATGAGTCGTCGAACCCCATGACCGCGACGTCGCGCCCGGGCTCGATGCCCCTCTCGCGGAGAGCGGCGTAGGCCCCGCGCGCCATGAGGTCGCTCGCAACGAAGACGGCGTCGAACTCGGCACCCGCGGAGAGGATGCGGTTCATCGCCAGCGCCCCACCCATCTCGGTGAAGTCGCCGTCCTCGACGGCCGCGGGTTCGACGCCACTCGCGGCCATCTCGTCGCGGAACCCCTGCAGGCGGTCGATCCCGGCGGGCATGTCGAGCGCACCCGAGATGGTCGCGATGCGCCTGTGCCCGCGTGCGAGCAGGTAGGCGGTGGCCGCCCTGCCGCCCTCGACGTTGTCGACGTCGACGTAGTAGTCCTCGGCGCGCACGCGCGCGGGGCGTCCGCCGTAGACCACCGGCACCACATCGGAGATCCGCTCGAGGAACGTGTCGCTCGTATGGTGCGACGCGACAATCGCCCCGTCGACGCTGCCGCCGCGCAGATACCCGAGTGCCTTGGCACGCACGTCGTCACTGGCGATCAGCATGTTCATGATGTAGTCGCTCTCGCCGATCACCTCGCCGATACCGGCGACGATCGAGGCGAAGAACGGGTCGCCGAAGAAGCGGTCGGTCTGTTCGGGGATGACGAGCGCGATGGCACGGGTCTGTCGGCTGGCCAGCGAGCGCGCCGCGCGATTGGGGACGTACTGCAGGTCGTCGATCGCGCGGCGCACGGCCTCGAGTGCCGCGGGCGAGACCGCGGTGGAACCGTTGACCACGCGGGAGACCGTCGATCGGGAGACGCCGGCGCGCGCCGCCACCTCTTCGATGGTGGCGGCGCCTCGAACGGGTGCGAGTTCCATCGCGATGCCTCCTCAGAGCCCGCGCGCGAGGGTCACACCGCGGGTTCGGTGGCCAGTGCGCGCTCGGCGATGATGTGAGCGTACTGCCGGCCGGAGTCCTTGATGGTGCGCTCCTGGGTCTGGTAATCGACCGCCACGATGCCGAAGCGTTTGGCGTAGCCCCAGGCCCATTCGAAATTGTCCATGAGCGACCAGTAGAAGTACCCACGGACGTCGACGCCCTTCTCGACGGCGTCGAGGACGGCGGCCAGGTGCGCCTCGACGAACTCGACGCGCTCGGTGTCGTGCACGCGGGTCTCGCCGTCTTCGACCACGACCTCGTCGTCGTACGACGCACCGTTCTCGGTCACGTAGAGCGCCGTGCCGGCGGGGGCGGAGTACTCCTCGCTCACGCGCTCGAGCAGGCGCGTGAGACCCTCGGGCTGCACCTCCCAGCCCATGTTGGTGCGGGACAGGCTCCGGTCGTGCCAGAACAGGTTCTCGTGCGCGGGGAACGGCTTGCCGATCGGCCGCGTGGTGGGCGCATCTCCGGCGGGTGGCTCGACCTCGGGCGGCGTACCGCCGACGAACTCGCCGTGGTAGTAGTTCACGCCGAGCGAGTCGATCGGGGTCGAGATGACGTCGAGGTCGCCGGGCTGCACGGCATCCTGCCAGCGGGCCACGGCCTCGGCGTCGGTGTCGCGGAAGTCCTTGATGATGTCGGCCGGGTAGGCGCCTCGGAACACCGGGTCGAGGAACCAGCGGTTGAACTGTCCGTCGACCCGGCGCGCGGCGTCGAGGTCGGCGGGGTTCGCCGGGTTCACGGCATCCGCCACCGTGAGGTTCAGCGTCAGACCGAGGTTGAGCGAGGCATCGCGCGCACGCAGCTCGCGAACGGTCTGGCCGTGCCCGAGCAGCAGGTGGTGCGCGGCGAGCATGCCCTCGGCCTGCGAGTAGTGCCCCGGCGCGTGGGCGCCCGCGGTGTAGCTCAGGAACGACGAGCACCACGGCTCGTTGAGGGTCGTCCAGACGTCGACACGGTCGCCGAGGGCGTCGTGCATGTCGAGCGCGTACTCGGTGAAGCGCTCGCTCGTCTCGCGGACGGTCCATCCGCCCTTGTCCTGCAGCGCCTGCGGGAGGTCCCAGTGGTACAGCGTCAGCCAGGGCAGGATGCCGGCGTTCAGGAGTTCGTCGACGAGACGCTTGTAGAAGTCGACGCCCTTCGGATTCAGCGCACCACCGTCGGGGCGCACCCGCGACCACGAGGTCGAGAAGCGGTAGGTCTGGAGACCGAGCTCTTTCATCAGCCGCACATCGTCGGCGTAGCGGTGGTAGTGATCGCACGCGACGTCGCCGTTGTCGGCGTTGATGACGGCGTCGGGAACGCGGCAGAACGCGTCCCAGATGGATGCCGTGCGGCCGTCTTCGAACGCCGCGCCTTCGATCTGGTAGGCCGCGGTGGCGGCACCGAAGAGGAAGCCGTCGGGAAACGCTCGGGTGTGGGACATGGTTCGGGTTCCTTCCGTGGGCGCGAGGGTCATCCCTTGACCGCCCCTTGCATGATGCCACTGACCAGCTGCTTGCCCGCGAAGACGAACAGCAGCAGCAGCGGGATCGTCGACAGCAGCACGCCCGCGAGCACGATGGAGTAGTCGACGAAGTAGTTGGACTGCAGAAGCGACAGCGCCACCGGCAGTGTCGGGTTCTGCCGATCGAGCACGATGAACGGCCAGAAGAAGTTGTTCCAGGCGCTCACGAACGTGAACAGTCCGAGCATCGCCGCGGCGGGCCGCGCGGCCGGCACTCCCACCGTGAGGAAAGTACGGAACGAACTCGCCCCGTCCACGCGCGCGGCCTCGATCAGCTCGTCGGGCACGGATTGGCGCAGGTACTGCGTCATCCAGAACACCCCGAACGCGCTGGTGAGTGCCGGGACGATGATCGCCCCGAGCTGGCCGGTCCAGCCGAGTTCGCTGAACAGGATGTACAACGGCACGACGCCCAGCTGCGTCGGGACGGCCATGGTCGCCACCACGAACACCAGCAGCCACGGTCCCCCGCGGAAGCGCAGCTTCGCGAACGCCCAGCCCGCGAGGGTGGAGAAGAAGACGACGGATGCCGCGATCAACCCGGAGCTGACGATGGAGTTGACCAGTGCGGGCCAGAAGTTGACTGCCGGGTCGCCGATCACGGCGGCGGCATTGGCGAGGAAGTTGCCGCCGGGGATCCACGAGCGGTTCGCGTCGCGGATCGTGGACGAGTCGCCGGAGCCGATCAGCAGCGACCAGTAGAAGGGGAACAGGCTCGCCAGCAGCACCGCGCCGAGGCTCGCGTAGACGATCCAGCCGGGGCGCGACCCGCGCACGGGGCGCGGGCGTCGGCGGGCCGGGGCGGACGGGTCGCGATCGGCGACGGGGACGGGCGCGGGGCTGACGGCGGTCATCGACGTGTCTCCTGTCGTGCAGCGCCGCCTCGCGGCGCGCGGATGTCTGGCTCGGGTGCCGAGGCCGCGGCATCCGTCTTCAGCCGGGCTTTCGCCGCCCGCGCCTGCGCGCGGATCTCGCGGCGCGAGCGTGCGTCGCCACGCGCCCCGTCATCTCGCACGAGCGATCGGGTGATGAACAGGTTGATCGCGCCGATGGCGAGGATCAGCAGGAAGAGGATCCACGCCAGGGCCGCGGCCCGGCCGAAGTTCCACTCGCCCCACCCGACGTTGTAGAGCCACAGCGTCACAGTCAGCCATTGATTGTCGGCGCCGCCGGTGCCGTACTGGTCGTACATGCGCGGCTCGTCGAAGATCTGCAGGCCGCCGATGGTGGCCGTGATGATGACGAACACGAGGGTGGGCTTGAGACTCGGCAGCGTGATCGAGAAGAACTGACGGATCTTCCCGGCGCCGTCGACGGTTGCGGCTTCGTAGTACTCGCGGGGGATGGCCTGCATCGCGGCGAGCAGGATGAGGGTGTTGTAGCCGGTCCAGCGGAAGTTGACCATCGTGGCGATGGCGATGTGGCTCGCGAACGCATCGGAGTGCCAGGGGACGGCGGGGAGCCCGAGGCTCTGCAGCGTGGTGTTCACGACGCCGTACTGGTCGCCGAACATGTTGCTGAAGATGAGCGCGACGGCCACGGGGGCCATGACGTAGGGGACCAGCACGCTCATGCGCCAGAACGTCTTGGCGCGGATGTTCTGATCGAGCATCGCCGCGATGAAGATCGCGAGGATCAGCTGCGGGACGCTGGAGAGCAGGAAGATGCTGAAGGTGTTGCGCAGAGCGATCCAGAACTTGGGCTGCGAGAGCACCCAGGCGTACTGGTCGAAGCCGATGAACTCGCCGGAGTTCCGGACCAGGTCCCAGTCCATGAACGAGATGACGGCCGTGTAGGCGATGGGGAAGAGTCCCGTGATCGCGAACAGGATGAAGAACGGCGAGATGTAGAGGTACGGGGAGAGCTTCAGGTCCCACGCGCTGCGGCGCTGGGCGAAGCCGAGTCGACGGGGCGTGCGCTCGCCGGTCGGTCCCGACGCCGCGGCTGGCGCGGGCCGCTCGAGTGTGCTGGTCACGATGGTGTCTCCTCCTCGAGACGAGCGGGACGGATGCCGGGGCCCGGGGCGGCATCCTGGGTTCCGTCTTCGACACGCGTCAGCGCCTTCTGCATGGCGTCGTTGATCTGGAAGTAGAACGTGCCCTTGTACGGCGACACCTTCACGGCCTGCGCGCGCTCGGAGAGCATCTCGCCCACGGGCGCGTCGTTGAAGTACGCGTTCGTGCTGCTCAGCAGCGCGTCGGCGCTGAGGGCGTCGGTCTGGCTCGGGAAGGTGCCGGCGTTCTCGAACGCCTTGACCTGGGTCTCGGGGTCGGTGAGCCAGTCGGCGAGCTCCTGGGCGGCTTCGACGTTGGCACCGTTGCCGGGGACGGTCAAGTACGAACCGCCCCAGTTACCTGCTCCGCCGGGGAAGACGTTGGCGATGTCCCACCCGGTGACCTCGGGGGCGTTGCCCTCGATGACGCCGAGCATCCAGCCGGGGCAGAGCATCGTGGCGAAGGCGCCGTTCGAGAGGCCCGCGAACCAGTCGTCGGACCACTGGCCGAGGTGCGCGGACTGCGTGGCGCTGGCGGCGAGCACCTGGTCGTAGATCTTCTTGACCTCGGGGTTGCTCGTGGCGGTGATCGAGCCGTCGTCGGCGTTCTCGTACGCGGCTTCGACCTGGTTGATCGCGCCCTGGTAGGTGCCGCCGGCCGAATCGAAGAACGCCTTGCCGGTGGCGGCGACATACTGGTCGCCGGCGGCGAAGTAGGTCGACCAGTCGCCCTCGAGCATCTTCGCGACGTCGGCGCGGTCGGTGGGGAGCCCCGCCGCGGCGAAGAGGTCGGAGCGGTAGCAGACGCCCTCGGGGCCGATGTCGGTGCCGTAGCCGACGAGCTGACCCTCGGGGCTGGTGGCGGCCTCGACCTTGTAATCGAGCCAGCGGCTCTTCAGATCGTCGGGTACGGGAGCCAGCAGGTCGGCGTACTCCATCACCTCGGGGAGCCAGTCGACCTCGATCGCCTCGATGTCGGCGAGGCCGGTCTTGCCGAGCTTCTGGAAGTAGTTCTCCCGAGCCTCGTTGCTGGTCGCGGCCTTGTTGTGCACGATCTTCACGTTCGGGTGCGCGTCCATGTACTCCTGCAGGAGCGCGTCGGTGTACCCGAAGTCGTTGAAGGTGGCGATGGTCAGCGTGACCTCGCCGTCGGAACCGCCCGAGGCGGCGCCTCCGGTGCCGGAGCATCCGGCGAGCACGAGGGCGGAGGTGGAGGCGACGGCGACGACGAGCGCGGTCCGACGCAGGGCACGAGAATTCACAGATCACTCCTTTGTGGTGGGTGCGGATCGGTGATGTACGCAGATGCGCCGCCCATATGGGAGCGCTCCCAACCGATCGCGATCGACTGTATGGGATCGCTCCCACGACGTCAAGGGAGCGCTCCCATGTGAGGTGTCGGTGCGGACGGGGCGTCGATCCGGTCGTGAGAAACGCTCTCGCGAGCGAGAAACGCCTGCTCATGACGTTTCTCCCCGCGGATCGCGTTTCTCGCGGAGGGGCGGGCCCGGCGGCAGCGCTGCCCGCGACGGGTGAGGCCGCAGGCCCGCTCCCCTAGACTGGCTTCCACAACGCCACCCGACTCCTGGAGCTGCAGTGCCCACCATCGTCGTCGACGTCATGCCCAAGGCCGAGCTTCTCGACCCGCAGGGGAAGGCCGTAGCCGGCGCCCTGTCGCGGCTCGGCGAGAACCGCTTCTCCGGCGTGCGCATCGGCAAGCGTTTCGAGCTCACCGTCGACGGAGAAGTCGACGACGCGACGCTCGCGCGCGTCCGCGAGCTCGCCGACGAGATGCTCTCGAACGCCGTCATCGAAGACGTGGTGAACATCGAGGTCGTGGAGTGACCGCCCGCATCGGCGTCATCACCTTCCCGGGTTCGCTCGACGACCGCGACGCCCAGCGCGCGATCCGTCTCGCGGGCGGCGAGCCGGTGGCCCTCTGGCACGGCGAACACGACCTGAAGGGCGTCGACGCCCTCGTGCTCCCCGGCGGCTTCAGCTACGGCGACTACCTCCGCGCCGGCGCCATCGCCGCTTTCGCGCCGATCATGGCCGAGGTCAAAGACGCCGCCGCCAAGGGCCTGCCCGTGCTCGGCATCTGCAACGGCTTCCAGATGCTCGTCGAGGCGCACCTCCTGCCCGGCGGACTCATCCGCAACGCCCATCAGCAGTTCATCCGCCGCGATCAGCGCCTGCGCGTCGAGAACGCCTCGACCGCGTGGACGAGCGACTTCACCGAGGGCGACGAGATCGTCATCCCGCTGAAGAACGCCGACGGCGGATACATCGCGGATGCCGAGACCCTCGCCCGCGTGAACGGCGAGGGCCTCGTGGCCTTCCGCTACGTGGGCGTGAACCCCAACGGCTCGCTCGACGACATCGCCGGCCTCACCAACGAGCGCGGCAACGTCGTGGGCCTGATGCCGCACCCCGAGCACGCGGTCGAGCCCGGCTTCGGGCCCGGAACCCGCGCCGCGATGCGCTCCGGCGTCGACGGCCTCGGCTTCTTCACCTCGGCGATCGCCGCCGTGGTGGGCGCCGCAGCCTGACGCCCCGCCCGTGACCGACAAGCGCGCCCCCGATCAGGACGCGCTCATCGACCGCATCCTGCATCTGTGGCGGGCGGATGCCGAGACCCTCCCCTCCGAGCCGCGGTTGGCCGAGCTGACGGGCGCGAGCCGCAATTCCGTGCGTGAGGCACTGATCCGCCTCGAGGAGCGAGGCTACGTGCACCGTACGCAGGGCGCGCGGACCTCGCCCAACCGTCGCCTGCCCGGGGTGGGACGCCGTATCGACGAGCAGTTCGACCACTCCCTGTCGATCCGTTCCGCGGGGTACGAGCCGACCCTCGACATCGTCGTCGCCGAGCGCGTGACTCTCGTTCCCGGTGGCGACCGCTACGACGACCTGCCCGACGGCACCGAGGTGCTGCGCACGCGCAAGATGTGGCGGGTCGACGGCGCCCCCTACGCCCTCGCCGAAGACCTCGTGCCCCTCACGCGCCCCGCCGACCTCGACCCCCGTCGGCCGGTGTTCGATCTCGCCGAGGCGGCCAACGGCATCCGGGTGGCGTGGGAGACGATGTGGATCGACGCGACCTCGCTCGATGCGGTGCGCGCCGGGATCCTGGATGCCGAGCCCGGCACACCCGTGATCGAGATGACCTACTGCGGCTACGGCGCTGACGACGCGATCGGGTACTGGTCGCGCGAGGTGCAGCTGCCGGCGCCGCCCGGGCTGCGCAACGCGCTGATCCGCCGCGTGCGCTCCTGACGCGTTTCGCCGATGTAACCGCGTCGTGAACTCGTCTGACACGTCTTGATCAAACTTGTTGGACAAGCGTACGCTCGCCTCACCCGAAGAAAGCGAGCCGCCGTGACCGACACCCTCACCCCCCACGCCCTGACCGCTGAGATCATCACCCCGGCCGGCTTCGAGCCCTACGGTGTGGTGCTGACCCCGATGGAGGACGGCACCCCCTTCACCGCCGAGGAGGCCGTGCTCGACGTATCGAACGGCATCCCGCGCTTCTACCTCATGCGCCTCGACGACAAGCCGGCCGAATTCGTACGCGTGACCCGCCACCTCGAGACCACGCAGACCCTGATGGCGGTCGGAGACGTCGAGTGGACGATCGCCGTCGCCGCGCCCGGCATCGAGCAGCCGGGCCTCGACGACCTGCGGGCCTTCCGCATCCCGCCACGCACCGCCATCACGATGCGCAAGGGCACCTGGCACGCCGGTCCCTTCTTCGCCGACCCGAGCATGGACTTCGTCAACCTCGAGCTCGACGACACCAACGTCGCCGATCACCACAACCACCGACTCGACGACGCGTACGGCGTGCGCGTCGTGATCGACGCGGAGTGAGCGTGCTCACTCCGCTCTCCGACGCGGCATCGCGCCTCGCCGCCCTCGAACGCGACGCGGCGCATCAGGCCACCCTGAGCGCCGGCGACGGGCGGTCGTGGGTCAGCGCGCGCGACGGGGTGCGACCGGTCGTCATCGTCGGCGCGGGGCAGGCGGGCCTCGTGCTGGCCCGGGGCCTGCGCCGCCGCGGGATCGACGACGTCGTCGTGATCGACTCCGCCCCCGCCGGCTCCGCCGGCCCCTGGACCACCTACGCCCGCATGCACACGCTGCGCACGCCGAAAGACATCGCGTGGCCGACCTGGGGCACCCCGGCGGTGAGCCCGCGCGCCTGGTTCGAGGCGGTCTACGGCGCAGACGCCTGGGAGGGGATCGAATACTTCCCGACGACGGCGTGGCAGGGGTTCCTGCAGTGGTACCGGGAGGTCTCCGACATCACCGTGGTCCCCGCAACCCGCGTGACGCGCCTGGCGATCACCACCGTCGACGGCCCCCTCGAGCTGCACCTCGACGGTCCCGACGGACAGTGGCTCCTCCCCGCCCACCACGTCGTGCTGGCGACCGGGATCGAAGGTGCCGGAGGTCGGCACGTGCCCGCGCTGCTCGCGGGCCTTCCCGCCGAGCGCGTGCACCACACGCACGACGACATCGACTTCGGCTCGCTCGAGGGCCTGCGCATCGGCATCCTGGGCGCGGGGACGGGCGCCTTCGACAACGCGGCGACTGCGCTCGAGCACGGGGCGGCCTCCGTCGACGTGCACATGCGACGTTCCGCGATGCCGCAGGTGAGCCCCTACCGGTGGATGGAGTTCGCCGGCCTCATCGAGAACTACGGCTCCTTCACCGACGCTCAGAAGTGGGCGTTCAACGTGCATCTCTCGGTCGTCGACCAGCCCGCCACGCAGAACGCCCTGTGGCGCGCGCACGCCTTCGACGACTTCCGCTTCCTCACCGCGTCGCCGTGGCAGCACGTGGAGTGGACCGGTACCGACATCGCCGTCACCACGCCGCACGGCATCCACCGCTACGACGTCGTTCTCGCCGCCACGGGGATCGCCGCCGACCTCGCCCGACGCCCGGAGCTTGCGGCGGTCGCCCCGGATGCCGCGCTCTGGAGCGACCGCCTCTCGCCCCAGGCCGCCGCGCAGAACCCCGGACTGGCCGCCTTCCCCTACCTCGACGACGACTTCGGCCTCGTCAGCCGGAGTACCCCCGATCGCTCGGCGCTGTCGCGGATCCACATGTTCAACCACGGGGCCCGACTCAGCCAGGGCATGCTGAGCCACCAGATCCCTGGCCTCGTCGGCGGTGCGACCAAGCTCGCGGCGGCCCTCTCGCGGCGCCTGTTCCAGCGCGACTCTGCGGCACTGCTGTCGGAGTACCTCGCCTACGACGTCCCGGTCGGGGTGCAGATCGGCCGTCGCCTGTCGGCGCCCGTCCCCGTCGGCTGAGGACACGACGCAGGAGATCTGCACGCCCCGCCCGGCTCGAGGCCCCGAGCGATCGGGGACAGCGGCGGATCTCCTGCGTCGTGTCCAGCGAGTCCGGAACATCGGGCGCGCGGGTAGCGTGAATCAGGTGACCACCGACGAGCCCCTGATCGTGTCCGTGCCCACCACCCAGCTGCGCGACGACCTGCAGCCGCTGCCGGACGGGGTCGAGGTGGTGGTGTGGGACATGGAGGATGCCGCTCCGCGCGAGCACTTCGACATGGTGGTGCCGCCGTACATGTCGATGGACGGCGTCATCGAGGCCCTGTCGACGGTGACGGTCGGGCTGGTCCAGAGCCAATCGATCGGTTACGACAACGTCGAGGGTCGCCTACCCGAGGGACTCGTCTACGCCAACGCCACGAGCGTGCACGAGACGGCCACCGCCGAGCTGGCCGTCGCCCTCGCCCTGGCGGCGCAGCGGCGCCTTCCCGACTTCGTGCGGGCTCAGGACCGCGGCGAGTGGATCGGCGGCACCGCGACCGGTCTCGCCGATCAGCGCGTGACGCTGCTCGGCTTCGGCGGCGTCGGCCGTGCGATCGCCGCGCGCCTGAAGCCGTTCGAGGTCGAGGTGCGCGCGGTCGCCTCGCACGGTCGCCTGCAGGACGACGTCGAGGTCTTCCCGCTCGGCAAGCTCGGCGACGTCCTCGCCGAGACCGACATCGTCATCGCCTCGCTTCCCGGGGGCGATGCGACGCGCCACGTGATCGACGACGCCGCCCTCGCCGCCCTGCCCGACGGCGCCCTCGTCGTCAATGTGGGCCGCGGCCCCCTGATCGACACCGACGCGCTCGTCGACCACGTGCGACGTGGCCGCATCCGCGCGGCGTTGGACGTCACCGACCCCGAGCCCTTGCCCGCCGGCCACCCGCTGTGGAGCCTCGACGGTGCGCTCATCGCCCCGCACGTGGGAGGGGCGACGGATGCCATGCGCCCGCGCATCGCGCGACTGCTGCGCCGTCAGATCGACCGTCTGCGCGCCGGCGAGGAGCCGCTGAACGTCGTCATCGGCGGCTGAGTCTCGGCGCAGCGCGTGCACCGACGCAACGTCAGACGCGCGAGAAGCGGCGAGGCAGCATCTTCTGGAGCGTGTCGAACATCAGGCGCGCGTCGCGTCGACCGCACACCGCGAGAAGGCCGACAGCCAGCACCACCCACGCGGCGACGATCGACACGAGACGCGCGAGAGGCGGCAGCGAGGCCAGCACCGCGACGTCGAGGCCCCACGTGCCCAGCGTCGCCAGACCGCTGACGGTGAGGGGGACGATCGCCGTGATGAGCAGCGCGCCCACCCGTAGACCCGCCCGCGGGGCGAAGACGAACGTGCCCGACGCCCAGATCAGCATTTGACCGGCGACCACCGCCCACGCAACACCGACGGGCGCCAGTGGAGCCCAGGCGACGACGAGGAGCACCATCGGCACACGGCCGACGATCTCCGAGAGGAAGAGGGCGCCCGAGCGACCCCGCGCGGCGAACCCCCAGTAGTAGCCGTACGCGATGGTCTGGAACACGGTGCCCGCGGCCAGCACCGGGAGGTACTGCATCGCCGGCAGCCAGGCGGCGCCGAGCACGACCTCGATCACGGGCGCACCGCCCACCACCAACAGCCCGGTCATCGCGAGCAGGGCGTGACTCACCAGGCTCTGTGCGCGCACGAGAGCGGCATTGAGTGCGTCGAGGTCGTCGGCGACCTCTGCCAGGCGGGGAAGCAGGATGCGGGTGAGCGGTGCGGCGACCTGTTGCAGGGGGAGCATCACGAGCTGGTAGGCGCGGCTGTAGAAGCCGACCGTCGCCGCGGAGTACCAGGCACCCATGGCGATCGTGTCCACGTTCGTCGTGACGTAGTGCGCCGCGTGCGTCCCGAGGGTCGAGACCCCGAAGACGAGGAGGTGCTTCATCGGGGCCCTGCGCGGAAGGCGGGGACGCCACCCGGCGGCCACGCACGCCCAGGCGAGGGTCACGAGGGCGGCCACCGTTCCCTGCAGCGCCAGGGCGACGTAGCCCGACCCCACGAGGGCCAGGGTGACGGCCGTCGCTGCGCCGAGAGCGTCGCCGCCCAACTCGGAAGCTGCGAGGCGTCGGAAACGATCGGTGCGGTTCAACTCGACATGGAACTGCACGGCGGCGGCTCGGAAGAGGTAGGCCGGCGCCGCGATCAGCACCACGATGACGAGACGCTCGTCGTCGAAGGCCTGGGCGATGGGCACCGCCGCGGCCGCCACGATGACCGCGAGCACGGCGCCGATGGCGGTGTTCAGCCAGAGCAGATTGCTCTTCTGCTGCTCGCTCAACTGTTTCTCGCGCAACGCCGCGAGGCTCAGCCCGAAGTCGCCGAGGACGGAGGCGATGCCCGTGATCGCCAGACCCAGGCTCACGATGCCGAAGTCCGCGGGGCCGATCAGACGGGCGAGCACCACGATGTTGACGACCTGCAGCAGGTACCGGAGCCACTGGGTCGACAGCAGCAGCGTCGCGCCCCGCGCCCGTGAGCCGGGGGATGCATCGGGCTCCACGTGGACGACCCCCTTCTGACGCGCCTCCCGCACGGCGCACCACCGGAACCATAGGTTCGGACGGTGCGGCGAGCCGGCCATCTCAGCCTCCCCCCGCCCGTGGGTGCGCGATACTTCACCCGGCGCGGCTCTGAGGGGCTGCTCCGAGGTCGCGATGCCACCGTCGTGGAGCACGCATAGCCTGTGCCGATGACGTCCTCAGCCGCAGCTGGTGCGCGGGCACGGGCGCGCACCAGCGACCTCCCGCGTCTCGCCACCGACGTCCGGAGTCGGGGGGCTCGCGCGGTCTCCTTCGGCGTGCTCCTCGTGTTCTGGCTCGCCTGCGTGGCGGGTCCCGTCGCCGAGACGCTGACGACGAGCAGACGCGTCGCGGTCGAAGGCGCGAAGACCCCCCTCGCGCAAGCCGTGGTGGATGCGTTGAACGTGGCGTTCTACGTGCCCGCCGTCATCGCCGTCCTCGTGCTCGTCTTCCGCGTCGTCTTCGTGCGCAATGACGTCGCACCCCTTCTCATCCTGATCGTCCCCTGGCTCTGGATCGTGCTCGACGAGTTCGCCCGAGGGGGGCGGATCTCGGCGCCGATGATCCTCCCCATCGGTGTCGCGGTCACCTTCTGGGCCATTCAGACCCGCGTCGACGACCTCAAGCTGTATGCGCTTCTCGCCGCCTTGCTGACCGGTGTTTCGATGGCACTGACCGCCACCGCCCCCGCGCTGATGTACATGCCGGAGAGCTTCGACGTCGCCGCCGACAAGTCGGTGACGGGACTGCCGCTGCTCGCGGGGTTCTTCAGCCACCCCAATACGAACGGGCTCTTCCTCGTCCTCGCCCTGCCGCTCGCCCATCTCTTCGCACGCTGGTACCTGCGGTGGGCGATCGCCGGCGTGATCCTGTGCGGCATCGTGTGGTCGTCCTCGCGCACAGCGCTGTTCGCCGCGGCCGTGTGGCTCGTGGTGATGCTGCTGAACCTCCTGCTGCGTGCGTCGCTGCGGCGGGTGCTGGTCGTGCTCCTCGTAGGTCTCGTCGTCGCCGTCGCCGCCGTTCCCCTCACGACGACCGATCCCGAGGCCTACACCGAGCGCGGCGCGATCTGGCAGTTCAGTCTGGCGCAGCTGGACGGGATGCAGTGGCTCTTCGGTGTGGGACACAGGTGGTACGTCGACCACTACGACCTCCTCAGTTCCGCACTGTCGACCGCCGCCAGCCACGGTCACAACGTCTTCGTCCACTCCGCTGTCACGGGCGGCCTGATCCTCGCGCTCCTCATCGCGGTGGTCATGCTGAACGCGGCGCGCATCGCCGCCTGGCTGCCGCATCGACAGCACGTCGCGGCCGCGGCGTTCCTGTGTGTCCTGGCGGCCGCATCGATCACCGAGACCGCCTGGCGCACCGAGGCTCCCGACACCCTCTTCGCCTCGATGATGGTGCCCTTGTTCGTGATCGCGACGCAGAGCCGGGTCGTCACCTCAGACCCTGCGCGCATGTCGGGTGAAACGACGGGTGAAGCGCTCGCGCGCCGCGATGGCGCGCGGGCAAGGTCGCGGCGTGAGCGAGAGCTGCGAAAGGCCTGATATCGGCCCTGGCACGGCCGCGATACGACACCGAGACCGTGTCACGTCGACGTGGGCGCGCGCAGGGTGAAGGCACGCCGGCCCGCGAGAACGGCGGCGCCGGCGCCGGGCGCGACCGCGGCAACGCCGACGCTCCCACCCTCACCGACGCCGCTGGGGCGTTCAGGTCCGCCGGACCAGCGCCCGCAGGCGCCGCAGGTTCGACGACCCCGGCGGGAGGTCCCACACGAGAAGCGATCGGACCGCGTCGTCGTCGATGCGACGGCCCCGTTGGATCACGCGCCGTTCCCGGATCTTCGTCGGCATCTTCACGGCCGCCACGACGACGCCCTTCACAGCGATCACGCCCTTACCGTGCAGCACCGCACGCCAGAAGGTCAGGGTGTACGCGAGCGCCAGCCGCGGCGCGATCGTCGCCAGATATCGCCGCGGGACGTTCTTCGCCACCACCCAGATCAGGTTCTTCAACGTCTGATAGGTCGTGAATCCGGGTATGCGTCCGCTCGTCGCACCGATGCGGTGATAGGCGACGGCCGTCGGGGCGAGGCGCACCCGCCACCCCCGCAAGTGCGCTCGCCAACTGAGGTCGATGTCTTCGAAGTAGGCGAAGAAGTCTTCGTCGAACAGGCCGACATCGCGAAGCATGTCGGCGCGGTACAAGGTCGATCCGCCGCTCGCCCCGAACAGCTCCCCCTCTTCGTCGTACGCGTCCAATCGCTGCTCGCCTCGACCGCGCGGGAACGGCAACCCCCAGATCGAGTAGCACTCGCCCGTGCTGTCGATCCGGGTCCCGTCGATCGTCAGGAACTTGCTGGCCACCATCCCCACCCGCGCGTCGCGCGACATCTCCCCCAGGAGGCGCTCCACCCAGATGGGCTCGGCGATCGCGTCGTTGTTCAGCAGGGCGATGTGGTCATGTCCGCGATGCAACGCGTAGCGGAGTCCCACGTTCACCCCTCCGGCGAAGCCGAGGTTCACCGGCTGCGCGAGGACCGTCACGTCGGGGTACGACGCTCGGAGCATCTCGGCCGATCCGTCGGTGGAACCGTTCTCGACGACCACGATCTCGACCGGCACCGTCTGGCTCCGCAACGAGTCCAGACAGGCGGGGAGGTCGTCGCATCCATTCCAATTGGGGATGACCACGGCCACGCTCATCGCCCGGCTCCTCGTTCGAACAAAGCGTCCTCCAGACGCGTCGGGTAGGTCTCCGGCGCAAAAACCGACCGCGCCCACTCCCGCGTGGAACGAGCGGCTCGCCAGGCGGCGGGTGGGTCGGCGAGCACGCGCAGCAGCGCCTCGGCGATGCCCTCGGCGTCATCGGCGACGACGAGCCCCCCGGTCTCTCCCTCGCCGATCAGCCCCTCGCCCCCCACCGCCGTCGACACCACCGGGATGCCGCGCATCAGCGCCTCCACCGTCTTGAACTTCACGCCCGCACCCATGAGCAGTGGCACGACGACCGCGGTCGCCTTGGCGTAGGACGGTTCCAGGGAAGGCACTTCTCCCGTCACCTCCAGCAGGGGGTCGCTCTCCGCCTCCGCGACCATGCGCGGAGTGGGCCCCGCACCGGCCAGAACGAACCGGACGTCGGGTCGTTGTGCACGCACGCGCGGCACGATGTCGTCGAGCAGGAACTCGGCGGCCTGCGCGTTGACGTCGCGGAAGAACGCCCCGACGAACACGACGGTGGCGGGCCCGTCCGGGGGAGCCGATCCGTCGGCCTCTCCCGCACCGGCGAACGGCGGCCGGAGCACGACGGTGGCGCGGGCGGACGCGCCCAGGCGACGCACGAGTCGGGCATCCTTCTCGCTGAAGACGATGACGGCATCCATCGAGCGGTACAGCCGGCCCTCGTCGCGTCCCACGCTCGCATTCCGCCACAGTCCGAGCAGCCACGCCGCCGAGCCCCGTCGCGTCGCGTCGAAGATGCGCTCGTACGTCTGCGCGATCACGTCTTGGGCGATGACCACGCGCCGTACCCCTGCCCGGCTCGTGCGCGCCGCACGCGCCACCCATCCCATCTCGGTCCAGTGAGCCTCGATCAGGTCGGCGCGCTCGAAGGCATCGCGGGCCGGGCGGGAACGGAGGATCGCCCGGCGGAAACGCCGCGGCGGGCGCACCGGGAAGAGCCGGATCTGCTGGGTGTCCGCCCAGTCAGCCCACCGTCCGGAGGCGTGCGGCCGACACACGACGACCTCGACGTCCAACTCCTCCCGGAGTCGTCGAGCACCCTCCTCGTTCCCCCGCCAATCCGGGGCGATCACCGTGATGTCGTGGCCGAGCGACCGCAGTGCGCGAAGGTGGGCGAGCACGTACTGGCCCCCCGCGTGGGGGATGCCCGTGTAGGGCACGTGCGCCATCACGCTGACGATCCTCATGTCTTCTCCTCGCACCGCGCGCTCCGAGGTCCCGCTATCGAGACGGGCGCCCCGGGGAAGCTACCAATCCGACCGCCCCTGTCCGCGCGGCCTCCCCGGCGCCGACCGCTGTGAGCGCAGGCGCCGTGCACACCCGGCGGCGACGCCGCACGGCTGGCGTCGACGGACTTCACCTCCTGCCTCACCCGACCGCGGGGCAGCGGAGCCGACCCGCTCGCTCGTCGCACGCGGATTCGCGGCCCCCATAATCGGCGGAGCCCCGACCTGAGATGAGACGAATCCGTGGATGCCCCGCTGAAACACATCGTGATCGACGCCCGTTCGATGTTCACGTCCACCGGCCGGTACACCCGCAATCTCATCGAGCACCTCGAGACGCTCGACCAGGAGCACCGCTACACGATCGTGCTCCCGCGCGCGCACTACGACCAGTGGAATCCGCGCAGCGCGCTCTTCTCGAAGGTCGCGACCGACACCCCTTACTTCTCGTGGCGGGAGCAGACCGGGTTCGCCCGTGAGCTCCGGAACCTTCAACCCGACCTCGTCCACTTCGCCATGCCGCAGCAGCCGCTCTACGTCGGAGCACCGCGCGTCACGACGTTCCACGACATGACGCTGCTGAAGATCCGCAACCACAAGAAGCACTGGGCGGTGTCACTGGCCAAGCGGGCGATCGGCGTCGCGGCCTTCGCGGCGATCGCCCACCGTTCGCGCGTGAACCTCGTCGACAGCGTGTACTCGGGACGCGACCTCATCGCCTACACCCGCGCTTCTGCGAGCAGCGTCACGCTGACGTACCCGGCAGCCGACTCGATCACGGAACCCCCTCATCCCGTGCCGGTGCCCTTCGAACGCTTCGTCCTGTACGTCGGCACCCAGGTGCCGTACAAGAACCTGTCGCGGTTGATCAGCGCGGTCGCCGCCCTGCGCGCGGCCGACGCGTCCATCGGTCTCGTCGTCGCCGGCAAGATCGACGGCGACGGTGCGCTCCTTGCGAAGAACCTCGACGAGCGATCGCGGGCGGGGGTGCACTTCGCCGGGTTCGTCTCCGACGCGGAGCTGCGATGGCTGTACGAGAACGCCGCCGTCTACGCCTTCCCCTCGTTCTACGAGGGGTTCGGACTCCCCGGGCTCGAGGCCATGCGCCACGGGTGCGCCGTCGTCAGCAGCAACGCGACGTGTCTCCCCGAGGTCTACGGCGATGCGGCCGTGTACTTCGACCCCTCTCGGGTGTCGGAGATCGGTGCGGCGCTGTCGCAGGTGCTCGCCGACCCCGAGATCGCCGCCGGTCTGCGTGAGCGCGGACGCCGTCGTGCCGAGATGTACTCCTGGCGTTTCATGGCTCTTCGGACTCTGGATTCGTACCGCGACGCACTCGCCCGTTGAGAAAGGCCGCGCCGCACGAGCGACCGGCGCGGCCGCGCGAAGAGTGAAGGCGGGGGTGAACCTGGCCCTCCCCGCGCTCGGGGCGACCGTGCTCCGGAACCTCGGTCGCAGGGGCACACCCCTTCGCCGCAGGGACGAGCCCTGCGGAGGGGCCCGCCGCGCCGAGAGAGCCGTCGCTCAGCGCTCGTCGCGGTCGGCTCCCGACCACAGATCGCCGCACTCGACGGCATCCGCCCCCTGGGCGATGAGGTAGGGACGAGCGCCGACATCGCCGCGCACCGATGCCGCGACAGCGCTCCAGTGGGACCGACCGATGAGCACCGGATGCCCGGGCGCACCGTCGTAGGCGGCGAAGGCGAGGGCGTTCGGCGCGGCACGACGGACCAGACGGGCGACGGCCGCGCGCGGGGTGTCGGGGGTGTCGACCGGCAGGACGACGACCGCCGGAGCGGATCCGGATGTCGCGGACTCGAGGCCCGCGCGAACGGATGCCGCCACCCCGGTCTGCCAGTCGGCGACACGGACGACCGTCGCTCCCGCGGGCACGAGAGGCAGCGCCTCGTCGACGGCCGAGCCGAGGGTGACGAGGATCTCACCGCACCCGCCGTCGCGGAGCGCCCGGACCGCGAGCGCGATCCACGGGGTGCCGGCCGGCGTGCGCGCGAGCGCCTTCGGGCCACCGAATCGACGCCCCGCCCCCGCGGCCAGGACGAGCCCGCAGGGGGCATCGGAGGGGGTGGCCGGCATGGTGACGACAGCGTAGCGCGCGCGAAACACACCCCGACTACGGTCGGAGGCATGCTCGATCTGGCTGCCGACCTGGTGCCGCTGCTCGAGGCGGGCGTGCCCGTCGCGGCGGTGACGGTGACCGACGTGGTGCGCAGCGCGCCGCGCGGAGTGGGGGCGACGCTCGCCGTCACGCGCGACGCGCGGGTGATCGGATCGATCTCGGGCGGGTGCGTCGAGAGCGACGCCGTCATGCTCGGACTCGACGCCCTGCGCACCGGCGAGGTGCGCCGCGCGCGCTTCGGATTCACCGATGACGGCACCGTGACCCCGATCACCGCGGGGCTCGCATGCGGCGGCGCGGTCGACGTTGTCGCCTACCGCATCGACCCGGCAGCGTCCCTTCCGGCGCTCGTGGCCGCGCGGGCGGGACGGCAGGCTGCGCTCCACCTCGACCTCGACGACGCCGGACTCGACCTGCACCGCCCGGCGGCTCCGCGTCTGGTCATCCTCGGCGCCGGCGAACACGCCGCAGCGCTGTGCCGCCTCGGGGCCGCGGCCGGGTTCGCGGTGACGGTCTGCGACGACTGGGCGCTTCTCGTCACTCCGGAACGGTTTCCCGAGGCCGTCGAGCTCGCCGTCGCCTCCCCGCACGAATTCCTCGCACGGTTTCCTGCTCCCGATGCCCGCACCGCCGTGTGCGTGCTGACGCATGACGAGCGCCTCGACGTGCCCGCGCTGCGTACGGCGCTGCGGCTGCCGGTGGGCTTCGTCGGTGCGATGGGCGCGCGGGCGACCGTCGCGCGCCGGGCGACCCTGCTGCGGGCGGCCGGGGTGACGGATGCCGAGCTGTCGCGGCTGCACTCGCCGCTCGGCCTCGACCTCGGCGGTGCGACGGCCGAAGAGACGGCCCTGTCGGTGATCGCCGAGATCGTGGCATCCCGCAACGACGCCGACGCACGCCCCCTGCGCGACGCTCGCGGGCCCCGACTGCACGGGGCGGCGGGACACGTCGCGAGCCCGGCAGCCGCGACCAGCTCGTGCGCGGTGAGGACCGCGTGAGCGTTCTCGTCGTGCGCGGCGCCGTCGCCGTCGTCGAAGACACCGGCCGCGTGCGCACGGGCGACGTCGCGTGCGTCGACGGGACGATCGTCGACGGCGCGGATCTCACGGATGCCACCGTGGTGGACGCCACGGGGTGCGTCGTCACCCCCGGGCTCGTCAACGCGCACCACCACCTGCTGCAGACGGCGTTCCGCACCCTTCCGGGAACCCGCGGCATCCCGATGCGGGAGTGGCTGCCCGCCATGGCCGCGGCCTACACCTCGGCCGGCGTCGACCCGGAGCTCACCGGTCTCGCCGCCCGCGCCGGGCTCGCGGAGTCGCTGCTGAGCGGGGTGACGACCGTCGCCGACCACCACCTCACCTGGCCGAGTGGATCGGACACCGTCGGCATGGCGCGCGCGGCGGCCGCGGCTGCGGCAGGTCTCGGTGCGCGCCTGGTGTTCGTCCGCGGCGCCGCACGCGACGATCCGCAAGAGGCGGCCGCCTCGGCCGATGCCATCGTGCGCGCCCTGCTCCCCGACGTCCAGGGCGGCGTCTCCGCCGACGGGATGCTGCAGGTCGCGGTCGGGCCCGCGGGGGTGCACAGCGATCCGCGCGAGACGTTCGAGCTGTTGGGCGAGGTGGCCGCGACGTACGGCCTGCGTCGACGCACGCAGGCGAACGAGGTCGTCGACGTCGACATCGCCCTCGAGCGCTACGGCTCCCGCCCCATCGACCTGCTCGACGAGTGGGGCTGGCTCGCCCCCGACGTCACCCTCGCCCACCTGTGCGCCGTCACCGACGACGAGATCGCCCGCCTCGCGGCATCCGGAGTCACCGCCACCCACGCCCCCGGCTGCGACGTGCCGATGGGGTGGGGTGTCGCGCCCGTCCGGCGTCTGCTCGACGCCGGACTCGCTGTGGGCCTCGGCACGAGCGGGGGCGGCAGCAACGACGCGGGGCACCTGCTGGCCGACGCGCGCCTGGCGATGCAGGTCTCCGCGCTCGTCGGGCCGCAGCTGCCGGCATCCGAAGTGCTCGGCATGGCCGCCGCCGGGTCCGCCGACGGGCTCGGCCGACCCGAGCTCGGACGCCTGACCCCCGGCTCCACCGCCGACCTGTGCCTGTGGGACGTCTCGGGCGTTGCCGACGCCGGGGTCGACGATCCTGTCGCCGGGCTGCTGTGGGCCTCGCCCGGGCGCCGACCCCGCACGGTCATCGTCGACGGACGTGTCGTCGTCGACGACGGCCGACTGACCACCGCCGACGAAGACGAGATCGTCTCCGAGCTGTTCGAGAGAGTGCGACGATGACCACCATGGCCCCCGCGATCGATGTCGACGACGCCCCCACCGGCGACGAGCTGCTCGGCGCCCACCTGCGGGGCCTCCGCAAGGCACGCGGCCTGACCCTCACCCAGCTCGCCGAGGCGGCCACGCTGTCGCACCCGTTCCTCAGCCAGCTCGAGCGCGGCCTCGCACGCCCCAGCATGGCGAGCCTCGAGCGTCTGGCCCGGGCGCTGGGTACGAGCCGCGTCGAGCTCATCGCGGCATCCGAATCCCCGCGTACCGACCAGGACGCGAAGCCGTCGTTCGTCGCCGCCGACGAGGGCGTGATCGGCCCCTACGCCGAGGGCACGGCACGTCTGCTCGCCACCGGTGCGCGCCGTTTCGAGCCTCTCGAGTTCACCGGCTCGAACTCCGAGCCGGGCGATCACTACGTGCACGACGAAGACGAGTTCCTCACCGTGCTCGAGGGATCCATCGTCATCTCGTTCGGGGTCTACGGCGAGCGCCCCCTGCATGTCGGCGACTCGGTCTACTGCCGGTCGGGTACCCCGCACCGGTGGCACTCGCCCGACGGCTCGACCTACCGCCTGCTCATCGTGAAAGACCTCGTCCACAGCGGCGCCGCCGACGACAAGGCGGGGGGCGACGCGTGAGCGGCGGCGTCACGTTCGACGTCGTCGTGCGCGCGCGCCAGGATGCCGCGGACGACATCGTGCTGCTCGACCTCGAGCGAACGAGCGGCACCCTGCCGCACTGGTCGCCCGGCGCGCACATCGACGTCGTGCTGCCCGGCGGTCTCGAGCGGCAGTACTCGCTGTGCGGATCGGTCGCCGAGCGCGGCATCTGGCGGATCGGCGTGCTGCGCGAACGCGAGGGATCGGTCTGGCTGCACGAGAACGCACTCGCGGGCGCCTCGCTCCGCGTGCGCGGGCCCGCCAATCACTTCCTCTTCGCGCCGACGGCCGGCCGGTCGTATGTCTTCGTCGCGGGCGGCATCGGAATCACGCCGATCCTGCCGATGGTCGAGGCTGCCGAGGGCGCGGGGGCAGCGTGGACGCTGCTGTACGCCGGGCGCTCGCGCGCGACGATGGCGTTCGTCGACGACCTCGTCGAACGGTACGGCGAGCGGGTCGAGATCTACGCCGCCGACGAGGGCCGCCGCCTCGATCTCGCGGCCCGCTTCGCCACCCCGGTCGCGCGTACGGTCGTCTACTCGTGCGGGCCGGCGCGTCTGCTCGAAGCACTGGAGGATGCCATGGCCGCCTGGCCCGGCGGCAGCCTGCACGTCGAGCGGTTCGAGGCGAAGGTGCTCGGACCTCCGGTGTGGACGGAACCGTTCGAGGTCGATCTCATGCTGTCGGGGGTGACGGTGACCGTGCCGCCCGAGCGCTCGGTGCTCGAGGTCGTCGAGGAGGCGGGGGCGATCGTACCCTCCAGCTGCCGTGTGGGCACGTGCGGTACCTGCGAGGTCGCCGTCGTCGACGGCGAGGTCGAGCACCGCGACTCGGTGCTCTCCCCCGAGGAGCAGGCGGCGAACCGCACGATGATGGTGTGCGTCTCGCGGGCGGCGTGCGAGCGGATCACGCTGGAGCTCTGACGCCGACGCTCCCCGGCCATCAAGACAGGGGATCGCACCGGAACAGGGCGGTCCAGCGCCGCTGCCGACCTGTGCTCACGATCCCCTGTTCTCACGCGGCGCGTGCGCGGTGAGCGTGGGCGATGTGCGGCTCGGGAGCGGCCGCGTCGCCCGCAGACGGCCTTGTCCGACAACTTTGTCACGAGGGTCACGCGCGAGAAATACGGCGGAAACGCGCGGTTCCTAGCATCGGATCATCGCCGGATGTTGGTCACACCAACACTGACGCAGCCGCCCCGGGCGGCTCGCCCCGTCGCCGTGGCGCTCGTCTCGACTCCCGTCATCCCGATTCACCGGAGGCCCTCGTGTCCGCCGTTCCACCCGTCTCGATCGCCGCCCTGCGAGGTGTGCGCCTCGCCTCCGGCGACCTCGTCGACATCGCGCTCGACGGCGACGAGGTGCTGGCGGTCGTGCCCGCGGGCAGCCCCCTGCCCGAGACCGACGGGGCGACGCTCGACCTCACCGGGTACCTCGTCACCGCCGCGGGCGCAGAACCCCACGCGCACCTCGACAAGTCGCAGTCGTGGGATGCCATCCAGCCCCCGTTCGGCGACCTCGAGCGGGCCATCGACAGCTGGCACGCCTACGCCATGACCCTCGACGAAGACGACACGCTCGGTCGCGCCCGCTCCACGGCATTGCGGATGCTGGCATCCGGGATCACCGCGGTGCGCACGCACGTCGATCTGCTCCGCGGCGACGACGCCCTCACCGGGGTTCGCGCCCTCGTGCGCCTGCGCGCCGAGCTCGCCGGACTCATGGACATCGAGCTCGTCGCCCTCGGCGGCCCGACCGTGCCCGACGAGGTGTTCGAAGCGGCCCTCGACGCGGGTGTCGATCTCGTCGGCGGCGCCCCGCACCTCGCCGACGACCCGATCGCCGACCTCGAGCGCCTGATCGCCCTGGCCCGCCGTCGCGACGTCGGGCTCGACCTGCACACCGACGAGAGCCTCGCCGGCTTCGACACCCTCGCCGCCTACGCCGCGGCCGTCACGGGCTGGCACCGCCCCCGCACCGCGGGCCACTGCGTGCGGCTGAGCATGATGGCCGAGACCGAGCTCGACGTCCTCGCCGACGGCATCCGCACCGCCGACATCGGCATCATCGCACTGCCGATCACGAACCTCTACCTGCAGGGGTGGGGCGTCGATCGCGCGATCCCCCGCGGTATCGCACCGATCGGCCGCCTCAAGACCGCCGGGGTCCGCGTCGCCGCCGGCGCCGACAACGTGCGCGACCCCTTCAACCCCGTCGGACGCTGCGACCACCTCGAGACCGCCTCGCTCCTCGTCAGCGCCGGACACCTCGCCCCCACCGACGCAATGGATGCCGTGACCATCGGCGCCCGCGACGTGATGGGCCTCGCGGTCGCCGGTCCCACGGCCGGAGCCCGAGCCGATCTCGTCGCGATCAAGGCGGACTCGCTCGGCGAGGCCGTCGCCTTCGCCAGCGCCGACCGCGTCGTGATCCACCGCGGCCGACTCGTCAGCCGCACGACCGTCTCGACCGAGACCGCGGCTCCCGTCGCCCTCCCCGTCCCCACCCGCTCCGCCGCACCCGCGACGGCGCCGTAACCCGCCCCCTACGGAAAGTGAGCGCCCCCGTGACCTTGGCCTCTCCTGCCCCGGTATCCGTCGCGGATCCGACCGCGCCGATCCTGGACTTCCGCAACGTCGCCCTGACGTTCCCCAATGGCACCACCGCCCTCTCCGGCGTCGACCTCACCGTCAACCGCGGCGAGTTCGTCAGCGTCGTCGGCCCCTCCGGTTGCGGAAAATCGACCCTGCTGCGCATCGCGTCGGGGCTCGAGACCGCGAGCGAGGGCGTCGCCACCGTCAACACCGACCGCATCGGATACGTCTTCCAAGACGCCACGCTGCTGCCCTGGCGCGACGTGCAGTCCAACGTCGAGCTCCTGGCCGAACTCAACTGGCAGCCCAAGCGCGTGCGCACGCCGAAGGCGCAATGGGCCATCGACCTCGTCGGCCTGAACGGGTTCGAGAAGCACCTGCCCAAGCAGATGTCGGGCGGCATGAAGATGCGCGCCTCGCTCGCGCGCTCGCTCACGCTCGACCCCGAGCTCTTCCTCTTCGACGAGCCGTTCGGCGCCCTCGACGAGATCACCCGCGAGCGCCTGAACGACGAACTCATCAAGATCTTCGTCGCGCAGAAGTTCGGCGGGCTCTTCATCACCCACTCGGTCTCCGAGGCCATCTACCTCTCCACCAAGGTCGTCGTGATGTCGGGGCGCCCCGGTCACCTCGTCGACACCTTCGAGATCCCCTTCGACATGCCCCGCGACCCCGAGATCCGGTACACGGCGGAGTACGCGAAGCTCGTCGGCGAGGTCTCCCACGCCCTTCGGGAAGGACACTCATGAGCACCACGTCTGCAGAGCCGGTCGTCGCCCCGTCGTCCGCGCCCACGGGATCCACTCCCCCGCCCACCACGCCGCGCGCTCGCACAGCGACCGCCCGCGGCCGGTTCGGCGCCCGCGCCTTCGCGCTCGGCCCGCCTCTCGCCGTGCTCGTCGTGCTGTTGGGCGGCTGGTACGCCATCTCCATCGCGCTCGCAGCATCGGGCAAGGGCTTCCTCATGCCCATGCCGCACGAGATCTTCACGCTCGGGTTCTTCGACCCGCAGGTGGGCGCCGACATCTGGATCGCGCTCTTCCGCACGACCGGCGTCGCCCTCACGGGTCTGTTCGTGGCCATGGTGCTGGGCATCGGCTGGGCGATCGCGATGTCGCTCGCCCGATGGGTCGAGCGCTCCACCTACGCCTACGCCGTGATGCTCCAGTGCATCCCGATCCTCGCGCTCGTGCCGTTGGTCGGCTTCTGGTTCGGCTACGAGTTCCTCGCCCGCGTCATCGTCTGCGTGCTCATCGCCCTCTTCCCCATGGTGTCCAACACGCTGTTCGGCCTGCAGTCGGTCGACAAGTCGCAGCGCGAGCTGTTCCGCCTGCAGAAGGCCAACAAGTGGACCGTGCTCACCAAGCTCACCCTCCCCGCAGCCCTCCCCTCGATCTTCGTCGGCATGCGCACCTCGGCCGGCCTGTCGGTCATCGGCGCGATCGTCGGCGACTACTTCTTCCGCCGCGGTGAGCCCGGCATCGGCTCGCTCATCGCCAATTACCAGTCGCGCCTGCAGAGCGCCGAGCTGTTCGCCGCCATCCTCGCGGCCTGCCTGCTCGGGGTGGCGATCTTCGCCCTCTTCGGCTGGATGTCGAAGGTGGCCGTCGGCCGCTGGTACGACAGCACCCTCTGACCCGCACCACTGACGCACTCCGGATGCCGCGGCGACGCACCGTGGCGGCATCCGGCGTACCCGAAACACCCGCACCCGAGAAGCCCCACCCGTCATAGAAAGCGAACCAGCATGCAGCGCTCCACCCTCGTCCGCGGCACCGCCGTCACCGGCGCCGTCGCGATCGCCCTCACCCTCACCTCCTGCGCCGGCAGCGCCGCGGAAACCGCCCCCACGGCGTCCGACATGGAGATCGGCTCGGTCGATCTGTCGGCCGACTGCCCCTCGACCATCGTCATCCAGACGGACTGGAACCCCGAAGCCGAGCACGGTCACCTCTACGAGATGATCAAGGACGACTACACGATCGACGCCAACACCAAGGCGGTCACCGGTCCCCTCATGTCCGACGGCGAGTACACCGGCGTCAACCTCGAGCTCCGCGCCGGAGGCCCCGCCATCGGCTTCCAGACCGTCTCGGCGCAGATGTACCAGGACGACGCGATCACCCTCGGCTACATCAGCACCGACGAGGCGATCCAGCTCTCGGACACCACCCCCACCAAGGCCGTCTTCGCCCCGCTGGACATCAGCCCGACGATGGTCATGTGGGACCCGACCACCTACCCCGACGTCAAGTCGGTGGACGACGTCAAGGCCGCCCTCTCGGCCAACGGCGGGGTCTGGCGCTACTTCGACGGCTCGGCGTACATCGAGTACCTCAAGAGTGCGGGGCTGGCCGACGCCTCGATCCTCGACGGCTCGTACGACGGCACCCCGTCGAACTTCGTCGCCGCCGGGGGCAAGGACATGCAGCAGGGCTTCGCCTCGGCCGAGCCCTACGTGTACCAGAACGAGGTCTCGGCGTGGGGCAAGCCCGTCGACTTCGCCCTCATCCACGATGCGGGATGGCAGACCTACCAGTCGTCGGTGTCGGTGAAAGCCGCCGACTTCGAGGAGCTGTCGCCGTGCCTGACGAAGCTCGTGCCCGTGCTGCAGAAGGCCGGCGTCGCGTACTACGAGGACCCGTCGGCGGCCAACGCCCTCATCCTCGACCTCGTAGACCAGTACGCCACCGGCTGGACCTACACGCAGGGCGTCGCCGACTACTCGGTGAAGACGCAGGTCGACCTCGGCCTCGTCGGCAACGGCACGAACTCCACCTACGGCGACTTCGACGACGACCGCTTCGCGGACTTCTTCGACAAGGCGAGCAAGGTCTACACCGACCTCGGCACCCCGCCCGCGGCCGGCTACACCCCGGCCGACCTGTACACGAACGAGTTCGTCGACACCTCGATCTCGTTCTGACCGCCGCGGCCCGGCCCGCTTCGTGCGGGCCGGGCCGTCCGGTCGGCCCCGCACCGACCGTCCGGTGACGCAGCGGTAGCGGACACAACGCAGGAACTCCGCCGCCGAGCACCACCCCGCCCAGCGGGAATCAGCCCGATCGGCCGCAGAACTCCTGCGTCGTGTCCCGCCGGTCCCCGCACATCGAAGGCGACGACCCCACCAGAGCCCGAACCCGGATTCCTCGCTCTGCGAAGGCGCCGGCTCGCCCGCCACGCCTGACTCCTCGGCATCCATCCCCACCCGTTCCACCCGGAGACACCCCATGAGCGACACCACCACCCGCGTCCTCTCCCTCGAAGACGAACTCCTCGACCTGCTCGGCCCGGCCGCCGTCAGCACCGAACCGCGCGTGCGCGAGCGCGCCAGCGTCGACGGCTCGCCCATGTCGCCGATCATCGCCGCCCAGCTCCCCCTCGGCCTCGCCGACCTCGTCGTCTTCGCTGCGGACGCCGCGCAGATCGCCACGGCCGTGGCCGCGGCATCCCGTCACGGTGTTCCGATCACCGTGCGCGGCAAGGGCACCGGCAACTACGGCCAGGGAATCCCGATGCGAGGCGGCCTCGTCATCGACACCACTCGCGCCAAGGCCATCGTCGAGGTCGGCGACGGCTTCATCACCGCCGAGGCGGGTACCCCGATGGTGCTGCTCGAGCAGGCCGCGTGGGCCGCGGGCCAGGCGCTGTGGATGTACCCCTCGACCGCGCAGTCGACCATCGGCGGCTTCCTCTCGGGCGGCTCCGGCGGCACCGGCTCGATCGAGCACGGCTCCAACGACCGCGGCTTCGTCGCCGCCCTCGACGTCGTGCACGCCGACGGCAGCGCCGAGATCCACCACGTCGAGGGCGACGAGGCCCAGAAGTACGTGCACAACTACGGCACCGCGGGCGTCATCGTGCGCGCGACCGTGCGACTCGAGCCGCTCCGCGAGTGGCGGGGCCTGTGGGCGAGCTTCCCCGACTTCGCCGGAACCCTCTCGGTGGTGCAGACCATCGGCAACCTCGAGCCCGCTCCGCGCCTGGTCTCGGGCGACGGCCCGGAGATCTCCGCATCCCTCCCCGCCGACGACGCCATTCCACAGGACCGGTCGAGCCTGCGCGTCATCCTGGACGCCGCCCAGATCGACACCGTCACCGCGATCGTCGAGGGCGCGGGCGGCCGCGTCGAGGCCGTGCGCGAGGGGCCGCAGGCCAGCATCCGCCTGTCGATGCTGAGCTACAACCACCCGATCGAGTGGTACCAGAAGAGCCAGCCGCACGAGGTGTTCCACCTCGAGGTCGCCGGCGCACCGCTCGCCGACGCCATCGAGGATGTCGAGGCGGTGTTCCCCGGATCGCACCTGCACATCGAATCGACGAAGGCTTTCCCGATCGGCATGCTCGCCGCACCCTACGTCAGCGAAGAAGACGTGTACCGCGGCATCGCCGCGCTCAACGCCATCGGGGTGGGCGTGCACAACCCGCACCAGTGGAACGTCGACTTCAACGTCGAACAGACCGCCGAGACCGCCGCGCTCACCGATCCGAACGGGCTGCTGAATCCCGGCAAGCTCAACCCCGACTACACCGGCGCGCGCAAGGGAGCGATCATCTCATGACCCGTCTTCTCGCCGAGCTCAGCGGCCCCGCCGCAGCCGAGGCCCTGACCGAGGACTCGATCCTCGTCCTGCCCACGGGAGCGATCGAGCACCACGGTCCGCACCTCCCCCTGGCGACGGATGCCATCGTGGCCGAGGCCTCGGCGACCGCCGCCGTCGCGCGCGCCGCCGCGCAGGGACTCGACGTCTGGCAGCTGCCGACGCTGTCGATTACGAAGTCCGACGAGCACTCCTGGGCCCCGGGAACGCTGTGGCTCACTCCCGAGACGATGATGCAGACGATCGTCGACATCGGCCGGTCGATCCTCACCACCCGCGCCCGCACCCTGGTGTTCCTCAACGGACACGGCGGCAACGTCGCCCTGCTGAACGTCGCGAACCGGGAGCTGCGCCGCCGCTTCGGGCTCCGGACGTTCTTCATGCCCGCCGCGCGCGTCCCCTCGTTCGACGGCACCGACGGGGGCCCGAACGAGCACGGCACCGGCATCCACGCCGGACACGGCGAGACCAGCATGATCATGCACCTGCGGCCCGAGCTCGTGGACCCCTCGACGTTCGCGGCAACCGTGCCCGCGCACATCGGCGATTTCCGTCACATCGGCTTCAACTCCAAGCCCGTGACCTTCGGATGGCTGTCGAACGACTTCGGACCCACCGGTGTGCTGGGCGACCCGACGGGTGCGAACGCCGCGCACGGGGCCGAGCTGTTCGAGCAGAGCGTCTCGTTCGTCGTCGAGGCGCTCGAGGAGATCAGCCGATTCGACTACACCGCGTGAGGGCAGTGCGGGCCTGTCGGACACAACGCAGGAGATCTGCGCCCGTCTCGCGGGAACCGAGGGGCGACCGGCGGGCCGACCTCCCCCACGCCCGCGAATCTCCTGCGTTGTGTCTCGGCGGACGGCCGCATCGCATCCGCCGGGGTTCAGCCGCAGCCGCGATGGCACCCGCGACCGACCCGACACAACGCAGGAAATTCGCGCCGGGGCTGCCGCCGGGTCGCCGCAGCGGTGTGCCGGAGGCAACGAATCTCCTGCGTTGTGCCCCACGGCGGGGGAGAACCGCATGAGTGTCGCCGCCGAGACCGGCCAGGGCGTGCGCGCGTACGGACAGGTGCTGCGACTACCCGGGGCCCGTAGCTTCGTCGCCGCCGGGATCCTCGCGCGCTTCCCGCGCGCGACCCTCTCGCTCGGCATCATCCTGCTCGTGTCATCCGCCACGGGGAGTTTCGCCTCGGCCGGCATCGTCGTGGCCCCGCTCGTCGGCGGCATGGCCATCGCCGCTCCCCTGTGGTCGTCGCGCATGGACCGCTTCGGCCAGAGCCGCGTCATCCTCGTGTCTCTCGGATGCCTGGTGCTCACGGCATCCGTGCTGCTCGCCCTCGTGCTGTCGGGTGCCCCGTTCTGGACATGGCTCGTCGCCGCGTTCTTCACGGGGGCGGCGACCCCCGACCTCACCTCCGCCGTGCGCGCGCGGTGGACGGTGCTCGCCCCGCCCGCCCAGCGCACCCCGGCGCTCGCGCTGGAGACCATCGGCGATCAGATGGTGTTCATCAGCGGGCCGCCCGCGATCACCGCGGTGGCGGCGGCCCTGGATCCGGCCGTGGCCATGCTCGGCTCGCTCGGACTCGGGGTGATCGGCGGCGTCTGGCTCGCCGCCCAGCGGGGCACAGAACCCGCCCGCAGCGACCGGCCGCAGGCGCGCGGCATCGTGCTCCCCCCGCTCGGCGTCGTGCCGATCGCCCTGGCGTGCGTGGCCCTGGGCGGCGTGTTCGGATCGTTCGACGTGAGCCTGGTCGGCTGGGCCGAGGTCGACGGGCGCCCCTGGCTCGCGGGTCCCGCGTTCAGCGCCCTGGCCGTGGCGATCGCCATCGGCTCGGTGGTCACCGGCGCGCGCGCGTGGCGGCTGTCACCGGCGGCCCGGTTCATCCTGTTCGCCGCGATCGCGGCGGTCGTCTCTCTCGCCCTGCCCGTCGCCGAGCAGGCCGTCCTCCCGCTGTTCGGGGTGATCCTGCTGCTCGGACTGACGGTCTCGCCGGTGATGGTGTCGGGGATCCTCGTGGCATCCGCCCGCGCGCCCGAAGGGCGGGTGACCGAGACGCTGGCGTACCCCACGGCGGCGATGTCGCTCGGCGTCCCGATCGGCGGTGTGATCGCGGGAGCAGCCCTGGATGCCACCGGCCCCGCGGCCGCGCTGACCACCATCGCGGTGTCACTGGGGCTGGCCGCGATCATCGCCGCAGCGGGCGAAGCGCTGCTGCGCCTGCGACGACGGGGCGCCACCGCCTGACCCACGGCCCCGTCCGGGCGACGACACCTCGGAGGGGGCGCGGCTCTCGACCCGTCGGGTGTCCACACGCCGCTGCCGCCAGGCGAGCGGCGGGTGCTGGAGCGTCAGCGAGCGAGTGCCGCACCGAGGTGACGGAGGACCGAGACGTGGCCGTCGTCGGGACGCAGGTCGAGCGTCGCGTGCGGGAGGGCCACTGCCAGCATCCGCGCGTGAACGGGCGGGATCACGCGGTCGCGCGCGCCCTGGACGAGGAGGACGGATGCCGTGACCTTGGCGAGCTCGAACCCCCAGGGCCGCGTGAAGGCGAGGTCGTCGTCGATGAGCCCGTCGGGTCCGATCTCCCCCGCCGCGCCGGCGTCGGCTCCGAGGGAAGCCCACTCATGCTCGAGCGCTGCGAGGTCGGCATCCACGAACTGCGCCGGATCGAACTGATCGGTCTCGGAGAAGAGGCGACGAGCGGCCTCGCCCTCCACCGCGGCGTGCAGCCCGCCTGGCGCCTGCATTCCGGCGAACCAGTCGTCGTCGCCGGTGAACGGCGCGGGCGAGGCGAACGTGATCACCGCGCGGACGAGGTCGGGCATCGCCGCGGCGCACGCGAGGGCGTGCGGTCCGCCGCCGGACGCTCCGACCGAGACGACGGATGCCACGCCCAGCTCGTCGAGCACCGGCCCGATCCCCTCGGCGACGTCGGCGACCGTGCGGCCCGGCCTCCGCAGGGACCCGGCGTAGGCGGGGCGGGCGGCCGAGACGACCGCAAGGCCACGGGTGTCGGCCGCTTGCTGCACCGGCGGGAGGATCGCTCCGGTCTGCGGCGAACCGTGATGCCACAGCAGCACGTCGCGTCCGGCGATGTCGTCATGGGACGTATGGACGTCGAGCCCCGCGATGATCCTCTGCATGCGCCCTACGCTGGCACGGCCGCACCGCGAACGCGAGAGCGCGACCCCCGCCTGACTCGGGGCGTGCGCGGAAGCGCGTCGAGCGTGCAGGACACCCGGCCGATAGCGGCATCCCGTCCGGGTGATGTGGACACTCAGTCCGCCGCCGGCATCGCCGACCTGCTCCGACCCCCTCAGACCGCTGCGTCGCCGCGCCGCACGGCCTCGCGCTGGAGGATCAGGTAGACCGCCGCCGTCCACGTGTAGGCACGGTCACGGAGCCCCTCTCCGGTGAGCGCGTCGAAGTTCTCGGCGAAGCCGCCACGCTCGCACAGGCGGCGGAACCGGGCGCTGACGTCGTCGGCGAGGTCGACGTGCCCCGCGCGGCGGAGGCCGTCCTCGAGGAGCATCGTCGAGGGCGCCCAGATCGGACCGCGCCAATACCCGTCATCCTCGTACCGCGCGCTGTCAGGACGCTCGGTGGCCGGCCCCCACTCGGTCAGGAACGCCGACGCGCCCCGGGCGAGCGCCTCGCTCACCGCGGCCGGGAGCCGGTCGCCCGCGACCACGGCGAGCAGGGGGAGAAGGCTCGTCCGTTCGGCGTCACCGCCGTCGGCGACGCCGCGCGCGACGTACCCGTCCCCGCGCCAGAGGTCTGCCAGGGCCGCGGTCATGCGCTCCGCTTCCGCGAGCCAGGGCCCCGGGTCGCGACCGGTCTCCTCGGCCAGACGGGCGAGCTCTTCGAGCTGCAGCACCAGGAACGCGGCGAGGTCGGGGGACTCGACGAGCCGCGTGCGGTCGAAGACCGTCGAGTTGTCCCACCCGCTGTCGTTCCCGTGCTGGTAGTACGCCAGTGCTCGGCCGGGGGCACGTCGCTCGTCGAGCCAGAACCGCGTCCACCGCGAGAGTTTGTCGTACACCTCGTCGCGCACCCCGTCGGAGAGGGCCAGCCCCTCGGCACGCAGTCGCGCCAGCGCCCACCCGTGGATGGGCGGCTTGACGAAGTTGTACAGGCGCTCGGAGTGGGCGATCGAATCGGGCAGGGCGCCGACGGCATCCTGATGGTCGAACGGCGCGAGGAACTGATCGAGCGCGAGAGCGGGCTCCCCGGATGCCAGCGCGACGGCGTTGAAGCAGTGGTCCCAGCTCCATACCTTGTCCATCCAGTGCTTCGACATCAGCACGGCCTCGCGCCGGAGGAAGCCCGCGGGCGACACCGTGGCCGACCACAGCACGTATGCCGCGAGGAGCGAGGCGTCGCGGGCCGGCGCGGCGACGTCGAGCCGTTCACTCCAGGGCGCGATCCGCGCGGCGAACGCCGTGAACTCCTCGACGACCTCCGCGACGCCGTCGTCGAAGGTCCCGGATGCCACGAACGGCGGCCGCGAGCTCTCGAACTCCTCGATCGCGATCTCCCACCCCTCGGCGATGCCCCCGCCGGGGCCGTCCACCGCCGCGACCGTGACCGCGCGCGATGCGGTGCCCAAGCTCTCGGCGCCCTCGATGCGCAGACTGCCCCGGATCACGGTGACGCGGTACCGGCATCCGGTCTCGTACGAGGTGAACACGGCGCTGCCGTCGCGCGGATCGCGGAACAGGTAGATCCCCGTGAACGGCGTGAGCTCGGCCGCCGCCTCCGCCAGACGCAGGGTCGATCCCGCATCGCCGCGCAGGCGGAGGGTGTCCGGGGCGGCGAACACGGCCTGCACGCGGAGCGAGCCGTTCGACCAGCGCACGCTCGCCGCGTCGGCAGAGACGCTCCAGCGACCGGAAGCGGCGTCGGCTTCCGATTGCGGCACGAGCGAGAGCACGGGATGCATGCCGGTGCGGTGCGACACGAGGTGCACGTCGTCGACCGTGCGGTGCGTGGCGACGACCGGGGACAGGTTGAGCCAGGAACCGCGGCGGCTGAAGGGGACGTGTCGGAGCGGGAAGGCGGGGATCGGACTCGTCATCGAGGATCTTTCGGTTCGTGGGGATTGCGTCTTGCCAAACGGACGATCCTCATTGTACTTTCGAACCGGTTCGAATCGAACCAGTTCGACACACGGACACGACGCCCAGCAGGGACACTCGGTATCACCACCGATTCATCCCGCCGGGCACCAGAGACCCGGCGACAGAAAGGACGGCGACATGGTCAACATCGGCGATGTGGCGCGAGCCGCCGGCGTCTCCCGCAGTACGGCGTCGTACGCCCTGTCGGGCAAACGCACCATCTCCCCCGCGGTCCGCGAGAACGTCGAGCGCGCGGTACGGGAACTGGGATACACCCCCAACGCGGGCGCCCGCGCCCTCGCCACCTCGCGCACCAACGTGCTGGCCCTGCTGGGACAGTTCTTCGACGACGAGTTCGCACCGGCCATGCTGCAGTACATCCTGGGCATCACCAACCGCGCCCGTGAGCTCGGCTTCGACACCCTCCTGGTCACCGAAGGCGACGGGGTCGAGGCACTGACCCGCATCGCCACCTCGCGCATGGTCGACGGCTTCGTGCTGCTGAACGTCGCCGAGTTCGACGAGCGGCTCGACCCGCTCCGCGCTGCACAGCAGCCCGGGGCCCTCGTCGGGCTGCCGGGGGACGCCACGGGCATCGACACCTTCGACCTCGACTTCGACGCGGCCGGGCGGCTCATGGTCGAGCGGCTCCACGAGATGGGGCACCGGGAACTCACCCTCGTGTCACAGCCGGAGCACGTCGTCGAGCGCGGCGGCGCCTACGTGTGGCGGTTGGCCGACGGAGCGCGCGCGAAGGCCGACGAGCACGGCATCCGCCTCAACCACGTCTTCGGCTCCTCGCACCAGCCGCAGATCGGCGACGACCTGAACGCGGTGCTCGACCGGTACCCGCAGGCCACCGGCCTCCTGCTCAACAACGAGGCCGCGGCCGCGGCCCTGCCCTCGGTGCTGGCGGCGCGCGGCCTGTCGTCGCCCGCCGACATCTCCGTCATCGGGCGCTACTCCGACGAGTTCGCCCGCACGTTCTCGCTGCCCTTCAGCGCCATCGACAGCGCCGCCGACCTGCTGGGTCGCCGTGCCGTCGAACAACTCGTCTCGCGCCTGCGCACCGCCGCCGACGCGAGTCCCCACGTCATCGAATTGATCGCGCCCGTCATCGATGACCGCGGCAGCATCGCCGCACCCCCACCCCGTCGCTGAGACGGGACATACACAGCGCTCACCCGAGCATGTTCGAGGAGGAACAATGAACCCCAAGGTCCTGCGCATCGCCGCAGCCCTGGCCACGGCCGGCATCGCCGTGGGCACCCTGGCCGGCTGCTCCGGCGGCGGCACCACCGGTGGCGACTCCGGCGCAGACGCGGCCGGCGGCACCTACACCTGGTGGGACCCGTACCCGCAGCACGCCGAGGACTCCGACTGGGCCCAGCGCGTCCAGGACTGCGGCACCCAGGCGGGCGTCACCATCCAGCGCACCGCGTACGACACCACCGCCCTGACGAACCAGGCACTGCTCTCGGCTCAGGACGGCACCTCACCCGACATCATCCTGATCGACAACCCCGCGGTGTCCACCCTCGCCGACACCGGGATGCTCTCCACCACCGACGACCTCGGTCTCGACACCGCGGACATCGACGAGAACCTGCTCGCCGCCGGCGTCCTCGACGGCAAGACCTACGGCATCCCGATCGGTGCCAACACCCTCGCGCTCTACTACAACGCCGACGTGCTGACGGCAGCCGGCGTCGACCCGGCGTCGATCACCGACTGGGCCTCGCTCGACGCGGCCCTCGCGAAGGTGTCGGCCGCCGGCAAGAAGGGCATCACCTTCTCGGGCATCAACACCGAGGAAGGCTCGTTCCAGTTCCTGCCGTGGTTCTGGGGCGCGGGGGCCGAGCTCACCGACCTGTCGTCGCCCGAAGCCGTCGAGGCCGTGACCCTGTGGAAGGACTGGCTCGACAAGGGCTACGCCCCCAACTCGGTCATCACCAACTCGCAGAACACCGTCTGGGAGGAGTTCCTCACCGGAGACTTCGCCTTCGCCGAGAACGGCACCTGGCAGGTCAACAGCGCCGCGAAGGCCCCCTTCGCCAGCGGCGTGATCGAACTGCCCGCGAAGGACGGCGGCGCCGCCCCCGCTCCCACGGGAGGCGAGTTCATCGTCGCCCCGGTGCAGAAGGACACCGCGCGCTACGAGACCACCCGGAAGATCATCGAGTGCATGACGACGCCCGAAGGCTTCGTCGACACCGCCAACACCTTCGCGTACTACATCCCGCCGACGGCGGAGGGACAGAAGGAGCTGCTGGCGGAGAACTCCGGCCTCGAGACCTGGGTCTCGGCGGTCCAGGCGGCCAAGGGCCGCACGAGCGACAACCTCGGCACCGACTACCCGCTGATCTCCGAGCAGCTGTGGACGGCCGTGCAGAACGTGCTCTCGGGCGCGCAGTCGCCCCAGGAGGCCCTCGACGCCGCCCAGGCGGCGGCCGAATCCGCCACCGGCAAGTAACGGCATCCATCGGGTCCGGGGGACGGCGACGTCCCCCGGATCCCCCGTCGAAAGAGGCATCCCATGTCGTTCCCGACCCTGCGCGAGCATCCTCGCGCGGCCGACGACACCGTCGCCGTGACCGTACCCGCCGCGGCACGACGCCGTCGCGCCCACCGCGACGGATCCCCGTGGGTGGCGGCGGCCTTCGCCGCCCCGCTCGTGGTCTACCTCGTCGTGTTCTACCTGTGGCCGCTCGTGCGCAGCATCGACCTCAGCATCCACGACTACACCGTCCGAGCCTTCGTGCAGGGCGACGCCGCCTTCGTGGGTGTGGACAACTACCTCGCGGTCATCTCGTCGCCGACATTCGGCCCCGCACTGGCCAACACCGCGGTCTTCGTCCTGGTCTCCCTCGTCTTCCAGTACGCGATCGGGCTCGCACTCGCCGTGTTCTTCCGCTCGCACTTCCCCCTGAGCGGCGTGCTGCGCGGGCTGTTCCTCGTCCCGTGGCTGCTGCCCCTGATCGTCTCGGGATCCACGTGGTCGTGGATGCTGAACAGCGACAACGGCATCATCAACTCGGTCCTCGGCGCATTCGGCATCGGTCAGATCAACTGGCTGACCTCACCCGACACCGCGATGACGGCGGTCATCATCGCGAACATCTGGCTCGGCATCCCGTTCAACCTGGTGATCTTGTACTCCGGGCTGCAGAACATCCCCGTCGAGCTCTACGAGGCGGCCTCCCTCGACGGCGCCGGACCCTGGCGGCAGTTCTGGAGCATCACCTTCCCGCTGCTGCGGCCGGTCTCCGCGATCACGCTGCTGCTGGGCCTGGTGTACACGCTCAAGGTCGTCGACATCATCTGGATCATGACCCGGGGCGGCCCCGCCGACGCCACCACGACGCTCGCCATCTGGTCGTACCGCGAAGCCTTCGGTACCGGCCAGCCCGACCTGTCGCCCGCCGCCGCGGTCGGCAACATCCTCATCGTCATCGCGCTCGTCTTCGGATTCGTGTATCTGCGGGCCCAGCGTCGCCAGGAGAACTCATGACCGTTCGACGTTCGTGGTGGAAGACCGGTCTCGGCCTGGTCTTCACCGCCCTGATGCTCTTCCCCGTCTACTGGATGCTGAACGTCTCGTTCACCAAGACGAGCGACCTGCGCGACAGTCCGCCCCACGTGTTCCCCTTCGATCCGACCGTCGAGGGCTACACCGCCGTGCTCAGCCAGCAACTGCCCAACCTCGGCACGAGCCTGGTGATCGGCCTCGGCTGCGTCGTCGTCACCGTCGTGATCGCGGCCCCCGCGGCCTACGCGATCGCCCTGCTGAACCTCCGCGGGGGCCGCACGCTCAACTTCGTGCTGCTGGTCGCGCAGATGATCCCCGCCGTCGTGATGGCGATGGGTTTCTACGCCATCTACGCCCGCGCGGGACTGCTCAACAGTGTGCCGGGGCTGATCCTCGCCGACTCCACGGTGGCCGTGCCGTTCGGTGTGCTGCTGTTCACCGCCTTCATGGGTGGCCTCCCGCGTGAGCTGCTGCAGGCCGCGCGCATCGACGGCGCCGGATCGTGGCGCACCTTCGTGTCGATCGTGCTCCCGCTCAGCCGCAACTCGGTGCTGACCGTGGCGCTGTTCTCGTTCCTGTGGGCCTGGTCGGACTTCATCTTCGCGTCGACCCTCGCCCGCAACTCCGCGCTGAAGCCGATCACGCTCGGCATCTACGCCTACATCGGCAACAACACCACGCAGTGGAACGCCATCATGGCGACCGCGGCCGTGGCATCCATCCCCGCGGCGATCCTGCTCGTCGTCGCCCAGCGTTACGTGGCCGCGGGCGTGACCGCCGGCGCCGTGAAGGACTGACCCGTGGTTCTGGAAAACCCCCTCACCGCCCGACCCCGCGTGCTGGCCGTGCCGGTCGTCCCCCCGACCTCGCGCGTGCGCGGCGTGGACGTCGGAGCCCTCCGCATGGATGCCGAGGGATTCTGGGGCCGTCGCCAAGCGGTCAACGCCGCCGCGACCCTCACGCACTGCCGCGAGTGGATGGAACGCCTGGGGTGGCTGACGAACTTCGACCGCGTCGCGCGGGGCGAGGCGTTGGACGAGCGAACCGGATGGGTGTTCTCGGACTCCGAGGTCTACAAGCTGCTCGAAGCCATGGCCTGGGAGCTCGGCCGCCAGCCCGACGACGCGCTCGAGGTCGCCTTCTCGACCCTCGTCGACCGGGTCGCGCGCGCCCAGGATGCCGACGGATACCTGGGCACCGCCTTCGGTCACACCGGGCAGGCGCCGCGCTACAGCGACCTGTCGATGGGGCACGAGCTGTACAACATGGGTCACCTGCTGCAGGCCGCGGTCGCCCGCGCGCGCGCCGGGCACCCCGACGACGAACTCGTCCAGGTGGCTCGGCGGGCCGCCGACCACATCTGCCGGGAATTCGGCGAGGGTGCACGCGACGGCGTGTGCGGCCACGCCGAGATCGAGGTGGCGCTCGCCGAAGCGGGGCGCGCGTTCGGCGAGCGTCGCTACCTCGAGCAGGCCCGCATCTTCCTCGCGCGCCGCGGCCGGGGCACCCTGCCGGTCCCCCCGCTGCAGTCGGCCGAGTACTTCCAGGACGACGTCCCCGTGCGTGAGGCCACCGTCCTGCGCGGGCACGCGGTGCGCGCCCTCTACCTGTCGGCGGGCGGCGTCGACGTCGCGGTGGACACCGAGGATTCGGCGCTGCTGAGCGCTCTCGAGCGCCAGTGGGAGAACACCGTGGCCCGCCGCACCTATCTGACGGGGGGAATGGGCTCGCGGCATCAGGACGAGGGCTTCGGCGACGACTGGGAGCTCCCCGCCGACCGCGCCTACTGCGAGACGTGCGCGGGGGTGGCCTCGATCATGTTCGCGTGGCGACTCTTCCTGCATTCCGGCGACGTGCGCTACCCCGACCTGATCGAGCGCACGCTCTTCAACGTGGTGGCGACCTCGCCGAGCGCCGACGGTCGCGCCTTCTTCTACGCCAACCCCCTGCACCAGCGCGAGGCCGGCGCTCCCGCCGCCGACGGGGTCAACACCCGCGCCGAGGGAGGGGTGCGCGCGCCCTGGTTCGAGGTGTCGTGCTGCCCCACCAACGTCGCGCGCACGCTCTCCTCCCTCGCCGCCTATACGGTCGCCCTCGACGACGACGGCCTGCTGCTGCTCCAGTACGCCGCGGGCGAGGTGCGGGCGGGAGGCTGGCGAGTGCGCGTGCAGACGCGGTACCCCGACGGGGATCGCGTGCTCATCGGCGTCGACGAGGCCCCGGCCGACGCCGCGCGGCTGCGGTTGCGCGTCCCCGCGTGGGCCGAGGGGGCCACCGTCGCGATCGGCGACGCCCCCGCCCGCCCCGCGGCTCCGGGCTGGTTCGACGTCACCGACGTCTCCGCGGGTTCCGTCGTGACCCTGACCCTGCCGCGACAGCCGCGCCTGGTCTTCCCCGACCCCCGCATCGACGGTGTGCGCGGGACGGTCGCCGTCGAGCGCGGGCCCCTCGTGCTCTGCCTCGAGTCGGTCGACCTCCCCGCCGAGGTGTCGCTCGAGGACGTGCGACTGCTGCCCGGCGCCCCGGAAGCCGCGGGCGACGGGGCGCTCGCCGCGGCGGTGATCGTCGACCCGCCGGGATCCGCCGGACCGCTGCCCTACGGGGCGCGCGCGGATGCCGAGACGGCCACGCGCTCGACCTCGGTCCCCCTCGTGCCGTACCACCGCTGGGCGGAGCGCGGACCGTCCCGCATGCGGGTCTTCGTCCCCCTGGCCCGTCGCGCGGGACAGGACGACTGAACGGGATGCCGCTGCGCCGAAGCGGCGTGAGCGGCATCCCGTGTCGAAGGGAACCCGGTGAGTGAACGGGTCGGCGTCAGAGGATGACGCCGAACTCCTCCGCCAGCGCGGGCAGTTCCTCGTGCAGCACGCGCGAGGCCTCCTCGGCGAGGGGGTTGGTCGAGACGCCGCGGTCGTTGACGAGCCTGCCGCCGACGTAGACCTGCTGCAGGTTGCGCAGACCGCATGCCAGCACGTAGCTCCGCACGGGGTTCCACAGGGGCCCGACGTCGGGGGTGCGCGGATCGACGACGACGAAGTCGGCGAACTTGCCCACCTCGAGGCTGCCGACACGGTCGTCGACGCCCATGATCTCGGCTCCCCCGAGGGTGTGCAGGCGCAGCACCCGCTCGGGCATCATCGACAGCGGGTCGTGGGTGCGTGCACGCTGCATGAACATGCCCATGCGCATGTTCTGCCAGGGGTCGGCGACGTCGGTGCAGGCCTGGTCGTCGAGTCCCATCCCGACCTTCATGCCCTGGTCAAGCATCTCGGGCACATGGGCGATGCCCGACGCGAGACGCCCGTTCGACGCGGGCTGCCACGACATGGATGCGCCGCCGGCAGCGGCATCCGCGATGATCTCGGGCGTGGTCTGGATGAAGTGGCCGAACATCATGCCGGGGCGCAGGGCTCCGGCGTTCTTGTACAGCTGGAACTTCGTCTGCTGGTGCTCGATCGCCTCGTACGTCTCGAGGAAATGCGCCTGGTTGGTGACGCCGAAGCGGTCCATGACGGCGACCTCGATCTCGGCGGCGTCGGGCCGCGTCGACCACTGCACCTGGCCCATGATCGATGCGCCGAGGGCGATGTCGGGGTCCATCGCGAGCACGTGGTCGAGAGAGGCTTCGAAGCGGGCGAAGATCTCGTCGTCGGTGCCGACGGTGGCATCCAGGGCGATGGAGTCCACGAAGCGGAGCCCCGCGTCATGGCATCCATCCGCCTGGCGGGTGTGCCACGCGTGGTCGCGGAGCTGCCCGCCTCCGTCGGCGCGCTTGCCCTCGACCATCGGTTCCCAGGGCAGGAGGGGGTCGGTGAAGTTGTAGGCCGTGGTCACGCCGTTGGCGAGGAAGTCGAGCGAGCCGTGCAGGGTCGCCCAGTAGATCTGGTCGGGCGAGGCGTTGTTGAGCACGCTGAACATCGAGGTGCACCAGCCGTAGAGCGTCTGGTCGACGCCGAGTCCGCGCGAGCCGCTCGTGAACAGGTGGCTGTGCGACGAGACGAAGCCCGGCGCGACGAACTTGCCGTCGACGTCGAGGATCTCGTCGGCCGTCGTGCCCGGGGCAGGGTCGCCGGCGCCGATCGCGGCGATGCGTCCGTCCTCGACGAGCAGGTACCCGCGCTCGATGTACCCGGGGTCGTCGGTACCCGCGGGGACCGTGATGAGACGTGCGTTCGTGACCAGAAGCGACATGTTGATGACGGTAACAATGGCGTGTTTCCGCGGTGTTCCGGGTGGGTGGCGGGCTGTTTGCGGGGAACCCTCGTCCCACTTCGGGCGGTGCGTGTCCCGAAAATCGCCGGTTGCGAGCCGCCCCACCCACCACAGGTGGGACGAGGGTCCAGCAGGGCTGGTCAGTCGAACGCCGCGCGCACGGCCGGCGCGACGGCAGCGAGCACCTCGTCGCGCGCGGGCGTCGAGGGGAACACCAGGAAGAGGTGCGGCACGCCCTCGCGCCGCACGAACGTCGTCGGAACCCCGGATGCCGTGAGGCGGCCGGCGTACTCCTCGGCTTCGTCCGAGAGCGGGTCGACGGCTGCCGCGACGATCACGGCCGGAGCGGATCCGGCGAGGTCGATCGCACGCAGCGGCGCGGCCTCCACCGGCGCGGGGCCCGCGGCATCCGGCACGTAGAGCCCCCAGTACCACTGCATCCCCCGGGCGGTGAGGGGCAGGTTCTCGGTGTGCGCGCGGTAGCTGGGGCGCTCGGGGTCGGGGGCGTCGAGCACCGGGCACAGCAGCACCTGGCACCGGATGCCGGGAGCCCGGCCGTCGCGCGAACGCAACGCGAGGGACGCTGCGAGGTTGCCGCCCGCGCTGTGCCCGGCGACGCCGAGGAGCGCCGGGTCGACGTGCCCGTCCGCACCGTCGGCGGCGAACCGCAGCGCGCGCTCGAGGTCGTCGAGACCGGCGGGGAAGGGGTGCTCGGGCGCGAGGCGGTAATCGACGCTCAGCACCTGGGTGCCGGTGGTCGTAGCGAGCGCGCGGCACAGGGCGTCGTTGTTGTCGAGGTCGCCGGCGACCCACCCGCCGCCGTGGGCGAAGACCAGCGTCCCGCGGTGTCCGGCGCGCGGACGGTAGAGGCGCAGGGCCAGGCCGTCGGCATCCAGGTCGATCGACTCGATCATCTCGTCGTCGGGACTGCGGATCCATGACGGGTTCGCGCGCAGCACGGCGACACGAGCGGCGTCATCGCCGTCGGCATCCGTCGCTCCGGAGGGGATCGTGCCCGCCTGCGCGGCGAGGCGCGCGAGGTGCGCGCGCGCGGCGGGGTCGGTGATCGCGGGGTGCACGGCGTCGGTCACGGTTCTCCTGCGCGTCGAGTGTCCAGAACACGCCGCATGGTGGCGACCTGGTGCGGCGTGTCTTGGACACTCGACGGGCAGGCGACGGCGGCGGTGGTCCCGAGCGTAGGCCGCGGCGCGGCCGACCCCGACCGCCGCCGCGCAAGCGTTACGGCGTGGAAACACGGGCGTCGATCGAGGCGCCGACGATGAGTCGGTGACGACTCCCGAGCGGCGCGCCGCCGCGATCCTCGCCGCCCAGCACTTCGTCGTGATCGGCACGGCCGACGCCGACGGGCCGTGGACCGCGGCCGCGCAGTACCGCCTCCTCCCGCGCGGGCTGTACGTGGAGTCCGACGTCTCGTCGCGGCACGCCCGCGCGATCGCGGCGTCGGGTGCGGCCTCCGGTGTCGTGTACGACTCTTCTGCCGCGGTGGCCGACGCCGATGGGGTGCAGCTGGCGTTCCGCGCGCGGGAGGTGGATGCCGAAGCGCCGGCGATCCGCGACGTGCTGGCGGCACGGCTGCCGCGCGATGCGGGTGACGACGATCCGGCCGCGGTGCTCGCGGTGCCGACGAAGCGCCTGTACGCCTTCGAGGTCGTGCGGGCGTTCGTCTTCGACCGCGACGCGTGGCGCACACGCGGCACCGATGCGCGCCTCGAGGTCGACGCCGATGTGGTGTGGGCGCTGCTCGCGCGCTGACACGTCGTGTAACCCCCGTCGAGTGTCCGGAACACGCCGCAGCCGGCCGGTGCCGGCGGCGCGTTCGACGCCCGCGCACACTTCACGCCGCGGAAACACGGGCGTCTCGAGCCCGTGCGCCGTGCCGCGTACGGTGACGCCGAGGGCGCACCCGACGCCCGCAGAAGGGATGCCATGCCGCAGCGTGTCATCGTCACGGGAGGCTCGGGTGGCATCGGTGCCGCCATCGTCGCCCGGTTCGTCGCCGACGGCGCCCAGGTCGCGGTGCTCGATCGTCGCCCGCCCGCCGAGGGGTCGGCATCCGTCTTCGTCGCCGTCGATCTGCGCGACCCGCTCGACACCCGTCGTGCCGTCGGGGAGGCGGTGGATGCCCTCGAGGGAGTGGATGTGCTGATCAACTGCGCGGGCGTGTTCCAGCACGTGCCGCTGCTCGACATCAGCATCGACGACTGGGACCTCGTGCTCGACATCAACGCCCGCGCGACCCTGGTGACCATGCAGGCGGTGGCACCGGTCATGCTCGGGGCGCGCGGCGGCACGATCGTCAACATCGCCAGCATGGCCGCGAAACAGGGCGGTGGCGGCGAGGGCCATTACGCCGCGTCGAAGGCCGCGGTCGTCGCGCTCACCCGCGCCGGAGCACAGGAGTGGGGATGCCATGGCGTCACCGTCAACGCCGTCTGCCCCGGCTACGTGCTCACCGACATGGGCGCCGACACGAGATCCGAGGCCGATGTCGTCGCGTGGAGCGCCAAGTCGCCGCTCGGACGACTCGGGATGCCGGAAGACGTCGCCGGGGTGACGTACTTCCTCGCCTCACCCGCCGGCGGATACCTGACCGGACAGGCGATCAACGTCACCGGCGGCATGATCATGCACTGAGCTTCCGGCCTCGGCGAACGTGGTCGCCCTCGGCCTCGAGAAACGCCGTCCGCGGGAAGAAACGCCTCGTCGAGGAGTTTTCTCCCGCGGATGCCGTTTCTCGGCGGGGGAGGGACGCCCGCGTCACGGCCGCTCGGCGGGGCGAGGGAACGCCCGCGTCACTGCGAGAGCTGGCGATCGAGGCGATCGAGCAGCGCCTCGAGCGACTCCTCGAACTCGTCCTCGGCGTGGTTCTCGCTCAGCATCCCCCGCAACCGCAGGACGTGCGGCGAGCCGGCCAGGCTCATCGAGCCATCGCCCTGGGGGACGTCCGCTCCGCCTTCATCGAGAGGCTCGTCGGCGGGCGAAGTTTCGGCGCCGCGCACCGCGGACTCGAGCAGCAGGTTACCGAGGAGGAAGCTGCTGAACGACCGGTAGGCGCCCACGGCCTGATCGTCGGTGAAGCCGAAGCCGATGAGCGTCGCGAGGAAGATCTCGACGACGTCGATGCTGCGCAGCGGAGGGCGCAGCCAGGGGGCGGCCGGATGCCGGGTGGCGATGAGGGGGAACGCCTTGGGGTGCTCCACCGCGATGCGTCGCACCTCGTGCGCGGTGACCTGCAGGAATCGTTGCCACTGGTCACCGGTGGCTTCCGAGAGCGCGTCGGTGAGGCCGCTCATCAGCAGCTCGACGACGCCCTCGAGGAGGTCTTCGCGGCCGTTCACGTAGCGGTAGAGCGACATCGCCTCGACGCGCAGCTCCTTTCCGAGATTGCGCATCGACAGGCCGTTCAGCCCGTCGCGGTCGATGAGATCCAGCGCCGAAGCGACGATCGACTCGCGGGTGAGTCGGGGGGCGGCGGCCCGGGCCGCGTCTGTCTGATCGTCCATGTCACTCGCCCGTCTCGTGGAGTTTCCATGGTGGACGCCGGCGCTCCGGGTCGGAGCCTGGTTGCATCCTCCCCCCGCGATGCGATAGCTCGGGACGGCGCCGTCGGGAAGACGCCGCGTGCGGTGCGAGCGGCCCGACCTCCGCGCCGTCCTCGACGCGAGAGCGGGTCCGGGGGCACCCCGATCAGCCCCCGGACCCTGCCTGGCACCGCCCCGCGGAGAGGCGGTCGGTCAGGAACCGACGACCCGCCGCCCGAGAAGACGGACCACGAGTCCCGCGACCGCCGCGCCCGCGAGGGGCGCGACGATGAAGACCCACAGCTGCGACACGGGGAGCGCACCGCCGTAGACGGCCGTCGCGATGGAGCGGGCCGGGTTCACGCTGGTGTTGCTGATCGGGATGCTGATGAGGTGGATGAGGGTCAGCGTCAGACCGATGCCGATCGGCGCGAAGGTCGTGTACTCCTTCTTCGCGGTCACCGACAGGATCACGGCGATGAAGATCCCCGTGAGGACCGCTTCGGCGACGAACACCGCGGCCAGTCCATAGCCGCCGGGGCTCCCCTCGCCGAAACCGTTCGAGGCGAAGCCCGCCTCCTGCGCGGTCGAGAAGCCGTCGGGACGCCCGCTCAGCACGAGGGCGATGACGCTCGTCGCCAGGATGCCGCCGACCAGCTGCGACAGGATGTAGCCGGGGACGTGGCGCGCGTCGGTACGACCGGCCATCAAGAGTCCGAGAGTGACCGCGGGGTTGAAGTGGCCGCCGCTGATGTGACCCACCGCCGCGATCCCGGCCACGAGCGTCAGCCCGAATGCCAGCGCGACACCGAGGAAGCCCACGCCGGCTTGATTGTCGTCTGCGCTGGGGAAGTTGGCGGCGAAGAGGGCGGTTCCCACGCCGCCCAGCACCAGGAGGAACGTCCCGAAGGCCTCGGCGCCGTACCTCGCCATCGATGACCACTGACGCGCGTCCTGCTGCCGCTGCTCGACGGTCGAATCGGCGACCCGGACGGGTTCGCTTTTCGTCTCCTGCTTCTTCTTGCCCATGTCGGTGGTGACTCCTTTCGCGGGCCGGCCGAACGCCGGCGTCGCCCTGTAGACGTCGGCGAACGGTCGATCGTCACGCGCGACGTGAGAGGGCCGGACACGGCCGTCACCCGTTCAGCGTGGCGGTGCCGAGCGGAGGGCTCGGCCGATTGACTACCGCGCCATCACTGCGATATACGCCGTAAGCCTATTCGCGTAGATACATATGCGAGAGCGCCGCGCAACCCCCGCGCGACGGAAGGTCAGCCCGGTACGTCTTGTACCTGCAGGCGATCGCGCCGCCCCGGAACCACCGGGTACCCCCTTCGAAAAGGAACCGCTCATGGCTGACAACGCCACCACCCCCGCTGCGCAGAACGTCCCCCAGGCGGCATCCCGCGTCAACCGCCCGCTGGCCGGGCGCGGCCAGGAGGCGCACGCGCCCGGCAAGACCACGATCGCGGAGGGTGTCGTCGCCAAGGTCGCCGGTATCGCCGCTCGCGAGGTCGCCGGTGTGTACGCGCTGGGTGGCGGCGGAGCCCGTGCCCTCGGTGCGATCCGTGACGCGATCAACGCCACCGATCTGACGCAGGGCGTCAAGGTGGAGGTCGGCGAGACCCAGGCCGCCGCCGACATCACCATCGTCGTCGAGTACGGCGCGCAGATCCAGGACGTCGCAGAGAAGGTGCGTTCGCGCGTCGCGGGTGCCATCGGTCAGATCGTCGGGCTCGACGTCGTCGAGGTCAACGTCGACGTCAACGACGTGCACGTGCCCGGAGACGACGACAGCGACGACGCCGACGAGAAGCGCGTCCGTTGACCCCCGTCACCACCGGCGCGCTCTTCGGGCTCGTCCTCGCGTTGAGCGCCCTGATCTTCGGCTTCTGGGGATTCATCCTCTTGGCGCTGTTCATGGCGATCGGTGCGGTCGTCGCCCGCGTCACCGCGGGTGAACTCGACCTCGGCAACATCGTCAACGCCTTCAAGGGTCGGAGCACCTCGTGACCACCGTCACCCCCGTCCGGCCCGGCGACCGCACCGCGGTTGCCGGGCCGGGCTTGCCCCCGGGCCGGGTCGAGGTCGCCGACCGCGTCCTCGAGAAGACCGCGCAGCGCGTGGCGGCGGAAGTGATCGGAGTGGATGCCAAGGGCATCGGCATCGACATCGCATCCGGTCGCGACAGTGCCGTCATCCGTGTCCGCTCGCCGTGGCCCATCCCGGCCCTCGACGACACCGCGGCGGTGCGCGCCGCAACCCCCGTGCGGGAGGCGGCAGCCGTGGCTCAGGGTGAGTTGCGTTCGCGGTTGGCCCGGTTGTTCGGTCGGGAGATCTCGCGGGTGGATCTGACCATCTCGGGCGCTACCGCCCCTCAGCGGAAGCGAGTGCTGTGATGAGCGACACCGTGTTGCGTACCGTCGTGCGCCGCGAGACCCACTCCCCCCGCACCGCGGCCATGCTCGTCGCGGTCGTCCTGCTGCTTCTCGCCCTCGCCTATGCGGCGGTCGAGATCATCCTGGACCTCGTCGGCGCCGCACCGCTGCTCGTCGCCCCCGGCGACGCCCTCAGCGCCGTCGTGGCGGCCCCGAGCGCACTGATGCCGGCGGCGTTCATCGTCGGCGGCATCGTGCTGGCCCTCGTCGGGCTGCTCGTGCTGATCCTCGCCCTCACGCCCGGACGCCTGTCGCGTCACGAGATGCAGTGGGGCGATCGTGCCGTCGTCGTCGACAACGGCGTCGTGGCATCCGCCCTCGCTCAGCACCTCAGCAACGACTCCGGCATCTCCCGTGACGACATCGTCGTGGGTGTCGCCCACCGCACCGTCGATGTGACCGTGCGCCCCGCGATCGGCATCCCCGTCGATGAGGCGCAGCTGCGCCACATCGTCGAGGAAGAGATCGCCTCCTACAACCTCATCCCCACCGTCCGCACCCGCCTGCGCGTGGAACGCCCCGACACCAAGGAGTCCCGATGAACGCCACACGACGCGGCCTGAACCGCTTCGTCCTGTTCCTCGTCGCCCTCGCGCTACTCGGCCTGGGTGCTCTCGCCCTCACCATCGCCCTCCTGCCCGGGGGCACCGACACCTGGACCACCGTCACAGGCGGCTTCCAAGGGTGGCTGCAGTCACTGGGCCGTGAATCCGCCGGGTGGGGCGCGGTCGCGGTGATCGTGGTGCTCGCCATCATCCTCATCGTCATCGCCGCCTCCGCCGTCCGCGGCCGCCGCCACGCGCCCCTGCAGTCCACCGGCAGCGCCACCGACCAAGGCCGCATCACCGTCACCGACGCCTTCGCCTCCGAAGCGCTGAGGAACGCCCTCGCCGACCGTGACGAGATCCTCTCCTCCCGCGTGACCGCCGGAGAAGTCGGCAAAGAGTCGGTGCTGCACGTCGCCGTCACCCCGCGCCAGAACACCTCGCCCCGCCAGGTCGCCGAGCACGTCGACACCCTCGTCACCAACCTCGCCGCCCTCACCGGACAGAACCTCCGCGCCTACATCTCCATCCACACCGGGCTCCGCGCCACACTCGCGCGCGACAACACCCGCGTGCACTGACAGGACACGACATGACGAACGATTCGATCCCGATCCCCTCTCCTGCGTCGCAGCCCGCTCCGGCGGATCTCGCTCGCGCGGTCGCAGACGTTGTTGCGCACGTCGAGGGCGTCCACGCCCTCGGCACCCTGGTCGAGCGCGCCTCCGACTCGGTGCGCCAGCGCGTCGGGCTCGCGGGTGGCGTCGCCGGCGTCACGGTCGACCGCGGCCGGGATGGGCGGGTCACCAGCGCGGTGTCGGTCATCGTCGGCTATCCGCACAAGCTGCGCGAGGTCGCCGACGCGGTGCGCGCCGCGGCACGACACGCCCTCGACGGACTCGGCTCGGACCGCATCGACGTCGACGTCACGGTGGCCGGGGTCTGGGGTCCCTTCGACACCGACCCGGTCGCCGAGACCGAGCAGGTTCTGGACGACGCCGGAACGGAGGCGGACGGTGACGACACCGCACCCGACACCGACACGCGCGACGGCTCGCGCGGCGGAGAACGAACCGACGCGGCAGCGACTCACGACGCGCGAGACGACGTGAGCCGCGGCGACCGGCCGGCCTCGCCCGTCGCCGGATCGCAGACCGCGCCCGATCGAAACGACACGCAGGCGGACGTCGCCGACACCCAGGACGCCGTCGCCGACGCCCTGTCCGAGGTCGCCGATTCGGTGGCGCACGCCGCGGAGGAACTTCGGGATCGTCCCGACTCCCCCCGTCCCTGAGGAGCCGGGTCGGCGGGGCACGTCAAGCGGGAATGCGGTCGGGGCCGGGACGGTTCGACCCCTCGCCATGACTTCCGCACCTCCCCTCGCCGACCCGTCCGTACTCGACAACGCCGCCTGGCACTCCCTCGCCGGCCCGCACGCGTCGTTCTCGATCGGCAACGACCTCGTCCGCCGGTATCCCGAGGACGTCGCCCCCTTCGTCGCCGTCCGCACGTGGGACGACCCGGACGCGTGGGACGCGTTGCGTGAACTCGTCGGCCCCGACGCGGAGGTCGGGCTGTCGGGGTACGAGGGCGATCTTCCGGACGGGTGGGAGTTCCTCGGCGGCGGCGAGGGCGTTCAGTTGGTCGAGACCGATCTCCTGCAGCCGCGCCCCTTCGACGAGGCGATCGAGCTCGGCGCCGACGACGTGACCGACATGCTCGCGATCGTCGCGCGCAATCAGCCGGGGCCCTTCCGGCCGCGGACACACGAGCTCGGCCGGTACATCGGCATCCGTCACGAGGGTCGTCTGGTCGCCATGGGGGGAGAACGCCTGCACCCCGCGGGCTGGACCGAGATCAGCGCGGTCGCGGTGGACGTCGACTATCGACGACGTGGGCTCGCCTCGCGCCTCGTGCTCGACATCGCCTTCCACATCCAGCAGCGCGGCGACCGCGCCGTCATGCACGCGGCGTCATCGAACCTCGGAGCCATCGCGGCGTACGAGCGCCTCGGCTTCACCGTGCGTCGGGTCAACCGGTTCACAGCGGTGCGCACTCCGGCGTGAGGCGCGGGCGGCACTCGCCACGGCTCGTCCGGAAGAGCAGGATGAACGCGAGCGCAATCCGTTGACGGCTGCGCGGCGAACACTCTTCGTAGTGCGAAGACGCCACGAAAGGACGACATGCGGCTCACGACCCTTCGACGCTTCGAGCTCGATACCCGCCCCATCCATCCCGAGACGCGCCGGGCGCTCGATCGGCGGTGGGAGGAGCTGCCCGAGCACGCCAAGACACCGGGTCAGCTGCTCGGACGCAGCGCCGTGGGCTGCGAGGGGACGCACGGCGTGTTCCCCAAGTGCAACCTCACCTGCTCGCCCTGCTACCACTCGGCCGACGCCAACAAGGTCCGCATCGACGGCGAGCACACCGTCGACAACGTCACCCGCCAGATGGACTACCTGCGTGCGGTACGCGGACCCCGCGCGCACGCGCAGCTGATCGGCGGTGAGGTGAGCCTCCTCAGCGCTGAGGACCACGCCCGCTCGCTGCTGGCGATGCGCGCGGTCGGGCGCGAGCCGATGTCGATGACGCACGGCGACTTCGACTACGACTACCTACTCGACGTCGTCCTCGATGACGATGGCAAGCCTCGCTTCGACAAGGTGTCGTTCGCGGCGCACTTCGACTCCCTCATGCGCGGACGCCGCGGAGCGGTGCGCCCGCGCAACGAGGCCGAGCTCAATCCGTTCCGCGAGAGATTCGCGCGCATGTTCGTCGACCTCAAGCGCGACCACGGCGTCGACAGCTACCTCGCCCACAACATGACCGTCACCCCCTCGAACGTCGCCGAGGTCGAGCAGGTCACGCGCGACGTCCTCGACATGCCGTTCGACATGATGTCGTTCCAGCCCGCCGCCTTCATCGGCGACGACCGCCGCTGGCGTGAGGACTTCGGCGAGGTCACGATCGACGCGGTGTGGGAACGCATCGAAGCCGGCGCCGGGCAGAAGCTCCCCTGGCAGGCGACGCAGTTCGGCGACCCGCGCTGCAACCGGTCCACCGTCGGCGTCCGCGTCGAGAAGACCTTCGCACCGGTGCTCGACCCCGACGACCCGAAGGACATCGCCGCGCGCGACCGGTTCCTCTCGCACTTCGGCGGCATGATCTTCGGCGGCATCCCCCGCCACGTGCTCGCGGTCAAGGTCGTGCGCGCCCTCGCCGCCCACCCCGGCGACATCCCCCCGCTCATCGGCCTGATGAGTCGGGTCGTTCGACGCGCGGGCGGCGCACGCAAGGTCGTCAAGGCCGCACGCCGCGGCAAAGTGTCGTTCAAGACGTTCGTGATCCACAACTTCATGGACGCCGAGCAGGTGGCACCCGCGTGGAAGCTCATGGAGGAGGGCGTCGTCGCCGACGATCCCCTGCTGCGCGAGACGCAGGAACGCCTCGGCGCCTGCATGTACGCCATGGCCCACCCCGACGACGGCCGCCTCGTGCCCGCGTGCGTGCAGCACTCGGTGCTCGACCCGAAGGAGAACGAGGAGCTGCGCCGCATCCTGCCGCTGCCGACCGTGCGCCCCGGCGCCACCGTGACCGCGCGCCCGTCGGGTCTGACCCCGGTGCGCGAGACGGGGACGCGCACGATCGTCTGAGCGGGATGCCACAGCGCCGGCGCGGTCGACGGCGACGAGCCGCCCCACCGCGAGCTCGCCGGTATCGAAGTCGGCCCACGTGGGCGGCTCGGGCTCGAAGGTCGCGTTACCGGTGGCGATGCCGTCGCGGTAGATCGACTCCACGGAGGGCCAGTCATCCGCCCGCATGGGGCGGATGGTGGGCGGCGTCATCGTCGGAGGGCGTGGGCGGCGGTGTCGAGCGCGTCGGTGACGACGCGGAAGTACGCCCAGCGTCCGCGCTGTTCGCGGGTGGCGAGGCCGGCGTCGACCAGGAGTTTCATGTGGTGAGACACAGTGGGCTGGGAGAGCCCCACCGGCTCGGTCAGGTCGCAGATGCATGCCTCCCCGTCGCGGGATGCCGCGATCAGTGACAGCAGGCGCACCCGCGTGGGGTCCCCCAGCGCCTTGAACGTGCGAGCGATCGCATCTGCCTGTTCTGCCGTCAGCACCGCGGATTCTGCTGACGCGCAGCACGACGCAGTGTCGTTCCTGAGGGGCGGCACCGAGGTGGGCATGAGACGATTCTGCACGTCGTATTGACATTTGTCGATACATCGAAGACTCTCTGTTCATCGACAGACGTCGATGCGAGGAGGAGATCTGATGGTCGATGCATTGCCCGTCATCGTGATCGGCGCCGGCCCCCAGGGCCTCGCCGCCGCCGCCCACCTGACCGAACGGGCCATGCCGGTACTGGTGCTGGAGGCGGGCGCTACGCCCGCGGCCGCGGTGTCCGAATGGGGGTACGTGCGCCTGTTCTCGGACTGGTCCGAACTCATCGACACCGCCAGTGCACGTCTGCTCGAGCCCACAGGATGGAGAGCACCGTCTGCGAGGTATCCGACCGGAGCGCAGTGGGTGGAGAAGTACCTCGCACCTCTTGCGGCCGCGCTGGGAGAGCGCGTCGTCTACAACGCGCGCGTGACGGGAGTGTCGCGGCGGGGGCGTGACCGGCTCGTGGACGCCGGCCGCGGCGATCAGCCCTTCACGGTGCACGTACAGCCTGACGATGGAGAGCCGTACCGCGTGCAGGCGCGCGCCGTCATCGACGCTTCCGGCACCTGGTCGACCCCCAACCCCGCGGGCGCGGATGGCCTGCCCGCCATGGGCGAGCGGGAGACAGCCGATCTGCTCTCGTACCGCATCCCCGACTCTCGCGACCGCGCGGGCTTCGAGGGCACGCACACCGTCGTCATCGGCTCCGGACACTCCGCCGTCACCGCCGTGCTGGCACTCGCACGCATGGCCCGCCGCGACCCGTCAACCACCGTGACGTGGGCGCTGCGTCGAGCAACGGCGGGGAACACCTTCGGAGGCGGCGACGCCGACGAACTCCCCGCGCGCGGAGCGCTGGGGATCAAGGCGAAAGAGGCCGTCGACGCCGGCCTCGTGTCGCTGCTGACCGGGTTCCGGGTCGAGCGCATTGCTCGCGAGAGCGACCGTCCCGTGCTCATCGCGGAAGACGGTCGCACGCTCATCGCTGACCGAGCTGTCGTACTCACAGGGTTCCGGCCCGACCTGTCGTTCCTCTCGGAGCTCCGTCTCGAACTGGACCCGACGCTTCAAGCGCCCGTCCGCGTCGCCGCCGAGGTCGACCCCAACGTTCACTCGTGCGGGTCCGTTGCCGCCACCGGCGCCGCCGACCTCGCCCAGCCCGAGCCCGACTTCTACCTCGTGGGAGCGAAATCCTATGGCCGCGCGCCGACCTTCCTAGCGCTCACCGGGTACGAGCAGGTTCGCAGCGTCGCCGCAGAACTCGCGGGGGACCGGGAGGCGGCACGTCGGGTGGAGCTGCGTCTCCCCGACACGGGCGTGTGCGGTGGCGCGGGTCTGTTCGATGCCTCCGGGGCATCCCTCGGGGGCGCGTGCTGCGCCCCGACCCCGCAGGTTCTGCAGATCGGCCGCGCTCCAGCGGCTGTCTGACTTCCGTGGGAGAGGGGCGGGACGCTGGGGCGTCCCGCCCCTCTTGCGCTCAGCGGCTGAAGAGCGTCGCCTGAATCTTGTCGGAGACGGCTTCGCGCAGCGGGCGCACGGCGTCGGCGTCCCAGGCCTCCGGGTTGGGGAAAGACCATTCCAGGACCTCACCGCGCGGGGTCGACGGCAGGACGAGGCCCGGCTTCATCAACACGACGACGTCCGCGTGCTCGAGGTCGCCGTCCGTGACGGCGCGGGGAACCCGGTCCGTGATGTCCACGCCGAGTTCCGCGACTGTTGCAGCCACGGCGGGGTTGACCTCATCTGCGGGCGCGAGTCCCGCCGAGGTGGCGATGAATCTGTCGCCGGCGAGGTGTTCGAGGAGAGCGGCGCCCAGTTGGGAGCGGCCGGCGTTGTGCTGGCAGATGAACAAGACGGTAGGGGTGCGATCGGTCACGGTCTTCTTTCTCGGGTGGTCAGGAAGCGACGAGTGCCACGGTGCAGTGCGCCAGCCGTCGTGAAGGATGCCGCCCACCGGGTCCCGGTGGCGGTTTCGCGTACCTCGTGGGTCCGCGACCTCGCGTACGTGCACCTGCTCCACGCGCGTGTGGAGAGGGATGGATGCGTCGATGGTCGCCGAGTGCATCACCGGGTGAGGGTGTCGTCCCGTTCAGCGGTCTCCTGCTGTGCATAAGATGCCAGACCATTTACGGCGAGGTAATGCTCGGCGTCGGCGGCGGCCGAGCAGCCGGTGCCCGCAGCGGTGATCGCCTGCCGGTAGCGGTGGTCCACGAGGTCGCCGGCGGCGAAGACTCCGGGAAGGTTCGTCCGGGTGGTGGGCGAGTCGACGCGGACATAGTCGTCGGCGTCGACGTCGACCTGGCCGAGGACGAGATCGGAGCGGGGATCGTGGCCGATCGCGATGAACAGGCCCGTCGCCGCGAGCGCGGATTCCGCGCCGGTCACGATGTTGCGCAGACGGAGTCCAGTGAGGCGGTCGGCGCCGACTGCGTCGATGACCTCGGTGTTCCACAGCACGCGGATCTTCGGGTTGGCGAGGGCTCGGTCTTGCATGATCCTCGACGCGCGCAGGAAGTCCCGGCGGTGGATGAGGGTCACGCTGTCCGCGAAGCGGGTGAGGAACATCGCCTCTTCGAGTGCGGAGTCGCCCCCGCCGACGACGGCGATGTCCTGGCCTTTGAAAAAGAACCCGTCACAGGTGGCACACCAGGAGACTCCGTGGCCGGTGAGGTGCTGCTCGCCGGGGATGCCGAGCTTGCGGTAGGCGGAGCCCATCGCGAGGACGACGGTGTGCGCCTGGAGGGTGGTGCCGTAGCCGGTGGTGATGGTCTTGACGGGGCCGGTGAGTTCGAGAGCGGTGGCGTCGTCGAAGACGATGCGGGCGCCGAAGCGTTCGGCTTGGGCGCGCATGTTCTCCATGAGATCCGGGCCCATGATCCCCGCGGGGAAGCCGGGGAAGTTCTCGACCTCGGTGGTGTTGACGAGAGCGCCGCCGGCTTCGACCGCGCTGGTGAGCACGATCGGTTTCAGGCCGGCGCGGGCGAGGTAGATCGCGGCGGTGTAGCCGGCGGGGCCGGAGCCGACGACGACGACGTTCTCGACACTGCTCATGCGGATGCTCCCTCAGGGGCGACACCGAGCGAGGCGAGCATCGCCTCGACCTTGGCGGTGATCTGGTCGCGGATGACGCGGACGTCCTCGAGTGGAAGGCCGGCCGGGTCGGTGAGATCCCAGTCCTGATAGGTCTTGCCGGGGTAGATCGGGCAGGCGTCTCCGCAGCCCATCGTGACGACGATGTCCGCGGCCTGAACCACGTCATCGGTGAGGGGCTTGGGGAACGCTTCGCCCACATCGAGGCCCAGCTCGGTGATCGCCTCGACCACGGACGGGTTGAGTTCCGCGGCCGGCATCGATCCGGCGGAGCGGACGTGGACGCGCCCGCCGGAGAGGGCTGCGGTGATGACGGCGGCCATCTGAGAGCGGCCGGCGTTCTGCTCGCAGACGAACAGAACCTCGGGCACGTCGTGCGCATACTCGCCCTTCGCTTGGGCGAGGGCGGTGAGGCGGTCGGTCGCGAAGCGGGCGGTCTGGCCGGCGAGGTGCGCCTTGACCTTCGAGGTTCGCAGCAAGCCCGTGTACGACTCGAGCACGTAGCGTTCGACCGTTTCGGTGGCGAAGATCCCCGTGAACCTGTGGCTGAGTTCGTCAGCGAGCCGCGCCAGGTACGCCTCCGGGTAGACCAGGCCGGGTAGCTCGCGACGGGCGCTGAAATCGACCATCATCAGGCCTTCGCGGGCAGCAGCTCGGCGAGCAACGCCTCGACGCGAGCCTTGATGTCGTCACGGATGGGGCGCACCTCATCGAGGGACTTGCCCTTGGGGTCGGTGAGCGCCCAGTCTTCGTAGCGCTTGCCGGGGAAGATCGGGCAGACGTCGCCGCAGCCCATCGTGATGACGGCATCCGACTCGCGCACCTGGTCGGTGGTCATCAGCGTGGGAACGGCCTGCGAGATGTCGATCCCCTCCTCCGCCATCGCCGCGATCGCCATCGGGTTGATCTGATCGCCGGGCTCGGAGCCGCCGGAGAGCACCTCGACGGCGCCGCCGGACAGGGCGCGCATGTAGCCGGCGGCCATCTGGGAGCGTCCCGCGTTGTGGATGCAGACGAACAGGACGGTGGGTTTGTCGGTCATGAGCGTTCCTTCCTCGAACACTCAAAACCATAGACGTATATCTATGGGATTGGCCAGCGCCCGCCGAGGTCGTTCACGCCGCGTTCAGGTTGAGGCGGTCGAGCAGATCGCGCACGCGCCTGTCGATGTCGTCGCGGATCTCGCGCACGCGCGACAGGGGCAGGCCCACCGGGTCCTCCAGGTCCCAGTCGAGGTAGCTGCGGCCCGGGTAGATCGGGCAGGCGTCTCCGCACCCCATCGTGATCACGACATCGGAGGCGCGGACCACCTCATCGGTCAGCGGCTTGGGATATTCCCCGGCGATCGGCACCCCGATCTCATCCAGCGCCGTGATGATGACCGCACGCACCGCGTCGGCGGGCTCCGATCCTGCGGTGCGCACGCGCACCCGGTCGCCGGCGAGGTGGCGCAGGATCGCCGCAGCGAGCTGGGAGCGGCCGGCGTTCTGTACGCACACGAAGAGGACATCGGGGATGCCGCTCCCCCCGGCGGAGTCCGTACCGACGCGCAGCGCGTCGAGGCGGTCGACAGCGAAGCGCGACGTCACCGAGGGCAAGAGCCGTGGCGGGTGCCCACGTTCGGCCAGGAGCTCATGGCTCTCCCGCACGTATCGCTCGACGGTCTCGGAGGAGAAGGTTCCGGCGAACCGGGTCGAGAGGTCGCCGACGATCCGCTCGAGGACGTCACCGTCGACGGAAGCGGCGTCAGGCGGAGGGCGCAGATAGTCGCTCACCCGGTCGAGTTGACCGGGTGCGATCGAGTACCAGACGTTTCGACCCTCCGGTTCTCGCACCAGGAGGCCTCCCGCCGCGAGGGCGCGCACGTGGTGACTCACGGTGGGTTGGCGCAACTCCAGCGCGTCCGCCATCTTGCCGACGAGTTGGCGCCCGTCCGGGCTGGCGAGGATCATCGACGCGATGCGCGCCCGGGTGGGATCCGCCAGCAGGCGCAGGGCACTGGTCGAACCGACGGCATCCATAGATGCGAGTCTATGCGACGCGGAAGGTGTGACCCCCATCTCTTTCCCCGCGACGAACCCGCATCACCCCGCGCCGCTCGTCTGCGCCGGTGCGGGGACGTCAGCCCGCGACGACGTGCGCGAGGGCCTCTGGCACCGCCACGGCCACCTCGTCGCCGGGGCCCAGGGGCGACACCGAGGGGATCTCGGCGTACAGCGTGAGCGCACCCGCGCGGATCACCACCTCGCTGCGCGCGCCCACCGGCCGCCGCGCCTGCACCGTGCCGACCGCGCGGAGCGGGTCGGCATCCGTCACCTCGCCGACCCGCACGTCTTCGTGACGGAACACCAGCGTCGCGGGCCCGTCGGCGACGCCGGGTGCCGCGGCCGCGCCGAGCGCGCTGCGGTGGATGCCGTCGCGCACCTCGCCCACGACGGCATTGCGCCCACCCATGAGCTCGGCCGCGCGCAGGCTCCCGGGCTTCCGATACGCGTCGGCGACGGTTCCCTCGTGCAGCAGACGACCGTTCTCGACGAGCGCGATACGGTCGGCCACGCGCGCGGCCTCGTCGCGGTCGTGCGTGACGAGGAGGATCGTCGGCGACACGTCGGCGCGCACGGCCTCGAGCAGATCGTGCATATCGGCGCGCAGCGCCGGGTCCAGCGCGCTGAACGGCTCGTCGAGCAGCAGCACGGCGGGCTCCGCGGCGAGGGCCCGCGCGATCGCGACGCGCTGCTCCTGGCCGCCCGACAGCTCCCCCACCCGCCGGGAGCCGTAGCCGGCGAGGCGGACGGTGTCGAGATAGCGTTCCGCGCGATCGCGGGCGCGGGTCTTCGGCATCCCCGACACCCGGTCCGAGAACGCGACGTTGTCGAGCACGGAGAGGTGCGGGAAGAGCAGGGAGCGCTGGAAGACCATTCCCACCCCCCGTCGTTCGGCCGCGATCGCGGCGACGTCACGCCCTCCGATCGAGACCGACCCGCGGTCGGGTGTCTCCAGTCCTGCGATGACGCGCAGGAGCGTGGACTTGCCCGACCCGCTCGGGCCGAGCACCGCCGTGCACGTGCCCGCCGCGACCGTCAACGACAGGTCGTCGAGGGCGGGGGCCGCCGACGCGGCGAAGGTCTTGGACAGGCCTGAGAGGGCCAGGTCGGCGCTCACGCGACCACCTCTTTCTCGGGGATGCCGCGCGCGCCGGCGCGGCGACGACGGCCGAGGGCGAGGACGGCGGCCAGCAGTATCACGGGCGGGGCGACCGCCGAGAGCGACATGAGCGCGACCGCGGCGTCATTGCCCAGACCGGCCGCGGCGGAGGCGACCACGAGCGGCAGGGTCACGACCTCTCCGCCGCCCACGATCAGGGTGACGATGTAGTCGCTCCAGGCGACGAGGAACGCCAGGAAGGCGGCGCGCGCGAGCGCCGGCGCGATGAGGGGCAGCTGCACGCGGCGGAGCACCTGCAGACGCCCGGCACCCAGGAGGCGTGCCTCTTCTTCGTACGACCGGTCGTAGGCGCCATAGGCGGTACGCATGACGAACGCCGTATACGGCAGCGCCATCACCGTGAGCACCATCGCCACCCCCACGATGGGTGGCACGTGGGCGCGCAGCAACACGACGTTGACCCCGAGCACCGCGGCGAACGGCGGCAGCGCCACGGGGGCCAACAACAGCACCGACACGAGGCGAGCGCCAGGGACCGCACCGAACGTCAGCGCGCGAGCCGCGAGCGCTCCGATGACGGTCGCGGCGACGGCGACGACGAGCCCGAGTACGAGGGAACGCCCCAGCGCCGGGAGGGCGCCGAAAGCGATGGCCGCCTCCACCGAGCGGCCGCCGAACGCGGCGGGGAGCGGGTCGGGAAAGGTCCAGCTCTCGGCGAACGACCACAGCACGAGGGGAAGAAGCGGAAGGGCGAACCACACCATCAGCGCCACCGCGACGACACGGCGCACCACGCGCCCGGCGCCGTGGGAGCGCGTGAGGGTGCTCTGCGGGGCGCTCACCGCCACGACGCCGTCCGTCGAAGGGCGGCGAAGGTCGCGGCCACGACCGCGAGGGCGATCACGCAAGTGACCAGCGCCACCGCAGCCGCCTCCGGCCGGGAGTCGAGCGAGACACCCTGGAACAGGCGCACCGCGAGCACGGGCAGAGGCTCGGGGGACGTGCGGCCGAGCAGCCACAGCACCTCGTACGAGCCGAGGGCGTAGACGAAGCTGATCGCCGCACCGATCAGGATCGTGGGCGCGGTCAGCGGCAGCAGCACGTGGCGGAACCGCTGCGCCCGGCCCGCGCCGAGCAATGCCGCGGTCTCGTCGTAAGTCTGGATGCGGGTGGCGAGGGTCCCGGTGACGATGAGCGCGATGAACGCCGATTCCTTCCATGCCAGCTCGACGATCGCCGCGCCCCACAGGGGCCCGCCGACCCACGGCGCCCACGCCTCGGACGCGATGCCGAGAAGACGCGGCAGCACGCCGGCGTCCGAGAGCAGGAGCCCCACGGTCGCGGCGGCGATCAGGTGCGGGATCGTGACGGTGACGGTACCGAGCACCGCGACGACGCGCGCGCTGCGCGTGCGCGAGACGATGACCACCGCCGCGATCGTGCCGACGACCACCGCGACGGCCGTGGCCGCGGCGGCGACGCCGAGCGACACCGCGACCGCGGCCCCCACCTCGCCCGGGCGAGCCGTGAAGGCCCCGATCCCGGGCCGCACGGGGCCGACCACCGGCAGCAACCCGAACGCCTGCAGCACCGTCGCGCCCACGCCGCCACCCAACACCACGAGAGCGAGCGCGACGGCCGGCAGCACCAGCAGCGCTCCGCGCAGCCGCTCGCGGGTGGAGCCGGAGCGGCGGGCGACGGGTGACCAGGTCACCGCGACAGGACGTTCTGCCGCCACCCGTCGTCGAGCGCGGGAACCCACTCGGCGGCGAGCTCGCCGTGCGCGTTGCGCGAGAGCTCGTCGTAGGGCGGCACCACCGGAGAGTCCGGCAGGGCATCGAACAGCGCGCGGTCCTCGGGCGGGAGGGCGGCGAGGTCGAGCACGGGGAACTGCCCCCACACACCGGGCTCCGCCTTCTTCGCCTGCTGCTCGACCGAGAGGGCGACGTTCGCCACGACCATCGCGCCCGCCGCGGCATCGGAATTGACCGGCAGCCCGAGGAAACTGGCGTTGCCGACCGTGCCGTCGTCGAGCGTGAGCACGCGGGTCTCGGCCGGATAGGTCCCGTCGGCGACCAGGCCGGTCAGCGTGGCGGGACCGTACGTCATGGTCATGTCGACCTGGCGGTCGGCGAACAGCTGGCCGAGCTCGGTCTCGTTCGCCGGGTAGGTGTCGCCTGCGCGCCACAAGCTCGGCGCGAGGGCGTCGAGGCGCTCCCACAGGGCGGGCGCGAGCTCGTCGTACGCCTCCTGCGAGAACGCCGTCGGCACCTCATCGGAGCCGCCCGATACGCTCGCCAGCGCCTCGCGCACGAACACCGACCCGGTGAAGTCGGGCGGCGCGGGGTAGGTGAAGCGTCCCGGGTTCGCTTCGGCCCAGTCGAGCACGCCGGCCAGTGTCGTGGGCGGATCGGCGATCGCCTCGGCGTTGTAGGCGAGGGTGAACTGCGCCTTGTGCCACGGCGCCTCGCACCCGTCGACGGGAGTGCCGAAATCGGACTGCAGCAGCGGATCGTCGGCGGAGGTGCTCGTCATCGACGGCAGCAGGCTCGTCCAGCCGCAGCGCCAGGCACCGGCCTCCTTGCCCGTGCGGAAATTGTCGCCGTTGACCCACACGAGGTCGACGCTGCCGTCGTCGCGGCCCGCCTGCAGCTCGGTGAAGACGCGGTTGAGCGCGTCGCGCGTGTCGGTCACCGGCACGCGCTCCAGCGTCACGCCGTACGCGGCGACCGCGGGGGCGAGGATGTCGTCGACGTACGCGTTCCCCTGGTCGTCTCCGCCGTACATCCACAGCTGCACCGTCTGTCCGTCGGCCGCCGCGAGCACGGCATCCCAGTCGGCGAACTCCCCCGCGTCGGGTGTCGCGGGGGCCGCGCACCCCGCGAGGGCGAAAAGGGAGGAGGTCGCGACAACCGTCAGGGCGGTGACACGACGTCGGCGTCGAAGGGGGGACATGGGGCTCCTCGTCGGGACCGGCGACCGGAGATCGCATGCGGACTTAGGGTATGGGGAAGCGGAGGGGAATCGATGGAGCCGAACGACAACGCCGTGCCCGTGCGCGGTGCGGATCGCCGCCCCCTTCTCCGATTGATGCTTCTCGGTCTCTTCGTCGCCGTCGTCGCAACGGTTGGCTTCGTCTTCGTGCCGCACGACGTCGAGCAGATCCGCGCCTGGTCGAGCGCGGCCGGACTCGGCGGCGCCGTGCTGTTCACGCTGCTGTACGCGGCGCTCACCCTGAGCCCGGCCCCGAAGAACGTCCTCGGCGTGGCCGCCGGTCTGGTCTGGGGTTTCCCGGTGGCATTCGCGATGGTCTACGTCGGCGCGCTGCTGGGGGCGGCGGCATCGTTCGTCATCGGCCGGGCGCTCGGACGCGAGGCGGTCGAGCACTACACCGGCGCACGGGTGGCCCGGTTGGACGCCGCGATCGGGCGCCGCGGGCTCGTCGCCGTGCTGGGGGCGCGGCTGATCCCCGTGATCCCCTTCACCCTCATCAACTACGGTGCGGGGCTGACGGCGGTGCGCCGGCGCGACTACGCCATCGGAACCGCCGTCGGAATCGTCCCCGGATCGGCCGCCTACGTCGCCCTCGGCGCGTTCGGATGGGAGCTCGGCGCGGGCTTCTGGATCGCGGTGGCCGCGGTCGGTGTACTGCTGGTGGGTGGGCTGGTCGCGGGGGCGGTCGTCCGCCGTCGGCGGGGCGCGGAGGCGTCCGATGCCTGATCGCGACACGGGGATGCCGGTGACGAGCGCCCGCGCCGGGATCTCCGGTGATTGACCGCGCGATGCGCGCAGCCCTCGCGCGGCCGCTCGACCGCGCCGCGGCGGCCCTCGATCGCCCGGGGATCACGCCCGACCGTCTCACCGTCGCGGGGCTCGTCCTCGCCCTGGGGGCGGCCGGAGCGGCCGCAGCCCAGTGGTGGGCCGTCGCGGTCGCACTCTGGCTCGTGTCGCGTATCGCCGACGGACTCGACGGCACGCTGGCACGGCGACGACGGGCGAGAGGCCGGGGCGGCGAGAGCGAGGCCGGCGGGTTCCTCGACATCACGGCGGACTTCATCGCGTACGGTACCGGTGTCTTCGGCGTGGCGTGGGGCGCGAGCGCGGCCTACGACGCCCCCTGGTGGCCGTTCCTCCTCGTGCTGGTGGCCTACTACGTCAACGGCACCGCCTTCTTGGCGTTCTCGTCGATCGCCGAGCGCACCGGGCGCCGCATCGATGACGGGCGCTCGCTGTCGTTCCTCGGACGCATCGCCGAGGGTACCGAGACGATCGCCGTGCACGCGCTCTGGTTGATCCTGCCCTTCTGGGCCTGGCAGATCGCCCTCGTGTGGGCCGTTTTCGTGGGCGTGAGCGCGGTGCAGCGCGTGGTCGCGGGGTATCGCCTGTTGCGCTGAGCCGGGCGCGTTCGGTCGTCGACGGCGCGTGATCCGCGCGAGCCCCGTCCCGCTCAGCGCCGACGACGGCGCAGTCGGCGCAGCAGCCGGATCGCCGCGGCGATCACGCCCCGGTGCAGCGCGCTCTGCGCGTCGCGCACCGCGGCGTTCCACGCGGCGTCCGAGTATGTCGGATACGCGTGGATCACTCCCGCGAGGCCGCTCACCGTCAGACCCCGCGACACCGCGGTCGACATCTCGCCGAGCGACTCCCCCGCGCGCGGTCCGACGATCGTCGCCCCGACGACCCTTCCCTTCCGGTCGACGACGAGTCGGGTGAATCCTGCGGTCCGGTTCTCGGCGATCGCGCGGTCGAGGTGAGCGTGCGCCGTCTCGACCACGCGCAGGCCCGAGGCGGCGGCATCCGCCGACGAGGCGCCCACCGCCGCGACCTCGGGAGAGGTGAAGGTCACCCGCGGCACGTCGTCGAGGCGGACGCGCCGCGACAGCCCGAGCACGGCGTTGGTCGCCGCGACGCTGCCGAACATGCCGGCCGTGTGCGTGAACCGGGGAAGGGGCGTCGTATCTCCCGCCGCCCGGATCCGCGGGTTGCTCGTGGCGAGGGTCCGATCGACGGCGACCGCCCCGGAGGACTCGGTGCGGACGCCCGCGGCATCCAGTCCCAGCCCCGTCGTGTCGACACGGCGACCGAGCGCAGCCAACACGCGGTCTGCCGTCACGGTCGTGCCGTCGCTCAGGCGCGCGAGCGTCGCCGCGTCCCGCGTAAGGGCGCTCTCGAGGGTGGTGCGCAGCCGCACGTCGACACCGTCGGCGCGAAGGGCGTCGAGAATCAGAGCGCTCGCATCGGGGTCTTCCTTGGGCAGCAGGCGGTCGCCGCGATGCACGAGCGTGACCTCGCTGCCCAGCCGCGCGAACGCCTGCGCCATCTCGCACCCGATCGCCCCGCCGCCCAGCACCAGTAAGCGCGCGGGGAGTTCGTCGAGGTCCCACAGCGTCTCGTTCGTGAGCACGGCACCGGTGTCGGCCCCCGCCGGGAGCACGGGCGAGCTCCCCGTGGCGATCAGAGCGTCGCGGAAGGGGATGCCGACCCCCTCGACGACGACCGATCGCGCAGAGTCGAAGCGCGCCCGGCCCCGCAGCGTGTAGACGCCGCTCGCCGCGAGGGTGTCGGGCGAGTCGACCGGCTCGATCTCGGCGATCGCGCGTCTGACGTGCGCCATGACCGCGGGGAAATCCACACGTACCGGTCCCGCGTGGATGCCGAGACGGCGGGCGCCGCGCGCGTCCTCGGCCGCGTCGGCGGCCGCGATCAGCGCCTTCGACGGGACGCAGCCGGTGAACAGGCACTCGCCGCCGAAGTCCCTCGCCTCGACGAGCAGCACCCGCGCCCCCAGCGCGGCCGCGGTGCGCGCACCGACCAGACCCGCACTCCCGGCCCCGATGACGACGAGATCCCAGGTGAGGCGACCGGCCTCGGTGGGGGTGAGCGTGCGGGCGCGGCGCCCCGGCGGAGTGGTCATTCCCGAAGCCTAAGGTGGTCGCAGAGGGGGTGGCACGATGGCGACGCTGATGCGCAGGTACGGCGCGGGTGCACGGTGGTACGACGTGCTCTCGGGCGAGAAGTGGGTCTATCGCGCGGGCCGAGAGGCCGGCATCCGTCTGCTGCGCCCCCGACGCGGCGACACCGTCATCGACCTCGGGTGCGGCACGGGGCTGAACTTCTCCGGTCTGCTCGCCGCGGTCGGGCCCGAGGGGCGCGTGATCGGCATCGATCGCAGTGTCGACATGCTGGCCGTGGCCCGCCGCCGCGTCGAGGCGATGGGGTGGCACGACTGCGTGCGGCTGGTGCCGGCCGACGCCGCAACCCTCGATCCCGGTGACGTGGTCGCGCTCACCGGCGGGCGAGGCGCGGATGCCGTGTTCTCGACGTATGCGCTCAGTGTCATGCCCGCGCGCGAGGAAGCGTGGCGGCGCGTCCGCGCCGCCGTGCGCCCGGGCGGCCGCGCCGGGATCGTCGACATGCAGCGCCCGCACGGCCGTTGGCGCGCGCTCGAGCCGCTCGCGCTGCTGGCGTGCGCCACCGGCGGCGCCGACATCGACGCCCATCCCTGGCGGCTGCTCGAGCGCGACGCCGTCGACCCGGGCGCGGTCGAGCGCGCCGAGCGCAAGGGCGGCCATCTCGTGGCGGTCGCCGCCGACCTCGGTGCCGCCATCACCCGCTGACCCCGCCCTCCCCGGCCCGGTTCGGAGCCGGGCGTCCGGATCGGCCGTGCGGAACTCCGGAGGAACGGCGGCACCGGTCGCCCGAACCTGAAATCGCCCCCGCGGAGGCCGGATCCCCGGAGTTCGGTAGGCGGTGCGCCCGATCCCCTCCCGCCGCGGCGCGCCCACCGCCGCCGGGTCAGCGCACGCGCCGCGCGACCTCCGCGAGCGCCTCGGCGAACGACTCCTCGGCGCCCTCGCGACCGCCCGACAGGTTGACGCCGACGACGCCGGGGAGTGCGAGCATCTCCTCGGCGAGCGCGACGGAGAGGGCGATCCCCTCGGCCCGTGGATCGCGCGCGTCGCGGATGCGACCGAGAAACCCCTCGGGCAGCACGAGAGTGGTGAACGACTCCAGCAGGTCGGCCGAGGCCTCGTCGACGACGACGGGGATGCACGGGATGAACCGGATGCCGTCGCCCACCTCGTCGATGAACCGGCGCACGGGCGCCGCGCCGCCGGCGTGGTTGACGAAGCAGACGTCGGCACCGGCGCGCAGCTTCTCGCGCAGGCGCGCCGCGCGTCGCTCGACGGGAGGAGCAGCCGGCGATGCCGCGACCGAGACGACGTGACCCGCCGCGCGCGCCAGGGCCGTCGCCTCGGTGGAGTCGAGGTCGAAGACGGCGGCGGCGTCGGGGCGGTCCCCCTTTCGGGTGTGATCACCGGTCACGCAGTGCACCCCGGCCACTCCCTCGACGGCGAGAGCTTCGAGCTCGCCCTCGATCGCGACGCGGTTGCGGTCGCGCATGTTCACGCCGCTCCAGACGCGCAGCCCCCGCCGCTGCAGTAGGTGCGCGCGGTACGCGGGAGGGAACTGCACCCGAGCGCTTCCCGCGTCGCCGGCGAGCACGGCATCCACCTCTCCCGACAACACGGCGGCGCACGCGTCGATGGATGCCACGCTCAACGCCCGCGCGGGAAGGTCCGCCACCACCCACGCTCGCGTGCCGAGAGCGGCGAGGGTGCCGGCTGCGGCATCCGTGCGCGGCGACGGCGGCACGATGGTCTCGCGGTCCACACCCGTCCACGGCACCGTCGGGCGGTGCAGGAATGCGCAGCGGTGGGCGGGGTCGATCTCGCACGAGCCGTCGAAGCCCACACCGCCGCACGGGCCGTACTCCATGTGCTTGGGGCACACGTCGATGAGGGGCAGCAGGGTCATGACCGGAGTGTAGGGAGCACGTGTTTCGACCGATGTTCATGGCGGCAACATTGTGGAAACGAGCACTCCTTACGCTCGGCGGTACCCGCAGCCTCTCGGAGGTCACCATGATCACAGCCGGAACGTCGTTCGGTTCCGACGTCGACGACATCGACGCGCTCGTCGACGACCCTCTCGCACTACTGGTGCGCTGGCTCCCCGCGCACGACAGCGAGCTCCGCCCGCTCGCCGCGCTCTCGACCATCGGTCGCGACGGCATCCCCTCCCTCCGGCACGTGCTCGTGAGCGATCAAGATCCCACCGGTCTGTACTTTCACACCGACTCCGCCAGCGAGAAGGTCGCCGAGATCGCCGCGAACCCCGTCGCCGCCCTGTCGGTGGCCTGGCCCGAGCTGGGTCGGCAGCTGGTGGTGCGGGGCATCGTCGAGCGCGTGAGCAACGCCTCCGCGGCCGAGACCTACCGCCGGCGGTCGCGGTACCTGCAGCTGCTGGCGTGGCTGAACACGAACGACAACGCCCGCCTGCCGGCGTACGACCGCCGGCACCTGTGGGCCGAGTTCGACGAGGCGCACCCGACGCTCGATCCTCCGGAGCGATGGGCCGGGTTCCGCGTCCGCCCCCTGACGCTGACGTTCTGGCGCGGCGATCTGCTCGGTCAGAGCGTCCGACAGCAGTACACGCTCACCGACGGCCGGTGGTCGGGACGGATCCTGGCGGGCTGACGCATGGACATCACCACTGTCACCTCGTTCCGCTCCGCCCGCACGCGCGACGACCTCACCCTCGGCCCCGGCGAGGTCGTCATCGCCGGGGGGACCTGGCTCATGAGCGAGCCGCAGCCCGGCACGACGGGCTTCGTCGACCTCACGACGTTGGGCTGGCCCGACATCGAGATCACGGCCGAGGGCCTGCGCATCGGCGCGACCTGCACGATCGCGCGCCTGCTCGCCTGGGCCGAGCGCGACGCACCCGCCGCCTGGACCTCTCTCGCACTCGCCCGTCCCTCCGCCGACGCGCTGCTGGCGTCCTTCAAGATCTGGAACACCGCCACCGTCGGCGGAAACGTCTGCCAGGCCTTCGCCGCGGGGGCGATGATCGCGCTGCTCTCGACCCTGGATGCCACGGCGCTGATCTGGACGCCCGACGGCGGCGAGCGCGTGATCGCGGTGGCCGACCTCGTGATCGACAACGCCGCGACCTCGCTCGCGCCGGGCGAAGTGGTGCGCGCCCTCGACATCCCGGCCCATGCCCTCGGCGCCCGCGTCGGCCTGCACAAGATCGCCCTGGCCGAGCTCGGCCGATCGGGCGCGGTCGTCACCGCCCGGGTCGACCCCGACGGATCCGCCGTATTCGTGGTGACCGCGGCGGTGCGCCGGCCCCGGGTCCTCCGCTTCGGGCGCATCCCCGGGGCGGGCGAGCTGCGAGATGCCGTGGCCAGCGCCACCGACTTCTACACCGACCCGCTGGGCAGCGCCGACTGGCGTCGCGGCGTGAGCGTGGTGCTCGCAGAGCGGGTGCGCCAGGGTCTGGCGCGTGACCTGCAGGAGGGCGCCGCGTGAGCATCGGTCTCGTCACCCCGGCCGATGACGCGCCGATCTCCGGAGGAATCACGATCGCGTACCCCGTTGCGCCCCTCAGCCCGACCCGCCACGACACGATCACCGGAGAACGGCCCGCCGGGCGCCCCGACGTTCTCCGTCGAGGAGCCCGCACGTGAGATTCGAGATCAACGGCATCCCCGTCGACGCGGAGCCGAGGCCGGGCCAGAGCGCGCGCACGCTCCTGCGCGAGACGGGCCATGTCGAGGTGAAGAAGGGATGCGACGCGGGCGACTGCGGCGCGTGCTCGGTGCTGCTGGACGGCGATCCGACGCACTCCTGCATCATTCCGGCCATGCGCCTCGAAGGACGCGCGATCACCACCGCGGCGGGACTCGCCCCGGGCGACGAGCTGCATCCCGTGCAGGAGGCCCTGGCGACCGGGTTCGGTTTCCAGTGCGGCTTCTGCTCGCCGGGGATGAGCGTGACCGCGTCGACGCTGAGCCCCGCCGACCTCGATGATCTCGACCGGCGTATGAAGGGCAACCTCTGCCGCTGCACGGGTTACCGCCCGATCCGCGAGGCCATCCGCGAGTCCGTGCTGGGGCCGGTGCGCGAGACCGGGGCGGGCTGCCACCCCGGCGCGGCGGCCGGCGGCACGGGGTCGTCCGGATGTCCGACCCCCATCCCGACCGGCGCACCATCCGCCCCGGGAGCGCACTGCGGCCCCGGCGATCCTGCAGATGGACCACCCACCGGCCTGGTCGGCACCTCGGCCGTGCCCGAGGCCGCCCGGCGCATCGTCCAGGGCCGCGAGCCGTTCACCTTCGACGAACCCGTGCCCGGCGGCCCGCCCCTCGTGCTGCGGGTGGTGGTCTCGCCTCACGCACACGCCCGCGTGCGTGCGATCCACACCGCGGCCGCCCTCGCCGTACCGGGGGTCGTCGCGGTCTTCACCCACCACGACGTGCCCGACCTGCGGTACTCGACGGGCCGCCATGAGCATCGCACTGACGATCCCGACGACACGCGCATGCTCGACGACGTCGTGCGCCACGTCGGTCAGCGCGTGGTCGCGGTGGTCGCCGAAACGGCGGAAGCGGCGGATGCCGGATGCCGCGCGGTCGTCGTCGACTACGACGTGCTGCCCGCCGTGTTCGACCCCGAAGAGGCCCGCCGCCCGGGCGCCCCGCTGCTGCACCCCGACCGCACGCCCGCGGAACGGGTCATGGCAGCCGGGCGCAACGTCGTCGCCGGCTTCCACACCGGTCACGGCGGCGACGTCGACGCGGCGCTCGCGGAGAGCCACACCACCGTCACCGGCGAGTGGCGGTCGTCGCGCGTCACCCACGCGGCCCTCGAGACGCATGGCGCCGTGGGGTGGCTCGACGACGACGGGCGTCTCGTCATCCGATCGTCCACGCAGGTGCCCTTCCTCGCGCGCGACGAGCTCGCCCACATCTTCGGCCTCGAGCGCGATCGCGTCCGCGTGTTCGCCACGCGGGTCGGCGGGGGCTTCGGCGGCAAGCAGGAGCTGTTCACCGAAGACCTCACGGCGCTGGCCGTGCTGAAACTCGGACGCCCGGTGGCGTACGAGTTCTCGCGAACCGACCAGTTCGTCCGAGCGTCGCTGCGGCATCCGATGCGGGTGCGCGTGACCCTCGGATCGGATGCCGGGGGCACCCTCACCGCGATGAAGATCGACGTGCTCAGCGACACCGGCGCGTACGGCAATCACGCGATCGGAGTGCTGTTCCACTCGTGCGCCGAATCGACCACGCTGTACCGGGTGCCGGTGAAGTGGATCGACGCCGAGGCGGTCTACACGAACAACCCGCCGTCGGGGGCGTTCCGCGGCTACGGGCTCGGACAGGTGGTGTTCGCCGTCGAGTCGGCGCTCGACGCCCTCGCCGTGGAGCTGGACATCGACCCGTTCGATCTCCGCCGCATCAACGCCGTGCGCGAGGGCGACCCGCTGCACCCCGACGACGACAAGTACGAGGAAGACCTGATCTGGGGCAGTTACGGCCTCGACCAGTGCCTCGACCTCGCCGAGGGCGCCCTGCGTCGCGGCAACGGTGTCGACGCCCCCGACGGCTGGCTCGTCGGCGAGGGGATGGCAGCGTCCATGATCGCCACCATGGCGCCCCGGGGCCACATCGCGCACACCACCGCGACCCTGCGTCCCGACGGCACCTACCTGCTGCGGGTGGGCACGGCCGAGTTCGGCAACGGCACCTCGACCGTGCACCGGCAGATCGCCGCGACCGTGCTGGACGCCCCCCTCGACCGTCTCGAACTGTGGGCCGCCGACACCGACGCGGTGCGGCACGACACGGGTGCCTTCGCCTCCGCCGGCACCGTCGTGGCCGGCAAGGCGCTCTTCGGCGCCTGCACGGCCTTGCGACGACGGATGGTCGAGATCGCGACGGAATTGGCGGGAGGCGATGCCGCGGGGGGCAGGGCATCCGTGGCAGGCGGGGGCGCGGCATCCGTGGCCGGCGGCGGCGCAGGGGGCGCGGCATCCGGCGCCGGAAGCCTCGGCGCGGAGCTCGTGGCATCCGGAGTGCGCGTGGGAGACGAGATCGTGACGTGGGAGCGGATCATCGCCGCGGCCCCCGCCGGGTATCAGACCATCGACGGGCTGACCGCAGACGGCGCGGAATTCGGCGACTATCGCTCGCTCGCGTTCAACGTTCACGCGGCGCGTGTGGCCGTCGATCCCGAGACGGGCACGGTGAAGGTGCTCCAGTCGATCCAGTCCGCCGATGCCGGCGTCGTCATCAATCCGGCGCAGTGCCGCGGTCAGGTCGAGGGCGGCGTGGCCCAGGGCCTCGGCGGGGCGCTGTACGAGGAGGTGTACGTCGAGGACGGGGTGGTGCAGAACCCGGTGTTCCGCACGTACCGCGTGCCCCAGTTCGCCGACGTGCCCGACACCGAGGTGTACTTCGCGGAGACCGACGACACGCTGGGTCCGTTCGGCGCGAAGTCGATGAGCGAGTCGCCCTACAACCCGGTGGGAGCGGCGATCGGCAACGCCGTGTCGCGGGCTCTCGGGCGCCGGGGGTACGAGCTGCCGTTCTCGCGGGATCGCGTGTGGAGGTTGGCCGGCGGGGAGTGAGGCCTTCGCGCGGGCGAGACCGCGTGCACACGGTGACGGCGGGGGCGGCGAGGTGGGGCGGGGGCGGCGGCCTCGAGCAGTTCGGGGCCGGGGCTCGACGAGTTTGAGGCGGGGGCTCGACCAGTTCGGGGCGGGCTCGACGAGGGCGGGGCGGGCTCGACGACTTCGGGGCGCGTTTCGCGCGTTGGGGCGGGCAGTATCCGCCCCAACGCGCCATCTCCGCCCCAATGCTGATGCGCTCCCCCGACGCCCGCCGCACCCAGCTCGCCGCACTCTCCCTGCGGCAGCAAGTCCACGGCATCCCGCTGGCCCCGGCGCACCACCCACGGCCGCCAGGCCCGGTTCGGGGCACGTCTTGTGCACTGGGGCGACCGCAACCCGCCCCGCTGCACAATCCCCGCCCCAACACGCGGGCCCGCTCGCACGACCGCCGGATCCGGATTCGGGGCACGATCTGCGCACCGGGGCGACCGCAACCCGCCCCGCTGCACAATCCCCGCCCCAACACGCGGGCCCGCTCGCACGACCGCCGGATCCCGGTTCGGGGCACGTTTTGTGCACCGGGGCGACCGCAACCCGCCCCGCTGCACAATCCCCGCCCCAACACGCGGCGCGCCTCCCCGCAGCCGCGGGTCGCCGCAACCCGGCCCGCGGTCAGAGCGGCGTCGCGCCGCCCCGCACCACGATGCCGCCGGATGCCGGGACCTCGACCTGCAGCACGCTCGGCCGACCGATGTGCCGCCCCTGCCGCACGGTGAAACCGAAGGGAGCGGGAACGCCGACGCGGTCACGCAGATACGCCCCCAGCGCGGCTGCGGCGGAGCCCGTGGCGGGGTCTTCGGTGATGCCTCCGACGGGGAAGAGGTTTCGGGCCTCGACGACGAGGCCGTCGGCGACGCCGCCCGCGACGTGCACCACGATGACGGTGCCCTTCCATCCGCGTTCGTCGAGGAGTTCCCGCATCGCGCCGGGATCGAAGGTGAACGTGTCGAACACCTCCCGCGCGGTCACGGCGACGACCGGATGCAGGTTGCCGGCGAAGGACTGCGCCAGCGGCATCCGCTCGTCGAGGGCGTCGTGGGTCAGGCCCATCAAGCCGAGCAGGCGGTCGGCCACCTCGGGCTCCAGGTCGATGATCCGCGGCTCGACGCTGGTGAAACCGGCGCCCATGGCACCCCCGGCGTCGCGCTCGGCGACCACGTCGACCGCGCCCGCGGCGGTGTCGAAGACGTAGCTGCCGGCGCCCTCGATCTCGGCGAGCGCGACCGCTGTCGCGATGGTGGCGTGTCCGCAGAAGGGCACCTCGTCGTCGGGCGAGAAGTACCGCACGGCGACGCGATCGCCTTCGCGCGCGGTCACGAACGCCGTCTCGGGGTGGCCGAGGTCAGCCGCGATGCGCTGCATCTGCGCGTCGTCGAGGGTCGTGGCATCCAGGACGACGCCCGCGGGGTTGCCACCTCCGGGTTCGGCGGCGAAGGCGAGCAGCTGCAGGATGCCGGGTGTGTCGGTCATTCCACGATTCTCGCGCAGGGCTCGCGGTGGATCCGAGGGCCGATCGGGGATGAGTGGACCTGTCGATGACCGACGTCGCGCGCCGGGTTCAGCGGGGCTCCGCCCCCAGGTGCAGCACCGCCTCGGCGAGTGCCCGCAGTCCCGCGGCGACGTCGGCACCGGTCACCGCCTCGTCGGGGTGATGGCTGATGCCGTCGGGGTTGCGCAGGAACAGCATGCCCACCTCGGTGATGGCCCCGATCGCCATCGCGTCGTGGCCGGCACGGCTGAACAGGGTCGGCGCCTCGCCGCCGATACCGGCGCGCACCACGTCTTGCAGCAGCGGGGCGCAGAAGACGGCCGGTGCGCTGTGCACCTCGCGGGCTCGCCAGCGCAGGCCGCGGCGGCCCATGATGGCATCGAGTTCGTGCGAGATCTCGTCCCACGTGTGGTCGCGGCTGGCGTCGAACTCGCCGCGCAGATCGAGCGAGAAGTGCGCCTCGCCGGGCACGACGTTCACCGCGCCGGGGAACGCCTCGAGCTGGCCGACGGTGCCGATGATGTGATGCTCGCCGCGGCAGATGCGCTCCACCGCGAGGGCCGCTTCGCTCGCACCGAGCAGGGCGTCGCGGCGCATGTCGTAGGGGGTGCCGCCGGCGTGCCGCGCCTCGCCCTCGACGACCAGCTGGAAGCGGCGCGCAGACGCGATCGACGACACGGCCGCGAGCGCCCGGCCGCTGCGGTGCAGCTCGGGCCCCTGCTCGATGTGCGCCTCCAGATAGGCGACGAGCTCGTCGGGGCGTCGTGCGGCCTCGCCGATGCGGCCCGGATCGAGCCCGAACTCGCGGAAGGCCTGGCGCAGCGTGTAGCCGTCGGCATCCATCAGGTCCCACCACGATGCGTCCCACTGTCCGGCGACCGCCGAGGAGCCGAGCAGGGCTTTGCCGAACCGCGTGCCCTCCTCGTCGCTGAAGGCGATGACCTCGAGCGCGAACGGGAAGGGACTGGACGCCGTGCCCTCGTCGTCGACCAGGCGGATGAGCCGCACGACCTCGAGGGCCATGAGCACCCCGACGATGCCGTCGAAGCGTCCGGCGTCGGGGACGGTGTCGAGGTGCGAGCCCATCAGCAGCGCCGGGGCGTCGGGGGCTCCGGCCGGGGCGAGGCGTCCGACCTGGTTGCCCGCGGCATCCTGTCTCGTGGTCATGCCGAGTTCGCGCATCCACTCCGCCGACAGGCGGTTGACCCGGGCGTGCTCGGGCGACAGGTACACGCGCGTGATGCTGCCCGGGGTCGCCGTGACCCGGGCCAGCTCTTCGCACCGCCCCATGATCCGCCGCGCCGCCGAGGCGATGCGCTCGGGCGCGACCTGCAGGCGGGTCGTGGTGGTCATGGTCGGGCCCCGCTCGCCGGGCCGGCGAGACCGGGCGGCCGCAGGACCGGCGCACGCCCGGCGAGGACGGCGCTCACGAGCGCAGGGCCTGCGATACCAGCCGGCCGCAGAACCGGCGCACACCCGGCGGGAACGGTGCTCACGAGCGCGCCGCCGCGTACACGCCCTGCGCGGCCTCGACCCCGCCACCGGGTGCGACCGTTGCGCCGTGGCGACGCAGCACCGCCTCGAGCGCGGCGAGGGTGGTCAGCACGGCGTCGGTGCGCGCGTTGTACCCCATCGTGCCGATGCGCCAGACGCGGCCGTGCAGTGGACCGAACGACGTGCCGATCTCGATGCCGAAGTCGCTCAGCAGCTCCGACCGTACCGCGTCGCCCACCACGCCCTCGGGGATCTCGACCGCGACGACGTTCGTCATCTTGTGTGCGACGTCGCCGAACACCGTGAGGCCGAGGCCTTCGACGCCCGCGAGCATGGCGTCGCCGTGTAGCCGGTGCCGCGCGATCACGGCGTCGCGCCCCTCTAGCAGCAGAACGCGCGCGCACTCCCGCGCGCCGTAGAGCATCGTCGTCGCCTCGGTGTGGTGGTTCAGGCGCCGCGGGCCCCAGTAGTCGAGGATCATCGCCAGGTCGAAGTAGTTCGAGCGGATGAAGTCGGATGCCACGGCATCGCCCTCCTCCCGGATTCCGGCCTCGACGCGGGCGCGCGAGCGCACCACCTCGACGGCCCGCTCCGACAGGCTGATCGGCGCCGACCCCGACGGCCCGCCGAGGCACTTCTGCAGGCCCGCGGTGGCGGCATCCAATCCCCAGGCATCCATCTCGAACGGGTTGCCGCCGAGGGACGCCGTGGCGTCGGTGTAGAACAAGGCCCCGTGCGCGCGGCAGATCTCGCCGATCTCGTCCAGCGGCTGGAGCATCGTGGTGGACGTGTCGCCCTGCACGCAGGCGACGAGGTGCGGCTTGACCCGTTCGACCGCCTCGCGGATCGCCGACACGGGGAAGACCTGACCCCAGGGGACCTCGATCGTGTGGACCTCGGCGAGCGCGCGCTCGGCGATCTCGGCGAGAAGGTGCCCGAACCGACCGAAGACGGGCACGAGCACGCGATCGCCCGGGCGGATGAGCGAGAGCATCGCCGCCTCGATGCCGGCGCGACTGGTGCCGTCGATGAGAAGCGTCGCGTCGTTGCCGGTGCCCCAGACCTGGCGGTAGAGGTCTTGCGTCTCGGTCATCGTCGCGGTCATGAACGGGTCGTACTGGCCGACGAGCGGCGCCCCCATCGCGCGCAGCACGCTCGGGTACGCCGAGATGGGCCCGGGGCCCATGAGGAGACGGGCGGGCGGGTCGATGGGGCCGGGGAGCTGGCTGTTCACGGGGTCTCCATGGGGCGGGAGGGGGCGGAAGCACGAGAGGATGCCGACAGGGCGGCGAGCCGGCGGGCGAGGCGCACGAGCGCGATGTCGGTGCCCGCACGCGACACGAGGCAGACGCCGACGGGGGCGCCGTCGACGGTGAGCAGCGGCACCGAGATCGCCGGGAGACCGGCGATGGCAGCGGGGGCCGTCATGCGCAGGGTGGCCGCACGCACCGCGTCGACATCGGCGGTGCGCTGAGGTGCGGGACCCGGGACGGTGGGGAAGACCATGACGGCACCGTCGACGAGCTCGGCCAGGTGCGCGGCGATCGGTTCGAGGCCGCTGCGCGCCGCCCGTTCGTCGTCGGCGGTGATCTGCGCGGCGACGCGGAAGCGTTCGGCGACCGCCGGGCCCACGGCACCGGGATGCGCGCGCAGCCACTCGCCGTCGTTGCGCCACGCCTCGGCGCCCTGCACGGTGCGGAACGCCGCGAAGCCGGCATCCAGGTCTCCCGTGTGCACCGCGCGGAACGAGGGCGGGTCGTCGGATGCCGCGAGCCCGGCCAGGAAGCGCGAGAACTCCTCGCGGGTAGCGGCGTCGGCGCAGTCGAGGATCTCTTCGGGGATCACGAACCGCCAGGGAAGGTCGCTGCCTGCGGCGCCGTACACGTTCTCGGTGGACGCGGAGCCGTCGTAGCTGAGGCACCAGTCGGCCACACGCTGCAGGGTGTCGCCGTCGCGGGTGAGCCAGCCGATCGTGTCGAACGACTGCGCGAGCGGCAGCATGCCCTGTCGGGGGACGAGGTCGTGGGTCGTGCGCAGCCCCCAGAGCCCCTGGTACGACGCCGGGACGCGGATGGAACCGGCAGTGTCGGTGGCGAGGGCGATGTCGGCGTGGCCGAGGGCGACCGCTGATGCCGGTCCGCTCGACGACCCGCCGGGCAGAGCACCGACCACCGCGCCGTTGGGCGGCGTGCCGTAGTGGGCGTTGTCTCCGGCGATCGAGTAGGCGAACTCGTCGGTGCGGGCGATACCGCGCAGCGACGCGCCGGCTCGCAGCAGGTCGGCGACGGCCGGGGCGGTGGCCTTCTCGGGCCGCGCTTCTTCGAGGAATGTCGGGTTGCCCGCGCCGATACGGAAACCGGCGATGGCGAACAGGTCTTTCACCGCGACGGTGAGTCCCTCGAGCGGTCCCTCCCACGCCCCCTGCAGGAACGGATCGCCGACGCTGCGCCAGATGGTGCGGTCGAGCGGAGGCGTGCGCGGCGTCACGTGCGCCGCGGTGATGAGCCACCGACCGTCGATGCGTTGCCACACCTGCGTCTGCAGGCCTCGCCCGCCGCCGCGGAACTGCGACACCGACATGAGCAGGGCGACGTCGCCGTCGGTGCTCGCGTCGGTGGTGGCCGTGGCGAGCGGGCGGTAGTGGACGTCGGCGATGTCGCGCGGGGGCACGCCGCCGCGCAGCGACCGGAACCCGCTGATCGCGTCATGGCCGACGAGCAGTCCCGCCGTGTCGCCGCGGAGCGTGTCGGGTCCGGGCGCGAAGAACGCGTCGAGGGCGTCGAGGTCGTTCGCGACGATGGCGCACTCGTACGCGTCGAAGGCCTCGCGCAGGTCGGCGGGGATGGTGGCACCCGTCATCGCTTCTCCTCCCCGCGGGGTCGCAGCCCGTCGAGTGTCCGAAACACGCCGACTCGCGCCCCCGCCGTGCGGCGTGTCGTGGACACTCGAACGGGGGTTGAGGACGTGGAGACCTCGGCGCGGGCGAGCGCGGCGGCCAGGGCGGGGGTCATGCGGTGCCTCCCTCGGGCAGGGGAACGGATGCGAGCGCCACCGGCTCCGCCGACGGCACTCCCGCGAAATCGGCCTCGCGGATGCGCGCGTGCACGCCCGAGACGATATCGACGACCTGCGAGATGTCGAAGTCGGTCGCCGCGCTCAGGTAGGCGTAGCCCAGGTGCTCGTCCATGCCCCAGCGGCCGTGCAGGAGCGCCAGCGACGAGCGCACGCAGGCGCGCATCGCCGCATCGAGGTCGGGATCCATCCCCGTCGGCACGAGAAAGTCGGGTGTGCGCACGAGCGGCCCCGTGACCTCGCCGAACGCGGCGTGGGCGGCGGCCGCGGGGATCACCTCGAAGCGCAACGTGGCACGCAGCGACGCCTCGAGAGCGGTGAGCGCGACCTCGCCGTCGCCCTGCGCGAAGTGGGGATCGCCGACGTACGCCAGCGCCCCCTCGACCTGCACGGGGAGGTAGAGGACCGTCCCCTCGACCAGGAGGTTGATGTCGATGTTGCCGCCGTGCGTTCCCGGCGGCACCGAGTGCGGTCGTTCCGGACCAGCGACGGCGACCCCCATCGTGCCGAGGAACGGCGCGAGGGGGAACGCCACGACCGGCTCTCCGCCCTCGACGAGCGGGAGCGTGCCGTGCAGGATGCCGCTGCGCTCGGCGACGGCGGCGAACACGCTGACGTTGTGCTCGCCGCGCGGCAGCTCGCCCACGAGCGCGCCCTTGCCGTGCCGGTTCGAGATCACGCCGTAGGGCACCCGAGGAACGAGCGTCTCGACGGTGATCTTGAGCAGGTCGCCGGGATGGGCGTCCCGCACGTGCACGGGACCGACGACGACGTGGGGTCCGTCGGCCATCACGTCGCGAGAGACGGATGCCGCGATCTCGACGGCGTCGTCGAGCACCTGCTCACGCGGAACGCCGTGTGCCGCGAAGTAGGCGACCGGGTCTTTGCCCTGGTCGTCGAGGATCCCCTCGTGGCTGACGGTGTCGAACGTGACGCTGGCGCCCGATGCGATCTCGAGCACGGCGGTGTCGCGCGCGCACGGCAGACGCCCCCACAGGACGGTGTCGGGGGTGGCGCGGAGGTAATGGTCGCCGGGGACGGCGCCGACGCCGGGCTGGAGGATCGGCACCGGCGTCGCGGTGCCGGGCCCGGTCGCGGCCGAACCAGGGTGGCCGAGCTCGTCGACACCACCCGCTGCACCGCGGGGTCCGCTCCCTCCGACGGGCTCAGCGACCTCGGCCGCGGCGTGGGTCCCGCCCGCGGCACTCCCCGAGCCGCGCTCCCCGGCCACGGCGGCGCTCACGCCTGCACCGCCGCGGGGGTGTGCAGGATCTCGCGGCCCTCGCGCTCGGTCACCGCTGCGCCGCGGCGGTACACCGACTCACCGCGCAGCCAGGTCTCGCGCACGACGCCCGTGAGGGTCTTGCCGTGCCAGGGCGTCACCGGGTTGCGGTACTCCAGCGTCGCGGCATCCACCACGAACGTCTCGTCGGGCGCGAAGGCGACGAGGTGAGCCGGCGCGCCCGGTTCGATCACGCCGAGCCCCCCGAGGCCCGCGATGCGCGCGGGGCCCGTCGTCAGCAGCGGCAGGAGGCTCTCGAATGCCAGCCCCCGCTCGCGGGCGGTGGTGTGCACGGCCGACAGGCCGGTCTGCAGCCCCGCGATACCGCCCCAGGCGAGACCGAAGTCGGGATTGCCCTTCAGCTCGACGGTGGCCGGCGAATGGTCGCTGACGATCGCGTCGATGGTGCCGTCGATGACGCCCGCCCACAGCAGGTCGCGATTGTCGCCGCCGCGGATCGGCGGGCAGCACTTGAACGCCCCCGCGCCGTCGGGCACCTCTTCGGCATCGAGCGTCAGATAGTGCGGACAGGTCTCGACCGTCAGGCGCACGCCCTCGGCTTTCGCCGCCCGCACGTCGTCGAGCGCGCCGCCGTCGGCGACGTGCACGATGTGCGCGCGGGCGCCCGTGCGACGCGCGGCATCGATGACCCGGCGGATCGCGGCACGTTCACTGAGCGGCGGGCGGCTGGCCTCGAAGTCGCTGTAGTGGGGTCCGAGCGCGCCGTCGGCGTGCAGGTGAGCGGGGTCTTCGGCGTGCACGATGAGCAGGCCGTCGAACTCGGCGAGTTCGGCGAGGCACTGCTCGAGCCGGTCGGTGTCGAGGTGTCCGAACTCGTCGATCCCGCTGGGCGACAAGAAGCACTTGAACCCGACGACCCCGGCCTCGGAGAGCGCACGCAGCGATCCGAGGTTCTCGGGGACGGCGCCGCCCCAGTACGCCACGTCGACCGCGAGCTTTCCTGTCGTGGCCCGGCGCTTGGCATCCAGAGCCTCGGGGGTGGTGGTGACGGGCAGGCTGTTCAGCGGCATGTCGACCACCGTCGTGACCCCACCGGCCGCCGCGGCGGCGGTGCCCGTCGCGAAACCCTCCCACTCGGTACGACCCGGTTCGTCGAGATGAACGTGCGAGTCGACGAGCCCGGGCAGCAGCACGGCGTCGCCGGGCAACACGGTGGTGGCGGCCGCGTCGAAGGGCTCGATGGCGGCGATCACCCCGTCGTCGATCACGACGGTGGCAGGACTGAAGGCGCCGTCGAGGTAGACCCGTCGGGCGGCGATCCGTGTGCTCATGTCGTTCACGCTAGGCGCCCCGCATTTCCTGAATGTAACCGTCATCAACATTCACGCGAAAACCGCGAGATCGCCCGCCTGGGGAGGAGGAGTGCGCCTCGACACCGCCGCGCCGGACACCGCCGCAGCGGGGCGCTCATCGTGCACCGGGGCGTCTCCCGTCCACCCCGGCGCACAGATCGTGCCCCGCTCCCCGCCGGCCACGCCGGCCACCCCGGCCACCACGGGCCCCCCGCGGACCCCGGACGAGACACCCCACACCCGCGGCGGCCGCGCGTACTCGTCGCGCTTGCTGGTTCCCAGCCCCATCCGCACCATTCCGGATGCCATCCCCACCGCCGCCGCGACCCCGTCGACGACCGGCACCCCGATACGCGCCGTGAGCTCCGCGCACAGATCGGCCATGCCGGCGCAGCCGAGCACGATGACGTCGGCACCGTCCGCCGCGGCGCGCGCACCGTATCGCTCGATGGTCGCGACCGCCTCGGATCCCGTGTCCTCGAGATCGAGCACCGGAATTCCGGTCGCCTCCAGCGACACGCACGCGCGCTCCATGCCGTACCGGGTGACGAGGTCCTCGGCCCGGCCCAGCGTGCGACTGAGTGTCGTCACGACCCCGAAGTGCCGACCCGACACCGCGGCCAGGTGCATCGCCGCCTCGGCGATACCGACCACCGGGGCATCGGCCACCTCGCGGGCAGCGTCCAGACCCGGGTCGCCGAAGCACGCGATGACGTACGCATCGGCCGGGTCGGGTCCGTCGCGATCCGCCTGGATCGCCTCGACCACGGCCGCCGCCGCGGCGATCTCATCGGTGTGGCTCTCGATCGCGGCGGCTCCGGAGGCGGGACACACGGCCTCGATGAGCACATCGGGTCCGGCGACGTCCCGGGCGGCGTCGGCGATCTTCCCGGTCATCGCCCGGGAGGTGTTGGGGTTGATCAGCAGGATCTTCACGCGAGCGCCTCGCGAGAGGGTCCCGTGGTCGGTCGCGGGAGCGCGGACGCCGATGTTGCGGCATCCGGAACGTCGTTCGCGAGCACCGGCGCCGAGCCCGGCACGGTATCCCGAGCCGTCTGCGCGAGCACCGGAACCTCGGATGCCGCGTCCGCGGCCACCGCGTCGACGGTGCCGTCGGAGATGCCCTCGGTCTCGCCGTCGAACGTCGGGATGCGGGGGTCGAGGCGCTCGAACAGCAGGAACAGCACGTAACCCAATCCGCAGCCGATGAACCAGCTGTAATCGCTCACCGCGGAGATGTCGAACAGGCCCAGGTCGGCGAAGAGCTTCGGGAAGATCGCGATCGCTACCGTCGGCACACCGGACGCGATGACCGCCTTGACCGCGTTCGGGTTGAAGCCGTTGCGGTACCAGTAGGGTCCGGCGGTGTCCATCGTGAACATCGCGTCGACCTTCACGCGCTGACGGGCGGCGATGTAGTAGCCGGCGATCAGGATGCCGAAGAGCGGACCGATCAACGCACCCAGCACACCGAGCGAGTAGTGGATGGCGTCGGCGTTGGAATACCAGTTCCACGGCATGAGGAAGGTGGACCCGACGGCCGCGATCATGCCGCCCGCACGCCAGGAGATCTTCTTCGGGGCCACGTTGGAGAAGTCGAACGCGGGCGAGATGAAGTTGGCGACGATGTTGATGCCGACGGTGGCGGTGACGAAGGTCAGGCCGCCGAGGAGGATCGCGAAGGGGGTGTCGATGCGTTCGACGGTCGCGATCGGGTCGGTGATGAGCGAGCCGAACACTGGCACGGTGGCCGAGGCGGTGATGACGGTCAGCAGCGAGAAGAAGAGGAAGTTGATCGGAAGGCCCCAGAAGTTCCCCTTCTTGACCGCCGCGAAGCTCTTGCCGTAGCGGGCGAAGTCGCCGAAGTTCAGCATCGGGCCCGAGAAGTACGACACGACCAGCGCGACCGCGGCGAACATGACCGGGATCGACGCCCAGAAGTCCAGCTGCGTGGTCGAGAGGGTGAACGAGATGTTCTGGATGCCCGCCTGTGAGACGAGGTAGATCGCGAGCACGATCATGACGAGGTACACCGCGGGGCCCGCCCAGTCGATGAAGCGGCGGATGACCTCCATACCGTTCCAGAAGAGCAGGAACTGCGCGGTCCACAGGATCGCGTACGAGATCCAGCCGAGGGCGGACAGCCCCGCGAACGACACGTCGAGCAGGGCCGCGGATCCCGGGATGAACTTCAGGAACACGATGTTCAGCGACTCGGCCGCGAGGAAGGTCTGCACGCCGTACCAGGCGATGGCGATCAGACCGCGGATGATGGCGGGGATGTTCGCGCCCCGGATGCCGAACACCACGCGGTTGATCACGGGGTAGGGCACGCCCGTCTTCTGGCTGGGCTTGGCGACCATGTTGGCGAACAGCTGCACGATGACGATGCCGGCGATCAGCGCCACCAGCACCTGCCACGACTGCAGTCCGAGCGCGAAGAGCGAGCCCGCGGTGACGTAGCCGCCGACGGAGTGCACGTCGCTCATCCAGAACGCGAAGATGTTGTAGCTCGACCACTTCTGCCTGCGCAGCGGCGCGAGGTCCTCGTTGGCGAGGCGGTCGTCGTAGTGCGGCAGCATGTTGCCGCCCCCGTGGGGGTGGCCGGCAGCCTCCACGAGATCGTGGGGGCCGGTGAGCGGGCTCGAAGTCATGTCATTCCTCTCAGGACGATGGATGCCACGACGTGGAGTCCGCGGCCGGAGTGGAGCTCTGATGTGAAGTTATGGGTTCACATCGCTCGCCGGGTTTCGCTCATGTAACAGGCGTGTGAAGTCACACCTTCACGCGAGAGGCGTCCTTAGACTCGGGGCATGACGCAGCCCGCCACCGTTGACGACGCCCGCGTCACTTCCCCCGACGCCGCCGGCGCCGGCTCCGCGATCGCGCCCGCAGTCCCCGACTCGAGCGCCCCCGCCGAGGCGTCGGTCGGTGGACGCATCCGCGACCTGCGTCAGTCTCGCGGCATCTCCGCGCGTGCCCTCGCCAAGACCCTCGGCATCTCCCCCAGCGCCGTCTCGCAGATCGAGCGGGGAGTCATGCAGCCGAGCGTCTCGCGACTCATCGCCATCACCGACGCCCTCGGCGTTCCGCTCGTGGCGGCCTTCGACCCGGCATCCGACCGCCCCGTCGAACCCGCCGGCCCCTCGGGTTTCACGCTGCAGCGCGCGGGGCAGACGGCCGACATCGTTCTCGACAGCGGGGTGTCGTTCCGCCGTCTGACGCCCGGTTCGTCACCGGGCATCGACTACTTCGAGTCGATCTACCCGCCCGGGGCCGCCGCCCACGGCGCCGACGGCCTCTTCCATCACGAGGGGTACGAGGTCGGAACGGTCGTCGCGGGCGAGCTCACCATCGACTTCGAGGCCGAGCGCGTCGTCCTGCGCGCCGGCGACGCGATCAGCTACCCCTGCTCGGTCCCCCACCGCCTGCACAACACCGGCACCACGGATGCCGTCGCGCACTGGCTGATCGTGCACGCCTGACACGTCCGCCCGCGCGTCGAGGTGCGGCTCCGGGCCGCGCGTCGAGGCGCGCGTCCCGGCCGCGCGTCGTTTCGGGTTTGGGGCGCGATCCGCGCTTCGGGGCGCAAATTTCGCGCCCCAGAAGGCGAAATGCGCCCCAAACGAAGAAGACTCGGGGCGTGACTCTCGCGCCGCAAAAGCGCGGAATGCGCCCCGATCCGCAGCCCCTCGCGCGGAAGTGACCCCGACCGCCTCGGGAGCCGTCCGGAATGTTCCCCACAGCAACATTGCGGACACATCGGGCCACAGCCCCGTAACGCGCACCGCATAGCCTGGCGCCCATGCACCTGCACCACTTCAACGCGGACTCACCCGCCGAGGCAGCAGCGGTCGCCCGCGTCTGGGCCGACGTCCCGGGCTGGGTCGACGCCGTCGTCGCCGGCCGCCCGTACGCGAACGTCGACGCCCTCGCCGCCTACGCCGCAGACCTCGCCTCGACGTGGTCGCCCGCCGACCTCGAGGCCGCCCTCCACACCCACCCCCGCATCGGCGGGAAGGTCTCGGGCGACGGCGCCGAGGCCGCGGCATCCCGTCGGGAACAAGGCTCGATGTCCGCCGCCGCCGACGACGACGTCGCCGCGATCGCCGCCGGCAACGCCGCGTACGAGGAGCGGTTCGGACGCGTGTTCCTCATCCGCGCCGCCGGCCGCACACCGAGCGAGATGCGCGCCGAACTGGAGCGCCGCCTCGGCAACGACTCCGACGCCGAGACCATCGAGGCCACGCGTCAGCTCGCCGAGATCGCCCTGCTCCGGCTGCGGACGACCTTCGCCGACGACGCACCCGCCGAACCGGAGGCCGCGGAATGACCCACGTCACCACCCACATCCTGGATGCCACCACCGGCACGCCCGCATCCGGCGTCGCCGTGACGCTGGCCCCCCTCGACGGCACGACGATCGAGGCGGCCACCACCGACGCCGACGGCCGCCTCGCCCTGGGCCCCGAGCGCCTCGACGACGGCGACTACGCGCTCACGTTCGCGACCGGCGCCTACTTCCGCGCGAAGGGCGTCGCTTCGTTCCACCCCGTCGTGACGGTGGCGTTCACCGTCTCGGGCGACGCGCACCTGCACGTGCCCCTGCTGCTGAGCCCGTTCGCCTACTCGACCTACCGCGGCAGCTGAGGAGCGTCATGAAGGTCATCGTCATCGGCGCCGGCGTGGGCGGAACCTCCGCCGCCCTCGCCCTGCAGAAGCTCGGCCACGAGGTCGTGGTCTACGACCGCATGCGCGAGAACCGCCCGGTCGGGGCGGCGCTGTCGCTGTGGTCCAACGGCGTGAAGGTGCTCAACTGGCTCGGCCTCGGCCCGCAGGTCGCCGCCCTCGGCGGGCAGATGGACGACATGGCCTATTACGACGGGCACACCGGCGACGAACTCTGCCGTTTCAGCCTCGCCCCCGTGACCGAGCAGACCGGCCAGCGGCCCTACCCCGTCGCCCGCGCCGACCTGCAGCAGATGATGATGGATGCCGTAGGCTCGGCGCACATCCGCCTCGGCAAGCAGCTGGTCGCCGTCGCCGACGACGGGCGGACCGTGACGGCCGCCTTCGCCGACGGCTCCACCGACACCGCCGACCTGCTGATCGGGGCCGACGGGGCGCGCTCGCTCGTGCGCGACTACGTCACCGAGCCCACCGGCATCCGTCCGCAACGGTCCTATTCCGGTTACGTCAACTACAACGGCCTGGTGAAGGCCGACGAGCGGATCGGGCCGCTCGATCAGTGGACCACCTACGTCGGCGACGGCAAGCGTTGCGCCGTCATGCCTGTGGCGGGTGACCGCTTCTACTTCTTCGTCGACGTGCCGGGCCCGTCGGGCGTGGTCGAGGACCGCATGGCCGCCCTCGAGGCCGCGTTCGGGTCGTGGGGCGCACCGGGCGTGCGGGCGCTGCTCGACGGCATCGACCCCGACCAGTCGCTGAACCGCGTGGAGATCTGGGACATCGACCCCTTCGACACGTGGGCGCGAGGACGCGTGGCGATCCTCGGCGACGCCGCCCACAACACCGCGCCCGACATCGGGCAGGGCGCCTGCTCGGCCCTGGAGGACAGCTTCGCCCTCGGCATCGTCTTCGCGACGTCGACCCTGGGAGTCGAGGACTCCCTCCGACGCTACGAACGCATCCGCACGGAGCGGGCGGGCGACCTCGTGCTGCGCGCCCGCAAGCGCGCGCACGAGACCCACGCCTTCGACCTCGACGCGACGCAGGCCTGGTACGACGGCCTGCGCCGCGAAGACGGCAGCGGGGTCATCCGCGGCATCGTCGGCAACATCGAGGGCAGTCCGGTCGAGCTCGGGGCGAGCGTGTTGCGCTGACCCGCTGACCCCATCTCCGCCCCTCGGCCGGAGACCCTCCGGTCGGGCACGGGTGGGCTCGCCGTTGGCGCAGACTCCGCCGCCCGGAGCCGGACTCCGCGGTGCGGAGCGTGGACCCGCCCGAGTCGGAGCACGCACCCGCGTCGCAGAATGGATGCCATGACCCCCACCCTCACCATCCGCCTCGTCGCCCCGGACGAGTACGCGGATGCCGGGCGGCTCACCGCCGGGGCCTATCGGCACAGCTACGCGGGCCTCAACGAGGACTACCTCGACTCGCTCGCCGACGTCGAAGGCCGGGTCGCCCAGGGCGAGGTGTGGGTGGCGCTCGAGGGCGGCGAACTCGTGGGCACGGTGTGGACGCCGCGGCCCGGGGAGCGCCTGTCCCCCCTTGCGGCCGAGGGGGAGATCGACTTCCGTCAGCTCGCGGTCGCCCCGTCGGCTCGCGGCCGTGGCGTCGGTGAGGCGCTCACACGGCACGTCCTCTCGCTGGCCCGTGACCGCGGGGCGCAGCGCGTGGTGATGAACAGCGACGCCGAGATGCTCGGTGCACACGCGCTCTATCTCAAGCTCGGCTTCCACCGGCTGCCCGAGCGCGAGCACCCGGTCGAGGTGGCACCGGGGCGCTTTCTCGATCTGCTGGCATTCGGGTTCGACCTCTGACGAGTCCCGCTGCGCCGAGAGGCGACGGGGGCGGTGGAGCGCACCACTCCCGAGCGGGGTCGCCGCTCAGACGTGGAAGACCGCGTGCACGTCGCCGCCCAGCGCCTCGCGGCCGCCCAGGCCGTCGATCTCGAGCAGCGTCGCGATGCCGATGACCTCGCTGCCGACGGCCTGCAGCAGGTCGCGGCCGGCGCGGAGGGTTCCGCCGGTGGCGAGCACGTCGTCGAGCAGCAGCACGCGGGCGCCGTCGGCGTTGTCGTCGTGCATCTCGATCTGCGCGGAGCCGTATTCGAGGTCGTACGACATCGACGCCGCCGGGCGGGGCAGCTTGCCGGCCTTGCGGATCGGCATGAGCCCCACGTTCGCGACGATGGCCGCGGCCCCCGCCAACAGGAACCCACGCGCCTCGACGCCCGCGACGGCGTCGATCCGGCCGGCGAACGGCTCCATGAGCGCTTCGACGACGGTGCGCAGGGCCGCGGCATCCGTCAGCAGCGGCGTGATGTCACGGAACACGATGCCCGGCTTGGGGTAGTCGGGGATGCTGGTGATGAGCGATTCAGCGCGGGCGAGGGCAGAGGCGTCAGGCACCCGCTCAGCCTAATCGCGCGCTCTGCCCCCTCCCCCGCCCTTCCCCCCGTCGAGTGTCCACGACACGCCGCACACGGACCCGGGATGCGGCGTGTTGTGGACACTCAACGAGGAAGGGGGGGGGGCGCGGATGTCGATTGACAGGGGTGCAAGCGCTTGCACTAACGTAGCTGCATGACTTTCACGCAGGAGGACGCGCGCGCCGACCTCGCCTCGGCACCCGGCTCGGAGTGGTGGCGCACCGCCGTCATCTACCAGATCTACCCCCGCTCGTTCGCTGATGCGTCGGGCGACGGCCTGGGCGATCTCCCCGGGGTCACCGCGCACCTCGACGACCTGCAGACGCTGGGAGTGGATGCCATCTGGCTGAGCCCCTTCCAGACGTCGCCGCAGAAGGACGCGGGCTACGACGTCGCCGACTACCGCGACGTCGACCCGATCTTCGGCACCCTCGCCGACTTCGACGAGATGCTCTCGGGCGCGCACGAGCGCGGCATCCGGGTCATCGTCGACCTCGTGCCCAATCACTCCAGCGATCAGCACGTGTGGTTCCAAGAGGCGCTGAAGGCCGCCCCCGGCAGCCCCGAGCGGGCGCGGTACATCTTCCGCGACGGGAAGGGCGAGAACGGCGAGCTGCCCCCGAACAACTGGGAGAGCGTCTTCGGCGGCGGCATGTGGAAGCGTGTGACCGAGGCCGACGGCTCGCCCGGACAGTGGTACCTCCACATCTTCGACGAGTCGCAGCCCGACTTCGACTGGACCAACGACGAGGTGCGCGCCGAGTTCCGCGACATCCTGCGTTTCTGGCTCGACCGCGGAGTCGACGGCTTCCGCGTCGATGTCGCGCACGGCCTGATCAAGGCCGAGGGCCTGCCCGACTTCACGCCCGACCCCGAGGGCGGCTCCATGGGCGGCGACGCCGACGAGGTGCCGTACTGGGGCCGGCCCGGCGTTCACGAGGTGTGGCGCGAGTGGCACGAGGTGCTGGCCGCGTACGACGGCGACCGCGCGCTGTGCGCCGAGGCCTGGCTGCCCACCGTGGAGCAGACCGCCCTGTGGGTGCGCCCCGACGAGATGCACCAGGCGTTCAACTTCCATTACCTCGAGACGAAGTGGGATGCCGCGGCCCTCCGCGCCGTGATCGCCGAGTCGCTCGCCGAGTACGGTGCCGTGGGCGCCCCGAGCACCTGGGTGCTGTCGAACCACGACGTCGTGCGCCACGCCTCGCGCCTCGCACTGACCGCCGAGAACCCTCAGGGCGCGGGTATCGGTCCCGACTCCCCCGGCAAGCCCGATCCCGTGAAGGGTCTGCACCGCGCCCGCGCCGCGACAGCACTCATGCTGGCCCTCCCGGGCTCGTCGTACCTGTACCAGGGCGAGGAGCTGGGCCTGCCCGAAGTCATCGATCTGCCCGACGACGCCCGTCAGGACCCGACGTGGTTCCGCACGAACGGCGAGCGCTACGGCCGCGACGGCTGCCGCGTCCCGATCCCGTGGACCGCCGACGGCCCCGCGTACGGCTTCAACTCCACCGGCGCGTCGTGGCTGCCGCAGCCGGCCGAGTGGGCCGCGCTCGCGCACGACGTGCAGGTCGACGACCCCGCCTCGACGCTCATGCTGTACCGGGTGCTGCTGGCCGAGCGCCGCAGCCGAAACCTCGGTGCGGGCGAGATCGAGTGGCTCGACGGGTTCGGCGACGACGTGGTGGCGCTGCGCAACCGCGGTCTCGTCGTGATCGCCAACCTCGGCGACGACGCGGTGGAGCTGCCCGAGGGCGACGTCGTGGCCGCCAGCGGCCCGCTCGACGGCACGCGCATTCCGACAGACACCACCGTCTGGGTCGCCGCGGTCTGAGCGGCCCGCATCCGACCCCGCTCCCCCGAGAACGCGAGACCGTGACCGGAATCGACGACGTCGCCCGCGCAGCGGGAGTGTCGACGGCCACGGTCTCGCGGGCGTTGAGCGGGCGCGGCTCGGTCTCGAACGCGACGCGCGAACGCGTGCTGGCCGCCGCCGCGAGACTGGGTTACGTGGTGTCGGCGGCCGCGTCGGCCCTCGCGACCGGGCGGGCGCGGGCCGTCGGGGTCGTCGTGCCGTTCCTCGACCGGTGGTTCTTCAGCACTGTCCTCGCGGGCATCTCCGACGCGCTCGTGCGCCGCGGCTACGACATCACGCTCTACAGCGTGAGCGCAGACCCGACCGAACGGCGCCGCGTCTTCGACGACCACCTGCGGCGACGACGCATCGACGCCGTCATCACCGTCGCCCTCGAGCTGGATGCCGAGGAGTCGGCGTCGCTGCGCGGACTCGACGTGCCGATCGTCGCGATCGCCGGACCCCACCCCCTGCTGACCACGCTCACCGTCGACGATCTCGCGGTGGGGCGGCTGGCGACCGCGCACCTGCTCGAACTCGGCCACCGCCGCCTCGCCCATATCGGGGCGGATGCCGTGGCGGCCGCCGCCTCGTCGGTACCGGCCCTCCGACGCCGCGGCTTCGAGGAGAGGCTCGCCGACGCCGGCATCGAGGCGCACGGCGTCGAACCGGCCGACTTCACCATCGACGGAGGCTCGCGCGCGGCGACCCGCCTGCTCTCGACCGACGATGCCCCGACGGCTGTGTTCGCCGCATCCGACGAGATGGCGATCGGGGCGATCCTCGCCGCGCGCGAGCTCGGTCTGCACGTACCCCACGACGTGTCGATCATCGGCGTCGACGGGCACGAGCTCGGCCGCTGGTTCGGGCTCACCAGCATCGACCAGTTCGCGCGCGGCCAGGGCGAACGTGCCGCCGAGGTGGTGCTGGACGCGCTCGACGGCGCCCGGCCCGCCCGAGGCCTGGGCACCCTGCCGTTCGAGCTGGTCGACCGCGGCTCTACCGCGCCCCCGAGGCGCTGATCCGCCCGGCGGCCTCCCCGCACGACGCCGAGCGAAGCACCGTCGATCGCACGACGCCGCGCGAGGTGCCACCTGCCTCACCGGGGCACCGTCGATCGCACGACGCCGCCCGAGGTGCCGCCGACCTGCCGCGCCGGGCCGACGACCGGACCGGACACGCGCGGTGCGCGCGCCGTGTGTCCAATTCGCGTCGTATTCCCCCGAATTGCCTTCAATGAAACGGTCTCCGCATTGGCGTGCGACATAATTATGGGAAGTTCCGGCCCGTTCTGCCAGATCCGACTGCGTGTCATTCGATGCGTATACGAATCATCGAATCGACAGGAGTCGCACACGTGGGGATACGCGAATACGGACGCCTGATTCGCAAAGGCTGGCTGACCATCTCGATCTTCGTCGCCGTGGGGTTGGCGGCGGCCGCAGCGGTCACGGTCACCGCCGTTCCGGAGTATCGGGCTCAGACCACCGTGCTCGTGTCGCTGAGCACCGTCTCGAGTCAGTCGAGCACCGACGTGGGGGCCTCGTTCACCAGCGCGGCGGCGCGCGTCCCCTCGTACGTCGCCCTCACCACCTCTGCCTCCGTGCTCGAGCCCGTGATCGCCGAACTCGACCTCGACATGACCGTGAGCGAGCTCGCGGCCGAGATCACCGCCGCGCCCATGCCGAACACGGCCATCATGACCATCGACGTCGTGGACGCCGACGGACAACGCGCAGCGCAGATCGCCGACACCGTGGCGACCAGCCTCACCGAGTACGTCCGTGAGCTCGAGGGCACCTCCGACGGCGGCCCCAGCCGCGTGAACCTGCGCCTTCTGGAGTCCACCCCGGTGCCGAACGCACCCCTCACCCCCGACCTGGGGGTCTACCTGCTCATCGGCGGCGCGACCGGACTCATCCTCGGCGTGGGCATCATCGCGCTCCGCCACCTGCGCGACGGCCGCATCCACTCGGCAGCCGACATCACCACCCACACCGACCTGACCGTCGTCGAATCGGTCCCGTACGACGCCACCCTGCGCAAGGGACCCACCCTGGTGGACGAGGACGGCCCCGCGGCCGAGTCGTTCCGGATGCTGCGGACGACCCTGCTGTACGGAACGCCCGCGGTGTCGCGCGTCCTGCTGGTGACCTCGCCCCGCGAGGGCGACGGTAAGAGCGTCGTCGTCGCCAACCTGGCGGCCTCGATGGCCCAGGTCGGCCGTTCCGTGCTGGTCATCGACGCGAACCTGCGTTCCCCGGTGATGGGCGACGTCTTCCGGACGCCCCGTGGCGCGCCCACCCTGGTCCACCTGCTGAACAGCGCGGCACTCCCCGACGGGGCCACCCTGGCACGCACCGCCGAGGGCGTGAGCGTGCTTCCGGCCGGCCGAACGGCGGCCAACCCGAGCAACCTCATCGGCACCGCCGCCATGGAACGCGTGCTGTCTCAGCTGGCGCGACGGTTCGACCACGTCCTCATCGACTCGCCCGCAGTGCTGACGGCCACCGACGCGGTGCTGCTGAGCAAGCTGGCCGATGCCACTCTGCTCGTGGCCGGCGTCGGCGTGTCGGGTGCGGCCGACATCTCCACGGCGACCGACCGGCTGCGCACGGTCCGCAGTGACGTGCTAGGCGCCGTCGTCTCCCGCGCCCCGAAGGCTTCGCCGGCTCCCGCGGCGCCCATCGTCCCCTTCGCCTGACGCGCCCGCGAGGGCACGGCGTCGGCGCGAAGGAGCGCCGTCGGGCGTCGCCGCCCCCGTCTCGGGGGCTGTCGGCATCGGCGTCGAGGGGCCGTCGACCCGCTCGATGGCACTGCGCGCCACCGGGCGGGAGGGCCCGCCGGCACGCGCGGCGACCACACCCATGCCGCAGAGGATCCACAGGGTGTACGCCACCGGGCCTTCTTGGAGCGTCGGGAGCACGGTGAAGCTGACGACCGAGGCGGCGATGACCGCCGCGGGGAGGAAGCCGTCGAGCGTGCGCGCACGCACGCCGCCCTGGAACAGGTACACCAACAGCACGCCGAACAACAGCATCACGAGAATGCCGGATTCGATGGCGAGGAGGAGGAAGAAGCTCTCCACCAAGATTGCGTCGCTCGAGTAATTCAGGGCGCGCGGCCCGACCATTCCCAATCCGTATCCGAACGGGTGGGTGATAAGGAACGGAATGTTCTCGAGAAGGCTGTCGCTATGTCCGATGAGTGACGGGTCGGCGATATGCGAGACGACCTTGTCGATGAAGAGGTACAGGGTGATGCCCGCGATACCGGCGGCGGCCATGATCGTCAGGAAAGCCCACGTCATCTCGGGACGCGCACGGAAGATCGCCCACGACACCAGGGCGGCCGCGAGCAGAGCGAGGCCGAGGTAGCCGCTGCGCGACTGCGTGAGGTAGATGGCCACGAGCGGCAGGACCGTCAGACCCGCCTTCAGCCACAGGGGCCAGCGCGGGCGCGTCCACAGCACGGCGAGCATCATCGTCGCCACCGCCGCGCTCTCGTTGGGAGCGGTGTAGGGACTGAACCCGCGCGGCACGATGCTGCCGGCGACGAAGAGGGAGGAGGGGAAGGGCTCGCCCTCGGGCACCGGGAAGACCCCGAGGGTGAACAGCCACTTCAACCCCTGGCTCCACGTCACGATCGTGGTGATCGCGGCGATCTGCGCGACCACGACGAAGACGGTCGCCAGGATCGGCACGTGGCGGCGATCGAGCACGGCCGGCGTGACGATGAGGGCCAGGAACGGCAGGAAATCGTTGCGCCACCCGTACGCCGCCTGGGTGAAGCTCGACGTCCACGCCCCGGAGACCAGTCCCAGCGAGACGATCATGAGCACGATCACGACGATGGGGACGGGCACGCGGCGGATCCGCCCCGTCAGGATCACCAGGATGAACAGGCCGAGGAGGAGGGCGTCCTTTATCGCGCCGAACGCCGTGGCCGCCGACCCCTGCAAGAACGCCGAGGTCACACCGTTGGCCGGCAGCACGAACGCCAGGAGCAGGATGCCGAGCCACAACACCCCCAGCCTCGACCAGCCGTGCGGCGCGATCGCCGACATGACGCGGGCGCCGAGCGCCGCCCGGCCCGCCTGCACGACTGTCGTGGCTGCGGTCACATCGTGCCGCCTCGACCGGTGAGGCGGCGCACGACGAGCAACGCGTCGGAGGGACGCGGCACGATCGTGCGGACCGGGGGGCGGATGGAGAGCAGCATCACGGTCAACGCTATGACGACACCGCTCGCGTTGGCGATCGCCGCGGCGTTGGCGCCGAAGATCGGGCCCAAACTGAACAGCAGAACGAGGCACGTGACGAGTCCCGAGCCCTGCGCGATCGTCAGGCGCACACCCAGGTTCTGCGCCGAGAGCACTTCACCGGCACTGACGGCCACGACGACGAACAGCGAGCCGAGGATGGCGAACATCACCGCCGGGAGGGCGTCGGTGAACGCCGCGCCGAAGAGCAGCGGAACGCCCCAGGGGGAGACGACCGCGAGGAAGATCGCCGAGGCCAGCCCGACCACGAACGCCGAGCGGATCGCCTCACCCGTCGCGCGGACGCGCGCTCGGCCGCTCGAGTGCGAGATGTCGGAGAAGACGGGTGCCGCGACCGCGTGGGCCAGGAAGACGGGAAGGGTCCCGATGGTCACCGCGACGGAGTACAGGCCCGCTTCGTGCGAGCCGATCAAGGGAAGCATCAAGACCTGGTCGAGCCGCTGGTACGCCGCGTCGGAGGCCTGCGCCCCGTAGAAGGTCGAGCTGCCGCGCAGCAACGGCCGCCACGGCACCGGCTCGGCGCGGTGGGTGCGATTGAGCATCGCGCCGAGGATGGCGGTCGCCGCCGATCCGATGACGTTCGCCCAGATGACGCCGGCGACGCTCATGGCATCCATCAACGCCAGGACCAGGATGCCGCCGACGTACACGATCGGCTGGGTCGCCTGCAGGAGGGCGACCGCCCCGAAGCGCCGTTGCGCGCCCACGACGCCGATGTCGATCATCCAGCACACCATCAGCGGCGTGCAGGCCAACGCCACGACGACCGCGACCGCGGCGCCGGTGTCGAATCCCGAGAACAGGGTGGACACGGCCAGCCACGCCAGCAGCCCCGCGGGGACCACCGTCAACAGGGCCAACCGACGAGCGGTGCGCACGGCTCCCATTCCCCCGTCTGCGAGGACGCGTCGGCGCACCTCGAACGGCATCCCGAATGCCAGCACGATCGGCACGAGATACATGGCGGCCAGAGCCGACGCCGTCTCGCCACGGCCGCTCGGGCCCAGCGCGTGCGCGATGAGCGGCGCGCTGATCAGCCCCAACGCCGCGACCGACAGCCGCGACCCGAGCATCGTCATCGGTGAATTGAACACCCGCATCACAGCGCTCACGGACGCCTCCTCGCCTCTGCGGTCGCGGCGATCATGTCGTGCAGCCGTCGGTCGAATCCGTCGAGGTCGAAGACATCGGTCTCGTCGCGGACGATCACGTGCAGGCAGTCCCGGAGGGGTGCGATCTCCACCCACACCCCCAGGGGCAGGTGCCGGTGCGCCGGCATGCCCCCGACGAAGGTGTCGGCCTCCACGCGCGGCATCAGCTCTTCGGTGACGGCGACCTCGGTCGTGGGCAGCGAGACGTGGATCTCGAAGGGGACCCGCGGGGTCGCCTCGCTCGAGCGCCGCGCCGCGCGGGGGTGTCGGACGGCGCTCTTCAGCGCGATCAGAGTGGTCGCGAGCAGCCAGGCGATCGGCACGCCCGACTTGTTCGCCGCCGAGATGCGCTCGGCCAGGGCCGTCGCGCTCCAGTCGTCGACGAGCAGGCGCCCCATCGGTACGGACGGGGAGAAGTTGCCTTCGGCATCGAACCCCTTCGCCACCCAACGGCGGGCGTCGACGGGCACCACGACGCGGAAGTCCACGTCCTCGCGCTCGCTCTCGCGGAGACAGCGCAGCACGAGGCTCGCCGTCTTCACCGAAAGGGGCGGCCGTGCCGGGCGGCGTCCGTCGACCGCCTTCTCGGGCGTCAGCGCGATCGTGCGCACCGAGTCGGGCGTCAGCACCATCGACACCATTCGTGTGCGCTCGGTCGACTGCGCTTTGGTCAGCGTCTCGGAGAGCTGGTATCCGGTCTCGGTCTCCGCGGTCAGCGATCGGAAGGTCTGCCGCGCCGAACGGATGCCGGCTACCCCGTGCAGACCGAACTTCTTCGTCGCCGCGCGCAGAGGCGCCTTCGCCCACGGCACGGCCGGTATCTCGTCCGCTCCCGGGGCGCCGAGCTTCTCCATGACCAGGCTCACGACGGCGGTGGCTCCGGTGCCGTCGAACAGGCTGTGCGGAAGTGCCAGGGCCAGCATCCCGTCGTTGACGAACAGGCGCACCGGCAGCTCACCGGACTCGAACACCGTGTCGAGAACGCGCGCAGCCAAGGACGCGCGGTCGAGGACCGTCCCCACCGTCTCCAGCGCATGCCCGCTGGCGGCGAGAGCCGTGGGCCGGTCGACATGCTTCCACCGTCGTCCACGGGTGCGCAGGCGCAACAGCGTCGTGCCGCGCGGGGAGCGCAGCACGTCTTTCAGCGCGGCGAGCGCCCTCTCGGGGGTGAGATCGACGAGGGGGCCGAGGACGTAGCAGATCGTGAGGTCGTCGTAGCCGAGGTTCCGCAACCCGGTCATGCGCGTCCCGCGCCGGCGAACACGGACCGCCGTTCGGAGATGGCGGCGAGCAGTGAACGCTCGTAGGCGGCGTGGACGGACTCCCACGAGTAGGCCGCCTCCGCGCGCCGCTGCGCCCACTCGGAGAGGGACTGCTGGCGGTCCGGATCGTCCATCAACGTCAGCACGGTCGCGGCGATGTCATGCGGGTCGGGGGTGACCAGCACTCCGGCGCCGTCGAGCACCTCCCGGTTGAACACGGTGTCGCGAGCCACGACCGGGGCGCCGCACGCCATGGCCTGCACGAGGGCAGGATTGGTGCCGCCCACGCTGTGCCCGTGGAAGTACGCACCGGCGTGCTGCCAGAGCGAGTGCAGACGGCGATCGTCGCTGACGTGGCCGAACCATCGCACGCGAGCGTTGGAACGGGTGAGTGCGGCGACGGCGTCGTCGATCGGACCGCCGTAGCCGGACGAACCGACGATGACGACGTCTCTCGTCTGCGCGATGCGGCGCGCGGCCTCGATGAACTCCGGCACCGTGTTCTCGGGCACGAACCGGGCCACCAGCAGTGCGTAGCCCCGGTGGCTGAGCCCGGGCTCGACCGGGTAGTCGGGCGGAACGTCACCGCCGTAGGGGATCACATCGCCGTCCCGGCCGAATTCCTCGCGCCAGCGGGTCTCGATCGAGCTCGCGTCGTAGACGATGCGGTCGGCGTAGCGGGCGGTCCAGACCGCCCCCTGATGGAACACCTTCTTCGCGGCAGGACCCCACTTGGCCCGGTCCCACTCGATGCCGTCGACGTTGACCACGGTGGGGACGCCTCGCTGTTTCAGCGACGGCAGCCAGAACCCGTTCGCGCAGTTCAGCACGAGAGCCACGTCGGGCTTCCTCCGTGCCGCATCCAGGCTCGCCGTCAATCCGTACGACAGCGTGCTGAGCGACTTCGTCTCCACCCCGCGGGTGATACGCCGGATCACCCGCGGGTCGAGGTCCGGATCATCGTCGACGGTCGTCCCCCGACGGCCGTAGACCGTGACGTCCCACCCCTGTTCGGCCAGGTAGGGAGCCAGACGGCGTACCGCCGTCTCGAAGCCTCCGTAGTAGCTCGGGTATCCCCGGGTCCCGATGATTGCGACAGACTTACTCAAGCCTTTATCCCCCCGATGAAAACGCACCACTGGTCTCTAGACTGCGACAGGAATGTCCCACGCGTCGACCCCCGGACAGGAAACGAAACGGCCGGGTCGCGTGCGAATGCGGCCACTCCACTCTCAGATGGCGTCGGCGCTCAATATATCGTCGGCGGACGGAATCTGCGCGACCGCTGTGTAACGAATACCACCACGCCGACGAGGAAGAAGCAGGCGAGGATGAGAACGGTCATAGCCGCGGGCCCCTGCGGTCCGCTCGGTCCGGATGGATCGAGGAATTCATAGACATACCGTCCGGTCACCGCACCGCGCACATTCGTGAAGATGAACCAGAGCACGGGGAAGGCCATCACGAGAAAGACGCCGCGGATAGTCGCGCGGTGCTCCGGCGGGAAGACGATCCACTCGATCACCGCCAGAGCGGGGATCACCACGTGCAGGAACACCGAGGTCGGATTCAGCTGGGCCGGGTCGGTGACCACGACGGGCCCGTAGATGCCCAGGAACAGCACCGACATACCGAGGAGCGTCGCGACGTTCGCACCGCGCATCAGCGCGATCCACGCGGCACGACGCGCGAGGACGTCCTGACCCCGCCCCCCGGCACGACCGGCGACCCGCCCGCCGCGACGCCAGGCGTGGGCGCCGGCGATCACGAAGGCGACGATCGAGAGGATGTTCGTCTGGGCCGTGACCGAGCTCAGGAAATCCGCGGTGGCCTCGAAACCGGACGCGGTCTGCGCGGTGCTCATGGCGATGCCCACGGTCACCGCTCCCGTCGCGGCGATCGCCCAGCGCAAGAAAGCGATGACTCGGTGGGATGCCAACTATTCTCCTGACGTGTATCGCGCGCCTTGCAGCGGACGGTTGCGTTCTCAGCGTTCGGTACAGTCTGTCTGACAAACCGAGATCGCCTTCGAGACAGGGGTTCTATGCCCGACGACAAATCACCGGGGCGCAGCCTCAAGGTGCTCTTCGATGGTAGTTGGTGGATTGACGGCCCTCTGGCTAATCGCGAAGTCCAGCGGGAGTTCATTCTCGCCTGGTTGCGAGAATTCCCCGATGACTCGGCAATTATCAGCGTTCCGAACAGCGACGTCGCCACGGTGCAGCGGGAGGTGGGACATTCCGCGCGCGTGATTGGAACCGGGATACGACCGCACGGGGTCGGTGTCATCCTGGGGCTGGCGCTCCGGGCGGCGCGCCTCCGGCCCGATGTCACCATCGCCCACAACTTCACGCCGCTGTACGGACGTTCGGCGGTGTTCGTGCACGATTTCCTGTTCCGCACCGATCCGCAATGGTTCACCCGTGCGGAACGGGCGTACTTCTCGCTGATGCCCGCCACGATCCGCCGCGCCGACGTCGTGCTCACCAGCACCGCATCGGAGGCGGAGCGCATCACGCGGACGTCGGCTGCGACCACGGCGACCGCGGTGGGCCTGGGGCTCAATCGCTCGTTCGAGAACGCGACGCCCCGCCGACCCACGGATCTGGGAGACGTCGACGGGTTCCTGCTCACCGTCGGCCGACTGAACGCCCGCAAGAACCTCGCCACCACCATCCGCGCCGCGCGGGAGTCTGGCGTCGCCACGCCGACGTTCCCTTTGCTGGTCGTGGGAGAGAAGTCGGGCCTGGGCGCGTCACTTCCCGACTCGGTGGAAGCCGCCCTCGCCGACGGTTCCGTGCGCCTGATGGGGCGCATCGACGTCGAGGAGCTGCGCTGGCTCTACGAGAACGCCGCTCTCTTCCTGTTCCTCACCCTCGACGAGGGATTCGGGATGCCGACCCTCGAGGCGCTGGCCACCGGCGCCCCGCTGCTGGCCAGCGACATCCCGGTGTTCCGCGAGATCCTGGGCGATCGCGCCACCTTCGTCGATCCGCGCGATGTCGCGGCGGTGACGGCAGCCCTCTCGACTCTGATGGCGGCGCCCCGACCGCCCGTCGACGCCTCGGCGGTGCTCGAGCACTACACGTGGGAGAACGCGGTGCATCGCATGCGCGCGGCGATCTTGGAGGGCGCGCGATGAGCCCAGGACCGGCTGTCTCGATCGTGATCGTCACCTACAACAGCCTCGGTGTGATCGGCTCGTGCCTCGATGCGCTCACCCGCGACGGCGCGCCCCCGGACCGGACCGAGGTGATCGTGGTCGACAATCTCTCGACCGACGACACCGTCGCCGTGCTGCGCGAACACCACCCGTGGGTCCGCGTGATCGAGAACGACTCCAACGCGGGGTTCTCACGGGCGGTCAACCTCGCCGCAGCTCACGCCTCGGGCCGCCACCTGCTGCTCCTCAACCCCGATGCGCGCATCTCGTCGGAGGGTGTCGCGCGCCTGTCACGGCTGCTGGACTCGGATCCGTCGATCGGCGCCGCCTCGCCCGTCCTCGAGAACGAAGGCGAGGAGGTCGTCATCCTCGCCGCCGGCCACGCTCCCACCATGACCCGGATGTTCCTGCATCAGTCGGGGCTGTCGCGCCTCGGCCGCCGCTGGAGCGCCCTCGAGGGTCACTACCTGTTCGCCGCCGACGTCCGCGAGGGCGTGCGCGACGTCGACTGGGTGAGCGGCGGATGCCTCATGGTGCCCCGGGAGGTGTGGCGCCGCGCAGGGGGCCTCACCGATCGGTGGTTCATGTACGCCGAGGACGTGGAGTTCTGCCTGCGCCTGCGCGCTGCGGGGCTTCGCGTGATCGTCGACGCCGGCGAGCGCGCGCACCACGCTCTGGGCGGGTCGTCCAGCGGCGTCGAGGGGTCGGTCAACACGGCGTGGATCGTGAATCTCTTCGACCTGTACGGGTGGCGGATGGCGCGCACGGGTCTGCAACAGCAGCTGTGGCGCGGGATCGTGCTGGCGGGGATGTACGGCCGGTTGTGGTGGTTCCGCGCGGCGGCTCGACGTCGCCATGACCCGGAGGCCGCCGCCGCGCAGATCCGCCGCTTCGGCATCTACGCGTCGGCACTGCGCCGCGCACCGCTCACTCGCGACCGGGAGGCCTTCTCCCGGTCGCTGTGAGTGCGCGACGCCTCCGACACCTCGCTCAGGTGAGGGTGAGGGGCAGGTTCGCGATCCTCGCGCGACCGTCCGCCGTGGTGAAGGTCAGGCGCACCGTGTAGGCGCCGGCGGGGGCGATGGCGTTGCTGGAGGTCCGTCCGTTCCACTGCAGCGTCTGCGCCCCGGCGCCGAACCGCTTTCCCGATGCCAGCGTCCGCACCACGGCGCCCGAGGAGTTCACGACATTGACCGTCGTCACGCTCGCCTCCCCCGAGACCCAGTCCACCGTCACCGTGCTCCCGCGCGTCGTGGTGGTGGGCGTCACCGCGGGCGAGGAGGTGAGGAAGGTCGGCGCCGAGGTGAGCGCCACCGACGCGCGTCCGTTCGCCACCGGCACCGGCGCCAGGCCGTTCTGCGTCCAGATCGCGGCCGACCCACCCGACACGGGTACCGACACCGACGCGGCCTTGTTCGTGTAGAGGGCTTGCACGGTGCCCGCCGAGGTCTGCAACACCGTGCCGTGCAGGTTGACGCCCGAATCGACGGTGAGGTCGTCGAACGAGATGTTCCCGGACGACACCCCCGAGGTGCTCTTGTAGACGAAGATGTCGGTGACTTTGATGGGGTAGTCCCAGACACCGTCTCCGTCGCCGCCCGAGCGGGTGTAGTTGGCGTTCAGTCCGTCGGAGAACAGGGTCATCTTCGTCCAGGCGGAGCCCACGGCGTTGCCCACGAGTCCTTGGAACGTCTCGCCGGTGGCATCCTTGATCTTCAGGTAGACCGGGCTGGCGCTGTTGTCGCCGCTCACCCATACCGAGACGGCGGTCGGCTGGCCCGAGATCGTCTTGTCGGTCTGGATCTGGGCTCCCCGCGATGAGCCCGAGAAGTCGTACGACAACTGCAGGGCGCCGCTACCGGCGTAGACCGTCGACGTGGTGCGCAGGGTCGCCGTGCCCCCGTTGATCCCGGAGGCGGCGTATCCGTTGGCGGATGCCATGTCGTCCACGCGCGTCGGAGTGCTCGTCGCGCTCACGCCGGCGCGACCGACCGCCGCACCGTCGGCCAGCACGGCACCGACCTCCTTCAGGGCGGTGTACGCCGGCTTCAGCCGGCCCGACTTCTCGGTGACCGCGTACGTGTCGAGGAAGGACTCGGGGTCGTTCCCGCCGACGAGGTTGTACCAGGCGATCCCCCGGATGCCGCGGGCCGCGGCATCCAGATAGATCCTCTTCAGATATGACGCCTGATCCGCCTCGCTCGTCGCCCCGGGGCACGTCGTGCACGTGGACCAGCTCACCTCGGTGATCCACAACCCGCGGCCGGGCGCGTTGCGGTTGAGGAACGCCTGCGCCGCGTCGAGGTACGTCGGGATCGCCCCGATCTCGGGTGCCCCGTCGACGGTGTACACGTGGATCGCGAGAGCGTCGTAGGAGTTGCCCGCCCCGGCGGCGTGGACGCCCTGCATGAAGGGGTCGCTGAACTGGTCCAGTCCGCCCACGAGCACCGTCGCGGTCGGGTCCACCGCCTTGATCGCGTCGTAGGTCGCCTTCAGCAGCGCGCCGTACTGCTGCGCGGTGGCACCACCACGCCAGTAGTACTCGGTGTTCGGCTCGTTCCACACCTCCCACACGCGCACGCGGTCCTTGTACCGGGCCACCGTCGCCGCCGCGTACGCGGCGAAGTCGGCGTTGTCCGCGGGCGGGTAGTACTGCGCGTCGGCCGCCGGGGTGCCCGCCGGCGCCGAGGACGCCCAGGGAGCGGAGTACACGAGCTTGCCAATCATGTCGACGTTGCGCGCCCGGCTGATGGCCACCGCCTGATCGAACTTCGCCCAGTCGTAATACCCCTTGCGCGGCTCCACCCGCTTCCACTCGAACTCCTCCCGCGCCCAGCGCACCGAGGCGTCCTCGAGCAGGGCCGCCTGACGATCGGCCTCGGCCGGGGCGTCCTGCTCGGTGAGGAAGCTGTTTATGCCGCTGATCGACGACGGCGAGGCGACGCTCGGTCGGGCCGAGATACCGGTGAGGTAGGGCTGGGCCGCCTGCACCGTGGACGTGAGCGTCCCGTCGGGGGTGGTGTCCCAGGCGAGGCGACCGGAGACGCTTCCCGTCATGCCGACGCCGGCGTCATCGGTGCCGTCCCACGTCACCTTCACTTCCCCCGATGCCGCCGCGGTGCCCGCGACCGTGCGGGTGCGCCCGCTGTTGTCGTGGAGCGTGAGGGCGTAGTCGCCGGGGGCGCCGGCGGTGAACGAGACCGTCGTGCTTCCGGCGTTGGCGCGAGAGAACCGCGCCGTGCTGGAGGTCGGCAGCGTCCAGTTCTGATCGATGACCCGGAGGTTGTCCAGCACCGCCGTTCCCGTGGCCGGCGCGGCCGATCCGTTGCGCACCACGATGACCCGCACGAGAGCCACCGGATAGTCCAGGATGCCGTCGTCGTTGCCGAGATGCGTGGTGGCCGCCGGTTCGCCGAGATCGATCGTGGCGGTGGTCCAACGCGAGAGGCCCATCGCGCCGACGCGGTAGAAGAACATCTCCCCGGTCGCATCGCGCAGCTTCAGGTAGACCGTGTTCCAGCTGCCGTCGCCCAGCAGATCGGCCTTCAACGCCGAGGCGGGGGAGGTCAGCAACGCCTCCGGCGTGGTCGTGGTCTCGATCTCGGCGTCCGCAGACGACACGTCGTAGGCGATCCCGAGAGCTCCCGATCCCTGGGTCGCCCTCGTCGACGTACTCGGGGTCACGGTGCCGCTGGCCGAGATCCACTCCTCACCCGCGGTCTCGAAGCCGTCGGCGACGGTCGCGTCGGTGTCGATGTGGGCGAGGGTGAGCAGCAGGGGGATGCCGCTGCGCGACGCCGTGGATGCCACCGTCGACGCCGGCGCGGCGTCGTCGTGCGCGAAGGTGGCACGCACGTCTCCGCGCATCGGGGTGCCGGCGTCATCGGTTCCGTTCCAGGCCACCGAGACGGTGCCGGCCGCCTGGGCGGAGCCCGTGAGGGTCTTGGTGCGACCCTCCTGGTCCGTCAGGAGGATGCTCCAGTTGCCTCGGCCCGCGGCCGAGAACGACAGCGAGGTGGCGGGCGAGGTCGGGGTGTAGAACGACGTCGCCGCCTGCGGCAGGGTCCACCCCGTCGACAGCGTCCGCACGTTGTCGAGCACGACCGAGCCGGTGGCCGGCTGGTTTCCGTTGCGCACGACGATGAACCCCGACAGCTGCACCGGCAGATCGAGGACCTTGTCGCCGTTGCCGCCCTCGATCAGGGCCGCGGGAGCGGTCAGGTCGACATCGATGGTGGTCCACGCCGTCGTGCGCATGGCGTCGAGGCGGTAGGTGAACACCTCTTCGGCGGCATCCCGGACTCGCACGTAGACCGTGTTGTACGAGCCGTCTCCGCGCATGTCGACCCGCAAGCCCGTCGCGGGCTGCGCGACGACGGTCGCCGGGGTGTTCCGCACGGTTTCGACGAGACCGGACGACACGTCGTAGTCGATGCGCTGGGCGAAGGCGCCCTGGGTCTTGGGCGAGCTCACCCGCGAGATGGATGCCGTCCCCATGGCGACGCGCCAGGTCGACGCGGCCGCCTCGAAGTCCTCGGAGGTCTGCGCCGTCGCGGTCGGAGCCGCCGCGACGGTCAGCAGGGTGGGCGTACCCGCTCGCGCCGGCGTCGCCGACCACTCCGCGTCGGGGGAGGAGTCGTGCTGGAGCGTGCTGCGGATCGGGCCCTCCATCTCGACGCCCTCGCCCGCCTTGCCGTCCCACGCCACCGTGACGTCGCCGGGTTCGTCGGCCCGGCCGGGGATGCGTCGCTCGCGTCCCTCCTGGTCGCGCAGCTCGATGAGCCAGTTGCCGGCCGATGCGGCGTCGAAGTCGAGGGTCGCCGTCTCTCCGGACTCGGGAGTGAGGAAGTCGACGTCCGATTGCGGCATGCTCCAGCCGCTGCGGACGACGCGAAGGTTGTCGAGCAGGAGCGACCCGGTCGCCGGCTGCTCGCCGTTTCGCACGACGAAGAATCCGGCGAGGGTGAGGGGCATGTCGGGAACCCTGTCGCCGTTGCCCCCCTCGACCAGTGCCGGCTCCTGCGTCATGTCCACCGCCACCGTCCGCCACACCGCATCGCGCATGGCGTCGACGCGGTACGTGAAGGCCTCGCCGGTGGCATCGGCGACCCGCACGTAGACGGTGTTGTACGTGCTGTCGCCGCGCATGTCGACCTTCAACGCGAGCACCGGGGAGTCCGAGACGTCGAGGGGGGCGCTGCGCACGACGCTCACCATGCCCTGACCGAGGTCGTAGTCGATGCTCAGTGCATCATCGCCCTGCGTCCGCCGCACGTCGCCGGATGCGGCCACCCCGGCGCGGTCGACGCTCGCGGATCCGGTCGACACGCTCCACCCGTCGCCGCCCGACTCGAAGCCCTCGATCAGCGAGGTCGCACTGTCGTCGTCGGCTTCGGCCACGGTCAGCAGTGTCGGGACACCCACCGTGAGCGCGGCGCCGACCACCCCATTCGCGGAGGCCGCGTGACGGAAGACTCCACGCACCTGACCGGTCATCGTCTGGTCGGCGTCGTCGCGCCCGTCCCACGGTGTCCGCACCGTCCCGGCACCGTCGGTGGCACCGGCGAGGGTCCGCGTCCGCCCGCCCTCGTCGATGAGGCGCAGCTCCCACTCGCCGGGCCCGGCCGCGTCGAACGACACCTCGGCGTCGGCACCCGCGCGCGGGTCGAAGAACGAGGGGGATGCCACGGGCAGACCCCACCCGGTCGTGACGGCGCGCAGGTCGTCGATCACGAAGGTGCCCGTCGGCGGTTGCGCGCCGTTTCGTACCACGAGCATCCCTGCCACCGTCAGCGGAGTGTCGAGCACACCGTCGGCGTTACCACCCTCCCGCGCGACGGGGGTGCCGGTGAGGTCGACGGTGAGGGTCTGGAACACCGAATCGCGCATCGCGTCCACGCGGTAGACGAAGGTCTCTCCACTCGCGTCGCGCACACGCAGGTACACGGTGTTGTACGTGCCGTCGCCCTTCATATCGAGGGTGAGGGCGGTCGTGGAGGGCGGGATGGACGGCGCCGAGGCCGCCGGATAGGCCACCTCGCTCATGCCGTCGGTGACGTCGTAGGCGACCGCGAGTGCCGCCTCGCCCTCGGTCGCGTCGGTCGATCGAGACGGGGTGGCCGACCCCGTGATCGTCGAGACGCGGGGCGCGGCGTCATCGAAGGTGTCGACGGACACACCGGACTCGGCCGCGGCTGCGGCCGTCGGAACGCCGACCGTGCCGGTGAGGACCATCAGCATGACGAGCGCCGCCGACACCGACGGCGCACCCGCTGCGCGTGCGAGCTGTGCCGGCGTGCGACGGGGTGCCTCGCGATGGCCGGCGCCCTCGCGGTCCCGCCCTCGTTCTGCACTGCGCGAAGCGACTCCGCGCATGCTGTTGCGCCACGGCTGCTGCCTCATGTCCAGCTCCATTCGCCACACCCCGGTACCCCGTATACGGCACAAAATATTGCGTGGGAAGCGCGCAGACAAGCCATTCCAAAGGTGAAGACGACGGCCAATGTTTGCGCTACCATTTCTGTCTTATCGTGCGCATTTCGGGCCGGTCGAGTCGTATCCTGCTCTCTTTCACGGCTCATTCGAATGATCGTCGAGCTCGTTTCATCCCCCGCCTCGCCCTGCCGATCGACCCGCATCACGCGCGAGGGCGGGGAGGACGACGCCGGACATGCCCGCACCGGACCGGCCGGGCCGCGCGCGCATTCTCGACGGAGACGTTCATCGGGTGTCACACGGTGACGGCATTCATCGCGAAAAAGAGGCCGGGTGCGACGACCTTAGAATCGTCGACATGACCCGCCGCGCGCGCAGGAATGAGCCACCCCGCCCCGCGGCGGGGGAGCATTCGCGGCGCGCGCTACGCAGCCGGGCCGAAGCGGAAGCCGCGCAGAACGCGCGACGCCCGTGGTATCGCCGACCGTCTCGCATCGCCGCGGTGATCGTCGGGGCGGTCGTCGCCGTCGCGGGCGTCCTGGCCGTGACGCTGACCGCGCAGGCCGCGAGCGTCCGTGACGATCTCCGCTCGGCTCACGAGCTGATCGCCTCCCTGCAGTCCGCCATGGTGACCGGTGACGCCGACGCGCTGCAATCCGCGGCCGACGAGGCGTCGGAGCGCGTGTCGCGGGCGAGCCAGACGGTGCGGGGCCCCCTGTGGGAGGCGGGGTCGGTCATTCCGGCGGTGGGAGCGAATCTGAGGGCGATCACCGATCTGACCGCGGCGGTGCAGACTCTCGCGAATGACGCCCTCCCCCCGGGGTCGGTCATCCTGTCGGAGCTCAGCATCGACAACATCGCGCTCGCCGACGGTGGTGTCGACCTGCAGCCGTTCCGGGAGTCGCAGGCCTCGATCCCGCTCGTGGCGGCGGCGTTCGCCGACGCGCGCGGGCAGACCGACGCCATCGACGTCTCCGACCTGCTGCCGCCCGTCGCCGACTCCGTCTCCGAAGTACGTGCCTTCATGGATGACGCGACCGTCCTTCTCGACGTCGCGCAGAAGTACCTGCCGACACTCCTCGACGTCGCGGGCGGTCGATCCCCCCAGACGTATCTGGTGCTCTTCCAGAACAATGCGGAGGTGCGTGCCACCGGCGGCAATCCGGCCGCCAGCCTCATCGTCCGCGCCGACCAGGGCCGGGTGGAGATCCTCGACCGGGCGAACTCGCTCACGTTCGATGCGGCCGGAGACGCCGGGCGGCCGTTCGCCGACCTGGCGCCCGAGACGTCGGCGCTGTACCCGTCGACGTTCGCGCTGTACTCGCAGGACTTCACGATGACCCCGGATTTCCCCACCACGGTCCGACTGTTCCAAGAGCTCTGGCGGCAGACCAGTGGCGAGGAGTTCGACGGGGTCATCTCGATCGATCCGGTGGTGCTGTCGCACATGCTCGCCGTCACCGGGCCGGTCACCTACGGCGACCTCGAACTCACGGCGGACAACGCCGTCCAGGTGCTGCTCAGCGACGCCTACGAGAGATTCCCCACCGGCGAGGAGTCCGACGCGTTCTTCACGGCGATCTCGCAAGGGTTCTTCCAGTACCTCACGACCTCCCGGTGGGACCCCACCCAGATGCTCGGCGCCTTGCAGGTGTCCGCGACGGAGCAGAGACTGCTGATGAACTTCCGCGACGAGGGGGCGCAGGCCCTCTCGAAGGAGTTCGGTCTGGACGGCTCGCTACGGACGGACAACGTCGAATCGACGCAGCTCGGCACGTATCTGAACGACTACTCGGTGGGCAAACTCGAGTACCACCTCCGGCAGAGGGTCGACGCCTCGTGCGACGCCGCAGCGCGCACCGTCACGACCACCACCACGCTGGCGAACGAGATCCCGTCGAGTATTCAGAGCACGTACACGCTGGGAGCGCGCAACCCGCGGTTCGGATACCCGCGCACAGCGATGATGATCGACGTCCTCTTCTTCGCCCCTCCCGGCGCCCGGATCGTCTCGACCGAACCGGCCGTCGGCGATGTCGCCGAGTTCGACCGGGCGGGCAGCCAGAGCGGCAACAGCGCGCTGAGCCGGCTCGTCGTGATACCGCAGGGCGAGTCGCGCACGGTCTCGTCGACGATCCGTCTGCCCGACGGTGTCCTGGGCCCGCTCGACCTGCGCCACACCCCCCTCACCTCGCCCACGACCGTCACGATCGACGCATCGTGCGACGAGCTGTTCGGCCCGGACGCAGCGATCCCCGGCTGAGCGGCCGTCGCGCGCCGGCGCGACAGGGCGCGTCAGAGTCCGGACCCGGCCAGCGATCCCACCGTCTGCTCGGCGTTCGGGTCGAAGAGCAGGCAGAAGATCTCGCGGTCTCCGACCGCCCAGGTCTGCTCCGTCGGCCCCACGTAGTAGTAGTCGAGCCGGGAATCCTGGTAGGACACCCCCACGTACCCGCCGTACGCCGCCTCGCACCCCTGCAGAGCCGCCGTCTCGATCGCCGCGTCACCCGGGTAGGCGCCGTCGGCCACGTCGAATCCGCCGAAGGCCTCGTACGAGTGCGGCTGCGCGCAGTCCACGACGTTGTCGGCCGCGACGAACCCGCCGGGCAGATCGTCGAGGCACGAACCGACGACGAGAGCCGACGGATCGAACGGCGCCTGCTCGTCGGGCGCGACGGTCACGCCGCCCTCCTCCGGGGGCGCGTACGGGTCGACGGACCCGCCTGCGACCGTCAAGGCCGAGAACACCAGTGTGCCGATGACGACGGTCGAGATGAAGAGGGTCAGCACGCCTCCCGCCACGATGCCGCCGAGGGCGAGACCGCGGCCCTTCTCGCCGGTGCGCTTGATCTGCGACAGCGCGACGGCGCCCGTCACGATGCCGGCCACGGGGACCACGAAGCCCAGCACGAGGGCGACGATGGCGACGACGTTCGTGCGGCTCGCCCCGGGCGCGCCGGGAGCCGACGGCGCGTCGACCCCCGGGCCGCCGGGATACCCCACCATGTCGGGAGACCCTGTGGACAGCGGCGCGGCCGGTATCGGTGCGAGTGAGCCGGCTGCGGGAGCGGCGATGGCGAGCACGCCCTGCTGCGCCAAGCGTGCCCCGACGAGCCGCGCGGCCTCGCCCGCCGCCGCGTCGCCGGTGGGCGCAGCGGGATCGGCGGCGTCGTCCGAGGGTGCGAAGACCGCGAGCGTCCCCTCCGGCACCTCCGACAGGCGCACGTCGAATCGGTCGGGGACGACGTCGCCGTCGTCCGTCGCGATCCGCGACGCGACCAGAGCGTCGGAGGAGGCGGCGACCTCGAAGCCCTGATCGGTGAGGGCTGCGGCGACGGCATCGCGCGCCGGATCCGCGGGGAGGGAGAGTCGCAGTTCGGCGGCCGCCATGGGTGCTCCCGAGGTCACTCGCCGCGGGCTCGCGGCGTTTGCTCATCCGCCACGGGCTCGCAGCGTCGATCCAGGTTAGCCCGCGGGTCGCGGCGACACCCTCGGGCTCAGCGGATACGGCCGGCCAGGTCGTCGCGCGTCAGGGTATCGGCCGCAGCGAGCACCTCGCGCGCGGCGTCCCGGGCGTCTTCGACGTTCCACAGCAGCACGCCCACCACGCGGCCGTCGTCGAGGTAGAAGACGACACCGCGCTCGCTGTCGATCCAGTCCTCGACGGTTTCGAGCGACGAGTCGAGCGTGCCCACCGCCTCGTAGCGGATGCCGAAGACCGCCGAGTAGTAGTAGGGCGTGTACGTGTACGGTTCGGCGGCCCCCGCGAGGTTGCGGCCCGCGGCCCTGCCCTGCTCGTTGGCGTTGTCGACGTGCTCGACGCGACGACGCCCGAGGAGGCGGTCGGGGTAGCTGGCGACATCCCCCGCGGCGTACACGTCGTCAGCGGAGGTCCTCAGTTGCGCGTCGACGTGCACCCCGTCGTCGACACGGAGTCCGGCGCTCTCCGCCAGCTCGGTGGCCACCTCGATGCCGAGGCCGCTCACGACGGCATCCGCGCGCACCTCGTCGCCGTTCTCGAGTTCGAGGCGGGCGCCATCGGCATCCGCCTCTCCGCCGGAAACCTTGGAACCGGCGACGATCTCGACGCCCGCGTCACGGAAGAGCTTCTCGAAGCGCTCGGCGAGAGCGGCGGGGAAGACGGCGTCGCCGAGAACGGCACCCGTGTGGACGAGCACGGTGTCGACGCCGTTCTGCACGAGCGCGGCGGCGAGCTCGGAGCCGATGTACCCGCCGCCGACGACGACGATGCGATCGAGCTCTCCGGCGAGGGCGCGCAGGCGCCGGTAGTCCTCGGCGGTGCGGAAGGTCAGGGCGCGCTCGCCGTGGGAGCGATCGTCGACGGGCAGGGCGACGGGCGTGCCTCCGGTGGCGATCAGGAGCTTGGCGTACGAGAACGTCCCGCCCTCGGCGTCCACTTCGTGCGCGTCGGGGCGGATCGCCGTCGCGTGGGTGCGCAGCCGGATGTCGGCGCCGGTGTCGTCCGCCGTCCCCAGCGGCACCTTCTCCCAGGTGAACTCGTCGTCGGTCCACAGCTTCTTGCTGAGGGCGGGGCGCGTATAGGGCTCGTCGACGTCGTCGCTCAGGATGCCGATCGTCCCGTCGGCGTCGATCTCGCGGATGCCGCGGGCGGCGGTGTCGGCGACCATTCCGCCGCCGACGATGAGGTAATCGAAGTGTGTCGTCGTCATGCCGTCAGCATCGCCGCCGCACCTGACCGGATCGGACGCCTTGCAAGGCTGCGCGGCATCCGGTAGCCCCCCGCACAAAACCCAGCCGAGTGTCCAAGACACGCCGCCCCCGCCCCACGCACCCGGCGTGTCCTGGACACTCGACGGGCGGGGTGGGCGCCGGCCGCGTGTCGACGGGGCTGAGTAGGCTCGACCCATGAGCGTCGACCTCGAGAGCCTGTACACCGACCTGCACGCCCACCCGGAGCTGTCGTTCCAGGAAACGCGCACGGCCGGGGTCATCGCCCGGCACCTGGCCGAGCTGGGGCTCCCCGTCGAAGAGGGTGTCGGTCGTACGGGCGTGGTCACCCGGATCGACAACGGCGAGGGTCCCGTCGTGTGGCTGCGCGCCGACATGGACGGCCTCCCCGTCGAAGAGCAGACCGGCCTCGCCTACGCCAGCACCGCGCGCGGCACCGATCCCGCCGGCAACGCGGTGCCCGTCATGCACGCGTGCGGTCATGACATGCACGTGACCGCCCTCATCGGCGCGCTCGAGCGCCTCGTCGCGACGCGCGAACAGTGGTCGGGCACGATCGTGGCCGTGTTCCAGCCCGCGGAGGAGTACGGCGCGGGCTCGCAGGCGATGATCGCCGACGGCGTGCTCACCCGCTACCCGACGCCCGACATCGTGCTCGGCCAGCACGTCACGCCGCTTCCCGCCGGTGTCATCGGCGTGCGCCCGGGCACCCAGATGGCGGCATCCGACGGGCTCACCGTCGTACTGCACGGCCGGGGCGGCCACGGCTCGCGCCCGCACTCGACCATCGACCCCGTCGTCATGGCCGCGGCCACCGTCATGCGCCTGCAGACCGTCGTCTCGCGAGAGGTCGACCCGCGCGATGTCGCCGTCGTCACCGTCGGCTCCATCCACGCGGGGTTGAAGAACAACATCATCCCGGCCGAGGCGAAGCTCGAGCTCAGCCTGCGCTACCCCGACGATGCCGCGCGCAGCCGCGTGATGACCAAGGTCGAGCGCATCATCCGAGCGGAGGCTGCGGCATCCGGAGCCGAGCAGGAACCCACGATCAGCACCGATCACACCCTGCCGCCGACGATCAACGACCCGGATGCCACCGCCCGTCTGACCACGGCGTTCCGGCGCTCGTTCGGTGAGGCCTCGGTCGTCGACCCGGGCATGTTCACCGGCAGCGAGGACGTGTCGTGGTTCGCCCGCGAGTCGGGCGCTCCGCTGGTGTTCTGGTTCTGGGGCGGCGTGGACCCGCAGGCGTTCGCGGATGCCATGGCCGCCGGCACGATGGAGCGTGACATCCCGACGAACCACTCGCCGTTCTTCGCGCCCGTCATGCAGCCGACCATCGACCGGGGGGTCGAGAACCTCGTCGTGGCCGCGCGGGAGTTCCTCGGCTGATCCGCCGCGTCCCGCTGACGCGTCAGGCCCCCGCCGGGGCGCCGCAGACACGTCAGCGGAGCGCGAGCCTCAGTCCTGCGCGTAGGTGGCGAGGCGCATGGTCGCGGTCGCGCTGTGGGCCGCCATCCCCTCGGAGTCGGAGATCGTCTGCACGGCCTCCGCGAGGGCGGGCGTCGCCGCGCGGCCGATGCGCTGATATGTCAGCGGCTTCACGAAGCGCGACACCGACAGGCCCGCGCTGTGCTTGGCGCCTCCCGCGGTGGGGAGCACGTGATTCGTGCCCGCCATGCCCTTGTCGGAGTAGGCGACCGTGCTCCAGGTGCCGAGGAACAGGGAGCCGTAGTTGCGCAGGTTGTCGTGGTACCAGTCGTCGTCGGTGGTGATGACCTCGAGGTGCTCGGGGGCGAGATCGTCCATCAGGGCCACGGCGACATCGCGGTCCGCGGCGACCGTCACCGTGCCGTAGTCGCGCCACGCGGGTCCCGCGATGGGTTCCGTGGCGAGCGTTTCGAGCTGCCGTTCGACGGCCGACATCACGGCGCGACCGTGCTCTTCCGAGGTGGTCACCAGCGCCGCGGGCGAGTTCGGGCCGTGCTCGGCCTGGCCGAGCAGATCGGCCGCCACGATCTCGGGATCGGCACTGTCGTCCGAGAGGACAGCGACCTCGGACGGCCCGGCCAGGAGGTCGATGGCGACCGTTCCGAAGAGCTGGCGCTTGGCCTCGGCCACGAAGGCGTTGCCCGCACCCACGAGCATGTCGACCGGCAGGTCGCCCAACAGCCCGTAGGCCATCGCCGCGAGGGCCTGGACGCCGCCGAGGACGAACACGCGGTCGACGCCCGAGAGATGAGCGGCGTACACGACCGCGTCGTTCGCGCCCCCGTCGGGCTGCGGCGGCGTGCAGGCGATGACGGTGGGCACACCCGCCGCCTTCGCGACGCCGACCGTCATGAACGCACTGGCGGTCAGGGGGAAGCGGCCCGCCGGAAGGTAGGCGCCGACGCGGGAGACGGGCACGTAGCGCACCCCCGTCGTCAGACCCGGCACGAGTTCGGTCTCGAAGTCGTGCAGGCGGCCCCGCTGCTCGGCGGCGAAGGCCTTCGTCCGCTCCGACCCCAGCTCGATCGCGGCGCGGAGGTCGGGGGCGAGACGGTCGCCGCTCGAGGCGATCTGCGCGCTCGTCAACTCGATGTCGCCGCCCGCGTACCGGTCGAGGGAACGCGCGTAGTCGAGCACCGCGTCGAGACCGCGACGCTGGATGTCGCCGAGCATCTTCGACACCGTCTCGATGACGGCCGGATCGCGCTGGGCGGCGGGCGCGTCGACCAGCGGCGTCTTGAGGTGGCGGAAGGAACCGTCGAGGCGCTCGAGGAGCGCGGGCGTGAACTGCATACCGGAACGCTAGAAGATCGCGACGCCCCCCACAAGAACGATGGATACGATGGAATCCACAGGGTTTACCATTGGCTTGTGACGATCACCCAACTTCGCGCCTTCCTGGCCGCGCTCGAGAAGGGGTCGTTCACCGCCGCGGCCGTCGACCTCGACACGACGCAGGCATCCGTCTCGGAGCTGGTGGCCCGTCTGGAGCGCGAACTCGGCGTCATGCTCTTCCAGCGCGGGGGCCGCCGCCTCGTGGCGACCGAGTCGGCCCTCGCCCTGCGCGCGCACGCCGAGCGGGCGGTGGGCGCGATACACAACGGCATCGAGACCATGCGCGCGCTCACCGCGCTCGAGGCCGGCACCTGCACGTTCGGGGTCCTGCGCAACGCCGCCTACTACGACCTGTCGGAGCTGCTGCAGCGCTTCCACGAACGGCATCCCGGTGTCCGCGTGCGTCTCGTCGGGATCAACTCCGCCCTCGTCGCCCGCTCGATCGCCGCGGGAGAGGTCGAGGCCGGACTCCTCGTCCTCCCCGTCGACGAGACCGGCCTGTCGATCACCCCCCTCTTCCGCGACGAGGTGGTCTTCGCCTCCGCCCGGGCCGACGCCCCCACGGCGCCCGTCGAACTGGCCGAGGTCGCGGCGGCGAAGCTCGTGCTCTACGACGCCTACGCGGGCTGGGACGACCCCACGCGCCGCCAGCTGCGCGAGAGGGCGCGCGCGCAGGGGCACTCCGTGGAACCGGCGATCGAGGTCGAGAACGTCGAGACGGCGCTGGGCCTGGTGGCATCCGGAACGGCGGACACCATCGTGTCGCGGTCGATCGCCGAGTCGCCGGCCTTCCCCGCGCAGATCCGGGTCGTCCCGTTCGCGGAACCGCTGTACGACACCATCGCCCTCGCCCGTCGGGAGGGCGCCGACCTCTCCCCCGCGGCGCGGCGCCTGGCCGGCATGGCGCAGCAGATGCTGCGAGCGCGGATGACCCGGCATCCGGGACGCGTAGCCCCCCAATGAGCCACGCACCCCGGAGGGGTCAGGCGTAGAGGTCGGGACGACGGTCGCGGAAGAGGTCGTTGTACGGGGGCAGGGACTTGTCGAAGGGATGCCGCAGCCGCAGCGTCGCGACGACCAGACCCGCCCCACCGGAGGCCGCCGCGGCGATCCACCCGTCGTCGTCGATGATCGCCGTCCCCCCGGTCCACGCCACACCGCGCTCGGATCCGTGCCGGTCGGCGATCACCGTGGCGAGGCGGGAGGAGCGCGCCGCAGCCATCGCCTGGATCGTCTCCGGTGCCCGCTCCCCCGCCGGTCGATCCACGAGCGGCCAGTTGACGGGAAGGGCCAGCACCTCGGCGCCGGCGAGCGCGAGTCGGCGGGGCACCTCGGGGAATTCGTTGTCGTAGCAGATCGCGACGCCGAGGCGACCCACGGGGGTGTCGAAGATCGCCCCGGCCGCATCGCCGGGCGCGAAGAAGCGGGACTCCTCGCCCCACAGGTGCGACTTGCGGTAGTCGCCGAGGCGGCCGGAGCGCGCGAGCACCGCGGCGCTGTTGTAGACGCGATCCCCCGCGTCCTCCGAGTACCCGACGACGGCGACGACGCCCTCCGGGAGATCGGCGCTGATCGCCTCCCACCGGGGATCGTCGCGCCGGAGTGCGGCTGCGCGGGCCTCCGCCTCGTCGGCGAAGACGTAGCCGCTGGTGGCCAGCTCGGGCGCCACGACGAGCTGCGCGCCGGCTGCCACGGCCTCGGCGACCGCGGCCCGCACCGCGCCGATGTTCGCCGCGACCTCCCCCACGTCGATGCGGGGGGAGGTCGCGGCGACCGTGAGCTCGCGCTCGCCGATCAGTCGTCCTCCGTCGCCGTCACCATCACGCCCACCGGCGCGAGGTAGCCGTTGGGGTCGAGCATCCAGTCGGCGTCGCGGGCGGCGTCGACGACCTCGGGGGCCCACTCCAGATAGACGCGGTCGTCGCCGGAGTTGATGACGAGGAGTTCGCCCGCGCCCGCCTCGCCACCGTCGATGCAGCGGAACGCGCGCCACGCGCCGGCCGGCACCGAGAACGAGTCGGACGGGTCGAGTTCGACCGTGGTGGAGGGGTCGCCGTTGAGGGTGACCGCCCACCGGCCGCTCTTGACCAGCACCGCCTGGTTCTTGTCGTGGCGGTGACGGAGCAGTCCCTCGTCGGCCGCGGCGCGCACCCACGCCATGTTGAACGAGTGCGGCTCGTGGATGCGGGGAACCTGACGGCGGTCCTCGGTCATGCCGTAACCGATCGCGAGGCTCAGCTCGGCGGCCCCGCCGGGCAGGCTTGCGCAGAGGAGTGCGTTGTCGCTGTACACGCGGTCACCCGGCTGGATCACGCGCTCGCGCATCTGCTCGACGGTGAACGGCGTGAGCGCGTCGATGTAGCGCTGCTGAATGGGCTTGATGAGGGCGACGTCGTTCGGCAGCTCATCGCCCGCGACGGTGTCGATCAGCTGGTTGTCGGCCGTGAGGTGCAGACCGTACGACTCCGCCTCCTTCAGCACAGACGGCCCCCAGATGATGCCCCCGGTCACATCGCGTCCGAGGACGGTCCACAGGATGCCGTCGTCGGGGCCCTCGTTGGTGAATCCGCGGAAGATCCACGTGGGGATCGAGATGATGTCGCCGTCGGTGCTGACGTACTCGCCCTGCTTGCCGTCGATCCCCCAGCGCAGGCGGAACTCGCCTCCCAGATTGACGAAGACCTCGGCGGTGAAGTGGAGGTGGAGGTTGTTCGAGATCCCGTTCGGCATGCCGGCGGCGCCGGTGTTGAAGCCGTGCTCCTCGGTCAGGTTGATGACCTGGCCGGCGTTCTGCGAGACCCCTCCGCCGATGAACGCGTAGTTCTGCTTGCGGTCGGAGCCGGGGGTACGGCAGTCGATGAAGGCGGCGTTGTGCGGCGCCCAGTCGCTCTTGCGGATGGTGCGCCGTTCGATCTCGGCCCCGTCGACGACGGCGTCGTGGCTCAGGTGGTCCGTGCTCATTTTTCTCTTCCTTCGTTCGTTCAGTAGATGTTTCCCAGGACGACGGGCTCGTCGCCCCGCATTCCGGCGATCTGCGCGCGCAGCGCGATGTCGTCCCACAGCCGCACCTCTTTGACAAGGGAGCCCTGGTGGAAGGTGAACTGCGAGATGCCCAGCACGTCGACGGGGCGGCCCGTGAGGGGGCCGTAGTTCGCGACGCCGTTGTAGTCGCCGACGAACTTCCACGTCACCGCCACCCGCAGGCCCGCGTAGCGCACGTCGTAGTTGGTCTGGATGTCGCGGATCTCGAAACGTCCCGCCGGGAACGACTCCAGGAAGCGGAGCAGGGCACGGCGGTAGCCCTCGGGGCGGATGACGAGGCGGTTGCCCACCGTGAGAAGGACGAGGTCGCGGTGGAAATAGCTCTCGACCTTCTGCAGGTCGCGGTCGTTCCACACCGTCTCGATCATCTCGACGACGCGTTCCACCTCGGAGCGGTACTCGTCGGGGCGGGGACCAGAGTCGCCGACGGCGATGGGGTCGGCCGGAGCCGGTTCGGTCCAGGTGCCGGTGTATCCGCGGAACGCCTGAGCCCGCGCCAGTTCGTCGAGGTCGCTCTGCAGCACGAGTGCCCCGGCGAGGGTGTCGCGCACGACCCACTCCTCGACCATGCGGCCGCGCCGGTAGAGACAGTTGGCGATGGTGCGGCTGTACTCCGATGACTGCAGGTGTCCCGAGAGCACGAGGTGCGAGCTGAGGAAGGCATCGTCACCGCGGGCCTCCCAGATGACGTCCTCGGCCTGCCCGGTGCGGTCGGGGGTCGCGGAGATGCGCATCAGCGTGCCCTCGATGACCTCGTCGCGGGTCGTCGAGGTTCCGTACGCGCCGTGGACGATCGAGTCGGGCTCGTAGTTGTCGCGGATGAAGCTGATCGACCGATCCACCCAGATCAGATCCGTCACCTCGCGGATGAAGTCGTCGGGATCCGCGTACGGCTGGTAGGCGACCGGGTCGAGAGGCACTCTGGGCTCCTTCGGGTTGCGGCGTCGCGAGGGACGCGCGGGGCGATGTCGGCAGTGTATGCGTATGCACAACACGGATGCAAGCATCACCCGCGAAGGGAGGAGGCCGGTTGTCGGCTCAGTGCGCGCGCGGTGCGCTCAACGTCCGCCGCTCGACGAACGTCGTCTCGAATTCGACGTGCGCGAACTCCTCGGGGCGCTCTTCGATGCGCTCGACCATGAGTCGGCCCGCCTCGCGGGCCATCTGCACGTAGTCGTACGCGATCGTGGACAGCTCCAGGATCGGCCAGGACGCCGGGGGCAGATCGTCGAATCCGATGATCGAGATGTCGTCGGGCACTGACGCGCCGGCCCGACGAGCCGCGTTCAATGCGCCGTATGCCATGACGTCGTTGCCGCAGAAGATGAGGGTCGGCGGATCGGGCAGGGCCAGCAGTTCAGCGGTCGCGGCGTCTCCGGCCGCCGTGTCGAACGGGCCGTGACGCACGACCCCGGCCTCCAGTGGGATGCCCCTCGCCGCCAGCGCCGCCCGGAGCGCCACTTCGCGGGAACGTCCCGTACTGGTGTTCTGCGGGCCGAGCACGGCCCCGATGAGTCGATGGCCGAGGGCGAGCGCGCGGTCGACGGCGACCTCGAATCCCGCCGCGGGGGCGACGACCGTGGCATCCGCGTCGACCAGCGCCGCCGTGCGGTTGAAGTAGACGAACGGCAGTCCCCGGTCGCGCAGGCGAAGGGGCACGACCGACTCCACCGTCGTGGTGGCCAGGATGACGCCGTCGAGGCCGTTGGCGATGAGGCGCTCCGCGACCGACTCGTCGGCCGTCTCGGTGTGAAGGACCAACTGGTACCCGCAGGATTCGAGCTCGCGATGCAGGGGCGCGATGATGTGGGCGTAGAACTGGTTCTCGAGGTCGGTCACGAGCAGACCGATGCGTCGCGTCCGCCCGGACGACAGGGCGCGCCCCGCCTCGCTCGGAACGTAGCCGAGCAGCACGGCCGCGTCGCGGACGCGCTTCTTGGTCTCTTCCGACACGCGCGGGTCGTCGCGGAGGGCGCGCGACACGGTGGGCTGGGAGACGCCGGCCAGTCGAGCGACGTCTCTGCTCGTGACGGCCATGGACCCCCCTGGCGATCGGGTGCTGAGGGTCGAAGTCTAGCGAAAGGTTGACCTCGTATGCATACGCAGTCATGATGAGAGCATACGTATGCAACCAAAGGAAGCGATGATGCCCCTGTACCTGAAGAAGGCGCCCACCAAGTCGTTCACCGATACGGCGCAGAGCGACGTCGCGGCGACCGTCGGCACGATCATCGACGACATCCGCGAACACGGCGACGATGCCGTCCGCCGATACGCGTCGAAGTTCGACCGGTGGGAGGGGCCCCTCCGGCTCGACGACGCCGATGTCGAGCGGATCATGGCGACGCTCGAACCCCAGGTCATCGACGACATCCACTTCGTCCAGGATCAGGTGCGCCGATTCGCCCAGGCGCAACGCGACTCCCTCGTCGACATCGAGGTCGAGACACTGCCGGGCGTTCACCTCGGCCAGAAGCACGTCCCCGTCCAGGCCGCCGGCGCGTACATCCCCGGCGGGAAGTACCCGCTCACCGCCTCCGCGCACATGACGATCATCACGGCGAAGGTCGCCGGCGTCCCCCGCGTCGTCGCGTGCACCCCGCCGATCCGCGGCGAGATCCCCGCAGCCACCGTCGCGGCGATGAAGCTCGCCGGGGCCGACGAGATCTACATCCTCGGCGGCGTGCAGGCCGTCACCGCGATGGCCGTCGGAACCGAGACCATCGCCCCCGTCAACATGATCGCCGGCCCCGGCAACGCGTACGTGGCCGAAGCGAAGCGTCAGCTGTTCGGCGAGGTGGGCATCGACCTGTTCGCCGGCCCCACCGAGATCCTCATCGTCGCCGACGACGACGCCGACCCGTTCCTCACCGCGGTCGACCTGCTGTCGCAGGCGGAGCACGGACCCGAGTCGCCCGCCGTGCTCATCACGACCTCGCGAGCCCTCGGCGAGCGCGTGATGGAGCTGGTCGAGGAGATCCTCCCCGGCATGTCGACGCGGGACTACGCCGAACCCGCGTGGCGAGACTGGGGCCAGGTGATCGTGGTCGACGACATCGACGAGGCGTACGCGCTCGCCGACTCGTTCGCCTTCGAGCACGTGCAGATCTTCACGAACGAACCCCGCGCCGCGCTCGAGAAGATGCACGACTACGGAGCACTCTTCCTCGGCGAGAACACCTGCGTGTCGTACGGCGACAAGGTCATCGGCACCAACCACGTGCTGCCGACCCTCGGTGCCGCGCGCTACACGGGGGGCCTGTGGGTGGGCAAATACCTGCGCACCATCACGTACCAGGAGATCACCGACCCCGCCTCGTCGGCGATGCTCGGCGAGGTCTGCGGCCGCGCCGCGCGCGTGGAGCTGTTCGAGGGGCACGCCCGTTCGGGCGACGCACGCGCCTGGCGTCACGGCGGCGCGACGTTCCCCTGGATCGAGGAGAGCCGGGCGGGCGCACGATGACGGAGCTCCGCGGGCGGACGGCACTGGTCACCGGCGGCGGCAGCGGTCTGGGTGCGGCCATCGCCCGGGCGCTGTCGCTCGCCGGCGCCGACCTGATCGTCGTGGGTCGTGACGCGCGCAAGCTCGATGCGGTCGCCGCCGAGCTGCCCGGCTCCGCTCGCGCGTTCGTCTGCGACGTCGCCGACGAGACGTCGGTCGCGCGCCTGCGCGCAGATCTCGCCGACACCGAGGTCTCGATCCTGGTCAACAACGCCGGTATCGCCGGGCCCGTCGCCGCCCTCACCGACATCGGCGTCGCCGACTGGGACGAGGTGTTCGCCGTCAACGTGCGCGGGACGTTCCTGCTGTGCCGGGAGTTCCTGCCGGCGATGGTGGAGCGCGGCGGCGGGGACGTGATCAACATCGCCTCCGTCTCCGGCAAACGGCCCCTTGCCCACCGCACCCCGTACACCGCGTCGAAGATGGCGGTCCTGGGCCTGACCTCGACCCTCGCTTTCGAGGTGGGACCCGCCGGCGTGAACGTCAACACACTGTCACCGGGGCCCGTCGCCGGGGACCGCATGTCACGCAACTTCCGGCTCGAGGCGGAACGCTCGGGCAAGAGCATCCATGAGGCCGAGACCGCCTTCGTCTCGCGCGCGGCTCTGGGACGCATGATCACCGAAGACGAGGTCGGCGCCGCCGTGGTGGCGATGCTGTCGATGCCCGGGATGTGCGGAGCCGACGTCGACCTGTCGGCGGGGATGATCGCGTGAGCGCGGCCCCTCGCGCGCCGCGCGCGGCATCCCTCCGCGCCCGGGCGGAGGCGGGAGAGCGTCTCATCGGTGCACTGCTGCGCATGCCGGGCGAGGAGCTCGTCGAGATGCTCGCCGTCGCCGGCTTCGACTTCGTGCTGATCGACGCCGAGCACGGACCCGCCGACGTCATCGCCCTCCGCCAGCACATCGCCGTGGCGGGCCTGCACGGAGTCCCGGTCATCGTGCGAGTGGGCGAGGACGACCCCGGCATGGTGCTCCGCGTGCTCGATCAGGGCGCGCAGGGCGTGCTGGTCCCCCACGTCGACGATGCCGAGGCGGCGGCCGCGGTGGTCGCGGCGGCGCACTACCCACCGCTCGGCACCCGCGGCTTCGCCACCTACAGTCGCGCCGGGTTCTTCGGCGAGACGCCTCCCGACCAGCACCGCGACTGGTACCGGGAGAACACCCTCGTGCTCGCGATGATCGAGTCGCCGACGGGCGTCACCGCGGCCCACGCCATCGCCGGCACCCCGGGTCTCGACGGGATCATGATCGGCCCTGCCGACCTCGCGGCCTCCTCCGGAGCCGACGACCTCCCCGTCGCCGAGGCGACCGCGATCGTCAATCGGGCGGTGGCCGCGACGGGCAAGCTGCGCATGGACATCGTGGGAACCGCCGCCGCTGCCTCAGCCGCCTTCGACGACGGCGCGCGGCTCGTGGTCTACAACCTCGCGTCGTCGCTCATGACGCACCTGCACGGCCTGCGCGCCGCCGGCGACTGAGCCCTCCGCGACGACACAACACGCCACCGGCCGTCGGTCCCTCTCAACCTGACCATCTGCGGCAACCGAGCCCTCCGCGCCCAGCATCATTTGCCTCACATCGCCCTCCCCGTGCGGGGGAGGCGACCACCTGCGGCAACCGAGCCCTCCGCGCCCAGCGTCACTTGCCTCACATCGCCCTCCCCGTGCGGGGGAGGCGACCATCTGCGGCAACCGAGCCCTCCGCGCCCAGCATCATTTGCCTCACATCGCCCTCCCCGTGCGGGGGAGGCGACCATCTGCGGCAACCGAGCGGATGACGCGTCAGTCCGACGCGCGAGGCGACGACATCGTGGGGAACGTCGACGGTCGCGATCACGCGGCGCAGTCGGACATCGAGGGGCAGGTGTGCGCCGGCCGGACCGTGATGAGGTCGGGCTCGGTGGCCGCGGTTGACCCCGCGCGCGACCCGCGACGACACCTGCGCGGCACCGCCAGGGCCGCGGTCTCAGACCGAACGTCGCCCGCTCACCGCGCACCGGTGCTGCCCGCGCGCGACCGCCGCCCGCGCGTCGCGGCATCCACACCGGCGCACCAGTCGCGCACGAGGGCGCCGAACTCGGCGGGCCGCTCGAGCGGCACGAGGTGCCCCGCCTCCAGCTGCTCGCGCCGTGACCCCGCGAGTGCCGTGGCGATCTCGTCGTGGAAGCCCGGCGGACACAGCGCGTCCTCCCGGCCGGCGATCACGAGCGACGGCACGCGCACCGCGCCGAGCCCGGGCAACAGGTCGACGCGCGTCGCCTGCAGGCGCAGCTGCGCCGCCAGCATCGCATCCGGCGTCTGCTCCGCCATGCGCAGCGTGCGCGCCACCAGGTCGGGCCGCGTCGCCCGCACGCGTTCCGAAAGGAGCACGGGCACGATCTCGGCCTGGAGGTCGGCCGGCGTCTCGCCCGCCGACAGACGATCGAGCCATCCCGCCCATCCCGCGCGCTGCGCCGGCGTCGGGGCCTTCGCATTCGTCGCCGTGACGCACAGGCCGAGCACCCGCTCCGGCGCACGCACGGTCACCGCCATCGCCACGATCGCGCCGAGCGAGAGACCGCCGATCACGAAGGTGCGCGGCAGGTCCCGCAGCAGTCGATCGACCTGGGTGTCGAGATCGTCGGCATCAACCGCGGGGGTGAGCGCATCGTCGAGCCCGCATCCCGTCCACAGATCGGGCGTGCAGTTCATCCCCGCCAGCAGGACGAGCGGCACGGCGGGCACGCTCACCCCTTGACGGCGCCGTCGCTGAGCCCCGCGACGAGATACTTCTGGGCGATGAAGGCGATGACCACCACCGGGATCGTGAGCAGCATCGACGCCGCCCCCGCCTGCTGGAGCATCGGCAGCGTCTGTCCCAGCTGGGTCGCGATGAACACCGGCACCGTCTTGGACGACGTGTCGGTGAGCACCAGCGCCGTGAGGTACTCCTGGAACGCGAACAGGAAGACGAAGATGCCGGCGGTGAGGATGCCGGGTCCCATGAGCGGGATCATCACGCGCCGCAGCATGCCGATGCGCGTGCAGCCGTCGATCATGGCCGCCTCGTCGAGCTCGCGGGGGATCTCGGCGAAGAAGTTGCGCAGCAGCCAGATCGTGAACGGTTGGTTGATCGCCACGAGCGCGATCGCCAGGGCGAACTGGGTGTCGTAGATGCCGAGCGCGCGGCTGATGTCGTACATCGGAAGCACCACGGCGAATCGCGGCAGGGCGCGGAAGATCAGGGCGAGCACGAGCAGGAGCGCCGAGATGTAGCTGGGGAAGCGCGAGAGCGCGTAGGCGGCGGGGATGCCGATGATGAGAGCGAGCAACGTCGAGATGACCGCGACGGCCAGCGTGTTGACCAGGTAGTCGGCGAAGTACGTCGTCTCCCACAGGTCGACGAAGGCCTTCAGCGTCGGCTCGTAGCCCGAGAGGACCGGCGGGTTGGCGAAGGCGACGTCCGTCGGCTTCGTCACCGACAGCATCATCCAGACGAACGGGCTCAGCATGAGGAAGCACAGGATGCCGAGGAGCAGGCCGGTCACGCCCACGATGCGGCGCCGCGGTCGGGGGCGGCGGCTCTTGCCCTCGATGTCGCCGGTGGTGATGGCGCGGGTGGAGAGCGTCTCGCTGCTGAGGGTCATCGGGCGGCCTTCGCTTCCTTGAAGATGCCCCGGATGAAGGGGATGAGCATGACCAGGATGAGCAGGATGGTCAAGACGTTGATGGCGCTGCCGAGACCGAGCTCCTGCGCGCCGTTTGCGAAGGCCACGGCGTAGACGTACAACATGATCGACTCGTTGCCGATCGTCTCCGCCTGCGGTGACAGCGGGATGAGGGCGTCGAAGATGCGCAGCACGTCCATGATCGTGATGAGGCAGACGAAGCCCAGCACCCCGCGGATGGTGGGGATGATGACGCTCAGATGCGTCTGGAAGGCGTTGGCACCGTCGATGCGGGCGGCTTCGCGCAACTCGACGGGCACGCCCTGGAGCCCGGCGAGGATGATGAGCATCGCGAAGGGCAGCATCTGCCAGACGGTGTTGAGGATGACCAGCAGGGCGTTCGGCACCTGATCGGTGAACCAGAGCACCTGGGTGCCGCCGAGGAGCCCGATCAGTCTGTTGACCACGCCGCCGAAGTTGTCGTCGAACAGCCACGAGAACGCGACCGCTCCGACCAGGTTGGGGAGCACGTACGACACCAGCATGATGCCGAGCACCAGCGGCCGGGACAGCCGCAGAGTGTTGACCGCGATGGCGATCAGGTAGCCGAAGACGAGCAGGATCACGGTGGTGACGAGCGTCACGACCACGGTGAACACCACCGCCCGATGGAAGCGGGGGTCGCTCAGGGCATCGGTGAAGTTCGCGAGACCGACGAAGGTGCCGGGAACGCCGTACCGCACGTTCTCGAGGCTCCACTGCACGGTGCGCAGGAGAGGGAACACCAGAAGGGCGCTCATGATGGCCAGGCTGGGGGCGAACAGCACCCAGAATTCACGTGCTTTCACGGGGGTTCTCCTCTCGGTGCATCCCGACCCGGTCGTCGTCGACCGGGTCGGGATGCACCACTTCGCCGTTGATGGGAGGTGATCGTGGGGGTCAGCCCGCGATCTTCTCCCCCGCTGCCTGCATCTGCGTCGCCGCCTCGTCGACCGAGAGGCCGCCGGCCAGGAACTGCGCGACGATCGGCGTGATCTCGTTGCTGATCGGCGCGAGGATGGGCGAGACCACCGGCGGCATCGCACCCGCGATGGAGTCGTTGGCCGCCTGACCGTAGGGCGAGTTCTCGGGCGTGACCATGCCCTCGCGAGCGGGGTACGCCGCCGGGACCGACGCCGTCGAGGCGTCTTCGCTGACGGCGGAGGCCATCATCTCGAACAGCATCTTGTGGTCGAGCTTGGTGTTGAACGGGATGGACCACCCGTCGATCGAGAGCCGGTCGTACAGGTACGGCGCCGAGGTCGAGACCTTGGGCGGTGCCGCGAAGCCGAACGAGTCGGACAGCTTGCTGTTCTCGGCGTTCGTCAGGTCGCTCATGCGGCCGGAGAACATGATCGACATGGCAGCGGTGTCGTTGTACATCTGCTGCTGCACCTTCGGCTGATCGAAGGTGGTGACCTGGGGATCCATGTAGGGCTGCAGGCTCTGCATGGCCTGCAGGGCTTCCTTCGCCTCGGGGGTGTCGAGCGTGACCTCTCCGTCGGCGGTGACGAAGTCGGCGCCCAGCGAGTTCATGACGGCTTGGAAGCTCGTCACGACATCGGCGGTGGCCAGCCACGGCAGGGCGATGGGGTACTGCATCTTTCCCGACGCCTTGATCGCCTCGGCGGCGGCGATCATGTCGTCGAACGTCTTCGGCACTTCGAGCCCCAGCTCGTCGAACACGTCGGCCCGGTAGGCCATGACGAACATCTGCGCCTGCATGGGCAGGGCGTAGAGCTTGCCGTCGTAGGACATGCCCTGACGCATCGACTCGCTGATGGCGTTGAGGTCGTACTTGTCGGCGTACTCGGCGAACAGGTCGTCGAGGGGCACGAGCTTCTCGTCGACGGCGAGGCTCGGGATGACGAAGCCGTACGTCTCGACGATGTCGTAGCTGCCGGTCTCGCCCGAGAGGGTCGCGGTCGTCTTGGTCACCTGGCCGCCGAAGTCGATCGGGTCGTGCTTGACCGTGACGTCGTCCTTCGTGCAGCTGGAGACCATCGTGTCGGTGAACGGGTCGATGGCGGAGGAGTTGTAGGCGAGCACGTTGACCGTGGTCGCGGATTCGGGTGCTGTGTAGTCGCAGGCGACCTCGGTGGCATTCTCGTTTCCCGTGCGGCTACCCGCGCCGCATCCCGAGAGGGCGAGTGCACCCAGGGTCGCCATGGCGACGAAGGCGATAGCGCGCTTTCTTGTGGATGACATGGCCAAAACGTATACGTATGCACAGCGTTTAGGGAAGCCTAAGTGCGCAGAAAGTCGCGTAACGATTGTGTTTCGTGAATACGTATAAGCGCCGTCGCTCGTTGAATGCGCGATCGGCGTGGATCGCCCCGAGCGCGGCGGCCCCCCGCACGCGGGGCGAGGTCACCGCGACGGGGAGGGCAATGGCCGGATCACGACGAACCCCTCCCCGCGGATGCCACGACCGACGGCGCCGTGCCACCGAACGGTGCGAAGGCGACGGCATCCGGCGCCCACCATCGCGCGGGGCCGCGCATTACTCGAGGACTGTGCCGCCGTCGACGCGAATCTGTTGCCTACTCGCCGTTGTTAGCACTAACATGACTCTCGTCGGACTCGCGCGAGAGACCCGACTCACGTACCTGCGCGCGAGTCCGACAGTACTCGAACCGCTCCACCGAACTTCTGCAGAGTCGCAGAGAGGAACATCGATGTCCCGAATCCGAAAGACGGTGGCGCTGAGCGCGACCGCGATGGTGATCGCCAGTGGATTGGCGGTGATCGCCCCCACCGCCGCCACCGCCGCGACCGCCCTCGACTCGGCCAAGGTCCTCGACCTCGGCTTCGACGACTCCCTCACGGACGCGGGCCCGAACAACATCGGCACGTCCATGCTTCGCGGGCAGGCCGCGTACGTCGACGGCATCCACGGCCGCGCGCTGAGCCTGCGCGGCACCGACGCGGTCAGCCTCGGCACCAGCGCCGCGTTGCAGCCCGAGAACCTCACCCTCTCGTTCTGGTTCAAGCCCGACGGCTCCATGGGCAACGGCGAGCAGGTGTTCACCTGGAACAAGAGCGTCTACAACTCGGCGGGCTGGTACCTCACCGCCGAGAACGCCAACACCCCTCTCGCCCTCTCGATCGGCCCCGGCGGAGGCCAGCCGTACAAGATCGCCGTCAACGGCTCGCGCGACGCCTTCTTCCCCGCCGGCCAGTGGACGCACGTCGCGGTCACCTACGACCAGGTCACCAAGGCGGTCACCTTCTACCGCAACGGCGAGCAGCAGGTCTCCTCTGTGGCTTCCGCGATGGGCGGCGCCGCCACCGGCGCGCTGACGTCCGAGAACACCACCACCAAGTCGATCGGCTTCAACGGCCCGCAGTACAACGGCGCCTACGTCCGCGGCGCCCTCGATGACTACACGCTCTACAACACCGTCGCCTCGGCGACCGATGTGGTCGCCCTCACGAAGGCGAACAACCCGGCCTTCGACCCGGCAGAGGTGGCGGGTCGCGCGCTCGACCAGCTGTCCGTGCCCGCGAGCGCGTCGGCCAGCTTCGGGCTGACGACCTCCGCCTCCAACGGCACGGCGTTCACGTGGACCTCGTCCACGCCGAGCGTGATCGCCGTCGACGGCGGCCAGGCGACCGTGACGCGCCCGAAGAACGCGGACGCCACGGTCACCCTCACCGCGACCGCGACCTACGCCGGCAGCGCCCCGCGCACCAAGACCTTCTCGGTCGAGGTCGCCAAGGAGGGCGTGTCGACCTCGATCTACGTCGACGACACCGACCTGAACGAAGTGCTGCTGCTCGACCCGTACCTGCAGAACAGCAACGCCAAGATGGTCGACTGGTTGCTGACCCTCGACCCCAAGCGCTTCCTCTACTCCTTCGACCAGCAGGCGGGCATCCCCACCACCGCGCAGCCGTACGGCGGATGGGAGCGCACCACCGGTGCACGCTTCCAGGGACACTTCTTCGGACACTTCATGTCGGCGCTGTCGCAGGCGTACTCGACCGAGACCGACGCGGGCCGCAAAGCCCAGCTGCTGGCCAAGCTGACCACCGCGGTCGACGGTCTCGCCGCCGCGCAGGCGGCCTACGGTCAGAAGGACCCCTCGAACGCCGGCTACGTCGCCCCCTTCCCGGTGTCGTACCTGCCGCACGGCGCCGACGGTCTCATCGTGCCGTTCTACAACCTGCACAAGGTGCTCGCCGGCCTCATCGACGCCCACGAGTACGCGCCGAAGGAGGTCGCCGACAAGGCCCTCTCGGTCGCGAGCGGCTTCGGTTCGTGGTTGAGCGTGTGGGGTTCGCGTCAGGCGAACCCGAGCTCGCTGCTCAGCACCGAGTACGGCGGCATGAACGAGGCACTGTACGAGCTGTACAGCATCACCGAGAACGACCAGCACAAGAAGGCCGCCGAGCTCTTCGACGAGGTGCAGTTGTTCCGCCAGCTCGCAGACAACCAGGACGTCCTGGCCGGCAAGCACGCCAACACGACGATCCCCAAGCTCGTCGGCGCCCTCAAGCGTTACACGGTGTTCACCGACAACCCCGCCCTCTACGCGCGTCTGACCGCGACGGAGAAGTCCGACCTCGACATGTACCGTCGAGCAGCCGAGAACTTCTGGCAGATGGTCGCCGACGACCACTCCTACATCGGCGGCGGCAACAGCTACTCGGAGCACTTCCAGGAGCCGGGTACTCTGCACGAGTTCGCCACCAGCGGCATCACCACCGGCTACGGCGAGCAGTCGACGGTGGAGGGATGCAACGAGTACAACATGCTCAAGCTCACGCACGGTCTGTTCCGCGTGAACCCCGACGTGAAGTACGCCGACTGGTACGAGAACACCTACATCAACACGATCCTGGCGTCGCAGAACCCCGAGACCGGAATGATGACGTACTTCCAGCCGCAGACGGCCGGGTACGCCAAGGTGTTCGGCCGCAAGGAGGATGAATTCTGGTGCGATCACGGAACGGCCTCCGAGAGCTTCACCAAGCTCGGTGACTCGATCTACTTCCGCAAGGGAGCGTCGGTCTACGTCAACATGTTCCGTTCGACGGAGTTCTCTTCGAAGCCGCAGAACCTGAAGCTGACCCAGACGGCCGACATCCCCAACACGGACACCGCGACCTTCACGGTCGCAGCGCTCGACGGAGGCACACTCGCGGACGGCACCACCCTGCGCCTGCGCGTGCCGTCGTGGTCGCCGAACCCCACCCTGACGGTGAACGGTCAGACGCGCGACGTCGCGGCCGACACCGACAAGGGGTACGTGGTCGTCCCCGTCTCGGCAGGCGACCGGATCTCGTACACGCTGCCCGCCAAGGTGCAGGTCGAGGCCGGCACCGAAGACCCCAACTGGGTCGCGTTCCGCTACGGCCCGATCGTCCTGTCGGCCGAGCTGAACCGCACCAACGTCGACGCCACCACGCAGGCGGGCATCCTCGTGCGCATGGGCACCGCCGACAAGTCCGTCACCAACAGCGTCCGCGTCGCCAACGTCGAGGCCTTCAAGAACGACATCGAGAAGAACCTCGTCCGTCGTGACAACGGCCCCGACAACAACGGTCGCACCGTCATGAAGTTCCAGCTGCAGAACGTCGACACCGCTTCGGCGGCGCTGACCTTCGAGCCGTACTACAGCATGTACAACGCCCGCTACGCGCTGTACATGAACCTGATCGAGCCGGACTCCGCGGCGGCGCAGGCGCTCATCATGTCGGAGAAGGAGAAGCTGCGCACCGACGAGATGACCACGGACTCCCTCACCTCGTTCGACAACAACAACAGCGAGGCCGGCAAGAACTACAAGTTCAACCGGTCGTCCGTCGGCACCTGGCTCGGGCAGCAGTACCGCGACGGAGAGTGGTCGTCCGAGGCGTTCTTCCAGTACGACATGGCCGTCGACCCGTCCGCGCCGAAGAACTATCTCGGCGTCCGGTACTTCGGCGGTGACAACGGCCGGACGTTCGACGTCTACATCAACGACGTCAAGCTGAAGACCGAGCGCATCACCAACGCCAACGGGGCCAACTCGTTCTACATCCAGTACGACGAGATCCCCGCGTCGGCGCTCGCCGACATCGCGGCGAAGGACCGCTACAAGCGCGACCAGGCCGGCGCCTACGTGCTCGATGAGAAGGGGAACAAGATCCCCATCGTCACCGTGCGCTTCCAGGGCACCGGCGCCAGCTACGTCGGCGGTGTGTTCGGGGTCTACACGACCACGACCACGTCCTACGCGACCGACGCCGACCTGAACGCGCTCACCTTCGACGGCGGCACCCTGAGCCCGAAGCTGACGGACGGAACCTACGACTACACCGTCACGGTTCCGCGCGACGCGACGACGGCGACGTTCGATGCCGACCCGGCCACCCCCAGCGGCCTGGTCTACCTCGGTGACATCCTCATCGACGACACGCAGAAGCGCACGGTCGGCCTGGCCGCAGACGGCGCGCCGACCACGGTGACCCTGCGCTCGCTGGCGCAGGATCACACGACGGCCAAGACGTACCGCGTCCAGATCGTCCGGGCCCCCGCGGCCCCCGCGATCACGACCGAGCTCTCGGCCGCCACGCGGTGCATCTCGGGTCGCGTGACGCTCACCGCCACGGTGAAGAACACCAGCGCGGTGCCCGTCTCGATCGAGATGACCACCCCCTTCGGCAAGAAGAGCATCGCGACCCTCGCACCGGGCAAGAGCGTCAGCCAGGCGTTCGCCACCCGTCAGGCGCAGATCGCCGCGGGCGAGGTCACGATCACCGCCGCCGGACAGGTCAACGGCACGACGGCGACCGCCACGCAGAAGGCGGGGTACGACGCCCGCAGCTGCGGCTGAAAACGTCCCCGGGCGGCTGATGCGTGACGCTCAGCCGCCCGGGGCCCAACCACCGGGAACGCCCCGGGGCATCCTTCACGGATGGCCCGGGGCGTTTCGGCGTCGAGGACGACGAGACCGAGCTCACGCGTCGGCGGTTCGCTCTCTCGGCGTCCGGATGCCGTTCAGCCGGGTCCCCCGCATGCGGGTGTTCGCCTCCCGGAACCCGGATGCCGTGCTCATCCGCATCCGGGGTCCGCGCGAGCGCGCACCCCGCGCGATCGCCTCCGCGCGACCGCGCACCCGATGGCCGGCGCCTCGGGCGATCGCGCATCACGCCGCGCGACCGCGCACCCGCGCACCCGCGCACCCGCGCACCCGAAGTACCGTCGCCGGCGCAGACGCGCCTCAGGCGCACCAATCCGGGCGCGTCCCGGGAACCTCGGCGAGCCGGGTGCCCGAGGACACGTCGATCACGGTCGAGGTCCGCCCCAGCCACTCGGCGCGCGCGGGGTAGTCGTCGATCCCGGCGTCGGCCCGAACCACCCCGATCGCCGCGAAGCGGCCGCTGGGTGAGACGCAGACTTCTTCGATCCGGCCGCCGGCGCCGGCCCGGAAGACCCCGGCAGGCGGTTCCGTCGCGGTCCGGCGCACGACGTCCTCTGCCGTCCACTGCACCGACGAGGAGTCGGAGAGGAACACCGTGCCCGTCGACACCTCGTCAGCGGCAGCGCCGACGATGTCGCTCAGCGTGCCGTTGGTGAGGTCGAGGACGGCCGGACCTGCGGAACCGTCGATCACGAGCGACGTCGAGGCGGGTAGCACAGCGCGCAGCGCCCCGACCTCCCCGAGCAGACGCGGGGGCGCCGAGCCGGTGGCATCCACGAGGATGAGCGACCCCGTGGGCGCCTGTGCGACGAGGTAGGAGCTGCCGGGCACGAAGAACCACGAATCCGCCTGCAGAGGGAGGCCGTCCAGGTCGAGCACGGCGCGCGCACCGGCGTCGGGATCAGCGAGGTCGACGAGGAACAGCGTGCTGATGTACGACTGCGCCTGCGCCCCGGTGCCGGTGAAGACGAAGCCCGCGCGACCGGCGTCGGCCGAGGCCCGCAGCAACCCGACGGTCCCGTCGCCCGGGAGGGGCAGCGGCACCGGATCCGCCCCCTGGCCGGCGCGGGTCAGGGTGGCGCGGCCGTCTGCGTGGAGTACCGCGGCGACCACCCCGTCGCCGTCGTCGGCGTACTCCTGGATGCGCGGCGCCGAGAAGATCACCTCGTCGGAGCCGGATGACAGGTCGTGGCGCACGATCCGATCGTCGGCACCGCCCGCGCGGTCGAAGCTCCCCCCGCGTTCGAGGGTGGTGACACTCAGGGGCGGCGTCGCGAAGTCGAACGCGGCCTCCGCGGTCGCGCCCGTCGCGCGCCCGCGGAGGGTCGGGATGCTCACCCGGTAATCGCGAGCATGATCGACGGTGCCGGTGAAGCGCAGACGCATCGTCGATCCGGTCACCTCCACCTCGAAGGGCACCGCGGGTTCGACCCGTACCCCCTCCGCCGATCGGGGGTCGAGGGGCTGATCGGCGCGGAGAACCAGCGTCACACCCGACTGCTGCACCGCGAGCGACGGGTCGCCGTCGACGCCGCGGATGCGCGGTCCGCGCTCGAGCGCGGCGGCGGCGAGGGTCGTGCTGACCGCGGCCAGGCAGACGACGACGGCGATACCGGCCACGACCCAGCGGCGGGAGGAGGGCGAGCGGGCGGCCTCCGCTTCAGGAGAGGTACGGGTCATCGGGCTCCTCCACGGCGTCGGCGGTGGCGGGGCGCAGGTGGGTCGCACCCTCATCGTCGGCGAAGGTGCCGGTCAGGTGCACCCAGTCGCCCGAGCGCAGATCGCTCGGCAGATCGGCCGCGATGACGGGCACGGCGAACAGCTGCGCGTCGACCGTGCAGCAGGTGACGGCGTAGCGCCCGACGCGGACGGCGCCGGAGTCGTCGATGAGCAGGAACCCCGTCACGTCGGCCTGCTGCCCGACGAGGTCGTCGGCGGTCGCGCCGCTGCCGAGGATGCTCGCCCAGTCACGGACCGAGAAGCGGGTCGGGTCGCTGCCGACGAGCGACGGGCGGGGCACGTCGCCACCGCCGTCCACGGCGCTCGTGCTCGACAGCGCGCGCTCGGCGCTCAGCGTCGTCGGGGGTGCGACCAGCAGCGCCCCCGCGGACACGACGACGAGTACGCCCGTCACGGCGGTCGACAGCATCCGGTACGAGCGCCGCCGGCCGGGGTGATCATGGTCGTGGTCGTGGTCGTGCGCCGCCTCGCGCCCCGTGGCGGTGACCCAGACCGCCGCCGCGAAGAGCCCCGCCCCCACGACGCTCAACAGCACGGTGAAGACGACGTAACGGGGGTGGATGTACAACGTGAGGTCGCCCGCGGCGGCGAGCGCGAGGGTGGCGACGAGACCGATGCCGCACAGGGCGAGACCCGTCCATCGGGAGAGGAGCTCAGACAAGCAGGTTCACCACCAGACCGAGGGTGAGGGCGCCGAGCGCCACGACGAGGGTGATCCCCGCGAGCGTGCGCAGACGGAAGGTCGTGGAGAGCATCACGAGCATCTTCACGTCGATCATCGGGCCGAGCACGAGGAACGCCACCAGCGCGCCGGGCGAGAACGACGACGCCAGCGACAGCGCGAAGAACGCGTCGACGTTGGAGCAGATCGCGATCACGAAGGCCAGCACCATCAGCGCCAGGATGCCGAGCACGGGGTGCCCGCCGATCCCCGTCAGCGTGTCGCGCGACACCGCCACCTGGATGACGCCCGCGACCGCTGCGCCGAGGAAGAGTGCCGGCAGCATGGCCGAGACCTCATCGCGGAACATCACGGCCGCACGCCGCAGGGTCGCCGGCTCCCGCGGCGACGACGCCGCCGCCGCGCACACCGCCGCCCACTGCGGAGTGAGCAGCCGCTGCGGCTCCGGGTGCAGGCTGACGAGCCAGCCCACGAGGTTCGCGAGCACGAAACCGCCCACCAGCCGGGACACCAGGATGCCGTCGTTCCACCCGAACGCCTGGTACGTCGTGATGAGGGTCACCGGGTTCAGGATGGGTGCCGCCAACAGGAACGTCACCGAATCGGCGACCGAGAACCCGCGCATCATCAGCCCGCGGGCCAGGGGGACGTTGCCGCACTCGCACACCGGCAGAACGACTCCGAGCAGCGACAGGACGGCGCGTCGGAGGATGCCGGCGCGCGGGATGACGGCATCCAGAACGCGCGAGGGGACCCACAGCTGCACCGCGATCGAGATCGAGATGCCGAGGAAGACGAACGGCAGCGACTCGATGACCACGCTCGCGGCGAGGGTGATGCCGTCGGAGAGGGCGCTGGGGAGGGAGCCGTCGGCGTCGATGGTCATCCACCGCACGACGATCGCGGCGACGACGAGGGCCGCTGCCACGAGGAGCACCCGGCGCGCGCCGGAGCCGAGCGTCGGAGGGGTGGGCTCCGGTCGCACGGTCATCGGCGCCGCCGAGCGGGAGCGCGTGGGGAGCATGGTGTCCTGGCCGTCGGTCGACGTCGGTGGGCGGTGCGGGCGTGGCCGCGGGGTCAGCGGCAGGTGGTCGCCCCGAACGACGCCGTCACCGACGAGGTGGCGCCGCCCGCGCCGGCGACGACGGTGACCTCGCCAGCGGCCAGGGGGTTCGTCCGGGCCGTGAAGGTCACGATCGTGCTCTTGCCGGCGCCGAGGGACGCGATCGTCTTCGAGCCGTGCGCCGAGTCCACCTGCAGGGCGACCGGTGCCGCACCGCCGTTGGAGATGCGGGTGACCACGATCGCCTTGCCGGCGGCGCACCGCGTCTCGGCCGTGGCCGTGACGGCCGGCGCGGGGGCGGTCACGACGACGTCCGCGGTGACGGTGAGCGCGGTCGAGCTGAACAGGCGCCGGTCGGCGACGTCGTACGCGGTCGAGCCGTGGGGCCCGACCCACTGGTTCAGGTTCGCTCCGACCGTCCGCACCGTCCCGGTGACCGGATACGACCCGGGCTTCGATGCGTCGACGCCGGTGAGGTTCCACGTCACGGGCTGCGCGGCGGTGCCGCGACCGTACGCCAGGGTCACCTGCGCTTCGCCGGGTAGAGCGGCCGTGATGGTCGGCGCGGTGGCGCCCTGCGTGACGGCGGCGTCACCGAGATCCGTGGTGACGACGGCCGCGGCATCCGCCTGACGGATCCCGTCGTACTGGCCGAAGGTCAGCGGCACGATTCCGCCGTGCTTGGTGCTGGGCGCCATCGAGAAGGTGTCGGAAACGAGCGGCGTCCACCCGGCGTCGAGGTCCGTCGTCTGCATCGGCCGGTACCCGGTCGAGGGGATGACGTCGACGTACAGGTACCACTCGTCCTCGCCGTGGCGCTGGAAGACGGCGGGTCCCTCGACGCCGCCCGGGTTACCCCCGGAGTAGTCCGCGCCGATCCGCTCCTGCACCGTCGTCCAGGCCGTCGAGGGCTTCCACCAGTCGGCCGCCGTGGTCGACTCCATGTAGATACCCCGGCCGAAGGCGTTGTCCTTCGTGACGCGGTAGGTCGTGCCGTCGTTCTGGATGACGGTCGTGTCGATGGCGTCGCCGCCGGTGTCGATCATCGTGCCGCCGTAGCGGTAGGTCTGCTGCGTGAAGTCGGTGGTCGCCCCCCAGAGCACGCGCGAGTACGACGACCCGGTGTGGGCGTCGTTGCCGTATACGGTCGACGACCAGTAGAGGACGAAGGCACCGCTGCCGTCGGCGTTGTACCCGTCGACCCACGTCGCCTCGGGCGCCCACGCCATTCCCAGCTCGGCGACCTCGGCTCCGGCGGGCGACTGGGCGACGTCGAACTGGCGCAGGTCGCCCCAGGTGACGAGGTCCTTGGACTCCCAGACGTCCAGCTTCGTGGAGCCCTGGGTCGTCCAGTAGCACCAGCTCGTGCACGAGCCCGATCCCCCGTCGCCCCCGAACACCCGCAGGTCGGTGGCGATGATGTAGTACGTCTGCGTCTCGAGGTTGTAGGTCAGGTAGGGGTCGCGGACACCCGTCGTGCCCAGCTGCGACGCGAGGATGGGCTTGCCGCCGTTCAACGGGTCCCAGGCCTCGGGGTCGTCGCCTCGCGAGACGTCGAGGTAGATCTTCTCGGCGTAGCCGTCGGCATCCTCGATGAAGTGCACCATGGCGTACCCGAACGCGTCGTCGGCGGCACGGGCGGGCTGGATCGTCGCGGTCACGGCACGGGAGGCGGCCACCCCGCGGACCGTCGCGGTTGCCGTCAGCGTGGTGGTCCGCGCCGGGGAGCCGACCGCGGGCAGTGCCGTCGTCAGCGTCTTGCCGTCGGCGGCGACCGTCGCGCCGGAGTCGGTTGCGGCCCAGCTCACGCGGCCGCCGTAGGTCGGGAGGGTGGTCGTGCCCTCGTCGACGGTCACCGGGGACACGGTGTCCACCACGGCCTGCGCGGCCTGCCGGTGGGCGTCGGCGTGGATGGTGGCGTCCGTCGTCGACACCTGCGCGACCTCGGTGGCCGACAATGCCCGGTCGTACACGCGGAACGTCGACACCTCGCCCTTGTACATGGGGTCGGGGTACGGCGCGCGACCGATCGCATTCAGGGTCTGATCGGTGATGTCGGCGGGCGAGAGGGTGGTGGGGGTGGATGCCACCTGCGTGCCGTCGACGAAGAAGGTGACGCGCCCGGCGGCGCCGTCGATGACCGAGGTGAGGCTGTACCACCGGTCGGCCGACAGTGCGGCGCCGGAGCGGGCGTTGACCTCGCCGCCACCGCCGTCGGTGGTGATGACGGTGCGGGGATTGTCACGGACCGACGCGAAGTACGACCGCGTCGGGGAGTCGCTGCCGATGTTCCAGAGGAAGTTCCAGTTGTTCTTCATCGAGGCGTCGAGCTTGGTCTCGATGGTCACCGTCGCCGAACGTGCGCCGGCGAGGGCGTCGTTCGGGAGCCGGACCCAGCTGGCGGTCGGACTGGTCTTCGCACCCCCGGTGAAGACCAGCGACGATCCCGTCCACAGAGCGTCGGTGGCGTTCATCACGGTCGCCGCCCCGAGCGTCGTCGGCGCGCTGTTGGGCACGCTGGCACCGGCGGTCTCGTCGAAGACGTATTCCGCACGCAGACCCGCGGAGGGGATCCCGGTCTCCGCCGTGGCCGGTGCCGCAGCCAGGGGCACGAGGCCGCCCGCGAGCAGGGCGACGCCGGCGGCGAGGCTGGCGATCACGCTCCCCCGGCGTCTGGTCGACGTTCGCGCCGACGCGGTGGGGGCGGTCGAGTGTGCGGTCATCACTCCAGCTCCTTTGCCAGGATGATCGGGGCCCCTGAGGCGCAGGAACGTACTGGATGTTACCGCTCACTTCGGGGACGGGCAAGACCGGTGATTCCGACACCGGCGACCCGTCGCGCGACCGAAGACACCAGACCGGACTCCCCGTCGTCGCCTCGCGCGGTTCGCCGACGATCCCCGAGGAGGCGACGCTCGCCACGTCGATGACGGCGGCGCACGGCGTTCGCCGCACATCCGGGCCGACCGGTGCTTGACACCCCCTGACAGCGGTCCTATTTTGTGATGACTGGGTGTTCCCGGTAACAACACAGCCCCTCGACCGCCCTGCGGTCACCCGAAGACCGCGATGACGCGTGTCCCGGCGCCCCCGACGTCGCCGTCCGGGCCGGAGATGCGCCTCGCGTCGCCCGAAGAGCAAGGACGCCCGCAATGCGCACGCGCACACGTTCACCCCAGTGGAGGAAGGGCCTGGCCGTCACAGCCGCGGTCACCCTCACGATGACCGGATTGGGCGCCACCGCGACGGCCGCCCACGCGGCCACGGGGCCGCAGCCGCTCATCCACTACTCGTTCGACGGCGCCGACGGCGTCACGATCGCCGACAGCAGCGGCAACAGCTACAACGCCACCCTTCGTCAGAACGGCGGCTCCGTCACGGGCGGCGCCCTGTCTCTGCCCGGCGGCGCGGCCGGCACCGCGGCCTACCTCGACATCCCCACCGCCGGCCTCGTCGGCAAGAAGGACCTCACCATCTCGACGTGGCTCTCGCCGCGTTCGGGCAACGGCAACGTCGCCGCCGCCTTCATCGGCGCCCCCGTCGCCTCCGGCGCGTCGTTCTCGTCGGGGTATTGGCTGCTCAATCCCGCCAACCCCAACGGCTATGTCAAGTCGGTCGTCACCAACTCCGTCAACGCCGGCGCTCCGTGGGGCACCGAGGTCGGCCCGGGCGCGACGAACACGGCCACCACCGGTGCGCGTACCCCCGCAGGGCTCAGCCTCTACACGACGGTGATCAGCGGGACCACCGGCCAGCTCAGCGTCTACATCAACGGCACGCGTATCGCGCAGAACACCATCGCGCGCGACGTCTCCTCCTTCGGATCGTCGCTCGTGTCGTACCTGGGCCGTTCGACCTACCCCGACGCGGGGTGGAGCGGCCTCGTCGACGACTTCGCCGTGTACTCCTCGGCTCTCAGCGAGAGCGACGTCACAGCGCTGTACAACTCGCAGGCGCTCGACCGCGCCGTCGCCGGCGTGAGCGTGCCGTCCACGGCCCTCACCGACTTCACGGTCCCCACCTCCAGCGCGGGCGCGACCGTCAGCTGGGCGTCCGACAACGCCGCCGTCGCCTTCACCGGCGGCGCGGCGAAGGTCACGCGTCCGACCTCCGGCTCGGGTGACGCCTCGGTGACCCTCACCGCCACCTTCACCGTCGGTGCCGAGACGCGCACGCAGACCTATGCCGTGACGGTCCCGCAGCAGCTCGCCGACTCCGAGAAGGTGTCGCGCGACCTCACCGCCCTCTCGATTCAGAATCTCGACAACATCCGTGGCAACTTCTCGGTGTCCACCGCCGGTGCCCAGGGGTCGACCATCGTCTGGTCGGTCGCCCCCGCCGGTGCGGCGAACGCCGAGCTGCGCGACGGTGTGCGCGCAGACTCGCGCACCGTCGAGGTGAAGCGTCCGGCCGCCGGCTCCCCCGCCGTCGACGTGCAGCTCACCGCCACCGCCACCAACGGCAGCGCGACCTCGAGCCGCACCTTCACCGCTCGCATCCAGCCCATGCCGGGCGCGACGGACAAGACCGAGGCGTACTTCTGGACCTACTTCACCGGTGAGGGCGACGGCGCCGAGCGCGTCAGCATCGCCGCCTCGAAGGGCAACGACGCGCTGAGCTGGAACACCCTCAACCAGGGCAAGCCGATCTTCACCTCGACCGTCGGCACCCAGGGTCTGCGCGACCCGTTCATCATCCGCGCTCCCCACGGCGACAAGTTCTACATGATCGCCACCGACCTCAAGATCGACGGCCTCGCGGGCGGCTTCGCCACCGCGCAGATCTCCGGCTCGAAGTACATCGAGGTCTGGGAGTCCGACGACCTGGTCACCTGGTCGGCACAGCGTCACGTGAAGGTGTCGTCGGACTTCGCCGGCAACACTTGGGCCCCCGAGGCGTACTGGGACGAAGAGCTCGACACCTTCGTCGTCTATTGGGCGTCCAACCTGTACCCCACCACGAACGCGGCCGACCGCACGGGCGTGACCTACAACCGCATGATGTACGCCACGACCGACGACTTCGTCACGTTCTCCGACGCGAAGGTCTGGAGCGACGTGCGTCGCGGAAACGGTCTCGGTCTGATCGACTCCAGCGTGGCGAAGAAGGACGGCGTCTACCACCGCTTCACCAAGGACGAGGCGAGCATGACCCTGCGCCACGAGAAGTCCACCGACCTGCTCGCGACGATCTCCGGCTCGCTGCCGGGCACGACGGGAGCGGCGAACCAGTGGACCCTCGTCGAGGAGCGCGTCGCCAGCGGCCTGCCCAACGGCGAACCGAACGGCACCTACTCCAGCGGTGAGGGCCCGAACATCTTCGCGGCCAACGAGGGTGACGTGAACGGCCTCGACTGGTTCCTCTTCATCGACCAGCCGAACTATCACGGTGGACCCAACCACTACGTGCCCTTCGGCACGAACGACCTCGACCGCGCCGGCAGCTGGCAGGCGCTCGGCAGCAAGCTCCGTCAGGGCCTGCCGCAGAACGCCGACGGCGGCAAGCCGCGCCACGGCACCGTCATCCCCGTCACACGCGCTGAGTACCAGAAGGTGCTCGAGGCGTACGCGCCGAACATCGCGGTGAAAACCGTGGATGCCATCGACGTCGCCACCGACGCCGGTACGGCGCCCGTGCTGCCCCAGGCACGCCTGACCAAGGCCGACGGTTCGGTCCAGACGGTCGACGTGAAGTGGGACGCAGTGGATGCTGCGAAGTTCGCCGCCGCGGGCACCTTCACGGTGTCGGGCGTCGCACAGGACGACTCGCGCATGCCGGTCGAGGCCACCGTCACCGTCCGCTCGCTGGTGAAGGTGCAGTTCTCGGCGGAGGCGCGCTGCGTCGCCGGCAAGGTGCAGCTCGTTCTCAAGGCGGTCAACACCGGTGACACGACGGCCACGCTGGCCATGACGTCGACCTACGGTTCCAAGAACGCGACGGTCGCCGCGGGCGCCACCACGTCGGCCGTCTTCGCCACCCGCTCGGCGTCGGTTGCCGCCGGCGAGGCGCAGGTGACGGTGACCCAGGGATCGGCGACGGGGACGGTCACGGCCGCCTACGCCGCGAGATCCTGCAGCTGACCCCCCACACCGTCCCCCTCGGGTGACGGTCCGGGCCCCGGTGGATTCCCCCTCCACCGGGGCCTTCGTCGTCTCCTGGCCGCGGATACGTCCCGTGCCGGATACGGCGGCGGACTGACGCCCGAGCGGTAGCGCCCGCGTCGCGGCATCCCCCGTGGCGGGCGGCCCTGAGGCGAGCGGCCCTGAGGCAGGCGACCCCGCGGCGAGCGGCCCCGAGGCAGGCGGCCCTGAGGCAGGCGGCCCCGTGGCGAGCGGTCCCGAGGCGAGCGGCCCTGTGGGGGCACGCTCCGCGGCCCTGGGAGACCGCATCTCGCGGACGAGACGACTGCAGCCTGCGACCGCGATGTCCGTCACGTCCCGCCTCGCCGACACCGGGCAGACGAACCCGTCCGCGCGCCAGGATCGCGCCTGCGCCGCGCCCGCTCAGCCGCGCGTGAACGCAGAAGTGCCCCGGACTCTGCGGTAGCCCACCGCCACCACGAGTCCGGGGCACGATCCGTGCGTCGAAACCGACGCGCGGCACGCGCCCCGAGCGAACGGGACGCGCGAGTGCCGCATCGCCCCGGGGCAGTGCGGCGCCCGGGACGATGGGTTCTTACAGGCCCTGGGCCAGGCGGTAGTACGCCTGGTTCCAGCGCAGCTCGCTCTGGAAAGCGCGGACCGTGGTGTCCTCGTCGATGACGACGAGCTCGGTCTTGGCGATCTCGGCGAAGTCGCGGAACACCTCGATGCCCACGGCCGTCGTCATGACGGTGTGGTGGGCGGCTCCCGCAGCGAGCCAGCAGGCGGCCGAGGTGGCGAAGTCGGGCGCGGGCTTCCACACCGCGCGGCCCACGGGCAGCTTCGGCAGGTCGGGCGCGTCGACGTTCTCGACGACGTTCGCGGTCAGGCGGAAACGGTCGCGCATGTCGCTCATCGCCACGACCAGCGCGGGGCCGGGGTCGGCGGTGAAGACCAGGCGCACCGGGTCGTCCTTGCCGCCGATACCCAGCGCGTGGATCTCGAGACGCGGCTTCTTCGACGTCAGCGACGGCGAGACTTCGAGCATGTGCGCGCCGAGGATACGCTCGGCACCGGGCACGAGGTCGTAGGTGTAGTCCTCCATCAGCGAGGCGCCGCCGGGCAGGCCCGCGCCCATCACGTTGGCGACGCGCACGAGGATCGCGGTCTTCCAGTCGCCCTCGGCGCCGAAGCCGTAGCCTTCGGCCATGAGGCGCTGCACGGCGAGACCGGGGAGCTGCTTGAGCGCACCGAGGTCTTCGAACGAGGTGGTGAATGCGCCGAAGCCGCCCTCCTCGAGGAAGGAGCGCAGGCCCAGCTCGATGGCAGCGCCGTCGCGCAGAGACTGGTGGCGGTCCCCGCCCGGGAGCAGCTCGGAGGCCACGTCGTAGGTGTCGACGTACTCCTGCACGAGCGCATCGATATCGGCATCCGAAGCCTGCGCAACCGCCTCGGCGAGCTCGTTCACGCCCCACGTGTTGACCTGTACGCCGAAGCGCAGCTCGGCCTCGGTCTTGTCGCCCTCGGTGACGGCGACGAAGCGCATGTTGTCACCGAAGCGGGCGAGCTTGAGGGTGCGGGCGGCGGTCCAGCCGGCGGCGGCGCGCTCCCAGTCTTCGATCTGCTGACGGACGGCCGGGTTCGACACGTGGCCGACGACGGTCTTGCGCGAGATGCCCAGACGCGTCTGGATGTATCCGAACTCGCGGTCGCCGTGGGCGGCCTGGTTCAGGTTCATGAAGTCGAAGTCGATGTCGTTCCACGGCAGCTCGACGTTGGCCTGCGTGTGCAGGTGCAGCAGGGGCTTCTGCAGGGCATCGAGACCCGAGATCCACATCTTCGCGGGGCTGAAGGTGTGCATCCACGCGATCACGCCGATGACGTCGTCGCGGCCGTTGATCTCGAGCGCCATGCGGCGGATGCTGTCGGAGTCCTTCAGCACGGGCTTCCAGACGACCTTGACGGGCAGGCCGGAAAGGCCCTCGACGACGGCCTGCGACTGCTCGGCGACCTGCTTGAGGGTCTCTTCCCCGTAGAGGTTCTGGCTGCCGGTGACGAACCAGACCTCGTAGCCGTCGAGATCGTTCCGGAGAGTGGTGCGGGTCATGCGGGAATTCCTTTTGGTGGTGGGAGTGGCGAGAGCCGCGGTCAGGGCGTCGCCGCGATCGCGGCGTGCTCGATGGCGAGCCCCGCGCGGTATCGGGTGAGGTAGGCCGCGAACCCGGGGACGTCCTCGGGGTCGGGGTCGATGGAGACGAAGCCCGTCTGCGCGAAGACACGGTCGGTGAGATAGGTGTCGATAGGGTCTCCCGCGGTGTCCGCGGCGAAGGCCGCGAGGACCGCGATCCCCCATGCTCCGCCCTCGGACGCGGTCGCCGCGACCGAGACCGGCGCGTCCAGCGCACCGGCGAGGAAGCGCTGCGCGATCCCTGCCGTACGGAACACCCCGCCGTGCGCGTACATGCGGTCGAGCTCCACACCCTCGGCGGCGAGCACGCGCATGCCCAGGGCGAGGGTGCCGAACACGCCGTAGAGCTGCGCGCGCATGAAGTTCGCCAGCGTCAGACGACTGTCGGGCGTGCGGACGAACAGCGGCCGTCCCTCCGGCAGGCCGGCGATGGGTTCTCCGGCCAGATGGTTGTAGGCGAGCAAGCCGCCGGCGTCGGGCGCGCCGTCCAGCGATTCCAGGAAGAGCGCCTCGAACACCTCGTCGGGGTCGAGGGTGCCGCCGGCGATGGCCGCGAACCGCTCGAACAGCCCCACCCAGGCGGCGAGTTCGCTCGCGCCGTTGTTGCAGTGCACCATCGCGACGAGGTCGCCTGCGGGGGTGGTGACGAGGTCGAGCTCGTCGTGCGTGCGGCGGAGGGGACCCTCGAGCACGACCATGGCGAAGATGCTCGTGCCGGCGCTGACGTTGCCGGTGCGGGGAGCGACCGAGTTGGTCGCGACCATGCCGGTGCCGGCGTCGCCTTCGGGCGGGCAGAACAGCACACCCGCACGCAGTGCGCCGGTCGGGTCGAGGAGCGCCGCACCCTCGGTCGTCAGCTCGCCCGCGGCCTCGCCGGCGACGAGCACGTCGGGTAGCAACGAGCGGAGACGGAGGCCCGGGGCCCGCTCCGCGACGAGGCGGTCGAACTTGGCCGCCATGACGGCGTCGTAGTCGCGGGTGGCGACATCGATGGGGAACATACCGGAGGCGTCCCCGATGCCGAGCACCCGACGACCGGTCAGCTTCTCGTGGACGTACCCGGCGAGGGTGGTGAACGAGGCCACGCCGGGGATGTGGTCTTCCTCGTCGAGCACCGCCTGGTACAGGTGCGCGATCGACCAGCGCAGCGGGATGTTCGTGCCCAGCAGCTCCGACAGCACGCCGGCGGCCCGCTCGGTCGAGGTGTTCCGCCAGGTGCGGAACGGCACCAGCAGCTCCCCCTCGGCGTCGAACGCGAGGTAGCCGTGCATCATCGCGGACACGCCCGCCGCGGCGAGCGTCTCGATCGCGACGCCGTGTCGACGCTGCACGTCGGCGACGAGCGCGGCGTAGGCGGTCTGCACACCTGTCCAGACGTCGTTCAGCGCATAGGTCCAGTTGCCGTCGCGGTAGCGGTTCTCCCACGCGTGCGAGCCGGTGGCCAGCACGCGGGTGGGCTCGTCGGCATCGACGAGGCAGGCCTTGATGCGCGTCGAGCCGAGTTCGATTCCCAACACGGCGCGGCCGGAGGCGATGACCTCGGCGGGCGAGGTGGTGACGGCGCTCACCGGCGCGCGTCCGTGTTCTGGCCGTACACGTTCTGGTAGCGGTTGTAGAGCGCGTCGATGTGTTCCTGCGGGATCGGGATGAGCGGTCCCGCCTCGCGGGCGATGTGCACGGTGCGCGCGACATCTTCGAGCATGACGGCCGCCTTCACGGCATCCTTCGCGTTCGAGCCGATGGTGAACGGACCGTGGTTCTGCATGATGACGCCGCGCGAACGGTGCCCGCGCAGGGTCTCGACGATGCCGCGACCGATGGAGTCGTCGCCGATGATCGCGAACGGGCCGACCGGGATGGGTCCGCCGAACTCGTCGGCCATGGCCGTGATCACGCAGGGGATCTCTTCGCCGCGGGCCGCCCACGCGACGCCGTAGGTGGAGTGCGTGTGCACGACCCCGCCGACCTCGGGCATGTGACGGTAGACGTACGCGTGGGCTGCGGTGTCGCTCGAGGGGCTGCGCTCACTGCCCGGCGTACCGGGGATCGCGTTGCCGTCGAGGTCGCACAGGATCATGTTCTCGGGCGCCAGGTCGTCGTACGAGACGCCCGAGGGCTTGATGACGAACAGATCGGCCCCGGGCACACGGCCCGAGACGTTTCCACCGGTCCACACGATCAGGTTGTAGCGCACGAGCTCGGCGTGCAGCCGGGCGACGTCCTCGCGGACGCGGTCGATGGATTCCTGGACGCCGGGTGTGATGTCAGCAGGGGACGCTGCCACGGGGTTCTCCTTGCGGGGGTGCGGGTCGACGACGGTGCTCATTTTCGGCGCCGCGCGGTCAGCACGCGCTGCAACAGAACGAATCCGAGCAGGATACCGCCGGTGATGATGGTCAAGTATTCGGGGCGGATGCCACCGTCTTTGGTGATGATCATGGCCAGGGCGGCGAGCACCAGCGAGCCGACGACCGAACCGAGGACGTACCCGGCGCCGCCGGTCAGGAGCGTTCCGCCGATGACGACCGCGGCGATGGCATCCAGTTCCCATCCGATGCCGGTGACGTTCTGCGCCTTCCCGCCCACCTCGGCCGTGTAGACGACGGCCGCGAGGCCGGCGAGGGCACCGCTGAGCACGTAGATGAGCACGCGGGTGCGGGCGACGGGCAGGCCCATCAGCTGCGCCGAGTTCTCGGCCCCGCCGATGCCGTACACCGTGCGGCCGGTGCGGGTGCGGTGCAGGAGCATGAAGGCGGCTGCGACGACGAGCACGGCGATGAAGAAGCCGGGCGTGAGGACGAGGTCGTTCGTCTTCGGACCGTCGTACAGCTTCCAGTCGGTGGCGAGCACCAGGATCGGGGAGTTGTCCGGCGCCTGCACCGGCACGGTCGAGAGAATGGATGCCAGACCTCGCGCGAGGAACATCATGGCCAGCGTGGCGATGAAGGGCTGCACGTTGAAGTACTGGATCAGGACGCCCGAGACCAGACCGAACAGGGCTCCGAACACGATCATCAGGATGACGGCGACCCAGCCGTTGACGCCGTTGTTCATCAGCATGACGCCCGACACCGAGGTGAAGGCGACGACGGCGCCGACGGACAGGTCGATGCCCCCCGACAGGATGACGATGGTCATGCCGACGGCGAGGATGATCGTCGGCGCGAAGCTGACGAGCAGGCTCGACATGGTGCCGGCGTGGAACACGCGACCGTAGGCGAGCTCGGCGTAGACGAGCATCGCGACGAGGAGCACGACGGCGGCCAGCGTCGGGACGGCGGACTGGCTGCGACCCCACATGCGGGAGATCGCCAGGCCCCGCACCGGGACCTCGGTGCCGTGCGAGGGCGACGGGGGTGAGACGGTCGTGCTCATGCGACGACCTCCTTACGGGTACGGCGGCGTCCGGCCTGGAGGACGAAGGTCCTCACCCGCTCGGACTGCAGCAGGACGAGCAGCACGATGACGATGGCCTTGAAGGCCGGGGTCGCCGCGGCGGAGACCCCGAGGAAGAGGACGGTCTTGTTCAGGGTCGCGATCAGCAGCGCCCCGATGGTGGAACCGAGGATGGAGAACTTGCCTCCGGCGAGGGAGGTGCCGCCGATGACGACGGCGAGGATCGCGTCGAGCTCCATCTGATAGCCGGTGCCCGACACGTCGACCGTCATGACCTCCGAGACCGTGAACAGACCACCGCCGGCGGCGAGGATGCCCGAGAGCACGTAGACGGTGATGAGGATCGGACGCGGACGGATGCCGGCGAGGCGGCTTGCGTCGGGGTTCACGCCGATGGACTCGATCATGAGACCCAGGGCGGTGCGGCGCATGATCACCGTGACGACCACGACGATGACGATCGCGGTGACGAAGCTGATGGGCAGTCCGAGCACCTGGCCGTTGGAGATCTGCTGGAACGGCTGGTTCTGCGAGTTGGTGTTCTGACCACCGGTGATCACACGGGCGATACCGCGGGCGGCGAGCATCATCACGAGCGTGCTGATGAACGGCTGCAGGCCGACGACCGAGACGAGCAGGCCGTTGACGAGACCGAGGACGGCGCCGAGCAGGAGGGCGAGGCCGATCGCCATGAACATGGCGCCGAACGAACTCGTCTCGTTGAGCGAGCGCAGGAGCTCCATGGCGGCGGCACCGCCGACGGCCATGATCGATCCGACCGACAGGTCGATGCCCTTGGTGGCGATGACGAAGGTCATGCCGAGGGCGATCATGATGATCGGCGCCGACACCCGCAGGATGTCGAGCAGGTTGCCCGAGAGCTGTCCGGTGGTCGGGTTGATGCCGACGGCGAGGTAGGTCGGGTCCTTGATGACGTTCAGCGACAGCAGCAGCAGGATGCCGATGATGCCCCAGAACCAGGGAGTGCGCAGCAGCGACTTGAAGACGGTCATCAGCGGGTCTCTCCTTCGGCGAGGGCCTCGGTCTGGGCTTCCGCCTCTTCTTCGGTCTCGGCGGCGATGATCGACACGACGCGCTCGGCGGTGACGTCGGGGCCGTTGACGATCTCGCCGACCTTCTCGTGGTCCTTCATGATCACGATGCGCTCGGACAGGCGCACGACCTCTTCGAGCTCGGACGAGATGAAGACGACGCTCATGCCCGCCTCGGCGAGCTCCGCGACGGTCTCCTGGATGTCGGCCTTGGCGCCGACGTCGATGCCGCGGGTCGGCTCGTCGAGCAGCAGCAGTTCGGGATCGGTCGCCAGCCACCGGCCGAGCAGGACCTTCTGCTGATTGCCGCCCGAGAGCAGGCGGATCGGGCGCTCGGGGTCGTTCGGTCGAACGCTGAAACGCTCCATGTAGGTCGAGACGAGCTGGTCGACCTCCTTCGCGGGGATGCGGCGCAGCCACCCACGCTTGGCCTGCAGCGCGAGCATGATGTTCTCGCGGATGCTCAGGTCGCCGATGATGCCGTCGTCGCGACGGTTCTCGGTCGAGTAGGCGATGTGGTTTCCCAGACCCGAGACCGGGGAGTTGACGTTGACCTTCTTGCCCTTGAGCCGCACGGTGCCCGCGTCGGCGCGGTCGGCGCCGGCGATCAGGCGGGCGAGCTCGGTGCGACCCGAGCCGAGGAGACCTGCGAAGCCGACCACCTCGCCCTTGTGGATCTCGATGTCGGTGGGGGCGAGGGCTCCCGCACGGGCGATGCCCTCGGCCGCGTAGACGGGGGTCTCGTTGCGGTCACGGGCATCGACCTGACGGTTGGACCCGAGGGCGCGGAGGGCCTCGATGTCCTTGCCGATCATCTTCGAGATGAGCTGGGTGCGGTCGAGGTCGCGGGTCAGATACTCGCCCACGAAGCCGCCGTTGCGGAGCACCGTGATGCGGTCGCTGATCGCATAGACCTGATCGAGGAAGTGCGAGACGAAGAGAATGGCCACCCCCTGGTCGCGGAGGCGACGCATGACGGTGAAGAGCACCTCGACCTCGGCGGCGTCGAGGCTCGAGGTCGGCTCGTCGAGGATGAGCACCTTCGAATCGGTGACCATCGCGCGGCTGATGGCGACGAGCTGCTGCAGGGCGATCGAGATCGACGACAGCGGGGACCGGGGGTCGAGGTGGCCGAGACCCATACCGGTCAGCGCCTCTTTGGCGCGAGCGTGCGTAGCGCGCCAGTTGATGCCGAACGGCCCGCGGATCTCGTGGCCGAGCATGACGTTCTCACCGATGGTGAGGTTGGTGCAGAGGTTGACCTCTTGGTAGACGGTCGAGATGCCGGCCGCCTGAGCCGAGGCGGTGCCGGTCAGGCGCCGCTCCTCGCCGAAGATGAGGATCGACCCGGAGTCGATCTGGTAAACGCCGGTCAACGCCTTGATGAGGGTCGACTTGCCCGCGCCGTTCTCGCCCATGAGGGTGTGGACTTCTCCCGGCAGGAGTCGGAAGTTCACTTCGTCGAGGGCTTTGACGCCGGGGAATGTGATCGATGCGCCGCGGACTTCGACGATCGGTAGGGATTCTGTCATCGCTGACGAACTTCCTCGCTGGTACGGAGCGGGTGGGGAATGCGGAGTGGGGGCAGCCCGGGCGGGCCGCCCCCACTCCATGAGTGGTGCGTGTCGAGCGGGTGGACCCGGCTTAGAAGCCGAGGCCCTCGGCGAGCGCCGTGTCGGCCGCGGCCGGCGAGTCAAAGGTCGCGCTGTCGACGATGATCGTCTTCTCGACGGTGTCACCGGCGAGGGCCTTCTGCACCGCGTCGACGGCGGTGTCGCCGAAGAACGGGTTGTACTGGGCGACGAAGCTCAGCTGACCGGCGGCGAGAGCCTCGAGCGCACCCTTGGTGCCGTCGATGGTGGCGATCTTGACGTCGGTGCCGGGGGTCAGGCCCGCGGCGGAGACGGCCTGGGCCGCACCGATACCCATTTCATCGTTCTGGGCGAAGATGAACTGGATGTCGTTGTTGTTGGCCTTCAGCACGGTCTCGATGACCGACTTGCCTTCGTCGGTCTTCCAGTTGGCGGTCTGAGCGCCGACCTTGGTGAAGCCGGAGGCGCTGGACACCTCGGCGTCGAAGCCCTCGTTGCGCTCGTTGACGACCGAGAGGCCGGGGACGCCCTCGAGGACGAAGTACTTCGCACCGGTCGGGAAGGTCTCGACGGCCCACGAGCCGACCGACTCCGCAACCTGCTTGTTGTCGGGGGCGATGCGGGTGACGTAGAGGTCGTCGGACGCGTCGACACCGCGGTCGAGGAGCACGACGGGGATCTCGGCCTCCTTGGCGAGCTCGAGCGAAGACTCCCAGCCCGAAGCCTCGGTGGCGGTGAGCAGGATGACGTCGACGTCGTCGTTGACGAAGGTGGCGAAGGCGTCGAGCTGCGACTTCTGGTCGCTGGGGCTGGCGGCCGGGGCGTACTTGAGGTCGAAGCCGGCATCTGCCGTGAAGGCGTCCTTGATGGCCTGCTCGTTGGCGTTGCGCCATCCACCCTCGGGACCGACGGCGACGAAGCCGACCGTGGTGACGCCGTCATCGGCGGCGTCGCCACCGCTACCCGAATCGGCACCACCGGCACAGCCGGCCAGGGTCAGGGCGACTGCGCCCGCACCGATGAATCCGACGACGCCGCGCATGCGCTTCGAAATCGACATGTGTTCTCCTCCTTGAGATCTCTCCAGCATTCGGGTTGGAGAGGGGATGCTGTGCAGCTAAGAGCGGCACTCCTGGTCTTCATTAGTGTGCGCGCTAACATTCAAGAGCGCAAGACTTTTTCACGAGATTTTCCCGGTTTCAGATCACAACTCGATCACGGCCCGATGGGCGCGCTCGACCGTATCGATTCGGTGGCGAATCAGCCGGGTACGACGGCCGTCGTCGACTCGCGAATGATCAGTTTGGGCTGGATCGTGTCGTGGCTGGGATCGGTGTCGCCCTCGATGGCGGCGATGAGCTGCTGCAGCGCCAGCTCGCCGAGTTCGGCGAAGTTCTGGCGGACCGTGGTCAGCGGGGGGAGGAAGTGCCGCGCGTCGGACAGGTCGTCGAATCCGATGACGTTCACGTCGTCCGGAACCCGGATGCCGCGACCGTGCAGTCCGTGGATGACGCCCAACGCGATCTGGTCGTTCGCCGCGAACACGGCGGTGGTGTCGCCGAGGTCGAAGGACTTCCCGAACTCGAAGCCGAAGTCCGACGTCCAGTCGCCGATGATGATCGGCCCCTCCGGCAGACCCGCCTCCGCGAGGCATTCGCGCCAGCCCTCCATGCGCTCGCGGGCGTCGAACCAGTCCATGGGGCCCGCCAGGTGGGCGATGCGGCGATGACCGAGTCCGATGAGGTGACGCACGGCCAATCGCGCACCCTCGCGCTGATCGACGCCGACCGTGTGCCAGGCGGCATCCGCCTCGGCCTTGATGACGATCGTAGGAAGGCCCGTCGTCTGCTGTCGGAGCAGATCGAGCGATGACTCGCGCGGAGCGATGACGCACAGCGCGTCGACCCCCTGGGTGACGAGTTCCATCACCCCGGAATCCATTTGCGACGCGTCGTCATCGCCGATCGAGAACGCGCTCACGGCGTATCCGACCTCGCGCGCCGCCTTCTCGAGGGCGCGGAGGGTGCTGTTCGGGCCGTTCTGCACGGGGCCGTCGATGAGCACGCCGATCCGACGGGCTCGCCGGGTGGCGAGGGCCCGGGCGATCGAGCTCGGCGTGTAGTTCATCTCTTCGATCGCCTGCAGGACCCGCGCCCGCGTCGTCTCGCGGATGTTCGGGTGACCGTTCAAGACACGCGACACCGTCATGTGCGACACACCGGCGCGACGCGCCACGTCGTAGATGCTGGGCCGCTGCCACCCGCGACTCGAGGACTGGGGCATTGAGGTCATCCGATCCGAACATCATGGGCGAGGTGCGCACCGGACGATCCCAACGCACACGGCAGGCCACGGACCACGCCGGAAAAGGCCTGATCACAACATTCCATACTATGCGGCGACCCCGCACGCATCGCGGCAAGGCCATAGGTCTGCGCCCCGTCCCCTGCGGCCGGCCGACACGCGCGGGACGGCGCCCTCACGCGCGGCGACGGGACGGCGCCCTCACGCGCGGCGACGGTGACGATGCAGCAGCGCCACGCCGACAGCCACGACGACGACGGCCCCCGCGGCCATCAGCCAGGCGGGCTCGAACCCGGTCGCCGCGAGCCACCCGTGGTCGGGTACACCGGACGGCGGCGTCGCGACTCCGGCGGGGGCGGAGGGAAGGACCGTCGGCAGAGGGGTGATGTCGACGTCGACGTAGACGGCGTCGTCTCTCTGCAGCGCCGTCATGGCGAGGGTCATCGGAGTCCCTCCGTGTGAGCCGCGTCGGCGCGGCCGGCGGCCGCTCCCGTCGCCGTGGGCGGGACCTCGGCGGTCGTCGCGGCGGCGGTGCCGTTCGCCGCGAGACGCCCCTCTTCGCGCGCACGGTCGAGGGCGGCCGTAAAGCGGCGGCGGCGCCAGAAGAGGGCCGCGATGATGAGCAGGACGCCGAGCAGAACGAGGAGCTGCGGCACGGGAAGGGCCCAGAGCGACGCATCCGCCGACTGGGGCGCGACCTCGACGGCGCCGCCGCCCAGATCGGTCGCCGTCGGCGCCAGATCGATGGATCCCGGCACGAAGAACGTAGGCCAGACGTCGGGGACTGCGACGGTGAACGAGCGGGACTCCCCCGGCAGGAGCTCCTGGCGCGGTGCGCCGTCAGCGGGGAAGACCGCGGATCCGGTTCCGATCGTCGTGGCTCCGGTGACGAGGAGACTGGCATTGCCGGTGTTCTCGACCGTGAACGTCGTGCTCGCGGAGCCCGGGCGGAAGGGGTTCCACGACATGTCGTACCCCGATTGAATCCCCGACACGGCGTACGAGGGAACGATGTCGCCGGTGACGCGCGTCATCACGCGAAAGCCGACGCGGCTCTCGACGCCGACCTCGGAGCCGCTGGCATCGGTACCGGTGGAGGAGACGGATGCGGCGATGCCCGCCGCGTGGTCACCGGGAATCGCTCCCTCCGGCACCGTGGTGGTGAAGGGCACGACGACGGTGCCGTTCGGGCCGACCGTGACCGAGTCGGGCAGGTCGATCCACAGACCCGCGTCGACCGACTCCTGGTCGGAGGGCAGCATGTTGAATCGCCCGTTGTCGGTGTAGTAGCCGTCCGCCGCGGAGAGGGCGAACGTCACCTCTGTGCGGCTGAGGTTGCGGACGGCCAGGAAGTCCGCGCGCGACGTCCCGGGATCGAGTTCCTGCTGGATGACACCGCGGTCGTCGGCGCCCGACGCATCGGCCGGGGTGACGGACCAGGTGATGTCGTCGGCGGATGCCGCGGATGCGGCGGGGACGCCGAACAGAAGCGGAGCGACGACGGCCGCAAGGGCGATCGTCATCCGCGCGAGAAAGGGGCGTGTCCTGGACATACCGCTGCGTCACCATCCCAGATCTTCGTCGATCCCGTCGACATCGTCGCTCATACGAAACTGCGGGCCGAGCCCTGTTCAGGACTCGGCCCGCTGATGCGTCGAGCTTACGGCTGAGCCGGCGTGAACACGTCCTCGAAGAGCGACAGGGTCAGCTTCGACGTGTACGCACCCGGCGCGACGCCGGCGTCGGTCTTCAACACCAGCGCGGCGTCGGCGGTCCAGGACGACTCGCCGTCAGCCTTGACGGCGGCCGACTCGAGCGCGGTGTACAGCAGCTCCTGGTCGACGAGGCCGACCGCGTCGTCTCCGGTGTCCTCGGACGTGCCGACGGCCTCACCCTCGGCAACGAGGCCGGTGTCGCCACCGTCGACGAGGCGGGGGGTCCAGCCGAGGTGGTCGGGGGAGATGGTGGCGCCGTTCGGACCGGTGAAGGCCGAGGCCTGGCCCACCACGTACCAGAAGTGGTCTGCCGGGATGTCGGCGACGTCGCGGGTGTCGGTGACGGTGACGGTGGGCAGGGCGCCGTCGAACTGGCGCACGTCGGCGTCGCCGGATGCCGACTCCGTCAGCGTGGCCGACGTACCGGCCACCGTCAGGCTCAGGCTGCCCGGGCCCACGACGGGCGCGATCTGCACGTTGACGTCGACGTCCGAGTCTCCGACCTCGGCGGCGAACGCGGCACCAGCCGTGCCCACGAGCACCAGACCACCGGCAGCAGCCACGGCGATACGAGCCGCGGCACCCTTGGAAAACTTCATTGTGTACTCCGTTTCTTCGTTCGACACCGACGTCGAACGACTAGCAAGCTCACCGGACGCTCCGGTTGTAACGGGAAGGATCCGGGTCATCCTCCGCCCCGCAACATGATGAATGTTAGCGAGAACACCATCCGAAGACAAGTGTTCTGAGGGCAGACGCCGAATCGAAATCGAGGGTCGCACGGCGAGGTGCGCGGATTCGGACCGCGGCACCACCGCTCGTGAAAGTGGCGGTCCCCCCGACTCGAGGGACTCACCGGGAGGGCCCACGCGCCGGTGGGCGACCCGATCGATTCGGGCCACCCACCGGCGGCGCAGGATCAGCCGCAGCTGCCCCGGGGGGCCGGCACGGTGAACGTCGTCGCGTCGCTCTTCGTGCCGCTGGTGACAGCGTCGATCGACATCGTGCCGGCGTCGATCGACGTCGCGCGGGTCGAGAACGTCGTCGATGCGGTCTTGCCCGCGGCGACGGTCATCTTCTTGCTGCCGAAGGCACCGGCGACCGTGACGTCGGCGGCGACCGAGTCGGCATTGGTGACCGTGACGACCTGCGTCACCTTTCCGGCGACGCAGCGGTTCGCCACAGCGGCGGACAGGTCGAGACCCAGCGACAATGCCGACGACGTGGAGGCGGTGACCCGACCGTCGGTGTACCCGTCGTAGCGGGCTGTCACCGAGCGAACCGTGGAAGGCACCTCGACGGAGGCGGAGCGCTGGTTCAGCGCCGCCGTCTGCGTCCACCCCTCGCCCGTGAAGGTCACGGTACCGGCCACATCGCCCTTGTCCGCGGCCTCGACGGCAGCGGTGACCGTCCGACCCGCGTTGGTGACGGTCGTCGTCGAGGCGACCGCCCTGACCGACGTCCAGTCGCGCATCGCGGTCAGCACCGACTGGCTCACGCTCACGAACGAGCCGTGACGCGGGCTGGCGGGCAGGCCGCCGACGGGACGGACGTTCCAGTCCGAACGACGCGACAGGCGGTCGGCCTGCGAGCTGCTCGAGATGGCCGAACCGGTGGTGACGAACGCGCGGTACCCGCCGGCGCCGAAGTTGTCGACGAGGAAGGCGTAGCCGTCGCCCCCGGCGTTGTTCGGGTCGCCCGCGTTGAGCTTGACGATCTGCGGGCCTTCGCCGGCCTGACCCGTCTCCAACGCCGTCATGTTCGTGTCGGTCAGTTGCCAGGTCTTCTCGGGGTCCGCGTTCCAGTCGGAGCGCGTCGTGGGTGCGGTCAGCACCTTGGAGCGCTCGAGGAAGATGTCCTTGCCCGCCTCGAGGCCGTCGGCTGCGCCGCCCTCCTCGTTCTTGGTGAAGCGGTAGTAGTAGTCGCCGATCTTCTGCACGGTCGAGTCGATGCGTGCGAAGCCGGTGTTCTGCCACTCGGTCGGCGGGTAGGTGAACGTCTTGAAGTCACGCGTGAGCACGTAGAACACCCGGGCGTGCAGGTTGTCGGTGTTCGTCTTGGCCGCGCTGTTGTACAGACGCGACGAGAAGTGCACGACGTACGACTGCAGCGCGTCGTCCCAGTACGCCTCGGGGGCCCAGGTCATGCCGGCCTCGGGCTGGTTGATCGTGATGCCCTCGTTGACGCCGTTCGTGCGGGTCCACTGCACGAGGTCGGTCGACTCCCAGACCTCGATCTTGAGCGAGCCGTTCGACTGCGCCGGGCCCCAGCCCGTGCCGCAGCTGATGCACAGGTCGGTGGCGACCATGTAGTACTTGTCGCCGTCCTTCGACCGCAGGATGTACGGGTCGCGCAGACCCTTCGTGTCGGTCGTCGACGTGATGACGGGCTGGCCCGCGTTCACCGGCGAGAACGAGAAGAAGTCGTTGCCCGACGTCGCCGCCTGGTAGATCTTCTCGTCGCCGTCGGACTTGAAGTACGCCGCGGCGTAGCCGGCATCCGGGGCCCAGCGTCCCTTCTCGGCGACCGTGACATCGAACGTCTTCTGCGCGGACTGCCCGTTGAGGGTGGCCGTCGCCGTCAGCGTGACCTTCGCGTCTCCCGCGCCGTACGCGGGACGCGCGACCAGACCGCCGCCACGGTACGGGTCGGCGGCACCGACGGCCGGAGCGACGTACGCGGCCGAGGTCGAGGTGACCAGGGCGGGGTTCGACGAGGTCCAGCTGATCGCGGCACCGTTGACGGCGCCCTTCGTGGCCAGCGGCAGGTTCTCGGTCGTGCGGGATGCCAGGGAGATGGCATCCAGGTCGGTGGCGACGTTGGGGGCGACCACGATGACGTCGAAGGTCAGGGTGCCGAGCGAGCTCGTCGCCGTGAGGGTCACCGGGGTGTTCTCCGTGATCGAGCGTGAGACGACACCGGTGGTCGACACGACGGCCGGGTTGGACGACGCCCAGGTCAGCGCGACGCCGTTCACGGACGAGGCGAGGTTGAGGTTGCTCGAGACGCTGTCGAGCGAGGTGTTGGAGCGCAGCATGGTCGCCGCGACGTCACCGCGCAGGAGCGCGGAGGTGGTCGACGACTTCTGCGACGCCGTGGGCATGCTCGACCCGACCTGCTCGGAGGTGAGCGCCGCGTCCCAGAACTTGACGTCGGTGACGTCGGCGCGAAGCAGCGCGTCGCCCTGGTAGAGCGACCGGCCGAGGTACCCGAGCACGTTGCCCGAGGGGATGATCGAGCTGAGCGAGTTGGCGTGCGTGAGGGTCGAGATGACGCTGCCGTCGCGGTACAGCGTCAACGTGTTGCCGCTGCCGACCATCGTCAGGGTCGTGAACCCCGGGTTGAGTCCGCCGCCGGCGGGCATGCGCGTCTCGCCGTTGCTCGACCCGCTCTTGACGCGGATGGCGGCGAGCACCTGGTCGGTGTAGCCGCCCTGCGCCGAACGCGGGCTGAGGAAGATGTGGTTGCCGAGCTGCGTGGTGTTCCACGGCCCGACGCCATCGCCGATGACCCACCCGAAGTGGTTCGCCGCGGACTGCGCGGCGACCGTGTACTCGACGGTGAAGTCGTTGTCGGTGCCGGTGACCAGGCCCTTGGGAAGTGCGGCGTAGCCGTCGGCCTTGAATCGCAGCACGGCGTCGCCGGCCGCGTCGGCGAACGACGCGTCGGTGAACCCGGTGAGCGAGGCGTTGCGGTTGTTGCCCGAGACGTCGAGGAGCGACGTGCCCGAGTGCGACATGTCGTAGTGCGCCGTGGGCGCCGGCACGTCGGCGGCGTGGGCCGCGGGCGCGACCATGCTCATGGTCGAGGCGACGAGCACGCCGGTGAGAGACGCGGTCAGCGCCTTCGACACACGACGCGAGCGCTCGGCTCGGGGTGGGCGGGTGACCGGTGATCTCATCTTCGAGACCTTTCTCTCGGCGCTGTGTGCGCAGCTTCGACGGTGGGGGCCGAGGCGAAGCGGTGGGTGCTGCGTCGCGGCGGCGACGCGTCGGTCGACCCCGGGAAGGACGACCTCGAGGGCGTTCGCGCGCCCCCGTGAGGAGACGGCGGATGCCGATCGTGGTGCTCACGTTAGCGGTATCACTCGCCCGGGGCAATCCTTCATCGGGGTCGCGATCCGCGCGCGTCCCGCCTCGACCGCGATCGCACACGGCCGCGGCCCGCCGACGTGGGCTACGCCACCGCGAGCTCTTGTTTCCGGACACCTGTGAGCGATAACATCCGGTATCCCCGCACGACGGCAGCCAATGACGGCTGTCCGAAAGGATCGCAATGGAGCATCCCCTACCCCGCCGCGCGCTCGCGAGCGTCGCGACACTCGCCCTCGCGCTGACCGGCGCCCTCGCCGCCGCACAGCCCGCTGCCGCCGCCGATGACCGGCTCGTCGCCCACTACCCCCTCACGGATGCGAGCGGCACCACCGCCGTCGACGCGTCCGGCAAGGGACGAAACGCCACCTACGTGGGAGGCGCGGCCCTGACGGGCGGCGAGGGCGTGCGGTTGGACGGCACCGACGACTACGTCGACCTGCCCGACAACCTGCTGGCCGGCCTCGACTCGATCACCATCAGCACCGACGTCCTGGTGCGCGGCGATCAGGCCACGCCGTACTTCATCTACGGCCTCGGCAACACCGACGGCGGCGGTGTCGGCAACGGCTACCTCTACTCGACCGGCAATTCGTACAAGACGTCGATCGCGACGGGCAACTGGAGCACCGAGCAGACGGTGAACAGCAATGCCAATCTGCAGCGCGACGTCTGGAAGACCCTCACCTACACCCTCGACGACGCCACCGACACGGCGCGCATCTACCTCGACGGCGCGCAGGTCGGCCAGGCCACGGGCGTCACCACCAAGCCGAGCGCCATCGGCGGTGGGTCCACTGCCGCGAACTACATCGGCCGCTCGGTCTACAACGCCGACCGCCGCCTCGCCGGCAGCGTGCGCGACTTCCGGGTCTACAACGCCGCCCTGTCGGCATCCGATGTCGCCGCCCTCGTCCCCACCGACGCCACCCGTCTGCAGCGCGACGCCGCGGCCCTCTCGCTCGGCGACCTGAGCGCCGTGACCGCCGACCTGCGCCTGCCCACGACGGGCGTCAACGGCGCCGGCATCAGCTGGGCCTCCAGCAACACCGCCGCGGTGAGCGAGGCCGGCAAGGTCACGCGCCCGGCGGCCGGACAGCAGCCCGCCACCGCGACGCTGACGGCGACCCTCACGCGCGGCTCGGCCACCGAGACCCGCACCTTCGTCGTCACCGTGGCGGCGATGCCGGGCAACGCCGAGCTCGCGAAGGCCGACCTCGACCAGATCAGCATCCCCAACGCCACCGACGTGCGCGGCAACATCACCCTCCCGGCCACCGGGTCGGTCAACGGCACGGCCATCACCTGGACGGCCTCGCCGACCGGTGTGATCTCGACGTCACCGGCCAACGGCAAGGCCGCCGGCGTCGTCACGCGCGGCGCGACCGACACGACGGTGACGCTGACCGCCGCGGCATCCGGAACCTCCGTCACCCGTCAGATCGAGGTCACCGTCACGGCCGCTCCGGCGGGTCTCGACAAGGACTACACCGCCGGATATCTGTGGACCCACTTCGCCACCGAGGGCGGCTACGAGAAGATCTTCATGGGGCACAGCACCGACGGTCTGCACTGGGAGAAGCTGAACGACAACAAGTCGATCCTCGCCAACCTGGGCGGCGACCTCGGCGTGCGCGACCCGCACCTCGTGCGCTCCCCCGAGGGCGACAAGTACTGGATCATCGGCACCGACCTGCACGCCGAAGGCGGCGGAGCCGGCGGTTCGGGCTGGGATCAGCTCAACGCCAGCCAGAACCTCGTCGTGTGGGAATCCACCGACCTGGTGACCTGGAGCGACCAGCGCATCGTCTTCGCCGGCTTCGACAAGGCCGGCTGCGTGTGGGCGCCCGAGGCGATCTACAACGAGGCCACCGGCGAGTACTACGTGTACTGGGCCGCGCGCGACCAGACCGATAGCAACACGCCCGACTGGGCGCTGCGCATGTACCTCACCAAGACCCGTGACTTCACGACGTTCACGAAGCCCGAGATCTGGACGACGCTGAACCCGAAGGGCGACGGTCAGGGCGGTCGGAACATCATCGACTCGACCATCGCGAAGGAGGGCGACACCTACTACCGGTTCTCGACCTCCGACTGGGACACGGTCGTCGACACCGCCCCGTCGCTCGACGGTCCCTGGACGCAGAAGATCGCTCCCGGACAGGCCGCCGCGGCGGGCCTGCGCGGCCGCATGGAGGGCCTCACCGTCTACCAGCTGCCCGATGGTCGCTGGTCGGTCATGGGTGACGAGTTCAACTACTACGCGCACACCGCCGACACGCTCGCCAGCAACACGTACAGCCAGCTGAGCGCCGGTCCCGGAGCGAACCAGTTCTCGTTCGACCAGAGCTTCCGTCACGGGTCCGTCCTGCGCCTCTCGAAGGCGGAGGAAGCGCGTCTGCTCGAGAAGTACGGCGACACCCCGGTCACGCCGGAGGAGCCCCAGCAGGCCCCGATCGCGGAGTACACGTTCGAGAACGGCTCCCTCGCCGACTCGGTGGGCGACGCCGACCTCACCGCCTCCGGCACGGCATCCGTCGCCACGGATGCCGAGAAGGGCTCGGCTCTGCGTCTGACGGGAGCGGCGAACGGCTTCGCCTCGTTCCCGACCGGGTTCTTCGACGGCCGCGACACGATGACGGTCTCGATGGACATCAAGTCCGAGCGCACGAGCGGGAATTTCTTCACCTTCGCCTTCGGGCAGAGCCAGGACAAGTACTCGTTCCTGCGGGTGCGGGGCGGTGAGGCGCGCACAGCGATCACTAAGGCGACGTGGCAGAACGAGTCCGACGTCACCGGCAGCATCTCGAGCGGCCAGTGGCACAAGTACGACCTCGTCTACGACGGCAAGACGCTGCGCATGTACATCGACGGGGTGAAGGTCGATGAGAACCTCGCCCTGAACGCCTCGGTGAGCGAGCTCGGCTCCAACCTCATGGGCTATCTCGGCAAGTCGCTGTACAGCGCGGACGGGTACTTCCAGGGTTGGTACGACAACGTCCGGGTGTACAACCGGGCGCTGTCGAACACGGAGATCCTGCAGAACGCGGGCGTCGAGGATCAGCTGCTCGACGTGTCGCTCACGCAGCCCGAGAAGCTGAAGATGGCTCCGATCACCGACGGCACGGCGCGCACGGCGATCCTGCCGGTGATCAAGGGCACCGACGTGTCGAAGCTCGCGCCCACCTTCACCACGGTCCCCGGCTCGACGGTGTCGCCGACCTCGGGAACCACGGTCGATCTGACGAAGCCGGTGACCTACACGGTCACGACACCCTCGGGTGCGAAGGCGGAGTGGAAGATCGAGGCGCGCGTGGTCAACAGCCCCGTGCTGCCTGGGCTGTACGCCGATCCGAACATCGCGGTGTTCGGCGACACGTACTACATCTACGCGACGTCCGACGGCTTCCCCGGCTGGGGCGGCAAAGAGTTCTACGTCTGGAAGTCGAAGAACCTGACGGACTGGACGCGGTCGGCGACGCCCTTCCTCACGCTCGACGGGACCAACGGCAACGTGCCGTGGGCCACGGGCAACGCGTGGGCGCCCACCATCATCGAGCGCGACGGGAAGTACTACTTCTACTTCAGCGGCCACAACTCCGCCGTCGATCGCAAGACGATCGGCGTCGCCGTCGCGGACGATCCCGAGGGGCCCTTCACGGCGGAGCCCAACGCGATGATCCTCAACAACGAGGCCGTCACCTCGGGCCAGGCCATCGACCCCGCCGCCTTCCACGACCCGGTGACGGGCAAGTGGTACCTCGGCTGGGGCAACGGCTCCCCCGTCCTGGCGGAGCTGGCCGACGACATGAAGTCGATCAAGCCGGGCACCTACCAGCGGATCAACGGGCTGACCGACTTCCGTGAGGGCGTGTTCTTCAACTACCGGAACGGCCTGTACCACCTCACGTACGCCATCGACGACACCGGATCGGAGAACTACCGCGTCGGGTACGCCACCGCGACGAGCATGAACGGGCCCTGGACGTACCGCGGCGTGATCCTCGAGAAAGACCTGTCCCTCGGAATCAAGGGGCCGGGCCACAGCTCGATCATCAACGTGCCCGGAACCGATGACTGGTACATCGCGTACCACCGCTTCGCGATGCCGAACGGCAACGGGAACAACCGCGAGACCACCATCGACAAGGTGACGTTCGGCGCCGACGGCCTCATGCAGAAGGTCACCCCGACGCTCGAGAGCGTGAAGCCGCAGACCGTTCCCGCAGCGGGCCCCGAGGTCTCCGCGGCGGTCACCACCCGGTGCGTGGCGGGCAAGGCCGTCTTGGCCGTCTCGGTCACCAACCGTGACGATGCGCCGGTCTCGCTGACGATGACCTCGGACCACGGGTCGAAGACGGTCGCCTCTCTCGCCGCCGGCAAGACGACGACGCAGAGCTTCACGGTGCGCCAGTCGTCGCTGGCGGCCGGCACCGTGACGGTCATTGCGACCGACGCGGGTGGCGGCGCGACGGAGGTGAAAGCCGCGTACGGCGCACGCACGTGCGGCTGACGCTGACGCTGACGCGCCTCACCGGTGGGTGAGGAGGTGGGCCCCGGCTTCGGCCGGGGCCCACTTGTCGTTCTCCCAGGAAAACCCCTTGTTACCGAGAACACGACCGAGTTAGCTTTATACGCGAGCTCACCCTCGCCCACCGACCAGGGTTCCCCGCGGACCCGCGTAGGGGCCGTCGACGTCGACGGTCCTCCCGAAGGATTCCCGATGACTCGTCGTCAGATTCTCTCCGTCCTCGCCAGAGGCCTGCTCGTCACCTCGACAGTCGCGCCGGTGGGACTCGTCGCCTGGGAGCAGGCCGATTTCGACAGCAGCGCCGTCTTCCAGATGGATGCCACCGAGCCGGACACGCTGTTCATCAACGGGCGCGCCTTCATCCTGGAGTGACATCGCCGCGGGCGGTCCGGCCCGGCACCACGGTCGGCCAGGATGTGACCGGCCTCGGAGCCGAAGACTCCCGCTTCCTCGAGACACCCCGCGTCGTGCGCGGGCGGCGCGCCGTGGACGCTCGGCACATCACTTGATGCCGCTGCGCGCGAAGCCCGCCACGAAGTACCGCTGGAAGACCAGGAACACGATCGCGATCGGCACCACGTTCAGCAGTGCGTAGGCCATGGTGGCGCCGTAGTCGCTACCGAACTGCCCCTGCAGGTACAACAGGCCGATGGGCAGGGTGAACAGCCGGTTCTCCCGCAGCGCGATGAGGGGCCAGGCGAAGTCGTTCCACGACGACAGCAGGCTCATGAACACCAGCACCGCGATCAGCGGCTTCGACAGCGGCAGCACCACGCGGAGGAACGTCTGCACGTGACCGGCACCGTCGAGCCGCGCTGCCTCGATCAATTCGCGCGGGATGCCGAGCATGAACTGCCGGGCGAGGAACAGTCCGAACGCGGATGCCGAGACCGGCAGGATGACCGCCCAGTACGTGCCGTACAGGCCCGTGGCGGTGACGATGCGGAACAGCGACACCATGATGACCTGCACCGGGAGGACGAGGGTCGCGAGCGCGAGGAAGAACAGCGCCGTCGAGCCGCGGAAGCGCAGTTGCGCGAAGGCATAGCCGGCCAGCAGGCTCGTCGTCACCGAGATGAGGGTCACCACGACCGCGATGGCCACGGAGTTGCCGAACCACGTCGCCACGGGGAACGAGGCGAACACCCGCTCGAAGTTCTCGAAGGTCACCTCGCGCGGCCACAGGCGCAGTTCGCGACCGCCCAGCAACTCGGCGCGCGACGAAAAGGCGACCGCGAGCATCCAGTACAGCGGCGACACCGCCGCGAGCCCCACGACGGCGACGATGATCGTGCGCAGCACCGTACTCCGGCGCCGCGTCCGATCGGCGGCCCTCCGGCCGGCGCTCACGGTGGGCGGCGACACGGGAGATGCGGGTGCCATCCGCTCGTCGACGCTCACTCGACCACGTCCTTCGTGCCGCTGGCGCGATACTGCGCGGCGGCGAAGACGAGCGCGAAGACGAACAGCACCATGCCGATCGCCGCGGCGTACCCCTGGTCGCGGGTGACGAAGCCCGTCTCGTAGGCGTAGGTGACGAGCACGCTGGTCGCACCTCCCGGTCCGCCCCCGGTGAGCACGAAGACGATGTCGAACACCTGGAACGAGAAGATGACGTTCAGCACCACCAGGAAGAAGGACGTCGGCCCCAGCAGCGGCACGGTCACGTGACGGAAGCGCTGCAGCCGGTTCGCGCCGTCGAGGGTGGCTGCCTCGTACAGGTCGGGGCCGATGCCCTGCAGACCCGCGAGGTAGATGAGCATGTTGAATCCCGTGCGCCACCACACCGTCGCCAGCACGATCGTCGCGAACGCCGGCAGCGCATCCGACTGCCAGGTGATGGGCGAGAGCCCGACGGCCGACAGCAGGCGGTTCAGGATGCCGGAGTTCTGATCGAACACGAGCACGCCGATGAGGGCGGTGGCGACGCCCGACACCGCCATCGGAAGGATCAGCAGCGAACGCCACAGCGGACGCGCCGGCAGCGCCGAATTCAGCAGGGTCGCCGCCACGAGCCCCAGGATCATCGACAGGGGCGTCACCAGGACGGTGAACAGCACGGTGTTGCCGAGGGCGCGCCAGAACAGCGGGTCGCCCGCGAGACGCGCGTAGTTGTCGAGACCGGTGAACTCGCCCGCACCGAAGCCGTCGGTGCGCTGCAGGCTGACGAAGAAGGCCCCCACCAGCGGCACGAGCACGAACACCAGCAGCAGCAGGTAGTTCGGTGCGATGAACCCGTAGGCCGCGAGCGCTTCACGGCGCGCGCCGGGGCGGCGGGTGCGCATGCGCTCCCCCGACCCCGAACGACCCGACCGCGACACCGTGCCGGGTCGGGCGACCGCGGTGTCAGCCACCGGTGGCCGCTCCGATCCCCGACTGCAGGTTCGTCACCGTGGTCGCGGCATCCTGCGCCCCGGTGAAGGCGAGGTCGAGCTGCTCTTTCAGCACCGGGATGATCGCCGACATCGACGGGCTCGCGACCTGCGCGACGTCCTGCGGCTGCACGAGCGAGGCCTGGCCCGCGAAGACGGGGCCGAGGTCGGGTCGCACGTCGAAGGTGAGGTCGTCGGTGAGCAGGTCGGTGCGGGTGGGGAGGAGGGATGCCGCGCGGCAGAAGTCGCGCATGGGGTCGGCGTTCGTGACGAACTCCAGGAACGCGGCGGCCAGCTCGGGCTGTTGCGTGTTCGCCGTGGCGACGAGTGCGTTGCCGCCGAAGTCGCTGCCGGCGCGGGCGTTGCGCGGCGCGAACGTCGCCGTCCATTCGAAGTCGGCGGTCTGTTCGGCATCCGGGATCTGGAACGCGCCCGACCACACCATGGCCACCGACTGCGAGAACCACGACTCCGCCGCATAGCTCGACGAGGCGATCGTGTTGTTGGCGGGCACGTAGTTCTTCGAGAAGAACGAACTCGAGAACTCCACCGCCTCGCGGGCGGCGTCGGAGTCGATCGCCGGCGTCTTCTGGTCGCTCTCGAGGAAGGCGCCGTCGGACTGGAACAGCAGGCTCAGCCAGCGCGTGACGCCGTTGCCCTGCCAGTTGTAGGCCCACGGCCACCGGTCGGCGGGCAGGCCCGCCCGCAGCCGCGCGCCGAGGGCGTCGAGCTGATCCCACGTCCACGCCTCATCTGCCGAGGTGGGGATCTCGGACGGGTCGATGCCGGCCTGGCGGAACATGTCGAGGTTGACGAGGATCGCCGAGGTGTCGGTGTGGTGGGGAAGGCCGAAGGTGCCGTCGCCGTTCTGCACGGCCGCCCACGCCTGCGGGGTGAACTGGCTCTGGCGATCGGCCGAGAGCAGGGGCTTCAGGTCGAGCAACTGCCCGCGCCCGGCGTAGGCGCCGAAGGTGTAATACGGCACGCGGAAGATGTCCGGCGGGTTGCCCGCCTGCAGCTGCGCGTCGATGTTCGTGAACATCTGCTCGTACGGCACCGCGTTGAGCTCGACGGTCGAGCCCTCGTTCGCCGCCTCGAATGCAGCGATCGCGGAGCGGAAGCCGGCGAGCTCGGCATCCGTCCCCCAGGTGGTGAAGGTGAGTGTGCCCTGGCGTCTCTCGGCGGGGGCGGTCTGGACGAATCCGCAGCTCGCGAGGAGGAAAGGCAGCGCGAGCGCGCCTGATCCGGCGAGGAAGGTACGGCGTGTCAAAGGCATGTCGGACTCCGAACGTTGTGTCACAACGAGGAGCGGACGCCGGGGCTGCGCTGCTGCTCGGGTCCCGAGGCTACGCCGGTGCGAAATACGCACGGGGAGGGGTTGCGCCTCGCGCCATGACCTGGATCGGCGGTGATTTCCAGCCCTGTCGAAGGGGCAATCCGAGCGGGTACGGTGACCGTCGTGACCTTCAACGACAATGCCCGCGTCGGCGGCAACAAAGCCAAACGCCGGGGCGGAACCGTGGCGGCGATCGGCGGCGGAACAGTCGGCGTCGGCGCGATCGTGGTACTGCTTCTCTCGCTTTTCACCGGCACCGACCTGACGCCGCTGCTCGGCGGCGGTCAGGCACCGGCCGGTCCCGCGACCGGCGGCGAGCGGATCGCGAACTGCGAGACGGGACGGGATGCCAACAACGACGACGCCTGCCTCCTGGCCGCGGCGTCGCTGAACATCGACCAGTTCTGGGTGGAACGGCTCGACGGCTACCGCGAGCCGCAGCTCATCATCGTCGACCAGGCCACCTCGAGCTCATGCGGGACGGCCTCGAACTCGACGGGCCCGTTCTACTGCCCGCCCGACGAAGCCGTGTTCGTCGACCCGACCTTCTTCTCGATCCTGCGCGAGCAGTTCGACACGACCGCCGGTCCTCTCGCCCAGCTGTACGTGCTCGCACACGAGTACGGCCACCACGTGCAGAACCTCACCGGCGTGATGCAGCAGTACCCGAACAACGGCACCGGACCCGACAGCAACGGCGTGCGCACCGAGCTGCAGGCCGATTGCTACGCCGGGGCGTGGGTCGCCGCCGCGGGCGAGCAGGTCGACGAGAACGGGACGCCCTACCTGCAGCCGCCGACGCCGCAGCAGATCACCGACGCCCTCGCGGCCGCGGCCGCGGTCGGCGACGACCACATCCAGGCCGAATCGGGCGGTGTCGTCAACCCGGAGAGCTTCACGCACGGCTCCAGCGAGCAGCGCACGCGCTGGTTCGACGTCGGCTACGACAGCGGCGTCAACGCGTGCGACACCTTCTCGGTGCCGGGTCAGAACCTGTAAGGCACCGGATGCCACGACCCGGCGCCGGGAAGAGCGCGCCGGGTCATGGCATCCGTTGCGGTGAAAGGTCAGTCCTCCCGCGCGCGGGTGCGCAGGATGACGACGATCAGGGCGCCCACGAGCACGACGACGCCGCCGCCGAGCAGCAGTCCGAGGGTGAGGCCCGACATCCCGCCCGGTGCGGCGGCATCGCGTGCGGGGGCGGCCTCGCCTGCGTCCATCGCGGCGGCGCAGGGCGACTGCTCCGCCCCCGACGACTCGCTCGCGCCGGTATGGGTGAAGGGGATGACGCCTGAGACGGGGTGTCCGTCCGACGACACGGCCCGCCACTCGACCTGGTAGTCGCCGGGCGCACCGAGCGCGACCTCGGTCGTCAGCGTGGGGCCGGCCAACGAGGTGCACGCGCTCTCGTAGTGGCGCCCGTCGGGCCCCACCACGATGACGATGTTGCCGCCGTCGGCGCCGAGGAGGTTGGCGCTGAAGTCGAGGCGCACCTCCGACATCGACGCGACCGCTTCACCTTCCGCGGGCGACGACGACACGAGCGAGTCGTGCGCCGAGGCGGCGGTCGCCCCGCCGAGGGCGGCGGTCATCGCGGCTGCGACGACCACCGCCCCCGCCAGAACACGACGCAACGGGTTCCGGAATCGCATCGTCAGCCGCGCTTCGGTCGACGCGCGAAAGCCAGAGCGCCGAGCACCGCGCCGGCGGCCGCGACCACGAGGGCGGCGATGCTGAGACCGAGCGCGACGCCCGACGAGTCATCCGAGGCGGCGGCCGACGCCGTCGCCATGGTGGAGTCGTCCGTGGCGGGCTCGGCGGACGCGGTGCCGTGGCTGTGGCCGTGCCCACCCGACGGAGGGGCGTCGTTGACGTAGAGCACCGGCGCGGGTTCGAGGGTGTCGTCGGCGGCGACCTCGTCGGGGGTGGCGGCCCAGTCGACGACCGTGCCGTCGGAATACGACTGCGCGGCCGGCAGCACGAGGTGGCCGGTGTCGGGTACGGGTCCCAGCACCGCCGAGAAGACCTGGAACTGGTCCTGTCCGATCCCGACGCCCGGGTCGGCCTGCCACACGATCTTCAACGCAGCGTCGGTGAGGGTGTTGCCGTCGACCTCGACGGGGACGGGCAGCGCCCCCTTCTCGACGGTGGCGGTCCAGCCGGGAACGGGCTGCACGAGCACCGCGCTGAGCGGGGTGTCGGTGGGCAGTGTCACCTCGAGCTTCACGGTGGATGCCGTCTCCGACTCGGTCGGGACGCGGAAGTTCACGGTGGCGTAACTACCGGGGGTCGCGGTGTCGGGGTTGACGGTGACGTGGGCGGATGCCGCGAGGGGAGCTGAGACGGCGAGCGCCGCGCCGGCGGCGAGGCCCACGAGGGCGCGACGAAGAGTGGTCTTGCGAGACATGATGCTGCTTTCTGGAAAGTGCGCACGCCGAAGGGGCGTTTCACGCGCGAGAGGAGGGGTCGAGGTCAGGCCGCGAGCGGCGGACCCCGGTGCCTCATCGGCGACAACACCGTCATCGCCGTCGTCAGCAGCAGCGGCGCGGGCGCCGGGGGAACGGCATCCGTCCGCGGGCCGAGCCCGCGCAAGGGGCGCAACACCGACAACGCCGCGACGACGAAGCGCGCGACCGCCTGCGCGGCCCGTTCGCCGCGGCCGAGCGCCACGACCGTCACCGCCGCGGCGAGGGCGTGCGCGGCCCACATCCAGGGCGAGTGCGACGCGTGCGCCGCGACCTCATGGGTGGCGGTGGCGTCGAACAGCGCGGTCGCTCCCCCGTGGTGCGCGCCGCCGACGACGCCGTCGCCGCGCAGATCCAGGGTCAGGATGCCGTGGAACAGCGCCTGGCTGAGCACGACCGCCGCCGTCAGACGCCACCAGGACATCGCGCGCCCGGCCAGCAGCACGCACACGGGCGCCGCCAGGAACAGCGCGATGCCGACGTTCAGCGCGGGCGGCGGCTGCGACCCGACCGAGGCATGCGAGACGGTCGCGAGGAAGGTCGCCACGGCGGCGGCGGCGACACCGCGCCCCGCGCGGGCGGCGCGACCTGTTCTCGACGACATGCGACTCCTTCCGTCCCAGCCTAGGCGGCGGGTGCGACACCGGCGGCGGCGCTGCTCCGCGGTCGAGACACGGCAGCCCGGCGCCGAGCCGCCCCCGCGCACCCCGCGCCCGGCCGCGCCCGCAAGCCCGGCGAGCCCACCCCGGCCCCGCTCCTGCACCAGCGGACGCCACCACCGACACGCCGCCCCACGGCATCCCCCGCGGGCGTGCCGACCGAACACCCCGCCGCTGTGCACCCGACCCCCCAGGCCCGCCCGGCGTGAAAAGGCCAGGCGAGCGGCGTCACCGCAGGCTCGCGCGCAGCGCCTCCCACGCGTCGTGCGCCGCGTCGGCGAGCAGCTCGACATCGGGCACCGCATCGGGGTCGACGCAGAAGCCGACGCCGAGCCACCGGTCGTTCGAGATCGCCGCGACCCGCAGCGCGTGGCGTGGCCCGGGCTCCGACGAGGTGTAGACGTGTCCGACGCGTCTGCCGCCGACGGCGACCGGCACCCGCGGACCGGGCACGTTCGAGATCGCCAGCGCGAACTCGCGGGGATCGTCGGCGAGCCCCCGCACCAGCGCCCCGACGGGACCTGATGCGGCGAGGGTGTGGAAGAGCTCGTCGAGCGATCGGGCGTCGTGCACGTGCTTGCGCGCGCGCATCTGCGCGCTCAGCAGGTCGAGTCGGCGCAGGTCGTCCGCCTCATCGAGGTGCAGCCCCACGTCGACGAAGGAGTCGCGATTGCCGGATGCCGCGGCATCCTCCCCCTTCTCGTGCAGGCTCACCGGAACCTGAGCGTTCATGCGGGGTGCGTGGCCGTGGTGGAGGAGGCGCCGGCGCAGCGCTCCGGCGACGACGGCGAGGAGGACGTCGTTCACCGTCGCGTGCGTGCTGCGCGACGCGCCGACCGCCCGGGCCTCGGCGAGGGGGACGTCGACGAAGGCGAGTGCACGACGGGCGGTGAGGGGGCGATCGAACGGCGAGCGCGAGCCGGGGTGCCCGAGCTCGCGGGCGAGGGTCATCGGCATCCGTTCCCACTCGCTCCATCGTGTGGGCCGCGCGTCGGGGTCGCGGAGGCCGACCTCGTGCGCCGCCGCGTCGTGCGGTTCGAAGATCACCGACTCGAGGAAGCGCACCGCCGTGAGGCCGTCGGCGAGCGCGTGGTGAAGACGCACCGCGATGGCCTCGCGTCCGTCGGCGAGGGGACCGATCAGGTCGACGCTCCACAGCGGTCGGGCGCGATCGAGGGGCTCCGACATGAGCCGCCCCACGACGGCTCGGAGCTCCGCGGGGTCGTCCGCGGCGTGCCGACGCACGTGCGCGGTCACGTCGACGGCGGGGGCAGCGACCCACGCGGGGCCGTCGCCCGCATCGACGACGATCTGGCCTCCGCGCGGGAACGCCGCCAGCCTCGCGGCGACGCTGTCACGCACCGCCTCGAGATCGAGGGCGGCCCCGGGCTCGAGCACGAGCAGCTTCAGCGCGTGCCCGCGCACGACGTCGGACTCCAGCGCGAGGATGCGGGCGTCGGCCGGCGACAACGGCTCTGTCATGCGATCACCGGAGGGCGCATCGCGTCATCGCGTCTCGCTCGCCGCGTCGACCGACGGACTCACCACTCCCGCGCGGTCGTCCACCAAGCGGCGGCGCCCGATCCACCCGGTGAGGCCGCGCCCGTCGCGCCAGACGAACAGCATCGCCGCCGTCGCCAGCGCGAGCACCGTCGCGGTCAACGACCAGGGCGCCGAGAGCCCCGCGAGCAGCGCGAACGCCCCCGCCCCCGTGACGAAGCGTAGCGGGCGGGCCATCCAACGCGGCAGGACGCCGTCGGTGAAGCGCACACGCGTCGCGATGTCGCCGATCGACCGGCCCGTCGCCAAGACCACCACCAGCCAGAGCCCGACCGAGACGACCGTGCCCGCGAGCGAGGCGACGTCGTCGGTCGAGAAGGTGGCCGCGTCTCCCAGGGTGAGGGCGATTGCGGCCTGCACCAGCACCGACACCGCGAAGCCAACGAGCGAGATGCCCACGACGTCGCAGACGATGCCCAGCAGACGACGGCGACGGGTCACGGGCCGGGGCACCTCGGCATCCGGGGTCCTCCACGCCCCGCGGTGCTTCGCCGGCACGGCGAACGCCACCAGCGACCCGAGCAGGGCGCCGGAGGTGTTGGCGATGAGGTCGTCGACGTCGAACACGCGGTAAGCGCACGGGAAGAGACCCCAGACGCCGGTGAGCTGAGTGGTCTCGATGATGCCCGAGGTCGCCAAGCCGACCAGGCCCGCGATCAGGATGCCGCGCCCGCCGAGCACCCGCAGGAAGAAGCCGAGGGGGACGAACAGCAGCACGTTCAGCGCCACCTGCAGCACCACGGGATCGGTGAGATAGCGCCCCGAGACGGCGACGGCGGCGCGGATGTCGTCGACGAACTCGAACGGCCGCAGGTTCACCCCGCGGCACCGGTACTCGTCGGACTCGGGCACCGGCACGAGCGTGTAGGTCCAGATGGCCCAGAAGTACACCGCGGCGGTGGCCCAGAGCGCCGTGCGCCAGAGCGTCAGCCCGCCGCGACGGCGGTAGCTGATCGCGACGAAGGGGATGAATGCCAGCACCGCGACGACCGCCCCGGCCGCGACCGCGAGCACACCGGATCCCAAGATGTTGTCCACCCCCGTGAGCATAGAGAACAGGGCCGCGCCGAAAAGTAGCCTGTGGGGATGACCCGTGCCGACGCCCTCCGTGACGACCTCGTCGTGCGGGTCGACGACACCGGCTTCGGTGCGCACGGACTGCACGTGCGCGTCGGCGACGACGTCGCGACCCACCGCTGGTCGCCCGACGTGCGCGAGGAGATCCACTCGGTCGCCAAGGCGGTCGCGGTGCTCGCGGCGGGTATCGCGGCCGACGAGGGTCTGGTGTCGCTCGACGCGCCGGTGCGCGAACTGCTGCCGACCGCCACCGATGCGACCCTTCGACAGCTGCTGTCGATGTCGAGCGGAATCGACTTCCCGTACTCCGAGACGCTGATGACCGACTGGCCCGACCTGGCCGCCGAGTTCCTCTCGCGCCCCTCGCACGGCCGTGTCTTCCAGTACTCCAACGCCAGCACCTACACGGCCATGCACGCCCTGTCGCAGCGTGTCGGAGATGTCGAGGAGTACCTGCGCCCGCGCCTGTTCGCCCCGCTCGGACTCGCGGACGTGTCATGGCGGCGGTGTCCGAACGGGCGCGTGCTCGGAGGTGAGGGGCTCGCCCTGCGCACCGACGAGATGGCCCGCCTGGGCCTGCTCATCCGCGACCGCGGCATGTTCGACGGCCACCGCCTCGTCTCGGCAGGAACCGTGGATGCCATGCACTCGGGGTGGATCGGCACGGGCGGCACCGCCGACGGGTACCGCCGCTACGCCCTCGCCGGATGGGACGGCCCCGGCGCCGCCTGGCGCCTGCACGGGGCGCACGGCCAGCTCATCGTGTTCGCGGGCGACGCGGTCGTCACGATCTCGGCGGACGACCATGGCGGGGCCGACGCGGTCGCGGCGTTCATCGCCGCCGCCGCGAGCGGCTCGCACGGGGCGACAGAGCCCCATGGCGCTGCCCGCGGATGAGCGCGAATCCGATCGATTCGCACGATCACGGCCCTCGCACCCCCGCCCACCCGCCCGCTGACCGGGCCCGTCGAAATCCCCCTCTCCGAACGACGAGGAAGTGAACGACGAGCGCGTCACATTGCGCAGAACCCCCAGTGCGCGTAATGTCGCGCGCCGTGACTGACGAAAGTCGCGGGGACGTCGATGAGACTCCGATCGCGAAACGCATCCTGATCGGCGAGCCCCTGACGTCGGAGAAACTCGACGAACAGCTCCTCCCCAAGAAGATGGCTCTGCCGATCTTCGCCTCCGACGCGCTGTCGTCCGTGGCCTACGCGCCACAGGAGTTGCTGATGATCCTGCTCATCGGCGGGACGGCACTGTTGACCCTCAGCCCGTGGGTCGCGGTGGCCGTCATCGTGCTGCTGACCGTGGTCGTACTGAGCTACCGCCAGCTCATCAAGGCGTACCCCTCCGGCGGCGGCGACTACGAGGTCGCCAGCAAGAACCTGGGCGAGGTGCCCGGGGTCATCGTGGCCGCGGCCCTGCTCGTGGACTACGTGCTCACGGTGGCCGTGTCGGTGGCATCCGGTGTCGACAACATCATCTCAGCGCTCCCGGAGCTGAATCCGTTCCGTGTGGAGATCGCCGTCGGCTTCGTGATCCTCATCGTGATCGTGAACCTCCGCGGCGTGCGCGAGGCGTCGAGCGTCTTCGCGATCCCGACCTACCTCTTCATCGGCTCGGTCGCGGTGATGATCGTCGTGGGCCTGGCCCGGACGCTCGCCGGCGATGCCCCGGTCGCCTCCAGCCAGCAGTACGACGTGCAGGCCGAATCACTCACGCAGGCGGCGCTGATCCTGCTCGTGCTGCGGGCGTTCTCGAGCGGCTGTTCCGCCCTGACGGGTGTGGAGGCCGTGTCGAACGGCGTCCCCGCGTTCCGCAAGCCCAAGATCCGCAACGCCCAGACGACGCTGAGCCTCATGGGCGGCATCGCGATCCTGCTGTTCGCCGGTCTGACCGCTCTCGCGCTCATCGCCGGCGTCCACTACGCAGAGAACCCCTGCAGCCTGATCGGCTTCGACTGCGTGAACAACCCGCAGCCGAGCCTCATGGCCCAGGTCGCGGCCGCGACGTTCGGCTCGGGCAGCGTCTTCTTCTTCGTCATCCAGGCCGCCACCGCGTGCGTGCTGCTGCTGGCCGCGAACACGGCTTTCAACGGCTTCCCGCTGCTCGGCGCCGTGCTCGCGCGCGACGGATACGCCCCGAAGGCGCTGAACACCCGCGGCGACCGGCTCGTCTACTCGAACGGCATGATCATCCTCGGCATCGTCGCGATGGGCGTGCTGGTCGTGTACCAGGCCAACCTCACGACGCTGATCCAGCTGTACATCATCGGCGTGTTCGTGTCGTTCTCGCTCGGCCAGATCGGAATGGTGCGGCACTGGCGCCGCGCACTGCGCGAGTTCAAGCTCCTCCCCGCCGAGGCCGCGAAGCAGCAGTCCGCGGCGATCGAGCGCCGCTCCGCGATCTCGGGACTGTGGATCAACTCCGTCGGCGCCGCGATGACCGTGCTGGTGCTGCTCATCGTCACCGTCACGAAGTTCACGCACGGCGCGTGGCTGGTGTTTATCGCCATCCCGATCCTCGCCGTGCTCATGGTCGGCGTGAACCGCTACTACCGCGACGTCGAACACGAGATCCAGATGGATGACACCGTGCACTTCGGCTCGTCGGGCGACGTCGCGATCGTGCTGGTGAACCGCCTGCAGAAGCCCACGTCGAAGGCCATCGACTACGCCATGGCCGCCAAGCACGACAAGACGCTCGCGGTGCACGTCGCGATCTCCGAGGAGGAGTCGGCCAAACTGCAGAGGGAGTGGGCCGAGCACGAGGTGCCGATCCCCCTCGTGATCATCGATTCGCCGTACCGCGCCTACACCTCGCCCGTGTCGGCGTTCATCAAGAAGTACCGCGAGAAGAACGGCTCCGCTGTCGTGACCGTCTACCTGCCGCAGTACATCGTGGGGCACTGGTGGGAGTCGATCCTGCACAACCGCCGCTCGCGCCGCCTCGCGCACCAGCTCATGCTCGTGCACGGCGTATCGATCACCCTCGTGCCCTGGCTGCTCGACTCGTCCGAGCTCATCTACGGCCGTCGCTCCCGGCCCCTCCCGGGCCAGCAGCGCGGTGGGCAGCCCGTGGCGAACGTCCCGGCCCCGCGCCCGAAGAAGACACCGCCCGGCTCGGCATCCTGAGTCCCGCCCGACGCCCCCGCGGCGCCACGCGGCGCCGCGCGAGCCCGTTGAGTGTCCACGACACGCGGACGGATTCGGAAAGCGCCGGCGTGTTGTGGACACTCAACCGGGAACGGGTGGGGCGTCAGTCGGTGGGGCGGCGGCGCAGGCGCTTGACGTCGGTGCGGCGCTGCTTGGCCTGCAGGCGGCGCTCCTTCGAGCCGCGAGTGGGCCTCGTCGCGCGGCGGGGCGGCGCGGGCGGGCGCACGGCCTCGGCGACGATCGCGGCCAGCCTCTCCCGGGCGGCGTCGCGGTTGCGCAGCTGCGCACGGTGCTCCGATGCCGCGATCGTCAGCACGCCGTCGATGAGGCGGGGACCGAGCCGGTCGACGAGCCGCTCGCGCTGAGCGCGCGACAGCACCGCCGAAGCCCCGGCATCCCACATCAATTCCACGCGCGAGTCCGCGGTGTTCACCCCCTGCCCACCCGGGCCGGATGAGCGCGAGAACCGCCACGACAGCTCCGCCGCCGGGATCACGAGCGCGGCCGTCACCCGGACGCCGGGGCCGTCGGTCGCGCGCATGCCTCAATCTTGCGCCTCGGACGGGTCCGCTCGTCCATCACCCGGACACAACGCAGGAAATCCTCGCCCGAGGCTGCCCCGACCCCCCGCATCGCGGCGCCCGAGCGCTGTATCTCCTGCGTTGTGTCCGCAGCATCCCTCTGCCCGTGCCGCGCGACCGGTCGGCGGCGAGGATCAGCCGGAGTCCCGGCGCCCGCCCGCGGCGTAAGCACTCCGTATGCGTCCGTCAGCGACCCGTAGGGAAAACGTAAGGACGCCCGGATGCCGGGACCCGGCGGAGTTGTATCGACACACGTGCCGCCCCGCGGCGCCCGCGGTCCGCCGCGGTTCTGTTCCGATCCTGGAGTCGTCGTGCTCGATGCCGTCTTCCTCGCCGCGACCGTCGCGCTCTTCGCGCTGGTCGCCCTCGTCGCCAAGGGGGTCGAGAAGCTGGGCCCCGAAGCCCGCCCCTCGTCCGCCCGCACCACCGGCCCGTCCGCCCCTGCGGCCCGCCGCAACGGGGGCGAGCGCTCATGATCTTCTTCTCGATCCTCGCCGCGGTGCTCGCGGTCGCCGCCGTCGTCTACCTCGTGATCGCCCTCGTGCGCCCGGAGAAGTTCTGACATGGATGCCGGAACGATCTGGTCCATCATCCTGACCAGCCTCACCCTCATCGTCGCGCTGGGCCTGGCCTACCGCCCGCTCGGCGACTACATCGCCCGCATCTACACCGGCGAGCGCGACCTCGCCGTCGAGCGTGTCACCTACCGCCTGATCGGCGTCGACGCGCAGAGCGCCCAGACCTGGCAGGCATATCTGCGCTCGGTGCTGCTGTTCTCGTTCATCGGCGTCGTGTTCGTCTACGCGATCATGCGCCTGCAGGCGGTGCTGCCGTTCTCGCTCGGCCTCGAGGCCCCCGGCGAGGCACTGTCGTTCAACACCGCCGTCTCGTTCGTCACGAACACCAACTGGCAGTCGTACTCCGGTGAGACCACCCTGGGGTACACCGTGCAGTTCGCCGCCCTCACCGTGCAGAACTTCGTCAGCGCCGCGGTCGGCATCGCCATCGCCATGGCCCTCGTCCGCGGGTTCGCGTACCGCCGCAGCGGCGTGATCGGAAACTTCTGGGTGGACCTCGTGCGCGGCACCTACCGTCTGCTCCTGCCCTTCGCGATCGTCGCGGCGATCGTGCTGCTGGCGGGCGGAGTCATCCAGAACCTGACCGGGTTCACGGATGCCACGACCCTCGCCGGAGCCGCACAGTCGATCCCGGGCGGGCCGGTGGCCTCGCAGGAGGCGATCAAGCTCCTCGGCACCAACGGCGGCGGTTTCTTCAACACCAACTCCGCGCACCCGTTCGAGAACCCCACCCCGTGGACGAGCCTCTTCTCCATCTTCCTGATGCTCGTGATCCCGTTCTCGCTTCCCCGCGCCTTCGGCCGCATCGTCGGCGACAACCGTCAGGGCTACACGATCCTGGGCGTCATGGCCGCGATCTTCACGGCATCCACCGCCCTTCTCACCTGGGCCGAGCTCGCGGGCAACGGAACGGCCCCGATGCTCGCGGGCGGGGCGATGGAGGGCAAGGAGGTGCGTTTCGGCATCTTCGGCTCCACGCTGTTCGGCTCGACCAGCACGCTGACCTCCACCGGCGCCGTCAACTCGATGCACGACAGCTACACGGCGCTCGGCGGCATGATGCCGATGATCAACATGATGCTGGGCGAGGTCGCCCCCGGCGGCGTCGGCTCGGGCCTGTACGGCATGCTGATCCTCGCCGTGATCGCGGTGTTCGTCGGTGGCCTGCTCATCGGCCGCACCCCCGAGTACCTCGGCAAGAAGATCGGGCCGCGCGAGATCAAGCTCGCGAGCCTCTACATCCTCGTGACCCCCACGCTCGTGCTCGCGGGCACCGCGATGAGCTTCGGCATCCCGGCCATCCGCGCCGACGTCGAGGGCACCTCGATCTGGAACCCCGGCGTGCACGGTCTGAGCGAGGTGCTCTACGCGTTCACCTCGGCGGCCAACAACAACGGCTCCGCCTTCGCGGGCCTGACGGCCAACACGCCGTGGTTCAACACCGCACTGGGTGCGGCGATGCTGCTCGGGCGGTTCCTGCCGATCGTGTTCGTGCTGGCGCTGGCCGGTGCCCTCGCGGCACAGGATGCCGTGCCGTCCACCGCCGGAACCCTGCCGACGCATCGCCCGCAGTTCGCGGGCCTGCTCGCCGGTGTCGCGGTGATCGTCACGGCGCTCACCTACTTCCCCGTCCTCACCCTCGGACCCCTCGCTGAAGGACTTACCCGCTGATGTCCACGCTCACGCACGCCCCGGCTCCCGTCGACGACGCCCCGACCCCCGCCCCGCGCCGCGCGTTCAGCGCGTCGCAGATCGCGGCCGCCCTCCCGGGCGCCGCCAAGAAACTGAACCCCGCCGCCCAGTGGCGCAACCCCGTGATGTTCCTGGTGTGGGTGGGCGCGGCCCTGACCACGCTCATCGCGATCGCCGAGCCGTTCCTCGGCGACGCGTCGACGGGCTCCGGCACCGCGGACGGCCTGCCCGCCGGCTTCACCTGGGCCATCGCGGTGTGGCTGTGGCTCACGGTGTTCTTCGCGAACATCGCGGAGGCCGTCGCCGAGGGGCGCGGAAAAGCGCAGGCCGCGACCCTGCGCAAGACCCGCACGACCACCTCTGCCCGCCGCGTCGTCTCGTACTCCCCCGCGGATGCGGCGGCCTCCGATGCGGAGAGCGAGGACGTCCCCTCGGGCGACCTGCGCGTGGGAGACATCGTGCTGGTCGAGACCGGCGAGCTCATCCCGGGCGACGGTGACATCGTCCACGGCATCGCGACCGTCGACGAGTCGGCCATCACCGGCGAGTCCGCGCCGGTCGTGCGCGAGTCGGGTGGCGACCGCAGCGCCGTGACCGGCGGCACACGCGTGCTGAGCGACCGCATCGTGGTCGAGATCACCTCCAAGCCGGGCGAGACCTTCGTCGACCGCATGATCGCGCTCGTCGAGGGCGCGTCGCGCCAGCGAACGCCGAACGAGATCGCGCTGAACATCCTGCTGGCGAGCCTGTCGATCGTGTTCGTGGTCGTCGTGCTGGTGCTGAACCCGATCGCCTCGTACGCGGCGTCGCCGGTGTCGATCCCGGTGCTGGTCGCCCTGCTCGTGTGCCTCATCCCCACCACCATCGGCGCCCTGCTCAGCGCCATCGGCATCGCCGGCATGGACCGTCTCGTGCAGCGGAACGTCCTCGCCATGTCGGGCCGCGCGGTCGAGGCCGCGGGAGACGTCACCACCCTGCTGCTGGACAAGACCGGCACGATCACCTACGGCAACCGCCGTGCGTCGGCCTTCGTGCCGATGAAGGGCGTCGGCGCTCCGGAACTGGCCGAGTTCGCCTCTCTGTCGTCGCAGGCCGACCCCACGCCCGAGGGCGTCTCGGTGGTCGAGCTCGCGGCATCGCAGGGCATCGTCGCCCAGATGCCCCGTGGCGCGGAATCGGTGCCCTTCACCGCGCAGACCCGCATGAGCGGCCTCGACCTCGTCGACGGCACCCAGGTGCGCAAGGGCGCGGCGTCCGCCGTCGTGGCCTGGCTCGCGGCATCCGGATCCCCCGTTCCCGAGGCGCTGCGCGCGCAGGTGCAGAGCGCGACGGATGCCATCTCGCAGTCCGGCGGCACGCCGCTCGTCGTGGCGACATGGACTCCCGGAGGGGCCGGAACCGGCACCGGGCAGGTGCTCGGCGTCATCCACCTGAAGGACGTCGTCAAAGACGGCCTCCGCGAGCGTTTCGGGGAGCTCCGGGCGATGGGCATCCGCACCGTGATGATCACGGGCGACAACCCCCTCACCGCCCAGGCGATCGCCGCCGAGGCCGGCGTCGACGACTTCCTCGCCGAGGCGACCCCGGAGGACAAGCTCGCCCTCATCCAGCGCGAGCAGGAGGGCGGCAACCTCGTCGCGATGACCGGTGACGGCACGAACGATGCACCGGCGCTGGCGCAGGCCGACGTCGGAGTCGCGATGAACACGGGCACCTCGGCCGCGAAGGAGGCCGGCAACATGGTCGACCTCGATTCCGACCCGACCAAGCTCATCGACGTCGTGCGCATCGGCAAGCAGCTGCTCATCACGCGCGGCGCGCTCACCACGTTCTCGCTCGCCAACGACATCGCGAAGTACTTCGCGATCATCCCGGCCATGTTCATGGGGGTGTTCCCGGGCTTGGCGGTGCTGAACGTCATGCAGTTGTCGTCTCCGGCCTCGGCGGTGCTCAGCGCGATCATCTTCAACGCGATCGTGATCATCGTGCTCATCCCGCTGGCGCTGCGCGGCGTGAAGTACCGCGCGGCGAGCGCGTCCAGCATCCTCAGCCGCAACCTGCTCGTCTACGGGCTCGGCGGCGTCATCGTCCCCTTCATCGGCATCAAGCTCATCGACCTCGTCGTGGGCCTCTTCCCCGGTTTCTGAAAGGCCCCCTCATGCGCACCACCCTGCGTACCGCCGGCGTCGCGGCCCGCGCGATGCTCGTCTTCACCGCCGTGCTCGGTGTCGGGTACATGCTGTTGATCACCGCGATCGGACAGGTAGCCCTGCCCGTCCAGGCGAACGGATCGCTCATCCGCTCGGCCGACGACCAGGTCGTCGGGTCCGGGCTGATCGGGCAGTCCTTCACGGATGCCGATGGCGACGCCCTGCCGCAGTACTTCCAGTCGCGTCCGTCCGCCGCCGGCGACGGCTACGACTCCGCCGCCTCGAGCGGATCGAACGGGGGGCCCGAGAACGACGACCTCATCGCCGCGATCGAGGAGCGCAGAGCCGCCTACGACGCCCTGAACGGCTCCGGCGCGATCCCGGCCGATGCGGTCACCGCCTCGGGCTCGGGCCTCGACCCCGACATCTCCGTCGCCAACGCCGGGCGCCAGGTCGCACGGGTCGCCGAGGCGCGTGGCATCCCGGTCTCCGACGTGTCGGCGCTCGTGGCGGAGCACACCCTGCCGCGCGATCTGGGGTACCTCGGCGACCCGCGCGTGAACGTGCTCGAGCTCAACCGCGCCCTCGACGCGCTCTGACCGACGAGAATCGCTGACATGGCTCTCGTCGCGTCCCCCGCCGCCGTCGCGCTCCGCGCGCGGCGGCGGGTTCGCGCCCGGCGGCGGGTTCGCCCGCACGCGTCCGCGCTCCCCTCCGGCGTGCAGGCGTGCCCGGCGTTCGAGCCGCCCCCCACCCCGTCGAGTGTCCACAACACGCCGCACGCCCGGGGCCGCAGCGGCGTGTCCTGGACACTCGGCGGAAGGATTCCGTGGCGGGAGCACTCACGGCCCCGGCGGGGTCCCGCCCCGTCGAGTGTCCACAACACGCCGTACGCACACCGGGGCCGCGGCGTGTCGTGGACACTCGACGGGGCGACGCGGGCCCATGCGGGCTCACGGGCAGACCGGAGCATCGCGTGAAGCGCGGACGGCTACGCGTGCTGCTCGGCATGGCGCCCGGCGTCGGCAAGACGTACGAGATGCTCGAAGAAGGCCGAAGGCTTCGCGACGAGGGCCGCGACGTCATCGTCGCCGTCGTCGAGACGCACGGCCGCGCCGCGACCGCAGCCCAGGCCGAAGGTCTCGAGATCGTGCCGCGCCGCGACGTCGCCCACCGCGGGGTCGCGCTCGACGAGATGGATCTGGATGCCGTGCTCCAGCGGCATCCGAGTATCGCCCTCGTCGACGAGCTCGCGCACACCAATGCCCCCGGCTCGCGCAACGACAAACGCTGGATCGACGTCGACGAGTTGCTCGACGCCGGCATCGACGTCATCACGACCGTCAACGTGCAGCACATCGAGTCGCTCAACGACGTCGTCGAGAAGATCACCGGCGTCGTGCAGCGCGAGACGGTCCCGGATGCCGTGGTGCGCGCCGCCGACCAGATCGAGGTCGTCGACCTGGCGCCGCAGTCGCTGCGCGATCGACTCGCGGCGGGTTCGGTCTATCCCGCCGAACGCATCGACGCGGCACTGTCGAACTACTTCCGCCTCGGAAACCTCACGGCGCTCCGCGAACTCGCGCTGCTCTGGTTGGCCGACGAGGTCGACTCCGCCCTGCAGCGGTATCGCTCGGAGCACGGCATCGAGGGATCGTGGCAGGCGCGCGAGCGCGTGGTGGTGGCACTCACCGGCGGCCCCGAGGGTGAGACGCTGCTGCGCCGCGGCGCCCGCATCGCCGCGCGTTCGTCGGGCGGTGAGCTGCTCGCCGTGCACGTGTCGACGCAGGACGGCCTGCGCGCGAGCACCCCCGGCGCCCTCGCCGAACAACGCGCCCTCGTCGAAACGCTCGGCGGCACCTATCACCAGGTGGTGGGCGACGACGTCGCCCCCGCGCTCGTCGACTTCGCCCGGTCGGTCAACGCCTCGCAGCTCGTGATCGGCGTCAGCCGCCGCGGACGGCTGGGCGCGGCCCTCACCGGTCCCGGCATCGGCGCGACCGTCATCCGCGCCTCCGGCGACATCGACGTGCACATCGTCAACCACGCGCGCGCCGGCGGCCGGTTCGCCCTCCCCCGCCTGACCGGGCCCGCGCTCAGCGCGAAGCGTCGCATCCTGGGCTTCGTCACCGCGCTCGTGGGCGGCCCCCTCATCTCGCTTCTGCTGCTGTCCACCCGTTCCGACGACTCGATCACCACCGACGTGCTGGCGTATCAGCTGCTCGTCGTGATCGTGGCTCTGATCGGCGGCATCTGGCCGGCGGTGTTCGCCGCGGTGCTGTCGGGGGTGACCCTCGACTTCCTCTTCATCGCGCCGCTGTACACCGTCACGATCAGCGACCCCGTGCACGCGATCGCCCTCGTGCTCTACGTGATCATCGCGATGCTGGTGAGCATCGTCGTCGACCAGGCCGCCCGCCGCGCTCGCGCCGCCCGCCGCGCCGCGGCCGAGGCGGAGCTGCTCGCCACGGTCGCCGGCAGCGTGCTGCGCGGCGAGAGCGCCGTGCCGGCCTTGGTCAGTCGCGCCCGCGAGGCGTTCGGTCTCGCGGGCGTGCGACTGATCACCGCCGACGGTGAGGTCATCGCCACCGACGGCGAGCCGGTGCGCGACGATCGGTCGACCACCGTTCCCGTGGGTGCCGACCGGGCGATGCTCGAGCTGCACGGCCGCGACCTCGACGCGAGCGAGCGGCGCCTGCTCGACGTGGTCGTCGCGCAGCTGGCCGCCGCCCTCGAACGCACCGACCTGGCCGAGACCGCCGCCGAGGCGGGGGCCCTCGCCGAGACCGACCAGGTGCGAAGCGCCCTGCTCTCGGCCGTCAGCCACGACCTGCGCCGCCCGCTCGCCGCCGCAGTCGCCTCGCTCGGGGGACTCCGGGCCGCGGGCGATCAGCTTTCGGACGACGACCGCCGCGAACTGCTCGAGACCGCCGACGAGAGCCTCGCGACGCTGTCGGTGCTCGTGACCGACCTGCTCGACGTCAGCCGCGTGCAGGCTGGGGTGCTCGCGGTGTCGCTCACCGAGGTGGATGCCGCCGGCGTCGTGCTCAGCGCGCTCGACGAACTCGATCTGGGACCGGATGCCGTCGAGCTCGCGCTCGACCCCGACCTGCCGGCGCTCCGCGCCGACACGGTGCTGCTGCAGCGCGTGCTGGTCAACGTGCTGACGAATGCCGAGCGGTACACACCCGAGGGGCGGCGCGTGCGCATCGCGACGAGCCGCCTGGGCGGCACGGCCGAGATCCGCGTGATCGACCACGGCCCCGGCATCGCCGCTGAACGGCGCGAAGACATGTTCTCGCCGTTCCAGCGCCTCGGCGACACCGACAACACCGCCGGCCTGGGGCTGGGCCTCGCGCTGTCGCGCGGGTTCGCGGAGGGCATGGGCGGGACGCTCACGCCCGAAGACACCCCCGGCGGAGGCTTGACGATGGTCGTGGCACTGCCGGTGGCCGCCGAGGGCGCCATGGGCGACCCGTACACGCGCAGCTCCGTCCGCTCGGCGTCGCGGCCCCTGACGTCTCGCGACAGGGGGCTCGCGGCATCCGCCCCGTTCTCCGCCGACGGAAGGTCCGCGACGGCGGCGTCGCGGCCCGCCCCTGCGGCATCCGGCCTCCCCTCCTCCGCCGGCCGACCCGCCTCGGCCGCGGCGCCCGGAGACCGCACGGCATACGACCTCCCGGGCGTCGCCGACCCACCCGCCACCGCCGCGTCGCGCGCGGACCGCACGGCATCCGACCTCGGAAAGGGCGCCCCGTGAAGATCCTCATCGCCGACGACGATCCACAGCTCGTGCGCGCCCTGCGCATCACCCTCGCCGCGCACGGGTACGACGTGGTCGCCGCCGCCGACGGTGCCGCGGCCATCACCCTCGCCGCGCAGGCGCACCCCGACGTCGTGCTGCTCGATCTCGGGATGCCGCACCTCGACGGCGTGCAGGTGATCGAGGCGTTGCGCGGCTGGACGACTGCGCCGATCATCGTGGTCTCGGGCCGCACGGGCTCGGCGGACAAGGTCGAGGCGCTCGACGCCGGTGCCGACGACTACGTCACCAAGCCCTTCCAGATCGATGAGCTGCTCGCCCGCCTGCGCGTGCACGCGCGTCGCTCGGTGCCCTCGAGCGGCGAGTCGGTCGTGCGATTCGGCGACGTCGAGGTCGACCTCGCCGCCAAAGCCGTCCTGCGGGAGGGAGCGCGCGTACACCTGACACCGACGGAGTGGCGGATGCTCGAGTTCCTCGCCCGCAACCCGGGTTCGCTCGTCACGCGGCAGACGCTATTGAAGGAAATCTGGGCCAGCGAGCAGGTCGCCGACTCCGGATATCTGCGCCTGTACATGTCGCAGCTGCGAAAGAAGCTGGAGGCCGATCCGTCGGCACCGGTGCATCTGCTCACGGAGCAGGGGATGGGGTACCGGCTCGTCGTGTGACCCCGCGCTCTCGTGAACACGTGTGACGCGCGCGGCGGACGAGAGAGCGGGATCTATTCGTCGGAAAGGCCCCGAATCCAGCGCTGCGGATCGATCTGGAACGACGAATGGAGGCGAACGAGCGTTTCCAATGTGGGATTCGCCCAGGGATAGTGCGAGAAACGTGCTCTCTCGATCCGACCCAGAGCCGGAGGCGCGATCCCCGCCCTCAGTGCGGCCTGTTCTTGGGAATACCCCAAGCTGTTACGAGCATTATGAACTTCGATTGCGAGATTGCGCGAAAGACGTGCACAGATAATCTCGTGCGCGGATCCGACGGAGGGTCTAGTCACGGCAGCCCCGGTTGCTGAACGAACGTTAACTCTTCATCTTCGCTCATGGTCGATTCAGCACCCAGAACATATATGTGTCCGTCACGCGGCGAGATCCCGAGTCTCCACGCCCCTTCAGGACCGTCCGGCGGTGCGCTCACGCAACGGTCGACCCGAGAAGGCTCGGCTGCGACGCGACGCCGATGACGGGGAGCTTCCGGCAGTCTTTCGCGGGGGGATTGCTCCCCCACCTCACCTTGATCCGACGCGACGTCGCCCGACAAGGAGCCGGGCGCGCGTGCGGTGTCGCGCGGGAGAGGACCCGGTCAGGTCCGCGGGATGCCTCGCCCCGCTCACTGCGACGGCGAGCCCTCGCGTGCGCGGCTCAGCGCGACCTGCGAGAGGAAGTCGATGACGGCGGACTCATCGGGCAACGCGAGGGGCTCGCCGTCAACGACCAACTCGAACGCCCCCTTCGCCCGCGGCCGAATGCAGACGGGGCTGGTCCGAGGGCCGATCTCCCATCCGTCACCCTGTCGTCGGGGTCGCCATCCGTGGATGCGCAGGACGATTTCGAGAGAGGGCGCCTGATTCTCACGGCTCATGTCGGTCACCCGGGGATATTAGTGCGTCGAGATTGCGGCGGAATTTCTTCTCTCTTCGCGAAGCTGCACAAATGGCGAAAGTTCGAAATGTGTTCATCATCCCCTGCGAAGCGCAAGTACAAACAATTACTGATCGCCACAACGTCACACGCGGGGATTTCCATTCCAGAACCCCAAATGACCGGTACGCCGTCTTTTCCACCGACCGGCAGCGCCGTCGTGGGCTGACCTCTACGCGAACGGCCCCCGCTCGCCTCCGCGCTGTTCGGGGGCGGCTCGGTGGCGGCGGCGACGTCCCTGCGACTCAGGAGAGCGGCTCGAAAGGTGCGAGGTCGTCGTCGTCGCGGGCCTCGAACTCCGCCTGCACGCGTGCGCAGCGGCAGCTGTAGACGATCGCGTGCAGCAGCATCACCGCACTTCCCCGAGGGTGTGGCACCCGGGGCAGGGGACGGCGATGCGGTCGCCCACTCGTACGTCCCCGGGGAGCGCGACCGTGGCGCACGCCTCGCTGCCGTGCGCGTCGATCACTGCGAAGGGCTCGTCGTACGCGTGCGACACACGGCCGAGCAGTCGCGCCTCGCGCCACACCACGTCGAGTCCCGCGGGGCACGCGTCGAGGCGCAGTGTGTCGGGAGTGGCATCCACCACCGTCGCCACGATCACCGTCGTCGACAGCGTCGCGGATGCCACCCCACCCGACGCCGGGATGACGGCAGGTCCCGTGCACTCGCAGGGCGTGCCGCAGATGTCGGCGTAACGGCCGACCGACATCGCCCGCACCGTGACGTCGTCGAGGGTGGGCACGGACCCCGCGGGCCACGCCGCGGAGTCGAAGGGCGACGGGATGCTGGATCGGAGGGTGGGGAGCAGGGCCGTGAGGGTCATGGCATCCGGTCTACGCCGATGACCGACGCCGATCCGGCGTCCTCACGGTTCCCGTGCGGGGCGCGCCGTGAACCTCACGCCGCTCAGGCGTGCGGAACTCCGGAGACCCCGGACGCGGGGCGCCCGATCAGAGGGGCGGATGCCCCCGAGTCCCGATCCTGCGGAGTTCGGCCCGGTCCTGCCACCCCGATCACGTCATCGACGCGGGTACCGCCGCGGCACGATCGTCCCGGCCGGCCGGGGCAGACGCATCCCCGCGTAGCCTGGAGGGGTGACACTCCCCTTCGACGTCGCCGCCGTGCGAGCCGACTTCCCGATCCTCGAGACCGAGATCGACGGTCGGCCCCTCGTGTACCTCGACTCGGGAGCGACCAGCCAGAAGCCGCGCGCCGTGCTGAACGCCGAACGCGACTTCCTCGAGCGTGCGAACTCCGCCGTGCACCGCGGTGCGCACACGCTCGCCGCCGACGCGACCGAGCTCTTCGAGGACGCACGGATCACCGTCGCCGAGTTCGTCGGCGCCGAGCCCGAGCAGCTCGTCTGGACGAGCGGCGCCACCGGCGGCCTGAACCTGATCGCCGGTGCCCTCGGCTACGCGGGGCGCCTGCGTGCGGGCGACGAGATCGTCGTGACCGAGGCCGAGCATCACGCCAACCTCATCCCCTGGCAGGAGCTCGCCGCGCGCACGGGCGCGCGCCTGCGCCACATCCCCGTGCTCGACGACGGCATGCTCGACATGCACGCCGCGGCCGACCTCATCGGCGAGCGCACCAGGGTCGTCGCGTTCCCGCACGTCTCGAACGTGCTCGGCATCGTGAACCCCGTCGCCAAGCTCGTGACGCTCGCCCGCGGCGTCGGCGCGCTGACGGTGCTCGACGCGTGCCAGTCGGCGCCTCACCTCGCGCTCGACCTGCCGGCATCCGGAGTCGACCTCGCCGTCTTCTCGGGGCACAAGGTCTACGGTCCCTACGGCATCGGCGCTCTCTGGGGCCGCGACGAGGTGCTGGAGGCGCTGCCGCCCTTCACCACCGGCGGATCGATGATCACCACCGTCACCCTCGACAAGGCCGAATATCTTCCGCCGCCGCAGCGCTTCGAGGCGGGCACGCAGCCGGTGTCGCAGGCGGTGGCGCTGGCCGCCGCGGTGCGCTGGCTCGGCGAGCACGACCTCGCCGCCGCACACGCACACGAGGCGACGCTCGAAGCCCGCATGCGCGAAGGACTCCGCTCGATCGACGGCATCCGCCTGCTCGGAGACACGGATGCCGCCGAGCGCATCGCCCTGCAGGCGTTCGCCGTCGACGGTGTGCACGCGCACGACGTGGGCCAGTTCCTCGACTCCCGCGGCGTGGCTGTGCGCGTCGGACACCACTGCGCGCAGCCGCTGCACCGCCGGTTCGGTCTGACGGCGTCGGTGCGCGCGAGCGCGGCGATCCACACGACCGAAGAGGAGATCGACACGTTCCTCGACGCCGTCTCGGGCGTTCGCGGGTTCTTCGGCGTCGGCGCGAGCACCGCGGGGGCACGCGCATGAGCGGGCTCGAGTCGCTGTACCAGGAGCTGATCCTCGACCACGCGAAGAACCGTCGCGGCTTCGGCCTCGCCGAACCGGGTGCGCACAGCGCCACGGTTCATCAGCGCAACCCCATCTGCGGCGACGAGATCACGCTCCGCGTCGACGTCGACGGCGACCGCGTGGCATCCGTCACGTGGGAGGGCGCGGGATGCTCGATCTCGCAGGCGTCGGCATCCATGCTCGTCGCCCTGCTGCAGGAGGACGGCGGCGACGAGGGGATGCCGACCGCCGACGCCTCGGCGTTGATCTCCGCGTTCCGCGAGGCGCTGCGCTCGCGCGGCAAGATCCCGCTCGACGAGGAGACCTTCGCCGACGCCTCCGCACTGTCGGGGGTGTCGAAGTACACCGCGCGCGTGAAGTGCGCGATGCTCGCGTGGGTCGCGCTCGAGGAAGGACTGCGGCAGGCCTGACCTGCGTTTCGGACGCGCACCCCCGCGATGCCGCGCCAGGGCCGGCCCGTCCAGCCCGTCCAGACACGACCTCAGCGATCCGCGCAACCTCAGCGGTATCCACCCCATCGGCACGGACGTTGCGCAGATCCCTGAGCGAGCGCGCCCCGTCCTACGGCGTCGTGCACGGCCCTGTGTCCGCGCCGACAGCGGCGCTATCCTGCCCCCAGACCGACGAGAGGTGGATGCCATGGCGGGAAGCGGAGCGGGATTCAGCGACGAAGAACGCGCGGCGATGACGCAGCGCGCCGAGGAGCTGAAGGCCATGAAGGGCCTCAAGGGCTCGGCGAAGCGCGAGAAGGAGAACGAGGCCTGCCTCGAAGCGATCGACAAGCTCGACGGCGTCGACCGGGCGATGGCCGAACGCCTCCACGTCATCGTGTTGGAGGAGGCGCCGCACCTGACGCCCAAGACCTTCTACGGCTTCCCGGCGTACGCGAAGGACGGCAAGGTCGTCGTGTTCTACCAGCCCGCGTCGAAGTTCAAGACGCGCTACGGCACGGTCAGCTTCGACGACACCGCGCAGCTCGACGACGGTCCGATGTGGCCGGTGTCGTTCGCGGTGGTCGAGGTGACAGCCGAGGTCGAGAAGACCGTTCGCGACGCCGTGCGCCGGGCCTCCCCCTCGGAGTAGCCGGCCCGCGCGGGTGACGCATCGAGTGGCGTCTCGCGCCATCCCTTGACGTTGCGATCATCGGCGTCTTGGCTGAGGGGTACCTCCGCGTCGCTCACGGCCGAATCCGGTCGCACGTCGCGTCGGGTGTCGCCGCGGGTCCGCTCGCGCGACGCGACCAGGTCGGGTCGACCGGCCGGAGAGGACGACGATGTCCGGTAACAAGGCAGTGGCGTACAAAGAACCCGGAGTGGTGGAGGTCATCGACACCCCCTACCCCGAGTTCGAGCTCAAGGACGGCCCGGGCGTGAACCCGGCAAACGTCGGCCGGAAGGTCCCCCACGGTGCGATCCTGCGCACCGTGTCCACCAACATCTGCGGCTCCGACCAGCACATGGTCCGCGGTCGCACGACCGCCCCCGCGGGCCTCGTGCTGGGCCACGAGATCACCGGCGAGGTGATCGAGGTCGGACCCGACGTCGAGTTCGTCAAGGTGGGCGACATCGTCTCGGTGCCGTTCAACATCGCGTGCGGCCGGTGCCGCAACTGCAAGGAGGGCAAGACCGGCATCTGTCTGAACGTGAACCCCGACCGCCCCGGCAGCGCCTACGGCTATGTCGACATGGGCGGGTGGGTCGGCGGGCAGGCCGAGTACGTCCTCGTGCCCTATGCCGACTGGAACCTGCTGGTCTTCCCCGACCGCGAGCAGGCGCTCGAGAAGATCCTCGACCTGACGATGCTGTCCGACATCTTCCCCACCGGATTCCACGGCGCCTACACCGCCGGGGTCCGTCCGGGGTCGACCGTGTACGTCGCGGGCGCGGGTCCGGTCGGCATCGCCGCGGCCGTCGGCGCGCAGCTGCTCGGCGCGGCGGCGGTGCTCGTGGGCGACCTCAACCCGGAGCGCCTCGCACAGGTGCGCTCGCTCGGATTCGAGAGCGTCGACGTTTCGAAAGGCGACCCGGGAGAACAGATCGAGCAGATCCTCGGCGTCCCCGAAGTGGATGCCGCGGTCGACGCGGTCGGGTTCGAGGCGCGCGGTCACGGCTCCGACTCCGGCCACGAGGCACCGGCGACGGTGCTCAACTCGCTGTTCACGGTGACCGCGGCGGGCGGCGGGGTCGGCATCCCGGGTCTGTACGTCACGGGTGACCCCGGCGGAGTCGACGAGGCGGCCAAGGTCGGCTCGCTGTCGCTGCGACTCGGTCTCGGCTGGGCCAAGTCGCTGTCGTTCACCACGGGCCAGTGCCCGGTGATGAAGTACAACCGGCAGCTGATGATGGCGATCCTGCACGACAAGGTGCAGATCGCGAAGGCCGTCAACGCCACGCCCATCGGCCTCGACGACGCCCCGCAGGGCTACGCCGACTTCGACAAGGGCGCCCCGCGCAAGTACGTGCTGAACCCGAACGGGTACATCAAGAACTGATCGGCGGAGCGGATGCCGCGGCCTCGGGGCCGCGGCATCCGGCTCTCGTTCTTCGGGGTCAGGCGAGGACGACGCGCTCCATCCGCTCGAAGCTCTGCTCCATGCCGTCGACCATGCCGGTGGAGAGGACCGCGTCGCGGGTCGTGGCGTCCGGATACTCGATGAGCAGCGTGACGAGGGTCGCGCCGTCCTCCTCGTAGAGCGACAGGTCGTTCGTGGTGGAGGGCCAGTCGGTGCCGGTCATGTGCTCGGTCTGCACGATGCGACGCGGCTCGTCGACGAGCAGCGTCTCGCCGTCGAAGCCGAAGCCCTCGCCCTCGGTTCCCGCCTCGGGCTCCCACGCGATGCGGTAGTGCCCGCCGACCGAGACGTCGACCTCGCTGACGCTCATGCGCCACCCGTCGGGACCGAGCATCCACTGCCGCATCAGGGCGGGCTCGACGTGCGCGCGCCACACGAGCTCGCGCGGGCCGTCGATGAGCCGCGTGATGCGCACGTGCTGATCGTCGAGGATCTCGAGCTGCGTCCCCTTGCCGTGGGCGAACTCCCGCAGGCCCTGCAGCACGGCATCCAACTGGTTCATCGCCATCGTCGATCCCTCGACCGCGCCCATCGCGATGAGCTGCTCGAGCGCCTCGAGCGAGTCGAAGAACGTGACGTTCGTCATCCGGGTGCCCTCGGCGGTGGCTTCGAACGCGAACGTCATGCGCATCGACGGCATGCCGGGGATGGCCTCCCCGTCCTCGTCGACGAAGGAGTCGATCACCTCGAAGCCACGGGGAGCATCGATGGCGACGAACCTCCAGCTGCCCCGGGCGACCTCGCCGCCGGCGCTGCGCATCTCGTACCTGGCGCGCCCACCCGCCTCGAACGCGAACGAGGTGAAGGTCGCCGGCCACCCGGGAGGACCCCAGAACCGCTCGAGCTGACGCGGATCGGCGAACGCCGCCCATACCCGCTCCGGGGTGACCGGGAAGTCGGCGATCAAGGTCATGGTGAGGGCTTCGGCGTCGCTGTCGACGGATGTGACGGGCATGACGGGCTCCTTCGTCGGATCAGGGGTGGGTGGGTTCGGTCGGCGGGGCGGATGCCGCGGCATCCCGCACCCCTGTGGGCGGGGCTGCGGCGGCTTGAGCGGTGGATGCCGTGGCATCCCGTGCCGCGGCGGGCGAGGCGGTGACGGATCGAGCGGCGGATGCCGTGGCATCCGGTCTCTCGGCCAGCAGCGCGTCGAGCCGGTCGACGCGTCCGCGCCAGAGGTCTTCGTACGAACGCAGCAGGTCTTGCGCCCGGGCGAGCGCATCGGGGTCGGCACGCACGAGTCGCACCCTCCCCTCCGCGCGTTTGGTGACGAGCCGCGCCTCGGCGAGCACGGCGATGTGCTTCGACACCGCCGCGAACGACATCGCGTATGCCGTCGCCAGCTGCGTCACCGACTGCTCGGAGACCAGCGTGCGCCGCACGATGTCGCGTCGCGTGGCATCGGCCAGGGCGTGGAAGACCCGGTCGATGTCGGCGTCGCTCTGTTGTTCAACCATTTGGTTGCACGTTAGCGTTGATCGAAAAGAGTCGCAAGGGGGTTCGTGTCGCGAACGCGTTCTCGTTGCACTTGCGGGCTTTTCAATGCACGAGTCCCGCTTGTCGTTGCGCGGGATGCAGCGAAACGCCGATGCCGATGCGCCCGCTGCGCTTCTCAGCAGGAGCATCAGCACCGAGCACGCAGCGTCGCGAGCCCGTAGGGAGGCCTCCAGGAGCGACCAGTCGACCTCGCGAAGCAGATCACAACCAGGCGCCGATCGGCGGGTACCGAGCTCCACTGGGTGCCCGCGCCAGCGGGGCAGGTTTGCCGACTCTGGGCGCAGCCGATGGCGGTCGATGTCGGGCACGGTTCCCGGCGGTCCGGGCATTTGCACATCCCCGACCTGCTGGCCCAGCTCACCGACGGCACCGCCCCTCCCGCCCTCGCCGGCCGCCGGAGTCTGCGTACTTTTTAAGTCTTATTCGGCTTTATTCAAAACTAGTAAATCACCCTAAGGCTGCTAAGGTCTAACCGTGGACAACCTTGACAACCCATACACACCGAACGCGGGAGCCTCACCGGAGGCTCTGATCGGACGAGATGATCAGACCGCGTCGTTCGAGGTTCTTCTCCGTCGACTTCAGCGTGGGCGTTCGGAGCAATCGATGATCATCACGGGACTCCGCGGCGTCGGTAAGACCGTCCTGCTGAACAGGTTTGAGCAAATCGCGCGCGGCGCCGGATGGGAGGTCGTCGAGTTCGAGGCCAGCAAACACGAGGATAGGAAGTTCCGACAGGCGCTCTTCTCGCAGCTGAAGGCGGCGCTCTTGCGGCTCTCTCCCCGCGCGCGTTGGACAGCCCGCGGCCGCAGGGCAGCCGAGGTCCTGAGCGCGTTCGCGGTGTCCGTCGACCAGCAGGGAACATGGTCGATGTCATGGGATGTTCCTCCGGCTGAGGGACTGGGCGACCACGGTGACCTGGGCATGGACCTCACCGATGTCCTCACCGCTATCGGGGAAGCCGCGGCTGAAGAGGGCAAAGGCGTCGCAATACTCATCGACGAAGTCCAGTTCCTCGCCGCAACTCAACTCGAAGCGCTGATCCAATCCATCCACAAGACCGTGCAACGCAAGCTTCCGGTCACGTTCGTCGGCGCCGGCCTGCCGCAGATCGCCGAGCTTGCTGGCGATGCGAAGTCGTACGCCGAGAGACTCTTCACGTTCCCGCGGATCGATTCACTGGATGACGCTGACGCACGCACCGCACTCACCGAGCCGGCCGCCGCGGAAGGCGCCGTCTATGACGGGGACGCTGTCGACCTCGCCGTCGATATCACTCGCGGATACCCCTATTTCATCCAGGAGCTCGGGTATCAGGTGTGGAACATCGCCCGGAATAACCGGATCACACGCGAAGACGTGACACTGGCGCAAGAAGCTTATGAAGCCAAACTCGATAGCTCCTTCTTTCGAGTTCGCCTCGATCGCGCTACACCCCTTCAGACCGCGTACATGCGCGCGATGGCCGAACTGGGCCCCGAGCCCCAAAAGGCCTCGGATGTGGCGCGATTGCTCGAGCGCGACTCGACCCAGCTCGGCCCAACTCGCGCGGAACTCATCGAAATGGGACTGCTTTACACGCCCGAGCATGGATATGCAGCGTTCACGGTGCCCGACTTCGACAAGTTCATGCTCCGCGCGGTTCCCAAACTCGAGGTACCCCCGGTGCAGCGCCGCCGCCCCAAAATCTGATTACGTGCGCGCGGTCACCACGTCGCGCTCGTTTCGTCGACGACCGTCATCCGTGTCAGGGAAAGGTCGCGCAGACGGCCGAGATCGCCACGATGAAGGATCTTCTCGCGGCGCCGTGACCAGCGGCGGGGCGTCGTGGCGCTGCGCCCCCGCCCTCCGAAAATCGGCGGGGACGGAGCCCGCTCAAGCAAGCGTGAGGAACAGCTTCTCAAGCTCCTCGACCGTGAGCCGGCCGGGGGCGTTGGCCGAGGTCTCGGCATCCTCGGCATCCGGTTCGGTGATGCACTGCTTCATCGCCGTGGAGATGATCGCGAAGCCCGCGCGGTCGATCGCGCTGCTCACCGCGGCGAGCTGGGTGACGACCTGGCGGCAGTCGCCGCCGCCCTCGACCGCGGCGATCACGGCGGCGAGCTGACCCTGCGCGCGGCGCAGGCGGTTGGCGACCTTCTTGACGGCCTGGGGGTCGTGGAGGCTGCGGTCAGTCATGCGTGAACTCCTTCGTCGAGCGTCGGCGCGGTCGCCTCACGACCGGCGAGCCAGGTGCGGTAACCGCCATCGAGATTACGCACCACGTACCCGAGCTGCGTGAGCAGCCGCGCGGCCGTGTGCCCGCGCTGCCCGACCTGGCAGTGCACGATCACCGCGCCGTCGGGGATCTCGCCGTGGCGTTCGCGCAGCTCGTCGAGCGGCAGGTTGACCGCCCCCGGGATGGCCCCCGCGGCGAACTCCGCGGGCGTGCGCACGTCGACGAGGGCGGCCCCGGCGCCGAGTGCCGCCGGAAGCTCGTGCCACTGCACGGCATCCGTCGTCCCCTCCGCGAGGTTCTGCGCGACGTATCCGATCATGTTGACGGGGTCCTTCGCCGAGCCGTACTGCGGAGCGTAGGCGAGTTCGAGCTGCGAGAGAGCGGATGCCGTGAGCCCGGCCGCCATGGCCACGGCAATCACGTCGATGCGCTTGTCGACGCCGTCGCCTCCGACGATCTGCGCGCCGAGGATGAGGTCGGACGCGGGGTCGACGAGCAGTTTCATCGCCATCGACTGCGCCCCCGGGTAGTAGGTCGCGTGCGAGGCCGGGTGCGTGTGGATGACGCGGTGCGCCCGCCCGTCGGCCACGAGTCGGCGTTCGCTCCACCCGACGAACGCGACGGTCGCGCCGAACAGCCCCAGCACGGCGGTGCCGAGCGCGGGCCGCGCCGCAGACGGCTCGAGGCCCGCGATGTCGTCGGCCACCGCCCGACCGTGCCGGTTGGCCAGGCCCGCCATGGTGACGAGCGCAGGCTCTCCGCCGACGTGGTCGCGCTTCTCGACGCCGTCACCCACCGCCCAGACGTGCGGGCTCGAGGTCCGGTGCCGTGCGTCTACGGCGATCCCACCGGTCGGACCGACCTCGAGACCGGCGGCCTCGGCGAGACCGCGATCAGGGCGCACTCCGCTCGCCTCGACGACGAGCACCGCGTCGACGGTCCCGCCGTCATCCAGGAGGACGCGCCCCGGCTCCGCACCGACGATGGTCGCGCCGAGCCGCACGTCGACTCCGTGCTCACGGAGGAAAGGCAGCAGCGGCGCGGCCATCTCGGCATCCAGGGGCGACAGCACCTGCCGGCCGCGCGTCACCAGGGTCGCTCGCGCGCCGCGCGCGACGAGGTTCTCGACCGCCTCGAGCCCGATGAACCCGGCTCCCGCCACGACGACGCGCGGTTGCGGACCGGCGTCGGCGAGCACCTCGAGAACGCGGTCGACGTCGTCGACGCTGCGCAGCGTGTGCGTGGGAACGGCCCCTGCGGACGGCCCCGGAGCAGCCGCGGCCCCTGTTGCGATCACGAGGTCGTCGTACGTCTCGACGCTCTCGGTGCCCGCATCGATATCGCGCACGGTCACCGTTCGGGCGGCCGTGTCGATGGCGACCACGTCGTGTCGCACGCGCACGTCGAGCGCGAACCGCGCGGCGAGCGACTCGGGCGTCTGCAGCAGCAGCGACGAGCGCTCGGTGATCACACCGCCCACGTGGTACGGCAGTCCGCAGTTCGCAAACGACACGTACGCGCCGCGCTCGTAGACCGTGATATCGCGGGTCTCGTCGAGTCGCCGCAACCTCGTCGCCGCACTCATTCCCGCCGCGACTCCGCCGATGATGACCGTCTTCATGTCATCCACTGTATACCCCCGGGGGTATAGTCGAGGCCCAGTCGCGACTGCGACGGAGAACGGAAGGATGCCGGAGATGTGCCGACAGGTGACGTGCAAGACGTGTAGGAAAGCGACGTGGGCGGGGTGCGGGATGCACGTCGATCAGGTGATGGCCGGCGTTCCCCGGCGCGACCGCTGCGAGGGGCACGAGAAGCAAGCCGCCGAGGGCGGCGGATTCTTCTCCCGGCTGTTCGGACGCTGACCTCCGGCGAACGGCGCCTCGGCCGACGGGGATGACGCCTCACCGCTCGACCGAGGCGCCCACGCGTCGCGCGCCAGACAGGCACACGAGCGCGCACCGAACGCGCGGCGGACACGCGCGCGGGCGCGACGCAGGAGCTGTGCGGGCGGTGTTCGCACCGCGCCGCCTCAGGCGTCGATGCGCAGCGCCCCGGCCACGGCATCCAGAGCGCCCGGCACGAGCCGGTAGTACGCCCACGTTCCGCGCTTCGAGCGCGTGAGGAACCCCGCCTCGGTCAGCACCTTGAGGTGGTGCGACACCGTGGGCTGTGACAGCCCGACCGACTCGGTCAGGTCGCACACGCAGGCCTCCTGCTCCGCCGCGCCCGCGACGATCGACAACAGGCGCAGCCGCGTCGGATCACCGAGAGCCTTCAGTCGCGCGGCGAGCCCTTCGGCGTCGGCGACCGACATCGCGGCACCCTCGCTGGACACGCAGCAGGCGGCGGACGGCAGGAGCGGCAACGCGGTCATGAATCGATAGTAATCAATATTGACATTCATCGATGAATGTGGCACGAACCATCGACGACGCGCGGATCTCCCACGCCCTCCCCGACGTGCTCGGACGCGAGCGCCTGCTCCACACCGAGTCCGCCTCGAGCTCCGAAGTGGAGAACCTGACGGCGGGAGCACGACAGGTGGCCCTCGCCGAGATCGGTGCCGCGCGATCCGAGAATGCACGGCTGATCGTCGCGAACACACGCGCGATGGATGCCGCGATAGCGCTCAGCACCGACCTAAACGAAGACGCGATCGTCGCCATACAGGTGGCACTCCTCCGGGATACCGCCCCGGGGTTCGTCGGGGGCTGGCGCACGGAGCAGGTGTGGATCGGAGGAGGCGCGATCTCGCCCCACGATGCGGAGTTCATTCCGCCTCACCACGAACGCGTGCCGGAGTTGATGCGGGATCTGATGGACTTCGTCGACCGTACCGACGTTCCCCTGCTCGCACAGGCGGCGATCGCGCACGCGCAGTTCGAGACCATCCATCCGTTCCCCGACGGCAACGGCCGCACAGGCCGCGCCCTCATCCATGCCCTGCTCCACCGCGGCGGACTCACCCGCAACCTGACTGTCCCCGTGTCCGCGGGGCTGCTGCGCGATCCGCGGGCCTACTTCCAGGCCCTCACCGATTACCGCGCCGGGGATGTGGATGCGATCGTCCACGCCATCACCGAAGCGAGCTTCTCCGCGATCTCGAACGGTCGTCGCCTCGCCGCCGACCTCATCGGCGTCCGCGGCAGATGGAGTGCGGTTCTCAAGACCAGGTCGGACTCATCCGCGCACCGCCTGATGGAACTCCTGCCGGCGAAGCCGGTCGTGACCGTGGCGTCGGTCGCTTCCGCCCTCGACATCAGCACGGTCGCCGCGGGTACGGCGATCAACAAGCTCTCCGCAGCAGGAGTGCTGACCCAGGTCGGCGGCGGAAGCCGCAACCGCATCTGGCAGGCATCCGAGATCCTGGATGCCGTGGACGCGTTCGCCGCACGCGCACGGCGGGGCCGTGTATGAAGCCTTCGGTTCTCGTCTGAGCGACCGCGCCGACGTCGTCGCGCCGCGCGCTCACGCGCCGGTGATCAACCCCTCCAGGGGACCGTCCGGGAGCACGACCCACCCCTCCCGTCTCGCGACGGCGAGCACCTCGGGGGCCGGCAGCGCGAACAGGCCGAGTGCTCCCACGCGCGTGGCGAGGGCCGCGATGACGGCGTCGAACGCGTCCGCTTTGCGGATCGCGAGCGGTGCGAAACCGCCGACGTCGAACCACGGCGCGCGCTCGCGGAGGGCGTCGAGAAGGATCGCCCGCCGATCGGCATCCACTCGATATCCCGTGGTGTCGAAGCCCCAGAGGCGCAGCGATCCTCCGGGGTAGACCTCGAACAGGCGCCCCTCGGCGGCGCGGTCGACCCCCACGCCCGCCTCGGCGAGCCGTCGCAGCATGCCTGCGCCCCGCAGCGCGGTCACCCCGAGCCGGTCGGTCGACACGCTCAGCGGCCATCGCCCGATGCGCTCGCGCACGACATGGTCGGTGTGTCGATAGACGAGCGGTCGGCGCCACTCGGCGTGACCCTCCACGGGCCCGAGTTCCGGCTCTCCGGCGCCGTGATGCGAGCGTACGAAGTCCACGAAGGCGTCGGGCCACCCGAGCGGACAGTCCACGCCCAGCCACGCGTCACCGGCGGCGACGGATGCCACGATGTCGGCGTCCTCGATGCCGACCTCCAGCCTCGTCAGCATCGCTGCGCCGTCGGCCCAGACGATCTCGGCGAGGGCGGTCCCCGGGGCTCCGGCGGCGAGGTCGACTCCCACGGTTCTCATCGGGAGGAGCCTATGCCGCCGGAAGACATGGACGGGCGAACAGGCGGTGCACATCGGCATCCCTCCGACAATGCACCCTCGCTCGCGCGCGCGACCTGGGAGGATCGGGACATGGCAGACGACGATCTCCCCGATTCGCTTGAACCGGCGACCGACGTTCCGCCGCGCGACGAGCCACCCCCGCCGACGACGCCGAAGGGCGACCTGCGCGTGGCCTCGGTCATCGCGCTGATCTCGGGGATCGTCGTGATCGCGTGGTACCTGTTCGTCGTGACCGCCAGCACCATCTCCGACCTCGACAACCTGGCCGCCATCCAGATCGGCATGTGGGTGCTGGCGGGGGTGTCGTTGCTGTTCGGCATCCTGAGCCTGAATGCCCGGATGGCCCGCGAACTCGCCGCCGCGGGATTCATCGCCGGGGTCGCGGCGGCACTGTTGTCGATCTCGATCGGCTTCTTCAGCGGGCTCGAACTGCTGAACTGACGCGCGGCACGGACTCAGGTACCGCGCCGGTCTCACCCCGCGAACACCGGTCTCACCCCGCGAACACCGGTCTCACCCCGCGAACGCCGGCCTCACCCCGCGAACACCGGCCTCACCCCGCGAACACCGGCCCGACGTAGCGCGCCGACGGTCGGATGATCTTCGGATCCCGCGCCTGCTCGAGCACGTGCGCCGTCCAGCCGATCGTGCGGGCGAGCGCGAAGGTGGGCGTGAACATCGTGGACGGGATGCCGCACTGCTCCATCACCACGGCGGCGTAGAACTCGACGTTGGCGTGCAAGGGCCGCTCGGGTCGCCGCCGCGCGAGTTGGCGCTCCGCCGCCCGCTGGAACGCCAACGCCTGCGCCACTCGCGGTCCGCCGAGGCGCTGCGCGACCTCGCGCAGCAGCTCCGAACGCGGATCGGCCGTGCGGTAGACCGCGTGCCCGAACCCCATCAGCCGCCGTCCCGCGGAGAGCTCGCCCGCGATCCACGCGCCGGGGTCGTCGCCGGCGGCGTCGAGGCTGTCGAGCGCGCGGGCGGGGGCGCCTCCGTGCAGCGGTCCGGACAGGGCTCCGAGCGCACCGGAGAGACAGGATGCCATGTCGGCCCCCGTCGAGGCGATGACCCGGGCCGTGAACGTCGAGGCGTTGAAGCCGTGGTCCATCGCCGCGATCAGGTACGCCGACAGCGCGCGAACGTGGGCGTCGTCGGGGACGCGGCCTGTGACACGGCGGAGGTAGTCGGCGACGAGGCCCGGAGGCGCGCTCGTAGCGGGCGGGAAGCTCCCTCGGTCGTCGACGGCGGTGTCGCGGAAGACCGGGTCGCCGGCCGGCGCCAGCGAGAGCGGCGCCAGTGCGGCGAAGGCGATCGCCTCGTCGAGCCGGCCGGCTTCGTCGAGGTCGTACAGGGCGGGCGAACGGCGGACGGATGCCGCAAGCGTCCACACCGCGCGGAGGCCGGCGAGCGGCTGGTCGGTGCGAGCCGTGACCGCGGCGATGAGCTCCGGCATCCAGGGGTCGGATCGGGCGGCGGCGATGCGCCCGGCGAAGGCGGCGGCACGGTCGACGTCGGGGAGGTCGCCGACGACGAGCAGGTGCCACACCTCCTCGAACGTCCTCGTGCGGGCCAGGTCGGTGGCCGAGTGGCCGCGGTACCGGTAGGAACCCGCGTCTCCGTCGACGTCGCTGATGGTGGTCTCGGCCGCCACGACGCCGTTCAAGCCGCGGGGCACATCGATCAGGTCGCTCATTCGGCCAGTGTGCAAACATGACCGCAACAGCGTCAACGTTGATCGGATCAAGATGGCATCCCCTCTCCCCCGCCTCACCGCCGCGCAAGCCGCCGCCCGCCTCGGGGTCAAGCCCGAGACGCTGTACGCCTATGTGTCGCGCGGCCTCCTGCCGCGTGAGCGCGACGCGCGCGGCTCGACGTTCGATGCGCTCGACGTCGAGGCGTTCGCGACGAGCCGCCGTCGCATCACGGTGCGGACGCCGTCGCACCCGACCACCGGTTCGCCGCTCGGCGTCGTGCAGACCGACATCGCCGACATCGAAGACGGCGAGCTGCTGTTCCGCGGCCGGCGGGCCCGCGATCTCATCGACCAGCCGTTCGCCGACGTCGTCGCGTGGCTGTGGGCCGCCGAGCGCCTCGACGCCCCCGACCCCGCCATCGGCAGCGCACGCGAGATGGTGGCGGCCCTTCCCCCGCATGCCGGCGCCATGGATCGGCTGCGCGCCGCTCTCACCGGCTTCGCCGCCGACGATCCGCTGCGATACGAACCGTCACGAGCGACCCTGCACCGCATCGGCTGGACGCTGCTCACGGGCCTGCCCGTCGCCCTGGGCGGCGACCCGCACGTTGACATCGCCCGCTCCCTCGTGAGCAGGTGGGGAGTGCCGACCTCCGTCGACGCCGCCGTGAACGCCGCTCTGATCCTGCTCATCGATCACGACCTCGCGGTGTCGACCTTCGCCGCACGGGTGGCCGCGTCCGCTCGCGCCGACGGATACGCCGCGGTCAGCGCCGCCCTGGGAGCGGCCGACTCCCCGCTGCACATCTCGGCGGCGACGCGGACCGCCCGCCTGCTCATGCGGGTGCGACGGGGCCTCGAGCCCGAGCGGGCGTTGACCGAGGCGCTGCAGGAGGGCAACGGCATCCCGGGCTTCGGGCACCCCCTCTACGCCGGTGTCGACGATCGCGCCGAGGCTCTGTTCCCCCTGCTGCGGGCGCTCCCCGACGGGGAGGGGACGATGGATGCCGTGCGCCGACTCAGCGACACCGTCGCCGCCCGCACGCGTCTGCGGCCCAACGTCGACCTGGCGCTGGCGGCCCTGGTGTCGGGGGCCCGACTGCCCGACGATGCGGCGAGCACGATCTTCGTCGTGGGGCGCCTGGCGGGCTGGATCGCGCACATCGAGGCGGAGTACGGCGAACAGGCGATGCGGCTGCGGCCACGAGGTGAATACGTCGGGCGCTAGTACTCGGATCGCGGACCCGGCCTCGCCGACCTCGACGAACGCCGGCAGGCGGTCGGGCGCCTCACGCGCCCGGAGGGTCAGCGGTTCTCCCACCCCTTCGCCATCTCGACCACTGCCGCGACCGCGGCCTCGGTGTCGGCCGGTGATCCGCCCGAACGCCCGGCCACGAGCCCCGCGACGAACGCGCTCAGCGGAGCCGCCGGGCGGGCGACGCCGTTCGCCACGTCGCGCGCGAGGTCGAGGATCAGCGCGATGGGGATATCGCCCTCGGCCAGACCGAAGCGCTCGGCGAGCGCCTCGCTCCAGTCGTTGAGCGCCTCGGGCGGCAGGGTGCGGGATTCTGTCATGACTCCTCCTCGGGCCTTCGTGAGATCGTCCCACGTGTCGACGTCGTGCGTCATGGCTGGATCCACCGACACCGAGGTCACGGCCAGCCCCCCGAGCAGGGCACGCATCGACGCATCGCGTCCGCGGTCGGGCAGAGCGGATGCCGCTGCCCGCAGCGACGCGGTGCGGTACCGGCCGATCAGCCACTGGCGGCGCCCGTCGTCGAGGCACGCGCCGTCGACCCCGGCCGAGAGGGGAGCGGAGAGCAGGACCACCGCGGCATCCGCAGTCGGCAGATCGCACGCGATGACGTAGACCTCGTCGGCATCCACCTCCGGGAGGGCCGCGACGATCCCCGCGACCGGGCCTCCGAAGGGAGGATCCTCGCGCACCCAGACGACGTCGAGCTGCTCGTCGAGCACGGGCGCGGCGACGACGACGCGGTCCGCGCCACCCGAGCGGGCGGCGTCGACCGCCCTCTGCAGCAGGGTCGTTCCGTTCACCTCGAACAACGGCTTCACCGCCCCGTCCACCCGCGACCCACGTCCGCCGGCCAGGAGGATCGCCCCGACGCTCACCACAGGGTCACCGTCACGAGGTCTCCGGCGACCAGGTCGTGCGCGCGGGGCGGGATGACGGCGAGCCCCTCGGCGTCGCCGAGACCCCGCGTGCCGTGCGCCGTCGGCGTGGCGGTCCATCGGGCGGGGTCGCTGCGGTCGACGCGCACCGGCACGTACTGCACGCGTTCCGGCCGGGCGCGGCGACCGACGGTGAGGGCGACGCGCACCGCCTCGCCGCCGAGGTCGGCGTCTCCCTCCAATGCCCGGAGCGCCGGGCGCACGAACAGCTCGAACGACACCGCCGCGCTCACCGGGTTGCCCGGGAGGCCGAACAGCAGGATGCCGCCGGGGGTGCGCCCGAACCCCTGCGGCTTGCCGGGCTGCATGCGCACGCTCTCGAAGCGCATGAGGTCGCCGAGGGTGTTCTTCACGACCTCGTACGCGCCGGCGCTGACCCCTCCCGAGAACACCACGACGTCGGCTCCGGCAGCTTCGGCGGCGGCGATGGCGTGGCGGGGTCCTTCCCCCTCGTCGCCCACGCTGGTGCGCAGCACGACCTCGGCACCGGCCTCTTCGGCCAACCCGGCCAGCAGCACGCTATTGGACTCGGGGATCTGCCCGCGCCGGAGCGCGTCGCCGGCGGGCTGCAACTCCGAGCCCGTCGAGACGACGGCGACCCGCGGCGCTCGCGACACCGAGACCGTGCCGACGCCCGCGGCCGCGATCGCCCCGAGCCGGGCGGCGGTGAGGCGCACCGCGGCGTCGACGACGAGCGCTCCCTTCCGCACGTCGGAGCCGCGGCGCCGGACGTGGGCTCCCGGTCCGCGCGGGGCCGCGACGATCGTGACCGCGTCGAGCCCGCCGGCGAGCCCGCGCGCGGTGTCCTCGAACGGGACCACGGTGGTGGCGTCGCTCGGTACGGGCGCCCCCGTCATGATGCGTGCGGCTTGCCCGGCATCCATCCTCGGATCGAGCTCGGTGCCGGCGGGCAGGTCGGCGATCACACGCAGGGTCGCGGGGACCACCGCGACATCGGCGTCGCGCACGGCGAAGCCGTCCATCGCGGAGCAGTCGAAGCCCGGGACGTCGACGTCGGCGTGGACCGGATGCCGCAGCACTCGTCCGCGCGCCGACGCCACCGCGCGCGACTCGGGGGCGAAGGGAACGACCTGCGCGAGGACCGTGCCGAGGTGCTCGGCGACGTCGATCACGCGGTCGATCCGCTGCATGAGAGGGGCATGCAGTCAGCGTAAGCGGGTGGCGCGTTTCGGATCCCGATCGTGCGACCGTCGTCGCAGTCCCTCCGACATCGACGGAGCTCGCGATGGGGCGTCTGGCGCGCGGGCTGAGGCGGGGCCGGGCGGATCTCGCGCCCCCGCACGGTGCCGAGCGGAGGAACAAAGGCGAGCGGAGGACCCGGGAGCGGTGCGACATCCTCCCTCCGCCGGATCTCCTCCCCTCGCCGCGGCCGCACCTCACGCGCGCCGCCGCCGCAACCCCGGCACGCCGCACCCCGTGCCGGATACCGTCGGAAGATGGACGGCCTGACCTACGACGAGATCGGCGCGACCGCCGGCGAGCTGCCGCCCGGCTATCACCACGTCCGGCAGCGGCGCGTGATCGGACGCGGTCGTGAGCTCTTCGAGCGAGCCGCCGACGCTCTGCTGGCGGGAGAGGTGCAGCGCCGGGCGGGTGCACGGGTCGAGCTGTCGGAGACGCCGATGCGCACCGGCACCCGCGTGACGATGCGGTTGGGGTTCGGCATCCTGAGCATCCGCATCCCGTGTCTGGTCGTCTGGGCCGAGCGCACCCCGACCTCGGCGGGGTTCGCCTACGGCACTCTCCCGGGTCACCCCGAGCGCGGGGAGGAGCGGTTCACGCTCACCCTCGAGCCGTCGGACCAGGTCGTGTTCGAGATCGCGGCTTTCTCGCGACCGGGCCGCTGGTTCACGCGCGTCGGCGCGCCGCTCGGGCGCCTCGTGCAGGCGTGGATGACGCGGCGGTACCTGCACGCGCTCTGACCTCGGGCTCTCCGCGGACGCGCCCCTCCCGCTGGGGGCGGGAGGGGCGCGACCGTGGGCGATCAGTCGAGGTACGACGAGTAGGCCGGCAGCGTGAGGAACGCGGGGAACTCCTCGCGCAGCGCCGTCACGCGGAAGATCTCGACGGCGTCAGCGAAGCGGTCGCCGTCGAAGCGCTGCACCGTGCTCAAGAGGTTCTGCACGCTTTCTTCGACGAACGCGCGGGTGATGGCGATGCCCTCCTCGGTCGAGCGGTCCTGTTGGATCCACTGCCAGATCTGCGACCGTGCGATCTCGGCCGTCGCCGCATCCTCCATCAGGTCGTCGATGGCGACGGCCCCGATACCCCGCAGCCACGCCTCGATGTAACGGATCGCCACCGAGACGTTCGCGTGCACGCCCGCCGCGGTGATCGGTCGGCCGATGCGCAGGTCGAGCAGGTCGTCGGGCGTGACGGACACGTCCTCGCGCGTGCGCGCGAGCTGGTGGGGCGCGTCACCGAGCACGGCGTCGAACTCGGCACGCGCGACGGGGATGAGGTCGGGATGGGCCACCCACGTCCCGTCGAAGCCGTCGTTCGCCTCGCGTCGCTTGTCGGCGGCGACCTTCTCGAAAGCGGCCGTGGTCACCTCGGGGTGGCGACGGTTGGGAATGAACGCGCTCATGCCGCCGATCGCATAGGCGCCCCGCTTGTGGCAGGTCTGCACGAGCAGCTCGGTGTAGGCCCGCATGAACGGAACCGTCATCGTCACCTCGCTCCGATCCGGCAGGACGAAGCGCGCGCCGCGACCCCGATACGTCTTGATGATCGAGAAGATGTAGTCCCACCGTCCGGCATTCAGGCCCGCACAGTGGTCCCGGAGGGCGAAGAGGATCTCCTCCATCTCGAATGCGGCCGGCAGCGTCTCGATCAGCACCGTCGCGCGGATCGTCCCGTGGGCCAGGCCCAGGCTTCTCTCGGTGAACGAGAACACGTTGTCCCAGAGCCGCGCCTCTTCGGCCGATTCGATCTTGGGCAGGTAGAAGTACGGCCCGCGCCCCGCCGCGATGAGGGCGTGCGCGTTGTGGAAGACGTAGAGCCCGTAGTCGACGAGGGATCCGGATGCCGGCAGCCGACGGCCCGAGCGATCGGTGAACGTCAGGTGCTTCTCGGGCAGGTGCCACCCGCGCGGCCTCATCACGATGGTCGGGGTGCGCTCTGCGGTGACCTCGTACCGCTTGCCCTCGGCGCTGGTGAACGACAGGTGCCCGCGGATCGCGTCGTACAGCGAGAGCTGCCCGCCGATGACGTTGCTCCAGGTGGGCGAGGTGGCATCCTCCTGGTCGGCCAGCCACACCTGAGCCCCGGAGTTCAGCGCGTTGATCGTCATCTTCGGGTCGGTCGGACCGGTGATCTCGACGCGGCGGTCTTCCAGCCCGGGGCCCGCCCCGGCCACGCGCCACGACGGGCTGTCGCGGATGTGCGCGGTGTCGGCGCGGAAGTCGGGATCGGCGCCCATTCCCACGTCGTATCGGCGCCGCAGGCGCGCGGCGAGCCGGTCGTGCCGCTGCCGAGCGAAGTGGTCGTGCAGATCGGTGAGGAAACCGATGGCGGCGGGAGTCAGGATCTCGGCGTCGCGGCCCCGCAGCGGCCGCTCGAGATGCAGATGCGGGATGGATGCCGGGGTCTGCGGCATCCGTGATTCTTCGGTGGTGGGTGGCGGAGAAGTGAGAAGGGTCATGGTCGTGGCTCTCTGTGTCGGGGTCGGCACCCGCCGCTCGCGCGACGCGAGGGGGATGCCGAGCGTCCGAGGAACGCGGACGGATTTCGAAGCGGTCCGGGTGTCTCGGACACTCGGAACGAGGGGTCAGTGGAACTGCGCGGTCTCGGTGGAGCCCGCCAGGGCGAGGGTGGCGCTGTCGGGGTTGAGCGCGGTCGAGACGACGTCGAAGTAGCCGGTACCCGCTTCGCGCTGGTGGCGCGTGGCGGTGTACCCGTCGACTTCGGCGGCGAACTCGTTCTCCTGCAGCTCGACGTAGGCGCTCATGGCGCGCTCGGCGTAGCCGCGGGCGAGGGAGAACATCGAGTGGTTGACGGCGTGGAAGCCGGCCAGGGTGATGAACTGGAAGGCGTAGCCCATGGCGGCCAGGTCGGCCTGGAACGTCGCGATCTGCGCATCGTCGAGATGACGCTTCCAGTTGAAGCTCGGCGAGCAGTTGTACGCGAGCATCTTGCCGGGGTAGCGGGCGTGAACGGCCTCGGCGAACGCACGGGCCAGCTCGATGTCGGGCTCGCCGGTCTCGACCCACAGCAGGTCGGCGTGGGGTGCGAAGGCGAGACCGCGGGCGATGACGGCATCCAGCCCCGGACGTACCCGGTAGAAGCCTTCGGTCGTCCGCTCCCCGATGAGGAAGGGCGCGTCGCGCTCGTCGACATCACTGGTGAGCAGGTCGGCGGCGAGAGCGTCGGTACGGGCGATGATCACCGTCGGGACTCCCGCGACGTCGGCCGCGAGACGGGCGGCGTTGAGGGTGCGGATGTGCTGCTGGATCGGCACGAGCACCTTGCCGCCGAGGTGGCCGCACTTCTTCTCGCTGGCGAGCTGGTCCTCCCAGTGGATGCCGGCGGCTCCCGACTGGATGAGCGACTGCGCGAGTTCGTAGGCGTTCAGCGGTCCGCCGAACCCGGCCTCGGCGTCGGCGACGATCGGCGCGAGCCAATCCCGGCTGACCTCGCCCTCGGCGCGCTCGATCTGATCCTGGCGCAGCAGCGCATTGTTGATGCGGCGGACGACGGCGGGTACGGAGTTGGCCGGGTACAGACTCTGGTCGGGGTAGGTCTGCCCCGCGAGATTGCCGTCGGCGGCGACTTGCCAGCCGCTGAGGTAGATGGCCTTCAGGCCGGCTCGCACCTGCTGAACGGCCTGACCGCCGGTGTAGGCGCCGAGTGCGCGGACGTACTCCTCGGTGTGCAGCAGGTTCCAGAGGTTCTCGGCGCCGCGACGGGCGAGAGTCGCCTCTTCGCGGACGGTGCCACGCAGCCGGATGACGTCGTCGGCCGAGAACGTCCGCTCGATGCCGTCCCAGCGGGGGTCGGTGTCCCAGGCGGCACGGAGCTCGTCGGCGGTCTCGGTCTGATCTCCGGCGCGCAGGGGCGGGGCGGCGGTGGTGGCCTGGATCGTCATGACTTCTCCTTCGGATGCCGGGGCGTCGGTGCCCCGTGACCACCACCCTGAGCGAAGATCGAGGGCTCGCAACGGCGTCCGACGGGTGAAGATCGGTCGATCTTCTGTTTCCGTGAGAACCTGACGTATGGACACCGGCGTCTCGTTCCCCTCGGCATCGCTTCCGCCCGACGATGACGAGGTGGACACCCTCACCATCGGCCGGCGCGTCCGGCAGTTGCGCACCGCGCGCGGAATGACGCTCGACGACCTCGCCGGCGCCGTCGGCCGGGCGCCGAGCCAGATCTCGATGATCGAGAACGGCCGGCGCGAGGCCAAGCTCACTTTGCTGCAGGCGATCGCGCGGGCGCTGGAGTGCAGACTCGATCAGATCCTGGATACCGAACCCCTCGACCCCCGCGCCACGCTCGAGCTGTCCGTGGAGCGCGCGATGCGCGGCCCGACGTTCCAGGCGCTCGGCATCGCCCCGTTCCGTGTCGGGCGATCGGTACCGGACGAGGTGCTCGCAGCGATGCTCGCGCTCCGGGCCGAGATCGAGCGCCTACGCGAGGAACGCTCGGCGACGCCCGAGGAGGCCCGTCGCGCGAACGTCGCCCTGCGCCGTCTGATGCGCACGCAGGACAATCATTTCCCGGAACTCGAGCGGGTGGCATCCGAGATCCTCGACAGCATCGATCACCCGGGAGGGCCGCTCACTCAGCGCGGGGCGAGCGACATCGCCGCCCACCTCGGCCTCTCTCTGCACTACGTGCCCGACCTGCCGTCGTCGACGCGCAGCATCGCGGACGTGAAGAACGGCCGGCTCTACCTGTCGACGAAGGTCGCGAAGGGCGACCCGCGGGCGGCGGTGCTGCAGGCGTTGTCGAGCCGGGTGCTCGGTCACGGCGAGCCGACGAGCTACGACGAGTTCCTTCGGCAGCGCGTCGAGACGAACTACCTCACCGGGGCGCTGCTGATGCCCGAGGCGCACGTCGTGCCGGTCCTGCGAGAGGCGAAGGAGCGCCGCACGATCAGCATCGAGGACCTCCGAGACGCGTACTCGGTGTCGTACGAGACCGCTGCGCACCGCTTCACCAATCTCGCCACCGTTCATCTCGGCATCCCCGTGCACTTCCTCAAGGTGCACGAATCGGGCACGATCACGAAGGCGTACGAGAACGACGACGTGAATTTCCCCACGGATCGCCTCGGGTCGATCGAGGGGCAGATGTGCTGCCGGCGCTGGACGAGCCGCGTCGTCTTCGATGAAGACGATCTGTTCAACCCCTACTACCAGTACACCGACACCGGCAACGGCACGTACTGGTGCACGGCACGCGTCGAGCAGTCGAGCGAGGGGGCGCACTCGGTGAGCGTGGGCGTGCGCTTCGACGACACCCGATGGTTCCGCGGGCGCGACACCCCCAACCGCGGCGTCTCGCGGCACGCCGTCGAGGCGTGCTGCCGCCGCGCCCCCGCCGAGCTCGAGGCGGCGTGGCGTGGCCAGGCGTGGCCGAACGTGCGGACACCCCGGACCCTTCTCGCCACCCTGCCGACCGGCGCCTTCCCCGGCGTCGACGTGACGGAGATGTACGAGTTCCTCGCGGCACACGCTCCGCGCGAGCGACACACCGGCGTCGACGCGCCTCCCGCATGACGGTGAGGCGCCCGCATCCGCCTGCCCCTCTCGGGTGCGAAGCACGCTCGGATGAGGCATTCGAGGCCGACCTCGGCATCGGACGAGGGCGGTGACGGACGAAGGGCGCCCCCGCCGAAGCGGAGGCGCCCTCTCGTGTATGACAGGTCAGGGGCGAGGACGGTCGTCTTCCACGACCGACTGCACGCTGTCCACCGCCGGCGTCTTGTCGTCGGTGCGCACCTCGTCGGCGGCGATCGCGATGTCGACCGCGGCGTCCTCGAGAGCCTCGGCGACCACATCGCGCACGTCCCCACGGTCATCGGCGGGCACGTCCGTCGCGGGGTGTGCGGGCTCGAGGCCCTCCGTCACGCGATCCGCCGCGTCGATGTCCGCCCGGGAGTCGGCGGCGGCGACACGTTCGCGGGCCGCCTTCACCGTCTCGTCGACGGCGGCGGCCGCACCCGCGGCGACGTCCTTCGTCTTCGACAGGGCGACGTCGACGGTCTCCGACGCACTGGCCGCAAGGTCTTTCGACCGCGCCACCGCGTCGTCCATCGCAGCCGAGGCGCCGGCCGCGACGTCCTTCGACTTCGCCTTCATGTCGTCGACCGCCACCGAGGCACGGGCCACTGCGGCATCCGTCTTCTCCTTCGCGGCTCCCGCGGCATCACGAGCGCGGGCCGCGACGGCATCCGCCCGCTCCTCCGCCTCGTCGACGACGTCGCGGTCGAACGGGCCGAACACGCCGGTCACCACGACGTTCACGTCGACGGTGCCGCGCCCGAGGGGCGTGAGAGCGCTGCGAACCGCGGTGCGCACGGCGTCGGAGACCTCGTGCAGCTTGTGCGGATAGTCGACGACGAGCGAAACGGTCGCGGTGACCGAGTCGGCGCGATCCGTGTCGATCTTCACGCCGGGGACGACGCTGGTGAGGCCGACGCGCTCACGCACGGCGTCGGACGCACGGCCCAGCAGGCTGCCGAGCGCGTGCACGCCCGGGACGGCACGCGCAGCCGTCGCGGCGAGGCCTGCCGCATCGTCCAGAGCGGGAAGGTCGGTGGTTGTCATGACGTCTCCTCGTGGGGTGTCAATGCACGCGGGTGTTGTCGCGCGCGAGTTTGGCGCGGAGCCCGGTGTGGATGGAGATGTAGGCGCGGAGGTTCTGTCCGGTAAGGGCGGCGAGGTTGGTGACGAGGGTGTCCACGTGCTCGGCGACCTGGCGGGGTGAGGTGTTCTGGCGCGGGGTGACGGCGACGTGCAGCACCGACTCCCGGTTAATCTCGCCCGCAGTGACGCGGGAGGACAGGATCTCGTCGCGCTCGGCGAGGGCGTTCTTCAGCGCCTCCGAGGCGAAGCCGTCGGAGACCGTGATGCGGCCCTCGGCGCCTGCGCTGCCGGTGGACTGCAGGGGCGCGTGACGACGACCGCGGACGGCCGACGACGCGATGACGATGAGGATGATCGCCAGCACCACGAAGGCGGCGACGGCACCCCAGCCGGCGGACTCGCGTCCGAGCGACTCGAGCCATCCCTGGAAACCGCCCATGACGGACGTCCAGGTGTCGGTCCCACCGGGCAGGAGGCCCACGGCGAGCGCGAGGGCGCCCGCGGCCAGCAGCACGACGGCGAACAGGAAGAGGACGAAGCGGTTCAGACCGCGACGCGTCGCATTCATCGGGACTCCTTGGTGTCAGGACGCTCGACGCGCACGTGGGAGCGCACGGCGGGCGTCAACTTGTAGGCGGCGATCTCCTCGTCGACGATGTGGCGCAGCTGCGCCTCGTCGACCGGGATGCCGACCGGCGGACGCACGGTGACGTCGACCGAGCGGTGGGCGACGCCCACCACGATGTCGTCGCGCGCGATGCCGGACTCGTTGCTGAGGTGCTGGGCGATGGCGGATGCCACGACGCCGTTATCGACGACGACGGCGCGCTCTCCCCACTCCATCTCGTGGCGCGAGAGTCGGCCGGGCTTGAGGGCCAGGATGAGCACGAGCAGGCCGAGGACGGCCAGCACGACGCCGCCGACGATGAACGCGACGGGCATCAGGGCCGTGGGAGCTGCGACGACGGCATTCAGAGCTTCGCCGGGGGCGACCAGCAGCGGCTGCGCGCCGACGAGGTTCAGGATGATCTCGACCGCGGCGTACGCCAGGACGAGCAGGAGCAGGACGACCACGACGAGCATGGCCACGGTGCGGGGCGAGTGGGTCTCGCGGCGCACGACGGTGCGGAGCACGGCGTCAGTCATCACAGCACTCGCTTTCGCTGGGGGGCGGAGGCGCCCGAGATGGTCAGGTCGACGCGCGAGATCTCGCGGCCGAACAGCCGGGTCAAGCGCGAACGCAGTTCGCTCTGGGCCGCGCGGGCCGCTTCGAGCACGGGGGTCGCGCGGCGCACGGCCTCGGTGTCGTCGAGACGCGGTACCGGGAACGGCGAGGTCACACGCACCGCGGCGGTGTCGCGGGCCGAGACGATCTCGACGTGGACGTTCTTGGCATCCACTCCGATCACGTCGGCGGCGGCCCGTTCAGCCGTCTTCTGCAGCACGCGGTCCGCGATGTGCACGCGGCCGGCGGGGAGGCCGGGGCCGGCAACCGTGCGGTTGCCGGCCCCGGGGGAAGCGGTGACGGTGGTCACGATGTGCTCCGACCCTTGAAGGCGTTGACGATGTTGCCGAAGTCGAGTTCACCCGCCGTGACGCGGGCGACGACGACGCCGATCGCCATGAAGAGGACGACGAGGATGAATCCCCAGAATCCGAAGATCAGGGCACTGAGGGCCAGGACGAGCCCGACCAGGGCGCCCTTCGTCGTGGCGGTCACTGGACGCGCTTTTCGTTGCTGTCGTCGTCGTTGTTGTCGTCGCCCGGGATGTGGACGTCGTTCACATCGACGTTGACCTCGACGACCTCGAGGCCCACGAGACGGTTGATGGCACCGGCGACGCGGCCGCGCACCTGGTCGGCGACCTCCTGGATGGGAGCGCCGTACTCGACGACGATGGTGATGTCGGCGGCGGCCTGGGTCTCGCCGACCTCGACCTTGACGCCCTGCGTCAGATCGGTCGCGTTGATCGCGTCTCGGATCGCACCGAGGGCACGGGCTCCGCCGCCACCCAGCGCGTACACACCGGCGACCTCGCGAGCGGCGATACCGGCGACCTTGGCGACGACACCCTCCGCGATCGTGGTCTTGCCCTCGGTGTGGGCGTCCTGACCGCGGGCGCCCAGGGGACGGTTCACGCGCGACGCCGCCTGCGGGACGTTCTGCGCGGCAGGGGTGGTGGAGACGTTCTCAGCCATGTCGGTGCCTTTCAGAGTTCGTGACCCGGAAGCTCCGGGGTAGGTGTTCCGACCTACATGACTAAGACGTACCGGGTCGGGTAAACGTCACGCCGCGCTTGAAAAATCTTGCGAGATCTGTATTCGGACGAATAAGGATGGCCGTACACGCCTCCTCCCCCACCCCCGGGCGTACGCTTCCCCCATGCCCTCCTCCCCTTCCGTGCACCGCCGCTGACATGGGTCGCCTCACCACCTCGCGGCGCGTCACGCGCATCACCCTCGAGGGCGTGAACCGCCAGCGACCGGATGCCATCGCGGTGGAGGAACCGCTCGAGATCCGCGTCGCGGGTTCGCCCCTGTCGGTGACCATGCGCACCCCCGGGCACGATGTGGAGCTGGCCGCCGGCTTCCTCGTGTCGGAGGGCGTGATTAGCCGCGGCGACCAGTTCGCCCGCGCGATCCACTGCGGGGGCCCGGGCACGGGCGGTGCCGACGGCAACACCTACAACGTGCTCGACCTCACGCTCGCACCGGGGGTCGCCCTTCCCTCCACCGACATCACCCGGTCCTTCTACACGACGAGCTCGTGCGGGGTGTGCGGCACGGCATCCATCGACGCTGTGGAGAAGGTGTCCTCCTACGACGTGGCCTCCGACGGCATCCAGGTGTCGGCTCACCAGGTCGCGTCCTTCCCCGATCGCCTGCGCGAAGAGCAGAAGACCTTCGACAAGACCGGGGGGCTGCACGGCGCCGCCCTCTTCGACGTCGCGACCGGGGAGCTGCTCGTCGCCCGCGAAGACGTGGGTCGCCACAACGCCGTCGACAAGGTGGTGGGGTGGGCGCTGCTGAACGACCGACTCCCCCTGCGGGGAACCGTGCTGCAGGTCTCGGGCCGCGTGAGCTTCGAGCTCGTGCAGAAGGCCGTGATGGCCGGCATACCCGTGCTCTCCGCGGTGTCGGCGCCGTCGTCGCTGGCGATCGAGCTCGCCGAGCGGGCGGGCCTGACGTTGGCCGCCTTCGTCCGCGGCACGAGCATGAATCTGTACACACGGGCGGATCGCATCGTCGCGCCGTCCACAACCCCCGCGGAGCACGAGACCGCGAGCGTACGCTGACGACCGGATGCCACGAGCGCGGCGTCATGACCACCGGAGGGTCGACATGGGTGAGTCCTTTGGACTGATGACCGAGAAGCCACGTCAGGGAGGCCTCGGGCCGCAGGTCGACGGGGAGTGGTCGAGCACGGGTGCCTACGAGCACCCCGCCGCCGGGTGGGGCGCCGCCGTGACCGTCGGAAAGGTGCTGCTCGAACAGCGGCAACCCGTCGCCGGCACCAAGGCGATGTTCACGATGAACCACCCGAAGAGCGGGTTCGACTGCCCCGGCTGCGCGTGGCCCGACGACAAGGGCGTCGCCCTCGACATCTGCGAGAACGGCATCAAGCACGTCACGTGGGAGATGACGCACAAGCGGGTCGGCAAGGAGTTCTTCGCCGAGCACTCGGTGACGGAGCTATCGCAGTGGAGCGACTTCGAGCTCGAAGACGCCGGGCGCCTCGTCGGTCCGATGGCGTACGACGCCGAGACCGACCACTACGTGCCGATCTCGTGGAACGACGCCTTCCGCATGATCGCGCGCCATCTCACGGCGCTCGATTCCCCCGACCAGGCGGCGTTCTACACCTCTGGTCGCCTCAGCAACGAGGCATCGTTCCTCTACCAGCTGTTCGCCCGCGAGCTCGGGACGAACAACCTCCCCGACTGCTCGAACATGTGCCACGAGGGCTCGGGCCGCGGGCTGACGGCATCCCTCGCCACGGGCAAGGGCACCGCCGACCTCGAGGACTGGGCGTCGTGCGACGCGCTGTTCGTGCTGGGCGTCAACGCCGCCTCGAACGCCCCGCGCATGCTCACGAGCCTCGCCGAGGCCATCGACCGGGGCGCGCAGGTCGTGCACGTCAATCCTCTGCGCGAGGTGGCGGGCACTCGAACGATCGTTCCGCACGAGATCCTCGACATGGCGACGTTCCACAGCACCCCGACCAGCACGATGAACCTGCAGGTGCGCCCGGGCGGCGACCTCGCGCTCGTGCGCGGCATGGCGAAGGTCGTGTTCGAGGCGTCGGAGACCGATCCGACCGCCCTCGACCGGGCTTTCCTCGACGAGTACACGACGGGTCTCGACGAGTACCGCACGATGGTCGAGGCCACCCCGTGGCCGAAGCTGGTCGAGCAGGCCGGTCTCACCGAGGCCGAGATCCGCGCAGCCGCCGCCGTGTACCTCGCATCCGAGCGCTGCGTCATCAGCTGGTGCCTCGGCGTGAGCCAGCACCAGCACGGTGTCGACACCGTGCGCGAGATCGTCAACCTGCTGCTGTTGCGGGGGAACGTGGGGCGGAAGGGCACGGGTCCCTCACCGGTCCGCGGCCACAGCAACGTGCAGGGCAACCGCACGTGCGGCATCAACCACAAGCCCACCTCGACCTGGCTCGCGAAGCTCGACGAGGTCTGCGGCATCACCTCGCCCCGCGAGCCCGGGCTCGACACCGTGCACACGGTGGCGGCGCTGCACCGTGGCGACCTCAAGGTGTTCCTCGGCATGGGCGGCAACTTCGTGCGAGCCGCTCCCGACACCACGCTCACCGCCGAGGGCATGGGCCGCTGCGAGCTGACCGCGCACGTCAGCACCAAGCTCAACCGCAGCCACCTCACCCACGGCAAAGAGGCGCTGATCCTTCCGTGCCTCGGGCGCACCGAACGCGACGTGCAGGAGGCCGGACCCCAGTCGATTTCGACCGAGGATGCCATGAGTTCGGTCATGCTGTCGCTCGGCTCCCGCAAGCCGGCATCGCCGCACCTGCTCAGTGAGCCCGAGATCATCGCGCGCATCGCCCGCGCGACGATGCCCGAATCGGCCACGCCGTGGGAGTGGTACGTCGGCGACTACGACCGCATCCGCGACACCATGGCGAAGGTCCTGCCCGGTTTCGAGGGCTTCAACGAGCTCGTTCGCCAGCATTACGGATTCCGTGTTCCGCAGCCCGCCCGCGAGCGCGACTTCCAAACGCCGTCGGGCAGGGCGGAGTTCTCGGATGCCGAGCTGCCGAACGTCATCCCCGAAGAGGCCGACGTGCTGGTGCTGCAGACCATGCGCTCGCACGACCAGTGGAACACCACGATCTACTCGGCCGACGACCGCTACCGGGGTGTGCGCAACATCCGCGAGTTGGTGTTCATGAACCGGCGCGACATGAAGGAGCGCGGCATCGCCGAGGGCGACCTGGTCGACATCGTCGCCACCTCGCGCGACGGCTCGGTGCGCAGCGTCACGGCCTTCCGTGCGCTGCAGTACGACACCCCGCGCGGCAGCGCCGCCGGGTACTTCCCCGAGATGAACGTGCTGCTCGGACCCGACGACTACAGCCGCCAGAGCGACCAGCCGCTGATGAAGGACATCCGGGTGCGCATCGCCAAGACCGCCTGATCCGCCGCGATCGAGTCGGCGGGCGACGCCGTGGTGGCCTCGGGTGGCGGGGGGACGCTACGGTGATCCCGAGCAGAGGTCCGCGATGCGCGCACCCCGCCATCGCGGCCTCGGCGTCCGTTGTCGACGAGCACCCCGATCGATGCCGGCGCGCTCGGCACCCGGACCGTCACGGCCGATCCCGGAGAGTCGAGCACCGACCGATCGAAGGGACATGAACATGGCCGCGTGGCGTATCCGCGACTACCACGACGACGACGTCGACGACATCCTCCGCCTCTGGGAGACGGTCACCGCCGACGGCACCGAACCGGTGTACAGCCTCTCCGAGGTCCTCGCCTCCTGCGCGAAAGACGTCGCGGTCGTCGCGGTGTCGGGCGAGCGGGTGGTGGGGGCGGCCGTCGGCCGCGCAGCCCACGCGCAGGGCTGGGTGGTGTTCCTCGCCACGACGGAGCACCTGCGTGCCAGCGGACTGGGCGCGGCGCTGCTCGGCGCGCTCGAAGCGCGCATGGCGCCGCACGGCATCAGCAAGCTCTCGGCCCTCGTTCCCACGGGCGAGACCCCGGTCGACGCCCTCCTCTCGCAGGGCTTCGCACCCCTTCACGACCTGCGGTATTTCGAGCGCCACATCCCGGTCCAGCGCGAGGAGTTGAAGTTGCTCGCCGAACTCGGTGGCCGCGTCCTCCCGCGGGGACTGTGGGATGCCGTGGGCGGGATGACCGCCGAGAAGAACCTGCTCGAGCGCCGCGTGGTCATGCCCCTGGCCCATACCGAGCTCGCCGACCGCTTCGGGGTGGTGCCGCCACGCGCGATCGTGCTGTTCGGTCCGCCCGGGACCGGCAAGACGACGTTCGCGAAGGCGATCGCGTCGCGTCTTGAGTGGTCGTTCGTCGAGGTGTTCCCCTCCCGACTCGCGGGTGCGCCCGAGGGGCTGGCCGGGGCCCTGCGGTCCACCTTCGCCGCGATCGCCGAGCTCGAGCACGCCGTCGTCTTCATCGACGAGGTGGAGGAGATCGCCTCGCATCGCCAGGGCGAGCCCCCGTCGCCGACGCAGGGCGTCACCAACGAGCTGTTGAAGATCATCCCGGCCTTCCGAGAGCAACCCGGGCGCATCCTCATCTGCGCGACCAACTTCATCCGCTCCCTGGATGCCGCGTTCCTGCGCCACGGCCGGTTCGACTACGTCATCCCCATCGGCCTCCCCGACGAGCAGGCGCGCACGGCGATCTGGCAGCGCTACGTGCCCGAGAGCGCGGTCGACATCGACATCGCCGATCTCGTGGCGATGAGCGAGGGATTCTCGCCTGCGGACGTCGAGTTCGCGGCCCGGCAGGCCTCGCAGTCGGCCCTGGAGTCGGCTGTGGATGCCGGTGCGCCCGACCCCGCGGGGCCGTATATGTCCGACTACACCGCGGCGATCGCCCGGACGCGGGCGACGGTGTCGCCTGAAGCCGTCGCGGAGTTCCTGGAGGACATCACCACCGTCGGGCGGGTGTGAGGCCACCCGACCGCAGGGTCGGATGCGGCGAACGCGCGCGCCCGGTCGGGTGAGTCAGCGGCCGATGCCGGCCAGCGCCACCGCCGTCGCGAGACGCACGGCGGTGGCGGGGTCGCGCCACGCGCGGGCGGCGCCGACGACCTCGGTCAGCGACACGATGCCGGCGTCTCCCGCCTCGGCGGCGGCGACGCCCGCGACCACCACTGCCGGCACGCCGTGCGCCGCGGCGAGCGCGATCACGTACCCCGGCGCCTTCCCTGCCGAGGTCGTGGCATCGAACGTGCCCTCGCCCGTGAGCACCAGGTCGGCCGTCTCGATCTCCGCCTCGAGCCGGAGGGTGTCGGCGATGCAGGCGGCACCGTCGACCAGCTCGGCGCCCGCGGCGAACAGCGCGCCCGAGAGGCCGCCCGCCGCACCCGTGCGCGGGACCGTCGCCACGTGGCGTCCGAACCGGCGCTCCCAGTCCGCGGCATCTCTCGCCAGTCGTCCGGTCAGCCGCTCGACCGTCCTGGCATCCGCGCCTTTCTGGGGTGCGAAGACCCGGGCGGCATCGGCGAAGACCGTCGTGGTGTCGGTCAGCGCGACGACCCGCCCCGGGGGGAACGGCACGCGGTCTCCCAGCGCCTCGATCGCGCCACGGCCGCCGTCGGTCGTGGCCGAGCCGCCCATGCCGACCATGATCCGGGCGGCTCCGGCGTCGACCGCGAGCGCGACGAGTTCGCCGACGCCGCGGCTCGTGGCGCCCCACGGGTCGTTCCCCTCCGCTCCGCCGGCGAGCACGAGCCCGGATGCCGCGGCCGACTCGATCACGGCGACGTCGTCGTCGAGCCGCCAGGCGGCCTCGACCGGTCGACCCAGGGGCCCGGTCACGGTGGCGCGGCTGTTCGCGCCGCCGAGCGCGTCGAGCGTGCCGTCACCGCCGTCGGCCATGGGGACGACGGTGAGCTGCGCGTCGGGCCACCTCTCGCGGACGGCCTGAGCCATGGCATCCGCTGCTTCGCTCGCCGTCAACGTGCCCTTGAACTTGTCGGGGGCGATCACGACACGAGGAGGCACCCCCCGCACACTGCCCCGGATGGGGCGTGAGGTCAAGCCCGCGCTCACCCGCGTCCTCGGTGACCCGCCCGACCTCGGCCCGGATGCCACGAACGCGCTGAGCGTGCGCAGATCACGGACCCCGAGCCACCGCCCCGGGCAATGCCCGCGCACCCAACTAGACTGACTCCCGTCCGGCCCCTGCGATTCTTGGAGCTCAGCCGCGTGACCACCCCGAACCCCTCCGACGCCCGTACGGCCCTCGCCGACACCGTCGAGAACGCCATCGCGACGCCCGAGAAGGAGCAGCCTTACGGCGCCCTCGGCCTGAAGTCCGACGAGTACGCCAAGATCCGCGAGATCCTCGGCCGACGCCCCACCAGCGGCGAGCTCGCGATGTACTCCGTCATGTGGAGCGAGCACTGCTCCTACAAGTCGAGCAAGATCTACCTGCGCCAGTTCGGCGAGAAGGTCAGCGACGAGATGAAGACCCGCCTCATGGTGGGCATGGGTCAGAACGCGGGCGTCGTCGACGTGGGCGACGGCTGGGCCGTCACCTTCAAGGTCGAGTCGCACAACCACCCCAGCTACATCGAGCCCTTCCAGGGCGCCGCGACCGGCGTCGGCGGCATCGTCCGCGACATCATCTCGATGGGTGCGCGCCCCGTCGCCGTCATGGACCAGCTGCGCTTCGGCGCGATCGACCACCCCGACACTCCCCGCGTCGTCCACGGCGTGACCAGCGGAATCTCGTTCTACGGCAACTGCCTGGGTCTTCCGAACATCGGTGGCGAGACGGTGTTCGATGCCGTCTACCAGGGCAACCCGCTGGTCAACGCCCTCGCCGTCGGCGTCATGCGACACGAAGACATCAAGCTCGCCAACGCCACCGGCGTGGGCAACAAGGTCGTTCTGTTCGGTGCCCGCACGGGCGGCGACGGCATCGGCGGCGCCTCGATCCTGGCCTCCGACACCTTCGCCGACGGCGGACCCACCAAGCGTCCCGCGGTGCAGGTGGGCGACCCCTTCGCCGAGAAGGTGCTCATCGAGTGCTGTCTCGAGCTGTACAAGGGCGACCTCGTCGAGGCCATCCAAGACCTCGGGGCCGCGGGCATCTCCTGCGCCACGAGCGAGCTCGCCGCCAACGGCGACAGCGGCATGAAGGTCGAGCTGTCGAAGGTCCTGCTGCGCGATCCCTCGCTCACGCCCGAAGAGATCCTCATGTCGGAGTCGCAGGAGCGCATGATGGCGATCGTCGCGCCCGAGAAGCTCGACGCGTTCCTCGCCGTCGTCGGCAAGTGGGACGTCGAGACGAGCGTGCTCGGCGAAGTCACCGGCGACGGCCGCCTCGTCATCGACTGGTACGGCGAGCGCATCGTCGACGTCGACCCCTCGACCGTCGCGGTCGACGGCCCCGTCTACGAGCGCCCGGTCGCGTACCCGACCTGGATCGACGCACTGAACGACGACACCGCCGCGACGCTGCCCCGCGCCACCGACAACGACGTGTTGCGCGAGCAGTTCACGACCCTGGTGGCGAGCCCCAACCTCGCCGACACGTCGTGGATCACCAACCAGTACGACTACTACGTGCTGGGCAACACCGCGCTGAGCTTCCCCGACGACGCCGGCATGATCCGCGTCGACGAAGAGACGGGGCTCGGCTTCGCGATCGCCACCGACTGCAACGGCCGTTACAACCAGCTCGACCCCTACAACGGCGCGAAGCTCGCCCTCGCCGAGGCCTACCGCAACGTCGCCGTGACGGGCGCCGTTCCCACGGCCGTCACCGACTGCCTCAACTTCGGCAGCCCCGAGAACCCCGAGGTCATGTGGCAGTTCAGCCAGGCCGTGGAGGGCCTGAGCGACGGCTGCCTCGAGCTCGGTATCCCGGTCACGGGCGGCAACGTCTCGTTCTACAACCAGACCGGCGACCAGCCGATCCACCCGACCCCGGTGGTGGGTGTCCTCGGCATCATCGACGACGTCGCCGCGCGCATCCCGAGCGGCTGGCAAGATGCCGGTGAAAACCTCTACCTGCTCGGCACCACCGCCGACGAGCTCGACGGCTCGCAATGGGCCGGCACGATCCACGATCACCTCGGCGGCCGCCCGCCCCGGGTCGACCTCGCGAAAGAACGCAAACTCGCCGAGCTTCTGCAGGCCGCAGGATCCCAGTCGCTCGTCTCGAGCGCGCACGACCTGTCGTCGGGCGGTCTCGCGCAGTCTCTCGCCGAGGGCGTCATGCGCTTCGGCGTCGGCGCGCGCGTCTGGCTCACCGAGCTCATGGAGCGCGACGGCGTGGATGCCACGGCCGCCCTGTTCAGCGAGTCGACCGGCCGCGTGCTGGTCAGCGTCCCCCGCGAAGAAGACGTCAAGTTCCGCGGCCTCTGCGACGGCCGGGGCTACCCTGTCCTGCGGATCGGCGTGACCGACATCGAGCCGGGCACCGAGGCGTCACTCGAGATCCAGGACGTCTTCACGGTGACCGTCTCGGAGCTGCACCGCCTCTCGAACGAGACGCTTCCCGCGGTGTTCGGTCCGACGATCGCGGAGCCCCCCGTCTCGGGCTCCACCGTCGCGGCGCCGATGGCCTGAGCTTCCCGCCGCGCGCTCCGTTCGGGGCGCGCGACGAGGGTCTCGACACGAACCCCGATAATCAGCCGAGAGGAGACGCGCGATGACCGATGACGACGACATGACCGTGTTCAGCGACAAGCGTCAGAAGCGCGTCAAGATCACCGCGTGGGTCGTGATCGGCGCCCTCGTGCTCACGGGTGGCGGCGCGACGGTCATCTCCCTGATCCTCGGCTGACGCTCCGCACCCCGCGTAAGGGGTCACCTTCTGTCGCCTGGCGAGCGCCTCGGCGACAGAGGATGTCCCCTCATGCGATCTCGAGCGGGGCGGAAAGTCCCGGCGCCGGAGGTCAGTACTCCACGATCGGGCGCACCTCGACGGTGCCGTACAGCGGCGCGCGGCGGGCGTAGTCGGCGGCCGCGTCGAGATCGGCGACGTCGAGCAGGTAGTAGCCCGATAGGGCGGGTGACGGCTGGGGCTCGGCATCCGGATGCCGCGAGATCGAGGTCACCACCGCGCGGGCGTGCTCGACCTCGGCGAACTGCGCCGTGTCGCTCAGGACGCCGTCGGTGCGCAACGACTCCTCGTACCGCATCCAGGCGGCGTAGTCCTCTTCGGCGTCACCACCCTCGTAGCTCCCGTCGGACCACATCACGAGCATGACCTTCATGTCGACCTCCCTCATCGCGTCGCGCCCACTCAAGCAGTCGGTTGCGACATCGGGAAGAGCCACCTCAATCGGGTCCGAGACGTCGGCACGGCTCAGCGGTGTCGCGTGCCGCGCCGTCGCCTGCGGGTTCCGGCCTGACGCCCAGCGTCGTGTCGGTGGGCCGACGTAGCATGGGGGCGTGGAACCGCTTCTGGCATTGTTCGCCGAGTGGTGGTGGATCGGCCCCGCCGCGGCCGGTGCGGGCACCGTCGGCTGGGTCGGCGTGCGCCGCTCACGGCAGCGTGCTCTCCCCGCGGGCACCACGACCACCACGGATCGCGCGGCGCGGGCCTGGGCCTCGCGGCCGCTCAGCAAGGCCGCCGCGCGTCGCCTCGAACTCGACGCCGCCCAGCTCGATCTGCAGATGGCGCGCAACGCCGTCACCCGCGGCCGCGCCGACGTCAAGGTCGCCGACGCCGAGGTGGTGCGCGCGCAGGCGGAGCGGGCGGCATCCCGTGTCTCGAACGACGTGGTGACCGCCGCGCGCGCACGGCTGGTCGACGCGCAACCCGACCTCCGTGCCGCGTCCGCCGAGGTGCGGGCGCGACGAGCCGGCGTCAAAGCGGCCAAGGCGATGCTCCCCGCGATCCGCTCCGGCAGCGCGCCATTACCCGTCGTGCGGGTGCTCGCCGAGCACGACGCGATCCTGACACGGTGGATGGCGTACGAGACCGACACCGCTCTCGCGATCGACTATCCCGTCATGACCGACCCGCGCTCCCCCCTGCTGGCCGAGTTCCTGCGCGCGCACGAGCGCGCCCAGTGGCTGCGTCCGGCGACGCCCCAGACGCGCCTCGAGCCCGCCGACTTCCTCGCCTATCGCGACGCCGTCCGTCGCGCCGGCCACGCGTTCGACCGGGCGGAGCAAGCGGCTCGCCGCGGTGGCGAGCAGCCGAGCGTCGAGGGCACCGACGCGTGGAGTCGGGTGGCATCCGACCTCGCCGAGACGGCCCAGCGGGCCCTGGCCCGCTCGATGGAGTCGATGGGCCGTGCGGCGACGCGCACCTGGAACGAGCGCGGCGCGAAGCGTCCGCAGAAGAACGGCCCGGAGGCCGCGGGCGCACCGCCCCGCAGAGGTCCCGGCGCCGCACAGCCCGACGCCCGCAACGGCGAAGGCGCACCGCCCCGCAACGGCCCGGTGTGGCCGCCTCCCGCACGGGATCGGCCGCAGCCACCACCTTCGTGAGGGCGTTCGAGGCGACCGGCGTAGCATGGCGCCGTGCAGGACTTCTGGAATTTCGCGGGCAGCTATTGGTGGCTCGTCTTCCCCGTGTTCGGAATGACGATGGGGGCCGTCAACGCGCGGGTCAAGCACCGTGAGCTGAGCGCCCGTCGACGACACCGCGAGCAATTGGAAATCCTGCGCGCTCAGGGCGCCGCCGGCCCCGCATCCCTCGACGCCGGCACCCCCGCCGACGGCGATCAGCGACGCATCACCGCCGCGCAGGACGACGTGACGCATCGATGGTTGGATTACGAGCTCGATGCGGCCAAGCTCATCAGTTACCCCGCGATGAGCGACGGACGCCAGCCCCTGACCGCCGCCTTCCTGCGCGCGAAGAAGGTCGCCGACAACCTGCGCCCCGCCGAGGGCGAGACGCTGTCACCGTCGCGCCTGAAGGAGTATCGCGACGCTGTCACCGATTACGAGGTCGCGTTCGAGGTGGCCGAACGAGACGCGCGACGCGTCAAAGATGCCGCCTTCACCCCCGACGAACGCAAGCGCCTCGTCACGGCCAAACAGCTCCTCAGCGTGGCGACCGACCAGGCTGCGACCCCCAACGAGCGCCAGCTGGCGTACCGCCGCGTCCGCGAGGAGCTCGACGGTCTCATCTGGCTGTCCGACGAGGCCGTCGACGAACTCGAGAAGAAGGTGGCGCTGCAGCTCCCGCGCACGCCCTCGACCCCTCCGGCATCCGGTACCCCGCTCACCCCGCCCGAGCCCGCGGCCTGAGGGGTCGCGCGTTCAGCGCGCCCGGCGGATGCGCACCGGTCCGCGCGCCTGCGTCACGTCGACCACTTCGCCTTTCTGGGTCACCTCGACCTCGCCGAGGCCCACCAGCTCGTGCGCGGCGTCGCGCGCCGGCTGCATCAGGTCGCGCCAGTCGTCACCGCCGACCGCGCGGGCGGCCTCGGAGGGGCAGATCGTCTTGTCGGCGTCGCGCGCGGCGAGGAGTTCGCGGATGGATGCCACGAGCCGCGGGTCTGCACCAGATGACGGGGCCATCTGTCCAGTGTCTCTCCGCGACGCGGCGCCGGGGCCAGAATGACCCGGTGATCACCGAGCGCCATGCACCCGATCTGCCCGGTCGCGCCGTCATCGCGCAACGGTGGAACCGCGCCGTATTCGTGCACTGGCGAGTCGACCCGTCCGAGGTCGCGCCCTTCCTGCCCGCGGGGACGCGCCCCGATGTGCACGACGGCTCGGCGTGGGTGGGTCTCGTGCCCTTCGTGCTGAGCGGGTTCCGGTTCCTGCCGTTCCCGCCGGTACCGCTCCTGGGCACGTTCACCGAGATCAACGTCCGCACCTACGCGGTCGACGACGCCGGCCGCCGCGGGGTGGTCTTCCGGACTCTCGAGGCCGAGCACCTCGCCCCGGTGCTCGCCGCACGTGCGCTGTTCGGCCTCCCCTACCGCTGGGCACGGGCGGGCGTACGCACCGATGGCCGCCGCATCGAGTACCGATCCCGGCGTCACGGGGGTCGGCATCCGGGCACTCGTCTGCGGGCGACGCTCGGCACCGAGACGGTCGACACCGACCTGTCGCGCTTCCTCACCGCGCGCTGGGGCTTCCACGAGCGTCACCTCGGACGCACGATCTGGGCGGCGAACAGTCATGAGCCGTGGCCCCTGGTCACCGCCGAACTGGATGCGCTCGACGACGACCTCGTGGCCGATGCCGGATTTCCTCAGCTCACCGGCCGCGCCCCCGACTCGGTGCTGGCGATGCCGGCGGACCACCCCGGGTTCCTCACGCGGTTCACCGGGGCGCACGCCATCTCCTGAGACGACGAAGCCCCCTCCACCACGCGGCGGAGGGGGCTTCGAGACGGACCGGCTCAGTCGCGTTGCGTGGAGAAGGCCGCCGGGTACTGCGCGAGCCAGGCGTCCACCGCCTCTGCCTCGCGGCCCTCGCCGTACTCGTTGACCACGAGGTCCTCGAGCGCACCGTACTGCTCGTCGTCGAGCTGGATGCCGGCGATGAGCTCGGCGGCATCCGGGTACTGCTCGGCGAAGCCGGAGGTGCCGAGGAAGTGCAGAGCCTCGGGGTCGCCCATCAGGCCCTGGGGGTCTTCGAGATCCTTCACGTCGTACGCGTCGTTGGCCCAGAAGGGACGCCACAAGGTCACGGCGATGTCCTTCTGCGCCGCGATGGCGTTGTCGAGCTCGGTGAGCATCGCCGCGGTCGACGAGGTGACGAGCTCGAGGTCGCCGTCGAGGCCGTAGCCGGGGAGCATCGTCTCCTGCGTCTGCTTCGTCAGGCCCGCACCCGGCTCGATGCCGTAGATGCGGCCGTCGAAGCGCGCGGCGTTGGCCTTGAGCTCCTCGATCGAGTCGATGTCGACGTAGCTGGGCACAGCGATCGTGAGCTTGGCATTGTCGTAGTAGGCGCCGAGATCCTCGATCTCGTCGCCGTAGCGGTCCATGTACGACTTGTGCGTCAGCTCGGGCCACGCCGAGGGGTAGATGTCGACGTCGCCCTGGGCGAGGCCCGTGTACAGCGGGCCCGCTTCGGTGAGGGTCTGCATCTCGACGGTGTAGCCGAGCTTCTCGAGCTGGTCTTCGAGCAGGTAGGCGGTGCTGAGGCCGTCGGTCCAGGAGGGGAGGAACCCCAGGGTGATCGTGCCCTTGCCGCCGCCGCCGCCCGAGCCGCCTTCGGCCTGGTTGCCACTGGCGCAGCCGGCGAGGGTCAGCGCTCCTGCCGCGGTGAGGGCGAGGGCGGTCGTGAGGTGTCGCGTGTTCATCGCTGTGTTCTCTTCCTTTTCGTCCGTGATTTCCGTGGGTGCCCCTTCGTCCTGGCGCGTGAGGGGTCATGTTCTGTCGCCTGGGCGCTCCCGCGACGACACTTTCTGACCCCTCACGCGCGCGAGGGAGGGGGAGGGGGGTCGGGGCTCAGCGGCCCGACGACACCGGCGCGCGACGCGGGGAAGCCTTCGCGCGCTCGGCCTGGCTCGCGGCATCCGCTGACGCGGTGTCGACGTGCGGCGCCGACGTCGACCCTGCGGAGGCGACCTCGGCCGCACGTGCGGCGCGGCGCCGGGCGATGACGCCCAGCAGCGACCCCTTGTCGTCGGAGCGATCGCCGAGGGCGGCGGTGAGACGGTCCAGGTACACCGCGAGCACGACGACGCTCAGGCCCGCCTCGACGCCCTTGGGCAGGTTGACGGTGGAGATCGATTGCACGACCTCCTTGCCGAGGCCGTCGGCCCCGACGATGCCGGCCACCACGGCCATCGACAGCGCGAGCATGATGACCTGGTTGACGCCCGCCATGATCGTGGGCATGGCGAGGGGCAGCTGGATGCCGCGGAGGATCTGCCCCGGCGTCGCACCGAATGCGTGGCCGGCCTCGACCGTCTCGGAATCCACGCCGCGGATGCCGAGCTCGGTGAGCCGCACACCCGGGGGGAGGGCGAAGATGACGGTGGAGACGACACCGGGCACGACGCCGATGCTGAAGAAGGTGATCGCGGGGATCAGGTACACGAAGGCGGGCATCGTCTGCATGAAGTCGAGGATCGGCTTCAGCACCGCGCGCACGGCGGGGTTGCGGGCCGACCAGATGCCCAGCGGTACCGAGATCGCCACGGCGACGACGGTGGCGACGAGAACGAGCGCGAGCGTCTGCATCGCCGTGACCCACTGCCCCATCGCCAGGATGAGCGCGAAACCGATCACGGTGCCGAGCGCGAGCTTCCATGAGCGCAGGAGCCATCCCAGGGCGGCCGCGACGACGATGACCACGATGATGGGCGCCGCGAGCAGCACGTCGCTCAGCCCGCCGACGAGGAAGCGTACGACGACGGCGACGAGGTCGAGCACGCCCGAGAGGTTGTCACGGACCCAGTCCACTCCGGCATCCACCCACGACCCGACCGGGATACGGAAACCGTCCATCAGCGCACCCCCTCGGTCTCGGATGCCGTGACCCCGGCGTCGGCGGAGGTCCCATCGAGCACCGCGTCGATCTCGGCGGAGGGAAGGGGCTGGGGCAGCACGGTGAGCTCCTCGGTCGAGGTGGGGCCGGGGCCCAGCGCCGCGAGCAGGGTCACGCGCGGGATGACCCCCGCGAGGCGCCCGTCGGCGTCCAGGACGGCGAGGGGGAGGGGCGACTCGACCGACGGGACGAAGAGGTTCATCAGCACGTCGTCGTCTCGCACGCTCTGCGGCAGGGGCTTGAGCGTGCCGAGCAGCGAACCCTCTCCGGCGCGCACGAGCTTCATGGCATCCCGGTCGGTGATGATGCCCAGGGGCTTGCGGTCGCGATCGGTGACGTAGACCGCCGACATGTAGGCATCGCGCATCTGCCGGAGCGCCGTGCGCGGGCCCGCCGACGCGTCGACCCGCGGACGGGGACGCTCCATGACGTTGCCGGCGGTGAGCACGCGGGCACGGTCGACGTCCTGCACGAACTGCTCGACGTAGTCGTTCGCGGGGTCGGTGAGGATGTCTTCGGGCGTGCCGATCTGCACGATGCGCCCGTCGCGCATGACGGCGATCCGGTCGCCGAGGAACATGGCCTCGTTGAGGTCGTGGGTGATGAAGACGATGGTCTTCTTCAGCGTCCGCTGCAGTTCGAGCAGCTGCTCCTGCATCTCGCGGCGGATCAGGGGGTCGAGCGCGCTGAACGCCTCGTCCATCAGCAGGATGTCGGTGTCGGCGGCGAGCGCACGGGCGATGCCGACGCGCTGCTGCATACCGCCCGAGAGAGCCGAGGGGAGCTTGTCGCCCCAGCCCTCGAGGCCGACGAGCGCCAGGATCTCGTTTGCCTTGGCGAGGCGCTCGGTCTTGCCGACCCCGCGGAGCTCGAGGGGGTAGGCGACGTTCGCGGCGACCGTGCGGTGGGGCAGCAGGGCGAAGTGCTGGAAGACCATCGCGAGGCGGTCGCGGCGGAGCGAGCGCAGGCGCGCGGCTCCGACACCGGTGAGGGCGTCGCCCTGCACCTCGACGGATCCCGCGGTGGCCTCGTGCAGGCCGTTCAGCATGCGGATGATCGTGGACTTGCCGGAGCCGGACAGACCCATGATGACGAAGATCTCCCCGGGCTTCACCTCGAAGCTCGCGTCGATGACGGCGGCGGTCCCGTCGTCGGTCGTATCCTCGCGGCGGGCGCCGGAGCGGAGCTTGTCGACGGCGGCCTGGGGTGCGCGACCGAAGACCTTGAAGAGGTTCTTCGCCGCGAGGGCGGGCTTCACGGAAGCGGGGGTCGCGGAGGCGGGGGTCGCGGAGGCGGGCCTGGTGGAGGCCGGCGTCTGCAGGGCAGGCGGATGGGTCACTGTGTGCACCTCAGCGGCCTTCGGGTGGCCGCAGCGGTCACGCCCGGGTGGCAGCCGTCTGCGCTCTCGGGGTGGAGCGCATCAGCGCCGGACATCGGATCCGGCGCTCAGGCCGCCGACCGTACGCTCGCCGTGTCGACTCCAGGCGAGTCGTCACCGGCGACCGCGGACTGGTCGGGTGGGCGGCCCGGAAACGGGCCTGCACAAACGTTTCATGCTGATGGAATGGCTGGCAAATCGCCGTTCACCTTGCGATCCCGGATGCCGTGTGGCACGCGCGCGCATGTGTTCGCGGCGTGTGCGACACCGTCGTCGGCCGGGGCGCCGGTGTCGGCCCGGGCGTGTCGCTGCTCCCCCTCCGTGGGCCTACGAGATGCGAGATCGCGAGCGCGTCGGCGCGGTCGGGCGCGGGGTCCGGTCGATCGCGGCCGCGGGCAGCGGAGCGGGTGGGGTCGTCAGTCGGCCGCGGGCTGCGCGGCGGCCGAGCGGTGGTGGCGGATGACTTCGGCGACGACGAAGTTGAACCACTTCTCGGCGAATGCCGGATCGAGGTCGGCGTCTTCGGCCAGACGCATGAGTCGGGCGATCTGCTGCTCTTCGCGAGCGGGGTCGGAGGCCGGCATCCCGTGTTGGGCTTTGAGGACGCCGACTTGCTTGGTGCAGCGGAAGCGTTCGGCGAGGAGGAAGATCAACGCGGCGTCGATGTTGTCGATGCTGCCGCGAAGCCCCTGAAGGATCGTCGAAGGGTCGGCGTCGGTCATGTGTCCTCCCAGATCGCCTCGACCCTACCGCGTGGGGCGGCGTTACCTCTGCCGCGACCCCGGAGCCATACAGTGTGAGCATGAGCCGATCGACGCGTCCCGACCCCGCCGCAGAGGGCGCCGAAGCCGGCGCGTCGACCTCGCGCGACAAGCCCGTCTGGTCGGCGATCGCCCGCCCCTACGCGGCCGGTTTCTTCCTCACGCTCGGCGGCCTCACGGCGTTCCTGCTGGCGCTCACGCTCGGCAGCCTGTCGACGGTGCTGATCTACATCGGCATCGCTCTTTTCATCGCCCTCGCCCTCGATCCTCTCGTGCGCATGCTCGTGAAGCGCGGCCTCTCGCGCGCGTGGTCGATCCTCATCGTCTTCGGCGGTCTCGCGCTCGTTCTCGCCGGGGCCCTGTGGCTGCTGATTCCGCCGGTCGTGCGGCAGGTCGAGCAGTTCGTCGGCGACATCCCCTCCTTCGTCAACGACCTCATCGACAGCGACGCCGTGCGCTGGGTCGAGGCCAATTTCGGCGACAGCCTCGGCGACATCCTGCAAGAGGTGCAGAACTTCGCGACCAACCCCGCGAACATCGCCGCGATCGGCGGCGGGCTCCTTCAGGTCGGCATCACCATCGGCACGTTCATCTCGGGCGCGATCGTCGTGCTCGTGCTGAGCCTGTATTTCCTGGCATCCCTCCCGAAGATGAAGAACAGCCTGGTGCGGCTGACACCCGCCCGCAGCCGCGCGACGGTCTCCGACATGACGGGTCAGATCACCGACTCGGTCGGCGGCTATCTCGCCGGCATGGTCGTACTGGCGCTGTGCAACGCGGTGTTCGCCTTCATCGTCCTCACCATCTTGCAGCAGCCCTTCGCGGCGCTGCTCGCCGCCCTTGCGTTCGCCATCACCTTGATTCCGCTCGTCGGTTCGGTGCTCTTCTGGGCGACGGCGACGGTGTTCACTCTTCTCGTCGACCCCACCGTCGGGTTGATCTTCGCCCTCGTCTACCTCGTCTACATGCAGATCGAGGCATATCTCCTGACCCCGCGCGTGATGAACCGCACGATCTCCGTCCCCGGCTCGCTCGTCGTCATCGGAGCGCTCGTCGGCGGCACGATTCTCGGCCTGCTGGGCGCCCTCGTCGCCATCCCCGTCACGGCCTCGGTACTGCTGATCATCAAGCAGATCGTCATCCCGCGACAGGATGCCAAGAAGTAAGTCGCGCGCAGGCGCTCAGCGCATCGGCAGCAGTCGCGTCGGCGACGGCGACGGTGTGCGGTGTCGCACGCGCCCCGGGACGCCGGTGCGGGCATCCAGCGGCAGGGAGACGATCTCGTGCGCGAGCTGGCCGGCCACGAGCAGGGTGTCGGCGACGACGACGTGATGGCGCGGCCAGTGCGTGCCGGTCTCGGCGAGCGCCGTGAGCTGCAGCGCCTCGCCGGCACCGCGCACCGACAGCACGCCGACCGTATCGCTGCCGCGCACGCCGGCGTAGAGCGTCGAGCCGTCGCTGCTCGCACACAATTCGGCGGCGGTGTCGGTGTCGAGCGTGCCGAGGAGCGGTTCTCCGGAGCGCACCTGCCACCGGCCCGCGCGGTCGGCGGCCAGCACGAAGACCTCGCAGCTGAGCTCGGTGACGACGTAGAGATGCCCGGAGGGATGCCAGATCCCGTGGCGCGGACCGCTCCCCTGCGGCAGCACGACCTCTTGCACCAGCCGCAGGCCGCCCGGGGTCGATCTCCAGAACCGCACGAGGTCGAATCCCATGTCGGTGGTCGCCACGAGACCTCCCGGGAGGAAGATCGCCTGGTGCGCCCGCGAGACGCGGTCGCCGGCGGCCGCCTCCTCCGATTCGGCGTCGGTCTCGGGGGTGTCGTCGTAGGCGGGGATCAGGTGGGAGAACTCCTCGCCCGCCGCCGCGCGAAGAGCGCGCGCCGCGGCCGCGAGGTCGGGCACGACGGCTCCCGACACGCGCGCGCCGGTCGAGACGGTGCCCTCGGCCGATTCCCCTGACCCGTGCGGATCGGCGGCCTCGGCGGCGATGAGCGGACGGGAGGGGCGGCCCTCGGCATCCAGGTCGATCCGCACCACCCGTCCGTCACCCCAGCAGCTCGCGACGAGGAACGACGCGTCGGGCGCGGCGGCGACGTGGCATACGGCCGCTCCCGCGTCCACCGGGCGACCGAGGGGCGTCAGGCGCGTCTCGCCCACCCGGCGATACGCCTGCACGGTGCCGTCGAACTCGACCGCGGCATAGACGATGTCCGATGCCGTCGGGTGGACGGCCACCCACGACGGTGAACCGGGCGCGGCGACGGCCGTTGCGACCATGCCGAGCGGGCCGCCGGCACCGGGCTCGTCGGGCGCACCCGCCTGGAGGATGCCGATGCCCTCCGCCGACCCGGTGTCGGGGGCGTAGGCGCCGACCCAGAACCGCATCAGTCGATGAGGTCGTGCCGCACGATGACCTGGTCGCGTGCGGGGCCGACGCCGATGACCGAGATGCGCGTGCCGCTCATCTTCTCGAGCGCGAGGACGTACTCTTGCGCGGTCTGGGGCAGGTCTTCGAAGGTGCGGGCCGTCGAGATGTCTTCGCTCCAGCCCGGGTAGCTCTCGTAGATCGGCTTCGCGTGGTGGAAGTCGGTCTGGTTGACCGGCAGGTCGTCGAACCGCTCGCCGTCGACGTCGTAGGCGACGCAGACGGGGATCTGCTCGAGGCCACCCAGGATGTCGAGCTTGGTGAGCACCAGGTCGGTGATCCCGTTGATGCGCGTGGCATACCGCGTGATGGGGGCGTCGTACCAGCCGACGCGGCGCGGACGGCCGGTGGTGGTGCCGAATTCGAAGCCGCGCGAGCGCAGCCAGTCGCCGCTGTCGTCGAACAGCTCGGTCGGGAACGGGCCCGACCCCACGCGCGTCGTGTAGGCCTTCACGATGCCCACGATGCGGTCGAGGCGGTTCGGGCCGACGCCCGAGCCGGTCGATGCGCCGCCGGCCGTGGCCGACGACGACGTGACGAACGGGTAGGTGCCGTGGTCGACGTCGAGCATGGTGGCCTGTCCACCCTCGAAGACGACGACGTCGCCGGCCTCGAGGGCGTCGCCCAGCAGCAGCGACGTGTCGGCGACCATCGGGCGGACGCGCTCGGCGTAGGCGAGCAGGTCGTCGACGACCTCGTCGGCGGTGATCGCACGGCGGTTGAAGATCTTCACCAGGAGGTGGTTCTTCTGATCGAGGGCACCCTCGACCTTCTGGCGGAGGATGTTCTCGTCGAAGAGATCTTGCACGCGGATGCCGACGCGGTTGATCTTGTCGGCGTAGGCCGGGCCGATACCGCGCCCGGTCGTGCCGATCATGCGCTTGCCGAGGAAGCGCTCGGTGACCTTGTCGAGCGTGCGGTGGTACTGCGTGATGATGTGCGCGTTCGCGCTGATCTTCAGGCGCGAGGTGTCGAGACCGCGGGCGTTGAGCGCCTCGAGCTCGTTGAAGAGCACCTCGAGGTCGACCACGACGCCGTTGCCGATCACGGGCGTCACCCCCGGAGAGAGGATGCCGCTGGGCAGCAGGTGCAGCGCGTACTTCTCGTCACCGATGACGACGGTGTGCCCGGCGTTGTTACCGCCGTTGAACTTCACCACCCAGTCGGTGCGCTCACCGAGCAGATCGGTGGCCTTGCCCTTGCCCTCGTCGCCCCACTGGACGCCGACGATCACGATTCCGGGCATGAGTGCTCCTCGCATGTTGTCCGGCGGTACACCCCATCCTATCGAGCGGGTCCGACACGGCCCCGCGCACCAGGGCGAGATGACCAGCCGGGGGGCGAGCGGGGCAGGTGCGCGCTACGAGGACGACATGATGCGAGCCGGAGACGCCGGAACGCGCCAGCGCTACTCTGGGTCGATGCTGCGAACGCGCGAGTGGGCCGTCGGATGGAACGTCGCGCGAGTCGCCGCGGGGGCGATGATCGCGATCGCGGTGATCGCGCAGTTCGTCTCGTCGGTGTCGGGAGCGCTCGAGGCCGGGCGGCACGTCGCCACCATCGTGGCGAACTTCTTCAGTTTCTTCACGATCCTCTCGAACGTGTCGGCGGCGATCGTGCTGCTGATCGCGGGGGTGCGGTTCTTCGCGCGCGGCCGCCGCACCGGCCCCGAGCCGGTCGCCCTGGCGACCGTCCTCGCCTGGGTCACCACGTACATGCTCGTCACCGGCATCGTGTACAACCTGCTGTTGCGCGGCATCCCCCTGCAGCCCGAGACGGTGCCCTGGTCGAACGAGATCCTGCACGTCTGGGGCCCGCTCTTCCTCCTGCTCGACGTGCTGGTCGGGCCGAACCGGCGCCGCCTGCCGTGGGCCGCGGCGGTCGGTGCGGCGATCTTCCCACTCGCGTGGATCGTCTACACGCTGCTGCGCGCGCCCCTCATCACGAGCCCGACGACGGGCGATCCGTTCTGGTACCCCTACCCGTTCCTCAACCCGACCACCGGCGGCTGGGGACCGGTCGTCGGGTACATCGTCGTGATCGCCGCCGCCATCGTCATTCTCGCCGTCGGCGTCGTTGCGGTCGGCCGAGCCCGGGGAATCCGCAGAACCTGACGCGTCGAGGCGTGGTCCCGCGCGAGCATCAGGATGCCGCGAGGCGCGACGTGCGCGGCAGCATCACGCCGCGTCGGATGCCGACGAGGGTCATCACCACGCCGGCGGCGAGCGCGATCACGATGAGCACGATCGACCCCTCGCCGCCCATGACACCGCCCGTGAGCCAATCCGGCCCGGTCAGGTCAGCGCGCAGCAGGCCGTCACCGGCCTCGGACCCCGACACGTTCAGCCCGAACACCGCGCTCTGCGAGGCGTTGAACGCCAGGTGCAACGCGATCGGCAGCCAGAGGCGACGCGTCAGAAACCACGCCATGTTGAGCAGCAGGCTGGCCGAGAGCAGGATGTAGACCGCCGCGACGGGACCCGCCGGCGACGAGAACGAGTGCACGAGCGCGAACACCACGCTGACGATGGACAGCGCCCCCCACGATCCGATCCAGCCGTCGAGGATACGCAGCAGGAAGCCGCGGAAGAAGACCTCCTCGACGATGGCGGGCCCGACACCGAACATCACCGCGGTGAGCACGCCCCACCCGAGGTGCACCTCGGCGACGCGGTAGACCCCGGCGGCCGCCAGCACCGCCACCGACCCGGCGACGACGCCGAAGCCGATGAGGAGCCCGAGCCCCACCTCCGCAGGCGCTCCCTCCCGCGAGAACTCCGCCACGCGGCGTCGCGAGACGAAGCGCACCACCAGGACGAAGCCCAGGACGCTGAACGCCGCCCCGACCAGGAAGCCCACGGGCGCCGCCGGCCCGGGCGCGGCGAGGATCTCCCCCACCGATACGACGCCGGTGGCCTGGGCCGTCGCGGCGAAGACGAGGACAGCGGCGACAGTCGTCAGCAGACGCGATCCGACGAACGCGGCGGCCCCGAGAAGGAGCTGGATGAGGCGGCGCCGTTCGGGCCGGCGTGCATCGATGGAGGGGTGGAGCTCGGGACGAGTGCGCTTCATGTCCATGCTTTCGCTCGGTGGCTGCCCGCATCCTATCCACGCGCCGGACGAACCTCTGCGCGCGAGCGCGGAGCCGGCATCCCGAAACGGTCTCGGCGCACCTGCCCCACCCGTCGGTCCTCTCCGTCGCCCGCGCCGCCGTCGACGAAACGGAAGGTGAGGTGACCGCAGGTCGGGAACCGGTCCCGATATGGTGAGCCGCATGGGGCCGGAAAACGCAACACCCGACACGAAGATCGCTCGCCGCAGGGGGTACCTGAGCGTCCAGTCACGCCTGCTCATCATGCTGCTCGCGGCGAGCCTGGTCAGTACCGCCGTGGTCGGCGCCGTCGGTTACATCAGCGGACGTGAGTCGCTGCGCGCCGAGGTCGTCGACAAGCTCACCGCCATGCGGGAGCTGCGCACCGGCGAGATCACCGCCCTGCTCGGCGAGGTGCAGCGAGAAGCCGCGCTCGCCAGCAACAACGCCAGCGCCCGCGGAGCGTCGGTGGCCCTCAACGCCGGATGGGAGGAGTTGGCCCAGAGCCCCCTGACGGCCGCGCAGGATGCGGAACTGACCGGCTACTACTCCGACACCTTCCTACCGCGGCTGGAGAACCTGACCGGCGAGGACTACGGCGATCGCGCCTTCGTACCCGAGTCGTCGGAGGGGCGCACCGCCCAGTATCTCTTCACCCGGCAAGACGGTGCCGCCGATCGACCGGCCGCCGACCCGGGCGACGGCAGCACGTACACGCGGGCGTACCTGGACGCCGACGCCTACTTCTCGGACCTCGTGCAGACGGTCGGCTACACCGACGTCGTCGTCACCAATCTCGACGGCGATGTCGTCTACACCGCAGCGGGCGGCGTCGACCTGGGCTCCAACCTCTCGGAGGGCCCGTTCCGTGAGAGCCGCCTCGCTCAGGGCATCCGCGACGTCGTGGCCGACAATTCCGTCGATGCCGTGGTCACCACCGACATCGAGGAATGGACGCCGGCCCTCGGCTTCCCGGTGATGTGGGTCGTGTCGCCCATCGGCGACGACGACGGCATCACGGGCACCATCGCCCTGCAGGTTCCGATCCAATGGATCAACGACGTGATGACCGGGTACGGCAAGTGGCAGCAGCAGGGCTTCGGCACCACGGGTGAGACCTACCTCGCGGGTGCCGACCGTCTCATGCGGTCGACCTCGCGCCACCTCGTCGAGACCCCCGACACGTACGCCGACGCGGTGATCGCCGACGGCACCACGGCCGAGACCGCCGACCGCGTGACGACGGCCGGCGGCACCGTCCTGCTGCAGCCCGTCCGTGGCACCGCGGTCGACGACGCGATCGCCGGCCGCACCGGGACCGCGATCTCGACCGAGTACATCGACGGCGAGAGCCTCGCCGCGTACGCGCCGCTGGAGGTCGACGGTCTGGACTGGGTCATCGTGGCGAGGATGGATGCCGACGAGGCGTTCGCTCCCGTGACCGATTTCGCGCGCACGCTCCTCGTGTCCACGCTGGCGTTGATGCTGCTGGTCAGCATCCTGTCGCTGCTGCTGTCGCAGTCGTTCACCCGCCCGATCCGCCGGCTCGCAACGGCGGTGCGACGCGTGTCGGACGGCGACTACGACACCCGTGTGCCCGACCACGGAAACGATGAGTTCGCCGATCTCGCGCGGTCCTTCAACGACATGGCGGCGGGTCTGCGCGTGCGCCAGGACCTCATCGACCACCAACGCACCGAGAACGACCGCCTGCTGCGCAACATCATGCCCGCCAGCCTCGCCGAGAAGTATCGCGAGGGAGAGGAGACGCTCGCGGAGCGCCACGACGACGTCGCCGTCGTCTTCGCCGAGATGGTCGGTTTCGACGACTACGCGCGCACCCTCGTGGGGCAGGACGAGATCCTCGCCCTGAACGAGCTGACGCGCGGGTTCGACGAGGTCGCCGCCCGCTGCGGGGTCGAGTCGGTGCGCACCCTGCGCGGCGGCTATCTCGCCAGCAGCGGCCTCACCGTTCCGCGCGTCGACAACGCGCGGCGCGCCGTCGAGTTCGCCGTCGGCATGCGCGCGAGCGTCGAGCGCTTCAACACGCGCACCGGCGCGACGCTCGACCTGCGGGTGGGGGTCGATACGGGCAGCGTGACCAGCGGGATCGTGGCACGCGCGAGTCTCGCCTACGACCTGTGGGGTGACGCCTTCCGCCTCGCGTCGAGGCTCCGACGATCCGGCGAAGAGCCCGGCGTCTTCCTCACCGATGCCGTCCGTCTGCGCGTGGAGGGCCTGTTCGACCTCGCCGACGCCGGCAGCGTCGAGGTCGACGGCACCACCACGGCGATCTGGCGGGTGGTCTGATGCCCACCGTGTTCGACGACACCGCGATCGGCTGGGCCATCGCCGCTGTCGTGGCCGTGCCGATCCTGCTGATCGTGCTGACCGAGGTCGTCGGCATCCTGAGGCGACGGCGAAGCCCCGCCGTGAAGCCGCTGCTTCTGCTGCGCAACTGGGTGGTGCCCTTCGGCGGCCTCGTGGGGCTGCTCGTGTTCGCGACGCGATCGGAGGACGATCTCGCCTGGCCGCGGGTGGTCGCCACGATCTTCGGCTTCCTCCTGATCCTGCTGCTTCTCAGCGCGCTCAACGTGGCACTGTTCGAGACGGCGAAACGCGGCTCCTGGCGCGACCGGGTGCCGACGATCTTCATCGAGATCGCTCGCCTGCTTCTCGTCGTGATCGGACTCGGCTTCCTGTTCCAGCAGGTGTGGGACGCCGACGTCGCCGGTCTCATCACGGCGCTCGGCGTCACTTCGATCGTCATCGGCCTGGCGCTGCAGAACGCCGCCGGCGGAATCGTCTCGGGCCTGCTCGTGCTGTTCGAGCAGCCGTTCCGACAGGGCGACTGGATCGAGACCGGGGGCTCCACCGGTCGCGTGGTCGAGATCAACTGGCGGGCGCTGCACATCGATACCGGGTCGGGGCTGCAGATCATCCCGAACTCCAAGCTCGCCGACGCCTCGTTCCTCAACCTCAGTCGACCCCCCGGGCCCTTCACCGCCATCGTGTCGGTGACCTTCGCGCCCACCGATGCGCCGCACGCCGTCGCGAGTGTCGTGCGTCAGGTCGCCGCGGATCTTCCCGCCCTCGTGCCCGGCGCCGAGGTCTCGGTCACCAACGCCGGCGCCGGCGCGTGGGAGGTGGCGATTCCGCTCGACTCACCCGTCTACGCCGACGCTGCCCGCAGCACCTTCCGATCCTGGCTCTGGTACGCCGCGCGCCGGCGGGGTCTGTCGTTGGACAAGGTGGCCCCGGATGCCGCCGTGGCGGCCGCCGCAATGGAGCGCGCCCTGAAGGAGATCCCGCGCCTGCTCCCGCTCGACGACGACCTGCGCGCACGGGTCGCCGAGGAGTGCCGCGTGGAGCAGTACGGTTCCGGCGAGATCCTCTTGCGCGCGGGTCAGGAACCCTCGTCGCTGATGTACGTACTCGACGGCCGCGCGGTGGTCAGCACCGTGGACGGCGAGATCGTCGCGGAGCCGGTCGCCTCCGGAGACTGGATCGGGACGATCTCGCTCACCCGCGAGCGGTCCGCGACCACCACCACCGCGCTCTCCGAGATCGAGGTGCTCGTCATCCCGCTGTCGTTCGCTCACCACCTGATGCGGGCGAGCCCGCGTCTCGCGGCGGAGCTCTCGGCCGACGCCGAGCTGCGGCGCGGCGCCTCGGAGAGCCGCTGAGACGCGGCGACCGGCATACCCTGGAACACGTGCGTACTCCCCTGCTGTCCGCGGCTCTGGCCGCATCCGCCCTGCTCCTGCTCGCCGGATGCGCCGGTGCGACGACGACCGAGCCCGCCCCCGCGGTGAGCGCGCCGAGCGACGGCGCCGTCTCGGGCGAGTGCTCCTACGCCGCGTCGGGTCAGCCCGCCGTGGACGTCACTCCCCCGGCGGAGGGCACCGACCAGCCCACCGGGGAGGTGCAGGTGGTGCTGCAGACCTCCGCCGGAGACATCCCCGTCACCTTGGACGGCGAGCGCACACCCTGCACGGTCGAGAGCTTCGTCTCGCTCGCGCAGCAGCAGTACTTCTCGAACACGGAGTGCCACCGCTTGACGACGTCGGGGATCTACGTGCTGCAGTGCGGCGACCCCACCGGCACCGGCCGCGGCGGTCCCGGATACCGCTTCGACGACGAGCTCGACGGCACCGAGACGTATCCGGCCGGCACCGTGGCCATGGCCAACGCCGGGCCCGGCACGAACGGCTCGCAGTTCTTCCTCGTCTACGACGACACGAAGCTCGACCCGAATTACACGGTGTTCGGCACCATGTCGCCCGAGGGGCTGGCCGTCGTGCAGTCGATCGCGGCCGCGGGCACCGCCGGCGGCGCTCCCGACGGCGCGCCCGCGAACCCGGTCACGATCACGGGGGTCACGGTCGGCTGACCGTCCACCGCGCCTCCACGGGCGGCACCCCGGCGGCGGTGACCGCCGCCGGGGCTGTACTCAACAGGTCGCTGCGGCGAAGCCCACCTTGCCCGTGGCCGTCGCGCCGCCGGCCGGCGAGACCTCCACACCGACATCACCCGCCGCGATGCTGCCCGATCGGGTCGTGAAGGCGACCGATGAGCCGGCGCCCGGCGCGACCTCGATCGTGCGTGTGCCGAAGGGGGTCGTGATGCGTGCGGTCGCGGGGACGCTCTCACCGTTGCGCACCTGCGCGACGAGGACCACCTTCTTCGCCACGCATCGCGTCGCTACGGTCACCGCCACGTCGGCGACGTCGATGCGAGCCTCGACGAAGCCGTGCCCGGCGAGGGTTCCGCGGACGGTGACGGTCTTCCCCGCCACGAGAGAAGCGGGATCCACCGTCTCCCAGGTCACCGCGGTCGGGCCCAAGTCGCGCTCGGACGCGGTACCGCGCCCCTGTACCGCTGCAACGGTGGCCGGAAGGACCGGCACCGTTCCGGGGAGCACCGCGGCCGTGACGTCGTCCGCGGAGATCAAGCGATCCGGCTGATACCGCGCGAGGATCGCCTCGTACTCACTGATGGTGATCGGCAGGACCGTTCCGTGACGAGCCGAGCGCGGCAGGTTGCGGTTCTGGGCGATCTTCCAATCTCCGGCCTCGAGGCTGCTCGCCTTGAACGGCACGTAGCCGTCGCCGCCGTAGTACGGGGCCTGGTCGATGAAGGCGTAGACCCCGCCGTCGCCGTTGACGTCGCCCTTGTTCGGGCGGAAAAGCGACGTGCCCTCCCCCTCGTCGAAGAAGATCGAGCGCCCCGAGGTGCCGGTGTAGGTCTGTCCATAACCGACACCGGACTGGCGGGGCTCCCACTCGCTCCCGCGCGCGCCCTTCCAGGGATTGGTGCTGGGGGTGATCGTGGAGGTCAGGTTCTTCGTCCGGTCGACCCGCGGGATGTTCGAGCCCTCGGTGACGGTGAAGCGGTAGAGCCAGCCGTTCTCGGCCATGACGGTCGAATCGATCGTGCCGTTGCCGGCCCCGGGCTGCTGATCGTCGATCCACACCTGCGGCTTGCTGAAGGTGACGAAATCACGCGTGGTGGCGTACATCATGCGGTTGTAGTTCGACCCCGGGTCGCGCGGAACGTCCGCGCTGCCACTCGGGTAGAGGTTCGAGGCCCAGTAGACCACGTACTCGCCGCGCTTGTCGTCGTAGTACGCCTCCGGCGCCCAGGTGTTCCCCGCCTCGGCATCCGAGACGAGCACGTGGCGCTGCTCGCTCCAGGTGACCAGGTCGGTGGACTCCCACACTTCGATGTAGCGGCTCCCGAAGATCTGGGAGCCGTCCAACCCGGTCCGATAAGCGTTCAGGTCGGTCGCGAGCATGTAGAAGCGATCGCCTTCGTGGGAGCGCATCACGAACGGGTCGCGCAGTCCCTTCTCGCCCAGCTCGGACTGGAGTACGGGCTTGTCGTCGTTGATCGTCACCCAGTCGAGGGCGTTGTTGCCGTTCGAGAGCGCGTAGCGAACCTTCTCGTCCTCCGGCGATGCCTCGCCGGTGAAGTAGGGGAAGAGATAGGCGCGGGTCTCATCGGCCGCGGGAGCGGGAACGACGATGGCCGAGAACTCGCGTGTGGCAGTCGCCGTGCCCACGCGTGCCGTCGCGGTCAGAGTGACCGACGCCGCATCGGCACCGTTCGCGGGACGCGTGACCACACCGTCGACGGCGATGACGGCGGGAGACGACGACGTCCAACTCACGGTGGCTGCGGCGCTGCGGGTCGGCAGCGTGATGTTCTCGCGGATGTCGTCGAGGCGCGGGATGGAGATGGCCTGTACCGCGCTTCGCGCGTCGGCCGCGTCGTCGCGGGGACTGACGGTCACGGAGAACGCGCGCTGCGTGGTCTGACCGCCACGCACCACCGTCGCCGTCAGGGTCGCCGTGGCTGGGGCGGTGCCCTCGGCGCCGCGGGTCACCTGACCCGCGGCTGTCACGACCGCCGCGTTCGACGTGGTCCAGGTGATCGTTGTCGCGTTCGCCCCGCGGTTGGGGAGTGCGAGCGGCTGGGTCACAGCCGACAGGTCGCCGAGGTCGATCGCCGCGGCGTCGAGTGCCGTCGCCTCTGCGAGGACGTCGGTGGAGAGCGTGCCCACCTCTGCGGCGGTCAGCGCACGGTTGTAGATGCGGAAATCTCGGAGCTTCCCGTGGAACGACGGGTCCCAGGCGTAGACGCTGCGCCCGAGGTAGTTGAACACCGTCGAGCCGAGATCGTTCGGGGTCGTGGTCACCGCGGTGTTGCGGGTGCGCTCGACGCCGTCCTCGTAGAGGATGCCGGTCGTGCCGGTCTGGGTGTAGGTCATGTGCTTCCAGACGCCACGCGCGAGCGTCGGGTTGCCGGGGGGTTGGATGTTGATCTCCTGCGAGGAGCCACCGGGGGTGATCACCGTGTGGAACGAATCGCCGGAACCGAACAGGTAGCGTTCACCGGCGCCGCTCTGCGCGCGATTGCCGATCGCGTAGATCATGTAGTAGTTGGCCTGTTCCGGCGCGATCCACACATCGAAGTCGACCGAGATCGACGTCAGGCCGCGGTTGATGTCGTTCGGGAGTCGGATGGCGTTGCCCCCGCCGTTCTGTCCGCCCGAGAAGACGAAGCCTCCCGAGACGGCGTCCCATTGCGGGGTGCCCTCGACCACGCCCGCACCGATCGTGCTCCCGGGGGCGGTGTTGGCGGCCGTGCGGCCGGAGGTCTCATCGAGCGCGTAGCGCGCGATGAGGCCGGCGGAAACCGGATCAGGCTCGGCAGCGGCCGCGGGAACGGTCGCGAACGACGACAGCAGGGCGGCGATGGTCAGCGCGGTTCCGGCGAACAGGCGACGACGATGGCGTAGTGGCATTATCTGTGATCCCCAACGACGTTGTACGGGTATGTTCTCGCTAACATACTGCTCACGAACTCCCCCCGTCCACATGAGCCGACCCCGCGGGGCTGCGCTCGGCCGCGTGCGGCGCGGCAGCACCCGTCCGAGGCCGTCACGGCGATCGGACGGCCCTGCGCCGTCATGACGGCATCCGGGAGGCGTCGCCGAGTCGGGCCGCGGCATCGCGCCGCAATAGAATCGACGGCATGTCCAAGGTCCTGCAGTCCCTTCCCGTCGGCGAGCGCGTCGGCATCGCCTTCTCGGGTGGTCTCGACACCTCCGTGGCCGTCGCGTGGATGCGCGACAAGGGCGCCATCCCCTGCACCTACACCGGCGACCTCGGACAGTACGACGAAGACGACATCGCCTCGATCCCCGGCCGCGCCACGCAGTACGGCGCCGACGTCTCGCGCCTGGTCGACTGCAAGACGGCCCTGGTCGAGGAGGGCTTCGTCGCCCTCGCGTGCGGCGCGTTCCACATCCGTTCGGGTGGACGCACCTACTTCAACACCACGCCGCTGGGCCGTGCCGTCACCGGCACCCTGCTCGTGCGCGCGATGAAAGAAGACGGCGTCGACATCTGGGGCGACGGCTCCACCTACAAGGGCAACGACATCGAGCGGTTCTACCGCTACGGCCTGCTCGCCAACCCTGCGCTGCGCATCTACAAGCCCTGGCTCGACGCCGACTTCGTGACCGAGCTGGGCGGGCGCAAAGAGATGAGCGAGTGGCTCGTCGCCCATGACTTCCCCTACCGCGACAGCGTCGAGAAGGCGTATTCGACAGATGCCAACATCTGGGGCGCCACGCACGAGGCCAAGACGCTCGAGCACCTCGACGTCTCGCTCGAGATCGTCGAGCCCATCATGGGCGTGCGCTTCTGGGACCCCGAGGTCGTGATCGAGACCGAGGACGTCACCGTCGAGTTCGAGGCCGGACGACCGGTCGCCATCAACGGCACGCGCTTCGACGACCCCGTCGAGCTCGTCCGAGAGGCGAACACCATCGGTGGACGCCACGGCCTCGGCATGAGCGATCAGATCGAGAACCGCATCATCGAGGCCAAGTCCCGCGGCATCTACGAGGCGCCGGGCATGGCCCTGCTCTTCCTGACGTACGAGCGCCTGGTCAACAGCATCCTGAACGAGGACACCCTCGCGACCTATCACGAGCAGGGCCGCCGCCTCGGTCGACTCATGTACGAGGGACGCTGGCTCGAGCCGCAGTCGCTGATGCTGCGCGAGTCGATCCAGAAGTGGGTCGGTTCCACCATCACCGGCTCGGTCACCGTGCGCCTGCGCCGCGGCGAGGACTACACGATCGTCGACACCGTGGCATCCGGAATGTCGTACTCGCCCGAGAAGCTGTCGATGGAGCGCGTCGGCGACGCCGCCTTCGGCCCGGTCGACCGCATCGGACAGCTCACCATGCGCAACCTCGACATCGCCGACTCGCGCGCACGCCTCGAGCAGTACGCGAGCCTCGGCCTCATCGGGGGTCCGACCGGTGAGCTCGTCGGCAACGTGACCCAGGGCGGGGCCCGCGACATCATCGAGCCCGCGGCCCGCCTCGACGCCGACGGCGAGCGCCTTGCCGACGCGACCGACGCGGCTGGCGAAGGTGCCGCGTTCGACTCCGGCACCGACTGACCCTCCTCGCACCGAACGCCGTCGCCCGCCGTCCGCGGGCGGCGGCGTTCGTTCGCGGCGGCGTCCCGCCCCGAGCCTCGGCTCACGACGACTGTCGTCTGCCGCGGCTCTCGTCCGCGACGGCGACGGCCGGCTGAGTCGCCGCGGCGGACGGGATGCTGTCCGCTAGCGGACATGACCGCTTCGGGACCTTGCCGCGCGGCGGGGCCGTCCGCCATCCTGAGCTGCCGGAGCCGTTCGCCTCCCGCCCACGTGGCCGGATGCGGGTCGACGTACGCCGCCCGACGGGATCGATGCACCCGCCCGAACGCATCGAGGAGAGCCCATGCCCGGGTGGTACACCCTGACCGTCGTCGCCGCCGTCATCCTCGCGGTGGTCGTCGCCATCGTCCGCCTGCGGATCAATCCCGTCATCGCCCTCGCCGTGGGGGCGGCGGCGATCGGCATCCTCACCGGGCTCGGCCCGCTCGACACCGTCTCGACCATGACGCAGGGCTTCGGCGAGGTCATGATGGATGCCGGGCTCCTGATCGCGTGGGGGGTGCTGATCGGCGCGATGCTCAACGAGATGGGCGCCGTCACCCGTCTCGTGGAAGCGTTGATGCGGGTGTTCGGACGCCGCGGGATCCCGTTCGCCCTCGGGCTGTCGCTGGCGACCTACCTGCAGACGATCTTCGTCGACGTGATGATCGTGATCGCCGCGCCCCTCGCCCGACGGATCGCCGCGCGCCTCGGACCGGCCGGGACGGGGATCATCGGCGTGACCTTCGCGGTGTCGCTCGAGGTCGGGATCGTGATGATGGTGCCCGGCTTCGCCGCGGTGGCCCTGGCGGGTGTCGTCGGCGTTCCGCTGGGCGAGATGCTGCTCGGCGGGTTCGCCGTCGTCGTACCGACGGTGGCGCTCTCGATCCTGCTGATGAGCATGTTCTTCCGCCTCGGCTTCTGGAATCCCGAGCGCGACCAGCAGGCGGCGACCACCGAAGACGTGCCCCACGGCGGCGCCCTGCTCACCGGCGTGGGCGGTCTGCCCCGCGACACCGATGCCCCCGCGCCGGCACCCCTCGTCACGCTCGCGCCGACAGCATCCACCGCCCTCGCCGCCTCCGCCACCCGGGAGCGGCCCCTGCTGCTGCTGTTCGCGCCGATGCTGGTGGCGCTGCTGCTCATCGCCGCGCAGGCGGTGCTCGCGGTGCTGCAGGTCGAGGTCGCTCCGATGCAGTTCCTCGGCAGCCCCGTCATCGCACTGCTTCTGGCCGTTATCCTCACCGGGGCGGTCGCCCGTGCGGCCGTCGGGCGGGAGCGCGTGGAGAAGGCCGTGGTCAAGGGCTTCCACGACGGCGGGCAGATCTTCGTGCTCACCGGTGTCGGCGGCTCGCTCGCCGCGGTGATCGCCCAGGGCGACCTCGGCGACGTGCTGCAGGGCTCCTTCCAGGCCACCCCCTTCGCGCCGCTGCTGGTCGTGTGGGCCATGGCCGCGGTCCTGCACATCGCGGTCGGCTCGGTCACCCTGTCGGCGATCACCGCGGCCGGCATCATCGCGCCCGTCGCCTCGACCATGGGACTCGACCCCCTGCTGGTCGCGCTGGCCGCCGGTGCGGGTGCGCTCTTCTGCGTGCACGTGACCTCGAACACGTTCTGGCTGCTGCAGTCCTTCCTCGGTCAGACGGTGCGGGGCGCGTTGAAGACGGTGACGCTGGGCGTCTCGCTCGCGTCCGTGATCGCGCTCGGGATGACGCTGGTGCTGTCGTTCGTGCTCGGCTGAGCCCCTCCCCCGCAAGGGCGTGCGGATGGCGGGGTGTCCTCTTCCGGCCATGACCGCTAGCGGCTCTTGCGGGGCGGGGCCCGCGCGGTGTGCACTTCATACGACCCGACCGGAAAGTCCCGCATGAGCTCAGAACCCGCCGTCCGAACGGCATCCGATCGACCGGTGATGAGCCGCTTCGGCCGCGGACATCCGGTGTTCCCGGTGCTGGCGGTCGTGCTGGCCGGCCTCGTCGCCATCCCGACGGTCACCTGGATCCACGAGAGCGCGCACGAAGACCGCAACACGACCGTCGGCATTCTCGCGGTCGTGGTGCTGGGGATCGCCGGATTCGGGTGCGTGCTGCGCGCCGTCGCCCACAACCGCGAGGAGATCACCTGGGTGGATCACCTCGGCAAGCTGGTCGCGGTCGCCGCCTTCGCGTATGCCTTCTGGGATGACCTGATCCTGGTGGGCCACGATGTGTGGGGCCACGGCGTCGACATCTTCATGGCCGCTGCTCTTGTCGCTCTCGGCGCCGTCGCGGTGCTCTGCGTGGTCACCCTTCCCTCCGCCCGGCGGCGGCACAGGGCGCCTCACGCCGATCACGACCTCGGATGATCTCGATCGCCCTGGCGCTCGTCTCGGCGGTCGCCTACGGCACGAGCGACTTCTTCGGCGCGATCGCATCACGGCGGATCGATGCTCTGCGCGTCATCCTCCTCACCTACCCCGTCTCGACGCTGTTGATCGCCGCCGCGGCGCCGTTCGCGGGCGGACGACTCTCCCCTGAGGCGTTGCTGTGGGGCGGGGCGTCGGGCCTCGCGACGGCGGTGGCGATCTGGTGGTACTACCTCGCCCTCGCCGACGGCCCGATCAGCGTGGTGTCACCGGTCGCCGCCATCCTCGTCACGGCAATCCCCGTCGTCGCGGGCGTGGCGCTCGGCGAACGCCCGTCGACACTGGCGGTGGGCGGGATCGTCCTGGCCGTGATCGCCATCCCCCTGGTCAGCCGCAGTGGTGCCGGCGGAACCGACGCGCCCCGGTTCACACCGCGGGTCGCCCGATTGACGGTGGGGTCCGGCGCGCTGTTCGGGCTGAGCTTCGTGTTCACGGGCCAGATGCCCGCCGACGGCGGCCTGTGGCCGCTGGCCTTCGCCCGCGCCGTGGCAGCGGGGGTCATCCTCGCCGCGGCGCTCCGCCTCGGCCGCGCGAAACCCGTCGGAGGGGGGCTGTTCTGGCTCGCTGTCCTGATCGGCGTCTTCGACGCCGTCGCCAACGTCACCATGCTCTACGCATTCCGCACCGGCCTGCTGTCGCTGGCGAGCGTGGTCATCTCGCTCTACCCGGCCGTGACGGTGGTGTTCGCGATCGCCGTCGTCCGTGAACGTGTCGGCCGGGTGCAGATGGCCGGTCTCGGCCTCGCCGGGGCGGCGATACTGACCATTGCGGTCGGGGGATGACGCGGGGCCGACGAACCACTGTTCGGTGTCGCGGATGGACGAACGTCCAAGAGATGCGGGATTCCTCGGCGAGGGCAAGCCGTCACCGCGAGAGAGCGCCCCGGCCATGATGGGGAGTCTGACCGGTCACACTTCGGAGAATCAAAATGGATGACGACACCCTGCTGGAGATTCTTCTGCGCGGGCGACCGTCGACGGTCGACGACGCCGTCCTCACCACTCACCTCGATGCCCCGCAGGTCGTCGCCGCCGTCCGACGGTTGCGGGAACGCGGTCTCATCGGCGGCGTCGACGACGTCCTGGCCTATCCGCCCCCCGCCGACTGGGCGAACGAGGCCGTGACGGTGCACACCCGCCGGGTGCGGGCGGCCGCCGAGGATGCGATGTCGGGCATCGAGCGGATCCTCGAGAACCTCCCCTCCGTTCTGCGCGCCTGGTCGGTCGGAGAGGCGTCCGCCGACCTGGTCCCCACGGTGCTGCGGCACGGCCCGTACGCCGCCGAAGACCTGATGTGGGAACTCTCCGGAACCCCGACGAGCTCGCTGGTCGCCGTCTTCACCAGCGTGGACCGGCTGATGGCGGCATCCCCCGACCGGGCGATGCGATTCGGCGCCGCGCTCAGCGCCCGCGACAACGTGCGCATCATCGTCCCCGCGTCGGTGACCACCGATCCGGCGGTCCTCGAACGAATGGCGCTGTACGGTCCCACCGGACTCGAGTACCGCTCTCTCGAGAAGGCCCCGGCGTGGTTCTGGGTCGACGGCGACTATCTCGCCCTGCCGTACACCTGGGGAGAGATCACTCCCACGAGCGTCCTGGGGGTGCGTCACGAGGGCCTGGCGAACATGGTGCGCGCCTATTTCGACGAGCTGTGGCGCCGAGCAGCCCCCGTCGGCGTCGACGCGCAGCCGTGGACGTCGATCCTGCGCCTCATGCAGCAGGGCTACACGCTCGCGGGCGCGTCGAGCCGGCTGGGTATCAACGCGCGCACAGGTCGACGTCGCATCGCGGCCGCGATGGAGTACTACGACGCGCCGACGTTGTTCGCCCTCGGTGCGGCATGGACCGCGGCCGGTGCTGACGGGGCGTATCCGCAGCAGGCATAGGCACGCCTCCGTAACTTGCACACCGGTGTGCACTTTGTGCGTACACTTGTCCATTGTGAGCACATCCACCCGCCGCGACGCCGTCGAGAACCGCGCCGGCATTCTGAGCGCGGCCACCGCCGCCATCGGTCATGACCCCCGCGCGTCGATCGACACCATCGCTCGCCGCGCCGGCCTGTCGCGCCGCGCACTCTACGGCCACTTCGACGACCGCAACGCGATCGTCCGCGAGGTCATCGCCGCCGGCGCGTCGCGCTTCAACGCCATCGCCGCCGGCATCGACGACGCCGATTCCCGCGTGGCGCTCGCGCGCCTGGCATCCGAGCTCTGGCGCGAAGCCGCCCACGTGCAGGCGGCGGCCGCCCTCGCCCTCGACGACGCCCACCTGCCCGAAACCTCCGCCGCGCTCGCTCCCCTGCGCCGCCGCATCGATCAGATCGTGCGCCGTGGACAGGAGGCCGGCGAGCTCCGCACCGACCTGCCCGCCCCCACGCTGTCGCGCCTGCTGGAAGAGACCGGCCGCACGGTCGTCTCCCGGGTGGATGCCGTGAGCTCCACGGCGCGCGAGATCGCCGTCTGCGCGGTGCTCGGCATCGCCGGGCTCTCCTGGACCGAGGCGCGCCACCTGCTCGCCCAGCACCCCGACCTGGCGACGTCATGAGAGTCGTCGTCGACGCCGTCGCGAAGGGCCGCAGCGCCCTGCCCGCGACGACGACCGCGTTCGAGACAGGCCGGGCGAGTCTCGTCGTCGCCGAGACCGAGCAGCGCCCCACGGTGCTCGGTCTCCTGGCATCCGGCCGCATGAAGATCGATTCCGGCGCCGTCACCATCGACGGACGCGTGGATGCCCGGAGCCTCCGTCGCCGCGTCGCGCTCGTCGACGCCCCGGTCGTGTCGGAACCGGAGCCGAACGTTTCGGTCACGGGCGTCGTCGCGGAAGAACTCATGTTCGCCGGCCACGCCCCCACCCCGTTCGCTGCCGCACGGTGGCTGGAGGGCATCGGCCTCGACGCGTCCGCCGGCGTCCCCATCGGCAACGTCGACCCGAGCGTGCGCATCCGACTGCTGCTCGAGCTGGCCGCGCTGAGGAAAGACGTCGAGGGACTCGTCCTCGTGGCGCCCGACCGTCACGGCGGGGAGCCCCTCGCCTGGTGGAGGATCGCACAGGAGTTCGCGGAGCGCGGCTACGCCGTCCTCGCCATCGCGGGCCAGGCATCTCGCACCGCGATCGAGGCCGCGGAGGTCGTGGAATGAAGATCCCCCAGATGATCACGGCGGAACTCCGCCGCCTCACGTCGACCCGCATGTCGGTGATCGCCCTCGCCGCCCTGCTCGTCGTGCCGATCCTCTACGGCGGGCTCTACCTGTGGGCCAACCAGGACCCCTACGGCAACCTCTCGAGCGTCCCCGTGGCGCTCGTCGTCGATGACCGGGGCGCAGAGGTGAACGGCACGCTCCGCAACCTCGGCGACGAAGCGGCGGAGCAGCTGCTCGACAGCGACACCTTCGAATGGCACCGGGTCACCTCCGACCACGCCGACGCGGGGCTGCAGGCGGGCGACTTCGACTTCGTCGTGACCCTGCCGGCCGACTTCACCGATGCCGTGGCCTCGCTCTCGAGCGACAGCCCGCGCCAGGCCGACATCGAACTGCGCACGAACGACGCGAACAACTACCTCGCCTCCACCATCGGCACGCAGGCCGTGGCCCGCATCCAGACATCGGTGGCTCAGAAGGTCACCGACGAGGCGGGGCTCACCCTGCTCGACGCCCTCCACACGATCCGCATGAAGCTCGTCGACGCCACGACCGGGGCGACGCAGCTCGTCGATGCTCTGGCGACGGCGAATAACGGCTCGTCGCAGCTCGCCAGCGGCTCGGTCACTCTGGCCGACGGCTCGGCGCAGCTCGCCGACGGCACCGCTCAGCTGTCTTCGGGCGCCGCAGGGCTGCGCGACGGCACCGCCCGACTGCGTGACGGTGCGGCACAGGTCGCCGACGGTGCGCAGCAGGTCGCCGGCGGGGTCGACCGCATCGACGACGCGGCTCGCCGGGTGGGATCGGCGGCCGGGGATGCCGCGGCCCAACTCCCCCAGGCACGAGCCGACATCGCACAGGCACTGACCGACGCAGGACTCGACGCTGCCCGCGTCGACGAGATCCTCTCCCGCCTCGACCCCGTCGGCGAACGCCTCGCCGCGGCGAACACGCGCGTGCAGGACACCGTGACCCAGATCGACCAGCTCGACGCGGGCGCCCAGCAGGTCGCCGCCGGCAGCGCCTCCCTCGCCACGGGCGCGGCGAGCGCAGCCGACGGGGCCTCGGCCCTCGCCGACGGCGCCGGCACCGCGGCATCCGGTGCCGCGCAGCTCCGCGACGGCTCGGCGCAGCTGCGCGACGGCGCGGCGCAGCTCGACTCCGGTCTCAGGCAGCTCTCCACGGGGGCGACGCAGTTGCGCGACGGGCTCGCCGCGGGCGCCGACCAGATCCCCGACGCCGACGACGCGACCCGGCAGGCGCAGGCCCAGGCCATCTCGGATCCCGTCGCCGTCGGCACGAGCGCGGTGACCACGGCCCAGAACTACGGAGCCGGCCTCGCGCCGTTCTTCGCGGCGCTGGCCGGGTGGATCGGCATCTACGCGCTGTTCCTCATCGTCAAGCCCGTCTCCAAGCGCGCGATCACGGCGCTGCGCTCCCCCGTGCGGGTGACGCTGGCGGGCTGGCTCGCCCCGGCTGGTCTCGGCGCGGTGCAGATGGTGGGGCTGTTCACGGTGCTCGCCATCGCCCTGCAGTTCTCGTTCGCCAACCCGGCCGCCGCTCTCAGCATCCTGATCTTCGCCTCGGCGACCTACGCCGCGATCGTGCTCGCCCTGAACGTCTGGCTCGGCTCGGTGGGACAGTTCCTCGGGCTCGTGCTGATGGTGCTGCAACTCGTCACCGCCGGCGGCACGTTCCCCTGGCAGACGCTGCCCGCCCCGCTCGCGGCGCTGCACCACGTGCTGCCGATGGGGTACGTCGTGGATGCCATGCGCCAGGTCATGTACGGCGGCGACGTCACGCGGGTCGGTTCGGATCTGCTCGTGCTGGGAGCGTGGATGGTCGGCGGCGTGCTGGTGGCGGCGATCGGCGTGACCCGCATGACCCACCACCGCACCCTGCGCGACCTCCAACCGAGCCTGATCGGCTGACGCCGGCGTTTCGTGCGACGGACCACGTGAGGTAACGGGTCGCGTCGCGCTGCGGCGTCGGCGGACGACGCGTCTCAGCGACTCGCTCGGCGCGTCCGGCAGATCACGCCGCGCGCTCCGAGCCTGACGTTCGGGGTCTCGCCGGACGAGCTATGACGTCTTCCAGCAGGCGCGAGAAGGTCTCCCCGACCGCCTCCGGGCTCAGTCGCCGCGACTGTTCGACTGCTCGCTCCGACATCTCGGCCCGCGCGGTCTCGTCGAGCAGGAGTGCGGACAGAGCGCTCGCCACCCCCTCCGTGTCGCCGGGCGCGACGAGAATGCCTCCGCCGCCCACGTAGTCGCGAGGCCCGTAGCACACGTCGAAGGCCACGACCGGCAGACCGCTGGCCAGCGCTTCGCCGATGGCCAGGTTCTGTCCTTCGAAGGCGCTGGTGCTGAGGAAGGCGGTGGAGACGGCCATCGCTTCGCGCACCCGATCGGAGTAGCCGTGGAGGTGCACGCTCTGCGCCAGGCCGCGGTCCTCGATGAGGTTCTGCAGGAGGGTCCGCAGGGGACCGTCCCCGTAGACGTGGAGGTGCGCATCGGGAACCCGCTGCAGCACGCGCGGCCATGAGGTGATCGCGGTGTCCACCCGCTTCTGATCCACGAGCCTGTTCACCATGAGGACCTCGCGGACCCTCCGCCGGCGAGGACGCGGACGGGAGTCGGCGGTGATCGGCGTGGGGATGACGACGGAGCCTTCATGGGCTCCGAAGCGTTCGGCCACGTCGTCTTCCTGCGAAGCGGTGGGCCAGATGACGGCGTCGAAGCGGTCGAGGAGGGCGAGCCACCTGCGCCACCCGTCGTCTCGCAGGCACGACGACGGCTCGCAGGGGGCGGCAAGGTGCGAGTTGTGGACGGTGTGGACGATGCGCACCTTCGGGTCGGCCCAGTCCGCGATCAGCTCGCCGAGCTGCTTCGACTCGCAGATCACCACGATGCACCGATCGGCATCATCGGCGCGCGAACGCAGCTGCGCCACCACTCGCGTCAGCCATGCCATGTACAGCTCACGGAAGCCGGCCATGGTTCTGGAGCCGCCGTCTGCGCGCACGACCACCGGCGTGTCCGTCAGGTACCAGGCGGAGTCGCTGATGACGGGAAGGGAGACGACCTCTCTTCCCTCTCCGTCGCGGATCGCACGGTAGGCGGCATCGGGATCGGCTCGGCCCTCTCGAGCCTTCTCGTAGAGCCAGGACGGGTCGTGCAGGATCTCTTCGAAGAGGTTCCGCACCTCGACGTTCGAGTCCGGGTCGGGGAATGCCTGTCGATTGTCCTTCGCGTGCTCGTCCGCGCCACCGGCGTCGAAGGTCAGAAGAAGCGGGCGCGCGACACCGATCGACCCGAGCAGGCGAAGGCGCGAAGCGACCGCGACGGCGTACCCGCCATCACGGTGGGGCGCGAGACGGCTGGTGAGTACAACGAAATCGGCGTCGGGGGGCGCGGGCATCTTCAGATCCTCATAGCGGGCACATAACGGGACCCTAAGCGTTCCTATGAGTGAGGTACGGGGCATTGCCCGTGATCGGGAATCGTGTAGGCCGCGGAGCCGACTCCGCCTCCGCTCACGCGGGCAGCCGCACCTCGAACACCGTCCGCCCCAGCACGCTCTCGACCGAGATGCTGCCGCCGTGCGCCTCGGTGATCGCCTGCGCGATCGAGAGCCCGAGGCCCGTGCTCCCCGCATCGCGGTTGCGGGCGTCGTCGGCGCGGGCGAAGCGATCGAACAGTCGTCCGGCCACGCCGGGGTCGATCCCCGGCCCGGTGTCGGCCACGCGCAGCACGGCCTCCGCGCCCTCGCGCGCGAGCGCCAGCGTCACCGTCGTCCCCGGCGGTGTGTGCGTCTGCGCGTTCCGCAGCAGATTCGCCACGACCTGCCGCAGGCGGTTCTCATCGCCGGTGACCGAGATGAGGTCGTCGGTCACGTCGAGACGCCACTCGTGCGTCGCATCCGCGGCCTGGGCATCGCTCACGGCGTCGACGGCGAGCAGCGTCAACTCGACCTCGTCGCGGCGCAGCGTCTGTCCGGCATCCAGTCTCGCCAGAAGCAGCAGATCGTCCACGAGGGATGCCATGCGCACCGCCTCCGACTCGATCCGGTCGAACGAACGGGCCTGCGTCGGTGTCATCGGCGCGTCCTCGCCGAGGGAGAGCTGCGCGTAGCCACGGATGCTGGCGAGGGGCGTGCGCAGTTCGTGGCTGGCATCCGCGATGAACCGCCGCAGCTGCTCCTCGCTGTGCTGCCGCGCGGCCAGGGAGGACTGCACGTGCCCGAGCAGCTCGTTCAGGCTCGAGCCCACACGGCCCACCTCGGTCGCGGGGTCGGTGTCGGCCGCCGCCACCCTGTCCGGGATGTCGACGCTTCCCGCGCTCAACGAGAGGGTCGACACGCGTTGGGCGACACGCGCCACGCGGTCGAGCGGCCGCAGGCTGCGACGCACGAGCAGTGAGAGGCCCAGTACCGCGATGAGCAGCGTCCCCGCCGAGACCGCGACGAGGATGACGGTCAGCGCCGAGGTGGTCGCCGTCACGTCCGTCTGCGAACTGCCCGCCACGATGGTGAGGCCGTCGTCCTCGGCCGCGGCGACACGGAACGCGCCGAGGTCCGCGCCGAGGTCGACGGTCGTGGGCACGCTGTCCGTGGCCACCGACGAGCGCAGCAGGGCGATCTGTTCGTCGCTCAGCGTCACGAAGGTTCCGTCGGCCCGCGTGTACCCCGAGATCTGCACCGTGCCGTCGCTGGAGATCACCGCCTGCAGGGTGCCGATGCGCGGTGCGGGGCTCCCGGCATCCGACCCCGGAACCCCGGCATCCGCCCCGGGGTCTCCGCCTCCCGGTCCCGGGATCCCGGCATCCGTCCTCGACGGCCGATCGTCGTCTCCGCTCCCGCCGAAGCCGTCGCGGCCCACGGCGAACGACAACCCCTCGCGCACCTGCTGGTCGAGGCGGTCGAGGGCGAAGGAGCGCAGCGCCAGGATCGTCGCCAGGCTCATCGCCACGAACGCGAGCGCGACCAGCACGCTCGTCCCCACGACGAGGGTGCGGCGCAGCGTCCAGCGACCGCGGGTCATAGCGCCTTGATCGTGTAACCGACACCGCGCACGGTGTGGATGAGCGGTTCTCCGAGGGTGTCGATCTTCTTGCGCAGGTACGAGATGTAGATCTCGACCACGCTGCCGTTGCCGCCGAAATCGTAGCTCCACACCTGATCGAGGATCTGCGCCTTGCTCAGCACCCGGCGCGGGTTCTGCATCAGATAGCGCAGGAGCTCGAACTCCTTCGCGGTGAGTTTGATCGGGATGCCGCCGCGCTCGACCTCGTACGAGTCCTCGTCGAGCGAGAGATCACCGACGCGCAACCTCGGGTCGGCATCGACGACCGCTGCGACGTGACGGCGGGCCATCCCCCGCAGCCGCACGATGACCTCCTCGAGATTGAAGGGCTTCGTGACGTAGTCGTCGGCGCCGGCGGAGATCCCCGCGATGCGGTCCTCCACGGCATCCTTCGCCGTCAGGAACAGCACGGGCGCGTCGTTGCCCGCGGCCCGGACGCGGGTCAGCAGCTCCATGCCGTCGAGCCCCGGCATCATGATGTCGAGCACCAGCAGGTCGGGCGCGAACTCGCGGATGACGCCGAGCGCCTCCTGTCCGTTCGCCGCGGTGCGGGCATCCCACCCCTCGTTCTTCAACGCCATGCGCAGCAGATCGCTGAGGTTGGCTTCGTCGTCGACGACGAGCACGCGGATGGGCGAGCCGTCGGGACGGGCGAGGGGCGCGGGGCGGGAGGTCATGAGAGCCAGCATGCACGCTCCCGGGCCCCGGGGTCACGTGACATACGCGGTTCATAGCAACGGTGAGGGAGCGGTGAGGGTGCCGTTCCTAGCGTCGCCTGAGACGGCCGCACCCCGCGTCCGGAAGGAGAACCATGTACGGCACGTACCTTCGGCGCGAGCTCGCCGGCCGCACCAAACAGACCGTGATCGTCGCGGTGGGACTCGCGATCGCGATCGCGCTCGTCATCGTCGTCAACGCGCTCTCGGCGGGCGTCCGCGACGCACAGTCGCAGGCGCTGTCGTCGGTGTACGGCGTCGGCACCGACCTCACCGTGACCGGCGCCCAGACCGAGCCCGGGCAGGGCGGCGGCCCGCGCTTCGACTTCGACGCCGACGCGGGCACGACCACCGACGGGACCACGACGCTCAGCCAGTCGCGGCTGATCACCGACATGCGACGCGGCACGCTCGACGCCTCCACCGTCACCACCGTCGACGGCCTCGACGGCGTCTCCGCCGCGACCGGCGCGTTGTCGCTGACGAACACCACCTTCTCGGGGCAGATGCCCGACCGCAGCGCCGAGGCCGGAACCACGCAGGGAGACGGGATGCCGCAGCAGCCGCCCGCCGGCGGGGGCCCCGGCGGCGACGGCGGCAGTGCTTTCGGTGTCGACTCGTTCAGCGTGCTCGGCGTCAACCCGGCGGCATCCGTCGGCCCCCTCTCCGCCGTGGCCGTCTCCGACGGGCGCGCCCTCGCCGCCTCCGACGCCGGGACCGACGTCGCCGTGATCGACGCCACGTACGCGGCGAGCGCCGGACTGACCGTCGGCGGCACCGTCGACGTCGCCGGCACGACGATGCAGATCGTCGGGATCGTGGCCTCCGCATCGGCCGACGCCGACACCGCGGCGAACGTCTATCTCCCCCTCGACGTCGCCCAGACGCTCGCCGGGGTCGGCGACGTGGTTTCGACCGTGTACGTGCAGGCCTCGTCGGCGGATGCCATCGACGCGGTGCAGAGCGACATCGCAGCCGCGCTTCCCGACGCCACCGTGAGCTCGCAGTCCGAGCTCGCCTCGACCGTCTCGGGCTCGTTGTCGAGCGCGTCATCGCTGATCTCGAACCTCGGCACGTGGCTGTCCGTCGTGGTGCTGCTGGTCGCTCTCGCCCTCGCGGTGCTGTTCACGATGTCGGGTGTCGCCCGCCGCACGCGGGAGTTCGGAACCCTCAAGGCCATCGGGTGGTCGAACGGTCGCATCGTGCGCCAGGTGGCGGGCGAATCGCTCGCCCAGGGTCTGCTCGGCGGCGTCGCAGGCCTGATCCTCGGGCTCGGCGGCATCCTGCTCGTCAACGTCATCTCGCCGACCATCTCGGTCGGCGGCGAGGCGACCGGCGCCGGCCAGGGTGGCGGCGAGGGCTTCGGCCCCGGCGGTCCCGGCGGCTTCGGTCAGGCCGCGACGCAGGCCGCCGACATCGTGCTCAGCGCCCCCGTGACCCCGGTCGTCGTCGTGGCCGCCGTCGGCATCGCCGTACTCGGCGGTGTGCTCGCGGGTGCCTTCGGCGGCTGGCGCGCCGCCCGTCTCAGTCCCGCCGCCGCCCTCCGCTCGGTCGCGTGAGCGGCATCCCCCGTCCTTCGAAGGAGACATCATGACCCTCACCGCCCCCACCCTCACCACGACCGCCTACAGCCTGCGGGGGGTGACCCGCACCTATCGCCAGCGCGACCGCACCGTCCAGGCTCTGGCCGGCGTCGACCTCGACATCGCCGCGGGCGACTTCGTCACCGTCCAGGGCCCGACCGGCGGGGGCAAATCTACGCTGCTGCAGATGCTCGGCGCCCTCGACCGCCCCTCGAGCGGGTCCGTGACGCTCGGCGATGTCGACATCGCGGCCGCCTCGAACGCCCAGCTCGGGCGCCTTCGTGCGCGGGAGATCGGCTTCGTCTTCCAGGGCTTCAACCTCATCCCCACCCTCACCGCCGCCGAGAACGTCGACATGGGGCTGGAGCCCCTCGGCCTCGATCGCGCGGAGCGGCGACGGCGGGTGACGGAAGCGCTGGCGCGGGTCGGGCTGGAAGACCGCGCCGACCATCGACCGGGCGAACTCTCGGGCGGGCAGCAGCAGCGCGTCGCGATCGCCCGCGCCGTGGCCAAACAGCCGCGGGTGCTCCTCGCCGATGAGCCGACGGGCAACCTCGACGAGCGCATGCGCGACGAGATCCTCGACGTGCTCGAGGCGCTGAACGCCGAGGGACTGACGCTCGTCGTGGTGACGCACGACTCCGCCGTCGCGAGGCGCGCGCGCCGCCGCCTGCGCCTGGCGAAGGGCGTGGTCACCGACATCACCCGGGGGTGACAGACCGCGGCGGTCCCGCCGACCTCCCCGTGCCGGTCTGACGAGCCGGTCCCCCCGCCCCGACGGGCTCCCTAATGCAGCCGCACGAACTCCGCGATCCGCACGACACCCGCCACCACGGCCCGGATGCCACTGACGTCGTGCGGATCGCGCAGACCGTCGCCGTGCGAACCCGGGCCTCTCAGCTCGTCCGGGGATCGGTCCTGCGCACGGCCGAGTCAAGTCCTGCCGACCCCGCGGCATCCGTCCTACAGTCGAAACACGCCGACCGAACGGATGCCATGGCCGCCCGCAACACGCGACTGATGCACTGCACCCCCGACGACCTGTTCGCGGTGCTATCCGACGGATGGCTCTACCCCGTGTGGGTCGTCGGAGCGGCGCGCATGCGCGATGTCGACCCGCAGTGGCCCCGTGAGGGATCGCGCATCCACCACTCCCTCGGCGTCTGGCCCGTGATGATCCACGACGAGACCGAGATCGTGGAGTGGGACCCGCCGCGCCGGCTTCGACTGCGGCCCAGGGCGGGCATCGTGGGTCGCGGCGTCATCCGCATCGACGCCCGCCCGCATCCGGCGGGAACAGCGGTCACGATCGTCGAGGAGCCCGTCTCGGGTGCGGCGTCGATCCTTCCGGCGCTGCTGTGGAAGCCGATGTTGACCATGCGCAACCATGAGTGCCTCAACCGCTTGGCGTTCCTCGCGGAGGGTCGCCGCGCAGAGCGCGAAGCGCGCGAGCTCGATCACCGAACCGAGACGCCCGACCCCCGCGAGGGGACCGCGTCGCCGCAGGCCCGAGAGGACATGCGCGAAGCCGGCATCTGACCCGCGCATCACGCCGCCGTCGCCCAGGTTTCTCGGCCCGCGTGCGCCGACCGGCCGCTCCCCCGCCGAGAAACGCTGTCCTGTGCGGGAAACGCATTGACGAGGCGTTTCTCGCACGACACAGCGTTTCTCACGCCGCCCCGCGCGGCGTCGCCCCGCCCCGCCGCGCCGCCCAGCCGCGCCGCCCAGCCGCGCCGCCGCTTCGCCCACCGAGAAACGCCTTCCCGTGCGGGAAACGCGTCGACGAGGCGTTTCTCGCACAGAACAGCGTTTCTCACGCCACCCCAGCGCTCACCGCCCCAGCGCGCACCGCCCAGCGCGCACCGCCCCGCCGCACCGCCCCGCCCCGCCGCGCCGCCCCACGCCTTTACCCAGCGCAGCGCAGCCCTCGCCGAAGGATCTCAGCGCTCCGGACGCGACTCCGTGCCCGTCGAACCGGGCTGCTCGGTGCTGTGGCGCAACTCGTCGACGTAGAGGTTCGCCTCGTCGGTGGTGCGGTTGCGGTACGCCGCGCGACCCACCATGTGGGCGGCGAGGGGTGCGGTGGCGAACTGGATGAGCACGATCGGGATGCCGAACGCGAGCGCCTCCCATGACCGCAGCGACAGCTCCACCGCGATCACGATGAGCAGCACCCCGAGCACCTGCGGCTTCGTCGCCGCGTGCAGGCGCGTCGGCACGTCGCGCCAGCGCAGCAGTCCGATGGTCGCGATCAGACACAGCACGGCGCCGATCAGCACGAGCACGAGCGCGAGGATGTCGAGAACGGCCTCGATGGTCATCTCGGGTTCTCCTTCCGCGCGACGAAGCGGGCGACGGCGATCGACCCGAACACGCCGATGGCCGCGATGACGAGCATCGCGGGCAGTGATCGCGTGTGCTGGTTAATCACCATGTCGGCGCCCAGGATGCAGACCACCTCGGTGAGCAGGACGTCGGCCGCCACCGCGCGGTCGAGGATCGAGGGGCCGATGACGAGGCGGATGAGAGCCAGCACCGCCGCAGCGGCGAACACGACGAGGATGACGACGATGAGAACGGTGGTCACGGCGAGGTCCTCCGCTCTCCAGGGGACGCGTCGGCATCGTGGGCGGAGCTGTCGGCGATTCGCGCCTGAAGCTCCAGCAGCTCTTCCTTCGACCCGACGGCCCGCGTGATCCGGGCTTCCCACCGCAGCACGACGCGGCGCTGGTGCTCGGCATCCTCGTTGCTTCGCACGCCGATCGTGTGCAGGAAGAGCGTCCGGTTGTCGCGGTCCACGTCGACGATGAGCGAACCCGGGATGAGGGATGCCGTGACCGCCGTGTGAGCCATGATCACGTCGTCGTCCACGCGGAGCGGTACCGCGATGATGGCCGCCCCGGGTTGCCGACGGAAGTCGAGGACCTGCCACGCCACGATGAGCGAGCCCTTGATGACCGCGCCGAGGAAGGTGACGACGAAGACGAGGCCGTACCACAGGTTGATGCGCCCCGACAGCTCGATCGGCGGAAGGCGGTACACGCGCGTGACGAAGACGGCCATGACGAGGCCGGTGAGCAGGGCGAGCCAGGTGAGCTGGCCCCACAACAGCATCCACAGCGCCACGAGCCACACGAGCAGCGGCAGCTGGTGCAGGAACAGCGAGACCTGCGAGCGACGCGACGGGCTCATTGCTCGCCCACCTGTTCCTGCAGCTGCACGAGGCTCACGCCTTCGGCGATGGTCTCGCCGGCGCGCAGGCACATGTCGAGCAGCGGACCGGCGAACACCGTGAGAGATATGGTCACGACCACCATGCCGGCGGTCGCCAACGTCATGATCGCCGGGATCGTGCGGCGCTCGGTCGAGATCGTGGCGGCGGGGGCGTTGCCGAGGTAGGCGATGCGCTCGGTCGTCTCGGCCGAGTCGTCATCCTCACGCCAGAACGACAGGTTCCACGCGCGCATGAGGGCGTACAGGGTGAGGATCGAGGTGACGATTCCGCCGACGATGAGCACCATCATGACGGGAGTGCCCACCTGAGCCGCCGCGTCGAACAGCGCGTACTTGCCGATGAAGCCCGAGAACGGCGGAAGACCGCCCAGGTTGATCGCCGGGATGAAGTACAGCACCGCCAGCAGGGGTGCTGCGCGCATGAGGCCCTTCACCTTCAGGATCGACGTGCTCCCTGCGCGGCGCTCGATGAGTCCCACGGCCAGGAACAGGGTCGTCTGAACGATGATGTGGTGGACGATGTAGTAGATCGTCGCCCCGATCGCCAGGGGCGTGTTGATCGCGAGTCCGAAGATCATGTAGCCGATGTGACTCACGAGCGTGAACGACAGGATGCGCTTCAGTTCGGCCTGCGCGACGGCACCGAGGATGCCGACGATCATCGTCGCCAGCGCGACCATCATCAGCAGGAAGTTCAGGTCGTTCGCGACGAACAGCTGAGTCTCGGTCCGGATGATCGCGTAGACGCCGACCTTGGTGAGCAGACCCGCGAACACCGCGGTGACGGGTGCGGGGGCGGTCGGGTACGAGTCGGGCAGCCAGAACGACAGCGGGAACACGGCGGCCTTGATCGCGAAGGCGAGCAGCAGCAGCAGGTGCAGGATCGTCTGCGTGTCCTGTGGCAGCAGGGCCATGCGCTCGCTGATCTGCACCATGTTGACCGTGCCGAGGGCGCCGTAGACCACGGCGATCGCGGCGAGGAACAGGATCGACGACACCAGCGAGACGACGATGTAGACCACGCCGGTGCGGATGCGCGATTCGGTGCCGCCGAGCGTGATCAGCACGTACGAGGCGACGAGGAGGATCTCGAAGCCCACGTAGAGGTTGAACAGGTCACCCGCGATGAAGGCGTTGAAGATGCCCGCGCCCAGGATCAGGTACGCCGGATAGAAGATCGAGACCGGGGTGTCTTCGTCGTTGTCGGCCGCTCCCTGTCCGATCGAGAAGAGCAGCACCGCCAGCAGCACGATGCTCGTGACGACCACGAGCAGGGCGGCGAGCACATCAACGTAGAGCACGATGCCGAACGGGATGTCCCAGCCTGCGATCGCCACCGCGATGGGGCCGCCGGAGTCGACGGCCACGAGCAGGACCGCGCCGAGCACGAGCACCGCCGCCAGCGAGGCGACCGACACGACGATCTGCACCTTCTTGCGGCGCCCGAAGATGAGGTTTATCGCGGCACCGATGAGAGGGATGCCGACGAGCAGGGGTACGAGCGCGCTCACGGGCGATCACCGTCCTGGGAGTCGCGAGGGTCGTCGTCGTGGGGCTGATCGCGCTGCACGGCCACGCGGTCGACCGGGGCGTCGTCGACCAGCTGCGACAGGTCGCCCTGGTGGAGCACGCGGATGGGCGAGGCGACGTCGCCGACGAAGTCGGTCGTGAAGTCGTCGTCGTCGGAGCGCGACTCCTCGTCCATGGCGTCCTCGACCTCTTCGGCCGTGCGCGTGCGCAGCGCGACGTCGTCGGCGTCGTCGACGACCGTGTCGGCCTGCCCCAGCTGCCATGACCGGTAGATGAGAGCGAGCAGGAAGGCCGAGATGCCGAACGTGATCACGATCGCGGTGAGGGTCAGGGCCTGGGGCAGCGCGTCGGACATGTCCGCGGCATCCGTTTCGCCACCGTCGTAGAACGGCGCACGCCCCGGCGCTCCCATGACGACGAGCAGCAGGAGGTTCGCGGCGTTGCCGAGCAGCAGGAAGCCGATCAGCACGCGGGTGAGGCTGCGCTCGAGCATGGCGTAGACGCCGCACGCGAAGAGCACGGCCATGACGATGATCAGCACGAGGGAGATGCTCATGCGGGCACCACCTCCGCGTCTTCGGGGCGCTGCGACTGCCGGTCGACCTCGGCGCCGAGGCTGCGGAGCACGTCGAGCACGAGCCCGATCACGACCAGGTACACACCGATGTCGAAGATGGTGCTGGTCACGAATTCCCAGTGACCGATGAGCGGCAGTTCACCCTCGAAGGTGAAGCTCTGCAGGGGTGCGAAGCCGAAGAACATCGGAGCGAGCGCGCACAGCACGGCGATCGCCATGCCCGCGCCGAGCAGGCGTCCGGCATCGGTGGGTGCGGCCGCTCCCAGCTCCCAGCGTCCTCCCGCGATGTAGCGCATCACCAGGCCCATACCCGCGACGAGACCGCCGGCGAAGCCGCCGCCCGGCAGGTTGTGACCGGCGAACAGCAGGTAGAGCGACACGATCATGACCGAGTGGAACAGCACCCGGATGACGATCTCGAGCAGGATCGAGCGGTTCTCGGGCTGCACCTTGGCCCCCGACACGAGCCAGGCGCGCGGGGCGCCGGTCTCACCGACGCGCTGGGCGCGTACGCCCTCGTCGGTCTCGACCAGCGGACGGCGACGGCCGAGGCCGACGACGCTGCGCGCCGTGCCCGAGCGACGGGCCAGGTTGTCGCTGCGGTCGGTGATGAAGACGAGGGATGCCACGCCCGTCGCCGCGAGCACGAGCACCGAGAGCTCGCCCATCGTGTCCCACCCGCGAAGGTCGACGAGAGCCACGTTGACGACGTTGCGCCCGTGACCGATCTCGTACGCCAACGGCGGCCATTCGAGCGAAACGGGGAGGTCCTGCCGGGCACCGGTCGCGACGATGGCGACGAGCGCCATGGTCAGTCCGACGCCCGCGCCGAGGATGGCCCGGGCGATCGGTGCCACCGACTCGTTCTGCTCGCCCATGCGCGCCGGGAGGCGCCGCAGCACGAGGGCGAACACCACGAGGGTGACGGTCTCGATGAGCACCTGCGTGAGCGCGAGGTCGGGTGCCCCGCTGGTCGCGAAGAGCACGACCATGCCGAGCCCGGTCACCGACACGAGCGCGACACCGGTGTAGCGCTTGCGTGCCCGCACGGCGAGGATCCCGGCCGCGATCATGATGGGTGCCGAGATGAGTTGCGTCGGCGACTGCCACGCGTCGAGCTGGGCGCGCCACTCGCGCGACGCCAGCAGAGCGGTGCCTTCGGCCACGACGAGGACCACGAAGATCGTGCCCACGTAGAACGGCAGCGAGCCTCGCTGGAACCGCGCGGTGATCCACTCGGACGAGTGGTCGATGGACCGCAGCGTGAGGTTGTAGACGTCGTTCGCCGTGAAGGGGAGCACGCGCCGGCGCTTGTGGAGCTGCGTCTTGCGCACCACCCAGAACACGCCTGCGCCGAGGGCGAGGGTGCCGAGCGAGATGAACAGCGCCGGCTCCAGACCGTGCCAGAGCGCCAGATGGTAGGGGTAGTCGGGCGCAGGGACACCCGGCGTGGCCTCGGGCACCCCGTCGGCGTACGGCGCGAGCCAGTGATCGACGATCGGTGAGAGGAAGCCGAGCGCGAGCGAGGCGGCGGCGAGCAGAACGGGCGCCGAGAGGAACCCGATCGGGGGGTCCGGCCAGTCGGTCGTCTTCACGTCGCGCTTGGTCCAGTAGGCGCCCCACAGGAACCGGATGCCGTAGGCCGCGGTGAGGGCGGACCCGAGCACGATGCCGATCAGCGCGACGACGCCCCATCCGGCGCCGGCTTCCGCCTCGTGCAGCAGCGCGGTGAGGGCCGTCTCTTTCGCGACGAAACCCAGGGTGGGGATGACGCCGGCCATCGACCCGATCGCGATGAACGACGCCGTGGCCATCACCGGCGCCTGGCGCCCGAGGCCCGAGAGCTGTCCGATGTCGCGGGTGTTCAGCTGGCGGTCGATGACGCCGACGATGAGGAAGAGGCACGACTTGAACAACGCATGGCTGAGCAGCAACGCGACGCCGGCGAGGGCGGCGTCCCGCGTGCCATAGCCGAGCAGAACGGTGAGGAAGCCCAGCTGGCTGACCGTTCCGAACGCGAGGATGCGCTTCAGGTCGCGCTCGCGCAGCGCCTGGAAACCACCCAGCAGCATGGTGAACACGCCGAGCGTGATGAGCGTCGGACGCCAGAACGGCGTCTCGGCGAAACCGGGCGCCAGGCGCGCGATCAGGTAGATGCCGGCCTTCACCATGGCCGCGGCGTGCAGGTAGGCACTGACGGGGGTGGGGGCGGCCATGGCGCCGGGCAGCCAGAAGTGGAAGGGGAAGATGGCCGACTTGCTCAGGGCGCCGACGAGCAGCAGCAGCACGGCGATGTCGACGACGGTGCCGGTCGGCGGGTCGGCGAGGATGGCCGACAGGCTCGACGTTCCCGCCTGCACGACCATGAGTACGACGCCGATCAACATGACCAGGCCGCCCAGCGTCGTCACCAGGAGCGCCTGCAGGGCCGCGCGTCGGCTGGAGGATCGGGCGTGGTAGTACCCGATGAGCAGGTACGACAGAACGCTCGTGATCTCCCAGAGCATGATCAGCACGACGATGTCGTCGGTCAGCACGAGCCCGTACATCGCGCCGGCGAAGGCCAGCAGGACGGCTGAGAACTGCCCGACACCCTGGGTCTTGCCGCGGAAGTACCAGCGGCAATAGAGCATGACGAGCGCACCGACGCCCGTGACCACGAGGGTCAACAGCCACCCGAGCACGTCCATCCGCATCGAGAGCGAGACGTCGATGGCCGGGATCCAGCGGTATTCCTCGAACGGAATGTCTCCGGCGAGCACCGCGGGGGCGAGCACGACGGCGTGCGCGAACGCCAGCAGTGGCAGCACGGCCGCGACGTAGAACGCTCGGGGGCCGATGCGTGAGACGAGCCACGGGAGGAGCAGCGGGAGGGCCGCGAACGCGCCGAGGAACACCAACATGCGCGGGCCTCCTCGGGGTCGACGGGCGGTTGCCCGGGCTCTCGGGGTGTCGGTCCTATTCTATGCGGAGCATGAGAGTCTCCGTACCCACGGATGTCATGTGCTACGAGGCGGGCCCGTCGTGGTCCCGGCCCGGAAGGTGCACTCGAGGTCGAGACCGGAGGGCACCGTTTCCTCGAGCATCGCGGCCACCGCCTCGCCCGCGGCGCGTCCCTTCGCGGTGGCGGGTTGCACGAGAGTGGTCAGAACGTGGGGGGCGAGACCGTCGACCACCACACCGTCGAACCCGGTGACGCTGACGTCCTGCGGCACGCGGAGACCTGCCTCTTCGGCGGCGCGGATGACCCCCGCCGCGAGCAGGTCGCTCTGCGCGAGGACCGCGGTGGGCCGACGCTCGGCGAAGATCGTGCGCCCGGCGATCGCGCCCTCGTCGATCGAGCTGGTCGCCGCGGCGAGTGCGGGCGCATCGGGGAACACCTCTCGCGCGCCCCGCAGTCGGTCGGCGGTGACATCGACGCCGATGACGGCGTCGGCGGCGAGCCACCCGCGTCGGCGTCCGGTGTCGACCGGAAGGGTGACGATCACGACGTCGTCGTGCCCGAGGTCGGCGAGATGGCGGGCGGCGGCTCGCTGCGCGTCGGCGTTGTCGAGCAGCACGCGAGGGATCCCGTCGCCCGCGTCGCCTTCGACCACCACGACCGGGATGCCGCGGCCTCGCACGATCTCGAGCGAGTCGCGCATCCGGGGGCTGCAGCCGATGAGGACGGCAGCGTCGATGGGGGCCGTGTGCAGCGACGGCTCGCTGACGGTCACACCGTCGTCGCGGAGCAGCAACAGGGCCGCGCCCAGTCGAGAGACGCCGTCGGCGAGGCCGTCCATCATGTGCGTGGTGACGGGGTCGAGGAAGGCGGTACCCAGGTGCTGGTCGAAGACGACCCCGACGATGCCCGACCGCCCTCGCCGCAGCGATGCCGCGCGGGGGTCGGGTCCGGTGTAGCCCAGGCTCTCGGCGGCGGCGAGCACGCGGGCGCGGGTCGCTTCGGAGGTGGGCGTCTTGCCGCTGAAGACGACCGACGCGGTCGACGGCGACACGCCAGCTTCGCGGGCGACGTCGTTGATGGTCGCGCGACGGGTGCTCACGGGGCGATGCTACCCGTCGAGCGCAGGGATCCCGAATCGATTCGATCGATGTCGAATCGATTCGTTAGAGTGTGGGCATGCACTCCACGTTGACCCGCTCGCAGCTCGTGCGCTGGCACATCGCGATCTGCGCGATCTTCCTCGCGAGCGGCCTCAGCATCTCGACCTGGGCGTCGCGCGTGCCCGCCATCCGCGAGTCCCTCGGCATCGAGAATTCCGGCGTGGGACTGCTCCTGCTCGGCATGGGCGTGGCATCCATCGTCGGACTCTCCATCGCCCCCGCCGTCATGGCGCGCATCGGCGCCCGATCGGGCATGCTCGTCGCGCTCGTGGTCGTGGGTATCGGTCTCGCGATCATCGGGTTCGGCGCCGACACTCTCCAGCTCTTCGGTGTCGCACTGGTGGGACTCGCCCTCTTCGGGTTCGGCAACGGTGCGGTCGACGTCATGATGAACGTCGAGGGCGCAGCGCTCGAGAAGGCCACCGGCCGCACGATCATGCCCCTGCTGCACGCCTTCTTCAGCTTCGGCACGGTGATCGGGGCGGGCCTGGGCTTCCTCGCCGTGAGCCTGGGCATCCCGGTGATGGCGCACTGCGCCGCGATGGGAGTGGTCATCCTGGTCGTCGCCTTCGTCTCGGTGGCCAATGTGCCGCGCGCAGAGGTCGCGATGGACGCCCCCGCCCACGAAGAGCGCGCGCACTGGCGCGAACGCCTCGCCGTGTCGCTCCAGGCGTGGCGCGAGCCCCGCACCTACACGCTCGGCGTCATCATGCTCGGCATGGCCTTCGCCGAGGGGAGCGCGAACGACTGGCTGCCGTCCGCCGTGGTCTACGGACACGGCGCACCCGAAGAGGCGGGCCCGGCGGTTCTCGCCGTCTTCTCCGTCGCCATGACGGTGGGACGCATCGTGGGGGGTCCCGTCGTCGACAAGCTCGGGCGCGTGCTCGTGCTGCGGGTGCTCGCCGGCACGGCCGCGGCGGGACTGCTGCTGTTCATCCTCGCCCCGTTCGGCCCCCTCGTCTTCCTCGGCGCCGCTCTCTGGGGTCTCGGCGCTTCGCTCGGCTTCCCGATCGGCATGTCGGCCGCCGCCGACGACCCCGCCAAGGCCGCCTCTCGCGTCGCCGCCGCGGCCACCATCGGGTACGTCGCGTTCCTGTGCGGCCCGCCGATCCTCGGATGGATCGGCGACCACATCGGTCTGCTCCCCACGCTGCTGATCGTGGTCGGACTGATCGTGGCATCCGGGCTCTTCTCGGGCGCCGCGAAGCCTCTCGTCGTCGACAAGGCCACGGCCTCCGAGCCTGCCGAGCCCGCACGGCGCGATTAGGCTCGACGGGTGCGTCTCGTCATCGCCCGTTGCTCCGTCGATTACACCGGCCGCCTCAACGCGCATCTCCCCCTCGCCACCCGACTGCTCGTCCACAAGGGCGACGGCAGTCTGCTCGTGCACTCCGACGGCGGCTCGTACAAGCCGCTCAACTGGATGAGCCCGCCCTGCTCCCTCACGCTCGAGCAGCCCGACGAGGTCGACGTCGAAGACGGGGTGATCGAGCGCTGGCGTGTGACGCACGCGAAGACCGGCGATGCCCTGCTGGTGCGCATCCACGAGATCGTGCACGACACCGCCCACGACCTGGGGGTCGACCCCGGCTTGATCAAAGACGGCGTCGAGGCCGATCTGCAGCGTCTGCTGGCCGAGCAGGTGTCGGTCGTCGGCGAGAACCTCACGCTCGTGCGCCGCGAATACCCCACCGCCATCGGCCCCGTCGATCTGCTGCTGCGCAACGACGACGGTCGCGGCACGGTCGCGATCGAGGTGAAGCGCCGCGGAGACATCGACGGCGTCGAGCAACTCACCCGCTACCTCGAGCTGCTCAACCGCGACCCCCTGCTCGCCCCCGTCACGGGCGTCTACGCCGCACAGGAGATCAAGCCGCAGGCGCGCGTGCTCGCCACCGACCGCGGCATCCGGTGCCTGACCCTCGACTACGACGAGATGAAGGGCGTGCAGTCGGGCGCCCCCCGCCTGTTCTGAGCGCATCCGAGACCAAGGATGCCGCGGCGCTGATCGCCCGCAGCCGCCATACGTGGATGCAGCGGCCCACCGTCAGAACCGGGCACGCCGCGAGGTCCGCGCGCGGAGCGCGTTCCGGGGATCGGCGCGAACCGGAACGCTCGACTGCTACTGTCCGGGCAGCGGGGACTGCACGCGCTGCCATCTCCTTCCCGCCCACCCATTCGCCGGTCGGGCTTTCCGCCCTGATTCTCAAAGGACGAAATGTACGCCAGAAGCGCCCGACGGCCGCTCTCCGCTCGAGTCCGGATCGTGACGACGGTCGCTGCGATGACCACGGCGCTCGCGCTCGTCGCCGCGTCCCCGGCTCTCGCCGCGGACCAGCCTGCCGCTCGCTCTACGGCCCCGGTTCTCTCCGCGGTGTGGGGCGAGCCTTTCTGCACGTCCGGGGGCGGCGCGGAGGTCCGCGTCGGAGTTGCGCACGAGCCCACGGATGTCGCCGGTGGTGTCGATGTGAAGGTCGCGGAGCAGATCGTCGGCGGAACCGACGCGGCGGTCGAGACGCACGGCCACACCGATGCGAGGGGGAAGTTCTCGACCTCCGTGACGTTGTCGCGGGCTCAACAGATCAAGGTCACGGTGGCGGGCGACGTCGGAGATCGAGGCGCCGACGGATCCGTCGCGTGGCGAGTCGTCGGTGAGCGCGTCTATCCCTTCCCCGACGGGTGCCTCCCCGGCTATCCGCGCATGACGCTCGACACCCCCGTCGTCAGTCAGGACTGGGTCGTCGACGACCCCGCCGTGAAGGGTGATGCCCATTGGGATGCCGACAAGGTGGAGGGTGCCCCGGCGAGCACCCTCATGAGCTGGTCGATCAACGCCCAGGGCGAGCTCGTGGCGACGGCGTCGGCGAATTACAAGTTCTCGAACGGCACCAACCAGTGGAACTGGGGCAGGCCCGCCGACACGTACACCGAGCCGCCTACGCCGCCCGCTCCGACGATCTGCGTCCTCGAATCGCGACCCGGCTTCGCGAAGATCACGTACGGCGGGAAGACGCGCTCATTCAGCGTCAACGCGACGCGGGCGTTGCCGAAAGGCTGCCTCACTGCTCAGCAGACGGCGGAGCTGAAGAGGCAGCTCGGGCTGTAGACCCTCACTCGTCCTCTCCTGCGCCCGTGGCCGCCATGACCCGACGTGCGCTCCCGCTCATCCGTCGACTCGAGACGTGCGGGACGATCGGCTTAGTGTGCGGCGCGTTGCTCGGTGCTCTCTTCGTGCTGATCGGGTGGTTCCCCTCCGCTCTCGCGATGCACGCGGACAATCCAACGTTCCTCCTACAGTCCCTGCTCGCGTGGTGTGCCGGCTGGGCCGTCGTGTGCGGAGCGGTAGGCCTCGTGGTGGGCGTGATCGTGAGTGTGCTCGTTGACGTGGGCGACCGGTTCCCCGATCACCCCCCGCGCCAATAGGTCTTCGAGGATCGTTCACGTCTCGACCCCCGGAGCGGCATCCGACAGCCCATCGGGATGCCGCGCCGGTAGCGTGGACGCATGCCCGAACGCTCTCCTTTCTCGTGCGTCCTGTGGGACGTCGACGGAACCCTGGTCGACGCATCCGAGGGGATCCTCCGCCGTCTGACGATCACGCTCGACCACTTCGGGTACAAGCCGCCGACGCGCGGCGAACTTTCGCACTGGATCGGCCCGCCCATGTACGAGTCGTTCCAGGTGAACGTCGGCATGAGTGCCGAGCAGGCCGTCGAGGCCGTCGCCTTCTACCGCGGCTTGAACAAGAGCGAGGGCTACACGGTCAGCGCACGGCTGTACCCCGGTGTCGGCGAGCTGGTGCACGACCTGCACGCGGTGGGGGTCCCCCAGTCGACGGCGAGCTCGAAACCCGAGGTGCAGGTCGTCGCGCTGATGGACCACTTCGGCCTGGCCCCCGACCTCGAGGCGATGGTCGGGGCGACGCTCGACGAACGCACTCTCAGCGCCAAGTCCGACATCGTGCGCGAAGCGCTGCGCCGCCTTGAAGCCGGCGGCGCCGACACCTCGCGACCCGTGCTGATCGGCGATCGGCACCACGACGTCGAGGGCGGTCTGGATGCCGGCGTGCCGGTCATCTTCGTGCGGTGGGGCTTCAGCTGGCCCCACGAGGCCGAGGGTGCGCAGGCCGCGGTCGACGACGTCGATCAGCTGCGGGCGCTGCTCCTCGTGGGCGACATGCCGGACGCCGATGCCTGATCTCGCGTGGGCGGTGCCGGCGGCGATCGCCCTCGTCGCCGCCGCCCTCGTGGTGGCGATCGTCGTCATCGCCGTCCGCGTGCACCGCCGGTCTTCCCGCGCGCGAGCGGCCGCCGGCCGGGCGGTGTCCGGCGCCGCATCCGCCCTGCTCGCACTCGATGACGACGTCGACGATCTCGACCTCGCCTTCGAGGCCGCCGACGCACTCGATGCCGACGACGTGCCCACCGAGCTGCGTCGCGCCCGCACCACGGCGCATCGCGCCCGTGACCGGGGCTTCGGCGACCTGTTGGTGCTCGAAGACTACACCGGCGTGGCCGCCCGCCGACGCGATCAGGCCCGACGGCTGCGCGAGGGGCTCGATGCGCAGCGCGAGCAGGTCTCCGCGGTGCGCGCCCGCCTCGCGGACTGGCAGCGCGAGCACCGCTCACCCGCCGGTCTGCTCGCGGCCGCGCGTCATCGCCGCGACGATCTGGTCGCGATGTCGGGTGACCCCGAGCCGCTGGTCGACGCTCTGCGCGCACGCTTCGACGACGCCGACTGGTCCGAGGCCGCGGTGGCGGCGAGTCGGGCGAGACGCGCTCTCGCCGATGCCGACGACGCCCTCGGACGCGCCGAGACCGACGCCGACGGCGACCACGTCGTCCGCGCCACGGCGGAGCTGCGCCGCGCCGCACGCCATCTGCGCGAGGTCGAAGACGGCCACCGCGTGGCCCTCCAGGCCGCCGGAAACGCCGAGGCCGAGGTGGCCGCCGCCCGCGCCGAGATCGATGAGGCGATCCATGTGGCCACCTCCCGCCCCGAAGCGTGCCCGCCGGGAGCGGCCGATCGCCTGCGCGCGGCGGCTGACGAGCTGAACGACGCCGCCGCCGCCGCGTCGCGACGCCCGCGCGAAGCCGTCGCCACCGTCGCCCGCGTACGAGAAGAGCGCGACGCGATCCTCGGCGATGCCGTCAGCATGCGCCGACGTGTCGAGGCCGCCCGCACGGCGCTCCCGGGCACCCTGGCCTGCGCCCGCGCGGCCCTCGCCGCCGCCGAGACCGCCAGCGCGACAGCTGACGAGAAGCGCGTCGAGGCACGCATCGAGGCGCGGGGAGATGCCGCACCCGAGGTCGACCGCATCACCCGGCGCCTGCGCGTGGAGCGCGCGCGACGCCACCTCGCCGAGGCCCGCGCCGCCACCGACGCCACGCAGGCGCTCACCGCCGCCCGCGCCGCCTGGTCCGCCCTGCGCTGACCCGCGCCGCCCGGTGCGCCCCGCGCCGCCTGATCCACACACGTCGGCACCCGTCGACCGCGCCGCCCGCTTCGTCGCCTCACGGCACGACCTACGCGTGCCCTATGGTGAGCGGCATGGCGCAGAAGACCCTTGTCGCTCGCTCGCTCTCGGTGGCGAGGCGCGTTCCGGTCACGTTGACGCTCGCCGGCATCCTGCTGCTGGCGGGAGTGTTCTCCGGCGGCCTGTGGCGGCCCTTCGTCGACTCCGACCTGTTCTCCGCGGTCGCCTACGGACTCCCCGCCCTCGCGGCCGGTCGGTGGTGGACGCCGATCACCGGCACCTTCTTCGTCGACGCCCCCTGGGTCTACGCGGCCGGCATCCCGATTCTCGCGGCGATGGGGTTTCTCGAGGCGCGCCGAGGCTCCCGCGCCGCGGCCATCATCTTCGCGGGCGGCCAGCTGTTCTCCGTCCTCGCGGCCTCGGTGTTCCTGTGGGGCGCCGCGCTCCTGCCGTGGTCGTGGGCTCAGCAGGAGGCCGGCGCCCTCGACGTCGGTCCGTCGGGCGGCCTGTTCGCGTGCCTCGCCGCCGCGCTCGCGCTGCTGCCCTCTCCGTGGCGTCTGCGCGCGTGGACGGTCTTCCTCGCCGTGCTGCTCGTGTCGTTCTTCTATTACGGCTCGCTGCCCGACCTCGAGCACGTCCTCGCCGTGCTGCTGGTCCTCGCGGTCGACCGGTCGCTGCGCCCGCAGCGCGTGAGCGTGCGGGAACAGCGCCTGGTCGCCTTCGTCGTGCTGTGCGCGCTCGGTGCCATCGAGATCCTCGGCTACGTCGCACCCATGACCGGCCCGTTCGGCACCTCCGCGGCGGCCTCAGGGTCGTGGATCGACGTCGCGGTGAACACCGTGATCGTCCTCCTCGTGGCTACGGCGCTGCGACGCGGCCGACGGTGGGCGTGGGTCGTCGTGATGGTCTACTGCGCCCTGAACCTCGTCCTGGTCGTGCTCGCCGTCGGCATCCTGCTTCTGTCCGGAATGAGCGGCATCGAGGCCGATGTGGATGCCGATGTCACCAGCGTCCTGGCCTCGTCGGCCCTGTGGATCGTGGCGTCGGTCTACTTCGTACTCGTTCGGGCGGCGTTCCGCGCGCGTCCGCGCGCTGCTCTCGGCGACGCGCCGGCGCCGACCGCCGACGATGTCGAGAAGGAGCTGCGCACAACCGGCGGGGGAACCCTGTCGTGGATGACCACGTGGGACGGCATGTCGTACGCCCGCTTCGGCCGCGGGATCGTGGCGTACCAGCGACGCTCCCGCGTCGCGTTGGCTCTCGGCGACCCGCTCGGTCCTTCCGACGTGCGAGCCGACACGGTGCGGGCCTTCATCGACCGCGCCGAGGCGGCGGGCCTGACCCCGTGCTTCTTCAGCGCCGGGGCGGCGACGCTCGCCGCCGTGCCGAGCGGTTGGCGCAACATCGTCGTGGCCGACGACACGGTGGTCGACCTCCCGGGTCTGCAGTTCACGGGCAAGGCGTGGGGGGCTGTGCGCACCTCACTGAATCGGGCTGAGCGCGAGGGCATGACGTTCCGCCTCTCGCGACTGCGCGACGAGAGCTGGGGTGTCCGCCAGCAGCTGCGCGCGATCTCCGAGAGCTGGGTCGGCGACAAGGGCCTTCCCGAGATGGGCTTCACGCTCGGCACGTTGCACGAGGCATCCGACCCCGAGGTCCGGATCGCCCTCGCGGTGTCGCCCGCCGGCGACGTCGACGGATTCCTCTCGTGGCTGCCCATCTACGGCGACGGTGAAATCCGCGGATGGACGCTCGACCTCATGCGGCGCCGTGACGGCGGCTTCGGCCCTGTCATGGAGTTCCTGATCGGTGCTTCCGCCCGGCAGTTCTCCGCCGAGGGTGCCGAGGTGATGTCACTGTCGGGGGCACCGCTCGCGCACGAGTACCCCGCGGATGCCGGTGTCATCGCCAACCTGCAGAAGCGTATGGCCGATGCACTCGAACCCGTATACGGCTTCGCCTCGCTGCACCGCTTCAAGCAGAAATTCCACCCGCGCTACGAGACCATGTACCTGCTCTACCGCGACGAGGCGGATCTCACGCGCATCGGCGCCGCCCTCACACGGGCGTTCCTCCCGCACGCGACGATCCGGCAGTTCGCGGCGGCCGGGGTGGATCTCGTTCGGTCCGACAACTGAAACGCCCCGGACGACGCAGTCATCGGCCGGGGCGCATCCGATTCGGACTCGGAAGAAGTCAGAGCGGACGGATGTCCTCCGCCTGCAGGCCCTTCGGGCCCTGGGCGACCTCGAACTCGACGCGCTGGTTCTCTTCGAGCGAGCGATAACCGCCCGACTGGATGGCGCTGTAATGGGCGAACACATCCTGCCCGCCGTCATCCGGGGCGATGAAGCCGAAGCCCTTCTCCGAGTTGAACCACTTGACCGTGCCCTGCGTGCTCATCCTGATGCCGTTTCCCGCTCGAGCCGACACCGAGCGCGCCGGACTGTGCCCCCACGGTAACGGGCGGATTCCCCGCGCGCACGGCACCGTGACACAAACGTTGCGTGAGACGGAACACGGCCTCGCGCACCCCGAGCCCATACGACGCCCGGGCTGAGCAAGGCTCAAAGCCCGGGCGTCGACGGATCCCCCCGGATATGCCACGCGAGGCGTGACGTGATGACAATACCGGCGTAGAGGCGTGCGCGCGACACGAAAAGAGAGAAACAGTAACTTATGTCGATGTTCTGTGATATCTGGAAGCCGTAAACTCCGCCTGATGGATGATCGCCGCCGCGCTTCGGCCCTCGTCGACGAGGCGTATCGTGCCCTCGGCGGGGCCATCGTCGACGGCCGTCTGCGACCCGGTGACCGACTGCGCGACGTCGAGTTGGCGCAGTTGATGGGCATCTCCCGCACACCGGTGCGTGAGGCCCTGCAGAAGCTCGAGCGCATCGGCCTCGTCGAGATCGCGGCCAACCGTTACACGCGGGTGTCCGAAGTCACCGACAGAGCCCGTGTCGACATGCGCGAATACGCCGCCCATACCATCGCAGGCGCCATCCGCGTGGCCCTGGCGAGATGCACCGACGACGAGATCGATCTCGCCGTCGGCCTCGTCGATCGCATGCGCGACGCCGAGACGTCGCGTTCGTACGTCGACGCCATCCTGACGTTCTACGCCCATATGGCATCCGCATCACGCAACTTCGTCTTCTCGCGGGCGTTGGAGCAGACCGACCTCGTCCTGCGACGCAATCTCGACGGCTGGGAGAGCATCTCCGACGAAACGCGCGCGACGCTCTTCCAGCACCTGCACACGCAGGTCGCCGCGCGCGATGCGAACGGCGCGACCTGGACGTTCCTCGCTCTGCATGGTTTCGCCTGACCGCACAAGTGCGGCGGTCGGTTCATCCGGCGCCACTAGCGTGACGGCATGCCTCACATCGAGCTGCGAGATCTTCACGACGACGACCGCGATGCCGCGTTCTCGGCCGTCCACGCAAGCGGATCGGCATGGCCGCGTGCCGAGTTCGACGATCGCCCCTCTTTCGACGCGTGGACGGAGCGCGCCGATGTCGTCTACCTCGCCATCGTCCAGGATGCCGTGGTGGTCGGCATCGCGGCGGCGATGGACGTCGACGGCGACCGTGAGATCCTCCTTGCCGTCGCTCCCGACGCCGATGGCGATGCGTCCACCGAAGTTCTGCGTCTACTGACCGCGCGGGAGGCGGAGCGGCCGCTGTACGCGTGCGTCGCCGCGAGCGACGAGCCGTCTCACGACGTCCTCGCACGCATCGGCTTCGTCGAGCACCGACGCGACGGCGACGACGTCGTCTACGTCCTGCCCCCGACCCTGGAGTGACGCCGATGCTCAGCGTCGAGTGAGCGTGGCGACGATGGGCCGGTGATCGCTGCCGGCACCGTCGAAGTCGGTGCGCACCGTGAACGACTCCACGCGCCAACCGGCGCCGACGAGCACGTGGTCGATGGGGGCCGCGAAAGCGACGGGGAGCCGCACGGGCCACGTTCCCTGGGCGCCCGCGCCGACCTCGGCCGCGGTGTCGCGGCATCCACCGATCATCCCGCCTCCGGTTCCGAGGCCGGCGAAGTGGTCGACGGTGGCGTTGATGTCGCCCGCGACGATCACCTCGGCGTCCGCACATCGCTCAGCGATCCACCGCAGACCCGCGTCCCACTGGTCCATCACCCGGGGCAGGGGCGGCATGGGGTGGGCGGCCACGAGTGTGGGCCCCCGGCCGTCGACGGGCCGCCAGACAGCGCTGGGCAGCCCGGGCGTCGATGCGATCGACGCATCGCGCGCGTAGGCCCCCAGCGCGGTCGAGATGAGGATCGACGTCGGGATCGTCTCGCCGCCCGGGGCCGCGGCGACGGTGTCGTGTTGCATCGACACCCCGTCTCGGGCCAGGATGCCGACGATCTCCGCCGCAGCGAATGCGTCGGTCTCGGGCAGGCTGACGACGTCTGCTTCGGTGTCGCGTACGAGACGCGCAACGCTCTCGGGTGAGGCCCCGCCCCCGTACGCGTTCCACGCCACGACGGTGAGATCACCCTCGACCGCGGGCGCGCCCCACCCGCGGACGGTGAGCACGCCGGCATTTCCCAGAGAGGCTCCGGCGAGCGCGAGCGCGAGGGCGGCGCTGACACCCCACGTCTTCTGCCGCACGGCCACCCCGCCCACCACCAGTGCCAGCACCCCGAGAGCACCTGCGAGCACCCCTCGCAGCGAGAGCACGTTCGCGACGAACGGCAGGCGGTGGATGCCGATCATCTGGGGCCACACCGCGATCGACGCGATCGCCCCGCCGACGATCAGGACGACGAGGAACGAGAGACGGGGTCGACGGAGCATCGGCGTCCGCAACGAGTCAGCCCAGGCGCCTGGCCGCCTTCTTCACCTGCGTGAGGGCCTTCGGCACATCCTTCAGATGCGCCTCGGCCCGATCCGCGGCGAGCGTGGCGACCGCGTCATAGGGGCGAGTGTCCTCCTGCGCGGTGAACGCTCGACGGTGGAGGGCGTTCGCCCTTTCCGCCAACAGCAGGTCGTCCCGGTGCTCGCCGAGCAGTTTGTGCACCCGTTTGGCGGACCGTCCCACGCGTCGGACGTCGCCTCCGAGCAGGTCGGGATCAGCGCGATCGACGGCTTCGGCGAGGTAACGCAGCCGGCGCGCGGCCTTGCGCACGTCGTGCAGGTGCTCGGTCGACCCGTCGCTGCGCCGTGCCGCGCGTGCGACACGGTCGGCCTCCCTGTGGAGCAGGCGGCGGAAGACCTTCTTGGCCTTGGCGTCGTCGTCGAGTTCGAGGCGCAGCCCCGCTTCGCGCACGAGCTGGGTACGGGCGCGAGACGCCTCTGTCTCGTGCGCCGCGACGACACGGGCGTGGAGATGGCGGTACGCCGCGCGTTCGTCACCCACGAGCCGGCGACGCGCGTCGGCATCGTCCACTCCTGTTTCCCTCAGGGCGTCCTCGGCGCGTTCCGCGCGCACCTCGGCATCACGCGCTTCGCCGAGCAGCTGGCCCCACGCCTTCAGGGCCGCGCCCAGCTCTCGGGTCTCCGCGGCCGGCGAGATCCGGCGAAGCACCGTGACGACGCTTCGCAGCCTTCTGACGACGGTGCGGTGCTGATGCAACCCATCGGGCGCGTCGGCGAGGGCTGCGGCTTCGGTGGATTCGACGTCAGCCGACGCGGTCTGAACGATGCGGCGGGCGAGCGTCTGCGCAGAGAGGGTGTCACGGGGCATGAGACCACGGTATGGAGGGGAGATGCCGGACGGGGCCGGGTTGACGAGCAGTCTGGAACGACGAAAGGCCCGGGGCGCGGTCCCACCGCCCCGGGCCTTCCTCACAGGGTCAGCGCGCGGCGCGACGTCCCACGATGAGGCCGTAGATCAGCAGGACGATGATCGAACCGCCGATGGCCAGGAGCCAGGTCTGGATGGAGAAGAAGTTCTCCAGGGGCGCGTTGAAGAGCACGCTGCCCAGGAAGCCGCCGAGCAGAGCGCCGACGACGCCAAGGAGAAGCGTGATGAGCCAGCCGCCGCCCTGCTTACCGGGGAGGATCAGCTTGGCGATGGCGCCGGCGATGAGGCCGAGGAGGAGAAATCCGAAGAATCCCATTGGTGTTCCTTTCGCGAGTGTGAACCGATGCCCGCTCGAGGGCGGGTTCTCGTTATGTCCAGGTTCCTCCCAGGAAGCAATTTTCGGGGGTGGGTTGCGCGTCGCTCCGAATTCTGTGTGTCGCGCGTGCACGCGTACGCGAAGGCGCGGAAAGTCGCGAGATGTGGAGAGGGAGGCGCCACCGCCGACCGCTGTCCGGCCCGCCGGAGTGCACGGAGTCGATTCATGCACATGATGTCGGCTCGATCAACGTCCCCTGGAAATTGATGGATCGGCCGCTATGATTGCTCTTGTGTGGGGGCACAATGGGAGGGGAGTGCTGTGGCACTCGAGCAGGTTTTTCGTCGACTCGACGACTTGGACGGATCCGAGTTGGACTTGGATTCCACCCCGGTGTCATTTGCTCTCGAGGGAGTTCAATACTCCATCGATTTGACGCGAGGCAACACCGAGAAACTCCGCGAGGCCTTGGCGCCGTTCATCGCCGCCGCCAGGACCGAGGGCTTCGAGAACGCCCGTCATCTGACGAGGTCGCAGCGCACGATGAAGCGGCGTGCGATCAGGGAGTGGGCGCGGGCCAACAACCTCGAGGTGTCGGATCGTGGTCGCATCAGTGACGCTGTGCTCGACGCGTACGCATCGCAGGGAGCGAACTCGCGTCAGCAGCACTACGGGGCGGCCTGACCGCACGCATTCGGCGTCTTACGCGCGCCGACGCTCGAGAGGTCACCGAAGAGATCGTGGTGTGCCCTCGGCGTCGTACGTGCGCTCATCGGTGACGCCTGCCGGGTCGACGTGCCCGTGAGCGGGAGTCCTCGCTGTGGCGTACCGGTGTGCCGGGGCCGCGTCTCGGTGTCGAACCGGGTCGCAGCCGTGCCTGGAGATGAGAGGAGCGTTCCGGAGACGAACCCGTGAGCGCTCCTCTTCGGCGCGCGGGGCCTCCGGCGGCGTGCGCCCACCCCCGCACGGGTTGCGGGCTTTCCGCTCCTGCAGGCATGAGAAAGGCCCCCGGGATGAACCCGGGGGCCTTTCTCGTCTGTGCGCGAGGGGGGACTTGAACCCCCACGCCCGTGAAGGCACTGGCACCTGAAGCCAGCGCGTCTACCTATTCCGCCACTCGCGCATGCGCGGCATCGAGGATGCCACGCGACCAACTTAGCGAGAATATCACGGCGACGACCGCCTCACGAAACGCGGCCCCGCACGCGGCGTCCATGACCTGCCCAGCCGCGCTGACTACGATGTGCCTACTGGTCTGCCTGCCCGAAGGAGTCTCGTGGGACTACTCGACAGTTTCGAGAAAGGTCTCGAACGCGCCGTCAACGGTGCGTTCGCGAAGACCTTCCGCAGCGGCATTCAGCCGGTGGAGATCGCCGCCGCGCTGCGCAGCGAGCTCGACAAGAAGGCCGTGGTCGTCACGCGTGATCGCATCCTGGCCCCCAACACCTTCGCGGTGCGTCTCTCGCCCACCGATGACGAGAAGATGAGCGCGCTCGGCTCGACCCTCGTCTCCGAGCTCGACACCCTGGTCAAGAAACACGCGCGGACTCAGGGCTATTCGTTCGCCGGCCCCGTCGCCATCTCGATCGAGCGCGACGCCTCCCTGTCCACAGGGACGCTGCGCGTCGACTCGCAGACGACCGAGGGCCGCATCGCCTGGCGCGGTGTCGTCGATATCGACGGCACGCGGCATCCGCTCACGGGATCTCGCACGGTGATCGGCCGCGGCAGCGATGCCGACATCACCATCCCCGACGCCGGCACCAGCCGCAAGCACGTCGAGATCCTCTGGGACGGCGAGCGCGCGATGGTCCGCGACCTCGGCTCGACCAACGGCACGACCCTCAACGGTCGCAAGGTGTCCGAGGCCGCCCTGCCGCCCGATTCGACGATCTCGATCGGCCGCACCAATATCGTGTTCCGCGTGGTCGCGCAGGCGCAACCGCCGCGGCGCCCGCAGGCGCCCGACGCCACGAGCATCTTCGACGTCCGGGAACGGGGACCCCAGTCATGAGTCAACTGACTCTTCTTCTCATGCAGGGCGGCTTCCTCATCCTGCTGTGGTTCTTCGTCTTCGGTGTCGTCTACTCGCTTCGCGCCGACCTCTTCGGCGTCAAGGTGCGAAAGCTCCCCGAGCCCGTGGCATCCCCGGCTCCGGCGGCCGCGGCCCCCGTGGCCTCACCCGATGCCGTGACCACCCAGGTCAAGCGCCCCTCCGCGCCGGCCCCCGCTCCGGCGGGCGGGCTCGCCACCACCTCGACCGTCTCGCGCATCGTCATCACCAGCGGCCCCAAGGCCGGGCTCGAACTGCCGCTGGGAACCGAGCCGCTCACGATCGGACGCTCGAGCGAATCGGGCCTCGTTATCCGCGACGACTACACCTCCAGCCACCACGCCCGCCTCGTGCTCTGGGGTGAGCAGTGGATGCTGCAAGACCTCGACTCCACGAACGGCACCTCCCACGACGGCGCTCGCGTTGCCGCCCCCGTGCAGGTGAAGGTGGGCGCTCCGATCAAGGTCGGCGCGACGACGTTCGAGTTGAGGACGTAAGCCACCTCCATGGTCTTCCAGGGCTCGAGCGCCGCCATCTCCCACACCGGCAAGGTGCGCGCCAACAACCAGGACTCCGGTTACGCCGGGTCCAACCTCTTCGTGGTCGCCGACGGTATGGGCGGGCACGCGGGCGGCGACGTGGCCTCGAGCCTGGCCATCGGTCGCCTCACCGAGCTGGACCAGCCGTTCCGTTCGCCGACCGATGCCGAGCACGCCATCCGCGACGCCCTGGCCGAGACCGCGACCGAGCTGATCGACACCGTCGGACGCCGCCCCGAGCTCGCCGGCATGGGCACCACCGTGAGCGCGCTGGTCATGGTCGACGACTACGCCGTCATCGGCCACATCGGCGACTCGCGCATCTATCTCTATCGCGACGACACGCTCACCCAGATCACCGCCGACCACACCTTCGTGCAGCGCCTGGTCGACTCGGGGCGCATCACCCCCGAAGAAGCGCGCTACCACCCGAGGCGCTCCGTGCTCATGCGCGTGCTGGGCGACATGGACCCCGACCCCGAGGTCGACAGTTTCATCATGCCGACGCAGGACGGCGACCGCTGGCTGCTGTGCTCCGACGGACTGTCGGGCGTCGTCGACGACGACCACACCGCCAAGACCCTCGCGCTGGGCATGCCGCCGGCGCGCACGGCCGACGCGCTGCTGAAGCAGGCGCTCGACGGCGGCGCTCCCGACAACGTCACCGTCGTGCTGGTCGACGTGGGGGGTCAGCACCCCGTCTTCATCGGCACCCCGACGGTCGTCGGCTCGGCGTCGAACCCGAGCGGTGTCGTCGTCCCGGCCGCGCGCACCGGACGCGGCGGCTGGTTGCACCACGCCCGCCAGGTCGCGAACGAGCCCACGCACTTCGAGCCGGCTGCCGAGTTCCTCGAGGAGCTGATCGAAGAAGACCGTCGTCGCGCGCGCCGGCGGCGGTTCGGCTGGCTCGCGGCGCTGCTCATCGTGCTGGCCGGCATCGGGTTCGGCCTGTTCGCCGGCTACAACTGGACCCAGACGCGCTATTACGTGGGCGCCGACGAGAATTCGGTCGTCATCTACCACGGCATCCAGCAGTCCATCGGCCCCCTCACGCTCTCGACGGTCTACGAAGACACCGACGTCGCGCTGGACGAGCTGTCGGAGTTCGACCGGCAGACGGTGGAGACCACCATCTCGGCCGGTTCGCTCGCCGACGCCCAGAGCATCGTCGATCGCCTGCGCCCCGACCAGGAGGCAAGCGGATGACAGATCAGAAGCTCACCCGTTCGACGGATGCCGTGTCCACCGACACCGCCGTCATGCGAGCCCTCAAGAAGATCCGCGTGCCCGCCACGCAGCGCAACCGCGAACTCGGGCTGCTCGTCTTCGCCATCGTCGTCTACGGCGCGGCGGTCTCCCTCGTGCAGCTCGGGGCGACGGGTGCCATCGAGACCGGGTTCCTCATCCTCGCGGGTATCCCCGCGGTCCTGGCGCTCGTCACGCACGTCGTGCTGCGCCTGCGCGCCCGCGACGCCGACCCGTTCGTGCTGCCCATCGCCACCGTCCTCACCGGTCTCGGCATTGCGATGATCTACCGCATCGATCTGGCCGATCAGGCCAGCGGATGGGATGCCACGGGCCACCGCCAGATCGCCTGGGCCGTCATCGCGATGGTCGCCGCCCTCGCCGTGCTGATCTTCGTGCGCAACTACCGGGTGCTCTTCCGCTACACCTACCTCTCCGGTCTCATCGGCATCCTGCTGCTGCTCCTTCCGTTCGTGCCGGGCCTCGGCACGGACCAGAACGCCGACGTGTGGGTATCACTCGGCTTCGTCTCGTTCCAGCCGGGCGAGCTGGCCAAGATCTGCCTGGCGATCTTCTTCGCCGGTTACCTCGTACGCACGCGGGAGAGCCTCACCTCCACGGGCACGCGCTTCCTGTTCATGACATGGCCCCGCGCGCGCGAGCTCGGCCCCGTGCTGATCATCTGGCTCGTCTCGCTCGGCATCATCGTGCTCCAGCGCGACCTCGGCACGGGCCTGCTCATCTTCGGCATGTTCGTGGCGATGCTGTACGTCGCCACAGGTAAGACGAGCTGGGTGGTCATCGGACTCGTGCTGGTCGCGAGCGGGGCTTTCCTGGCATCCCGTGTCCTTCCCTACGTCAACGGACGCTTCGCCAACTGGCTGAGCGCCTTCGACCCCGAGGTCATCGACCGCGACGGCGGCAGCTACCAGCTCGTGCAGGGCATCTTCGGTCTCTCGCACGGCGGCCTGTTCGGCACCGGCCTCGGTCAGGGACGTCCGTACATCACGCCGCTATCGCAGAGCGACTACATCGTGCCCAGCCTCGGCGAGGAGCTCGGGCTCGTGGGGCTGTTCGCGATCCTGGCGCTGTACATGGTGTTCACCAGTCGCGGCATCCGGATCGGACTAGCCGGGCAAGACGACTTCGGAAAGCTCCTCGCCACGGGCTTCTCGTTCACCATCGCGCTGCAGGTGTTCATCATGGTCGGCGGTGTCACCCGTGTGATCCCCCTGACCGGCCTGACCACGCCGTTCCTCGCCGCCGGTGGATCCTCACTCATCGCGAACTGGATCATCGTGGCGTTCCTGTTGCGCATCTCCGATGCGGTCCGCAGCCGCCCCCGGGTGGTGATCGGCTGATGACACGCTCTCTCCCGCCCGTACACGCCCCGACGACGAAGGAGGCACCGTGACCAAAGAGCTCCGCCGCCTCAGCATCGTCATGCTCGCGATGTTCCTCGCTCTGTTCACCTCGACGAGCATCATCCAGGTGGTGCAGGCCGCCAACCTGACGAACACCGCGGGGAACACCCGCGCCCTCTACGACTCGTACGAAGTCCAGCGCGGTTCGATCATCGCCAGCGGCACCGCCATAGCCTCTTCGGTTCCCTCCGACGACGTCTACAGCTGGCAGCGCCAATACACGGATGCCGCGATGTGGGCGCCCGTGACCGGCTACATGAACCCGGTGCTCGACTCGAAGACCCGCATCGAGGCCACCGAGAACGGCGTGCTCAGCGGCTCCGACAACGCGGACTACTTCTCACGCATCGAGCGCGCCGCCACCGGCCAACTGCCGCGCGGCGCCAACGTCGAGGTCTCGGTCGACGCGAACGTGCAGAAGGCGGCGTGGGACGCACTCGGTGACCAGCAGGGCGCGGTCGTGGCGATCGAACCCGCGACGGGCCGCATCCTCGCGATGGTCTCCAAGCCCAGCTTCGACACGAACACCCTCGCGTCGCACGACACGGATGCCGTGAATGCGGCGTACGACCAGCTCGTCGCCGATGCCTCCAAGCCGCTCGACAACCGGGCCATCGAGGGAGATCTCAACCCTCCCGGCTCGACGTTCAAGCTCGTCGTGGCCTCGGCTGCACTGGCATCCGGTCGGTACACCCCCGACTCCACCTTCCCGAACCTCGCGGCGTACACGCTCCCCCAGTCGACCAACGTCGTGAGCAACGCCGGAGGCGGCACGTGCGGCGAGGGCGACACGGTCACCATCGCGACGGCGCTGCGGCTGAGCTGCAACATCCCCTTCGCCGAACTGGCGATCGACCTGGGCGATGACGCCATTCGCGCCGAGGCCGAGAAGTACGGCTTCAACACGCAGTTCACGATGCCGCTGCAGTCCACGGCATCCACCTATCCCGACTCGCCGAACGCCCCCCAGACCGCCCTCAGCGGATTCGGTCAGGGCGACGTGCGCGCGACACCGCTGCAGATGGCGATGGTTTCGGCGGGCATCGCGAACGGCGGCGTGGTGATGAACCCGCGCATGATCGATCGTGTGATCCGACCGGATCTGTCGGTCGCGAGCGAAGGAAGCAGCAGCGAGTTCGGGCGGGCGCTCGATACCGACATCGCGGCGCAGATGGTGTCGATGATGACGGCGAACGTCCAGGACGGCGCGGCTTCGAATGCAAGAATAGACGGGGTCCAGGTGGCGGGTAAGACCGGCACCGCGGAGAACGATTCCCGTCCCTACACTCTCTGGTTCACCGGCTTCGCGCCGGCGGAAGACCCCCGGGTCGCCGTCGCCGTGGTCGTCGAGAACGGCGGAGGCCAGGGGCAGAGCGGGAGCGGCAACGAGATCGCCGCCCCGATAGCGAAGAAGGTCATGGAGGCGGTGCTGGGTACATGAGACCGACACAGGGTGTGACCTTCGGCGGGCGGTACGAGCTCGAGTCGCGGATCGCGATCGGCGGCATGGGCGAGGTCTGGGAAGCGACCGACCACGTCATCGGACGTACGGTTGCGATCAAGATCCTCAAAGACGAGTACATGGGTGACCCCGGGTTCCTCGAGCGCTTCCGCGCCGAGGCCCGACACGCGGCCCTCGTCAACCACGAGGGCATCGCGAGCGTGTTCGACTACGGCGAGGAAGACGGCAGCGCCTTCCTGGTCATGGAGCTCGTTCCCGGTGAGGCGCTCTCCACGATCATCGAGCGCGACGGGTCCCTGTCGACCGACAAGACCCTCGACATCGTCGCCCAGACGGCCGCGGCCCTCCAGGCCGCCCACGCCGCCGGTCTCGTGCACCGCGACATCAAGCCGGGAAACCTGCTGATCACGCCCGACGGCCGGGTCAAGATCACCGACTTCGGCATCGCCCGCATCGCCGACCAGGTACCGCTGACGGCCACCGGCCAGGTCATGGGCACCGTGCAGTACCTTTCGCCCGAGCAGGCCTCGGGTCACCCCGCGTCGCCCGCCACCGACACGTATTCGCTCGGCATCGTCGCGTACGAGAGCCTCGCCGGCAAGCGCCCCTTCACGGGCGAGTCCCAAGTGGCCATCGCGATGGCGCAGATCAACGAGCAACCCGCCCCGCTGCCCCCCACCGTGCCGGTGCCGGTGCAGAACCTCGTCATGGCCATGATCGCCAAGAAGCCGGATGACCGTCCCGCGTCCTCGGCCGCCGTGTCGCGCGCGGCGACGGCGCTTCGGCGCGGCGACCTGACCGCGGCAGCCGCGGCCGTGCCGGCCGTCGCCGCGGGTGCCGCTGTCGCCGACGACGCCACGCAGCTGTTGACCTCCGGTCAGACGGCCGCGGCGACGCGACTCATGCCGACACCGGCGGCGGCCACCTCGATGCTGACCGAGGAGCACACCGAAGAAGACCCCGCCCGGCAGAAGAAGCGCTCACGGTGGACGTGGCCGCTCATCGCCCTGATCGCGCTGCTGGCGCTCGTCCTCGGTGTCACGCTCTTCAACGTCGTCTCCAACCAGAGCGAGCCCGAGCCCGCTCCCACGAACGCCACTCCCTCGGCGGTGCCCACGCCGTCGCAGACCTCGGCGACGCCGACGCCCACGCCCACCTCACAGCGCGTCGAGGTGTCGTCTCTCGGGCTCGAGGGCAAGACGTGCGATGAGGCCCGCGCCATCCTGGAGGAGAACGACCTCGTCGCGGACTGCCAGGTGGGCAACGCGGCGACCCAGGCGAGCGATGTCGGACTCATCTACAACGTGAACCCCACCGGTGGAGTCGAGGCGGGCACCACGATCACGGTGCGCTTCTACGGGGAGCAGACGCCTCTCGAGACGCCCGGCACGCCGACCCTTCCGAGCGCGTCGGTCTCGGCGGGCAGCGACATCCAGGTGGCCTGGCAGCAGTACACCTGCCCGTCGGGTACCGGTTCGGTGACCTCGTACAACTTCACGGCGACCAACGGCACATTCGACGCCAACGGTCAGTCGACGTCGTCCTTCCCGCCTGACGCACGGAACGCGGCTCTGAAGGTCAGCAACTCCGCGGGCCAGACGCTGCGGGTCACCTATACCGTCAGCTGCTCGGGCAGTCCCGACCGCCAGGCGGGGCCCTCGGGCGAGGCATCGGCGTCGATCACGGGCGGCAACACCACGCCCACGCCGTCCCCGACCGCGACGACCAACTGACCCACCCGCATTCACGCCAGGAGCTCCATTCGTGACCACTGAGACGCGCGTCCTCTCCGGGCGCTATCGTGTCGACGACCTCATCGGTCGCGGTGGGATGGCGAGCGTCTACCGCGGGTACGACCAGACGCTCGGCCGCACGGTCGCGATCAAGATCCTGAAGTCCGACCTGGCCGGCGACGCTGCTTTCCGCACGCGCTTCCGGCTCGAGGCGCAGGCGGCGTCGCGCATGGCCCACCCGACCATCGTGCGCGTGTTCGATGCGGGCGAAGACGCCGAGACGGGTGTGGACGGCGTCGAGCGCCCCGTCCCGTACATCGTGATGGAGCTCGTACACGGGCGCCTACTGAAAGACGTCATCGGGCAGGGGAAGGTTCCGACCGACGACGCGTTGCGCTACGTCGACGGCATCCTGGAAGCGTTGGAGTACTCCCATCGTGCCGGTGTCGTGCACCGCGACATCAAGCCCGGCAACGTCATGATCACCGAGTCCGGCCGCGTGAAGGTCATGGACTTCGGCATCGCCCGCGCGGTCTCCGACTCGTCGTCGACCGTCGCCGAGACCACGGCGATCGTCGGCACAGCCGCGTACTTCTCGCCCGAGCAGGCCAAGGGCGAATCGGTCGACGCCCGTGCCGACCTGTACTCCACGGGCGTCGTGCTCTACGAATTGCTCACCGGACGCACGCCGTTCCGGGGTGACACGCCGGTCGCCGTCGCGTACCAGCACGTCAGCGAGGCCCCCCTCCCTCCCAGCGAGATCGACGAGTCCATTCCGCGGGCTCTGGATGCCATCGTGCTCCGCGCCCTCGCGAAGGACCCGTTCCAGCGTCCGCAGGATGCGGCGAGCTTCCGCGAAGCACTCGATGAGACCGCCGACGGCAGGGTGCCCACCAAGCGCCAGATGTCGGCGCTCTCGAACGAGTTGTACGGGCCGAACCCCCGGCAGGCGGCCGAAACCGCGCGCTCCCTGCGTCAGCTCAGCACGGATACGACGATGCGGCGCACGCAGGCGGGTCCTCCTGTGGCGTGGATCTGGGCGGGCGTCAGCGTGCTCGCGGTGCTCCTGGTCGCGGTGCTCATCTGGGTGATGCAGATCCAGCCGAACGACGAGGTGCCGACGACCTCGCTCACGGTGCCGAACGTCGTCGACATGTCGTACGAACGCGCCGCCGAGACCCTGACGGGACAGCAGCTGACCACGGCCCGCGTGAACGAATCCGACGAAGACATCGCTGCGGGCAACGTGGTGAGCACCGTGCCTGAAGCGGGCACGAACGTGGCCGCGGGACAGAAGATCACCCTCTACGTTTCCACGGGTCCCGACACCGCCACCGTTCCCACCCTCGAGGGCATTAACGAGAACGAGGCGCGCTCCTCCCTCGAGGCGGCGGGACTGTCGGTCGGATCCATCCGTCGTCAGAACGATCCCGCCCTCGCCGAGGGAACGGTGATCTCCTCCAACCTGGAGTCCGGTTCCGCGGTGGCGAAGGGCACGACGGTCAACCTCGTGATCGCGAGTGGTCAGGTCGTGATCGTCGACTACACCGGCTACACCCTCGAGGCCGCGCAGCGCGAGCTGGAGTCCGAAGAGAAGCAGCTGACGGTCGCGCGACAGGACGACCCAGGATGCCGGGCCGCGACCCCGCCGACGGTCGCCACGCAGTCGCTGGCACCGGGCGAGGTGCCCGTCCACAGCGAGATCACGCTGACGGTGTGCTCGGGCTCCTGACCCCGCGGGGGTGAAGCCCCCGGCCGCGCGCCGCTGCACCGCGCAGACCGGCGTCCTCGAGCCAACGTCCGAGTAAGAGGTGGCCCCCCTCGGTGAGCACGCTCTCCGGGTGGAACTGCACTCCCTCGATCGGCGCCCGGCGGTGCCGGAGGCCCATGACCACGCCCCCCTCGGTGCGCGCGGTCACTTCGAGCTCAGCGGGAAGAGTACCCGGGTCGACGGCGAGCGAGTGATACCGGGTCGCCGCGAACCCGTCGGGGAGGTCACGGAAGACCCCCGCGCCCTCGTGGCGGATGACGCTGGTGATCCCGTGCAGCAACTCGGGTGCGTGTCCCACGCGAGCCCCGAAGGCCGTGGCGATCGCCTGGTGACCGAGGCAGACGCCGAGGACCGGGACGCCCTCCGCGTAGGCCGCTCGCACCACGTCGACCGAGGTGCCGGCGTCATCCGGGTGGCCGGGACCGGGTGAGATGAGGATCGCATCGGCGTCGCGCACGATCCGACCGGGAAGTGCCGGGTCGTCGGCCGCCGTCAGAACGGTCACGGCGCCCAGGTCGCGCACGTAGCCGGCGAGGGTGTGGACGAAGCTGTCGCGGTTGTCGACGACGGCGACGCGCAACGCGGTCACTCGACCGCGACCTCCTGGGGATACACGATGTCGCTCACCCAGGGGAAGACGTAGAAGAACAGTCCGTACAGCACCGCGGCGAGCAGCACGAGGACGATCAGCAGGCGGATCCACCAAGGACCCGGCAGGACTCGCCAGAGGGCTCCGTACATCAGGCTGCTCCAGTGGTGAGGGAAAGCGGGGGACCCGCGTCGGTACGGGGCGTGAACGACTCGAAAACGCCGTACGCGATCGCGCGCTCCGAGAAGCCGTAGCGCGGGCTGCAGGTGGTCATGGTGATGACGCGGTCGGTCGCCTGTACCTGTGGCTGCTGCGGCAGCGGGAGCAAGACGTCAACACCGTCGGGACGCACGTACTCGAGGTTGCGGTAACGGTAGGTGAACCACCCCTCCTCGGTCTCGACCACGACCGCATCCCCCACACGGAGTGAGGGCAGATCGGCGAAGGGGGCACCGTGGCTGCCCCGGTGCCCGGCGATGGCGAAGTTGCCGACTTCGCCCGGCATCGCCGTATCGGGGTAATGACCGAGGCCGATCGGGTCGAGGGTGCGCGACGCGCTCACACCGCCCGCGACGGTGAAGAGGTAGTCGGGACCGAACCGCGGGATGTGAACGACGCCGAAACGCTCGGCGTCACCCGGCTGCTCGAGCGCGGGTGGCTCCGCCGTCGGAGGACCGGCGGGCTGGTCGGGGGCGGCGGGCGCGGCCGAGGCGCTCGGCGCCGGGAGCTGGGGGTCGGTTGCCCACTGCTGACTCAGCTGTTTGCCCTCGTCCTTGAACTGGGCGCCGATGATCGCGTCGCCGATCCACAGCTGCCAGACCACGAACAGCAGGACGAGGACCCCGGCCGTAACGAGCAGATCCCCGATCACACCGATGACCGAGACGCGTCGACGCGGGGCGGGTGCGGGCGGCGGCGTCGACGCCGCGCGCCGATCACGGCGGGTCAGCGGCTGCGTGTCGGTCTGCACGGGGCGAGTCTAGTTCCGTGGGTTCGGTGACCGCTGAGCATTAGACTGTGGCCCATGGCTCGAACTGGCAAAGGCGACGACCCGATCGCAGAACGCACCGACGGTAACTCGGCCCCGAACCCGGTGTGGTTCCTCCCCATCATGATCGGCCTCATGCTGGTCGGCCTCGTATGGGTGCTGGTCTTCTATCTCAGCAACTCCACGTTCCCGATTCCCGGTATCGGTGCGTGGAACCTCGTCATCGGCTTCGGCATCGCCTTCGTGGGCTTCCTCATGACCACCCGGTGGCGCTGACTTACACCGGTGTAATTCATCCCCACCTGTGGATGAACCTGTGGATAACTCAGATCAGAACAGCACGGCGGGGATCGCCAGAAGTGCGACGAGCGCGACGCCGAGCCCCACGAGCAGCCCGGTCTGGGCACCGCGCCGCGAAGCACTACGTGTGCGGGCATAGATCAGTCCGACCAGCGCGCCGGTGATCAGGCCGCCCAGGTGGGCCTGCCAGGAGATCCCCACCGCGGTCAGCGACCCGATGAAGTCGCCCGATCCGATGGCGTTGATGGCCGCGAGCACGAAGGGCCACGCGAAGTTGATCCCGATGAGGATCCCGATCACCCGGATGTCGGCACCGATGTGCCGCCCGATGACGAGCAGCGCCCCGAACAGCGCGAAGATCGCTCCCGACGCTCCCACCGTCCAGACACCGGGTGCGAGCAGCGCCACGGCCACCGAGCCGCCGAGCGCGCCCAACAGGTAGAGCACCAGGAATCGGGCCCGGCCGAGCATCGGCTCGAGACTTCGCCCGATGAACCACAGCGCCAACATGTTGAGGCCGACGTGGAAGAACCCGCTGTGAACCACCGCGACGGTGAACAGCCGCCACGGTTGCAAGACTCCCGCCTGGGGCAGCACGAAGATGCTGTTGAAGGCGAGGAGGTTGGAGACCAGACCTCCGACACCGGGGATCAGGCCGATGATGTAGACGAGCCCGGTCACGGCGACGATGGCGAGTGTCGCACGCGGTCGGCCTGAAGCGACCACGGTCATCGATCGCGAGCGTGAGCCCCAGCGCCGCTCCGCCTTCTTCTGCGCGGGCGTCTGAGCGGACTGCTGCCGCGCCATGCACTCGGGGCAGATGACGCCGACGGCGGCGGGGGTACGGCACTCCGAACAGACCGTGCGCATGCACCGCTGGCAGAGCACGAAGCTTTGCCGGTCAGGATGCCGGTAACAGAAGTTGTCGCTGTTGCGACGGAACTCCTCGGTGGTGGACACCCGCCGCCGCCTGTGAGGTCAGACCGAGACGACGTCGACCGACTGGAGCACGACGGGCTCGATCGGACGGTCGCCGGCGGCGGTGGGGACAGCGGCGATCGCATCGACGACGGCCTTCGAGGCGTCGTCTGCGACCTCACCGAAGATGGTGTGCTTGCCCTGGAGCCACGGAGTCGGATCGGTGGTGATGAAGAACTGCGAGCCGTTCGTGCCCTCGGGCTGACCGGTGATGGCGTTGCGGCGGAGGCCAGCGTTCGCCATGGCCAGCTTGTAGGGCTGCGTGAAGTCGAGCTCGGGGCTGATCTCGTCGTTGAAGTTGTACCCGGGTCCGCCGACGCCCTGACCGAGCGGGTCGCCGCCCTGGATCATGAAGTTGGGGATGATGCGGTGGAAGATGACGTCCTTGTACAGGGGACCGTCGCCCTTGGCACCCGTCCCCGGGTTCGTCCACTCCTGCGAGCCATCGGAAAGACCGATGAAGTTGCGGACGGTCCGGGGAGCGTGATCTCCGAACAGGTTGACGACGATGTCGCCGTGGTTGGTGTGCAGGGTCGCGACGGCGGTGTGGTTGGCCATGGGTACATTCTCTCAGAGTTATCTGCAAGGGTCGGCGGGCCGAGCGGCCCGGTCTGGCAAGATGATCGGACGTACATCCCATCGACAGGGAGGATGAGCCGTGGGCCTCAGCCGCAAGAGCAAGAAGGAACTGCGCAAGCTCCAGAAGCACGCCGCAAAGGTGTGGGAGTCGCAGCAGGTGCTGCTGGGCGAGAGCGGGAAGGTCGCTCGTGAAGCCGGCCACCAGCTCGGTCGCTTCAGCCGCGAAGATCTCGTCCCCGCCGTACAGGACGGCTACAGCAAGTACGCCGCACCGTACGTCGACAAGAGCGTGAAATACAGCAACCGCTTCCTGAGCAACAAGGTCGTTCCCGCGGCCGGAGCCGTGGTCGGCGGAGCGATGTCGGTGTGGGATGCCGCGGGCGACACCCGCGACCGCATCGCGAAAGGACGTGGGTTCGAACTCGACACCCACAAGTACGCCAAGCGTGCCGAGAAGTACAGCAAGCAGGCGTCGAAGCGTCTTGCCAAGAAGCTGCCGTCGCAGCACGACGGCATCGGTGCCGGTGGCGTCATCGCCATCATCCTGGGTGTTGTGGCCGCCGCCGGCGTCGCGTACGCGGCCTGGCAGACCCTGCGAGCCGACGACGAGCTGTGGGTGGCGGACGACCCGCTGCGGGCTCCGGACGCGTGAGCGATCCCACCACAAGAGTCAGAGAGGCCGCGCGTGAGCGCGGCCTCTCTGTCGATGTCCGTGAGCGTCCCGCGGCATCCAGCCTCGATGAGGCGGCCGAGTTGCTCGGCATCCCCTCGGCGTCCGTCGTCAAGACGCTCGTCGTCAAGCGGTCCGACGACACCTATCTCTTCGCCCTCGTTCCCGGCGATCGCGCGATCTCGTGGCCCAAGCTCCGCGCCGTGGTGGGCGTGAACAAGCTCCGCCTTCCCGATCCGGAGTTGGCTCTCGCGGCGACGGGCTACGAACGTGGCACCATCGTGCCCATCGGTAGCTCCACCGCGTGGCCCGTCTACGCCGACGAACGCATCGTGGGCTCCCGCATCGCCATGGGCGCCGGTGCGCACGGATACAGCCTGTTCGTCGACGCCGATGACCTGATCGCCGCGTACGACGCGGTCGTCGCCGACATCACGTCCGACCGCGCCTGAGAAGCGTCAGGTCCGCAGGCCCGCCATCCGCAACGCGATGTCGACCAACTGCACCCGGCGCAGTCTTCTGGCCGCCCCCAGCGTGAACCACTCCGCTCGGTCGGTCGAGCCGTCCGTCTCGTTGCGGAGCCGGCCCCCCACGATCCGCGCGCGGTACACGATGCGCAGAGTGTGCAGCGGGCCGGACGAATCATCGGCCAGACGCGCTTCGGCGGGGATGACCCGCGAATGGATGCCGAGCAAGTCACCCACCGAGACCCGGAACCCGGTCTCCTCCCGCACCTCACGGCGCACCGCCTGCACGGGGTCCTCTCCCGCCTCGAGCCCGCCACCGGGCAGCGTCCACGCGGCGCGTCGTCCGTCGATCCAGTGAGCGAGCAGCACGCGATCGTCGGCGTCGGTGACGACGGCGTACGCGGCGACCCGCATGTCCATGACCAGACTCTAGCGAAGTGAAAAGCGAAGAGCCGGTCCTCATGGACCGGCTCTTCGATGTTGTGGAGCCTAGGAGATTCGAACTCCTGACATCCTGCTTGCAAAGCAGGCGCTCTACCAGCTGAGCTAAGGCCCCGCGAGGGAAGGGGTGGGGCTACCAGGACTTGAACCTGGGACCTCTTCATTATCAGTGAAGCGCTCTAACCGCCTGAGCTATAGCCCCGTCTCGCTGACGTGATCACGTCAACCTCGAAGACTTTACCGGAATCCCGAGGTTTTCACGAATCGACGTCAGTTCGAGGTGAACCCGACGAGCAGGCCGCCCGTCACCTTCACCGCGAGGTTGTAGATCCCCGCAGTGACGGCACCGAGTACCGTCACGACGACGAGGTTCAGGATGGCGATGATCGCCGCGAACGCCATCACCTGGGGCAGTCCGACGTACTGCGACAGCGTTGCGCCACCGTCGGTGAAGCTGGTGAAGAACTCGTCGAGCCGCGGCAGGAGGGTTGCCGCGACGACCAGGTACAGCAGGAAGTACGAGACCACGGTGACGATGGCCAGGGCCACCGCGGCGAGGAACGACAGCTTCACGGCCGACCAGAAGTCGATGTAGACCAGGCGCAGTCGCACCTGCTTGGCCGGGGTCTTGTGAGTCGACTTCTTCGCAAGCTTGTCAGCTACCGTGCTCATGCGTCAGTACTTTCCTCAGGGGTCTCGGGAGCGGAGGCGTCGGCCTCATCCGCAGGGGATGCGGGGGGCTCCGTGGTCGTCTCCGTCGTCTCGGCCAGGTTCCGCTCGGCGTTGCGGGCGATCGCGATGATGCGATCGTCGCCACCGGCCCGGGCGAATACGACACCCATCGTGTCGCGTCCCTTGGCGGGCACCTCGGCCACGGAGGAGCGTACCACCTTGCCGCTGGCAAGAACCACGAGGACCTCGTCGCCCTCGGACACCATCATCCCGCCCGCGAGGACACCGCGATCATCGGTCAGACGCGCCACCTTGATACCCAGTCCGCCGCGGTTCTGCATGCGGTACTCGGTGACAGCGGTGCGCTTGGCGTAGCCGCCCTCGGTCACCACGAAGACGAATTCGTCATCCTTGGCGACGGATGCCGAGAGCAGACTGTCTCCCTCGCGGAAGTCCATGCCCTTCACGCCCGAGGTGGACCGACCCATGGGTCGCAGCGCGCTGTCGGTGGCGGAGAAGCGCAGCGACATTCCCAGGCGGCTGATGAGGAGGATGTCGTCGCCCTCGTCGACCAGCATCGCGCTGACCAGCTCGTCGGCGCCGCCCTGCTCGGTTTCGTCTCCGTCTTCCGAGACCTGACCGCGGAGCTTGATGGCGATCACGCCGCCCTGACGGTTGGTGTCGTACTCGGACAGACGCGTCTTCTTGACCAGGCCGGCGCGCGTGGCGAGGACCAGGTAGGTCGAGACCTCGTAGTCGCGGATGTCGAGGATCTGGGCGATCTCCTCATCGGGCTGCAGCGCCAGCAGGTTCGCGACGTGCTGGCCCTTGGCATCCCGTCCGGCTTCGGGAACCTCGTAAGCCTTGGAACGGTAGACGCGGCCCTTGTTGGTGAAGAACAGCAGCCAATGGTGCGTGGTGGTGACGAAGAAGTGCTCGACGACGTCGTCGGCGCGCAGCTGCGCACCCTTCACGCCCTTGCCGCCGCGATGCTGCGACCGGTAGTTGTCGCTGCGCGTGCGCTTGATGTACCCGTCACGCGTGACGGTGACGACCATCTCCTCTTCGGCGATGAGGTCTTCGATCGAGACGTCGCCGTCGAAGCCGTGCAGGATCTCGGTGCGACGGTCGTCGCCGAACCGGTCGGTGATCGCCGTGAGCTCGTCGCGGATGATGGTGCGCTGACGGCCGGGGGTGGCGAGGATGTCGTTATAGTCGGCGATCCGCGCCTCGAGCTCGGTCGCCTCGTCGACGATCTTCTGGCGCTCCAGTGCCGCCAGACGCCGCAGCTGCATGTCGAGGATGGCCTGCGCCTGGATGTCGTCGATGTCGAGGAGCGTCTGCAGACCCTCGTTGGCATCCTGGGCCGTCGGCGAGCGACGGATGAGCGCGATGACGTCGTCGAGAGCGTCGAGCGCCTTGAGGTAGCCGCGCAGGATGTGCATGCGCTCTTCGGCCTTGCGCAGGCGGTACCGCGTGCGGCGGACGATGACCTCGACCTGGTGGTCGATCCACAGGCTGATGAAGCCGTCGAGTGACAGCGTGCGGGGCACACCGTCGACGATCGCCAGCATGTTGGCGCCGAAGTTCTCCTGCAGCTGGGTGTGCTTGTAGAGGTTGTTCAGCACGACCTTGGCCACGGCGTCGCGCTTGAGCACGACGACCAGGCGCTGACCGGTACGACCGGAGCTCTCGTCGCGGATGTCGGCGACGCCGGTGATCTTTCCCTCGCGAGCGAGGTCGCCGATCTTGACCGCGACGTTGTCGGGGTTGACCTGGTAGGGGAGTTCGGTGATCACCAGGCACGTGCGGCCCTGGATCTCTTCGATGTTGACCACCGCACGCATCGTGATCGAGCCGCGACCCGTACGGTACGCGTCTTTGATGCCGCGCGTTCCGAGGATCTGCGCGCGCGTGGGGAAGTCGGGGCCGGGGATGCGCTGCATGAGCGCCTCGAGGAGTTCCTCACGCGTGGCATCCGGGTTCTCCAGGGCCCACAGCGCGCCGGACGAGACCTCGCGGAGGTTGTGCGGCGGGATGTTCGTCGCCATACCGACGGCGATGCCCACCGAACCGTTGACGAGCAGGTTGGGGAAGCGCGCCGGCAGGACCGTCGGCTCCTGGGTCTGACCGTCGTAGTTGTCCTCGAAGTCGACCGTCTCTTCTTCGATGTCGCGCACCATCTCGAGCGCGAGAGGGGCCATCTTCGTCTCGGTGTAACGCGGCGCGGCCGCGCCCTGGTTGCCGGGGGAGCCGAAGTTGCCCTGACCCAGCGCGAGCGGGTAGCGCAGCGACCACGGCTGGACGAGGCGCACGAGAGCGTCGTAGATGGGGGCGTCACCGTGCGGGTGGTAGTGCCCCATGACCTCGCCGACGACGCGAGCGCACTTCGAGAACGACTTGTCGGGACGGAAGCCGCCGTCGTACATGCCGTAGATCACGCGGCGGTGCACCGGCTTGAGTCCGTCGCGCACGTCGGGCAGAGCGCGCCCGACGATGACGCTCATCGCGTAGTCGAGGTAGCTCCGCTGCATCTCGAGCTGCAGGTCGACCTGGTCGATCTTGCCGTGATTGTGAGCGGCTTCTTCCGGCGCTCGGGGGGGCTCGGGAGTGGTGTCGTCAGCCATGTCTTCTCAGTTCCGTAGTGCGTGCGTCGTCTGTCGGTGCCGTGGGGTCGCGTCGGCGCGATCAGATGTCGAGGAAGCGGACGTCTTTGGCATTGCGCTGGATGAACGTACGACGCGACTCGACGTCTTCGCCCATGAGCACCGAGAAGATCTCGTCGGCCGAGGCGGCGTCATCGATCGTGACCTGCTTGAGCGTGCGGGTCTCGGGGTCCATCGTGGTCTCCCACAGCTCGTGGTCGTTCATCTCGCCGAGACCCTTGTAGCGCTGGATGCCGTTGTCTTTGGGAATGCGGCGTCCGGAAGCCTGTCCGTCGACGAGCATCGCGTCGCGTTCGCGGTCGCTGTAGGCGTACTCGTGCGGGTGGTTCGACCACTTGAGGCGATAGAGCGGCGGCTGAGCGAGGTAGACGTAGCCCGCCTCGATGAGTCCGCGCATATAGCGGAACAGCAGCGTCAGCAGCAGCGTGGTGATGTGCTGGCCGTCGACATCGGCATCGGCCATGAGGACGATCTTGTGGTAGCGCGCCTTGGCCATATCGAAGTCCTCGCCGATACCCGTGCCGAAGGCCTGGATCATCGCCTGGACCTCTTTGTTGCCGAGGGCGCGATCGAGGCGGGCACGCTCGACGTTGAGGATCTTGCCGCGCAACGCCAGGATCGCCTGGGTGTGCGGGTCGCGGCCCTGCACCGCCGAGCCACCGGCCGAGTCACCCTCGACGAGGAAGATCTCGCTGATCGAGGGGTCCTTCGAGGTGCAGTCCTTGAGCTTGTCGGGCATCGCGGCCGACTCGAACACGCTCTTGCGGCGTGCGGTCTCACGCGCCTTGCGGGCGGCGAGGCGGGCGGTCGCTGCATCGATCGCCTTACGGATGATGTTCTTCGCTTGGCCCGGATTGCGGTCGAACCAGTCGCCGAGCTTGTCGCCGACGACCTTCTGCACGTACGCGCGAGCCTCGGTGTTGCCGAGCTTGGTCTTGGTCTGGCCCTCGAACTGCGGCTCGGACAGCTTGACCGAGATGACGGCGGTCAGACCCTCGCGGATGTCGTCGCCGGTGAGGTTGTCGTCCTTCTCTTTGAGGAGGTTGTTCGCACGCGCGTAGCGGTTGACGAGCGTCGTCAGTGCGGCACGGAAACCCTCTTCGTGAGTTCCACCTTCGTGGGTGTTGATGGTGTTGGCGTAGGTGAAGACGTTCTCGGTGTACGCCGTGGTCCACTGCATCGCCAGTTCGAGCGCGATCTTGCGATCGGTGTCCTCGGACTCGACCTCGATGATCTCGTCGTTGACGACGTCGGCCTTGCGCACGCGGTTCAGGTGCTCGACGTAGTCGACCAGACCGCGCTCGTAGAGGAACGAGTCGTGCCGCGGCGCCGTCACCTCTTCGCCGGGCTCCCCCTCGGTCACGATCGACTGAGGGCGCTCGTCGCGCAGGCTGATGCGGAGTCCCTTGTTGAGGAACGCCATCTGCTGGAAGCGCGTGCGCAGCGTGTCGTAATCGAAGTCGACGGTGTCGAAGATCGTGGCATCCGGCCAGAAGGTGATCGTGGTGCCCGTCTTGTCGCTCTCCTCCTCTTTCGCGAGGGGGGCGAGCGGCACGCCGCCGTCACGGAACGACTGGCGCCACACGTGACCCTGACGCTCGACCTCGACCTCGAGGCGCGTCGACAGGGCGTTCACGACGGAGGAGCCGACGCCGTGCAGACCGCCCGACACCGCGTAGCCGCCGCCGCCGAACTTGCCGCCGGCGTGCAGGACGGTCAGCACGACCTCGACGGTCGACTTGCCCTCTGTACGGTGCATGTCGACAGGGATGCCACGGCCGTTGTCGATCACACGGACGGCACCGTCGCTGAGGATCGTGACGTCGATCGTGTCGCAGTAGCCGGCGAGGGCCTCGTCGACGGAGTTGTCGACGATCTCTTGCACGAGGTGGTGAAGTCCGCGCTCACCGGTGGACCCGATGTACATGCCGGGGCGCTTGCGAACGGCCTCGAGCCCCTCGAGCACCTGGATTTCGTCTGCCCCGTACTCGTTGGGAACCTTCGCGGGGGTGGTCGCTTCGGGTTCCTCGGAAACGCTGTCGGGGTTTTCGGACGTCATGAGTGAACGCGCTCCAGATTGATTCGTCGGAGTCTCCATCTTACCGCGCGACGGTCCTCGAAATGGCGTGTACGCCCCTACGCGGGGATAAATCGCGTCGGGTCGGGATCGACCGTGACCTAGCCGTAGGTATCGCGCGGACCGCGGCCTGGAACGGCTCTGGGCCCCCATTTCCAGGAGGGGACGTCCGGCCCTACGAAGCGGATCGCTTCGACCCCCGCTTCGGGGAAACGTCTGAGGACCTCCGACAGGATGTGCGCGCGCATGAGCTGAAGCTGTTTCGCCCACGCGGTGGAGTCGGCCTGGACAGTGAGCGTGCCGGCATCCAGGGCCACCGGGCGGGTGTGTGCGGCAGTGTCGGCTCCCGCGACTTCGTCCCACGTGCGCACGAGGTCCTCGCGCGACAGCTGAGCCTCCCACCCGGCCGAATGGGTGAGCGCAGACAGGACGTCGCCGAGACCGCGCGGGTCGCGCCCGGGTGTGAAGGGGGCGTTCTCCCCGTCATCCGCACGCCGCCGGCGCTTCTTCTTCCGATAGGGCGTCGGCTCGAGTCCCCGCAGCCGCAGGTACGTCGACATCGTCTCGGGCAGTTCGGGTTCGTCACTCATCGCCGGCCTCCGTGATGCGGCCGGCGTCGACTCGAACCACATGCGCCCGGAGGGCGTCGGGCACGTCATCTTCGACGGCGGCGGTGACGATGACCTGCTCGTAGCCGTCCGCGAGTTCGGCGAGGCGGGTTCGGCGGCCGGCGTCGAGCTCGGCGAACACGTCGTCGAGGATGAGCACCGGATCCCCCAGCCTCGACTCTGCGCGGAGGAGTTCTGCGGATGCCAACCGCAACGCCAAGGCGACCGACCACGACTCTCCGTGCGAGGCGTATCCCCTCACGGGGAGGCCGCGCACCTGCAGGACGAGATCGTCGCGATGGGGACCGACCAGCGTGAGCCCGCGCTCGAGCTCCGCGGAGCGCCGGGCGACCAAGGCCGCACGGAACTGCTCGGCGAGAGGCCCCGACGTGCGGTCCGCGGACGCAGGGCTCCCCTCCTCGGGGTCCCCCCCGCCCACCGACAGCGCCCACGACAAGCGCGGTTCGTGATCGGCGCCCGCGATCGCGGCGTAGGAGTGGGCGATGGGTTCGGAGAGATCGGATGCCAAAGCCAGACGCGCCTCGATCACCTCCGAGCCGAGGGTGATGAGTTTGTCGTCCCACACATCCAGCGTGCTGAGCGCGTCGCCGCGCAGCCCTCGCGCCCTGGCGGACTTCAGAAGTGCGCTGCGCTGACGCAGGACGCGGTCGTAGTCCCCGAGCACCGCCGCCATGCGCGGCGTGCGCTGCACGATCAGCTGGTCGGCGAAGCGTCGACGAGCCGACGGATCGCCGCGGACGATCTGGAGGTCTTCGGGAGCGAACAGAACGACCTGCGCGTAACGCGGGAGTTCGGAGGTGCGGACATTCACGCCGTTGACCCGGGCCTTGTTCGCCCCCTGCCGATTGAGCTGCAGCTCGAGCAGGACCGTGCGCTCACCGTGGGCGAGCCGTGCGCGAACGATCGCGGCATCCGTCCCGTCGCGCACGAGCGGAGCATCATTGGAAACCCGGTGCGAGCCGAGGGTGGCCAGGTAGGCGACGGCTTCGACGAGGTTGGTCTTGCCTTGACCGTTGCGACCGATGAAGACGTTCGCGCCGGGGGAGAGCGAGACATCGGCTTCCGCGTAATTGCGGAAGTCCTTCAGTCCGAGCTGCTCCACGATCACCGGGTCAGACTACCCGCCCCCTCCGACACGGCTTGGGCGCGCCTGGCTCAGCGCAGCAGCAGGTTGGGCTGCAGCAGGTACTTGAACGAGCCCTCGCCGCCCTTGTCGATCGACGTCTGGGGGGTGACCAGAACCGGGCTGAGCTTGTTGGCGTTGTCGCTCGAAGTGAACGTGATGCGGGCGAACTCGCTTCGCACCGCGCCGAGCGACTCGAGGAGGTACTGCGGGTTGAGCCCCAGGGTGACTTCGTCGCCCACGAGCGTCGCGTCCACGGACTCGGTCGCCCGCGCCTGCTCGGTGCCGGACGCATCCATGGAGACGCCATCGGGGCCGAATGTGAACCGCAACGGCGCCGACCGATCGAGCACGAGCGCGACGCGGCGGACCGCCTCAGCGAGATCGGCGGTGTTCACGACGCTGTGGTGCTCGGTCTGGGCCGGGAAAAGTCGACGAACAGGCGGGAAGTTGCCCTTGATGAGCAGCGACGTCACCGTCTTGTTTCCCGCCGAGAAGGCGATGATCTCGCGGTCGCCGGAGCCCGAGAAGGCGATCGAGATGTCGCCGCCGTGTGCGAAGGTCTTGCCGACCTCCTGCAGGGTGCGCGCGGGCACCAGGGCCGACGTCGGCTCATCGGATGCCGCGGCACCGCCGTCCCACGGAATTTCACGAAGGGCCACGCGGTAGCGGTCGGTGGCGACGAGGCTGAGCTGCGTACCGGTGACCTCGAGCTGCACACCGGTGAGCACCGGGGTCACGTCGTCGCGCGAAGCCGCGAAGGCGACCTGGGCGATGGCCGTGGCGAACTCGTCGGCGGGGACGAGGCCCGACTCCCCGGAGACCTCGGGGATCGCGGGGTATTCCTGGACCGGCATGGAGGCGAGGGTGAATCGTGCCGAGCCGCAGGTGAGCAGGATCCCTCCGTCGTCGTCGACGGTGATCTGGATCGGAGCGTTCGGGAGACGGCTCGCAATGTCGCTGAGCAGGCGGCCGTGGACGAGGATCGTGCCCGGTTCGTCGACGGTGGCCTCGATCGTCGTGCGTGCGGAGGCTTCGTAGTCGAACGCGGCGAGGGTGAGGCCCTGCTCGCCGGCTTCGATGAGCACACCGGCCAGGATCGGCTGCGGATTGCGCTGCGGCAGGAGCTTGACCACGAACGAGACGGCTTCGCTGAACACATCGCGATTGACGTGGAACTTCACGGGTGCTCCCTTGACGGCGGGTATGGCTTTCCCATGCTAGTGCCCCCTCTGCGACGGGCATGCCGAGCTCTGCCGCGACGGCAAGGTCATCGAATCTGCCTTAACCAAGAGATGGAGTCTTCATCTTGTTAACCGCTGTGGACTCTGTGGATAACTCCCGACACGCTTGTTAACAGCAGGGGAAGAGGGGTCTCGGCCTTGTGGACGGAGTGCGGAGAGCCTGTGCTGTTAACAGTGGTGGGGTCATCGGGCGAGGGGTGCCCATCCACAGGGTTAAGGCAATCGTGCACACGTCATCCGCAGGAAAGTCGAGTTATCCACAGGTTTTCCACACTGTGAAGAACCTTGGGCGAAACGCCACTCCTCCGGGCTTGTAGGCCTGATCAGCGGGCGAAAAAGACGGAGGGGTCCGATCCACGATCGTGGACGGACCCCTCCGGGAGAATGGCACTCAGCGCATGCGACCGAGCTGGCTCGTGATCTCCGAGACCTGGTTGAAGATCGACCTGCGTTCCTTCATCAGGTCGCTGATCTTCTTGTAGGCGTACATGACCGTCGTGTGATCTCGGTTGCCGAAGAGCTGCCCGATCTTCGGTAGCGAGAGGCTCGTGCGCTCACGGCAGAGATACATGGCGATCTGGCGCGCCGTTGCGACCGCCTGCGAGCGGCTGGAACCGTAGAGGTCGTCGACCGACAGCTTGAAGTACTGTGCCGTCGCCGTGATGATGTCGGTCGGTGAGATGACGTTGGCGTCGTCCTGGTCGATGATGTCGCGCAGAACGGTCTGCGCGAGCGACATGTCGAGGGTCGACCGGTTGAGGCTGGCGAATGCCGACACCCGGATGAGCGCGCCCTCGAGCTCGCGGATGTTCGACGACACGACCGTCGCGATGTACTCGAGCACATCATCGGGGATCAGCAGTCGCTCGCTCTGCGCCTTCTTGCGGAGGATCGCGATACGGGTTTCGAGGTCGGGCGCCTGGACGTCGGTGATCAGACCCCACTCGAAGCGGCTGCGCATGCGGTCTTCGAAACCCGTCAGCTGCTTCGGCGGCAGATCACTGGTGATCACGACCTGCTTGTCGTGATCGTGCAGGGTGTTGAAGGTGTGGAAGAAGGCTTCCTGGGTCTCGGCGCGGCCCTGCAGGAACTGGATGTCGTCGATCAGGAGGATGTCCACGTCGCGATAGCGCGCCTGGAATGCCGAGCCGCGGTTGTTCGCGATCGAGTTGATGAAGTCGTTGGTGAACTCCTCGCTCGAGACGTACCGCACGCGGATGCCGGCGTACATGCTCGCGGCGTAGTCGCCGATGGCGTGGAGGAGGTGTGTCTTGCCGAGACCGGAGTCGCCGTAGATGAACAACGGGTTGTACGCCTTGGCCGGTGCTTCGGCCACAGCCACAGCCGCCGCATGGGCGAAACGGTTGGACTGGCCGATGACGAAGTTGTCGAAGGTGTACTTGGGGTTCAGGCGTGTGTCGTTGCGCGACGCGGGAACGATCGGCTCCGGGGCCTGGTCGATGACGTTCGAGTGCACGGCGATCGTCGGCGAGGATGCACTGCGATCGCCGCCCGCCGAGCCGCCGGCGCGGTGGGACTCGACGATGTCAGGGTTGACCACGACACGGAACGTCCCGACATCGGGGTCGCTGCCCTGCACCTGGGCGAGAGCCTCGAGGATGGGCGCGCGCATGCGCTTGTTGAACTGTGCTGCGGTGAGGTCGTTGGGGACGTCGAGGTAGAGCGTGCCGCCCATGACGCCCTGCGGAACGGCCAGATTGAGGAAGCCGTGCAGCTGCGGTGTGACGCGGTCGTCGGTGAGAAGATGGTCCAGCACGGCTGACCAGACGGGGACATCCGGTACTTCGTGCAGAGACATATCCCCTCCGGGATCTAGACGCGACGGGCGATCGACGAGTCGCGCCGAACCTGTGGATAACTTCCGGGGCCACGCTAGTTCGCGGCTCTCGCGGAGCAAAATCCACTGTAGGACCCGGCCGCGTGTCTTTGCCACGCTTGTGGACAACGCCTGGGGATAATGGGCGGTCGTCTTCTCGGTTTGAGTTAACGGTCCTCACGACGTAGCCTTAGTCGGTTGACTTATGCCTATAAGGCAGTCCCGACCCCGTCCCCGGCAGAAGAGCATCGGGCGACACCACCTCCGGAGTGACCCATGAGCAAGCGCACCTTCCAGCCCAACAACCGTCGCCGCGCCAAGAAGCACGGCTTCCGTGCCCGCATGCGCACGCGTGCCGGCCGCGGCATCCTCTCGGCGCGTCGCGCCAAGGGCCGTACCGAGCTCTCGGCCTGACAGACCCGGTGCTCGCGAAGCCGAACCGACTCACCCGCGGATCGGACTACAAAGCCACAGTCCGACGGGGTTCTCGTTGTGCCGGAGCGCACACCGTGACGTACGTCGGAGCCTCGGCTGAGACCGATGCACCGCGTTTCGGCTTCATCGTGAGCCGTCAGGTCGGCTCAGCCGTCACGCGCAACACCATTCGCCGCCGCCTCAAAGCGGTGTGCGCCGAGGCGCTCCCGTCCATCCGCGGGGGCGCCTCGATCGTCATCCGCGTTCTCCCCTCGGCGGCGGCGACCGACTATGCGACGCTCCGGGCCGACGTCGTGCGGTGCCTGGAACGGAAAGCGTCGGCATGAGCGCCTCGACCCTTCCCACATCTGCCACGGGCTCCGGCCGGCTCACCGCCGGGGCAGCCCTGGCATCCGTTCCGCTCCTCCCCCGGAACGCCGGTCTCGCCCTGTTGCACGCGTACCGGTCGACGATCTCGCACGTCTACGGCGACGTGTGCAAGTACTACCCCTCGTGCTCCGCCTATTCGGTGGGCGCCGTGCAGCAGCACGGACTCGTGAAGGGCGTTGCGTTCACCGCCGCCCGTCTCGCACGGTGTCATCCCTGGGCTCAGGGTGGCATCGACGACGTCCGTCCTCACCGGGCCTTCCGTCACGAACTCACTCGGCACGGATTCGTCGTGCCCGCCCGAAAGGACTGATCGTGCAATTCGATCTCATTGGGACCATCCTCTGGCCGCTGAAATGGGCGGTCGAGCTCGTGCTGGTGGGGTGGCACTCGCTCTTCACGGCGATGGGAATGCCCCCGGCGGCGGGTTTGACGTGGGTGCTTTCGATCGTGGGCCTCGTCCTCATCGTCCGTGCCGCCCTGATCCCGCTCTTCGTGAAGCAGATCAAGAGCCAGCGCAAGATGATGGAGATCGCGCCCGAGCTTCGCAAGGTCCAGGAGAAGTACCGGGGCAAGCGCGACCAGCTCTCTCGCGAGGCCATGAGCCGCGAGACCATGGCTCTCTACAAGAAGCACGGCACCACGCCGGTGTCGAGCTGCCTGCCGCTGCTCGTGCAGATGCCGATCTTCTTCGCGCTCTTCAGCGTGCTGAACGACGTGTCGAAGCACGCCAACAGCAACCAGGGTGGAGTGGGACTGCTGACGCCGGAGCTCACGCGCGAGTTCTACGACGCCCGCCTGTTCGACGTGGCATCCATGCATGTCAACCTCGTCACGGCCTGGGGCCAGCCCGACGGTCAGGTCACCGTCGTCATCTTGCTGGCGCTGGTCGTGCTCATGATCGCCTCGCAGTTCTTCACGCAGCTGCAGATCATCTCGAAGAACCTGTCGCCGGAGGCCAAGACCGGTCAGGCGTACCAGATGCAGAAGATCATGCTGTACATCCTGCCGCTGGCCTTCATCTTCTCGGGTGTCTTCTTCCCGCTCGGCGTCGTCATCTACTGGTTCGTCAGCAACCTGTGGACGATGGTGCAGCAGTTCATCGTCATCCGCGAGATGCCGACTCCCGGTTCCGACGCGGCGAAGGCGCGCGAAGAGCGCCTCGCGCGCAAGGGCAAGGCCATCGACGCGGCCGGGAAGGTCGTGCCGATGGAGAAGTACCAGGCCGAACAGCAGCGTCTGCTCGACGAGGCCGAGCGTGCACGCGCTGCGGCTCCGAAGCGCCAGCAGCCCGTGGGGAAGCAGCGCGCCAAGAAGCAACAGTCCACCAAGAACACCGGTGCTGCGGGCGGAGCCGCCGGCGGTTCTGGATCCGCACCCGCTTCCTGACCTCCGGAGATCATGATGACGACGTCCGATCAGATTGCCCCCGAGCAGACCGCCGCCACCGAAGAGCAACTCGAGCAGGAAGGCGATATCGCCGCTGACTACCTCGAGGGTCTGCTCGACATCGCCGACATCGACGGAGACCTCGCCATGGATGTGCGCGCCGGTCGCGCGTACGTGTCGGTCGAGGCCGACGACGCTGATTCGCTGTCGAGCATTGCGCACCCCGATACTGTGCAGGCACTGCAGGAGCTCACTCGCCTCGCTGTCCAGAACGCGACGGGCCGGTTCTCGCGACTCATCCTCGACATCGGAGGATCACGCGACGCCCGTCAGCGTCAGCTCGAGATGCTCGTCGACCGCGCCATCGAGCGTCTCGTCGAGGGGGCGTCGCAGGCCTCTCTGCCGGCGATGTCGAGCTACGAGCGCAAGCTCGTGCACGACATCGCTGCCGACCGGGGCTACGATTCCGAGTCGTTCGGCGAGGGTGCGGACAGGCACACCGTCCTGCGCCGGGGCTGAACCGCGGATGCCGGAACAGCTGGAGGCAGAGCCCGTCGCAGCCGCGGACCTCTTCGGTGACCGTATCGATGCCGCGCGCAGGTTCGCCGCGAATCTGGCTGCGCACGGCGAGGAACGCGGATTGATCGGTCCGCTGGAGGTGCCGCGCCTGTGGACGCGTCACATCCTGAACAGTGTGATCGCTGCTCCCTTCTTCGATGGGGCTGCCGTCGACGTCGGATCGGGAGCGGGGCTGCCTGGGCTGGTGTTGGCCATCGCGCGACCCGACGTGGAGTGGACGCTCATTGAGCCGATGGAGCGCCGGACCGCGTGGTTGTCTGAGCAGGTCGCCGATCTCGAACTCGACAACGTCAGCGTCGAGCGCATGCGCGGTGAGGAGTGGGCGCGTGGGCGCGTCTTCGACATGGCGACGGCGCGGGCGGTCAGCGCGCTACGCACTCTTCTCCCATATACCGCTCCCCTCGTGCGTCCCGGCGGCCGCCTTGTGTTTCTCAAGGGCGCGAACGTCGGGCGCGAGATCGAGGCCGCGGCCAAACAGATCAGACAGTACGGGCTGCAAGACGTGGCTGTGGAGATCGTCGGAGAGGGTGTCTTGGAAGAGCCCACGCGGGTGTTCCTGGCGACCCTCGGACGCTGAGTCCGGGCATGTAAACATGTGAAAGCTTACGTGAGTCTCTCGCTGTACTGACGTCGAGTTCCCGTCGATACTGCCCGGCGGGTGGGTCACCGGCCGCGGGCACTCTTGCTCTCTGCGGGGTTCGCGTCAGGGGTGCGCTTCGACGCTCCCCTGCGTTGCGTGTCATGACGCGGTTCGCGGATGCCGACGAGCTACTCATGTCGTGCTCTCTCGTCACACGATAGAGCATGCGGGAGGTGCCTGAGAGCGGCGGGACGGGCATCGACGGGCTGGTCAGGGCTGTAGCGCTTGGTGCCGCTGGTCCGGCATTGGGTCGCGCGTCGATCGGGTGGGGTCACTCTCATGAGCTGCGTATTCACACAACGTTTCACGTGAAACATTCCTCCAGTTGCGTTCTGCGCGACTTCGGCGGTCGGAGAGAGGTAGTTGCACGCTCTGTGCATTCATTCCCGTCGCGTTCGAGCACGGCTTACGGGCGACGTCCCGGGGCGGAGGTCTCTTGTCGCTTCCGCATCTTCCACGATGTCCGAACCCCACCGTCGTCATGACGCGGCCCGAGCGGCGTCGAGCTCGCAATCTGAATCGCGACGGCGACGATCGGTCTACGGCTCAGTTCGGTTCACTGTCTGTTGCCTCGCTCGACGGTGGGCGTGGGGGCACGAGTCCGCGTCGTCTGAGGCGGACTCGACGGGCGAGGTGAGGAAAGCAATCGGCGCCCGGGGTATCGAGCCCTGACACCTGGTCGAGCGCTGTCGTGCGCCGCAGTGGTCGAGCACGGTTGTGCCGCGGGGGATCTCACACAGGAGTGTCTTTGAGCCTGACCCGCTTGTGTGCCCGATGCCGTTGAACGCACAGCGCGCGGGGACGTCGAGACGTCGTGCGCCGGGTCTAGGACTATGGTGTTCGAAGATTTCGGACGGCTCGCATGCGAAGGGTTGAGCGGGAGGAGCGAGGCCCATGAATGGCCCTCGTGGGTGGGAGCCCCCCCGCGCTGCGCAACGTGGTTCCCCATCAGCCTGTTCTCGTACCGGGATACAGGCCGAGCGCGTGCGGATGCATGCGGAGCAACATGTGGGGTGTGGATCTGGCAGTAGGGAGGGGATGTGGAGTCCGGCACCCCGGCGATGGTGCGGAAGAGATCAGCGTGGCTATCCCCCGCGTGTGTAGGCCACTTCGGCGGAGGACATCGTGGGTGGCCACCCGAGGGCGAACCGATGTGGCTTCGCTGGCAGGAAGCGCCCACCGTGGCCGATTTGGTCGATTCCTTGGGGTTCGGCGGAGAAACAATGCTCCCGCGCGTGACAGCGGCGGAGAGGGGTCACGCCGTGTGGGCGTTCGTATAGCGACAGCGAACATTCTTCCCTGGGTAACAACGCAGCGGAGCTGTCGGAGCGTTTGCGGCTCAGTGCTCTTGGGGCCACGCTGCGGTTCCTTCGCCGAGGAGTACGAGCCATCGACTTCGGGGCGTCGTGTCGGCCCTGCCTCAGAGGTCGTTACGTGCGAACCGTCACCGTTTCACGTGAAACATTGTGAACTGCTCCGAGCACGCAGGGTCGAAGGGGCAACCAGATCCCGAAGGGCGTGATGCACCCGGGACGATGCTCGGATCCTGCCAACTCCCCAGGCCGGCACGATTGAGACCACCGACGGTGATGTGTGGCTTCAGATCGTGTTGTCTTGATGGTCAACTGTGGAAACGTCTCGCGAGGTAGATGGCACGGATATGCGACACAACGCACGCCAAATGTTGGCTGATTTCATCTGGTTCGCGTGGTGGACGCGCACCAATCAACACTCTGCGATCTAGAGGTAGGCGCACCGTTCGAGGCCTCCGGGCCTATGGATTGCTCCTGCGGCTCCGGTCCGCGTACGCCTAACGATCGTGGGAGATGTCCCCCGCCAGTGGTGCCGGGATCAGATTGTGGCGAGTCACGACGGGGGCGAGTGGAGCTCGTCGTCACAGTCTCTGGGCGGTTCTGGTATCGCAGTTGGGCACGTGCCAGTTCCCGCCGCGTGATCGACAATTCAGCGAATCTACGTGACGCACACCGACTGATGGACTGGCGTAGCCGCTCATGAAGATGAGGGTCATCTTGGGAGCGCCCCGCATGTTTCACGTGAAACATGATGCTCGGGGAGATGGGTGTGGAATCGACCGTGCACATGCCGAGCTGTGCACGTCAGGTCTGTCTCAGCCCACGGTGTACGGTTGCAGGTCGCGCGACCCACGGCAGGGCGGTCTGCAGTAGAGCATGTCTTTGCGCCGCGCGAACGACGACCTGCAGGTGGATGCTCCCGATGTCTTGGGCCTCAGGGATGGGGGCAGCGGTGCGACGTCCCCAGCATCCGCGACGTTCATCGCCGTCTACCCACCCCACTGTTGGCAAGTTGAGCTGCAAGAACGGTGTTTCACGTGAAACATTCGGGAGGTGCCGGCTCGTGACGGGTTGACGATCAGCGGCGGGATACCCGGCGAGCGGCACGGAGGCGACGTGCAGGTTTCGGAGCCCCCTCGCCCTGGTTCGAATGGTCCGTATCGTGGCACCGGGTGCGAGGCCTGTCGGTGGCGCTCCAGATGGAGCGCGCGCTTACGACGGCAACCACGCAATGCATCGCCACTGCGGCTGGCGTCCGCCTCAGCCCCCACACCTCGCCGGCACCCAACTGCTGCAACGCAGATGTTTCACGTGAAACATGGCCCGAATCCCCCGCGGGAAGACTCAGCCTGAGAGGCGGATGCGCGCTGCGGTGAACGATGTCCCTCCGAACCGAGTGAGGGATGTAGGGATCACAGCGCACTGATGCCGCTCTCGCCGAGATCGCTCGCGTGCAGAGTCGGGTCCCGATTCTCCTGCGGCGTCGATTCGGTGCGCTCCTCGGATCCCTCGGATACGGGCCAGATCGCCCGAGCTGTCTCGGCCTCGACATACCGTTGCCAACGGGCGGGGCACGTGCTGAACAGGCGGTCACGCCATCTGCGGGACGGTGCGCGCGACACGACGGCAGTCCGGGACGGAGGGGGGCGCCAGCAGCTGCGCTGAGTACTGTGGAGTCCGCGAGCGGTCCACCACGCCCCGCAGTGCCCCCCGCTGTTCGTAAAGGAGGGGGATGTGGATGTGCCCGACGGAGCGCTCCCGCGAGAGGTGCGTGGAGAGAGATTCTGCCCGACGCGATGACATGCGGGTCTGCGAATCGGACTCGGATGCCCATCTCTTACCCCGGGGAAGCAAACCCCGGCGATGTTTCACGTGAAACACCCAACCTGTCCGTTAGGAGTGGGGCCGTTTCCGCACAGCACGCCGGACGGAGGATGCGGGGCCGAGATGCACGATCCGCGCTCACGTCGAGACCGAACGGACGGCCTGCGATCGTCTGTGCATTGGTCGGTGTCGACGTCGATTACCGCGACCGGCGACCGCCACGTGAACCAAGAGGCGCGCGACGGTGAGAGACGCGGGCGACGGTCATGAGCGGGGGAGTCGTTCTACCCGGCACGCGTCCCATCCACACCTTCAAGACGATGCACATGGACAGGCGATGTCAGGGGCCGCAGGTAGACTGAGCGAGTTCGCGAAGGTGAGAGGTGTTTCACGTGAAACAATCCGGTGAGGCGTCTTCGTCCTTTTCTCTCGACGACTCCCCCATTGCTCGTGAGATCGCGGATCTGTCCGCACGCCGGCGTGCGCTCGAGGTGGTCGATGTCAAACTGTCGGGCCGTACCCGCGTATTCACGGTGTCGAACCAGAAGGGCGGGGTCGGAAAGACCACGACCGCGGTCAACATGGCAGCAGCTCTCGCGTCGGTGGGCGCCCGCGTTCTCGTCATCGATCTTGATCCCCAGGGGAACGCATCCACGGCCCTCGGTGTCGCACACAACGCCGAGACCCCGAGTGTCTACGACGTTCTCATCAACGACGTTCCACTCCTCGACATCGTTCAGACGAGCCCCGAGTCTCCTGACCTGCTCTGCGCTCCGAGCACCATCCATCTCGCCGGTGCCGAGATCGAGCTCGTCTCGCAGGTTGCACGCGAGCATCGTCTACGCGGTGCTCTTCGCGAGTATATCGAGATCGAGGGCAACCACCTCGACTTCGTGATCATCGACTGCCCGCCTTCGCTGGGGCTTTTGACCATCAATGCCTTCACGGCCGCCGACGAAGTGATGATTCCCATCCAGTGCGAGTACTACGCCCTCGAAGGACTCAGCCAACTACTCGGGAGCGTGCAAATGATCCAGAAGCACCTCAATCCGAAGCTCCATGTGTCCACCATCCTGCTGACCATGTATGACGGACGTACACGGCTCGCGCAGCAGGTCGCTGAAGAGGTTCGATCGCACTTCTCTCACGAGGTGCTCGACACGGTCATTCCCCGCTCCGTTCGCGTTTCCGAAGCGCCGAGCTTCGGGCAGACGGTCATCGCGTACGATGGCCAGTCGGCGGGCGCCATCGCATACCGCGAAGCCGCGGTTGAAATCGTCGCTCGCGACACCACCGAAAAGGATTCCTGATGGCTAAGAGGACCGGACTTGGTCGTGGCATCGGTGCGCTCATACCCACCGCCGAACCGTCGGAGGCGCGCCCCGTCGACGTGTTCTTCCCGGGCGCATCCGCATCCGAGAAAGAGAAGTCGTCGTCGGCAACGGCCGACTCTGCGTCGGGCGCCGACGCACAGCTCGTTTCCGTTCCGGGCGCACGTCTCATTCACGTCGACCCGGCGTCGATTGTTCCGAATCCCCGTCAGCCCCGAACGCATTTCGATTCGGACGACCTCGCTGAGCTGGTGCACTCCGTCCGCGAGTTCGGCGTGCTGCAGCCTGTTGTCGTTCGCGACAAGGGCGACGGCACGTACGAACTCATCATGGGTGAGCGCCGAACTCGCGCGTCGCGTGAAGCCGGCCTCGCCACCATCCCGGCGGTCGTTCGCGAGACCGATGACGAGTATCTGCTTCGTGATGCACTTCTCGAGAACCTCCACCGGTCTCAGCTGAACCCCCTCGAAGAGGCGTCGGCATATCAGCAGCTGTTGGAAGACTTCGGCATCACGCAGGAGGAACTCGCGACGCGGATCGGACGTTCTCGTCCTCAGATCAGCAACACCATCCGTCTTCTGAAGCTGCCGGTCCCCGTGCAGCAGCGCGTCGCCGCGGGCGTCCTGAGTGCGGGTCACGCTCGCGCCATCCTGTCGCTCGACGACCCGCGCGATATGCAGAAACTCGCGGACAAGATCGTGAACGAGGACTTGTCGGTGCGCGCCGCCGAGGCAGCCGCGAAGATGCCCGGTGTGGTGCCCGTCCGCCAGAAGCCGACGGCCGGCACCCGTCAGGCGGGACTGGACCAGATCGCCGATCGACTCGGTGACCGGTTCGACACGAAGGTCCGAGTGTCTCTGGGCGCTAAAAAAGGCCAGATCAGCATCGATTTCGCCTCCATCCAGGATCTGAATCGCATCCTGTCGACCCTCGGTGAAGACGGCTACACCGGCTGAATCGCCAGGGGTCTCCGTACCGTATCGGGTCGGGGGATCTGATCGCGGGCCTCGGCGTCGGCGGCTCGACGTACGCTGGAATGGTGACAGCGAACGACGACACCCTGCGCCGCCGCGCCAGCCTCGAGCTGCTGCGCGCGGAGGCGTCCGACGAGTTGGCCGTGCTCATCCACGAGCGTCTGCGCGGTGGTGAAGACCCGTGGGACTTCATGGAAGACCTGCCGAGCGTCGACGAACTCGTCGTGCTCACTCTGCGCGCGGAGAACATCGCGGAGAACGGGGGCCAACGCCCGAACCGTTCGCGCAACTACCGTGTGCTCCGGCAGATCTCCCTCGATTACCCGCCCCTGACACGCGCTGTGTGGCGCATTCTGGGCGACGAAGAGCCGCACCGCCGGTGGGATGCGAGCGTACGTCTCGACGCATCCTGAGGGCGCTCAGCGCCCTCTGACACCGACCCGGGCGTCGGCGGAGAGCCGGCTCGGCATCCGCGTTCGTTTCGAGCCCAGGGCTCGGCATCCGAGATCCGTGATGTCGTCGATATTTCGTGGCCGCGTGACGCGGACCTACGCGGCGAATCCCCGGATACGACGAAAGCCCCGAAACCGTCAGGAATCGGGGCTTTCGTCGGGAGTCTCAGCCGAGGAACGGCGCGAGGTCCTGCTCGAGCGCGAACTTGGGCTTCGCGCCGATGATCGTGGTCTTGACTTCGCCACCCTGGAACACCTTCATCGCGGGGATCGAGGTGATCTGGTACTTCATCGCGAGATCGGGGTTCTCGTCGACGTTGAGCTTGAGGATCGTGATCTTGCCCGCGTTCTCGTTCTGGATCTCGTCGAGAACGGGCGCGACCATGCGACACGGTCCGCACCACTCGGCCCAGAAGTCCACGAGCACGGGTCCGTCAGCCTGCAGGACGTCCTGCTCGAACGTGGCGGAGGTCGTCGCCTTGGCAGTCATTGCATATCTCCTTAGATGGAAGCGTCAGTAGGTGAAAACGCCGGTGAGCGAGGATTTGTTCCTCAGACGACCGCGACGTCGGGGAGGCCTTCGATGGGGCTCTCCGAGACGGCGGGTTCGCCGGCCTCGCCGCGGGCGGCAAGGAAGTGCTCGACGTCGAGGGCGGCGACGGTGCCGCTGCCCGCGGCGGTGATCGCCTGACGATAGGTGGGGTCGATCACGTCGCCGGCGGCGAAGACGCCCGGGACGGACGTACGCGAGGACCGCCCGTCGACCCAGATGGTGCCCTGGTCGGTGAGCTGCAGCTTGTCGTGCACCAAGTGCGTGCGGGGGTCGTTGCCGATCGCGACGAACAGGCCGTCGAGGGGCAGCTCACGCGTCGTGTCGTCGATGGTCGAGCGCAGACGCACGCCATTGACAGCGTCGTCACCGAGGATCTCATCGACGGCGCTGTTCCAGATGAACTCGATCTTGGGGTTCGCGAAAGCGCGCTCCTGCATGATCTTGGACGCGCGCAGCGAGTCCTTGCGGTGGATCACGTAGACCTTCGACGCGAACTTGGTGAGGAAGTTGGCCTCTTCCATGGCCGAGTCGCCGCCGCCGACGACCGCGATGGTGCGGTCGCGGAAGAAGAACCCGTCGCACGTGGCGCACCACGAGACACCGCGCCCGGAAAGGCGCTCTTCGCCCTCGAGGCCGAGCTTGCGATAGGCCGAGCCCGTGGCGTAGATGACCGACACGGCCTCTTCGACCTTGCCGCTGCCGAGCGTGATCGTCTTGACGGGGCCGTCCAAGTCGAGCGACACGACGTCGTCGTAGAGCACCTGGGCGCCGAAACGCTCGGCCTGCGCCTGCATCTTGGCCATGAGGTCGGGACCCTGGATGCCGTCGGGGAACCCGGGGAAGTTCTCGACCTCGGTGGTGTTCATGAGGTCGCCGCCGGCTTCGACGGAGCTCGCGACGACGAGGGGCTCGAGGTTGGCTCGGGCAGCGTAGATAGCGGCCGTGTAGCCGGCCGGGCCCGATCCGATGATGATGACGTGACGCACGTTTGCGCCTTCCTCTCGTTGATTCCGTCGGATGAAACCCATGCTAGCCGCGGCGTATTCCACGGCCGCAGGGCTAGCGCTTGGGGAGGAACCGCCGGCCGAGCGCGATCGCCGGTTCGAGCTCCGACGTCCGGAGAAGGGCCAGGATGCCGAGGTACACGGCGAGGACGACGGATCCGACCAGCGCGGCTCCCAGAGCGCCCGACACGACGGATGCCGACAGCCAACCCTCGGGGCCGCCGCACAGCAGCACGACACCCCAGCCCGCCGCGGCGGCGGGTACGGCGACGAGAACGAACCGCACGAGCGGGGTCAGCCAGGCGCGGACACCGATGCCGCCGAGGCGCCGATGCAGGATCACCGTGGCGACGACCACCTGCACCACGCTCGCGAGGGACTGACCCAGCGCGACCCCCGCCGCCAGCTGTGCCAGGGGAAGAGCCCCGGCCCCCACTGCGGCTCCGGCGATCAGGGCCGTCACCGCGACCAGCACGCCCTGCGCGAGGGTGAAGAAGAACGGCGTCCGTGTGTCGTTGTAGGCGTAGAAGGTGCGTTGGACCACGAACAGCACGGCCAGCGGCAGCAGGCAGACGAGGAAGCACAACAGGACGGGGGCGGCAGCAAGGGCCTCGTCGGAGCTGTTCGTGAAGACGCGGGTGGCCGGCACGGAGGCGACGGCCAGTGCAGCGGTGGCGACGACGATGAACAGCCCGAGGACGCGGATGCTGCGGACGATGTCGGACTTCACCTCGTCGTGTCGACCGGCCGCGGCGTGCTCGCTGAGCTGCGTGAAGTAAGGCGTGCCGATGGACAGCACGATGATCGAGTAGGGCAGCATGAACACCAGCCACGCGTTCTGCGTGGCGATGATCGCGGGTCCGGTACCCGAGGCGCCGGACAGCACACGTGTTTGCACGATTCCGGCCAGCTGCCCCACGATGACCATAAGGAACGTCCAACCGGCCAGTCGTCCGATGTGGCGCAGGCCCACGCCACGCCAGCGGAAGTCGGGACGCAGCTGCAGACCGGCCCGGCGCCAGAACACGAGCAGCACGACGGTCTGCAACACGATGCCGCCGGTCGCGACACCACCGAGCAGACCGATCATCGTGGGCGTCCACTGCAGGACGTCGGGACTCGGCCCCCCGAACAGCAGAAGGAAGATGCCGAAGCCGATGATGGAGACGACGTTGTTGACGATGGGCGCCCACGTGTACGGGCCGAACACCTTCCGCGCGTTGAGGATCTCACCCAGAAGCGCGTAGAGGCCGTAGAAGAAGATCTGCGGCAGGCACCAGTACGCGAAGGCGGTGGCCAACGCGATCTGATCGGGCGCGACCTTGGTGGGGTCGATGTAGACGGTGACGATCAACGGGGCGGCGATCATCGCGAGGGCTGTCGCCGCGAGCAGGATCACCGTTCCCAGCGTGAAGAGCTTCGAGACGAAGGCGCGGCCGCCGTCCGCGTGTGCGGCGGCCTTGACGATCTGCGGGACGATCACGGCCGTGAGCACACCGGTCGAGATCACCGTGTAGATGTTGTTCGGCAGCTGGTTGGCCAGACCGAACGCGTCACCCGCAGCGCTGCCCACCGAGCCGACGATCGCGACCAGCACGACGATGCGCAGCAGCCCGCTCACGCGGGAGACGATCGTCCCCGCCCCGATGAGCACACTCGCCCGTCCGATACTGCTCACGGGCGGATCTCCTGTTCGTCGGGCGATGGTGCGGTCTCGTCTGCGGACTCTGCGGGGCTGCGCCCGTCGTCATCCGGCCCCTTCGCGCCGAGGCCGTCGACGGGGGTGTCGGAATCCGGAGTCGGCGTGGATTCCTCTTCTGTGCGAGTGCGACGTCGACGAGCGATCGTCCGGACGACACCGAGGCCGAGGAAGCCCACCACGAGCACGACGATGACGATCAACCCGATGCTCTCCCACTCGGCGCGCACCTCGACGTCGACCCTCTGCGGGGCCCCGACCGGCTGGTCCGTGGGGCTGTAGAGCTGCAGATCGACGGTGACCTCGCCGTTCGCGATACGGGCTTCGACGGGCACCTCGACGCGGGTATTGGCCGCGGCCTGCGCCTCGACCGTCGTGCGATCCTGCACGCGCAGGCGCGCGTCGTTCGGGCTGACGTCGAGCACCACCGTGACGGGCCACGGCAGATCGTTGCGCACCCAGGGCCGCAGCGGAGCGCTGGAGCTGACCAGGCGGAAGTCGGAGGAGAGGATGCCGACGGAGTCCAGCGTGGTCTGCGTACCGGCACGGTGGTCGGCGACGGCCTGACGGGCGGCGTCGCCCGTCCAGGAGACGTTGATGACCTGCAGCATCTCGGCGCGTTCGCGACCGGTGAGCAACTCGGGTTGATCGAGAATCGTGGCGAAACGGTCGACCGACTGCTCGTCGGAGAGCAGATCGCCCACCTCGGTCACCCGCGTCGAGTCGACCATGGGCGCGGCGAGGGAGATCTCGGATGCCGGCCGGCTCGAGACCTCGGCGAGGGTCGATGCCGCGAACCCCGGGGCGGAGGAGAGCAGACCGAGCGTGGCGCGCAGGCTCACGCGGGAGCGGTCGGTGCCGCGGTCGATCACGGCGAGCACCGGTTCGTCGCCGGCGGAGACCCGCGCGATGGCCAGGTACGCCTGCGCGGCGGCCAGGGACGCACTGCGGCGTGTGGCATCGTTCTCGTCGGCTGCGGCGGAGATCGTCCTCGACACCTCGGCGTCGTACACCGGGGTCGAGACACCTGCGACGGCGGCGGCCGCAACGCGCGAACCGCCCGAGACGCTGGTCGAAGCCGTTAAGACGTGGGCGGGTTCCTCGGGGGTTCCCAGGGCGCCGAGCGCCGCTACCGTGTCGGTCCCGGCCGACCCCGTGGCCGGCCAGAAGACGTTCGACGTCGCCGAGCCGATGTCGAGCAGCGTCGTCAGCGTCGGATAGGTCGGCTGTCCCGGGCTCGCCGAGGGGGCCGGGGCCGGACTCGAGACGGCGGAGACGGCGGGCGCCGGGCCGGTGAAATCGGCCTCCGTCATGTACGACTGCAGCGACGTCGGACCCAACGGCGCGGTCACTCCGGCCTGCAGCTGGGCGGCGATGTCGGCATCGCCGAACTGCAGCGCGAACCTGTCGTTCGGCAGCGCCATGAGACGCTGCAGCCAGGCGACTGCCGTGGGCGGTGCTGCTGAGCCGAGAACGCGGATCGCGGCCGGTATGGCCGGGTCGATGGCCAGGGTGGCCGCTGTGCCGTCGACGGCGTCGAGCTGGGCCGACAGCGCTCCGTCGACCGCCGTCAGCTCCGCCAGCTCGGTGCCGGTCAGCAGACCCCGCGTCAGGGGAGCCGCTGTGATGGGCACCACGAGGGCGATCGGGGTGGTCGAACCGTCCGACGGCACGACCACGACGCTCGGTGCCGTCAGGCCCGCCGTCGACACGAGCACCGGGTAGACCCCGGCACCGCGGCCGGCGAGGGTCGGATCGGTCGCGGGGACGGTCAGCGTCACCGAGTTCTGGGCGCCGGAGGCGGTGGCATCCACCGTTCCCGTCGCCACCTGCTGCAGGGTCTGTCCCGACGCATCACCGCCGAGCCAGCGGTCGAGGGAGGCGTCGTCACCGAGGGATGCCGCACCCACCGAGAGGACGACGGGCGTCGCTGTGGCGGCCGAGGATCCCGCCGACAGCGTGACAACGACCGACAGGGGGTCGCCGGGGCGCAGGATCCCGTTCGCCGCGGGAGCGGCGGACAGCACCGAGGCGACGGTTGCGGTCGTCGGCGAAGGATCGGGGGTCGCGGCGAACGCGGCGGCCGACGGCAGCGCCACACCGAGGGCCAGGGCGGCGGCGGCGAGGGTCGCCAACAGCCGGCGCGCGAGGGGGCGCCGCAGCACGGGTGAGCCCGAAGGCGGGGAAGTCACGGTCATACGAGCGTCGGTGGCACGAGGGGGCCTCGCACCGCGATGAGTCTAGGCCCGCGTGCCTTGAAGCCCCCCGATAGCCTCGCGCAGACGCTTGAATGGACCGGTGCTCCCCGAACCCGACCCCCGCCTCTGCCAAGCGCTCGCCGCCGATCTCCGTGCCGCCGACTACGCGAGCTCCACGCTCCGCGAGGCCTGGGGCGCGCAAGCGGATGACGCCGTGGCGCGCGGCCTACGCCGCCCGGCCGAGCGCGCTGTCGACTCCCGCGACGATGCCCTCGCCGTGCTGGGGCGCCTGTGGGGGCTCGGTCTCACCGAGGATCGCGAACGGGTGGCTTCGGCCCTGCCGTCGGTGGGTGTCGACGGTGCGGAGGCGCTGGGCCTCGTGCGTGTCGAGGGCGATGAGGTGTACCCCGCGGTGCTCGTGCGGCCGCAGGCGTTCTCGGACGACGCGGGCGAGGTCGAATGGTGGATCGCGAGCGACCTCGACGAGGCGGCGCTCGAGGGGCCTCTGCCCGAGGACCACGTCTTGGGTGTCGGTGGGGCCTCGCAGACCCTGGCCCGCTTGCAGCTGACCCGCGGCGCGAGGACCGCGCTCGACGTCGGGACGGGGTGCGGCATCCAGGCTCTTCGCCTGCGCCGCCTCGTGGAGCACGTCGTGGCCACCGACATCTCCGAGCGGGCGCTGCGGTTCACCCGGCTGAACGCGCTGCTGAACGGCGTCGACGGCATCGAGACCCGGCACGGCTCGCTCTACGACCCTGTCGCGGGTGAGACGTTCGACCGGGTGGCATCCAATCCCCCGTTCGTCATCACGCCCCGCGTCGAGGGGGTTCCGGCGTACGAGTACCGCGACGGCGGGATGGAGGGCGATTCGCTGGTGGCGGCCGTCGTCGCGGGCGCGGTTTCGCACCTCTCCCCCGGCGGCGTCGCGCAGTCCCTGGGCAATTGGGAGTATCGCGAGGGTGAGCCGGGACTCGACCGTGTCCGCTCGTGGGTGGGCGAGGAGATGGATGCCTGGGTGATCGAACGCGAGGTGCTCGATCCGCTCGCCTACGCGGAGCTGTGGGTGCGCGACGGCGGCACCATTCCGGGAACTCCCGCGTACGGGCGCCTCATCGACGCGTGGCTCGACGATTTCGCCCGCCGCGGCGTGACGGGCATCGGCTTCGGTTATCTGCTGCTGCGCAAACCCCTGGCCGGTGGCCCCACCCTGGCGCGGTACGAGCGCGTCGCAGGAGGCGGGGAGTCCGCGTTCGGACCGCACCTCGCAGCCTGCCTCGCCGCGCACGACCGTGCGGCGCTGCTGGACGACGACGACCTCGCGGCGAGCGTGCTGCAGGTGGCGCCCGACGTCACCGAGGCGCGCCACTACCGTCCGGGTGAGGGCGATCCGTCGGTCATCGAGTTGCACCAGGGCGGTGGCTTCGCGCGGCGGATCGAGGTCGACCCGGCCCTCGCGGCGCTGGTGGGCGCGTGCGACGGCGATCTGGCCGTCGGGGTGCTGATCGACGCCATCGCCCAGTTGATGGAGGTGGATGCCGCGCACCTCCGCGCCGATCTCCTGCCGCGCGTGCGCGAGCTGCTGGTGACGGGGTTCGTTTCGTTCGCCGACTGAGGCGCGTGGTCGCGGCCGCTGACCACGCGGGTGTCCGCGAAACCCGGACGTGTATTCCGTGGCATCGGGTGTCCTGGACACTCGATGAGGGCTGCCGGGAGGCGCGAGGTCGCTGTCGGCGGCCCCGGATAGGCTCGAAGACATGCTGAACATGGCCGAGGGTCTCGCGCGCCTCGAGGAGCTCGCCGCGCACCCCGTCGTCGCCACCGTCGCCCGTGCCTTCGCCGAAGCCGGCCGTGATCTCGCGATCGTCGGTGGCCCCGTCCGCGACGCGCTGCTGGGCCGCACCACGCACGACTTCGACTTCACCACCGACGCCCGTCCCGACGAGATCCTCGCGCTGATCAAACCCGTCTCGTCGGTCCAGTGGGACGTCGGCCGCGAATTCGGAACCATCGGCGCGCGCGTCAAGGGTGAGCAGGTCGAGATCACCACCTACCGAGCCGACAGCTACGACGGGGTGACCCGCAAGCCCACGGTGGAGTTCGGCGACACCCTCGAGGCCGACCTCACCCGCCGCGACTTCACCGTCAACGCGATGGCGCTCCGCGTGCCCGCGCGCACGCTCGTCGACCCGACCGGTGGCGTCGAAGACCTGATCGCCGGGCGTCTGCGCACCCCCATAGACCCCGCCGTGAGCTTCGGCGATGATCCGCTGCGCATGCTCCGTGCGGCCCGGTTCTCGTCGCAGCTCGACTTCACCGTCGATCGTGAGACCCTCGACGCGATCGCCGACCTGCGGGCGTCGCTTCAGATCGTCAGCCCCGAGCGCGTGCAGGCCGAGCTCGTGCGTCTGCTGCAGACCGACGACCCCGTCCGCGGCATCCGCGTGCTCGTCGAGACCGGCCTGATCGAGGAGTTCCTGCCCGAGGTACCGGCTCTGCGCCTCGAGGTCGACGAGCACCACCACCACAAAGACGTCTACGAGCACTCCCTCACCGTGCTGCGTCAGGCGATCGAGCTCGAAAAGGCCCGGCATCCGGATGCCGCCCCCGATGTCCCTCTGCGCCTGGCCGCGCTCCTGCACGACATCGGCAAGCCCGCGACACGACGACTCGAGCCGGGCGGGGGCGTGACATTCCACCACCACGACGTCAAGGGTGCGCGCCTGGCCCGCAAGCGCCTGCAGGCGCTGCGCTTCGACGCTGCGACCACCACCGTCGTCACGCGTCTGGTCGAGCTGCACCTGCGTTTCTTCGGCTACGCCGAGGGGGCGTGGACGGATGCCGCGGTGCGCCGGTACGTCCGCGATGCCGGGGCCGAACTGGAGCGCCTGCACATCCTCACCCGGGCCGATGTGACCACCCGCAACAAGCGCAAGGCGCAGCGACTGGCATCCGCCTACGACGACATCGAGGGGCGCATCTCCGCCCTCCGCGAGCAGGAGGAGATCGACTCGATCCGCCCCGAGCTCGACGGCAACCGCATCCAGGAGGTGCTGGGGCTGAAGCCCGGACGCGAGGTCGGCGAGGCGTATCGCTTCCTGCTCGACCTGCGGCTCGACGAGGGTGTGGTCGGCGAGGACGAGGCCGAGAAGCGCCTCCGGGAGTGGTGGGCGGCGCGGGGCTGACTGCGCATGCCGCTGACGGCATGAGGTGGTGGCATCCATGATCGGACGGCACCCCCTCACGCCGTGGTTCAGGGAACGACGACCGCGCGGCCGCGAACCTGTCCCCGGTGCAGCTTCGCGTAGGCCTCGACCGCGCCGTCGAAGTCGTAACGCTCGACGTGTACGCCCACGGCCCCGCTGCGGGCGAGGTCCAGCACCTCGATGAGCTCGCCGCGCGTGCCCCAGTACGGTGCGCGCACGGCCGCACCCATCGGCGTGGAGAAGAAGCCGGTGGGCATGATGCCGCCGCCGATTCCGACGATGTGGATGAAGCTGTCGATGCCCGCGACGGCGCGGGCCAGGTCGATCGTGGGCTGCACGCCGACGAAATCGAAGACCGCCGTGGCCCCGAGTCCGTTCGTCAGCTCGCGGATGCGCTCGGCGGCGTGCTCATCGGAGGTCACCGTGTGGTGCGCGCCGACTTCGCGAGCCAGTGCCAGCTTGTCCTCGCCGAGGTCTACGGCGATGACCGTGGCCTGCGACACCGCGCGCAGGATCTGCACGCCGACATGGCCGAGGCCGCCCACGCCGATGACCACGGCGGTGGCGCCGGGGTAGAGCTTCTCCTTCGCCGACACGATCGCGTGGTACGGCGTGAGCCCGGCGTCCGTCAGAGACACCGTCGCGACGGGGTCGAGGTCGTCGAGCGGGGCGAGATGGCGCGGGTCGTCGACGATCACGTACTCGGCCATGGCGCCGGGGCTGCCGAGTCCCGGAGGGGTGATGCCCATCTCGGCGGCGTACGGGCAGTAGTTCTCGGCGCCCTCCGCGCACGCGTGGCACCGACCGCATCCCCATGGTCCGTAGATCGCGTACGCCCCGCCGATGGTCACCCCCTCGACGCCTTCGCCGAGCTCGTCCACGATCCCGGCACCCTCGTGGCCGAGCGTGAGCGGCAGACCGTAGGTGTACTGCTCCTCGGGAAGATCCATCACGAACCAGTCGGAGTGGCACAGGCCGGCCGCCGTCACCTTGAGACGCACCTCACCGGGGCCTGCATGGGGCTCGTCGATCTCGACGACCTCGGGTCCTTTTCCGATCTCGCGGTACTGCACTGCCTTCATGGCATTCCCCTCTGTCGGTTCCTCCACCGTGCTCTTCTCTTCCGCGCACGGCAACGGGGGTTGACGGCCGCACAACCTCACCGGGATCGGCTCTGCATCGACCGGGTGGCGGAGCGCATGCCCCGGGTGGGACCTCGCTGCTGCGCTGGCCGAGGGTCTGCGGGTTCGCCCCTCCCGCCCGGTCGCCGCCCGACCTACACTGGAACCCACCTCCGTCACCGCCGATGGGAGTCCTGTGCCCTCCTCCTGGTCGCGACCGGCCATCTCCCCCGAGACCTCGGGACTGCTGATCGCGCGCGCACACGACGAACTCCTCGCCGGCAATGAAGATCGGCGCCTCGACGACGTTCGTCCGCTGGTCACCGAGTCGTGGCGGCGGTCGATGGCATCCCTCGTCGGTCCCGAAGGACTCCCCACGCTCGAGCTGGCGTCGGAGGAACTCGAGGCGTACCGCCGGGCTCATCCCCTGGCCGGGGTCATGGACATGGTGCGCGCCCTGCTGCTTCCCGGCACCGCCGAGGAGTCGGGCGTCATCGTCGCCGTCGGCGACGCGGCGGGGCGCCTGCTGTGGGTCGAGGGCGACCGACACATCCGCACCTTGACCGGTGACCTGGGCTTCGTCGCGGGGGCGAACTGGGCCGAGGATGCCGTGGGCACCTCCGCACCCGGGACCGCTTTGACCCTCGATCGCTCGGTGCAGATCCGCGGCGCCGAGCACTTCAACCGTCTCGTACAACCGTGGTCGTGCACCGCGGCGCCCGTGCACGACCCGGAGACGCGCCGTCTGATCGGGATGATCGACGTCACGGGAGGCCCCGAGGCCGTGACGCCCCAGGCGCAACTGCTGGTGGATGCCACCGCCCGGGCCATCGAGAGCGAGATCCTCGTCGCGCGGCTGCGTGCGCAACAGGCTCCTCCGCCGCGACGTTCGGCGCCCGCGCGCGCTCTGCTGCGCATCCTCGGACGTGACCGCGCGATGCTCGAGATCGGCGGATCGACGCTCGAACTCAGCGCGCGCCACGCCGAGATCCTGCTGCTGCTCGCCGTGCACCGCGAGGGACTGTCGGCCGAGGCGCTGAGCGAGGCCGTCTACGGCCACGCAGCCGTCGAGACGCTCCGGCCGGAGATGGTGCGGCTCCGCCGCGCCCTGGTTCCCCTCGCGCCGCGGGTGGTGCCGGCATCCCGGCCCTACCGGCTCATCGACGGACTCGAGACCGACGCCCAGCACGTGCTGTCGCTTCTCGATCGCGGCGCGCACCGGGTGGCCCTCGCGGCCTACTCGGGTCCGGTGCTGCCCGAGTCCGACGCGCCGGGGGTGGTCGAGGTACGCGAATCGGTGCGCTCGACGCTGCGAGAGGCCTTGATCGCCGAGGCCGGTGTCGACGTGCTCCTCGCCTACGCCGACGCCGTCGACGGGCGCGACGACGAAGAGGTGCTGCGGTTGTGTCTGTCGATGCTGCCCCCGCGCTCGCCGAAACGCGCCGGCCTCGTCGCGCGGATCGAGCGGTTGGAGCGGGAGTGAGGGGCGCTGACGCTTTCGTGCGCGTTCACTCCGCGGTGGGCCCGATGTCGGAGGCCCTCGTTACTCTGAACATATGGACGAAAACGCGCTCGACATCTTCTCGGCAGCCCGCGCCCGTCGCGACGTGGCGCGTATCCGCGAGGCGCTGGCCGAGGTCAAGGCGGGCGATGTCGCCCGCGTGATCGTGCGTTCGCCGCGCTACGGCCTCTATGCCCTCGAGGGCACCGTGCGCATCGGTGTGGGCGGTCAGCCCCTGGTAGGCGACGTGATCCTCGCGACGAGTTCCGAGATCCAGCGCATCGATCTCGGCATCGACCCACCGCAGCCGGCGCTCGAGGCCGACGTGGTCGACCCCTCGACCCTCCCCCATGGCACGCCGGTTCGCGTGACGTTCCTCACGCCGACGCACCAGACGTTCGCCCTCACCGGCCCGATCACGGCGGGCAACGATCGGTTCCTCCTCGTGGGCAGTTGGATCGTCGCCGATGACCGCGTGATCGCCCCGCGCGTGCAGAGCATCGAGCGCCTCGACGACGTCGACGTGCACGAAGTCAACGTGCCGCCGCTGCGATCGGTGCTGGCTGACGCCGACGCGTAATCGCGTACGCAGAGCAAATGCCACGGCCCCGGGCCGTGCCGTCCGTCGTCGGTGCGCGCGCTCGCCGGGGTGGTCACGCCCCCGGGCCCGGCGCCGTGCGGGCCGCGCGCCGCGCCATCGAGGGAACACGTTCGTGCTGACATCGCACGCTATGGAGAGGGATGCCGTGCGATGTCGCGAGGATCCTGTGATCTCGCGGCCAGGGGTGCCCGCCTCGATCAGCGAACCCCGCCCGGACCGGTGCAACCCGATGCAACCTCCCTCGGCGTACCGTCGGCGCATCGCCGCCCGGAGCCGTCGCGGCGACTCATGACCGTCGAAGGAGACACGCATGACCATCGTCGAAGAAGGCGTCTCGAGCGTCTACGCCGCCCCCGGAACACGCGGGGCCGTCGCCCAGTATCGCGAGCGGTACGGGCACTACATCGGCGGCGAATGGGTCGAGCCGCACAGCGGGGAGTACTTCGAGAACATCACCCCTGTCACCGGTAAGCCGTTCTGTGAAGTCGGTCGCGGCGACGCCCACGACATCGATCGGGCGGTCGAGGCCGGGTGGAAGGCGTTCGCGACCTGGAAGAAGACCACGCCTGCTGAGCGCAGCGTCATCCTGAACAAGATCGCCGACCGGATCGAAGAGAATCTCGAGAAGATCGCCGTCGCCGAGACCTGGGAGAACGGCAAGCCGGTGCGTGAAACGCTGGCAGCCGACATTCCCCTGACCATCGACCACTTCCGTTACTTCGCGGGAGTGCTGCGGGCCCAGGAGGGCTCGCTCAGCCAGCTCGACGAGAACACCGTGGCGTACCACTTCAACGAGCCACTGGGTGTGGTCGGTCAGATCATCCCGTGGAACTTCCCCATTCTCATGGCGGCATGGAAGCTCGCCCCCGCGCTGGCGGCGGGCAACTGCGTCGTGATCAAGCCGGCGGAGCAGACTCCGGCATCCCTGCTCTTCCTGTTCGACATCATCGGCGACCTGCTGCCGGCCGGTGTCGTGAACATCGTCAACGGTTTCGGCATCGAGGCCGGCGCTCCGCTGGCGCAGCACAAGCGGATCCGCAAGATCGCCTTCACCGGCGAGACCACGACCGGCCGCCTGATCATGCAGTACGCCTCGCAGAACCTCATTCCGGTGACGCTCGAACTCGGCGGCAAGAGCCCCAACGTCTTCTTCGAAGACGTGGCACTACGCAGCGACGACACCTATTACGACAAGGCGCTCGAGGGGTTCACGATGTTCGCGCTGAACCAGGGCGAGGTGTGCACGTGCCCGTCTCGATCGCTGATCCAGCGGTCGATCTACGACCAGTTCCTCGGTGACGGCCTGGAGCGCGTCAAGAAGGTGCGCCAGGGCAACCCGCTCGACCCCGAGACGATGATCGGCGCTCAGGCCTCGAACGACCAGCTCGAGAAGATCCTGTCGTACATCGATATCGGCAAGGCGGGCGGCGCCAAGCTGCTGACGGGTGGAGAACGCGTCGATCTGGGCGGCGACTTGACGGACGGCTACTACATGGCGCCGACCGTTTTCGAGGGCACGAACGACATGCGGATCTTCCAGGAGGAGATCTTCGGTCCCGTCCTGTCGGTGACGTCGTTCGACGATTTCGACGACGCCATCTCGATCGCCAACGACACGCTGTACGGCCTCGGAGCCGGGGTGTGGAGCCGCAGCGGCGACACCGCCTACCGCGCCGGTCGTGCCATCGAGGCCGGGCGCGTCTGGACGAACACGTATCACCAGTACCCCGCTCACGCGGCGTTCGGCGGCTACAAGCAGTCCGGTATCGGTCGCGAGAACCACCTCAAGATGCTCGATCACTACCAGCAGACCAAGAACCTGCTGGTGTCGTATGCCGATGGGGCCATGGGCTTCTTCTGAGCGGTCGAGTCGGGGTCGTGACGGCGATCCCGACCCGTGTGACCCCCGGTTCGTCCCGGGGGTCACACCCATTTCCGGATTCGAAGGAGAAGAACGGATGCCAGACCTTTCACGCGTGGATGTGACGGATGCCGCGGCCGCACTGCTGCGCGACTTGACGGTGAAGCACGGCCCGCTGATGTTCCATCAGTCCGGCGGCTGCTGTGACGGCAGCTCACCGATGTGTTACCCGGTGGGAATGTTCATCACGGGCCCCAGCGACGTGCACCTCGGTGACATCGAGGTCGGTCTCGACGACCCGATCGAGGTCTACATGTCGGAGTCGCAGTTCGAGTACTGGAAGTTCACGCACCTGACGATCGACGTCGTTCCCGGCCGCGGCGCCGGCTTCTCGGTCGAGGGTCCGACGGGGATGCGATTCCTCATCCGTTCGCGGATGCTGACGGAAGAGGAGGCGGAGGCGTTCGGGGTGGGAGTTCGTTCCGAATGAGGGCCGCCCGCCACCATCTCTCGCGTGCCCACGACGTGGCGCTGAATGCCGTGATGAGCACTGGCACGGAGAGCACGGCGTCGGGTGCCAGGCCCGCGATGAGGAACCCGGTCAGGACGACCGACACGGCGGCCACCCATCTGGTCGCCGGGCGCAGGGGATCGATGAGAAGACCCCACCCGGTGCCGATGATCGCGACGTAGACCGCGACGATGATCGCCAGATCGACTGTCTCCCGCACGACGTGCCCCCTCGCGATGTGGACGAAGGATCAGGCTGCCACGGCTGGCTCGCGGGGTATCGATGTAGTCACCCCTGTCGTGAGGAATTTCACCCACCTGTGACCCGGTGCGCCTCGTCAGGCCGGCCTCGAGGCGCGGATCGTGTAGCTCAGCGGCATGACCGAGGGTTGCTCCGTGAGCGCGTACTCGCCGTCGGGGCGCGGGGTCATGCGACCTGGCAGCGCCTCCCACGGCAAGCTGTCGTGCTCCACCAGGGCGTCCAGACGCAGGCCACGGTCGAGCAGGGCGGTGACGATCTCGCCGATACCGTGATTCCACTCGTACGTGCGCGTCGCGCTCAGCGGTGCCGAGACCTCGACGTAGGTGTTCTCGTCATCCCATTCGAGAGGGTCGGTCTGCTCGAAGTACGGGAAGGTCAGCGCGAGGCCGGGGAGCTCCTCATTGAGAGACCACAGCACCGGGTGCCCCTCGCGAATATGCAGCGTGCCCCCGGGGGCCAGCAGATCGGCGACAACACCCGCCCACTCCGTGATCGACGGCAGCCAGCAGAGCGCACCGATGCCGGTGTAGACGAGGTCGAACGATTCGCGGGGCAGGACGGTCGCCGCATCCCGGACGTCCGACTGGACGAACTCGACGTCGACGCCGGCCTCGGCAGCCAGACGCCGGGCTTCGGTGAGGGCGTTCTCGGAGAAGTCGAGGCCGGTCATGCGTGCGCCCAGGCGCGCCAGCGAGAGGGTGTCGGTGCCGATGTGGCACTGCAGATGCACCGCGCGCAGACCGGCGATCTCGCCGAGGAGCGGCTGATCGAAGCGCACGACGTCGGAGAGCGCCTGCGCATCCGCAACGTAGCGCTGCACGCCGTAGCCCGAACCGTCACGAGCAGCGTGGAGGGTCGCGCGCTCATCCCAGTTGGCGCGGTTGGCGTCGATGTACTCCGAGGTCATGGCATCCCTTCCGGTGGCACAGCCTCGCAACGATACAGACTCCGGATGCCGCGCACCCTTGCCGGAGCGCGCACCGGCGCGCCGGTGACCCCGCGTGACGAGCGGGTCGGCGTGATGTCGGAGGGTCGCGTTAGCCTGGCGGAATGTCGGGCAAGGTCTATGTCATCCACGAGAATCCCCAGTGGATCCCGCCGTTCGCGGCCGCGTTCGAAGCCGAGGGGGTGCCGTTCGAAGAGTGGCTGCTCACCGACGGTTCGATCGACCTCGCGGTCGAACCGCCGGACGGCGTCTTCTGGTCGCGACTGAGCGCGTCAGCGCACACGCGGGACCACGCGCACAGCAAGGAGTTCGGCCGCGCTGTCCTCCGCTGGCTCGCGTCATGGGGCCGCACGGTCATCAACGGTGCCGACGTCCTCGAGCTCGAGGTGAGCAAGGTCGCCCAGCACGCGGCGCTGCGACACGCGGGTATCGAGGTCCCCCGCACGGTGGCCGTCTTCGGCACCGATGATCTCGCGGCGGCCGCCGAGCGCTTCGGCGCGCCGTTCATCAGCAAGCACAACCAGGGCGGCAAGGGCCTGGGCGTGCGGCGGTGGGACTCCATCGACGACTTCACAGCGTGGGTCGCCGGACCCGACTTCGAGCACTCCCCCGACGGCATCACACTGCTGCAAGAACTGCTCGTCGCCCGGACGCCGTTCATCACCCGGGCCGAGTTCGTCGCGGGCGAGTTCGTCTACGCCGTGCGCGTCGACACCAGCGCCGGCAGCTTCGAGCTCTGCCCCGCCGAGGCGTGTGCGATCCCGGATGCCGACGGTGTCGAGCCCGAGCCGATGTTCCGGCTGCGCGACGACGTCGACCCGACGCTGATCGACCGGTACCTCGCGTTCCTCGCGGCCGAGGGCGTGGGTATCGCGGGCATCGAGTTCATCGAGACGCTCGACGGTCGCACGGTGACGTACGACGTCAACACGAACACCAACTACAACCCCGACGTCGAGGCATCCGCTCCGCGATCGGGACCGCGTGAGATCGCGCGCTGGCTCGGAACGCTGCTGCCGCGCGAAGTGGTCGGCGTCCGTGGCTGAGCCGTCGACACCGCACAGCGAGTGGGACGGCTTCGGCTTCGCCACGCGGCAGGTGCACGCCGGCGAACAAGAAGACCTCACCCACGGTTCGCGCATCACGCCCGTGCATCTCTCGGCGGCCTACCGGTTCGCGTCGTTCCAGGAGGCGACCGATCGTTTCGCCGGCGCCGACCTCGGGCACCTCTACTCTCGCAATGCCAACCCGACCAACCAGGTCGCCGAACGTCGCCTCGCCTCGCTCGAGGGCGGTTCGGGCGCGATCGTCGTGGGCTCCGGCCAGGCGGCCATCACGGTTTCGCTCCTGGCACTGGCCGGCTCCGGTGAGCACATCGTCTCCACCGCGAGCATCTACAGCGGCACGCGCGTGCTGTTCGACCGCACCTTCGCCCGCATGGGCGTGACCGTCGAATACGTCTGGGATCCGACCGACGAGGCCGAGTGGGACTCCCTCATCCGCCCCGAGACGAAGGCGATCTTCACCGAGACGCTTCCAAACCCGAAGAACGACATCGTCGACATCGCCGCGGTCGCCCGCATCGCGAAACGCCACGAGATCCCGCTGGTGGTCGACAACACCATCGCAACGCCCTTCCTCATCCGTCCCATCGAGCAGGGCGCCGACATCGTCGTGCATTCGGCCACCAAGTTCCTCTCGGGGCACGGGGCCAACCTCGCCGGGGCGGTGGTCGACGGCGGAACGTTCGACTGGGTGGCATCCGATCGCTCCTACCCCGCGATCACCGACACCCCGATCGCGACGCACAGCTCGCTCGTCGAGGCGTTCGGGCCGCGCGCGTTCGAGCTGTCACTGCGTTTCGGCATCGCCAACGACACCGGGCCGGCGCTGTCGCCGCTCAACGGCTTTCTGCTGCAGCAGGGCATGGAGACTCTGTCGGTGCGCATGCGGCAACACCTGGCGAGCGCTCGCACCGTTGCCGAGTGGCTCGACCAGCACGACGCCGTCGAGAGCGTCGACTACGCGGGGCTCCCCTCGCATCCGCAGCACCACCTCGCCGTCCGTGACTACGGCGGGCTCTCGGGCTCGGTGTTCTCGTTCACCGTGCGCGGGGGACGCGACGGTGCCGAGCGGTTCTTCGACGCCCTGCGCCTGTTCAGCCGCATGACGAACATCGGCGACACGCGCTCTATGGCGCTGCACCCCGCCACCACGACGCATATCGGCTTCACGCAAGAGACGCGCGACCGCCTGGGCATCAGCGATGGGCTCGTGCGCCTGTCGATCGGACTCGAGGATGCCGAAGACTTGATCGCCGACCTCGATCAGGCGCTCCGCGCGGCGGTGTAGCCCAGCGGTCCGCGGCGCGTGCGCAGGGCCGCGGGCTTGGTTGAGTGTCCAGGACACGCCGTGCGTGTCGGGTCTCTGCGGCGTGTTCCGGACACTCAACAGGTTTGTGCGCGGCGTCCGGGTCCGCATGTCGCGTGACCGCGGCGCGTGTGGCGGTCCGCGGCGCGGGTGCCGGGCGGCGGGTGCCGGGCCGCGGGCGCAGGGCCGCGGGCTTAGGTGAGTGTCCAGGACACGCCGTGCGCGCGGCCGCGACGCGGCGTGTCTTGGACACTCAAGCGGGGGTGGTGGCGGGGCGGGTTCACGCGTCGCGTGACGCCTCCAGGCGCCGCACGCGCGGGATCACCTCGGCGGCGAAGCGCTGCATCTCGGGCAGGTGCGGCGAGAACTGCAGCAGCAGCGTCGAGACGCCGACGTTGGCGAACTCCACGATCCGCTCGGCGACCTGGTCGGGCGTGCCGACGAGGTTAGGCCGCAGGCCGCGGTTCGAGACCGAGTACTCCTTGAGGTCGACCGGGGTGTCGAGCTTCGACTTGCTCACGAAGTCCTGGTACGAACCGTACGCCGCTCCCCCGCGCACATCGGTGATCCGCTCGATCTCGGCCTGCGCCTCGGCCTCGGTGTCGCGCACCACGGCGTACGCGGCCATGCCGAACGCCTCGAACGGCTTCCCGCCAGACGAAACGCGCCGGCTCCGCATGTCGGAGACCTTCGCGGACAGCTCTTCGAGCGTGCCGCCGTGGGTCAGGTACGCGTCGGCGAAGCGGGTGATCGCCGTGCGTCCGGCCTCGCTCTCGCCGCCGGCGTACAGGCGCGGGATGACGCGGGGCTTCGGTTCGGTGAACGTGCCCTCCGTGCGGTAGTAGTCGCCCTCGTACGCGAACGGCGTCTCGGACCACAGCCCGCGCAGCACCTCGACCCACTCGATGGTGCGTGCGTAGCGGTCGTCATGAGCACTGAAGAGGCCGTCGTACTGCTTCGCTTCTTCTGCCCACCACGCCGAGACCACGTTGAGGGTGAAGCGGCCACCGCTGATCTCGTCGATGGTCGCGGCCTGCTTGGCGGTGTGGAACGGGCTGTGGAAACCGGGACGCACAGCGGTCATCAGTTCGAGCGACGACGTCACGGCCGCGAGCGCCGCGGTCACCGCCCAGGCGTCGAGGGACGGCGCTTCGACGCCCTTGATGTCGTTGAGGTTCAGCTCGGGAATGAGCGTCAGGTCGAACCCGCCCTCCTCCGCGGCGCGGGCGATCTCGGCGATGTGGGCGAACGAGACGGGGGTCTGCTCATCGTCGACGTTGCGCAGCCACCCACCGAAGATCGGGGTCCAATAGCCGAAACGCACACGCTGGGGGGAGGTCATGGCATCCATCTTTCCGGGTCTGCGGGGGTGTGGCGTCGGCCCCGACACTCGCGGTCACGTCGCGCGCGGAACGATGCGCTCTGTGGCGGCGGTAACACGACGACCGGGGTCTGTCACAGCGGCGTAACACGGCATCCATAGATTTCTGTCAGGTTCGGCTCACCGGACCGTCCCCCCCTGCCGCGCGAAGTGCCCCACATCGCGCGGTCGCAACCCCCCATGGAGACCCCGTGCAGAGACGCATCCTCGCGGGCACTGTCGTCTGCGGCTTCGCCGCGACCACCGTGTTCGCCGCCCTCCCGGCTTCGGCCGCGATGGTTCCCCCTTCGCTGAGCGTGGTGCGACCTGTGTCGCCGCTGATCGACATGCCGACCAGCTATCCCGTCCAGCCCGAGCTGAAGGTGTTCCCGGACCTCCCCGAAGACGCGTCGATCGCTCGCGGCGTGCGCCCGTACGACCAGATCGCGCCCTTCCTGAACACGCTCATGGACACCAGCGACCGCGTCTCGGCGCAGGTCGTCGGCACCTCGGCGCAAGGTCGCGACATCTACCTCGTGACCGTCACGACCCCCGAGACCACCAGGCAGACGGCGCAGCAGTCCGACTGGCGCGACCTCGTCAAGGCCGACCCGACGGCCGCCGCCGCGGATGCGACGCTGCAGAGCGAGTACAAGGTGCCGATGTGGTTCAACGGCAACATCCACGGCAACGAGTGGGAGGGCACCGACGCGACCCTCAACTACATCGAGGACCTCGCCACCTCCAGCGACCCGGCCACGACCGAGATGCTCGACGATCACCGCGTGTACTTCACGGTGACCAACAACCCCGACGGCCGCGCCCTCGGACAGCGCGGAACGGCGAACGGCTACGACCCGAACCGCGACTTCATCACGGGCGCCACGGCCGAGGCATCCATCGTGCGCGACCTGGCGAGCGTCATCCAGCCGACGTACTTCATCGACCTGCACGGCTACACGGACGTGCTGCAGGTCGAGCCCTGCGGCCCCCCGCACGGTGAGAACTACGAGTACGACCTCTTCGTGCCGCACGCCTACGCCACGGCGTTGGAGATCGAGGATGCCGTGACCGCGGCCAACATCCCCGGTAACACCTACTACGACCCGGCGACCGCCGGCGTGACCGAGACCAACACCGGCTTCATCAACATCCCCTACCGCGACCAGCGGTCGGGCTGGGACGACTGGCCCCCGATCTTCGCTCCCCAGTACGTGGCGTACCAGGGCGCCATCACCAACACCGTCGAGCTGCCGCTCGGGCGTTCGGGCGACCAGCCCGCTCGCGCGAAGGTGAACATCGAGGTCGCGGAGGTCGTCATCGACACCGTCGTGGACTACGTCGACGAGCACAGCGACGCGCTGCTCGACAACCAGATCGAGATCTTCCGTCGCGGCGAGGCCGGCGAGCCCAGCCGCGAGATCCCCGCCGACGTCGCACCCGAGGACCTCGCCCCGGGCGTGCCCGCGGAGTGGACCGATATCTGGGACGAGACCGACATCTACAACGCCGACTTCCCGCGCGCATACGTCATTCCCGTGGGCCCCGGGCAGCGTTCGGACTCCGACGCGCAGACGCTCGTGCAGCAGCTGCTCGTCAACGGCATCCGCGTCGATCGCCTCACCGCCCCGGCGCGCTTGGACGGAAACGATTACCCGGAGGGATCGTTCTACGTCGACATGCATCAGCCGCTGCGCGGCCTCGCGAATGTGCTCCTGGCCGACGGCTCCGACATCTCGGACCGCGTGCCCGACATGTACGACATCTCGGCGTGGAGTCTCTCGCTGCTGTGGGGTGCGCAGGTCACGCGAATCGGCGAGACCACCGACCCGGCGCCGACTACCGCGGTCGAGCCGGTCACCGAGGCCCCGCTCACCGGATTCGTGTCGACCGGTTCGGGCACCCTCAGCTTCCAGCCGCGGGGCGTCGCCGACTGGCAGGCCGTCAATGCACTCCTGGCCGAGGGGGTCGCGCTGACCCAGCGGTCCAACGGCTTCATCGAGGTCAGCGGTGACGCGGCGACGCGCGTGCTGCTCGAGGAGGCCGCGGCGACGTTCGGAGTGGACTTCCGCCTGAGCGGCGGGAGCCCGGCCGAGGGCAGCATCGAGTTGGATAGCGTGCGCATCGGCTACGTCGGCGACGCCGGCGACCGCGACGCCCTCACCAAGGTCGGCTTCACGGGACTGGTGCCGGTCACCGCCGCGACACTGGCCACGGGTGAGGTGGACCTGTCGACGATCGATCTCCTCTACGTCGGAACCGGACTCAGTTTCACGCCTGAACAGCAGGCGGGGGTCGACCGGGTGACGGCGTTCATCGCGGCCGGCAAGCCCGTGGTCGGGCGTGGTGCCGGCGGCGCCGCCTTCGTGAGCGCGTACGTCGCTCCGCTGACCGCGGTGACGGGAACCCGAGGGTCCAACGGCATCGCCATCGTCGATACGCCGTTCGAGAGTGTGCTGCAGGGCACGCAGGGCACGGCGTTCGGGTATCCGTTCGCCTGGTTCCCCAACCCCGCGCCCGGTGTGACCGTCGAGCAGCGTTACGCGGCGGACCACACGTTCGTGGCGGGTCACTGGCGCAGCACTCCCGGTCAGTCGATCCAGGATGCCGCGGGCCAGGCGTCCGCGGTCTCGCTCACGGGTCCGTCCGGAACGCGCGCCTTCGTGTTCGGCACGTCGCCCACGTTCCGCGCGCACCCGGTCGGCGCCTTCAGCGACATCGCGCGCGCGGTGTTCTGGGCCGCGGATGAGCCCGTGGTCGTCGAACCGACGCCCACGCCGACGCCGACCGTGGCACCCACCCCGGAGCCGACGCCCGAGCCCACGGTCGCCCCGACTCCGGAGCCGACCGCGGTGCCGACGGCTGAGCCCAGCCCCGAGCCGACCGACGAGCCCACGGCCGAGCCGACGTCCGCACCCGGACCGACGCTCGCTCCCACCGCCTCGGCGACGCCGGTCCCCGGCACCGGGTCGGGACCGCTCGCGCAGACCGGCGCCGCCGACGTGTCATCGCTGGGCTGGCTCGCGCTCGCCGCCGGCATGGTCGGTGTCGGGCTGGTCGTGATCGGCCGGGCGCGCTCGAAGACCTCGACGCGCTGACCCCGCTCCGGGGAGGGGCGCCCGCCCCTCCCCGGAGTCCCTGACTCCGGAGCTCCACCCATGACCCACCCCGAAGACCCCTCGCAGACACCGGATGCCACGGCCTCCGACCCGGCATCCCCCCGTCCTCCCCGCCGCGCGGTGCTCGCCGTGGGTACGGTCCTCGTCCTCGGCGGCATCGCCCTGGCCATCTGGGCGGTGACCGCGACGGGTTCGACCGCACCGGAGGCGCAGCCGACGTCTGCGGGTACGGTCTCGACGGCCTCGACGCCTCCCGCGGCCGAAGCGGCGCCGACGCCCGCGCCTGCGGCATCCACTCCCCTGTCGATCCCGACGGACGGCCCGGTCATCTCTGCTTTCTCCGTCGAACCGGCGGTCGCCGCCTGTCCCGACGACCGCGCCAGCACGCTGCCGCTGACGTTCTCGTGGACCAGCGAGAGCGCCGAGCGCGCGTGGATCGGCGTCGGAACCTCGGATGCGTCAGCGCAGCCCGCCGCCGAGGTCGACCTCAGCTCAGCCGGCTTCTCCGGCCTTGTCTTCGCCTGCAGCGACGCCGACCAGGTGTTCACCCTCACGGTTCAGGGCGCCACAGGGACGGTCAGCGAGACCATCTCGCTCACGCGCGAGCTCGACTAGACGTCATCACCCGTGACGGCCTCCGGGCCGGTGCCCCGATGGCTGAGCCTGTCGAAGCCACCGCACCACGCGGCGTCGGCGCAGAGCGGGTGGTGAGCCGACCGAGGCCCGCGTCACACACCGTCGAGCATCGCCTGCGATCGCGCCGTCTGCTCGCGCAGGGCCTCCGCCAGCGCGACCACCGCGGGGATGCGCAGCGAGTCGGCGCGCACGACCATCCAGTACGGCAACCGTTCGTTGACGACCTCCGGCAGCAGCCGCACGAGATCGTCGTGGCGGTCTGCGGCGAAACAGGGCAGCATCCCGATTCCGGCGCCGGCGCGGGTGGCCTCGACCTGCACGAGGACGTTCGTCGAGGTCACCCCGTCGCGCATCCGCGGAACGACGCGACGCGGCAGGTCGAGGGCCTCCACCTGCAGCATCGCATCGACGAAGTAGACGAGGCGGTGGCGCTGCAACTCCTCCAGGTCTCGGGGGCTTCCGTGCGTCGACAGGTACGCGCGGGAGGCGTACATGCCGAGCGTGTACGACCCGAGCTCGACGCTCGACCCCCGCGTAGTCTGCGGTTGGCCCACCACCACCTCGAGGTCGAGCCCCGGCCGGTGCAGAGAGGCGCGCCGTTGGGCGGCGACGATCTCGACGGACAGATCAGGATGCCGCTCGCGCAGACGCGCGATCGCGGGGGCGGCGAGGAAGGCGCTGAAGCCGTCGGTCGCCGACATGCGGACGACGCCGGACACCGGATCGGGCTCCTCTCCCCCGGCTGCGAGCTGCGACATGGCCGCTTCGATGCGACCGGCCGTCTCGGCGGCGTGCCGGCCGAGGGCGGTGAGCTCCCACCCGCGCCCGGACTGCGCCACCACCCGGCCGCCCAGCGCCTGTTCCAGAGCGCCGATGCGGCGCGCGACCGTGGTGTGGTCCACCCCGCGCAGCTGCGCGGCGGAGGTGTACCGGCCGGTGCGCGCCACCGCCAGGAGCATGAGCAGGTCGTCGGCGCGGACGGTATCGGCATCCATTCTGCAATTCTGCACACCGGCGTCGTGCAACTGGGCATTGCCGCAGGGCGTGCACCCACCGAAACTGGCATGCGGATGTCACCGCCGACACCGAAGGAGCGTCATGGATTCCCCCACCCGCGCACGTCAGAGTGCCGAACCCCCTACGAATCGGATCCGCCGGGTCGTCGCCGCCTCCATGGCCGGCACGGTCGTGGAGTGGTACGAGTTCTTCCTCTACGCCACCGCTGCCAGCCTCGTGTTCGGCACGTTCTTCTTCCCGTCGTCGGGCTCTCAGCTCGACGGCATCATCGCCGCCTTCGTCACCTACGCGGTCGGCTTCGTCGCGCGTCCGCTGGGTGGGATCGTGTTCGGCCAGATCGGCGACCGGTTCGGCCGCAAGCCGACGCTGCAGGCGACGATCATCATCGTCGGTGCCGCGACGTTCCTGATGGGCTGCCTCCCCGGCTTCGCCTCGGTCGGCTACTGGGCCCCCGCGATGCTGGTCGCCCTGCGCTTCATCCAGGGCTTCGCCGTCGGAGGGGAGTGGGGCGGCGCCGTGCTGCTCGTCGCCGAGCAGAGCCCCGACCGTCGCCGCGCGTTCTGGTCGAGCTGGCCGCAGGCCGCTGTGCCCGTCGGCAACCTGCTGGCCACCCTCGTGCTGCTGATCACGTCGTTCGTCCTCAGCCCCGCCGCGTTCCTCGACTGGGGCTGGCGCATCGCCTTCTGGCTCTCCGCGGTGATCGTGCTCGTCGGCTTCTGGATCCGCCGCCACGTCGAGGAAGCGCCGATCTTCCTCGAGGCCAAGGCACAGGTCGAGCAGGAGAAGGCGACCTCGTTCGGTGTCGTCGAGGTGCTGCGTCGCTATCCCAAGGGCGTCGTGCAGGCGATGGGCGTGCGCTTCGCGGAGAACATCGTCTACTACATCGTCGTCAGCTTCTCGATCGTGTACCTGAAGGTCGTGCACTCCTACGACACCAGTCAGCTGCTGCTCGCGCTGCTCATCGCCCACGTCGTGCACTTCGCCGTGATCCCGCCGCTCGGCCGGCTCGCCGACCGGGTCGGACGCCGCCCGGTGTACCTCGCGGGCGCGATCCTCAGTGCGACCTGGGCTTTCTTCGCCTTCCCGATGTTCGACACGCTCAACCCCGTGATGATCGTGCTCGCCGTGACGATCGGCCTGGTGTTCCACGCCGGCATGTACGCCCCGCAGCCCGCCGTCATGGCCGAGCTGTTCCCCACGCGCATGCGCTACTCGGGCGTCTCGCTCGGCGCCCAGGTGACGGCGATCCTCGCGGGATCCCTCGCCCCGATCCTCGCGACGCAGTGGCTGCGCGACTTCGGCTCGTGGCTGCCGATCGCGCTCTACATCGTCGCGGCGTGCATCGTCACCTCGATCGCCGTGCTGTCGTTGAAGGAAACGCGCGGAATCTCGCTGCGCGACATCGACGCCGCCGACGCGGCCCGTACCGCCGAACGCGTGGGAGCGAAGGGATCCGCATGAGCACCGACCTGACCGGCCGTCGTGCCCTCGTCACCGGGGGAGCGAGCGGCATCGGCGAGGCCATCGCGCGGGCGTTCGCGGGCGCCGGGGCCGAGGTCACCGTCGCCGACCTGAACGCCGAGGGCGCCGAGCGCGTGGCCGCGGACATCGGCGGGCGCCCGTGGGTCGTCGATCTGTCCGACACGGCGGCGCTTCGCGAGCTCAGCCTCGACGTGGACATCCTCGTCAACAACGCCGGCATCCAGCACGTCAGCCCCATCGAGCAGTTCGACCCCGAGCGTTTCTCGTTCATGCTCCGGCTCATGCTCGAGGCGCCGTTCCTCCTCATCCGAGCGGCGCTGCCGGGCATGTACGAGCGCGGCTTCGGGCGGGTGTTGAACGTCTCGAGCGTGCACGGCATCCGCGCGTCGGCGTTCAAGTCGGCGTATGTCACCGCGAAGCACGGCCTCGAGGGTCTCTCGAAGACGACGGCGCTCGAGGGCGGCCCGCACGGCGTCACGAGCGTGTGCATCGACCCGGGATACGTGCGCTCGCCGCTGGTCGAGAAGCAGATCGCCGACCAGGCCCGCGCCCACGGAATCGCCGAGGACGAGGTGCTCGAGACGATCCTGCTGCAGGATGCCGCGATCAAGCGCCTCGTCGAGCCGACCGAGGTCGCGTCCCTGGCGCTGTGGCTGGCAGGACCGGATGCCGCAATGGTCACCGGCGCGAGCTACACGATGGACGGCGGGTGGTCGGCGCACTGACGCGTCGCTTCGGCAGAGGCGAGTTCGATGCGCTGCCCCGTGCCGGCGGTCAGGACGCCAGCACGTCGAACACGATGGTGAGGAGCCACCACGCGCCGATCGCCACGGCGATCAGCACGGTCACCCAGGAGAAGCCTCGTCGCAGGCGTCGCCCGGGCGCCGCGACGCCGACCGGGGGAGGGGTGAGCAGGGCCGCCGGTTCGGTCGACGCCCCCGGCACTCCGGATGCCACCGCGCCTGCGGTCGGGGCTGCGGCCAGGCGCTCGTCTCGCCACCGCGCCCACTGCGCGAGCTTGTCGTCGAGCGCGCCCACGGTCGACATCACCCACTGCCAGGTCGCGGGGTCGAGCGTCGACAGGTCGCGCCGGGAGTAGAGGAACAGCCATTCGTCGACGATCTCGACGTCGAGCTGCGCGGCGTTGTCGATGAAACGGGCCATGACATCGGGCGTGAACAGGTAGAGGGCGTCACGCTCGTACCCTTCGGGGCAGTACAGCGCGAAGTGCTGGTCGAAGTCGCCCTCGAGGCTCAGTCGTTGCCCACGCCCGAAGCTGACCGGCAGATTGGAGCCGCCGAACAGGCCGTTGTTTCCCACGGCATCCAGCACGATGTGGGGGAGTGGAGTGTCGAGGCGCAGCGCGGCATAACCCCACCGGTGGGTCTGCTTGTTCTTGCCCGAGCCGGTTTCGTAGCTGTAGTTGGCGACCTCGATGAATCGCGGCGCTTCCCGTCGCAAGAGGTCGTGCGTGCCCCGGTCGTTGCCGATGCCGAAGATCATGCCCGGAAGCGGGGGATTCGTGTATCCCGGATGCCACGTCATGTCGTTCGCGCGCGCGAAGCGGTCGAGCCGGTAGCGACGGACGGCCGTGCCGCCGAAGCCGCGGATGACCGCGACGGCCACGACCGCCACGATGGCGGCGATCACGAGGAAGGGTAGGGCGACGACGGCATTGCCGCTGCTCTCGGAGACGATCGAGACGATCAGCGAGAAGAAGATCGGCACGACCACGAGCGCGAACGCCACCCCGATGATCGCCAGGACGACGATCGACAGGGTGCGACCCCGTAGAGCGCCGCGTGCCCGGAGCTCGGCGGTGAACGCGGTGACCGCTTTCTTGTCGACGGGCTCGGTCAGCGGTGTCGTGTCGAGTTGCGCGAGTGTCGTCATGTATCGCCTCCCCACTTCGACCGTATCGGGAGCGTCCGACATCGGGGGAGGGGAGTGCGCAGGCGTTCCCGCGCCGTCCCGGCCGGGCGCCGGCGCTGGCGGTCGCTGAGAAACGCCGCCCTGTGCGAGAAACGCTGCGTTGTGCGAGGAACGCTGTGACGAGGCGTTTCCTCCGGCGAATCGCGTTTCTCGGTGGTGGTGCGCACGACCGCGACGCCCCGCGATTCCGCCGCACCCACGGCATCCGTTAGACTACGAAGGTTGTCCGGTGACGCCCATGCGCGTGTAAGCCCGTGATGACGTGCACCACACCCTCCTGCTGCCGGGAAATGCCCGTCAGCCGTTCTAGTCCGAAGGAGGTGGGTTAGTGACGCACCAGTACGAACTCATGGTCATCTTCGATCCCGAGGTCGACGAGCGCCAGGTCGCTCCGAAGCTCGACGGATTCCTCAAGGTCATCACGGCCGATGGAGGAACCATCGACAAGGTCGACATCTGGGGCCGCCGTCGTCTCGCCTACGAGATCCGCAAGAAGAACGAGGGCATCTACGCCGTCGTCAACTTCGTCGCGACCAGCGAGGCCACGAACGAGCTCGACCGTCAGCTGAAGCTGAACGAGCAGATCATGCGCACCAAGGTCCTGCGCGCCGAAGAAGCGATCGCTCAGGTCGCCGCCGAGGCCAAGCGCTCCGAGGAGAAGGCTGCCCGCAAGGCCGCCGCTCCCCGCAAGGTCGAGTCCGCCGAGAAGGCTGCGAAGTAACGACGATGGCCGGCGAAACCGTCATCACCGTCGTGGGCAACCTCACCGCCGACCCCGAGCTGCGTTACACGCAGAACGGTCTGCCGGTGGCGAACTTCACGATCGCGTCGACCCCCCGCACGTTCGACCGTCAGGCGAACGAGTGGAAGGACGGCGAGGCGCTCTTCCTGCGCGCCTCGGTGTGGCGCGAGTTCGCCGAGCACGTCGCCGGTTCGCTGACGAAGGGCAGCCGTGTCATCGCGACCGGTCGCCTCAAGCAGCGTTCGTACCAGGACCGTGAGGGAAACAACCGCACCTCCATCGAACTCGAAGTCGATGAGATCGGCCCCTCGCTCCGCTACGCGACCGCACAGGTCACCCGTGCCGCTTCCGGCGGCGGGGGTGGCGGCGGTGGCGGTCAGCGCCCGCAGGTGCAGCAGTCGAACGACGAGCCGTGGTCGACCCCCGGCTCGAACAACGGCGGCGGCAACAACGGCGGCGCAGACGCGTGGAGCACTCCCGGTTCCTACGGAGACGACACCCCGTTCTGATCTTCGCTGCGCCTCACGGCGCGACGACCCCTGAAATTCCGGATGCCATGCCCCGGTCCGCGTGACCGCCTCGGCATCCGAACCATACGAAAGAAGGAAGCATGGCTGGCAAGGCCACTGGCGACCGCCGCAAGCCGCGGAAGGGCGCAAAGAACGCAGCCCCCGCGAAGGCGATCCGCGTCGGCGTCATCGACTACAAGGACGTCGCAACCCTCCGCAAGTTCATCTCGGAGCGCGGGAAGATCCGCGCCCGTCGTATCACCGGTGTCTCCGTGCAGGAGCAGCGCCTGATCGCCCGCGCCATCAAGAACGCGCGCGAGATGGCTCTCCTGCCCTACGCCGGCGCCGGCCGCTAAGGAGCACCCGATGGCAAAGCTGATTCTCACGAATGAGGTCACCGGGCTCGGTAGCGCCGGTGACGTTGTCGAGGTCAAGAGCGGGTACGCCCGCAACTACCTCATCCCGCAGGGCTTCGCCGTGGCCTGGAGCCGCGGTGGCGAGAAGCAGGTCGCGTCGATCCGCGCGGCCCGCGAGTCCCGCGCGATCCACGACCACGAAGACGCCGTGGCCCTGAAGAACTCGCTCGAGTCGAACACCGTCAAGCTGGCCGTCAAGGCCGGCAACGAGGGTCGCCTCTTCGGTTCGGTCAAGACCGCCGATGTCGCCGACGCCGTCAAGGCCGCCGGTCTCGGCGAGCTCGACAAGCGCAAGATCCAGATCACCTCCTCGATCAAGTCGGTCGGCGAGCACGAGGCGACCGTTCGCCTGCGTGACGACGTCACCGCCGTGATCACCCTCCAGGTGGTCGCCGCGAAGTAATTCGCAGCACTCTCGAGAACGGCCCCGTTCCTGCTTCGGCAGGGCGGGGCCGTTCCGCGTCTCCGCTGGTGGGCGTTGCGGCGCTTCGTGCCACGGTTCGGGGCGGAGTTTGTGTGTTGGGGCGGGTATTGCGCGCCCCGATGCGCGGATCGCGCCCCGAACCGGGGGAGGGGGGGACGGCGCGGGGAGGCGCCGCTACGCACTGTCGCGGGGATCCTGTGCGGCTCGCCGTGCTGTGGGGCCTCGGATGTGCACTTGGGCGTCCGTTGCCCGCCCCGGTGCATATGGCACGCCCCGTAGTCGGGGGAGGCGCGCAGACCACGCCCGAACCCAGGGAATCGCCCCGGACCCGTGCGTGAAGGGAGGCGGGAGCCGATCGAGGGGCTCAGAGAGGCCGCGGAGGGCTCCGCCACCCCCTGCGCAACGTCCATCCCTGTGTCGCCGGGTTTCTCCGCAGACGGCCGGAGCCTCGCCGAGTAGGTACCATTTGCTCCACACAGCACTCCGGGGATGCCCCCGATACGTCCACAAGGAGACACCGTGACCGCTATCGCACGCCTGCGCCGCGCCGCCGCCCTGACCGCCGTGGCCGCCGTCACGGTCGTCTCGCTCACCGCCTGCGCTTTCGCCCCGACGGGCTCCGACGCCGGTGCCGCCCCCGCGTCCGAGGGCGCTCTGCAGACCGTCACGGCCGGCAAGCTCACCATCGCTACGGGTCAACCCGCGTTCTCGCCCTGGGTCGAGAACGACGACCCCGCCTCCGGGGAGGGCTTCGAAGCGGCCGTGGCCGACGCCGTGGCCACGCAGCTCGGCTTCTCGAAGGACGACGTCGTGTGGGTTCGCTCCACCTTCGACAGCGCCATTGCACCGGGTTCGAAGGATTGGGACCTCAACGTGCAGCAGTTCTCCATCACCGACGAGCGCAAGAACGCCGTCGACTTCTCGTCGCCGTATTACACGACCACGCAGGCCGTCGTGACGACGGGATCGTCGCCGGCCGTGTCCGCCACCACCGTCGACGAGCTCAAGGGCATCCCCGTCGGCGTCATGAGCGCCACGACCAGTTACCAGGTCGCCGAAGACCAGCTCGGCACCGCCAACCTCAGCGTCTACAACTCCAACGACGATGCCGTCGCCGCTCTCCAGGCGGGCCAGGTCGATGCGATCATCGTCGACCTCCCCACCGCGTTCTACCTCGCCGGTGCCGTGCTCGATGACGGCAAGGTCGTGGGCCAGCTGCCCGATTCCTCCGCCGGCGGTGACGAGCTCGCCTTCGTGCTCCCCAAGGGCTCGGAGCTGACTGCGCCCGTCAGCGAGGCGGTCGATGCCCTCCGGGCGGACGGCACGCTCGACGAACTGCAGCAGACGTGGCTCGGCGGCACGGCCGCCGCTCCCGTTCTGAAGTAGCAGTCGTGGCATCCACCCCCCTCGAGGCCGAGTGGCGTCCGAGCGAGCTCGAACTCGGTCGTCGCCTCGAGCGGCGTCGGCAGTCGACGAAATCGGTGCTGATCGCGTTCGTCAGCTCCGTCGTGTTCGTCGTCGTGGTGGGGTGGGCGGTCCTCTCCAGCCCCGGCTGGGAGGACGTACGCCGCAGCTTCTTCGACGTCGACATCGCGATCGCGAGCTTCCCGTCGATCCTCGTCGGGCTGTGGCTGAACATCCAGGTGCTGTTCGTCGCCGCGTTCGCGGTTGCCATCCTCGGCACGACGCTCGCGGTGCTGCGCTCGCTGCGGGGTCCCGTCTTCTTCCCACTGCGCGCCCTGGCCACGGTGTACACCGATCTGTTCCGCGGCATCCCGCTGCTGATCGTGCTGTACCTCGTGGGCTTCGGCCTGCCCGCCCTGGGTGTCTTCGGCCGGGTGCCGGTGGTGCTGTGGGGAACCATCGCGATCGTGCTGACCTACTCGGCTTACATCGCCGAGGTGCTCCGCGCGGGAATGGAGGCGGTGCATCCCTCGCAGCGGATCGCCGCCCGTTCGATGGGCCTCACTCACGGGCAGACGCTGCGCATCGTCGTCATCCCGCAGGGCGTGCGCAAGGTCGTACCGGCGCTGATGAACGACTTCGTGTCGATGCAGAAGGACGTGGGGCTCATCTCGGTTCTCGGAGCGGTGGATGCCGTGCGTGCGGCGCAGATCGCTGCGGCCGAGTACTACAACTTCACGCCGTACATCGTCGCGGCACTGCTGTTCGTGGCCATGGCGCTCCCGATGATCCGGCTCACCGACTACGTCTCGGCGCGGCTGGCGAAGCGCGAGCAGATGGGCGGGGTCGTGTGAGCGTGCTCGACGTCCGCGGCGTGCGCAAGGCCTTCGGCGATCACGTCGTGCTCGACGGCATCGACCTCGCGATCGACCAGCACGAGGTCGTCGTGCTCATCGGCGCCTCGGGGTCTGGCAAGTCGACGCTGCTGCGCACCATCAACCTCATCGAGCGTGTCGACGACGGCCAGGTCCTGCTGAACGGCGACGACCTGACCGATCCCACGGTCGACCAGGATGCCGCTCGGGCTCGTATCGGCGTCGTCTCCCAGCACTTCAACCTCTTCCCGCACCTGCGCGTGATCGACAACGTCACGCTCGCCGCGCGCAAAGTGCACCGGATGCCGAAAGCCGACGCCTACGCCCGCGGGACCGAACTGCTCGAGCAGCTCGGCCTCGGGGTCAAGGCACGCGAGTTCCCCGACCGACTGTCGGGCGGCCAGCAGCAGCGCGTTGCGATCGTGCGCGCGGTGATGACCGACCCCGAGCTGCTGCTGCTCGACGAGATCACGTCGGCGCTGGACCCGCAGCTCGTCGGCGAGGTGCTCGACTTGGTGCGGGTGCTGCGCGCCCGCGGGTCGACCATGCTCATGGCGACGCACGAGATGTCGTTCGCGCGCGAGGTGGCCGACCGGATCGTCTTCATGAAGGGCGGACGCATCGTCGAGCAGGGCACGCCCGCGCAGATCCTCGACGCTCCGCAGAACCCCGACACCATCGCTTTCCTCGAGCGCGAACGCCGGGGCGGCGCCCTGTAGCTCGCGGGCGCGCCACGACACCGGATGCCGCCCCCAATAGCCGGCATCCGGTGTCGCCTGCCGGGGAGGGGTCACCCCCTCCCCGGGGTCTGTGCGTCAGGCGGTCGCGCGGTGACGACGCAGCAGCAGCGCGCCTCCCAGGAGGAGTGCCAGCAAGCCCGCCAGCCCGAGGCCGGCGGCGGCCGACCCATCAGCTCCCGTGACGGCGAGCGTCTTGCCGGTGGCCGTGGCCGTGCCCGACGCGACGGGAGCCGCGGCCGAGTACGACGTCGCCGAGACCGACGCGATGGAGCCCGTCACCGGCGTGGTTTTGCCGGGGGTGCCGGGGGTGCCGGGGTTTCCGGGTGTTCCGGATGTGCCGGGCGTTCCGGGGTTGCCAGGTGTTCCCGGGTTGCCGGGGTTACCGGGAGTCCCGGGTGTTCCCGGGGTGCCGGGATTTCCGGGTGTTCCGGGTGTTCCGGGGGTGCCAGGTGTTCCGGGGATGCCGGGCGTTCCAGGGTTGCCGGGAGTCCCGGGTGTTCCCGGAGTGCCGGGATTGCCGGGCGTCCCGGGGTTGCCAGGCGTCCCCGGCGTCCCCGGGTGACCAGGCGTCCCCGGGGTACCCGGCGTTCCGGTGTTCGAACCGACCGTTGTGCTGTCACCGATCACCGACACGGCGTTGCCGCCGATCGTGACGGGCAGGCTGATCGGAACGATCAGCTGGTTGCCGCCGAGGATGCTGTCGCTCCCGTCGGTCGAGATACCGCCCAGCAGGCCGCCCGAGGTGCCGCCAGTGGTGGTGGCATCCTTCGAGGTGCTGTCGCCGATCACCGAGACGGCGTTGCCGCCGATGGTGACGGGAACGGAGATCGGCAGGATCGCCTGGTTGCCGCCGAGGATGCTGTCGCTTCCGTCCGTGGTCACGTCGCCGATGCCCGCGCCGGTGGTGCCGCCCGTGGTGGTGGCGCCTTCGGTGGAGCTGTCGCCGATCACCGAGACGGCGTTTCCGCCGATGGTGACGGGCAGCGATACCGGGGTGACGAGCTGGTTGCCGCCGAGCAGGCTGTCGGTGCCGTCGGTGGTGACGTCGCCGCCCGCGCCGGAGCCGCTCGTGCCGCCGGTGGTGGTGGCATCCTTCGACGTGCTGTCGCCGATCACCGAGACCGCGTTGCCACCGATGGTGACGGGCAGCGAGATCGGGGTGACGAGCTGGTTGCCGCCGAGCAGGCTCTCGGTGCCGTCGGTCGTGACGTCGCCGCCTCCACCGGAGCCCGAGTGGCCGGTGCCGGAGTGCCCCGTGCTGGGGTGGCCGGTGCTCGGGTGGCCTATGCCGCTCGTGCCGCCCGTGGTGGTGGTATCCGAGGTGGTGCTGTCGCCGATCACCGAGACGGCGTTGCCACCGATGGTGACGGGCACCGCAACCGGCACGACGGCTTGGTTGCCGCCAAGCAGGCTGTCGGATCCGTCGGTCTGCACATCGCCGCTGGAGCCCGAGCCGGACGATCCGCCCGTGGTGGTGGCATCCGAGGTGGTGCTGTCGCCGATCACCGAGATGGCGTTGCCGCCGACGGTGACGGGAACCTCGACCGACACGATGCCCTGGTTGCCGCCGAGCAGGCTGTCCGACCCGTCAGTGGTCACGTCGCCACCCGAGCGGGAACCGCCGCCGTCGTGGCCGGAGCCACCCGAGCTGGAGCCGCCACCGTCGTGGCCGGAGCCACCGTGCCCGGAACCACCGTGCCCGGAGCCGCTGTCGCCCGAGTCGGACGATCCACCGGTCGTGGTGGCATCCGAGGTGTGGCTGTCGCCGATCACCGAGACGGCATTGCCGCCGACGGTGACGGGCAGGTCGACCGAGACGAGGGCCTGGTCGCCCGAGAGTAGTCCGCCTGCTCCCGAGGTGTCTGCGGCATTCGCGATGCCGCATCCGAGAACGGCCAAGCCGCTCCCGACGAGCGCGCCCCAGAGGGCACGCGAGTAGAATTTGCGCATGAGAATTTCTCCTGTAGATGAGTGAGGGTGCGCGAACGCGCGGGGTCGTCTGCCGTGCAGAGCACGGCGCGACCGGCCTCAGTCAGGAGAAGCGTCGGTGTCGTAGACGGGGATGCCGGGGAGGTCGTCGTCGACGTCGCCCCCGCGAGCGAGAAGTGTCAGCGCGAACGAGAGCGCGCCGTGATCGGCGGTGGCGGCGGTGGTTCCTACCGCTCCCGAACCTGCGGATGCCGAGGATCCGGCGCCGGTGCTGACCCCAAGCGCTGCGGGAGCGGCGTCTTGGGAGCCCAGAGGGGTGGCGGGTGCGTCGGTGGAGGAGGGGGCGGATGCCGGGGCCACAGCCTCGAAATAGCGCGCGACCTGCGCAACCGACGTCGCCACGCGTGTCGTTGCGGCCGCGGCCGAAACGGCGGGGCCCGGGGGAGCCGTCACCGTCTCGAGAGCCTCCGGTACGGCCGGCGCCGGGATGTCCGAGGGTTCCGCCGGCGGCGTCACGGGACGAGCCGTGACGCCGGGTGCAGGGGAGGGCACCTCGCCTCCGTCGCCGGGGAGCGACGGGACGACCGGGGCGATCTCGGGCGCCGTACCGACGACGACCGGGAGCGTTTCGTCGACAGCCCCGGCCACGCCGGTGACGATGCCACCCAGGCCGGTCTGCTCGACGATGGGACCGAGGATGGGGAGGGATTCGGTCGTGTCGACGACCGGGTCGACGATCGCGCCCACGACGCCCGAGGAAGCTACGTCGGTAACGACGCCTGCCACGGTGCCGACCGTGCCGCGTACGAGCGTGTCAGCGGTGTCCACGAGGGCAGGGGCCGTGTCGGTGACGACTCCGGCCACGGGGGAGACGAGCTGCGCCACGGGGGCCGTGACGGCCTCGGTGACGGGTTCGACCGTGTCGGCGACGAGGCTGGCGACCGGCGTGACGACGTCGTCGGCAACCGGCTCGATGACGGCGGTGGCCACCGGTTCGACGACGGCGGTCGCGACGGGTCGAACCACCTCGGAGACGACGGGTTCGACGGCCTTTTTGACCGGCTCCACGGTCTCGACGACCGGCTCGACTGCCCGGGTGACGGGTTCCGCCGTTCGAGCGACCGGATCCGCGGCGTCGCTGGCCGCCGGCTCCGAGACGGTTTTCGCGACCGGCTCCACAACGGCGGTCGCAACCGGTTCCACGACGTCTCCGGCGGTGTCGGTCACGCCGTTCACCGTCGATCCGACGGCCCCCAGCAGACCCGACCCGGAGTCGTCCGCGGAGGCCGACGTCGAGGTGGCGAAGAGCGAGAGCACGGCGATGGCGACGGACACGAGCACACCGAGCAGGAACACGCGCAGAGTGCGCGGCATCCCCGTCCTCAGCGTGGCATCCATGATTCGCCCCCCAAGGTGAATCGTCGGTGACTCCAGGTCGGCGACGATACGCCTGGATCCACGCGGGCGAAAGAGGGCGGGTGAACCACCAGTAGTGCTTACGTAACGAGATGGTGGCGCGGCGACACGCCCAGGTGTCGGGAGATTTGACATCGGATGCCGTGCGTCAGTAGACCGACGCCGAGTTATCCCCCGAGTTGTACACATGCATTTGTCAAGTCGAGCAACCTTCAAGGCCTACTTCAACCGGGATTTCCCCACACAACCTGTGGACAAACAAATCCCAGGTGAGACGGTACATGCAGCGCTAAATCCACAGTCATCCACCGACTTGTCCACAGGAGTTGTGCACAGAGACTGCGGCGTTTCCCGCACACTCTCCACAGAGTTATCCACAGGCACATTTGCGTGTGTCGAGGGTGGTATCTACCGTGGGGGCAGCCCCTCGGGCATCCCTGTCACACTGCCGCGCGCGTCGATGTCGGACGTCAGTGATCAGATGCTCCCGAGGTCGTTCCACCTCTCGCCATCGCATCCTTCGCGCGCGCGTGAGGGGGGCGCAGGGGCGGCCCGAGAGCAGAAGGAGAGCCCGTGTCGATCGCTGACATCGCCGAGGAGCGTCTCGGAAAAGCGCCGCGTCCCGAGCGCACGCCCCCGCACGACATCCTCGCCGAGCAGAGTGCGCTGGGCGGCATGCTGCTGTCGAAAGATGCGGTGGCCGATGTCATCGAAACGCTCCGCGGCGGCGACTTCTACGTGCCGAAGCACGAGCTGATCTTCGAGGCCATCCTCACCCTCTATTCGCACGGTGAACCGACCGACGTCGTCGCCGTGACCGACGAGCTCATCAAGACCGGCGAGCTGCAGCGAGCCGGGGGAGCGGACTACCTCCACACGCTCACCTCGATCGTGCCCACCGCGGCCAACGCGGGCTACTACGCCTCGATCGTCGCCGAGCGCGCGCTGCTGCGTCGCCTCGTCGAGGCCGGCACGCGCATCGTGCAGATGGGCTACGCCGGCGAGGGCGATCCGGTCGATCTCGTCAACAGCGCCCAGGCCGAGATCTATAACGTCTCGGGCGACGACAGCGCCGATGACTACATCCCCCTGACGATGGCGGTGGATGCCGCGGTCGAAGAGATCGAAGCCGCTCGCGGTCGCGACGGGTCGATGACCGGCATCCCCACCGGCTTCGCCGGTCTCGACCAGCTCACGAATGGTCTGCACCCGGGCCAGATGATCGTGCTCGCCGCGCGCCCCGCCATGGGTAAGTCGACGCTCGCGCTCGACTTCGCCCGCGCCGCCGCGATCAAGTCGAACGCGCCGTGCATCTTCTTCTCGCTCGAGATGGGCCGCTCCGAGATCGCCATGCGCCTCCTCAGCGCCGAGGGGTCGATCCCGCTGCAGAGCATGCGCAAGGGAACGCTCGACTCGCGCGACTGGACCACCGTCGCCTCCACGCGCGGTCGCATCAACGACGCCCCGCTCTACATCGACGACAGCCCGAACATGACGCTGGTGGAGATCCGGGCGAAGTGCCGCCGGTTGAAGCAGCGCGAGGGTCTGAAGATGGTCGTCATCGACTACCTGCAGCTGCTCACGAGTGGTAAGCGCGTGGAGTCGCGCCAGCAGGAGGTCAGCGAGTTCTCGCGTGCGCTGAAGCTGATGGCGAAGGAGCTGCAGGTTCCCGTCATCGCGCTGTCGCAGCTGAACCGTGGCGCCGAGCAGCGCGCCGACAAGAAGCCGGCGCTTTCCGACCTGCGTGAGTCGGGCTCGATCGAGCAGGATGCCGACATGGTGGTGCTGCTGCACCGCGAGGCCGCGTACGAGAAGGACTCGCCGCGCGCGGGCGAGGCGGATCTGATCGTGGCGAAGCACCGTAACGGCCCGACCGACACGATCACGGTGGCGTTCCAGGGGCACTATTCGCGGTTCGCGGATATGGCGCCGGGGATGTAGCTGTCCGTCAGCGCCCCACGTACCCCATGTGCACGGCGTTGTAGCGATCGCCGCGCACGCCCACGCTCTGAGCGAGGGTGTCGAGGTCGGCAATGTCATCGGCCGACAGTGCCACCGCCGTGGACCCCGCGTTCTCTTCGATGCGAGAGATGCGTCGCGTACCGGGGATCGGGACGATCCACGGGTGCTGAGCCAGCAGCCAGGCCAGTGCGACCTGCCCGGGTGTGGCTCGTCGCGTCTCGGCGACCGTGGCGATGCGCGTCACGAGGGCGTGGTTGGCTTCGCGATTCTCTTCCGTGAAGCGGGGAATGGTCGATCGCACGTCGCCGTCGGCGAACGACGTAGTCTGATCGACGGTGCCCGTGAGGAACCCTTTGCCCAGCGGGCTGAACGGCACGAACCCGATACCGAGCTCGGCCAGCGTGGGCAGCACCTCCGCCTCCGGGTCGCGGGTCCAGAGCGAGTACTCGCTCTGCAGCGCGGTCACGGGGAAGACCGCGTGGGCGCGTCGGATCGTCGCGGCGGATGCCTCCGACAGCCCGAAGTGACGCACTTTGCCCTCGGCGACCAGCTCTCCGACGGTGCCGGCGACATCCTCGATCGGCACGTCGGGGTCGACACGGTGCTGATAGAACAGGTCGATCACGTCCGTGCGCAGTCGTTTCAGCGAGGCGTCTGCGACGGCGCGGATCTGCTCCGGCCGGCTGTCGAGCCCGACGCTCTTGGCATCCTGAATGTTCCACCCGAACTTCGTCGCGATCGTGACCTGGTCGCGGACGGGTTCGAGCGCCTCGCCGACGAGCTCCTCGTTGACGTAGGGGCCGTAGACCTCCGCGGTGTCGAAGAACGAGACTCCCCGGTCGACGGCAGCGCGCAGCACGCCGATCATGTCGTCGCGGCTTCCGGGGTTGGGCCCGTAGCTCTGCGACATGCCCATGCAGCCGAGTCCGACCGCCGAGACCTCGAGTCCCTGCCCCAGTGTGCGGGTGTGCATTCTCAGTCCTTCCTCCGTGCTGTATATGCGTCGATTCCCGGCGTGGCGGACGCCGCGACATCGTTCGTCGCTTGCCAACTGGCGAGCAGTCGGAACCGCTCCTCGCTCTCCGAACCGGTCTGCGGAACGTAGATGAGCAACGTGAGTCCGGGGTGCTGGACGAATTGCATGTCTTCGTAACTCAGCTCCAGCGCTCCGACGATGGGGTGCGTGAAGTGCTTGTTCCCGGCGCCGTGCTGTCGCACGTTGTGGGCACCCCATCGGACGCGGAAGTCGTCGCTGCGCGTGCAGAGTTCGCCGACGAGATCTTGCAGGCCGCGGTCGTAGGGGTCGCGCCCGGCCTCGGTGCGGAGGATGCCGACCGTGATGTCCGCCGCCTTCTCCCAGTTCGGGTGGAAGTCGCGGGCGCGAGGATCGAGGAATGCGTACCGGGCGAGATTTCCGTCGCCGGGTGACTCGAACACTTCCGTCTGCAGCGCGCGTCCGAGGGCGTTGACGGCGAGGATGTCCATCCGACCGTTGCGCACCATCGCCGCGCCACCGGTGATCGCGTCGAGCATCAGCTCCATTCCGGAGCGGACGGATGCCGGGGTGCCCGGCTTGCGGCGCGATCTCGGCGGCGTCTGTCCCGCCGCGCGGGCCAGATCGAACAGGTGCTCGCGTTCGGCGTCGTCGAGCTGCAGGGCCTGCGCGATCGCGTGCAGCACGGATTCGGACGCGCCGGCGATCTGCCCGCGCTCGATCTTGGCGTAGTACTCGATGCTCACGCCGGCGAGCGTCGCGACTTCGTTTCGGCGCAGGCCCGGCACCCGCCGGTTGCTGCCGCCGGGGATTCCCACGTCGTCCGGGGTGAGCTTCGCGCGACGAGAGGTGAGGAACTCCCGCACCTCGGCCCTGTTGTCCATGAGGTCGACGTTACGCGCGGGCCACCGCGCCGTGGGATGCCCTGTCAGTACACGTCACGCCCGAGACTCCCTCCTCTGCGCGGGAGGCAGTTCAGTGGTGATGTCTGACAGGGAGGACAGCATGACCGTAGAGCAGAACGGATGGACCGGAGGGCAGCGCACCTTCGGAGACTTCGCACCGGGCCTCGTCCACTACACCGACAGGGTGCTGTTCGACGAGGTGTGGGAGCGCAGCGACCTCTCCCCGCGTGACCGGAGCCTCGTCACCGTCGCCGCGCTGACCGCGATGGGCCGGACCGATCAGCTGCGATTCCACCTCGACTACGCCCGCACGAACGGGGTCACCACCGAGGAGCTAAAGGAAGCGATCCTCCACCTCGCGTTCTACACGGGCTGGCCCAACGGCATGGCCGCGATGACGGTGTTGAAAGACATCACCGACGAGACGGACGGTTGAGATGACATTCGACAGCCTCTTTCCGCGCGAGCAGACCTACCTTGCTCCCCTCGCGATTGTCGGAATGAGCATCGCAAATGTCACCTTCGAGCCGGGATGCCGCAACAACTGGCACCGTCACAACGCCACCGCCGGTGGGGGTCAGATCCTGCTCGCGACGGCCGGCCGCGGTTGGTACCAGGCGGAGGGCGATGAGCCCGTCAGCCTCACCCCCGGCACGGTCATCGTGATCCCCGCCGGCACGAAGCACTGTCACGGCGCCAAGGCCGACTCGTGGTTCAGTCACGTCGCCATCGCCGTGCCGGGCGAGAATACCTCGAACGAGTGGCTCGAGCCCGTCGCCGACGATTACTACGACGCGCTTCACCCGGAGCCGGGCAGCAAATCGGCAGGCTGAGGGCAAGGTCGGTGAGTCGTCTTGGGTCGTCTGAAAGCAGCGCCCGTCGCGCGCCGGAGACGTCCACTTGGGGGCATATTGACCGCGACGTCAGTCGGGTGGATGCTCAGTGCGGAGCGCGTAAGTTGCGTGCGATCAGAGACCACGCCGCGTCGTTCCTGTCACACGAAGGAGTGGGGACACATGGCCGGCACACTGAACAGGCAGTACGTCGAGGAACACCTGGGCGCACACAACTACGAATCGTTCGGGCGCAGCATCGTTGCGGCGGTGATGGAGGAAGCGCTCGATCAGATGAGCGATAAGGATGCCGCATTCGACGGGGGATTCAGGATGGACGTCGAGACGGTGCTCGAAGCCACGGGGTCTGGATGCACGTGGCTCGTCATGATCGTGAACGGGAAGAAGGTGCGGATTCATCAGCCGCCGATCATGTCGTACTGAGGCGCGGCTCTTCGCATTGCGAGCGGCAGGGAGCGCGGCATCGGCCGGGGCCGCGCTGCCTTGCCGCGGACTTGTCGTGCAGGGCGGTGACGAGATGGTGGGCGCGACCGCCCGTGCCCTGTCGGCGCTCCGGTGACCGCGCTAGCCTGACGCCACTACCGCCCGCGTCGAGGGAGATCGCCATGACCCAACCGCTTCGCTACGGCATCAACGTCACCCTCGATGGGTGCGTCCACCACGAGGCGGGCTTGCCTCCCGATGCCGAATCGATGGCGTTCTGGACCGACGAACTGCGCCGCTCCGACGCCCTGCTCTACGGCCGCGCGACGTACGAGCTGATGGAGTCGGCCTGGCGCCGGCCGGAGTCGGGGGAGTGGCCCGACTGGATGCATGCCAGCGAGGTCGCCTTCTCGGAGGTCATGGACCCGATACGGAAGTACATCGTGTCGACGGAATTGGATGCCGTGGATTGGAACGCTTCGCTCGTGCGGGGTGACCTTGCCGCGGCCGTCAAGGAGTTGAAGGCGCAGCCGGGGAGGGGGATCTCGGTGGGTGGGGTGCGGTTGCCGGCGGCGCTCGCGAACCTCGGGCTGATCGATGAGTTCACGTTCGTTGTGCACCCGGTGGTCGCGGGGCGGGGGCCGCGGTTGTTGGAGGGGGTGCGGGAGCAGGTGGCGTTGGAGTTAGAGGAGCGGCGGGAGTTCGCGTCGGGGGTCGTGGTGGAGCGGTACCGCGGGGTTTGATGCGTCGGGTGCGCGACCCTGTCGGCGAGGGCACCGCGGGGGTCCGCGGCCGCGTTCGACTTGCCCGACTGAACAACTGTGGCCTCCACGCGCGGTCGCATCAACGACGCCCCCCTCTATATCGACGACAGCCCCAATATGACGCTGGTCGAGATCCGGGCGAAGTGCCGCCGGTTGAAGCAGCGCGAGGGCCTGAAGTTGGTCGTCATCGACTACCTGCAGTTGCTCACGAGCGGTAAGCGCGTCGAGTCCCGCCAGCAGGAGGTCAGCGAGTTCTCGCGTGCCCTGAAACTGATGGCGAAGGAGCTGCAGGTTCCCGTCATCACCCTGTCGCAGCTGAACCGTGGCGCCGAGCAGCGCGCCGACAAGGAGCCGGCGCTTTCCGACCTGCGGGAGTCGGGCTCGATCGAGCAGGGCGCCGACATGATGGTGCTGCTCCGCGAGCCGCGTACGAAAAAGACAGCCAGTGTGCGGGTGAGGCGTACTTGATCGTGGCGAGGCACCGTAACGGGCCGACGGACACGATCACCGTGGCGTTCCAGTGGCAGCGACAAGGTTGGACCTGTCGCAGATAAAATAGAAGGTCAATAGCATCGGGAGAACTTGGGGCCCGTCAAGACTCCTTCATGCAAGTGCAGCACGACGTCGGCGGGCCCGTGGAGTAATAACGAACCGAAAGGAGCGCGATGCTTTCGTCGAAGTATCTCGACGGTGTGCGCGTACGGATCGATCAGGGCATGCCAACCCGGCGCGATGCAGATGGCTATCCCGACAGCACCCCTGCGTTCTCAAAGTACTTACGTGCCGCTGGCGCCGACGTGTTGCTCACCTCCGATCAACGCGACCTCATCTCCTACAACTCGATAGAAGTGTGGTTGCCCGTCGCTTCCTATGCCGTAGATGTGATCAGTAACGGTCTGGGCTCAGCGCTTGGAGAGATAATCGCCAGATTGTTGCCGGAACCTCGCGAGAAATCGGTCGTCCACGTGGACTGGAAATTCAGAGCTTCCAACGGGAAAGAGGCGCGGTTCAAGTACGACGGTCCCGCTACAGCTGCGATCGACATCCTTGATCGGCTCGAATCGATCGCTCGATCTGCGGACGATGGCGACTGAAGGACGCCGAGAGGGAGGTGTCAAGCGTCTGGTAGAAGCCGACGCGCGGTTCCGCAATGCAAAGAGCCGGGGCGGTTGGGCCGGGTTGGAAGCCGAGCTTGATCAGGTTCGCGCGCTCGCCCGCTCCGCTATGGACTGGCTGGAGGAAGGTGAAGAGTTCGATCGTGCGCACGCACTCCTGGATCGGATAGGGAATTACATTCGCCGTCGTGTGCCGGCCATGTGCGTTCTGAGGTATGCGGAGGGTTCATACACTCAAATTTGCCCAGTGGCGCTGGGGCATCAGCGCGTTGGAATCAGCGTCGAACTCATCATTGAACAATCCGAGTGCAGCATCTGCGGAGTTGAATATTGGGAATGTGCCCACGTAGCCGGCGAGGTGTACGGCGAAGGCGAATGCATACAAGAGATCTCTCGGGCGACGATCACAGGGGCCGCGCTTGTGTCGAGACCCCGAATCGCGGACGCACGTATTAACGCCAGGGGCATACCCGCGGCGGACGTCCAGCGCGCCTTACGATCTGCCCCGGCTGGCGCGCCTCTTGTTTGCGGGATCTGCCTTCGAGGTTGTCCGGGGCTCGAGTATGACTTCTGAGACGTAGCTGGCGTCCTCGAGCGGTTTAAGTGCTTGACGCCTACCTCGCGGCCCTCAAGTCTCTGCACCGTCACATCCGCGCCACGGCATCGTCGCACTGCATCAGACAGGGCGAAGCAATCGCGGCGCAAAACGCTCCATCATTTCGAGCCCGGGCAATACCGCGTCCAAGCGCGTCCACTCGTTTGAGCCGGTTGGAATAGTTCTAAGCCCGATCAGGCCGGACTTATGCGCGACCTCCCCCCTCTGCACTCCAAGGTCGTCCAGCTTGTCGAACAGACCGATGGCGTAGACGTCCTCGCGATAGCCGAGCGGGACCAGGAGTCGGCGAACGTTCCCGGTCTTGATGCCGTTGTTGGATCCCACCGCATGCCGATGAGACTTGATGGCGCTATCTAGCCTGGACTGTGAATGACCGATAACTCGCTGAGCGGTCTGTGCATTGAATGGCGGATACCGGCCGTCCCCCGCATTTCGGGGCGTGGCAAGCGGTGCGAACGAATAGTAGACCAACAAGCAGTGTCCCGCATGCGTTAATGCACCTGTCCTGGCAGCAATATCGGCTGTCGTATCGACAATCCGTAGCGCGAGATCGTCTACGAAAGCCTGTATCTCGGAGTGGACAAGGAGCCGGAACGCATGAACCCGGTCTACCTCACCTTGACTCGAGGGCACGAAAGACCTGCGCACACCTAACTCGTGACCGAGCTGGTTGATCCGCACGGTCAAATACCGATAGCTTCGAGCGCGCCTTGCAGGCCTCCGCAGGGGCTCCCCGAGCTCCATCTAGCCGTGCGCTCTCGACGCTATTGGAATGACCGGGGACACGAATGCCCTGTAGTCCAGATCCATGTCGAGGATGTTGCCCAGAGCTGTTCCCCACCGCCCCAGCCGCCCGACTGTGGCGTCATTTGTCTTTGTTGTAGACGTCAAGAAGGCCGAGAAAACAGGGTCAGAAGCCGACAGTTCCTCGAAGGCCAGCCGCACTCCGTCGGCGTTTTTCGATGCGGCATCTCGGACAGTTGCGTCGCTGAAAAACCAGGTCAGGGTATCGAACACGGTCACGTTGAACCGAGGCATGTACTTGTTACGCTCTCCGTCGAATCGCAGAAAGGCCGCTGAGTCGAATACCTCGAATGTTGTAGTGATTCCCGCATCCATTTCCTGGACGAGCCCCTCGATCTCGGGCCTGGCGTCTTCGAAATGATCATTTCCGCCCTTGAGTACTCGATCAAGGAACGACCGCAGGTCCCCCCTGTAGCTGCTTATATTTGTTCGAAACGCTAAATAGCGCAGTAGTGTTTCTGCGTCGCGCAAGCGGAAGTCGGGCGCCGAAAGTCGCCGCGCGCGCTGGAGCTCCCGACTCAGGCCACTCTGTTCGTTTATGAAATTGGTGAATGGCCCGGGGAAAAGTGCTTGTCGAAGTTCATGCGAAGCCAGCGGCACACTTGCTTTGTTAAGGCGGGAAAAGATCAAGTGCAGCAGAGATGGAGTGCGCCAATTTCTAACCACTATCGTCCGAATTGGTTGACTCGCCAAAGTCCGAGAAAACTTTCTCAGTTCAGCAGAGGCCTGAATGGTCGCGAGAGTCTTACCGCCAAGTTCGGTCGCCAGAATCTCCAAGCCCTTCAGTGGCAACGGATCCGCCGGGTCGAAGAATCGCTTCAGAGCTGTCAGGCGCTGCTTACCGTCTAGGACATAGAACTGGCCCTCGTGCTGCATGCTTTCGGCAAGCACCAGTGGCGGAATGGGTAATCCAAGCATCAGCGACTCAATGAATAGTCCTTGCCGCTCGTCAGTCCACGCAGTCCGTCGTTGGAACGGAGGCGCTGTCACGAGGACACCCTGGCTCTCTGGATCGGTCGGATCTGCATCGATCTGATTTACTACGGTCGCCACCGTCCAGTCCACTGTGTAAACGACCGCGCCCGTAATCGCGCTCGCTGTGAGTGAGCCCGGATCTTCGTAGTCGCCTGCAAACTCATCGTCAGAGTCGATCTCCAGGGCGACGCGCTCGGTGTGCGCCTCGGTATCGGTCGTGTTGCTCAAATGTCGTCCCCTTGCTTGGGAGCCGCGCATCACGCGAGGGCCCGTCAAAGAAGTGTGGCACGTATTCGGGTGATCGCTCATGAAATACAGGGGCCGGTGGCTCCGAATGCGGGAAGATGGCGGCTTCAGTGCCGACGGAGCGCGTCGAAGGAGTTGGTGTCGTCCACGCGCACCGCAACTGTGCCCAGCGGGTCCTGTGAAGTGCAGATTGGTCGAGCCAATGCATCTCGCGGTCGGCCACCCGGGAAGGCGCAAGCCCAACGTACTCTGGCGCCATGCGAGCAGGCCTGAAATGGCTGAACATGAAAAGGATCGGCTCGGATGGCGAGTGGTCAAACCTTGACTCGCGCGTCGCGATGAAACTGTAAACGGTCATCAACGCCGATGGCGAGCTTGCCGCCCGCACAGCCCCCGCGTAGGTTGCCGAGCTAGCGCGCCACGACACACGCTCGACGACTCGGGGGGAGATCGCCGAACTCGTCGGTGTCGTGCGTCTGCTCTCTTGCCGGTCGGCGCAGATCGAGGCGAGCCGAGCGCGCCTGATCGGGGAGAGGTCGGCGGCGCTAAGAGGATCCGCGCCGAGCGTCGACGTGCTCCATCAGATCGACCGTCGCGCGTGGGCGGTCGCACGACCGAATATGCCGGCCGACCTCGATTAGACCTCGTGGGAGTCGCAGCGGTACCGAGCCGTCTCGTAGCGGCCGCCGCTACTCCGAACCCTCCCCATCGCGATCACTCGTCCGCGACGTCGCGACAACCGCCACCCCCACCGCGAGCACGGCCGCGTTCGACCAGAAGATCGCCACGAGTCCGAAGGGGCCGGCGATGAGGCCCACGCTGACCGGGATCAGCACCTGCAGCACGCGGTTGGCGGTCAGCCGCAGGCCGAGGGCGGCGCCGTGCACCGCGGGCGGGGTGATCGCGGTGGTCCACGCCATCGTCAGGGGCTGGGGGAGGCCGAGGGCGATACCGAGCGCGATCATCACGGGGATCGCGCCCCACTGGTCCGCGAAGGGCAGGGCGACGAGACTCGCGACGCCCGTGAGCATCGCCACGACAAGCAGGGTGCGGCGACCGAAACGAGCGACGATGCGGGCGAGGCCGAGACGGCTCACCACCGAGACGACGGCGCGCAGGGCGAGCAGCAGACCGACGGTGACCGGGGCGATGCCTTTCTCGACCGCCCACAGCGGCACGAAGGTGTAAAGCAGGTCGACCGTCACGAGCACGGCTCCGCTGACGGCGAGAGCCCGCCACAACTCGGGGGCCTTCATCACCGCCGAGAGCGGAGCGCGCGGGGCCTTCGCGGCGGTGGTTCGGCGGTGCGTGTCGCCGCGACGCAGGAAGAGGATCAGAGGTAAGGCGAGCACCGTGAAGGCGAGGCAGACGGCGAAGCCCGCGGTCGTGTCGGGCTGATCGCGCGCGGCGAGGGTCGCGGCGATGGTGACGGCCGGCGGACCGATCAGCTGACCGATGGATGCCGCGGCGCTGAGCGTGCCGAAGCCGCTGTCCATCGAACCCCCGCGGCTCGCGTGCGCGACGAAGGTCTGCTGGCCGATCATCACGCAGAGGTGACCCAGGCCGATCGTGAGGGTCGCGGCGAACAGCAGCAGGACGGTCGACGGCAGGGTGAGCACGACGATCGCGCCGGCCGAGGCGATGAGCAGGCCGGCGAAGGCGACGGTGCTGCCGCCGACGCGGTCGCAGATGCGACCCGCGGGAAGCGCCGCGACGATCGTCGGGACGGCGAAGGATGCCGCGAGCGCGGCGAGCAGCAGTGGATCGCCGCCCAGCTCGAGCGCGCGGTAGCCGACCATCAGCCGGACACCGACCCACGATGCCTGCGACAGCGCCGCCTGGGTGCTGAGCGCAGCCCGCCAGGCGGGGCCGGTCACGGCCGGAGAGGGATCTCGTCGGTGCCGCCGAGCATGCGGGTGAGACCGTCGATGTCTTCGCGGACGGCGTGGTACCGCTCGGAGTCGAGGTGGTAGACCGCGAGCTGGAGCGCATAGCAGATGGCCATCGGCACGAAGAGGGTGCGGTACTCGCTGTCGGCGCTGCGGAGGGCAGCGATCAGGTGGTCGGGCGCGGGCCGGAACTGCGCGCCCGGCACGTCGGTGATGAGCAGGCTGCGCCCGCGCCGGCGCTGCGCCTCGGCGATGAGGGCGGGGAGCATCCGCGGTGTCTCGCGCAGCGCGAAGCCGATCAGCATGCTGGTGGAGTCGAACGGCACGAAGCGCTCGGCGAGGTCTTTCGCCTGGGGCGAGAGGGTGACCACGACCATCCCCAAGCGCCGGAAGCGGCGGGCCAGTAGTTCCTGCAGCGAGCGGGCGTCGCCGTTGGCGAAGATGTAGACGACCCCGGCGCCGGCGATGTCGCGGGCGGCGGCGTCGATCGCCGACTGGGGGACGAACTCCGACAGGCGTTCGAGGCCGGCCCGCTCGTCGGCGACGAAGGATGCCAGGTCGGCCCCGGACTCCTGCCGCATAGGGGCACCGGAGAGCGCGGGGTTCACCTCGTCGGCGCGCAGGTCGCGGCGCAGGTCGGGGTATCCGCGGTAGCCCAGCTTCTGCGCGAGGCGCACCACGGTCGATTCGTGCGTGCCGGCTTGGGCAGCCACGTCGGCCGCCGTCGTCGACGATGTCGCGGCGCTCAGCAGCACCGTCATGACCTTCTGCTCCGTGGTGCTCAGGGCGGCGGTGTTGCGAGTCGCAACGGCGCGGAAGCTCATGTTCTCTCCTTCGAGGGCGCGACGCCGATCGAACGGGTCGCCTGTTGACAAGTCTGGACCATCCTGCAATCCTGTGCAAGTGCGCAAGTTGCGTCAACGGCCTTGCACACACACCTAGCACGGAAACCCGCAGAGAGGCGGATGACGATGGCGTCTGATGTGGTGGAAACCTCGTCCCCGACGAGGGCGCGGCAGTACCTGGAGTGGTCTGTCGTGGCGATCGGTGCCGTCGCCGGCATCACGGTCATGGTGTCGGGCTTCGGCTACGGCCTGACCAACGTGACCGGGGTGGGCGCCGGATTCTTCCCGGTCGTCGCGGGAGCCACGATCGCCCTCGGCGCGGTCCTCTGGGCGCTGCAGCTGCTCGGTGCGGCTGCCGCGCAGCGGCGCGAGGGGAACCGGTCGGAGCTCGACGCACGGACGCCCTTCGAGGGCAGCCGCGTCGACCCGCCCACCGACACCGCGATCGGCGTGCTCGTCGTCGACGGGATCGACGAGGAAGACGACGACATCGCCCTCCCCGACCGTCGCGGCATCCTGCGCGTCGCCATCGTGGCGGGGTCGCTCGTGCTCGCCGCGATCCTCCTGCCGGTGCTCGGTTACCTCCTCACCATGACGCTTCTCCTCTTCAGCGTGATGACGCTCGTGAGCGCTCGCCGCTGGTGGGTCGCCCTTCTCATCGCGGCCGGCGTCGCCGTCATCAGCCGGTTCGTCTTCGCCGACCTGCTCGGCACCGCCCTCCCGCACTCGAGCATCACCGTGCTCCGCATGATCGGCCTCTGACATGGAATTCGGCGCTCTCTTCCAAGGACTCCTCACCGTCCTCACCCCCGAGAACCTGCTGTTCGCCCTCCTCGGCTGCGTGCTCGGCATGCTCGTCGGCGTGCTGCCCGGCTTCGGGCCCGCAGCAGCCGTGTCGCTGCTCATCCCGGTCACGTTCGGGCTCTCGCCCACGACGGCGATCATCATGCTCGCCGCGATCCTCTACGGGGCGGCCTTCGGCGGCACGATCACCGCCGTCCTGTTGCGGATCCCCGGCGAAGCCTCATCGGTGGCCACGACCCTCGACGGGTACGAGCTCGCCAAGCGCGGGCGCGGCGGCCCGGCCCTCGTGATCGCGGCGGTGGGGTCGTTCATCGGCGGGCTGGTCGGAGTCGTCGGGTTCGTGCTCGTCGCCCCCTTCGCGCGGATCGCGCTGGAGTTCGGCGCCCCCGAGCTGTTCCTCGTGTCGTTCCTCGGGCTGCTGCTCATCACGAGCTTCGCGGGCAGCAACCCCGCCAAGGCGCTCATCAGCGCCGGCGTGGGCCTCGCGATCGCGACGGTGGGCCTCGACCCGGGCGTCGGTATCGTCCGCTTCGGATTCGACATGCCGCAGCTCTTCGACGGCATCGGCCTGGTCGCGATCGTCATGGGCGCCTTCGGGCTCAGCGAGATCCTCGCCCAGGCCCAGCGCGGCCCCACAGGCATCGCCAAGCCCCTCTCGATCGGACGCCTCTATCCCACCCGCGACGACTTCCGCCGCTCGTGGAAGCCGTTCTTCCGCGGCTCGATCATCGGCTTCTTCATGGGCCTGCTCCCCGGCTCGCCCGGAGCCGCGACATCGCTGGCCTCGTACGCCGCCGAGAAGCGCTTCTCGAAGAAGCACCGCTCCGAGTTCGGTCGGGGCGCCATGGAGGGCGTCGCCGGGCCCGAGTCCGCCAACAACGCCCTCGCGGTGTCGTCGATGATCCCGCTGTTCACCCTCGGCATCCCGACGTCGGCGACGGTCGCGATCATGGCGGGGGCGTTCACCGTCAACGGCCTCATCCCGGGACCGCTCCTGTTCCGCGACAACCCCGAGGTCGCCTGGGCCATCATCGCCAGCTTCCTGGTGGGCAATGTCATCCTGTTGATCCTCAACGTGCCCCTCGTGCGCGTCTGGATCGCCGTGCTGCGCCTGCCGTTCGCCTACCTGATGGCCGCGATCCTCGCGTTCATGTTCCTCGGCACCTACTCGATCAACGGCAGCACCTTCGAGATCTTCGTCATGGTCGCGGCGGGCGTGATCGGGTACGTCTTCCACCTGCTGCGCGTGCCGCTGACGCCGCTCGTGCTCGCGATCATCCTCGGCCCGATGCTCGAGGAGAACTTCCAGCGGTCGCTCGCCCTCTCGCGCGGCGACTGGGGAGTGTTCACGAGCAGCCCGATCGCGACCGGCCTCCTCGTGGTCTGCGCCCTCGCGGTCGCGCTCGGCGCGAGTCGCCCCGCGCTCGCCGCCTTCATGCGGTCGCGGTCGCGGTCCCGTTCCCGTGCGCGAGTCGACGCCTAGTCCCGTCCCCGCACCCTCGCCATCCCCGCACTTTCGTCATCCCCACCACAAGGAGAAAACAGCATGCGAATCCGCTCCCTGACCCTCACCGCCGTTGCAGCCCTGGCTGCCGTGGCCCTCGTCGGATGCTCGTCCGCCACCGGGTCGACCTCGGGCGGCGCCGGCGCCGACGAGGCCTGGCCCGCCGCCGGGACCGACATCGAATGGATCGTCCCCTCGGCAGCCGGAGCCGGCAACGACATCCTGGCCCGCATCGTCGCGCCGGCCATGCAGGATTCCCTCGGCGCCAACATCCAGGTCGTGAACCTCGAGGGCGGCAGCCAGGTCGTCGGACTCAGCAAGCTCGCCAGCTCGGCACCCGACGGGACGACGTTCGGCTACACGAACATCCCGTCGATCCTCGGTCGCTACCTCGACCCCTCCAAGAACGCCCCCTTCGATCGTGAGAGCTTCTTGCCGGTCGGCTCGTTCGCCACCAACTCGGTCGTGATCGGCGTTGCCGCGAACAGCCCCTACAAGACCATCGACGACCTGTTCGCCGCCGTCGAAGACGACCCGGGCACGATCACGGCGGGCACGGACTCGCGCGCCGGCGACGACCACGTCAACCTGCGGATCCTCGAGAACGAACTCGACCTGGAGTTCAACATCGTCCATTACAACAGCGGTGCCGACAAGGTGGCCGCGGTCATGTCGGGCGAGGTGAACTTCGCTCTCGGCGGGGTGTCGAGCTTCTACGGCCCGTACAAGTCCGGCGACATCCGCCTGCTGGCGATCGTCGAGGACGAGCAGAGCGAACTCATGCCCGACGTGCCCACGCTGTCCGGCGAGGGCTACGAGGTGGCGCCGATGAACAGCCGCTTCACCCTGTCGGTGCCGGCAGAGACGCCCGAGAACATCCGCTCCTCGTTGGAGGCCGCCCTCAAGGTCGCCGCGGAAGACCCCGAGGTCATCGAGAAGCTCACCAACGCCGCCACCGTTGCATCCTGGATGCCGGGAGCCGAGGTCGCGAAGCTCTGGGAAGAGCGCGAAGCCACGATCTCGCCCATCATCGACGAACTGCTGCAGGTCTCGCCGTGACCTCGGCCGTGGCGACAGCCGTCATCGAGCGCGCTCCCCTCAGCGCCTCGGAGCGCGAGCGCCTCGCGCCCCTGGCCGCCTCGGCGGTCGTCGACTCGATGCAGCGCCTCGGGTCTCCGGATGCCGGCATCTCACCGACGTGGGTGGGTGCGCGCCTGGTGGGTCCGGCGCTCACCGTGCTCACGGCGGCGGGCGACAACCAGATCGTCCACGCCGCGCTCGACGTCGTCCAGCCGGGCGAGGTCATCGTGCTCAACGGCTTCGGCGACACCACGAGGGCGCTGATCGGCGACCTCATCGCCGAGCGGGCGCTCAGCCTCGGGGTGGCGGGCTTCGTCGTCGACGGGTGCGTGCGCGACGTCGACGCCATCCGCGAGCTCGGACTCCCCGTCTTCGCTCGCGGAGTAACACCGGCCGGCCCGTACAAGAACGGTCCCGGGGTGATCGGCGGCGCGGTCGCGATCGGGGGAGTGGCCGTGCTCACGGGCGACGTCGTGGTCGCCGACGCCGACGGCGTCGTGTTCATCCCGCGCGCACAGCTCGACACGATCGTCGACCTCGCGGAACAGAAGCTCGAGAGCGAGGCCCGGAAGCGGGCGAGCATCCGGGCCTCGATGGGCTGAGTCCCCGCGGGCTCGCGTCCCGGGATGGGAAGAAGGGCCTCGCGCGAACGGCATCCACCGTCCGTGCGAGGCCCTTTCGGTCGTCCGCGTCAGGACGCCGGCGTCACCAGCTGCGTGAACGGCATGACCGGGCGCACCTTGCGGTCGGAGAACTTCCACGCGCCGTCCTCGCGCACCAACTCGTCTTCGTAGACGCAGACGGTTCCGTCGACGACGCCGTCTTTCTGGGCGAAGAACAGCAGGTAGGCGGTCTGTGTGGCGGTGTCGCCGTCGACCTCGATGAGCTCATTCATCGTGAGGTGGCGCATGGGTCCGAAGGTCTCGCGGCACAGGGGAACGAAGGCGGCCAGCTCGGCGTGCCCCTTGGGGGTCTGGCCCTCGATGAGGGCATGGAACACACCGTCCGTCGAGAAGGTCGCGGCCCACTCCTCGGGCGTTCCTTCGTCGACGGCGTAGTTGTAGCGCGCACCGAGGGCGCGGATCTCTTCGATGGCCTGGAGCGAAGTGGCCGGGAGCGAAGGGGCAGGGGTGTCGGTGATCGTCATCGTGGCTCCTTGACTGAGGGAAGGGGCTCGGGAGTGGCCCGGGGTGGCCTCAGTCTGCGCCGGGGGTTCGGGGCACGGCATGTCCGAGGGCGCACGTCGGGTCAACCACCGTGCACGCGGCCTCCCGCCGCGGACGGGTCGAGGCGACTCCACGCCCGCTCGAAGTGCGACGAGTCGGCGAAGCCCCACCGTCGTGCGAGCGCGGCGGGGGTGGCATCCGCGATCGTGCGCAGCTCCAGCGCGCACCAGGACGCGCGACGGTCCATCACGGTCTGCATGAAGCTGCGCGACTGCCCCGCGAAGAGCTGGTGGAGCTTGCGCACCGAGATCCCGAAGCGGTGCGCCGTGTCGCCGGGTGCGACCGGACCCAGCCGGATCGCGGTGTCGATGTGACGCAGGATGCGAGAGCGCAAGAGCGCGTCGGGGGAAACGTCGGGGCGGGCTCCGGCGGTGGCCGCCGCGAGGAGGCGGGCCAGCGCTCCGAGCACGTCGGCCAGGGCCGCGGGATCGGCCGGCGGGTCGGCGTGCAGAGCGACGAGCGCTCCGGCGGCCACGCGGGCGAGATCGCCCCGAGCGACGGCCGGACTCTCGGAGGGTGGGCACCACGGCTCGAGGACGAAGGCGGGAAGCTCGGCGTACAGCGCCCGAGAACCGGGCAGCGGCGTCACGGTCAGGTCGGAGCCGGGCGGAACGACGACGAGATCACCGGGGGAGAGGCGGACCGCCGCGACGCCGACGAGCACCTCGGTGTCGCCCTCTCCTGCGAGGACGACGATCGAGACGCCGTCGGTCACCACCCGGGAGTGACCGTGGACGGCGTGGGTCGCAAGAGCCGCGATGGTCGCGAGCGTCATGCCGCGAGCCGGGTGCGGCGATACTCGCCGGGCGCGCGCCCGGTGTGGGCGCGGAACGCACGGTGCAGGTGCGAGGCGTCGGCGAAGCCCCAGGTGGCGGCCAGTTCCGACAGCGTGGCGGGGGAGCCGGCATCCAGGTCGCGGGCGACCGCGTCGACACGCATCGCGAGCACGGTGCGGCCGAACGAGCGGTCGGACTGCTCGAACAGCTGGTGGAGCTTGCGGACCGAGATGTGGAACCGTCGCGCGACGTCGTTCGGCTCCACCGGGCCCTCGCGGAGCGTGTCGCGGACGTGCGCGCGGATACGGTCGTGCAGCTGGGCGTCGACCTCGGCGTGCGACGGCATCGCCCCGCCGGTTCCGGATGCCGCGGCCCCCAGCAGCAGCAGGAAGGCGTCGACGAGGGCTTCACGCGTGCCGTCGATGTCACTCCCGTCTGCGCGGGCGAGTCCCGTCATGACACCCGCGAGGAGCCGACCCGTTCCCCGGTCGGCGGCCACGCGTCTCGAGGTCGGCGCGCTCGTCGCCCACGCCACCATCGCGGCATCCCGTGTCGGCACCCGCACGGAAATGGCATCCCAGTCGTCGGTGTAGGTCAAGCGGAACGGGCGCCGGGCGTCGAAGATCCCGATCGACGCCGGTCCGAGGTCGCATTCCCTGCCCTGCTGCTCGCCGAAGCAGCGCCCGCGGACGATGAGATTGACGAAGAACACCTCTTCGTCACTGCGTCGCACCTCGGCCGCGCCGTGCACATTCTGCTGAGCGCACGAGCGGATCGTCGCGATGTTGAGCTGACCGAGCGGTCGGGTGGTCACGTCTCCGCGCAGCGAGGCGCCATCGCCCCAGCGCCCGCCGTCGACCGGTTCGGGCCGCAAGGGGGTGAACGCCGTCGTGAGGGTCTCGCGCCAGAATGCATGGCGCTCACGCGGACGGACGTCGTTCAGGCTCCATGTCGCGGACACGGTTCGCCACCTCTCAGCCGATCGGAGATGTCGTCGGCTCCCACGATGGCATCCCGTCGTCACGAGGGTGTTTCCCCGTCAGGGGGGATCGTGAACGATTCCTCTCCCGCGCGATCGAGAGCGGAGAGCGCGGCGAAACACGCGCGACACGTGGCACCCACCCCCGGCTGCGCTGCACGGAGGTCGACGATCCGTGCGCCGCCGTCCATGCCGTCGTTCCTGCCCGCCGCAGACAGTGAGTTCACACCTCGAGAAAGGGACCCCTCATGGAATTCGCCGACAAGAACGTGCTCGTCACCGGAGCCGCCGGAGGCATCGGGAGCGCCGCCGTGAAGATCTTCGCCGAGGGCGGCGCCAACGTCATCCTCGTCGACATCGATCCGCAGGCTCTCGAGCGCGTCGTGAGCGAGCTCGGCCTCGACCCCGACCGGACGGAGACGGTCGCAGCCGACGTGCGAAGCGAGGCCGAGGTGCAGAAATACGTCGAGATCGCGCGTCACCGCTTCGGATCGATCGACATCTTCTTCAACAACGCCGGCGTCGAGGGCGCGACCGGCCCGCTGACCGAGACCACGGCGGCCACACTCGACCTCATCCTCGACGTCAACGTCAAGGGGAGCTTCTTCGGCCTCAAACACGTCATCGCCTCGATGACGGAGCAGGGAACCGGCGGGGCGATCGTCAACACGTCATCGATGGCGGGAGTCATCGCGTTCCAGGGGCTCGGCGTCTACACCGCGTCGAAGCACGCCGTCATCGGTTTGACCCGCGTCGCGGCGGAGGAGGCGGCGCCGGCCGGCATCCGCGTCAACGCTGTGTGTCCCGGCCCCGTCAACACGCGCATGATGCGGGGCATCGAGCAGGGGATGTCGCCGGACGACATCCCGGGCGTGCAGGCGGCTTTCGCCGACCTCGTCGCGCTGAAGCGCTACGCGGAGCCGTCGGAGATCGCCGAGGTCGTGGCGTTCCTGGCATCCGACAAGGCGTCGTACGTCACCGGCAGCATCTACACGATCGACGCGGGCATGACGGGCATGTGAGACGCCCGGGATCGGGGCGGGATGGACTTCCTCCACCCCGCCCCGTCGCTCAGCTCTGGAGGAACGGGTAGTCCGTGTACCCGCGCTCGTCGCCGCCGTAGACGGTGGGCTGGTCGACCTCGTTCTCGTCGGCGCCCTTCTGCCAGCGGGTCACGAGGTCGGGGTTCGCGATCGCGGGGCGACCGACGGCGACCAGGTCGGCGATGCCCTCGTCGACGGCCGACACGGCCTCGTCGCGCGTGGTGACGCTCGAGAAGCCGGTGTTGACGATGAACGTCCCGCCGAACGCACGGCGGAGGTCCTGGATCAGCTCGCCAGCCGGGTCGGCGTGCAGCACGCTCAGGTACGCAAGTCCCAGGGGCGCGAGTCCGGCGATGAGTGCCTCGTACGTGGCGCGCGTCTCGGCGTCATCCTTCTCCCACACGTCCTGGATGTTGTGGGCGGGCGAAATCCGGATGCCGACACGTCCGGCGCCGATCTCGGCCACGACGGCCTCGGCGACCTCGATGACGAAGCGGGCGCGGGCTTCGGGCGATCCGCCGTATTCGTCGGTGCGCTGGTTGGAGGCGGGGGAGAGGAACTCGTGCAGGAGGTATCCGTTGGCGCCGTGCAGCTCGACGCCGTCGAAGCCGGCATCCACTGCCCGTCGGGCGGCGGCGACGAACTCGTCGCGGACGGTGGCGAGCTCGTCGGTCTCGAGGGCGTGGGGGACCGCGTAGGCGACCTTGGTGCCGTCGGCCAGGCGGGTCTCGCCCTCGATCGCGATCGCCGAGGGGGCGACGATGCGCTCGGTGCCGGTGATGTCGGGGTGCGTGACGCGTCCGCCGTTCATGAGCTGCATGAAGACGGTGCCGCCCTCGGCGTGCACGGCGTCGGCGACCTTCGCCCACCCGGCGGCCTGCGCGTCGGTGACGATGCCGGGCTGGCCCGGGTACGCACGCGACTCGGCGCTCGGGAACACGCCCTCGGTCACCAGCAGGCCGATGCCCGCGCGCTGCGCGTAGTACTTCGCGACGATGGGTCCGGGAACGCCGTGGGCGTCGGCGCGGAGGCGGGTCATCGGGGCGAGCGACACGCGGTTGCGAACGTCGGCATCGCCGACGGTGGTGGGGCTGAACAGGCTCACGGGGGTCCTTTCGTGGGGAACAGGGGCCACGCCATGCCAACGAGGGGCGGCGGCTGCCTATTCCACACGGGCGATCTCAGTGGACCGGGAGGCTTGACGCGTGACCAGGCCCGTCAGAGGGCAGGCAGCACGACCTCGCGAGGTACTCGCGGAGCCGCGGTACGTCCCGCGTGAGTGTGCGCCACACCCGGTGGGGGTCGAGGTCGTCGTGTTGATGTGCGGCGAGGTTTCGCATGTCGATGATCTGCCGCCACGGCTGGCCATCGAAGCGCTCGCGAACGGGCGCGGGGATCTTGGCGACGGCCTCGCCGATCCGAATCAGTCCCCTCTCGATAGCCCACTGCGCCTGCACGTCATCGAGAAAGCGCTGCTGACCTTGCGCGACGATCTGCGCGATCACTTTTCATACCGCGACGACCCGTGCCGCGGCATCCCGAGTCTTGTGAAGGTCGGCGGTCACAGCTCGACAGCTCCGCGCAGCACTCGCTCGCGGAACTCGCCACGCAGAGTGTCGAATGCCGCGACATCCACCTCGACGTGGAGGAGGTCGGCGAGGGCGAGGCGCAGGCCGATCTCGTCCAGAAGGCTCTCATGGGTGAATTTGCGGGCGAAACGTGGCCACGCCGCGTCAATGCGTTACCCACCACCATCGGCGGGCGAGGTGAGCACGGTCGCCCCCTCGCCGCTCGACTACTGCTGAAGCACCACGCGCGTTGCCCCGTCCTGCCTTCCTGACGCTTCTCACCCGGCGCCGGATCCATCCTTGTCCCCCAAGTAGCGGACAGGACGTCAGAGGTAGAAACCACCCACTCCAACGCCGTTGGAGAGAACGCTCAAGCTCAAAGGAGAGAGATGCGAAAGAAGATAATGCGATCCCGAGGCGGGGTTGCAGTCATCGCCACGGTCGTGACCGTTTCGACACTCATCGCGCCGCCGTCATATGCGGAAGAACAGGGCGCTGCGGCTGATGCAGTCGCCGACCTCGTCCAAACTGCGGCGGCGGAGGCAACCGCTTCGCAGGATGCAATTCCCGGGATACTCACCGCCGACGCGACGGTCGCCCTTCCCCGAGACCCAGACGCGAACGTGATTGTCGGCCTGCAAGAGGACCCCGTCCTCGAGATATCCCTTCCCGATGCTGTGGATCTGCACACGGGGGTGGAATCGTCCGACGGCATGATGGTCTTCGCGGGCAAGGGGGACAGTCCGGACGTGACAGTGGAAGCGCTTCCGTCGGGCGCGCGCGTCACCACAGTCATCAAAGGCGATACGGCCGGTCGGTCATTCGACTACGTACTGCCAGACGGGGTGACGGCGGAATTGCGCAGCGATGGCCGCGTCGAGCTGACAGAGCAGATCGAGGTTGAGGTCGATAAGGGCGAGGTGGAGGTCTCGAAGATCGTCGGATATGTGGAACCCGCTTGGGCGATCGACGCCGCCGGGCGGGACGTTCCCACCTCCTACGAGATCGAGGATGGCGTTCTCACTCAACACGTCCAGACCGATTCCGCCACGACCTATCCGGTCGTTGCTGACCCGCAGTGGTCCGTGACAAGCTGGAACCACGCGCGCATGCGCTGGAACCGTGCCGAGACTGCGACAATCTCTGCGGGCGGGTGGGGCGCGACGGGAGCGGCAGGGGCGTGTGGCCTCGTGGGCTCTGCTCTTGCGGGTCCCCCCGGAGCGGCGATCGGAAGCGCGGCGTGCCTGGCAGCTGGCGGAGCCGCGGTATACACGGCTGGAGTGGCGCAGAATTCTCGCCCCCAACGATGCCTGGAGATGTACGCAACGGTTATCTTCACAATTCAGCCGTCCTTTCTGCCGTGGTTCGGAACGTACTCCGGAGGGTCGTGCCGCTGATGCCCCCGACATACCGCACCTCCCTTCGACTACGGCTGTCGCTCCTCTTCGCCCCCATCCGCCTGCTGCTCTGCGTCGCATCGTTCGCGTGGTTCGCCGGAGTGAGCGCGCTGTACATGGGCCGAGGGCAAGGGGCTGATGTGTTTGGGCCTCTGTCGGTGATCCCTCTCCTGACCTTCACGGCCTGGACGGTCGCAACCGACATGCAGTACCGACGAGAGGAAGCGGAACAACCTCCGACGGTTACAGGAGACCGGGACAGCTGATCGTGATGGAGGGGAACGGATGCCGACGCCCAGGCATCATCCGCTCCCCTCCCCCCCCCGCCGCGGGCCGCCGCACCACCACCGTCGCCGGCTTGCTCACCGTGATCCCGGCCGCTCTCGTGAACTCTGCCCGACACGCGTGCACGCCCAGGCTGGCTCACCGATTCGCCGGTGAAGACGTAGGCGCTGGTCTTCTTACCTAGGACAGGCGCCCTCGTCCGCAGCGCCGCCGCCCCTTACGGCATCCAGAACCCCAGCGTGCACAGCAGCCGCGTTTCGTCATCGGCATCTGCCGGCGGGTCGATCGCCGGGCCGAACACGCCCCACTGCCGCCACTCGTCGGCGTGCGGCACGACGTGCTCGGTGAACCCGTCGATCAGTTCGGGGGACAGGTGGAACGGGATGCCGAAGTGCTTCGCCATCGACCACGCCTGGAACGCGCGGTACGTCGCCATATGCGCGAACCCCTCGGCCGCCGGGTAGTCGCCGTAGGTGAAGCGGAACGTGTCGGCGATGTCGCCCTTGTGCACCGCGGCCGTGGCGGCGTCGTTGAGCGCGTCGTACGCGGCGATCGGATCGTCGCCGCTCAGGAGGTCGCCTTCGGCGAACGGGTCGCCGTCGGCCGCCGCGCGACCCGCGATCACGTCGGGGATCCAGGCTTCGTCATAGGCGTGCCGCCCGATGATGTCGAGCAGCGTGGCCGACTCGAGCTGGCTCCACTCCTTCGGCACCGGGGCCGAGAAGTCGGCGGAATCGAGGCGGTCGATGACGTCGCGCAGCGCGGCGTCGGAGCGGAGGAACAGTTCGGCGGGCGTCATGGCGACGACGGTACTCCGGGCCACCGACACCGGCCAGATCCCTCGTGGCGGCCCCTCGTCGGTCGGGCACGGCACCGCATCTCGATCGCCCGCAAGCGGGGACCCGCGCGGGGGACACAGTCATACGATGGTGCCGCCCGCGACCGACCGGAGGACCGCGATGACCGAGAACCCCCTCGCCCACCGCCTCGACTACACGCTCGACGAGCTCGATGACGGCGCGCTGACGGCATCCCCTCTCGCTCTTCTGCGGCGCTGGCTCGACGACGCATCCGACCTCCCCGAGCCGAACGCGATGGTCGTGTCGACGGTGGATGCCGAAGCCCGACCGACCTCGCGCACCGTGCTCTTGCGCGGAGTCGACGACGACGGGGCGCTGTGGTTCTTCACCAACCGGCTGTCGCGCAAGGGCCGGGCGCTGGCTGCGAACCCGTCGGTGTCGATCCTCTTCCCCTGGTACGCGCTGCAGCGCCAGGTCATCGTGCTCGGCACGGCGACGCCCCTGCCGGCGGAGCGCGACGACGCGTACTTCGCGTCCCGCCCACGCGGCTCGCAACTGTCGGCCTGGGCGAGCCATCAGTCCGAGCCCGTGGCATCCCGAGCCGCCCTCGAGGAGCAGATGGCGGAGCTCGGCGCCCGCTTCCCCGGCGACGAGCCCGTGCCGCGACCGCCGCACTGGGGTGGATATCGGGTGGACGCGCGCGAGATCGAGTTCTGGCAGGGCCGGCCGTCGCGCCTGCACGACCGGATCGTGTTCACACGCGACGACCCGGCGGGGGAGTGGGCTGCGGTGCGGCGGCAGCCGTGACCCCGCCTTCCCGCGAGCGGCGGAGAGCGCCGCGGCCCTGACCCGTTCCTGCGCGTGGAGCGGAGGAGATTCGGCGGGCGGAGGACCGGCGCTGAGGGCGAGGTCCTCCGCCGGCCGAATCCCCTCCCGTCGCGACTGTGAGCGCAAGGGGCGGTGCGGAATTCCCTCCCGTCGCGACCGTGAACGCAAGGGGAGGCGCCGAAAACGCCGCGACGGACCCCGGGCCGTAGATTCGTGGCATCCGCATCCCGCGGGAAGAACGCCCGATCTCGATTTCCTTCGGGGGTAAGGAGACATCATGGCGAAGAAGAACGCGGACGCACCCGACCTCGATCAGAAGGCCTTCGTCGAGGCGACCTCGGAGGCCAAGTCGCGCTACGGCCGGTTCAACCTCGCCATCGTCGGGAGCTCCGGCGTCGGCAAGTCGTCGCTCGTCAACGCGGTGTTCGGCCGCGATTGGGCCAAGGTCGGCCGAGGCTTACCCGTCACGCGGGGCGTGCAGTTCTACAGCGACGACTCGCTCGGCATCTGGGATGTCGAGGGCTTCGAGATCGGTTCGCCCGTTCCTCCCGCCCAGCAGCTGCGCGATCACCTGAACGCCATCGCGGCGCACTCCGGTGATCACCAGATATCCGTCGTCTGGTACTGCGTGCAGGCCAACGACGATCGCCTCACTCCCGCCGACATCGCCATGATCCGCGAACTCGACGCGCGGGGACTTCCGGTGATCCTCGTGCTCACGAAGGTCGACTGGATCAAGAACCCCCTCACCGGGCATCAGGGTGTCGCCAAAGACGTGCAGGCCTTCGTCGACTGGCTCAACGATCCGGTGGATGCCGCGACCGGTGAACGCCTGCGCGTGCCCTACCGGCGCGTCATCCTCACCTCCACGCGAGACCGGCACGGGAAGGGGAAGGGGCACGGCCTCGGTGACCTTGTCACCGAGACGCTCGCCCTCGCTCCCGAGCGTGACAAGGATGCCTTTCGCATCGCACAACGTCTCAACCTCCCGTGGAAGCGCGAGATGGCTCGCCCGATCATCGCGACGGCGGCCGCGGCGGCTGCGGGAGCGGCGACCGTTCCGCTTCCTGTCTCGGATGCTTTCACTCTTGCGCCGATCCAACTCACGATGATGGGGCGGATCGCCGCCATCTACGACCTCGAGGTCAAGACCATGCTCTCGGCGGGCGCCCTCGCGCAGTTCGGTGTGCAGGTCGCAGGACGGGCGTTGGCGACCAGCTTCCTGAAGCTGATCCCCGGCGCCGGCGTCGTCGTCAACGCGGCGGTGGCGGGCGCGCTCACCGCGGCGACCGGGGAGAGCTGGATGAAGATCTGCGAGCTCCTGCACACGGGAAAGATCGACGTGCGCAAGCTCGACCAGGAGTGGGCGAAGTACGCGCCGAGCTTCATGGACGTCGCGCGCAAGCTGGTCGAGAGACGCGTGGGCAGGCGCTGACCGCTGTCGCGCGTGGAGCGGAGGAGTTTCGGCGAGTGGAGGATGGATGCCGCGGAGGAGGTCCTCCCTTCGGAGAATCTCCTCCGCTCGTGACCGTCCGCCGCCGCCCCGACACCTCCCGGGCCGTGGAACGCTAGAGGCACCATGACCGACGCCACCCCCGCTGCACGCCTCCGCACAGCCCTCGAGCACCCCGACGCGTCCGCCCGGTTGCAGGCCGCGCTCGCCGCGGGGACGCGGCCGCACGACGACTACATCGCCAAGCTGGTGGCAAGGTGCGCGGTCGAGACCGACTTCTTCGTGCGCGACATGCTGACCTGGGCGCTCACGCGGCACGACCCCGTTCGGGCCGTCGTCACTCTCATGCCCGAAGTGGGGTCGGAGATCCCGCAGGCGCGCAGCCAGGCGCTGCACACGCTGTCGAAGATCGGCGACCCCGCCGCGTTCGCAGTGATCACGCCGGCCGTGCTGCGCGACCGGCACCCCGAGGTGGCACGGGCGGCGTGGCGCACGGCATCCGGTCTCGTCCCCGACGACGCCCACGAGGCGCTCGCCGAGGAGCTGTCCACCCAGTTCGGACGCGGCGACCACGACACCCAGCGCAGCCTCAGCCGCGCGTTCGCGGCGATCGGATTCCGCGCCGAGGCGGCGGTCGAGCGGGCAGCGGCCTCGCCCTACGACGTCGTCAGCGCGCATGCACGGGCCACGGCCATCGTCATGGACGACCCCGACACGGAGTTCGCGGAGGCCGTCGTCGAGGCGCGGCGGGTGGTGGCGCAGCGGGCGTTGCCGGCGGAGGGCTGAGCCGGTCTCGGCGAGCCGCCGCAAACGCCGTCGCCCGAGGTCAACCCCCTCCCCTTTCAGGATTCTCCGGACCGCGGGGGAGTACCGTCTCGGGAGGTCTGCGCGACTCCACGTGCTCAGGTCGGCTCCAACGGTGTCGTCGACGGGTGCACGGTCGCGCTCGGTAACGACACGGGAGGCGATCGCCATCAGCACGATGACCGCGCCCGTCGCACCCCCGATGGCGGCGGCCCCCGGCCCGCTCGACCACGTGCGCAATCTGCCGTCGCTCACGGGCCTGCGCTGGGCGACGGCGCTGCTGATCTTCGGCCACCACCTCATGGCGGTCAACTACTTCGGCGGCAACGCCGGGGTCGCGTGGGGCGTGCTGTTCGAGGCCGGCAAGACCGGCGTGACGCTGTTCTTCATCCTGTCGGGCTTCGTGCTCGCCTGGGGATACCGCCCGCAACAGACCGTCCGCTCGTTCTGGTGGCACCGCGTCGCGCGCATCTACCCGTTGCACGTCGTGGGTGTCGTGCTGGCGCTCATCGCCGCGGCGACCCTCGTGCCCGAGATCCGCACCGACGGTGCCGCGCCCCTCGTCGCCAACGTCTTCCTCGTCAACGGCTGGGTGCCCGACTGGTGGCAGGCGGGCAACCCCGCGAGCTGGTCGCTCGTGTGCGAGGCCTTCTTCTATCTGAGCTTCCCGTTCCTCATCCGCCCCCTCGTGCGGGCTTCGAACCGGATCCTCACGGTCGTGGCCGTGACATCCCTGGTGCTCGTCGCGCTCGCCCCGCAGATCGCGGCCTTCGCGCCGGGCGTGCTGTCTTCGGCATCCACTCCCCTCCTCCGCCTGCCCGAATTCGTCATCGGCATGACCCTCGCCGTGATGATGAAGCGCGGGGAATGGATGCCGCTCCGCCTCCGCATCGCGCTGCCCCTGGCCGTCGCCGGATACGCGCTGTCGGAGGCGCCGCTGGTGCCGGGTACCGACATCCACCCGGGGCTCGCCGCCACCGTCGGCTTCTACGCGCTGTTGGTCGCCTCGCTCGCGAACGCCGACGCGCGCGGACGCTCGACCTTCCTCGCCCGGCCGCTCTGGCAGGAGCTCGGGCGCGTGTCGTTCGCTTTCTACCTCGTTCACCTGCTCGTCATCGCGTCGGTGTCGTCGGGCTGGCCCGACGGGCATCCCGAACTCCCCTGGCGGCAGGCGGTGCCCCTGGCGCTCGCCGCCTTCGGAATCGCGCTCGCCATCGCCTGGGTGATGCACAAGCTGGTGGAGATCCCGGCGCAGCGGTGGCTGCTGCGGAACGCAGGAGTCGTGCGCCGCCGACGGCGGTCGACATCCGCTCGCGGCTAGGCTCGCCGGATGTTCTCCGGACTCGCTGGACCGCACCTGCTCATCATCATCCTGACGTGGGGAGCGACCCTCGCGGTGATCGGTGCCGTCCTCTACCTCGTCGTGCGGCTCGCGGTCCTGCACGCGCTGAAGGCGCATACCCGTTGGGTCGACGGCGGCCAGCGCTAGCCCGGCCGACACGCCCGGCCCACCCGCTCTTCAGCAACGCTCCGGTACGATGCCCCGTGCCCGAAACACTGCTGGACCCCGAACGCGATGCCGCGCGGTCGACCGCCATCGACCCGCACGAGCTCGAGATCGCGCTACGCGTCATCGACGCGGCCTCCTCGCTCGACCCCGAAGACCCCGCCTACATCGCCCTGCGTCGCCAGACCGGCAAGCTCTACAAGGACGTCAAGCGGCAGTCGCGCAAAGAGAAGCGTCAGCGCATCGCCGATGCGGACCGCGCGGTCGTCGCCGCCACCGCCACCGGCGCCGCCGACCGGATCGACGACGAGACCCGTGGCATCCCGCTTGCCGCTCGCACCTCGATGCCGTTCGCGGGCGAGCTGATCAAGGCGCGCGCCTGCTACATCTGCAAGCAGGACTACACCCTCGTCGACGCGTTCTACCACCAGCTCTGCCCCGACTGCGCGGCGATGAGCCACGAGAAGCGCGACGCCCGCACCGACCTCACCGGCCGTCGGGCCCTGCTCACCGGCGGCCGCGCCAAGATCGGCATGTACATCGCGCTGCGGCTGCTGCGCGACGGCGCGCACACGACGATCACCACGCGCTTCCCGCGCGATGCGGTGCGCCGCTTCTCGTCGTTGCCCGACAGTGCCGAGTGGATCGACCGCCTCACGGTCGTCGGCATCGACCTGCGCGACCCGGCCCAGGTGATCGGACTCGCCGACTCCGTGGCATCCGCGGGTCCGCTCGACATCCTCATCAACAACGCCGCTCAGACCGTCCGGCGCTCCCCTGGCGCGTACAAACCCCTGGTGGATGCCGAGTTGGCACCGCTCCCCGACGGCCCGCTGCCCGAGCTGCTCACCTTCGGCCACACCAACGACGCCCACCCGCTCGCGCTCGCGCAGTCGGTGTCGGCGCATCCGATCCTCGCATCGGCGGCGCGGACGGCCGACGAGCTCACCGCCGAGGCCATGGCGGCCGGCTCCTCGTCGCTCGAACGCCTGATGACCGGGACCGCGATCGACGCGGGCGGCCTCATCCCCGACGAGGACCGCATCAACAGCTGGACGCAGCACGTCGACCAGGTCGAGCCGCTCGAGATGCTCGAGGTGCAGCTGGCCAACATGACGGCACCGTTCCTGCTCGTCAGCCGCCTGCGTCCCGCCATGGCGGCATCCACCGCGGAGCGCAAGTACATCGTCAACGTCTCGGCGATGGAGGGCGTGTTCGGCCGCGGCTACAAGGGCCCCGGCCACCCGCACACCAACATGGCCAAGGCCGCCCTCAACATGCTCACGCGCACGAGCGCCCGCGAGATGTTCGAGAACGACCGCATCCTGATGACGGCCGTCGACACGGGCTGGATCACCGACGAGCGCCCGCACTTCACCAAGGTGCGCCTGGCCGAGGAGGGCTTCCACGCCCCGCTGGACCTCGTGGACGGAGCGGCCCGCGTGTACGACCCGATCGTGCGCGGCGAGGCGGGCGAAGACCTTTTCGGCATCTTCTTGAAGGATTACCGCAAGAGCTCCTGGTGAGTCAGCGCGCGGCCCCGCCCGCCCGTTGAGCGTCCCGGACACGCCGCATACGCTCCCGACCGACGGCGTGTCGTGGACACTCGACCAGGGTGAGGCTCAGGCGGGCAGGAAGTACTCGCGGGCCAGCGGGGCGATCTCGAGCCCGGATGCCGTCGCGGCGGTGACCCAGCGCAGCTCGGCGATCTCGGCATCCGGGACCGGCTGCTGGTCGCCGATGTCGACACGGAACACGTCGGCGACCACCTCGAAGCCGGGCTCGTTCGCGGCGCTCGCGGTGAAGCGTCCGAGGGGCTCGAGGTGCTCGGGCTCGACGCGCAGGCCGACCTCCTCGGCGAGCTCGCGCGCGAGGGTCTCGGCGGGCGTTTCATCGGGCTCGGGCTTGCCTCCGGGCTGCATGAACGCCGTCGTGCCGGACTTGCGCACGACCAGCAGCCTGCCGTCGGCGTCGGTGATCACCGCGGCGGAGACGTGGATGCGGCGCGGGGTGATGGCATCCGGAGTCACCTCGGCACCGTAACACCCGCGCCGGTGAGTCCCGGGGGGTGGACCTCCGAGACTCGCCGCTCCCGCGCGGACCGAGCGGTGCGTCGGGGTGGGCGCCACGGCGGGGGTCGACCACAGTCCGCAAGCCCGGGGTCGCGGACTGCCGCCGAGAGTCGTGCAATACGACGCGGAAAGGCGCTTTCCCCGTCTGTTTCACCGATGAATTCCTGACCATTCCTCGCGCCGGATGGGCCTTTCACGCCATACTCGATGAGGAGGTTCGGCACTGATGACGAAGACGATGGTGGCGGTGCTGCTGGCATCCGCCCTGTGGGTTCCCCTGGCCGTGAACGACGAACCGGCGGGGCAATCGACGGGCGACTCGCTGCTCATCTCGGTCGAGATCCCCGCTCGAACCAGCGCCCCGACGCCCCCGCCGACCGCGGCCCCGTCTCCGACGGCGATCCCGACCCCCTCGTCGCCGAATCCGACGTCCTCCGCGAGCCCCGGCCCGGTCGACCCGGGAACGGATGCCGCGAACCCCCGGCCCGGTGCGCTGCCGGCCACCGGCGGCGAGATCGCGGGAGGAGCCGCTGCGCTCGCGCTCCTGGCGCTCGCCGCGGGACTCGCCATCCGCGCCCGTCGTCGCCGAAGCGTCTGACGAGAGGGGCGGCGGACCCACTTACTCGCCGTCGAGGTTCCGCGGGGGCCGCACAGGTGCCGAGGAATACACTGGATTCCATCCAATCCGCTCTAACGGGACCCTCCGTGACCTCTTCCTCCACACCGCGCGCCTTCGACGTTCGCCATCTGCAGCTGGCGCGCGCCGCCTTCGCGGCGCTCGCGGCGATCATGGTCACCTTCTCGTCGGACCACTCCGCGCCCCTCGGCCTCGGGGTGTTCAGCGGTTTCGCGCTCGCCACGGGGCTCGTGTTCGCCCTCGCCGCGTGGCTGGTGTTCCGCCGCGAGGAGCGCATGATCCCGGTGCTCCTGGCATCCGTTTCGATCCTCGCCGGCCTCGTGTCCAGCGTCGGAGCGTGGCGCACGACCGGCGTCTTCTTCGGCGTCGTCATCGCCTGGGCGCTCGTGTCCGGGCTCATCGAACTGCTGGGAGCCCTCCGCGACCGCAAGGCGGGACGAACCGCGGGCGTGCGTGACGGAGTGCTCATCGGCATCCTGAGTCTCGTGCTGGCGGCTGTGTTGCTGCTCACCCCGATGCAGTACACGCTCGACTACGACATCACCGGTGCGGGATCGTTCACGCTGACCGGCATCACCATCGCCGTGGGACTCTTCGGCGGATACGCGGCGGTCGTCGCCGTGTTCCTCGCGATCGCGGGTTTCTCGCCGCGCCGCCCCGAGCCCGTTGCGGCCGTATCCCCTGAGGAGGCCGCGTCATGACCGACAAGCCCACCACGCGCAAAGACCTGATGAAGCCCGTCCAGCTGCTGGGGCTGGCCTTCATCGCCGCTCTCTTCGCCGGTTTCGTCACACTGATGTCGATGGGGTTCTTCCAGTCGCGTCCCGCCGACCAGATTCAGAACGCCCTCATCGTGGCGCTCGTCGCGGCCGGCGCGACCTTCATCGTCGTGCTCGTGAGCGTCGCCCTCATGCTGCTCGCCGTCGACCCCGCCAAGGTCACCGCGACCGTCGATCGTCCGCTGCTCCTGCCGAAGGACGCCCCGGATGCCACCACCCCCGGCGCCTCCACGGCCGGCCCCGCTGCGGGGGCTGCGGCCACCGATCCCGCGGCTCCGGGAAAGCCCGCGTCGCCGTCGGCCGACACGCCCGAGGGCGACGCTGCGCCGAAGGCCTGACGGCCGCGCGCTGCGCCTGCGCCCGCCCTGACGCGGTGCGGGGGAGGGGCTCGGCGCGCCGCGGTGACGGGCGGAGGGCATCGGGTGAGCGGAGGACTCTGCGAGCCGAACTGATCCTCCCTTCGTCGCATCTCCTCCGCTCTGCACCCGACCGGCACCGCCCCGGCCGCGCCGCGCAGGGCCGCGCCCGCAGGCCCGCGGTCAGTCGCGCGGTCAGTCCCGCCGCGGCGCCGCCACGGCGATCTCGGCGGTCAGTCGCGCCGCGGGTCGATCATCGTCATACCCGCCGGTGACGCGGTGTCCATGGTCGGCAGCAGTACGGCCGCTTCGCCGAGGCCGACGACCCGCTCGATGAGCTCCTGCGGGCGCAGGGCGCCACTCTCGATGAGCGAGAGCATCTCGGGGTAGTCCACCGCGGCCATGCCGTGGCTGCCGAGCAGGTCGAGCTCCCACGCGATCACGCGGGCCATCGGCATCGCGCTCATGCCGTCCGGCGTGGGGAGCAGCCCGATCTGCACGTGACGCCCCCGCCGCCGCAGGCTGAGCACGGCATCGCGCGCCGTCTGGGCGCTGCCGACCGCGTCGACCGAGACGTGACCCCCGCCGCCGGTGAGCTCGTGAACCGTCGCGGCGATGTCCGAGCCGTCGGCCACGAGAGTGTGCTCGGCGCCCAGCCGCTGCGCGGCCTCGAGCGCCGCCGGAGTGCGGTCGACGGCGATCACGCGGGCGCCGAGGGCCGCGCCGATCATCACCGCGCTCAAGCCCACGCCGCCCGCGCCGACCACCGTGATCCACTCTCCGGCCTGCACGCGCGCGCGGCCGGTGAGAGCGCGGTACGCGGTGGCGAAGCGGCATCCGAGGGCCGCCGCCGCCTCGAACGAGACGCCGTCGGGGATGCGCACCACGTTCGTGTCGGCGGCGCGCAGGGCGACCCGCTCGGCGAAGCTCCCCCACTGGGTGAAGCCCGGCTGCTGCTGGTCGGGGCACACCTGCGCGTTGCCGGTGAGGCACCACTCGCACGCCCCGCACCCCATGACGAAGGGAACGGTGACACGGTCGCCCACCTGCCAGCGCTGGACGCCGGCGCCGACCTCGACGATGACGCCCGCCAGCTCGTGGCCGGGAACGTGCGGCAGGGCGACGTCGTCGTGCCCGACCCAGGCGTGCCAGTCGCTCTTGCACAGTCCCGTAGCGAACACCTCGACGACGACCCCGTCGTCCGGGACGCTCGGCGCCTCGACGTCGCGCACCTCGAGGGGTTCGGCCAGGGCATCCATGATCATCGCGCGCATGGCATCCATTGTCCCGCCCCGGCACCGCGGTCACCGTCGTCGCCTGGCTTCGGAAGCAAGACCGGCCGTCGCCGAGCAGCAACCCGCCCCGGCCGTGGGGACGGTCGGGGCGGGTCGCACGGGCGGGAAACGAGGCGTCGGGTCGCCTCGCCCGCCGGTCAGCTGCAGCTACGCGCCGCGAACGGCACGCTCTGCTCTCCCTGAGCACCGTCGACCGACGTCGTCACCGTCACCGCGCCGGCGCCGATGGAGGCCGCGCGCGTCGACTGTGCGACCGAGGTGGTCGAACCGGGAGCCATCGCCGTCAGGGTCTTGCGGCCCCACTGCGAGGCGACCACGACGGTCGCGGGCGTCGTCTCGTCGTTGCGCACCGTGGTGACCAGCGTGACCTTCCCGGCGATGCAGCGAGAGGTCACCGTGGCGGTGGCCTTCGGCGCCGCGACACCCTCGGGAACGACGATCTCGGGGATCTTCAGGTACGAACCCGGAGTGGCGAACGTCAGTCGGAGGCCGGTCGCGAGCACCTGCGGGAACGACAGGGTCGTCTCGACGCCGTTGGTCACGGTCGGCGAGCCGCCGGTGAGGGTGACCGGCTTCCACTCGCCCGAGGGGGCGCGGTACTCCGCCGACACGCCGGCGACGGTGCCCTCGATGTTCGTGAAACGCACCTGGTCGAGGCGGTGGATCTCGCTCGTCTCGAGGGTGAAGGTCGCGGAGTCCTTGAACCCGGCGTCGGTCCACGTCGACCACTGCGTGTTCTGGCGGCCGTCGCAGGCGTTGCTCGCGGGCAGGGTCGCCCACTTGGTCTGGGAGAAGGACGCCGACACGGTGGCGTCGGCGCCGCGGCAGACGTTGGCCGCCAGGGTGTTGCCCCAGATCTCCACCTCGGCGATCGACTGCCACGTGTTGGCGTCGCTCGTGAGGCGCAGGCGCAGAGCGCTGGATGCCGGCAGGCCCTTCCCGTCAAGCATGGCGACGGGCGCCGCAGATGCGGCATCCTGAGCGAGGGTCACGGCGACGGTCGTGTCCTGCCAGGCGCCGGCGGCATCGCGGTACTGCACCTGGATACGCGACGGCCAGGTCGCGGTGGCGCCGTCCTTGTACGTGTAGACCGCGAGGGAGTCGAACGTGCGGTTCGTCCCCCAGTCGAACTGGAGCCAGCTGTTGCGCGGGTAGCCGTTGCCGGTCCAGTCGTCCCACCCCTTGCCGGTGCGGTTGCCGTCGGTGATCGTGCCGACGAGGTCGTTCCGGCTCGAGGCCGTGACCGTCGCCTCGGGAGCGATGTTCGCGATGCCCGGCGCCGTCACGGTGATCGTGCGCTGGAAGGTGCGTCCGACCGTGAAGTTCGCGTCGGCGGCGAGCGTGCCGGTGACCGTCTGGGGTCCGAGGACGCTGGTGTCGAGGGTGCTCCAGGTGACCGCGACCGGAGCGGCGGTGCCGTCGACGTCGACCGAGACCGTGCTCGGAAGCTGCGGAGCCTGACCACGCAGGACGGTCGTCGGCAGCGCCGTGACGACCTTCCACGTGCCGTGGCCGAAGCCCTTGTCGTCCCAGTACGAGGCGTCCCATCCGTCGCCGTATCGCGAAGGGTCTTCGGCCGCCGGGTTGTGCATCTCGAGGCGGCCGTTCTCGCCGACCGTCAGCGGCAGCCAGACGTAGGTCGAGTCGGACTTCCCCTCGTTCCAGCGGTCGCCCATGTAGACGAACTTGCCGGGTTCAAGCTCGAACACGTTGGTGGACTGGGAGCCGAACGTCGAGCGGTTCCTGTCACCGATCGACAGCAGGCCGTCGGAGCCGTCGGGCATGCTCGAGTAGAACGTGTTCTCGTTCGCGTCGCCGGCCTGTACGCCGCGAATCCACGAGCCCATCAGGTTCTTCGTCGTGTAGTACGTCTGCGGGTTCGGAGCCCAGCCGGTCGCACCGGAGGCGATCGCCGTGTAGGTGCCGTCGCGCTCGAAGATCGCGGGGGCCTCGAGGTAGCCGCACTCCTTCACGATCTGGAAGTCCTCACCGCGAACGGGTGCGCCTTCTTTACCGTCTGCGAAGAGGTAGGGGTAGCGTCCGTCCTCGGAGTACTGCTTCACGCCGAGGGTGTCCGTGTCGGTGGTCTTGAGGACGTTGGTGTAGTCGGCGTTCAGCTCGGCGACGTAGAGCGAGGAGTTCTCCTCGGACGAGTAGGAGATGTACGCCGTGCCGTCGTCGTCCTGGAAGACGGTCATGTCTCGCGCCTGACCGGGCACCGCGTACTGCGTGCAGGCCTGGTAGTTGGTGCGGTTGGGCATGCGGAACGCGCCCGTCATGCGGAAGGGACCCGCGGGGGAGTCCGACACGGCGACGGCGGCCATCGAGCGGGCGTAGGTGCTTCCGCCGGGCTCGGTGCGTCCGTCAGCGTGCCACCACATGACCCATTTCCCCGTCGCGGCGTTGTGGAGCACCTTCGGCCGCTCGAAGATCGCGGTGTAGTCCGACTTCTCCGTCGAGTTCAGGTGGTAGGCCAGCGCGTCCACTTTCGCGGTGCGCTCGGCGCCGTTGTCGTCGACGGTGTCGTAGAGGTCGTCGAAGTACGGCTGCAGCAGGTCGGAGCGCTGCGAGATGCTGCGCAGTGCGTCTCCGAGGTTGGTCCAGTTCATGGCATCCGTCGATCGGTACACGGCGACGCCGGGGCTGTTGTAGTACCCCTTGGTGCGGTCTTCGCCGTACCAGTAATAGACGGTCTGGCCGTTCTCCTCGGTCGTGACGACCTGCCCGCCGTGCGCCTGGATGTGACGACCGTCGGTGTCGTACCACTTCGGCTGGAAGTAGTCGGCCGCTCCGCGGCCCGGGTCGGCGATCGGCTCGAACTTCTCGTAGGTGACGGCGGGGTCGATACGGGGTACCCCGTCGTTCGGGTCGGTCGGGACGCCGGTGAGGGCGGCGGCCGAGAGGGGGGATGCCAGGGCTCCGGCCAGGACGGCGGCCATGGCGGCCGCGAGGAGTCGGCGAGCGGTCAGGGGGCGTCGATGCGTCATCGCGTCTTTTCCGATCCGCGCCGCGACGATGCAGCGCACGGGTGACCCAAGGGTCTGGGGAATGTTGACGTCAACACATTACGGCGAGGCGCGGGCCTGCGTCCAGCCTCGTCTCGGCCGGTTCACGCGCCGGCCCCTGTCGAGTGTCCAGGGCGCGCCGCTGCGTCGTGCCGGGTGCGGCGTGTTTCGGACGCTCAACAGGGGGTGCTCACGCGTGCGGGGCACGCGTCGAGGACCCGTCGAGTGTCCAAGACGCGCCGCCGCGTCGTGCCGGATGCGGCGTGTCTTGGACGCTCAACGGGGGAGGGGCCCGGCGGGTGTGGTGCGCCCGTCGGAGACCCGTCGAGTGTCCAGGACGCGCCGCTGCGTTTCGCCGGGTGCGGCGTGTTTTGGACGCTCAACAGGAAGGGCGGCGCAGCGGCAAGTGGGCGCGATCGACCGGTCGAGCGACGGGGGTGAGGGTGGCGCGGGACCCGGGCAGCGGCGCGCTACAGCGCGTCGACCACCCGCGACGCCAGACCCGCGTAGGTGGCGGGCGTCAGGGCGAGCAGGCGCTGCTTCGCGGCGTCGCCGATGTCGAGTCCGCGCACGAACTCGGCCAGCTCGGGGGCGCCCACACGCCGGCCGCGCGTGAGGTCCTTCAGCAGCGCGTAGGGGTCGGTGATCTTCGAGCGACCGGCCGCGATCTCGGCACGTACCACCGTCTGGATGGCCTCGGCGAGCACCTCCCAGTTCACGTCGAGGTCGGCGAGCAGCACGTCTTCGGCGAGCGAGATCTCGGTGAGCCCGCGCTGCAGGTTGTCGAGCGCGAGCAGGGAGTGACCGAACGCGACGCCGATGTTGCGCTGCGTCGTGGAGTCGGTCAGGTCGCGCTGCATCCGGCTGGTGACGAGCGTGGATGCCAGGGTGCCGAACAGTCCGCCGGCGATCTCGAGGTTTGCCTCGGCGTTCTCGAAGCGGATCGGGTTGATCTTGTGCGGCATCGTCGACGATCCGGTGGCACCTTCGACGGGGATCTGCGTGAAGTACCCGAGCGAGATGTAGGTCCAGATGTCGGTGGCGAGGTTGTGCAGGATTCCGCCCGCGTGGCGCGCGCGGTCGTACAGCTCGACCTGCCAGTCGTGCGACTCGATCTGCGTCGTGACGGGGTTGGAGCCCAGCCCCAGCGACTCGATGAACCCCCGCGTGAGTCCGGGCCAGTCGACATCGGGCTCGGCCGCGACGTGCGCCGACCAGGTACCCGTCGCGCCGGAGAACTTCGCGAGGTACTCCCCGGCATCCAATTGACGGATGACGCGGTCGAGGCGCCACGCGAAGACGCCGATCTCTTTACCCATGGTGGTGGGCGTGGCGGGCTGGCCGTGCGTGCGCGACAGCATCGCGGCGTCGCGGTGCTGTGCCGCCAGCGCGGCGAGGGCGGTGGTGACCGCGCGCAGCTTGGGCAGCCACACGCGCTCGACCGCGCGCTGCACGGTGAGGGCGTAAGCGGTGGAGTTGATGTCTTCGCTGGTGCACGCGAAGTGCGTCAGCTCGGCGAGGCCGGTCAGACCGAGGTCGTCGAGACGGTCGCGCACGAGGTACTCGACGGCCTTCACATCGTGACGGGTGACGGCCTCTTTGGCGGCGAGCCAGGCGATCTCGTCGGCGCCGAAGTCCTCGTAGAGCGCGCGGAGCTTCGTCCGCTCGGCATCGCTGACGGGCGAGGTGCCGAACAGGGAGCGGTCTGTGAGGGCGAGCAGCCACTCGACCTCGACCTCGACGCGGGCGCGGTTCAGACCCGCCTCCGACAGGTAGTCGCCGATCTCGGACACGGTGGCGAAGTATCGACCGTCGAGCGGGCTGAGGGGCTGCGGAGGCAGAGAGGACACGGGTCTCCCGGGGGTCGCGCGAACGGATCAGCCCGCGGAACGGATGGCGGGCTCGAGCTGTCGGAACAGGGCTCGGCTTGCGCGTTCGATCATACCGAGCACCTCGTCGAACATCGGGGCGCCCGCGTAGTACGGGTCGGGTACGTCGAGGGTCTCGGCATCCGGGAGGAACGACTGCAGAAGAGCGATCTTGTCGGTGTCGTCATCTCTCTGCGCCCAGCCGCGCAGCACCCGTTCGTGACTGCGGTCGAGCGCGACGACGAGGTCGTTGCGCGTGAAGTCGACGTACTGGAACTGCCGCGCGCGGTGCGCCGCACCGTCGTAGCCGAGGCGGTCGAGGGCGGCGATCGTGCGGTGGTCGGCGCGCTCGCCGACGTGCCAGTCGCCGGTTCCGGCAGACGTCGATGAGACGTGGGCGCCGAGGCCCGCGGTCTCGGCGAGACGACGGAACACCACCTCGGCCATGGGCGACCGGCAGATGTTTCCGCTGCACACGAACACGACGCGGAAGGGCGCGTCGGCACTCGCGGTCATCCCTCCATCATGGCGGGGACGCGTCGCGTCCGCACCCGTCGATTCCGGGCGGGTGCGCACGCGACGGTGCGACGCGCGCGTCAGCGGCGCTCGCGCTCCTCGCGGCGCGGGCGCAGGATGCCGCCGAGCACGGCGTTGATCACGCCGATGAGGAGTGCCGCGACCACCGTCAGCCAGAACTCGCCGGTGCGAAGACCCCAGTCCCAGTTCTCGGTGATGACCGCCGTCAGCCAAAGAAGGAACCCGTTGATGATCAGCGAGATCAGCCCGAGCGTGAGGATGTAGAGCGGAATGGCCACGATCTTCACCACCGTGCCCACGATGGTGTTCACGAGCGCGAAGATCAGCCCCACGAGCAGCAGCGTGAGCAGTACCTGCACCCACTCGCCGGGCGCGAAGGGGATGAGGCGCACCTGCAGCGCGGGCAGCAGCGTGACGATCCAGATGGCGAAGGCGTTGACGGCGACGCGGACGACGAAGCGCATGCGTCCACTCTGGCACTCCCCCGCCCGCGCGGCACGGGGTTGTGGGGAAGTCACCCGCGTCCCGCCAGTGGGGAGGAACCGCGCGAAGGGGGACTGACGCGCGCGGGCGCCCCGCGGTTAGGCTCGCGGGGTGAGTGAAGAGTCGGTTGTGCCCCGTATCCGCCCCGAGATCGCCGCGCTGCCGGCGTACCGACAGGGCCGTCAGGCCAGTCCCGACGCCTTCAAGCTCTCGAGCAACGAGAACCCCTACGAGCCGCTCCCCGGTGTCCTCGATGCGGTCGTCGCCGCGGGCGCCTTCAACAGGTACCCGGATGCCACGGCCGCGCGCCTGCGCGAACGACTCGCCGCACGGTACGGCGTCTCGCCCGACGAGGTGCATGTCGGGGCTGGTAGCGTCTCGCTGCTCGCTCAGCTGCTGCTGGCGACCTCGGGACCGGGCGACGAGGTCGTGTACGCGTGGCGCTCGTTCGAGGCCTACCCGTCGCTCGTCGCGGTGACGGGAGCGGCGAGCGTGCAGGTGCCGCTCACCGCCGACGCTCGCCACGACCTGCCCGCCATGGCCGCCGCCATCACCGAGCGCACCCGCCTGGTGATCGTCTGCAGCCCCAACAACCCCACAGGCCCCACGGTCGGCTACGACGAGTTCGCCGCCTTCGTCGACGAGGTGCCGCGGGATGTGCTCATCGTGCTGGACGAGGCCTACGCCGAGTTCGTCACCGACAGCGCCTCCGTCGAGGGCGGGCGTGTGCGTGCGGTGCTGGACCGCCCCAACATCGTCGTTCTCCGCACGTTCTCGAAGGCCTATGGGCTCGCGGGCCTGCGTGTCGGCTACGCCATCGGCAACGAGACCGTGCTGAACGCCGCCCGCAGCACCGCGATCCCCCTGTCGGTCACGGCCGCGGGCGAGGCGGCCGCGCTTGCGAGCCTGGATGCCGAGGGCGAACTGCTCCACCGGGTCGCCGTCATCGCCGAACGGCGGGACCGGCTGGTCGACCGCCTGCGCGAGACCGGGTGGGACGTGCCCGACGCCCAGGGCAACTTCGTCTGGCTCGCCGCGGGGGAGCGCACGCTCGAGGTGGCCGCGGCGTTCGACGCGGCGGGGCTCATCGTGCGCCCGTTCGCGGGCGACGGCATCCGCATCTCCATCGGCGAAGAGGAGTCGCTCGACCGCGTCGTCGAGGTCGCCGCCGCCCACGCGGGCTGAGCGCACCGCGGTCGACCGCGTGGCGGCTTCGCCGGGAAAGGGCGATCACGAGAAGTGGTCGGCAGCGGGGCTGTCGCGGCCGGTCATCATCACGCAGACGCGGGAGGTGTCGCCGGGGCTGTTTACCTCGACCAGGAACAATCTGCGCTCATCAGCGAACTGCTCCACCCCCACGGACGTCGGAGAGCACGGCACGGACGCCTGCGGTTGGGCGTCACCCTCGCCGACGGCACCACTGCCGCGGTCGGGCCGGCTCCACGCGGCCGGCATCGGGGCGAGGGGCGCCGGTGGCGCGCAGATTCTTTTGAGGCCAGGGCGTCGGTCCACGCTTCCGCGTGTCGACTCTGAGCGGCGCTCAGGGCGCGTCGCCACACGGCATCCGTTTGTCCGACGTCCACGGCGGATTCCGGCATCCGTTGTACACCTCATGCGGTCGTCAGCATGGGTCGGGCGTTAGCGTGGGGGAATGACCCCGCTCGACGATCCCGCTCTCGTGCGCGTTCTGGCAGCCGATGGCACGCTGGCGCCCACGCCCGCGGCCGAGCGCTACCTGCCGCTCATCGACGCCCTGACCGACGCCGAACTCGAGACGTTCTATCGCGACATGGTCTCGATCCGCGCGTTCGACGTGCAGGCGACCAACCTGCAGCGACAGGGCCAGCTCGCCCTGTGGCCCCCGTCGTTCGGACAGGAGGCCGCCCAGGTGGGTTCCGCTCGCGCCGCCCGCGCGCAGGACCACATCTTCCCCTCCTACCGCGAGCACGTGGTCACCCGCATCCGCGGCGTCGACCCGATCGACATCATCCGGCTCATGCGCGGACTCACCCACGGCGGGTGGGACCCCACGGACCCGAAGAACGGCAACACGCACATCTACACCCTCGTGCTCGGTGCGCAGACGTTGCACGCCACGGGCCTCGGCATGGGTCTGGTGTTCGACGGCAAGGCGGGAACGGGCGACCCCGAGCGCGACGAGGCCGTGATGGTCTACTACGGCGACGGCGCGTCCAGTCAGGGCGACGTGCACGAGGCGATGGTGTTCGCCGCGAGCTTCCAGACGCCGCAGGTCTTCTTCCTGCAGAACAACCAGTGGGCCATCTCGGTGCCGGTCGCGACGCAGTCGCGCTCGCCGCTGTACAAGCGCGGTGAGGGCTACGGCATCCCGAGCCTCCAGGTCGACGGCAACGACGTGCTCGCCAGCTACGCCGTGTCGAAGGTCGCCCTCGACGAGGCGCGCGCCGGAGGCGGCCCCCGCGCCATCGAGGCGATGACGTACCGCATGGGAGCACACACCACGAGCGACGACCCCACGAAGTACCGCACCTCCGACGAAGAGAAGGCGTGGGCCGGGCGCGATCCCATCGCCCGCATGCGCACCTACCTCGAGGGACGAGGGGCGCCGCAGCGGTTCTTCGACGACGCGGATGCCGAGGGCGCCGCCCTCGCCGATGACGTGCGCGTGCGCACCAACGAGCTGGGCACGATCCCCCGCGACCACATGTTCGACAGCGTCTACTCCGAGACGCACGCGCTCATCCACGAGGAGCAGCGCTGGCTCGACGACTACGAAACGTCGATGGACGGAGGCGCCCCGTGACCGAGAACCTTCCGATCAGCCGAGCTCTGAACGCCGGGCTCCGCCGCGCACTCGAGACGAACGACCGCGTACTGCTCATGGGCGAGGACATCGGCCCGCTCGGCGGCGTGTTCCGCGTGACCGAGGGCCTGCAGAAAGACTTCGGTCCGCGTCGCGTCATCGACTCCCCGCTGGCGGAGTCGGGCATCGTCGGCACCGCGATCGGTCTCGCGATGAGCGGGTTCCGCCCCGTGCTCGAGATCCAGTTCGACGGGTTCGTCTTCCCCGCGTTCGACCAGATCACCTCGCAGCTGGCGAAGCTCACGAATCGCCACGAGGGCGCTCTGCGCATGCCCGTCGTCATCCGCATCCCCTATGGCGGGCACATCGGCGCGGTCGAGCACCACCAGGAGAGCCCGGAGGCGTACTTCACGCACACCCCGGGTCTGCGCGTGGTCAGCCCCTCGAACGCGAACGACGCGTACTGGATGATCCAGCAGGCGATCGACTCGCCCGACCCGGTCGTCTTCTTCGAGCCCAAGGCGAAGTACTGGCAGAAGGGCGAGGTCGACACCGAAGCCCCCGCCCTCCCGCTGCACGCCAGCCGCATCGTGCGCCGCGGCACCGACGTGACACTCGTCGGGCACGGCGCCATGGTGACGACGCTGCTGCAGGCGGCCGCGCTCGCCGAGAGCGAAGGCACGAGCTGCGAGGTCATCGACCTGCGTTCGCTGTCCCCGGTCGACTACGGCCCGCTGCTCGACTCGGTGCGCCGTACCGGCCGCATGGTCTACGCGCAGGAGGCGCCGGGCTTCACCTCGCTCGGCTCCGAGGTCGCCGCGACCGTGATGGAGAAGGCGTTCTTCGCACTCGAGGCGCCCGTGCTGCGCGTCTCGGGCTTCGACGTGCCCTTCCCGCCCGCCAAGCTCGAGGGCACCTACCTGCCCGACGCCGACCGCATCCTCGAGGCCGTCGACCGGTCTCTCGCCTACTGACCCGCACCCCTCCGCCTCGCCCGAGCATTCCGTCGCGGCGACCCCGGTGACAAGCTGGCTCCCGAGCAAAGGACACACCGTGACCGATCAGACGTTCGTTCTCCCCGATGTCGGCGAAGGCCTCACCGAGGCCGAAATCGTGCAGTGGCGCGTCGCACCCGGTGACACCGTCGCCGTCAACGACGTGATCGTCGAGATCGAGACGGCCAAGTCGCTCGTCGAGCTGCCCTCGCCCTACTCGGGTACCGTCGGCGAGCTGCTGGCATCGGAGGGCGCGACCGTCGAGGTCGGGTCGCCCATCATCACGATCGGCTCAGCGGATGCCACGCCCCCGGCGCCCGCGGCCCCGACCACCGTCCCCGAGCCCAGCGACCCGGGCGGCGCCGTGCTCGTCGGCTACGGCACGGGAGGAACGGTGTCGTCGCGGCGCCGCAAGCCCGCGGAGCGTCCGGTCGCGGCATCCGTCGGCGTCGTCGCCAAGCCCCCGATCCGCAAGCTCGCGCGCGATCTCGGCGTCGACCTGTCGGCGGTCACGCCCAGCGGCACCGCCGGTGAGGTCACCCGCGACGACGTGGTGAAGCACGCCGAGCAGGCCAGCGTCTTCCGCAACATCGAGACGCCCGCGTGGGGCGACGTGCGCGAGGAGACGATCGAGGTCTCTGCCCCCGCAGTGCCCGCGCCCGTGGCCTCCGCTCCCGCTCCCGCCGCTCAGGCCGCCGACGCGCGGGAGGAGTCCATTCCCGTCCGGGGCGTCCGTAAAGCCACCGCCAACGCGATGACCTCGAGCGCATACTCGGCCCCGCACGTGTCGGTGTGGGTCGACGTCGACGCCTCGCGCACCATGGAGCTCGTCAAGCGACTCAAGGCGTCGCCCGACTTCGCCGACGTGAAGATCTCACCGCTGCTGATCATGGCCCGCGCCGTGATCTGGGCCCTTCGCCGCACGCCGATGATCAACGCCGCGTGGGTCGACACCGACGCCGGTGCGCAGATCAGCGTGCGCCACTACGTGAACCTCGGCATCGCCGCCGCAACCCCGCGGGGCCTCCTCGTCCCCAACATCAAGGACGCGCAGGGCATGAACACGCGCGAACTGGCGAAGGCGCTCGAGCACCTCACGCTCACCGCCCGCGAGGGCAAGACGAGCCTCGCCGACCAGTCCGGCGGCACGTTCACGATCACCAACATCGGCGTGTTCGGGGTGGATGCCGGTACCCCGATCATCAACCCGGGCGAGGCCGGCATCATCGCCCTCGGCGCGATCCGCCAGAAGCCGTGGGTCGTCGACGGCGAAGTGCGCCCCCGCTGGGTCACGACGGTCTCGGGTTCGTTCGATCATCGCGTGGTCGACGGTGACGGGATCTCGCGGTTCATCGCCGACGTGGCATCCGTGCTGGAGGAGCCGGCGCTGCTGCTCGACTGAGCGCGGACGGCTTCGAGCGCCCGGCTACGCGATCCGATCGGCCGTGCCCGCGGCGAGCAGCGACGTCATCACGGGTGCGAGCTGACGGGCGGCCGACCGCGGGTGCTCGAGGTGCCACTGGTACGCCCAGACCGGCAGGTCGCGGTGCCGCACGGCCTCGACGGTGCCGTCCGCGGCGCGCGCCGTGGCATCCAGGCCCCCTCCGAGCCGGTCGACCGATTGGTGATGACTGCACAGGAGGTCGCCGGACGCCGAGATGGGGTCGGGCCGGTCGAAGCGGACGTCGGTCGCGACGAAGGGGTCCCCCTCGGAGCGGCGGTGTCCGGCGATGTCCTGGTGCAGGGTGCCCCCGAACGCGACGTTGACCAGCTGCATGCCGCGACAGATTCCGAGCAGGGGACGACCGGCAGCGACCGTTTCGCGGATCACGGCGAGCTGCGCCTCATCCGCTTCCAGGTCGTAGGGCGTCCGGTGCGGCCGGAGGTCGGCGGCGCCGTAAGCGCGCGGGTCGACGTCTTCACCGCCCAGGATGACGACGACGTCGGCGCGGCGGGCGGCGTCGAGGAGCGTCTCGAGGGGCTTCTCGGCCGCGGGGTGGAGCGCCACCGTCCACCCGGCGTCGCGGAGGGCGGTCACGGCTCCCTCGTTGAGGTCGTCGAGGAGCGCCTGGTAGCGAGGGGCGTTCGGACGGGTGTCGCGGATGTGGAAGAGAGCGGCGGTCGGCATCGGGATCCTTGGGAGAAGCGAGAGAGCTTCAGGATGCCAGGGTCGGGCTACGGGGATGTGACGGAAGCGCCTGCTCAGATGCGGCACGATGATCGCGCTGACGCCGAGACTCTCCGCACGACGCTGCGCATCGAGACGACGGCGCCCGGCCACGTGCACCCTCAGGATGCCGTGCAGGTGGCATCCTGCGTACGGACGCCGACCACGCGCGGGACGCGCCCGACGGGTCGCATGACCCGGCTCCACCGAACACCCCGCGCGGCCACGCGCACGACCGACGAGAACGAGGAACCCCATGTCCGACTCGACGCCCTTCCTGCTGCGACGCCCCGACGTCGACGATGCGCTCGCCGGCGAACTCGCCGCGATGCACTGGGGCGCCGCGGGGGCCGTGCACGAACTCGGCAGCCAGCAGGACCGCAACTTCGCCCTCACGGGTGGTGGTGGTGCGCCGTCGCTGCTGCTGAAGATCCACCACCCGTCGACGACCGCGCAGGAGATCGACCTGCAGGTCGTCGTGGCGCGGCACCTCGTGGCGGCGGGTGTGCCCACCCCGGTGACGCTCCCCGCGCAGGACGGAGCGACCACGGTCGCCGTCACGGATCGGGAGGGTGCCGGGGCGACCGCGCGCGCCCTCGAACTCGTGGACGGGCGGTCCCTCGCCGACGCGCCGGAGTTCGACGGCGCCATCGCCGAGGAGCTCGGACGCTTCGCCGGGCGCACGGTGGCGGCGCTCGCGCCCTTCGCGCATCCGGCGGCGGAGCGCGGCATCCAGTGGGAGATGCGGCGAGCATTCGAGGTCGTCGAGACTCTCGTCGACGAGCTCCCCGTCGACCGACGTGACGCCTCCCTGGGGGCCGCGCGGGAGGCCGCCGCGCGCGTCGACGCGGTCGCGGCGTCTCTGCCGCTGCAGGTCATCCACGGCGACCTGACGGCCGACAACGTGCTGCGCGGCGCCGGCGGCGGTCTGTCACTGGTCGACCTCGGCGACGTCGGCCGGTCGTGGCGCGTCGCCGAGATCGCGATCCTCGCCGCCGACGTGCTCGGCCGCACGCAGAGCATCGCGCAGGTCGGACGCGCGGTGCGCGGCTTCGTGAGCGAGGTCGACCTGACCGATGACGAGCTCGACGTGCTGTGGCCGATGGTGGTACTGCGCGGCGCGGTGCTCGCCGTCAGCGGCGCGAGCCAGTTGCGTATCGACGCCGACAACGACTACGCGCGGGAGCGCTTCGCGCACGAGCTCTCCGTGCACGACCTGTCGGCCGGGGTCGCCCACGACGTCGTCACCAGCCAGCTCCGCCTCGCGGCCGGGCGCCCGCACCGACGCGGTACGGCCTACGTGCCGCTCGTCGACGGCCTCGCGGACGCCGCGATCGTCGACCTCGGAATCGACAGCCCGGCTCTCGACGAGGGACGGTGGCGGGACGCGGAGGCCGAGGACCGTGCCGCACGGGATGCCGCGGCGGCGCGGGCGGGCGATGCGCCCGGAAGCGGGACGAGAGCGGTCGCTGTGGCGCGGTTCGGCGAGGCGCGCCTGACCCGGGTGCCCTGGGACGTCGCCGCGCCGACCGCCGCACGTGCCCGGTTCGTGGAGCTGTGGGCACCGGCCGGTGCGACGGTCCGGGCGCCGTTCGCGGGCCGTGTCGTCTCGTTCCCGGATGCCGTCGAGCTCGACGACCGCGGTGTGGTGCTGCGCGTCGAGGGGCTGGCATCCATCCCTCCGGTGAGCGAGGTGCGTGCGGGCGACGAGCTCGGTGCGGTCTCGGCGGACGGAGCGCGCCTGCGCGTCTCGCGCCGAGTGGCGGGGGCGGAGGCTGACGACGCGTTCGTCGGTCCCACCGGGGAGTTCGAGACCGACGGGGCGCTCGACCCCTCGCCCATCCTCGGGGTGGAACCCGTTCGCGATCCCGTGATCGTGCTGCGCGAGACCCGTGCCGCGCGCGATCGCGCGATGGGCGGTGCCAGCGAACGGTACTACGTCTCGCCGCCGCAGATCGAGCGCGGCTGGGACACCCGTCTGATCGATGCCCGCGGGCGCGCCTACCTCGACATGGTCAACAACGTCACCGCGATCGGCCACTGCCACCCCGCGTTCGTCCGACGCGTGTCACGCCAGCTCGGCCTGCTCAACACGAACTCGCGGTTCCTGTTCGATGCGTACGCGCGGTACACCGAGCGACTGCTGGCGCACTTCCCCCGCGACCGATTCGACACCGTGCTGCCGGTGAACAGCGGCTCGGAGGCGGTGGATCTGGCGCTGCGTCTCGCGCAGCTCTCCACCGGCCGCCGCGACGTGATCGCGCTGCGCGAGGGCTACCACGGGTGGACGATGGGGGCCGATGCGGTGACGACCTCCGCGTTCGACAACCCCGCCGCCCTGCAGTCGCGACCCGAGTGGGTGCACCTCGCCGACGCCCCCAACCCCTATCGGGGCGCGCACCGCGGCGGCGACAGCGGCGCCGCCTACGCCGAGCAGGTCGCCGAGCTCGCGTCGCGCCTCACCCGTGAGGGCCGCGCGCCGGCCGCGTTCATCAGCGAGCCCGTGCTGGGCAACGCGGGTGGCGTCGTGCCCCCGCCCGGCTACCTGCCCGCGGCGTACGACGCGATCCGCGCGCACGGCGGTCTCGCGATCGCCGACGAGGTGCAGGTCGGACTCGGGCGCCTCGGCTCGACGTTCTGGGGCTGGGAGATGCTGGGCGCGGTGCCCGACATCGTCACCGTGGCCAAGGCCGCGGGCAACGCCTATCCGGTCGGTGCCGTGGTCACCCGGCGCGAGATCGTCGAGGCGCTCCGCGAGGAGGGCATGTTCTTCTCCTCGGCCGGCGGTGCCCCCGCGGGTGCGGTCGCCGGCGTCGCCGTGCTCGACGTCATCGCCGACGAAGACCTGCAGGGCAACGCGCTCCGCGTGGGGGCGTACCTGCGCAACGCACTCGAAACGCTGGCGGAACGGCATCCGCTCATCGGAACCATCCACGGATCGGGCCTCTACCTGGGCATCGAGCTCGTGCGCGACGGGCTCGACCCCGCCGTCGCGGAGACGGCCGAGATCTGCGAACGGCTGTTGGAGGAGGGCGTCATCATGCAGCCCACCTCGGAGCGCTCGAACGTGCTGAAGGTCAAGCCGCCGATGACACTGACGCGCGACGACGCCGACACCTTCGTCGCCGCCCTCGACCGCGTGCTGCGGCGCGTGCGGCGCTGACGGTCAGTCGTCGTCGTCGTCCCCGTCGTCGTCGAAGTCGTCGTCCGGGCCATCGTCGTCATCGTCGTCATCGGCGGGCGCGACCGGTACCGGAGCCGGAGGATCGACCGGTTGCGGCGCGGGCGGTGCGACCGGCTGCGGGGCCGCGGGTTGCTCCGGGACCGGAGTCGCCTGCTCGGTGGGGACCGCCGACGGGTCGACGACGGGCGTCGGCGACGGGGTGGCCGGAGCGGGTCCGCCGGTGAGCGTGCCGCCGGGGAGGACCCGCTCGGTCGCGGTGCGCGGCTCGAAGGCGGTGGCGACTGCGGCGGTCGCGCCGACCGCCCCCAGAGCGGCGACGGCGATGAGGGCGGTGCCGATCCAAGCGCGACGGGACATTCGGGGACTCCATCCGTGGTGAGGTGATTCAAGCCTGTCGCCCGCCGGTAAGGGCGGCGGAAGACGATCGTGAGAGCCTTCTTATTTCGCCGGATCGAGCGTCACCGCCCCGGCATACTGAAGCACATGGGAACGGCGCCCGCCTCTGCGACGAGTGGCGGATGGACCGTCCGAACGCGAATCGTCGTGGTCATCACCGTGGTCGCCGCGATCGGCCTGATGTCGGTCGGCGCCGCCGTCTACATGGTCGAGCGCACACGCATCCTGGCCGCCGTCGACACCCGCCTGGAGGCGGCGCTGGAGTCGGCCCGCGCCCTCGTCGCGGCGGGCAACGGGGAAACGGCCTGGCCATCGTCGACCGCGGCCCTCGAGGCCACGGTCACGCGCATCAACCCCGACGACAACACCGGCGCCCTCGGCGTCATCGACGGCGTCGCCGCCTTCATCCCGGGGGTTCCGCTCGACGTCGATCTGCAGTCCGCGCCCGGCTTCGTGCCCTACGTCACCTCGGTGGCCCAGGGCGACCCCGTCATCGGCACGTACGCCGAAGAGGGTGTCGCCTGGCGCTACCTCGCCGCCCCGATCGCGGTCGAGGGATCGGCGCCGCCCGCCTCCGTGATGTTCATCACGGCCTACGACCTCGAGGGCGAACTCGCCGAGATCGACGACGCCGCCCGCGTGTACCTCCTGGCCGCCGCGATCGCGCTCATCGTCATCGCGGCCAGCGCCGGGCTCGTCGCCGCGCGGCTGCTCCAGCCTCTGCGTCGCATGCGCGAGACGGCGGCCCGGGTGTCGGCGCGCTCGCTCGCGGAACGGCTGCCGGTCGAGGGCAACGACGACGTCAGCGCGCTCGCCGCCACGATGAACGACATGCTCGACCGCCTCGACAGCGCGCTCGGCGCGCAACGCACGCTCCTCAGCGATGTCGGGCACGAGCTGAAGACCCCGGTCACCATCGTCAGCGGTCACCTCGACGTGATGGACGTGGACGACCCCGCCGATGTGCGTTCCACCCGCGAACTCGTGCTGGACGAGCTGGGGAGGATGGGCCGCTTGGTCCAGGACCTCACCCAGGAAGCGGCCCTGCGCGGACCGAGCCCGCTCCGCCCGCAGGCGACCGACATGGCGGCCCTCGTCGAGCAGGTCGTCGTCAAGGTGCGCGGCATCGAGGGGGCGACGGTGCGCCGGGGGCCGGTCGCACCGATCCACGCGGTCGTCGACCGGGCCCGGATCACCCAGGCACTCCTGCAACTGGCGCAGAACGGCGTCAGCCACGGCGGCGGCGATCTCGTGCTGGGGATCCGCTCACGGGGCGAGACGATGGAGCTCTTCGTGCGGGATCACGGCCCCGGGGTCCCCGTCGACGAGCGCGAGCGCATCTTCGAACGTTTCCACCGGGGAGCAGCCGACGACGGACGCGGGGGCAGCGGCCTCGGCCTGAACATCGTGGCCGCCATCGCCCACAACCACGGCGGCATCGCCACCGTGCGGGATCCGGCGAACGGTCCCGGGGCCGAGTTCGTGCTCACCATCCCCATCGTGGCCGACACCCCGCCCGACTCCGTCCCCCCGCGACCGCCGCTCCCCCGCGGCATCCCCGCACCTGATCGCCCGGAGGGCTGACGTGGCATCCATCCTCATCGTCGACGACGAAACCCGCATCTCGTCCTTCATCGAGAAGGGCCTGCGGTCGGCGGGGTACGCGACCCGCGTGACCGGCGACGGCAGGGAGGCCCTCGGGCTCGCCCTCTCGGGGGAGTTCGACCTCGTCGTGCTCGACGTCAACCTGCCCGGGATGACGGGATTCGAGGTGCTGGAGCAGCTTCGCGGTTCGGGCTCCGCCGTGCCCGTCATCATGCTGACGGCCCGCGTCGAACTCGAAGACACCGTCGCCGGCCTCGAGGGGGGAGCCGACGACTACCTCGGAAAGCCCTTCCGGTTCGACGAGCTGGTGGCCCGCATCCGCCTCCGCATCCGACGGGAACCGGCGGCGAAAGGTCTGGAACTGCAGCACCGCGACATCGTGCTCGACGTGCGCCAGCGCACCGCCTCCGTCGCGGGCAGGGAGATCGTGCTGTCGGCGCGCGAGTTCGCGCTCGCCGAGGAGCTCGTGCGCCACCCGGGGCAGGTACTCAGCCGGGAGCAGCTGCTCAGCCGGGTCTGGGGCTTCGACTTCGACCCCGGATCCAACGTCGCCGACGTCTACATCGGCTACCTCCGCCAGAAGCTGGGCGCGGATCGCATCGAGACGGTGCGCGGCGCGGGGTACCGGCTGGTGTGAGGGGGCGGCTGGCGGGGGCTCGCGCGACGCGGGTCCGCCGAGCGCCCGACCGACCGCCGGCTACCGGACCGGCTCATCCGCGCAGCGGATGAGCCACTGCGCGGCCCGCGAGTGCCAGGCGGGCCGGAACAGGTAGACCGCCCCCAGGCGCAGACGCGTGGATGCCTCGTATGCGGCGATCCGCGCCGGGTCGACGTGCGAGCGAGCGGCGACCCGGTCGATCGCCTCGAGCGCCCCGTGCGCGCGCGCCGGCGACAGGCGCCCCTGCCCTCGCCGCCAGGCCACGTGGGCGCGCAAGTTCGCGAGGTCGAGGGCGGGTTCGGCGCGGGCGGCGGTGTCGAGGTCGATCAGCCCGGACCGGCGCCCGTCCCACAGCACCTGTTTGTCGTGCAGGTCGCGGTGTGCGGGGGCCGACGCCTCGACGGCGTCCATCGTGAGGGCTACGGATGCACGGTCGAAAGCCGCCGCGACCGCCGGCTCGACGCCGGCGCGAAGAGCGTGATCGCGCCACCGGAGCAGGATCTCGGCCTCATCGGCCGACGTGTGCGGGGCGGCATCCGCCGCGACCGGCGCCGCGAGCACGCGTTCCCAGCCGCGGGCCCAGCCGTCCCACGCCGCGTGCACGGCGGCATCCGGAGTTGCGGGGTCGGCGCCGAGGTCGTGCAGGGTCCGGCCGCCCACGCGCGACAGGTGCACGCAGCCGGCCGCATCGAGGAGGGTGACGTCGGGGGTGACGAACCCTCCGCGGAACGACTCGGCGCGGTCGTGCGCCCGGGTGATCGCGGCGAGCGATTCGCTCCGGACGACCTTCACGTAGCCCGAGCCGTCGTGGGCGCGCAGCACGACGCGGCGTCCCCGGCGCCACGAGACCGTCGTGCCGGTCGACCAGGCGCCTTCGAGGGCCGGCAGGTGCTTGTCCCGTCCATCGGCGAGCAGCTCGACCCGACCGTCCCGCAGACGCCCGGCGCGCAGACGCCCGTCGGCGTGGACGACCTCGAGGTCGCAGCCGTTCGACGACGGCCACGCCCGGCGGACGCTCCAGCGGCCGTGCTCGTCGCGCACCTCGCGCGGGGGAAGCATCACAGCAGGTCCTCCGCCCGATCCAGGCGCGCGGCCACCGCCGCGGGCCAATCGCGTCGCCACCGGCGGAAGGGCTCGATCGCCCGCTCCAACGCGCACAGCGGCGTCCAGGCGCGCCACTCGCTCTCGGTCGCGACCCCTCCCTCCGCCTGATACGCGGCGAAGAGCGCGGTCGTCGTCGCGAGGTCGCCGGTGCGCAGGAACTCCTCCACGGCGAAACCGGCCAGATCGAGCGCCGGGTCGCCCGCGCCGAGACGGTCGAGGTCGATCAGCCGCACCCGCCCCTCGCGACCGCGAAGCACCTGGTCGGCGCTGAAGTCCCCGTGCACGATCGTCCGGCGTCGGGCGGAGGGGAGCCTCCGCGCGATCTCGTCGGCGCGTCGGGCGGTCTCGGGGAGCGCGATGCGCAGGGCCAGGGCGGCGCTGCGGGCGCGGGCATCGGGCGTTTCCCCGGCATCGATGTCGGCGACCGGTACCGCGTGCAGGCGGGCCAGAGCCCTGCCCGCGGCCGCGGCGTGCGCCGGTGAGGGCGACGAGGCGAGGTCTCCGTCGCCCCAGGATGCCGTGGCCCAGGTGTGGGCGGTGACGAGACGGGGAGAAAGGGTGGGCGCACCCGCCCGTCGGAGTAGGGCGGCGTTTCGCAGCGCGGCATCCGCGCGTCCGGGAGCCGTCTTGGCGTACTCGTCGCCGGTGCGCACGACCAGCCGTCGCCCGGGGTTGTGCCGAACGATCTCGGCCAGCCGCCACGACGGCTCGTGCCGCTCGGCATCCCCCACGGCCCGGGTGAGCACGCGGTCGCTGCGCGCCGGCCCGCCGGCCGACCAGGGCACGCCCGGGAGGGCTCGCACGGCAGGGCTGCGACGCTCGGCCGAGCCCGGCTTGTCGGGCCCCGCCCACGCGCCCGCCCAGAACGCGCCGCTCGGCGTGGTGTAGGCGAGGAGCAGGCTCGTCCCCGGCTTGTACCGCAGATGACGCACCTCGACGGGTGCCCCGACGGCGTCGGACAGGGATGCCGGATCCAGCAGCGTCTTCAGCCCGGGGACGCCCGGGTCGCTGTCGATCAGTTCGCGCACGGCGGTGTTCATCGTCGGCCCCCCGTCGTCGCGACGGCATTCTCATCGTCGGCGCGTCGCATCCAGGCGTGCACGCGCGAGTCGGCGCGGTCGAGGAGTTCGTGCGGTGCTCCGTCTTCGACGATGCGACCGTCTTCCAGCCACAGCACGCGGTCGGCCGACAGCGCCTGGGTCACGTCATGCGTGATCGACAGGGTCGTGCGTCCCCTCGTCAGCGCCTGCAGCGACGCGCCGACCTGGCTGCGTGCGTGCGGGTCGAGCCCGGTCGTGGCTTCGTCGAGCACGATCACCGGACTGTCGCGCAGCAGCGCCCGGGCGATCGCGATCCGCTGGCGTTGCCCCCCGGAGAGGGTGCCGCCGCGCGAGCCGAGGACGGTGTCGTAGCCCTCGGGGAGGGCGGCGACGAAGTCGTGCGCGAACGCGCGTCGCGCCGCGTCCTCGACCTCGGCGTCGGTGGCATCCAGGCGGCCGTACCGGATGTTCTCGCGGACGGACGTGGCGAAGAGGATCGACTCCTGCAACAGCAGCGACACCGATGCGCGCACGCTCGTGATCGTGGCGCGGGAGACGTCGATGCCGTCGAGGCGCACCCGACCGGAGCGGGGATCCGCCGCGCGCACGAGAAGGCCGGCCAGGGTGGATTTCCCCGCTCCCGACGGACCCAGCAGACACACGTGCTGACCCGCGGGGATGTGGAGGGTCAGATCCCGGAAGACCGTGCTGCCGCGTCCGTCGTCGACGGAGACGTCCTCGAAGACCACGTCGCCGCGCAGCGGAGGCAAGGGGGCGGCCTCGGGGCCGTCGGCGATCTCGACGGGCTCGGCCAGCAGGTCGGCGACGCGTTCACCGGATGCCGCGGCCCGCGCGATGCGCCCGGTGTACTTCGCGAGGTCCTTCAACGGGCGCATGGCGAGCTTGAGATAGGCGACGAAGACGACCAGGTCGCCCGGGGTCATGCTCCCCAACAGCACCTGCCAGCCGCCGCCGAGGAGCACCGCCGCGGTGGCGAATCCGACGATGACGTCGGTGCGTCGCTCCAGCCCGGCCGCGAGGCGGCGCGCACGCACACCCTCCGTCAGGGCCCGGTCGTTCCCGTCGGCGAAGGCGCCGGCCAGGCGGCGCTCCAGACCGTACGCCTGCACGACGCGGATGGCCCCGAGGGCCTCCGAGGCGGTGTCGGCGAGGGCGCCCTCGCCCTTTCGCGTCGTGCGCGACGCGTCGGTGATGCGGGTGGAGCTGCGGCGGGACGACACCGCGTACAACGCGGCGGCCACCACCACGACGAGGGTGAGGAGGGGGTCCATGAACGACATGACGACGACGAGGACCACGAGGGTCATGATGTTCCCCACCAGGGGCAGCCCCGCCGTGACGGCGACCTCCTGCAGCCGGCCGATATCGCTCACCAGTCGTTGCACGACGTCACCCGACGACGCGGTCGAGTGGTAGCGGGCCGAGAGGGACTGCACGTGTGCGAACGCGCGGGCGCGCAGCTCGGTCGCCACGCGCGACCCGACCAGGGCGAAGGCGACGGTGCTCGCGTACGCCGCCACCGCGCGCAGGGCGATGAGCCCCAGAAGCAGCGTCGCGCAGGCGACGAGCAGTCCGAGGCTCGCCTGCGGGATCCCCGCCGCCGCCCCCGTGGATGCCCCGAGGCTCACCGACACCGAGTCGACGACGAACTTCAGCGGCCAGGGCTCGAGCACGCGGAAGACGACGTCGGCCAGCAGGGCGACCATGCCCAGCACGATCAGCGACGCCTTGCCGCGCAGGTGCGGCCGGACGATGGCGAGGCTGCGCCGCAGGGCGCGCGGGGAGGCGGTCTTCTGCCGTTTCACGACGCCACCGCCGTCGGCACGCCGCCCAGGATGCTCGCGAGGACGCCGCCCCAGCCGTGCTCGGCGACCGCCTGCTGGCGGGCCTGATCGGCCATCCGTCGGCAGAGCGCGGTGTCATCGACGAGCATCTGCAGGGCGTCGGCCAGAGCGCGGGGGTCGCCGGGCGCGGTCAGCAGCCCCGAGCGCCCGTGCCGGACGAGGGATGGCACCTGACCCACCCGGCTGCCCACGACGGGCAGGCCCGCGGCGAGGTACTCCGAGACCTTCAACGGCGAGAAATAGTCGTCGGCGGCCCGGTACGGCGCGACGCCGATGTCGAGACGCTGCAGCACCGCGGGCACGTCCTCCGGGGCCACGGCGCCGGTGAACCCGGCATCCACCCCGAGGCTCTGCGCCTGCGCCTCCAGGTCGGCGCGTTGCGGACCGTCGCCGACGACGAGCAGCCGAGCCCGCCGCCCCCGCCGCGCGAGCTCGGCCATGGCATCCACGAGCACGTCCACTCCGTGCCAGGGCTTGAGCGTCCCGACGAATCCGACGGTGGGCGGCGCGTCGTCGCCCCGCCGCACGAGGGGCGGACGCACACGGTCGGTGTTCACGCCGTTCGGGGCCACCAGCGGGCGCGAGGCACCGTGCTCCCGCGCCCAGACGGCCACCGGCTCGGAGACGCAGGCCGTCACGTCGGCCCGCTGCAGCGCCCGCCCGGCGATGGCGACCGCGGCCTGCTCGTCGATCAGCTCCCGGTGGCGGCGCTGCTCCTCCACCAGCGGGGCGTTCACCTCGAGGACGACAGGCGCACCGAGGGCGTCGGCGACGTCGGCTCCACCGGCCGAGAAGAGCGAGAAACGCTCGTACACGAGGTCGCACCCGTCGGCCACGATGGCGGCCGTCAGGGCGGCCACGGCGTCGCGGATGCCGCGCTCGCGCTGCTCTGCTCCCGCTCCCTGCACGCGCTGCACCACGACCCGCACATCGGCGAGGTCGGAGGGAACGTGATCACCCCGACGGGTGGCGTACACCGTCACGTCGTCGCCGCGGGCGCGGAACGCCCGCACGATCTCCTGCACATGCACGCTCGCACCCTTCGTGCCGAAGACGGGGACGCCGGGGTCGGCGACGAGATAGGCCACGCGCATCACGCCGCCTCCTTCCGGGCGGGCGCGGCGTCGGCCGCGGTGAGTTCGGCGAGCCGTTCGGCCTGCGCCGCGGCATCGAAGTGCCGCTCGACGAGCTGTCGCGCGCGGCGCGTGGTCGCCTCGACGGGGTAGTCGGGCCGGCTGACGCGGCGCAGCCCCTCGGTCAGCGAGACCACATCGCCGGGGGCGCAAAGTACACCGGTGCGGCCGTCCTCGATGATCTCGGGGATGCCGGTGACCGCCGTCGACACGCACGGGATGCCGCTCGCCATCGCCTCCAGGAGCACCGTGGGCAGTCCGTCGGCGTTGCCGTCGGCGCCGACCAGGCACGGGGCGACGAAGACGTCGGCCTCGCGGAGGCGGGCCGAGACCTCGCCCTGCGGCAGGGGACCGAGGAAGCGGATCGCCGGTGAGGCGGCCGCCAGCCTCCGCAGCTGCGGGGCGAGCTCGCCGTCGCCGACGATGTCGAGGGTGACATCCACTCCCTCGGCACGCAGACGCTCGACGGCGTCGATCAGCACGCCGAAGCCCTTCTTCTCCACGAGTCGCCCGACGGCGAGCAGTCGGAGCGCACCGCGCCGCGGTCCGCGCTCCACGAACGGGAAGCGCTCGAGATCGAGGCCGTTGTAGACGCGAACGATGCGGCCCGCCGCGGGGAAGGCGTCACGGAGGTGGCGGAGGTTGAAGTCGCTCACCGTGACCGTGAAAGCAGCATCAGACAGCTTGCGTTCGAGATCGACCGGGTCGACGGACGTGTGGAAGATGTCCTTCGCGTGAGCGGTGAAGGAGTACGGGATGCCGGCGAGCAGTGCCGCCAACCGGGTCACGGTCGTCGCGGTCGACGCGAAGTGCGCGTGGAGGTGGGTGATGCGCCGATCGAGGGCCTGCCGGGCGACGTCGACGGCCTGCAGCGCATCGTCGGCCTCCACGGCCAGCAGCTCCGGCAGGTGCCGGGCGATGGCCGCGCCGAGGCGGGGATCGGTCTGGGCCCGACGGAGGCCGTCCCAGGCGGCCGAGAGGCGACGCGGTACGGGGACGGCGCGGACGGGCGCCTGCACGCGGGCGAGTTCGGCGTGGAAGCGGGTGTCGTCGCTCGGGCGCAGCGCGAAGATCTCGAGGCGCTCGCCGCGTGCTTCGCGGGCGATGATCTCGGTGACGACGAAGGTCTCGGAGAAGCGCGGGTACATCTTCACGACGTACCCGATCAGGGGGGAGGCGTCAGATGGCATGAGCGGTGAGTCCTTCCGTCGGGGCGAGGAGGTGGGCCGAGAGGGTGGCGGCCGTGGAGAGCCCGTCGAGCTCGAGACCGGCACGGGGGCAGCGGGTCCGATGGGTCCTGCGGAAGAAGGCGGCGATGGCCGCGCTGTCGAGGGGGCCGTCGCCGACCGTCTCGAACGCGCCGACGCGCTCCAGCGCCCGGGCACGGATGCGCTGCTCGTCACGTCGGCCCGAACGGGGAACGACGAGGGCGGGGGTCGAGGTGCTCATGACCTCGCAGACCGTGTTGTAGCCGCCCATCGTCACGACCGCGGCGGCGCGCTCGAGCAGGTTCGGCAGGTCGGGCACGCTGTCCACGACCTCCGCGCCCGTCCGCGACGCCGCCGCCCGTACACGATCGCGATCGGGCGCCGACATCTGGGGGCCGGTGACGACGATGTGGCGATGCCCGTCGGGTAGGTCGGCGGCGGCCGCGGCGACGGCGGTGTGCACCCCGTCGGAACCCCCGCCGACCGTGGTCAGCACGAACGGACCGTCGATGGCGCGCGCCGGACGGGTCGGACGCCCGTGCGCGAGGTACCCGGTGTAGCTGATGAGGGGCGCGAGCCCGGGGGGTGTCTCGCCGCTGAGCCGGAGATCGTGCACGGCCGGATCGCCGTACACCCAGATCGCGTCGAAGTGCTCCCGCACGGCGCGGGCTCCCCCGAGCGTGCGGAACTCCGCCCGGGCGACCGCGGGGCGGTCGAGCACATCGCGAAGACCCAGGACCGTCGTGCACGAGGGGTGGGCGGCACGCAGCTCGCGCAGCGCGTTGCGCAGCTCGCCGTGCACCCCGAAGGGGTGGCGGTCCACGACGAACAGGTCGGGTGCGAAGGCCCGCAGCACCCCGGCGATGACGCCCGCCCGCATCGCGGTGACCCGCTGGATGTCGGCCGCGAGGTGCCGCGAACGGTATCCGGTGTCGTCGACGGAGACGCTGGGGACCACCACCCAGTCCCACCCGGGCGGGGTCGGGAACGCCGTCGCGGAGGCCTGGCCCGTGATGAGGACCCCCGTGACCTCCTGCCCGACGATGCCCGGGACCGTTCGCGTGAGGGAATGAGCGAGGGCGAGGTTGCGCCTCACGTGTCCGAGCCCGACGGAATCGTGCGACGACAGGGCGATCCGGTGAACCACAGCAGCCTCCTGGGGTGGTGGGCGCCCGTTGCGCCTCATCCGCGGGGTGTCCCGCGTCTCCCATGCTGACCGCGGCCTGTAAAACGCGATTAAGCCCCCCACGAGAGGGTTCTTAGAAACGCCGTCGGTGCGTTCGGGAGCGTCGCCGCGCGCCCTCCGCCTGTGCCGGACCCCGTCTCGAAGAGCTTCCGCACCGATCGCCGCTCCTCCACGACCGCCGTCGACGACGTGTCGCTGCGCGTGGAGGAGGGGTCGATCGTCGGCGTGATCGGCTACTCCGGCGCCGGTAAGTCGACCCTCGTGCGTCTGCTGAACGGACTCGAGCAGCCGACGTCGGGCACCGTCGAGGTGCTCAGCGTCGACGTGGGGGCGGCCTCCGAGGCGAAGCTGCGCGACCTGCGGCGGAGCGTGGGCATGATCTTCCAGCAGTTCAACCTCTTCACCTCGCGCACCGTCGCGGCGAACGTCGCGTACCCGCTCAAGGTGGCGGGGTGGAAGAAGGCCGACCGCGACAAGCGCGTCGCCGAGCTGCTCGACTTCGTCGGCATCGGCGACAAGGCGAAGCAGTACCCGCGGCGCCTGTCGGGCGGGCAGAAGCAGCGCGTCGGCATCGCGCGGGCGATCGCGACCGACCCCCGCATCCTGCTCGCCGACGAGGCCACGAGCGCGCTCGACCCGCAGACCACGGCCGAGGTTCTCGACCTGCTGCGCGAGATCAACCGGCGCCTGGGCATCACGATCGTCGTCATCACGCACCAGATCTCGATCGTCCACGAGCTCTGCGACCAGGTGATCGTCATGGACGGCGGCCGCGTGGTCGACAGCGGCGACACCTACCGCGTGTTCGCGCACCCTCGCGCCGACCTGACCAAGCGTTTCGTCGCCGCGGTGACGCAGGGCGTGCCGGCGGGGGAGACGCTATCGGCGCTCGCCGCGGGCGGGGGCGACCTGGTCAGCGTCGAGATCAACGAGTTCTCCAGCGAAGACGTCTCGAACGTGTTCCACCGTCACGGCGCCCGTCACTCCGTCGTCTACGGCGGCGTCACCGACGTGCTCGGGCGCCAGCTCGGCACGCTCACCTATCGCGTGCGCACGGACGACCTCGGCGCCGTCGTCGCGGAGCTTCGCGCGCACACCGACGTCGTCGTGCCCACCGGGGAGGTGCGCGCATGAACAAGTGGGACACCCTCACCCCGGTGCTGCTGCAGTCCATCGGCGAGACGGTCTACATGGTCGCCGTCTCGCTGCTCATCTCCGGCGTCGCGGGGCTCGTCATCGGGGCGCTTCTCTACGCCACCCGGCCCGGCAACCTGTTCGAGAACCGGGTCGTCTTCGCGGTCGCGAACCTCGTGATCAATCTCATCCGCCCGATCCCGTTCATCATCTTCCTCACCGCCGTCGCCCCCGTCACCCGCGCCGTGACCGGCACGACCCTGGGAACGGATGCCGCGATCGTGCCGATCACGATCATGGCCACGGTCGTGATCGCCCGCGTCGTCGAGCAGAACCTCGTCGCCGTCGATCCCGGCACGGTCGAGGCCGCGCGCGCGGTCGGCGCGCGACGCATCGGCGTGTTGTTCGGTGTGGTGATCCCCGAGGCGCTCGCGCCGCTGATCCTCGGCTACACGTTCATGTTCATCGCGGTCGTCGACATGTCGGCCATGGCCGGCTACATCGGCGGCGGCGGCCTCGGCAACTTCGCGATCATCTATGGCTACCAGCAGTTCAACGCCCAGGCGACGTGGGTGACGGTGGCGATCATCGTCGTGATCGTGCAGGCCGGGCAGCTGCTCGGCAACACCCTGGCCCACCGCATCCTGCGGCGCTGACGTCAGTGCTCGCTCTCGCCCGGTGCGCGCGCCCGCGGCCGTCGCACGGTGCGGCCGCGGCATCCCCGTCCCATTGAGTGTCCACGACACGCCGTCACCCGGCGTGAGCGTGCGGCGTGTTGTGGACACTCACCGTGGTCCGGCTGCGTGGGTCGCTTCCGACGTGGAGGCGGTGACGCCGGGTCGTCAGGGCGATCTCGCCCGGGTGCTCCCGGCTTACCCTCGGAGGATGAGCCTGCCCCGCACCCTCGCCCGCTGGCTGCTCGGTGCCGCGCTCGTGTTCACCGGCACCGCGCACCTCTCGTTCGCGCGCGACGAGTTCGTCGCTCAGGTGCCGTCATGGCTTCCGCTCCCGGTCGATGCCACGGTGGTGGCATCCGGGGTCGTCGAGATCGCGCTCGGACTTGCGCTCCTCGTCCTCCGCCGCCAACGCGTGGCTGTCGGCTGGATCGTCGCGGCCTTCTTCGTCGCGATCTTCCCCGGCAACATCGAGCAGTTCGTCCGGGGCACCGACGCGTTCGGCCTCGACACCGACCTGGCCCGTGGCATCCGTCTGCTCTTCCAGCCTCTACTGGTGGTCTGGGCCCTGTGGTCGACCGGAGCGTGGAAAGCCTGGAGAACTCGGCGACGGTCCCCCGGCCGCTGACCCCGCGGTCGGGCACCGATCCCCGGGTTGCCCGCCGCCGCGCGTGGTCGGGTATCCCCACCTTGTTGGGTGTCCAAGACACGCCGCTTCGGCCGTGCGCGTGCGGTGTGTCCTGGACACTCAACGCGAGGTGGGCGCGGCGCGGCGCGGGGGCGCGGGGGCGTTGAGTGACCACGACACGCCGTGGGGGACCGGCGGCGGCGGCGTGTCCTGGACACTCGACCCCGAGGGGCGCGGCGTCAGCCGCGCGTGGCCTCGGCCTGCAGCACCTCGACCAGCACGTCGAGTCCGCGGTGCGCGTCGGCGTCGCCGATGACGGCGGGCGGCACGACGTGCACGCGGTTCTCGGCGACGAAGCCGAGCACGCCCCGCTCGAGCATCGCGGCCTTGATCGCGCCGACACGGGCGGTGGCCACCGGCTCGCGGGTCGCCGGGTCGGCGACGAGTTCGACGGCCCAGAACACGCCGCGCCCGCGCACCTCGCCCACCAGCGGCGACTCCTCGGCGAGGGTCCGCAGCCGTGGGCCGATGACCTCGTCGCCGATGCGCCGGGCGTTCTCGATCACGCCCTCGTCGGCCATCGCCTCCTGCGCGGCGACGATCGACGCCGCGGCGAGCGGGTGGCCGGAGTACGTCAGTCCACCCGGGAACACGCGGTCGTCGAACACCGCTGCCACGGCATCCGAGATCACCACTCCGCCGACGGGGACGTAGCCGGAGTTGACGCCCTTGGCGAAGGTGATGAGGTCGGGGCGCACGTCGAAGGCGTCGAACGCGAACCACTCGCCGGCGCGCGCGAAGCCGGCCATGACCTCGTCGAGGATGAGCAGGATGCCGTAGCGGTCGGCGATCTCGCGCACACCCGCCAGGTATCCGGGCGGGGGCACCAGGATGCCGGCGGTGCCGGGGATCGTCTCGAACAGGAACGCCGCGATGGTGTCGGGACCCTCGGCCTGCACGGTGCGCTCGAGGTGGCGGAGCGCCCGCTCGCACTCCTGCTCGGGCGTCTCGGCCCAGAACTCGGAGCGGTACAGGTACGGACCGAAGACGTGCACGTGGCCGCGGGAGTACTCGTTCGGCATCCGTCGCCAGTCGCCCGTGGCCACGATGGCCGCCCCCGTGTTGCCGTGGTACGAGCGGTAGTGCGACACGATCTTGTCGCGGCCGGTGGTCAGGCGCGCCATGCGGATGGCGTTCTCGTTGGCGTCCGCACCGCCGTTGGTGAAGAACACCTTCGAGAAGCCCTCGGGGGCGCGCTTCAGCACGAGTTCGGCGGCGTGGGCGCGCATCTCGTGCGCGTGCGCAGGCGCGACGGTGGTCAGCTGTGCCGCTTGCTCCTGGATGGCCGCGACGACGCGGGGGTGCTGATGGCCGATGTTGACGTTGACCAGCATGCTCGAGAAGTCGAGGTAGCGGCGCCCGTCGGCATCCCACACCTCGACGCCCGAGCCCCCGGCGAGGGGGAGCGGGGCGAGCGTGCCCTGCGCCGACCACGAGTGGAAGACACTGCTGCGGTCGCGCTCACTGATCTCGGCGTTGCGGGGCGTGTGCAGGGGAGAAGCCATTCCCCCAGTGTGCGGCGGGGCCCCGCAAGCGGGGAGCGCGGATCTGTCGGTAATCTCGGGAGACGATCGACAGTTTGGCCAGTCATGCCCGCCACCCTCCGCGTCCTCCTCGGCGACGACTCCTTTCCCCTTCGCGTCCTGACGGCACTCGACGACGCGGTCCTCGACCGGCCGGTGTCGTGGGTGCACAGCTCCGACCTCATGGATCCCACCCCGTGGCTCGAGCCCGGCAACCTGCTGCTCACCAACGGGGCGCAGTTCGCCGCCGAACCGGATGCCGCCGAGGCCACCGACTACTGCCGGCGTCTGCGCGCGCACGGGGTGGTCGGCATCGGGTTCGCGACCGACATCATCCACGACCGCGTGCCCCCCGCCGTGGTGCGGGCGGGGGAGGCGGTGGGCCTGCCCATCGTCGAGATCGCGGGGCGGGCGCCGTTCATCCGCATCATCCGCTTCGTGGCCGACATCATCGCGGCCGACCGTGCCGCGCGCTTGTCCTGGCTGCTCGACGCGCAGCGGGCCGTGGCGCGGGCCGCCGTGCGCGATGACGGTCTGCGCGAGATCCTGCACACCCTCTCGCGCCTGCTCGGCGCCTGGGTCGAGCTCTACGACGCGGTCGGGGGGCGCCTGTCGCTGCCGGGGCTGCGCTCGGCGCCCCGCGGGGTCGAGGTCGAGGTCGGCCGCGACGTGCGCCGCCTGCTCGAACGACGCACCCCCGCGAGCCTCGTCGTGCCGTCGGCCGGCCATGCGCTGCTGCAGACCATCGGGCAGAGTTCGCGGCTGCGCGGCGTGCTGGCCGTCGGGGGAGCGGAGCCGCTCGACCCCGCCGGCAAAGAGCTCGTCGCCACCGTCGTCGCCCTCGCGAGCATCGCCCTCGAGCAGCAGCGGGGGGTGCAGGCGGCGCTGCGGGGCGTGCGCGCGGGCGTCGTGGAGATGCTGCTCGACGGTCACGTGGACGCTGCTCGTCGGGTGGCCGACTCTGCGGTGGGAGGACTCCCCGCCGAGCCCTACCTCGTCGGCGTCCTCCGCGGCGCGAGCGCGACGCCCGGACTGCTCGACGAGCTCGACCTCGTCTCGAGCGACCCGCAACGCCTGTTCTCGGCCGAACGCGGAGCCGACGTGATCGTGCTGGTGGCCGCGGGCGCGGGCGACGCCCTGGTCGCGCTCGCCGAACGGCGCGGTCTCCCCGTGGGAACGGCCCGCCACGGCGCGGGCGACGACCTCGCCCCCGACCTCCGGCGGGCGGTGCAGGCGGCGCGCGACGCCCGGCCCGGTACCGTGCGCGCCTACGAGGATCTCGCGCGACGCGGCCTGGTCGGGGCGCTCCGCGAACGCGGTGGCGAGGTGCTGGCCCACTCGCTCCTCGAGCCCCTCGACGCCCTGCCCGCGGCGGAACGGCAGCGTCTCCGGGAATCGGCGAAGGCGTGGCTGGATGCCAACGGCGCCTGGGACCCGGCAGCGCGGGCGCTCGGCATCCACCGCCACACGCTGAGGGCGCGGCTCACGCAGCTCGAGGGTCTGCTCCGGCTCGACCTGTCGACCTTCGCCGCGCGCGCCGAGCTGTGGGCCGCGCTGGAGTTCTCCGACGGCGTGTGATCGCACCCGGCATCGCCTCGCGTGAGGGGTCGAGATCGGTCGCCCCGGCGTCACTCAGGCGACAGAAGGTGACCCCTCGCGCGGGAGGAACCGCCCCCTCGTGCGCCTCGCGTGAGGGGTCGAAATCTGTCGCCGCGGTGCGATCCAGGCGACAGAACGCGACCTCGCGCGCGAGGAGAGGGGGCTCAGGTGTTCTGCGGGAAGCCGAGGTTGATGCCGCCGTGGGTGGCGGGGTCGAGCCAGCGGCTGGTGACGGCCTTCTCTCGCGTGAAGAAGTCGAAGCCGTGCACGCCGTACGCCTTGGCGTCGCCGAAGAGGCTCTTCTTCCAGCCGCCGAAAGAGTGGTAGGCCACCGGAACGGGGATGGGCACGTTGATGCCGATCATGCCGACCTGCACCTCGTTCTGGAAGCGGCGGGCGGCGCCGCCGTCGTTGGTGAAGATGGCGGTGCCGTTGCCGAACTCGCCGCTGTTGATCAGCGCGAGCCCCTCTTCGTAGGTCTTCACGCGGACGACCGAGAGGACGGGTCCGAAGATCTCCTCGGTGTACGCGCGGGATGACGTGGGCACGGCATCCAGCAGCGTGGGGCCGAAGAAGAAGCCGTCCTCGTGACCGTCGACGGTGTACCCGCGGCCATCGACGACGACCTTCGCGCCGTCGGTTTCGGCGATGTCGACGTAGGAGGAGACCTTGTCGCGGTGCTGTCCGCTGATCAGCGGACCCATGTCGGGTTCGTCGGTGGCGGCGCCGTTGCCGATGCGCAGCTTCTGAATGCGCTCGGTGACCTTCGCGATGAGTTCGTCGGCGACGGGCTCGACGGCGAGCACGACCGAGATCGCCATGCAGCGCTCGCCCGCGGCACCGAAGCCGGCGTTGACGGCGGAGTCGGCGACGAGGTCGAGGTCGGCATCCGGGAGCACCAGCATGTGGTTCTTCGCCCCGCCGAGGGCCTGCACGCGCTTGCCGTTCTTAGCGGCGGTCTCGTAGATGTACTGCGCGATGGGGGTCGAGCCGACGAACGAGATCGACTGCACGACGGGGCTGTTCAACAGCCCGTCGACGGCGACCTTGTCGCCCTGCAGCACCGTGAACGCGCCTTCGGGAAGACCCGCCTCCTTCCACAGCTGCGCGAGCCAGAGGGATGCGGAGGGGTCTTTCTCGCTGGGCTTGAGCACGACCGCGTTGCCGGCGGCGAGGGCGATGGGGAAGAACCACATCGGCACCATCGCCGGGAAGTTGAACGGGCTGATGACACCGACCACTCCGAGCGGCTGCTTCAACGAGTAGACGTCGACGCCGTTCGAGGCGTTCTCGCTGAAGGCGCCCTTGATGAGGTGGGGGAACCCGGTCGCGAGCTCCACGACCTCCTGACCGCGGGCGATCTCGCCCAGGGCATCCGATCGCACCTTCCCGTGCTCCGACGTGAGGATGTCGGCCAGCTCGCCCTTGCGGGAGTTCAGCAGCTCGCGGAACGCGAACAGCACCCCCTGCCGCTTGGCGATGGAGTACTGGCTCCACACCGCGAACCCCCGCTCGGCCGACGCGATGGCCGCGTCGACCTCCGCCTCGTCGGCCAGGGCGACGTGCGCCTGCACGGCCCCGGTGGCGGGGTTGTAGACGGGCGCGGTGCGGCCCGACGTCGAGGGCGCCGCGGCGCCGTCGAACCAGTGCGCGATGACGGGGAGGTCGGTGTCGGTCATGGCTCTCAGTAAACGTCTCGAATCGCGCGCCCGCTCCTGCCAAATCGGACAGTTGAGTCGGGCGGAGGTGCCAGATCGTCAGTCGGCCGTCCGACGGTTGCCCGCCCTCCGCCTCTTGGCGAACGGCGATGCCCTCCCCGCCGGTCCACGTTTTCTGGTCACAGCTCCGGAAATGCCGCCCGCGGGTCCGCAGACGCCTGCTTTCGCCGGGCGCGGTGCCAGTACGCGGCCTCAGCGCTGGTCTGAACGAGAATCCGGCTGGGTGCGGGCGGGGCAGGCCAGAACTGCATGAGGTACGAATCTCCCGCCTCGTCGCTGTGCTTCGCTTCGCCGAACGCCTGGGCGCAGTAGCGGACGCGATAGTCACCGCGCAGGAGCGGGAACGGGAAGGATGTGCCGCCCATCAGCCCGGTCAAGAACGCCTCGTCGGATCTCGTCGTGAACGAGACCTCCACGACCTCCTCCCACCTCGGGTCCACGGCGGGCTCCGAACCGTGCAGCTCGATGCGGAACGGCAGGTAGCCCGTGTGCGTGCCCGTCGTGAGCTCGAGCACCCCGGGGATGCCGGCGCCGCACAGACCGTTGCTCTCGTCGGCCCAGGGCGCATCGATGTCGCTGAGGTCCACGTCCTCGTCCGTGGTGATCGACGCGGAACTGTAGGCCACATCGACGTCGGGCACATCCAGCAGAATTCGCACCCACGGAGGCTATCGGCGCCCCGAGGACACGACGCTGTGCGCGGGGCGACCGGTGCGGCACCGACAACGGCAGATCGCGCCGCCGGTGCGCTGTGCTGCACCGGCGGCGCTGGAGGGGGAGACGAAGTAATCTGAGTTTGAGAACGATTATCAAGACCGATATGATGTACGCATGACCCGCCGCCTCTTCGCTCCCGTGGTCCTCGGGGCCGCCTCCGTTCTCGCGCTCGCCGGGTGCGCCGGCGGCGCTCCGTCCGCCTCCGATGCCGGTGCCGCGACCGGCGACACGGTCGCCGTCGTGGCATCCACCGACGTGTACGGTTCGATCGCGGAGGCGATCGGTGGCGACTTCGTCGACGTCACGTCGGTCATCACCTCGTCGTCGCAGGACCCGCACGAGTACGAAGCGAGCGCGCAAGACCAGCTCACGCTGAGGAACGCCGGCCTCGTGATCGAGAACGGCGGCGGCTACGACGCGTTCATGGAGTCGCTCATCGACGCCAGCGGAACGACCGCCCCCGTCATCACGGCCGTGGAGTTCAGCCACGACTACCCGGGCGCCGAATCGCACGACGAGGCCCACGCCGACGAGGCGAGCGCAGCCCCCACAGAGACCGCCGACGCGCACGCCGAGGGCGACGGACACGACCACGCCGAGGGCGACGGGCACAACCACATCGAAGGCTTCAACGAGCACGTCTGGTACGACCCGCACACCGTCGAAGACCTCGCGAAGGACATCGCCGAGCACCTCGGCGAGCTCGCCCCCGACCACGCGGCCGACTTCACGGCCAACGCCGACGCCTTCGTCGAGCAGATCGCGGCCCTCGAGGACTCCCTCGGTCAGATCGAGGCGAAGGATGCCGGCGCCAAGGTCTTCGTGACCGAGCCGGTGCCGGTCTACCTCATCGAGGCCGCCGGGCTCGACAACGCGACCCCTGACGAGTTCAGCGAGTCGGTCGAAGAGGGCCAGGACGTGCCGCCGGCGACCCTGCTCGAGTCGCTGCAGCTGATCGAGTCGGGTGACATCGCGCTCATGATCGTCAACCCGCAGACCGGCGGCGCCGAGACCACGCAGGTCGAGGACGCGGCGAAAGCGAAGAACATCCCGGTCATCGAGTTCACCGAAACGCTCCCCGAGGGTCAGACTTACATCTCGTGGATGCAGAGCAACATCACGGCGCTGTCCGACGCGCTGGCGTGAACGCGGCCTCACCGCTGCGCATCCGCGGCGCGGCCCTCGAGCGGGGCGGTCGGGAGCTGTGGGCCGGGCTCGACCTCGAGGTCGCACCCGGCGAGCTCGTCGCGGTGCTCGGGCCCAGCGGGTCGGGCAAGACCACCCTGCTGCGCGCCATCCTCGGCCTCGAACGCCTGAGTGCGGGGTCCATCGAGGCACTCGGCAACCCGGTTCGTCGTGCCGGCAACCGTCGCATCGGTTACATCCCCCAGCAGCGCCCGCTGCCCCGCGAGACCCCGCTGCGCGGCCGCGACATCGTCGGCCTCGGCGTCGACGGGCACCGCCTCGGCCTGCCGCTGTCGCGCAAGAAGGACCGCGTGCGCATCGACGAGCTCCTCGCGGCGGTGGGTGCCACGGAGTTCGGCGACCGGCCAGTCGGCCTGCTCTCGGGCGGGGAGCAGCAGCGCCTGCGCGTGGGCCAGGCCCTCGCCGACGACCCCGCCGTGCTGCTGTGCGACGAGCCGCTGACCAGCCTCGACCTCGCCAACCAGCAGGCTGTCGTGCGGTTGATCGATCGGCACCGCCGCGAGCGCGACGCCGCGGTGCTGCTGGTCACCCACGACATCAACCCCGTGCTCTCGCGGGTGGACCGCATCCTCTACATCGCGAACGGGCGCTTCACCCTCGGCACCCCCGACGAGGTGCTCACGACCGAGACCCTCACCGCGCTCTACGGCGCACCGGTCTACGTGGTGCGCGCCGGCGACCAGCTCATCGTCGTCGGAGCTCCGGATGCCGAGGACGCCCACCACCATCACCACGACGAGGATCACGCATGAACTGGTCCGATGTCGGTGACGCCCTCTTCGGCGGGGTGAGCCAGTACGGCGCCATCCTCGAACTGGTGCAGAACTCCGTCTACGCCGGAGCCGTGCTGGGTCTCGTGGGTGGACTCATCGGCGTCTTCGTGATGCAACGCGACATGGCCTTCGCCGTGCACGGCATCAGCGAGCTGTCGTTCGCGGGCGCCGCGGTGGCTCTGCTCATCGGCGTCGACGTCGTGTCGGGTTCGATCGTCGGCTCCCTCATCGCGGCGGCACTCATCGGCGTGCTCGGCGCCCGCGCGCGCGATCGCAACTCGATCATCGGCGTGTTCATGCCGTTCGGGCTGGGTGTCGGCATCCTGTGCCTGTCGCTGTACAACGGCCGCAGCGCCACTCGCTTCAGCCTGCTGACCGGCCAGATCGTCTCGGTGCAGAGCGAACAGCTCGGGTGGCTCGTCGTGATCGGCGTCGCGGTGCTCGCCGCCCTTCTGCTGATCTGGCGCCCGCTGCGCTTCGACTCGCTCGACCCGCAGTCCGCCGCCGCGCGCGGTGTGCCCACGACCGCGGTGTCGCTGGCGTTCATGCTGCTGCTCGGGCTCATCGTCGCCGTGGCCGTGCACATCATCGGCGCACTGCTCGTGATGGCGCTGCTCGTGACGCCCGCCGCGGCGGCGATGCGCGTGACATCCGGCCCCCTCTCGGTTCCCCTGCTGGCGGCGGGCTTCGGTTTCGTCTCCGCCGTGGGCGGCGTGCTGCTCGCCGTCGCCGGGACACTGCCGGTGAGCCCGTACATCACGACCATCTCGTTCGCGATCTACCTGGTCTGCCGGGTGATCGGCGCTCGGCGCGAGCGCACCACCCGCGCCCTGTGAGCCCGCGCTCCCGCGCCCCGCGCACACGGGCCCGCCCCCGCCCCCGCGACATCTCCCGCGCCCAGCCGATTCACCGATCGCCTCGCTAGACTCGCCGGCATGGTCCAGCGCAACACGTGGCAGCGAGAGCGCGTGCGCGAAGCCCTGTCGGGAGCCGGCGGCTTCGTCAGCGCACAGGCGTTGCACGCCACCCTGCGCGACGAGAACACCGGCATCGGTCTGGCCACGGTCTATCGCACGCTCGCGGGCCTCGCGGCCAAGGGCGATGCCGACTCCCTCCAGAGCCCCGAGGGCGAGAATCTCTTCCGTGCGTGCGAGACGCGCGGGCACCACCACCACCTGATCTGCCGGTCGTGCGGCAAGGCGGTCGAGATCGCCGCGACCGACGTCGAGGACTGGGCGAAGCGCACCGCCGCCCAGCACGGCTTCAGCGAAGCCGAGCACGTCGTCGACATCTTCGGCATCTGCACCGATTGCGCCCGCGTCCGGGCTCGCGAGCGTGGCGACGAGTAGTCGCACCGCGGCGCCGTCGCCCCCGCGCACCGGCGCCTCCCGCACCCTCGTCGCGCTCGGCCTGGGTGTCGTGGTGGTCACAGCGCTGTTCCTCGTCGACGCCTTCGCCCCGACGTTCTTCGCGCAGCCGCTGCCCACCCGCGCGCAAGACGGTCTGACCCTGGCCCTCAGCGTGCTCATCGAGTCGCTGCCGTTCGTCGTGCTGGGCGTCGTGCTGTCGATCATCGTGCAGGTCTGGGTGCCGCCGGGGGCGATCGAGAGATGGATGCCGCGCGCGCCGTGGGCGCGCCGGGCCGTGCTGTCGCTGCTGGGCATGTTCATCCCCGTCTGCGAGTGCGGCAACGTGCCCTTCGCCCGGGGTCTGCTCATGCGCGGCTTCGGCGTGTCCGACACCCTGACGTTCCTCGTCGCCGCTCCGATCGTGAACCCGATCGTCATCATCTCCACGCACGCGGCATTCGGCTTCAGCGACGGCATCCTCGTCGCACGCCTGATCGGCGGCTACCTCGTCGCCAACCTCATCGGGTGGCTGTACAGCCGGCATCCCGATCCCGACAAGCTCCTCACCGAGCGCTTCCTCGCCACCTGCGAGATCGTCGTGCAGGAGCGCGGCAACCGTGGCCGGCGAACGCTCGCCCAGTTCGTCGTGGAACTGCGTTCGGTGATGCCGGCGCTCATCATCGGGTCGCTTCTCGCGGGGGCGGTGCAGGTGCTCATCCCGCGCAGCGCGCTGCTGGCGATCGGCTCGGATCCGGCGCTGTCGATCGCGGCCCTGATGCTGCTGGCGATCGTGGTGTCGCTCTGCTCGAACGTCGACGCCTTCTTCGCGCTGTCGTTCGCCTCGACCTTCACACCCGGTTCGATCGTCGCCTTCCTCGTGGTCGGACCGATCATCGACCTGAAGATGATGGCGCTGCTGCGTACGACGTTCACCACGCGCGTGCTCGCGGGGATGACGGTGGTCGTGGTGCTGTTCGCCTTCGCGCTCGGAACGGTGGTGAACCTCCTTGTCTAGAACGCAAGCCCTCGCGACGCGTTGGCTCGGCGTGGGACTGGCCACGTGCCTGTCGATCACGACGATCACGCTGTGGGTCACGGGCCGCATGTCGCTGTACATCAACCCCGATTCGGCGTGGTTCGCCGTCGGCATGTCGGTCGTCGCGCTCGTCGGGGCGATCGCCTCGTTCGCCCTGCCGCTGGGTGCCGAGGCCGACCACGGACACGACCACGAGCACGGTCACGCCCCCGCCGCGGCATCCGCTCGCCGCGAAGCGTTCGCGCACGCCGATCATGAGCACGCCGATCCGCTCGACGACCACGATCACGCCGCGCACGACCAGCTCGCCGCGCGTCCGCGCCTGACCCCCGGTGGGATCGCGGCCTTCACCGGCGGGGTGCTCGCCTCGGGTGCCGTGATCGCGGTGCTGCTGACGCCGGCGGCGTCGCTGTCGACCGAACTCGCCGTCTCGCGCGACGTGGGGGCGCCGCCGTTGTTCGCGGGTTCCGACGTCATCACGCTCGCGGCATCCGGCGACACGGCGCAGTTCGGCATCGGCGACTGGTCGGCGGTGTTCGCGCACGCGACCAACCCCGAGACGTTCGACGGCAAGCCGGTCACCCTGACCGGGTTCATCACCCCGGGCGGCGACGGCGCGAGCTTCGATCTCACACGGTTGGTCATCACGCACTGCGTCATCGACGCCCAGACGGCTCGTCTGCCGATCGCGGCGACGGGCGACGCCCCGGCGACCGGGCAGTGGGTGACCGTCACCGGCACGGTGCGCTCCAGCGGCGACGGCACGCTCGAGGTTCAGGCCGAGCAGGTGGCATCCATCGACGAACCGGCGGACCCGTATGAGTACTGAGTCCCGCCGCTCGCGTTCCCGCTCCCGCCGTGGCCGCGGGTTCGCGGTCGCCTTCGCCGCCGTGCTCGTGGGCCTCGTCGTCGTGGGCGGGATCGGCGGGGTCGTCGCCGTGGCGCAGGGCCCCCGCGTCACCGACGTGCAGGTCGACCCCGCGGCCGCGGTCGCGGCATCCGGATCCCGCGTGATCCTGACCACCACGCAGTCGCTCGAGACCGTGGACGCCTCGCAGGTGTCGGTGGAGCCGGCGACGTCGTTCACCGTCGACACGGCGGGGCGGAGCGTCGGCGTGCGCTTCACACTGCCGCTGCGCGACGACACCGACTACCGCATCACGGTCGACGGAGTGAGCGGCCTGGGCGCCGGGCCCTCGTCGACACTGACCGAGACCTTCCGCACGCCGCCGTTGCAGGCGTACCTGATGCAGCGCGGCACCCCCGAGGGCGACACGATCTTCCGCACCGACCTGCAGGGCGAGGCGGGGTTGCCGGTCTTCGTGCACCCGCACATCGAAGACTTCCGCGCCACCGCGAACCACCTCGTCATCTCGGTGCGCGACGGCGACACCGCCCGGGTGATCGTCACGGACTCCGACGGGCAGAACGCGCGCGACGTGGCGCTCCCCGGGCCCGGTTTCGTCAGCAATCTGCAATCGGCCGACCGCGGAGAGCGCGTCGGCTTCACCTTCTCGGATGCCGACCTGGGTGCCGCCGGAGGGCGCGAGAGCCGACTGTTCACGATGTCGGCCGCTGATGACGCGCCCCCCACGGACGTGGGCTTGAACGGCGGCGACGCACGCATCGCCGACTACCGCTTCGTGCCCGACACCGACAGCATGCTCGTGCTCACGTTCGATTCGCGTCTGCTCCTCACCGACGCCGAGGGCGGTAACGCGGCGCCGCTCGGCAGCGCCGTGTCGATCGACGGCATCGCCCGGGGATCGTCGGTCGCGATCGTCGAGCGCCTCGAGGGCATCCGGGAGGTCGACCTGACCGACGGGTCGGAGCGGTCCCTCGTGCAACCCGTCGATCCGCCGGGCCTCGCCGGGCGTGCCACCCCGGTGCCCGGAACGGATGCCGGCACGATCCGCTCGTTCGCCGACATCAGCGCCGACGGGATCTCCCGCTCGACCACCGTGGCGCACGTCGACACCGACGGTACGGTGCGGCCGATGCTGGAGGTGCCCGGCTCCGACACGGTGCTGCAGACGTGCGTCTCGCCGAGCGGCCGGTATGCGGCGGTGCTCATCGCCCCGCGGGCGGTCGACAACCCCTTCGACCGTTATCAACTGCCCCTCCCCGAGCGGCTGCTCACCCACCTGGTGGAGGTCGACACCGGTCAGGAAGTCGTCGCCCTGCAGGGCTTCGACCTCTCGTGGTGCCAGGTGCCCCCGCAGTGACGCGCCCGGCGACGCGCGCCGACCTGTCGGCGTTGCCCGTCGAGGTCGCACCTCGGCTGCTGGGGGCACTGCTGGAGACCGTCGTGGGCGGCGACCGCGTGGTCGCGCGACTGACCGAGGTCGAGGCGTATCACGGCCGCGGCACGGGTGAACGACCGGATCCCGGCTCGCACGCGCGGATGGGACCGACCGCGCGCAACGCCACCATGTGGGGCGCGCCGGGTCACCTGTACGTCTATCTCAGTCACGGCATCCACTCGTGCGTCAACGTCGTCTGCGGGCCCGAGGGGGTCGCCGGCGGTGTCCTGCTGCGCGGCGGCGAGATCGTCGAGGGGGCCGACGTCGCCGAGCGGCGACGACTCGAGCGGCGCGGTGCCGTGCGGTCGGAGCGGGACCTCGCACGCGGGCCGGGGCGATTCGGCGACGCGGTGGGGCTGCGGCATCCGGTGCACGACGGGATCGACGCGATCACGGGCGAGGAGCGGGCCGGGGCGCGGGCGCGGCTACTGCTGCCCGAGACGGCTCCCGTCGGCGTGGCGACGGGGCCGCGTGTCGGAGTTGCCGGGGTCGCGGGGACTGCCGCATTCCCGTGGCGCTTCTGGATCGAGGGGGATGCCACGGTCTCGGCGTTCCGATGGGGACGGGGCGCTGCGGAAGAGGCCGTCCGTCAAGGCGACACGCCGCCCGTGCTAGACTGACCCCTTGTCTGCGCGCACTCCAGCACGCAGTTCGCATCCCATCTCCCGATCATGGCCTTTCGCCGTGCTCGGACGGGGTGCAGACAAGGGATCTTGGGTGGCACCGTCCGGTGTCACGGTACAGAAGGAGACATCACCATGGCAGCAGTGTGCCAGGTGACTGGAGCGGTTCCCGGCTTCGGTCACAACATCTCGCACTCGCACCGCCGGACGAAGCGCCGCTTCGACCCGAACGTGCAGAAGAAGACCTACTTCGTTCCGTCGCTGGGTCGCAACATCAAGCTCAACGTTTCGGCGAAGGGCATCAAGGTCATCGACGCTCGCGGTATCGAGTCCGTCGTCCGTGACCTGCAGGCGAAGGGCGTGAAGCTGTAATGGCGAAGAAGGCTCAGGACGTACGTCCGATCATCAAGCTGCGTTCGACCGCGGGCACGGGGTACACCTACGTGACGCGCAAGAACCGCCGCAACAACCCCGACCGCATCGTGCTCAAGAAGTACGACCCCGTGGTCCGCAAGCACGTCGACTTCCGAGAGGAGCGCTAAGCACATGGCTAAGAAGAGCAAGATCGCGCGCAACGAGCAGCGCAAGGTCGTCGTCGAGCGCTACGCCGCGAAGCGCGCCGAGCTGAAGAAGACCCTGGTCGACCCGACCGCGACCGACGAGGCCCGTGAGGCCGCCCGCGTGGGCCTGCAGAAGCTGCCCCGCAACGCCTCGCCCGCGCGCGTGCGCAGCCGCGACGTCATCGACGGCCGCCCCCGTGGCGTCCTCACGAAGTTCGGCGTCTCGCGCGTCCGCTTCCGTGACATGGCCCACCGTGGCGAGCTGCCCGGTGTGACCAAGTCGAGCTGGTAAGCACCAGACATCCGCACGAGAGGCGGGGGTTCCGAACGGAACCCCCGCCTCTCGTCGTTGATCGCTGATGTGGCGCCCGGCAGCCACGCCCATCCCGCCGACGTCCCGCCCGGCGGCTCAGTCGTCACCGGCGGCGAGAAGTTCCATCGCCTCCGCGCGCCCCCCGACACCGAGCTTCTGGTAGATCGAGCGCACCTGGCTTTTCACGGTGTTGAGCGAGACGCCCCGCTCGCGCGCGATCTCCGTCAGGCTCAGCGACCTCAGCAGCAGTTCGGCGGTGGCGTTCTCGATCGGCGTCAGTCGTGCCACCGAGAGCGAGGAGTGCGCCTCGGTATCCGGGGTCGCCACGCGCGCGAGTGCCGCGTGCAGGAAGGGCAGGACGTCCGCGAGTTCGGGGTCATCGAGGGCGACGGCATCCATCAGCGTCCGCGTCTCCTCGTGCGGGAGCATGAGGAACGGCGTCGCCGAGCAACCCGTGCGCACGATGAGGCGCAGAGCGGTCTCCATGCTCTGGCGTGCTCGTCGGGTGAAGCCGAGGCGGTTCAGCGCCAGCGCGCGCCGTAGGTGGAGCGGAGTCAGGGTGCGCAGGCAGTGGTCGACCTCGGATGCCACGCACGCGTCGGTCTCGAGCAGCAGCTCACGGTCGCGGCCGAGCCGCAGAAGGGCGGCGGTGCGCTGCATCGAGAAGCAGATGCCGTGCCCATCGGGAGTCTCGTACGGCTCGAGGGCGGAGAGCGCTTCCCGGTACTCGCCCTGCGCCACGAGGATGTCGGACAGGGTGCTGACCAGGAAGTACCTCATGATGCGGTGACTGCTGAATCGTCGACTCCCGTGCAGAAGCCGCCGGCTCTCGGCGCGACCCGCGCCGAGATCGCGGCGGAACATCATCGCCATCACCTCGATCGCGCGTGCGGAGTACCCCCAGTAGGGGTCGTCGGGCTGCACGCGACGCATCTCCGATGCGGCCTCGAGCAGGCGGCCGACGTCCAGTCTGGAGGAGGCGATGAGCGCCTCCGCGAGGAGGAGCAGGTAGGCGGTCTCGGATGCGGGCCACTCGCGGGCGGCGAACAACTCGACGGCGGCGGCGCGGGCGGCCTCGGCCGTGATGTACTCGCCGTTGAAGGCGTGGCCGAGGGCGCTCACCGCCAGGGCCCGGTAACGCGTCTCGTCGGTGTCGGCGAACAGGAGCGCTTCGGCGCCGAACCGTGCGCCCACCTGGGGCCATCCGATGGCGTTGCAGTACTCGCCGACGCTGGCGCACAGCTGCGACCGCGCCCCGGATGACAGCGAGGCGGGGCGGATCAGACGGACGTCGTCGAAGTAGCGGGCGACGACGCCGGCCCCATCGGCCAGGGCGTCGCGACGCGCGCGGGCGGCCAGAAGCGCGGCGAGGGAGAGGGCCGCCGCATCGGTCCACACCACGGGCACCTCCGGGAGCTCCGCCTCGGCGAGCAACGCGAGGTGACGGGCCGAGGGCGCACCGTGGCCGGGCAGGAGCCGCAGCGCCGTCGTCGCGGCGGCGGCGCGAAGAGCGGCGCGTGCCTCGATCGAGGCGGGTGTTCCCGGCATGGCTCTCCTATGTGAGTACCTTGAGCGGGTAAGTTCTCCCGGGCTTCACGTGCCCTCGAACTCGTGTGGCACATCCTAGTTCTGTTGTGTTCCGTCAAAAGCGGGTTCGAGCGGATGTGTGAAGAACGCCCGGCGGACGTCGTCCAGAATCGCCCGCCGACCCCTCTGTCTTCACCCGGGGCGATGCGCCGACGACCGAGTACTCACCCGCGCGCCCGATCACCGTCGCGACGGCTCACGCGGAGGATCAGGGGTCGCTTCGGCCCCATCCTCACCGTCCGCACCACGACACGCGACGGAGAACGGGGCGAAATCGGTCAAGATCCGCGTAATTCCGCGGTTCGGTTGATACTGTCGAGGCGGTCTCCCGACCACCGAGGAGGATTCCTCCTCGTCCGAGTAACGAGAGACGGCTTTCGCCGCCGTCTGGAGGACAACCCCATGGCCGACAAGTCCATCACCAAGACCGAGCTCGTCGCGAGCATCGCCAGCGCGACCGGGCAGAGCCAGTCCGCCGTGTCGGGCGTGCTCGATTCCCTCTTCTCCACCGTCTCCGAGGCGGTCGCCAAGGGCAGCAAGGTTTCGATCCCCGGCTGGATCGCCTTCGAGCAAGTCGCCACGTCGGCTCGCACGGGCCGCAACCCGCAGACGGGCGAGGAGATCTCGATCCCCGCCGGCAAGCGCGTCAAGGTCACCGCGGGCTCGAAGCTCAAGGCCGCCGTCAAGTAAGGCGACGTCGAACCATCGAAGGGGGATGCCCACCGGCATCCCCCTTCGTCGTTCGCGCGCGACGTAGGCTGGATGCGTGAATCCCCGACTTCTGCGCGTCGCGGGACCCGTCATCCTGGTCGTGGTCTCGATCGTCGCCGTCGTCGCCGGCCTCGCCTTCGGCGGCGGAGCGGCCCCCGGACGCCTGGCCGATGCCGGTCCGGTGGTGCGCTGGGGTCTGCCGATCGCCACGGTGCTGGTCAACCTCGCCGCGGCCACCATGGTCGGCTCGCTGGTCCTTGCCCTGTTCGCGCTGCCCGCGGGGGAGCGGGCGTTCGAGATCGCCCTCGACACCGCATCGATCGGCGCCGCCGTCTTCACCGTCGCTGCGGCCACGACGGGGTACATGACGTTTCTGAACGTCCTGAACGCCACCCCGACCCTCGACGCCGTGTTCGGCCAGCAGCTCGGACGCTTCCTCGTGGAGAGCCCGCCAGGGCAGGCCTGGTTGATCACCACGATCGCCGGGGCGGTGCTCACGGTGCTCACCTTCGCCGTGCGCTCATGGATCCCCACGCTCATCGTGGCGATCTTGGCCCTCGCCTCCCTCATCCCGATGGGCACACAGGGTCACGCCGGCACCGAGGCCAGCCACGACGCCGCGGTCACCGCGCTCGTGCTGCACATCGTCGCCGCCGCCGCATGGCTCGGCGGCCTCATTCTGCTGGTCGTCGTGAGACCGGCCCTGTCGCGCGGACAGCTGCAGACCACTCTGCTGCGGTACTCCTCGATCGCGCTCGTCGCCTTCATCGTCGTCGCCGTCTCCGGCACGGTGCGCGCCTCGATCAGCCTGCTCGGCTGGCAGAACCTCTGGTCGGCGTACGGCGCGCTCGTGCTCGTCAAGGTCGTCGCCCTCGTCGCCATGGGGGTGCTCGGCGCCTGGTATCGGCGGCGCCTGATCGCGCGCATGGCCGATGAGCCGGGGTCCGCGCGGTTCTGGGGCGTCATCACCCTCGAACTCGTCTTCATGGGTATCGCGAGCGGTGTCGCCGCGGCGCTGGCACGCACTCCCCCGCCCACCGAGGCGGCCCTGATCGGCACCTCGCCCGCCGAGGTGCTCACCGGTGCACCGCTGCCGCCCGAGCTGACCCTCGAGCGCTGGTTCACAGCGTGGAACATCGATCTGCTGTGGGCGTTCTTCGTGGCCTTCGGGCTCTTCTTCTACCTCGCCGGCGTCTGGCGCCTGCTCCGACGGGGCGACTCGTGGCCGATCCACCGCACGGTGCTGTGGTGCCTGGGCATGCTCGGGGTGTTCTGGGTCACGTCGGGTCCGATCAACGTCTACCAGGACTACCTGTTCAGCATGCACATGATCGGGCACATGCTGCTGTCGATGGCCATCCCGCTGATGCTGGTCTCCGGGGCGCCCGTCTCGCTCGCCGCCCGGGCGATCCGAAAGCGCGACGACGGCACACGCGGCGCGCGCGAGTGGATCCTGTGGGCGGTGCACAACCCGGTCGCCACGGTGCTGACGAACCCGTACGTCGCCGCGGGCCTGTTCATCGGCTCGCTCTGGGCGTTCTACTACACCGACCTGTTCCGATGGTCGCTCTACGACCACGTGGGCCACATCTGGATGGTCGCTCACTTCCTCGTCACCGGGTACCTGTTCGTTCTCAGCCTCATCGGCATCGACCCGGTGCCGTTCCGCCTTCCCTATCCGATGCGCCTGCTGGTGCTCATCGCGATCATGGCGATGCACGCCTTCTTCGGCATCGCGATCATGATGAACTCCGGTCTGATGGTGTCGGAGTGGTTCGGCGCGATGGGCCGCACCTGGGGCGCGACACCCCTCGAGGACCAGTACGTCGGCGGTGGCGTGGCCTGGTCGGTGGGCGAGATCCCCACCCTCATCCTCGCCATCACGGTGGCGATCCAGTGGAGCCGCAGCGATGAGCGGCATCAGAAACGCCGCGACCGTCACGTCGACCGGGTAGGCGATCTCGAACTCGACGCCTACAACGAAGAGCTGGCGCGGCTGGCCGACCGTGATGCACGGGTCGCCGCCCGCGGCCGCACCTGAGCGGACCCCGTCCGGGCGGTACGGGGCGTCCGGGCGGCGTGCCGCGGGAGCGGTCCGTGGGTGCACCCGCGGCATCCATCCGTCCCGTCAGTCGGACGATCCGCCGACCAGGATGGATGCCGAACCGTCGGGCTGCACGGTGATCTGACCGTCGACGGTGAAGTCGACGTCGTCTTCGACCGTGCGGACGCTGCCGTCGAAGATCGACCGGATGTCGACCTCGATGCGGGCGACCGCCTTCGCCGACGGGATGCGCCACCCGGCACCGTCGGGCTCGACCGTCACCTCCGGCTGCTGGACGATCGACCACGAGGGGGCGTCGTCGATACGGTTGCGCACGGTGAACCCGAACGGGCAACCCGTGGGCTGCAGGACCTTCTGCTCGGCGCAGGCCGAGAGGAAATCCTCGACCCGCTGCTGCACGACCCGGAGGAACTCCTTCGTCGGCTGCGCCTGCACGTCGACGGGGATGCCGGCCAGCGGCGCGTCGGCGAGCACGGCGACGCCGGGGGTCGATGAGATCGCCGTGTCGACGGCGACGGAGTACAGCCCGGGTGAGAAGACCAGCAGGGGGAGCGTGGCGGTCGGGTCGACGTCGGTGCCCTCGACCGACACCTGCCGTTTGTCGACCTCGAACCCGTTGACGGCGAAACGCATCGACCCCTGGACCGACAGGTCCATCACCGACAACGGGCTGCGGGCGAAGCGCCAGCGGGGCAAGAGGGCGTCGCCGGTGTCGCGCTGCACGTCGAACGTGGTCGTCCCGGCGTAGCCCCCCACGGAGTAGCTCGCGGTGACGCGCGTGCGGTCGCCGTCGACGATCTCGTCGGTGATGACGGCATCCGTCACCGCCTGGAGCGACTCGGGACGCAGAAGTGCCTCCGATGCCGTGGCGGGCAAGCCCGCGGCCTCGAGCTCGACGGAGTCGATGGCGACACCGGGGATGGCGAGGGCTTCGGCGGCTCGACGCTCCTGCAGCAGCTCGAGGTAGTGCAGCACGAAGGCGCGGGGGCTGTAGAACTCGCGATAGAGGGAGGCGGCGCCCGTGCCGAGGGCGGCGACGAGCAGGACGCCGATGACGACCATCGCGGGGATCTCGAACCGACGGCGCGCACGCGCGCCGCGGCCCCCCTCGGGCGTCGCGGGACCCCCACCGGCGTTGCTCACGCACCCAGTCTAAGAAACGCACCTGCGCAGACGCCGCGCGGCGCCCCGCGACGTCACACTCCCGCGGAATGCCGCAGATCGCACGGGGAGGTCACGCGGCGACGAGCGAGTGCACGACGGTGACGGCGGCGAGCTGACCTCCCGCGATCGCCGCCGCCAGCGAGAACATCGGGCCGGCGAGGTGGTCGGGCTGAGCGAGGTCGCCCACCGCGTAGACGCCCTCGACGCTCGTGCGGCCGAACGGATCGGTGCGGACGGCGCCCGATTCCTGGCGTTCGAGGCCGAGCGCGTCGACGATCGCTCCGCGCACCGTCCACGTGGGGGCGACGAACGCGCCGGCCACCTCCCGCGAGGAACCGTCGCCCAGGTGGAGGCGCAGTCCGTCTGCGATGCCCGTGACCGCGCGCACGTCGGCGGGCGTCACGACGAGGACCTCGGATGCCACCGGCTCGAGCATGCGGGCGAGAACGGCGGCGTGCGGCGAGGCGTTGACGATGGCGACGGGTCGGCCCGCGAACTCGTGCCCGTGGCAGAACGGGCAGTTGGCGACGGTGTCGCCCCAGTGCTCCGCGAGTCCCGGGATCGGGGGGAGTTCGTCGGCGACGCCCGTGGCGAGGATGACCGCGTGCGTGCGGAGTCGTCGGCCGTCCACCGTGACCGTCAGACCGTCGTCTTCACGTACGACCCCGGTGACGGCGGCATCCCGGACCTCGACGCTGTCGTAGGCCGCGACCTCGGCGCGCCCGATCCCGCGCAGTTCGGCGGGGTCGCGGCCGTCGTTGGTGAGCAGATTGTGGGCGTGGCGGACGGTGCCGTTGCGGTACGAGCCCGAGTCGACCAACAGGGTGCGCCGGTGCATGCGCCCGAGGGTGAGGGCCGCCTGCAGGCCCGCGGGGCCGCCCCCGATGATGATCGCGTCGTACACGATGGACTCCTTCCGCTTGTGTTCTCGTCCATCGTGTGACTTCATGTCGACATGAAGTCAAGCGGGGAGTCCATCGGCGAGGCGGCGGCGCGGTTCGGGCTCGACACCCACGTGCTGCGCTACTGGGAGGACGAGGGGTTGTTGCGCCCCGACCGCGACGGTGCGGGGCGGCGCCGGTACGGCGACGACGACGCCGTGCGCATCGCGGTGATCCTGCGCAACAAGGCGGCGGGACTGACTCTCGGGCAGATCCGGGTGCTGCTCGACGACGACGCCCCCGACCGGCACCGGGTGCTCGAGGAGCACGTCGCCGAACTCGACCGCCGTGCCGCCGACATCGCGCAGGCGCGCGCGATGACCGAGCACGCCCTGCGATGCCGGTCGCACGACATCACCCAGTGCCCGAGGTTCCGCAGCCACGTCGCCGACGTGCTCTCGGGCGAGGCGCGCTGGCTGCTCCTGCACACCGAGCCGACCGGCGGTCCCGTCGGCACTCCGCCGCCCGCCGGCGACGGTGCGAACTAGCATGGGCCGGTGACCACGCCGCCCCTCTCCGCCGAACAGCAGGCGCTGTTCCGGCTGATCGAGGACACGCGCGAGCACGTCTTCGTCACGGGCCGTGCCGGCACGGGCAAGTCGACGCTGCTGCAGCACCTGGCGTACAACACCAAGAAGCAGATCGCCGTCTGCGCGCCGACGGGGGTGGCCGCCCTCAACGTCGAGGGGCAGACGATCCACTCGCTCTTCCGCCTGCCCATCGGGCTCATCGCGAACGGCGACATCGACCAGAACGACGCCACCCGGAAGCTCCTCAACGCCATCGACACCCTGGTGATCGATGAGATCTCGATGGTCAACGCCGACCTGATGGATGCCATCGACCGCTCGCTCCGTCAGGCTCGGGGGCGGCGCTCCGAGCCGTTCGGTGGCACGCAGATCGTGATGTTCGGCGATCCGTACCAGTTGGCGCCGGTACCGCCGCGTGGGGACGAGGCGCGGTACATCGCCGACCATTACCGCTCGTTCTGGTTCTTCGACGCGAAGGTCTGGTCGGGGGAGGCCGCGAGCGACGGTCTCATCGACATCGGCCGGCACGGGGCCGACCTGCACGTCAACGAGCTCGTCGAGATCCACCGGCAGTCCGACCCCGGCTTCAAGACGCTGCTCAACGCGGTGCGGTACGGACGCGTCACGGCCGAGATGGCCGGCATCCTGAACACCGCCGGAGCGCGCACGCCCCCGCATCCGGCTGACGGCGAGCATCCCATCATCACGCTCGCCACGCGCAACGACCGCGTCAACACCATCAACCGCCGCCACCTCGAGGAACTCATCGGGCGCACGCAGACGGCGGCGGCCGAGATCTCGGGCGATTTCGGCCGCGGGGAGGCGAACTACCCCGCCGAGATGGAGCTGACGCTCAAGGTCGGGGCGCAGGTCATGTTCCTGCGCAACGACGGGGCGCAGTTCGGCGAGGCCCCGCGCTGGGTCAACGGCACGATCGGCACCGTGACCCGTATCGCCGGCGACAGCGTGCGGGTCGAGGTCGACGGCATCCAGCACGACGTGGAGCCGGCCGTGTGGGAGAGGTACCGGTACGCCTACGACCCGGGTACGAAGAATCTCTCGCGCGAGATCGTCGCCGAGTTCACGCAGTTCCCCCTTCGTCTGGCGTGGGCCGTGACGATCCACAAGTCACAGGGCAAGACGTACGACCGGGCAGTGGTCGACCTCGGCTCGGGTGCCTTCGCGCCGGGGCAGACCTACGTCGCCCTCAGCCGTCTCACCTCACTCGACGGCCTGTACCTGACGCGACCGCTGCGCCCCGGCGACATCCGGGTCGACGAAGACGTCCGCCGCTTCATGAAGCAGGCGTGGCTCAGCCGGCAGGACGCGGCGGCGGCGCAGCAGGCGTGACGTGCGCGCGCCACGCGGCTCACCGGGCGGGGTGGGGCGGCGGATCCGTGGGGGAGCGCCCCGAGCGCTCGGCGCGATGACCGGCGGCGCGATCGGTCAGGCGACCTGGTGGGCCTTGGCGCGAGTGAGATCCGCGAACAGTTCGGTGGTGAAGCGGTACGCGACGAGCACCTCGGCGATGACCCGTTCCTTCTCGGCGTCGTCCCAGGGGGCGGAGTCGAGCTGCTCGCGGTAGACGCTCTTGAACGCCTTCGGGTCGGCGATGTCGCCGAACAGCAGGAAGCCGATGCCGTTGGTCTCGAACCCGAAGCGGCGCTGCATCAGCCGACCGATCGACGGCCCGCCCGAGAGGTCGCCGAGGAAGCGGGTGTAGTGGTGCGCGACGAACCCTCCCGGCCACGTCGCAGCAACCCGGCGGATGCGCGACACATAAGCCTGGGTGGTGGGCAACGGCCGGATCTCGCCCTGCCAGTGCGGACCGATCAGAAAGGAGAGGTCGGCTTCGAGGGCGGGCAGGCGCGAGAGCTTGTCGCTGAGGAAGACGGATGCCACCGGGTCGGTGCGCATGCGCGCCGAGGCCTCTTCGAGGGCGGCGTAGAGGAACCAGTGCTGGGCGAGGAGCGCGATGTAGTCGTCGCGGGTTCCGGCGCCGGTGAGCAGGTCGGTCATGAAGCCGTCGCACTCGCGGGGAGAGTGCGCGCTGCTGGAGCGCTCGCGCAGGGCCGCGGAGAACGGGAGGACGACGTTCATGCGGCCATCATACGCAAACGGTTAGGTTTGCCTAACCCCTAGATTCCCGCGCGTCCGCGGCGAGGCGCAGTCGTGATGCAGACGTGACGGGCTGCGCACGCAAGCGGCGGGTTCGCGCAGGCGCCGTGTGTTTGAATGCATCGGGAGCGCGCTTCGCCGCGCTCGGAAACACTGGGGGTTCACATGGGGAGATGGCGTCGTTCCGCTGCCATCGCGGCGGCGGGCGCGGGAGTGCTGGTCGTCCTGTTGAGCGGTTGCACGGGCCCGAGCCCGGTGTCGATCGACGTCCCCGCACAGGTCGACGCCCCCCTCCCCGACGCCACGGTGACCGAGATGCGCGACGCCGTCACCGCGGCCATCACCGCCACCGGTGCCACCGGAGCCGTCGTCGGCGTCTGGGCGCCCTGGAGCGGCAGCTGGGTGTCGGGCGTGGGCACCCAGAGCCCGGGTGGGGCGGAGGCGACCGCCGACCTGCAGTTCCGTGCGGCCGACGTCACCGGCGCCATGACCTGCGACGCCCTTTACCGGCTCGCCGCCGACGGCCGGTTCTCGCTGGACGACGCGGTGACCCAGTGGGTCAGCAACGTGCCCGGCTACGAAGACATCTCGCTGCGGCAGCTCTGCGACGGCACCTCGGGGCTCGCCTCCTACACGTCGAGTCTCGACGGCCTGGTGTTGAGCAACCCCGATCGGGTCTGGAACGCCCGTGAACTGATGGCCTACGGCATCTCGAAGCCGCGCCTGAACGACCCCGGCGTGGCGTTCGCCGCCTCGCCCACGAACTTCCTGCTCGCCGGCCTCGCCGTCGAACGCGTCACCGGCCAGTCGCTCGGCGAGGTCATCGCCGAGCGCGTGACGGCACCTCTCGACCTCCAGGCGACCTCCCTGCCGGCGCCGGCGGCCGCGGCTCCCGGTACGTCGTCGCTCACGGGGCACTGGTCCCAACCCAACGCCGAGGGCGCGTTCGATTGCGCCGCTCCGCTGGAGTTCACGACGATGTCGGCGAGCTACGGCGCCGCCGCCTCGGGGGCCGTCACCGACATCCGCGACCTCGGGCGCTACGCGCAGGCGCTGGCCACCGATGCGCTCCTGCCCGATGGCAGCGACCGTTTCGCCAACCCCGTGCCGGTCGCCTCCGATCAGCCCACGTGGTTCACGGCGGCGGGCGGGGCCTACCAAGCGGGGTCGCTCATCGGACAGTTCGGCTCGACGCCCGGTTACATCGTCGGGGCCTTCGCAGACCCCGCGAACGGGATGTCGGTCGCCGTCGTGCTGAACAACTCGGCGGGCAACGAGAACACGGGAGCCTGGCTCGCGTGGCAGCTCGCGGCGATCGCTTCCAAGGCGCCCGCCGCCCAGGGCCAGACCATGCCCGAGGCGGGGCTGCCCTGGACGGCCGATCAGATGCGCGACAACATCGCCGCCAACGCGATCTGCGCGCCCCCCGCCGGATGACCCCACGCGGCGGACAGGGGTCGGCCGCAGCCCTGGTCCTCGTGGGACTGGCGTGCCAGGAGGTCGGTGCGTCGTTCGCCGTCATGCTCTTCCCGCAGACGGGGCCCCTCGGCATCGTGATGCTGAGGCTGGTGTTCTCAGCGCTGCTGCTGCTCCTGATCGCCCGCCCGAGCCTGCGCGGCCACACGGGGTACGCGTGGCGTTCCGTCGTCGGGTTCGGTGTCGTGCTGGCATCCATGAACGGGCTGTTCTACCTCGCGCTCGCGCGGCTGCCGCTGGGGGTGACCGTGACGATCGAGGTGCTCGGTCCGCTGACGCTGTCCATCATCACGGCGACGGGGATCGCCCGGTGGCTGTGGGCCGGGCTGGCCTTGGCCGGCGTCATCGCCCTCGGCGCGGGCGGCTGGGACCGTCTCGACCTGCTCGGCGTCGTGTTCGCGCTGGGGGCGGCCGTGAGCTGGGCGCTGTACATCCTCGCGTCGGCGCGCGTGGGCCGTGAGTTCCCCCGGCTCGACGGGCTCGCGCTGGCGATGGCGGTGGGCGCCGTCATCGCCCTGCCCCTCGGGATCTGGCAGGCGGGGCCGGCGCTGCTGCGCGTCGACCTGCTCGCGCTGGGTGCGGCGGTCGCGCTGCTGTCGTCGACCATCCCCTACGCGTTGGAGCTCGTCGCGCTCCGGCGCCTGCCCGCCTCGGCGTTCGCGATCCTCATGAGCCTGGGGCCGGCGACGGCGTCGATAGCGGGCTTCCTGCTGCTCGGTCAGCACCTGTCCTGGCTCGAGATCGTGGGCATCGCGCTGGTCATCGCGGCCAGCATCGGCGCGGTACTCGCCGCCACCCGCCGGAGCGCCGCGGCACGGCATCCGGGACCCGACGCCGACGAACCGCTGAGCGAGCCCGTCGTCTGAGCGGATGCCACCGTGCCGCGGTCGGCGCACGGTGGTCGGCTCCGTCACGTGCCACAGCGCGTCGCAGCCGACGGGCAACGCCGTCGGCGCCGACTGGCGTTCCGCGCTCATGAAGCGGGGGCAACGGCCCCGAGAAGTAACCTGCGCGTTGGCCCCGGGCATAGGCGGCGGTAGTACAACGGAGTAATGCCCATCATCGACAGCGCGGTGTACGTCAGCGGTCGCCGCATCGAGAACCCCTCGAGTCTCGACCAGACCTTCGAGTACATGGAGGCCCACGGCGGGATGGCGTGGATCGGCCTGCTGCGCCCGTCGCCCGACGAACTCGAGCGCGTGGCCGCGGAGTTCTCGCTGCATCCGCTCGCCGTCGAGGACGCGCTCACAGGGCATCAGCGGGCGAAGCTCGAACGCTACGGCGGCAACCTCTTCGCGGTGCTGCGTCCGGCGCGCTACATCGATGAGACCGAGACGGTCGAGTTCGGTGAACTGCACGTGTTCATCGGCCCCGACTACGTCGTGACGGTGCGCCACGCCGAGGTTCCCGACCTCGCGCGCGTGCGTCGCCGACTCGAGAAGCAGCCCGACCTGCTGGCCCGCGGACCCGAGGCCGTGCTCTACGCGATCCTCGACGAGGTCGTCGACCAGTACGACCCCGTCGCGCGCGGGCTCCAGAACGACGTCGACGAGATCGAGGACGGACTGTTCAGCTCGGGCGGTGCCGACCTCACGCAGCGGATCTACCAGCTCGCCCGCGAGGTCATCCACTTCCAGCGGGCGACCGAGCCCCTGCGCGACATGCTCGAGTCGCTGCTCCGCGGCGCCGAGAAGTACGGCGTCGACATCGAGCTGCAGCGCTCGCTCCGCGACGTGCTCGACCACGTGCTGCGCCAGTGCGAGAAGCTGACGGCGCTGCGCGCGATCCTCGACAACGCGCTCACCGTCAACGCCACCCTCGTCACGCATCGTCAGACCGAGACCTCTCTCGAGCAGAACGAGCAGGTGAAGAAGATCTCGGGATGGGCGGCCATCCTGTTCGGGCCGTCCCTGGTCGGCGCGATCTACGGCATGAACTTCCAGAACATGCCCGAGCTCGAATGGCAGTTCGGCTATCCGATGGCGATCGCGCTCATGGTGGCCGTGTCGGGCGGACTGTGGCTGACGTTCAAGCGGAAGAAGTGGCTCTGAGCCGTGGCATCCGGATGCCGCCGATCTCGGCGCGCTTGCTGGACAGCCGGTGCGCGAATCGAATGATGGGTACGTGAACGACTCCACTCCGGGCCCGAGCGACGCCGCCGAGCCGACCCACACCTCGACCGTCGATCTCGAGGACAGCGGCTACCACAAGGGCCTGTCGTCGCGTCAGGTGCAGATGATCGCCATCGGCGGTGCGATCGGCACGGGGCTGTTCCTGGGTGCAGGAGGTCGTCTCGCCGAGGCGGGTCCCGCGATCGTCGTCTCGTACGCCGTGTGCGGCGTGTTTGCGTTCTTCATCCTGCGCGCGCTCGGCGAGCTGGTCCTGCATCGCCCGAGCTCGGGATCGTTCGTGTCGTACGCACGCGAGTTCTTCGGCGAGAAGGCGGCCTTCGTCTCGGGCTGGTTCTACTGGATCAACTGGGCGATGACGACGATCGTCGACATCACCGCCGCCGCGGTCTACATGAACTTCTTCGGCAAGTACGTGCCCTGGATCGGCGCGGTGCCCCAGTGGGCGTGGGCGCTCATCGCGCTCATCGTGGTGCTCGCGGTCAACCTGGTGTCGGTCAAGGTGTTCGGCGAGCTGGAGTTCTGGTTCGCGCTCATCAAGGTCGCAGCCCTCGTGGCGTTCCTGCTCGTCGGCATCTACTTCGTCGTGTTCGGAACACCCAACGGCTCGCCCGTCGGGTTCACGCTCATCGCCGACAACGGCGGGTTCCTGCCGAACGGCATCCTCCCCGCCATCCTGCTCATGCAGGGCGTGGTCTTCGCGTACGCGTCGATCGAGCTGATCGGCACCGCCGCCGGCGAGACGAAGAATCCCGAGAAGGTCATGCCGCGGGCCATCAACTCCGTGGTGGTGCGTGTGGCGGTGTTCTACGTCGGCTCGGTGCTGCTGCTCTCTCTTCTGCTGCCCTTCACCGCCTACTCGGCGGGGGAGAGCCCGTTCGTGACGTTCTTCGCCTCGATCGGCGTTCCGGGCGTCGACGTCATCATGAACATGGTCGTGCTGACCGCGGCGCTGTCGTCGCTGAACGCGGGGCTGTACTCGACGGGACGCATCCTCCGATCGATGGCCATCGCGGGGTCCGCGCCGCAGTTCGCTGCTCGTATGAACAAGGCGGGCGTGCCGTACGGCGGCATCGCGATCACGGCGACCGTGGCGCTGCTGGGTGTCGTGCTGAACTTCTTCGTCCCCGCCGAGGCCTTCGAGACGGTGCTGAGCGTGGCGTCGGTCGGCATCATCTCGACGTGGGCGACGATCATCATCTGTCAGATGCGCCTGAAGCAACTCGCCGACCGCGGAGAGCTCGTGCGGCCGTCGTTCCGGCTGTTCGGGGCGCCGTACACGAACTGGATCACGCTGGTGTTCCTCGCCGGCGTCCTCGTGCTCGTGTTCGTCGACTCCCCCGCGACGCTGGTGGCCACCATCATCGCGGTGATCGGCATCGTGATCGGCTGGTACGCCTGCCGCGGGCGCATCGCCGCGCTCGCCGCGGAGCGCGAGGGGTTCACCGGGACGTACCCGGTGGTGCCGAGTCCGTTCCCGAAGGCGTCCGGCACGAAGGAGTGATCCCCGCGGGTCAGGCGTGGAACGGCCAGCCGTAGGACGCCTCGGGGATCGCCCCGCGGGTCAGGCGTCGAGCGGCCAGCCGCAGTACGCCTCGGCGAGGTAGGCGCGGCCGTGCTCCGACTCCACGACGGAGCGCAGCTCACCGAGCTGACGTCGGCGGTCGAAGGCGGTGGCATCCGGGGCCACGTGCAGCATGCTCGTCATCCACCACGAGAAGTGCTGGGCCTTCCAGATGCGGCGGCTCGCCGTGTCGGGGTAGGCGTCGAGCAGGCGCTCATCGCCCTCGAGCAGGAACGCCCGCAGGGCGGCCGCGAGCAGGCGCACGTCGGCGATCGCGAGGTTCATGCCTTTCGCTCCGGTCGGCGGCACCGTGTGCGCGGCGTCGCCCACGAGCGCGACCCGGCCCCGGCGCAGTTCGTTGGCGACGAAGCTGCGGAAGCGCAGCACGTCGCGTTGGAAGATGGGGCCCTGCCGCAGCGTCGTGCCGGGCACGCGCTTCTGCAGTTCGTCCCAGAGCTGCTCCTCGCTGAAGGCGGCGGTGTCGGTGTCGGGATCGCACTGGAAGTACATCCGCTGCACGGTCGCCGACCGCTGGCTGACGAGGGCGAACCCGTCGGGGGAATTGCTGTAGATCAGCTCCTCGCTGCTGGGCGGAGCCTCGCACAGGATGCCGAACCAGGCGAAGGGGTACTCGCGGAAGGAGCCGTTGCGCGCGCCCGCCACAGCCGCCCGCGCGACGCTGCGGGATCCGTCGGAACCGACGACGAAATCCGCCTCGATCTCGACGGGGACCCCGTCGGCGTCGCGCGCGAGCACCCGGGGGCGATCGCCGTCGTCGACGCCGTCGGCGGTGACGCCGAAACGCAGGTCCTGCCCGGCGGCGAGGCGCGCGGCGATCAGGTCCTTCAGCACCTCGTGCTGCGGGTACAGCCAGACGGCGCGACCGACGGAGTCGGCGAAGTCGATGCGGTGGCCCTCGCCCTCGAAGCGCAGTTCGATGCCGTCGTGACGGTGCCCGACGGTGCGGGCGCGCGAGGCGGGGCCGATCGTGTCGAGCAGTTCGACCGTGCCCTGCTCCAGGATGCCGGCGCGGATCGTGCTCTCGATCTCGTCGCGCGTGCGCTGGTCGATGACGACGGATTCGATGCCGGACTGCGCCAGCAGGTGCGAGAGCATCAGCCCCGCGGGGCCGGCGCCGATGATGGCGACACGGGTGCGAACGGTGGTGGTCATGGCGTCTCCCTCGACGGCGGCTGTGGTCGATGGTGCCTTCCCGCCCGCGGCGCCAGGCGCCGACTCTCATTGATCGGGATGCCGTGGGCGTGCCGTCCCGGGGTGCGCATTGCCGTCGAGTGTCCAGGAAACGCCGCTTCGGTGCGAGATGTTGCGGCGTTTCCTGGACGCTCAACGGCGGGAGAGGGCGCTTGGCGCGGGGGAGGGAGCGCGGGTCACCGTCGATAGCCCAGCGCCCGCTCGGTGTCGCGGGCTGCACGGTGCAGTTCGACGAGCGCGAACTGCGTCTCCGCATCGCGAGGCAGCACGACCGACAGCGCCGCGATGACCGCGCCCGTCTCGTCGCGAACGGGCGCCGCGACACCCGTGGAGACCTCGTCGACGGTGCCGGGGGCGACCACCCGGCCGAGGGTGCGGATCTCGGCGAGGGCGCGCCGGAGCGCGGCGGGGTCGACGATGGTCTCGGGGGTCACGGCGGCGAGAGGGCGCGCGAGCACCCGCTCCTGCAGATCGTGCGGAGCGAAGGCGAGCAGCACCAGCCCCGATGACGAGGCGTGCACGGGCAGGCGGCCGGCGACCCGCGTGATGTTCGCTCCGGAGTCGGGCGCGCTGAGCCGCTCGAGGAAGAGCGCCTCGTCGTGCTCGAGGATGGCGAGCTGGGTGTGCTCGCGCACGCGCTGCTGCACGCGCTCCATGTACGGCAGCGCGGCCTGACGCAGCCGTAGGGCGTGGGAGGAGCGCGTGGCCAGTTCCCAGAGCCGCATCCCCACGCGCACGCGTCGTTCGTCGTCGCGCTCGAGCAGTCCGGCATCCACCAGTTCGCCCACGATCCGGTGCGCGGACGAGCTCGGCAGGCCCGCTCGGCGGCCGATGTCGGCCGTCGTCTGGGCGGTGCGCGTGGGGGTGAAGGTCTCGAGGATGCGCACCAGCCGGTCGGTGACCGAGTCGCCGGAGGGGGAGTTCGCCATGGGCTCAGGATGCCATGACTCCCATTGGGCGGGAACGGTTTGCCGCACGGGCGGGCGGTGTCGGACGATGGGAACGTCGAAGGAGACCCCATGTCGAACCCCGCTGCCGCACCCGAGACGCTGCTCGCCGCCCCCGATCAGGCGACGCAGAGCCAGATCGTCGACGAGATCCGCGCCCGTCACGCCGAGCTCGATGCCCGAGAGGCCGCCGGCGACGACGTCGCCGCCACCGCTCACGACTTCCCCGCGTACCGCTCGAGCGTGTTGCGCCATCCCACCAAGAACCCCCGACTCGTCGACCCCGAGACGATCGAGCTCGTCTCGCCCGCGTTCGGACAGCGTGACGTCGCCGCGATCGAGGCCGACCTCACGCTGCAGCACGCCGGCGAACCGCTGGGGGAGCGCATGAGCGTGCAGGGGCGCCTGCTCGACTCGTGGGGTCGACCGGTGGCCAACCAGCTCATCGAGATCTGGCAGGCCAACGCCGCCGGGCGCTACATCCACCAGCGCGACCAGCATCCCGCCCCGCTCGATCCGAACTTCACCGGCGCCGGGCGCGCGGTCACGAACGAGAACGGCGAGTACCGCTTCACCACGATCAAGCCCGGGCCCTACCCCTGGAAGAACCACCGCAACGCGTGGCGTCCGGCACACATCCACTTCTCGGTGTTCGGGTCGTCGTTCACGCAGCGGCTCGTCACGCAGATGTACTTCCCGGGCGACCCGCTGTTCGCGCTCGACCCGATCTACAACACCATCCACCGGCAGAAGGACCGCGACGCCCTCGTCGGCGTCTACGACCACGACCTCACCTCGCCCGAGTGGGCGACGGGTTACCGCTTCGACATCGTCGTCGACGGACCGGGTGCCACCTACTTCGAGCAGGAGGGCGACGAGTGATCCCCGCAAAGACCCACCGCGCGACCCCCGGCCAGACGGTCGGACCGTTCTTCGCCTACGGGCTGGAGTACCCGAAGCAGCACGAGGTCGCGTTCCCGCACTCGCCCGGGGCGATCGTGCTCGGCGGCACGGTCTACGACGGTGCGGGAGCGCCGGTCCCCGACGCCCTCGTCGAGATCTGGGGAGCGGATGCCGACGGCTCGGTGCCCCGGGCGCGCGGCGCGTTCCGCCGCGACGACCACACGTTCACCGGCTTCGGTCGCGCCTTCACCGACGACGAGGGGCATTTCGAGTTCTGGACGCGCGAGCCCGGTGGCATCCGCGGTCGCGCGGGCTTCTACGCCGCGATCGTGTTCGCCCGGGGCCTGCCCGACAAGCTGCACACGCGTATCTACGTGCCGGGGGATGACGCGGCGCTCGCCGCCGACCCGCTGCTGTCGACGCTGACGTCCCCGGAGCGCGCTACTCTCGTCGCGACGCGCGCGGCCGACGGCTACCTGCGGCACGATATCCGGCTGCAGGGCGCGGGAGAGACGGTGTTCCTTGCGTTCTGAACCCTTCGAGCGCGGACTGCTCACCCCTGTCGCGGTCGGCCACGATGCGCTGGTGTCCGACGCCGCGGTGCTCGACGCCCTCGTGCGGGCGGAGTGCGCGCTGGTCGCGGCCTACGTCGAGCGGGGTATCGCACCGCGAGAGGCGGGCATCGCGGTAGACCACGCGTTCGGCCTCGACGAGAAGGGCGGTTCGCCGTCGGCGACGCTCGACGTCGACGCCCTCGTCGCGGCAGCGGTCGCCGGCGGGAACCCCGTCATCCCGCTCGTGGGGATGATGACGCAGCAGGTGCCCGCCGCGCACCGTGCGTGGATCCACCGCGGGGCGACGAGCCAGGACATCCTCGACACCGCCCTCATGACGGTCGCGCAGCGCGCGGTCGAGCACGTGCGCGGTTCCGTGGGACACACGGCCCAGTGGCTGCGGCAGCTCGCCCTGCGCCACGCCGACGACGTCGCGGCCGCTCGCACGCTCACCCAGCACGCGGTGCCCACGACGGTGGGTGCACGGGCGGCGACGTGGGCGCAGGGCATCGAGCGCGCGGCATCCCGTCTCGATGCGCTGTTCTTCCCGGCGCAGCTCGGCGGCGCCGGCGGCACGCTCGCCTCGTTCGTCGAGATCACCGGATCCGTGGATGCCGCGGCGGCCCTACCCGCGGCCTTCGCCCGCGCGACGTCGCTCGACGTGCCCGAGGCGCCGTGGCACGTCACCCGCTGGCCGGTGACCGAGCTCGGTGACGCGCTCGTGCAGGCGCTCGACGCGCTGGGCAAGTTCGCGGCCGACGTGGCGACGCTGAGCCGCACCGAGATCGGCGAGGTGTCGGAGGGCACGGGCGGCGGGTCGTCGGCCATGCCGCAGAAGCAGAACCCCGCCGAGGCGGTGCTCATCCGTTCCGCAGCTCTGCGCGCGCCGCAGCTGGGGGCGACGCTGCACCTCGCGGCATCCCTCGCCGTCGACGAACGCCCCGACGGCGCCTGGCACGCCGAGTGGCCGACGCTGCGCGAACTCCTGCGGCTGGCGCTCGGCGCGTCGTGGCACGCCTCTTCTCTCGCGGCGCACCTGCGGGTGGACGCCGCGGCCGCCGCGCGCAACGCCGGGCTGACCAGGGGGCGCCTCGTGAGCGAGCGCCTGCGCGGCGCCCTCGTGCCGCTGATCGGCGCCGAGCGCTTCGCCGAACTGCTCGTCGGTGACGCCGACCTCGCCGGCGTGCTGCGGGCGCTGCCCGAGGATCTCGATGTCGACGCGCTGCTCGACCCCTCCGGCTACGTGGGGCTCGCGCCGCGGTTTGCGCGCGGGACGAATGCCGTGGAGATCGGGACCGCCGCCGCAGAACGCGCAGACGGTCGCCGAGACCGCACGGCTTCGGACGCGAACAGACACGGGGTGGACGAATGAGCGCGGTTCCGCTGATCTCGCTGACGGCGCCGGTCGGACCGGAGGGCGCGCCCCTCGTCGTGCTCGGACCATCGCTCGGCACCTCGACGATCCTCTGGGACGACGTCGTGCCGCTGCTCGCCGACGACTACCGCGTCGCCGCCTGGGACCTCCCGGGTCACGGCGCGGGTCCCGTCGCGCGCGAGGCGTTCTCGGTGGCCGACCTCGCGGATGCCGTGGCGGCGGCCGTGCCCGACGAGACCTTTTTCTACGCCGGGGTCTCGCTCGGCGGGGCGACGGGGCTGGAGCTCTCGCTGCGCCACGGTGAGCGGCTGCGGGCCGCGGCGATCGTGGCATCCGGAGCCCGACTCGGCGACCCCGACGCATGGGTCGAGCGTGCGGCTCAGGCGCGGGCGCAGAGCACGTCGAGCCTCATCATCGCGTCGGCTCAACGCTGGTTCGCCCCCGACTCGATCGCGCGACGCCCCGACCTGACCGGACGACTCCTGCACGCGCTGCAGGATGCCGACGACGACAGCTACGCCCGCTGCTGCGAGGCGCTCGCCGCGTACGACGTGCGCCCGGCGCTGAGCCGGATCACCGTGCCGGTGCTCGCGGCGTGGGGCGCCTTCGACGCCGTCGCGCCCGAGGTCAAGGCCGTCGAGATCGCCGAGGGAGTGCGCGACGGCCGCACCGTGCGCATCGACGACGCCGGCCACCTGCCGCCCGCCGAACAACCCGAGGCCGTGGCGGCGCTGCTGCGGTCGTTCTTCGCCTCCGCTTCTCGAAAGGACGCCTGATGCCCACCGATCAGGAACGCGTCGACCAGGGCATGGCCGTGCGCCGCGCCGTGCTGTCGGACGCCCACGTCGACCGTGCTCTCGCGTCGACCACCGAGCTCACCGCCGACTGGCAGGACTTCATCACGCGCGTCGCCTGGGGCGACATCTGGTCCCGCCCGGGCCTGGACCGCCGCTCCCGGTCGATCGCGGTGCTCAGTTCGCTCATCGCGCACGGGCATCAGGAAGAGCTTGCGATGCACCTGCGGGCGGCGCTGCGCAACGGCCTGACGACCGACGAGATCCGCGAGGTCATCCTGCAGTCGGCGATCTACTCCGGGGTGCCGGCGGCCAATACGGCGTTCCGGATCGCATCCGAGGTGTTCGCGCAGGACGCTCCCGCGTAGGACGGACAGTCCGGCAGCGTGCAGGACGCTCCGGTGCAGGACGGGCGGTCCGGCGGCGAGCGGGGCAGTGGCTCGCAGGGCGGAGACGTGCAGGGCGGCGGGTGACCGGCGGATAGGGTGAGCCGATGAGCGAGAGCACGGGACCGGAGTTCGTCCAGTCCCTCGCGCGCGGTCTCGCGGTGATCCGGGCGTTCGACGCCGACCATGCGACGCTGACCCTCAGCGACGTGTCGCGCCGGGCCGACCTGCCGCGGGCGGCGGCGCGACGGTTCCTGCAGACCCTCCAGACGCTCGGTTACGTGCGCAGCGACGGGCGCGACTTCGCCCTCACCCCACGGGTGCTCGAGCTGGGCTTCAGCTACCTGTCGGCGCTGTCGTTGCCGGCCGTTGCGCAGCCGCACCTCGAGCGTCTGTCGAGGCAGATCGACGAAAGCGTCTCGGCGGCGGTGCGAGACGGCCACGACATCGTCTACGTCGCCCGCGTCCCCACGCGACGCATCATGAGCGTGGGCATCACGATCGGCACGCGCTTCCCTGCGTACGCCACGAGCATGGGGCGCGTGCTGCTGGCCGCCGAACCCGAGGAACGCATCGCAGAGCTCATCGGAGCCGCCCGGCCCGAGCCGCTGACCCCGCGCACCCGGACCGACGTCGACGTGCTGGAAGCCGAGCTCGCGCGCGTACGCGAACAGGGATGGGCCCTCGTCGACGAGGAGCTGGAGCGGGGGCTGCGCTCGCTCGCGGTGCCCGTCCACGGGCGCGACGGGAGCGTCGTGGCCGCCGTCAACGTGTCGGCGAGCGCGCGTGGCGACGTCGACGAGTGGCGCGACAGGTGCCTCCCGCCGCTGATCGCTGCGGCGGCGGCGATCGATGCGGAGCTCCGCCTGCTCTGAGCGCGACGTCAGCGCGGGGGTGGGCTCGCGGCGCCGAGCGCGTCGTCGTACACGTCGATCAGCCGGTCGAGGAAACGCTGCACGGTGGCGCGCTCCGCGGCATCCATGTCGTCCACGACCCGCTCGATGCCGTCGATCAATGGCGTGACGAGGTCGCGCGCGCGGTCCCTGGAGTGATCCACGGCCGAGACCACGAGCTTGCGCCCATCGTGAGGATGGCGTTCGCGGTGGATGTGCCCGGCGTTCTCGAGGCGGTGAAGCACCAGCGTCATCGCCGCGGTCGAGATGCCCAGGCGCCGGGCCAGTTCGGTGGGGGTGGCGTCGCCGGAGGAGATGAGGTGGTCCATCGCCTCGAGCCCGGGGCCGTCGACGGCGAGCGTGGCGGCGACGTGCCGCTCGAACTGCTGCTGGCGCAGGGTGACGCGTTGCACGCGCGCCCGGATGTCGTCGTCGCCCATCGGGACCTCGCTGCGGCGCGCGCGTTCGCGTTCGCGGCGGTCGTCGTGCGCGTCGGGGGAGTCGTCGAGCGGGGGCACATCGCCATGATAGTCGTGTAGATTGCCAATCTCATTGATTATCAACGAAGCGGGGAAAAGATGGCGAACTCCCATCGACGAGTACTGATCTGCGGAGCGAGCATCGCGGGCCCGGCGCTGGCGTACTGGTTGAACCGGTACGGCTACGAAACGGTGATCGTCGAGCGCGCCCCCGGCCTTCGCTCCGGCGGACAGAACGTCGACGTGCGCGGTGCCGGTCGCGAGGTGCTGCGGCGGATGGGTCTCGAGCCGGCGGTGCGCGCGGCGACCACGGGGGAGGTCGGCACGCGGTTCGTCGGACGCGACGGGCGGACCGTGGCGGAGTTCCCCGCGGGTCGCGGCGACTCCGACGGCGCCACCGCCGAGCTCGAGATCCTGCGGGGAGACCTCGCTGAACTTCTCGTCGGGCGCACCGCGGAGCGCACCGAGTACCGCTTCGGCGACCGGGTCACCGGGGTGGAACAGGATGCCGAGGGTGTCATCGTGCACTTCGAGCGGGCGCCCGAGGAGCGGTTCGCGCTCGTCGTCGCCGCCGACGGGATCGGTTCGCGAACGCGCGGGCTGGTCTTCGGCGACGAGCCTCAGATCCGCTCGCTGGGGCTCGAGACGACGTACGGGACGATCCCTCGCACCGCCGCGGACGATGATTGGTGGCGTTGGTACTCCGCGCCGGGCGGTCGCTCGATCACCCTGCGCCCCGATCCGCACGGCACGATCCGCGCGACGATGTCGGTGGTCACCGGTCGTGGGCGCCCGCGGCCGGAGCGCGGTGATCTCGACGCCCAGCGCCGCCGTTTGCGCGAGACGTTCGCCGACGCCGGCTGGGAGGTGGCGCGAGTGCTCGACGGCTTCGACCGCGCGGAGGAGCTGTACACCGACGCGATCGGTCAGGTGCGAGCGCCCCGCTGGTCGAACGGCCGGGTGGCACTGGTCGGAGACGCCGCGTACTGCGCCTCGCCGGTCAGCGGCATGGGGACGAGCCTCGCCCTCGCCGGGGGTTACGTTCTGGCGGGTGAGCTCGCCGCGCACGTCGATCACCGCGACGCCTTCCGCGGATACGAGCGCTTGATGCGGCCCTACGTCGCCCAGGCGCAGAATCTCCCCCCGGGCACTCCGCGGCTGGCGAACCCGGCCTCGCGTCTCGGCGTCGGGGTGTTCCGCGGGGTGCTGCGGGTGGCGTCGACCCCCGTCGTGGCGCGTCTTGCGACTGGTCTGTTCACTCCTCCCGCGGATGCCATCGAGCTGCCGGACTACGCGCATCTGGGATGACCTCGGGTCTTGCCCTGACCCGTGGTCGGAGATAAAGTGTGCGTCAAGCGAACGATCGTTCGCAGAGCGAACATAGGAAGTCTCCATGATCGACAAGACCGTTCCCGACGTCGCGGCGGCCGTCGCCGGCATCCGCGACGGTGCCACCGTGATGATCGGCGGCTTCGGACGCGCCGGTCAGCCCGTCGAACTCATCGACGCGCTCATCGCCCAGGGTGCCCGCGACCTCACCGTCGTCAACAACAACGCCGGCAACGGCGACACGGGGCTCGCCGCCCTGCTCGCCGCCGGACAGGTGCGCAAGATGATCTGCTCGTTCCCGCGCCAGAGCGACTCGTGGGTGTTCGACGGGCTGTATCGCGACGGCAAGGTGGAACTCGAGCTCGTGCCACAGGGCAATCTCGCCGAGCGCATCCGTGCCGCCGGTGCCGGCATCGGCGGGTTCTTCACTCCCACCGGCGTCGGGACGCACCTCGCCGAGGGCAAAGAGACGCGGCGCATCGACGGGCGCGACTACGTGCTCGAGTATCCGATCCGTGCCGACGTCTCCCTGATCAGCGCCCGGGCGGCCGACCGCTGGGGCAACCTCGTGTACCGCGAGACGGCACGCAACTTCGGGCCCATCATGGCCGCTGCCGCGGAGACCACCGTGGTGCAGGTCGACGAGATCGTGCCGCTCGGCTGGCTCGACCCCGAGGTCGTCGTCACCCCCGGCCTCTACGTCGACCGCGTCGTGGCAGTCGGGGAGCGCCCGTGGTTGCGCGACGGCGAGTTCATCGGCGGGGTCGACATCGAGGGTCGGCCGCTCGCGGACGAGGACGCGTCATGAGCGCGCCCTCCCAGCCGGCCCGCGCCATCGGCTCGGCGCCCGACACCGAAGCATGCATTGACGAAGGGGCACCGCAGTGACCACCCGCATCTCCCGCGCCGAGCTCGCCGCCCGCGTGGCATCCGACATCCCCGAGGGTGCCGTGGTGAACCTCGGCATCGGGGCGCCTACCCTCGTCGCCGACTACCTGCCCGAGGGGCTCGAGATCGTGCTGCACACCGAGAACGGCATGCTCGGCATGGGCCCCGCGCCCGAGCGCGGGCGCGTCGACCCCGACCTCATCAACGCCGGCAAGCAGCCGGTCACCGCTCTCGCGGGGGCGGCCTACTTCCACCACGCCGACTCGTTCGCGATGATGCGGGGCGGGCACCTCGACGTGTGCGTGTTGGGGGCCTTCCAGGTGTCGGCGGGCGGCGACCTGGCCAACTGGTCGACGGGCGAGCCCGGCGCGATCCCCGCGGTCGGGGGCGCCATGGACCTCGCCATCGGTGCGAAGGACGTCTACGTCATGACCGACCTGCTCACGAAGGGCGGCGAACCCAAGCTCGTCGCCGCCTGCACGTACCCGCTGACCGGCGTCGGCTGCGTCTCGCGCGTCTACACCGACCACGGCGTCTTCGACGTCACGCCCGACGGCTTCCGTGTGCGGGAGCTCTTCGGCGACAACACGCACGGCGAGATCGAGTCCCTGCTCGGTCTCCGACTGGAGGTCTGACCCATGCCCGCTTCCTTCGTCTACGACGCCGTCCGCACCCCGTTCGCCCGGCACGGCAGAGCATTCGCCGACGTGCGCCCCGACGATCTCGCCGCGACCGTGATGGCATCCGTCGTCGAGCGCACCGGCATCGACCCCGCTCGCATCGAGGACATCGTCTTCGGCGACGCCAATCAGGCCGGAGAAGACAACCGCAACGTCGCACGCTTCGGCGCGCTGCTCGCGGGCTTCCCCTCGTCGGTGCCCGGAACGACGATCAACCGGCTGTGCGGCTCGTCTCTGGATGCCGTCATCCAGGGCTCGCGCGCGATCGAGGCCGGAGACGCCGACCTGATCCTCGCCGGCGGCGTCGAATCGATGACCCGCGCGCCCTTCGTGGTGGAGAAGAGCCCCCGTCCTTTCCCCGCCGCGAATCAGACGATGTGGAACACCTCCATCGGCTGGCGCATGACCAACCCGCGGCTGCGGAAGGACTGGACGATCTCGAACGGCGAGAGCGCCGAGAGGCTCGCCCAGATCTACGCCATCTCGCGCGAGGAGCAGGACGCCTTCGCCGCCCGCAGCCACCGCCTCGCCGCCGCCGCGTGGGCCGCGGGACGGTTCGACGATGAGATCGTGCAGGTCGAGGCTCACGCGCTCGCGCGTGACGAGGGCATTCGCGACGACTCCACCGCCGAGGTGCTCGCGGGCCTGCGCCCGGCGTTCCAGAAGGACGGCACGGTCACGGCGGGCAACTCCTCGCCCATCAACGACGGGGCCTCGGCGGTCCTGCTGGGTTCCGAGGGGTCGCTGGATGCCGAGCCCCTCGCCCGTATCGCCGGTCGCGCCGCGTTCGGCAACGACCCCGACGTCTTCGGCGTCGCCCCCGTCGAGGCAGCCAACCGCGCGCTGGCCCGCGCCGGCCGATCGTGGCGCGACGTCACCTTCGTCGAGCTGAACGAGGCCTTCGCCTCGCAGACCCTCGCCTGCGCGAAGCTGTGGACCGAGCTCGACCCGGAGCTGCTCAACGAGAACGGCGGCGCGATCGCGATCGGCCACCCGCTGGGCGCCTCGGGCGGACGCATCATCGCCCGCGCCGCGCACGAGCTGAAGCGCCGCGGCGGCGGCGTCGCCGTGACGGCCATCTGCATCGGCGTGGGCCAGGGCCTCGCGGTGGTGCTGGAACGCTGACGCCGGTCCCCGGCATCCGTGCGACGAGAACGGGGCGAACGCTGACTGATGCCGAACATCACAAGCTCTTATGTCTGAATGAGGCAGAAGCGGGGTAGCGTCGAAGCGACACCAGAGAGAGTGAGCGACGATGCTTCTCGAGAGAGACCTCATCCAGTCCGTCGGCTTCCGCAACGTCCGCGAGGGCGGCGCGGATGGCTCCGTCACCGGATTCCAGTTCCGCGTGCGGATGCCGTCGTACCGCGGGATGGCCGCCTCGCTCATCGACGGGATCGGTGTGCGCATCCCGGGGCTCGTCGACGTCGAACCCGACGTACCGCTGTGGACCCTCCAGGGGCGGCAGTACACCCTCGCAGAGCTGTGGGACGGCGACGGCGTGCGCTGGCCGCTCGAGGACGCGGCGATCATCACCGTGCCGCTGTCCGGCGGCCTGCCCGACGGCACGCACGAACTGTCGATCGACCTGCGCCTGCGCATGTCGTACATCCCCGAGGAGCACCAGCCGAGCCGCTACCGCGTCACCAAAAACGTCACGCTCGCGCCCGTGGCATCCGGTGCTCCCTTCCGCTACGGCGTCTCGCTGTACAGCTACATGGGCGACTACGGCACCGTGATGGACCTCGAGACCGCGCTCGCCTCGATCGCCGACCTCGGGGCGACGGGCGTGGAGATCCTCGGCGAGGGACACGTGCCGAACTACCCGAACCCCTCGCAGGAGTGGGTCGACGACTGGTTCGCGCTCCTCGAGAAGTACGGCCTCGAGCCCACCAACTTCGGCTCGTGGATCGACACGCGCCTGCACTCCAGCGGCCCGAACGGCCGTGACATGACGGTGGAAGAGGGGACGGCCGCCCTGCAGCGCGATCTGCGCCTCGCCCGGCGTCTGGGCTTCCGCTTCGTGCGGCCGAAGATCGGCGTGGTCTCGAGCGACCTCATTCCGCACCCGATCTGGACCGAGGTCGTCGAAGCCTCGCTGCCGCTGGCGGAGGAGCTCGACGTGATCATCTGCCCCGAGATCCACTCGCCCACCCCCATCAAGCACGAGGTCGTCGACGACTACATCGCCCTCATCCGCCGCACCGGCACGAAGCACTTCGGCCTCCTGCTCGACACGGGCATCTTCCAGGACCGCCCGATCCCGCTGAAGCCCGGTGAGCTGCCAGGGCACCGTCCGGCCTTCCTCGACGGCATCCACGTCGACCCCGCCGACGTGTTCGACGTGATCGAGAACGTCGTCTTCATCCAGGCGAAGTTCCACGACATCGACGCGCAGCTCGACGACCAGCAGATCCCCTGGGAGCCCGTGCTGAAGGCGTTGAAGGACGCGGGGTACACCGGATACCTCTCCAGCGAGTACGAGGGCGAACGCGAACCCTGGCGCAGCATCGAACAGGTCCGCCGCCAGCACTCGCTGATGCGCCAGATCGCCGATCGAATCTGAGCCGGCCTGCAACCGGCCACCCCGCCCCCGACGCGCATCCACCGCACCCGCGTCCACCGCACTGAGGAGACCCCCAATGCCCAACGGCCTCATCCACGACGACAGCCTGCGCGCGCACCCCGACGGGCTCGCCCTGCGCCTGACCATCCCCTGGTACCGCAGCCTCTGGCTGTCGTCGGTGACGACGCTCGCGCTCACCGTCGACGGAGAGCACGTGGAGGCCGACGACCTCCGGGTCGCATTCGGCGACACCTCCTACCGGCTCGACGAACTGCCCGAACAGAGCGAACGGCTCTGGTTCCTGCAGGAGCACCCGCTGCTGATCGCCCGCCGCGCCGCCCCGGTCGCGCTCGGCGAGACCCACGACGTCGTGCTGCACGGCGAGCTGCGCCTGCCCTACATGCAGATCGCGCCCGGTCAGGACGGCGGGCCCGGGATGTACGTGCCGAACGTCGTGCACGAGGCGAAGACCCTCACCGTGGTCGATGCGGATGCCGGGATCCCCGCGCTCGTGTCCGACGTGACGCCGCCGCCCCCGGCGAGCGACGACGACCCGTTCCAGCTGGGCCTGACGCTGTACTCGGCGAGTGCGGAGTTCCGGGCGGGGTACTTCGACTTCGACGGCCTGCTCGACCGCGTCGCGGAACTGGGGATCGGCCCGGGCATCGAGATCGTGGCATCCCAGATGGTGCCGACCTATCCGGTGGTCGGCGACGACTTCGTGCGCACCTGGCGGGCGGCCTTCGACCGGCACGGGTTCGTCGCGAGCTCGTTCGGGGCGAACCTCGACATGGGGCGTCGACGCGATCGCGACATGACCCCCGACGAGGAGTTCGCATTCTCGACGCTCATGTTCGAGGGGGCGAAGAAGTTGGGCTTCCCGCTCGTGCGCATCCAGAGCGCGAAGCCCGAACTGCTGCGGCGGTTGCTCCCCCTCGCGGAAGACCTCGAGCTGAAGCTCGCCTACGAGATCCACGCGCCGATGGGTCCGAACGCGGAGACCGTCCTGCGGGTGCGTGAGACGTACGCCGAGCTCGATTCGCCCCTGCTGGGCTTCGTGGCCGACTTCTCCTCGACCATGCACGCGATGTCGCCGACCCTGCTGCGGGCCGTGCGCCGAGCGGGTCTCGACGACGAGGCGGTGGCGAAGCTGCAGGGGATCTGGGCGACGGATGCCACGATGCGCGAGCGCCAGCAGGAGTTCCTCGGCTACCTGCGCGGCCGCGGGATCGACCCGGGTCGCCTGGGGTCGTTCGCGCACCTGGCCTTCAACATGCACGGCCACGTCGACCCGCGGGAGTGGGCCGACATCATGCCGCAGATCCTGCACGTGCACGCGAAGTTCTACGACATCGACGACAGCGGCCAGGAGCCGGCGATCGACTATCCCGAGCTCGTGCGCGTGTTCGTCGAGGGTGGATACCGCGGGTTCTGGTCGAGCGAATGGGAGGGCCACGCCTTCGCCGAACTCGGCGAGGTCGACCCCCTGCTGCTCGTGCGGCGCCAGCACGACCTCATCCGCACGTCGATGCGGGCGGTGACGGCGGCCGTCTGAGCGCACCGCGGGGTGCGGCGCGCGTGGGGGCGCGCCGCACCCCGTCGGTGATTCGCGCATCCTCAGCCCGAACGGCTCGGATCCCACGGAGGTTGTGCGCACCGCTGAGGCGATGACCCGCGGCACGCGGCCGCGGGACCGGGCGCCGGCTACGCGGGAGCGTGTCCGGCGGCGATGATGCGGCCGGCCTCGGCGAACAGGCCGCGCATCCACTCGTGCTCCGGGTCGCGGGTGTGCGAGGGATGCCACCACAGCGCACTCACGAGAGGCGTCGCGGCGAACGGCAGAGGCACGACCCGGATGCCGCCGATCCGCAGCAGGTGCGGGGCGAGCGCCGACTGCACCAGCCCGACGCGACGGGTGCCGCTGACGAAGTGCCCGACCGAGAGGAAGCTCTCCAGCACCACCTCGATGTGCGGCTCGACGCCGAGCTGCTGGATCTGACGGGCGGCCGAGGTGAAGGCCGACCGCGACTGGAACGTGAGCACCCACGGCATGTCGGCGAGGTTCTGCATCGTCAGCGCATCGCCGACGTCGCCGTTGTCGGCCGAGACGACCGCGAACCAGTCGTCCTGCCAGAGGTCGAGGTAGGGCAGGCCCGAGACGGGGCCGTGCGGGATCACCATGCCGTCGGCTGAGCGCAGCCGGTTCGCCGCGTCTTCGACGATGCCGGGGTTGTGCAGCATGTACCGGAACCGCACGCCGGGCGCCCTTTCGGCGGCCAGTTGCGACACGATCGTGCCGACGGTGACGAAGCCGTAGTCCGAGCCGTAGATCGAGAACTCGCGGGTGGACTCCGCGGGCGACCACGACGCCTGGCTCTCGAACACGCGTCGGGCGGCCTCGAGCGCCGTCGTCGTGTGCTCGGTGAGCCGGACGGCGAACGGCGTCAGTTCGTAGGTGTTGCCGCGTCGGGCCAGGATCTGGTCGTCGAAGTGCGTGCGCAGGCGAGCCAGTGAGGCGCTGAGGGCCGGCTGGCTCAGGTGCAGCCGTTCCGCCGCGCGGGTGACGCTGCGCTCGGTGAGCAACGCGTCGAGGGCGACCAGGAGGTTCAGGTCGAGGCGCGACAGCGTCGCATGATCGGTCACCACGTCGTGATCCTTCGCTCGGGGAAGCTGTGGGCCGATCGTATCAACCGCATCTATGACGGGGCTAGGCCGCATATCCGCGAACGATGAGGCGGGCGTCCCGCCTTATGCGCCACATCGTGAAGACTTATGTGCGTTTTCTACGCATCCCGCCGATACTGAGTCACACAGCACAGGCGCTCCCACCGAAGGGCTCGCCGACAACGTCGTCAGAAAGGCTGGCCATGACTCAGCATCGCCGCGTCACGCGGATCGCAGGTCTCCTCGCTCTTCCCGCCACCGCCGCTCTCGTCCTCGCCGGATGCTCCGGCGGGGGAACGGGCGGCGCTGCGGAGGGTGATTCCGAATCGTTCACGTTCACCTTCGCCACCTCCAACAACCTCGAGAGCCCCTACGAGACGCTCGCCAAGGAGTACATGGCGGCGAACCCCGGTGTGACCATCACCACCAACCCCACGCCCAACGACAAGTACGGCGAGACCATCCGCACGCAGCTGCAGGCCGGCAACGCCTCCGATGTCGTGCAGACCACGCCCGGATCGGGCGACGCCCGCGGCCTCATTCCCCTCGCGGAGGCCGGCTTCCTCGAGCCCCTCGGCGACACCGCCACCTCGCTCGTCCCCTCCGGCAGCGAGACGCTGTTCGAGGTCGACGGCAAGACCTACGGTCAGCCCCTCGACTTCACCATCGCTGCCGTGGTCGCCAGCATGGGAACCGCCGGCATGAACGGCATCACCGAGTGGCCGACCACGATGGACGACTTCTACGCGGACTGCACCGCACTCGCGGGTCAGGGCAAGTCGATGCTCGCCCTCGCCGGTGCCGCCGGCCCCAATGCGGGTCTGACCGCCCAGGGCATCGCCGCCACCCGCGTGTACGCGTCCGACCCGGAGTTCAACACCGAGCGCGCCGCGGGCGAGACCACCTTCGCCGACAGCAAGGGCTGGGCCGACGCGCTCCAGACCATCGTCGACCTCAAGGACGGCGGCTGCTTCCAGCCCGGTGCCGAGGGCGGCGGCTTCGACGCCATCACCAACGGCCTCGCCCAGGGCACCTCCGTCGGCAGCTTCATCCCGTCGGGCTCGGCGGTCGAGATCGCCACGGCGGCCCCGCCGGAGGCCGACTTCAAGGTGCAGCCCTTCCCGGCGGCCGACGGCGGCAAGCCCTACGTGCTGGCGAGCTCGAACTACACGATCTCCATCAACGCGAAGTCGACCAAGAAGGATGCCGCGACGAAGTTCGTCGACTGGCTGGCGACGCCCGACGCGCAGCAGAAGTACTACGAGGCCTCGGGGCTGCTCCCCATCTCGGAGTACAAGAACCTCGACCTCAGCGACACGATCTACTCCGAGGTCGTCACCGACATCTCGAACGGTTCGTACACGACGCTGCCGAACAACGTCTGGCCCAACCCGGCCGTCTACGAGGCGCTGCAGGTGGGCGTCCAGGGTCTGCTGACCGGCCAGACCAGCATCGACCAGGTGCTTCAGAACATGGATTCGGCCTGGGGCAACTGAGAGATTCCGCCGCCCGGGACGTCGAGACCCGGGCGGCGGAGCCGCACCCCGATCGAGGATGACGAGGATCTGATGAGCACCACCTTCCGAAGCGGCGACATCGCCGCCACCGAGACTGAACGCGTGGTCCTGCCCGGCCGCGGCGGTCGCCGCCGCCGCACGGCACCCGCTCCGCGTCGAAAGGGCCTGCTGCAGTTCGGCTACTGGTGGTGGGCACTGCCCGGGGTGCTCTTCGTCATCGGCATCCACTACGTCGCCACCAGCATCGGCGGCTTCTTCTCCTTCACGAACTGGACGGGCATCGGCGCCTTCGACCTCGTCGGGCTCGACAACTTCGTCCGCATCTTCCAGGACCCCACCAAGATCGGCGCCCTGTGGAACACCCTGTTCCTGGCGTTCGGCTCGGTGATCCTCAGCAACGTCCTGGGCCTCGGCGTGGCGCTGGGCCTGAACCGGGGGCTGAAGAGCCGCTACATCCTGCGGACCCTGTTCTTCATGCCGGTGGTGCTGAGCCCGCTGGCCACCTCGTACATCTGGAAGTTCATCTTCGACTACAACGGCCCGCTCAACATCGTGCTGCGGGGGATGGGTCTCGACTCGATGGCGCGGGCCTGGATCGCCGACCCCACGTGGGCGATCTGGACGATCCTCGTCGTGCTGGTGTGGCAGAACATCGGCTTCGCGATGGTCATCTACATGGCGGGACTCGCGGCCGTGCCGGTCGAGATCGAGGAGGCCGCGGCGATCGACGGCGCGAACCTCCGACAGCGCTTCTGGCACGTGACGCTTCCCTCGATCCGCCCCGCCGTCGCCATCGCGACCACCCTGGGCCTCGTCAACGGCCTGCGCGTGTTCGACCAGATCATGGCGCTCACGGGTGGGGGGCCCGCCGCGGCGACCGAGACCCTCGCCACGCAGGTCTACAAGCAGTCGTTCGCGCTCGGCAACTTCGGCTACGGCGCGGCGCTCGCGCTGCTGCTGACCTTCATCATCCTGGTCTTCGCCGTCGTGCAGCAGCGCCTGACCGGCGGCCGCTCGGAGGAGAACTGACATGTTCCGTTACACCAAGCTCACGGGCCTGCGGGAATTCCTGTTCTGGATCGCCGCCCTCGTGTTCCTGCTCCCCTTCTATTTCCTCGTCACCACGTCGCTGAAGTCCGATCGCGAGGTGATCACGTCGTCGACGCTGGCGCCGCCGGCCGCCCCCGACTTCGGAAACTTCGTCAAGGTGCTCACCGCGACCGGAAACTCCAATGTCGTGATGGGCCTGGTCAACAGCATCATCATCACCGCGGGCAGCATCGTGCTCATGGTGCTGCTGGGCTCCCTCACCGGCTACGTCATCGCCCGCAGCACGCGGCGCTGGAGCCGCGCGGTGTACTACCTGTTCCTCGTCGCCATCGTGCTGCCGACCCAGCTGGGCACGGTCCCGCTCTACATCGGCGCCCGTGCGCTCGGCCTCACCGGATCGGCGTGGGGGATGATCATCCTCTACACCGGCATGCTGCTGCCGTTGTCGATCTTCCTCTACGCGGGCTTCTTCCGCGGGCTCGGCACCGAGTACGAGGAGGCCGCGACCATCGACGGCGCGAGCCGCACGCAGATCTTCTTCCGCATCGTGCTGCCGTTGATGTCGCCGGCGACGGGAACCGTTGCGATCCTCGCCGGACTCATCGTCTGGAACGACTTCTTCACGTCGCTGATCTTCCTCGGCGGATCGGCGAACCAGACCCTGCCGGTGGCCATGTACTACTACATCGGCTCCCTCGTGTCGGCCTGGAACCAGATCTTCGCGATCGTCATCGTCTCGATGATCCCGATCCTCGCCTTCTACCTCTTCGCCCAGAAGCGCTTCATCCAGGGCTTCGCCGGCGGCTTGAAGGGCTGACGCCTTCTCATCGTGGAGGCCGGACCCCCGGCCTCACGGGCCGAGCCCTCCAGAGGGATGCCGCGAAGCGCGGCATCCGTCGACCGTCGCGCCCACGTTTCCCCGAAAGGACACCCCGTGTACCAACTCGCCCCCAACATCGAGCTCCTCTTCACCGAGGCCGGCGACTACCACGACCGCGTGCGCGCGGCGGCGGCGGCGGGCTTCGACGCCGTGGAGATGTGGGGTCCGACCGGCGTCGACGCACCCGCGACGCCGAAGGACCTCCCCGCCCTGAAGGCGGCGCTGCAGGAGACCGGCGTGCAGCTCACCGCGCAGCTGGCCGAGCCCCGCACGCAGTTCATGATCCCGCCGTGGGATCACTCGGAGTTCTTCCGCAAGCTCGACGAGGGCGTCGAGATCGCCCGCGACCTCGGCTGCCCGCGCCTGGTCGTGGGCAGCGGCACGGGCTTCGGCGGGTGGAAGCGCCAGGTGCAGCTCGACAAGCTCATCGAGATCTATCAGAAGGCGATCGCGCAGATCGACGGCTCGGGGATCGGACTCGTGCTCGAGCCGGTCAACGTGCGTGTCGACCACCCGGGGTCGCTCCTGGACCGCACCTCCGAGGCCGTGTACGTCGCGCGCGGCGTGGCCTCGCCGCAGTTCGGCGTGCTGTACGACATCTATCACTCGGCCGTCGAGGGCGAAGACATGGAGGCCGAGCTCGCCGGTGCCGGGGGGCTGATCCACTACGTGCAGCTGGCCGACGCCCCCGGCCGCGGAGAGCCCGGGGCCGGTGAGCTCGACTGGGCCGAGCGCTTCCGTCTGCTCCGTGACGCCGGCTACGACGGCCCGGTGGGCCTGGAGTACTACCCGACCACCGCGTCGGAGGCCTCGGTCGCCCACGTCGTCGAGATCGCACGCGCCGCATGAACGCCCGGCGGTACCCGCACTCGGTCGACGTCGTCATCGTCGGCAGCGGCCCCACGGGTGCGGCCTACGCGCGCATCCTCTCGGAGCGGGCGCCCGACGCGACCGTCGCGATGTTCGAGGTCGGCCCGACGGTGTCCGATCCTCCCGGCGCGCACGTGAAGAACATCGCCGACCCCGCCGAGCGCGCCCGCGCGCAGGTGGCGTCGGAGGGCCCCGGCGAGCGGGGCGCGAAGGTCGCCAACCCGGGCGCGGCGAAGGCGGGGGTGCGCGGGGCGCGCCCCGGCACCTTCCTGCTCGAGGACGGTTACGCCTTCGACGGCGAAGACGGGATGCCGGTCGCGGCGATGTCGAGCAACGTCGGCGGGATGTCGGCGCACTGGACGGGTGCATGCCCGCGTCCGAACGACAGCGAGCGCATCACCTTCCTCCCCGACCTCGACGAGCTGCTCGCCGAGGGGGAGCGACTGCTGGGGGTGCGCACCGACGCCTTCGACGCCGCGCCCTTCGGCGCCATCGTGCGCGAACGGCTGTCCGCCGCGATCGACGAGGGCCGTACCGAGGCGACGAGGGTGCAGCGGATGCCGCTGGCCGCCCACCGCCGTGACGACGGCCGGCTCGTCTGGTCGGGCTCGGACGTCGTGCTGGGCGACGTGACGCGCGCGAATCCCTTGTTCTCGCTCATCGACCGGTCGCTCGTGACGTCGGTGCGGATCGAGGGGGGCCGTGCCGTGGGCGTGGTCGTGCGCGACCTCGCCTCGGGCGATGAGCACGAGGTGGCCGCCCGGTTCGTCGTGGTCGCCGCCGATGCACTGCGCACCCCGCAGCTGTTGTGGGCGTCGAACGTACGTCCCCACGCGCTCGGTCGCTACCTCAACGACCAGGCGCAGATCGTCTTCGCGGCGCGCCTGCGCGACATGCCGCCCCTCGGCGCCGATGCGCCCGCGACCGGGCTCGCCGAGTACAGCGGCGTGAGCTGGGTGCCGTTCACCGAGGGGATGCCGTTCCACGGTCAGATCATGCAGCTCGACGCCTCACCCATCCCGCTCGCCGAGGACGACCCCGTCGTGCCCGGCTCGATCGTGGGGCTCGGTCTCTTCTGCGCGAAAGACCTGCAGGCCGACGACCGTGTCGCCTTCGACGATGAACACGTCGACGGATACGGGATGCCGGCCCCCCGCATCCACTACACCCTCACCGCCCGCGACCACGAGGTCATGGAGCGGGCGCGCCAAGAGATCGTCCGCCTCGGTGAGGCGGTCGGCGATCCGCTCGACAGCCGCCCGGTCACCCTGCCCCTGGGATCGTCGCTGCACTACCAGGGCTCGACCCGCATGGGTGTCGTCGACGACGGGACGAGCGTGTGCGACACCGACAGCCAGGTGTGGGGCGTCCCCGGTCTCTCCGTGGCGGGCAACGGCGTCATCCCGACGTCGACGGCGTGCAACCCCACGCTGACCTCGGTCGCGCTGGCGGTGCGAGGGGCGCGGAAGATCGCGGCGGTGCTCGCGCGGGAGCAGGTCGACGCGGCATCAGTATCGGTCTGATCCTTGCTTATGCAGGAATAAGACATTAGTGTGCAGGAATCAAGACAAAGAGGTCTGCGGCTCGGGCCGCACCGACGAGGAGGTCATCGTGATCCCGGATCGCATCATCGAGCAGGGGACGCTCACCGCCCATGGCGGACGCGCGTCGGTGGAGGTGCGCCTGCCCTGGTACCGGGCGCTGCCGGCATCCTGCATCTCAGGGGCGAAGCTGACCGTCGACGGCGTCGAGGCGCCCGCCGATTCCCTGCGGTGGAGCATGAACGGCGAGGAGTTCACCTTCGCCGACATGAAGACGAACACCGAGCAGTGGTGGTTCCCCACCGACTCGGCGGTGCTTTCGGGAGAGGTCGGAACGGATGCCGGCGAGCACGAGGTGCGCGTCGACCTCGAGCTCTACATCCCGTACATCATCATCGCCGACGACCAGGTGCTCCACATCGAGGAGCACGACACGAAGACGATGACCGCCCGCCAGGTCGAGGAGGCCCGCGCATGAGCGCTCCGGCACAGGGAACGCCCATCCAGGGCGTCACGCTCTACAGCTTCACCCGCGCCTTCCACGGCCGCGAGTACGACCTCGACCAGCTCATCCGCAAGACCGCGGCCGAGGGGTTCGGCCCGGGCCTGGAGATCATCGGATTCTCGAGCTTCCGCGGCTTCCCCGACATCGACGACCGCTTCGCCGGGCACTTCAACGACCTGATCGACGAGGTCGGGCTCGTGCGCACCTCGCTCGCGGTCAACGCCGACATCGGCCTGCGTCCCGACAAGCTCATGGACCAGGACGCGCTTCTCGCCTACATGCGCAAGCAGATCGCGGCGGCGGCGAAGCTCGGCTTCCCCATCGCCCGCGTGCAGATCTCGATCACGCCCGACTCGATGGAGGCCCTGGCCCCGATCGCCGAGGAGTACGGCGTCACGCTCGCCCTCGAGGTGCACGCCGACCAGTACGCCTCGCACCCGCGCATCCTGGCGCTGCGCGACCGCTACGACAAGGTCGGCTCGCCCTTCCTCGGTTTCACGATGGACTGGGGCGCGACCGTCTCGGGCTTCGCCCCCTCGTTGATCGAGGCGTACCGCCGCCGCGGTGCCTCGGAGGAGCTGCTGGCCGCCGTCGTGCAGCTGTGGGACGACTTCTACGAGCAGGGCCCGCCCGCCGATCAGGCCGATCACGGCCAGCGCTTCGGTCGCTTCATCGGTCTCGCGCACCAGCACGGCCGCCCCGACCTCGGCATCGACTTCGGCATCAACGGCACGGGGCTGTTCGGCCCGGCGCGCGTGGACGACTGGCTCGAGATCATGCCGTGGGTTACGCACGTGCACGGCAAGTTCTTCGGCATCGACGAGAACGGGAACGAGCCCTCGGTGCCCGTCGCCGACCTCATCACCCTGCTCGTCGAGAACGGCTACAGCGGCGCCGTCTCGAGTGAGTACGAGGGGTGGCACTGGAACCACTGGCAGAGCCCCTTCGAGATCATCCGCGGCGAGCAGGCCCTCCAGCGCACCGCGGCCGAGGCCGCCGGTTCGCGCATGATCACGGATGCCGCCGAGGCGCGCCGGGCGTTGGACGCCCACCTCTCGCACGCCGTGCGGGCCTGAACCTCCCCTCCCCCTCCCTCGCGCGCACCCGCGCACCCGAAAGGACACCCGCAATGAGTGACGGCATCGCCGGAACCGGCATCAAGCTCGGCACCACCCTCTACTCGATGACGAGCGAGTTCGCCGCCGGCCAGTACACCCCCGAGACCCTCATCAAAGAGGTGCACGACCAGGGCATCGGCCCGGGTGTGGAGTTCAACTTCGCGCAGCTGCTGCGCTCGTACCCCGATGTCGACGCCGACTTCGTGAAGCTCTGGTTCGACTCGCTCGAGAAGTACGGCCTCGAGGCCAGTGCCGTCGGCACCAACCTCGACATGGGCCGCCTCAAGAGCCGTGACATGACGCTCGACGAGGAGCACGACTTCCTCGCCCGTCAGCTGAAGGCCGCGCACACCCTCGGCTTCACGAAGATCGTCATCCGCTCGCACGGCAAAGAACTGCTGCGCAGCCTCCTGCCACTCGCGGAGAAGTACGACCAGAAGCTCGGCTACGAGATCCACGCGCCGTCGGGTCCGAACGACCCCAAGGTGCTCGAGATGCGCGAGATGTACGAAGAGCTGCAGTCGGATCGCCTCGGCTTCACCGCGGACTTCTCCTCGACCATGCACTCGCTCTCGCCCACGCTCCTGCGCACCCTCGGACAGATGGGCATGGACGAGAAGCACTTCCCGGTCATGGAGGAGATCTGGCACGAACCGACTCCGATGCACGTGCGCAACCAGAAGTTCGAGGACTACCTGTCGGGTGAGGGCGTCGACTTCCTGCGTTTCGGGCCCTTCACGCGTCTCGCGTTCAACATGCACGGTCTCGTCGCTCCCGAGGAGTGGCTCGACATCATGCCGCAGATCTTCCACGTGCACGCGAAGTTCTACGACATCGGCGCCGACGGCGAAGAGCCGGCCATGGACATCCCGCGCATCGTGAAGCAGTTCGTGATCGGCGGTTACGAGGGCTATCTCTCCAGCGAGTGGGAGGGCCACGCCTTCAGCGACCTGGGTGAGAGCGACCCCATCGACCTCGTCAAGAAGCAGCACGCGCTCATGCGCACGGCCATCGAGGACACGGTGGCGGAGCGCGCCGAGACGACCGGGGCGGCGCGATGAGCACGCCCGTGACAGCCGCGGCATCCGTCTCCGAGCTCGCCGCCGAGGTCGCGCGTCTGCGCGAACAGGTCGAGGCGGCGCATGCGCTCGCGCAACGCGCCGAGGATCGCGGGCAGGTCGAGAACCTGTTCAACCGCTACATGTACCTGCACAACGCCTTCGAGGACGAGCAGATCATCCCGCTGTGGGTGAAGGAGGGCACCGAGGGCATCCGTGCCCGCTACACCAACGCGGGGCAGTACACGACGTGGCAGAGCGTCACCGACTACCACCGAGGCCGCCCGCACCCCGAGGGCAAGCTCATCCTGCACACGACCAACACCCCGGTTATCGAGATCGCCGCCGACGGCGAGACGGCCAAGGGCGTCTGGATGATGGCCGGCACGGAGTCGGGGCTGACCGACCCGAAGGTCGCCGAGGCCTTCCCCGACATGTACTCGCCCGACGAGGTGCTGGGCAGGAAGGTCTGGGCGCACTGGGTCTGGTGCAAGTACGCCATCGACTTCCGCAAGCAGGACGGCGAGTGGAAGTTCTGGACCTTCCGCTGCTACGAGCTCGCGCGTGCCCCGTTCGAGGAGAACTGGGTGAGCTTCGGCGTGAAGAACCAGGGCGCGTTCGACCTCGACCTCATGTACTTCGGCGACGACGGCAAGCCCGTCTTCATGCCACCGGCCGATGAGCCGGTGTCGTCGAAGAACCACCCCTACAGCCCCGAGACCACGCAGAAGCTCGAGCCGGTGCCCCCTGTGGCGCACGACCGCTTCACCGACACATTCGCCTAGGAGTCGCCATGGCCACCCACAACTCCCTCTTCGCCGAGAAAGACGTCCGTCGCACCGACGACGGCCTCGCGGTCTCGGTGCAGCTGCCCTGGTACCGCAGCCTCTGGCTGTCGGCCGTCGACGACGTCGCCGTCACCGTGAACGGCGTCACCGTGCCGAAGGACGACATCCGCTTCTCCCTCGAGGGCCGCGAGTACCGCGTCGACGAACTGCCCGAGCAGTCCGAGACGCTGTGGTTCGTCGCCGACCGCCCCGACGTGCTCGTCCGCCTCGACACCCCGCCGGCGGCGGGCGAGACCGTCACGGTCGAGGTCGTGCTGACCATGCGCCTGCTCTACATGCAGATCATGCCCGGCGTCGACGGCGGACCCGGTCGCTACGTCACCAACCGCGTCCCGGTCGAGCGCGAACTGGTCCTGGCATGACGAACGCCCAGCCCCACCGCGCGGTCTCGCCGGAGGCTCCGCTGCGCGTCGCGTCGCCGGAGGCGCCGCTGCGCGTCGCGATGATCGGCTACGGCTTCATGGGGGCCGCCCACTCGGTGGGATGGCGCCAGGCTCCGCGCATGTTCGACCTGCCGCGCGCGGTCGAGATGACCGTCGTCGTCGGACGCAACGCGGATGCCGTGGCCGCGGCCGCCGAAAAATGGGGCTGGGCCGAATCGGCCACCGACTGGCGCGAGATCGTCGCGCGCGACGACATCGACATCGTCGACATCGTGACGCCCGGCGAATCGCACGCCGAGATCGCGATCGCCGCCCTCGAGGCCGGCAAGCACGTGCTGTGCGAGAAGCCGTTGGCCAACACCGTGGCCGAGGCCGAGGCGATGGCCGAGGCCGCCGAGCGCGCCCGCGCGCGTGGCATCCGTTCGATGGTGGGGTTCACCTATCGACGTGTGCCGGCCGTCACGCTGCTGCGCGACATGATCGCCGAGGGCGCCGTCGGAACCGTGCAGCAGGTGCGCGCGGCCTACCGGCAGGACTGGCTCGTCGATCCCGAGATGCCGCTCATGTGGCGTCTGCAGAAGGAGCACGCCGGGTCCGGTGCGCTCGGCGACATCGGTGCGCACATCATCGACATGACGCAGTTCGTGACCGGTCTCGGCGTCGAGCGGGTATCGGGCACGGTCGACACGATCGTCGCGGAGCGTCCGCTGCCGAGCGACGGGTCGATGGGCCTGGCCAAGGCCGCCGGTGCGGCCGAGAGGGGCGCCGTCACGGTCGACGACGTCGCCATCTTCACCGGCCGCCTGGCGAACGGCGCCCTCGCGTCGTTCGAGGCGACGCGTTTCGCGACCGGGCGCAAGAACGCCCTCACCATCGAGGTGTCGGGCGACCGCGGCGCACTCGCGTTCGACCTCGAAGACCTCAACAGCCTGCGTTTCTACGACCGCACCGCCCCCGAGGGGCGCCAGGGCTTCACCCAGGTGCTCGTCACCGAGCCGCAGCATCCGTACGTCTCGGCGTGGTGGCCCGCCGGCCACATGCTCGGCTACGAGCACGGCTTCACCCACCAGGTCGTCGACCTCGTCGGCGCGATCGACGCCAACACCGACCCGCACCCCTCGTTCGAGGAGGGCCTGCGCGTTCAGCGCGTGCTGGACGCCGTCGAACGCAGTAGCGCCGCCGAGTCCGCGTGGACCCGCGTGGATGCCCTCGTTCCCGCACTCTGAAAAGGATCTCCGTCATGGCTCGTCCCATCACCCTGTTCACCGGCCAGTGGGCCGACCTGCCCTTCGAAGAGGTGGCGCGCCTCGCCGGGGAGTGGGGCTACGACGGCCTCGAGATCGCGTGCTGGGGCGACCACATCGACGTCTCCCGGTGGGACGACGCCGCCTACGTGCAGTCGCGGCTCGACGTGCTCAGGAAGAACGGCCTGAAGGTCTGGACGATCTCCAACCACCTCGTCGGCCAGGCCGTCTGCGACGACCCCATCGACGAACGCCATCACGACATCGTGCCCTCGCGGGTGTGGGGAGACGGGGACGCCGAGGGCGTGCGCCGGCGCGCGGCCGAGGAACTCAAGGACACGGCGCGGTTCGCCGCGAAACTCGGGGTCTCGACGGTCACCGGCTTCACCGGGTCGAGCATCTGGAAGTACGTCGCGATGTTCCCGCCCGCCTCCGACGCCATGATCGAGCGGGGGTATGCGGACTTCGCCGCCCGCTGGCATCCGATCCTCGACGTCTTCGAGGAGGTCGGCGTGCGCTTCGCGCTCGAGGTGCACCCCTCCGAGATCGCGTACGACTACTGGACGGCAAAGAAGACCCTCGAAGCCATCGGTCATCGCCCGAGTTTCGGCTTCAACTTCGACCCCTCGCACTTCGTGTGGCAGCAGCTGGACGCGGTCGCGTTCGTGCTCGACTTCGCCGACCACATCTTCCACGTGCACTGCAAGGAGTCCACGACCAACCTCGACGGACGCAACGGCGTGCTCGGCTCGCACCTGTCGTGGGACAACCCGCGTCGCGGATGGACCTTCGTCTCCACCGGCCACGGCGACGTGCCCTGGGAGCCCCTCTTCCGCGCACTCAACGCCATCGGCTACGACGGCCCGACGAGCGTGGAGTGGGAGGACGCCGGCATGGACCGCCTGATCGGGGGTCCCGAGGCCCTCGCCTTCGTGCGCAAGCTCGGGGAGATCACCCCTCCCCACCAGCTCTTCGACGCCGCCTTCTCTCGCAAGGACTGACATGACCGACGTTCTCAACGTGCTCATCCTCTCGGGGCACATGACCATCGAGCACGACAACGCCCACCGCAGCTTCCGCCTGCACAACCAGTGGATCACCACCCTGCTGGAGGACACGGGGCGCTTCACGGTCCGCGTCGTGGAGGACCCGCGCGGACTCCCCGCGAGCGTCATCGACAAGTACGACGTGCTCATCGTCATCTTCGAGGGTCGCGACGGCTACCACGACATGGCGACGGGCTTCGGGGCCGAGACGGATGCCGCGATCCTGCGCTTCGTGCGCGACGAGGGCAAGGGCATCGTGTGGTTCCACGGCTCCGCCGCTCAGGAGGACCGCTGGGGCTACCCCGAGGAGTACAACGTCATGCGCGGAGCCAAGCTCAGCGCCTGGGAGACGGGGCTCCGCCCGCGGCCGTGGGGCGAGGCGCAGCTGCACACGACCGAGCCGCGGCATCCGATCACCGAGGGCATCAACGAGACCTGGACCGTGACCGGCGACGACATCCTCGTCGGCGTGCAGATGTACGAGGGCGCGCAGGTGCTGCTGACGACCTTCGACGACCTCGAGGCGTACGAGAGGGCACCGATCTGGCCCATGCCGCACTACCCGGTCGACATTCCGGAGGGCGGCATTGCGGCATTGCCCGGAATCAACACCGAACAGCCGCTCGCGTGGATCAACGAGTACGGCGCGGGCCGTTCGTTCACGATCACGATCGGCCACGACATCGACACGTTCCGCCGCATCGAGTTCATCCGCCTGTTCCCTCGGGGCGTGGAGTGGGCGGCGACCGGCGAGGTCTCGCTGACCGGCCCCGACCGACGAGGCGACCGCCGTATCAACCCCTGGCCGTACTACAACGGCGAGGGGTGACGCAGGGCCGGGCCCGCGTCGAGAAACGCGATCCGCGGCGATAAACGCGTTGACGAGGCGTTTCTCTCCGCCGATCGCGTTTCTCGACGACGAGGGCGCAGCGGACGCGGCGCCGAGACCCCGGAGTGCTACCGGCTCAGGGCCTCTCGCGCGACCGTCAGGTGCCGCTCCGTCATCTGCCACGGGTCGTCGTCGAGCCATTCCTGCCCGCCCCACTCGCTGCAGAGAGTGCCGGTGAAGCCCGCGGTGCGCAGGGCCGCGCCCACGTCGCGGATCGGTCGCGTGACCCGGCCGTCGGCATCGTCGAGGTCCCAGAACTTCAGGTGCGCCGCTCCGATCAGGGGGAGGACGGATGCCAGATCCCCGACGCCCGACCGCCCGAAGCGCACGAGCAGGTTCATGTACAGCGTGTGCACCGGCCCCGGCACCTGTCCCGAGCGGAGCACGTCCACCACCGCGGTGTGGGTGGCCGGATCGCGCCACTCGTCGCGGAGGCGCCGGAGCAGCTCCGCGGGGAGGCCGCCGCGCTCGAGCCGGTCGAGGTAGGTCACCGGGAGCGCGGGCATGAGCATGCTGATGTCGAGCAACAGGCGTACGCGCGGGGAGTCGAGCTCGCCGATGCGGTCGTAGGCCGCTGCGCGCGCGGTGGGCGTCTCGTGACCCTGCGCTTCTTCGTAGAGCACGAGATCGAGCTCGTCGAGCAGGGGGACGAGCCCGTCGAGCAGGGCGCCGGCCTGACCGATCGGCAGGCGGACACCCGTCGCTCCCGCGGAGGCCGCCGCTCGCAGCTGCGGTTCGAGGAACGCGCGTCGCTCGGCATCCGTCCGCCGTCGCCCGCGATCGAACTCGTCGATGCTCACGCCCACGGTGCTCACGCCTCCTCCCGCGGCTTCGAGCCGGTCGCGGAAATCCTCCGTCTCGACGGACGGCGGGGAGGGGAAACCGCGCCACATCTGCCCCAGCTCGATCTCGATGGCGCGTGTGGTGCCGCGCTCGACGAGCGAGAGCGCCAGGTCGGGAGCCGTCCGCTCGGCGCGGATCACCTCGGGGGTGAGGTTGAAGGCGCTGGCCGAGAGCGTCCAGCCCGCGGGGAGGCTCATGCGGCGCTCCGGACATCCCGCGAGACGCTCGCGGCCGTCGCGCCGACGTCGAGCGTCCGGCGGAACGAGAACGGCAGGCGCAGAGGCTGATCGGGCCCGCCGGGCAGGTACGGGATCTCGAGCCGGAACGACACCTCCACGTCGTGGATGCCGGGGGTCACGGCATCCGGGATCTCCAGCACCACCCGATCCTGCAGGTACCACCAGGTGTCCTCGGCGGCGAGCTCGGCGGCGGCCACCCGCCGCGAGTCGACGAGGACGACGGGCTCGTACCGTCGTCCGTCGAGGTGCACGATGGGCTCGAGCAGGCTCGCGAGCGGGAGCGAGCGGATCCACGGCAGCGAGAGGCGCACCTCGGTGGCGGCGACGGTGACGCGCAGGGCGTCGTCGCGCAGGGCGGAGAGAGTCATGGCGAGCACGTCCTCGTGTCACGGCGCGCCCCACGACGCGCTTCCGCTCACAACCTAGCGACTAATGTCTTAAATAGGAAGAAGTCAGGCGCTCAGGCCGTGCACCGCCGCCACCGTGGGTCTGCCCTCGCTGAACCAGCGCGGCAGGCTCACCTCGAACAGCTGCTCCAGTGCGAGATCGACGCCCCCGCGCACCGGCTCGCGGGTGTCGTTCTCGCTGGTCTTGATCACGAGGTCGCGGGTGGCCAGCGGCAGGGACACCTCGTATACGCGGTGGCGGATCTCGGCCAGGAACAGCTCGCCGGCCGACGCGATCGCTCCGCCGATGACGATCACGCTGGGGTTGAACATGTTGACCAGTGCGGCGACGGCCTCGCCGACCTGGCGCGCGCCGGCCCGCACGAGCGAGATGGCGAGGGGGTCGCCGCGCTCGGCGGAGCGGGCGATGTCTTCGGGGGTCAGGTCGTTTCCGGATGCCACGCTCTCGGCGAGCGCTCCGGTGGCGCCGCCCTCGATCGCGGCGTGCGCGTCACGCACGAGCGCCCACCCCCCGGCGACGGCCTCGAGGCAGCCGGTCTTGCCGCAGCGGCAGATCTGCGTCGCGCCCGGTACCCGCACGTGGCCCATATCGCCCGCGGCGCCGTTCGCCCCGCGATGCAGGCGCCCGCGTGAGACGAGTCCCGCGCCGATGCCGGTGCCCACCTTGCAGTAGATGAGGTCGACACCCTCGTCGCGGCGGCGGGCGCGCTCACCGGCGGCGAGGAGGTTCACGTCGTTGTCGACCCAGACGGGGGCGTCGTACCGCTGCTCGAAAGCGGTCCGCACGTCGTACCCGTTCCACCCCGGCATGATCGGCGGGGCGACCGGGCGACCGGTGTCGAAATCGACGGGCCCCGGGAGGCCCACCACGATCGCCCACACGGGGCTGCCGTCGCCGGCGGCGAGCAGATCGTCGACCATCGCCGTTGCGGCGTCGAGGGTCTCCTCGGGTCCCCGCGCGATGTCCCACGCGCGGTGGGCCTCGTTCAGGATCTCTCCGTCGAGGTCGGTGACGCCGACGTGCACGTGCAGCCCCCCAAGTGCGCACACGACGATACGACCCTGTTCGGCGCGGAAACGCAGCGTGCGGGGCGCGCGGCCGCCCGAGGACGGGGCGTACTCGGCGTCCTCGAGGAAGCCCATCTCGACGGCGCGGTCGACGCGTTGGGCGACGACCCCGCGTCCGAGCCCGGTGACGCGACCGATCTCGGGGCGCGTGACGGCCTCCCCGAGTCGGACCATGTTGACGATGCGCAACAGGCTCGTGACCTCGTCGGTCTGCGCGCCGAAGCGGAGGGTGGACACGTTGGCCATGCGTTGATCTTCACACAAGAGCGTGCCTCCCCTGCCGGAATGTCCTCGCCTATGGTTCGTGAGATTCTGACTTCCGCATATTCTGAGCTTAAGTGGGCGAGGGGGCCGGGATGACGTGGGGTGTGGGCATCATCGGATCGGGGCCCGGCGTGGCGGCGCTGCACGCGCCGACGCTCGCGCGCACGGACGGCGACTTCCGTCTGGTGCACGTCAGCGACGCCGGGAGCGGGCGGGCCGCGGTGATCGCGGAACGCTTCGGAGCTCGCGCATCGGCGGGGGTCGAGACGCTCCTCGCCGACCCGGACGTCGACGTCGTCGCCGTCTGCAGCCCTCCGTCGCTGCACGCCGAGCACGTGCGTGCGAGCCTGGCCGCGGGGCGGCGGGCGATCTTCTGCGAGAAGCCCCTCGCCGACACCGCAGAGGAGGCCGAACGCCTCGTCGCCGAGTGCGCCGCCGTCGGGGCGCTGCTGGTCGTCGGCACCAACCACCTCTTCGACCCCGCCTGGGCGCGGGCCACGCATCACCTCAGAGCCCTGGACGGGCGCATCTCGGCCGTCACCGTGACGCTGTGCCTGTCGCCCAACGACCGCTATCACGCCCTCACGACGGGGGAGCCGCTTCCCGCCGGTCCGGCCCTAAAGAGGCCACCGCTCGACCTCGACGACCCCGCGCAGAGCGCAGCCGTCGTGCGCCGGCTCGTCGCGGGACTCGGAGTGCACGACCTCCCTCTCGTGCGCGATCTCGTGCCCTCCGCCCCCGAGCTGGTCTGGGCGCGGCCGGTGGCCCCGATCGGGTTCGACCTGGCGCTGCGGGCGCACGACGCCCTGGTGCGCTTCACGACGGTGATGCTGCCGGAGGGGGCCGACTCGCTGTGGCGCGTCACCGTGGCCACGGCGAGCGCGCGCATCGAGGTGGAGTTCCCTCCGCCCTTCGTGCACGTCGGCGGCGCCCGCACCACCGTCCGCGACGAGGCGGGGGTGCACACGGTCTACCCGATCGACCGACACGACGGGTACGAGCGGGAGTGGCGGGCGCTCGCGGCGTTGCTGCGCGGCGAGGCCGCGATGGAGTACGACGAGCTGCGCGCGGACGCGGCGTTCGTGACGGCGATCGCCGATGCCGCGGCCGCGGCCGTGCGGATGGGGGCGTCGCGATGACCGTGCGCGAGGTGCAGACCGACGCGGCCGCGTATCGGGCCGCGGTGGCGGAGCTCGCGCCGCGGGTGCGGCTGGGCGGGGGTGTCGAGGCCGTGCGGGTGATCGACGGCCGCGGCCCCTGGTGGCAGAAGCTCGACCGTGCCGCCGGGTTCGTCGTCGACGAGCCCGACCCCGTCCCGCCCGAGGTGCACGCTCTTCTCGGCGCCCTCGACGCGCCGGTCGTGGTGGTGCGCCGTCGCGTTCGCCCCGACATCGTCTCCGATGCGGGGAGCGAGCCCGTCGAGCCCCGTCACGTCGTGGTCGACGCCTGGGGTGGGCGCACCGACGCCGCCGCCCTCCTCCGCGACGCGGTGGGGTGGGCGCGGGTGCTCGCCGGCAGCCCGCTGTCGGTCGTCGCGCGGGTCGATGCGGCCGCGGCGACCACGATCGCCCTGCGGGCACCGGGCGGGGTCGGGGCGAGCGTCACCCGTACGGTCGGCGGCGGGGTGGGCGGCGCGCTCGCCGCCACCGCACTCGGGGTGCGTCGCGTCGAGGTGCGCGTGGACTCCGCGTCGCCGCTGTCCGAGGTGGTGTTCGACGACGAGGACGGGCGGCGGACCACGCCCGTCCGGCGGGAGTCGCCCGAGCGTCTCGCGCTCCGACGGATCCTCGACGCGATGCACTCGGGCGCCGCGCCGACGGACCTCGCCGACCTCGCGGCGGACGACGGGATCGTCTCCACCGGCGGATAAATCACACCGATGTTCGACATCCACAGGATCGGGTTCCCTGATATCGACTTCGGTCGGATAGTGGAAGAAGAGTCGGAACGACCCGATTCACCGAAAGGATCGAAGATGATCAAGCTTCTCTCTCATCTGTCGTTCGTCGCGATCACGACTCCTGATGTCGAGGCGTCGGTGGACTTCTACGTCAACCAGGTGGGCCTCACCGAGGTCGCTCGCGAAGACGACCGCGTGTACCTCCGCTGCTGGGGCGACTACTACGCCTACTCCCTGGTCGTGGCGAAGGGCGATGAGCCCTCCCTCGAGACGATGGCCTGGCGCACCTCGTCGGCCGAAGCCCTGGAGGAGGCGGCGAAGCGCGTGCAGGCCGCCGGCATCGAGGGCGAGTGGTTCGAGGGCCGCGGCATCGGCCGCGCGTTCCGCTTCACCGGTCCCCAGGGGCACGACATGACCCTGCACTGGGACGTCGAGCGTCACCGCGCCGAGCCGCACACCGCCTCGATCTACCCCGACCGTCCGGAGAAGCGCAGCCCCGTCGCCGGAGCCCCGCGCCAGCTCGACCACGTCACCGTCGCGGCGCGCGACGTCGACGCGTTCGTGCAGTGGTACGTCGACACGCTCGGCTTCCGCTTCATGGCCCGCACCGTGCTCGATGAGGCACCCATCTCGGTGTTCTCGGTGCTCACGACCAACGAGAAGTCGCACGACCTCGGCGTCGTGCTCGACGGCTCGAGCCGCGCCGGTCGCATCAACCACTACGCCTTCTGGGTCGACACCCGCGAGGAGCTCCTCATCGCCGCCGACACGCTCATGGAGAACGGCGTGCCGATCGAGTACGGCCCCAACATCCACGGCATCGGCGAGCAGACGTTCCTCTACTACCGCGAGCCCTCGAGCCTGCGCATCGAGCTGAACACGGGCGGGTACCGCAACTACGTGCCCGACTGGGAAGCCAACACGTGGAAGCCCTCGCTCGGCTCGAACAACATGTACCGCAACGGCGCCATGCCGATGTCGATGACCGAGTCGTTCCCGCCCGCCGACGGCCCCAGCGCCACCGAAGAGGGCGTGCCCGACGAGATCAAGGACGCCCTGCTCAACCCCTACGCGGTACAGGGCCGGGGCTGAACGTGATGACCGCCCCCTTCGCTCTCGCCCGTTTCCGCGACGGGGATGCCGTGCACGTCGGTCTCGTGGCCGGCGACCGCATCCGTGCGCTGACCGTCGACGAGCTCGGGGGCGGTCTGAACGCCTTCCTCGCCGCCCCCGACTGGGAGCGGATCGCCGCCCTCGTCGAGGCCCCGGGGCAGTGGCACCCCCTGTCGGAGGTGACTCTCACGGCGCCCGTCGAGCCGCGGCAGGTTCTGCAGACCGGCGCGAATTACCGCCAGCACGTGATCGAGCTGGTGGCGGCGGGCCTGACGCAGAACACCGACCGCACCCCCGAGGAGGCGCGGGCGTTCGCCGCCGACATGATGGACGAGCGCGCCCGCAGCGGCGAGCCGTACTTCTTCATCGGGCTCACCGCCTGCGTCGTCGGCGACGACGTGCCGCTCGTGCTCCCGGCGTACAGCGAGGTGCACGACTGGGAGCTGGAACTGGCAGTGGTCATCGGCCGGGAGGCGTTCCGCGTCTCGCGCGAGGACGCGCTCGACCACGTCGCCGGCTACACGATCGTCAACGACGTCACCACGCGCGACCTCGTGTTCCGGAAGGACATGAAGGAGATCGGCACCGACTGGTACCGGGCGAAGAACGCGCCCGGCTTCCTGCCGACGGGTCCGCTGCTGGTGCCCGCGCACTTCGTCGACCCCGCCGACACCCCCGTGCGCCTCGAACTGAACGGACAGGTGATGCAGGATGCCAACACCTCCGATCTGCTGTTCGACGTGCCGGCGCTCGTCTCGGCGGCGTCCCAGACCCACCCGCTCCTGCCCGGCGACCTGTTGCTGACCGGCAGCCCCGCCGGCAACGGGCAGCACTGGAAGAGGTTCCTGCGCGACGGCGACGTCATGACCGGGACCATCGGAGCGCTCGGCACGCAGGTCGTGCGGTGCGTGGGGGAGGCGGCGTCGTGACCCTTCGACAGGCTCAGGGTCCCGTCGGGCCGGCTTCCGACGCGCAGGGTCGCGACGAGCAGACCCCCGACACGCCGACTCGCGACGCGGGGGAGCCCGGGGCCGCCCCCTCGGAGAACCCGGCCGATCTCGACCGGCAGAACCCCGAGGCCGAGATCGCGGCGCGCGCCGAGGCGTTCCGCAACTGGGGACGCTGGGGCGAGGACGACGTGCTCGGCACCCTCAACTTCATCGACGCCGGCACACGGCGGGCGGCAGCCGCCCTCGTGCGCGACGGCGTCTCGATCTCGCTCTCGCAGCGCTTCGACACCGACGGCCCGCAGAAGGGGTGGCGACGGCGCACCAACCCGGTGCACACGATGACCGACACGGGAACCGACGCCGAACGCGGCAACCAGGGCTTTCCGCACGGCATCGGCGGCGCCGACGACGTCATCGCCATGCCCCTGCAGTGCTCGACGCAGTGGGACGGTCTCGGCCACATCTTCGACCACGGCTACGCCTGGAACGGCCGCCGCGCGGGCGACGTCGTCACCAGCGACGGCGACCTCGTCACCGGCATCGAGCACGCGGCCGACGTCATCGTCTCGCGGGGCGTGCTGCTCGACCTCGGCCGGCACCTCGCCCCCGACACCGGCGAGCTCGCTGACGGCTACGCGATCACCGCCGACGATCTCGACGCGTGCGCCGCAGCGCAGGGCGTCGAGGTGGGCCGCGGCGACATCGTGCTCGTGCGCACGGGCCACTACACGCGCGCGCACCGCGAGGGCTGGGGCGACTACGCCGGCGGACCCGCACCGGGGCTCTCGCTCACCACCGCCGGGTGGCTGCACCGCACCGAGATCGCCGCCGTCGCGACCGACACCTGGGGCTTCGAGGTGCGGCCGAACGAGTTCGACGTGCCGGCGTTCCAACCGCTGCACCAGGTCGTCATCCCGAACATGGGTCTCACGATCGGCGAGATGTGGAACCTCGACGCGCTCGCCGAAGCCTGCCTCGACAGGCGACGCTGGGACTTCCTGCTCTCGGCGCCTCCGCTGCCGATCACCGGGGCCGTCGGGTCGCCGGTGAACCCCCTGGCCCTGCTCTAGTCCATCCCCGTCCCAGAACAGAGAGGTTCTGACATGACCGCCGTACAGAAAGTCGCGATCGCCGGAGCCGGCGTCGCAGGCCTCGCCACCGCCATCCTCCTCAGCAAGGCCGGTGTCGAGGTCGACCTCTACGACGCCCAGCCTGCGCTGTCCACCCGCGGTTCGGGCATCACGCTGCAGGGCAACGCCCTGCGCGTCTTCGACGAGCTCGGGGTCTGGGACGAGATCGCCGCTGCCGGAAAGGCGTTCGAGGGGCTGAACCTGCGTGCCCCCGGCCCCGGCGCGCCCGTCGTCGCCGCCCTCCCCGACCTCAAGACCGGTGGCCCCGACTACCCGTCCACGATGGGCATGTCGCGTCCCGACCTCGCGCGCATCCTGCTGGCCGCGGCCGAGACGAACGGCGCGCGCGTGCACTTCGGGCAGCGCGTGACCGGCGTCTCGCAGACCGGCGACGGCGTCGCGGTCGAGGTCGACGGCGCTCCGGCGGGGACGTTCGACCTCCTCGTCGGTGCGGACGGCCTGCACTCCGCGGTCCGCGAGATGATCGGCATCCAGGTCACCCCCGAACAGACCGGCATGGGGATCTGGCGCACGTTCGTCTCGCTCCCGCCCGACGTCGACCGCAGCGAGCTGTACTACGGCGGTCCGATGTACATCGCGGGGTACACGCCCACCGGCGACGACACCATGTACGCCTTCCTCGTCGAGGCCGCGCAGGACCGCTCGCACGTCTCGCCCGAGGAGGCCCGGCGGATCATGGTCGAGCAGTCCCGCGCCTACGACGGCCCGTGGAACCACATCCGCGCCGACATCGAGGCCGGTGCCGACGCGAACTACACCTGGTTCACGAGGCACCTCGTCGACGCCCCGTGGAACCGCGGTCGCGCCGTGGTCATCGGCGACGCCGCGCACAGCTGCCCCCCGACCATCGCGCAGGGCGCGGCACAGGGACTCGAGGACGCCGCGGTGCTGAGCGAGCTCCTGGTGGATCGGGATGCCGTCGACCAGGCGCTGTGGGACGCGTTCCACGAGCGTCGGGTCGCACGCGCGACGGCCATCGTCGAGGCGTCGGTGCAGCTCGGTCAGTGGCAGCTCGACGGCGTCCGCGACGCCGACATGGGCGGACTGATGTTCGGTGTCGCACAGCTGACGGCGGCCCGCGCGTGAGCGCCATCGGGGGACACGAGGTCACCGACGTCCACGCCCACCTGCTCATGCCCGGCCTGCACGCCGAGGTCGAGCGGCGCGTGCCCGACGAGGTGCAGGCGGCGGCCGACCTCGAACTGCGCCGCAACGGACTCGCGAGCCTCCAGGCCTCGGGCCGCATGATCGGCGAGCGCTTCCCGCGCCTCACCGACGTGCGCGCGCGCCTCGAGGCCATGGACGCGCAGGGCATCGACCGGCAGTGGGTGAGCCCCTCGCCGAACCACTTCTACCCGTGGGCGAACGAGGGTCTCGCGACCTGGGTGACGGGCGAGGCCAATCGGCTCGTCGCCGAGCACGTCGCCCAGGCGCCCGACCGCCTCGTCGGACTCGGGGTCGTGCCGCTGCAGCACCCGCACCTCGTCGTCGACGCGCTCGACGACGCGGTGCTCGGGCGCGGACTCGCGGGCGTGGAGATCTCGTCGTTCGCGGGCTCCGTCGAGCTCAGCGACGACCGGCTCGAGCCCTTTTGGGCGCGGGCCGCCGAACTGCGCGCCGTGGTGTTCCTGCATCCCTTCGGCTGCTCGCTCGACGAACGTCTCGATCGCTTCTACCTGTCGAACACGGTGGGCCAACCGACCGAGAACGCCGTTGCGCTGTCGCACCTGATCTTCGCGGGCGTGCTGGACCGGCATCCGGGACTCCGTCTCGTCGCGGCGCACGGCGGGGGGTACCTGCCGACCGCGATCGGCCGCTCCGACCGCGCCTGGAAGGTGCGCCCCGAGGCGCGCGGCTGCGCCCACGCCCCCTCGACGTACCTGTCGAAGATCTGGTTCGACACGGTCGTGCACGACGAGCGGGCGCTCCGCTTCCTCGTCGAGATCGCGGGAGCCGACCGCGTGCTGCTGGGCAGCGACTTCCCTTTCGACATGGGTCTCGACGACCCGGTCGCCTTCGTGCGGGGCGCGGGACTGGCCCAGACGCAGGTGACCGGCATCCTGGGAGCCAACGCCGCCGAGCTGCTGCGCACCCGAGTCCACGCGTGAGGATCGCGCGCTGGGCCGACGGTGCCGATGTGGGCGAGGGGTTCGTCGACGGTTCCGAGGTCGTGCCGTTCCCCGACGGGCTGCGGGTGGCCGAGGTTCTCGCGCAGGGGCTCGCGTCGGCGTCGGCCCTGTTCGACCGCCGCGATCGTGCGGCGGCGAGGCCGCTCGACGAGGTACGCCTGCTCGCACCGCTCGTGCCCGCCTCGATCCGCGATTTCGTCGCGTTCGAGGAGCACGTCGAGGGCGTGAGCGCCTCGGTCGACGGCAAGAGCGAGGTCGTCCCCGAGTGGTACGAGGCGCCGACGTTCTACTTCACCAATCCGCACACCGTGCGCGCGACCGGCGAGGTCGTGGCCATCCCCGAGACGCAGCGCCTCGACGTCGAGTTGGAGCTCGCCGTCGTCATCGGTGCGGCCCCCGGCTCCACCGGTGAGAACGTGGATGCCGAGACTGCCGGCTCCCACATCTTCGGCTACACCGTCATGAACGACTGGTCGGCACGAGACCTGCAGTCGCGCGAGATGAAGGTGCGCCTGGGACCGGCGAAGGGCAAGGACTTCGCGATGACCCTGGGCCCGTGGATCGTCACGGCCGACGAGCTGGAGCCGTACCTCGACGACGACGGCTTCCTGGCCGTCCGCGCGGAGCTGTTCGTCAACGGCGAGCTCATCGGGCACGACCTCGTGTCGAACATGGGCTGGCCGTTCCCCGAGCTCGTGGCCTACGCGGCACGCAACTCCGTCGTCGTTCCCGGCGACGTGCTCGGCTCGGGGACGGTGGGTAACGGCGGATGCCTCGGCGAGCTCTGGGGTCGTCGGGGTGCGCTCGACCCGCGACCTCTCGAGCCCGGCGACGAGGTGCGCCTGGTCGTCGAGGGTGTCGGCGAGGTCGTCAACGTCGTGGGCGAGAGGGTCGCTGCACCGCCCGTCGCTCGGGCGCGCACGCGGTCGCGGTCGCGGACGCGGTAAGCACCCCCTGTCCCCTGGGCGGGGCGACGCCCTCCTGCGGTTCGCGACGCCCCGCGCGGCCGTGCCCGCGCCCCCCGGCGTCGACGATGCGGACCGATCGTCAAGGTTCCCCGAGTTTTCCGTGAGCATCGGGAGAAGAGAGCTCCGGCGACGTCTTCCGGTCCTGACCCGGCGCTTACTCTCGCTGAGTCGTGAGTCGAAGATCCGTCGTTCGCCGCGGCACGGAAGAACCGGGCCGCGTCGGCGGATCGCTCAGCTGAGGCTGACGCCGACGTCGACGTCGCCGAGGCCGTTTCGTCATGCGGTCTCGACGTGCTGCGTCCGAGCGGAACCGGCGGCAGATGTGAGGAGCAGGCGTGAGGGATTTCGGATCGACGATCGAGCTGCGCGTGGAGTGCCGCGCGGCGATGGGAGTGCCCGCTGAGCCCCTTGGCGGCCACGCATGAGCGATCTGCGCAACCTCGGATACGACGACCTCCTCAATTGCTTCATGGTGGGGCCTCTCGTGGGTCTCACCCCGGAGCGGACGCTCAGCGCTCTGGAGGACGTGCTGCGTTCTCCCCGCGGTGCGACACTGCTCCGCGTGCGCACCCGTGGGCGGCGGTGGCGGCGCGTCGACCGACACGCCGCTCTCGCGGCCGCCGACCGTGCCGTCGAGCGGGTGGACCCCGTCCTCGACCGCTCGGCGCTGGCCACCCTCGTGCTGGAAAGACAGTTCCGACCCGGTGAGTTGCCGGTGAGGCTGTTCGTCGCCGGCGGGATGCTCGCGATGGAGTTCCCGCACAGCCTGTTCGACGGCACCGGTGCGACGGGCATCGTGAATCTCGTCCTGGAGAAGCTCGGCGCACCCGGAGCGGACACCGCCGCCGCCCTGCCGTGGGCGAAGAAGCCCCTGCGCACGGTGATGAAGAAATTCGGGTTGCAGGGGGTGACCGGTATCCGCTCCGCTCGAGAGACCTTCCGCGCGCTGAACGCGCAGACCGAGACCGGATATCAGCTGCCGCGCACACTGACCAAGGCCGAGTCGATCGAGCGGACACGGATGGTGTCGATGATGCTGCCCGCGGACGTGGTGCGCACGATCGCGACCACGCCGGAGAGAGCCGAGGACGGACGACGACCGGCCCGCCCGCCGCTCTCGGTGAAGTCAGCGAGCCTGGTTCTGCGATGCCTGCGCGACAGCCTCCGGCAGGAGACCGACTTCCGTGTGGTGGTCCCCGTCGACGCCCGTCGCTGGGTGGCGAAGGAGTTCGCCGTCGAGGGGAACTTCGCGCCTTCCCTCCCCATGGGGCGCCTCCTGGTCGACGACTGGAGCGCGACCGCCCTGTCCGAGCGCATCTCGGCGGCGAGCAAGTCGGGTACGCCCGTCGCCTGGTTGCTCGCCACCACGCTGAGCACCCTGAAGAACGCCGTGCGTCACCCCGGTGCCGCCCGTCGCTCGCGGGGCGCGACGCCGCGGGTGCCCCTCGAGATCCACGTCTCGCTGACGACGACGGAGGTCTCCGTCGCCGAGACGCTGATGCCCCGCGTGGACAACGACACGCTCGTCGGGGGGATGGCGGCGCACCTGCGCCTGCCGCTGGGTGTGTGGGCGGAGATCGCCCCCGTGAGGGACTGCCTGCACGTCATCATCCGTGACGAGACGGGGCTCTTCGACCTCGAGGGGTTCGAGGACCGACTGCGCGGGATGATCGCTCCGGTCTCGGAGGAGAGTCACGGTCCCGTCCCCCGCGTCGATCATTCTCCTCGGGGGGTGCGCCACGTCGGGTCGCCCGTCCGGTCGACGGTCCGGTCGCTGAAGGGGTAGCCGGTCCCGACGAGGGAGCAGATGCCTGCGAAGGGCCCGTGGGGCACCTGTCGGCTCAGCACGCGTCGTCCGTAATGTTGAAAACCGACATAAGTCGGCTATGATGGAACAGACGTCGGGGCCCCTTCGGGTCCGTTCGCCCGGTGAGGAAGCCGGAGCGGCACATCCGGTCGCGTCGATCGCCCGGTCGTACGGGCGCCCCGCCGATGACTCTCTCTCCCGCCCGCGTTCGCATCCTCGTCGCGGCCCTGCTCACGGTGTCGTTCCTCGGCGCCCTCGACCACACCGTCGTCTCGACCTCCCTCGCCACGATCGCGGGCGACCTCGGCGCCCTCGAGCACATGAGCTGGATCGTGGTCGGCTACACCCTGGCCGCGACCGCGATGCTGCCCGTGCTGGGCAAGCTCGGCGACATCGTCGGCCCGCGTCGCGTGTTCCTCGTGTCGATCGTGGCCTTCCTCGTCGCTTCTCTGCTGTGCGGGTTCGCGCCCGACCTGGGCTGGCTCATCGCCGCCCGCGTCCTGCAGGGCCTCGGCTCGGCCGGCATCCAGCTCATGTCGCAGACGATCATCGCGCGCGTCACCAGCCCCCGACAGCGTCCGCGCTACATGGCGATCATCGGCGCCGCCTTCCCCGTCGCCATCGTCGTCGGGCCCGTCGTGGGCGGTCTCATCACCGATTACTGGGGCTGGTCGTGGGTGTTCTGGATCAACATCCCCGTGGGTCTCGTGGCCCTCGCGCTCGCACTGATCGCCCTTCCGCGCCTCCCCGGCGGCGCGCACCCGCGGTTCGACATCCCCGGCTCCGTGGTCTTCACCGGAGCCCTCCTCGCGCTCGTGCTGGCCGTGACCTGGATCGGCGACGAGACGCTTCGGCCCGTGGCGCTCGTCTGCGCGGTGGTGGCGATCATCGGCATCCTGGCCCTCGTCTTCATCGAGCGGCGCGCGATCGCACCGATCCTGCCGCCGCGGATCTTCCGCAACCGCACGATCCTGGCCTGCTTGGGGCTCTCGCTCATCATCGGAGCCGGGCTGTTCGCGGTCGTCGCCTACGTCCCCACGTACGTCCAGATGGCCTATCGCACCACCGCGACGGTGTCGGGTCTGGTCCCCATCGCGACCGTGCTCGGCATGCTCGTCAGCAACCTGCTCACCGGGTGGCTCGTGAGCCGATCCGGCCGCTACCGCGCCTACCCGATCATCGGCACCGCTCTCGGTGCGGGGGGTCTGGGTGTGATGGCCGCGCTCCCGGTGGGTGCGCCCCTATGGGTGCCGATGGTCGTCATGGCGATCGTCGGCATCGGCACCGGGTCGTTCATGAACCTCATCTTCGCCGTCGTCCAGAGCGCCGCCGCGCGCGACGATCTCGGCGCCGTCACGGCCACCACGAACCTCGTGCGCCAGGTCGGCTCGGCCGTGGGCACCGCGGTCATCGGCGGTGTCGTGGGCTTCGGCGTCGCGGCGAACCTCCCCGGTGGACTGGATGCCGACACCCTGACCCCCGCGGCGGTGCGCAGCGCCCCCGCGGGTCTGCAGGCCGAGGTGGCCGCTGTCTACCACGACGTGTTCGGGCCCGTCTTCCTCGGGCTCGCGATCGTGTACGCCTGCGGCCTCGTCATCGCCCTCCTCCTGCCCGCGGGGCGCCTCTCGGACGAGACCCCGGCCCCGCTTCCCACCCCGTCCGACGTTGACCGTCAGCCCGCCTGACCTCGAAGGAGAGACCATGTCCGATACCCCCACCATCGCCGTCGTCGGCAGTGGCCCCATCGGTTCCGCCTACGCCCGAGTGCTGCTGGAGTTGCTCCCGCACGCCCGCGTGATCATGTTCGAGGCGGGACCCCAGGTCACCCAGCGCCCGGGCGAGAGCGTGCGCAACATCGCCGATCCCGATGAGAAGGCGCGCGCCCGCGAACGGTCGCAGGGGCCGCAGGCCGGCGACTTCCGCGAGTCCCTCGGCATCCCGGCCGCCGCGGTCGTCGAGGGCATGTTCACCGCGCGCCAAGGCACGCACCTGCTCGACTTCGGCGCCGAAGGCTCCGCGCACGCGCCGACCTTTCCGGCCGCGGCCGCGGCGACCAACGTCGGTGGCCAGGGCTCGCACTGGACGTGTGCCATCCCGCGTCCCGCGTTCAGCGAGAAGCTCGACTTCATCGCCGACGACGAGTGGGAAGACCTCGTCTCGACCGCCGAGGGACTGCTGCACCACCAGAGCGCCGCCTTCTCGGACTCACCGGTGGGGGCGGCGATCCGCACCCTTCTCGACCGCGAGTTCGGAGCCGAGCTGCCCGAGGGGTACGGCGTCAGCACTCTGCCGGTCGCGGGCGATCCGCAGCCCGACGGGTCGATGCGCTGGGCCGGCGCCGACACGGTGCTGGGGCCCCTCATCGAGCCCGGCACCGACGTCGCTGCGCGTTTCGAGCTGCGCGATCTCACCCTCGTGCGACGGATCGAGCTCGACGGCTCCCACGTGCGCGGCGTCGTCGTCGAGGACCTGCGCACCCGCGAGGAGTCGTTCGTGCCGGTGGATGCCCTCGTGGTCGCCGCCGACGCTTTCCGTTCTCCGCAGCTGCTGTGGGCCTCCGGCATCCGTCCCGCGGCCCTGGGCCGCTACCTCACCGAGCACCATGTCGTCATCAGCACCGTTTCGCTCGACGCCGACCGCATGGCCGCTCTCGTGACGGAGGACGAGCTGCAGAGCGAGCTCGCCCGTCGCGCGACCAACCCCGCCGACCCCGTCGCCGCGGTCAACCGCATCCCCTTCTCCGAGCCCGAGCACCCCTACTCGGCGCAGATCATGTACGCGGAGAACCCGCCCTTCGCGCTCGACCCCGCCCACCCGGCGGCCGGCAACCGATGGGGATACGTCAACATGGGCTTCGGCGTGCGCAAGTTCCCCCGCGTCGAAGACGGCGTCACCTTCAGCGACGATGAGCTCGACTACCGCGGGCTGCCCAACTTCACGATCGAATACGCCCTCACCGAGCGGGAGGATGCCGAGATCGCCCAGGCAACCGCGCGTCTGCGGCGGGCCGGACACGCGCTCGGGACGTTCGTGGCCGACCCGCGGCTGCTGCCGAACGGTTCGAGCCTGCACTACATGGGCACGATGCGTGCCGGCACCGACCCCGAGACGTCGGTGGCCGATCCGTACTCACGGGTGTGGGGCTTCGACAACCTCGTGGTGGGCGGCAACGGCCTCATCCCGACCGCCAACACGATGAACCCGACGCTCACGAGCGTCGCGATCGCGGTGCGCGGGGCGCGTCACCTCGCCGAGGAGCTGCGCGGTGGCGGTACGACCGAGGCGGAGCCGGTCGCGGAGGCGGTGGAGGCGTAGGGGGCCGCCGCCCGGCGCCCCGCCCGCCCTGCACCCGCGGATAATGGGGGAGTGGAGCCCTGGGAGATGCGCGAGTGGTTCGGCGACCTCCTCGATGCGCTCAACCGACACGACCTCGACGACCTGCGCGGGTTCCTGCATCCGGCCGTCCGCCGCGCCCACCTGCCCGCCGGCGCCGACGCCTGGATCGACGAATACGCCGACCTGCTGCACGGCTTCCCCGACTGGCAGTGGAAGCGCATCCAGCTCCTCGTCGAAGACGACCGGCTCGCAGTGCACCTGCGTGGAGGCGGCACCCACACCGGCTCGTTCGCGCACGTCACGGCCACCCGGCGCCGCGTGAGCATCGCGTCGTTCGCGGTGTATCGGGTCGAGCGCGGCCGGATCGTCGAGGCGAGCGGCACCGACGACGCCGCCCATATCTGCACAGCGATCGGCTGAACGGACCCGCGGCGCTCGCGAGCGCGCAGCACCCGCGAAACGGCGTCTCGCCGACGCATCGGTTGCGGCCCGCGGCCCTTCCACTGGTGTGCCGCCGCTTCGCGCCGCCGCACCGCGGGCGCAGCGCCGCGTGATCTGTCAAGGGCGGCTCGATGTCGGAGGCCCCCGGTACGTTCGCTCCTGCCCGGTTCCATCGCGGGTGTAAGGAGGGCGACCATGGGGTCACCCGATCAGCTCGAAGCGGGAGTCATCTGGGCTCGCGTCGAAGAGGGTTTCCATGTCGGTAGCCGCAGCGGCGTCTTCCTCGGTTACATCGACCGCCAGCCCGACGGGGTGTTCCTGGCGCACGACGGCCACTCCCGCGTCGTCGGTCGTTTCGACGCTCTGACCGAGGCGATCGCTGCGGTCACCAATGGTCAGCCCCCGCTCGACGCGCCGATCGCCCTCGAGAAGGTGCGCGTGCCCGCGCCCCGTCCGTCCGACGGCGGGAGCGCGGTCGCGTGAGCACCCCGCTGGTCTCCGTCTCCTATGTCAGCACCGCCGTCGACGCGTTCGACGACGCGGCGCTCGCCGGCCTGCTCGACCAGAGCCGGGCATCCAACCACGATCACGACCTCACCGGCATGCTGCTGTATCGGCGGGGGCGCTTCTTCCAGGTCTTGGAAGGCCCGGAGCGCGCCGTCGACGAGCTCATGGCGAAGATCAGGCGTGATCGGCGGCACGCCGAGGTGCGGGTACTGCTGAGCGAGCAGATCGACGAGCGACGATTCTCGGAATGGACGATGGGGTACGAACCCATCGGCGTCCCGGCGACCCCGCCGCCCGAGGGCTTCCGCGATACGTTCGCCGATCTCGAGTCCGACAACGACAGAGCCAGCATCCGCGCAGTCCGCGAGTTGACGGTGTGGTTCCGCGCCCGCACCAGCGTCGGCGCCTGAATCCCTCACCTAAGGAGCACCATGTCCACGATCATCCTCATCCCCGGCGCGATGCACGGCGCCTGGGTCTTCGAGCCGCTCATCGCCGCGCTCGCCGCTCGCGGGCTGTCGGCGACCGCGCTCGACCTGCCGAGCAGTTCCGCAGACACCGCCGGGATCGGTTCGCTGACCGACGACGTCGAGGCCATCCGCTCGGCTGTCGCCGACATCGAGGGCCCGGTGGTGCTCGCGGCGCACTCCTACGGCGGTGTCCCGGCGCGTGCGGCGGCCGCAGCGGTCGATTCCGTGCGCGGTCTGGTGATGATCGCCGCGTTCTCTCTCCCCGTCGGCGCCTCTCTCCTCGCGGCGCAGGGCGGAGAGTTCCCGCCCGACTACGAGCGCTCCGCCGACGGCAGGGGCGTGAAGATCGGCAATGTCGCCGAGACCATCTATTCGGGTGTTGACCCCGCCGACGTCGAGACCGCGCTCCCTCGCCTGGGATGGCAGAGTGTGGAGTCCTTCACCCAGCCTGCCCCGGCCGAGCCCGGCCCCGATGTCACGGTGACCTACGTCGTCGCGACCGAAGACAAGGCGCTCCCGCCCGAGCAGCAGCGGCAGTGGGCCGACGCCGCTGATGCGCAGGTGTCGGTGGCATCCGGTCACTCCCCGCATGTGTCGCACCCCGACGCGGTGGCGGATGCCATCGTCGAGACGGTGCGGCGCGTCGACGCCTCGACCTCCTGACACCCGCCCCGCGGGAGCGTCACCCGCGGATGCCGCTGACCGATCGGCTCGAGCGCCGGCGGTGCCCGGGGCGAGCGAGGGGGACGAGCCCGTCGGCGTGCATCAGATCCCGCCGTTTCCCCTGGTCGCCATCGGTGAAGGGGCGTTCGGTGACCCGCGCGAGGTAACGTCGCCCGGTGCCCCTCGCCTCCGTCGCCGTCCCCGAGCCACCCCGCTCGACAGGTCGCACCCGTCCGCTCGCGCGCGTCGTCGTGGGCTCCGCTGTTCTGCTCGTCGTGCTGTACGCGTACGTTCTGCGGATCGCGGTGGGAGACGTGAGTCCGTTCAATTTCTTCGGATACTTCACCAACCAGACGAGCTCGCTCACCGCGCTCGTGCTCATCGCCGTGGGCGGGCTCGCCCTCGCCGACCGCCGACCTCCCGCGTGGTTGTCGGTGGCGTGGGGCGTGGGAGCGGCGTGCCTGATCGTCGTCGCGGTGGTCTACAACGCGTTGGTGCCGGGCACGGGTTCCGCCCCGGTGTGGGTCAGCGTCGCGCTGCACGTCGTGTTCCCGGCGGTGGTGCTGATCGACATCGCCTTCTCGCCGGACCGGCCACGGCTCGCGTGGACGCGACTGTGGTGGGTGCTCCCTTACCCCCTCGTGTGGATCACCGTCGTGCTGCTGCGCGGGGCGACCGACGGGTGGGTGCCCTACGGTTTCCTGCTGCCCGAGCGGGGTCTGCCGTCGCTCGTGCTGCACGTCGTCGGCATCCTGACGCTGCTGATGGTCGCGGCGACGGCGGTATGGGCGCTCAGCCGCCGGACGTCGCGGCGGTCCTCAGCCTGAGTCCTCGCGCCGAGGCCACGCGCGAGGTCGCGCGCCGACTGTCGTCGTGAGCCTCCGTGCGGCGGTCCCACCCCGAGCGTCCGCGGCGTCCGCGGCATCCGTGGCACGGGCTTCGTACGTCAGTGTCCACGACACCCGGAGTGATGCCCGCCCGCATCCGGGGTGGTATGCCACTCGACATCAGCCGGACGACGGCGCGGCGCCCGTCGAGACGCGCGAATCCGCGCGCGGACGTCAGAGGGGCGGATCCAGGGCGCGGAGCGCGGCATCCATCCGCTCCGCCATGTCCGCGTAGCCGGTGTCGTTCGGGTGCAGGCCGTCGGAGGCCATCCAGCTGTCGGACGAGTCGGCGTAGTGCCCGTCGAGCCAGTGGCTCGCGCCGTCGATGTGGTCCGCGTCGATGCGCTGGGCCGCGGCCTCGACCCACCCCGCGATGACGTCGACCGAGGCGGGCCGGTCGTCGGTGTACCAGAACGGTTCGACCACGACGATGCGCGCGTCGGGGAGCCCGTCTCGCAGGCGATCGAGGTCGCTGTCGATGGCGGTGCGGATCTCATCCGCGGCGCGGTCGTAGCTGAAGTTGTCGTTCAAGCCCATCGTGACGAACACGATGTCGGGGTCGTCGTCGATGATCAGCGCGGGGATGTCATCGAGCCCGGGCCCCATCGAGGCGCGGCGGTTGACGAAACCCAGCCCGTTCTCGGAACGGTTGATCTCGCGCCAACCGCGCTCGGCCGACACGACCGTCGACCACCGCTTCTCGGGCGAGCTCGCGCCCGTTCCCCGCGTGTACGAGTCGCCGTAGAACGCCACGACCGGCGCGTCTGCGTCGAGTGCCGGCGCCGAGGGGGCGGCATCCGTGCCCGCGGCGGAACACGCGGCGAGGCCCGCGACGAGGGATGCCACGGCCCCCAGGCTCAGCAATCGTCGCGCGCGCATACGCCCATTCTCGCTGTGCTCCGGCCCGAGGGGCCGGGCGCGCCTCCGCCGGGTGTCGGATTCGCGTCGGTCGCGGCCCCCTACCGGAGCGACGGTCCGCAGGGCAAGCGGCCCCTCGCGGGCCGTCGCCGCCCCCACGATGGGGGAATGCGATCTGTGACCTATGCCGGTGAGACCGTCACCACGACCGACGACGTCGCCGAGGCGCTCGTGCAGCTGACGGCGTCGATCGCCGCCGATGGGCAGTCCGAGGCGATCCGCATCCCCATCGTCACCGCCACGGGCGAGACCGAGCAGGCCGAGCTGGTCATCGGCGTCGGCAACGACGTGCTGAGCGCGCCGGCCCGCGACTGGACCGGCGAAGAGCCCGACTTCGCGGGGGCCGCCGAGGAGCTCCGCCAGCACAAGCGTTTCCCGCACGCGCCCGCGATCGCGCACGAGCAGACGGTCGACTCCGACAACCCGGATGCCTTCTGGGACCCCGACCTCGACGGTTTCACCCGCGCCTGACAGTCGTCTCCGCGCTCCGCGCTCCGCGCTCCGCGCCTTGCGCCCCGGGCTCCGAGGTTCGGGGCGGGTTTCGCCGTTCGGGGCAAGAGATTCGCGCCCCAATGCGCGGAACTCGCCCCAAACGAGACCCCGCACCCGCCGGGGGAGCTCGTCAAGCGGGCCCGCGTCGGCGGGCGTCGACGTAACGTGAGGGCTCCACGGCGGGCGTGACCGGTTCATCACCCCGACGTGTGAGCCCCGGTCAGTCCGGGTGGCGTCGCCGTTTCGCGTCGCCGCCCGGACGCTCGGTTCGTGGAAGATGAGGCCATGCTGCATTCCCTCGTCACCGGCGCCTCCCGCGGGATCGGCCGTGCCATCGCCGTCGCCCTCAGTGAGCGTGGGGATCGCGTCGCCGTCCACTACGGCCACGATCGGGATGCCGCGGACCAGACACTCGCGCTCCTCTCCGGCGAGGGACATCTCGTCGTCGGCGGCGACCTCTCCGACCCGGCGACGGCGGAGCGCGTCGTGAGTGACGTCCTCGAGGCGTTCGGGCGGATCGACGTGCTCGTGAACAATGCGGCGATCGCGCCGAACGCGTCGACCTCGCATCCCATCTCCACCGTCGACTACGCGACCTGGCACCGCATCTGGGAGCAGATGGTCGACGTCGACCTGCGCGCTCCCGCCAACATGACCTTCCTGGTGGCGCGTTCGCTCATCGAACGCGGGCTGCCGGGGTCGATCGTGAACGTGGGCTCGCGCGGAGCGTTCCGCGGAGAGCCCGAGTTCCCCGCCTACGGCGCCGCGAAGGCGGGCCTGCACGCGATGGGTCAGTCCCTCGCTGTCGCGCTCGCCCCGCACGGCATCGCCGTCACCAGCGTCGCGCCCGGCTTCGTCGGCACCGACCGGCAGCAGCAGAAGCTGGCGGGCGCGGCGGGCGACGGCATCCGGGACCAGAGTCCGTTCGGCCGCGTCGCCACTCCGGAAGAGGTGGCCGATGCCGTGGTCTACCTCAGCGCGCCCCGCTCGCAGTGGGCGTCGGGTGCCATCCTCGACCTGAACGGCGCATCGCACCTGCGCAGCTGAGCGAGCGGTGACGGAGGGGAACGGCCCCCGTACCGGATTCGCGGTGAGAGGGTGTTCCCATGCTTCCCGTGCTCGTGATCATCGACATCCAGCGTGACTACTTCCCGGGCGGGCGTCATCCCCTCGTCGGACCCGACGCGGCCGCGGACGCCGCCGCGCGGGTGCTGGCTTGGCACCGAGGGAGGAACGCGCCCGTCATCCACGTGCGTCACGAGAGTCCGGTCGGCGGTGGCTTCCTCGAGGTCGGCACCGACGGCGCCGAGATCGACGCTCGCGTCGCGCCGACCGCGGACGAGCCCGTGATCGTCAAGCATGCGCCGAACTCCTTCGTCGGTACCGATCTGCAGGAGCGTTTGCGCGACTTCGGCGGTCGGCCGCTGCTCGTCGTCGGCATGATGACGAGCATGTGCGTGGATGCCACCGTTCGCGCCGCCATCGACCTCGGCTACGACGTGACGGTCGTCGGCGATGCGTGCGCCGCGCCCGACCTCGCTCACGATGGCCTGGAGGTCGACGGACGAGCCGTGCACGCGGCGTTCCTCGCGGCGCTCGGCGGCGCCGGAGCCGTGATCGAGACGAGTGCGGGCCTCGTGGGCTCGGGTCGCTGAGGCGCGCGGAGCCTCCGGCGGCGCCCACCCGCGGCTTCGATTCACGGCAACACGAAAGCCCTCCCGAACGGCCGGCGGCCGCCCGTGAGGGCTTTGGAGGGGCTGACGGGAATCGTCCCCACCGCCCCTCCACACGTCGCCTCGCGACGCGCGAAGCCTCTGGCGGCGTGGGCCCACCCGCGGCGGGATCGGTTCTTACGGCACCCACGCGAAAGGTCCGCCACACCGGCTGCGCCAGTATGTCGGACCTTTGGAGGGGCTGACGGGAATCGAACCCGCGCTATCTGCTTGGGAAGCAGAAGTTCTGCCATTGAACTACAGCCCCGGATGCCTCGCGGCAACCCGGCCAGCATAACAGCGTCCGGTCCGCATCCCGTGGCATCCGGACATCCGTCGGCGAGAACGCATCCGCTCGCCGACGGCCGTATGCGATTGCCGTCACACCCGTGCGGTCTCGGCAACGGATGCGGTCTCGCGGCGGGCGTGCCCTGTGGGTGCCCCGGCGCCCGGTCACCCGCCAACATGCGGGCGGCACGGCGACCGCCGCCGCCCTAGGCTGGGGCCGTGCTGCTCTCCGATCGCGACATCCGGGCCGAACTCGCCGCGAAGCGCCTCGGCCTCGACCCCTACGACCCGGCCATGGTGCAGCCCTCGAGCGTCGATGTGCGGCTCGACCGCTACTTCCGGTTGTTCGACAACCACAAGTACCCCTTCATCGACCCCGCCGAGGACCAGCCCGAGCTCACCCGCCTGATCGAGGTTGCGCCCGACGAGCCGTTCATCCTTCACCCGGGCGAGTTCGCTCTCGGGTCGACCTTCGAGCGGGTGAGCCTGCCCGACGACGTCGCCGCGCGTCTCGAGGGCAAGTCGTCGCTCGGTCGTCTCGGACTGCTGACGCACTCCACCGCGGGCTTCATCGACCCGGGCTTCTCCGGACACGTCACCCTCGAGCTCTCGAACGTCGCGACCCTGCCCATCAAGCTCTGGCCGGGCATGAAGATCGGGCAGGTCTGCTACTTCCGCCTCACCTCGCCCGCCGAGAACCCGTACGGCTCGGGTCCCTACGGCAACCGGTACCAGGGCCAGCGCGGCCCCACCGCCTCGCGCTCCGCGCTGAACTTCCACCGCACCGACGTCGGCTCGACCGACGCGGGTTCGCTCGGCGGCTGACCGAGGTCGCGGGCAGGCGCGCGCCGACATCACACGTCCGCGCCGACATCACCCGATCGTCCCGAGGCCACGCGTCGTCGCGTCGCCGGGGGAGTGCGCTGGCGCCGATTGTGTGATCTCGCGCCGAAGAGCGCGGGCTCGACGCGGCGCAGCACCGTCCCTCGCGTCAGTGCGCCGTCCGCACACCCAGCAGGTCCTGCACCAGCACCGCGGCCACGCGCGCGCCCTGTCCGGCCGCGACGATGAGCTGCTGGGGGCCGGGCGCTGCGGCATCCCCCGCCGCGTACAGTCCCGGCACCGACGTGCGACCGGAGCGGTCGGTGACGAGATGACCGTCGGCATCGGCGTCGGGACCGAGCGGGTCGAGGAACTCGTGAGCCGCGTGCCACGTCGGCCGCACGAAGCCGCCCGCCACCGCGAGCGACGAACCGTCGGCGAAACGCACGGCGCAGACCTGCCCGCGCTCGCCCTCCAGGTCGGCGATCGCGCGCCTTTCGACGACGATCCCGGATGCCACCAGCTCGGCCTCATCCGCCGGGTCGATGACGTCCGCCCCGTTCGTGCACACCGTGAGCTGCGACGTCCAGCGGGTGATCAGCCGCGCGCGGTCGGCCAGGTCGGACGTCTCACCGATCAGCGCGACGGGCTTGTCCTGCAGTTCCCAGCCGTCGCACGCGGCGCAGCTGAAGATCGACATGCCGTAGAACGAGCGCAGGTTCGGCACGTCGGGAAGGGTTTCGCGGAGCCCCGTCGCCACCACGACGGTGCGGGTGGACAGGATCGGGGATGTCGCCGCGGCACGGCCCGTGAGCGTCGCGACGAAGCCGTCGGCATCCGTCTCGATCCGCGCGACGGCGGACCGATCCAGGATGCGGACCTCGTCGTAGGCGCGCAGTTCCTCGCGGGCGAGCTTGCGCAGCTCGATCGGCGAGATGCCGTCGCGGGTGAGGAATCCGTGCGAGCGCAGGGTCGCGGCGTTGCGGGGCCGGCCGGTGTCGACCACCACGACCGAGGCGCGGGCGCGGGCGAGGTTCAGCGCGGCAGAGAGGCCCGCGGGTCCGCCGCCGACGATGAGAACGTCGGCAACGAGACCCGGCCCCGCCTCACTCATGCGCCTGCGGCGGCAGCACCGCCACGACCGGGTGGTCCTTGGCGATGATGCCGACCTTCGCGGCGCCGCCGGGCGAGCCGATGTCGTCGAAGAACTCCACGTTCGCCTTGTAGTAGTCCGCCCACTCCTCGGGCAGGTCGTCTTCGTAGTAGATCGCCTCGACGGGGCAGACCGGCTCGCAGGCGCCGCAGTCCACGCACTCGTCGGGGTGGATGTACAGCGACCGCTCACCCTCGTAGATGCAGTCGACCGGGCATTCGTCGATGCAGGCACGATCCTTCACGTCCACGCAGGGGAGGGCGATTACGTACGTCATGAGACGAAGGCCCCCGACCGCGAGACGGAGACCTGCTCCTCGCGCGAAACGACCTTGACCCGCTCGCGGGTGTGCTCGTGCGCGGCGCCGAGTGCGCGCTCGTGCGCGTCGAGCGCGCGCCAGCCCTCCCACGTGGTGTACTCCACGCCGCGCTCGTCGAGCGCGTCGAGCACGTCGCTTTCGACCGTGGGGGCCGACAGGGCGCCGGCCTCGATGTCGGAGACGAGGTGGGCGATGGTCTCCATGGCATCCGACTTCGTGTGTCCGATGAGACCGACGGGGCCGCGCTTGATCCAGCCCGTCGCGTACAGTCCCGGTACGACCTCGGAGCCCTCCACGACCCGACCCTCGACGTTGGGCATGACGCCGCGCACGGGGTCGAACGGCGCTCCGAGCACGGGGCTCGAGAAGTAGCCCACCGCGCGGTACACCTGCTGCACGGCTATCTCGCGGATCTCGCCGGTGCCGCGCACGGTGCCGTCGCCGACGGGCTCGGTGCGCTCGAAACGCAGGCCCTCGACGTGCTCGTCGCCGAGCACGGCGAGAGGGGAGTGGTAGAAGTGCAGGTGCAGGCGGCGGCTCGCGCCGGTCTGCTCCCGCGTGCGCCAGCTGTTCAGCACCCGCAGCATGACCTTCAGCTGGTTGTTGGACGCCTGGGCGGGGTCGGCATCCGCGAAGTCCTCGTCGTGCACGACGATGTCGACGTCCGGCACCTCGCCGAGCTCGCGCAGCTCGATGGGCGTGAACTTGATGTCGGCGGGGCCGCGGCGACCGAAGACGTGCACGTCGGTGACGGCGGAGGCCTCGAGGCCGTGCAGCACGTTGTCGGCGATCTCGGTCGAACGGAGGTCGACGGCGTGCTTGGCGAGCACGCGGGCCACGTCGAGGGCGACGTTGCCGTTGCCGATGACGGCGACCTCGCGCTCGTCCAGCGGCCAGTCGCGCGGGACGTCGGGGTGTCCGTCGTACCAGGCGACGAAGTCGGCCGCGCCGTAGGACCCGGGCAGGTCGATGCCGGGGATGTCGAGTGGCGCATCGCGCAGCGCACCGGTGGCGAGGATCACGGCGTCGTAGCGCGTGTGCAGGTCGTCGACCGCGATGTCGCGGCCCACCTCGACGTTGCCGATGAAGCGGGTGGAGCCTGTGTCGAGCATCTCGTGCAGCGAGTCGACGATGCCCTTGATGCGCGGGTGGTCGGGGGCGACGCCGTAACGAATCAGTCCGTAGGGCGCGGGCAGCGAGTCGAACAGGTCGATCGCGACAGTGCCACCGGCGTCGGTCACCGCGCGCGTGAGGATGTTGCCCGCGTAGATGCCGGCGGGGCCGGCGCCGACGATCGCGACACGGAGCGAGGTGAGGGAAGACGAGGTCACAGCGAGGGGGCCTTTCGGGGAACGGCGAGGGGGTCGAAGGTCAGATCGAGGGATGCCAGGGCGGCGGGCGCGTACGGACTGAGGCGCACGACGTCGCCGACGACGACGACGGCGGGGGAGCGCACCCCGCGCTCCGCGGCCTGGGCCGCGATGGTGGCGAGGGTACCGACGGTGACGCGCTGGCGCGCGCCGAAGCCGTCCTCGACGATCGCGACGGGGCAGTCGCCACCGCGCTCGCCGCGGGCGAGGGTCAGCGCGGACTGCGCGAGGGTGCCGACGCCCATGAGCAGCACGACGGTGTGGTCGCGGCCGCCGCCGAGCGGCAGGAGCTGGTCGTGAGCGGTCGCCACGGTGAAGCTCGTCGCCACCCCGCGGTGGGTGAGCGGGATGCCGGCGAGCGCGGGCACCGACACGGCGCTCGTGACGCCGGGCACCACCCGCACCTCGATGCCGGCTTCCTGGCACGCGAACAGCTCCTCGCCGCCGCGGCCGAACACGTACGGGTCGCCGCCCTTCAGCCGCACGACGGTGCGTCCCGCCAGGGCTTCGCGCACGAGCAGGGCATTGATGGCATCCTGCGGCACGGCGTGATGGCCGGGGAGCTTGCCGACGTCGACGACCTCGGCATCCAGGTGCACGCCATCCGCCGCGAGGCCGTCGAGCACCCCGCGGGCGCCGAGACGGTCGGCGACGATGACGTCGGCGGATTCGAGGGCGCGAAGCCCCCGGAGGGTCAGCAGGCCTGAGTCTCCCGGTCCCGCGCCGACGAGCCAGACGCGCCCGCTCATCGTGCACCGCCCGACAGCAGCAGGCCGCGTCCGCGCAGCATGCGCCGTTCGATGGGGCCGAAGAACGCGAGCTCGATCAGGATGCCGATCCCGAGGATGACGACGATCGTGGCGAGCACGCCCGCGAGATCGGCGAGGTCGCGCGTCTGCTGCAGCATCGTGCCGAGGCCGAAGCCGATCGTGCCGCCCGAGGTGATGATCTCGGCCGCCATGAGCGAGCGCCACGAGAACGCCCATCCCTGCTTGAGACCGGCGAAGTAACCGGGGAGGGCGGCGGGCAGGATCACCGAGGTCGCCAGCTGCCACTTCGACGCACCGAGCACGGTACCCACGCGGCGCAGCTGCGGCGGCACCTGGTCGACGCCCGAGATGAGGCCGTTCACGATCGAGGGGATGGCGCCCATCAGGATGACGAAGTAGGCCGTGGCATCGGTCAACCCGAACCAGATGATCGCCGCGGGCACCCATGCCACCGACGGCAGCACCTGAAGCCCCGAGATGATCGGGCCGACCGCGCGACGGATCGGGCGCACCTCGGCCAGGAGCAGTCCGATCGGGGTGCCGATGACGATGGCGATGACGAAGCCCAGGATGCCGCGCTCCAGGCTGGTCAGCACGGCCTCCTGCAGGCGGCCGGTGTCCCACGCGGAGGTGAGCGCGCCGAACACGTCGGCGGGGCTGGGCGCCTTGTCGGGGCGCGGGTCGGCGATGACGATGTAGAGCTGCCAGGCGGCGATGAGCAGCACGACGAAGATGATCGGTGGCAGCACGCTCGACCAGAACGTGCGCCAGCGGCCGCCGCTGGCGTCGGTCGTGGTCTGCAGGTTGTCGAGGCCGGCTTCGAGGCTGCGGAGGTCGTCGGCCGTGGCCGTGGTGTCAGTGCGCATTGCGGCGGATCTCCTTGCGCAGTTCGTCGGTGATCGCCACCGACAGGGCGGCGACCTCGGGCGACTCGATGCGGCGTCCCTCGGTGCGTTCGATGCGCCACTCGTTGACGACGCGGCCGGGGCGGCTCCCGAGCAGCACGACCCGCTGGCCGAGGCGGGCGGCCTCGCGCACGTTGTGGGTGACGAAGACGATCGTGCGACCGGTCGCGCGCCACACCCGCTCGAGCTCCTCGTGCAGCAGGTCGCGGGTGATGGCGTCGAGGGCGGCGAAGGGCTCGTCCATCAGCAGCACGGGCCGATCCTGCGCGAGAGCGCGGGCCAGGGCCACGCGTTGGCGCATACCGCCCGAGAGCTCGTGCGGGCGCTTGTCGGCGGCATCCGCGAGGTTGACGGTGTCAAGCAGGGCGAGCGCCTCGTCGCGCCGACGGGTGCGGGGCACGCCGCGCAAACGCAGGGCCAGCTCGACGTTGCGGCGCGCGGTCAGCCACGGCATGAGTGCGGACTCCTGGAACATGACGGCCGAGCCCTCGCTGGGGGTCTCGATGCGGCCCGCGGTGGGGCGGTCGAGGCCGGCGATGAGGTTCAGCAGCGTCGACTTGCCGCAGCCCGAGGCACCGAGGAGGCACACGAACTCGCCGGGGGCGATGTCGAGGGTGATGTCGTCGAGGACGACCGGGCCCGCACCGAAGCGCTTCGAGACGCCGTCGATCCGCACCGCCGGAGCGGTGGTGCGGGCGGGTGCCGGGTTGTCGATGCGGGCCGTGGTCATGTCACTCCTCGCCGAGGCCTGAGGCCGAGACCTTCGCGCCGCCGCTGGTCGCGAGCTGCGCGTTGAGCAGCCGCAGGTCGAACAGGCCCTCGATCGAGCCCTCCTTCTGCGTGCCCGCCGCGACGCCGTTCTCGACCAGCGTCTGGAAGGTGTCGGCGTGCGGGTCGACCGAGTAGGTCACGTGCTCGAGCGCCCGCGCGATGACGGCGTCGGCGAGCGGCTTGCCCGTGTCGGCGGCGATCTGCGCGTTGATCACCGAGGCCGCGGTGCCGGCGTTGTCGGCGATCCACTTCACGGATGCCTCGTGCCCGGCCAGCAGTTTCGACACCGTCTCGGGGTGCTCGTCGAGGAAGTCCTTGCGCACCAGCAGCACGGTGGTCGGGAACTGCCCGTCGGGCCACTCGTCGGCTTCGTCGACAAGCACCTTCGCACCCGCGTCGACCACCAGGCGCGACACCCACGGCTCGGGGAGCCACGCGCCGTCGAGCTGGCCGTCCTTGAACAGCTGGAAGGTCTGCGCGTTCTCGGTCGGGGTGATGGTGACGTCGCCGCCGCCCGAGGTGTCGGTCTGGAAGCCCTGCTTCTTCAACCAGCCGCGCAGCGCCACGTCTTGCGTGTTGCCGAGCTGCGGGGTCGCCAGGGTCTTGCCCGCGAGGTCGGCCGGGCTGTCGATCCCGTCGCGCACGACGAGCGCTGCGCCGCCGGTCGCCGCGCCGGCGACGATGCGCGCCGATTCGCCGCGCGACTGGATGAAGGTGTTGATCGACGGGTTCGGCCCGATGTAGGTCGCGTCGATCGCCCCGGCCGACAGTGCCTCGATGGCGGCGGGTCCGGCGTTGAACACCTCGGTCGACAGCGCCGTGTCGCCGAGCGCGTCCTGCAGCAGGCCCTCCTGCAGGCCCACGAGAGCGGGCGCGTGGGTGACGTTGGCGAAGTAGCCGAGGCGGAGCTCAGCGGCCGGTCCCTGGTCGGCACCCTCGGCGGAGGCGGCGCCCGAGGCGCAGCCGGTCATCATCGCCGCAATCAGTCCCAGGGTTGTGATCGCGGTCGCGGTGCGCAGTGTCTTCACGGTTCGCCTCCTTCGTAGGCAGTAGTCGTGCGTCGGTCGACGCACGGGTTCTTCGGGGCGCTGGTCCGCGCCCCGTGTCGCGTACGCCGGTCAGCGCACGATTCCGGCGGCCAGAGTCGCGCCGTCGGACGGATGGATGACGAGGAACGAGCCCTCGTGGCGGCTGTCGCGGTAGGGCTCCAGCGGCAGGTCGGCGGCCAGGCGCAGTCGCGCGCGGCCGATGTCGTTGGTCTGCAGCCGGTCGGCCTCGACGTGGGTGAGGGCGTCGAGGTCGTAGCGCGAATCGATGGATGCCACGATCGCCTGCACCGTGGCGGTGCCGTGCTTCACGAGCACACGCGCGCCAGGGGTGAGGGGTCGCGCGTCGAGCTGGAAGAGCTCGACGTCGGCCTCGCGGCGGGCCGGGCGCAGCGTGCCCGCCGAGGCGATGACGGCGCCCCGGGCGGCATCCACGTCGTCGGCGAGTTCGAGCGACACCGACTGCGGGGCCACCGCGCTGTCGGCGGGGACACCCGCGACCCGGATGCCGCGCACCACCGTGCGAACGCCCGAGCCCGACACCTCGACCTCGTCGCCCACGCGCACGGCGCCGCGCGAGATGCGCCCGGCGACGGCGCGGTAGTCGCGCAGGGCCGTGGCGGTCTCGGGGTCGGCCGCGAGCTCGGGGGAGAGTCCTCCCTGCGGGCGGATGACCGACTGCACGGGCAGGCGCAGCGGCTCGCCGACGCCGACGGACTCGTCGGCCGAGGGGAGCGTCTCGAGCAGCTCGAGCAGCGCGGGGCCGTCGTACCAGGGCGTACGGGTCGAGCGGTCGACGATGTTGTCGCCCTCGAGTGCCGACACGGGCAGCACGTGCAGGTCGTCGATCTCGAGCTCGGTCGCGACCGAACGCGCGTCGACGGCGACGCGGGCGAACACCTCGGCCGAGAAGTCGACGAGGTCGATCTTGTTCACGGCGATGATCACGTGCGGCACGCGCAGCAGCGCGACCACGGCCAGGTGGCGGCGCGTCTGCTCGACGACTCCGGCGCGGGCGTCGACGAGCACGACGACGGCGTCGGCCGTCGTGGAGCCCGTGACCATGTTGCGCGTGTACTGCACGTGGCCGGGGCAGTCGGCGAGGATGAACGACCGCGTGCCGGTGGCGAAGTAGCGGTAGGCGACGTCGATGGTGATGCCCTGCTCGCGCTCGGCGCGCAGGCCGTCGGTGAGCAGCGCGAAGTCGAACGCGCCGTGCGCGAAGCCGCGGTCGGCCGAGGTGCGCGCGACCTGCTCGAGCTGGTCGGCGAGGATCGCCTTGGCATCGTGCAGCAGGCGCCCGACGAGCGTGGATTTGCCGTCGTCGACGGAGCCCGCGGCGGCGAAGCGGAAGAGCGTCGGCTCGGTCGTGGTGACCGGCGCCTCGAGGGTGTCGAGCGACATCAGAAGTACCCGTCCTTCTTGCGATCCTCCATGGCCGCCTCGCTGAGACGGTCGTCGGCGCGGGTGGCCCCCCGCTCGGTGATGGTGGTGCGTGCGACCTCGGCGACGATGGACGGCAGGTCGGCGGCATCCGATTCGACCGCTCCGGTGCAGCTCATGTCGCCGACCGTGCGGTAGCGGACGGTGCGCACCTCGACGCTCTCGCCCTCGCGGGGAGGGGAGAACGGGCCGACCGGATGCCACATGTCGCCGCGGCGGTACACCTCGCGCTCGTGGGCGAAGTACAGCGGCGGCAGCGCGATGTCCTCACGCTCGATGTAGCGCCAGATGTCGAGCTCGGTCCAGTTCGAGATGGGGAACGCCCGCACGTGCTGGCCGGGGGTGTGGCGGCCGTTGTACAGACTCCACAGCTCCGGCCGCTGGTTGCGGGGGTCCCACTGGCCGAACTCGTCGCGCAGCGAGATGATGCGCTCCTTCGCCCGGGCCTTGTCCTCGTCGCGGCGTGCCCCGCCGAAGACGGCGTCGTGGCGGCCGGCGGCGATCGCGTCGAGCAGGGGCAGCGTCTGCAGCGGGTTGCGCGTGCCGTCGGCACGCTCCTGGAGGCGCCCGTCGTCGATGTAGTCCTGCACGCGCGCGACCTCGAGGCGCAGGCCGAGACGCTCGACGGTGTCGTCGCGGAAGCGCAGCACCTCGGGGAAGTTGTGCCCGGTGTCGACGTGCAGCACGGGGAAGGGCACACGCCCCGGGGCGAAGGCCTTCGTCGCCAGGTGCAGCACGACGACGGAGTCCTTGCCCCCCGAGAAGAGCAGCACGGGCCGCTCGAACTCGGCGACGACCTCGCGGATGACGTGGATCGCCTCGGCCTCGAGCAGGTCGAGGGTGGAGAGGGCAGTGGATGCCGTGGACACAGCGCTCATGTGTGCAACCCGCATTCGGTCTTGGACAGGCCCGCCCAGCGGCCGGACCGGGGATCTTCGCCCGGGGCGACCGGGCGCGTGCACGGCTCGCACCCGATGGAGGGGTAGCCGTGGGTGAGGAGGAGGTTGACCGGCACGGCGTGGCCGTTGGCGTAGCCGATGAGGTCGTCGAAGCTCCACGCGGCGACCGGGTTCACCTTGACGAGGCCGTTGCGCTCGTCCCAGCTGACCAGCGGGGTGTTCGTGCGCGTGGGTGCCTCGTCGCGGCGGACGCCGGTGAACCACACCTCGTAGCCGCCGAGCGCGCCCTGCAGGGGGTCGACCTTTCGGCGGGCGCAGCACAGCGCGGGGTCCCGCTCGTACAGACGAGCGCCGAACTCGGCATCCTGTTCCGCGACCGTCTGCTCGGGCAGCACGTCGACGACGCGCACGTCGAGGGCGCGGTCGACCTCGTCACGCGTGACGTGGGTCTCGCGGAAGTGGTAGCCGGTGTCGAGGAAGAGCACGTCGACGTTCGGCAGCTGCTCGGCCACGAGGTGCGGCAGCGCGGCATCCGCCATCGAGCAGGCGACGGCCGCCGCCTCGGGCGCGAAGTGGCGGGCCACCCAGGCGATGACCTCGGCGGGGGTCGCTTCGTCGGCGGCGAGGCTGCGGAGCTCGACGTTGCCCTGCTCGGCGAGGGCTTCGAGCTCGGCGGCGCTGCGGCGCACGGCGATGCGGGGCGCGAGGGACACGGTCACTGCAGGGCCTCCTCGTCGGCGCGGTGCGCCCACTGGGCGAAGGTCTCGTCGACGGCGGCGTCGCGGTCGTCGAGGAAGCGACGGACGACCCGGTCGACGTAGTCGGCGATGCCGTCGGCGGCGACCTTGAGGTCGCGGACGGTGCGACCGAGGCCGGCCTCGTCGCGGTCCTGCGAGGCGAGGCCTCCGCCGAGGTGCACCTGATAGCCGGGCACCTGCTCGCCGTCGATGGTCACGAGCTGACCCTTCAGCCCGATGTCGGCGGTCTGGATGCGGGCGCAGGAGTTGGGGCAGCCGTTGACGTGCAACGAGATCGGGTGCGGCAGATCGAAGGCGGCGAGGCGCTCTTCGAGGTCGAGGACCGCGGCGGTGGCGTTCACCTTGGTCTCGACGATCGCGAGCTTGCAGAACTCGATGCCCGTGCACGCGATGGTGCCGCGGCGGATGAGGCTGGGCCGCGCCTGCAGACCCAGCGCGTCGAGACCGGCGACGAGGGACTCGACCCGGTCCTCGGGGATGTCGAGGATCACGACCTTCTGATGCGGGGTCGTGCGCAGCCGCGTCGAGCCGTGCTCCTCGATGAGGTCGGCGAGGCGGGCGAGCGTGGTGCCCGAGACGCGGCCGACGATGGGCGTTGCGCCGACGTAGAAGCGGCCGTCCTTCTGACGATGGATGCCGACGTGGTCACCGGGAGCTGCGGGCTGGGGGAGCGCCGGACCGTCGGGCAGGGCGTAGCCGAGGTATTCGTCCTGCAGCACCCGACGGAATCTCTCCGTGCCCCACTCCGCGAGCAGGAACTTCAGGCGCGCCTTGTTGCGGAGGCGCCGGTAGCCGTAGTCGCGGAAGATCTGCGCGACGCCGTGCCAGGCCTCGGCGACCCGCTCGGGTGCGACGAAGACGCCCAGGCGCTCGCCGAGGCGCGGGGCGGTCGACAGGCCGCCACCGACCCACAGGTCGTAGCCGATGCCGAGCTCGGGGTGGTCGACCGCGACGAAGGCGACGTCGTTGATCTCGTGCACCACGTCGTGGTTGGGGTGGCCGGTGATGGCCGACTTGAACTTGCGGGGAAGGTTCGACAGCGTCGGGTCGCCGATGAAGCGGCTCGTGATCTCGTCGATCTGCGGCGTCGGGTCGATGAGCTCCTCGGCGGAGATCCCCGCGACGGGGGAGCCGAGCACGACGCGCGGGACGTCGCCGCACGCCTCGGTCGTGCCGAGGCCGACCGCTTCGAGCCGGCGCCAGATCTCGGGCATCGACTCGACCTCGACCCAGTGCAGTTGCACGTTCTGACGGTCGGTGAGGTCGGCGGTGTCGCGGCCGAACTCCTGCGAGATGCCGGCGATGACGCGCAGTTGCGCAGTGGTGAGCTGGCCGCCGTCGATGCGCACGCGCAGCATGAAGTAGGCGTCCTCGAGCTCTTCGGGGCTCAGGGTGGCGGTGCGACCGCCGTCGATGCCGGGCTTGCGCTGGGTGTAGAGGCCCCAGACGCGGAACCGGCCGTGCAGGTCGGTCGGGTCGATGGAGGCGAAGCCGCCGCGGGCGTAGACGTTCTCGATGCGCTCGCGCACCGCGAGGCCGTCGTCGACCTGCTTCCACTCCTCGTTGCCGTTGAGAGGCGTGGTGCCGTCGATCTTCCACTGCCCGTTGGGCTTGGTCGACGGTCGCGGCGGCCGGGTGGCGGCGCGCGGTGGGGTCTGGCTGGTGGTCACGATGCGGCTGTTCCTTCGCTGCGCCGGTGCGGCATACCGGCGACACTCCGAGAGACGCTAGGGCGGTCTGCGGATGCCGGACAACGAGTGCGTCTCGGAGCGTCGCGGAGTGACACGGGGCGTCACGTACGGCCGCGGATGTTGCGTGAACAGCCGGAACGCAGTAACTCGCGGTCCGCGACCGTGGTCCCGCTCGGGGGCCGCGGCCGCGGACGGCGCCGGTGTCGCCAGGCTCATGCGGGAGTCCTCACTCCTGCGGTGCCGGAGGGGCGCCCGCCTCGCGGCCGCGCTGGTAGCCGGCGTCGAAGCCGCGCTCGAAAGCGCGCTCGTGGCCACGGCGACGATCGTGGCGGAGGCCTCCGTCGTGACCGTGTTCTCCACCGCGGTGCTCGTGTGCGGGGTGGCAGCGCTCGTGCGCGCCGAGACCCTGCCCGTGTGACGGGCGGCCGAACCCGTGCGCGCCGGACGCGTCGCGTTCGCCCGGGTCGGAGCCGGGGCGCTCGGCGGGGTGAGCCGGACGCTGGGGGGAGGGGCCTGCGCCGCGTTCGCCCACGCGGAACCCGCGGTGCTCGTTCGGACCGAAGGCCCTGCGGGGGTCGGGGCCGAAGCCGTGTCGGCCGACGCCGGGCACGACGCGGAAGCCTCCGCGGGGGCCAGGACCGGCCGTGTCGGCGCCGTCGACGTCGAGGGTCGCCGCGAGCGCGTCGAGCGCTGCGGTCAGGTTCGCGAGGTGCTCGGCCGGCACGTCGGCCAGCAGCGCTGAGCGCTCGGCATCCACGCGGTCGAGGAGGGCGCGGCCCTCGTCGGTCAGCGACCAGCCGTCGCCGTCCCCACCGGAGCGAGCGATCCAGCCCCGGTCGGCCAGGGCGGTGACGCGCTTGCCTCCGCGAGCCAGACGATCGAGCACCCAGGGGGCGTCGATGCGTCCGTCCACGGCGCTGAGCAGCAGGAGGGTCTTGGGATGGATGCCGCTGTCGTGCAACTGCGCGAACAGACGGTGGTGCAGCGCGTGGCCGACCGTGGTGAGGCGATGCGCGAGTGCGCGGGGATCAGGAGGTGTGGAGGTGTTCATGGGGGTCCTTTCGTCGGCGGAGGATCCGCCGGTGCATGTCATGTGACAACGAATGTACTGTGACATGTATTCCGGTTGCTTGTCAAGCGACATGTAAAATCCCGGTATGTCCACCGATGCCGCCGACGAGATCGCCGCAGCCCTCGCGCGTCTGCGTGGCCGGCGCCCGCGTCCGCCCTTCCCGCCCGAGGCGCACCACCACCCGCACGGTGGCCACGGGGGTCCGTGGGGCCGCGGCGCGCCGCCGTGGGCCGACCCCGCGCACGGACGCTTCGGAGGGCCCGCCCGTCTGCGCATGCTCGACGCGCTCGTCGCGGCATCGGGATCGCTGTCGGTCGGCGAGATCGCCGACGCGGTGGGGGTCGACCAGCCCCGCGCATCCCGCCTCGTGCAGCAGTCGGTCGAGCTGGGTCTCGTCGCGCGCGAGCCCGACCCCGACGACGCGCGACGCACCCGCGTGCGGCTGACGCCCGAGGGCCAGGGACTCGTGTCGGGCTTCCGCGGACGCCGGCGGGATGCCGTGCGCTCCGCCCTCGAGTCCTTCAGTGACGACGAGCGCACCGAGTTCGCGCGCCTGCTGGCGAAGTTCGCCGACGCCTGGCCCCGCGACTGAGCTCCCGGCATCCGGTCACCTCCGGCGACATCGCCGGGCTGGTCAGCGGATGACAGCGCCCTTCGCCTTGACCGGAAGCAGGAGCAGCAGGCCCGCGGCGAGGATCAGCACGATGCCCAGGATGCCGAGGCGCGTGTCGCCCGTCACGCCGACGAACAACGCGAACAGGCCCGGCGCGAGGAACGACACCGCGCGGCCGGTCGTGGCGTAAAGGCCGAAGATCTCGCCCTCGCGGCCCTCGGGAGCCACCCGGGCGAGGAACGAGCGGCTGGCCGACTGCACGGGGCCGACGAAGGCGCCGAGGCCCAGACCCACGATCCAGAATCCGGTCTGCGACGTTCCGATGAAGAGCAGGACGGTGCCGAGCACGATGAGGCTGGCGAGGGATGCCAGGATCACGCGTTTCGGCCCGAACCGGTCGTCGAGACGCCCGGCGACGAACGTGCTGACCCCGGCGACGAGGTTGGCCGCGACGGCGAAGTAGAGCACCTCGGTGGAGGTGAAGCCGAACACCTGCGCCGCGATGATCGCCCCGAAGGTGAACACCCCCGCGAGACCGTCGCGGAAGAGGGCGCTGGCGGCGAGGAACAGCAGCACCTGGCGGCTGTCGCGCCAGAGGGAGCGCAGCGTCCCCCACAGCACGACGTAGGAGCGGAGGAAGCCGACCCGCACCTGGCGGTCCTGCGCCGGGATCTCGGGCACGCGCAGCAGCACCGGAATCGCGAACACCGCGTACCAGAGGGCGGAGGCGAGGACCGCGAGCCGGATGTTGAGCCCGCCCTCCTCGGTGACGGCGAGGAGGCCCCCGGCATCCGGATCGCCGAAACTCTGGATGAACAGCACCAGGAGCAGGAGCAGCAGCACGATGCCGCCGACGTATCCCATGCCCCAGCCGAAGCCCGAGACGCGGCCGATGTTCTCGCGCGTGGAGACCTGCGTGAGCATGGCGTAGTAGTTGACGCTGGCGAACTCGAAGAAGACGTTGCCGACGGCGAGCAGGGTGGCGCCCAGCACGAGGTATCCCGGCGTGCCCTCGACGAACACCATCGCCGCCATCGCGAGCACGACCACGCCGGTGTTGACGCCCAGCCAGAGCTTGCGTCGGCCCGTACCGTCGGAGCGCTGCCCGAGGACGGGGGCCACGAGCGCGACGACGATGCCCGCGATCATCAGGGCGACGCCGACGGCACTGGCGTTGTCGGCGAGCGCCCGCACGAGGGCGGGGTCGTCGGCGTTCCCGTTCGCCGCGGCTCGGACGGCCGGGTCGACGAAGAGCGAGCTCGCCAGATAGGTGCTGAAGACGAAGGTCGTCACGACGGCGTTGAACGCCGCAGAACCCCAGTCCCACAGGGCCCAGGCGATCACGGGACGGCGGGCGGATTCGGGGGGCGGAACGGGCCCGGGCGAAGGCATGTCGGTCACGCTAGAACCCTTCTGTGAACACCCGGCGATGCCCGGGATCTCGCATCGCCGGCGGTGCCGGGCGCGTTCAGGTTATCCCCACGCCCGCGCGCGAGCGTGGAGCCGACTACCGTGGAGTCATGGCATCCGAAATCCCCGTCGACTCCGCTGAGGCGGAGACCGCTCCCGCCCCCCTCACCTTCTCCGATCTGGGTCTGGATGCCAACGTGCTCAAGGCCCTCAAAGACGTCGGCTACGAGACCCCCTCCGCCATCCAGGCCGCGACCATTCCCGTGCTCCTTCAGGGTCGCGACGTCGTCGGTCTCGCCCAGACCGGTACCGGCAAGACCGCGGCCTTCGCCTTGCCCGTGCTCTCGCAGATGGAGACCGGACACAAGAATCCCCAGGCCCTCGTGCTCGCCCCCACCCGCGAGCTCGCGCTGCAGGTGTGCGAGGCGTTCGAGAAGTACGCCGCGCACATCAAGGGCGTCTCGGTGCTCCCCGTCTACGGCGGGCAGGGCTACGGCCAGCAGCTGTCGGCACTGCGCCGCGGCGTCGACATCGTCGTGGGCACGCCCGGCCGCATCATGGACCACCTCGACAAGGGCACGCTCGACCTGAGCGAGTTGAAGTACCTCGTGCTCGACGAGGCCGACGAGATGCTCAAGATGGGCTTCGCCGAAGACGTCGAGACGATCCTCGCCGACACCCCCAAGACGAAGCAGGTGGCGCTCTTCTCGGCCACCATGCCGGCGCAGATCCGTCGCATTTCGGCGCAGTACCTGAACGACCCCGAAGAGATCACGGTCAAGACCAAGACCGCGACCTCCACGAACATCACCCAGCGCTATCTGATCGTGTCGTACCAGCAGAAGATCGACGCCCTCACGCGCATCCTCGAGGTCGAGAACTTCGAGGGCATGATCGTCTTCACCCGCACCAAGAACGAGACCGAGACGGTCGCCGAGAAGCTCCGCGCCCGCGGGTACACCGCCGCCGCGATCAACGGCGACGTCGCCCAGGTGCAGCGCGAGCGCACGGTCAACCAGCTGAAGTCCGGCAAGCTCGACATCCTCGTCGCCACCGACGTCGCCGCGCGCGGTCTCGACGTGGACCGCATCAGCCACGTCGTCAACTACGACCTGCCGATCGACACCGAGTCGTACGTGCACCGCATCGGCCGCACCGGTCGCGCCGGCCGCACCGGAGACGCGATCAGCTTCGTCACCCCGCGCGAGCGCCGCATGCTCACCGCGATCGAGAAGGCGACGCGCCAGCCGCTGACCGAGATGTCGCTGCCGAGCGTCGACGACGTCAACGCCACACGCCTCACCCGCTTCGACGACGCGATCACCACCGCGCTCGAAGACACCGCGGCGATCGCCACCTTCCGCGACGTCGTGGCCCACTACGTCGAGCACCACGACGTTCCCGAGGCCGACGTGGCCGCGGCCCTCGCCGTCGTCGCCCAGGGCGACACCCCGCTCCTGCTTGAGGCCGAGGCCTTCCGCCAGCAGCGCTTCGACACCGAGCGTCCAGCGCGTGACGGCGGGGGGCGCGACGGCGGGTCTCGTGACGGTGGCTCGCGCGAAGGTGGCCCGCGCCGCGACACCTCCGGCCGCTTCGCGACCTACCGCATCGCCGTCGGTCGTCGTCAGCGCGTCGAGCCCCGCCAGATCGTCGGCGCTCTCGCGAACGAGGGCGGGCTGCGCCGCAACGACTTCGGTGCGATCCAGATCCGCCAGGACTTCTCGCTCGTCGAGCTGCCGGTCGACCTGTCGAGCGACACGATCGGCCGCCTCGCCGACACCCGCATCTCGGGTCAGCTGATCGACCTGCGCCTCGACGGCGGCGGACGCTCCGCCAAGCGCAGCGACCGTCCCCAGCGCCGCGAGAGCGACCGCGACCGCGACTGATCGACGCCCCGGCCCCTGCGCCGGATTCCCGGCATCCGTCCGACACCCCCGCCGACCTCCGGGTCGCGGGGGTGTCGTGCGTCCGCGGGGGCGACCCCGTCGGTTCCCCGGGTTCGGGGCGGGTTCTGCCGTTCGGGGCGGGCGGATCGTGCCCCGAGCGGCCGATCGCGCCCCAAGACGTCGCATCCGGACGCCGCGAGCACCGCACGAGTCCGACCTGACGGCGCGCCACCCAGAAGTTGAGCCAATTCATATCAAGTCACCTTGACCTCTCCGGAGGGCCGCGGTAACCTTGAGTCATCGCGGCTCAACCCGCGAAGCAGACTTCGCACCAACCTCGAGCCGTGGCACACGTCCGGCTCACAAGCAAGGAGACACATATGCCCCGTGCAGTGGGAATCGACCTCGGTACGACCAACTCCGTCGTGAGCGTGCTCGAGGGTGGCGAGCCCAAGGTCATCGCCAACGCCGAGGGTTTCCGCACGACCCCCTCGGTCGTCGCGTACACGAAGGACGGCGAGGTGCTCGTCGGCGAGACCGCCAAGCGCCAGGCCGTCACCAACGTCGACCGCACCATCTCCAGTGTCAAGCGCCACATGGGCACCACCTGGAGCTTCGACGTCGACGGCAAGAAGTGGACGCCGCAGGAGATCTCGGCGCGCATCCTGCAGAAACTCAAGCGCGACGCCGAAGAGTACCTCGGCGACAGCGTGGCGGATGCCGTCATCACGGTGCCCGCGTACTTCAACGACGCCGAGCGTCAGGCCACGAAGGAGGCCGGCGAGATCGCGGGCCTGAACGTGCTGCGCATCATCAACGAGCCGACCGCGGCTGCGCTGGCCTACGGCCTCGACAAGGGTAAGGAAGACGAGCTCATCCTGGTCTTCGACCTCGGTGGCGGAACGTTCGACGTGTCGCTGCTCGAGGTGGGCAAGGACGACGACTTCTCCACCATCCAGGTGCGCGCCACCTCCGGTGACAACCGCCTCGGTGGCGACGACTGGGACCAGCGCGTCGTCGAGTACCTCATCAAGCAGTTCAAGGACACCACCGGTGTCGACGTCTCGGGTGACAAGATCGCCCTGCAGCGTCTGAAGGAAGCGGCCGAGCAGGCGAAGAAGGAGCTGTCGTCCTCCACGTCGACGAGCATCAACCTCCCCTACCTGTCGCTGACCGACTCGGGCCCCGTCTCGCTGAGCGAGACCCTCACCCGTGCCAAGTTCGAGGACCTCACCAAGGACCTGCTCGACCGCACCCGCAAGCCCTTCTCCGACGTCATCCGCGAGGCCGGCGTCAAGGTCGACGACATCGCCCACGTGGTGCTCGTCGGCGGCTCGACCCGCATGCCCGCGGTCGCCGAGCTCGTCAAGAAGGAGACGGGCAAAGATGCCAACAAGGGCGTGAACCCCGACGAGGTCGTGGCCGTGGGTGCAGCCCTCCAGGCCGGTGTCCTCAAGGGCGAGCGCAAGGACGTCCTGCTCATCGACGTCACCCCCCTGAGCCTCGGTATCGAGACCAAGGGCGGCATCATGACCAAGCTCATCGAGCGCAACACGGCCATCCCGACCAAGCGCAGCGAGACCTTCACCACGGCCGACGACAACCAGCCGTCGGTCGCGATCCAGGTCTTCCAGGGCGAGCGCGAGTTCACCCGCGACAACAAGCCGCTCGGCACCTTCGAGCTCACCGGCATCGCTCCGGCTCCCCGTGGCATCCCGCAGGTGGAGGTCACCTTCGACATCGACGCGAACGGCATCGTGCACGTCTCGGCGAAGGACAAGGGCACCGGCAAGGAGCAGTCGATGACCATCACGGGCGGCTCGTCGCTGCCCAAGGAGGACATCGAGCGCATGGTGCGCGAGGCCGAAGAGAACGCGGCCGACGACAAGAAGCGCCGCGAGTCCGCAGAGACGCGCAACCAGGCCGAGACCCTGTCGTACTCGATCGACAAGCTCATCAAAGAGAACGACGACAAGCTCCCCGCCGAGGTCAAGACCGAGGTCCAGGGCGACGTCGACGCGCTCAAGACGGCTCTCGCCGGTGACGATGACGACGCGGTCAAGGCCGCGTTCGACAAGCTGAACGCCAGCCAGGGCAAGCTCGGCGAGGCCATCTACGCCTCCTCGCAGGCCGCGGGTCAGCCCGCCGACCCGAACGTCGGCCAGCCCGGCAACGGTGAGACGCCGAACCCCGAGGAAGACGTCATCGACGCCGAGGTCGTCGAAGACGACAAGCCCGAAGAAGAGAAGAAGTAAGCAGAGAACATGGCACACAAGGACGACGAACAGCCCACGGGCTCGGGCGCCGGTCCTGACGAGACGGGGCCGGAGGAGAACACCTCCGGCCCCGCGCCGTCGGGCGAGCAGTCCGAGACGCAGGACGCCGATGCCGAGGGCCTGACCATCGACGACATCCTCGGCGCCGAGCAGACGCCCGAGGCCGCAGCCGAGGGGGCCTCCTCCGACAAAGAAGCCTCGCTGCTGATCGACCTCAAGCGACTCCAGGCGGAGTACGCCAACTACCGTCGGCGCACCGAGGAGCAGCGCGAGCGCGAGATCGAGCGGGCCAAGGGAGAGGCCGTGAAGGGCCTGCTGCCCGTCATGGACGATCTCGACCGCGCCGTCAAGCACGGCGATCTCGTCGAAGGCACGCCCTTCGCCGCCATCGGCGACAAGGTTCGCGCCGTAGCCGAGCGTCTCGGCGTGGTGTCGTACGGCGCCGTCGGCGACGTGTTCGACCCGCAGCAGCACGAGGCGATCTTCCAGGCTCCGACCCCCGGTGCGACCGAGACGACGATCCTCGAGGTCGTCGAGGTCGGTTACCGCCTCGGCTCGGTCGAACTGCGACCGGCGAAGGTCGTCGTCGCCGTGCCGGCCTGAGAGGAGGACCAATGGCGAGTCAGGACTGGTTCGACAAGGACTTCTACCAGGTCCTCGGTGTCGATAAGAGCGTCAGCGCGGCCGATCTGAAGAAGACCTACCGCAAGCTCGCGCGTCAGTACCACCCCGACTCGAACCCGGGAGACGCGAAGGCCGAGGCGAAGTTCAAGGAGATCAGCGAGGCCTACTCGGTGCTCAACGACCCCGAACAGCGCGAGGAGTACGACCAGATCCGGGCCATGGGCTCGGGGGCGCGCTTCTCGGCTCCGGGGACGGGCGGTGGCGGGGGCTTCGACGACGTCTTCAGCCGGTTCGGCCAGGGCCGGGGGCAGCAGCCGCAGCCCGGCTTCGAGGACATCTTCTCGATGTTCGATCAGCAGGGCGGCGGCTTCGGCTCCGGCCGGTTCGGTCAGACCACCGGTGGATTCCGCGGCTTCGGCGGCCCGCAGCGCGGGTCCGACGTCACGGCGCGCACGACGATCGACTTCGTCACGGCAGCCAAGGGCGAGACCATCACCCTCCAGGGCGAAGACAACGTGCCCTTCAAGGTGAAGATCCCGGCCGGCGTCTCCGATGGGCAGAAGATCCGTCTCCGCGGCCGCGGCCGTAAATCTCCCGACGGTGGAGAGAGCGGCGACATCGTGGTGACCGTCGCGGTGCGCCCGCACCCGGTGTTCACACGCGACGGCCTCAACCTGCGGGTGACGGTGCCGGTGACCTTCACCGAAGCGGCCCTCGGCGCGACCATCGAGGTCCCCACCCTCGGCGGCGACCCGGTGCGGCTCCGCGTCGCGCCCGGCACCCCGTCGGGGCGCGTCCTGCGCGTCAAGGGCCGCGGGATCGAGTCGACCAAGGGCTCGGGCGATCTGCTCGCCGAGGTGCAGGTCGCGGTTCCCGCCCACCTCGACGATGCCGCCCGCGAAGCGCTCGAGCGGTTCCAGGCACTGCAACCGAAAGAGAACCCCCGCGCCGACCTGATGGCCAAAGCGCGGTAGAACTGCAGGACGAGAGGTCTCCCGGCATCCGTCGTCACAGGATGCCGGGGACCCGCTGGAGCGACGGAGAGGAGAGACCGTGTCCGAGAGGGAGATCGACGAAGACGCCCCCATCTTCGCCATCGCCGCCGCGGCGGAGCTGTCGAACATGCACCCGCAGACGTTGCGGCAGTACGACCGGCTCGGTCTCGTCGTGCCCGCGCGCACCCAGGGCGGATCGCGGAGGTACTCGAGCCGCCACGTTCACCAGCTGCGCGAGGTCGCCCGGATGTCGGGCGAGGGCATGAGCCTCCCCGCCATCGCCCGCCTGCTCACCCTCGAGCAGCAGGTGCACGATCTCGCCCGTCGGGTGAACGACCTCGAGCGTCAGCTCACCCTCGAGCGCCAGTCGCGCCCGGGCGCACGCGTCTTCGCGGCCGGAGCCACGGGCTCGGTCGTCACCCTCCGCCACGGTGCCCGCGTGCGTCGTGCCACCGACATCGTGCTCTGGCGTCCGCGCGACATCCACGGCGACTGATCCCCGCGGGATCCCGGATGCCACGGGTGCCGGTGGCATCCACAGGCCCAGTCACCCGTGGCCCACGAGCCCTTCGGCGGGGATCGGGCGTCGCAGCGGTCAGGCGGGGTCGATGCGCAAGACCGTGGGCGACTCGCCGACCCGCAGGTCGTCGGCCACGCGGATCGTGCGGGCCACGGCATCCACTGCTCCGATGACCGTGCCGAACCGCTCCCGATCGGCGCACACCGCCGTGACCGTCACGAAGTGCGAGCCCGTGTCCCACGTGTACGTCGCGAACGGCGGAGTGCGTGCGTCGCTCGGCAGCGGCATCGCGAGCTTCTCGCCCACCCCGAGGAAGGGGTTGGGGAACGATTCGGTGTCGTCGTACTCCATCGGCATCATGGCCCGCGCGGTGCGCGCCTGCGGGGTGGCCTCCTGCAGCTGCGCCATGACGACGAGCAGTTCGGGATCGCTCTTCCACACCCATACGAGCACGCGACCGGCGGCGCGGCGCATCAGCAGGGGGGCTGCTTGGCTGAGGATCCACGCGAACGCGCCGCCGCCGGGTCGAGGGGCCGCGCCGGCGGCCTGATTCGCCTGGCTGAGCAGCATGCCGATCGCCGCCTTCCGGTGACGACGCCCGCGAAAACCGAGAGATCCGGTCACGGGCACCCAGAGGTCGGCGGGAGCGTCGGCCTGCAGTCGAGACATGGGTTCAGCCTACGATCCGTCGCTGCGCCGCGGACGACGAGGGCCCGTGTTCGCGACGAGAGAACGCTCCCACAGCCGAGAGGGTCGCCGGTGTCGGAGGTTGGTGCCAGGCTGTACTCCGCGGCCACCGCGACCGCGTCGACCTGTTCTGGAGGTGCCGTGCTCGGCAAGATCCTCATCCGCTACCTCTCCCGGTACCGGTGGTTGCTCCTGGCGTTGCTGGTTTTCCAGTTCGTGGCGGCCATGGCGTCGCTCTACCTCCCTCGCCTGAACGCCGACATCATCGACCAGGGTGTCGCGCGGGGCGACACGGCCTTCATCTGGTCCCAGGGCTCGATGATGCTGGCCATCTCGCTCGGTCAGATCACGGCATCCGTCATCGCGACCTACTTCGCCGCGCGCGCGGCGATGGCGGCGGGCCGCGACATCCGCCGCGACATCTTCGAGAAGGTCAGCGGCTTCTCCGAGCGCGAGCTGTCGCAGTTCGGAGCCGGGTCGCTCATCACCCGCAACACCAACGACGTGCAACAGGTGCAGATGTTGGCGATGATGGGCGCGACCATGCTCGTCAGCGCCCCGCTCCTGGCGATCGGCGGCGTCTTCATGGCGCTCCAGCAAGACGTAGGCCTCAGCTGGCTGATCGCCGTCTCGGTGCCCACGCTCCTGATCGCCGCGGGCCTCATCATCGCGCGCATGGTGCCCCTCTTCCGCAGTTATCAGGCGAAGCTCGATGCGGTGAACCGCATCATGCGCGAGCAGCTCACCGGCGTGCGCGTCGTGCGCGCGTTCGTTCGCGAGCGCATCGAAGAAGAGCGGTTCCGCGGGGCGAACACCGACATCATGATCGTCGGGCGGAAAGTCGGCTCGCTCTTCGTGCTGCTGTTCCCGCTGGCCATGCTCGTGCTGAACGTCACCGTCGTCGGCGTGATCTGGTTCGGCGGCATCCAAGTCGACCAGGGCAGCGTGCAGATCGGCACGTTGTTCGCCTTCATGCAGTACGTGGCGCAGATCCTCATGGGTGTGCTCATGGCGAGCTTCATGACGGTGATGATCCCGCGCGCGGCCGTGTCCGCCGAGCGCATCGGCGAGGTGCTCGACAGTCATTCCACACTCGAACGTCCCGCGAACCCCGTGAGCGTGTTCCCCGAGCGCGGGGCCATCGAGTTCGACGACGTCTCCTTCGCCTACCCGGGTGCTGAGTCGGCCGTGGTGTCGGGCATCAGCTTCGCCGCCCGTCCCGGTGAGACCGTGGCCATCGTCGGCTCGACCGGCGCGGGTAAGACCACTCTGGTCTCCCTCCTCCCGCGACTGTTCGACGTCACCGCGGGCGCCGTCCGCGTCGGCGGTGTCGACGTGCGCGAGGCCGACCTCGACGGGCTGTGGAAGACCATCGGGCTCGTCCCGCAGCGTCCCTTCCTCTTCAGCGGCACGGTCGCATCCAACCTCCGCTTCGGTCGAGAAGACGCCACCGACGACGAGCTGTGGAAGGCACTCGAGATCGCGCAGGGGCGCGACTTCGTCGAACAGATGGAGGGCGGACTCGACGGGCGCATCGCCCAGGGCGGCACGAACGTCTCGGGTGGTCAGCGCCAGCGTCTCGCCATCGCGCGAGCCATCGTGCATCGCCCGGCGGTGCTCGTGTTCGACGACTCCTTCTCGGCACTCGACCTCAGCACCGATGCTCGGCTCCGACAGGCGTTGTGGCAAGAGCTACCCGAGGTGACGAAGATCGTCGTCGCCCAGCGCGTGTCGACCATCACGGGGGCCGATCGCATCGTCGTCCTCGAGGAGGGGCGGCTGGCGGGCGTCGGCACCCATGAGGAGCTCCTGCAGACCAGCAGCACCTACCGCGAGATCGTCGAGTCGCAGTTGGGGGTGGAGGCATGAGCACCACCGATGCGCTCACCGAAGAGGAGCGGGCCGAACTCGAGCTGGCCGAGCAGGCTCGACTCAATTCGGGCGACTGGGACAGTGTGGCGCCCGGAAAGGCGTCGAACTTCGGCCCCAGCTTCCGCCGACTGATCGGCCTCCTGCGCCCCTACGCCGGGGCGTTCACGTTCGTCTCCGTCCTGGGCGCCCTCGGCGTCGTGCTCGCTGTGCTCGCGCCCCGCGTGCTCGGCGACGCCACGAACATCATCTTCGAGGGCGTGGTCTCGAAGGGGTTGGCCGAGCAGTTCCCCGCCGGCACCTCGCAGGCCGACGTCGTCGAGGCTCTCCGCGCGGCGGGCCAAGGCGATGTCGCCAACATCGTCGGCGCGATGAACAACTTCTCCGTCGGCGCGGGCGTCGACTTCGACGCCCTGCGCATGGTGGTGGTGGCCGTGCTTGCGATCTACGTCGGTTCGTCGCTGCTGTCGTGGATCCAGGGCTACGTCATCAACGTCATCATGGTGCGCACCATGTGGCGTCTGCGCGAAGACCTCGAAGCGAAGATCAACCGCCTGCCCCTGTCGTACTTCGACAAAGTGCAGCGCGGCGAGCTGATCTCGCGCGTCACCAACGACGTCGACAACATCACGCAGACCATGCAGCAGTCGCTCTCGAGCGCGCTGACCTCCGTGCTCACCGTCGTCGGCGTGCTCATCATGATGTTCACGATCTCGTGGCAGCTCGCTCTCGTCGCTCTCGTCTCCCTTCCGCTGATGGCCGTCATCTTCGGCGTCATCGGACCCCAGTCGCAGAAGGCGTTCGGCGAACAGTGGAAGAAGGTCGGCCGCCTCAACGCCCGCGTCGAGGAGTCGTTCTCGGGTCACGCCCTCGTCAAGGTCTACGGACGCGAGAAGGACGCCCGAGACAAGTTCGAGGTCGAGAACGAGGAGCTGTACGAGGCGAGCTTCAAGGCGCAGTTCCTGTCCGGCATGATCATGCCCGGCATGATGTTCGTCGGGAACCTCACCTACGTCGGCATCGCCGTACTCGGCGGTCTCATGGTGGCGGGCGGCCAGCTCCGCCTCGGTGACGTGCAGGCCTTCATCCAGTACTCGCAGCAGTTCACCCAACCGCTGTCGCAGTTGGGCGGCATGGCCGCGGTGGTCCAGTCGGGCACCGCATCGGCCGAACGCGTGTTCGCGCTGCTCGACGCCGACGAGCAAGATCCGGATGCCGCAGACGCACCCGGCCACGTCGGCGGGCGCGGTGTCATCGAGTTCGAGAACGTGCGCTTCGCCTACACGCCCGATCGGCCGCTCATCACCGATCTGTCGTTCCGCGTCGAGCCCGGCCAGACGGTCGCGATCGTCGGACCCACCGGCGCCGGCAAGACGACGCTGGTCAACCTCATCATGCGGTTCTACGAGCTCGACGGCGGTCGCATCCTGCTCGACGGGCAGGACATCGCCGACCTCCGTCGCGACGATGTCCGGGCCCGCACCGGAATGGTGCTGCAGGACCCGTGGCTGTTCGCCGGCACGATCCGAGACAACATCCGTTACGGCCGCGAGAGCGCGACCGACGATGAGATCGTCGAGGCGGCCGTCGCCACGCGCGTCGATCAGTTCGTGCATTCGCTGCCCGACGGGTACGACACCGTACTCGACGAAGATGCCGCCAACGTCTCGGCGGGTGAGAAGCAGCTGATCACCATCGCGCGCGCGTTCGTCGCCCGTCCGTCGGTGCTCATCCTCGACGAGGCGACCTCGTCGGTCGACACCCGCACCGAGCTGCTGCTGCAGCAGGCGATGGCAGCGCTCCGAGAGGGGCGCACGTCGTTCGTCATCGCTCACCGGCTGTCGACCATCCGCGACGCCGATCTCATCCTCGTGATGGAGCACGGCGACATCGTCGAGAAGGGCACGCACGACGAGCTCATCGCGTGCGAGGGTCCCTACTACCGCCTCTACCGTTCGCAGTTCGAACAGGCAGCGTCCGACCTCGACACCTCCGATCCGGGGTCGAACTCGGCCGCGCGGCCGCAGCAGTCGCCGGCGACAGACGACGCCGAGGTGGTCTCGGCGTTCGCGGCCGCGGCATCCGAGGTTCCCGCGCCTGCCGGAACGGACGGTCCGCCGCGCCCCGCGCACGGCTCGCCCGTACCCGACCGCCGGGTCGACGGCGAGGGCTGATCCCCGCGGGTGGGTGTCCACCTTCGAGCCCGTCCGGCCATGCGCCGGGCGGGCTTTGTCGTGCCGTGAGCTCCGCGGCGCGGCCCTTCCGGCGTCGGGCCGCACCGTCCGGCTCTTCCGGCGTCCGGCCGCACCATCCCGCCCCTCCGGCGCCGCGCCCGGCGATAACCTCACCCTGGGGACGGTCACCGAAGCGGCGAAACCCGCTCCGGTACAGTGAAGGGCGCATGACCCTCACCGCGCGACCCGACCGCCGCATAGATAGGCCTCACCCCACGTGACCACTCCTGCGACGCCCGCCGACCAGTCGGCGCCCGCCGCGTCGACCGAGATCTCCGGCGAATCCGAGGCGGCGAACACCCCCGACCGTCCGCTCCGCATCCTCATCGGCGCCGACACCTTCCTCCCGCACGTCAACGGAGCCGCGCGCTTCGCCGAGCGCCTGGCCGCCGGACTCGTCGCCCGCGGCCACGATGTGCACGTCGCGGCGCCGGCTGCCGACCGTCGAAGCGCCGGGGCGGCGACAGAGACGATCGAGGGCCAACCGCTTCCGATGCACCGGCTTCCCGCCTACCGCTTCTTGCCGCACGACTGGCTGACCTTCGTGCTGCCGTGGCGGTCGAAGCACTACGCCCGCCTGCTGCTCGACGAGATCAAGCCCGACGTCGTGCACATCCAGTCGCACATCATCGTCGGCCGCGGACTCGCGCGCGAGGCGCGCAAGCGCGGCATCCCCGTCGTTGCGACCAACCACGTGATGGCCGAGAACATCCTCGACTTCACGACCCTCCCCGATTTCCTCGACCGCATCTTCGTCAAACTCGCCTGGGCCGACGCCGAGCGCACGTTCAAGATGACCCGCGCGGTGACCACGCCCACCCGCAAGGCCGCCGACTTCCTCGAGTCGACCATCGACATCTCGGGCGTCATCCCGATCTCATGCGGCATCGACCGCACGAACTACCGCCCCGATCTCACGCCTCGCGACGCGAATCGCATGCTCTTCGTCGGCCGCCTCACGACCGAGAAGCACATCGACGTCGTGCTCACGGCCCTGTCGCAGCTCGACTCCGCCCTCGACGTGACCTTCGACATCGTCGGCGGCGGCGACCAGCGCGCCAAGCTCGAGGCCCTCGCACACCAGCTGGGGGTCGCCTCCCGCGTGACGTTCCACGGCCACGCCTCAGAGGAAGACCTGCGCGCGCTCTACTCGCGCGCGAGCGTGTTCGCCATCGCGTCGATCGCGGAGCTGCAGTCGATCGCGACGATGGAGGCCATGGCCTCCGGGCTGCCGATCGTCGCGGCCGACGCCGTCGCCCTGCCGCACCTCGTGCACCACGGCGAGAACGGGTACCTCTTCACGCCGGGCGACGCCGACGAGCTCGCCGCACGGCTGACCGACGTGCTCACCGCCTCGCCGGACGACCGTGAGCGCATGCAGCAGGCCTCTCTCGATGCCGTCGCGGTGCACGACATCACCCGCACCCTCGATACCTTCGAGGCGCTGTACCGCGGCCGTCCGTTGCCGGAGTAGCGCGTGCACGTCGTGATGTTCGCCGACCAGCACGTGGAGTCGCTCGGCGGTGCGCAGGTGTCGATGCGTCTGCAGAAGCGCTTCCTCGAGCGTGCCGGCCACGTCGTGACGGTGGTGGCACCGCGCCTGCACCGTCCCGCCGCGCACGACGCGTCCTACCTCGATCTCGTCTCCCTGCCGATCACGGTCGACCGCGAGTACGCGCTCACCTGGCCCGGCGCCCGCACCGATCGGTTCCTGGACGCCGAGATGGGCGCGCGCCTGCCCGTGGACGTCGTGCACGTGCAGGCCGATTTCTGGGGCGCCTTCATCGGCCACCGCTACGCGAAGCGCCACGGTCTGCCCGTCGTGCACACCATGCACAACCGCGTCGACGTGGGCATCGAGGCGACCGCACCTTTCCCGGGGCTCGTGCTGCGCGCACTCAATGCCTGGGCGCGGCGCGCGCTGCCGCGCGGGGGCTCCGTGCCGGAGGCGGGGCGAGGTAGCGCGGCGGCCGGCCGCGGTATCGACGGCTGGGCCTACCTCCGCCAGCTCGCCGCCCTGTCCCGCGCCGTGACCGCGCCCTCTGCCCACTTCGCCCGGCGTCTCGAACGGCACGGGGTGGCGCCCTCGGTCGATGTGATCTGGAACGGCATCGACGACGACGCGCTCGATGCCGCCCTCGCGGCCGGACCCACCGAACGTCGCCCGGGCCGTCCGCGCTTCGTCTGGCTCGGCCGCATGAGCCCCGAGAAGCGTCTGCTCCCCTTCCTCGAGGCGGTGGTCGAGTCGAGGATCGACGCCGAGGTCGAGATCATCGGCGGGGGCGGTCAGCTCCGTGCCGCGCAGCGACTGGTCGAGCGCGGGGCGCCGGTGGCATCCGTCGCCTTCGCCGGACGATTGTCCTACGCCGAGACCCTCCGCCGGCTCGCCGACGCCGACGCCGTGGTGCAGACGTCGATCGGCTTCGAGACGCAGGGCATGACGGTGTTCGAGGCCGCGTCGCTCGGCACTCCCGCCGTCGTCAGCGACCCCGACATCGGCGCCGAGCTCGGCGCGGGGACCTGGACTGTTCCGGATGCCACGGTCGCTGCGCTCGCGCAGACCCTCCGCCGCGCGGCCGTCGACATCGCGGCCGGGTCGCCGGTGACACCCGATGCGAGTGTCGCGGAGCGCTTCCGCCAGTCGTCGCGCACGGCGGCGATGGTCGCCGTGTACGAGCGGGCCGTCGCCGCGGGTCGGTGAGCCGACGGGTCCCACGCCACCCGATCCTCGGCCGTGTCGGTGCGGCGTGTGTGGCGTCGCCGAGTCATTCCGTCCCCACGATGCGCAACGGACTGGTCGCCGTCGATGCCGACGGAAGGGTGACGTGCATGCTCGGACGTGCGGCTTCGACAGCGGGAGCGGCATGGACCGCCCCTTCGCGGTGGCGGGTCGTGCGGGGCGACGACGACACGACGCGCGACGGGTCGGTCGGGATGCGCCCGTACCCGTCGGTACGCACGAGCCACACGGTGCCGATAACGCCGGCGAGAGACAGGATTCCCAGAGCGATGAAGTAAGCCATGGCAGAAAAACTATGTCTAGAGGAATCGTGCCCACGAGTGGCATAATGGACGGTGTTCGTCAGATTCCTGCCACACCGGAGGTGCGCTCATGCGCTCGGTCGCCGTCGTCATCCAGCCCGGGTTCGCGCCCTTCGAGTTCGGCCTCGCCTGCGAGGCGTTCGGCCTCGACCGGAGCGACGACGGCATTCCCAACTTCGACTTCCGCATCGTCGCTCCCGACCCGGGCGTCGTCCCCTCCAACATCGGCTTCTCGGTCAACGTCGAACTCGGCCTCGATGCGGCGGCCGACGTCGACATCCTCGTCCTCGCGCCGATCCCCCGCGAGCAATGGGGCGCCGTCGATCCGCGCGTGATCGAGTCGGTCCGCGCCGCGCACGCACGCGGTGCATGGTTGCTCAGCGTGTGCAGCGGGTCGTTCGTCATCGCGGCATCCGGGGTGCTCGACGGCAAGCGCGGCACGACGCACTGGCGATACGCCGACGTCATGGCGCGGATGTATCCGGCGATCGAGGTCGACCCCGACGTGCTCTATGTGCAGTCCGGCAACATCATCACGAGCGCGGGCACCGCCGCGGGGCTCGACGCCTGCCTGCACCTGCTGCGGCAGGAGCTCGGCTCCGAGCTGACGAACCGCATCGCCCGGCGCATGGTCGTGGCGCCGCAGCGCGACGGGGGTCAAGCGCAGTTCATCGCCTCGCCCATCCCGGTCGACGCGTCGCTCTCCCTCGCCCCGGTGACGGAGTGGATGCTGCAGAACCTGGATGCCGAACTGTCGATCGACCGCCTCGCGGCGCGCGCCCACATGTCGCCGCGCACCTTCGCCCGCCGTTTCAAGGCCGATCTGGGGGCGACGCCCGCGGCCTGGCTCGCGCGCCAGCGTCTGTTGCACGCCCAGCGCCTACTCGAGGAGACCGACCTCGGCCTCGACCGGATCGCCGCCGAATGCGGGTTCGGGTCGGCCGCTGTGCTGCGCCAGAACTTCGCCCGCACGATGGGGCTCACCCCCACCGCGTACCGCGCGCGGTTCTCGTGCGCGGGGTCGAGTGGGATGGTCCCCGCGGCGGCGGAGGCGGTGCCGGCCTGAGCGCGGCGAGGCCGGGCTCTTCGCCCGGGCCTGACGAGCGCGGTGCGACGCTCCCCTGATCACGCCCCGACGTCAGAAGTGCGCGGTGACGAAAGCCGCGTGGTCGGCGCGGGCGAGGTCGGCGTAGGCGAAGGCCCAGTCGACGAGCGTCTCCGTCAGAACGCGACCCGACCCGATGTACCCGGCGATGTCAGGGGAGTCGGGAGACTGGGCGTGTGCGCGGGCCAAGGTGACGGCGCAGGCCTGCGCGTACCGGCGGAAGGGCTTGTTCGACAGCTCGACCATCTCGATGCCCCCCTTCATGTCGTGGAACTGCCGCACGTAGAAGTCGGCGTCGCTTCCGCGCACGTGGCCGAGGAACGGGTCTGAGACGCCCTGGAGAACGCGTTGCAGGGCGACCACGCGCGCGCCTTCCCCGTCGGCGGCGACGAGGGAGACGAGCGACTCGGGCTGGCGGATGCCGCCGAACTGCTGCAACACGCTCGGGCCGGCTTGCTTGCCCTGGAGCAGGAAGGCGTGTCCGTCCCCGTCTTGCAGAAGCAGCAGGTAGCAGCGGGTACCGACGCTGCCGACGCCGACGACGCGCCGGGCGATGTCGCTGAGGTCGTACTGTTCCAAGGTCAGGCGCACATCCACGTTCGCCGAGGTGCGGTATGCGCCGTCGACCGCGAGGACGCGGGCGGCGACCTCCGCGTCGACCGGGGTCATGGTCGGGGGTCTGTGGGTGAAGACGAGGCGGCCGGAGCCGCCGTCGGCGGTCAATCGTCGAACCGCGCGCGCACCGGTGCGGCGTTCGGCGTCCGCCATGGCGCGCTCGAGGACCACGCGCGAGGCCCGGTCGAACGAGTCGATCACCTCGCGCGGGCCGAAGTGTTCGAAGTAGCGCTCGATGGGGTCCTGCTCGACGCGGGATCCGATCGCGCGAACGTACGCGCGCACCGTGGACGCGGCGGCATCACGAACGACGGCGAGGTCGCGATCGGTCTCCGCCCCGGCGAGGACCACGCTGGTGACGAGACGCTTCAGGTCCCACTCCCAGGGCGCCCACGCGGCCTCGTCGAAGTCGTTGAGATCGAAGACGAGCGTGCGTTGGGGCGAGGCGTAGAAGCCGAAGTTCGCTACGTGCGCATCCCCGCAGGAGGCGACGCGGATGGGGGTCGAGGGGTTCCGAGCGAGGTCGGCCGCCTGAACGGCGGCGGAGCCCCGGTAGAAGGCGAAGGGGGTGGCCGACATCCGCTCGATGCGCAGAGGAACGAGCTCGGGGATCCGCGCGGCGTTCTGGGCGTCGAGGATGCCGAGCGGGTCGCGTCCCTCGGTGGTGAGTAGGCCCAGATCGCTGCGCGGTGTGCGCTTGCGCGCCTCTCGGCCGCGGGCTCGGCGTTCGGCGGTGGAGGGCGGCGGATTCCAGGGGATGTCCGGACGCGGCGCGGCGTGTTCAGGGGTGCTCACGCGCTCACCATAGTCCCGGCGTGCGCCGCGATGCGTCGGTCGCCGGTCCTGCCGCGGCATCCATTGCCCCTCCCTCCACCTCCTGTTAAACTTGAGTCATCGCCGCTCAAGTTTGATCGGGGCGAACCACCTTCGAGGAGAACGCATGAACGCCACGCAGCAGCCGGGGCAGGAGGACGCGCGGAGCGCTCTCGAGCAGTTCGGCATCAACCTCACCGACCGGGCCCGCCAGGGCAAGCTCGACCCCGTGATCGGGCGCGATGGCGAGATCCGCCGCGTCAGCCAGGTGCTCACCCGGCGCACGAAGAACAACCCCGTGCTGATCGGCGAGCCCGGCGTCGGCAAGACCGCCGTCGTCGAGGGCCTCGCCCAGCGCATCGTCGCGGGCGACGTCGCCGAAAGCCTGAAGAACAAGGAGCTGGTCGCCCTCGACATCTCAGCGTTGGTCGCCGGCGCCATGTACCGCGGCCAGTTCGAGGAGCGCCTCAAGAGCGTGCTCAAAGAGATCACCGAGTCCGACGGGCGCGTCATCACGTTCATCGACGAGCTGCACGTGCTGATGGGCGCGGGCGGCGGCGAGGGTTCGGTTGCTGCGTCCAACATGCTCAAGCCGATGCTGGCCCGCGGTGAGTTGCGCCTCATCGGCGCCACCACGCTCGACGAATACCGCCAGTTCATCGAGAAGGATGCCGCGCTCGAGCGCCGCTTCCAGCAGGTCTACGTCGGCGAGCCCACGGTCGAGGACACCGTGGCGATCCTCCGCGGCCTCAAGGAGCGGTACGAGGCGCACCACAAGGTCGCCATCGCCGATGCCGCGCTGGTCGCCGCGGCATCCCTGTCGAACCGGTACATTCCGTCACGCCAGCTGCCCGACAAGGCGATCGACCTGATCGATGAAGCGGCGTCGCGCCTGCGCATGGAGATCGACTCGGCCCCGCTCGAGATCGACGAGCTGCGCCGCCACGTCGACCGGCTCAAGCTCGAAGAGCTCGCCCTGAAGAAAGAGAAGGACGCTGCCTCGAAAGAGCGCCTCGTCGCGCTCCGCGAGTCCCTCGCCGCCGAGCAGGCCAAGCTCGACGAGCTGCAGACCCGATGGGAGCGCGAGCGCGCCTCGCTCAACCGGGTGGGTGACCTCAAGACCCGGCTCGATGCCGCCCGTGTGGATGCCGAACGCGCGCAGCGCGAGGGAAACCTCGAGCGTGCGTCGCGGTTGCTGTACGCCGAGATCCCGGCGCTGGAGCGCGAGCTCATGCTCGCCGAACGGGAAGAGCCCGCGGGTGACCGCATGGTCAACGACCAGGTCACCGACGAGGACATCGCGGCGGTCATCGCCGCCTGGACGGGCATCCCGGTCGGGCGCCTTCTGCAGGGCGAGACCGAGAAGCTGCTGCACCTCGAGCGCGAGCTCGGCAAGCGCCTGATCGGTCAGAGGGAAGCCGTGAAGGCGGTGTCCGACGCCGTCCGTCGCTCGCGCGCGGGGATCAGCGACCCGAACCGGCCCGTCGGGTCGTTCCTCTTCCTCGGCCCCACCGGCGTCGGCAAGACGGAGCTGGCCAAGTCGCTCGCCGATTTCCTCTTCGACGACGAGCACGCCATGGTGCGCATCGACATGTCGGAGTACGGCGAGAAGCACTCCGTGTCGCGGCTGGTCGGTGCCCCTCCGGGCTATATCGGCTACGAGCAGGGTGGACAGCTCACCGAGGCCGTGCGCCGTCGCCCCTACAGCGTGGTGCTGCTGGACGAGGTCGAGAAGGCGCACCCCGAGGTGTTCGACGTGCTGCTGCAGGTCATGGACGACGGTCGCCTCACCGACGGCCAGGGCCGCACGGTCGACTTCACGAACGTCATCCTGATCTTGACGAGCAACCTCGGTTCGCCGATCCTGATCGATCCGACACTGTCGATGGATGCCAAGACGCATCAGGTGCAGGCGCTGGTTCGCCAGGCCTTCAAGCCCGAGTTCGTGAACCGCCTCGATGACATCGTGATCTTCCACGCGTTGAGCCAGGACGACCTCGCCCAGATCGTCGAACTCGCCGTCGACGCGCTGCACAAGCGCCTTCGCGAACGCCGGCTGTCCCTCGCGGTCACCCCTGACGCGCGGTCGTGGCTCGCCGAGCGCGGCTACGACCCGGTGTACGGCGCCCGTCCCCTGCGTCGCCTCATCCAAACCGAGGTCCAGAACCGCCTCGCGATGGCGATCCTCGCCGGGACGGTCCGCGACGGTGACGTCGTGCGGGTCGATGTGGCCAGCGACGCCGATTCGCTGATGCTGGTCAGCGCGGGGCCGGCGGACGAGACGAACGACGACTCCGGCGACGATGTGATCGAGGCGGAGATCGTCGAGTGATCGTGACAGGGAGGGGATGCCGCGCGGGGTGCGTGGCATCCCCTCTCTCGTGGAGGCGACCGACGACCGACGAGAACGTCGCCGCCGCGGACCCCCCGACCCGTACGTGAGAAACGCCATCCTGAGCGAGACACGACGCGTCAACGCGTGTCTCACTCGAGATGGCGTTTCTCGAGATGGATGCCGAGGGATCAGTCGTCGACGAGCAGGGACTCCTCGACCGTGCGACGCTGGCGGGGAGCGAGCTCGCGCTCGCGCAGGCCCTCCTCGGCCGCGTCGATGTCGCCCAGGGCGCCGACCGCGATGACGGTGACCGGGATGAAACGGGCGTCGATGTCGAAGGCCGCGCACAGGTCATCGGCGACGAAACCGCCCATCTGGTGGGTCGCGAGGCCCTCGGCGTGCGCCTGCACGGTGAAGTGGGCGGCGGCCTGACCGCTGTCGTACTGCGCCCACGTGCGAGCTTCGCCGTCTTCGGTCTCGGTCTCGGCGAGCACGACGACGAGGGCGCCGGCGGCGGGTGCCCAGGCGCGGTTGAAGCCCATGAGGGCGTTCACCACGCGTTCGTGCGCAGCGGTGCCACGGCGGGCCACGATGAAGCGCCACGGCTGGAAGTTCATGCCCGACGGCGCCCAGCGGGCGGCCTCGAGCGCGGAGCGCAGCGCGGACTCGTCGATGGGCGTCTCGGGGTCGAAGACGCGGGTGCTCCAACGCTCGGCGAGGACGTCGAGGATCGGGGCGTCGGTGGGGGCGGTGCGGTCGAGAACGACAGACATGGGTACTCCTGAGGACGGATGACGGAACCGGGACGCCGTTGACCCGACCCAGTCAACGCACATCGCCCTCAGGATGTTCCCCGTGTGACGTCGCGCGTCGTTCTGTGCGCTGCCGCGGATCAGGGCTGCGGCATCCGTCTCATGTGGTCCAGGATGCCGGTCCCGCGGTGCCCGCCGCATACTCGTCGAGCGGTACCTCGTTCTTGCGCCATGCGTCGACGACCGGCTGCACGATGCGCCAGCACTGCTCGGCCGCGTCGCCGCGGACGGCGAGCATCGCATCGCCGTCGAGGATGCCCGAGAGCACCTCGCCGTAGGCCTTCAGCGCGCCCTCGCCGAGGTCGGCCGCCAGGGTCACGCGCTCGAGCTCGAGGGGATCGTCGGCGCCGTTGACGTTCAGGCCGAGGCTCATGGTGTCGGGACCCAGCGAGAACACGAGCTCGGACGGCTCGCTCTCGCCGACGAAACCGCCGGGAAGGTGTCGCACGGGCTTGAAGGTGACAGTGACGGCCCGATGGCCGGAACTGAGCGCCTTGCCGGAGCGCAGCGTGATGGGAACGCCCTGCCACCGGGCGTTGCGCACCTCCACCGTCATCTCGGCGAGCGTCTCGGTGCCGCGCGCCGCGTCGACCCCCGGCTCGTCGACGTAGGAGGAGAAGTGACGCTCGCCGACATCACCGGCGGTGTATCGGGCTCGGCGGGAGTTGTGCACGGGGTCGTCACCCCGCACGTGGGTGGCGCGCAGCACCGCCGACGTGGCGTCGCGCAGATCGAGCTGGTTGAGGGATGCCGGCGGCTCCATCGTGACGAATGCCATGACCTGCAGCAGGTGACTCTGGATCATGTCGACCAGAGCGCCCGCCCCGTCGTAGTAGCCCGCGCGGCCCTCGAGGCCCAGGGGCTCGGGGTAATCGATGTCGACCGCGCCGATGTCGTCGGCCGACCAGACGCTCTCGAGAAGACGGTTGGCGAAGCGGGCGCCGAGCAGGTTGAGCACGGTCGACCGGCCGAGGAAGTGATCGATGCGGAACACCTGGTCTTCGGGCACGAGTTTCGCCAGCTGCTCATTGAGTCGGTGGGCGCTGGCCTCGTCGGTGCCGAACGGCTTCTCGAGAGCGAGGATCGTGCCCTCCGGAATGGTCACGTCGCTCAACGCGAGGCACGACTTCTCGGTGATGGCGGGGGGAACCGCGAAGTACAGGGCGGGCCGGCCCTCGGCCTGATCGAGGAGCTTCTGCAGATCGGCGGGCTTGGTGATGTCGGCCTGCGAATAGGTGGTCTCCGACACGGTGGCGAAGGCGCTCTCGGCGTCTATCGTCTGGAACGCCGCGTGCACGACCTCGCGCCAATGCTCGTCGGTCCAGTCCTCCATGCCGGCGCCGTGCAGTCGGATCGACCGGCCGGGTTCGCGCGTCAGCAGCTGGCCGAGGGCGGGCAGGAGCAGTCGAGACGTGAGGTCGCCCGAAGCGCCCAGGATGATGAGGGTGGTGTCCGCGGCCATGCGGCCACCGTAGCGCTCCCTTCCGACACCGGTGCGCCGCTTGCAGCGAGCCCATGGATGCCACTAGCGCGACGCCCTGCTTCGCGCTCGCCGCGCGGCGTCGTTCGCATCGTGCGGCGTCGTCGCCGCACCTCCTCGCCGTCGATCGTGGCGCGAGGCGTTTCCCCCGCGCACGGGAGGTTCGCGCGCCGCCGGGGGAATCCTTCGACGACTCTCGGCCACGATGTCCGTGACCTCTGCCATCATCCGAGGGTGACCACTCCGATCGAGGATTACGCCGTCCTCAGCAACTGCCGCTCCGCCGCCCTGGTCTCGCGCGACGGCCGCGTCGACTGGCTGTGCCTGCCGCGTTTCGACAGCGGGTCCATGTTCGCCGCTCTTCTCGGCGACGAGTCGCACGGCGCGTGGTCGCTGCGCCCCGCCGATCCGGGGGCGCGAGCGACCCGGCGTTACGACGGCGATACCTTCGTGCTCGTCACGCGGTGGGAGACGGCGACCGGCATCGCCGATGTGTACGACGCGATGCCGATCGACGAGGGCGTCGACGCCGTCGTGCGACGCGTGGTCGGGGTGTCGGGCGAGGTGGACTTCGTCAGCGAGGTGCGCTTGCGCTTCGATTACGCCCGCGCGGTGCCCTGGATACGACAGATCGGTCACGGCGGTGAGCACGTCATCCTCGCCGTCGCCGGTCCGGATGCCGTGACGATCCGCGGCCCGCGACTGATCGCCGTCGGCACCGTCCACCGCGGCCGGTGGACCACCGCGGCCGGCGCGAGCGTCGACTCGGTGCTGTCGTGGGGCCCATCGTGGAAAGACGCCCCGTCGGCGTTCGACGTCGGGGCCGCCCTGGAACGCACGCGCGAGTGGTGGGCCGCCTGGGCCGACCGCGTGCAGTCGGCCGGCACGCACGCGGCGCTGGTCACGCGCTCGCTCATGGTGCTCCGCGCGCTCACGCACTCCGAGACCGGCGGCATCGTCGCGGCGGCGACCACGTCGCTCCCCGAGGCTTTCGGCGGCTCGCGCAACTGGGACTACCGCTACGTCTGGCTCCGCGACGCCGCGCTCACGCTGAGCGCCTACATCGATCACGGCTACCTCGACGTCGCGCAGCACTGGCGCACCTGGCTGCTGCGGGCGATCGCCGGTGACCCGGCCGACGTGCAGATCATGTACGGCATCGCGGGCGAACGCGACCTGCCCGAGCGGGAACTCGGCAGCCTGCCGGGGTACGGGGGAGCGGCGCCCGTGCGCATCGGCAACGGAGCCGTCGATCAGTATCAGGCCGACGTGATCGGCGAGGTGATGGTGGCTCTCGAGGCAGCGCGCGACGCCGGGGTCGACGAGACGACGTTCTCGTGGTCACTGCAGCGGGCCCTACTCGACCAGCTCGCGCGCGAGGTCGACAAGCCCGACCTCGGCATCTGGGAGATGCGCGGCGACCCGCACTTCTTCACCCACTCGCGCGCGATGGTGTGGGCAGCGTTCGACCGCGGCATCCGGGCCGTCGAGAAGGGAGGACGCGAGGGGGAGGTCGACACCTGGCGCACCCTGCGCGACCGCGTACGCGCAGACATCGACGCGAACGGCGTGCACGACGGAGGGTGGTTCACGCAGCACTTCGACACCGACGAGGTAGACGCCTCGCTGCTCGTGCTGCCGCAGGTGGGTTTCTGCGCCTACGACGACCCGCGCATGCTGGCCACGGTCGCCCGCATGGAGGAGACGCTCATGCCCGACGGCTGGCTGCTGCGGTACCGGACGACCGGCGTCGACGGGTTGACGGGCGACGAGCACCCCTTCCTCGCGTGCTCGTTCTGGCTCGTGGGGCAGTACGCGCACAGCGGTCGGCGCGACGAGGCCGTCACCCTGATGCAGAGGCTCACGGCGGTGGCGAACGACCTGGGGCTGCTGTCAGAGGAGTACGACCCCACGGCGGGGCGTCAGGCGGGCAACACCCCTCAAGCTCTGTCGCACCTCGCTCTGGTGGGCGCCGCCGATGCCCTGAATGCCACGGCTCTCCGCCCCCACGACGCGGACGCCACCGCGCCGGGCCGACGGGCGTAGCTGCGCATGTCGGCGCCGGTGGTGGGCGCCGGGTCGGGTCCTCGCTGCGGATCCCGCGGCCCCGTGCGGACGGCCCAGCCGGTCGAAGCCGTCGCCCCCGGCCTCCGCGACCGGGCACGGCTCTAGAGTCATCGCATGGACGACGACGTCGAGCTGCGGAGCCTCCGCGAGCGCGTGTACGGCACCGAGGGCGCCCACGCCACACCGGCGATGATCCAGCGGCTCGTCGAGCTCGAAGACCGCGTCCGTCGCCCGGTCGACGGCGTGAGCGCTCCGGAGAGCAAGGCGGGGGCGCGGCTCGGGCGCGGCGACGGCCCTCCCGGTCAGCCCGGTGCCGCCGACCCGGACGCCCCCCTCATCGAGCCCGACCCCGCCGATGCCGGGGCATCCGTCCCGCGGCCCGTCCTGCGCGGGGTGCTGGTCGCGGTGGGCGCCCTGGCCCTCGTCGGCCTGGGCGCCGCGATCGGCTCGACGGCGACCGCGTCGATGCCCGGCGCCACGGCGGATCCCGCTGCGGCGATCTACCCCGAGCTCACCTTCCCGCAGACGATCGAGGACGCGATCTCAGCCGACGTCCTCCGCGACAGCGCGATCGACTCCGGCAGCACGCGATACATCGCCACGGTCAATGACTTCGACATCTACTTCGCCCAGCCCGAAGACGGGATCGGCCGCTGCATCGTCACCTTCACCGCGACCGACGACCGTCCGTGGTCAGCGGGGTGCGCGAGCGGCACGCAGGAGGGTGCCGCGGTGTTCGGCGTCGACGACCGTCTCACCGTCGCGATCGGCGATCCCGACGGCTCTCAGGTCGACGGCATCCCCATCCGTTTGTCCGACAGCGTCACGGCATACGTGGCGCGATGACGAAGGAGAGAAACATGTTCCACCCCGATGGCGCCTACTCCGGCTTCTCCGTCGACGACCTCGACGCCGCTCATCGCTTCTACGCCGAGACCCTGGGGATCGAGGTGGAGGTGCTCGAGGGATCGGGCTTCCTGACGCTGCATCTCGGCTCGGGTGCCCGGGTGCTCGTCTACGGCAAGCCCCACCATGAGCCCGCGTCCTTCACCATGCTGAACTTCCCCGTCGCCGATGTGGAGGCCGCCGTCGACGACCTGCGCTCCCGCGGGGTCGAGACGAAGATCTACGACGACGACGCTCTGCCCACGGACTCGCGCGGAATCATGCGCGAAGGCGGCCCGCTCATCGCGTGGTTCCGCGATCCGGCCGGCAACGTCCTCTCCGTTCTCCAGGAGTGACGCAGGAGGGGAGGGATGCCGGAGGCCCGGCATCCCTCCCCTCCTACGTGGTGCGGCGTTCGGTTCTCCGAGAACTCCGCCCGTGTCGCGCGAGGCGGCGACGATGGAGTGAACCGCCCTCGTCGCCCGGCCCCGGTCAGCCCCGGAGCGCCTCCGCGAGCTTCACGCGTGCGCCCATGCGCAGGAGCGAGTTGCGGTAGATCCGCGCTGCCAGACCGATCGCCAGCACGCACGAGGCCATCAGCACCAGCAGTGACAGCACCGGCTCCCACCACTGCGCGTCGCCGAGGTACATGCGCAGCGGCATCCCGACCGGCGCCGAGAACGGCACGTACGACATGATCGTCAGCACGACGGGGTTGTCGTTGAAGAAGATGACCAGGAAGTACGGCGCCATGACCAGCATCGTGATGGGCGTCGTGGTCGCCCCGATGTCCTCCTGCCGCGACACCATCGCCGCCGCCGCAGCGAACAGCGACGCCAGCAGCACGAAGCCGAACAGGAAGAAGATCGCGAACCACGCGATGGGAGCGCCGAGCGCGTCGAGCACCCCTGCCTGTCCCGTGACCGCGAGGCCGATCACCGCGACGGCCGCCAGCAGCACGATCTGCGCCATCGCGAGGATCGTGTTGCCCAGCACCTTCCCGGCCAGCAGTGCCCGCACGGGGATCGCCGAGATGAGGATCTCCACCACACGCGTCTGCTTCTCCTCCACGACGCTTTGCGCGATCGTGCCGCCGAAGGTCGACGCGGCGATGAGGAACACCAGTCCGAAGCCGAGCGCGATCAGATACCGCAACGCGTCGGCCGCGCCCGCACCCGGATCGAGCATCTGCACCGGCGGTGTCTCGCTGAGCATCTGCAGCAGGGTCGAGGGGACGTCGTCCTTCACCACGACGGTGTAGTCGAACGCGGCATCCGATGAGCCGGAGACCAGGGCGGCATCCGCGGTTCCGTCCTCGACGAGGGCGCGCGCGGCGTCGTCGCTGTCGGACACGGCCACTTCGAGTCCGTCGAGACCCGACACGGCGCTCTGCGTCTGCGAGGTGACTGCGACCGGGATGCCGCCACCGGAAGCGTTGTTCGCAGCGAAACCGCCCCAGACCACCGACGCGAGGGCGGCGACGATGAGGATCGCGGTCGAGATGACGAAGGCCTTGCTGCGCAGCTTCGACCCGATCTCGCGCTCGGCGACGAGCCAGATGCTCTGCAGCTCACCGGGCGTTCGACGCACGGGAGGAGTGGTGGTGCTCACTGGATGACCTCCTTGAAGATCTCGGCGAGGGACGGTTTCTGCGGGGCGAAGCTGGCGACGTCACCGCGTGCGACGGCGCCGCGCAGGATGCGCTGTGCGGTCGTGTCGTCGGCCGCGTCGAAGAGGGCGTAGCCGCCGTCGAAGTCGAGCACGGTGATGCCCGGTTCGTCGCGCACCCATCCGGCGTCGCCGCCGGAGACCAGCTCGTAGCGGTGCGTCGTGTGCTGGGCGCGGAGGGCGTCGCGGGTACCGGCGGCGCGGATGGTGCCCGCGGCGATGATCACGAGGTCGTCGCAGAGCCGCTCGACGACGTCGAGCTGGTGCGACGAGAACAGCACCGCGGCTCCCGCCGCAGCCTTCTCTTGCAGCACGCCGGCCACGACGTCGACGGCGAGCGGGTCGAGGCCCGAGAACGGTTCGTCGAGGATCAGCACCTCGGGCTCGTGCACGAGGGACGCCGCGATCTGCGCCCGCTGCTGATTGCCCAGAGACAGCGTCTCGACGAGGTCGCCGAGGCGCTCGCCGAGTCCGAGACGCTCCAGCAGCGCCGTGGCCTTCTTCGTCGCCTCGGCTTTGCCGAAGCCGTGCAGACGTGCGAGGTAGGCGATGTGCTCGGCGACCTTCATCTTCGGGTACAGCCCGCGTTCCTCCGGCATGTACCCGAAGCGGCGGCGGTCGCCGGCGGTGACCGGGGCGCCGTTCAGCGCGACCGTGCCCGCGTCCTTGGCGAGCACGCCGAGCGCGATGCGCATGGTGGTGGTCTTGCCGGCGCCGTTGCCGCCGACGAAGCCCGTCAGTCGCCCGGGCGCCACGGTGAAGCTCACGTCGTCGAGCACGCGGCGTCCGCCGTAGCTCTTGGTGATGCCGTTCAGATCGAGCACGATGCATCCCTTCTTCTCGATGTCTCCCACGATAGGGATCCGGATGCCGCGGCACCTCCGCCCAGGGAAGGGTCGTGGCCTCCGCCCTGAGGGGGAGGACGGGACACGACGCAGGAGATTCCTCACCGAACCGGCTGATCTCCGGCGGCGGATCGATGCCCGGTGTCGGTCCTCCTGCGTTGTGTCCGCACCGGGGCCTCGCCGCGTGGGGCGACCGGGGCGCGTCAGGCCAACCCGTGCCGGTGCGCGAGCACGACGGCCTGCACGCGGTCGCGGGCGCCGAGCTTCTGCAGCACGTTCGACACGTGCGTCTTCACGGTCGCCTCGCCGATGAACAGCCGCGTCGCGATCTCGGCGTTGCTCATCGCCTCGGCCACGAGCTTCAGCACCTCCCATTCGCGCTCGGTGAGCGGCTCCGTCAGAACCAGGGGCGAGGGAGCGGATGCCGCCGGCGCGGTCGCTCCACCCGCGAACCGCGCGATGACCCGGCGCGTGACCTCGGGGGCGAGCAGCGCGTCCCCGGCACCCACGACGCGCACCGCCGCCACCAGCTCTTCCGGGCCGGCGTTCTTGAGCAGGAATCCGCTCGCCCCGGCGGCGAGGGCGTCGAACAGGTAGTCGTCGCGGTCGAAGGTCGTGACGATGAGCACGGCCGCGTTCGACGCGGGGTCGGCGGCGAGTCGGCGGGTGGCCTCGAGGCCGTCCATGTCGGGCATCTGCACGTCCATGCAGATCACGTCGGGTCGCATTTCGGCGGCGGCGGCGATCGCTTCGACGCCCGAGGCGGCTTCGCCGACCACCGTGATGTCGTCCTCGAGCGACAGGATGGTGCGGAAGCCCGCCCGCATCATCCTGTGGTCGTCGACGAGCAGTACGCGCAGTTCAGACACGGGTCGCCTCCGCACGAGCGGCCGGAACCCGCACGCGCACGAGGTACCCGCCACGGGCCCGGGGGCCGATCTCGATGGTGCCGCCCGACACGGCGGCTCGTTCGCGCATGCCGAGTTGTCCGAGCCCCGGCGTGGACGACCCGCCACGGCCGGTGTTCGACACCTCGAGCTCGACGGCATCCGCGTCGAACCGGAGACGAACGTCGGCGGTCGCACCGGGCCCGGCGTGACGACGGGCGTTGGTGAGGGCCTCCTGAGCGATGCGGTACAGGTTCACTTGTACGAGGGGTGCCGGGTCGTGCGCGGGCTCTCCGATGATGGCGAAGGTGGTCGCGAGCCCTGCCGCCGTCGCCTCGTCGCACAGCGCGCGTATCGAGGTCAGCCCGCGCGTGGTCGGCGCCGTTTCGGGGCCGTTGTCCGCTCCCGGCGTGCGCAGGGTCTCGAGCAGGTGCCGCAGCTCGTGCAGCGACGTGCGCGCCGATCCCTCGATCCCGGTGAGCACCGCACGGGCGGCCTCGGGGTCGCGGTCGAGGAGCGAGCGGGCGACTCCGGCTTGCACTCCCATCAGCGACACGTGGTGCGCGACGACGTCGTGCAGCTCGCGCGCGATGCGCACGCGGTCGAGCGCGACGGCTTGCGCGGCGGTCACCTCGCGCTCGGTCTCGAGCTCGGCGGTGCGTTCTTCGAGGGCCGCGCGCTCGCGCATCTGCTGGTGCGAGCGGTCGCCGAAGTAGTATGCGCCGCCGAAGAAGAGGGCGTTCACCCCGATCATCAGCAGCTGGTACGCCACGAAAGGTGAGAAGGCGCCGGCTCGCGAGAACGCGCCCTCGACAGCCGGGTCGACGGGCTGGGTGGCATCTTGGAACATCACCACGAACAGCCACGCGAACATGCCGACGATGATGGCGATGCGCACGATGGTGGCGCGGCGCCGGTTCTGCTCCCAGGCGCCGACCGTGTACAGCGCGATGAACATCGCGATGTTGCCCGCGTAGATCTCGGGGATGCGGAACGTCACGGCCAGGAAGTACGCCACCGAGACGATGACCGCCGTCACCGACGGCCATCGTCGCCGGAAGGCGAGGGGGACGGCGAGGATCGCGATGTACCCCAGCGCGAGAGCGAGGGAGCCCTGTTCGTCGCCGTAGATGCCCGAGATCGACGACAGCACCGCGCTCAGCAGACCGCCGAGGAACAGCACGAGAGCGAGCACGGCGTCGCCCCGTCGCTGGGTGCGGGTGAGGCGTGGCATCCCCCCACGCTAGAGCGGACCTCCCACGCGTGCATCCCCCGCGGGGTGGAGTCAAGAGGGCGGGGAATACAGATTCGACCCGGATGCTTGCACGTGAATGCATCCGGGCTCTTCGCCCCCGTCATCCCAGAGAGGATCATCGTGACCGAGTACACGATCGGCTACATCGTCGGCAGCATCTCCAGCACCTCGATCAACCGCCGCCTCGCCAAGGCGCTCGAGAAGGTCGCGCCCGAGGGCGTCACCCTGAAGGAGATCCCGATCAAGGACCTCCCCTTCTACTCGCCCGACCATGACGGGAACTTCCCCGAGGTCGCGACCACTTTCAAGACCGCGATCGAGGATGCCGACGGCATGATCATCGTGACCCCCGAGTACAGCCGCTCCATCCCCGGTGTGCTCAAGAACGCCCTCGATTGGTCGGCCCGTCCTTACGGCGAGGCGTCGTTCAACGACAAGCCCACCGCCGTCGTCGGCACCTCGCAGGGCGGAATCGCCACCGCCGCCGGTCAGCAGCACCTGCGCGCGGTGCTCCTGCACTACAACGCCCTCGTCCTCGGCCAGCCCGAGGGCTACATCCAGTCGACCCCCGGCCTGTTCGAGGAAGACGGCACCGTGACCGACGAGGGCACTGCGGAGTTCCTCCGCTCGATCATCGAGGCGCTCGTGACGCTCGTCGCGCGCACCGCGCCGGCCGAGGTTCCCGCGGCCTGACCCACCCATAGCGCGGCGGGGTCGGGGTTCGCCTCGGCCCCGCCGTCGTCGGCGGCGGGGGGTCGAGGCGGATACTGCGGCGGTGGGGCGCATTTCGCGCTCCGGGGCGGACGTCGAACGCCCCACAGCGCAGAGCACGCCCCGAACGCGGCGCCCTTCACGTCGCCAGCTTGTCTGCCTGGCAGAACCCGCCCCGACCTCAGGTTGCGAGCACGTCTGCCGTGCCGAGCCCGCGTCGAACGCACCGCCGACTTCAGGTCGCCAGCGCGTCCGCCTTGCGTCGCAAGAGCGCCGCTTCCCGCTCGTTGCGGGTGAGCGCCGCTGCCGCGAACAACTCGGATCGCGCCTCATCGATGCGGCCCAACCGGGCGAGGAGCTCCCCGCGGACCGAGGGGAGGAGGTGCGACCCCTTCAAGGCGCCGGCGTCGGCGAGGACGTCGACGAGTTCGAGGGCGTCGGACGCACCGGATGCCATCGACACGGCGACCGCGCGATTGAGTTCGACCACGGGGTTCGGCGTGATCCGTCCGAGCATCTCGTACAGCAGCACGATGCGGTCCCAGTCCGTCGACTCGACGCTCGCCGCCTGGGCGTGACAGAGGGCGATCGCCGCCTGCAGCTGGTACGGCCCACGCCCCCGGCCGAGCCCGTCCGCGCGGTCGAGCAGCTCCCGGCCGCGTGCGATCGCCGAGCGGTCCCACAGGCGGCGGTCCTGGTCGGCGAGGAGAACGGCATCGCCCGCTGCGTCCACGCGGGCCGCGAAGCGGGCGATCTGCAACTCCATCAGCGCCGACAGGCCGAGCGCCTCCGGCTCGCGCGAGATCAGACGGTTCACGACGCGCCCGAGGCGCACAGCCTCGTGCGCGAGTTCGCTGCGGAGCACCGCGTCGCCCGTGCTCGCCACGTAGCCCTCGGTGAAGACGAGGTAGATGACGCCGAGCACGCCGTTCAACCGCGCCGGCCATTCCGCGGGCTCGGGCACGACGAACGGCACCCGCGCTGCGCTCAACGCCTTCTTCGCCCGCACGATGCGCTGCTGCATCGTGGGTACGGGCACGAGGAAGAGCCGCGCGATCGCCTCGGTGTCGAGGCCACCGACGACTTTCACCGTCAGGGCGACCTGCGCCTCGCGCGCGAGCACCGGGTGGCAGGCGGCGAACACCAGGCGCAGCACGTCGTCGTCGATCGGTTGCCACTCGGCCTCCGAGATCTCTTCGAGGTCGGCACCCATCAGTCGGTACTTCTCGCTCAGGTTCTGCGCGCGGCGCCAGTCGTCGATCGCGCGGCGCTTGGCCACGGCCGTCAGCCAGGCGCCCGGATTGCGGGGCACGCCGTCGCGAGGCCACGTCGCCAGCGCCTCGGCGACGGCATCCTGAGCCAGATCCTCGGCGGTCGTGAGATCGCCGACCACGCGCGCGAGCGTCGCGACGATCCGGGCGCCTTCGATGCGCCAGATCGCCGCGACGCGTCGCGAGAGGTCGGGGTCAGGGGTCACGACGCGGGCTCCGTCTCCGCGGGGCGACGGAAGGCGTCGCCGCGGGAACGGGTGCGGGTCACCGCGAGGACTGCGCCTCGCGCCAGCCCTCCTCTTTCTGGATGTACTCGTTGTCGGCGAACGCCGCGAAGTCGGTCTCGTCGGTCACGCGGCGCACTTCGAGCTTGTTGCCGGCGATGAGGGGTGCGCGCCGCGCCCACTCGACGGCCTCGTCACGCGAGGACACCTCGATGATCCAGAAGCCGTTGAACAGCTCGTGCGTCTCGCCGTAGGGGCCGTCGGTGACGACCGGCTCCTCACCGCCGAACTCGACGACGAAGTTCGCGCTCATGTCCTCGGCCAGTCCGTCACCGGCGACGAGCACGCCCGCATCGATCATGGACTCGTTGTACGCGCCCATGTCGTTGATGACCTGCTCGAAGGGGATCTCCTTGTATGCCGCGTACGCCTCGTCGGTGCCGCGCATGATCAGCATGTACTTCATCGTGAACTCTTCTCGTGTGTGCTCGGTCGAGCGATCGGAGGGGAGCGAATGCCTGCCCCTACTATCGCGTCGAACGGGCGCGAGCGGAATCGACAGACTCGCGCAGAAAGTTCTCGGATGCCGCTGGCGAGGCGTTCAGCCGAAGATCATCGGCATGTCGTCATCGTCGTCCGCAGGCGAGAAGTCGAGGTCGGCGACGACGGGAACGTGGTCGCTGGGCACCTCGCCCTTGCGCTCGTGGCGGTGGATCTCGGCGCCGTGCACGGCGTCGGCGAAGGCGGGGGAGCCGAGGATGAAGTCGATGCGCAGGCCCTCGTTGCGGGGGAAACGCAGCTGCTTGTAGTCCCAGTAGGTGTACCCGGTCGGGATGAGCGGGCGCACCACATCGGTGAGTCCCGCGGTCTCGAACGCGGCGAAGGCTGCTCGCTCGGGAGGGGAGACGTGGGTGGTCGCGCCCTCGACGACCGTGGGGTCGCCGTTGTCGGCATCCGTCGGGGCGATGTTGAAGTCGCCGGTGAGCGCGAGCGGCAGCTGGGGGTCGGCCGCGAGAGTGGTGGCGGCGTACTCGCGGAGCGTGTCGAGCCAGTCGAGTTTGTACACGTAGTGCGGGTCGTCGAGGCCGCGGCCGTTGGGGACGTAGAGGCTCCAGACGCGCACGCCGCCGACGGTCGCGCCGATCGCGCGGGCCTCCTGCGGGAGGTCGGGCCCCTCTTTGCCCTTTTCGAACCCGGGCATGCCGGGGAAGCCGATCTCGACGTCCTCGAGCGGCTCACGGCTGGCGATCGCGACACCGTTCCACTGATTCAGGCCGTGGGCGGCGACGTGGTAGCCGGCCTCCTCGAACGCCGCGTACGGGAACTGCTCCGTCTTGCACTTGATCTCCTGCATCGCCAGCACGTCGATGTGCTCGCGCACGCAGAACTCGACGGTGCGGGTGACGCGGGCACGGATGGAGTTGACGTTCCAGGTGGCCAGGCGCATGGCATCCAGCCTACTTTCGGCCACCGACATCAACGTCCGCCGGATGCCGCGTGGAGGACGGCGGGTGTCCGTGCCGACGTGCCGGATGACGGCGCCCCGGATGCGGCATGTCGCCTATCCCCCGCCGTTGCGCGCGCCGGTTCGGGCGGAGACCGCGCAATAGACTCGACGCCGTGACCGCAGCCTCTACTTCCGAGCTCGAAGCCGACCGCCAGGCGCTGATCCGCCTCATCAACGACGAGGCGGTGTTCCACGGCGACTTCACCCTTTCGAGTGGCAAGAAGGCGACGTACTACGTCGACATGCGCAAGCTCACCCTCGACCACCGCGCGGCCCCGGCGATCGGTCGCCTCGTGCTCGACCTGGTGAAGGACCTCGACGGCGTCGTGGCCGTTGGGGGACTGACCCTGGGCGCCGACCCCATCGCCAACGCGGTCATGCACGAGTCGGTGCACGCCGGCCGCCCGCTCGACGCGTTCGTCGTGCGCAAAGAGCCCAAGGACCACGGTCGCGGCCGCCAGGTCGAGGGCGCCGACGTCACCGGCAAGCGCGTCGTCGTCGTCGAAGACACCTCGACCACGGGTCAGTCGGCGCTCAAGGCCGTCGAGGCGCTACGCCGCGAGGGCGCAGAGGTCGTCGCCGTCGCCGTCATCGTCGACCGCAAGACCGGTGCACAGGCCGCGATCGAGGCCGAGGGACTGCAGTGGCTGGCATCCATCGACCTTGACGACCTGGGTCTGCAGCCGCAGTAAGCCGGTCCCGGCTCACGGCCGCGCGACGTCGTCGCCGTGTGCCGGCAAGAACGGGGCGGCCGAGTAGACCCGGCCATCTCGCGCCGATCGGCCTGCCCTCGTGCTGTCCCGTGTCCTCTCGACGGGGACCGAAGACTGCGGATGCCGCGCGCCCGTGGCGCCGCGAGTCACGGTCAGCGCGAGTCGTCGTCCGGACCCGGCCCGTCGAATGGGTCTCGTCCATTCCCGCCGCGGCGGGAGCGCCGCCACTGCACGATGAATGCCGTGAGCGTCCCCGCGGTGATGAAGAAGGCCGTGATCAGCCACAACGTGCGATCGTCCATGAACTCATCCTCCCCGACGGGGAGAGGGCGACGTCAAGCCCGCCCGTTTCGCATCGAACGCGTGCGCATCTGTGACCCCGAGCGTCGGGCCGGTCACGGCCGACGGTTCTCGGCGGCATCAGCGACGATCTTGGCGATGCGGCTCTCGCGGGTCTGGGGGCGCACCGCCATCGCGATCTGGGTGAGACCGGCCTTGCGGACCGAGGGGGGAAACGCGTCCCAGTACGCACGCGCCGCCGGGACCGCGTCGAGCGCCGCCGTCAGCTCGGCGGGCTCGATACCCGCCTCGGGTCCGTCGAGCACCTCCCACGCCCCGTTCGCACGGGCGACGTCGAGCGCGCGGAGTCCGGCCGGTCGCAGGCGCCCCTCCATCTCGAGCTGAGCGATGCGGGCCTTGTTCGTCGCGGCCCAGCCGCTCGTGGCGCGTCGCGGAGCGAACCACAGTCCCGAGGTGCGGTCGTCGAACACGCGCACGGGTCCGTCGATCCAGCCGAAGCACAGGGCCTCGCGCACGGCATCCTCGTACCCGACGTACCGACCGGTATCGCCGCCGCGGCCGCGGACGAGCCATGCGCCTTTGGACGTCTCGTGGTGGAGCTCGAGCCAGGCGGACCACGCGGCGACGTCAGCCGCCGCCACCCTCTCGCCGTCGTCGAGCGCGCCCATGATCAGAGGCCCGCTTCGAGGCCCTCTTCGCCGTCGGCGATTTCGGTCTCGAAGGGTTCGGCGCGCACGAGTTGAGCGACGGAGCCGAGGATCTCGTCGGGCCGGAAAGGGTAGCGCTCGATCTCGCGCTGGTCGCTGATGCCGGTGAGCACCAGCACCGTGTGCAGGCCCGCCTCGATGCCCGCGACGATGTCGGTGTCCATGCGGTCGCCGATCATGCCGGTGTTCTCGCTGTGCGCACCGATGCGGTTGAGTGCCGAGCGGAACATCATCGGATTGGGCTTGCCGACGATGTAGGGCTCTTTGCCCGTCGCCTTGGTGATGAGTGCAGCGATCGCACCCGTCGCCGGGAGGACTCCCTCGGTCGAGGGGCCCGTGGCATCCGGATTCGTGGCGATGAAGCGCGCGCCGCCGAGGATGAAGCGGATGGCCTTGGTGATCGCCTCGAACGAGTAGTTGCGGGTCTCGCCCACGACGACGTAATCGGGCGTGGTCTCGGTCATGATGAAGCCGGCCTCGTGGAGGGCCGTGGTCAGTCCGGCCTCGCCGATGACGAAGGCGGAGCCGCCCGGCATCTGCGACTTGAGGAAGTCGGCGGTCGCCAGCGCCGAGGTCCAGATGGACGCCTCGGGCACGTCGAGACCGGACGCGCGCAACCGGGCGCTGAGGTCGCGCGGCGTGAAGATCGAGTTGTTCGTGAGCACGAGGAACGGCGTGCCCTCGGCGCGCCACTGCGCGAGCAGTTCGGACGCCCCCGCGATGGGCGTGTTCTCGTGGACGAGCACGCCGTCCATGTCGGTGAGCCAGCACTCGATGTCGCCACGCGTCCGCATGGGGCCAGCCTAACCCCGGCCTCCGACACACCCTATGAACGAACGAACGAGGGCGGGCCCGGCTCGAAAGCCGTGACCCGCCCGTCCGCGCCGGAGGTGCCTTACTTGAAGGTGTCCTTGACGTTCTCGCCGGCCTTCTTGGCGTCCGCCTTCACCTGGTCGGCCTTGCCCTCGGCGACGAGCTTGTCGTTGTCGGTGGCGTTCCCGATCGTCTCCTTCGCCTTGCCCACGATGTCCTGAGCGGCGTTCTTGATCTTGTCGTCCAGACCCATGATCTGACTCCTTCTCGAAATGTCGGCGTCGGCGGCGACCGATCTCGTCCCGACGGAGCACGTGCTCGTAGAGGGGACGTGCGGAGTCGCCGATTCGTCACGCATCGGTCGGGAAATTTTCCCGGACGGCGATATGCCGGAAATGGAATGAGCCCGTGACGGCGGAGGACGATCTCGTTAGGGTCGTAGGGTGGCGCGCACCGAGTGGGATCCTCAGAACCTCCCCGACCTGTCGGGGCGGTCGTATCTCGTCACCGGCGCGACGCGGGGGCTCGGCTATTTCGCCTGCGAGCAGCTCGCCGGCGCCGGGGCGCGCGTGCTCCTCACGGGGCGGAACCCGAACCGGCTCGCCGCGGCGAAGTCGGCGGTGAAGCGGTCGCATCCGGATGCCGCGATCGAGACGCTGCTGCTCGACACCAGCAACATGGGGTCGGTGCGCGCGGCTGCGGCGACCGCCCGCGCGCGCGGGCGGCTCGACGGTCTCCTCCTGAACGCCGGTGTCGTGCACCCGCCGAAGCAGCGCGAGACCGCGGGCGGGCACGAACTGGTGTTCGCGACCAACGTGCTCGGCCACTTCGCACTCGCCGGTGAGCTGCTCAAGCCTCTCGCCGCCGCCCGCGGTCGCATGGTGTGGGTGGGCAGCATGTCGACCTCGATCTGGGGCCATCTGCCCACCGATCCCGAGCTCACCGAGGGCTACACACCGTGGCGCGCGTACGTACAGTCGAAAGCGGCGACCACGGCGCTCGCGCTCGAGGCCGACAGGCGTCTGCGCGCGCACGGCGTCCCGGTGCAGAGCCTGGTGGCGCATCCCGGCTACTCGACCAGCGGACGCACCCGCGGGGTGCGCGGCGTCAACGAGCCGAGCCGGCTCACCCGCTTCCTCGACAACCTGCAGGCCCCGATCACGCAGTCGAAGGAGCAGGGCGCCTGGGCGCTCGTCCGTGCGGTGGTCGACCCCCTCGCCGAGGGTGGGGAGATGTACGGCCCCGCGCTCGTCGCCCGCGGCGAGCCGCGCGTGGCCACCCCGGCGCGGCGCACCCTGCGCAGCGAGCTCGGGGCCGAGCTCTGGCGGGAGTGCGAGACCGCGACCCATGTGCGCTGGGCCTTCGATCGGGCCCGGCGAGCGGCATCCTGATCCCCCCTGTCGATGTCGGCGCTGAGCCCTACAGTGATCGCATGGACCAGGCGACAGCCGACAGCATCGATTCCGCCGACCTCCGCGGCCTGAGCGCCGCCGACGTCGCCGAACGGGTCGCCGCCGGGCAGACCAACGCCTTCAGCGCCGACAGCAGTCGCAGCGCGTGGAACATCGTGCGGGCCAACGTCTTCACGCTCTTCAACGCCATCGTCGCGGCGTGCTTCCTCGTACTGCTGCTGCTGGGGCGCTGGCAGGACGCCCTTTTCGGCGTGGCCGCCCTGTCGAACGCGGTGATCGGCTGCGTGCAGGAGTTCCGCGCGAAGGCGGCCCTCGATCGGCTGGCGCTGTTGAACGCCCCTCGTGCCCGAGTGCGTCGCGAGGGCGTCGACACCGAGATCGCGCCTCCCGACGTCGTGCGAGACGACCTGCTCGTCCTTCGAGCGGGCGATCAGGTGCCCGCCGATGCGGTCGTGGTCGACTCGCGGGGGCTTCAGATCGACGAATCGATGCTGACCGGCGAATCGGATGCCGTCGACAAGCGCCCCGAAGATGAAGCGCTGTCGGGATCGATCGTCGTCGCCGGCGAGGGAACGGCCCGCGTCGTGAGAGTCGGCTCCGAGTCCTACGCGAACACCTTCGCCGCGGAGGCGAAGCGCTTCCAGCTGGTGTCGAGCGAGCTGCGCACCTCGGTCGACCGCGTGCTGAAGTGGGTCGGCTGGGGGATCGGCCCGATCGGGCTGCTCGTGCTGAACGCGCAGATGATGGTCGCCGGCGGGTGGGTGCAGGCGTGGCAGCAGGGCACCTGGCAACAGGCGGTGGTGAACACGATCGCGTCGTTGACCGCGATGATCCCGCTCGGACTCGTGCTGATGACCTCGATCGCCTTCGCCGTGGGTGCCGCGCGATTGGCGGGGCAGAAGGTGCTCGTCAACGAATTGCCCGCGGTCGAGGGTCTCGCCCGCGTCGACGTCATCTGCCTCGACAAGACCGGCACGCTCACGGCGGGTGAGATCCGCTTCGACGACGTGCTGACCCTCGAGGAGAGCGCCGGGTGGCGTACCGCCCTCGCCTGGTACGGCGCCGCGGCGGATGCGAACGCCACCGCGAAGTGTCTGCGCGAACCGTTTCCCCTCGATGAGCCGATCGAGGCGGCGCGGCGCATCCCCTTCTCGTCGGCGCGCAAGTGGAGCGCGGTGTCGTTCGCATCCGGAGGCACCTGGATCCTCGGCGCGCCCGAGATGGTGTTCGGCGATCTCGCCGCCGACGCGAGCAGCGAGTTGGGTGCCGCCGTCACGCGGCTGGCGTCATCCGGCCGTCGCACGCTCGTGCTCGCTCACTCCGGCGCAGCCCTCGACGACATCGACGTCGAGGAGGAGCGGCTGCCCGCGGCCCCCGTCGCCGTCGCCGTTCTGACGTTCGTCGAGGCCGTGCGACCCGACGCCGCCGACGCGCTGGCGTACTTCCGGGAGCAGGGCGTCGGCGTGCGCGTCATCTCGGGCGACAACCCGCGCACCGTCGCCGCGATCGCCCGCGAGGTGGGACTCGAGGTCGACGAGGGCTACGACGCGCGGCGCCTGCCCGAGGACGACGCCGAGCTCGGTCTCGTGCTCGAGCAGCACAACGTCTTCGGTCGCGTCACGCCCGACCAGAAGAGACGCATGGTCACCGCGCTCCAAGCGCGCGGTCACGTCGTGGCCATGACCGGCGACGGGGTCAACGACGCTCTGGCCATCAAGACGGCCGACATCGGCATCGCCATGAACTCGGGTGCCGCGGCCACCAAGGCGGTCGCCCGTCTCGTGCTGCTCGACGGACGCTTCTCGCACCTGCCCTCGGTGGTGGCCGAGGGGCGCCAGGTCATCGCCAACATCGAGCGCGTCTCGATGCTCTTCCTGACCAAGACCGTGTACGCGACGGGCCTCGCCGTGCTCTTCGGAGCGCTCGTGATGGAGTTCCCTTTCCTCCCACGGCAGCTGTCGATCACCGACGGCCTGACCATCGGCATCCCCGCGTTCTTCCTGGCGTTGCTGCCGAACACGCAGCGCTACGTGCCGGGGTTCCTCAGGCGATCGTTGAGCTTCGCGATCCCGGCCGGGCTCGTCATCGCCGTCTCGCTCACGCTGTACACCCGCGTCGCGATGAGTATCGGTCTCAGCGTCGAACAACTGCGTACCGGGGCGACCATCATCCTCGCGATCGTGGCGATCTGGGTGCTCACCGTGCTGTCGCGACCGGTGACGCGGGTGAAGGTGCTCGTCATCGGTGCGATGTTCATCGCCCTGACCGCGATCTTCACGGTGCCGGCGCTGGGGGAGTTCTTCCAGCTGCGGGATCCGGGCGAAGACGGCGCGGCGGTCATCACGGTGGTCGTCGTCGTGGCCATCGGCGCGATCGAGGTCGTCCGTTTCGCGCACCGCCGCTTCGTGCGGCGTTCACTCGTCGCCCGATCGGGTGGCCGGCCCGACGAGATCGATGACGCGACCGCCACCTCCGCGCGGCGGCGGCCCTCGGCCGTCTCGGCGGCGATCGTGCTCGTGTACGTCGGCGGCTTCATCAACACCGCGCTGGGCATCGTCGTGCTGCTCGCCCGCTACGGGGTGCCGGACGATCTCGTGCTCCCCACCTCGCTCGTCGGCGCGGCGACCGTGCTTCTGGGGCTGCTCACCGTCGCGGGCGGATCCGCCCTCTCGCGCGGCAGTGCGCTCGCGCGCAACCTGCTCACCGCGTATCTCGCGCTGCTCGGCGTGCTGCAGGCCGTGGCCATGATCCTCACCGAGCTCGACCCGGTGCTCACGGTAGCGCTCGTCGCGGCGGTGGCCGTGATCATCGCGATCTGGGTGCCCGCGGGCTCTCGACGGTGGTTCCACCCCGCACCGGCTGGCCGAGGCGCATCGACGCCGTCCGGTTGACGTCCGGCCGGGTGCCCCGCCGAGGCGGCGGTCAAGCCGTCAGCCAGACCGACCGGCTGCACCCGTCCCGGACGCCGCGCCGCGGCGGCGCTCAGGCCGTCAGCCAGACCGACCCGCCCGCCCCCACGGGAAGGGTCACCTCGACACCGTCGGCGCGAACGACCTCGTCGGACACGACCTCGAGCTCGTGCCCCACGTCGATGCGGCGTTCGACGAGCGCGCGCAGCAGCTCGGGATCGCGGTCGCTCACGCGCAGCACGCGTCCGGCGTGGCCGGTGGGCGCTTCGGTCAGCAGCACGAAGGGTTCGCGGTGCACCACGCCTTCGGCATCCGGGATCGCGTCGCCGTGCGGGTCGAACCGCGGCCGCCCCAGGCGTTCGTCGATGCCCTCGAGCAGGCGCTCGCTCAGCGCGTGCTCGAGCACCTCGGCTTCGTCGTGCACCTCGTCCCACGCATAGTCGAACTCGCGCACGAGCCACGTCTCGATGAGCCGGTGGCGACGGATGACACCGGCCGCACGACGAGCGCCCGCGGTGGTCAGCGAGACGGGCCCGTAGGGGCGGTGGGTGACGAGCCCTTGCGCGGCAAGCTTCTTCACCATCTCGGTCACGCTCGAGGGGGCGAGACCCAGCACGCCGGCCAGCTGCGAGGGCGTGATCGGTGTGTCCTGCCACTCGGTGTGGTGGTAGATCGCCTTGAGGTAGTCGTCGGATACGGGCGATTCCACGCCGTCAGCCTATCCGCCCGTGAACACCAGCCACAGGAGCACGACGTTGAGGGTGATGAGGAACACGGATGCCACGACCCCGGCGACGGTCGTCAGCATGCGGTTGCGGTAGGTGCCGAGCACCGTGGCCCGGGCGGTGAGCACGACGAGGGGGACGAGCGCGAACGGGATGCCGAACGACAGCACCACCTGGCTGAGCACGAGCGCGAGGGTCGGATCGACGCCCAGGGCGAGGATCACGAGCGCCGGCACGAGCGTGACGAGCCGGCGCACCACGAGGGGAATCCGCGTGCGGAGGAGCCCGTGCATGATCTCGGCGCCCGCATAGGCGCCGACGGAGGTCGAGGCGAGGCCGCTGGCGAGCAGGCCTACCGCGAAGAGCGTCGCGACCACGGGACCGAGACCCTCGCGGAGTGCGGCGTAGGCACCCTCGAGGCTGTCGGTGCCGTCGACGCCGGCGAGGTTCGCCGCCGCCAGCAGCAGGATCGCGAGGTTGACCGTGCCGGCGACGGCGAGGGCGATGGTGACGTCCCAGCGGGTCGCGCGCAGCAAGCGCGGGGTGGAGATGCCGCGGGCGTTCTCGAGGCGGGAGTGCGCGGCGTCGATCGGGTCGGCAGCGGCAGCGGCAGCGGCAGCGGTCGCGGTCGTGGTCGGCGCCATCGGCGCCGCGGCCCGTGTCGACGGTCGAGAGGCGGCGTCGGCGTCCGGCATGCGGGGCCCGGACGAGGTGGCATCCGATGTCGCGCGTGAGGAGGCGGTGACCGACGGTGCGAGAACGGGAGCGGCCTCGAAGCCGCTCGTCGGGGCGAACCGGTCGCGGGCCAGCGCCGAGTGCGCATAGATGGCGTGCGGCATGATCGTCGCGCCGAGGATGGATGCCGCGAGCAGCACCGACTCCGTGCCCTCGAAGCGCGGAACGAGCCCGCCGATGACGCCGTCGGGTGCGGGTGGGGCGAAGAAGAGGCCGAACGAGAAGCCCACCGCGATGACGACGAGCAGTCCGATCAGCACCGTCTCGAACGCCCGGGCGCCCCGCCGCGTCTGCACGAGCAGCAGGCCCATCGACACCACTCCCGTGATCGCGCCGCCCCACAGCAGAGGGACACCGAAGAGCAGGTACAGCGCCACGGCTCCGCCGATGACCTCGGCGACGTCGGTGGCCATCGCGACGAGCTCGGCCTGCAGCCAGTACGCGCGTCGCGCCCACGGCCGGCGGATGCGGCGACCGAGCACCTGGGGCAGGCTCTCGCCGGTGACGATGCCGAGCTTCGCCGAGAGGTATTGGATCAACCAGGCCATGACGTTGCCGAGCACGACGACCCACACCAGCAGGTAGCCGAACGCGGCGCCGGCGGTCATGTTGCTGGCGACGTTGCCCGGGTCGAGGTAGGCGACGCCGGCGACCATCGCGGGGCCGAGGAGCCAGAGGGCGCGCCCCGGCGCGTGGCGGCGGTCCACGGCACTCGCTGTTTTCGGCATGCCGAAAAGTTACCAGGATTTCGGGTGGCCGAAAAGTGAGAGGACGAGTTGCCCCGTGGTCCGCGTCGAGAGGACATCCGGGGAGCGGACGACCGGGTTCGCGGAATCCGTCCTCCCTTCCCCGAACCACCTTCGGGCCTGTGGGTCCGCGCCCGCCCCGGCCCGCGGGTCCGGCTCAGGCCCCCGGCCCGCGGGGCCACGCGGCGCCCCGGTCCGCGGGCCCCCGCGCCGGTCCGCGGGGCGTACCGCCCGCCCGGGTAGCCTGGAGAGGTGACGGATGCCGACGAGCCCACGCCGGCGCCGGGCGGCGACGAGGCCGCCGCGGCGCGTACCGACCCGTCGCCGACGCACGGTGTCGGCCCTTGGCCGGGGGGACCCGCGCACTGGCCGGACGGTCCGCGCTACGACCCCGAACTGCTCGCGAACGGCGACACCCGCAACGTGGTCGACGCTTACCGCTACTGGACGATGGAGGCGATCGTCGCCGACCTCGACGCCCAGCGGCATCCGTTCCACGTCGCCATCGAGAACTGGCAGCACGACCTCAACATCGGCTCGATCGTGCGCAGCGCCAACGCCTTCCTCGCCGCCGAAGTGCACATCGTGGGCAAGCGCCGCTGGAACCGCCGCGGGGCCATGGTGACCGACCGGTACCAGCACGTGCGCCACCACGAAGACGTCGCGGCCTTCGCCGCGTGGGCGCGCGAGGCGGGTCTGCCCGTGATCGCCGTCGACAACGTCGAGGGATCGGTGCCCGTGGACCGGGCGGATCTGCCCGAGGCCTGCGTGCTGCTGTTCGGACAGGAGGGGCCGGGGTTGTCGCCCGAGGCGATCGCCGCAGCCTCCGGGGTGGTCGAGATCACGCAGTACGGCTCGACGCGTTCGATCAACGCGGCCTCGGCGGCGGCTGTGATCATGTACGAGTGGTGCCGCCGCTGGGCATGAGCCGTGGCGCGTGCGAGCGTCCGGTCCCGTCGACGGGCTCACGGGCCTCGCTCGTGTGAGGGCTCAACCGCCGGCCGTCATCCAGGCCTTCCCGCGCACCCGCAGGCCCAGCGTGAGCGCCCTCGCGAGCATGTAGACGCCGAAGAACGCCGCGGCCACCCACGCGAGACCCGCCGCGCCACCCCCGGCGAACATGCCGACGAGCACGAGCGCGGGCACGTACGGCACGAGGTTCAGCACGCCGGCGAGGGCGAGGTAGCGCGCGTCGCCCGCGCCGATGAGCACGCCGTCGAGCACGAAGACGAACGCCGCGAGCGGCTGCGCCACCGCGAGCACGAGCAGCGCCGGCTGGATGAGCGCGGCGATCTCGGCATCCCCCGTGAAGACGAGGCCGATCACGGCCGATGACGCCGCGACCACGCCCCCGACCGCCACACCGAACCACACGCCCCACGCGCTCGTGCGAGCGAGGACGCGTCCGACCGTGTCGATGTCGCCGGCGCCGAGGGCGCGCCCGATCAGCGCTTGAGCGGCGATCGCCAGGGCGTCGAGCGCGAAGGCGGCCGTCGAGAAGATGGTGAACGCGATCTGCCAGCCCGCCAGCTCGGCCGAACCGAGACCGGTGGCCACGGTGACGGTCGCGAGGAAGGCCGCGCGCAGGCTGACCGTGCGGAGGAAGAGCCAGCCGCCCGACCGCACGGTTCCTCCGAGGCCCTCGCGTTGCGGACGCACGGACGCCGCGTGCAGACGCGCGAGGCGCCGCACGACCAGGACGTAGGCGCCCACCATGCCCCACTGGGCTGCGACCGTGCCCACGGCGGAGCCGGCGATGCCCCACCCGAAGCCGTAGATGAACAGGGCGTTCAAGGCCGCGTTCGCGCCGAAGCCGAGACCCGCGATCCACAGCGGCGTCACGGTGTTCTGCATGCCGCGCAAGAGGCCGGTCGCGGCGAAGACGATCAGCATCGCGGGAAGGCCCCACATCGAGATCGTCAGATAGGTGCGGGCGTTCTCGGCCACGTCGGGCGCGGCACCGAACACGTCGACGACCAGCGGGGACAGGATCGACCCCACCGCGGCGAGCACCGCACCGAGCGCGAGGGCCAACCACATGCCGTCGATGCCCACCGACACGGCGCGACCCGGTTCGCCCGCACCGAACCGCCGGGCGACGGCCGGGGTGGTCGCGTACGCGAGGAACACCATGAGCCCGACGATCGTGTGCAGCACCGCCCCGGCGATGCCGAGGCCCGCCAACGGAGCGACGCCGAGGTGCCCGATCATCGCGGCGTCGACGATGAGGAACAACGGCTCGGCGATGAGCGCGCCGAGTGCCGGAACGGCGAGCCGCAGAATGGAGCGGTTCAGCGTCTCGGGCGGCGATGTCGTCACTCCCCGAGCCTAGGACGCACCCCCGACACCGAACCGGACCCACCCGCCGCGGGTTCGGAGCCGGCACAGAGAACCGGCCTTTATCCTGTCTGCATGACCGACATCCCCCGCTCCTCCGGTCTCGCGCTCGACGAGCTCAGCGACGAGATCCGCCCCCAGGACGACCTGTTCCGCCACGTGAACGGCCGTTGGCTGGAGCGCACCGAGATCCCCGACGACAAGGCCCGCTGGGGCTCGTTCCACCTCATCGCCGAGCAGGCCGAGGCCGACGTCCGCACCATCGTCCAGGAGTCGCAGCACGCCGAGCCGGGCACCGAGGCCCGCAAGATCGGCGACCTGTTCGCGAGCTTCATGGACACCGAGCGCATCCAGACCCTCGGCCGCGAGCCGCTGGCGCCGCAGCTCGGGCGCGTCGACGGCGTCGACGGCATCCCCTCCTTCCTGCGACTCGTCGGAGAGCTCGAGCGCGACGGTCTCAGCGGCCTGCTCACCCTGTTCGTCGAGCCCGACCCGGGCGCCCCCACGCGCTACGTGCCCGTGATCTACCAGGGCGGCATCTCGCTGCCCGACGAGAGCTACTACCGACTCGACAACTTCGCCGAGACGCGTGAGGCGTACCGCGGGCACATCGCGCGCATCCTCGACCTCGCCGGCGTAGCCGAGGCCGCGGCATCCGCCGATCGTGTCTTCGCCCTCGAGACCGAGATCGCCTCCGCACACTGGTCGCGGGAGGACAGCCGCGATTCGGTGAAGACCTACAACCTGAAGACGTGGGGCGACGTCGTGGCGCTCTCGGGCGTCGACCTCGAGCCCTGGCGGGCGGGGGTGGCCCCGGGTCACGAGGATGCCTTCGCCGAGGTGGTCGTGTACCAGCCGAGCTTCGTCGGGTCGCTCGGCGGGCTGCTCGTCGATGGGCGCCTCGAGGACTGGAAGGCGTGGCTGCGCTTCAAGATCGTGCACGCGGCGGCGGCTTTCCTCTCCGACGACTTCGTGGCCGAGAACTTCGCGTTCTACGGCACGCAGCTCACCGGCGTCCCGGTCAACCGTGAACGGTGGAAGCGCGGCGTGAGCCTGGTCGAGGCGGCGCTGGGCGAGGCGATCGGCAAGGTCTACGTCGAGCGGCACTTCAAGCCCGCAGCGAAGGATGCCATGGACGGCCTCGTCGCCGACCTGATCGAGGCATACCGCCGCTCGATCCAGGATCTCGAGTGGATGACCGACGAGACGCGTCAACGTGCGCTCGCCAAGCTCGACACCTTCGTCCCGAAGATCGGCTACCCGGTGCGGTGGAAGGACTACTCCGACGTCGAGGTCGATCCGACCGACCTCGTCGGCAACGTCCGTCGTGCGCACGTGTGGGAGCACGACCGCCAGCTCGCCAAGGTCGGCCAGCCGATCGACCGCGACGAGTGGTACATGACCCCGCAGACTGTCAACGCGTACTACAACCCGCTCATGAACGAGATCGTGTTCCCCGCGGCGATCCTGCAGTACCCCTTCTTCGACGCCGATCGCGACGCCGCCGCCAACTACGGCGGGATCGGTGCGGTCATCGGCCACGAGATCGGACACGGCTTCGACGATCAGGGCAGCCGCTTCGACGCCGACGGGTCGCTTCGCGACTGGTGGACGGATGCCGACCGCGCGGCCTTCGAGGAGCGCACGAAGGCCCTCGTCGCCCAGTACGAGGCGCTCGTGCCGCAGGGCCTCGGCGACGAGCACCACGTCAACGGGGAGCTCACGATCGGTGAGAACATCGGCGATCTCGGGGGTCTGGGCATCGCGATCGCCGCGTACCGCCTGTTCCTCGCGGAGCAGGGTGAAACCGAGGGTGAGGGACCCGTGGTCGACGGGTACACCGGGATCCAGCGCCTGCTACTGAGCTGGGCGCAGATCTGGCAGCAGAAGGGCCGGGATGCCGAGACCATCCGCCTTCTCACCATCGACCCGCACTCGCCGAACGAGTTCCGGTGCAATCAGATCGTGCGTAACATCGACGCGTTCTACGCGGCCTTCGACGTCACCGAGGGCGACGCGCTGTGGCTGGACGCCGACCAGCGCGTCACCATTTGGTGAGGTCGCGTTTGTTGTCTTCATAACGAAGAAGGAGCCACGCTCGTGGGCATGCCCCCGGTTCCCGAGCCCGCCCTGCCCGATCCCATCGGCGGGCCGGTGGCGTCGTCGCGACGCGACGCCCCGGCCCTGCGGGGCGCCGGCCGCAAGGGACCCAAACGCCTGCCTCGACGCGCGGCGGCGGGGAGGCGTTCGTTCACGGCGACGTTGCGCGCCCTCGACGAGCTGGCTGCGTCCGGTGCCCAGGTCTCGGTGCGCATCGACGACCTCGACGGGGGAGCGCAGGTGCTCGCGGGCGACGATTTCGTCACCCTCCCGGTCGGCGGTCTGGGGGTCGTGCCTCTGCTGGTCGAGGTGGCCGCGGCCTTCGAGGACGGGCGCATCGATCCGCTCGAGATCCTCGATCGCGCCGCGGTGCAGGGCGCCGCGCACGGGGGCGTGTGGCAGCACCTGAAGGCGCCGGCCCTGCCCCTGATCGACGTCGCCATGCTCGCGGCGTCCTCGGGCGACGCTCTCGCCGTCAACGCGCTGCTGCACCGTGTGGGACTCCAGGCCGTGCGCGCGCGGATCGAACAGCTGGGACTGCGGCGTACCGCCCTGCTCGATCGGTTCCGCGACGACCGCGGCCCCGACGACGCCCCTCACCTCGCCCTCTCGACCGCGCGCGAGATGGCCCAGGTGTTCGCGGGGCTGGTGAACTCGACCGTCGTCTCGCCCGGTGTGAGCGCGCAGGTCGCGGAGTGGCTGAGCCTGAACCACGATCTGTCGCTCGTGGCATCCGCCACCGGACTCGACCCCTTCGCGCACGAGAACGACCAGCACGGGTTGCTGTTCGTCAACAAGACCGGCCGCGCGGCGGGGGTGCGCGCCGAGGCGGGCGTTCTCGGGGGTCCCCGCGCGGGAGTCGCCTACGCGCTCATCGTCAACTTCGACGACCTCACGATCGCGCACCGGCTCCGCGCGCACGACGCGTTCCGCGTGCTCGGGGTCGAACTCATGGAGTACGTGTACTGACGCGCAGCGGGTCGCGTCCGTTCGTCGACCTGCACGAGTCGTCCCTCCCTCACGTCCTCGTCCCCACGCGCGCCACGGCGGGTCGGGGGTGCCGTGGCGAACGCGCACCGCGGGCGCCGAGCTCTGCGCGGAGGGACGGTCGGTAATCGTCCCCCTCCGGCGACGAGAACGCAATCCCTCCCGGGCGCCACCTCCTCGCTGGGACCCTGGGGGCCCACCGATCGAAACAGCTTGAACGAAAGGGACTCCGAGGCCATGTCTGACTCCTCTTCCACCACCGATCCGTTCGCCGACTCCAGCGGACCCGAGGGCCACTCCATCACCGACTGGACCGACCTCGGTCGCGAGATGTGGTCGTACCTGACCGGCCGCGGCGCCGCCGTCAACTACTCCTTCGTCGACATGACCGTCGAGGTGCCCCGCGACATCGGTCCCGACGCGCCCCGCGCGACGTGGAAGCTCAACGGCACCCTCCGCGTGACCACGAGCGACGACACCGCGGCCGGGTCCGACCCGCACCGCGGCAGCTGAGGGGCGGCGCCATCATGGTGCGCCTCGACATCGACCTCGCCTTCTCGGAGCACGAGGAGGGGGAGGATGCCGACACCCCGCCGTTCGAGGGTACGATCACGGCCGCGGGGAGCGAGGTGCGCATCGTCGTGAGCGATCCCTCGCGGTTGCCCGGCAACGGCCGGCGAACGCTCACCGAGCTGTCCACGGTCGCCGACGCCCTGGCATCCCGAGGCATCTCGGTGAAGCTGGAGGGGCCGGACGGTCCGATCCTGCACCTCGGCGATGTCAAGAAGAGCGCTTTGCAGCGGGCGATGACCGGGTCGCGTCACATCCGGCTGGGGTCGGTCGCGGCCGTCACGCCTCTGCTCACGCGCCGGAACAAGGGGCGGGCATTGGCGTTCCCGATCCCGCCCGAAACGCCCTTCCCCCTCGTGCCGACGGTCGGTCGCACTGTTCGCCGACGGATCACCACGACGCACTACACGCCCGGTTCGGGGCGACCGCGACTCATCTTCGCGGTCGGCGATGCGAGTTGGGACGGCTCGCGACCGCGCGAGTTCGACCTGTTGCCGACCAAGACGGTGATCGGGTCCGGCGAAGAAGCCGACCTGCGGCTGCCGGGCCTGGCGCCCGTGCACGCCGAGATCCGCCACGAGGGCGACGACGAGTACGTGCTGTACGGCTTCGATGTGGTCGGCGGCGGCGGGGCGCGCGAGCAGGGTCCGGGTCGCGACGGCGGCGGACGGATCCTCCGCACCGGTGCCCGCATCGAGCTGGGCGACTGGCGGCTGGCTTATTTCCGCGCCGAGTTCGCCGATCACGGCCGCCCCTACGGCGGACGCGTCGGCGGCGAGCTCGCGCGTCAGCGCAAGCAGTCTCCCCGGGGCGGCACCGGTCCGCTCAGCCGCGCGAGCGACCCCGACTGACACCGCACCGGGTCGGCCGGGCTCGCGCTCGGCCGGCCGGGGACGTCGAAACGGCATCCGTTCGTCGCGAATTCATCCCTCGTCGAGGCCGCATGTGATTACCTTCCATCGGATGCGGTCTCGATGAACGAATGCGTCCTCGGTCGGGCAGGGCTCGTGGTCGTCTCGGCCCGACCGCCTGGGCGCGCATGTTCGCCGGGACCGCCGTCGGTTCCGGTAGGCGACCTATGGTTTCGGCATCCGCCCCGGCCGTCGATTCCGGATGCCGACGCCGGATGCCGGACGCAGGATGCCGGACGCCGGCACTGACTCAGAAGACGATCGTGTGGTTGCCGTCGCGCAGCACGCGGTCTTCGGCGTGCCACAGCACCGCGCGCGCGAGCACCTGACGCTCGACGTCGGCGCCGCGGCGGGCGAGTTCGGCGGCCGAGTCGGCGTGGGTGACCCGCACGGTGTCCTGCTCGATGATCGGGCCCTCGTCGAGGTCGCTCGTGACGTAGTGCGAGGTGGCGCCGATGAGCTTGACGCCGCGTTCCTTGGCTTTCTTATAGGGTTCGGCGCCGATGAAGGCCGGCAGGAACGAGTGGTGGATGTTGATCACGGGCACGCCGATCTTCTCGAGGAAGTCGGGCGAGAGGATCTGCATGTACCGCGCCAGCACGATGAAATCGACGTTGCCGACGAGCAGCTCGAGGATGCGGGCCTCGGATGCCGACTTGTCGGGCCCGGGCGTCGACGGCACGTGGAAGAAAGGCACGCCGAAGGACCGCACGTCGTCGGCCGAGCTGGTGTGGTTGGACACGACCATCGAGATGCTGACGGGCAGGTCGCCGCGGCGGTGACGCCACAGCAGGTCGAGCAGACAGTGGTCCTGCTTCGACGACAGGATCGCCATGCGCTTCGGCGTCGACAGATCGGTGAGGTTCCATTCGAGCTCGAAACCGTCGCCGAGGGTCTTCGCGAGGTCTGCCTCGATCTCGGGCATGGCCGCGGGCAGGTCGGGGCGGTGGAAGACGACGCGCTGGAAGTACGCACCGCCGCGCAGCTGGTCGGAGTACTGGTCGAAGGCGACGACGTTGCCGCCCTGCCGCGCGATGAGGGCCGAGACGGCGGCGATGATGCCGGGGGTGTCCTTGCCGTGCACGATGAGGCAGGCGTGATCGGGCTGCAGATGGGGGCTCGCGGAGACCATCGGACCATTCTGCCGTGCCCGCGTGTCGCCCGCCGACCATTCGCCCCCGTCGACGAAGCGCCGGCTTCGACGGTGAGCGGGGCACCGGGGTACGGAATGTGCACCGGGGCGGTCGGCGCGCACCCCGGTGCACATTCCACGCCCCGGCGTCCGATCTCGACCCCCGAGACAACGTCCCCCCGCCGTGGTGTCGGGGGTCCCGGATAGCCTGGATGCCATGACCTCACCCCCGCGCCTCGACCGGCCGGGGTGGCGCACCTGGGCGCTGTGGGGCGTGGGTCTGCTCGCGTACGTCGTGTCGATCGTCAACCGCACCTCCCTCTCGGCGGTCGGGGTGGACGCAGCGGTGCGCTTCGATGCGGACGCGTCGGCGCTGTCGATGTTCGCCGTCATCCAGCTCTTCGTCTACGGCGCGATGCAGATCCCCGTCGGGCTGCTGCTCGACCGGTTCGGTGCGCGTCCGGTGATCGCGATCGGCATGGTCCTGATGGCGGTGGGACAGCTCGTCATGGCGTTCGCCGACGCCGTGGGGATCGGCATCCTGGCCCGCGTGCTCATCGGCGCGGGCGACGCCGCGATCTTCCCCAGCGTGCTGCGCGTGATCGCGACGTGGTTCCCGGCGCAACGCGCTCCGCTGCTCGTGCAGATGACGGGCATCATCGGCCAGTTCGGTCAGATCATCGCCGTGGTGCCGCTGGCCGCCCTGCTGCACGCGACGAGCTGGAGCGTCGCCTTCGGCAGCGTCGCGGGCCTCGGCCTGCTCTTCGCGGTGCTCACCTATGTCATCATCCGCAACCGTCCGCCCGAACGCCGCGCCGACCCGGTCGACACCTCGGTCGACACGCAGACCGGCGCGATCCGCGTCGTGACGTCGTCGGCCGACCTGCGCCAGGGATTCCGCGAGTCGTGGGCGCATCCGGGCACACGCCTGGGCTTCTGGTCGCATTTCGCCACGCCCTTCGCGGGTACGGCGTTCATGCTGCTGTGGGGCTTCCCCTTCCTCACCGCCGGTGAGGGCCTCGCGCCGGCCACCGCGTCGCTGATCATGACGACGCTCGTGCTGTTCGGCATCGTGTGCGGACCCGTGATCGGTGCGCTCTCGAGCCGCCATCCCACCCGCCGCTCGCGGTGGCTGGTGCTGCCGGTGGTCGTGTTCCAGGCCGTGATCTGGATCGTCGTGATCGCCTGGCCGGGGCCGGCGCCGGTGTGGCTGCTGGTGGTGCTGATGTTCGCCCTGTCGACCGGGGGCCCGGCGTCGATGATCGCGTTCGACCACGCCCGCACCTTCACCCCCAGCCACCGCCTCAGCACCGCCACCGGCATCGTGAACGGCGGCGGGTTCCTCGCGGCCCTCTTGGCGATCCTCTTCATCGGCATCGCGATGGACCTGCAGGGGGCGGGCACGCCCGAGACCTACTCGCTCGACGCGTTCCGCCTCGCCTTCCTCACGCAGGTGCCCCTGTGGGTGATCGGCGGGATCGCCATCGTCATCGAGCGCGGCCGCACGATCCGCCACGTGGGCGGCGTGCTGCCCCGCTGACGCCCGGGCACGCCTCGGCGCCGCGCGCGAGGTCAGCCGCCGGTGACCCGCTGCCAGAGATCGATGAGGAGCGGCACGATGTCCGACGCCCGGTCGGCCGACCCGACGGCCACGGCGATGAGGGGGAACACCGTCACCGCGAGGGCGACGAGCACCGCGATGATCGCAAGGGTCCATGACATCCACGGACGGCGCCGTGTGACGGCCAGCAGCAGCGCACCGGCCACGACGACGAGGCCGAGCAGGGTCACTCCGACGACGCCGGCGAAGGGGAACGGCACGAGGCCGGCTGTGCTCGCCGTCGTCGCGGCGAGGAAGCCCACGAGCGGCAGGTAGAGGGCCAGGGCGATGATCGCCGTCAGGGCGGCACCGACACCGGTCGCGATATAGACGCCCCGGGGTCGGCGCGCGCGGGACGATGAGACGCGCATCACGGGAGCACCTCGGACGACGTCTCGCCGCGGGCCGTGAACCTGGATGCCATGTCGTGTCCTCTCGTCGGTGACGCATTCGTTCGCATACGCCAGTGGGACGCGGTGACGAGGCGAAACGTCACGCGACAGCGGCACCCGAGACGCCGGGCGGCGATGAAAGACTCGGAGCATGAGCGCGATCGTGATCCGCACCCTGGACGACGTCGACGGCATCCATGAAGCCGCCCGAGTCCTCGACGAGGTGTGGGGCGAGCAGGGCACGATGCCGGCGAACATCCTCCGCGCCCTCGAGCACGCGGGCAACTACGTCGTCGGCCTGTTCGACGGCGACCGGATGATCGGAGCGTCGGCAGCCTTCTTCGGCCCGCCCGCCGAGAGGTCGATGCACTCGCACATCACCGGCGTCCTGCCCGGCCACCAGGGGAGAGGTCTGGGGCGGCAGCTCAAGGACCATCAGCGCGCCTGGGCGCTGGATCGTGGTGTCGGACGCATCACCTGGACGTTCGACCCGTTGGTGGCCAGGAACGCCTACTTCAACCTCGCGGTCCTCGGCGCCCGCGTGACCGAGTACCTCGTCGACCACTACGGGGAGATGGCGGATGCCGTGAATCGCGGCGACGAGTCCGACCGTCTCCTGGTCGAGTGGCCTCTCGCGGAGCCCCCCGCGTCGCCGCCGACGGATGCCGAGGTCCTGGCCGTCGTGGCCGTGCCCGACGACATCGAGGTTCTCCGTCGCGACGACCCGACCCTCGCCGCCGAGTGGCGCAGGCGCGTGCGCGACGACCTGCGCGGGCAGCTGGCATCCGGTCGCCGCATCGGCGGCTTCGATACCCGCGGCTACCTCATGGTCACGTGATGCGCGGGGGAGCGACGCCTGCTCGCCCCCGCGCGGTCACTGCTCGGTGATCGGAACGTCTTCTTCCGACGCCGGGTCGCCCTGACCGGGACCCGGGCGGACGGCCGCGTCATCGCGCACGTCGATGCGGGTGACACCGTCACGGTGACTCACGTCGAAGCGGGGCGCGGCGTCTTCCTCCGTCGCCTTCGGCGCGCTCGTCAGCTGATCGTGGCGGTTCTCTTCGAAGCTCTTCTCGTCGCTCATCGCTCTCACTCCTCGCCGGCCGAACGCCACGCGTCCGATTCCATGTGCGAGCCCGCCTGCGGGCCCATGTGCAGCATCCCGCCGTCGACGACCCAGCTCGCGCCCGTCACGTACGAGCCCGACGGCGAGGCGAGGAAGCGGATGACGTCCGCGATCTCCTCGGGCTTGCCGGGGCGTCCGAGGGGGATGCCGGGGCGATGGATGCGGTCGGCGTCCTCCGCCGACATGTCGTTGATGGGGGTGGCGATCTCACCGGGGGCGACCGCGTTCGCCGTGATGCCGTACTGGCCGAGTTCGAGGGCCATCGTCTTGATCAGGCCGCCGACGCCGTGCTTCGCGGCGACGTAGGGCGCGGAGCCCACGCGCGGCTGGTGCTCATGGACACTCGAGACGACGATGAGCCGGCCCCCGTTCCCGGCCTTCACCATGCGGCGGGCGGCCGTGTGCAGGGCGAGGAAGGCGCCGTCGAGGTTGAGCGAGATGTCGGTGCGCCAGGTGTCGAAGTCGAGGTCGAGGAACGAGCCGCCGATTCCGCCGCCGGCGTTGTTCACGAACACGTCGAGGCCGCCGAGCTCGTTGGCCATGGCGTTGACGGCATCCGGGACCGCGTCGAAGTCCGTGGCGTCGAACTGCGAGACGATCGCGCGGGCGCCGCGGGCACGCACCGCCTCGGCGACCTCTTCGGCACCGTCCTTGTCGGAGTGGTAGGTGATCGCGACGTCGATGCCGGCGTCGGCGAGGGCGAGGGCGGTGGCCGCGCCGATGCCCGAGTCGGAGCCGGTGACGATGGCGTGGCGGGGGGTGAAGTCGTCGCTCATGCGCCCGACGGTACGCGTGCGCCCCCGCGACATCGGCGGCCTTGCCACCGCCCGGTGCGGGCGTTACGGTCGCGGCCGGCCGCCGGGTGGGTCGCGGCCCGCGGCCCGCGGCCGGCGGCCCGCGGGCGTGCCGGGGCGTGCCGGGGCGTGCCGGAGGGGGCCGGGCCGGAGGCGTGCGCGGGACACAACGCAGGAGACTCGGGCGGCCTCGGCCGTGGTTCTGGTGGGGTCGGGTCCGGCGGCGACGGTTTTCCTGCGTTGTGTCCGGACGGCGTCCCGCACACCCCGCGCACATGCCGCGGCGACGGCCCTGATCACGCTCGACGGAGGAATACGCGGGATGCGACGCGGGCGGAGGGGCGGGGGCCACCCGCGGGACGGTCGGCACCCGACCGCCGATCTCCGGCACCGTGCGCGCGCGACCCCGCTACCCTGCCCCCATGCCCCTCACCCGCGCCGCCGCCCCCGTGACCCTGGATGCCGTGGAGCTCCGCGTGCTGCAGATCCCCCTCGTATCGCCGTTCACCACGTCGTTCGGCACCGAGACCGTGCGCGAGGTCATCGTCGTCACGGCCGAGACGCCCGACGGGCGCGGGTGGGGCGAGGTCGTCACGCAGTCGGAGCCGTCGTACTCCAGCGAGTACACGCAGGGCGCGTGGGACGTCCTCACCCGCTTCCTCGCCCCGACGCTGCTCCGGCGCCGCACTCTCGCGCCCGAGGACGTCAGCGGCATCCTGGACGGGGTGGTCGGGCACCGCATGGCCAAGGCGGGTCTCGAGCTCGCCGTGATCGACGCGGCTCTCCGCGCCGAGGGCCGCGGCTTCGCGCAGTACCTCGGCGCCGAGAACGACAGGGTGCCCTCGGGGGTCTCGGTCGGCATCCAGCGCGACCCGCGGGCTCTCGTCGACGCCGTCGGCCGATACCTCGACGAGGGGTACGTGCGCATCAAGATCAAGATCAAACCCGGCCGCGACGTCGACGACACCGCCGCCGTGCGGGCGGCCTTCGGCGGGATCCCGCTGCAGGTCGACGCGAACTCGGCCTACACGCTCCAGGATGCCGAACTGCTCGCCGAGCTGGACCGCTTCGACCTGCTGCTGATCGAGCAACCCCTGCAGGAGGACGACCTGGTCGATCACGCGACGCTCGCGAAACGGCTGAGCACCCCGGTGTGCCTCGACGAATCGATCGTGTCCGACAAAGCGGCCGCTGACGCGCTGGCGTTGGGGTCGGCGGCGATCCTCAACATCAAGGCGGGCCGCGTCGGCGGCTACCTCGAGGCCGTCGCGATCCACGACCGCGCGGTGGCCGCCGGCATCCCGGTGTGGTGCGGGGGCATGCTCGAGACCGGAATCGGACGCGCCGCGAACGCCGCCCTCGCAGCCCTCCCCGGGTTCACGCTGCCCGGGGACATCTCGGCATCCGCCCGCTTCTACGATCGCGACATCGTCACCGAACCCGCGGTGCTGGAGGACGGACACGTGCGGGTGCCCACCGGCGCAGGTCTCGGCGTCGAGGTCGACGCGGCGGCGCTGGAGGCGTTCACCGTGCGCCGCGAGCGGATCACGCGGTGACCGGTGGGCGGCAGGGGATGTCCGAGGCCGATCTCGCCCTGGCCCGTCGGCTCCGTTCCCCCACCCGAGGCGCCTGCCGCGACCTCGCCTCCCCCTCCGTGAACGTCGCGGGGCCCTCCCCGCAGAGCGGGCGGCAGGAGCGCGACCGGGCGCGAGCCGACGGGCCGGGCGAGATCGGCCCGCTTCGATAAACTGGACCCCACGCACTCGCGTCCGATCCCCACATCTTTGCGACCATTGGAGCCACCGTGGCCGAACAGTCCCGCCTCGACAAGGTCATCGCCCTCGCCCGCCATCGCGGGTTCGTGTTCCAGGCCGGTGAGATCTACGGCGGTTCGCGCTCGGCTTGGGACTACGGACCCCTCGGTACGGAGCTGAAAGAGAACATCCGCCGTCAGTGGTGGCAGACCTTCGTCCGCGGTCGCGGCGACATGGTGGGCCTGGACTCGAGCATCATCCTGCCCAAGCGCGTGTGGGAGGCCTCGGGCCACGTCGCCACCTTCACCGATCCGCTGGTCGAGTGCCTCAGCTGCCACAAGCGCTTCCGCGCCGACAACCTCATCGAGGACTTCGAGGCCCGCAAGAACCGCAGGGCCGAGAACGGTCTCGCCGACGTGCCGTGCCCCAACTGCGGCACCAAGGGCCAGTACACCGAGCCCAAGTCGTTCTCGGGCCTCGTCAAGACCTACCTCGGCGTCGTCGACGACGAGTCGGGCCTGCACTTCCTGCGCCCCGAGACCGCGCAGGGCATCTTCGTGAACTTCTCGAACGTGCTCACGGCATCCCGCCGCAAGCCCCCCTTCGGTGTCGGCCAGGTCGGCAAGGCGTTCCGCAACGAGATCACACCCGGAAACTTCATCTTCCGCACGCGCGAGTTCGAGCAGATGGAGATCGAGTACTTCACCCCGCCCGCCGAGGCCAACGAGTGGTTCGAGCACTGGGTCGAGGCGTGCTGGGACTGGTTCATCGAGCTCGGCATCGACCCCGAGAACATGAAGCGGTTCGACGTGCCCGAAGACGACCGCGCGCACTACTCCGCCGGCACGATCGACGTCGAGTACCGCTTCGGCTTCCCGGGCAAGGAGTGGGGCGAGCTCATGGGCGTCGCCAACCGCACCGACTACGACCTCAAGAGCCACTCCGAGGCCTCGGGCCAGTCGCTCACGTTCTTCGACCAGGCCTCGGGCGAGAAGTACACGCCCTACGTCATCGAGCCGTCGTTCGGTCTGACGCGCGCCATGATGGCGTTCCTCGTCGACGCGTACCGCGAAGAAGAGGTGCCCAACGCCAAGGGTGGTACCGACACCCGCACGGTGCTCAAGCTCGACCCGCGCCTCGCGCCCGTCAAGGTCGCCGTGCTGCCGCTCTCGCGCAACGAGCGTCTGTCTCCGCTGGCGCGCGAGGTCGCCGACACCCTGCGCGCGGCCGGGTGGAACATCGACTTCGACGACGCCGGCGCCATCGGCCGTCGCTACCGCCGCCAGGACGAGATCGGCACCCCGTTCTGCGTCACCGTCGACTTCGACTCGCTCGACGACAACGCCGTGACGGTCCGCGACCGCGACACCATGGCCCAGGAGCGCATCGGACTCGACGCCCTGCACGGTTACCTCGCGGAGCGTCTGCGCGGAGCCTGACGCTCTCGTCGAACGCCCGGATGCCGTCGCCCGAGGGTGGCGGCATCCGTTGTTCCCGCGGTCGTCGGGCCGCGGAGCGGACGACGTCGCCTGCGCCTGCCACACTGAGCAAGGGGGGAGCCATGGGAGCGAAAACGATGCCGCATCCGGATGCCGAGTACCCGACGCCGCGGCGTCGGCGGCGACGTCTCGCCGTGTCCGCGGCGATCATCGTGGGTGTCGCACTCGCGGTCACCGCGATCTTCTCGCTCACCCCGTGGCCGTCGGCGATGATCGTGCGGGCGGTCTTCGAGAAGAACGGCGCCGACACCGTCGCCGAGATGCAGCGCTACGTGCCCGACACACCGCTGCGCACCGAACTCGGCGTGCCGTACGGCGACGCGCAGGACGGTGCGGGTGGCGACGACACGACCCTCGACCTGTTCACCACGGCCGACAAGGGGGAGCGCCGCCCGGCCGTCATCTGGATCCACGGGGGAGCCTGGGTCTCCGGCTCGTCGGCCAACGTCGATCCCTACCTGCGCATCCTCGCCACCCACGGATACACCGCGATCGGTCTGAACTACAGCCTCGGCCCCGAGCAGGTCTACCCGACGGCCGTGCGCCAGATCAACGACGCCCTGGCCTACATCGACGCGCACGGCGACGATCTCTCCGTCGACCCCGCCCGGATCGTGCTGGCCGGGGACTCGGCGGGCGCGCAGCTCGCCAGCCAGGTGACCGCGCTCACGACCGACAGCGAGTACGCCGACCTTCTCGACATCGCACCGGCGCTCTCGGCGCCGCAGCTCGTGGGGGTCGTGTTGAACTGCGGCATCTACGACCTGCGGTCGATGGACGACCTCAACGGCCTGATCGGGTGGGGATTCTCGTCATCGCTGTGGGCGTACACCGGCACCAAGGACTGGTCGGTCGAGAGCTCGGGCGCGACCATGTCGGCGATCGACTTCGCGGCATCCGGATTTCCGCCGACCTACATCAGCGGCGGGAACGGAGACGGGCTGACCTGGTTGCAGGGGATCCCGATGGCGCAACGCCTGCGGCAGCTCGACGTCGATGTGACCACGCTGTTCTGGCCGGCGGATCACACCCCCGCCCTGCCGCACGAGTACCAGTTCCACCTCGACCGACCCGAGGCGCAGCAGGCGCTCGCCGAGACGTTGACGTTCCTGGCGAAGGTGGCACCGCTGACGGTGGAGTGACTCGGTCACCGGGTTCGACCGCCACCGGCGTGGGGCTCTGGCGGCGGCGCGTGCGTTGCCGGGAGGGCGGCGTTCGGCGCGTGGGGCTCTGGCGGTGGCGCCAGCGTTCGCGGCACCGCTCGAGGGGGCGTTCAGCGGGTCGGGCCGTCGCGGCGGCGCGCGTTTCGGTACCGCTCGAGGCGGCGTTCAGCCCAGGTGCACAGCCGCGCCGCCGCGGGCGGTGGCGGCCGCCTCGATCAGACGCACACCGATCACGCCCTCGGGTTCCCACGTCGTGTAGCAGTCGCTCATCCAGCCGGCATCGGCCGGTCGCTCCATGCCGCCGTAGACGCGGGCGATCTCCGCCGGTGAGGGCAGGAGCCGCGGACGCAGCACCGTCAGCACCACTCGGTCGAGCATCACGACCTGGGCGGCCGCGCCGTCGTCGAGCGGGCGCACCTCGATCGGCGTCGCCGCCAGCTCCTCAGGAGTGAGCACGGCCGACACGGCCTCCGCCAGCGCCGCGATGTCGATCGGCTCGCGCGTGAACGCGACACTACTGCGGGGCACGGTTCCTCCTCCGGCGGGTCAGGGGTGGCTGCTCGCCGTCGATCGTGGTGGGCGCGACGGCCACCGCGGTCGTGGCATCCATCGACGCGACAACCCGGTCGCCCGGCAGGTCGCCTTCTTCCTCGCCGGCGACGAAGTTGGCCACCTGCATGAGCGTCGGTCGGTCGCCGCGGCGGGCGAGGCGCCCGCGGCCGGCGATCATCGGCTCGGCGTACAGCTTCGGCAGCAGTGCACCCTCGGAGCGGTCGCCCGACATGATGAGCGTCGTCCCGCCGGTGTCGCGGATGCCCTGCAGCGCCAGATCGAACATCGCCCGCGACGCACCGGCCACCGGGCGGCTCACGACCACGTTCAGCCGCAGGTCGCGCGCCGACGCCAGGTAGGGCAGCAGGGGGCGCAACGGCTCCGTTCCGCCGGCGGCGAGGATGTCGAAGTCGTCGGCGACCACGAGGATGCGCGGGCCGGAGTCGCGGTCGCTCTGCCGCTTCTCGAGCTCGACGGCGATCGACTCCGCCAGCAGTCGCGCCTGCCGACCGGAGGTGGCGTGCCCGCCGAGGTAGGCGTCGGGGATCTCGGATGCCAGGTCACCGCGGGCGTCCATGAGAGCGACGACGAGCCCTTCCGGCGAGTGCCGGTCGATCGCTCCCTGCACGATGCCCCGGAGCACCGTCGTCTTGCCGCACCGGCTGTCGCCGAGCACCAGCAGGTGCGGGTCGCGCGTGGCCATATCGAGGGTGACGGGCTGCATCGTGTCCTGCCGGACGCCGAGGGGCACGGCATCCGGTTCGTCGATCGCGTCGGGCAGGTCGTCCGGATGCAGGACTTCGGGCAGCAGGCGGATCGGTGCCGCTCCCTGGCCGCCCCAGCGGGCCGCGCTCTCGCGGGCGAGTTGTTCGAGGGCTTCTCCGGTGTCGCCGTCGTCGACCTCTTCGAGCAGGGGCAGGGCGATCTGGGCGAACAGCTTGGCGTCGGTCAGCACGCGGCCCGGCTCGTCGGCACGGAGTGTCGTCGAGAGCTTCCGGGCGATCTGCGAGTCGGCCGGGTCGTTCAGCTTGAGTTCGAGACGCGTGCCGATGAGCCCCTGCAGGTTCATGCGCAGTTCGTTCCAGCGCGAGAGCGCGACGACGACGTGGATGCCGAAGCTCCCGCCGCGTTCCAGCAGCTGGCCGAGCGGTGCCTCGAGGTCTTCGAAGTCCTGCCGCAGCGCCCCGAGACCGTCGACGAGCAGCACGACGTCGGCGCTCGGCAGGTCGGGGAGGCGCCCGGCCGCATGCTGGCGGCGCATGTCGGCGAGCGAGTCCAGGCCGTGATCGCGGAACACGCGCTCGCGCACGGCCAGCATGCCCGTGAGCTCTTCGAGCAGGCGCGTGAGCCGCTCCCGGTTGCCCCGGGTGGCGACACCGCCCACGTGCGGGAAGGGCTCGATGCGCGCGAGCCCGCCGCCGGTGAGGTCCATTCCGTAGATGCTCACCTGACGCGGGGAGTGGGTGAACGCGAGCGATGCGGCGAGGGTGCGCAGGAACATCGAGCGGCCCGACTGGGGGGCGCCCGTGATCGAGACGTGTCCGCCCGAGCGCGTCAGGTCCAGCATCCACGGCCCCTGCGTCTGCGTCGAGGGGTCGTCGAGCAGGCCCATCGGTGCGCGCAGCGTGCCGACGCCTTCGGCCTGAGGCAGCACTCCGCCGAGCGTCAGCACGGGTGGCAGCGGTGGCAGCCACACGGGCCGTGTGCGGGCGATGCCGCGCGCCAACTGCGAGGTCGCCGTCTGCACGAGCGTGCGACCGGTGGCCGGCGTCTCGGGCTCGGAGCTGTCGAGATGGTCGTCTTCGGGGGTCTCGTCCGGCAGGTCGTAGGCGCCGAGCGGCAGCACGGGTGGGGCGTCGTCGTGGCGGGGGCCCGACTCGACGGGGTCGGGGACGGGGCCCGAGACGTACCCGGCGCGGAAGCGGGTGTAGACCGAGGTGTCGACCTTCAGGTAGCCGAAGCCGGGGATCGCAGGTAGGTGGAACGCGTCGGGGGTGTCGAGGACGACGGCCGATTCGGACTCCGAGAACGTGCGGAGGCCGATGCGGTACGACAGGTAGGTGTCGAGACCGCGCAGGCGCCCGGCCTCGATGCGCTGGCTCGACAGCAGCAGGTGCACCCCGATCGAGCGGCCGATGCGCCCGATGGTCAGCAGCAGTTCGACGAAGTCGGGCTCGGCGGTGAGCAGCTCGCCGAACTCGTCGATGACGAGGAACAGATGCGGCAGGGCGGGCAGTTCCGGCCGCTCGCGCCGCATCTGCCGGTAGTGACCGATGGATGCCGCGTTGCCGGCCTCCTTCAGCAGACGCTGTCGACGCACGACCTCGCCCTGGATGCTGGCGCGGGCGCGCTCGGTGAGCTGGGGGTCGTCGGCGAGGTTGTCGATGATGCCGGCGACGTGCGGGAGCCGCGCGAACGGGGCGAACGCGGCGCCGCCCTTGTAGTCGACGAGGATCATGCTGAGATCGTCGGGCGCGTGCGTCAGCGCGAGACCCAGGATGAGGGTGCGCAGCAGCTCGCTCTTGCCGGAGCCGGTCGCGCCGATGCAGATGCCGTGCGGCCCCATCCCGAGCTGCGCCGATTCCTTCAGGTCGAGCAGCACCGGTCCGCCGCGATCGTCGACGCCGATCGGCACGCGGAGGAACTCCGCCGCGCTGCGGGCACGCCAGGCGGCGGCGGTGTCGATGGCATCCACGTCGGCCACCCCGATCAGCTGCGTCACGTCGGGGGCGAGGGTGGTGCCGGTGTCTTCGGCCGACGTGCGGCGAAGGCGCAGGCCCGCGAGGGGACGCGCGACGATCTCGAGGGCGGCGGGGGTGAACGTGTCGATCCGGATGCCGCTGACGGCGGCCTCCCCCGACCCGGGCGTCTCGACGGTGGCGACACCGCCGTCGACGGTGACGCGCAGAGCGACCGTCGTCGGCTCCTTGAGCCGGTCGTCGACGAGGTGCACGACCGTCACGCCGAGCGCCGTCAGGTCGAGGGCGGCATCCAGACGGGGGACCGCGGATGCCGCGTGGTCGGCCTCGTCGACGAAGACGACGAGGCGGCCCGGTTTGGTTCGTCGTCCTGCTCGGCGCGAGGCGGCGGCGGTGGCGACGCGGTCACGCAGCTCGTCGCGCAGCAGCGAAAGGAGCTCGTCGACACTCGGTGCGATCCGCCGCGCCGAGACGGCGCCGGCGGGAGGCGTATCGCCCGCGACGTGGGGGAGCAGGTCGAACCCGTGCCAGTCGTCGCGTTGCGCGGGAGCCACGGCGAGGGCGACGTGCACGTCGTCGGGGGAGTGGAACGCGGCGATCTGCGCGGCGAGGGCGCGGGCGACCCGCAGGGTGTCGCTGCGCGCGCCGACGAGCGAGACCTGTCCGCCACGCTCGAGGTCGACCGTCGCCGGCATCCCCTGGGAGACGCCGGCCAGGCGTACCATCCGCTCGGCCGACTCGCGCATCACGGGGTCGAACGGCTGCACGGGATTCTGCTCGGGCGGCAGCGCGACGTCGACGGCGCGAAGGTCGCCGGTACCGATCCGCGTCCGGAGGAAGTCGGCGTCACCCGGACGTCGCTCCCAGCGTCGGGCGGGGTCGGCCGCGATCTCGACCAGCGTGCCGGGAGCGGGGTGCAGTGCGAGCGCCCTGCTGCGCTGGGTGTCGGCCGTGCGGCGCACGTCTTCGCGCGTCTCTTCGAGGTAGTCGAGGTAACGCTCGCGCTGCACGCGGCGCTGGCGGGCGGCGTTGCCGCGCTGGGTGAGGGCCATGCCGAGACCGCCGACGAGCGCGACCACCAGGATGACGGCGCCGACCACGACCATGATCGGGTTGTTGCGCAGCAGCACGATCATCGTGATCGACGAGAGGCTGCCGACGATCGGCAGCAGCGACTGCAGCGGGAAGCCGGTGTTGCCCTCGCCGATCGGCGGCGGCGGGGCGAGGATCACGTTAGGGGCGGGTTCGACCGTCTCGCTGATGCGGGCCGGACGGTGGACGATACGGACGGTCACGCGGGCCTCCCCGTCGCTCCCACCACGGAGGCTGCGAGCCGGATGACCGCGAGGTGCGTGGCCGAGCGGCGTGCCCGCCCGCCCGCGGCGAGTCCCGCGTCGAACGGGAGGGGCAGCGCCACGTGGTCGGTCCCGGTGGTGATCGCGCGGGCCACGCCGTCGCCCTCTCGCGCGTGGTCGACGAGCGTGAGGGTGACCGACGGCGACTCGGGCAGAGCGCGAACGGCGTCGATGACGGAGCGGGCGTGTTCCGCCGCGACCCGACGTGCGTCGCTGACGAGGCAGACGACGTCGCACAGCGCCGCGCACGCGGCGAGATCGACCACGGGATGCCGCGTTCCGAAATCGGTGACCGCGACGTCGAAGAACCGGGTGATGGGCGCCGCTTCGCCGAGCCACGCGCCCACCGCGTCGTCGGTGTCACGGGGGCGGAGCGCCACGACCCCGTCGCGCTCGGCGAGCCCGCTGAGGGCTTCGGCGGTGGTGCGCGCGGCGGCTCGCGTCTCGTCGGGTGGCGTCGGGGCCGCCCCCAGACGCCCGGAGAGTCCCGCAGCCCCGGTCGACACGTCGACGGCGAGCACGGGCTCGCGGCGGCGGCCTGCGATCGCCAGCGTGAGCTGGTGGGCGACGGTGCTGGTGCCGGCGCCCGGTGTGAGCGACATCACGCCCACCCGCCGCGTCGTCGACAAGCCGCCGCGGATCGCGGCATCCCACTCGGTCAGCCGGACACGGGCGTTCGCCCCACTGCCGAACACCGTGGTCGACACCGCACGCAGGTCGAGCACGCTCACGAGCGACCGCCGAACATGCCGAGGAGGTCGGCGTAGACGCCCAGCGCGCCGACCAGCAGCGGCACCAGCGACACGACGGCGAGCGTTTCGACGACGTTGCCGAGGCCGCGCAACCGCGCCCGCACGTGCGGACGGGGCCGCACCAGCACCATCGTGGCGATGAGGGCGGCCAGCACGATCGCGGAACCCGCACCGACCCAGCCGAGGCTGCCCGAGAGCAGCACCGTCAGACCCGCCGCGGCGATCGCTCCCGCGGCCGCCCACAGCAGCCAGCCCTGCCAGCGCAAGGGGAACGCACGCGTGCGGAGTGCGGCGACGAGGAAGAACGCGAGGGCGAGCAGTTCGGTCCAGACCGTGCCCGAGAACGCGAGCGCGACGCCGGCGACCCCGAGCACGGATGCCACGGCCCCCACGCTCCACGTGAGCGCCGCGTACGCCTCGTCGATGGCGGCGAAAGCGCGGGGACGGGCGGGCGGGGCGCCGTCGGCGGCGCGCTGGTCGAGGTCGGTGAGCCCGGCGGCCGACAGGGCGATCCAGGGCAGCGGGCCGGTGGCGAACGCGGCGACGACGCCGGTGACGGCCGCTGCGGCCACGGCATCCACCCCGCCGAGGATGAGTCCGAGCAGCAGTGACGACAGCACCGCGCCCAGCGCTCCGCCGGACGCGGCGCCGCGACGGCGGTGCGCGACGCCGGCACCGAGCAGGGCGACGGTGAATCCGGTGGCCAGTGCCGCGGCGACACCCCCGACGAGCGCGGTGTCCGGCGCGGATCCGTGGGATGCCAGTGCCGCCGTGGTCGCTACCCCGACGGGCAGGGCCAGGCCGGCCGCGGCGGCCGACACGCACGTCGACAGACGGCGGAGCCCGCCGAGGCCGAGGCCCGTGGCGACGGCCACGAGCACCACGGCCGCGACCAGCGACGCGAATGCCGCGACGGTCGGCGACGACCACGGCGACAGCAGGCCCGCGACCGCGAAGGCGGCGGCTATCCCCGTCCCGCCCGCCACGGCCCGAGCCCGCTCGTCCCACCGGTCGCCACGGGCGTCGTGCGCATCTGCCGCGGCGTCGGTCACGTCGATCACCACGGGCGGCGGCGGTGCGGCATCCACACGCACGAGCCGCACGAGGGTGCCGTCGACGAGATCCAGCTGATGAGGCGTCAGCGCGATGTCGATCTGCTCGCCGTCGGGCGCGATCACGGCCAGGGGGCGCTCGACGGTGCCGGCGGTCTCTCCGAGCAGGTCGAGCAGGCGCGGCAGCGCAGCACCGACGGGCTCGCCGCTGGGGACGACGACCTCGGCTCGACGCTCCGATCCCGAGACGGTCAGGCGGGTGTAGATGCTCACGGGGTGACGGCTCCGGTCGGGGTCTGGATCGAGGTGCTCGACTGCGCGCGCTCGGTGAGCAGCTGCGACACGAAGGACACGCCCACGCACGCGGCGCACGCGATCGCGGCGACGACGATGGATCCCATCAGCCGCTTCATGTGGTCGTTGACGGTGCGTCGCTCGCCGATGTGTCCGTGGATGAGGGCTGCGCCCAGGCGCATGCGCTGGATCTTGGCCTGCTCGATGAGCACGGTGTCGCGCTGGTCGGGCATCAGCGGGCTCCTTCCCGCGCGACGAGCTGCGCGCGTACGTGCGGGGCGAGGTCGAGCAGTTCGGCGAGACGCGTCGGATCCAGCGTCGCCAGCACCTCGTTCAGGCGCGTCCATCCGCCGCCGTCGACGGATCCGAGGGGCAGCAGCACGCCCGGGAGACGAGGGCTCCCGACGATCGTTCCGCCGACGTCGTCGATCCAGCGCTTCGCGTCGATGCCCAGGGCCCGCACGCCCACCGGTCCGATCAGCAGCGCGAGCGGCTCGGGGTGCGGGGCGGCGGTCGCGCGACGGGTGAGGTCGGGGGCGCCGATCGCGGCGAAGGCGACGCCGATGAGGGGCAGGCCCACGGTCGCCGCTCGCGCCAGGAGCTCACGCGCCTCGGCCGTCGCCGCCGTTCCCGCGTCGCGCCCGACGCCCGGCACCGCGGCCCACACGCGCGTGGTCTCTTCGAGTCCCTCGCTGGTCCGGGCGGCTTGCAGCGTCGCGATGACGGCGCGCTCGCCGCCGCCGACGGCGATCCAGTGGCTGTCGAGGGGGACCCGCCGCCGTGACCGCTCGGTGAGGTCGTCGCGGTCCCAGGGGGCGAGCAGCGGCTCGACAGCGCCCCACGCCGTCGGTTCCGCGTCGGAGAACAGCGCGACAGCCGCCTCTGCGACCCCGCCCAGCCGGACCGGGCGCGTCACGCGATGACGCGTCGACACCGTCGCCACCACCTGCAGAGTGGATGCCACCTGCGCCCTCACGAAAAGGGGGTGCAGGTTCTCGGGAGTCGGGGCTCCAGCGGCGAGTGCATCGGCCGGAGCGTCGAGGCGCACGCCCGTGCGGGCGTCGTAGAAGCCGTGGTCGCGGGCGCGGACGACCCAGTGGCCCTGCACGGCCGACAGCACCTGGGCCAGCGGTTGCGTCATGCGCGAGTGCTCGCCCGAGACGATGATCGGGCGCAGACCCTGGGTCGCCGTCTTGTGCAGCCAGTCACTCATCGCAGTGGTGAGGGCGATGATGGGCACGCGCGTCTCGGTGCCGACCCAACCCGGGCCGGCGGCATCGACGAGGGGGTGGTCGACGGCGGTCATACGGCATCCCGAACGGTCAGGGTGCGGTCACCGATCTCGAGGACGACACCGGTGGGCACGGGGGTGCGTTGGTGGGGGAGGAGGGGAGTGGACGACCCGTCGCCGCGGACGAAGGTGCCGTTGGTCGAGCCCAGATCGATGACCCACACCTGCCGGCCGTCCCATTCCAGACGCACGTGCGACTTCGACAGCGTGCGCGACATGTCGGCCCAGCGGTAGACCTCGGCGGGTGCGTCGGCCGGGGCCGAGGGAGCGCGGCCCAGGATGAGGGCTGTGTCGAGGGGCAGCCGTTCGCCGGAGTCGAGCAGCAGTGCCGGCACGGTTCCGCGCCGGTGCCGGCCCGGGGCTGCGGGGGCGGCCTCGGGGAACCGGAAGGGCGCGATCGCCGGTGCGAACGGGTCGCGACCGCGGCGCAGGTCGCACATCTCGAGCTTGCCGGATGCCAGTGCCCACAGTGCCGATCCGCCTGCGGCGGCCCCGGTCGTTCGGCGGACGATGCGCGCGTCGACGGTGGTCGTGCCGAGAGTGCGTCCGGTGCGTCCGAGGAGCCACACGGCCACGGCGAGGAGGCTGACCGCTGCGATCATGAGGGGCCATCCGACGGCGGGTGAACCCGTCGCGGTGACGACGACTCCGGCGGCGAGAAGGGCGACCGGCATGACGAGGTCGAGAGCCACAGCCCCGGCGATCTTGCCGGCGCGAGCGCGCTCGGTGAAGACGAAGGGGTCCACGTCGGCCAGGTGCGGTGCCTCTTGCATGCTCGTCATCAGCGCCTCCTCGACCTTCCACCCTATGCGGGTCACGGCGCCCACGCCGAGTCGGTACGGCTCTTCCGTGGATAACTCGCGGGGCGGCAGAATGGCCGACTCATCAGCACGTATTCGGTCGTGCGACGGGCCGCCCATGGTCTGGCTCTCCCGAGGCGCAGCGGGGCGCTCCGGGTCAGGTCACCGTCGACATCAGCCACCGCGGGAGGAGAGCGTCAGGGCTGCGAGGCTCACGCGAGCTCCGACTCGGCTTGGTGGGCGATCTGCGTGAGCCGCCCCTCGCGCACGAGGTCGCGGACACCGACACCGGGTTCGACGATGCAGAAGCGAAGACCTCCACCGGGCCGTCCGAACCACGGCGCGGTGCGCTGCACCTCGAACCTGATCGTCGTCGCCGTGAGGAACTCGTGCAGAGGTTGGTCGACGGCCGACGGCGGCAGGGACCGCGCTTCGAAAGACGTGCGGGCGGGGTAGAGGAAGAACCCGTCGAGCGCCCCGATGCGGTCGAGGAGAAGGCCTTCGGGGGCATCGATGACCAGGGGCTGATCGGCACGCCCCAGCAGGTCGAGGATGTGCGGTGCGGCCCAGTTGAGGAGGCGCTCGTACTCGCCTGTCTCGACGAGAGAGTGAGGGGGGAGGGGCGAGAGGAGATAAGCGTAGAGCGCGGATGCGATCTCGTCCTTCGTCGTCCGGCTGAGCAACGTTCGCGCCTGGCCGTAATCGACGGTCTTCAGATCCCATCTTCCCGCTGCCGCCTCAGAGACGTCGAGGGCGCCCTCCCAGGGGACTGTCCGATCACCCGGGAGACGCACCGCCTCGAGCGCGACGGCTGCGGCGTCCAGCCTTTCTCGCACGCTCTTCCAGTCGAATGTCATGCTGATGCCTCTCGGTTGCTCGCAGGCCGCGATCGTCGCGCCGGCGTGGGGACCCACTCGGACGACCCGGCGATGAGCCGACGTCGCGCGGGACGCGGGGCCGGAAGGGCCTCGACGGGCTCTGTCATGATGGACGGATGGATGATACGTCGCTGCTCGACGGATGGGCTCGGCGAGCCGATCTGGAGCCGCGGCGCACCCCCGAGGCGGACGTGGCCTGGGGCGACATCGAAGTCGCGTTCGGCGTCCGCACGGTCGGGGACCGATTCGCGCTGGTCTACGCCAACCGCGGCCACTGGACGGTGGATGGAACGACGTCTTCCCGGCATTCGGCCGACGCCATGCTTCTCGTCCGCTTCGGTCAGCTCTGGAGGTCGCTTCAGGGTCTGGGCGATGCGTTCTCCGCCGCCCCGGCACTCGGCGCCACGGTGGATCGCCGTCCCGAGGGGTACGCCGCGAGGGTCGAGGACGAACGGGGCACCTTCGTTCGAGTCGACGACGCGCGCGTTTTCACCCACGTGGCGAACCTTCCTCTCGCAGAGATCTCGTCCGCAATGGCGGCCCGCTGAGACGACGGCGGACGTCAGCCCTGAGCGAGGCGATCGATCTGTGCGTCGACATCGGTCTGCGAATCGAGTGCGTACGGGACCCCGTTGTCTTTGGGAACCACGATGGGCATGTTCCCCACGAGCATGTCGTCCAAGTCGCCGCGCTCGACGTAGCCGCGACCCTGGTAGAAGAACACCCAGTTGGAGCCCGCCTCGACCGGGTCGCCGAGGATGACTCTTTCCACTCCATCGCTCTCTGTCGAGGAGGAGAGGTAACGCACCGCGCATTCCTGCGCTTCCTGCTTGGTGAGCATCTCAGGTCACGTTGCCTTTCGTGATGAGGAGTCTCAATCTGAACGCATCCTCGAGGTGGGCGAGCCGGCCGGATTGAGCGTCCAGGAAGACGACTCCGTTGCGATCGTGGACGACGTTCACGACGTGACCGATGCCGTTCTGCCGTTCGATCAGGACGACGCCGCGGCTGCCGACGGGAAGACGGGTCATGTCGTCGGTGATCGCCGCCCAGCTGTCCGTGATCTGGAACCCGCCCGTGGTGCCCAGGGCTCGGGAGATGTCGGTCACCGGCGCGCCGTTGCTCGTCACGGGCATCGCGGATGACGCGTCTCCGTCGAACAGGCGATCCGTCGCGATGACGCAGCGTGTGCAGTTGAGGTCGAACTGACCCACCCCACCCGTGTACCGGCTCGAGTTGATGCCCAAGAAGCCCGGGTACTCCCGGCGCAACAGCGACGGCTGGTGCTCGATGGGCACGCTGCCGCCATGGAGCGCGACGACATCGGTCGACCCGGGAACCGTGGTCGCGAGGTCGGAGACCGATCCCGAGTCGACGTCGAGATATGCACCGGGCTGGACGTCGAAGATCGTGCCGCCGCCGTCGGGCGCGTTCAGCTCGAAAAGACGGATGGGGCCACTCGTCTCGTGGACGAACTGCACCTGGAAACCGCCCCCCGGCTGACCGAACGCCGGTGCCACCTCGGACACCTCGATCCGCACGCCAGGAGGGAGCTGATCAGCGACGCCGAACGCACGGTAAGGAGTGGACAAGCTGGAGCCGGGGAGTCCCCTCGCCTCGAACGGGCTCCCTTCCGGGGCGAAATACGTTCCACCGTCTCCGCCGAAGCGGTCGAGGGTGGCTCCGTAGTCGCGCTGGAATGCGTCGACATCGGTGTACGTGACACGGGTGCCCGGCACTGCACCGTCATTGCCGGGGTAGATGAGTCCGCCGCCCTCATCGACGTACCGCGACTCCCACTCGCCGCGGGTGAACGCGTGACCATCGGGACCGCGTCCGAAAGGCGCCGCGGGGTCGGTGACCAGGTGACTCACCGGCTCGGGGATGGTCTCGGGCGGCAGATACTTCTCCGCAAGTGCGCCGTGCTCGGCCCTCGGCTGACCGTAACCCGGGTCGATCGGGTCGCCGCGGTGAGCGGGACCCTCGACGGGTCCGTCCGTGTGAGCTGCGTCCGTGGGGCCATCGCCGCGCTCCGACCCCGTGGCCTCCCTCTCCGGCGCGTTCGAGGGCGCATCCTCGCCGTGCCCGGAACCGGTGTCGTCGGCGCGTCCGCCGCCGGCAGCGTCGTCGCCACGACCCGCGCCGCCGCCGCTGCCGTTGTCGGAACCGCCGTGGCCACCCGTGCCGGAGCTGCCTTCGCCGCCGGCATGGCTGCTGCCGCCGCCGGTCCCGGGGGAGGGCTCGCGCACGACCGTCGACTCGCTCGAGCCGCTCGCGTCCGAGCGGACCGGGGCGTCTGCGACGATCGAGTCGACCGCGGCGGGACCGGTCTCGCCGCGCACGCCACCGGCGGCGACAAGCTCGGGCTCGCGCGCCGTGACCGTGGCATCCATTCCGCCCTCGGCGCGACCCGGGAGATCGGTGCGAACCGGCACGTCTGCGCCGCGGACGCCGTCGAACGATCCGGCGGGCATCTCGATGCGACCGGAGGGGATCTCGGCGGTCGGAGGGAACTCGTAGACGGGTACGCCGTCGTCGACGCGGGCCGTGACGGTGCCGAGGTCCACGCCCGCGCCGTCGAGTGCGCTCAGCGCCGACGTCGGGCCGTCGGCGACGAGGGGCATGTCGGGGGTGTTGAGGTGAATGGCGTCGGTGGAGTTCGAGCCGACGCGACCGATGAGGCCGTCGAGGCTGTGCAGCCCTGCTCCGCCGAGGCGCACGGCCCCGTTCATCGCGAGGGCCGCCGGATCGACGAAGTCGACGACCCGCGCCATCTTCGACACGACGGACGCCGCTGTCGAGGCGGTCTTGACACCCGCGACGGCCGCACCGCCGACGGGGATGAGCGCGGTACCGACGTTGAACACCGACTCGCCGAGGGCCGTGCCGGGGTCGTCCTGCCACTTGTCCCAGGCGATGAGCGCCTTGCCGGTGTTGATCGCGGCTTCGTCGGCCTGCGCCTTGAAGTCGCGCACCTCTTGAGGGAGGAAACCGTCCATGCCCATGGACTGCATGAGGGAGTCCGACTGGAAGATCGGGGCGAGGATGCCGGTGTTCGCGGCGCCCGCGAAGAGCAGCATTCCGAGGTTGCCCCAGGCTGCGCCGTACGCCTCGCCCGAGAAGAAGTCGCCCGTGGCCGGGTTGTAGCCGAGCACGAGAGTGCCCAAGCCCTCGACCGTGCCCCAGATGCCGCCGACGGCGATGCCCTCCCACAGGAAGTCTTTGAAGACGAAGTTGACGGTCGCCTCGCCGCAGCCCTCGGTACGTTCGACCTCGGCACCCCAGGGCATCTCGGTGCCCTCCGGGATCTCGGAGATGCCGTAACCGAGGGAGTCGTCTTCGGACTGCGCGGCGCGCAGCGGGGCGGCGCCGTACAGCGCGCGGATGCGGTTGGCGCACGCGCGCTCGGCTTCCCACAGCTTGACCTGCTGGGCGTTCACCGCGGCGAGCAGTTCGTTGTTGCGGTCGACGTGCTCCTGCGACTCGTGCCACTCTTTCGTGACCGTGCGGTACTGCTCCGGGGCCGTCGGAGCCGTCGTCGTCGACGACCCCCACGATCCCTGATAGGTCGGCATGGTGGTCGCCCCGCCGTAAGGGGACTGCGCCGCCGTCCACGCCGGGTTGATCTCGCGCACCTGAACGCCGCCCTGGATGGAGTCCACGAAGGTCTTCGCGTCGGCGCGCAGCGCGTCGAGCTCGGCTTTGATCGGGCGGACCTCGGCGGCGAAGGCGACGAGCGCCGCCGACACCTCGGCGAGGTTGTCGCCGGCCTGCGTCGCCTGGGAACTGACGGGCGCCATGAGCCCGAGCAGCGTGGGCGACTCGGGCGCTTCGTAGACCGTCGCCATGCCCTGCCACGTGAAGTTCACGTTCGAGCCGTGCTCCGCCACCTGGCCCGAGATCGTGCCGACCGTGCGCGCGTTCTCTTCGATGGCGTCCGGTTGGATGTCGGCGCCGGGGATCTTGTCGTAATCGATGGGACTGGGCATCACATCACCCCGTTCGCAAGAGCGGGCGGGTAGACCGCGGCGACGGCGGCGGCCTGCGCGGTCGCGGCCATCTCCATGTCACCGGCGACGTACGCCTCGGTGGCGGAGACGACGCCCTGGGCCGCCGCGCCGATGCGCGTACTCATCCCCTGGATGCGCGGGCCCTCCTCCTGCTCGAAGTACGCCTGCACCGCCTCGGAGATCGCACCCGACTGTGTCGCCGTCACCGCTCCCTCGAGAGCGGGGCTCAGCGCATTCAGCGCCGTACCGAGAGCCTCGGCATCGACGTTGACGTCCTGCAGTACGGATACGACGCCCGACGGCTGAATACGCCACGCTGTCATCGCCCGATCCCCTTCGCTTCTGTTCTGCGCGCGCGTCACTCACCCCGGACGTCGCGCGCTGGTGATGCCGGGCGCGCGGTGACGCCCGGCATCGTGCACCCGTGTCAGCCGATCGACTCCACCGCCGCGCGGGCCTTGCTCAGCGCGGTCTGGGCCGACTCGTCATTGCGCTCGAGCGAGGAACGCAGTGTCTGGATGATGCCGCGCACCTCGGCGGCGGCGTTCTTCCAGCGCAACTCTTTGGCGCGGTAGTCCTCGGACACACCGTCGGCGGAGTAGTCGGCCATGGCCGCCTGCACGTCGCGGTCGCGCTGGTCGATGAGCGACTCCAGCAGCGCGGCGACGCGGTTGAAGTTGTCTTGTGCGTTCTGCGAGGCCGCGATCGAGTAGTCGCGACGATCTCCCTGGTTCACCATGAGTCAGTCCTCTCCGATCCTCAACGGGCGCCGAAGCGGGCGGCGTCGAACGATGATCCTGCTTCCAGGCCGGTGGTCTGGTCGACCATGGACGACTCGCCCTCCTGGAAGGAGCGGTCCATGCTCGAGATGCCGCCGAGCACGCCGTCGAGCGCAAGCTTCAGCTCGGAGGAGATCGCGTCGGTGCGCGACTTGAAGCGGTCGAACGCGGCGCGACCCGCGCCCTGGAACTGCCCTTCGAGCGGCTCCGCCGCCTCGAACAGTTGGCGCACCAACAGGGACAGCTCATCACTCGACCCCGAGGTTGCCTTCGTCAGCACACCCAGAGTGTCGGAACCCATTGCGAACTTCACGAGCCCACCCTTCGATCGTGAACAACTTGCAGCGAACTCGACGACTCTAACCAGCGCGCCTGGGCGACGAAGCGAATATGAGAGAACTCTCCTTTTTCCCGCGCGGGGGAGGAGGGGTCAGTCGCCCGCTTTCGCGGCGGCTTTCGCGGCGCGCTTGTGTTCGCGGACCTTGGTCAGCGATTCGGGGCTGACGATGTCGGCGACGGAGCGGAACGAGCCCTCCTCGCCGTAGGGGGCCGATGCCTCTCGCCAGCCGGTGCCGTCGTATCCGCGCTGTTCGCCGAGCAGGGCGAGGAAGATCTTCGCCTTCTGTTCGCCGAAGCCGGGCAATGCCTTCAGGCGCTTCAACACCGTCGCGCCGTCGCGGGTCCAGATGTTCGCGGCATCCCCGTCCCAGTCCTCCTCGACCGCGGCGCACAGGGACTGGACGCGCTTGGCCATGGAGCCGGGGAAGCGGTGCACCGCGGGCGACTGAGAGAATGCCGCGGCGAAATCGTCGGGGTCGTCATGGGCGATGGTGGCGGCATCCATCGATCCGGTGCGCTCCTGGATCTTCAGGGGTCCGGCGAACGCCGTCTCCATCGCGACCTGCTGGTCGAGCAGCATCCCGATCAGCAGCGCGAGCGGATTGCTCGACAGCAGGTCGTCGGCGGCGGGGTCGTCGGTGATGCGCAAGCTCATGCCCCCATTCTCCCGCTGTGGCCCCGAACGGGCGTCGCGCGGGTCACCCGCGCTCGGCGACCCACTTCTCGGCGAACGGCACGGCGTCCATCGTCGCGAGGTCGCGCGTGATCTCGTTCAGCTGGTCGGTGAAGTCATCGACGTCGCCCGCCCGCAGTCGTTTGACGATCGACCCGTCGACGCGACGGATCACGACCTCGCTCACCGAAGGCGCGTCGCGGCCCGCATCGAGGAGTCCGAGTACGACGGTGGCGGCCCAGCGCATCCCGTTGCGGGCGCGGTCCTCCCCGGCGACGGCGTAGACCTCGGATGCCGGTGTGTTCACGGCATCCATCCTGCCCGAGCCGACCCACGCCCCGCGAGGAGAGGCCCGGCGTCGGAGGTGATTCGGGAAGGGGAGGACGGATGCCGCGGCCTCGGTCCTCCGCCCGCGGGATCCCCTCCGCTCACCGGCGGCGGACCCCGCAGCGCCGGGCGTCAGCCCGCGTCGGCGATGCCGCGCTGGTCGAGGGCGGCGGGGTCGAGGGCGGCGGGGTCGGTGACCTCGATGCCGAAGAGAGCGGAGAGCGCATCGACGTACTCGTCGGCGCGGCCGGTCTCGGCGAGTTCGTGCGCGCGCGTCGTCGGGGTGTGCAGCAGCACGCCCACCAAGTGGCGGAGGGCCTGCTCCGTCTGTCCACCCTCGTCGCCGCGGGCACGCACACGTGCGACCTCGGCGTCGAGGACGCCGAAGACGTGGGCGCGCAGGGCGACGACGGCCGGGGTGATGTTCTTGCGCTCGCCGACCGAGGTGAAACGGCGCGCGGCGTCTCGCACGAGGTCGCGCGCGGCGTCCGTCGCCTGCAGTTCTTCGAGCGGGGCGTGCAGGCGGATGGTCTCGAGGTCGAGCAGGTCGACGCCGACGACCGTGGCGACATCGGGGTCGACGTTGCGGGGGAGCCCCAGGTCGATGACGAGGCGGTTCGCGGTGTGATCGACCGGGCAGGTGCCGGTCGAGGTGTCGATGGCGGTCTCGTACGCGCCACGACCCGCCGCGAACGTGGCCGCGCTGAGCACGTAGTGCTCGGCGGTCGTGCACGTGATGACGAGGTCGGCGTGAGCGACGGCGCGGGGGAAGGTCTCGGTCGACACCGCGCGCAGGCCGTGCTTGAGGGCGAACTTCGCCGCCCGACCCGAGGGCGAGTGCACCGAGATGTCTTCGGCGCCCTGGTCGCGGAGGGCGGCGACCGTGGCGGCCGCGTATGCGCCCGTGCCCACGAGGAGCACGCGCTGCGTCGACCAGTCGGCGATGCGGCTGTCGGCGAGTTCGAGGCCGAGACGCACGAGCGAACGGCCCGCGCGACCGATGGCCGTGGAGTTCTTCACGCCGCGCTGCGCCTCGGACGCCCGCTGGAACAGCCGCTCCAGTTCGGCGGAGGTGGTGCCGAGCTTGCGCGATTCGGTGAGGGCGCGGCGCACCTGGCCCGCGATCTCGCCCTCGCCCACGACGACGGATTCGAGACCGGATGCCACCGAGAACAGGTGCTCGGCGACCTCGCTGCCGCCCAGCACGGTGTATCCGCCCTCGAGCTCGCTCGCGGGCACGCCGGTGGCGGCCTGGATCGCGGCGAGGGTGGCCTCGATGCCGAGTGCGACGGCGGCGGTCACAGGCTCGTCCATGTCGACGTACGCCTCGAAGCGGTTGCACGTCGCCACGACGACAGCGCCCTGCACGCACTCGTCGTGGGCGGCGATCAAGGGGGCGACGGGTGTGCGGGGTACGCTGAGCCGCTCGAGGAGCTCGAAGGACGCGGTCTTGTGACTCGCGCTGACGCACAACAACACGTCATCATTCTACGCCCGCGTATCGCGGGGTGTTCCGGACGGCGTCTCGACGTCAAGGCATCCCCTTCACGCCCAGGGGGCGGGTGGGAGGATGGATGCCATGGCTTCCCTCGACGCACCCCTCCTCCGCGCCCTCCGTGGCGACCGCCCCGAGAGGCAGCCGGTGTGGTTCATGCGGCAGGCGGGGCGGTCGCTGCCGGAGTACCGGGAGCTCCGCGTGGGCACCCGCATGCTCGATGCGTGCCTGACCCCCGACCTCGCGGCCGAGATCACGCTGCAGCCGATCCGCCGCCACGACGTGGATGCCGCCATCTTCTTCAGCGACATCGTCGTGCCGTTGCGCCTCGCCGGTGTCGACGTGGTCATCGAGCCCGGGCGCGGCCCGGTCTTCGCCGATCCGGTGCGCACGGCCGATGACGTGGCCCGCGTCACCTCAATCGACCCCGACGACGTCGCCGCCGCGGCGGAGCCCGTGCGCGAGGCGGCGCGTCGGGTCACGGGAGAGCTCAGCGACGCGGTGCCCCTCATCGGTTTCGCCGGAGCGCCTTTCACCCTCGCCGCCTACCTCGTCGAGGGTGGGCCGTCGAAGGAGCACCTGCGCGCCCGCGGCATGATGCACGCCGACCCCGCCTCGTGGCACCGCTTGGCCGCCTGGCTCGCGAAGGTGTCGCGCGCGTTCCTCGACGCGCAGATCGAGGGCGGTGCCCAGGCGGTGCAGCTCTTCGACTCGTGGGCCGGCTCGTTGTCTCCGTCGACCTTCCGCGAGTTCATCGCCCCGCACTCGCACGACGCCCTCGAGGGCATCGAGGTCCCCCGCATCCACTTCGGTGTGGGAACGGGCGCGTTCCTCGACGACATGCGCCTGGGCGGCCTCGCCGACGCGGTCGGCGTCGACTGGCGGATGCCGCTCGACGAGGCCGCAGCTCTCGTCGGCCCCGACGTCACCCTGCAGGGCAACATCGACCCGGCACTGCTCGGCGCCCCCTGGCCGGTGCTGGCCGCCCATGTCGACGACGTGCTCGCGCGAGGCCGCGCGGCGCGCGCGCACGTGCTCAACCTCGGCCACGGGGTGCCGCCCGACACCGATCCCGAGGTGCTGACCCGCATCGTGGCGCACGCGCACGGGTACGACGTGGATGCGGGCCGCGCGGACGCCGGGGGAAGCGGCACGGTCGGCGAGAGCGCGCCCGGGAACGCCGCGTGAGCGAGGCCCTCGACCGCCTGGTGCAGCACGCGCACGACACGCGTGTGGTCGTCATCGGCGGCGGTGTCTCGGGCCTCGTCGCCGCGCGCGAGTGCGCGAAGGTCGGACTGCAGGTCACGGTGATCGAGGCGTCCGACGCCTTCGGCGGTGTCCTGCGCTCCGCGGAGGTCGGCGGCATGACCCTCGACGTGGGGGCCGAGAGCTACGCGACCCGGGGCGGAGTCGTGCGCGCGCTGCTGACCGAGCTCGATCTCGGCGACGCCGTCGTGTCACCGAATCCGGCGGGTGCGTGGGTGGCGGGTGTGCCCGGCGTCGGCGCTGCGCCGCTGCCGAAGGGCGGGGTGCTGGGCATCCCCGACAATCCTTTCGCCCCCGACGTGCGCCGCATCATCGGCTGGTCGGGTTCCTGGCGCGCGTACCTCGACCGGGTGCGTCCGCCGCTGACCATCGGACACGCGCACAGCCTCGGAAAGCTCGTGCGCTCGCGCCTGGGCGCTCGGGTGCGGGACCGCCTCGTCGCCCCCGTGACCAGCGGGGTCTATTCCGCCCGCCCGGACGACATCGATGTCGACCTGGCCGCTCCCGGCCTCAACGCCGCCCTCACCCGCACCGGTTCGCTGACGGGCGCGGTCGCCGAGTTGCGCGCGCGTCGATCGGGTGCGCGGCCCGCCGACGCTCCGGCATCCGATGTGCCCGTCGCTTCCGATGCGGCGAAGGCCGCCCCCGCGCCCGGCGGCGCGGTGGAAGGACTCCGGGGAGGCATGTCGCGCCTCGTCGACGCCCTCGTGGAGGGGCTGCGCGAGGGCGGTGTCGAGCTTCGAGCGGGAGTCGCCGCCACGAGCCTGACCCCGGCCGGCGACGGGTGGGCGGTCGGCACCTCGGCCGACGGCGAGCCCCTCGCGGCACGCGCCGTCATCGTGGCCCTGCCCGAGGGGCCGGCGCGTGCGCTGCTCTCTCCGGTGGTCCCCGGACTCGACGTCGGCGATCCGGTCGCTCCGGTGGTCGAGGTGGTGACCCTGGTGGTGAACGCACCGCAGCTCGACCGGGCACCGCGGGGGACCGGGGTTCTGACGGTGCCCGGCAGTCATGTCGCCAAGGCCCTCACGCACTCGAGCGCGAAGTGGGACTGGGTTCGGGATGCCACCGAGCCCGGCGTCCACGTCGTGCGCGTGTCGTTCGGTGCGCAGGGGGAGGACCCGGCGACCGCGGCGCTCGACGACGATGCCGCAGCGCGCCTCGCCCTGTCGGAGGCGGCGGCTCTGCTCGGCGTCGAGCTGCCGGCATCCGTTCTGCTGGCCGCGCATCGCTCGCGCTATGTGCAGTCGCAGCCCGCCGCGACGATCGGTCGTGCCGCCGTGACCGCCGCGGCGCGCGGTGCGATCCGGGCCGTGCCGGGTCTCGGTGCCACGGGAGCCTGGATCTCGGGCACCGGGCTGGCGCAGGTGATCCCCGACGCGCGCGACGAAGCCGATCGCGTTCGCAGCGCCGCGCTCTGGCAGAGCTGAGCGCCGAGGCGGTCGTCCATGCGGGGCGCGCTGTCAAGGGCGGATGCCGGAAACGGCATACATGACTACTGTGAGACTCGACCAGCACTCGATCGAGCGTGAGGAGACCCCATGAGGGGCAAAGCAGCACTCGTCGTCGGACTCGTGGCGGGCTACGTGCTCGGAGCACGCGCCGGCCGCCAGCGTTACGAGCAGATCAAGGAGCAGGCCGAGAAGGTCTGGGACCAGCCCGCCGTACAAGGACAGGTCGAGAAGGTGAAGGCGCTCGGCGTCTCCGCCCTCAAGTCCGTCCCCGGTGTGGTGTGGAAGGGCGCGAAGTCGGTCACGGGCGCCGCGAGCCAGTCCGGCACCGTGCAGGAGCGCGCCGAGCGCGCGACGCGAGCGGCCAAGCGGTCGGCATCCGAGGTCGCCGACGCCGTCGAAGACTCCGTCGACGACGCGAAGCAGGCCGAGAAGACGGCCACCGCGCGGGCCAAAGCGGCCCAGAGCGGCTCCGACGCGTCGGAGAGCTGACGCGCATGACCACTCCTCGCGGGTTCCGCGATCGTTCCGACGACGGCTTGTTCACCCTCATCGGCGACATCCCCGAACTGGTGCGCAACCTCGTCATCGCCGAGATCAACGGGGCGAAGGCGTGGGCGCAGCGGACGGCGAAAGATGCCGGGATCGGCGCCGGTTGGTTCGTCGGCGCGCTGATCGTGCTGTTCTGGGCCGTTCCGGTGTTCTTCGCCTTCGTCATCGCCGGTCTGTCGTCGTGGTGGCCCGTCTGGCTGTCGGCCCTCGTGGTCTTCGGCGTGATGGTCGTCATCACCGCGATCCTGGCGCTGCTGGGCTACCTGCGTTTCAAGAAGCTGTCGAACCGCGAGAACCCGGGCAAGGCCATCGCCGAAGACGTCCGCATCGTGAAGGAGGCCCGCGATGAGTATTGATCGTCCCGTCCCCGTGCCCCGCACCGCCGTGCCGCTCGGCATCTCCGACCCCGTCGAGTCGGCTCGCGCCGAGCTGAAGGCGGCGTTGGCGGCCATCGAGGTCAAGGCCAACGTGCCGCGTCGTGCGAGCGACGCGGTCGACCGCACCGTGCATCAGGTGCGCGCGAAGGCGCGGCAGAACCCGTCCGTGGCCGCCGCGGCCGTGGCGGGTGTCGCCTCGCTCGTCGGTCTCGCCGTGTGGGGGATCGTCCGCGCGTACACGCGCTGAGGATCCGCACTCCAGAAGCTCCCGCGGGGAGGTCGTCCGTACAGGGCGACCTCCCCGTTTCTGCGTCGGCGGTCCTCTGCGGATGCCGATCAGGCCGGGCCCGAGTCGGCTCGGGGCCGCCGCGGGTTCGGGCCGGGCCGATCAGGCGGGCGGGCAGACGCAGGCCGCGCCCGGTCCGGCACGAGTCCCGGTGGAGGCGTGCGCGGACGGGCTACGCGCCCCGTCTCGCCCGTCGAGTCCGGACGAAGACGATCAGAAGCGCGCCGAGGACGAGCAGGATGAGGGCTCCCACGGCCGCTCGCCAGGGTTCCCCACCGATCCCCGAGCTCGCCAAGGCGTTCCGATCGGACGCGCCGACCGACCGCGCCGCCGTGTCGTGGGCGGGGGCACCCGACGCCGACGATCCGACGGCGCCGACCGGTGCCGCACCCGACGGATCGGGGATGACGCCCGGGCCGGGGGTGGCTCCGGGATCACCGGGCGAGCCCACTCCGACGCTCGGGAAGTCGAAGCGATCGTCCACGCGGACGGCGGCGACGGTCGCACTGCGCACCTCCGTCTCGTTCGCCACCTCGGCGGTGCGTGCGGTGAAGGAGCAGCGGAAGGTGATCCGCCCCGACTCCCCGGCTGTGCCGCCCGTGTTCCAGCCCGCCTCCGTCACGAGCGCGAGCAGATCGAGGTGGGCGCCGAACGGGGCGACCTTGGTGAAGGGCTGCCCGGTGCGCGACCACGCCGTCCACGCCACATCGCTGTACTGCATGACCGAGGACGTCTCCCAGGCGGGGGCGACGCATACGGCGCTGCCGTCGGCGGCTCGGTCTACGGTGACGTCGGTGGTGGCGACGGGACCGCTGAGGCTCGGGTTGGGCACGTGCGACGCGATCCAGGCCTCGACGGCGGGCCCGCACCGGGTCTTCGCGCCCCACGTGGTGAGGGCGCAATCGGGAACGGGGGCGCTCGGCCAGAGCGTCCTGGTCGCGGCGGGGTCCCCGTCGTAGTGCTGTCCGTCGGCTGCGTCGATCGGGGCGAGCCAGGAGGGCGCACCCTGCGCGAACGACTCGCCGCGGGTGGAGTACATCGAGTCGATGATGGTCGCGCATTCCTCGTCGACCCTCGGCTGGCCGCGGCACTCGCGCTCCCGGTCGATCATCACCATGCTGTCGATGTCGGAGTTCACGGGCGTGACGCGGTAGACGTCCTGCACGGACATGGCCCCCTCGATCGAGAGACGGTTCACCCACCACGACCCCACCGACTCGTGACACACGACGCCGTCCTGGGTCGCGACGAAGCACTTGACGCTCATCTTCGCGTCGTCCAGCACGCGCGGCGAGAAATCGACCGTCATCCACAGTCGCGAATGCGGGAACGACAGGCCCGTTCCCCGGGACCATTCCGGGATCGGACTCCGCCACATCGGGAAGTCGTGACTGGCCGCCTCGTTCGGTATCCACACGCTCGTGTCCGGCTTCACCGTGAAGGCGTGCGTGGGATCGGTGCCTGTGGGCGCCGGAACCACGGAATCCTTCATCGTCGTGAGGATGTCCAGCGGGGCGAAGGGGGCCACACCGGAGTTCTGCCATCCGCTCCCCGACCGCCACGACATGGCCTCTTCGCGTGTCGTCGTCTGCACCGTCGGGTGCGACGCACGATAGCCGTTGCTCAGGCCGGACCACTGCTGAGATCCCGCGGGGACGAATCCGTCGATTCCGTAGGCCGACACGGCGTCGGCCGTCGTCGACCAGGTCCCGGTCGTCCAGCTCGCCGGGAACGTCGAGGGATCCCTCGCCCACACCCGGGATGCCACCCCCACCGGTGCTCCGGCCGAGGGGAGGGGGTCTTCGGCTGATGTCCCGGCGGCCCGGGGTGTGGGGGGTTGGTACGACAGGCCGTTCACGTCGGTACCCATGCTCATCACGACGTTCGCGTCGCTGATCGGCACCCCCACCTCGCGCCACTCGGCAGCGAAGCCGCTGTAGATGGTCTTCGCGAGGGTCAGGCCGCCCTCGCAGGTCGCTCTCGCCCGCGCCGGGCCGTTCGCCTTCGCCAGGGCGCACACCCTCGCGGAGTCCTCGACGCTGAGGGGTCCGTGGGCGGTGACGTAGTCACGGCTGACGCGCATGAGCGATGCCTGCTGGTGGAGGTAGGTGCCCTGAGCGACGGCGGTCTGCCAGAACGAGACGAGCTTCTGCAGCGGGTCGTAGTAGTCGCGATCATCGAGCCACGCGCCGTGGGCGGTCGCCGGCATCCCGTTCAACGCCGCGGCGGAGGTGTTCCCGATCTTCCAGTCGTTGAGGTAGGCGCGCCCGCAGCTCTGGATGATGCCCGCGACGCCGCCGGTGGTGCCCATGTCGGAGTGCACGCTGCGAAGGGATTCCGCGAACGCACTGTGGTCGGGAAGGACGGCCTCGCTCTCACCGGTCGTGTACGCGATGAACGAGTTGATCGCGACCTTGAGGTCGTCCTCGTCGGCGGTGCCCACGCGCACCTCGTCGATCTTGTCGACGACGTTCGCGTAGGCGTCGTTCGCGGCGGCCAGCTTGGTGAGATAGTCGCGCGGTCGGCTGGCCTGCACGGCGCAGGTACCGGTCAGGACGTCTTGGCCGACCGTGGCGATCTCCGCCTCGATCGTCACGAGCGAGTTCTGCACCTGATCGATCTTGTGCTCGATGTCGTCGAGCTGCTTCAGCCGTTCCAGCACGTCGCCGATCGACGGAGCGGACGAACCGCCGAAGATCGCCGAGATCAACGGGGAGGCGATCGAGAGAGCGGTGTTCCACGGCCCGGTCTTGAGGCCGAACAGCCCTTCGGCCCAGCCGAGACCCGTCTGCATGCTCGCGATCCAACTCTGCGCGTCGTCCTCCCATGCGGCCTGCGCCGGCGCGGGGGCCGCGACCACGTTCCCGGCGACGATGACCGCGCCCGCGAGGACGGCGGCCGGGTACCGCAGGAAGCGGCGGGATCGTCCGGAGGTGCGCGAGCGGAGCATGGGGCCTCGAATCATTTCGGGTCGTCGCGCGGGGGCGCAGTTCACTGTGGCAGGCGCGGGAGGCCGGCGCCACCGGAACCTGAGCGGTGGCGACTGGACCTGCCCGGACGACTGCCCGACCCCTCGACGCACTCGGGGGCCGGCTGCGGGTCACGGCTCGGCGGCGAACAGGTCCTGCAGCAGATCCTCGAAATACTCCGGCGTCACGGCGATCGGACCGGCGTACGCGTGGTCGAAACCGGCGATGGCGTAGAGCAGCAGCGCGACGAACAGCGCGAGCATCCCCGACATCAGCAGGTGCACGCGAAGATTTCGCACCTCGATGAGGCCGATGAGGATCGCGTTCAGCACCGCACCGACGGCCAGCACGATCCACAGCACGCTCGGCAGTGCCAAGTGGGTCAGCGCGATGCGCTCCCGACGGTTCTCCACCAGCATGTGGAACTGGTCGAGCGACTGCTGCACGTACAGGATCTCGGCGGGGGAGGTGGGCTGCACGGAGGCGATCGCCTGCTGCATCGCGGTGATGTTGGCATCCGTCTCGGCGGGGATCTGGAGCTGACGCTGCATCGGCCAGTCCAAGTCGATGACATTGCGCGTGTACTCGGCGATCTGCTGCTGCAGTTGAGTCGACGCCGGTTCCGGAAGCAGCGCCCCGGTGCGGTAGAGCGCGGCGAGCGTCGAGGACTCCTCCAGCACGACGCCGTCGACCTCGGTGAAGTTGCCGTACGCGGCCGCGGCGATGAGCGCCAGGGTCACGCCGTAGAAGACGCCGTAGGCGCCGACCGCGTAGCTGAGGACGCGATCCCACTCCTCACCCTGGGGTGCGACCCGGAAGACCCACTTGCGAAGGACCAGCAGAATGGCGCACGAGCCGCCGACCACGAGAGCGATGAACACCGGCAGTCCCACGGACAACGGCAGGTCGTAGAGCCACATCCGGCACCCCTTCACGGCGGCATCCCCCGACGCCGTCGTCGCACAGTACCAATGGCGGGCAGCGCGCCGCACCTGTCGGTCTTCCACCGGCGAGTCAACCGGTTTGGCCCGCCGCCGCAGCGAGACGAGACTAGGAACCATGTCCCACGACAGCTCTTCTTCCGTGTACACGCTGTGGGCGGTCTTCCGCCGCGATCCCGAGAACCCGGTCACCGCTAGCGAGGCGACCGAACTCGCCGACCTGGTCTCGCTCGTCGAGGCCGACGGGGTCACGGTCCGCGGCTTCTACGACGTCAGCGGCCTCCGCGCCGATGCCGACCTCATGGTGTGGTTGCACGGCGAAGACCCCCAGGCGCTGCAGCGCGACCTGCGCCGCTTGCGCCGCACCGAACTGCTGAAGAACCTCCTGCCGACGTGGAACGCCATGGGTGTGCATCGCGACGCGGAGTTCAACCGGTCGCACGTGCCCGGGTTCCTCCGCGGCATCGAGGCGCAGCAATGGCTCTGCCTCTATCCCTTCGTGCGCAGCTACGAGTGGTACCTCCTGCCCGAGGAGGAGCGCCGCGAGATGCTCATCGAGCACGGCAAGAAGGGCTCGCAGTACCGCGGCGTGATCGCCAACACCGTGGCATCCTTCGCCCTGGGCGACTACGAGTGGCTCCTGCCGATGGAGGCCGACGTGCTCACCGACCTCGTCGACATGATGCGCGATCTGCGCTACACCGAGGCTCGCCGTCACGTGCGCGAGGAGGTGCCGTTCTACACGGGGCGGCTCGTCGCCCTCGACGAGATCCCCGAGATCCTGCAGTGAGTGCACCCCTGCGTCTCGGCACGCGTCGCAGCGCCCTCGCGATGACGCAGTCGCAGACGGTCGCCGATGCCGTGGCAGCGGTGTCGGGGCGGGTCGTGGAACTCGTGCCGATCGTGTCGGAGGGTGACGTCAATCGCGCCTCCCTGTCACAGCTGGGCGGGCGCGGGGTGTTCGCGAACGGTCTGCGCGAGGCGCTCGCCGCCGACCGGTGCGATTTCCTCGTGCACTCGCTCAAAGACCTCCCCACGCTGCAGCCAGAGGGTCTGATCATCGCGGCGACGCCCGCGCGCGAGGACGCCCGCGACGTCGTCGTGACGCGCGACGGTACGCCGCTCGGCTCGCTCCCGCCGGGGTCCCGCGTCGGTACCGGCTCACCCCGTCGCGTCGCGCAGGCGCGGCGGCACAACCCGCGGCTCGACATCCGCGACATCCGCGGCAACGTCGACTCGCGGCTCGCGCGGGTCCGCAACGGAGAGCTGGATGCCGTCATCCTCGCGGCCGCGGGTATCTCGCGCCTCGGCGGTGACCTCGGCGGACTGCACGCCGAGGAGCTGGGTCTCGGCGAGTGGCCCACCGCTCCCGGGCAGGGGTCGCTCGCCGTCGAGACCCGCGCCGACATCGACCCGGAGATCCACGACGCGCTCGCTCAGCTCGACGACGCGCACACCCGCATCGCGATCACGGCGGAGCGCACGGTGCTCTCCGCTCTGGATGCCGGATGCAGCGCGCCCGTGGGCACGCACGCGGCCATCGCCGACGGTGACCTGCGGTTGCGCGCCATCGTCTACGCCCTCGACGGCTCCCGCCGGATCGGCATCGATCGGACGGTGCGTCTTGACACGGGGTATGCTCGGGAACCTGGCAGTGGCAATGATGCGGATGCTGCCGACGACGGGGGACCCATAGCGCGTGCGACGCGTATGGGCCGAGAAGCCGCGCGTCGGTTGCTCGAACGCGGGGCGGCCGACCTGGTACCACGAGAGTCGACCACATGAATGAAGGCCACTGGCACACGCCGAACCCCTCGACGGGCAGCGTGCCCAAGCCGCTTGCCGGGCGGCGCGTTCTCGTGCCGCGCGGCGGACCGTGGGGCGACGGCGTCGCCGCACGCCTGCGGCAGCTCGGGGCCGTCCCGGTCATCGCACCGCTCATCAACTTCGCGCCCACGAACGACCAGGCCACCCTCGACGAGGCCCTGGCCGATCTCGCCGCCGGCGCATTCGACTGGCTCACTCTCACCAGTGCGACGACCGTCGACGTGCTCTACGCGTACAAGGCGATGATCCCCGTGCAGACCCGCGTCGCGGTCGTGGGCGAGACGACGGCCGCCGCCATGCAGGCGGTCGGGTACCGCGTCGACCTCGTGCCCGAGCGCGACAACTCCGCGCAGGGAATGGCCGAGCAGATGATCGACCTCGAATCCGAGCCCCGCAAGGTGCTGACCCTGCGCAGCGAGATCGCCAAGCCGGTGCTCACGCGTCTGCTCATCGAAGCGGGCCACGACGTGCGCAGCGTCGTGGCGTACCGTACGGTCGGGGTCCCCGTCTCCGAGAAGATCGCGGGCGACGTGCATTCCGGTCGCATCAACGCGATCCTCGTCACCAGCGGGTCGGTCGCCGAACAGGTCGTCGAGCAGTTCCCCGACATCCCGGCATCCACGGTCATCGCCGCGATCGGTCCCCGCACCGCCAAGGACGCCAAGCGCGCCGGGCTCAGTGTCGACGTCGTCGCCGAACGGCAGACGGTCGACGCCCTCATCGAGGCGGTCGCCCGCTTCCCCCTCCCCACCGAATCGACCCCATGAGTTTCCCCGAGCACCGCCCGCGGCGCCTGCGTCGCACCCCCGCCGTCCGTCGTCTCGCCCGCGAGACGCACCTCGTGCCCGCGCAGCTCGTGCTGCCCATGTTCGTGCGCGAGGGAATCAGCGAGCCGAGCCCCATCGGTTCGATGCCGGGGATCGTCCAGCACTCCCTCGACTCGCTCCGCCGCGCGGTGGTCGAGGCGGCCGAGCAACGCATCGGCGGCATCATGCTGTTCGGCGTGCCCGAGGTGCGCGACGCCGTCGGCTCCGGTGCCGACGATCCGAACGGCATCCTGAACCGCGCGACCGAGGCCGTCGTCGCCGAGGTGGGTGACGCGCTGGTGGTGCAGACCGACCTGTGCCTCGACGAGTTCACCGACCACGGGCACTGCGGCGTCCTGCAGGCCGACGGGGCGGTCGACAACGACGCCACCCTCGGGCGCTACACCGCGATGGGTCTCGCGCAGGCGCGCGCGGGCTCGGCGATGCTGGGCCTGTCGGGCATGATGGACGGCCAGGTCGGCGCGGTGCGCGAGGCTCTGGATGCCGAGGGCTTCACCGACACGCTGATCCTGGCGTACTCCGCGAAGTACGCGGGCGCCTTCTACGGCCCGTTCCGCGAGGCGGTCGACTCGCAGCTCAAGGGCGATCGTCGCTCGTACCAGCTCGACCCCGGCAACGGTCGCGAGGGCGTGCGCGAAGCGCTGCTCGACGTCGAAGAGGGCGCCGATGTGGTCATGGTCAAGCCCGCGCTGCCGTATCTCGACGTGCTCGCCGAGGTGAAGGCCTCGGTCGACGTGCCGGTGTGGGCCTACCAGGTGTCGGGCGAGTACGCGATGGTCGAGGCCGCCGCAGCCCACGGCTGGATCGACCGCCAGGGCGCAATCACGGAGAGCCTGCTCGGTATCCGGCGTGCCGGCGCCGACGCGATCCTGACGTACTGGGCGGTCGAGGCCGCCCGCTGGCTCCGCACCGAGCTCTGACGTCTCCCCGCCCAGCCGAGCCGCGACACGGGCCCGCTCAGCCCATCGCGTCGTCGACCGGACACGACGCAGGAGATTCCCACCGGTTCTCGCGGCCTCTGCGCCGGCAACTCCGGGAAGATTGACCCTGCAGACCCCGCGGCGCGGGACGGCCCCCGATTCTCCTGCGTTATGCACATCGAGAGGATGAGCACCCCATGACCGATCTCAACGACCAGTGGTTCGCCCGTGCCAAAGACGTCATTCCGGGCGGCGTGAACTCGCCCGTGCGTGCCTACGGCTCCGTGGGCGGGACGCCTCGGTTCGTGCAGTCGGCATCCGGGCCCCGCATCACGGATGCCGCGGGCCGGGAGTACGTCGACCTCGTCGCCTCGTGGGGTCCGGCGCTGCTCGGTCACGCGCACCCCGAGGTGGTCGAGGCCGTGCGGTCAGCGGCGTCCCGCGGATTGTCGTTCGGCGCACCCACGGGGGCCGAAGTGGAGCTCGCCGACCTCATCGCGCACCGTGTGCAGGTGGGCGAGCTGAAGCCGATCGAGAAGGTGCGCCTGGTGTCGACCGGCACCGAGGCGACGATGACGGCGATCCGTCTCGCGCGCGGTGTGACGGGACGCGACCTGCTGATCAAGTTCGCCGGGCATTACCACGGCCACTCCGACGGACTGCTGGCCGCCGCCGGATCGGGTGTCGCCACCCTCGCCCTGCCCGGCTCGGCGGGCGTTCCCACGCCCATCGCCGCGCAGACCCTCGTGCTGCCCTACAACGACCTCGACGCCGTTCGCGAGGCCTTCGAGGTGCACGGCGAGAACATCGCCGCGATCATCGTCGAGGCGGCCTCCGCCAACATGGGCGTCGTGCCGCCGCTGCCCGGCTTCAACGCCGCGCTCGCCGACATCGCGCACAGCCACGGCGCCCTGCTCATCGTGGACGAGGTGCTCACCGGCTTCCGCGTGCATCCGGCCGGCTTCTGGGGCCTCCAGGCTTCGCAGGGCGAGCGCTACCTGCCCGACATCCTCACGTACGGCAAGGTCGTCGGCGGAGGGATGCCGCTGGCCGCCCTCGCCGGCCGCGCCCAGATCATGGACCACCTGGCTCCCCTCGGCCCGGTGTACCAGGCCGGAACCCTGTCGGGAAACCCGTTGTCGGTGGCCGCGGGCCTGGCGACCCTGCGCCTGGCGACGCCCGAGGTGTACGCCGCGGTCGACGCCGCAGCCGGTCGGGTCGCCGATGCGCTCGACGCGGCGCTGACGGCGGAGGGCGTGGTGCACGTCGTGCCGCGCGCCGGGTCCCTGTTCGGCGTCGCCTTCCTGCCCGAGGTCCCCCTCGACTACGCCACCGCGCTCACGCAGCAGTCGTACCGCTACGCCGCGTTCTTCCATTCGATGCTGGATGCCGGTGTCTCGCTGCCGCCGAGCGTGTTCGAGGCGTGGTTCCTCACGGCGGCGCACGACGACGCGGCGCTCGAGCACGTGCTCGACGCGTTGCCGGCGGCGGCGAAGGCCGCAGCGGAGGCGCTGGATCCGACGCTTCTCGCGCAGTAGGCGTCGCCCGGGCGCATCTCATCCGCCGGGGGTGACGCGCATCGTCTTCGTGGTCGATGTGCGCGCGAGCGCTCTCGCTCGAGTGGCGCACGTCTGCTGATCGGTCGCGGCGCGGCGGGAACCGCCGCACGAGATGTCGGAGGCGGACCCGGGGCTCAGGCGCACGCCGCGCGGTGCCCCGCGGCGCGGTGGAAGACTGGACGGATGCACATTCCTCAGCCCCGCGTCGTCGTGCTCGCCGGTGGAGTCGGGGGGGCGAAGTTCCTACTCGGCGTGCGCGCCGCGCTCCGTCGGCTCGGCGCTCCCGAGGCCACCGTCGTGGTCAACACGGGCGACGACCTGTGGCTCTCGGGTGTGCGGTTGCAGCCCGACGTCGACTCGATCACTTACGCGCTGGCGGGGCAGAACGACACCGTGCGCGGATGGGGTCGCGCGGGTGACACCGAACGTGTCAACGAAGAGCTTCAAGCGTGGGGCGCCGGCTGGCCCTGGTTCACCCTGGGCGACCTCGACCTCGGCACGCACCTGGCACGCACCGGGTGGCTGCGCGAGGGTCTCACCCCGAGCCAAGTGCTCGCCCGCATGGCGGAGCGGTGGCCCCTCGGCGTCCGTCTTCTGCCCATGACCGAGAGCGAGGTCGACACGCATGTGCTCCTGGAGGACGGCGGGCGTCTGCACTTCCAGGAGTGGTGGACCCGTCACCGCGCGAAGCTCGCGCCCCGAGCGTTCGAGAATCCCGGGATCACGGATGCCGTACCCGCACCCGGAGTCGTGGATGCCATCACTGCGGCCGACGTGGTGCTGCTGGCGCCGTCGAACCCCGTCGTATCGATCGGTCCGATCCTCGCGGTGCCTGGTGTGCGCGATGCCCTGCGGGAGACCACGGCGCGGGTGGTCGGCGTGTCGCCGATCATCGGTGGGCGGGTCGTGCGCGGGATGGCGGACGTCTGCCTGACGGCCATCGCGGTCGAGACGTCTGCCGCGGCGGTGGCGCAGCATTTCGGGGCGCGGTCGGCGGGCGGCGTGCTCGACGCGTGGCTGCTGGCCGAGGAGGACGCCGCGTCGGTCGCCGAGGTCGAGGCGGCGGGGATCCGCACGGTGGTCGCTCCGCTGTGGATGAGCGACGAGAACGCATCGGCCGGGATCGCGGAGGCGGCGCTCAGGGCCTAAGGGTCGCCCGAGCGCGCGTCCTCGCGAGCGTTCGCCCGCAGACTCTCGCGAAGTGCTCTCGCGGAGGGGATGCCGCTTTGGTGTGCAACCGTTGAGAGATCCGTGTCGGGATCGATCGCCAGCAGGTGTCGAGCCCGGCTGACTCGTTGCGTGCGCAGGAACTGCCGCGGCGAATCGCCTTCTCTCCCGAACGCTCGAGTCAGATGTGACCGCGTCACCCCGAGCTCTTCGGCAGCACGTTGGACGGTGTAGGAGGGATCCGAGGCATGTTCGGAGAGAAGGCGCCGGGCCTCCTGGACGAGGTCGTTGCGACGAGGTCGTGGGCCTGCACCGACCGCCGGCGGGGTGACTGCGTCTGTCATGGCGTCGAGTGCCAGTGCGAAGAGGCGCGCTGACCGATCATCCAGGGGGGTGTCGGCGTTGAGAAGCATGTTCACCGTCCCGGCGAGGCAGGACCATGCCGTCAGCGGGCCTCCCGTGCGCCCGTCGAGGTGGGTGTACGTATCTGCCTGGATTCGCAGGCCGGTGAATCCGCGCGACTCGATCTCGATACGCGCCGTCGGTTGTGACGCGGTGAGACGAGAGACCGCTGGATCAGCCCACGCGATAGCTGACTGTGTACGCAACTGGTGCACGCTTCCGGTCGAGTCGTCGATGCGCGCGGCTCCCTGAGTCTGGAGCCAGACGTGTCTCGTGGGCTGCGGAGCGTCCACCGTCCGGGTGAGAACGAGCGGCGTGTGCCATACCCTCCGGATCGTGACTTTCGAGAGACGTAATTCATCCACGAAGGCGCGCGGTACGGAGCCTACTCGTGGCGCTGCGGCCCACCCCTGTGCAGCGAACCATCGCGCCATGTCATCGCCGATCAGATGAGCGCGACTCCGTGGCTCAGCGGTGCTGGGGGTGGGTGTGTGGGTTCGCATAGCACTCGCTCGAGTCTGTGCATCCGCGTCGCTGGATGGGCTCCGTCAGCCCCGATGTCACCTCCCGAGGTCGAGGACTTCGTCCGCCGAGGCCGCTCGCGGGGAGGCGGATAACGGGGTTGGTGCACTCGATACGCCGATGGCGCATCGAATTCGACCGTTTCACTACGCGTGGCCACTATGCAGAAGCACCCTTCTGCGGTCATTCGCCGCGGGACGCGCCCGTGATTAGGAGAAGACATGACGGAAATTGACAGTCCACCGCAGCCGGATCGCCCCCTCGGTAGGCGAACGATTCTGGTCGGCGCCGCCTGGAGCGTGCCGGCCATCAGCATGATGTCCGTGTCACCGGCATTCGCCTCTTCGACGGACCGCACTGTCACGTTGACACTGCCCGGAGGCTCTACGCTTCCCGCCGCGGGCGCCACGGCGCTCCAGGTGAGTGTGGCGAAGAGCGGCGGAGCGGCATTCGCCGGCGCCGCCGTCTCCTTGACCGGACCTGCATCCGCTTCTTTCGGGGCGAGCAGTGGTACCACCAACGGCTCGGGTCAGTTCTCCACGACGATCGACCTCGGCACACCCTGGGCGACCCCGGGCGGGACCGTGACCCTGGCGGCGCTGAGCGACGGAGCCTCCTCGACGGTGAGCCCGACCGTTCTGGGCGCGAACATGTTCGCGCTCGGGGGGAGCTACGGTTCGTCGGCCGTACAAGCCGAGAAGGTCTTCCCGGCCCCTATCGAGCAGGCGCTCGCGAGCCTGAACTTCCAGGTCGTGCTGCTCGCGGACGGCACCGTGTGGTCCAAGGGAGCGAACGCGCGAGGTCAGCTCGGCAACGGAACGACGACGGATCGATCGACATGGGCGGTCGTGCCGGGGATCGGAGACGTCGTCCAGATCGCCGCCGGGCGCGACATCGTCTTCGCGCGACGTAGCGACGGGACGGTCTGGGGGTGGGGCGCGAATGAAGTGGGACAGATGGCCAACGGAGGTTCCGCTGACGTCCTCGCGCCCGCAGCGATCCCCGGGCTGAGCGGCGTGGTGCAGGTCGTCGCGGCGGCCGTATCGGGACATGCGCTCCGCTCGGACGGCACCGTTGTCGGGTGGGGCTCGAACACCGCCGGACAGATGGGAACGGGGTCGACCTCGAGCTCGAGCGGTGTCGTCGCAGCCAGTGTGTCGAACGTGGCGCAGCTCGCCACGAGCAACAGGACGGTCATCGCCCTTCTCACCGACGGGTCCGTGCGCGCGTGGGGGCAGAACGATCGTGGGCAAACCGGTACGGGACCGTCCCCCGGTAGCGTCGTGACACCGACGACGATCCCCGGATTGGCGAATGTGACGTCGGTCGCCGGCGGGCGTGAGTCGTCGGCGGCGGTCCTTCAGGACAGAAGCGTGTGGATGTGGGGAATGAACGATCGGGGTCAGCTCGGTGATGGCTCGACGACAGATCGGAACACTCCGGTCGCAGTCAGCGGATTGAGTTCCGTGGCCGCTGTCGCGTGCGCTGGTCTGTCCTCCTACGCTCTTCGCACGGACGGAACCGTGGTCAGCTGGGGCTACAACGGCGACGGCCGTCTCGGTGACGGGACGACCACCGACAGCTCCGCTCCGGTGACCGTCGCGGGTCTGACCGACCACGTCATCAGCCGGTTGATGAACAGCAACGGCCAGACGGACGCCGTCTTCCTTCTCGTCGGTCTGGAGACGCTGAGTCTGTCAGCGACTCCGACTCTCGTTTCCGCAGGCGCTGATGCGACCGTCACCGGAACCCTCCTCGCAAACGGGTCGGCCGTGTCGGGCCGCACCATTTCCTTCGGTGCGGACTCGGTCGCCGCTCTGTCCGCGCCCTCCGCAATGACGGGGTCGGACGGAAAGTCGTCGGTGACGGCTACGGCGGATTCCTGGGCGGCTGCTGGAACCTCGGTCTCGCTCAGCGCGTCCACGTCCTCGGCTACGCAGCGGACAACGGTCACCCTGCTCGGATCCAACGTCGTCGGCTCCGGTTCTGGGTACGGCTCGACACCGGTTCAGGCGCCGCGGGTGTTCCCGAAATCCATTCGTCAGATCTCGTCCGGCGACGGGTTCTCGGTCGCTGTTCTCGAGGATCGGACCGTGTGGACGGTAGGTGACAACACATACGGCCAACTGGGAGACGGAACGACCACGTCGCGATCGACGTGGGCAGCGGTCCCCGGTCTGACCGATGTGCTGGAAGTCAGCGTCGGTACTCGTTGGGTCGCTGCGCGACTCGTGGACGGCTCCATCAAAGTATGGGGTGCCGGGTCGTACGGCAATCTCGGCACCGGATCGACGGCTGATGCTCTCTCGCCGACGGTCATCAACGTCAGTGACGTGGTCCAGATCGTCGCTTCGGCCGGAAACGGATACGTCCTCAAATCCGATGGGACCGTGTGGGCGTGGGGTGACAACCACGTCGGTCAACTGGGAGACGGGTCGGTGGATTCGACGGGGATTAGCCCTCGGCTCACATCGAGCAAGGTCCTGGGTATCCCTGGGCGTGTGACGAAGATCTCTGCGAGCAACTGGACCGTGGCCGCTCTCCTGACCGATCAGACGGTCGTTTCCTGGGGGCAGAACAACTATGGGCAGGTAGGCGACGGATCCGGCACGGACCGCTACCTCCCGGTGGTCGTCACCGGGCTCTCGAACGTCGTGGACCTGGTGTCCGGACGCGAGACGACGTACGCACGTCTCGCGGACAAGACCCTTCGCGCATGGGGCATGAACGAGCACGGGCAGACGGGTAACGGCTCGACCAGCCACGCTCTCAGCCCCGTGAACTGCGGCGGTCTGACGGACGTTCAGAACATCGTGCCGTGGGGTGGATCTGTTTTCGCGTCGCTCGGGGACGGAACCCTCCGAAGCTGGGGGTGGAATGTCTTCGGTCAGCTCGCGATCGGGCACACCAGCCAACACGAACTGAGCCCGCAGACCGTCCAAGTGCCCGCCGGCGTGAAGATCACCGGTCTCACTTCGCCTACCCCGGGCAACGGAACGCCGTTCTTCTTCGCCGAGAAGGACGCGGCATCCACGGGATCAGCGAACCTCGCTCGGGGGGCGGGCGCATCCGCGAGCTCCGTCGAAGGCTCGCTCGCTCCGAGCAACGCCATCGATGGCGACGCGTCTACGCGTTGGGGAAGCAATTACTCGAATCAGGCCAATCCGGACGATCAATGGTTGGCGCTCGATTTCGGTGGACATCGGACGGTGGCGCGAGTCGAGATCGTCTGGAATGTCGCCTACGCCAAGGAGTACGCCATCGAGGTCTCCTCCGACGGCGTCTCATGGACGACTGCCGCGACGAAACAGGACGGCGCCGGAGGAACCGAGTCTCTGTCCTTCTCGGCCACTTCGCGTCGATACCTCAGGATGCGCGGCATCCGACGGGGCACCTCGTTCGGATACTCGATTTACGAACTCCGAGTGTTCTCGAACTGACGAAGAGCACCGGTGGCGTGGCTGACCACGTCACCGGTGCTTTTCCCATGGCGGCGGCCCGCACGATGGCTCAGGCCGCCGCAGCAGCCAGGACCGCCGAGGTGTGCGCACCCACGCCGAGCGTCACGGCCTGCGTCAGCTGCGCGGCCGTGTCGACGTCGCGGCGGAGGGTCGAGTCGCGCTCGACGGCGAGGTCGGTGCAGCCGAGCAGGCGGTGGCGGGCCGCGGAGTCCTCGCCGAAGGCCGAGACCCACACCGCCCCCGCGCGGGCGGTGACGAGGGTGGAGCCGGTGGCCTCGGCATCCGGAACCAGACCCCGTTCGACGGATGCCGCGAGCTCGAGCGCGACGTCGAGGTCGGCGGCGCGCAGGGCGGGCAGGTCGCCGAGCAGAGCGGCGCGTGCAGTGCCCTGACCGGCGACGGCGGCGCCGAGCGCGATGGCGGCGTCGAGGCCGCGGATCTCGCCCTCGGCCACGACCTCCACACGGCGCGCGCGTCGAAGTGCGCCACGGATGCCGGCATCGTCGGTGACCACGATGACCTGGGCGACGCGGGTCGCGGCGGCCGCGGCGGCGATGGTGTCGAGGGCGATGGCGCGCGCGAGCGCCTCGCGGTCGGTGCCGACGTCGACCAGACGCGACTTGCCGACGGCGGCGGGTTTCACCGGGACGATGATCGTCCAGCCGGCGGTGTCAGGGATGTCCATCGCGTCCATTGTGCGTCGAACCCCCGACATTCACGGGTGGGGCGCGTCCGAGATCGTGCAGCGACGACCGGCGATCATCGAGATGGCCGACGTCTGGGCAGAATCACGGGTCATCTCGAGGAGCTCGCGCCGTCTCGATCCCGAAGGCGCCCCCGGTGTCAGCTGAAGCGCTTGCGCAGGCGCGGCAGGATCTCCTCGCCGTACATCTCCAAGAACTGCTTCTGGTCGTGCCCGGGATCGTGGAACACCAGATGGCGGAAGCCGAGGTCGACGTAGCGCGCGATGCGCTCCACGTGCTCGTCGGGGTCGGTCGAGACGATGAATCGGGATGCCACCCGCTCGATGGGCAGTTCGGCGGCGAGGCGCTGCATCTCGAGAGGGTCGTGAACGCTCATCTTCTCGTCAGCGCTGAGAGCCAGCGGGGCCCAGAAGCGTGTCTTCTCGAGAGCGGTGTCATGGTCGGGGTGGTATGACACCTTGACCTCCATGAGCGTGTCGACGTCGTCGCGCGTGCGCCCGGCCTTCGACAGACCGTCGTCGAGAGCGGGGAGGAGCTTGTCGGTGTAGAGCTCGGGGTCTTTGCCGCTCGTGGTGATGTATCCCTCGGCGATGCGGCCGGCCAGGCGCGTGGCGGCGGGGCCGGAGGCGCCGATGTAGATCGGCACCTTCTGCGCGGGGCGATCGTAGATGGTGGCATCCTTCACCGAGTAGTAGGTGCCCTCGTAGGTGACCCGTTCGTCCGCCCACAGTTCGTTGATGATCGTGATGGCCTCTTTGAGGCGCTGGAAGCGCTCGGGCGGCTCGGGCCACTCAAGGCCGAGGGTGACCTCGTTGAGGGCCTCGCCGGTGCCGACGCCGAGCACCACCCGACCCGGGTACATCACGCCGAGGGTCGCGAACACCTGCGCGATCACCCCGGGGTGGTAACGGAAGGTGGGGGTCAGCACGCTCGTGCCGATGATCACGCGCTCGGTGCGGGCACCCAGGGCACCGAGCCAGGGGAGGGCGTTGGGGGCGTGGCCGTCGTCGTGCATCCAGGGCTGCAGGTGGTCGGAGAGGAAGACGGAGTCGAAGCCCACCTGCTCCGCCATCACACCGAAGTCGAGCAGCTCGTTGGGGCCAAACTGCTCGCTCGAGGCCTTGTAACCGAATCTCAGCGGAACGCTCATGAACTGTGTCTCCTAGGCGTGCGGATGGACGTGCGGACGGATGGGGATGGCTTCGGCAGGCTGAGCCACCGGGGCGGGCTCGGCCACCGGGGCGGGCTCGGCCGCCGGACCCGGGGATGCCGCGCGACCCGGGGACGCTGCGGCGGCGGGGACGGCGCCTGCCGCCTCGGGTCCTGAGCCGGGCGTGGCGAAGAATTCTGACCCGTCGGTTCCGACCAGGCGCTCACGGAACGCTTGCACCGTCCCCGGCCAGAGCAGGGTCAGCCGGCCGGAGCGGTCGTCGACGTACCAGTTGCGGCATCCGCCGGTCAGCCAGGGAGTGGATGCCGCGGCCGCGGCGATCTCGTCGGTGTACGCCGCTTCGGCTTCGGGCCGCACGCGCAGGACGGGATCGGGGCGCCGGTCGCGCTCGCAGAGGGCGCGCACGACGTAGGCCGCCTGCTCCTCGGCCATGAGGACGGCCGAGTTGTGACCGAGGCTGGCGTTCGGGCCGTTCAGCACGAAGAGGTTGGGGAAGCCCGCGACCACCGTCGAACCGAAAGAGGTCATGCCCTCGGACCAGTGCGCCGCGAGCGTCCCGTCCTCGCCCCGCACGAGATCTGCGTAGGGCTGCTGGGCCGACGCGAAGCCGGTGGCCAGCACGAGCACATCGGCCTCGTAGCGCTCACCGCTCTCCGCCGTCAGCATCGGGCCGTCGACGGCGGCGAGGGCCGTGGGCTCGAGGGTCACGGCATCCGAGGCCACGGCGGGGTAGAACGCGTCGGAGAGCAGCACGCGCTTGCATCCGAAGGCGTAATCGGGGGTGAGGGCGGCACGCAATGCCGGGTCGGCGACCTGGGCGTGCAGATGGTCGAGCGCGGTGGCGCGGGCGGCGGCGGACGCCGCGGCGTCGCCCGAGCGCGAGGCGAAGCGCTGCTCGCCTTCGGCGTAGAGGTCGGCGCGCAGGCGCGCCAGGTCACCGGGGTGAGCGTCGAGGTGCTCTCGATCGGCGCCGGGGATATCGCCGCCTCCGCGGGGCACGATCCACGCCGGGGTGCGCTGGAACAGTGTCACCTGGGCGCCGCGACGGGCGAGCTCGGGCACCAGCTGTACGGCGCTCGCGCCCGTACCGACGACCGCGACACGCGTGCCGGTGAGGGCGACGCTGTGGTCCCACCGTGCGGTGTGGAAGATCGGGCCGTCGAAGGATTCGAGTCCGGGGATGTCGGGGACGTGCGGCTCGGTGAGGCGGCCGCACGCCAGCACGAGGGAGCGGGCGACGACGGGTTCGGCGCCCGTGTCGAGGCGCCAGACCGCGTCGACGGCATCCCATTCCGCCCCGAGAAGGGGCGTGCGAAGACGCAGCCGATCGCCGAGGCCCTCACGTGCGGCGACGCCCTGAAGGTACGTCTGTATCTCCTGGCCGCGCGCGAAGGTGCGCGACCACCCGGCGTTCGGGTGGGCCGCCAGGCTGTAGAGGTGCGCGGGCACGTCGCACGCGACGCCGGGGTACGTGTTGTCGCGCCACGTCCCGCCGACATCGTCGGCGCGTTCGAGCACGACGATGTCGTCGCGTCCGGCCCGGCGCAGGGCTCCGGCCATGGCGAGTCCGGCGAAGCCGGCGCCGACGATCGCGACGTCGACGACCCTCACGGCCGCGCCCCGTCGGCGGGGAGGGGGTAACGGGTGCCGCCGCTCGTGACGATGTACGGGGAGGAGGGATCGGGCAGAGCCGTTGCCACGCGGTAGTCGGTCGTGCGGAGCCGGAAGGGCCGCATGAGGCTCCGCGCGATGCGTTCTGCCGCGGCGACCGGCAGCTCGAGTCCCTGCTCGATGCCCGCGTCGGGCAGGACACGGCCGTCGTAGAGTGTGCCGCCGAGGTCGTCGCCTCCCGAGCGCAGCAGTACAGCCGCCATCTCGCCGCCCACGCGGGTCCACGGGATCTGGACGTGCGGGATGCTGCCCGACAGCAGCAGCCGCGACACCGCGACCATCGCCCGATGCTCGTCGATCGGCGCGCGGCCCGCGACGAGCGGCACGTCACCGCCGGGCAGGGGGATCGGGACGAATTCGGCGAAGCCGCGGGTCTCGCCCTGGATCGCGCGCAGACGCCGCAGGTGCGCGATGCGCTCTTCGGCGGTCTCGACGTGGCCATAGAAGATCACCGAGGTCGAGCGGAAACCGGCTCGATGCGCCGCCGCGATGGTCTCGACCCAGTGATCGATCTCGAGGTCGCCCGGCGCGACGAGCGCGCGCACCCGCTCGCTGAGGACTTTGACACCCGTGCCGGGGACGGTGTCGATGCCCGCCTCGCGCATCGCCGTGAGAGCACCATCGAGCCCGAGGCCGCCCCGGTCGGCGAGATCGCGCACGTCGAGCGGACGGTAGGCGTGCACGTGGATACCGGGGGCCCCGCGCTTCATGGCCCGCACGATGTCGAGGTACCCGGCGGGGTCTTCGTCGCTGCGGAGCGTGCCCTGCACGCAGACCTCGGTCGCGCCGAGGTCGGCGGCGTCCGCGGCGATGGCGGTGGCGTCGTCGAGGTCGAACTCGCCCGGGCCGGCGCGTCCGGTGCGTCGGAAGCCCGTCGAGGTGAGGTTGCGGTTCTGCACGAGGGTGATCGGCTCGCCGACGGTGTATCGCCGCGCGTCGTCGGCGACGGCCGTCAGCTCGTCGAGCTCTGCGCCGGTCGCGTGCAGCAGACGCACCCAGTCGCCGTCGTCGAGGGCGAGGGGACCGGATGCCGCGCGCTCGGCGAGCCGGCGGACGCCCGGGTCGGCGCCGGGCCGCACAGCCCGGGGATCGGCGTGGGGGGTGGAGGGACGCGGCGCGGCGGGGACGGCGCCGGGAATGGAGAGGATTCCAGGGGCGGAGGATGCGGCCGGGGCGGTGCGTCCTCCCACGGGGAATTCTCCTCCCGTCGCGGAGGTCGCGGCGGATTCTCCTCCCGTCGCGGGCACGCTCACGCCCACAGGCTTCACGGGGGCCGCGAGTCCTTCGGCATCCGCCAATGCCCGGAGGGGAGCGTGGAGCGTCGGGTCGATCCAGCGCGCGGCATCCCGAACGTATTCAGGGTGGGCGGTGAGACGCTCGCGCAGCAGGAACCCGGCCGCGGCCGTGTGCGCGGCGAGGTCGTCGATCTGCGGCCAGGGGCGCTCGGGATTGACGTGGTCGGCGGTGAGTGGGGACACGCCTCCCCAGTCGTCGGCGCCGGCCTCGATGAGCAAGCCGAGCTCGCGCGGGTCGGAGAGGTTCGGCGGCACCTGGATGCGCATGTCGGCGCCGAACACGAGCCGCGCGACCGCGACCGCCGCGAGATAGTCGTGCATGTCGGCGTCCGGTGCGCCCTGCATGGCGGTGCGAGGCTTCGCGCGGAAGTTCTGCACGATCACCTCTTGCACGTGCCCATGGCGGTCGTCGAGCTCGCGCAGGGCGACGAGCGATTCGGCGCGGTCGCGTACGGTCTCGCCGATCCCCACCAGGATGCCGGTGGTGAACGGGACGCCGGCGGCTCCGGCGTCGTCGATGACGCGTAGGCGCAGCGCGGGATCTTTGTCGGGCGAGCCGAAGTGCACCTGACCGGGCTCTTCGTACAGGCGCCGCGAGGTGGTCTCGAGCATCATGCCCATCGACGGCGAGACGGGGCGCAGGGCAGCGAGGTCGTCGGGGTGCATCACGCCGGGATTGGCGTGCACGAGCATGCCGGTCTCGGCGGTGATGAGGCCGGCGATGTGTGCCACGTAGTCGATGGTCGAGGCGAAGCCGTGTTCGTCGAGCCAGGCGCGCGCCTCGGGCCACCGTTCCTCGGGGCGATCGCCGAGGGTGAGCAGTGCCTCTTTGCAGCCGAGGGCCTGCCCCTGGCGCACCACCGTCAACACCTGCTCGGGGCTCATGTAGGCGGGTTTGCGCAGCAGGTTGAGCTGGCCGGGCGTGTCGACGAACACGCAGTAGTGGCACCGGTCGCGGCAGAGGGTCGTCAGCGGAACGAACACCTTGCGCGAGTACGTGATCACGCGGGGGCGGTCGGCGCGGGCGAGTCCCTCGTCACGGAGAGCGGATGCCACCCGGAAGAGCCGTGGCAGCGGCGCGCCGAGCAGCATCTCGGTTTCGTCGACATCGGGGCGATGACCCTCTGCGATGCGCGTCAGGAGATCGTCGATTGAGGCGCCTCGGGCCGGTGCGACTCGCGGCGCAGCGCTGCCCGTACTCATCGCTCCAGGCTATCCCCCGCCCCCGACATCGGGGCCGGGACCGCGGCGGTGAGGTCCGGTCGGGACGCCCGATCATCCTGTCCGCGCCCTCGTCGTGCGGCCGTCCCGCGTAGTGACCGTGGACAGTCGTGAATGTTGCCGCTAACATCGCCGGACGGGCACCCCCCACTTCCGCCGACTTGCTCGGCGTCGACGAGCACATCGCTCGACGGGGTTGCACGACCACCCGAGCAAAGGAGCCGGAAACCGTGAGTACCCGACGACGCCTCGCCTTCCTCACCGCGCTTGCGGTCGGGGCGGCGACCTTCGCGACCGCCCAGCCCGCCGTCGCCGCCGCCCCCGTCGACGGACTCGTCGCCGCCTACGACTTCCGTCAGCCTTCCGGTGCGACCGTCCCCAACACTGCGATGGGATCGTCGTTCGGCCCCGCGACCGTCCGCAACGTGCAGAGCGCCGACTGGACCGCGAGCGGCCTGACCATGCGCGGCGGGGCCAAGACCTCGACGGGGAACTGGGTCGAGCTGCCCGACGACATCCTGGCGGGTGACCGATCGGCCACGGTCGTCGCGGAGGTCAAAGCGTCACAGGCCATGCTCAACTCGTTCCACTTCCTGTGGAACGTGGGCAACGAGTCCGCCGCCACCGAGTACTTCTTCGCGTCCCTCAACTGCGGCTCCGGTCGGACGCCGCTCGTCGGTGTGAAGTCCGACGGTGTCGAGCGGCTCGTGGGAGCCTCGTCGTGCGGTGTCGCCGCCGATCAGTGGGTCAACGTCGCCTCCGTCGTCGACGGTGCCGCAGGGCGGGCGTCCCTCTACCTCGACGGCGTCCGCGTCGCCGACGCCGCGATCGATCGCACCCCCGCCGACGTGCGCGACCAGTCGCTGAACACCATCGGCCGCGCCCCCTGGCCCGACCCGCTCTTCCAGGGAGCGATCTCGGCCTTCCGCGTCTACGATCGCGCGCTGTCGGCGACAGAGGTCGCGGCCACGGCTCAGACCGACGCCGAGACCCACGCGACCGAGCTGCGGGCGCAGGCGCAGGCGATCCTGGACGCACTGGCGCTGAAGGACATCTCGACCTCGGCCGACATCGACCTCCCGACCTCGGGCGGTCGCGTGACCTGGACCTCGAGCAATCCCGCGCTCGTGGCACCCGATGGAACGGTGACCGCCCCCGTCGCCGGTCAACCGGGCGGAACCGCGCAGCTGACGGCGACCGCCGCCGTCCGCGGGGTGACGGCGACCCGGACCATCACCGTGACCGTGACCGCGTCGACCGAGACCGCCGCACAGCGCGCGGCCCGCCTCGCGGGGCGGTTCGTCATCCCCAGCGTCCTCGAATCGGGTTCGACGCTTCCCACCGCCCCCGAGGGGACGACGGTCGCCGTGAGGTCGACCGACGGCGGTGTCGTCGTGACCGACGGCGTCGTCTCGGGCGCCGACGGATCGATCACCGTGCGCGTGACCGACATCGCCACCGGCGCGACCGCCGACCGCACCTTCGCCGTCACGGTGCTCCCTGCCGACTCGACCGCGCAACTGCTCGCCTACAACCGCGTGCCCACGCTGGTCACCGAGGCGAACAACGCCGATGTCGCGCTCAGCATGCACCTCGCCGTGGGCGAGGACGACGCCTGGCGTCCGCTCAACGAGAACTACGGCATCTTCTTTCCGAAGACCGCCGTCCCCGTGCCAGCGAACGGTCCGCGCGACGGTGACATCCGCAGCCTGCGCGACCCGCACCTGTTCACGCTCGAAGACGGCGGCTACGGCGTCGTCGCCACCCGCACGGCCCGCGGAGGCGGAGCCGACGGGACGCAGACCTCGAGCATGCTCTTCGCCCGTAGCGCCGACCTGCGCAGCTACGACGAAGTGGGCATGGTCGACCTCGGCGTGACGTCGGGGGTCAACGACCCCGCGGCCGTGTACGACTCCGCCGCGGACCGTTACGTGGTCTCGTGGACGTCGGACGCCGGCGCCGCCATGTACACCTCGTTCGCCGACCTGGGCGACGTCTCCACCCGTGGCGAGGTGCGCCGCGGCGAGGTCGCCGCGACCGTCGACGTCGACGAGGCCGAGGTGGCGAACTTCGACTCGGGCAACACCGTCCCGGTCGACGCCGACACCCTGGCGGCGCTCGAGGTGCGTTTCGGACGTGTCGCCAACACCGGCGTCACCGCCCCGGCTCGGGTCGAGATCGCGCAGGGGGCCACCGTCGACGCGGCGGCCCTGGCGAAGCGCGTCGAACTGTCGTACTCGGACGGCTCGAAGGCCACCCGCCCGGTGACCTGGGATGCCGCATCCATCGGCGCGGTCGACACCTCCACGCCCGGTACCTACGAGGTCACCGGCACGATCAAGCAGCCGGAGTACGCGACGCCGTTCGCCGACGAGCGTGCCGACCCCTCGGTGTTCCGTTACGACCTGAACGGGCAGCAGAAGTTCCTCATGATCGCGACCGAGGACATCTACGGCGGCAACATCGACCCGCAGGGCGGCGCGCACATGCCGATCCGCATCGCGAACTCGATCGAGGACCTCTCCGACGACGCCATCCGCGCCGGGCGCAACGTCGAGGTCGACCTGCTGCGTCGCGGTGACACCGACGCCGAGGGCCGGGCGATGACCGGATGCTTCTGGGCTCCGGAGTACCACGTCATCGGCGGCAGACTCTCGATCCTGTTCATGCCCTGCTACGACGGCGCCAACGGTCGTCCCGACATGTTCACCGGCCAGGCCAGCATCATCCAGCTCAAGAAGGACGCGCAGGGACGCGACCTCGATCCCGCGGTGCCCGCCAACTGGACGAAGGCGCAGAAGGTGCTGCGGGCAGGGGGCGGCATCCTGAACCCCGTCCAGACGATCTCGCTCGACATGACCTACGTCGAGGACTCGGGTCAGTCGTACTACGTGTGGCAGCAGCTCGGCGCTCTGTTCATCGCCAGGATGGACCCGGCCGACCCCACCCGCCTCACCTCGGAGCCGGTGCGCATCCTCGCCCCCGAGTACGCCTGGGACAACGTCATCGCCGAAGGACCGAACGTCTACGCGCGTGACGGCAAGCTGTACCTGATCTACTCCGGATCGACCGTCGGCGACACGTACACGACCGGGCTCGCCCTGGCCACGGCCGGCGAGAACGTCGACCTGACCTCGCCGAGCGCGTGGAGCAAGCTCAACTACCCGATCCAGAAGTCGGGCGTCTTCAACGGCTCCTGGCAGCTCGGCACGGGCCACGGCATGTGGTCGCAGGACGAGGACGACAACCTGCTGTACGTCTTCCACGCCCGCACCGATAACAACAACCTCAGCGGTCGCGACATGTTCGTGCGCCGGGTGCACTTCGCCGTGGACGGCCTGCCGATCTTCGACATGGAGAGCACCGAAGAAGTCGCGCCCGACAACCGTCGTGTCACGGCCACCGTCGTCGTCACCGCGCCGGCCGGCCTCGAGGTCACCGGAGCCGTGAGCTCCCGGTGCATCGCGGGCAAGGTCACCCAGACCGTCACGGTGCGAAACGCCGAGGGCTTCCCGGTGACGGTGACGGCGAAGGGCCCTTACGGAACGAAGACGTTCGGTGCGCTCGCGGCGGGCAAGAGCTCGTCGGCCGCCTTCACCACCCGTGCGGGGTCGATCCCCGCCGGGACGGTGACGGTGGATGCCGCGGCGACGGTGAACGGCAAGGCTGTGACCGACACGGTCTCGGTGCCGTTCGCCGCCGCGAGCTGCGGCTGACCGCCCGGCTGATCGCTCACGACGACGCCGCGTCCGGACCTCTCCCGGGCGCGGCGTCGTCGTGCGATGGCGTCGCCACCCACGGTGAGGGCGATCGTTGCGCTCTCGTGAGGTGCGGGGCCGGTGGGCACCCGCGCGCGCTGGCAGGATGGATGCCATGGTGACCCTGCTGCTCGATTCGACGCAGCTCGAGGTCGTGCTCTCGTCGACCGAGCGGGCGATGTCGTTCCGGAAGTCCAACATCGTCGTTCCGCGTGAGCACATCGAGCGCGTGCAGCTCACCGATGACGCGTGGACGTGGTTGCGCGGCGTCCCCAACCCCGGCATCAACCTGCCCGTCGCCGTCGGCATGGGCACGTGGAAATCGGCGGGGGGCAACGACTTCGTCATCATCCGCGGGCGAAAGCCCAGCGTGGTGGTCGACCTCACCGGTCACGACGAGTTCGAACGCCTCGTGCTGACCACCAAGCACGGCGTGGCGTTGCTCCAGGCCCTGCGGCTCGACGTGGCATCCGAACCCGAGAACGTGGCCGACATCGTCGCCTGACGCGCGCCCCGGCTCGCGCCCCTCGTCCGGCGACCAGACCCCTTCGAGTGTCCGGAACACGCGGACGGTTCCTCGGATCGTCCGCATGTCGTGGACACACGACGGGCGGGAGACGAGCGCTTCGCCGCGCGATTCACGCGGTGAACTGCACGACGGTGTCCCACGCGAGCTTGACGATGAGGATCGACAGGGTCACGAGGAAGACGATCCGCACGAAGCCGCTGCCACGGCGCGTAGCCATGTGCGCGCCGATGAAGCCGCCGGTGATGTTCATCACCGCCATCGCCAGTCCCAGCACCAGCAGGATCTCGCCGTGCACGCCGTACACCGCGAGGGCGGCGAGGTTCGTGGTGAGGTTGGCGATCTTGGCGTTGGCGCTCGCCTGCAGGAAGCCGTAACCCAGCACCCCGACGATGAGGATGACGAAGAACGACCCCGTCCCCGGACCCAGGATGCCGTCGTAGAAGCCGACCAGCAGACCGATCGTCGCGGCGCGCCAGGCGATGGCCGCGGTGCCGCCGTGGCGCGGTGCGTGCTCGAGGCCCATCTTCGGCTTGAACAGGGTGTACAGCGCCACCGCGATCACCGCCACCAGCACGACCGGGGTCAGCACCTCGCGAGGCACGTAGCGAGAGAGCGCCGCGCCCGCGGTCGACCCGGCGTACGCCCCGGCGACCAGGGGGACGAGCAGCACGAGCTGCACCCGTATCTTGCGGAGGTAGACCCAGCTGGCCGACAGCGTGCCGAAGAACGACGAGAGCTTGTTGGTGCCGAGGATGAACGGCGTCGCCACGTCTTTCGGCACCGCGATGACGAGGGCGGGGAGCTGGATGAGTCCGCCGCCGCCGACGACCGCGTCGACCCAGCCGGCCACCCCCGCGGCGACCAGCAGCAGGAGCAGGGATGCCACCGACACCGGCAGCCACTCCGCGATCACCGGTCCATCGAGCACGGTTGATTCTCGCCGCTGGTCCCGGTCGCACCAAAACGCCCTGCGGGTCGAGGCCGAGCCGCTCCGCCGAACCCGGGTGCACGGCGACTCCGGCCCCAGTCAGCCGTCGGGGGTTCTGTTCCGGTGGAGCGCCGTGCTCAGTCGATGTCGCGACGCCAGGTCGTCAGCAGGCCCACGACGACCAGTACCACCGCGTAGCCGAGCAGCACGAGCCCGCCGGCCCACCACTCCAGGGTCTCGCCGCCGGCGCTGCCCATGATGCCGAAGATCGTCTGCCCGACGAGTGCGTCGCTCGCAGCGCTCGGGAACCACTTCACAACCCCTGCGAAGCCCTCGACCAGACCACCGGCGGTCCGCACGATCGGCTCGACGAACAGCGTGACGGCGAGCACGATGACGATCGCGGCGACCTGATTGCGCACGACCGTGCCGACGCCGATACCGACGAGCGCCCACAGCGCGAACGCGAGCAGCATCCGGCCGACGAGCTCCCAGGTGTCGGGGGCGCCGAGGGCGGTGTCGATGCCGAAGAAGCTCAGCACGCCGGCACCGGCGCCGAGCGCGGCGATCGAGCCCAGGATGCCGTACAGCAGGCCCACCACGATGCCGACGACGAACTTGCCCACCAGCACCGTGCCGCGGCGCGGGCTGGCGAGGAACGTCGGCGTCAGCGTCTTGTGACGGAACTCCGTCGTGACCATCAGCGTGCCCACGAGCAGGGGGAAGACGTAGCCGACCGCGGTCGCAGAGCTGTACACGAGGGCCGGGATGCCGTCGGTGGACGGTGCGGGACCGCGAGACCCCGCCAGCTGACCGGATGCCACCCCGCCGAACACGAGGGCGAGGACACCGGCCGTGAAGGCGACGTAGACGACGAGCACGATGCCCAGCACCCACCACCCGGCGGTGGTGAACTGCTTGGTGTACTCGGAACGGGTCGCAGCGATGAGGCTCATCGCGGGGCCTCCGTCTCATCGGGTGCTGCTGAGGGGACGATGTCGATGACCCCCGTCGATGCGACGGAGTACGAGTTCCGAGGACCTTCACCGGCCGGCGGCGCCGCGGGACGGGCGGACCGAGGTGGCGGCGCCACCGCCACCATGGCCGTCGAGGGACGCGGGTCGTCGTCGTCGGGATCCGCTGATGCAGCGGGTGCCGCGATCGGCGAGGGCGTCGGTGCGTCGGCATCCGGAACCTCCCCGGCATCCGGAACCTCCCGGGGATCCTGCGCCGCGGAGGCAATCTCGTCGGTAACCGGAGCAGGCGCCGCGCCGGCACTCGAATGCACGCGCACGCCGCTGACCAGCTCGAGGAAGATGTCCTCCAGGCTCGCGCCCCTGCTCTGCAGGTTCGACAGCGCGATGCCGGCGCCCGCGGCGAGGGATCCGATCTCGACCGGTTCGTGGTGGCGGATCGTGAAGCCGTTGCGCAGCAACTGATGGTCGATCCCGCGGTCGTCGAGCAGGCGCGACAGTGCGGCACGGTCAGGGGAGTCGACGACCGTGGCGTACTCGTCGGGGTCGGCGAGGTCTTCGATACCGCCCTGGAACACCAGGCGCCCCCGCGAGATGATCAGCAGCGCGTCGACGGTCTGCTGCACCTCGGCGAGCAGGTGCGAGGAGATCAGCACCGTACGGCCCTCTTCGGCGAGATGGCGCAGCAGCGAGCGCATCCATCGGATGCCCTCGGGGTCGAGCCCGTTCGACGGCTCGTCGAGCACGAGTACGCCGGGATCGCCGAGAAGCGCGGTGGCCAGGCCCAGGCGCTGGCGCATGCCGAGCGAGAAACCGCCGACGCGGCGCCCCGCGACGTCGGCGAGACCGACGAGACCGAGCACCTCGTCGATACGGGAGGTGGGGAGGGTCGCGGCGCGCGCGTAGACCTTCAGGTGATTCGCGGCCGAGCGACCGGGGTGGAAACTGGATGCCTCGAGAGCGGCACCGACGCTCCGCAAGGGCGAGGCGAGGTCGGCGTACCGCTTGCCCCCGATCGTGGCGGTGCCCGCGGTGGGGCGCACCAGTCCGAGCAGCATCCGCAGCGACGTCGTCTTGCCCGCTCCGTTCGGGCCGAGAAAACCCGTGACCTGCCCGGGTTCGATGCGGGCGGTCAGGCCGTCGACGGCCGAGATCGCCCCGAACCGTTTGGTGAGGCCGGCCAGTTCGAGCACCTGTCCGTCGGGCATGCGGCCCCTTTCCTTCGGCAGACGTTCCGCCTATCTTCCCCGATCCGGGGCCGAAAACGCATCCTCCCCGAGTCGGAGGCGGTCCACCGGGCCTGTGTAACGTGGCAGCGTGCACGCAGAGCGAACCGAGAACGACAATCTCCTGGTCGGTGGCCGCGGTGGTCTCGGCCACCTCACGCTCAACCGTCCGGCGGCGATCAACGCGCTCGACCTCGGCATGATCCGCGCGCTCCACCTCACCCTCGACAGGTGGGAGAGCGACACCGACGTCGACATCGTTCTGCTCGACGGGGCGGGCGAGCGCGGCTTCTGCGCCGGCGGCGACGTGCGGGCCCTGCACGAGATGGTGGTGGGGGGCCGCGTCGACGAGGTGCATGCCTTCTTCCGCGAGGAGTACGCCCTCGACCACCGCATCTCCACGTCGAAGAAGCCGGTCGTCGCCATCGCCGACGGCGTGTGCATGGGCGGGGGCATCGGCCTGGCCGGCCACGCGGCGATCCGCATCGTCACCGAACGCTCGCGTCTGGCGATGCCCGAGACGCGCATCGGGTTCACCCCCGACGTCGGCGGGTCGTGGCTGCTCGGTCGTGCGCCCGGCCGGATCGGCGAGTACCTCGCGCTGACGGGCGGGACGATGGATGCCGCGGACGCCCTGTACGCCGGCTTCGCCGACCACATGGTGCCCACCGCGCACCTCCCGGCGCTCTACGAAGCGCTGGAGTATCGCGCCGACCCCTCCAGCCCCACCGAGCTGGTGCTGCTGTTCGACGAGACCCCCGAGCCGTCGCGCTTCGAGACCGCGCGGGAATGGATCGACGCGGCGTTCTCGGCCGCCGACGTTCCCGGCATCCTGGAACGACTGCGCGCCCGACCCGAGGCCGAGGCGCGGCAGACGGCCGAGGTGCTGGCGACCGCGTCGCCGACGGCGCTCGCCGTGACCCTCGAGGCGGTCCGGAGGGCGCGCGAGCTGCCCTCGCTCCGGGCCGCCCTCACGCAGGAGTACGGCCTCGTGCTGTGGTTCGCGTTCACGCAGCCCGACCTCGTCGAGGGCATCCGCGCGCAGGTCGTCGACAAGGACCGTTCGCCGTCATGGTCGCCGGCGCGCCTCGACGACCTCCCCCCGGAGCGCGTCGCCGAGGCGTTCGCCTACGAGCCCATCCCTGCGTTGTGGTGACGAGCAGATGACCTCGTCGCGGCGCCGCTGGTCGATCGGTCGAGCCCTCGACGGGTTCTTCTTCGTCTTCGCCGGTGTCGCCGCGATCTGGCTCGCCTACCTCAGCCTCACGCAGTCGTTCTCGCTCGGATGGGGCGGGGTGCTCATGGCGGTGGCGTTCTGGGCGCTGCTCGCCTACCTCGCGCTGCCGCGGCTTCACCGCATCCTCACCGCGATCTACGTGCCCGACTACTTCATGGGCCGCACGCGCACCTCTGACGGGCTGCTCGGCGATCCGGTGAACCTCGCCCTGCAGGGGTCTCGCGAGAACGTCGAGGCCGTGATGGCGGCGGCCGGATGGATCCCGGCGGATCCGGTGAGCCTGCGGTCCTCATGGCGCATCGTCGTGTCGACGCTCCGTCGTCGGAGCTACCCGCGAGCGCCCGTGAGTCCGCTGTTCCTCTTCGGGCGGATGCAGGATCTCGCGTACCAGCAGGAGGTGGCGGGCTCTCCCGCCCAGCGCCACCACGTGCGGCTGTGGAAGTGCCCCGACGGGTGGCTCCTGCCGGGGGGACGCCGCGTCGACTGGCTCGCCGCGGGCACGTTCGATCGCGCGGTCGGTCTGTCGCTGTTCACGCTGCAGGTCACGCACCGCATCGACGCCGACACCGACATCGAGCGCGACCACATCGTCGCGAGCGTCCGCGGGGTGCCGGGCGTCGAGGTCGACGTCATCCGCGACTTCGCCACCGGATACCACTCGCGAAACGGCGGCGGCGACAGCATCAGCACAGATGGCGATCTGCCGATCATCGACGTCAGCGCGGTGCGCCCGCCCGCATCGACGGGGGTGACGGCCAGGTGAGCGTCGAGCGGCATCCCGACAAACGTGCGGCGTTCGAGCCGCCGGTCGACCCGACCACGGCCGACCCGGCGATGCGTCGGCCGGCTTCCATCGTGACCGGCAGCGTCCTCGTGCTGATGCGCGCGGCGGCGGGGGCGCTGTGGGCGGCGGGCGTGGCGTTCTCGCTGCCGCCGTGGTTGCGCGAATTCGCGGGAGCGGCGAGCGGGAACGCGGACGAGCCGATCGATCTGACCGTGTCCGATCTGGGCGTGGGTACCGCGGTCTTCCTCGGCGTGCTCGGCGTCGTCTGCGCGGTGCAGGTGCTGTTCGGCATCCTGATCCTCTTCGGCAGCAACCTCGCGCGGGTGTCGGTCATGGTGCTCTCGGTGGGATCGATCAGCGGGAGCTTCATCGGGTGGTGGGCGTACGACCAGGAGATCACGGTGGGCACGACGCTGATCACCCTGAGCCTCGACATCCTGGTGCTGCTCGCCCTCTCGAGCCGAGACGCCGCCGCCTATGCGCGGCGTCCGCGTCGGCCCCGGCAGCGGCGTCGGGATCGTCGTCGTGGAGCGGCGGATGCCGCGGAAGCGGTGTGAGACGCCGTCGCCACGGGCCGCGCACAGCCGCGGCGGGTTAGCCTGAGAGGCGCCGCGCGCCCGGGCGGCAGAACGGATGAGGCACGTGTTCGACAGTCCCATGTCGTCCTCGGCATACGAGGTGCTCCGCGTCGCGGCCGACGTCGATGACGAGGGCCTGCGCCGCGCCTACCGCGTACGCCTGCGAGAGACGCACCCCGACACCGGCGGCGACGCCGCGCTGTTCGTGCAGGTGCAGCGCGCATGGGAGCTCGTCGGGACGCCGGAGGCCCGCAGCGTCTACGACCGCGGTCGCGGGTCCACCGCCGGTGAATGGGGCAGCGGGTCCACGGCATCCGCTCCTTCCCGTCCCACGGACACGCGCCCGCGCGCCCGGTCGTACGGACAGCCCGGCGGCTGGCGTCGCGAGCGCTATCTCGGACTGATCCGCGAGTGGGTCGGACGCGGTGTCGACATCGCCGATCCCTACGCCCCTGCGCTCGTTCGCTCGGCACCGCCCGAGATCCGGCACATCCTCGCCGACGCGCTCGCCGAAGAGGAGACGGCGCGGCTCGTGTCGGAACTGGGCATGGGATACACGGTCTGGCACGACGTGTTCGCCGATCGCGACGGGCGCGACCCCGAGCAGAAGCTCGACCATCTCGTGCTCGGCCCCAGCGGACTCTACGCGCTGCTCAGCGAGGACTTCGGCGGCCCGGTGGGCGTGCGCCGCGGCGAGATCAGCGGCCCGAACGTCATCGGCGCCCCGGTGACCGAGCTGGTGTCGCGCGCCCGCGTCATCGCGCGTTCCGCGGGCGTGCGCTTCAGCGGTGCGATGGTCGTGCTTCCCGACGACGACGTGCTCGAGGCCGTCACCGAGCTCGGCAAGATGCGCGGCACACCGGTCGCCCTCGTCACGCGCAGCGCGTTGACGACGCTGTTGCGTCGCGGCATCCCGGGCGCGCGCGAGGTGGGCGGAACCGAGCTGTTCGACATCCGCACCCGGTTGCAGCAGCGCGTGCGCCACGTCTGACCGACGACGGAGGAGAACCCGTCGCGACAGGTCCGCGGCGGGGCTCGCACCAGCGGGGAACCGCTGCCTCAGGGGTGGGCGAGTGCCTTGGCCTTCAGGGCTTCGTACTCGGCGTCGGATATGGCACCGGCGTCCTTCAGGGCCTTCGCCTTGGTGATCTCGTCCGTGGCACTGAAACCGGCGACTTCTCGGATGTAGGTGTCGGTGGCGTCGCGGGCGGCTCGCGCTTCGCCCGCTTGACGCTCCGCCATTCCCCGCCCCCGGGCGATGAGGTACACGAACGCGGTGATGAAGGGAACGATCACCAGGCACAGCATCCAGAGGGCCTTCCACCACCCGCTCAGGGAGCGGTCGCGGAACAGGTCGCCGACGATGGAGAAGATCACCATCAGGTAGGCGACGACGACGAAGATGTAGAAGAACCAGACGATCAGATCCCACAGTGGGGGAAGAACACTCATTATCTTGCCTTCGTTCAGGTGTCGGGTGGAGAGGTGAGTTGGCCGAGCACTTCCCCCTGCGCGTCCTGCACCGTCAGAGTGCCGTTGCGGAGGGAGACGCCGCCGGCTGCGTTCAGCCAGTTGTCGGTATCGGGGCACGCCATCAGCGTCGTCGCGCCGGGCGTGAGAGAAATCGTCCCGTCGGGGGACGCCTCCCATGTTCCGTTGATGACGTTGCAGCCGTCGTTGCCGGTGTAGGTGCCGTCGGCGCTGATGGACAGGAACGGTGCCGCCACGCCGGGGATGGCGACCCAGTAACCGATGGGCACGCCCTGGAGACCGATGTCGCTGTCGTCGGTGCGCACGAGCTCCGTCACGGTCGCGTCCTGGGAGCTGGTGACGGTGAGTGTGTCGCCCTCGACGCTCGCCGAGTCGGCCAGGGCAACGGCGACGGGGAGCTGCACACCGTCGCACCACATCAGGGTGTGCGGTCCGGCGGTCGTCGTGAGAACGCCGGAGGGGCTGAGGTCCCACGTGCCGTTGACGCGGTTGCATCCATCGGATGCCGTCCAGCGTCCGTCGTCGGCGAAAGCCACGAACGGGTGCTCGGGGGTGTCGAATGCACCATCGACGGTCCACGTTCCCACGATGTCGTCGGCACGCGGACTCTCGGACTGCGGCGACGCCGTCGGCGTCGGGGCGCAAGCACTCACGAGGGGCACGAGCATCACCGCGGTGAGGACCGCGACCGCGACTCTGCGCATTCTCGTCTCCCTTCACGCGCCCGCGGGGCGTATCAGCACTGACGGTAGCGCCCCGTGCGGGCTCCCTGCGAAAGTGGCGCGATCCGCCGGAACGCGATGGCGCGCGGTGAGGGTCGACACGAGCTCACCCGCCGGTGGCGTAGCCCCTAGCGGGCCACCCCGGGGTCGGATGCGAGACCCCCCGTGATGCGATATCCGGCGGGTGTGGTGCCGAGATCGTGCACGAAGGCACGCCGAAGGCGTTCCACGTTTCCGAAGCCGGTGAGACGGGCGATCTCGTCGACCTGCAGCTTCTTGCGGTCCTTCTGCAGGAGATAGACCGACGCCCATCGCAGGCGCGAGCGTCGCAGCTCGAGGGATACCGACGTGTGCGCCTCGGTCAGGATGCGTTGAAGGTGCCTGACGGATACCCCCACGGCGACAGCGACATCGGCCGTGCTCAGATCGGCGTTGGAGTAGTTCTCCTCGATGAAGGCCAGCGCGTGGGCGATGCGATTCTCTTGCTGGTCGGAGGGGGGTGAGGCCTCCAGCTCCTCCAGAAGCAGACCGATCAGAAGGTGCAGGAGTGCCTGCTGTGAGCAGACGCCCCGGGGTGTCTTGGGGCCGGGCAGGTCGCCGGCAAGCGCGGTGACGAACGAGGTGACCAGCGCGACGTAGGGAGAGGGTGAGAAGACGCGCGTGTCCGTTTCCGGCGACTGCACGCCGCGGCCGTCCAATGCCCCGCGCTTGAGGAGGACGGTCACCATCTGGGCGGACGCGGGAACGATCAGTTCGAAGGGCAGATACCCCGATATCACCGCAACGGTCCCGGGGCTCATGGAGTGCCTCACGCCGCCTTGGACGATGATGGCGCTGCCCGCGAGCAGGAAATAGAAGGTACTGCCCACGCGCAGCGACGCGACGTGTTCGGGTGTCCGCACGACGATCGACGGGGTGATCGCGGTTCGCGCGATGGCGACGTTGTCGAAGACGACGAGGTCCAACGAGATGCGGAAGCTCGCGGGATCCGCCTTTATCGCGGAATGCCACCCCATCGCCTCGAGGCCGGGGCGCCCCGCCAGCTGAGCCGATACGGGACGACGAGGCGTGAAAAAGAGCGACGGTGTCGGAGAGTCGGGCCCGCCTGTCATGGGGACAGTATGGCCCCGCTGCCGAGGGCTTGACGATCAGCGCCAGATCATGCGGCAAAACACGCCAACCGGTACTGGCGAAAAGCGAACAGGCCTAATTTGTGAACGTCGGAGTCGGCGCTGAGGGGGGCACCATGACAACCAATTCCGCTCTGAGTTCCACATCGATGAAGGCCGCGTCGTGGCTGCCATTGATCGTCGTGGTGCTCACGCAGATTCAGGCGTCTTTCGCGGTGAACACTCTCACTGTCTCCATGGCGGGGATATCGAGCGACCTCGGCATGCCCGCCACCAGCATCGGTACGGCCATCACCACCGGCACGTTCGCCATGGCGGCGTTCATTCTGCTGGGTGCCAAGATCGGCGCACGCTTCGGTACGCGGCGCGTCTTCCAGATCGCCGTGGTCGTGCACGCAGCGTCCATGGCCGCGATCGCGCTGAGCGTGAGTCCGGCCATGCTGTTCATCGCCCAGGCGGCCTCCGGCGCCGTCATCGCGCTGATCGCCCCCGCGCTCGTGGTGTTCATCTCCACGAACTACTCCGGCGCGCAACAGGCGAAGGCCATCGGCTATCTGGCCGCCGCCATTCCCGCCGCGGGGGTGCTCGCACTCCTGATCGCCGGCAGTTTCGCATCGACCATCGGCTGGCGGTGGTCCTTCGTGCTCATCGCGGTGCTCGGTGCGGTGAATCTGGTCCTGAGCTTTCGATTCCAGGCCGTTCCGGCGCAGAAGGATCTCTCGATCGACATCGTCGGCGCGCTGCTGGCCGCGGCTTCGATCATCCTGCTGAGCTTCGGCTTCTCGGGCCTCACATCCTGGGGTGTGGTCGTGGCCACGCCGAATGCGCCATTCGAGGTGCTCGGGATTTCCCCCGCGCTCATCCTGCTGGTGCTCGGAGCATTCGGGGGGCAGTGCTTCTTCCTCTACCTGCGACGACGTAAAGCCGCGGGCCGTCCGCAGATCTTCGATCTCGACGTCCTCAAATCCGGCGCAGAGAAGGCCACGACTTTCTGCATGGCCGCAATGCTCTTCATCGGGACGGCGGCGAACTTCCTCATTCCGCTCTATATCCAGGTGGTGCAGGGGCGTTCGAGTATCGAAACGTCGCTGTCGATCATTCCGTACACGATTTCCATATTCGTCGCCAACAGCGTCGTCGCCAGCTTCTACGAGCGGTTCGCCCCGCGTCGCATCGCTCAGGCGGGCTTCATCGTCGTGGCGCTCGCCCTGACGTTGATCGCCTTCACCGTGCGCAACGACTGGGGTCAGATCGTCGTGGTCATCGGGTTGATCCTGCTCGGCCTCGGACAGGGTGCGATCGTCGCGCTGGTGTTCAACACGCTGTTGTCGTCTGCGCCGAAGCGAATCGCCGGTGATGTCGGCGCGTGGCGCGGGCTCGTGCACAACATCTCGGGCAGCGTCGGCATCGCCGTGATGACCGTGTTCGCGGTCGGGATGCTGAGCAGCTTCATCGCCGCAGGACTCGTCGACCATCCGGGACTTCCGCCGGAGTTGCAGGTCCAGGTGCCCCTCGACAGCGTGAACTTCGTCGTCGACGATCGCCTTCGCGACGTGCTCAGTACGACGGATGCCACTGCCGCACAGGTCGACGAGGCCGTCTTGGTCAACGCGCTGGCGAGGCTCCAGGCGCTGAAAGTCTCGCTCCTCGTGCTCGCCGGGATCGCGCTGCTGGCGATCATCCCCGCGGGGCGCATGCCCGCCCGCATGGGCGACGAGCCGGCCGCCGACTCCGACGAGGATTGAGCAGCGTCCGTGAGCCCCATCGCGGTCACGCTGGTCGTCCTGCTGCTGGCGATCGTCGCCTTCGTCTGGAATGCGGTCCCGGTGGGCCTGGTCGCCATCGGGGTGGCGCTCGCGCTCTACGTGACCGGCATCAACAGCTTCGACCAGACCATCGCGGGCTTCGGTGATCCCGTCATCATCTTCATCGCCGCCCTCTTCGTCGTCGGGGAGGGATTGGATGCCACGGGGGTGACGACGTGGGCCGGGCAGCAGCTGACCCGGAGAGCCGGAACGAAACGGTCCCGCATCGTCGTGCTGGTGTCGGTGTTGGTCGCCGTGCTCACGGCGCTGATCAGCGTGAACGGGGCCGTGGCGGCATTGGTGCCGATGGTGGTCGTGCTCGCACTGAAGATCAAGCAGGCGCCTTCGCAGTTGCTCATGCCGCTCGCCTTCGCCGCGCACGCCGGATCGCTTCTGCTGCTGTCGGGAACCCCTGTCAACGTCCTGATCTCGGAACTCGCGGTCGAGGCCGCGGGGCGACCCATCGGCTACTTCGAATTCGGTCTGGTCGGCATCCCGCTCGTCGTCGGCACGATCCTCATCCTCGTCGTTCTCGGGCCGAGGCTCCTTCCGACCCGAGAAGTCGAACACGCCGCGCGTGACCTCAGCACCCAGGCCGCCGTCTTCGCGGAGCAGTACTCCCTCGACGACACGGTCGCACGACTCAGCCGTACCACCGGGCTCACCGAGGTGATCGTCACTCCGCGATCCGAGTTCATCGGCGACACGGTCTTCCCGGGGATGACGACCGAGAGCGGTGACCTCGTCGTCGTCGCGGTGCAGCGGCGCGGTGAGGACCTCGGTCGCACCGTCCTGAGCGCGGGAGACGTGCTCCTGCTGCAAGGCACCTGGGATGCCCTCAGCCAGCACACCGAGGTCGACCGGAATGTCGTCGTCATCGACCATCCCGACCAGGTGCGCCGACAGGCCGTTCCCCTCAGTGGTCGGGCCAAGGCCGCCATCGGCGTCCTGACCGGCATGGTGCTGCTGCTGGCGGTGGGGGTCGTTCCCCCGGCCATCGCCGCCCTCGTCGCCGCGGCGGCGATGGTGCTGTTGCGCGTCGTCACGGTGACGCAGGCCCACCGATCGATCTCGTGGACGACCCTCATCCTGGTGGCGGGAATGATCCCGCTGTCCACCGCCATCCAGTCCTCGGGCGCGGCCGATCTCATCGCCAACGGGATCGTCGACGTGTTGGGGGAAGCGAGCCCTTACCTGCTGCTGCTCGGAATCAGCCTGGTGACGGTGATCCTCGGTCAATTGATCAGCAACATGGCCACCGCGCTCATCCTGGCGCCCATCGCGGTCGCCGTGGCGGCGGAGACGGGCATCTCGCCCGTCCCTCTTCTGATGGCCGTCGCCGTGTCGGCCGCGGCATCCTTCCTCACTCCCGTGGCCACCCCGGCGAACACGATGGTGTACGGACCCGGGGGATACCGGTTCGCCGACTACTGGAAGCTCGGCCTGCCCCTGGTCGTGCTCTTCATCGCCGTCGCCACGCTCGTGGTCCCGATCTTCTGGCCGTTCTGACCCCTGCGAAAAGAGAGACACATGTCCGACCGCTCCCACCGTCTGATTCCCGACGGCTTTCCCCTGCTCCCGTCCGTGAGCGCGAGCACGGAGGTGACCGCCGCGACGGAGACGACCGGTGCGGCGACAGCCGTCGGTCATCCCGTCGCCCCCGACGGTGAGCTTCCCCACGTCGTCGACCTGGGGTGGGACGTGCTGCGTCTGCACGGGTTCGAGGGAAAGACGGGACAGGCGTTCGCCCTCCTGCGCTCGAACGCGCCCGACGTCGTGCTCGTCGGCGTCGGTGCTCCCGACGACCGCAGCGAAGCGTCGCTGCGTGACGCGGTGGCAGCATTCGTCCGTGCGGAGAAGCGCTCGTCGGCTTTGTCGTTCGAGCTCGGCGATGCTTTCGCCCTCGATGGCGTCGCCCTCGGACGTGCCGTCGCGGAGGCCGCTGTGCTCGCACGGTACGAGTACACGCCGCTCAAGGGCTCCTCGACGCACGTGCCGCTGGTCGCGTTCGAGGTGGTCACACAGGTGGACGGGGATCTGGTCGCCGACGGCATCCGCGAGGGGATGGTCCTCGCCCGTGCGACGACGATCGCTCGTGATCTCGCCAACACCCCTCCCGGCCATCTCACGGCCGAGGTGTTCGCCGATCTGGCCGTCGAGGTCGGCCCGCGCTACGGCCTCGACGTCGAAGTGGCCGAAAAGGCCCGCCTGATCGAACTGGGCTGCGGCGGCTTGTTGGGCGTCAACGCCGGCAGTGTCGAAGAGCCCCGCATGATCGTGCTGCGCTACGCCCCCTCTCGTGCGGAGGCCGCTCCCCCCGTCGCGACGCATATCGCGCTGGTGGGCAAAGGGATCATGTACGACTCGGGCGGAATCTCGCTGAAGCCCTCCGATCCGATGCACCTGCTGATGAAGATGGACATGGGGGGCGCAGCCGCGGTGTTCGGCGCGATGACGGCTCTACGTGACCTCGGGTGCGCGAGCGAGGTCACGGGCTACCTGATGTGCACCGACAACATGCCCTCGGGATCGGCGATCGCGCTCGGCGACGTCTTGACCATCCGCGGCGGGACCACGGTCGAGGTCAAGAACACCGACGCCGAGGGGCGGCTGGTGATGTCCGACGCCCTGGTCCTGGCCGCGGAGTCGAAGCCGACCGCGATCGTCGACATCGCCACGCTCACGGGGGCGGCGCTCATGGCGCTGGGACCCGCGACCGCGGCCGCGCTCGGCAACGACCAACCGTTGATGGAACGGGTGTTGGCGGCGTCCGCGGCGACGGACGAGCCCGCATGGCAGCTCCCTCTGGAGAAGAAGTACCGCGCACAGCTCGATTCCGACATCGCCGACATCGCGAACCTCGGTGGACGTTTCGCCGGCGCGACGACGGCGGCGCTGTTCCTGAACGAATTCGTCGACGGCGTCCCGTGGGCGCACCTCGACATCGCCGGCACCATGCAGTCGGAGGCCGACGACTCGTGGCGGTCGAAGGGTGCCACAGGCTTCGGGGCGCGCCTGATCGCGCGCCTCGTCGTCGACTACCCCCTCAGCTAGTGGACCGCTTCACCCTCTTGCGCAGCGGTCCGTTCCGCTTCGGGTTCGTCGCAACCCTGGGCGTGCTCCTCGCGCTGCTGCTCGGTGCGGCCGTCGTGTCGCTCAGCACCGCTCTGACGCTGATATTCGTGGCATTCTTCGTGTGCTTGGGGCTTTACCCCACTGTTCGGCGACTCGAGGGGCGGGGTTTCTCGCGCGGGGGAGCGGTCGCGACCGTCGTCGGCTGCTTCCTGGTGGTCGTCGGGCTTCTGCTCTGGCTCGTTCTGCCGATCGTCGTCGCGCAGCTCGGGCAGCTCTTCACCTACCTGCCCAGCGGCTACGACGAGATCTCCGAGCAGCAGTGGTTCATCGACCTCGACGCGGGCCTCGGCGGGGCCCTCACCCCGGGGCTCGAGTGGGCCCGCACGACGGCCAGCGACCCCAACACGTGGCTCGCCGTGGGCGGCGGGGCGTTGAAGGTGGGCACCGGCATCATCAACCAGGTGTTCGGCGTGATCTTCGTGCTCGCCCTGACCATCTATTTCGTGGCGGGCCTGGAGGCCATGAAGTCCAGCTTCTACGCCCTGGTGCCGGCCTCGCGCCGGGCCGGGGTGATCGACCTGGCCGAGACGATCATGGAGTCGGTCGGCAAGTACCTCGGTGGCATGGTCATCCTCGCCGCCATCAATGCGGTCTTCACGTTCCTGCTGCTGACCGTGGCCGGGGTGTCCTTCGCGCCGGTGCTGGCCGCGCTGGCCTTCCCCAACACGCTCATCCCGCTGATCGGAAGCGTGATCAACCTCGTCATCATCACCACCGTGTCGCTGTTCGCGGGCCCCGAGACGGCGCTGTTCGTCGGACTCGCGATGCTCGTCTACGTGCAGATCGAGTCGTACGTGCTCACCCCGCGGATCGTGGGCAAGGCCATCAGCATCCCCGCATCGCTCGTGCTCATCGGTGCGATGGTCGGCGCCACCCTCCTCGGTCTGCTCGGTGCGCTGATCGCGTGCCCGGTGTCGGCGTCGGTACTCCTCATCGTCAAAAAGGTGGTCATGCCTCGACAGGAGGCGGCATGAATGACGTGCCCGCGCACGTGAGGGGTGGGTTCGTCGATCGTGTGCGTGCGGTGGAGGACCGCTATCGGTCGACGAGTACTCGCCTTCGCCAGTAGGGAATCTCTCCATGGACACCATCGACATCGTCGAGATCATCGGCCTGGGCGTCGTCGTCGCGGCCAATCCCCTTCCCGTCGTCGGACAGCTGACTCTCGTGACGCGCGAGGGGGGACGACCGACCGCCGTGGCGCTCGCGTCGGGCTGGGCAGGAGCACTGATGGTCGTCCTCGGCCTGCTGGCGACGGGGATGGCAGCCGTGATCGGAGCATCGGTCGGATTCGAGGCCGATGGCAGTATGCGAGCGGGTGCCGAGGGAGGCTCCTGGTTCCCCATCGTGCTCGGGGTGGCGTTGATCGTACTCGGGGTGTTGTCGTGGGCCCGCAAGCCCCGGGTGACGCCCTCGCCCCTGATGAAGACCCTCGACTCGCTGACGCCCGCGCGGGCCGTCGCGCTGGGAGCGGGCTTGGCGCTGCTGAAGCCGAAGAGCATCGCCGCCCTTCTCGCCGCCGGCGCGATCGTCGGAGCAGAAGGTCGTCCGCTGCTGTCGTCGGCGATCCTGGTGCTGCTGGTGACCGGGGTGGGCTCGCTGGGGGTCGTCGTTCCCCTCATCCTGGCCGTCGTCGGCGGACCCCGGATCGTGGGGGCCCTCCGCACGGCGCAGCGGACGATGGAACGTCATTCCTCCCACATCACGAGTGGTCTCGTCATCGCCGTCGGGCTGGTGGTCCTCGCCTTCGGCCTCGCGGAGCCGCCGTGGTGAGCTCACCGTCCCCCATCCGCACAATGGCGTCCACGATCGACAGGAGATCCGCATGAGCGTCACCCCTCCCTCGCCTTCCGAATCCACACGCGCATCCATCCGCCTCAGTACGCGCACCCTCGTCATCGGGGCGATCGCGCTAGTGGTGCTCGCGTTCGCTGCGGCGTTCCTCGGCGCGCGTCTCGGCGCTCCTTCGTCCGCCGCATCGAACCCGGTCGCCAGCGAGACGCCGTCTACCGAGGTCACGGAGTCGGAGCCGATCGTGCTTCCGGCCGGAAGCGACGTGCGCGCCGGTACGGGCACCCCGGGCCAGGCATACGGCGAGGACGGCGACGTCTATGTCGACATCGACTCGACCGCGCTCTACCTGCACCGCGACGGCGCATGGGTGCGGGTCGGCGACCTGCGCACGGCCGCCATCGAGAATCTGACGGGCGCGCAAGGCGAAGCGGGCGCGCAGGGTGAAGCAGGTGCGCAAGGCGAAGCGGGCGCGCAGGGTGAAGCAGGTGCGCAAGGCGAAGCGGGCGCGCAGGGTGAAGCAGGTGCGCGGGGCGAAGCGGGTGCACAGGGCGAGACGGGAGCAAGCGGGCGAGACGGTGCAGACGGCACACGTGTTGCTCTCTCGGCCGGATCGCCGACGGGATCGTGCGCGGGGGACGAGATCGTCGTCGATACGACGACGGTGGCGTTCTACCAGTGCGACGGCGACAACTGGGTGCGGTTCGGCCCCCAGTGACAGCGACGGTGGGCTCCCCGCGAAGGGACCTCGCCGTCGCTCAGTTGAGTGCGCGCGACTTCAGCTCGGTGAACTCTTCGTCGGTCAGTGCGCCCGCGGTGTGCAGGGCGGCAAGGCGTTCGATCTTGGCGATCGCATCGTCGGAGGGGAGCGCTTTACCTGCGGCGGGCGAGACCGCGGGCGCCGGGGCCGCGGTCGCGTTCTTACGCGCCGATCGCCCGCTCACCGCCTCGATGGTCGCCGCAGCGACCGCCGTGTGTGCTGCTGTTCGAGCCAAACGCCTACTGCGGCCAAATGCCATCGCCACCACTTCCTTCGGTCGCGATCACGGTATCCCAGCGCGCTCGCCCGTGCCCCTCCATGGCGTCATTCGCTGTCTGCCGCGGCGTCGAACGATGACGCTCCGGAAGATCGTCCGTTCGGGGACCGTGTCGAACCCGTGCTGAAACGAGTCCTGCGGGGGCGCCGACCTCCGTAGGGTGGAGCCATGAGTACCGACGAGACCTCGGATGCCTCGGCGTCCGACGACATGAAACGCAAGTTCAAGGAAGCGCTCGAGAAGAAGAACGGGCATCAGCGTTCGGGTCAGGCGCACCTCGACGGCCACTCCGCCGTGCAGGGCACGCACGGAGCGGTCACCAAGCGCGAGTTCCGCCGCAAGAGCGGCTGACGCAGCGGCCCTTCTGACAGGGCGAGTAGCGGAGCGCACGGAGGTGTCGCCTCGCCGTTCGCGGCGGCGACACCTCCGTGCGTTTCAGCGGCGTCGGAGCGGTGCCTCGAAGAATGCCAGCTCGAGGGCCATGGAACGGTCGTAGGCCCCGGCCATCGCTGAGCGTTCGGACTCGGATGCCGCGCGGGCTGCGGCATCTACGATCGTGGCCGCCTGAGCCGACGACGTCGCGAACGCCTCGTCGCCGTAGGCGGTGAGCCAGTCGGCGTAGGCGTGGTCGGCGGCGAAGGTGCCCCGCCAGCGCGCGCCGATGTCGGTGTACAGCACGAAGCAGGGCAGGATTGCTGCGACCAGCACCGCGTAGGAGCCCACGGTCGACGCCGCGTGCAGATGGTCGGTGTAGTCGAGGGTGGATGCCGCCGGCTCGAGTCCCGCCGGGTCGACGTGCGTCTGATGCAGCGCCGCCTCCTCCTCGAGGCACGAGACGGAGGCCGCGGCCCAGAAGCGCTGCTCATCGACGGTCGGTGCCAGCGCCGCCGCGCGGGCGAGCACGCGCGCGTACTCGCGGAGGTACAGCAGGTCCTGCCCGAGGTACCAGGTGAAGGCGTCGCGGTCCAGATCGCCGGATGCCAACCCCCGCACGAAGCCGCAGGCGTCGACGTCGGCTCTCACCTGGGCCGCGGCATCCCATCGCCCGGTGCTCCACGACTCCGCTTCGCCCCGCGGGGCGTCGGGTACTCGTGGGCGGAGCTCGATGTGCGGGCGCAATTCGTGCAGGTGGTCGATGGGACCGTTGCCGCGTCCGACCCGCAGGGCATCGGCGTGCTCGAGGGCGCCGGTGAGCCAGTGCTTCGCGCGCGTCAGGGCCTCGGGCCATGACAGACCGTGCGCAGCGAGGGTCGCCATGGCCGACGACAGCGAGCAGCCGGTGCCGTGAGTGTGACGCGTGGCGACCCGGCGCCCGGGCACGGGGTAGACGTCGGCGCCGTCGACGATGGCATCCGGACTCTGTTCGCCGTGGAGGTGGCCGCCCTTCAGCAGGACCGCGGTGTCGGCTCTGCCGGCGAGGGTCTGCGCCTGGATGACGGCTTCGTCCCAGCTCACCGCGACGGATTCGCCGACCAGGACGGCGAGCTCGGGAAGGTTCGGCGTGACGAGGTCGACGCGGTGGCACAGGGCGCGGACCGCCTCCTCGGCGTCGGCGTCGAGCAAACGGTCGCCGCTGGTCGCGACCATCACGGGATCGAGCACGACGATCGGCGGGCGCACCTCGGCCAGCCAGGCGTCGACGGTGGCGACGACGTCGGCCGAGCCGAGCATGCCGATCTTCACCGCGTCGATGTCGACGTCGTCGCTGACGGCGCGCAACTGCGCGTCGAGGAACGATAGCGGCGGCACGTGCACCTCGCGGACGCCGAGGGTGTTCTGTGCGACGAGCGCCGTCACCGCGGCCATGCCGTAGCCGCCGAAGGCCGCGATCGACTTGAGGTCGGCCTGGATGCCGGCGCCCCCGGTGGGGTCGGTGCCGGCGAGGCTGAGCACGCGAGGGATCACGCGTCCACCCCCCACGCCGTCGTGAGGGCGCGCACCACCGCGCCCGGGTCGTCGGCCGCGCACACCGCCGAGACCACGGCGACGCCGGCCGCTCCCGCCGCACGGAGGGCGGTGACGTCGTCGACGTCGACCCCGCCGATCGCCACGCACGGCAGGCCGGTGGACGCCGCGAGTTCGGCGAATCCTCGGATCCCCAGGGGCTGCGGGTGGTCGGGCTTCGTCGACGTGGCGCGGATGACCCCCACGCCGAGGTAGTCGACGGTGCCTTCCGGCAGAGCCGCGGCTGCGGCGAAGTGGGCCGGCGTGTTCGCTGTCCAGCCCACGAGGGCGTCGGCGCCGAGCAGGGCGCGCGCGGCGTCGACCGGAAGGTCGCTCTGGCCGAGGTGGATGCCGTCGACCCGCGCGCCGCGGTCGCGTGCGGCGAGGACGACGTCGAGGCGGTCGTCGACGATGAAGGCGCACCGCCCCGCGACGACGTCGGAGAGCTCGAGGGTGCGGGCGAACAGTTCGGCGCCGGTGGCGACCTTGTCGCGCAGCTGCACGACGGTGACGCCCGCGGCCACGGCCTGGTCGACGATCTCACGCAGACGGTCGAAGGGGACGCGGTGGTCGGTGACGAGGTGCAGCGAGAGGTCGGTCATCGGGTGACCTCCGCGCGTCCCGTGAGGTCTTCGGGGTGCACCGCGGCGAGTTCGTCGAGGAACGCGACGGCGAACGATCCCGGTCCTCGGGATCCGGATGCCGCCCGCTCCGACGCCACAGCCCACACGGCACTCGCCGCGATCGCCGCCTCGAACGGCTCGGCCACGGCCGCGAAAGCCGCCATCGCGGCGCCGAGGGCGCAGCCGCCACCGGTGACCTTGGTCAGCAGGGCGCTGCCGCCGGGCACGCGGACCGTGCGCTCGGCATCCACGATCAGGTCGATCTCACCCGAGACGGCGACCGCACCGCCGGTGCGCGCGGCGAGCGCGCGGGCGGCGTCGAGGGCGTCGTCGGCCGCGTCGGTGGCGTCGACACCGCGTCCGCCGGCGCCGACTCCCGCCAGGGCGAGGATCTCCGAGGCGTTGCCGCGGATGATCGCGGGGCGTGCCGCGAGCAGCTCCTGCGCGAGGGCGGTGCGGATGGGGAGGGCGCCGACGGCGACCGGGTCGAGCACCCAGGGAGTGGGCGCGCTGACGGCCTCGCGGGCCGCGTCACGCTGCTCGGCGGTGGGGGTGCCGAGATTGACGAGCACGCCGCCGGCGATGCCCGCGAACATGCCCGCTTCGCCCGGGATGTCGCACATCGCGGGGGCGGCGCCGAGTGCGAGCAGGGCGTTGGCGGTGAAGTTCGTCACCACGGCGTTGGTGATGCACTGTGTGAGCGGTGACGCCGCGCGCAGGCGTGCGAGCGCCCCGGCGGGGTCGGCTTCCCCCGCGGGTGTGGAGGTGGACGGAGACGACGACGTGCGAACGACCATTCGCGACATCCCTTCGCTAGTACGAGCTAGATCAGGTTCAACGGGTGTGTTCTCAGCCCCTTGCGGGCACCCCGTGTCACTGCCGGCGACGCTAGCACGACGGATGCCGTCGCGTCGGGCGCTCAGAACCGCGCGGAGAAGCCGCCGTCGGTGTGCAGGAGCTGTCCGCTGATCCAGCGGCCCTCGTCCGACAGGAGGAATGCGGTGATGCCGGCGATGTCGCGGGGGGTGCCGAACCGGCCGAGAGGGTGGTAGCCGGCGAGGGCGTCGCGGGTCTCGGCATCCATCCATCCGGTGTCGATCGGGCCGGGGTTGACGACGTTGGCCGAGATGCCGCGGGGGCCGAGCTCGCGTGCGGCCGAGATCACGATGCGATCGAGGGCGCCCTTCGACGCGCCGTAGGGCAGGTTGCCGGTGGTGTGATCGCTCGTGAAGGCGACGATCGCCCCTCCGGTCTCGTCGACCTGTCGGGCGAAGGCGGCGATCATCAGCAGCGTCGCGCGGGCGTTGACCGCGACGTGGCGGTCGAAGCTCTCGGCGGTGGTGTCGAGGATGCCGGATTCGACGCCGTGCGCGTGGCTGAGGACGAGGGCCTGGATGGGGCCGCGTTCGCTCGAGACGCGCTCGATGAGCTGCGTCGGCGCCGTGGGGCTGGCGAGGTCGCACGGGTAGTCGCCCGAGTCGAGCTCGCTGGTCACGACTGCCCAGCCGTCGTGTTCGAGGCGGGGGACGATGCCCGCGGCGATGCTGTTCGCGCGGGCGGCTCCGGTCACGAGGGCGAGGGGCATGGGACGAGGCTACGCGGGTGGGGAGTGCCGGGTACGTGTCGGCCGCGGAGGGCGGGTGTCGCGTCGCGTCGAATCCGGCACGGGGGCCGGGCGAGGTCCGGTGGCGTCGACGGGCTGAGCAACCCTCGACCCGCGCGTCAGCGCTCGCCGAGTGCCGCCCGCACCAGCGCCATCGCGTCATCCGGTTCGATCCCCAGACGCCGGACCGTCTCGGCATACGTCCGTGCGGCTTGCGCCGCCTGGGACGACGCCTTGTCGCCACCCCGGACGATCGTGCCGGCCCGACCCCGCGTCTCGACGTACCCGGCCTCCTCGAGCTCCCGGTACGCCCGGGCGACGGTGTTCGCGGCGAGATTCAGGTCGGCGGCCAACGCCCGCACGGGCGGCAAGCGCGTGCCGGCGATGAGCGACCCGTCGTCGATGGCGGCGATGACCTGCGCCCGCACCTGCTCGAACGGCGGCGTGGGCGACGTGGCATCCAGGGAGAAGTCCATGTCTCAGTCGTTCAGGCCGAACAGGTCGAGCGGATGCGTCAGGCGCCACCAGGGACTCGGCGGCTCGATCTCACCGGCGAGCTGCACGTCCACCGTGTCGGCGTCGACCGGACCGGTCGCGGTGAAGGTGCCGATCGTGGCGCCGGGGTCGGTGGCCTCGCCCAGGTCGAAGCGGGTGGAGGTCTGGGCGGCGCCGCCGTTCCACAGCACGACGGTGGCGTCGGAGGCGGTGACGAGGTCGATGTCGTCGCTCCACCGCGTCTCGACCTTGCCGACGACGGTTCCCGCGGTGACCGAGGGGGTGGGCTGCAGCTCCTGCTCGATGCGCGCGAACAGGTCGCGGGTGGCCTGGTTGCGGGTGTCGGGTCCGGGCTGGCCGAGCACCGCCGCGTAGGCGCGGATGGTGGCGTCGCCGACGGTGATGTCTTTGGCGGTCAGCAGGTTCCACGCGTCGAGCGTGCCGGTCTTGACGCCCACCACGCCCGGATCGGCGAGCAGGGCGTTGCCGTTCGAGAACGTGCCGGCGCCGGGGAGCGTCAGCTCCGGCGTGCGCACGATCTCGGCGATCACGGGGTTGGCGAGAGCCCGTTCGGCGAGCGCGATCAGCGCGGCCGGGGTGGCGGTGTTGCCCTCCTCGATGCCGGTGGGGTTCACGATCGTGATGCCCTCGATGCCCCGCTCGGCGAGGTACTGGTTCGCGGCGGCCGAGAACTCGGCATCCGTGCCGAAGAGATCGGATGACAGACGCTGGGCGTAGTTGTTCGCGGAGGCGATCAGCATTCCCTGCAGCATCTGCAGCTCGGTGAGGCTCCCGTCGATGGGGACGTCGAGCGAGGACTCCCCGCGGGCGCGGTACTGCCAGTAGTCGGCACTGTCGGCCTGCGTGAACGCGTACGACGGTCCCTGCTCGCCGGGCGCGAGCGGCAGGCGGTCGAGCACCACGAGGGCCGTGACGACCTTGGTGATGCTCGCGATGGACTCGGGCGCCGTCGCCCCCGTCGACAGCGTCTCGGCAACGCCGTCGATCGCGATGGCCGCCTCGCCCTCGGCCGGCCACGCGGGTTGCGCGACGGGTGCGGCGGCGGGTTGCACGCCGACGGCGCGCGTCGTGGGTGCCACGGCGTTCAAGGGCCACAGCAGGGTCGCCGCGGCGTACAGCCCGAGGATCAGCACGATCAGCACCGGCGGGATCACGGTCGCCGGACGAAGGCGGCGTCGGCGGCGACCCGCCAGCAGGTCGACGGGCCGAGAGGCGGCACCCGATACGACGAACGTGGGTGCGGGCCGCGTGTCGGCGGCGTCATCGGGGTCGATCCAGGTCAGTGCGCCGATGAGCGCGGGGGCTCCGGATGCCGAGTTCGCCGGCGATCCGGAGGCGGGTGCCGTGCGCGCCGGGTCGACGGGAGCGCCGGATGCCGCGGGGGCCGTGGGCGCCGGGTTCGCGGTCGCCTCGTCCGCCGCCCCGGAGCCGAGATCCGCGGCCGCCCCTCCACGGCGCTGGTCGCGTCGCGTGGCCGGGGTCTGCTCGTGCACCCGCCCACGCTACCCCGGGCATCCCCCTATACTCGTGACGTCAACCACGGGAGTCCGGTGAGCCGGGCTGAGAGGAAGCGATCCACGCTTCGACCGTCGAACCTGATCCGGATCATGCCGGCGCAGGGAGGAGCAGAAAATGCACACGACCACGTCTGCCCGCACGGCCCCGGCCGTCGCCACCGTCGACCGCTTCCGGTGGCGGGTCGTCGACATCGTCGTCGCTGCGGTCCTGGGTGTCGCGATCGGCCTGGTCTTCTGGGGCTGGAACACCGTCGGCGGCCTGTGGTTCGTCGCGATGGACGGTCTGACCCCCGGCCTCGGCGGCCTCGCGGTCGGCATCTGGCTGATCGGCGGCGTCATCGGCGGACTCGTCATCCGAAAGCCCGGCGCGGCGCTGCTCGTCGAGCTGATCGCGGCCATCGTCTCGGCCCTGATCGGCAACGTCTGGGGCGTCACGACGATCTTCTCCGGCCTCGCGCAGGGCCTCGGCGCCGAGCTGATCTTCCTGGCCTTCCTCTACGTGCGCTTCACGCTGCCCGTCGCGATGCTCGCGGGCGCCGGCGCCGGGATCGGGGCGTGGGTGCTCGAGCTGTTCCTGTCGGCGAACATCGCCAAGACCGTGGAGTTCAACCTCATCTACCTCGGCTCCCTCATCGTCTCGGGTGCCCTGCTCGCGGGCCTCGTCGGCTGGCTGCTGGTGCGCGCGCTCGCCGCCACCGGAGCGCTCAGCCGCTTCGCCGTCGGTCGGGACGCACGCCGCGACGTCTGATGGCGGGCCCCGCGCGCGTCGACGTCGAAGGCTGGGGCTGGCGCTACGCCGGTCGCAAGCTCCCCGCTACGCGCGACGTCGAGCTGTCGATCGAGCCCGGCGAGCGCGTTCTGCTGCTCGGCGCCTCGGGGGCGGGGAAGTCGACGCTGCTCGCGGGCCTCGCGGGCCTGCTCGGCGGCAGCGACGAGGGCGAGACGACCGGGCGCGTCCGCGTCGACGGTCGGGCGCCCGAAGAGCAGCGCGGCCGGATCGGCCTGGTGCTGCAAGACCCCGAGTCGGGGATCGTGCTGTCGAAGGTCGGCGACGACGTCGCCTTCGGCTGCGAGAACCTCGGCGTACCCGCGGTCGAGATCCCGGCGCGGGTGGCGGAGGCCGTGGCATCCGTGGGTCTGACCGTGCCCCTCGATCGCCCCACGAAGGCGCTGTCGGGTGGGCAGAAGCAACGCCTCGCCCTCGCGGGAGTGCTCGCGATGCGGCCGGGACTGCTGCTGCTCGACGAACCCACCGCCAACCTCGACCCCGAGGGCGTCGCCGAGGTGCGCGCGGCCGTCGAGCACGTCGTCCGCACAGACGGCACCACCCTCGTCCTCATCGAGCACCGCACCGACGTGTGGGTCGACCTCATGACCCGCGTCGTGGTGCTCGCCCCGGGCGGAGGCGTGCTGGCCGACGGACCGCCCGCGCGCGTGTTCGCCGAATACGGCGATGCGCTCGCCGACGCGGGCGTGTGGGTGCCGGGACGTCCCGTCGACCTCCCGGTGCTCGCCCCGCTCGGAACACCGGATGCCGTGCTGTCGGCGCGGGCGTTGTCGATCGGGCGCGAGAAGCGCGCGGTCGTGGCATCCGGACTCGACGTCGTCGTCCCCCGAGCGGCCGGAACCGTGGTGACCGGGCCCAACGGCGCCGGCAAGTCCACCCTCGCGCTGACCCTCGGAGGGCTGCTCCCCGAACTCTCGGGCGAGGTCGTCGCGGCATCCGGTCTCGCCGCCCGCGGCATCCGTCGCCCCTCGCGCTGGCGTTCGACGGAGCTGCTGACGCGCATCGGCACGGTGTTCCAGGAACCCGAGCACCAATTCCTCGCCTCGACCCTGCGCGACGAGCTCGCGGTCGGTCCGCGGGCGCTCCGGATGCCGGCGGCCCAGGTCGACGCGATCGTCGATGAGCTTCTGCACCGCTTGGATCTGGCATCCCTCGCCCTCGCTAATCCCTTCACCCTGTCGGGCGGGCAGAAGCGGCGCCTGTCGGTGGCGACGGTGCTCGCGGCCTCGCCGGAGGTGATCGTGCTCGACGAACCCACGTTCGGACAGGACCGCCGCGGATGGAGTGAGCTCATCGGCCTGCTGCAGCGCGAGATCGCGCGGGGGCGCACGGTCGTGGCCGTCACGCACGACGCCGACGTGGTGCGGCACCTGGGTCAGCATCGGATCACGCTCGGGAGCGCCGCGTGAGCGCCTCGATGCTCGTCCGCGCGCGGCCGGTGTGGCTCGACGGGGTGAATCCCGTCGCCAAGGTCGCGATGGTCATCGTGCTCGCGGTGCCGCTACTGGTCTCGATCGACGCGGTGAGTGCGGCCACGGCCATCGTTCTCGAGCTGCTGTGCGTGCCGCTCACGGGCGTCGCGTTCGCGGTCGTGCTGAAGCGTCTGCTGCCGGTGCTGATCTTCGCACCGGTCGCCGGCATCAGCATGCTGCTGTACGCCCGCCCGGGGGGAACCGTCTACGGCTCCTTCCTCTTCGCCACGATCAGCGACAACTCGATATCACTGGCGGTCGCGGTGCTGCTGCGCGTGGTCGCCCTGGCGCTGCCGATGATCCTGCTGTTCGCCCGCACCGATCCCACCGAGCTCGCCGACGCCCTCGCACAGGTGGCGAAGCTGCCGAGCCGCTTCGTGCTCGGCGTGCTCGCCGGCGCCCGCACGGTCGGACTCTTCGTCGATGACTGGCGCACGATGGCGCTCGCCCGTCGAGCCCGCGGCCTGGGCGACCGGGGGGCGGTGCGCCGGTTCTTCTCGATGGCGTTCGTGCTGCTGGTGTTCGCCGTGCGCCGCGGCACGAAGCTCGCCACCGCCATGGAGGCGCGCGGTTTCGGCGCCGGCATCGAGCGCACCTGGGCGCGCCCGTCGGCGCTGACGACGCGGGATGCCGTGGCCGTCGGCGGCGCGGTCCTGCTCATGACCGTGTCGCTCGGGGCGGCGGTGGTGACGGGCGCGTTCCGCGTGGTGGGTTCGTGAGGCGTCCCGAACCCCCGGCTGGTTGAGCGTCCACGACACGCCGCTGCGGCGCGATGCCAACGGAGTGTCTTGGACACTCAACGGGGCGGGGTGCTACGTCGCGTTCCAAAGAGACCGGTAGAAGGCCAGGCGGGTGGCATCCGGGGCCACTCCGTAGGCGTCGAGCAGGGCGCCGTGCCAGCCCGGGCCGTAGTTCCACTCGGTCGACAAGGCCGCGACCGCGATGTCGGCCCACCGATCGGCGAGGCCGAGTGCGCCCAGATCGACGTGCGCCGTCCACTCGCCGTCGTCGCCGACCAGGGTGTTGGGTGCACACGCGTCGCCGTGGCACACGACCAACCGGTCGACGGGCGGGGCATCACGCAGGTCGTCGGGAACCCGGACGCCGCGGACGGCGGCGTTCGCGACACGGTCGGGCACGCTCCACGAGAACGGGCAGTCCTCCACCGGCAACGCCTCGTGCAGGGCGCGGAGGCCGCGTCCGAGCGCTCGCACCGCCCGCCCCGGCTGCGCGACCCAGCGCGGATCGACCGCCGAGCGACCCGCAATGCCCTCGGTGACGAGCCATTCGTGGGCGGCATCCCGTCCTTCGTCGCGCACGCGAGGCACGGGCGTGAAGGGCGCCGCCCATCGCAGGCGCTCGGCCTCGGCACGCATCGACGTCTCGGCGTTGCGCGGCCCCCACTTCACGAACCGGATGCCATCGGCGTCGGTGGCGCGGAACGTCACGCCGCCGATGTTGTTCCGCCAGACCGGCTCGAGCGTCGCGTCCCCCGCGAGTGCGCGGACACGGTCGGGGACGGGCTCGCTCTCGTCGGGGATGCTCACGATTCGATCATCGCGAATGAGCGCGGCGGGGTCACGGGGCGGGCTTCATCGGCGGTCGATCCCGTCGGGCGTCGATAACACCGGGACGAACCGTCAGGGGCGTCCGAGTGTCGAGGACGCTCAGCTGGAGGATTGCGGCCCCGCACCCGACGGTGGCGCGGCGGGGCCGATGCCGATACCCGCCCTCACAGCACGTACTCGAAGCACAACGAGCTCGGCATCGTCTCGACGTACGGCTCATACACCGCTATCGGCGTGAAGCCGACGGCGGCGTACAGCCGCAGCGACTCCGGCTGCATCCGCCCGCTCTGCAGGATCACCCGCGCAGCGCCGCCGCGGCGGGCGAGGTCGACCACCTCGGCGGTGAGGGCGCGACCGACGCCCCGCCGACGGGCGGACCCGACAACGACGAGACGCTTCAGCTCCCACTCGTCGCCGAGGCGGCGGAGGATCACATGTCCGAGCGGTGTGCCGTCGGCATCCACCGCCAGGAGGGTCGCGACCACCTGCTCGGGGTGCACGGCGAGGGCCGCCTCGCGCTTCGCGGCGAAGGCGGGGGCCTCGCCGTCATCGGCGTCGCGGTAACGCTCGTCGAGGTCGGCATCCAGGATGCCGCGCAGTGCGGCCGCGCGCGGATCGTCGACCTCCACCCGCTCGATGCGCAACCGCCGCTCGCTCACGCCACGAGCCTACGTGCGGAAGATCAGCCCGCGTCGGGGGAGAACGGCCGTGGTCGCGATCGAGCGTTGCACAGACGGTCGACCCGTCGCATGCGGGTGGTCCCCAGGCGGCCACGGGGCACAATGGCACGAGGGGGTGTCATGGAGCTGTCGGTCGTTCTGTTGGCGGTCAGCGTCGCCGTCGCGACGACGGTGCTCTTCGTTGCGGTGCCGCGCGTCGGCACCCCCGGGGAGATGACCCTGTTCCTGCGGTTCGCGGCGGTCTCGGGCGTGTGCGCGGTGGGCTCCAGCGCGATGTACTTCATCTACGGCGCGGGTGGCGGCTCACTCAGTCTGGTGATGGGCGACGTGGCGATGGTCCTCGCTCCTGTCCTGATGTTCGTGGCCCTCAGCGTGCTCGCCGGCCGACGAGCCGTCGGGTCGTCGCTCACGGCCGGGGGGCTGGCTCTGGTGGTGGCCGTGGTCTCGGCGACGGTGCCCCTGCCGGGCTCGCTGGCCGTGAAGGCGCTCGCTCTGGCAGCGGCGTGCGCGGCGACCGCGTGGACGGCGTTCCGCTCGAACGTGCCGGGCCGCGGTCCGCTCCGCCTCATCGCTCTGACCACCGCGGTGTACGCGGTGTACTGCGTCGCACGCGTGGTGGTGGGAATCGCGGCCGGATGGGATTCCGCCGTGTATCTCGCCGCGTTCTCGTTCGCCCCGGCGACGATCCTCGGGGCGCTGGCGGTCCTGCTGATCGGGTCCGCCGTCGTCCATCTGCGTACCGGCCCGCCTCGTGCCGAGCAGCCGGAACGCTGCCCGGCGGGCGCGGCCGTCGTCATCGGCGACTGGGACCTGGCATCCGCCGCCTACGGTCCCGACCGCATGCGCACCCTCGTCGCTGAACTACGCGCCGCGGCACGCGAACTTCGTCCGGATGCCGTCGACGTCCCGAGCGGTGTCGAGATCGCCCTGGAGAACGCCGCCGTCGTCCTGGGTGAGCACCTGCGATCGGCCTACGGCTGGGAACCGGAGCAGACGATCCTGCTCGTCGACGGGGGCGAGACGGCCGCGATCCGCACCCACCCGTGGCGCGGGCTGCGCCTTCCGAGACGCTCGGCGCGGTCCTGAGTCTCGACTAGGGTGGGACCCGGTTTCAGCTTCGAAGGAGAACGCATGGATATCGCAGGAGCCTCCGCCCTCGTCACCGGCGGTGCCTCGGGCCTGGGCCTGGCCACCGCCCGCCGTCTCACCGCAGCGGGCGCGAACGTCACGATCGTCGACCTTCCTTCCTCGAACGGCGCCACCGTCGCTGAGGGGCTCGGCGGATCCTTCATCGCCGCCGACGTCACGGATGCCGATCAGATCGCGGACGCCGCCGCCCGCGCCGCCGAAGCCGGCCCCCTGCGAGTGGTCGTGAACTGCGCCGGCATCGCTCCTCCCGCCAAGGTGCTCGACCGCGAAGGGGTGCCCTCCGCACTGGCCGACTTCGAGCGCGTCATCCGGGTCAACCTCATCGGCACCTACAACGTCATCGCCCAGACATCGGCGGTGATGGCGCAGACCGACCCCGCCGAGGGCGGCGACCGCGGCGTCATCGTCAACACCGCCAGCGTCGCGGCCTTCGACGGGCAGATCGGTCAGCCCGCGTACTCCGCGAGCAAGGGCGGCGTGCACGCCATGACGCTGCCGATCGCGCGAGAGCTCGCCCGCCACGGCATCCGGGTCGTCACCATCGCCCCCGGCATCATGGAGACGCCGATGCTGAAGGGCCTACCGCAGGCGGCGCAGGACTCGCTCGGCCAGCAGGTGCCGTACCCCTCCCGCCTCGGCGCCCCCGACGAATACGCGCGCCTCGTGCTCGCGATCGTCGACAACGGCTACCTCAACGGCGAGACGATCCGCCTCGACGGCGCGATCCGGATGGCACCGAAATGACCGACGGCATCCTGCTCCACGTCGAGAGCGGACTCGCGCGCGTCACCTTCGACCGCCCCGCATCGCTCAACGCGATGGACTTCCCCATGGCGCGGCGCTGGCGATCCGTCGCCCACGAGGTGACCGCCGATCCGTCGGTCGGAGCGGTGATCCTGGATGCCAACGGCCCCGCATTCTGCGCGGGCGGCGACGTCGTGGCGATGGCGACGACCGGTGCGTCGGGTCGTGAGGTCACCGAGACGGCGGGGGCGATCCACGACGGCATCCGCACCTTCGCCGAAGCGCCGCTGCCGATGGTCGCCGCCGTCCAGGGCGCCGTCGCCGGCGGCGGGCTCGGGCTGATGCTCACCGCCGACTACGTCGTGGCGAGCGAGAACGCCCGCTTCGTCAGTCGCTACGCCAACATCGGACTCACCCCCGACCTCGGCGTGTCCACGCTGCTGCCCGCGGCGGTCGGCCAGCGGAGGGCCCTGCAGCTGCTGTTGCAGGACCGGATGCTCTCGGCCGCCGAGGCGCTGGAGTGGGGTCTGGTCGCCGAGGTCGTGGCATCCGGAGATCTTTCGTCGCGGGTCGACGAGATCGCGCGGTTCTGGCTCGAGGGGGCGACCGCGGCGTTCGGTCAGGCGACGCGACTCGTGCGCGTCGGTGCCGGGCGCACCCTTGCGGCCAACCTCGACGATGAAGCCACGACGATCGGCGCCGCCTTCGACACCCCCGAGGCGCAGGCGCGCGTGTCCGCCTTCGCCGCCGCCTCCGCGAAAGGACGCCCATGACGCCCGCCGACCCTCCAGCCGCCGCCGGCGCGTCGCCCGGAGCCTCCGGGGGAGGGGGAACACTCGCCGGCAAGACCATGCTCATGTCGGGCGGAAGCCGCGGCATCGGCCTGGCGATCGCGCTCCGCGCAGCCCGGGACGGTGCGAACGTCGCGCTGCTCGCCAAGACCGACACCCCGCATCCCAAGCTCGAGGGCACGGTGCACACGGCGGCCGAGGCGATCCGTGCGGCGGGCGGGAGGGCGCTGCCCATCGTCGGCGACGTGCGCGACGAGGCGTCGATCACCGAGGCGGTGATGCGGACGGTGGGAGAGTTCGGCGGCATCGACATCGTCGTAAACAACGCCAGCGTCATCGACCTCTCGGGTTCGCTCGAGCTCGCGACCAAGAAGTACGACCTCATGCAGGACGTGAACGTCCGCGGCACATTCCTGCTCTCGCGGGCCGCGGTGCCGCAGCTTCGCGAGGCGACGAACCCCCACATCCTGTCGCTCTCGCCGCCGCTGAACGTCACGCCGAAATGGCTCGGGGCGCACACGGGCTACAGCCTCGCGAAGTTCGGTATGACGATGGCGACGCTGGGCCTGGCGGCGGAGTTCGCGGATGCCGGGATCGCGGCCAACACCCTCTGGCCGCGCACGACCATCGCGACGGCGGCCGTGCAGAACGTCATCGGCGGCGACCGGCTCATGCGCGTGTCGCGGACGCCCGAGATCTACGCGGATGCCGCGTACGAGGTGCTGCGAACCCCCTCGCGCGAGCGGACCGGTCAGACGCTCATCGTCGAGGACGTGCTCCTCGCCGCGGGTGCGACGGACTTCGCGGGCTACGCCGCCGTGCCGGGCACGCCCGACGAGGCGATGTACCCCGACATCTTCCTCGACTGACGCCGGGGTTCGGGTCCCTCGTCGCGCTGAGGGACCGGCGGGTGGCGCGGTGGTGTGGTGCGCGGGGGTGTGGTGCGCTGCGGACCGGCGGGTGGCGCGGGGGTGTCGTGCGCTGCGGACCTGCGGGTGGCGCGGGAGTGTGGTGCGCTGCGGACCTGCGGGTGGCGCGGACGAGTGGCGCAGGGCATCGAGAAACGCGATCCGCGCGAAGAAACGCCTTGTCAGTGCGTTTCTTCGCGCGAATCGCGTTTCTCGGCGGACGATGCCGCTCGCTCGACGCATCGGCGGCCGAGCGCACCGCGCGCGAGTGCGAGGTGCGGGCGCGCGGACGAGTGGCGCAGGGCATCGAGAAACGCGATCCGCGCGAGGAAACGCCTTGTCAGTGCGTTTCTTCGCGCGAATCGCGTTTCTCGGCGCAAGGGACCTAGCGCAAGGACCTAGCGCAGGGGGGGCGAGGGGCAGCGGTCAGGCGCTCAGGTCGACCGTGGTGCCGAGGCCCTGCGCGCGAGCGGCGCGGATGAAGACGTCGGCGACGGCGACATCCTGCGCGCCGATCCCCACCGAGTCGAACAGCGTGATCTCCTGCGGCGAGCGGCGGCCCCGCACCCGCTCGGCGACGACCTCTCCGATCGTGCCGACCACGTCGGCCTCGGAGATCGCACCCTCAGCGATCGCCCGCAACAGGTCGCCCGACTTCGTGCGCGCCGTCGCCCGGTCGTCGACCCAGATCGAGGAGCGCGCCATGGTCTCGCCGTCGACCTCCCGCTCGTCCGCGCGAGGGCGGGCTCCGACGACGTTCAGATGCTGCCCCGGGCGCAGCCACGCGCCCTCGACGATGGCCTCCACCGACGGGGTCAGCGTGCACACGACGTCGGCCGTCTCCACCACCTCGCGAGGGGATGCCGCGATGTCGATCGCCGTGGGCCACCCCTCGCCGAGCAGGTCGGCGGCGAGGCCCTCGGCGCGCTCGCGCGTACGCGACCACACCACGACGCGGTCGAACGGCCGCACGTCGCGGAGGGCCAGGGCGTGCTCGCGGGCCAAGGCCCCTGCGCCGATGAGACCGAGGGTCCGGCTGTCGGGCCGGGAGAGCGTGCGGGTGGCCACCGCGCTGGCGGCCGCGGTGCGCACCCGGGTCGGGACGGCGCCGTGCAGCAGCGCGACCGGCGATCCGTCGACGCGGTCCACGACGAGGATCATCGAGCGCTGGGTCGGCAGCCGGCGCCCCGCATTGTCGGGCACGTCGGCCAGGAGCTTGACCCCCGCGAGGTCGGAGGCCTCCGACACCGCCGACATCAGGATGAACCGGGCCGAGTCCGAGGGGGTGGCCATCGAGGTCGGGCCGGGCTGATCGGCGCGCCCCTCGGCGATCTCGGCGAACCCCCGGGAGACGGCGTCGGCGATGGCCCCGCGGTCGACGAGACCCTCCAACTGGGGCGTGCTCAGCAGCAGCATCAGGCGCGGCTCCCGTCGGTCAGCTCGAGGGCGTCGGCGACCACGTCACCGTGGAAGATCACGGTGCGGTCGGCCGGGCGGTCCATGACGGCCGCCGTCACGGTGTCGCCCGCGACCAGCAGCAGGTCGGCGGGGTCGCCGACGCCGACGCCGGGGCGCTCGGCGCCGCGGGCCGGCATGGCCGCGCGGCCCATCACCGCGCGGCCCCCCACTGTGGCGATCGCGACGCAGTGCTCGATGTCGTCGTCGCGGCGGAAGCCGTTGGTGAAGGCGAGCTGCCAGGTGCGGTCGAGCATGTCGGTGTTGCCGTAGGGCGACCAGTAGTCGCGCTGGCCGTCCTGGCCGAGGCCGAGTGCAATGCCGTATTCGTCGAGCAGGTGTGTGGGCAGAGGTGCCTGAGGGGCGACCGTGGCCATCGAGATGCCGAGGTCGCGGAACTGCTCGAGGAGCGCGCGCAGTTCCGCCTCGGGGAGGCGCCCCAGGCCGTAGCCGTGCGAGATGGTGACGCGACCGCGCATGTCGAGGGCGCGGGTGCGCTCGACGATCAGCTCGGCCGAGAACTTCGCCATCTGGTCCGGTTCATGCAGGTGGATGTCGACGGGGGCGCCGTGTCGCTCCGCGATGCCGAACACGGCGTCGAGATGACGGACGGGGTCGCGATCCAGAGCGCACGGATCGATGCCGCCGACCACATCGGCACCGCGGGCCATCGCCCGATCGAGCACATCGATCGACCCCGCCTCGCGCAGCAGACCCGCCTGCGGGAACGCGATGATCTCGACCTCGCACCGGTCGAGGTTGGCCTCGCGCGCCGCGAGCACGGCATCCAATCTCTCCAGATCGGCGTCGACGTCGACCTGGGCGTAGGTGCGCACCTGTGTCGTGCCGCGGGCGATCGCGCTCTCCAGCGTCGTCGCCACGCGGTGCTCCATGCTCCGTTCGGCGTGGCGCCAGTTGTCGCGATCGTTCAGCATCATCCCCCACACCCCGGGCACGCCGGTGTGCGGTCGGAACGGCAGGCCGATGCGGGTCGAGTCGAGGTGCACGTGGACGTCGGCGAAAGACGGCAGCAGGATGCGTCCGCGGCCCGACACCGTCTCGGTCGAGGCGTCGATGGACTCCGTGCCCGCCGGATGGATGCCGGTGATGAGGCCGTCTGCGAGGACGACGTCGGAGAGAGGGCCGCCCCAGGGGCGGACGTCGGTGACGACGGTGGAGGTCATTCGAAGCTCGTTCCGGTGAAGTCGTACAGTCCGTCGGCACGCGGCGTCCAGCGCAGTCCGCTCACCGCCGCGAAGTTGTTGAACGGCACGTACAGCGGCACGAAGTACCCCTGCGTGTTGCTGTAGTCCAGCAGCTTCGCGAACACCTCCTGGCGTGCGTCGCCTTCGACTCCGCGCTGCTCCGCCGCCCAGGCTGCGGTGGCGGGGTCCTGCGCGTAGTTGTTGTTGCCGGCCGTCTCGTAGAAGTCGGTGAGGGGCAGGTCGCCGTCGAGCGTGGAGGGTGCCCAGGTGTTGAGGTAGACGCCCTGCATCTCGCGGCCGCGCACCTTCAGCGTGTGGCTCTGCTGGTCGGCGCCGCGCATGTCGACGGCGACCCCGACGTCTTGCAGGTAGCCCTGGATGCTCTGCGCCACCTCGCTCGAGAGCGGGATGCGGCCGTCGGTGGCGTAGTCGAACGGGATCGGCGTGCCGTCGTAGCCGGCCTCGGCCAGCAGCGCTCGCGCACCGTCGGGGTCGTAGCCGACGGGCTGGACGGAATCGGAGAAGCCCTCGACCGCTGGCGCGATCATGGCCTTCGCGGGCTCGGCGAGTCCCGACAGCAGCGAGTCGACGATCGCCCGGGTGTCGATGGCCTTGGCGACCGCCTCGCGCACGCGCACGTCCTGCAGGGGACCGGCGGTGGAGTTGACGCCGAGGAACACGACCCCGTTCGAGGCGGCCGAGAAGGTCTGGGCCGACGGCGCGGCCTGCACCGACGCCACCTGCGTCGGTCCGATCTGGGCGACGTCGAGGCTGCCCGAGAGCACGCCGTTCGCGCGCGACTCGGTGGACGACACCGGCTGCAGCGAGATCTCCTCGATGGCCGGCGCCGGACCCCAGTAATCGTCGTTGCGCTTCAGGTCGTAGGACACGCCCGTGGTGATGCTGTCGAAGACGTACGGCCCCGATCCGATCGGCTCCCGGGCGTAGGCGTCCGCGCCCATGTCCTGGTAGGTGTCGGCGGGCACGATCGAGATGAGCGAGGTGTTGCGGGGGAAGGCTGAGAAGGGCTGCTTGAGGGTGAAGCGCACGGTGGTGGCATCCACCGCCTCGACGCTGTCGAGCGACGAGAGGTAGGCGTAGTTCTCCCCGCTCGGATCGCTCAGGATCGTCTCGTAGGTGAAGACCACGTCGTCGGCGTCGATGGCCTCCCCGTTGCTCGCGGTCACGTCGGGGGTGAGCGTGAACTCCCACTGGGTGAGGTCGTCGTTCGCTTTCCAGTCCGTCGCGAGCTTCGGCTCGAGGGTGCCGTCGGCGGCGATCTTCACCAGCTGATCGTGGGTGTGGAAGAACACCGACAGCACCACCAGCGCCCCGGAGCGGATGGGGTCCATCGAGCTGGGGTCGGTGGGCAGCGCGGCGGTCAGGCTGGTGCGGGCGGTTTCGCCCGAGCCGGTGGGGGCGTCGAATCCTCCGGCGCATCCGGCGAGGAGCACGCTGCCGAGGGTGAAGGTGGCGACGCCGGCGAGGGCGCGGCGGGCTGTCGAGCGGGTCATGGGAGGGCCTTTCGGGTGGGTGAGCCGGAGAGCGTGGGTGAGTCGGAGAGGGCGGGCGAGGGGGCTAGGGCGGGCGAGGGGGCGAGATCGGGCGACGAGGAGCGGGTGGGCGATTCGGAGAAGAGGTGCGGGATGGCGTCGAGCAGGGTCCGGGTGTACGGATGCCGGGGCTCGGCGAAGACGCGCTCGGTCGGGCCTTCCTCGACGATGCGGCCGGACTGCATGACGACGACGCGGTCGGCGATGCCTCGGACGACGCCCAGGTCGTGCGACACGAACAGGTAGGCGAGCCGTTGCTCGCGCTGCAGGCCGCCCAGCAGATCGAGCACCTGCGCCTGGATGGAGACGTCGAGCGCCGACACGGGCTCGTCGAGCAGCACGATGGCGGGATCGAGCGCGAGCGCCCGGGCGATGCCGACGCGCTGGCGTTGCCCACCGGACAGGCGGGTGGGAAGACGGTCGTCGTAGGAGCTGTCGAGGCCGACCCCGTCGAGCAGGGTGCGCACGCGCGCCGACGTGAAACTCCGACGGATCTTCAGCGGTTCTGCGACGGAGCGGGCGACGCTCATCCGCGGGTCCAGCGCCGACGACGGGTCTTGGAAGACCACCTGGGCACGGGAGCGGAGCTCGGCGCTGCGACCGGCGATGTCGGGTGAGACGGTGCGCCCCTCGAAGCGGATGGTGCCGGCGCTCGCCGGGGTGAGGCCCAGGATGGCGCGCAGCAGCGACGACTTGCCGCATCCGGACTCTCCGACCACGGCGACCGTCTCTCCCGCGCGGATGCGCAGGGATACGCCGTCGACCGCCCGGGTGCGGCGGCCCCGTCGACCCGGGTACTCGACGACGAGGTCGGTCACGTCGAGGGCGGGCTCCTCGGCGGTCTCGACGAGCACCGGGCGGTTCGCCCCGGTCCGGGTCGACGGCGCCGCCGCGAGCAGCCGACGCGTGTACTCGTGAGAGGGGGCCGACAGCACTGCGCGGGTCCCCCCGCGTTCGACGACCCGTCCTGAGCGCATCACGACGAGGTCGTCGGTGTGCTGGGCAACGAGGCCCAGGTCGTGGCTGATGAGCGCCAACGCCGACCCGGTGCGCTCGCGCACCTCGTCCAACAGGGCCATGACCTGCGCCTGGACCGTCACGTCCAGAGCCGTCGTGGGCTCGTCGGCGATGAGCAGGAGCGGGTCGTTGGCGATGGCCATGGCGATGACCGCGCGCTGGCGCATGCCGCCCGACCATTGGTGGGGCCGAGACGCCGCGCGTTCCGCGGCGTCTCGCACTCCCACCGACTGCAGCAACTCGACCGCGCGTCGTCGGGCGGCAGCGCGCGAGGTGGCGGGGGAATGGGCCCGGACCGCGGCGGCGACCTGCGCCCCTACCGAGCGCAGGGGGTTCAGCGCCGACATCGGGTCTTGGAACACCATTCCGGTGACCCGCCCGCGCATACTGCGGAGGTCGCGCTCGCTCATCGACGTCACGTCGCGGCCGTCGATGCAGACGTTCCCGGAGGCGACGCGCACGCCCGGGGGCAGCAGGCCGAGGGCGGCGAGCATCGTCAGGCTCTTGCCGGAACCGGACTCCCCGACGACGCCGAGGGCGGCCGAGGGCGCGACCTCGAACGAGACGTCGTGCACGACGGTGCGGTGACCCTCGTCCGTCGTGGCATCCAGACGCAGATTCTCGATGGACAGGACGGGACGGGTCATCGGCGGGCTCCCTTGCGCAGGAAGGCGCCACGCGCCTCGGCGGTGAACTGCTGGCTGAGGAACTGCACGCCGCCCACGGCGAGGAACATCGCCACGCCGGGCAGGATCACCAGCCAGGGGTCGGTGGCCAGGTACTTCTGGCCGTCGTAGATCATGGCGCCCCAGCTGGGCGTGGGCGGCTGCACACCGAGACCGAGGTACTCCAGGGAGGCTTCGATGAGCACGATGGTGGCGATGTCGGTCGCGGCGATGATGAGCGTGTGCGGCCAGACGTTCGGCAGCACGTGTCGGGTGAGCGACCAGAAGCGGTCGGCACCCTGCGTGCGCGGTGCGACCACGAAGTCCTGCGCCCGAAGGGCGGCGGCCACGTTACGGGTGACCCGCGCGTAGCCCACCCACCAGGTGCAGCCGACGACGAGGATCGTCAGTCCGGCACTGGGCGGGACGACGGCACAGACGGCGATGAGCAGGAGCACGACGGGCATCGCCAGCACGGTGTTCGACAGCACCGACAGAGCGGACTCGATCCGCCCGCCGAAGAAGCCGGCCAGGATGCCGACCGTGGTGCCGATCACCGCGTTGAGGCACACGATGGCCACCGTGATGCCGAGGGTGACGGCCGAGGCGAGGGCGATTCTGCTGAACAGGTCACGCCCGAGCGGGTCGGTGCCGAGCGGGTGCGCCGGGTCGACGAAGGGCGGGAGTAGGGCGCGCGACAGGTCCTGCCCGAACGGGTCGAAGCCGGGCAGGACGGGACGCAGCGCGGTCGCGCCGATCACGACGGCGAGCATCACGATGCCGACGACGGCCGAGGGGCGCAGGCGCCGACGACGGGAGCGAGGGGGCGGTGCCGAGGTCGCGGCCTCGGGGATCGGGGGCAGGGCGACGGTGGTCATGAGGTGGCCGTTCGGGGGTCGATGCGGGCGACGAGCAGGTCGACGAGGGTGTTGACGACGACGAAGGCGACGGCGACGAAGAGGAGCCCCGCCTGGACGATCGGGAAGTCGCGCTGACTCACGGCGGCGGTCAGCAGGCTGCCCAGCCCGGGCCACGCGAACACCACCTCGACCACGACCGTGCCGCCGAGCAGCCCGCCGAGGTTGAGGCCGGCCATGCCGAGCACCGGCGGAAGGGCGTTGGGGAGCATCTGGGTGAACAAGATGGTCGGTCGGGATTGGCCGATGGCGAAGGCCGTGCGCACGTAGTCCTGCTCCGCTTGATCGCTCAGCGCGGCGTCGAGCAGGCGGAGGTACATGACGAACTGGCCGGTGGCGAGGGTCACGACCGGGAGTACGAGGCTCGCCGGGCTCGTGCGGCCCAGTGACGGCAGCAGGCCGAGCGTCACGGAGAAGATCAGCACGAGCAGCAGGGCGAAGAAGAAGTCGGGCACCGCCTGGCGGGTGGCGCCGAGCCATCCGACGACGGCGCGGAGGATCCGGCTGCCGCTGAGGTGGATGACGACGGCGGCCACGAGCGCGAGGGCGAAGCCGGCCAGGAACGCCCAGAAGGCGAGCTCCACCGTGGCGGGGAGGCGCTCCCACACGAGTCCGAGCGCGGATTCGTGCAGGCGGTACGAGTCGCCGAGGTCGCCGACGACGACGCCGCGGAGGAAGTCGAGGTACTGCACGAGGACCGGGCGGTCGAAGCCGAGGCTGGCGTTGAGCGCGTCGACGTCGGCGCTGCTGGCGTTGTCGGGGAGGAGGAGTGCGCCGGGGGCGCCGGTGAGGCGACCGAGGACGAAGCCGATCGTGACCACGAGGAAGACCGTGGCGCCGGCCAGGGCGAGGCGGCGGAGGAGGAAGGCGAGCACGGAGGTGACGCTACGGTGCGCAACGGGTATACCAAGGCGATGCAACGAACATGCAATGTAGTTCTTACGCGGGCGTCACTTTGGAGTACCAAAGAGCGTTCCGAGGCCGGTGATAGCCCTCGTAACGTGCTTCTGGAATACCAAACGGCGGTTTCTCCCCACGTCCCACCCCTGTCAGGATGGAGGCGTGGACGACGACATCGACGCGACCGGCCGGCGTATCGCGCACATCCTGCGCGAGCGCATCATCACCGGCGAGATCGACATGGGGCACCGGCTCGGCGAGCGCGACATCGCCGAGGAGCTCGGCGTCTCGCGCGTCCCCGTCAGGGAGGCGCTGCACGTGCTCGAGGCCGAGGGGTTCGTGTCGTCGGCCCATCGCCGGGCCGCCGTCGTACACCGTTTCACGGTCGACGACGCGAAGGAGCTGTTCGACATGCGCATGCACCTCGAGCCCTTCGCCGCGGCGCTCGCCGCGGAGCGCGCCGCAGCCGGCGCCGACACTGCAGCGCTCCGGGCCGCGCTCGACGTGGCGCACGTCGCTTCGGTCGCTGCGGCGTCGGCGTCGTCGCGCAACTCCGATCTGCACGACGAGATCTTCGCCCTCGCCGGTCACGCCCTGCTCTCGCGGATGAGCGGTCTGCTCACGGGGCGCACGCGATGGCTCTTCCGTCTCACGCCCGAACGAGACACGGTCGGTCGATGGGACGAGCACGCCGAGATGGTGGAGGCGATCGTGGGCGGGCACGTGTCGCTGGCGCAGACGCTCGCCGCCGCCCACGTCGAGCGGGCCCGCGTGGAGTCGATGCCCGGCCTCACCGAGCGGCTTCACCCCGTCGAGCGGGCGGAGCGTCGTCGCCGGCCGCGCCGGGTCGTCGCCGACGTCTGACCCGCCCGTGCCGGTCGCCGGGTCGCGCCGGGGTACCGCCGAGGCGCGCCCCGCCCCTGCCGGTTCGCCGGGTCGCGCCGGGTCGACGCCGAGGCGCGCGCGGGGCCGTGTGGCCCGGCCCGCTCCCGCCGAGAAACGCGATCCGCGGGCAGAAACGCCCCGTCAACGCGTTTCTGCGCGCGAATCGCGTTTCTCGACGAGGTGGCAGCCGCAGCCGCAGCCGCAGCCGCGCCTCAGATCAGGCCCAGCTCCGCGAACGCGTTGTGCACGCCGTCCTCCAGCACCGCGGTGGTCACACGGCCGGCGAGGCGCTGCAACTCGGGTTCGGCGTTGCCCATCGCGACGGGGGTGCCGACGACCTCGAACATCTCGACGTCGTTCCAGCTGTCGCCCATGCCGATGGCATCCGTCGCCGAGAGACCGAGCACGTCGAGCACCTCGATGATGGCCGAGCCCTTGGTCACCCCGGCCTGGCCGATCTCGCCGTTCGACCCGCCGGGAAGGGGCATCGACCCCGGGATGACATGGAATCCGGCGCCGAGCTCGGCGGCGGCGTGGGCCACGGTGTCGGGGGAAGAGCTGACGAACACCGCTTTCGCGACGCGATCGCGGTCGACCTCGGCCACGGCCCGCAGGTCGCGCTGGCGGTGGTCGACGTCGGACGGCATGCCGAGCGCGGCGAGTTCTTCCACCTGCTGGGCGTGACGGGCGCGCAGGAACTCCTCCATCGTCTCGGCCATGCCGGGCGAGGCGTATACGGCGTCGTGCGTCTGCAGGAAGTAATGGATGCCGTGGGACCGGAAGTAGCCCTCGAGAGCTTCGACGTCAGCGCGCGGCAGGGGTCGCTCGATGAGCGTCTCGCCCCCGCGTGTGGCGTACGCGCCGCCGTTGGAGATGGCGCCGTCGAAGCCGATGGCCGTGACGTCGGGGTGGATATCAGCCTCGGCTCGGCCGGTGCACAGCCACACGAGATGCCCGTTCGCGCGGGCCTGGCGGATGGCCTCGACCGTGGAGGGCGCGATCACCGAGCCGTGCTCGAGGATCGTGCCGTCGACGTCGAGGAAGGCGATGCGGGTCATGTGCACTCCAAAGGGTCGGCCCCGGACCCAGAGGGCCCGGGGCCGAACCGGACGGGGGTCAGCGGGTGAGGGATGCGCCGTTGGATCGGATGACGTCGGCGTACCAGCCGAACGACTTCTTCCGGTAGCGATCCAGCGTTCCGGTTCCGTCGTCGTTGCGGTCGACGTAGATGAAACCGTATCGCTTGCTCAGCTGCGCGGTGCTGGCGCTGACGATGTCGATGCAGCCCCACGAGGTGTATCCGAGCACGTCGACGCCGTCCTCGAGCGCTTCGCCGACCTGCACGAGGTGGTCGTTGAGGTAGGCGATGCGGTAGTCGTCGACCACCGTCTTCTCCCCGTCGACCTCGACGAGCTGGTCGCGTGCGCCCAGGCCGTTCTCAACGATGAACAGCGGCTTCTGCCACCGGTCCCAGAACTGGTTCAGCACGAGGCGGAGCCCCACCGGGTCGATCTGCCAGCCCCACTCGCTCGCCTCGAGCGTCGGGTTCGAGACGCCGCCCATGATGTTGCCCTCGCCCTGGGCGCGCTTCGCGGGGTCGGCGGTCTCGGCGATCGACATGTAGTAGCTGAACGAGACGAAGTCGACGGTGTTCGTCAGGTCGTCGCGGTCCTGCTCTGTGATCTCGAGCTCGATGCCCTTCTCGCGGAGCGTGCGGAGGAAGTACCCGGGGTACGCGCCGCGGGTGTGCACGTCGCCGTAGACGAGGTTGCCGTGGTCGGCGTCCATCACGGCGCGCGCGTCGTCGGGCGACGGGGTCAGCGGGTAGATCGGCATCGACAGCACCATGCAGCCGACCTTCGCCTCGGGGGCCACTTCGCGGGCGATCCGGGTGGCGCGGGCGGATGCCACGAGCTCGTGGTGCATCGCCTGATAGAGCTGCTGCGCGGGAACGCCGCCCTCGGGGATCGGGATGCCACCGCTCATGAACGGCGCGTGCAGCAGGGAGTTGATCTCGTTGAAGGTCAACCAGTACTTCACCCGCGCACCGAAGCGGGCGAACAGGGTGCGGGCGTAGCGCTCGTAGAAGCCGATCAGCTCGCGGTTGGTCCATCCGCCGTAGGTCTCGGCCAGGTGCAGGGGCGTCTCGTAGTGCGAGATCGTCACGAGCGGCTCGATGCCGTGCTTCTCGAGCTCGTCGAGCACGCGGTCGTAGAAGGCGAGGCCCTCTTCGTTGGGCTCGGTCTCGTCGCCCTTCGGGAAGATGCGACTCCACGCGATCGAGAAGCGGTAGACGCCGAAGCCCATCTCGGCGAAGAGCGCGATGTCCTCCGCGTAGCGGTGGTAGTGATCGATGCCGACGAGCTTGAGGTTGTCGGGGGTGGGCTGCTCGCTGCGGGGGGCCGAGATGCCGCGGGGCATCACGTCCTGCACCGACAGTCCCTTGCCGCCCTCGTCGTACGCGCCCTCGATCTGGTTTGCGGCGGTCGCGCCGCCCCAGAGGAAGCCGTCGGGGAAGGGGGTGTTCGTCATTGTTCGTGTCTCCGGGGGATCAGCGGGCGGTGGTGAGGGAGTCGACGGAGACGGCGCGGAACAGCGTCTCGCCGTGCGAGAGGGGGCCGGATGCCACGTCGGCGACGTCGGGGTACAGGTCGCCGTTGGTGACGATGACCGGGGTGATCAGGTCGTATCCGGCCTTCTCGATGGCGGCGCCGTCGAACTCCACGAGCAGGTCGCCCGCTTTGACCTCGCCGCCGGACTGCACCTTCAGGGTGAAGTGGGTGCCGCCGAGCTTGACGGTGTCCAGGCCGACGTGGATGAGGAGTTCGACGCCGTCGGTGCCCCGCAGACCGATCGCGTGACCGGTGGGGAACGCGGCGACGACCGTGCCGTCGAAGGGGGCGTAGACCGCGCCCGAGGTGGGGCGGATCGCGACGCCCTTGCCGAGCGAGCCGTCGGCGAAGGCGGCATCCGGGACCTCGCTCAGGGCGACGACGGTGCCGTCGACGGGGTTGCGCACCACGGTGTCGGTGGCGGCGACGGGAGTCGCGGTGGCGGTGGCGTCGACCGGATCTTTGAAGCCGAGAAGGACCACCAGTAGGAACGGCACGAGGATCGCGACGGCGAGACCGATGCCGAGCATGACCATGTTGCCGTTGCCGAGCAGGGCCGGCAGCGCCAGGCCCGAGGGGACCACGAATGCCTTCGAGAAGACCCCGCCCATCGCGATGAGCGCGCCACCGAGCGCACCGCCGACGATGCCGAAGGCGAAGGGGCGCTTCAGCGGCAGGTTGATGCCGTAGATCGCGGGCTCGGTGATGCCGGCGAGGAAGCCCGAGAGGGTGGCCGGGGCGGCGAGCGACCGCAGGTTCTTGTTGCGGGTGCGAACGAGCACACCGGCGACCGCGGCGGCCTGGGCGAGGACGGCGGCGAAGACGGGTCCGAGGAGCAGGATCATTCCGGTGGTCTGGTACTCGAGCTGGAACAGCGGCACGAGACCCCAGTGCAGACCGAAGATCACGAAGACCTGCCAGAGGCCGCCCATGATGGCGCCACCCAGCCACGGCAGCGTCTGGAAGACCCAGCCGATACCGGCCGCGAGGCCACCACCGACGAGGCTCGAGATCGGGCCGATGACGAGGAACACCAGCGGCACGGCGACGAGCACGACGATCATCGGCGTCATGAACCGTCGCACGGCACCCGGCAGCACCTTCAGCAGGAACCGCTCCGCGTGGCTCTGCAGCCACACGATGATGATGACCGGGATGACGCTGGAGACGTAGCTCACCATCGTCACCGGGATGCCGAAGAAGGTGATGTCCGGCTGGCCGTTGAGCGCGACGATCGAGGGGTAGACCAGGGCTGCGGCAATCGCGAACGAGGTGAACTCCGACGCCTTGAAGTACCGCGCCGCCGTGATCGACAGGGCGATCGGCAGGAAGTTGATCAACGCGTCGGAGAGCGCGTTGAGGATCGTGTAGGTCGTCGTCGTGGCATCCAGCCATCCGAAGGTCACCGCCGCAGCGAGGAACGCCTTGAGCAGGCCCGTGCCGGCCAGCGCCCAGAGGATCGGGGTGAAGATCGACGAGATCATCTTGATGAAGCGGTTGAAGAGGTTGCCCCGGGGGCCTTCATCGCCGCCCTCACCGCCGGCGCCGCCGAGCTTCGTCTGCGCCTGGATGGCCGCATAGACGTCGGGAACGTCGTTGCCGATCACGACCTGGTACTGCCCGCCCGCCTGCGCGGTGGTGATGACACCCGGGGTGGCGCGGAGGGCTGCGGCATCCGCTTTGCTCTCGTCCTTCAGGACGAACCGGAGTCGGGTCGCGCAGTGCACCATCGAGGTGATGTTGGTCTCTCCGCCGACGCCGGTGATAACCGCCGCCGCTGTCTTCGCGTGATCCGCCATCGGAATCCGCCTGCCTTTCGCCGCATCGGTGCGGCCTGTCGAATGTTCTGTGGCGACGACTGGGGAGTGTTTTCGGGCAATAAAAAAGACCCGAATCCGTTCATCGCTCGTCAGCGATGTGGATTCAGGTCTTGCCCGCTCGCGCGGTAACAATCCGGAAATCGTCGGCAGGTGTGAGCCTGCGTCGGTGACTATAGCACCGGTGCGTCGGGCCCGCCAGTGGTGTCTGCTCGACCCAGGCTCGTCGCCAACCGTTCGACGTGCACGGTGAGGTAGAGCACCTCTTCGTCGGTGAGAGTCGAGCCGGTCGCCGCGAGTACGTAAGCCTTCACGGCCTCGGCGATGCCGAAAGCCCGCGGGTAGCGATGCTTCGCGAACTCGAAGAACGACGAGTCGCCGCTGGTGAGCATCGCGCGGTTCACGAGACGTTGCAGCAGGAAACGCACGTGCAGGATGAACCGCGCGTAGTCGGGACCCTCGGCGTCGAGCATGACGCCGAGACCGGTCTCCACGGTGCGCACGACGTGCTGCACGCGCCGGAAAAGCAACGCCGCCGTCCCGTTGGGTTCGTCGCGCGTGGCGTTGAGCAGGTGCATCGTCAGGAACACCCCCTCTTCGGGCGGCAGTTCGCGATCAAGGGATGCCGCGATCGAGGCCGCCATGTGCTCCGCCGCGCGGGACTCGTCGGGGTGGAGGATGCGCAGCTCGGGCATCGAGGTGCCCGGAATGCGGATGCCCTGGTCGAGGCGCTCGATCACATAGTTCACGTGATCGATGACGGCGAGCGGAAGACGCCGGCCCAGATCGCGGCCGAGCTCGCGCTCGGCCTCGTCGACGGCGTGGAGCACCGCCTGCACGAGCGCGTACGGTGCGTCGGTCAGCAATTTCTGCGCGTGCGCGGTGTCGGTGGCCTGATCGAGCACGAAGGTCTTCTCGACCTTCGCGGGGTCGACGCGCCCCTCGTGCTTGAGCTGGAAGCCGATGCCCCGGCCCATCAGCACGCGTTCGCGGCCGTCGGCGTCGATCGCCACGACGACGTTGTTGTTCAGCAGCCTCTGCACGCCGCCGGGCGGGAGGGAGGCGTCACCGGCACCGGGCATGGGATGCATCCTAGAGTGCGGCGCCGTGCCGTCGGCGGGCACCCGGGCGGCCGTCCCGCTGCGGGGAGCCGCAGGTATCGGGTCGGCGGCCGTGCTCGGACACAACGCAGGAGTTTCGGGGATCCGCACGTATCGGGTCGGCGGCCGTGCTCGGACACAACGCAGGAGTTTCGGGTATCCGAGGGTGGGCCGGCCCGAAACGCCGCGGTCCGGTGCCGCCTCGCATGCGAATCTCCTGCGTTGTGTACGCGTGACCGCGCCCAGCCGCGGCGCAGGCGCGCCCCGGTACCCTGGAAACATGACCGATCAGCCCCCCGTGCGCTCCACCACGCCCCGGCAGGCGCGCCCCGCGGGGGCCCCGGCCGACACCGCCGTCCGCGAGACGCGGCCGAAAGACACCGGCGTCCGTCAGGTGCGGCCGAAGACAGAGGGATGGCAGCAGGCGAAAGACGAGACCGGTCGCCCGCTCCTGCAGTTCGCCAGCCCCAAGCGCGGCAAGCCGCCCGTTCACCTCGCCGACCTCACGCACGACGAGCGGATCACGAAGCTGAAGGAGCTGGGCCTGCCCGGCTTCCGCGCCAAGCAGCTCGAGAAGCACTACTTCACGCACTACACCTCCGACCCGGCGGCGATGACCGACCTTCCGGCATCCGGTCGCGAAGAGCTCGTCGCGGGGATGCTCCCGCCGCTGCTCACCGAGGTGCGCCGGCTCGAGACCGATCGCGGCGACACCATCAAGTTCCTCTGGAAGCTGCACGACGGCGCGCTCGTGGAGTCCGTGCTCATGCGCTACCCCGGCCGCATCACGCTGTGCGTGTCGAGCCAGGCCGGGTGCGGCATGAACTGCCCGTTCTGCGCGACCGGTCAGGCGGGGCTGACCCGCAACATGTCGGCGGCCGAGATCATCGAGCAGATCGTGCGGGCCAACGCCCTCATCGCCGCCGGGGGCCTGGGCGGCAAGAAGAGCACTGATCACTCGCTCGATCGCGTCTCGAACATCGTCTTCATGGGCATGGGGGAGCCGCTGGCGAACTACAACCGCGTCATGCAGGCCGTTCGCGTCATGGTCGACAAAGAGCACGGCCTCGGCATGAGCGCCCGCGGCATCACGGTGTCGACCGTGGGGCTCGTCCCCGCGATCAAGAAGCTCGCCGACGAAGACATCCCGGTGACCTTCGCCCTGTCGCTGCACGCCCCCGACGACCACCTGCGCGACGAGCTCATCCCGGTGAACTCGAAGTGGAAGGTCGACGAAGCCCTGGATGCCGCGCGCGCCTACTTCGACGCGACCGGGCGCCGTGTGTCGATCGAGTACGCCCTGATCAAGGACATGAACGACCACGCGTGGCGCGCCGACCTCTTGGCCGAGAAGCTCAACGCCCGCGGCCGCGGCTGGGTACACGTGAACCCCATTCCGCTGAACCCCACTCCGGGGTCGATCTGGACGGCATCCGAGGTGCCGGTGCAGAACGAGTTCGTTCGCCGGCTCAACGACGCCGGCATCCCGACGACCCTGCGCGACACCCGCGGCAAGGAGATCGACGGGGCGTGCGGTCAGCTGGTCGCGACCGAGGACGACGAGGTCGCCGCCGCCGCGACGCCCGTGGGCTGAGATCCGCGGCGGATTCGCCGGCCTCCGCGGGTGCCGTCACCCCGTGCTTCGCGAGAGTCACGGCGGGCGTCCTGGTGGGGCCGGTTTCTCGGGCGCGGGCGGAGCGGGCGTCAGGCCGCGACGGCGGTCACGACGAGGTTGTCGACGTAGTGACCGGTTGCCGGGTCCCACGCTCCCGCGCACGTGACGATGCGCAGCTCGGGGGTGGGGACGGGGGCATAGATGGATGCCGTCGGGAACGTGTCCTTCTCGACCGTCTGCAGCCCCGTGACGACGAAGTCCGCCGTGGTGCCGTCGCTGCGCCGGACCGACACGGTGTCGCCCGGGGCCAACTTCGGCAGATCGAAGAACACCGCCGGTCCGGTGGGGGAGTCCACGTGCGCGGCGATGACCGCGGGGCCGACCTCGCCGGGGAGCACGCCCCGTTCGTACCAGCCGACCGCGTCGAAGTCGGTGGGGGCCTCGATCCAGCCGTCCGCCCCGCGGTCCAGGCCGATGAGGTCCGACTCGACGCCGATGGCGGGGATGGAGAGGTGGACGGGCGTCGCGGTCGACGCCGAGGGGGCGGCGACGGGGTCCTGGAAGCCCGAGGCGGCGCTGGACGTGCCCGCCGCCGCGTCCGCGGCCCCCGCCGGCGCGGCCGATGCCGACTCGCCGAGCGGAGGACACCCGGCGAGCACGTCATCGCTCAGCATCGCCGTGGCCAGAGCGTTCCACGCGTCGCCGTAGTACGTCGGCGTGGTCGACGAGGTCTCGGACATCCGCTGGAGGTCGGCGGCAGCGGCATCCATCCGTCCGTCGCCGGCGTAGGCGGCCGCGCGGCCCGCGTACGCGACCGCGTGCTGGTCACCCGTGACCGCCCCCGCCCCCGTGTCGAGCTCGGCCGCCAGCGTGTCGTCCGCGGGGAGTGCCGTGGCGATGCGGCCCGCGAGGGCCCGGTCGGCCGCGTCGCACGATTCGGCGAGACGGATCGGGGTGCGCGTCGCGTCGTAGCCGTACCCGGGCTCGCCCTGTCCGTCGGCGGCGCCGGCGATCGCGACGGTCCCGTCGGTGGCGACCGTGGCCCAGTCGGTGGGCAGCGGGTTCGCATCGAGAAGGGCCGAAGTCACCGATCGGCTGCCCTCGGCCAGCTCCTCCCACCGCGGATCATCCGAGGCCTCGGACAGCACCGCATAGGCCGCCGGGGACGCGTACGAGGGGTTGTAGGCGTGCGGTGCGGACGTCGCCCACGGACCGGGAAGAAGGATCCGTCCGAGGGCGGTCTCGGCCGTCATCTCGTCGAGCAGTGCCGCGCCGAGCGCGATGCCTTCGGCGCGCAGATCATCGCGGTCGAACCGGTCCGCGGCGAGCACAAGGGCGCGGGCGGCATCCAGGTCCGCATCGGAGGCGGGCTCGTCGTCGACGACCGCGCCGTCCACCCACCGCCACGACAGCAGCAGGTCATCGCGCTGCAGGTTCTCGGTGGTCCACGACCAGATCCTGTCGAACTGGCCCTCATCGCCGGCCGCCACGGCGAGGAGGAGGCCGTAGGCCTGCCCCTCGCTCACGGTGTCGCCACCCTGGTCGGTTCGCACGACGCGTCCGTCATCGACATAGGTCGACAGGAACGCGGATGCCGTCTCGACGGTCCGGTCGTTCCCCCCGCGGTCCGGCTCGGCCGGTCCGGCGCAGGAGGTCAGGGTCAGCGCGACGGCGACGGCCGACGCGCCGGCCGCGAGGATCGTGCGGACGCTCGTCACGCGGTGCCCCGGGCCGTGCGACGGCGCACGACGACGAACGCCGCGACGAGGCCGCTGAGCACGGCGGCCGCACCGGCGAGCACGCCCGCGGTGTCCGATGAGGACGCAGCCGTCCCCCCGCCGCCGGTGTGGATGCCGCCGATGGGCATGTCCGCGAGGGTGGCGGAGTCGGTGACGGCGCGGGCGGTCAGCGACCCGGCGGCGTCATCGAGCACGAACAGGGTCGAGACCGACCCGGCGGGCAGGTCGACGGCCGAGGATGCCATGGCATCCGCCCCGGTCAGCTCCAGGTCCCACGATCCTGCCGAGACGGAGGCGTAGTCGGTCGCGGTCCCGGTGGCGACGCCCCGGGCGATCGCGCGGCCCGCCGTCGTGTCCACGTCGACCGTCGGCTCGGTGGTGGACGCCTGGACCACCCGCACGCGGGCCTGTCCCTCGGCGGGGGCGGTGAGGTCGTCCGCGAACACCGTCGTCGTCAGCTCGGCGTTCCGGCCGTAGGCGGCGACCGTGACGGGCGCGCCCTGCGAGACATCGACGGACTGCTGCACGACGGGCTCGGCGTCGTCGGCGGCGTCGGAGGGGACCATCGACACGACGTAGGTGCCCTCGGCGAGCGGGATGTAGTCACTGACGGCGCCGTAGGCCACGTCGTCGAGCTCGTAGACGACGGCGCCGCCGGCCAGGGCCGTCATCTGCACATCGACCGACTTCGTGTCGGGCGAGAGATGGGCCACGCGGGCCCATCCGCCGGGTTCGGCCGGCGCCGCCGCGTTGGCCGCGGGCGCGATGCCCAGGCCGAGCGCCAACGGGGCCATGGCCGCGGCCGTCAGAGCGAGGCCGCGCAGGCCCCTCCGGGGTGTGCGGATCGAGGGGCGGGGAGTGTCGGTCATGCGGGTCATGAGGGATCCTTTCGTCGGGCGGTGCGGATCAGGAAGGGAAGGGGGAACACATCGTCGGACGATCACGTCGTCGGACGCGGCAGGAGGTCGGTCGGCTCATCGGGGGAGAACGTGACGACGACGCCGGAGTCCCCGCGCTCGACCGAGACCGGACGCAACGGGCCCGCGAGCGAGGAGTAGAACCGCACGACCTCATCCGATCCCGGGGCGTCACCGCGCACGTCCTGGCCCGCGAACGAGCTCACGACGAGCTGCCGGTGCACACCCGAGGGATCGCCTTCGAGCTGCGTGATGTCGGCGACGTCGATGCGACCGGTCGACGACAGCTGGCCCAGCGTGACCAGGATGCGGCCGTCCACGATGCCGGAGGTGAGCAGGTCCTGCTCCGCGCCGGGAACGCCGACGTCGGGGTTCCGCAGCAGCTGCTGGCCGGCGACCGAGCGGGCGGTGTACAGCCCGCCGTCGGAGGCCTGGGCGAGCGCCGCCTGATCGCGATCGACGAGTCGCACATCGACCTGCTGGGCGCCCTCGCCGAACGAGGCCACCACCGCGCTGTTCTCGATGGCCTGTCGGACGGTCGGGAACTCGGTGGGGAACGTGCGCATCGAGTCGGTCGTGATGACGTAGTCGTAGTCCCGCCAGCCGTCGGGAGCGAGCTCCTGCACATCGGAGTCGGTGTCGGCCTTGTAGTACCAGACCACGTTCTCTCGGCCGAAGCCGGCGTCGACGAGGTCGACCCACATCGCATCGTCGACCAGCATGCGCGCGTCTCCCGGCGCATTCTGGGTCATCCACGCCTCGGCGTCGCGGAGCGGGCGGTCCAGGTCGGCGAGGAGGAAGCCGCGCAGCTGCGCGGCCCACAGCGGACCCGCCGACACCAGGGCGACGAGGAGCCCGGATGCCAGGGCGACACCGCCGAAGCGGCGCAGCGTCGCACGTGAGCGCAACGATTCGACGGCGAGCTGTCCCATGCCGGCGACGACGATCGCCGCGAACGGAAGAAGCAGGATGACGTAGGGCACCGGCAGGTAGCCGCCGCGGAACATGAACGCCGTCAGCGCCAGCAGGGTGATCGCCCACGGGCGCAGGCGCCGCACCCACAATGAGGCCACGGCCGCGGCCAGAGCGGTCATGATGAGTACGGCGTCGAGCTGCCACCACAGACCGACCGTCCGCGACATGAGGCTCTCGGGGTCGAGGATCGAGCCGCTGCCCTCTCGAGACGACAGCTGGAAGGCGAGACCGTCCCACAGGCTCACCCGACCGGGGGCGGGGGCGACCTCGCCCTTGACCAGAGCGAACGCCACGTACGTCAAGCCGATCAGACCGAGCACCGACGCCGAGACCGGCAGGGTGTATCGACGGGTCGTGCGATCGGCGCCGCGCCACATGAGCCACGCCACCAGCGGAAGCGCCAGCAGGTAGGTCTCCTTCGTCAGAACGGCCACACCGAAGGCCGCCGCCGCGCCGATGTAGCCGATCAGCTGAGCACGCCGGCTCATCGCCAGCAGCAGTGCGGCCAGCAGCCACGCGGTCGCGATGTTGTCGAGATACACCTGACGGTGGAACTGCACCGCCAGGGGCGACAGCAGGAAGATCGCCACGCCGACGGAGGCCGTCAGTCGGGCGAAACCGATGCGTCGCGCGAGGTACCACAGCAGCACGGCCGCGATGGCCGTCGCCACCAGCACCGCTTCCCGAGCGGCGATCACGGCGATGTCGTACCGGTCCCACGCGCCGGTGAGCCCGGCCCACGCCGCGATCTGCATCCATCCGAGGGGCGGGTGGTCGTACCAGTACGTGTAGTGCGTCAGCTCGCCGAGATTGCTGAGGCTCCACGCCTGGGCGGTGTACGTGCCCTCGTCGTCGATGCGCTGGGGCGAGCCGCCCAGATTGACGGCATTGACGAGAATGCCGATCAGCAGCGGCGGGAGGAGCCACGCGGCATCGATGAGACGGCGGCGCCATCGCGGGCTCCGGGTCTCGAAGACACGCTCTGCGTGATGGGGGGCGGGGGACGGGCGGTCGAGGGTGGAGGTCATCCGGCCACCCCCACCGTCGTGGTCGCGAGTTCGGGGGTCGTGGCCGGGGTCGCAGCGGCATCCCGATGGGCGCCCGTGTGTTCGGTCTTCTCCCAGCTTCCGTCGCCCTTGAGCTGCCGCACGACCGCCCGCACGGCCGCGGCCGCGAGGAACACCTGGTAGGGGACGAGTCCGAGGACGAGACGGACGTAGTCGCGCACGCGCACCTTCTTGTCATAGACGCGTCCGAACTCCGTCAGCCCCGCCGCCTCGGCGACGAGGGTGATCACGGTCGGCACCAGGGGGAGGAACGTGATGAGGGCGACGGGCGTCGGCACCTTGACCAGCAGGATGAACGCGAGCGAGATGGGGATCAGCAGTCCGGTCGCCGCCTGAAGGAAGGGCATGTTCAGCAAGTAGCGGGCGTACATGCGCTGGCGGAGGGTCGGGAGAGCTTTCCACTCCCCCTTGCCGAGCACCTGTAGGAAACCCTGATTCCAGCGAGTCCGCTGCTTGTAGAGCGACGTGAGCGTGGGCGGGGTCTCTTCGCGCGTGACGTACTCGGGGTTGTAGGCGACGACGACCTTCGCGCCGTCGCTCGACAGGCGCACCCCCAGCTCGCAGTCCTCGGCGAGGCACTGGTCGTCCCAACCGGCCGACCACGTCAGGCGCTCGCGGGTGACGAACACGGTGTTCCCACCGAGGGGGATGAACTTCGACCGGGCGTGGAAGTGCAGGCGCGAGCGGAACCAGAAGTAGTACTCGAGCACGTTGCGCAGCGACCACCAGCTCGTTTCGAAGTTCATCAACTGCACGCCACCCTGAACCACATCGGCGTCGGTCTCCTGGAACTTGGAGTCGACCACGGTGAGGAGTCCGGGGTGCACCTCGTCTTCGGCGTCGAACACGCCGACGACGTCGCCGGTGGCGATCTGCAGAGCACGGTTGAGTGCCTTGGGCTTGTTCTTGGGGACGCTGTCGTCGACGACGACCTTGATGAGGTCGGGATGCCGCGCCGCCGCCTGACGGACCACGAGCTCGGTGCCCGGGTCGTCGTGCCCGACGATCGCGATGATCTCGAAATCGGGGTGGTCCTGCTGAGCGAGGCGGTCGAGGGTCTGACCCATGACCTCCTCCTCGTGCCGACCGGGGACGAGGAGGGTGAAGCGGTGCCGAGCGGGGCGCGGGGACGAACTGAACTGCGTGGCCCGCAGGTCGTCGGCGGAACGCCACGCGTGCAGCATCCACCACAGCGTCGTCGTCGCGACGACGGTCAGGACCAGCGCGAGCACGATGATGCCGCTGTAGCCGAGCCATTCTCCGATCGACCAGTCGGGAAGGAACCCGCCGGTGGTGGAGGTGCCGGGTTGGGCAGGGATGACGGTGTCGCTGATACCGGTAGAGCCCTGCCCGGGGGCGGGGGCGACCGGGGTCAGGAGGGGTTCGGGGGTCGGATCGGGGGCGGTCTGCGCGAGGGGGGCGTAAGGGAACGACAAAGGAGCCTCCAGCGTCCACGTGGACGGTTCGAGGGCGGTAAGGGGATGCGACGACGGCCGGGCGACAAACGCCTCGCACGGGTCCTTCGGGGGCGGGTGGGGGGGATGGTTTGGGCGGCACAGACGATTGCCAGGTTCGCGTCGACGACCGGGGACCGCCTCACGCGTCGATCGCCCCTCCGCCGGAGTCGGGCCCACCGCCTCGCCCGGGGCCGGGGCGGATGCCAGTTCCGCCGGTCGGGCGTTCCGGTCGACGCCGCCCACCACCAGACTGAAGGCATGAGCGAGAACGTCGTCGAGGTCGAGAATCTGCGCAAGACCTACCGCGGAGGCGTCGAAGCGCTACGCGGCGTGACCTTCGACATCCATCGCGGCGAGACGTTCGCGCTGCTCGGGCCCAACGGGGCGGGCAAGAGCACGGTCATCGAGATCCTCGAGGGCTATCGCGATCGCACGAGCGGCGAGGTGCGCGTGCTCGGCATCGACCCGCACCGCGGCGGACTCGACTGGAAGGCACGACTGGGCATCGTGCTGCAGAACACGGGCGAGGCGCCCACCGCGAGCGTGCGGGAGCTGCTCGCCCACTTCGCCTCGTTCTACCCGCGGCCCCGCGACGTCGACGAGGTGATCGCTTCGGTGGGGCTGACCGAGAAGGCGAAGGTCTCGGTGCGCAAGCTCTCGGGCGGACAGCGTCGCCGCGTCGACGTGGCGCTCGGCATCGTCGGTCGTCCCGAGTTGCTGTTCCTCGACGAGCCCACGACGGGGTTCGATCCCGAGGTGCGGCGGCAGTTCTGGGACCTGATCCGCGACCTGCAGCGCGAGGGCACCACGATCCTGCTCACCACCCACTACCTCGACGAGGCGGCCGAACTCGCGGAGCGCGCCGCGATCATCGTCGGCGGGCAGATGGCATCCGTCGGTCGTATCGACGAGCTCGGCGGGCCCGACGCCCGTGTGCCGCTCGTGCGGTGGCGCGAGGGCGGGGTGACGCGCGAGGAGCGAACCGACGACCCGGGAGCGCTCGTTTCCGCCCTGTACGCCCGAGGCGGCGAGCCCGATCGCCTCGAGGTCGTTCGCCCGAGCCTCGAAGACGTGTATCTCTCGTTCCTCGGCGACGAAGCACGTCGCACCACCTCCGCGGGAGGTGTGGCATGAGCCGGGTGCTGCGACTGGGAGCCGCGCGCGTCGCGTTCGAGGTGCGCGCCTACTTCCGCCAGGGCGACTCGGTGTTCTTCACGTTCCTGTTCCCGGTGATGATCCTGCTCATCTTCGCCGTCGCCTTCGACGCGCAGACGTTCGGTCCGCCGGGGGACGAAGTGGATGCCGCGCAGTTCTACCTCCCCGCGATGCTCGCTGCCGGCGTGCTGCTGTCGGGACTGCAGAACATGTCGATCGACATCGCGATGGAGCGCAGCGACGGCACCCTCAAGCGCCTCGGTGGAACCCCGCTGAGCCCGGTGTCCTATTTCATCGGCAAGCTCGGGCAGGTGCTGGTGACGGGCTTCCTGCAATCGGTGCTGCTCATCGTGGTGGCCGCGGTGTTCTTCGGCGTGCCGCTCCCGACCGAGCCGGAACGGTGGCTGACCTTCGCGTGGGTGTTCCTGCTGGGGGTCACCACGTGCGCTATCCTCGGGATCGGCCTGTCGGCGCTCCCGCGCACCGGCCGCAGCGCCACCGGCGTCGTCATCCCGATCGTGCTGCTGCTGCAATTCATCTCGGGCGTCTACATCAACTTCGCAGCCCTCCCGGACTGGCTGCAGAACGTCGCGAGCATCTTCCCGCTGAAGTGGTTGGCGCAGGGTTTCCGTTCGGTGTTCCTGCCGGAGAGTTTCGCGGATGCCGAGCCGTCGGGCTCGTGGGATCACCCCCTCATCCTGCTGGTGACCCTGATCTGGCTGGTGGTCGGGCTCGCCCTGGTGCGCGTGACGTTCCGGTGGATCCGCAAGGACTCCTGACGCTGCGCCCGGGTGCCTCGGTGTTCGGCGGGGTGCGCGCGGGCTTCAGGGGGCGGCTGGTTCGTCGTGAGAAACGCCATCTGCCGGAAGAAACGCGTGCTGCCGGCGTTTCTTCGCGCGAACCGCGTTTCTCGACGGAGGGCGAGGGATGCCACGGCCCCGGTGTCGGAGGGGAGCGTTAGCGTGGAGGAATGGTCGGTTATCGCTACCTCGGAAACAGTGGATTCAAGATCTCGGAGATCACCCTCGGCAACTGGGTGACCCACGGCTCGCAGGTCGGTGACGACGCGGCGATCAAGACCGTGCATGCGGCGCTCGACGCGGGCATCACGACGTTCGACACCGCCGACACGTACGCCAACACGGCGGCCGAAACGGTGCTCGGCAAGGCGCTGGAAGGTCAGCGGCGCGAGTCGCTCGAGATCTTCACGAAGGTGTACTTCCCCACCGGCCCGATGGGGCCGAACGACACCGGTCTCAGCCGCAAGCACATCATGGACTCCATCAACGGGTCACTGAAGCGCCTCGGCACCGACTACGTCGATCTCTACCAGGCGCACCGCTTCGACTACGAGACCCCGCTGGAAGAGACGTTCCAGGCGTTCGCCGACGTCGTACGCCAGGGCAAGGCCCTCTACATCGGCGTCTCGGAGTGGACCGCTGAACAGCTGCGCGAGGGTCACGCGCTGGCGAAGCAGCTCGGCATCCAGCTCATCTCGAACCAGCCGCAGTACTCGATGCTCTGGCGTGTGATCGAGGGCAAAGTCGTGCCCACCAGTGAAGAGCTGGGCATCTCGCAGATCGTCTGGTCGCCCATGGCGCAGGGCGTGCTCAGCGGCAAGTACCTGCCCGGCCAACCGGTGCCCGAGGGCTCGCGCGCGACCGACGAGAAGAGCGGCGCCACCTTCATCAAGCGCTTCTTGAACGACGACACGCTCGAGGCCGTGCAGCGCCTCAAGCCCATCGCTGACGAGGCCGGGCTCGCCATGCCGCAGCTTGCGATCGCGTGGGTGCTGCAGAACCCCAACATCGCCGCGGCGCTCGTGGGAGCCTCCCGGCCCGAGCAACTCGCCGACACCGTGAAAGCGTCGGGCGTGACGCTGGATGCCGACACCCTCACCGCCATCGACGAGGCGTTGGGCGGCGCGGTGTTCTCCGACCCCGAGAACACGTACGAGGTTTCGCCGAAGCAACGACTGATCTGACGACGGCGAGAGCGGGCTGGGCGTTCGCGGCCGGCCCGCTCCACCGTGTGCCCGGCGGCGCGGGGCGCCGTGGAGTGTTTAGGCGGCGCGGGGCACCGTGGCGTGGTGCGGCTAGGCGGCGCGGGCTTCGCAGGCGGCGTTCTGCGGGGCGCCGGTCATTCGTCGAGATGATCTGCTCCGCTCGAGGTGACACGATCGGGGTCGTAATCGCATGTGATCTCGCGCGGGGGATGTGATCCCGCGCGCCGCTGGGCAGCGCCTCAGGCGCCGCTCAGGAGAGAGCAGGGATCGCGTCGTACCCTGTGCGAATGTCCTTTTCCGCTCACCGGCCCGGCCGCTTCGGCTCCGACGGCCGCATCGAGTTCACGACGGACGAGGAACGCGAGCAGTATCTCGACGACATCCTCGCCGCACAGAACGCGGCGATGCCCGACGCCGCGACGCGCGACCACACTTCCGAACCATGGGGCGCGCCCCCTGCCGACGATGAGCCGCGCCAACCGTTCGTCGACGACGACACCCTCCGCCTCGACCGCGAGCCCACGGCATCCGCTCCCGACGACGACACCCTCCGCCTCGACCGCGAGCCCACGGCATCCGCTCCCGACGACGACACCCTCCGCCTCGACCACGAGCCGGTCGAGGTCGCTCCCGACACCCCGGCGCCGCGGCCCGAAGCGGCACCGAGCCCGCTGGCGTCCGAACCCCGCCAGCCGCGTCTGCGCCGACACGACCCGCGACGCCCGCGCCTGTCGCTGATCCGCCGCATGGCCGTGCTCGGCGGCGCCGACAACGACGTACTCGACGAGGTGCCCGAAGAGGTTCCCCGTTTCGTGCAGATGTTCCTCGTTCTCGCGGGCACGGCCCTCGTCTCGGCGCTGTCGATGATGTTCGCGCTGATGACGGGCGTGCGCGTCAGCATCCTCCTCGCGATCCCCCTCGCGATCGTGTGGGGTCTCATCATCTTCAACCTCGACCGCTTCCTCACCTCCACGATGCGGTCGACCAAGAACATCTTCCGGCTGCTCGGGCTCGCGTTCCCGCGCGTGATCATGGCCGCGCTGATCGGCATCGTGGTGGCGGAGCCCCTGGTGCTCCAGGTGTTCCAGAACGACATCGTGCGCGAGGTGAACTCCACCAACGTCACGCAGGCGCTGACGGATCAGGATGCCGTGACCGGCGGCCCCGAGAAACAGGCGCTCGACGCCGCGAGCGCGCAGGTGTCGGCGCTCGAGAACCAGGCGGCGACGGGCATCGTGACGGGGACGTCGGCGACATCGGCCGAGTCGGCCGCCGCGCAGCAGACCGTCGATCAGCTCACGCAACAGCTCGCGGCGCAGCAGAGCGTGATCGATCAGGCACGCGCCGTGTATCAGTGCGAGCTCACCGGCCAGGGTGCCGGAACCGTTCCCGGCTGCACCGGTGTCGCCGGCGGTGGCGCGAGCTCCGACGCGGCGCAGGCGCAGCTCGCCCAGGCGCAGTCGGCGTACGACTCCCTGTCGACGCAGCTGCAGCAGGCGCAGTCCACGCTCGCGGCCGCCAACACCGCGGGCACCGAGGCTGCGGCATCCACCGCCGAGGCCAACAAGCAGCAGGCCGAGGATCAACTGCCCGCCGCCCGCACGCAGTACGAGTCGGCGCTCGCGGCCTACAACGCACGGGCCGAGTCCGTCGCCGACGGCAACGCGGGGGCGGTCGGTCTGCTGAGCCAGATCACCGCGCTCGAACGCCTGTCGGATCGCGAGCCGGTACTGCGGTGGGCGCACTACCTCATCGCCGCGCTGTTCTTCATGATCGAGCTGCTGCCGGTGATCGTGAAGGTGCTCACCAGCTTCGGCGGTCCGTCGCTGTACGAGAAGGCCGAGAAGATGCGCGGCCAGATCGCCCTCGACCGGGTGTCTGCCCGCACCTACCGCAAGCGTGCCGACATCATCGCCGATGAAGCCAACCGGATGCCGGCGGCGGTGACCTGATGGTCGCCTGGAGCGCGGGGCTGCTGCTGTACCGCCTCGCCCCCGCGCCCCAGGTGCTCATCGCCCACATGGGCGGACCGTTCTGGGCGAAGAAGAACGAGGGAGCCTGGTCGATCCCGAAGGGCGAGTTCGACCCCGACTCCGAGGGGGCTCTGGATGCCGCCCACCGCGAATTCCGTGAAGAGCTCGGCGTCGAACCGCCGGACGTCGACTGGGCCGAGCTGGGGACCTTCTCGTCCTCGAGCGGCAAGAAGGTCGTGGTGTTCGTGGGGGACGGGGCCGGGTTCACGGCATCCGACTTCACGTACGGCACCTTCGAGATGGAATGGCCGCCGCGCTCCGGTCGCACCGCGTCGTTCCCCGAGGTCGACCGCGCCGAGTGGACCGATCTGGATGCCGCGCGCGACGCGCTCGTGAAGGGCCAGCGCCCCGCCATCGACGCGCTCGCCGCCGCGCTCCAGGAGCTGCCCGGCTCCTGACCCTCCCGCTCCCCCTCCCTGCGCGGGGGAGTCCGTTGAGCGTCCAAAACACGCCGCGTCCTGCCTCGCCGCGCGGCGTGTCTTGGACACTCGAGGGGGCTGTGGGCCGTGACAGGCGACCGGCGCGTCCGGAGGCAGCCTCGCGCGCGGCGCCAGCGGGCCCAGGCGGTTGGCTGTCCACTAAACGCCGCGTCCCCCCGTGTCGCTGAGTGCCGCAGGTACGAGCTGTTGAGCGTCCAAGACACGCCGCTTCCCTGCTCGCCACGCGGCGTGTCTTGGACACTCGACGGGGTTTCCGGCCCCGGTCGAGGGGACGGGGCGCGCGCGGCGGGACGGGAGCCGCGCCGCGGAGCGGGAGCCCCGCGGCGCGACGCGCTCACGGGCGCAGCAGCACCTTGCCCACGCGGGGCGAGTCGCTCGCGGTGACGGCGTCGACGATGTCGCCGAGGCCGAAGGTGGCGGCGACGGGGAGGGTCACGGTCCCGTCGGCGAGGTAGCGCGACAGTTCGCCGAAGAGGGCGCCGCGGGTGTCGGCATCCATCGTCTTGCTGACGACGCTGCCCCAGAAGCCCTTCACAGTGGCCTGGCGGAAGATGATGTCGCCGGCCGAGAGCTCGAGCGTGCCCGCGCCCATCGAGCCGAAGATCACGAGCGTGCCGTTCTCGCTCAGCAGCGACAGCACGTCATTGCTCGCCGAGCCGCCGACCGAGTCGACGCCCGCGACGATCTTCGCACCGTCGGCGAGGGCGACGGCCTTATCGCGCCAGTCGTCGGCGTCGGTCGACACGACGTTGTCGATCCCCTGCTCGGCGAGTTCGGCGACGGCGCTGTCTCGACGGACCAGACCGATCACGTGGATGCCGCGGGCCTTCGCGATTTGCGCGACCATGCGGCCGACCGCGCCGTTGGCGGTGTTCTGCACGATCCAGTCGCCGGGCTCGAGGTCGAGCGAGTGCAGCAGGCTGATGGCGCTGAAAGGCATCGCGACGAGTTGCGCGGCCATTTCGTCGGACAGGGCGTCGGAGACGGGGATGAGGCCTGCGGCGCGGGTGACGACGTACTCCGACCACACGCCGAAGGTGCCGCCGGTCGCGACGCGCTGACCGACCTCGAGCGAGACGCCCTCGCCGACGGCGTCCACGACCCCGACGGCCTCGGTGCCGGCGCGAGCGGGTAGTTCGGGCGTGAAGCCGTAGGTGCCGCGGATGGTCCACAGGTCGTGATTGTGGATGGGCGAGAGGAGGACGCGCAGGCGCACCTCCCCGGGGCCGGGGGTCGGGGTCTCGACCTCTTCGACGCCGAGGACGTCGGCCGGTTCGCCGAACTCGTGGTGGATGACTGCGCGCATGGAATGCCTCCCGTGGTTATTTTGTAACGACCGGTCTAATATAGACCTTGGGCCCGCCGGCGCAACAGGGAGGCCCCGGAGCATCGTCGTGAGGCGCGACGGCGACCCGACGTGCTGAGCGGGATCAGCCGTGGAGAAGAAGGGAGAACGCATGGGCAGGATGCCGAGCTTCGACCGCTCCGTCGTCGTCGACGCCGCGCGAGACGTGTTCTGGCAGCGAGGCTACGCCGAGGCCGGCATCGCCGAGCTCGAAGAGGCGACCGGTCTCACGCGTTCGAGCATCTACCACGCCTTCGGCAGCAAACGCGGTCTGTTCGACGCGGTACTGGCCGCCTACCTCGATGACGTCGTGCGCACGCGCCTGCGCCCGCTCGGCGGGGGAGACGCCGGCGCGCTCGAGGCCTACGTCGACGAGATGCGCACCGCGATCGCCGAGGACGCGCCGCGTGCCCGGCTCGGCTGCCTCCTGCTGAATGCCGGGTCGTCCCCCTTGGCCAGCGATGACGCCGACGTGCGTGCGCTCGTCTCGGGATACGCCGCGGAGATGCGCGCCGCCATCCGCTCCGCCGTCGCCGACCGCCGACCCGACCTGGCCCCGGATGCCGTCGACGCCCTCGCCGCGGTCTGCGCGTCGCTCGTGGTGGCGGGGCTCACCCTCGCTCGCGCCGATCGCGACGCGTCGCTGGCGACGCTGGCATCCATCCCGACGACCCTGGAGTCCTGGGCCCGGCCCTGATGCCGCCGCGTGGGTCGACGGATCCTGTCGTCGGGAAGGCGGCCGAAGCGGCGGATCGTGGCGCCTCGCGCGCGGGGTGGCGGGGGGCTGTGCTCCCCGAGGGGTGACCTCATCCGCGCTGTGTATACGCAGGCCGCCTCCGCGCGGGCGGGGATCCCCATTCTGGTCCGCGAATGCATACACTGGTTGCATGATGGCGAGGGAGCGGCATGCGAGCCGGTGAGCGCGCGTACGCGACCCTCCTCGACGAGATCCAGACGGGTGCCCTCCCCCCGGGAACCGTGCTCGGCGAGGTCGAGCAGTCCACGCGCCTCGGCGTCAGTCGCACCCCCCTTCGCGAGGCGCTGCGCCGCCTGGCATCCGATGGTCTCGTCGCGCAGGCATCGGCGCGGGTGACGGTCGTCGCCGGGATCGACGCCGACGACATCCGCGCGCTGTTCGAGCTGCGGAGGGCCCTCGAGAGCGAAGCGGCGCGAGCGGCGGCCCGCCGCGGCGATCCGCGGGTCTTCGACACCCTCGCCCGCGAATTCGCGGCGGTCGACCTCGCGGATGCCGACGCGTACTACGCCCTCATCTCGCGCTTCGACGCCGCGATCGACATCGCCGTCGACAACGCCTACCTCTCTTCGGCCCTGCGCAGCGTCCGCACCCACCTCGTGCGGGTGCGGCGCATGGCCCGCTTCAACCCCCTTCGCCTCTCGGCATCCGCCGGGGAGCATGGATTGATCGCGCGAGCGATCGGCGCCGGCGACCCCGAACTCGCCGTCCACGCCACCCACGTGCATCTGCACAACGCCCTCACCACCATCCTCGAAGCCCTCACGGAGGACCCCTCATGACGATCACCCATCACGTGCGCGTGCACCGCAGCGATGAGAACCTCGCCCGCGAGGGCCAGCTCGCCTGGGCCCTCGCTCGCGTCGCGGTCGACCCGGTGGGCGTCGACGACGACGTGGTCGACATGATCGTCAACCGCCTCATCGACAACGCCGCCGTCGCCGCGGCGTCGATCTCGCGTCCGCCGGTCAGCGCGGCACGTCAGCAGGCCCTCGACCACGCCGTGTCGATCGGCGGTCCCGGCGCCACGGTCTTCGGCTGCCTGCTCGAGCGGCGCACGAGTCCCGAGTGGGCGGCGTGGGCCAACGGCGTCGCCGTGCGCGAACTCGATTACCACGACACGTTCCTCGCGGCCGACTACTCGCACCCGGGCGACAACATCCCGCCCGTGCTCGCGGTCGCCCAGCACACGGGCCGCGACGGCGCCGCGCTCGTGCGGGCACTCGCCACGGCCTACGAGATCCAGATCGATCTGGTGCGCGCGATCTCGCTGCACAGACACAAGATCGACCACGTCGCCCACCTCGGCCCTGCCGCGGCCGCCGGCATCGGCACCCTCCTCGACCTCGACCAGGAGACCATCTACCAGGCCATCGGTCAGGCACTGCACACCACCACCGCCACGCGGCAGTCGCGCAAGGGCGAGATCTCGACCTGGAAGGCGCACGCCCCGGCCTTCGCCGGCAAGATGGCGATCGAGGCCGTCGACCGGGCGATGCGCGGAGAGACCAGCCCGTCGCCGATCTACGAGGGCGAAGACGGCGTCATCGCGTGGATGCTCGACGGCCCCGACGCGTCCTACGACGTCCCGCTTCCCGCCGAGGGCGAGAGCAAGCGCGGCATCCTCGACTCGTACACGAAGGAGCACTCGGCCGAATACCAGGCGCAGGCCTGGATCGACCTCGCCCGCCGCCTCGGCACGGAGCGTCCGGATCTTCGCGACCCCGAGAATGTGGCATCCATCGTCCTGCACACCAGCCACCACACGCACTACGTGATCGGTTCGGGCGCGAACGACCCGCAGAAATACGACCCCACCGCGTCGCGGGAGACGCTCGACCACTCGATCCCGTACATCTTCGCCGTCGCCCTGCAGGACGGCGCGTGGCACCACGTCGACTCGTACACGCCCGAGCGAGCGGGCCGCGAGGACACCGTCGCCCTGTGGCACAAAGTCACGACCGCGGAGGATGCAGAGTGGACGCGCCGCTATCACTCGGAGGACCCGAACGAGAAGGCGTTCGGGGGCCGCGTGGTCATCACCCTGACCGACGGCACGACGGTCGACGACGAGATCGCCGTCGCCGACGCCCACCCGCTGGGCGCCCGTCCGTTCGCGCGCGAGGACTACGTGCGCAAGTTCCGCCTGCTGGCGGAGCCGGTGCTGCAGCCCGAGGAGGTCGAACGCTTCCTCGAGCTCGTGCAGCGCCTGCCCGAGCTGACGCCGGCCGAGGTGATGCAGCTCTCGATCGTGGCCAAGCCCGGCGTGCTGGCCCTGGCGCCCGCGCCGAAGGGGCTGTTCTGATGCGCGGGGGCGGGTGCGCGCCCGTCAAGCCCGAGCCGCCCGTGCGTGCGTGGGGCGGAGCTGCTCCGCGCGTACACAACGCAGGGGTTCCGGGAGTGACGGATGCCGCGGACCGCGAGAACACGCGGGTCGGTGCCCGGGCTCACCGTGGATCTCCTGCGTTGTGTTCTGCTCGGGTCGCGGACCGCTCCCGGCACGCCGCAGCCGGCGGCACATCCGATCGTCGGCGCCGCTCGGACACAACGCAGGAGATCTGCCTGCCTCGCGTCATCGCACCCCCGACATTGCAGCCGCAGGCTTCGATGCGGTCGACAGAACTCCTGCGTTGTGTCGCGGGTCTGCGGCGCACGGCCACGTCGGTCGCACAGGAAGGGGGCCGCTGATGCTGTACGCCCAGACCACGCCGCAGCAGAAGCGTCGCGCGCTGCGCGAGAAGCTGGCATCCGGAGAACTCGTGCGGATGCCCGGGGCTTTCAACCCGCTGTCGGCCCGGCTCATCGAGCGCAAGGGCTTCGACGGCGTCTACATCTCGGGCGCCGTGATCTCGGCCGACCTCGGCCTGCCCGACATCGGCCTCACGACCCTCACCGAGGTCGCCGGCCGCGGGCAGCAGATCGCGCGCATGACGGAGCTGCCGGCGATCATCGACGCCGACACCGGATTCGGCGAGCCGATGAACGTCGCACGCACCATCCAGACCCTCGAGGACGCGGGGCTCTCCGGCACCCACATCGAAGACCAGGTGAACCCGAAACGCTGCGGCCATCTCGACGGCAAGAGCGTCGTGGATGCCGACACCGCGATCAAGCGCATCCGCGCGGCCGTCGATGCCCGGCGGGATCCCGACTTCCTCATCATGGCGCGCACCGACGTGCGGGCCGTCGAGGGCCTTCCCGCGGCGATCGACCGTGCGAAGGCCCTGGTCGACGCCGGCGCCGACGCGATCTTCCCCGAGGCGATGCGCGATCTCGGCGAGTTCGAGGCGATGCGCACCGCACTGGATGTGCCGATCCTGGCGAACATGACCGAGTTCGGGAAGTCGGAGCTGTTCTCCACCGCCCAGCTGCAGGACGCCGGGGTGAACCTGGTCATCTGGCCGGTGTCGCTTCTGCGACTCGCGATGGGTGCTGCCGGTCGGGGCCTGGACGCCCTGGCATCCGAGGGGCATCTGCGCGATCAGCTCGGCGAGATGCAGCACCGCGCCGACCTGTACGACCTCATCGACTACGAGGGCTATACGCGCTTCGACGCCGACGTGTTCGACTTCACCGTCGAGCGCTGACGCGGGCCGGCCGCCGTGTCCCCTTCGTGCAGGTTCAGCGCCTGTTCTCTGCGCCGAGTGGGACATGGGCGGCATTCCGGCGTGGTCGGGTGCGCCGGCGTGTCCCCCTTCGTGCAGGTTCAGCGCCTGTCTTCTGCACGAAGCGGGACCCGGCAAGTCGCCGTGGGGCGGCCGGTGTGAGACAGAGTAGAACCGAGCACGACTCGAGGGAGAGACGATGACCGACATCAAGAAGGGCCTCGCCGGCGTCACGGTCGACGAGACCGCCGTCAGCAAGGTGAACCCCGAAACCAACAGCCTGCTCTACCGCGGATACCCCGTGCAGGAGCTCGCCGCCACCCAGCCCTTCGAGGCGGTCGCGTACCTGCTGTGGAACGGGGAGCTTCCGAACGGCGCACAGCTCGCCGAGCTGCGACAGGTCGAGCGCGCGCACCGGGCGCTGACCGACGACGTCCGCGCCGCGATCGATCTGCTGCCGACGTCCGCCCACCCCATGGACGAGGTCCGCACCGCCGTGAGCGTCATCGGGGCGCGGGAGACGGCGGGCATCTCGAACGTGATGGATGCCGTGGGCACCCCCGAAGGGAATCTCGAGCGCTCCGTGCGTCTGTGGGCGCAGCTGCCCGCGGTCGTGGCGTACGGTCAGCGCCGCCGCCGCGGCGACGAGCTCGTCGAGCCCCGCGACGACCTCGATTACTCCGCGAACTTCCTCTGGATGACCTTCGGCGAGGTGGCGGATGCCGTCGTCGTCGACGCGTTCAACCGGTCGATGATCCTGTACGCCGAGCACTCGTTCAACGCCTCGACCTTCACCGCCCGCGTCATCGCCTCGACGCTCAGCGACCTGTACTCGGCGGTGGTCGGCGCGATCGGCGCGCTGAAGGGACCGCTGCACGGCGGCGCGAACGAGGCCGTCCTGCACGTGTTCACCGAGATCGGCTCGGCCGCCGACGTCGGATCCTGGCTCGATGCAGCCCTCGCCGAGAAGCGAAAGATCATGGGCTTCGGCCACCGCGTGTACAAGCGCGGCGACTCGCGCGTACCGACGATGAAGGCGGCGCTCGACACGCTCGTCGCGCACTACGACCGCCCCGACGTCGCCGCGCTGTACGACGCCCTGGAGGCGCAGTTCGTCGAGCGGAAGGGCATCTACCCCAACCTCGACTACCCCTCCGGTCCGGCGTACGACCTGATGGGTTTCGACACCCTCACCTTCACGCCGCTCTTCGTGGCGGCGCGGGTGACCGGCTGGACCGCCCACGTCCGGGAGCAGCAGGCCTCGAACGCCCTCATCCGTCCGCTGTCGGCCTACGTCGGCCCCGACGAGCGACACGTCGAGGGGTACGTTCCGGACGCCGCGGACGTCGACGCGCAGGAACGCCCCGAGGAGGCGGCGGGCTGATGTCCGAGCCGCGGATCGTCATCGTCGCGGGCGCCCGCACGCCCATCGGCTCCTTCGGGGGCGCGCTGTCCGGCGTGGACGCGTACGAACTCGGGGCGGTCGCGGTGACCGAGGCACTGCGCCGCGCGGGCGTCGCGAAGGAAGACGTCGACGAGGTCGTCATGGGCTGCATCGCCCAGAACGGCCCCGACGCGTACAACGCCCGTCGCGTCGCGCTCGCCGCGGGACTTCCGACCCGTGTTCCCGCCTTCACGGTCAACCGGCTGTGCGGCTCCGGCCTGCAGGCCATCTGGTCGGCGGCGCAGGAACTGCGCTGGGGCGGCATCGACGTCGCGGTGGCCGGCGGCGACGAGAGCATGTCGCGCACGCCCTTCCTCGACTACGGCGCCCGCGGCAACGCGCGGCTCGGCGACCGCACGCTCCTCGACGGCACGCTCGCGATCCTCACCGACCCGTTCAGTGGCCGGCACATGGGCACGACGGCCGAGGTCGTGGCATCCCGATACTCCGTCTCGCGCGACGAGCAGGACGCCTTCGCGCTCGAGAGCCAGCGGAGGGCGGCGACGGATGCCGCGCGCGCGGCCTTCGCGGACGAGATCGTGCCCGTGACCACCGGCGGGAAGCGGCCGGTCGAGGTCTCGGTCGACGAGCATCCGCGACCCGACACGACTCTCGACGTGCTGGCCGGGCTTCGACCGGCGTTCGAGAAGGACGGATCGGTCACCGCCGGCAATTCCTCGGGGATCAACGACGGCGCCGCCGCGACGGTGCTCATGCGCGAGGACGACGTCCGCGAGCGCGGGCTGACCGGGCTCGCGACCCTCGAGGCCGTGACCACCGCGGGTGTCGACCCCGAGATCATGGGGTACGCCCCCGTCCTCGCGTTGCAGCGGCTGTGGGAGCAGACGGGACTGCGTCCGGCCGACGTCGACGTGATCGAGTTGAACGAGGCGTTCGCCGCTCAGGCGGTCGCGGTGATCCGCGACGGCGGACTCGACCCCGAGAAGGTCAATCCGTACGGCGGAGCGATCGCGCTGGGGCACCCGGTCGGCGCCACGGGCGCGATCCTGACCGTGCGCGCCGCCCTCGACCTGCAGCGCCGCGACCTCGAGTACGCGGTCGTGACGATGTGCATCGGAGGCGGACAGGCGCTGGCGGCCCTGCTGCGGCGGTACTGACTCCGGCTCTCGCCGTGCACAACGGCGGATGCCGCAGGCGACACGCCGGCGGGGGCGGGGCGTGCGCCCTGTCGGCGGCGGGTCCGCGGTGGTGCGCAGCACGGCCACCCCGGCGGTGCACGCTCTCGGCGCGTCGCCGCGGTTCTCGTCCGTGAGGGCGCGGCGAGGACGAACGGCAACGGCCCCCACCCCGAGGGGTGAGGGCCGTTGCTGTAGCCGGTGTCAGACGCGGCGGCAGCGAATCGCGGCGGCGAGGCCTCCCGCGACCACGAGGAACCCGCCCGCGAGGGCGATGCCCCACGGCATCTCGGCGCCGGTGACGGCGAGACCACTGCCGGGGCGAGTCCCGGCGCCGACGGGCTGAGCGCCCGGCTGACCGGGCTGCACGCCGGGGTCGCCGGGCTGAACGGGCGCGGGCGTCTGGTCGTTCGTGAGCACGGCACGCCCGAGCGGGGCCGGGTCGACCACGGAGGTCGACTCGAAGTACGCCAGGGTCGCGTCGAGGTCGACCTGACCGGTGTCAGTGCGGTCGGTGCCCTTTGCGAAGGTCGCGAAGCCGTCTCCGCCGTTCGCGAGGAACGAGTTCGTCACGACCGTGAACGTGTCGGTTGCTGCGATCGGCTCGCCCTGGTACGACATCGAGACGACGCTGCCCGCGCGCGCATTGACCGCATCCTGCCGGTACTCGTAGGTGAAGCCGTCCGAGACGCCGAGGTGCAGCTTCGGGCGGTCGCCCGTGGCCTTCCACTGCTCGTTCAGGATGCCGCGGATCTGGTCACCCGTCAGCGTCACCGTCACCAGGGTGTTGGCGAACGGCTGCACGAGCGCTGCTTCCTTGTAGGTGACCACGCCGTCCTCGCCCTCGAGCAGGTCGGCGCGGAGGCCACCCGGGTTCATGAGCGCGATCTGGGCCGGGGTTCCGGCGAACTCGGGGTTCTCCGACGTCGCCCACAGGTAGACGTCGGCCACCCAGTTGCCCATCGACGACTCGACGCCGCGGTCCGAGCCCGTCGGAGTACCCCCGCGAAGGATGTCGCCGCTGATCATGCCGACCGGCTCGGCGCCGATCACATCGGCCTGCGCGACGTAGTCGGCGACCTGCGCCGCGATGGCCGCGTCGGGGGCGAACGCGCCCGCGAGCGGGAACGTGGTGCCCGAAACGGATGCCAGGGAGTCGGTGCGGGTGTTCCACGCGAGCGAGAGTTGACCCATCGCCTTGCCGTACTCCGACGCCTGGATCACCGGGCGGGTGCGGTCGGTGCCGGCTACAGCGACGTCGCACGCGTACGTCTGGTGCGTGTGCGCCGACACGATCGCGTCGATCTCGGGCGAGGCGTTGGTCGCGAGGTTGCCGAAGCCGGCCTGATCGGCCGCCAGGGCGGCGCAGTCGTTGGACGTGGCGGCTCCGGAGTGGGTGAGCAGCACGATGACGTCGGCGAGGTCGCCGGCCGTGAGCTCATCGGCCACGCGGTTCGCGGCGTCGAGCTGGTCGCCGAACTCGAGGCCGGCGATACCGGCGGGGTCGACCATGGTCGCGGTGTCGGGCGTGACGGTGCCGATGAAGGCGACGCGCACGCCGTCGACGATCTTGATCGCGTACTCGTCGAGCTCCGGCTCCTTCGTGCCCTTCTTGTACACGTTGGCGCCGAGTCCGAACTCGCCACCGCCGTACTCGGGGAGCACACGGTCGGTGAGGTCGGCGAAGCCGCGGTCGAACTCATGGTTGCCCACGGCCGAGACGTCGAGGCCCGACGCTTTCAGCGTGTCGACGGTCGGCAGATCGTCCTGGATGAGCGACGTGAACGTCGACGCACCGATGTTGTCACCGGCCGAGACGAACAGCGTGTTCGGGTTCGCGGTCTCCTTCGCCTTCACCGCACCGGCGATGACGGCGGCTCCGGCCTCACCCTGCGTGCCCGCCTCCAGGCGGCCGTGGAAGTCGTTGATCGTGAGGATGTCGATGTTCTTCACGTTCGGGTTCGTGACCTCGAAGACCGTCGTCGTACCCGAGACCTCGTTGCCCACCGCGACGAGCGGGCGACCGGTGGGCGAACTCTCGGCGGGGATGAACTCCACGCCTTCCGGACCGAGGTCGCCGGCCTGCGACAGCAGCTCGCGGTTCGCCGCCTCGTCATCGGTCAGCTCGTCCTCCACCGAGACCGAGAAGTCGCGGTTGTTGACGTATCCCGCGTAGTTCGGGTTCGACGGGTCGGTGATGTCGTAGGTCATCACGCCGCCCACGCGCTCCAGACCGATGAAGGCGTAGGTGCGCCCGTCGACCTGTCCGATGGCGAGGTTCTCGGGCTCGGGACCCTTGTCGTCGCTGCGGCCCTCGAGGGTGGACTCGGAATGGTTCGAGTTGAAGAAGTCGGGGTTGGCGTCATGTGTGATGCGCTCGAAGTCCGATCCGGAGTCGAAGACGAGGTCGCCCTCGGCGTCCCACACCGAGAACCCGCGACCGCCGAAGGTGTACAGCTCCGAGTAGCAGGTTCCGTCGGCATTCAGGCCCATGTCGGTGGCGACGTTGAGGCGACCGAGGTCGGCATCGTCGAGCGAACCGGCGAGCGGGCTGTCGGCGCAGACCGGCGCGAGGCCGTCGTCGCCGAGGTCCTTCACGCGGGCGGTGTCGGTGAAGTCGCCCCACTCGCGGCCGTCGCCCTCGTTGGCGGTGACGAGGTAGGTTTCGCCGTTCGCCTCGTAGGCCTGGATGCCATCGGGCATGTACATGCCGAACAGGCCCGGGTGACTCCTCTGGGCGTAGGTCGGCGCGTCCTCGGGGTCGCGGTCGCTCGCGTCGAGCGTCTCGACGCCGTAGTCCTTGAAGCCGAGGGGGCGGATGCCGGTGACCGCGGCCGACGCGAGGTCGACGACGGCGAGGGCGTTGGCCTCCTGCAGCGTCACGTAGGCGGTGCCTCCGGCGACGGCGACGAACTCCGGCTCGAGGTTGCGGCTCACGCGGTTGGCGGCGAGGGGCGTGCTGCCCTGGTCGGGGGCGGCGACGTCGGGTCCGAAGACGCGGACGGCGGGATCGAGCGGCTTCGAGCCGCCCTGCTCGAACGCGGCGAAGCCGGCGGTGCGCACGGCGTCCTGGCCCGGAGCGGCCTTCGCGGTGGGGAGCGAGACGACGCCGACCGATCCCTCGGGGTCGATCGAGAAGTCGTCGGCGGGCTCGCCCTCGTTGGCGACGACCGCGAACGTGCCGTCGTCGGAGATGGTCACCATGTCCGGCAGGGCGCCCACGGTGACCGTCCCCAGGACGGTGGGCTGAGCGGCATCCGCGTCGAAGAACACCAGGCGGCCGGGCGCGGTCTTGTCGGCGTCTTCGAGAGCGATCACGCCGAGGCCGTCAGAGCGGACGGCGAGGGAGTTGGCCACGCCCGTGCCGGCAATCGAGTACAACTTCGTCGGGGCGGCGGGGTTGCTGTTGTCGAGCACGTCGACGGCGCCGGCCTGCGCGTTCACGACGAACAGGCGGTTCTTGTAGGCGTGCACGATCTCGGCGGCCGATTGGTCGAAGACGCCGGTCTCGTACGTGCCGAGCGGGCGCAGGCTCACCGCGCTGTCGGCGGGGGCGTCGCGAACAGGTTCGGGGACGATCGCGGCGGATGCCGCGGTGGCGCTCGACAGGGCGAGCGCGCACACCGCCGCGGTCGTCGCGGTGAACGCGGCGGCGCGGCGAAGGAAGGTCGAAGGCATGGCTGTGTCCTCGGATTCGGGTGGGGATGCGATCCGCGCGGGCGGCGCGATCTTGTGGATTTTGCCTGGATCGCGTGACGCCCCGGTGAACGGGGGGCGAACGGGGCGCCCGCTGGCCCCGCATCCCCGCCGTCGCGAAACCCGCGGCCCGCGCGGACCGTGGCGGTCGTACGCTCGTCGCATGAGCCAGGATGCCGCCGGCGGACCGCCGCCCGGAGCCCACGCCGACGAACCCCACCGTCAGGGGCTGTCGCAGCGCCTCAACGGGCTGCGCGCCGGAGTCCTCGGTGCCAACGACGGCATCGTGTCGACCGCGGCGGTCGTGGTCGGCGTCGCGGGGGCGACCACTGCGACCGGACCGGTGCTCGTGGCCGGCCTCGCCGCTCTGGTGGGCGGCGCGATCTCGATGGCGCTGGGGGAGTACATCTCGGTGTCGAGTCAGCGCGACAGCGAGCACGCGCTCATCCAGAAGGAGCGCCGCGAACTCGCGGAAGACCCGGGTGCCGAGTTCGCCGAGCTCGTGGGCCTGTACGAGGCCCAGGGGCTCTCGCGCGACACCGCGACGCGCGTGGCGACCGAACTCACGGCATCCGATGCCCTCAAGGCCCACCTCACGGTCGAGCTGCATCTCGACGTCGACGATGTGGTGAGTCCGTGGACGGCGGCGCTGGCCTCCGCCGTGGCGTTCACCGTCGGAGCGGTCCTGCCGCTGCTCACGATCCTGCTCGCGCCCGTCGAGGTGCGCGTCGCCCTCACCTTCGCGGCGGTGCTGATCGCCCTCGCAGGCACCGGCTACCTCGCCGCGTGGATCGGCGGCGCGCGGCGTGGCCGGGCGATCCTGCGGACCGTGATCGGCGGGGCGCTGGCCCTCGGCGCGACCTACCTCGTGGGGACGCTGTTCGGCGTGGCATCCGCGTAGAACCGGGCTCCGGTCGCGAGGCGCGCTCCGGTCGCGCGAGAAACGCTCTCGCGCGGAAGAAACGCCTTGTCGACGTGTTTCTTGCACGGCAGGGCGTTTCTCGGTGGTGCGCGTCGCGTGAGGAGTGTTCGCTCCCCCTATTAATTAGTAGGACGTCCGGGTAATCTAAGGAACGCGACGACGCCGTCGCCCTCACGAAGGAGAGCCGCATGGACACCATCCCTGCTCCCGCGCTCGACGCCCCGTCCGCCGGAACCCTCTCGGCCGACGAACGCGCCGCCATCCTCGACGCCGTCCGCGATTTCGCCGCGACCGAACTCGCTCCGCACACCCTCGAATGGGATGCCGAGAAGCACTTCCCCCGCGACGTCCTCCGTCGCGCGGGGGAGCTGGGCCTCGGCGGCGTCTACGTCAAAGACGACGTCGGCGGCGCCGGGCTGACACGAGCCGATGCGGTCGCGATCTTCGAGGAGCTCGCCTACGGCGACCCCACCGTCACGGCCTACATCACGATCCACAACATGGTGGCCTGGATGATCGACGCCTACGGCACTGCATCGCAGCGCGAGCGCTGGCTGCCCGGTCTCGTGGCGATGGAGGATCTCGGCGCCTACTGCCTGACCGAACCGGGCGCGGGATCGGATGCCGCGGCCATCACCACCTCCGCCATCCGTCACGGCGACACCTACGTGCTCACCGGCGTCAAGCAGTTCATCTCGGGTGCCGGCGAGGCATCCGTCTACGTCGTCATGGCGCGGACGGGCGAACCGGGGGCACGCGGGATCAGCGCGTTCCTCGTGCCCGCCGATGCCGCGGGGCTGTCGTTCGGGCCGAACGAGAAGAAGATGGGCTGGAACGCGCAACCGACACGCGCCGTCGTCCTCGACGAGGTGCGCGTGCCGGCCGACAACCTGCTCGGCGGGGAGGGCCGCGGCTTCTCGATCGCCATGACCGCGCTGAACGGCGGACGGCTGAACATCGCCACCTGCTCCCTGGGCGGGGCGCGCTGGGCGCTCGATCGCGCGGTCGCGTACGTGCACGAACGTTTCACGTTCGGCGAGCCGCTCGCCGAGAAGCAGTCGGTGGTGTTCGCCGTGGCCGACATGGCCACCGATCTCGAGGCCGCACGGCTGCTCGTGCGCGACGCGGCCCTCGCTCTCGACGCCGGGACTCCCGACACCGCCACCCGCTGCGCGATGGCGAAGCGCTTCGCGACCGACGTCGGCTTCCGCGTGGCCAACGAGTCGCTGCAGCTGCACGGCGGCTACGGGTATCTGCAGGACTACGGCATCGAGAAGGTCGTGCGCGATCTGCGGGTGCACCAGATCCTCGAGGGCACGAACGAGATCATGCGGTTGATCGTCGGCCGGAGTGTCCTCGCCGCGTGAGCGCGTGCGCTGCTCCCGGCGGGCGTCGCCCTTCGGGTCGGGTCCGCGGCCGGTTTCGCCCCGGAGTCCGCGGCGGTTTGGGGCGGGTTCCGCCGTGTGGGGCGGGTCTTTCGCGCCCCGAGGTGCCGATCGCGCCCCGAACCCGTCCGGGTCGCCGTCGGCGCGCCGAACCCATCCAGGCCGCTGCCGGGCCGGCGGGAAACCCCTCGATAGATGTCGGGGGTGCGTGCGAACATGCGGGGGCGGGAATGTCCGCACCGCCCCATGAATGAGACGACGGGAGTCACCATGACGGAGCACGATGCCGGGCACCAGACCATCCGCGTCGAGCAGCGCGGTCGCGTCGGGTGGATCACGCTCGACCGCCCCGAGGCGCTGAACGCCCTCAACACGCAGACGATGCGCGAGGTGGTCGCCGCCGCCAAGGCCTTCGACGCCGACACGGGTGTCGGAGCGATCGTGGTCACCGGCAGCGAGAAGGCGTTCGCCGCCGGCGCCGACATCAAAGAGATGGAGCAGAAGTCGGGTCTCGACATGATGCTCACCGACCACTTCGGCGCGTGGGCGCGTTTCGCCGCCGTGCGCACGCCCGTGATCGCCGCCGTGTCGGGGTACGCCTTGGGTGGCGGGTGCGAACTCGCCCTCATGTGCGACGTGATCCTGGCATCCGACCGGGCGAAGTTCGGTCAGCCCGAGGTGCAGCTGGGCGTCATCCCCGGCATGGGCGGCACTCAGCGACTCGTGCGTGCCCTCGGGTACTACAAAGCCGCCGAGCTCGTGCTCACGGGCCGCATGATCGACGCCGCCGAAGCCGAGCGCGCGGGGTTGGTGTCGCGCGTGGTGCCGGCCGCCGAGCTGCTCGACGAGGCCGACGCCGTCGCGCGCACGATCGCCGAGAAGCCCCTGCCCGCGCTGTACGCGGCGAAAGCGGCGCTCGACGTGGCCCTGGAGTCGACGCTCGCCGAGGGAGTGCGTTTCGAACGGCAGGCCTTCGCCGGCCTCTTCGACACCGCCGATCAGAAAGAGGGGATGGCGGCGTTCCGCGAGAAGCGTCCGCCGTCCTTCACGCACCGATGAACGGCGCGGCGCGGCGTGACCTCGTGGCGGGCGTTCGTGCCCGGAGCGGGCGGTCGCCGCGCGCCGAGTTCGGCGCGGGTGCTCTGCGACGTCAGAGCGGGTCGGGCACGGGCGCCGGGTCGGCGAAGTCGCCGGCCCCCTTGCGGAAGCGCGCGATGATGCGCACCAGTGCGGTTGCGTCGTCGTCGTCGAGACCCAGATCGGCGAACACCGCGTTCAACGCCTCCGTCGCCTCGTCGACCCGGCGTCGACCGGCATCGCTCAGCACGAGCAGCGCCGCACGACCGTCGGTCGGATGCGGTTCGCGCGAGATCAGCCCGTCGCGGGTCAGACGCTCGACGGTGTTCGTGACGCTGGTGGGATGCACCTGCAATCGCGTGATGGCGCTGGCCATCGGCATCCGTCCATCGCGGGTGAAGGCGAGCAGCCGGAGCATCTCGAAGCGCGAGAACGACAGGTCGCACGGCTTGAGCGCCCGGTCGATGGATGCCATGAGCAACTGGTGCGCCCGGATCACCGAGGTCACGACCGTCATGCCGTCGGCGGCATCGTGCCACCCGTGCGCCAGCCACTGGCGCTTGGCCTCGGCGATCGGGTCGACCGGCAGTCGTCGCGTCATCGGTCCTCCTCCGCCTTCACGGTACCGCTCGCGCGACGCCCGCGCCCGGCGGTGGGGCTCGATGCGACGTCCGGCCCCCTCGGCCCTCTCAATCGCCGGGAGTGCGGGGCGAGGGCTGCGCCTGTTGACGCAATCGCGTCCCGAACCCCGCGGCAGCGCCGCCGCCGTGGCATCCCTCCCCCCGACGAAGGAGACGCATCGATGAAGATCGTGGTCCTGATCAAAGAAGTGCCCGACACGTGGGGCGAGCGTCGACTCGACCTCGAGACCGGACTCGTCGACCGCGCCGCGTCGTCGCCCGTGCTCGACGAGATCGACGAGCGAGCGGTCGAGGTCGCTCTCGCCCACGCCGACGCGCACCCGGGCACCGAGGTGACGGTCGTGTCGATGGCGCCCGCGTCGGCCACGGCGACGATCCGCAAGGCGCTCGCGATGGGTGCGACCTCGGCCGTGCACATCGTCGACGACGCGCTGCGCGGGGCCGACCTGCTGCTGACCGCCGAGGTGCTCGCCGCCGCCGTGCGGCGCGCCGATTACGACCTCGTCGTCGCGGGCAACCTGTCGACCGACGGAGGCGGAGGCGTGATCGCGGCGATGGTCGCGGAACTGCTCGGTGTGCCGCAGCTGACCGGGCTCGCGGCCCTCGAGCTGTCCGACGGTGCGGTGTCGGGTCAGCGCGTGAGCGATGCGGGCACGATGCGGGTCTCGGCCGAGCTCCCCGCGGTGGTCTCGATCACCGAGGCGCTGCCCGAGGGGCGCTTCACCACCTTCAAGGGCATCATGGCCGCGAAGAAGAAGCCGTACGAGACCGTGGATGCCGCCTCTCTCAGCCTCGAGCCCGACGACCCGGGGACCGCGCGCTACATCATGCTCTCCGTCGCCGAGCGGCCCCCGCGGACGGCCGGCACGAAGATCGTCGACGAGGGCGATGCCGGAGAGAAGCTCGCCGCGTTCCTCGTGGCCGAGGGGGTCGCGTGATGGCCGTCGCACTGGTTCTGCTCGAGGTGCTTCCGAGCGGCGCGCTCGCGGCGTCGGCGCCGGGCCTGCTGGCCGCCGCTGCGCGGGTGGGCGACCCGGTCGCCCTCGTCGTCGCCGCCCACGACGCCCTCGCCGGGGCTGCGGCCGAAGCGGCCGGTCTGGGCGCCGTCCGTGTCCTGACGGCGGCGACGGCGCCCGACGTCCTGACGGTCCCGGTCGTCGACGCGCTCGCCGCGGCCGTCGACCGTGAGCGCCCCGACCTCGTGCTGGCATCGAACGCCGTCGAATCGCGCGATGCGTTGGCCCGACTCGCCGCGCGTCGCCGGCTGCCCGTGGCCGTCGACGTCGTCGGAGTCGATCGAGATGAGATCGGCATCGTGGCGCATCACTCGGTCCTCGGCGGTGCGTTCGCCGTCGACGGTGCGCCCACCTTCGGTCCGCTGCTGGCCACACTGCGGCCGGGAGCCGTCGACGTCCGTCTCGACGCGCAGCCGGTCGTCGGCGAGGAGCTCGAGGTGGCGGCATCCGGGGTCCGCGCCGCCCGCGTCGACGGCTTCGCCGAGACCGCCGCGCCCTCGTCACGCCCGGAACTCCGCGGGGCCAAAGCGGTGGTCGCGGGCGGGCGGGGCATCGGCTCGCGCGAGGACTTCGCCCTCGTCGAACGTCTCGCCGACGCGCTCGGCGCGGCGGTGGGCGCCTCGCGTGCCGCGGTCGATGCCGGCTACGTCCCCGCGAGCGCACAGGTGGGTCAGACCGGAGTATCGGTGTCGCCGCGCCTGTACATCGCGCTCGGTATCTCGGGGGCGATCCAGCACCGCGCGGGGATGCAGACGGCGGGCACGATCGTCGCAATCGACAAGAATTCCGACGCGCCGATCTTCGACATCGCCGATTTCGGTATCGTCGGAGATCTGTTCACCGTCGTCCCGCAACTCATCAGCGCGCTCGAGGCCCACAAGAAGTAGATGGCGTCCACACCACGCACCCCGCGTCGCGGGCTGCCGCGCGTCCCCGGCGGGGAGCCCTGGCCGCCCGCGGTCTCCGGCGCGCCCGAGGGGTCCGGCGTGCCCGAGGGGTCCGGCGCGCCCGAGGGGTCCGACGTGCCCGAGGGGTCCGACGCGACGGCGGGCCCGGGGGCGACGCGTGCGGGCGATCTCGCGGGAGCCGTGCAGACGGTGCCGGGTGCGACGCGTGCGAGCGACGTCGCCGAATCCCGACCGATGGCGGCGTCCCCTGCGGGTGAGGGGTCGTCGGCCCTGGCATCCGCGGCTGTGTCGCCGACCGACGCCGACCGTGACCTCTCGCCCCGCTCCGCCGCGGGTTCGGAGCCCGATGACGCGGAAGACCCGGATGCCGTCGGCGCACGGGGCGTGACGACGGTTCGCCGCGGTCTGCCGCGGGTTCCCGGCGGGGAGCCCTGGCCGCCCGCGCCCGAGTCCGGTGCCGGTTCGCCCCGCCCGGGTGCGGCCGCCGACGCTCCGAAGCCCGAGGCCGTGGCATCCGGCTCGTCGCCGATCGCCGACGAGCCGACATCGGGGGCCGCGGCCTCCGGCCCCGAATCGTCCTCGGCGGATCCTCGGCCCGTGGCATCGACACCCTCGCCGGAGGCGCCCCCGACCGTGCAGATCGACGCCGAACCGTCCGACCCGCCGTCTCATCACGTGCCCACCGCCCCGCGCGCGCCGCTGACCGTGCGGCGGACCGTCTGGCCGGGGGCCGCGGCCTCCGCCGAGCGGCCCGCGAGGACGGACGCGAAACGCATCGGCCCCTACACGCCGTTGCAGTGGCTCGGCTCGACCGCGGTGCTCGGCGTCTTCGCCCTCGCTCTCGCGGGCATCACGGTACTGGTCGCGCGGTTCCTCCTCGCCCTCGGACCGGGTCAGGAGTTCCTCGCCGCCTACCCGGGCGAGTACCACCTGCCCGAGTCCGCGCCGGTCGGCATCCCCGCGTGGCTCAACTGGTCGCACTTCCTCAACAGTTTCTTCCTGCTGTTCATCATCCGCACGGGCTGGCAGGTGCGGAACGAGAAGCGCCCCGCGGCCTTCTGGTCGCCGCGGAAGAACAAGCGTCGACGTATCAGCCTGACGCTGTGGTTCCATCAGGCCATCGACATCCTGTGGATCGCGAACGGCGTCGTCTTCGTCGTGCTGCTCTTCGTCACGGGGCAATGGATGCGGATCGTGCCGACCTCGTGGGAGGTCTTCCCCCACGCACTGTCGGCGGCACTGCAGTACGTCTCTCTCGACTGGCCCACCGAGAACGGGTGGGTGAACTACAACAGCTTGCAGCAGCTGTCGTACTTCGCGATCACCTTCCTCGCCGCCCCTCTCGCCATCGTGAGCGGCGTGCGGCTGTCGGGCGTGTGGCCCAAGGATGCCGAGAGGCTCAACCGGCTCTACCCGGTCGAGTGGGCGCGGAAGGTGCACTTCCCCGTCATGTTGTTCTTCGTCGTGTTCATCGTGATCCACGTCGCGCTCGTGCTGGCCACCGGCGCCCTGCGCAACCTCAACCACATGTACGCCGCCCGCGGCTCGGTCGACCCGGCCGCCTTCAGCAGTGACCCGACGGGTCTGTTGATCTTCGCGGCATCCCTGCTGGTGATGGCCGTCGGCTGGGGTGCGGCGCGTCCCGCGGTGCTCGTGCCGATCGCCCGCCTCTTCGGCGAGGTCAAGCAGCGCTGACCCGCCCCGCAGGTCCGCCGCCCCCTCCCGGAGCGCATCGGATGCCGGTGCCGTCGCGCCGGGTTGACCGCGCGAGATGACCCGATCTCCCGTCGAGTCGCGTGTCATCTCGAGCGGATGGTGTGATCTCGGCGAGGGATCATCGGTCAGACCCGACCGCGCGCCCGCAGGCCCGCCGCGATGAGGTCGAGGCCGAAGGCGAAGTCGTCGGTCGCGAGACCCACGGGGTCGTCCCCGACCGCGTCGGCATCTCCCGCGCCCGTCTCACCCGCGCTGGTGTCGCCCACCGGCCCAGCGTCCGCCGTACCGGCACCGCCGCCGCGCACTCCGACGCTGTCGTACTGCACGCGCTGTTGCTCGTGCCAGGCGAAGCCGAGCACGTAGTGCAGCACCGTCGTCGCGGCGCGGCTGGCGGTCTCGACGTCGAACCCGTCGGCCACGACCGCGGCCGTCAGTCGGTCGTGCGCGAGCGGTGCGCCGAGGCCGAGCGCCAGGGTGCTCGACACCACCTCCGCGCCGTCGCGGTAGGTGAGGAGCGCATCCCGGAGGGCGTGGGCCTCGGTGCGGAGGTCGGTCCCCGTGTCGGATGCCATGCGCTGCACGATCCGGTCGGACAGCTCGGCGAGCAGGGTCTGCTTGTTGGGGTAGTGCCAGTACAGCGCGCTGGGCTGCACCTCGAGGGCGGTCGCGAGGCGCCGCATCGTGAGGTCGGGGAGGCCGTGATCGTCGAGGATCCGCAACGCTGTGCGCGCCACGTCGTCGGCGGAGTGTCCGCGGGGAGCCATGGTGTGAGTATAGTGAACGCCGTTCAAGTGAACAATGTTCAGGAAGGATCATCATGCGCACACCCGACGCCACCGACCTCGCCCGCATCGCCGTCTTCGCCGCGCTCATCGCGGTACTCGGGCTCCCCGGCAGTTTCCCGGTGTTCGGAGGGGTGCCGATCACGGCGCAGACCCTCGGAGTGATGCTCGCCGGCGCGATCCTCGGCCCCTGGTTCGGTGCCCTGTCGGTCACCGTCCTCCTGGCCCTGGCGGCGATGGGACTGCCGGTCCTGGCCGGCGGACGAGGGGGCATCGCCGTCTTCTTCGGCCCCACGGCGGGTTACGCCCTCGGCTGGATCCTCGGCGCGATCGTCATCGGGCTGATCGTGCACGCGGGCGGACGTCGCCCCGTTGTCTGGCGCACCGCGCTGGCGATGCTCGCCGGGGGGATCGGCGCGATCTACGCCCTCGGCATCCCGGTCCAGAGTCTCGTCACACGTCTCCCGCTTGCCGAGACCGCCCTCACCAGCCTCGTCTTCGTGCCCGGTGATCTGCTGAAGGCGGCGGTCGCCACGATCGTCGTGACGACGCTGGTCAGGGCGTACCCGCGGGGCTTCCGCCGCGAGTGGTACGCGCCGGTCACCGGACGGCGACCGGCCGAGGTCGCGGTCGACGCGTGATCCGCTGCGCGGGCATCGGTGTGCGCCTCGGCCAGCGCGAGGTGCTCCGGGGCCTGACCCTCGACCTCGACGCGCGGACGGTCGCGGTCATCGGCGACAACGGATCGGGCAAATCGACCTTCGCCCGACTCGTCGCCGGCCTCGTCCGCCCCTCGGCAGGCGACCTGCGGGTGCTCGGACTCGACCCGCAGCGGGATGCTGCTGAGCTCCGCCGCCGCGTCGCGCTCGTGCTGAGCAACCCCGACGCGCAGATCGTCATGCCGACCGTCGCCGACGACGTCGCGCTGTCGCTGAGGGCGGAGAGCCTGCCGCGCGGGGTGCGCGATCGCCGGGTCGCCGCCGCGCTCGGACGTTTCGGGCTCGCCGACCTCGCCGACCGTCCCTCGCACGATCTCTCGGGTGGACAGAAGCAGCTCCTCGCCCTGTGCGGCGCCTTCGTCCGCGCGCCGCACCTGGTCGTCGCCGATGAACCCACCGCCTTCCTCGATGCCCGCAACGCCCGCCTCGTCGCCGACCACCTGCTCGCCGACGCCGGACACGCGCTGCTCGTCGTCACCCACGACCTCGCCCTGGCGCGCCGCTGCGAACGGGCCGTGCTCTTCGCCGAGGGGCGGGTCGTGGCATCCGGACCCTCCGACGAGGTCGTCGACGGCTACGCTGCGGCCGTGGCGTGTTGAGCCTGTACCGCCCCGGTGAGGGGTGGATGCACCGGATGCCGGCGGGTCCCCAGCTCGCGGGGATCGCGTTCGTGGCGGTGGCGCTCGCGGCATTGCCGTCCGCCTGGGGGAGTGTGCCCGTCGCCGTCGGGGTGGCATGCGGGCTGTATGCCGGCAGCGGCATGGGGGTGCCGATGGGGATTCGGATGCTCGCCCGACAGGCGTGGGCGGTGCGCTGGATCGTCTTCGTCACCGCGGGAGGGCAGCTGCTCTTCCTCGGGCCCGAGGCCGCCGCAGCCAACACCGCACGGGTCGCTGCGACGTTGGTCGTGGCCGGGCTCGTACCGTTGACGACTCCCGTCGGGGCCGTGCTCGATGCGATCGAGCGGGGGCTGCGACCCCTTCGCCGGATCGGCGTCGACGCCGAGCGCGCCGCTCTGCTGCTGACGATCTCACTCACGACGATTCCCGTGCTCGCGCGCCTGACCGCCGAGGTGCGCGACGCCCAGCGTGCGCGGGGCCTCCGTCCCTCCCTCGCGCGCGGCGCGTTGCCGCTGCTCATCCTCGCCCTGCGTCACGCCGACGATCTCGGAGATGCCCTCGCCGCCCGCGGCATCCGATGACCCGCATCCAGGAGGCTCTCTTCGGAAGAACCCACGTCGCCTGAGCGGCATGGCACGTCAGTCGCGCGCCGCGTGCCCCGCTGCGAATCCGTCCGCGTACGCCTCGTCGGCGCCCTGGCGGAACATGTCGCGGGCGGGGTCGCGCACGATCGATCGTGCCCCGGGGAGGTCGAGGCCTCCCACCAGGTCGCCGCGTCCGCGCACGACCGCGACGGGGCGACGCGAGGCCTTGCCCTTGACGAGGTCGGTGGCGGCGGCGATCTCGTCGGCCACGCACGGCAGGGTCACCACGAGGGGGCGGCCCTCGGCATCCGTCGTGCCGCGGAGGTCTTCGAAGACGTGGATGCCGGCGGCCCCGATGGCGTGGTCGGTCTGACCCTCGCGCCAGGCGCGGCCGAGCGTGTCGGTGATGATCACGCCGACACGGGCGACCGTGCGGAGACCCTCCGCCAGGCGCCGGGCCGACGCGTCGGGATCGACGGGCAACAGCAGCACGGTGCCCTCGGGAGTGTTGCTGGCATCGACGCCGGCGGCGGCCGAGACGATGCCGAGGGGGTTCTCGACGATGCGCGTGACGTGTCCGGTGGGGGAGGTGCGGGATGCCACGAGGCGCACGGTCTCTCGCGTGATCGCGTCTTCGCGGTCCGCGGCGTGGATGATCCGACCCTCGGCCTTCGACACGATCTTGCTCGTGACGACGACGATGTCGCCGTCCTGCAGGGGGGCGGCCAGGGCACCGAGGATCACCCCGACGAGATCGTCTCCCGGGGTGATCTCACGGATGCCGTCGAGGGCCCAGACCTGCAGCACGTCAGCGGACGAAACGGACCTCGGTGAGCTCCTCGCCGAGGAAGGGCTGCGTCTGCGATGCGCCGTCGAGCGTGAAGCCGTTGCGCACGTAGAAGCGGTGGGCGCGGGGGTTGTCGTCGGCGACCCAGAGGTACAGGCCTTCGCCGTCTGCGACCGCGGCGTCGAACAGCTGCTGGCCGATCCCCGTGCCGTGATGCGCGTCGAGCAGGTAGATGAAGTACAGCTCGCGCTCCCGCGGGGCATCGTCGTCGCGGGCGGGACCCGAGCCGACGAAGCCGACGATCTCGCCGTTCACGAGCGCGGCGTGCATGCGATAGTCGTCGCCCTGGGAGGCCCAGTGGGTCCAGAGCTCGGCCATGCGGCGGGGCGAGACGGCCTCGAGGGCCGCCTTGCTGATCAGGTGGTCGTACGTCTCGTGCCAGCAGGTGGCGTGCACGCGGCCCAGGGCCTCGGCATCCACATCACGCACCGGACGGACGACGATGTCGGTTCGGGTTTCCGCAGTCATGGCGCGACTCTACGCGCGGGATCGGCCAGGGTGAAATCCGCCGTGGGCCCCCTCGCGATGGGGTAGGGGAGTGCATCACGAGCCGCCGTGTCAGGGTCCGTCGAGTGTCCACAACACGCCGTATCGAGAGGAACGCAACGGCGTGTTCTGGACATTCGATGTCGCCGTGGCACGTGCGCGTGCTCGATCCGGGGACTCCCGGTCGACGGGTTTGTCGAGTGAGCACAACGCAATGGCCGATTCGTCGTCGGATCGCTACGCTCGCCCCTCGTGAACGTCCTCTGGCGCACCCTCCTCGTGCTCTTCCGTGCCCGCCGCCGCCTCCGTCGCGAGGGTCCCCTCGACCCCCACACGGTGACGCGCCTGCGCCTGCGGGTGCTGCCCACCGACATCGACGTACTGCGCCACCTGAACAACGGTCGCTATCTGTCGTTGTTCGACCTGGGGCGGTGGGACCTTCTCACCCGGTCCGGACTCGTGGCGGCGATGACGAAGGAGGGCTGGTACGCCGTCGTCGCCGCCGAGACGATCACCTTCCGCCGATCGCTCGAGCTGTGGCAGCGGTTCGATCTCGAGACGCGCCTCATCGGCCACGACGACCGGGCCGTGTACCTCGAGCACCGCGCCCTCGTCGGCGAGGAGATCTACGCGCGCGCGATCATCCGCGCGCGGATCCTCCGCCGCACGGGCGGCACGGTTCCCCACGACGAGTTGTTCGCCGCCGTCGGACGACCCGAGGGGCTTCCCGACATCGAGCCGTGGGTGCTGGAGTGGGCCGCGGGCTCGGCACTGCCGTCGACGAAGCGTCCGGCCCCCAGCGTCTGGGAATGACCGCGCCGGATCAGCGACCGAAGCGGGCGTCGAGCCAGGCGACCTGCTTCATCAAGTGACGGTATCCGCCGCCCTCGTGGCCGTTGTAGGGGTACTCCTCGATCGCGGCGTCGTCGGACGCCAGCGCGTGGAACGCCGCGAACACCCCCGACGGCAGCACGACGTCGTCCATCAGGGCGACTGAGAAGTACGCCGGCACGCTGATCCGGCGCGCGAGCACCGCGCCGTCGACGTGCGACAGCGTGTGCAGCACGCGGTCGGCTTCGTCGCGGTGCACCGAGAGGAAGCGCGTGATCTCGGTGAACGGCGGCGAGGGCGTACGCACGATGGCGTTCGGGAAGTCGCAGAGGAAGGGCACGTCGGGCATGACCGCCGCCGTCGCGTCACCCGAGAGAGCGGCCGCCGCGATCGCGAGCCCGCCGCCCTGGCTTCCGCCGGTGACGGCTATCCGGTCGGCATCCACTCCCGGCAGCGCCCGCACCTCGTCGACGAGACGGACCGCGTCGGTGATGAGCCGGCGGTAGTAGTACTCCTGGGGATCCAGGATGCCGCGCGTCATGACGCCCGGGTGGGCGGCGGCCGATCCGTGCGGATCGGGTGTGGCTCCCACGCTCCACGTCGAGCCCTGGCCGCGCGTGTCCATGATGACGTGCACGTAGCCGGCCGCGGCCCAGTTCGTGCGCTCGCCGGGAAGGCCCCGTCCGCCGCCGTATCCGATGTACTCGATGACCGCGGGGAGCGCCTCGTCGCCGTGCGGACGCACGACCCAGCCGCGGATCTCGTCGCCGTCGAAGCCGGTGAAGGTCAGGTCGGAGATGCTGAGCGCACGCATCGGGGCGTCGACGGGCGTCACGCGGGTGGGGCCGGCTGCGGCCCGCGCCTCGCGCAGCGTCTCGGTCCAGAACGCGTCGAGTCCGGCGGGTTCGGCGAGACCGGGGCGATATGCGCGCAGCGACTCGATCGGCATGTCGGTGAAGGTCACGGCCATGGACATCGACAGTAGCGGCCGGGGGATGCGGCTGTGCGGTCTCGCGGCGCCCGCCGGGGCGGACGCGGCGAGGCTCAGTCCGACGCAGCGAGCTCCCGCGCCCGCGCGACGCCGTCGGCGATCGCCTCCGCCGCGGCGGGATCCCAGGTGCGGTCGATGATGAGCGACCGCACGTCGCGTACGCCGATCGTCCGCAGGAAGAACTCCACGAACGCGACCTGGTGGTCGAAGATCGACCCGGGGGTGGGTCCGTCCTCGCCGTAGTACTGCCCGCGAACGAAGACGACGTCGGCCCGGGCGACATCGACGGCGGGTCCGAAGTGCACGCCGTCGTAGGTGAAGAGGAGGTTGCGCTGTGCGGCGAGGTCGATGAGCTGCTTCAGCTTGTAGGGGATGGACCAGTTCCACATCGGCACGCCCAGCACGATGCGGTCGGCCTCGCGGAAGCGACGCGCGAGGGACTCGATCTTCGTCCAGGCGCGGGACTCGGCGTCGTCGAGGTCGTCACCGTCGACCCACTTGTACTTCGCACGGATGACGCGCTCGTCGAACTCCGGCAGATCCTCGTGCCAGACGTCGAGCGTGTCGACGTCGAGATCGGGATGCCGTTCGCGCAGTGCGTCGATCAGGGAGGAGGTCGCTGTGACCGATGCACCGTCGTGCCGGGGGGAGGAGATGATGTGCAGAACTCGCATGGCGTCAGTTTCGCGGGCGGGGGCGGTCGACCGCGGACGCTTGACTGCGCGCGCCCGCGGCATCCGCCGATCCGTGGACTCGCTGCAGCGGCGAGTCCGGCGGGTCGCTCGCCACCACGATGAAGCCCCGGCCGCCAGAGGCGACCGGGGCTTCGGGTACCCGCGGTGGGGACTAGCTGGTGAGAAGACGCAGGTTGTAGGCCTGCAGGATCTCGTTGACGGGCTGGAAGTAGGTCGTGCCACCCGTGGTGCAGTCGCCGGAGCCACCGGAGGTGACGCCCTGCGCCTGGTTGCCGGCGAGCAGCGATCCGCCCGAGTCGCCCGGCTCGGCGCAGACGCTCGTGCGGATGAGGCCCGTCACCGAGCCCTCCGCGTAGCGCACGGTGGAGTTGTAGCCCTGGATGCGACCGCAGTGCCATCCGGTCGTCGAGCCCGAGCGGCAGACCGTCGCGCCGACGGCAGCCGTGGTGGAGCCCTTCACGGCGACGGCACCGCCGCTGTAGTCCGACACCTGGCCCACGGGGGTGTGGTTCGGGGTCGCGACCCACGCGTAGTCGTTGCCGGGGAACGACGACCCGCGGAACGTGCCGTAGGTGGTGCTGTCGCCCGTCACGCCGCAGTGTCCGGCGGTGACGAAGCCGCCCTGCACCGCGAAGCCGACCGAGCAGCGGCCGGCGTTGTTGATGAGGTACGAGATGCCGCCGCGGATGGTCGCGAAGGTCTCGGGCGCCTCGACGCCCGTCTCGAGGCGCACCGCGTCGGCGGGTGCGCCGAGGCTCGCCACGAACTCGCTCGCGGCCTGTTCGCCGCCGGCCACGACGTCGACGACGACGTCGTTCGCCGCAACGTCGATCCACCAGGAGGGGATCGTGTCAGGAACGGGGCTCGCCTCGATCTGCGCGGTGATGGCCTCGAGCTCGGCGAGCGAGTACTCGGCGGCGACGGGCACGGCGCCCGCGTCGGCGGCGGCGTCCAGAGCGGTGTCGGTGGTCGCCGCGGCGTACACCGTCTGCGTGGACTCGTCGAGCCAGGTGCCGGCGAAGGCGTCACCGGCGACGCCGGCGACCTCGTCGGTGGTCCCGGCCGCGTCGGCCTGGAAACGCAGCACGTCCTGTGCGCCCGAGACGTCGGTGCCGAGGTCGGCCGCCATCGCCTCGAGCAGCTGCGCGTCGACGCCGTCGACGGCCGCGTCGGGTGACGAGGTGGGGGTCTGCGCCAGAGCGGGGGCACTGGCGGCGGTGGTCAGGAACAGGCCGATCGCGGCAGCGCCGACGATCGTCTTCGAGAAACGGTTCACGTGGAGTGACCTTCCATCCAGGGGGGATAAATGGTGGGGTACCCACGGCTATGCAAACACGAGACGGCCGAAATGCGAAGGAATTCCTGCAATTTATGGTTTCCGTCCAATAATTGTCCGCCATTCGGGGGACACGGCCGTCGTCCCGTCCCGCGGGCCCGATCCTCGACTTGCGCGGCGGGCCGCCGAGGTGGCACGCGCGCGGTGTTTAGGCTGACGGGCATGAGCACGAACGACCCTCGCGCCACCGGTCCAGCGCTCTCTTCCGACCTCGCCTCGCGCGCCGCCGCCGCGGCTCGGACGTTCCGTCCGCGGGCGGAGGTGCCCTCCTCCCCGCGCCGTGGCATCCTTCCGACCGATCCGGATGCCGCGTCCTTCGTCGCCCGGGTGAGCGACGGCGTCGTGCGACCCGAGAGTCTGACGGCGGCCGCCGTGGCGCTGCACCGCCTTGCCGCCGACATCCCGTCGACGCTGCCGTGGTTCGTGAGGGGGGCCCTGCAGATCGGCGCGGCCGTCGCGCCGGTGCTGCCGACGCCGGCGGTGCCGATCGTGCGCCGCGCGCTGCGCGACCTGCTCGGTCTTCTCTCCCTCGACGCCCGTCCCGAGCGACTCGCGGCCGAGCTCAGTGCCGCCGCCGAGAACGGAGCGATCCTCGACGTGCGCCTGATCGGGCCGGCGGTGCGGGGTGAGACGGGCGCCCGGCGCCGCGTCGACGGCATCCGCACCCTCGTCTCACGCGACGACGTCGCTCGTGTCTCGTTCTCCCTCTCCGACATCGTGGTGCGGCGGAACCGGTGGGCGTTCGCCGCCGACGTGGAGCACGCCGCGGAGCGGGTGCTGCCGGTGCTGCTGGCCGCTGAGGCTGCGGGCACGCACGTCACACTCGTCGCCTCCGGTCGCGATGACCTGGATGCCACCGTGGCGGTGCTGACGCGCGTGCTGGAGGAGCCGCGGCTCCTCGCGGCCCGCGCCGGCATCGCCCTGCCGATCGGCGTCGCCGAAACGCTCGACGCCGTTCGCGAGCTCGCCGCGTGGGCCCGGGTACGCGTCGCGCAGGACGGTGGACGCGTGACCCTGCGCCTCAGCGACGAGGCGATCGACACCGCCGACGTGGTGGACGCCGCCCATCACGGATGGACCGCCCCCGCGGTCACGACCCGCGAAGAGGTCGATGCGGCGCTGGTGCGGACCGTCCGCGAAGCGGTCACGTCTCGGGGGGTCGAGGGACTGAGCCTCGAGGTCGCCACCGCCGACCCCGAGCGAGCCGCCCTCGCCCTCGCCCTCGCCGCAGAGGCGGAGGCCACCCTGCGTCTGGTGCTCCCGAGGGCGGCGCCCTGGGCACCCGACGACGAGTACGTCGTCGCCACGGCCGCGGTGCACCCCGATGATCTGGATGCCGTCGCCGGGCGCCTGACCGCGCAGTACGCCTCCGCGGTCGCCGCGGCCCCCGCTCTCCCCCTCGCGACGCCCGACCGGGCCGCTGACGCGGATGACGAGCGGGGAGCAGTCGACGCCGATGCGCACGTCGACGCCGACGCGGACGCGGAGTCCGACATCGACGAACAGGAGCTTCCCGAGACGGTCGCCGTGTCGGCGCGGGTGCGGCGGGCCCTCGCCGCCGCCGACGCGTCGATCCCGGCGGTTCGCGGCCCGCAGCGCGGCGGCGAGGACGACCCCGCGATCCTCCGCGAGCGCGCGGCCGACGACGCATCCGAGCCCGGGCTCACGCAAGCGGTGCTCGGCATCGCGCGCGAGGCGGCGGCATCCGGTGACACATCATCGCTCGGGCCCGACGTGCAGCAGATGCTCTTCGGTGGTCAGGCCTTCGTCGACACCGCGGTGTTCTCGGCCCGAGAGAGCGCCGAGCCCGTCGGCGGAGCGCCCGGCTTCCGCAACGTCGCCGACACCGACCCGACCGTCGCGGACGACCGCGCGTGGGCGGCCGACGTGCTCGCGCGCGTGGCCGTATCGACCGCGGGGGATGCGACGGCCGCGGCCGGCCGCATCGACGACGAACACGGCCTCGATGCCGCCGTGCGGCGTGTGCGCGCCGCCGCCGAACCCTGGGGCGCGCTGGCGGCGGCCGACCGTGCTTCGGTGCTGCAGAGCGCGGCCCGGACCCTCGCCGCCCGCCGCGCCGAGCTCGTGGAGGTGCTCGCCGCCGAGGGTGGGGCGCTGCTGGCCGAGGCCGACGCCGAGGTGAGCCAGGCGGTGGATGCCGCCGCGTACTACGCCGCGACCGCGAAGGAGCTCGACCGGGTGCCGGGAGCCGTCTTCGTCCCCGACCGGGTGAGCGTCGTCGCCCCGAGGTGGAACGCCCCGGTGGGTCTGTGCGCTGCCGAGACCCTCGCCGCGCTCGCTGCGGGGTCGGGCGTGCTGCTCACGCCGTCGCCCCGCGCTCGGCGCGCGGGAGCCGTCGTCGCGGAGGCGCTGTGGGCCGCGGGGGTCCCGCGCGACCTCCTCGTCTACGTCGACCTGAACGAGGAGGCGTCGGGCCGCGCGCTGATCGTGCATCCCGGCGTCGATCGTGTGCTGCTCGCGGGGGCTCGCGCGACCGCCGAACGCTTCGCCGCCTGGCGCCCGGCTGCGAAGGTGCAGGCGTTCACCGCCGGGCGCAACGCCGCCATCGTCGCACCTTCCGCCGACCTGGACGCCGCCGTGTCCGACATCGTGGCGGGAGCCTTCGCGCGGGCGGGGCAGGCGGCGACCGCCGTGTCGCTCGTCATCCTGGTGGGAGCCGTCGGCCGGTCGGCGGCGTTCCTCGAGCAGCTCGCCGACACCGTCTCGTCGCTGCGGGTCGGACCCGCCGACGACCCGCTGTCGGACATCGGTCCGCTCGTGGAGGAGCCCACGGGCGAGGTTCGCCGGGCCCTGACCGTGCGGGGAGAGGGCGAGCGCTGGCTCGTCGAACCGCGCGAACTCGACCTGGGTGCCGATACGGCCGGTCGCTTCTGGTCGCCGGGCGTTCGTACGGGGGTCACCGCGGGTTCGCACCTCACCCGGGCGGCCGTCGCCGCTCCCGTGCTCGGCATCCTGCACGCGCCCACCGTGACCCGCGCGATCGAGCTGCAGAACGCCATCGGCTCCGGTTTCGTGGCGGGACTGCACACGCGCGACATCGGCGACCTCGAGCTGTGGCTCGACACGGCCGAGGCCGCGGTGCTGCGCGTCAACCGCCCCTCGACGGGCGGGGTCGTGCAGCGGGAGCCGCTGGGCGGCTGGGGTGAGGCGTCGGTGGGCACCGGCGCGATGTCGGGCGGGCCGAACCGCCTGGTCACCCTCGGCTCGTGGCGGCCGTCGTCGGGCGGTGCGTCGTCGTCGACGCTGCACCTGCGCGGGCTCGACAGCCGCATCACGGCCCTCATCGAGGCGGCGCAGCCGACCCTGTCGTACGAGGCGTTCGAGTGGCTCCGTCGCGGAGCGTTGTCGGATGCCGTGGCGTGGGACCGTGAGTTCGGCCGGGTCACCGACGTCTCACGCCTGGGGGTCGAGCGCAACCTCCGCCGGTATCGTCCGGCCGACGTCGCGATACGCGCCACCGGCGACGCGGCCTGGCAGGCGGTGCTGCGCGTTCTCGTCGCGGCGGTGCGGTCGGGCTCGACGTTCACGCTCAGCACGCCCGTGGGGCTCCCCGCGGCGGTGCGTCACCTGCTCGGCGAGGCGAACGTCGCGGTCTCGGTCGAGAGCGACGCGGAGTGGTTGCAGCGCCTGGCGAGTGGCATCCCGGATGCCGACGCGGCCGATGCCGTCATCACGCCGGTGCGGCCGCAGCGGATCCGTCTGGTGGGCCCGGCCGACACTGTCGTCGCCCTTCGCGCGGCGGTCGCCGAGACCGCGGGGGCCGACCTGTCGCTGACGGTGTACGCCGACGAGGTCACCACCGCCGGCCGCCTGGAGCTGCTGCCGTTCCTGCGCGAGCAGGCGGTGTCGATCGCCGCACACCGCTACGGCCTCCCCGACCCCTGGTCGGCCGAGATCATCTGACCCGAGCCCCGTCCGCGCCGCACCGCCGTGGTCAGTGCGCGACCGTGGTCTGCGTGAGCAGGGCGATCTCCTCCTCCGTCCACCCGTGGTCGATACGCAGGGTGTCCTTGAGCGCCGTCGCCGCTCCGGGCCGCGACAGCCCCGCGCCGCCGAACACCGCCACCGCGTCGGAATCGATCGCGGTGGCGGCTTCGCGCACGTCATCGACGAGTTCGCGGAACCGCGGCAGCCGCCCCGTGTCGCCGGGTTGGCGGCCGGGCACGATCACGAGCACGGCGGACGCCCCCGCGGCCGCCAGCAGGGTCTCGCGGCCGACGGCGATCCAGAACACCGAGGTCGCTGCGGTGGTCACGACGATGATGACGATGCCCACCGCGACGGCGCCGGTGTCGGAGAACACTCCGGCGGGACCGCCGTCGGCCCCGCCGGCGGCGCCGAGCACGATCGCCCGCGCCGTGCAGTACAGCGCGAAGACCCCCAGTGCTCCCGCGAGCAGACGGATCGAGGCGCGGTGCGCGTGACGGGATCGGAGGGCCGCCAGCGCACCGCAGACACCGACCACCGCGAAGGTCGCTGCCCGCACGATGGCGGCCTCGTCGACCGGCAAGACCAGCGACGTCACGGCGACGGCGACCACGCCGGCCGCCGCGATGAGCATGAACCAGCGGTTCCCCCGCGCGGGGCTCAGCGCGTGGAACGCGAACGGGATGATCGCCGGTCCGAGCACCATCAGCGCGTTGGCGGCGGCGAACGCCGCTGACCCGCCGACGTTGATCCACACGAGGTACATCGCCGATGCGCTCACCTCGGCCACGCCGGCGATCGTCGCGTACTGCAGCGAGGCGCCGGTCGAGCCGTCCCGCCCGACCAGGAGGAGACCCACGAGCAGCAGGACGCCGGTCGCGACGAGGCACGTGACCGACAGCAGCATCACGATCGTCACCATGGGCCCGACCCTCTCACCGCGTTCACGGACGACACCGACGGTATTGCGGCGCGCGACGCCCCCGCAAGCGCTGGTGTTCGCGCGCGGCAGCCGGCCCACCCACGCGGAACGCCCGCCCCCACGGCATCCGGATGATGCGACGGGGACGGGCGTTCGGGAGAAGCGGGATCAGGCGAGCTGCGCGCGACGCTCCGCCAGCTGGTCGAACGAGGCGAAGGACTCCGCGATCGGGCTGCCGGTGAAGTGACCGACCCAGCCGTCGTCGTCGTGGAAGAAGCGCACGCTCACGTAGTGGGGCGAGGTGCCCATGTCGAACCAGTGCGTGGTGTTCGCCGGCACCGAGATCAGGTCGCCCGCCTCGCAGTAGACCGCGTGCACCTTCTCGTTCGCGTGCAGGTAGAACACGCCGGCACCCTTGGCGAAGTAGCGGTCCTCGTCGTCGTCGTGCGCGTGCTCCGAGAGGAATTTCTCGCGGAACGGCGTCTTCACCTCGTCGTAGTCGGCCTGCGCGGGGTCGAGCGCGACGACGTCGACGAGGGTGTAGCCCTCACGGTCCTTCACCTCGCCGATCTCGTCGGCGTACAGGGCGAGAACCTCGTCCTGCGAGGCGCCGGTGGCGACGTCCTTGACCTCCCAGCGCGAGAAGCGGGCGCCGAGCTCGGCGAGGGCCTCGCGGATCTCGCTCTCTTCGGTGGTCTCGAGCACGGGCGTGCTCGGGTCGGTTTCTTTCCAGACGGTCAGCAGGGTCATGGCCGCTCCTTTCGTTGGGGGTGGGGAGGATGGATGCCGGTGGCTCAGCGCGTCGCGACGGCGAAGCGCAGCAGCCACTCGGTGATCTCGAGGTGACGACGGGCCGCGGCCACGTCGCTGCCCCAGGCGTACATGCCGTGGTTCGCCACGATCAGTGCGGGGACCTCGGGCACCTCGGCGGTGGCGGGACGGTAGACCTCGTCGAACCAGCCGGCTTCGACGGTCATGTCCTGGTGGTTGCGGATGACGGGAACGGTGACCGTCTCGTCGTCGGCGAGGTGGCCGATGCCCTTGAGCATCTCCATGTCGCGGATCTCGACGCCGCCCGGCCACCGGTGTCCGGCGACGACGGCGTCGAACGCGTGCACGTGGAACACCGCGTTCGCGCCCGTGCGTGCGGCGATGTGGGCGTGCAGGCCCGACTCCGCCGACGGGGGACGCTGATCGTCGGGGTCGATCGCCTCGCCGTTCGCGTCGATCAGCACGACGTCGGCGTCGGTGAGCAGCGACTTGTCGAGGCCCGACGCGGTGACGGCGAGGACGAGCGGGTCGCGGTCGACGACGACCGAGAGGTTGCCCGAGGTTCCGCGCATCCAGCCGTAGCCCGAGAAGCGCGAGGCCTCGGCCGCGAGGGCGGCGCCGGCGGCGTGCACGAGGTCGCGGGAGGGGAGGACGGTCATCGGGTCACCTCGATCTCGTCGAAGGATGCCACGGCGGGGGAGGCGAATGCGGTTCCGGCCCACGGTTCGCCGGCGCGGTCGAGGGCGACCACCTGCCAGCCGGCCGCGAGGGCCGCCGTCACCTCGTCGGGGTGGTCGGTGAGGAACAGCGCGCGCTCGGGGGCGACGTCGAGGGCGGCGGCGATCGCGTCGAACGACGTGCGCTCCTTCTTCGGCCCGGCCTTGACCGTGTCGAAGAAGTCCTCGACGAGCGGGGTCAGGTCGCCCTGCGGCGCGTGACGGAACCACGGCACCTGCGAGGCGACCGAGCCCGAGGAGTACACGGCGAGACGGATGCCGTCCTCGTGCCACGCGTGCAATCGCTGCGGCACGTCGTCGAAGAACTGCGAGTGGATCTCGCCCGCGGCGAAGCCCTCGGCCCAGATGATCCCCTGCAGCGTCTTCAGCGGGGTGGACTTCACGTCCTTCGCCATCAGACCGCGCAGCGCATCGGCGATCTCGGCGTCGGAGGCATCGGCATCCAGGCCCGTCTCGGCGATCGCGTCGACGCGGGCGGTGCGGACGGTGTCGTCGTCGCGCCCGAGCACCTCTTCGAGACGCGGGCGGGCGTAGTCGTACAGGTCGCCGAGGATGAACCCGGCGGCGGACGTGGTGCCCTCGATGTCGAGCACGACCGCGTCGGCGGTGGCGGAGACGGTCATGATTTCTCTTTCGTGTCGATGAAGGATGCCACGGCGGCGGCCGCCAGGCGGGAGTGCTCGACGACCACGTCGTCCGACGCCCCGGCGATGTGCGGAGTGAGCGTGACGTTCGGCAGTCGCAGCAGTTCGTCGCCGGGGGTGAGCGGTTCGTCGTGGAACACGTCGAAGCCGGCGCCGGCGATGCGGGTCTCGCGCAGCACCGCGAGGAGGGCGTCGCGGTCGACGAGTGCGGCCCGGCCGGCGTTGATCAGATACGCGTCGGGACGCAGCAGCGCGAGCTCACGCGCACCGATCAGCCCGGTGGTCGCGGGGGTCAGCGGCACGTGCAGGGTGACGATGTCGCTGGAAGCGAGCAGGTCGTCGAGCTCGAGGTGCGTCACGTCGGAGCCCAGGGCACCGGGGGCGAGGAAGGGGTCGTAGACGGCGACGCGCATGCCGAACCCCTGCGCGCGGCGCACGACGCGCCGGCCGACCGCTCCGCCACCGACGACACCGAGCTGCCGGCCCGAGAGGCCGATGCCGCGGAACCGCGCATAGGGCTCGAAGACGTCGGCGGTGCTCCAGTTGCCCTCCCGCAGCCACGCCGACGCCGCGGGCACGTGGCGCACGGTCGCGAGCAGAAGGGCGAGGGTGAAGTCGGCGGTCACGTCGGCGTTGCGACCCGGGGTCGTGCGCACCTCGACGCCGCGCGCGGCGCACGCGGCGAGATCGACGTTCGCGGGGTTCGCTCGGCAGGCGACGACCAACGACAGGCGGGGCGCGGCCGCGAGGGCGTCGTCGTCGACGCGGTCGAGCTCCGCGATCACGACGTCGGCTGAGGCCAGAGCCTCCGCGAACACGGCATCGGCGGCGGCGCGCGCACCGAGCGACTGGCCGGTCTCCACATCGGATGCCGTGAACACCTCGCCCGGGAGCTCGGCGGCGGTGCGCGCGTCGAAGGGGGCGGTGACGACGATGCGGGTCACGCGGGGGTCCTCTCGGGGGTGGGGACGTCGGGAGCGGGCTCATCGAGGTGCGCGGCCGGGGCGCCGGCGGCGGTGCGCTCCGCCTCGGCGCGGTCATCGCCCGGGGTCGCACCGGCGGACGCGGCGTCGAGGCCGGGGGCGTCGGCATCCGGTGTCCGGCGACCGAGCGCGCGCAGCGCCGGCCACTCCGGCCGCAGCGCCGCGCGCACGCGCGCGAACACCTCTCGCGCCGACGACAGTGCGGGGGAGGGGCGCGGGGCGAACTCGACCGCGTCGGCGGGGAAGACCCGCACCGCGGCATCCAGGTCGACGGCGAGCCCCGCGGCCACCAGGGCGACGGTCGCCGCTCCCCGTGCTCCGACCTCGGGGTCGGTGGTGCGCACGATCGTGCGCCCCGACACGTCGGCCAGCAGTTGGCAGAGCAGGTCGCTGCGTGCGCCGCCGCCGCACACGGGCACGCGCTCGGCCGCCTCCAGCAGATCGAGGCACTCGGCGACCGAGAACGCGAGGCCCTCGAAGACGCTGCGCAGCAGCTGCGCCGGGGTCGTCGTGACGTTCATGCCCACCCACGATGCCGAGGCGGCGGCATCCACGAACGGTGCGCGCTCGCCGCTGGGCGAGCCGTAGGGCAGGTAGACCACCCCGCCGCTGCCGGCCGGCGCGGTGCGCGCGAGGCGTTCGAGGTCGCTCCATCCGCGGTCGGCGAGGCCCAGGGTGTCGCGCACCCAGTCGAGGTTGGGCGTACCGACCATCGACGACAGGGCCTCGAGCACCTGGGTCCCTCGGCCGGTGGGGATGAGGATGCCGATCCCGCTGTCGGCGGCGGCACGGTCGACGCGGTTGACGGCGACGGTGGCGGTCGTGCCGAGAACCACCCAGCCGTCCTGATCGGCGAGGGCGCCGAGCCCGACGGGGCAGGCTGCGGAGTCGACCAGCCCCGTGGCGACGGGCACGCCGGCTCGCAGGCCCAGCTCGGCGGCGGCGTCGTCGGTGAGGGTGCCGGCGCTCTCGTGGGGCGCGCGCACGGGGGCGAGCAGGTGCGCGAAGCGGCGGTGCCCGAGCGCGTCGATCATCTCGTCGGAGTAGGCGAGCGTCGCCGGATCCAGGTACGTGCGCGACGCCTCGGAGGGATCGGTGGCGACCTCGCCGGTGAGGCGGTGACGCACCGCGTCCTTGCAGTTGAGGTGGTGGGCCGCGCGGGCGAGGGTCTCGGGCTCGGTCTCGGCGAAGCCGTCGAGCAGCACGGGGAGCGTCCCCGGGAAGCTCGCCGAACCGGTGGCGGCGATCACCGCGGCATCCCGCCCGTCGCGCTGCCACGCGGTCACGCGGTCGGCGCCCCGCCCGTCGAGCCACAGGGCGGCCGGGCGGACCGGGCGTCCGTCGGCGTCGATGAGCCACGCCCCGTCGCCCTGGCCGGTGACACCGATCGCGACGACGTCGGGCCCCGCGCTGCGGGCCTGGGACAGGGCCTGGCGGACGGCGCCGACGACGGCCTCCCACACGAGGTCGATGTCGCTCTCGGCCGCGCCGTCGGGGGTGCGCACGACCGTGACCGCGCGGTGACCGGCGGCGAGCGTCTCGCCCTCGAGCGAGTACAGCACGGCCTTGACCGCGGTGGTTCCGGCGTCGATGCCGAGCACGGCGGGGGTCATACGGGGCCGCCCGGGGTGGTGTCACTCGGCGGGGTCGTCGTCGCGCGTCGCCCGTTCGAGGCAGCGTCATCGGTCGCGGCGACGGCGGGTGCGGCCGGGCCGGTCGGCGCCGGGGCGCTCGACCCTGCGCCCTTCGCCGCGGGCTTGCGCTCCGCCGCCGCCCGCGCGCGCTGAGCGACGGTGTACGCCAGCACGAGGGCGACGAGCAGCACGACGCCCTGCACCGCGGCCTTGACGTTGAAGTCGAGACCGAGCAGGTCGAGGCCGTTCGCCAGGACGCCCAGGAACAGCACGCCGACGACCGTGCCGGGCACGTTGGGTCGAGAGCGCGGGTGCATCGATGCGCCGATGAACACCGCGGCGATGGCATCCAGCAGGTAGCTGAAGCCCGCGAGGGGGGTGTACAGCCGCAGCGAGGCGCTGAGCAGCACGCCGCCCGCCGCGCACAGCACGCCGGCGCCGACGTAGACGAGCACGCGGATGCGGCGGGTGCGAAGACCCGCGACGACCGCCGCGCGATCCTGCAGGCCCATCGCCTGGATGCGCACGCCCGCGGGGGTGCGGTGCAGCAGGATGCCGACGCCGACGGCCGCGACCGCGGCGATGATCACCGGGATGCCGACGCCCAGCACGTCGCCCGAGCCGAGGAAGGTGAAGCCCTCGGGGGCGGCGCGGAAGCTGACGCTCGCCCCGCCGTTCGTGCCGATCTGCTGGGCGCTGCGGCCGATGAAGAAGGTGCCGAGGGTCGCGAGGAAGGGCGTCACACCGAGGCCCACGATCAGGAAGGCGTTGAGCGCGCCGATGAGCGCGCCGCCGAGCAGTCCGAGCAGGACGGCGACGGGCCACGGCATCCCGAACGACATCATCGATACGATCGCGAACCACGCGCCGAAGTCGACGGCGACGGCGGCCGACAGATCGATGCCTCCGGAGGACACCACCACCGTCAGGGCGAGGGCGACCAACAGCAGGATCGCGACGCCGTCGAGCACGTTCAGCAGATTGCTCGGACGCAGGAACGCGTCGCTGGCGAACGAGAAGAACACGACCAGCAGCGCGAAGGCGGCGACGAAGCCGTAGCGGGTGACGGTCGAGGCGGCGGAACCGGCGACCCCCGACCAGCGGGTGCGGGTGGTGGTGGTGCTCACGCGCGGGCCTCCTCGTTCTTGCGGGCAGCGGCTGCGGCCACGACGAGCAGGATCAGGACGCCCTTGAACCCGTCGACCCACGCGTTGGCGACGCGCGAGAGGATCAGGCCGTTCGACAGCAGCGCCACGAACACCGCGCCCAGCACGGAGCCGAAGATGGTGACCGTGCCGCGGCGGGTGAAAGCAGCTCCCAGGAAGGTCGCCAGCACCATGTCGACCATGAGGCGCTCGTCGATCCCCGGGCTGCTACCCGAGCCGCGCGCGACGAGGAGAAGCGCGCTGAGGCCCGCGACGACACCGGCGATGACGAACGTCGACATGATGTAACGCTGCGTCGGGATGCCGGCGAAGGTCGCGGCATCCCGGTTTCCGCCGACGGCCTGCAGACGCCGGCCGTACGGGGTGCGGGCCATGACGAAGACGAGCACCGCCGCGACGAGGAGCATGAGGACGGCGGCGAGCGGGATGCCGGCGATACGCGTGTCGCGGACGGCGACGATGAGCGGGTCGGTCACATCGATGCGGCGGTTGCCGCTGACCACGCGCGTGATGCCGACGACGGCGACGTACACGGCGAGGGTGGCGAGGATCGACGACAGCCCGACCCACCCCACGAGGACCGCGTTGAGCAGACCGAACACGGTGGTGACCAGGATGCCGAGGGCGAAGGCGACGGCGAACGGGGTGCCGTAGGTGGTGAGCTGATCGCTCACGATGGCGGTGGCGAGCGCCGCGGTGGCGGGGATCGACAGGTCGATGCCGCCGACGACCACGTCGTCGCCGCCGCCGATCACGACGATGGCGAGGCCCATCGCGACCAACGCGACGGGGGCTGCCTGGGTGAGGCTCGCGGTGACGTTGGCGATGCCGAGGAAGCCCCTCGCCGTGACGGCGAGGTACACGGTCATCGCGAGCACGACCAGCAGCGGCCCCCGCCGTGCCAGCAGGCTGCGCAGACGCGGGGCGAGCGTCGTGCGCTCCACGGTCAGGGCGCTCATGCGGCATCCCCTTCGGTTCGTTCGGGGGCGGTGGCGTCGGCCGTGGAGCCGCCGGCGCTCCCGGTGACCAACGCGCTCAGGTGCTCGAGGGTCAGACCATCGGTCGTCACCTCGTGCGCGACGCGTCCGCGTTCGAGCACGACGACGCGGTCGCTGAGCCCGAGCACCTCGGCGGGGTCGGTCGAGACGATCACGACCGCGGTTCCGGATGCCGCGAGCTCCGCCAGCAGGCGGTAGATCTCCTGCTTCGCGCCGATGTCGACGCCCACCGTGGGTTCGTCGAGCACGATCACCCGGGCGCCGGCGGCGAGGCTGCGGCCGAGCACCACCTTCTGCTGGTTCCCTCCGCTGAGCAGGCGGGTCTGCACGCTCGTGTCGCGCGGGCGGATGTCGAGGCGCTCGGCGAGGCCCTCGGCGCGCGTCCGCGACGCGGCATCGTCGAGGAGTCCCGCGCGGGTGCCTTCGGCGAGGGTCGAGAGGGTGAGGTTGCGCTGGGTCGAGAAGTCGAGCACGACGCCGTCGTGGCGGCGGTCGCGGGGCACGAGCACGACGCCGGCCTCGAGGGCGGCGGCCGGGCTCGACGGACGGAACCGGCGAGCCGAAAGCGACAGTTCCCCCGTGTGGCGGTGCAGGCCCACGAGGGCCTCGGCGAGTTCGGACGCTCCGGAGCCGAGCAGGCCGGTGAGCCCCAGGATCTCGCCCGGGCGCACGTCGAGGTCGACGCCGTGCACGACCGCGCCGACGCGGAGGCCCCGGGCGCGCAGCACCGGTTCGGCCGTGGCGACGGGACGACGCGGGGGGTAGAGGTCGTCGATCTCGCGCCCGATCATCAGGCGGACCATCTCGCGACCGCTGTCGGGCCCCACCGCCTCGATACGGCCCACGTCGAGACCGCCGCGCAGGATGGTCACGCGGTCGCAGATCCGTGTGACCTCGCCGAGGTAGTGCGAGATGTAGAGGCTGGAGATGCCGCGTTCGCGGAGGCGTCCGATGATGCCGAGCAGCTGTTCGGCCTCGGCACTGGCGAGCGGGGCCGTGGGCTCGTCGAAGACGATGACACGCGTGTCGTCGTCGACCAGCGCGCGGGCCACCTGCACGAGCTTGCGCTCGGCGGGGCCGAGGTCGCGGACGAGCCGGGTGGGGGAGAGTCGGATGCCCAGCACGTCGTGCAGCACCTCGGTCACGCGGGCCTTCATGGCGCGGCCGCGCAGCACGCCGCCGGCGCTCTGCTCGTTGCCGAGCCAGACGTTCTCGGCGACGGTCATGTCGGGCACGAGCTGCAGTTCTTGATGCACGAACCGGATGCCGGCCGCGTGGGCGTCGGCGGGAGTGAGCCGACCGGCATCCGTCCCCCCGATGACGACCGTGCCGCCGTCGCGCTCGTAGATGCCGGCGAGGATCTTGATGAGCGTGGACTTGCCCGCGCCGTTCTCGCCGACGAGGCCGTGCACCTCGCCCGGGCGCACGTCGATCGAGGCGCCCCGGAGAGCCGGGACGCCCGCGAACGCCTTCGTGACGCCGGTCATGCGAAGCACCGGCGTCACGAGGGGGGAGGAACTGATGGTCACTGGGTGTAGCCCAGCTCCTTCGCGACCGCGGTCGCCTCGTCGGGACCGGCGACCGGGATGGTGTCGACGTAGCTGACCTTCTCGATCTCTTCGCCGAGGAAGTACTTGCCGACGTTGTCGGCCGAGATCGTGGCGATCTTGCGCGGCAGCTGGGCGATGTTGCCGACGAACGGGCTGTTCGGCTCGCTCATGATCTCGAGGGTGTCGGGGCCGGCGTCGAAGGCGGTGACCTTCACGTCGGTGCGACCGGAGTCTTCGATCGCCTGCACCACGCCGATGGCCGGCTGGTCCCAGCACGCCACGTGGATGCCCTGGATGGTGCCGGCCGGGTACTTCTCCAGCAGCGCGAGCGTCTGCTGACGCGCGTCGTCGGGGGCGTTGGCGAACTGCTCGGCCAGCTCGGGCTCGATCAGCTTGATGCCCGGGTAGTCGGTCGAGAGCTCGTTCTTCCACGCGTCGTAGCGCTCGCCGCAGAACGACAGGCTCGTCCCGAAGGCGTTGAAGACGGCCACGTTGCCCGTACCGCCGAGGGCGTCGCCGGTGATCTTGCCGAGGGCCGTGCCGCCCACCTCGTTGTCGGACTGAGCGTTGTTGACCGCCCACTCCGAGGCGTGGTCGACGCCGAAGACGGGGATGCCGGCGTCGTGCAGCTGCTGCAGCTTCGGGTCGACCGACGCGTCGCCGAGGATCGTGATGACGGCATCGACGTTCTGGGCGAGGAAGATGTCGTGGTTCTGCGCGTGCAGGGTGTTGTCGCGGTTGCCGTCGGTGGTCAGCGGCGTGCCGCCGAGCCGGGTGACCTCGTCGACCGCGCCCTGGAAGGCCTCGCGGTCCCAGAAGTGCTGCGTGCCCACGACGGCGATGCCGATGGTCTTGCCCGCGAGCGGCTGAGAGGCGTCGACGCCCTCGCCGTTCGGCGCGGCCGCGTCTGACGAGACGGTGCTGCAGCCGGCGAGGGCGAGGCCGGCAGCGACGACGATCGCCGGAAGGGCGAAGAGGGACTTTCTCACGGTGGGCTCCTGTGGGGCCGGTGGGCGCTCGCGTCGGTGCGCGCGTCGCCGCGGATGCTGTGTGGGATGACGCCGGAAAGCAGTCACTCGAATCGTAGGGAGGGGTCGGACGACGTTCGACTCGAGCGTCACACGGTGAAATGAAGTCATCGCGGGTGAGCCGCTCAGTATGCTTCGCCCGTTCCCGCAGCGGCCCGTCCCGCGCCCCGACCGAACACCGCCCTCTCGAACCGCCGGTCCCGTACCGGCCCGCCCTCACCGCAGGAGATCCATGTCGCACCCCGCTCGTCGCGTCGTCACCGTCGGCCTCCATGTCGCCGACGTGCTCGGTCGTTACGTCGACGCCATCCCGCCCGGGCAGGGTCTCGCGCTGCTGGACGAGATCCGCCTGACCGTGGCCGGCACCGCCGCCGCGACCGCCGTCGACCTCGCACGCCTCGGCGTTCCCGTGGCGACGGTGGGCGCCGTCGGCGCCGACGCACTGGGCGTGTTTCTGCGCTCCACGATGGCCGACGAGGGGGTCGACGTGACCGGCCTCGCCGTGCGCCGCGAGCGGCCCACCTCCGCGACGATGCTGCCCATCCGCCGTGACGGGAGCCGTCCGGCGCTGCACGTCATCGGGTCCAACGCGGCGATCGCGCCGGAGGACCTGGCATCCATCGATATGAGCGATGTCGCGGTGCTCCACCTCGGTGGCACCTGCCTGCTGCCGGGCATCGACGGCGCGCCCAGCGTGGACCTGCTGCGCCGCGCCCGCGACGCCGGGGTGGTGACGACGATGGACTTCATCCCCACCGGCGGCGCCGGCGATCGCGATGCCGTGCTGCCGTGCCTGCCCTTCGTCGACTACCTCTTCCCCAGCGAGGAGGACGCCCTCTCGTTCGCCGGGGCGGCGACGCTCGACGAGGCGATCACGTTCTATCTGGGTGCCGGCGTCGGAACCCTCGTGATCACCCGCGGCGCGGCGGGGGTCAGCATCAGCACCCGCGAATCCCGCGATGTGCGACGGGCGGCATATTCCGTCGACGTGGTGGACACGACGGGCTGCGGTGACGCGTTCAGCGCCGGGTTCATCGAGGGTCTGGTGAGCGGCGCCGACGTCGCCGAGGCCGCGGAGCGCGGGCTCGCGTGCGGCAGCCTCGTCGCCACGGGCCTGGGCTCCGACGCGGGGCTGCACTCGGCGGCCGACGTGGCGCGGCTGCGGGCGGAGGGCGTTCGCGGCGCCGTGTGAGGCGGCATCCGGCGCGCGGAGGCGCGGATCGCTGAGGTCGTGTCGGCGGTCGGGCGGGCGCGTGCGGAAGCTCCGCGATTCGCGCGATCCCGGTCGAATCGGGCTGGATGCCGCTGACTTCGTGCGGATCGCTGAGGGTGTGCCGCGTGAGCGCCCACTCGCGTCCGCGCGCGCACGCGTGGCAGAATGGCCACGGCGTGCTCGGACCGACCTTTCCCCGCACGGCGCCACGGCGCCGCCGGGTTCGAAGGGCCACCGGGCCCCAGGACAGCGTCCGCCGCACCTTTCTCCGAGGAGCACAGATGTCCGCCACCCCTACCGCCACCACCGCCGAGGCCACCTCCACCGAGCGCGTGCAGCAGCACCGCCGGTACCTGATGTGCCGGCCCGTGCACTTCACGGTGAGCTACAGCATCAACCCGTGGATGGAGCCCTCGCGCCCCACCGACACGAACCTCGCCCTGCAGCAGTGGCAGTCGTTGTACGACACGTACACCTCGCTCGGGCACGAGATCGAACTGATCGACCCGGTCGAGGGTCTGCCCGACATGGTCTACACCGCCAACGGCGGCTTCGTCATCGACGGTGTCGCGTACGGTCCGAAGTTCCGCTTCCGTGAGCGCGCGGCCGAGGCGCCGGCGTTCATCGACTGGTTCGCAGCGTCCGGCTTCGAGGTCGCCGAACCGGTCGAGGTCAACGAGGGCGAGGGCGATTTCCTGCTCGTGGGCGACACCATCCTCGCCGGCACGGGCTTCCGCTCGACCGGTGACAGCCACCGCGAGGTGGGCGAGGTGTTCGCGCGCGAGGTCGTCTCCCTGACGCTCGTCGACCCGCGCTTCTACCACCTCGACACGGCGATCGCCGTGCTCGACCCGGTCGAGGGCCCCGGCGGCGTCGAGAAGGCCAACATCGCCTACCTGCCCACCGCGTTCGATGAGCGCAGTCAGGCGATCCTGCGCGAGCGCTACCCGGACGCCATCCGCGTGTCCGACAGCGACGGCTCCGTCTTCGGTCTCAACTCCGCCAGCGACGGCAAGAACGTCATCATCTCGCCCCGTGCCGTGGGCTTCGAGGCGCAGCTGCGCGAGCGCGGATACACCCCCGTGATGGTCGACCTGTCGGAGCTGCTGCTCGGCGGCGGCGGCATCAAATGCTGCACGCTCGAGCTCCGCGGCGGTGCCCGATGAGTACCACCGTCGACGCGCTCGGCGAGCGCCTCATCGCCGAAGAGGGCGCCCACCTCGCCCACAACTACCACCCGCTGCCGGTCATCGTCTCGCGGGCCGAGGGCGTGTGGGTCACCGACGTCGAGGGCAAGCGCTACCTCGACCTGCTGTCGGCGTACTCGGCGTTGAACTTCGGCCACGGGCACCCCGCGATCCTCGCCGCCGCCCGCGAGCAGCTCGCTCGTGTGACGCTGACCAGCCGGGCGTACCACAACGACCGTCTCGGCCCGTTCGCCACGGCGCTGTCGCAGCTGTGCGGCAAAGACATGGTGCTGCCGATGAACACCGGTGCCGAGGCCGTCGAGACCGGGATCAAGGTCGCGCGCGCCTGGGGTTACCGCACGAAGGGCATCGCCGCCGACGCGGCGACCATCATCGTCGCGAACGGCAACTTCCACGGGCGCACGACGACGATCGTCGGTTTCAGCGACGACCCCGCAGCCCACGACGACTTCGGTCCCTACGCGCCCGGTTTCGTGCACGTGCCGTACGGAGATGCGGATGCCATCGCCGCGGCGATCGACGAGAACACCGCCGCGGTGCTGCTCGAGCCCATCCAGGGCGAGGCCGGGGTCGTCCTGCCCCCCGAGGGGTTCCTGCAGCGGGTGCGCGAGATCTGCACGCAGAACGACGTGCTCTTCATCGCCGACGAGATCCAGTCGGGCCTCGGCCGCGTGGGCGAGACGTTCGCGTGCGATCGCGAGGGCGTCGTGCCCGACGTGTACCTCCTCGGCAAGGCGCTCGGCGGCGGCATCCTCCCGCTGTCGGCCGTCGTGGCGAACGAGGACGTGCTCGGCGTCATCCGCGCCGGTGAGCACGGCTCGACGTTCGGCGGCAACCCTCTGGCCGCGGCCGTGGGTCTGCGCGTGGTCGAGATGCTGGCATCCGGAGAATTCCAGACCCGGGCGAAGGCGCTGGGAGTGCACCTCGAGCCCGCACTGCAGGCGCTCATCGGCCACGGCGTGACCGCCGTGCGCATCGCCGGACTGTGGGCCGGAGTCGACATCGACCCCGCCTACGGCACCGGCCGCGAGGTCGCCGAGAAGCTGCTGACGCGCGGGGTGCTCGTGAAGGACACGCACGGCCAGACGATCCGCATCGCCCCTCCGCTGACGATCCGTGCGACCGAGCTGGACTGGGCGGTCGAACAGCTCCGGCACGTGCTGTCGGCCTGAGCGGAGTGAGGGGTCAGTACCTGTCGCTTCCGCCCACGCTCGGCGACAGGAACCGACCCCTCACGCCCCGGCGCGACGGCGGTCAGGCCACCGTCACGGTGAGCTCGTGCCATCCCGTCGCGCCGTCGGGGGCGGGCGGCGCCGGCGCGTCGGTCTGCGTCTGACCGTCGGCCGATATGGCGCGGCAGCGCACGGTGTGCGAGCCGCTCGTCGCCTCCCACGCCAGGCTCCACTGCACCCAGGTGTCGGCCGAGATGGCCGCGGCGAGGGTCGCCGGTTGCCACGCCCCGTCGTCGATCTGCACCTCGACCCCGGACACGCCCACGTGGGTCTGCCAGGCGACGCCCGCGATCACGGCGGCGCCCGCCTCGACGCGGGCGCCGGCCCGCGGGACGTCGATGCGCGACTGGAGTTTCACGGGGCCGCGCTCCGACCAGCCGCGCGGGGTCCAGTACCCCTCGGCCCGGTCGTAGCGGGTGACCTCGAGCTCGGTCACCCATTTGGTGGCGGAGACATACCCGTACAGGCCCGGGACGACCATGCGCACCGGGAAGCCGTGCTCGATCGGCAGTGGCTCGCCGTTCATGCCGATGGCGAGGAGCGCGTCACGGTCGTCGGTGAGTGCTTCGAGAGGACTGGATGCCGTGAACCCGTCGATCGAGCGCGACAGCACCATGTCGGCCTCGGCGGTCGGCCGTGCGCGGGCGAGAACCTCCCGCAGCGGCACGCCGAGCCAGCGGGCGGTTCCGATGAGCGACCCGCCCACCTCGTTCGAGACGCAGGTCAAGGTGGCGACGGTCTCCTTCGGGGCGAGGTCGAGCAGGTCGTCCCAGCGCAGCACGACCTCCTGTTCGACGAGTCCGTGCACGCGCAGGGTCCAGTCGGCGGGGTCGACCTGGGGCACGACGAGGGCGGTGTCGATGCGGTAGAAGTCGGCCGTGGGGGTGATGACCGGCGAGAGGCCGTCGATGCCGAGTTCCGCCGCCGCCGGCACGTCCGTCGTCGTCGTCGGTGTCGGAAGGCGCAGGGCCGCGCGCACGGCGCTCACCGCGCGAGCGCCGGAGCTCAGCGCGAACGAGCCGGCGGCGGCGAGCGCCCCGGCCGCGACCGCGATGCCCGAGAGCGCGAGCACGCTCCGGCGGGTCAGTCCCTCGTCGGCCGCGAGCCCGGAGCGCGGCCCTCGACGCAGGCGTCCGATGAGCCACGCCGTCGCCGCCGAGGCCACGCCGGCCGCGACGATCGAGGGTACGGGCGACAGCATGCCCGCGTCGGAGCGGGTCAGCGCCACGATCGCGCCCACGACACCCAGCGCGCCGAGGACCACGCGGCCCCACGGGGGCCGGTGCCACTCGAGCACTCCGGCCGCACCCGCCACCGCGAGCAGCAGTACCGCGATGCCGACGAGGAGCGCCGCCTTGTCGCCGGTGCCGAAGAGGCTGATGGCGAGGTTCTTCGCCCACGCGGGGGCGATGTCGATCATTCCGCCGCCGATGACCGCGAAAGGGCTCGCGGTGGGGGCGACGAGGGCCGCGACGAGTTCGCCGAGCCCGGCGCCGAGGGCGGTCGCGCCGACGGCGGCGACGGCGGCAGGCAGGTCGCGGGTTCGAACGGAGGCGGAGGGCACGAACGGAGCCTATGGATGCCGGGCCCGGCCGGGGCCGTCCGCGTCAGAACTCACAGCCAACCGGAACCCCGTGCCCCCCGCCCTGCTGCCCCCGCACGCGAGTAGCGTGCTGGCATGCCCGAGATCCTGCGGTCCCTCCGCCGCCCCGCGGCCGGAGGGGCGCCGGCGTTCGATCTCGGGTACGTGCGCTCAGGTCCCCGGGGGGCGACGCCCGTGCTGGTCATCCCGGGAGGACCGGGGCTCGCGTCGGTGCTGCCGTATCGGGGTCTCCGGCGGTGGGCGGCGAGCGGCGGCCTCGACGTGGTCATGGTCGAGCACCGCGGTGTCGGCCGCTCACGCCGTGATCTCGACGGCCGGCCCCTGCCGCCCGAGGCGATGCGCATCACCGCGGTGCTCGACGACCTCGCGGCCGTGCTCGACGCGGAGGGGATCGACCGCGCGGTGGTCGTCGGTTCCTCGTACGGCAGCTACCTCTCGATGGCGTTCGGGGTGCGGCATCCGGAGCGCGTGAGATCCATGCTGCTCGACTCGGCTCTGCAGTCCACCCGCGACGTCGGCCTGGAGCGTGTGCGCCTGCGGGAGCTGTTCTGGGATGCCGACGACGACATGTCCCGCGGTGTGAGGCGCCTCATCGCGGGAGGCGTCACACCGCGCGTCGTGCTCGACATCGTGCGCGCGGCGTACGAGCTGGGCGGCCCCGACCTCGTCCGTCCGCTCCTGCGGCATCGGCCCGGCCTCACGTGGCGTGCGCTCGGTGCCTACGCCACGCGCGATGGGGGACTTCCGCGCATCCCCGGGATCTACGAATTCGATCTGGTCGGAACGATCGCGTTCCGCGAGCTGGGCTACGCCGGCACGCCCGACGGCCACCCGCTCGACCCGGCGTCGACGTACCTGCCGCTCGCGCCCGGCTTCCCGGCGTTCGACCGTGAGCCGTACGATCTCGTCGAGGCAGTGGGCTCGTTCGACTTTCCGCTCGTGGTGCTCTCGGGCGACCGGGATCTGCGCACGCCTCCGGCGGTCGCCGAGCGGGTGGCGGCGTCGGCTCCGGATGCCACGCTGGTTCGCATCCGCAACGGACACAGTGCCCTCGACACCCACCCCCTCGCTCTGCTGAACGTGGCGCGGCGGCTCGTGCGGGGGCAGCAGGCGCTGCTTCACGGCGACGAGGCGGCCCTCGACCGGTTGCCGCGAAAGGGGGTGTCGGCGTCGTTCCCTCGACTGCTGCTGCACGTCGCGCATCTCGACGCGGTGCTGCGCCGCCGCGTGCGGGCACGATGAGCCGGCCGGGCTGAGACGTCATTCCCGCGGCGGCATCCCGCCCGCAGCGCGCCGCTCCCACTCGTCGTGCGACGCCTGGCCTGACGTCTACCGTCGCCGTCGCCGTCGCGGTGAGCCGTGCGCCCGATCCGATCGATCCCGTGCCAGGCCCTCATGCTTCGAGAAGAACGCCACCATCGCCCGCATCACGAGCGCTGCACCGACGACGAGCACGACGGCCGCGGCGGCACGGAACGTCGAGATGAGGAGCGCGACCGCCGTCACGCCGATGGCGGCGGTCGCGAACCACCATTCGGCGCCCGCGCAGAGGATCGCCGCGATTCCGAAGGGGACCGACGCTGCGACGCGGAGCAGCGTCGCTTCGTCCACGCGCGTGGAATTCGCGCGCCGGTCGCGTCTGCGGACACCCTCTTGCGGGTGGACGGGTGTGCGCGCCGAGGCGTCAGGGTCGGACACGACGGACCGGCTCACGGCCGGTGCGACAGCCGGCACAGCTTCTCCCGCCGGACCCTCCACCGGGGTCGTCTCGGTCATGTCTGCCTCTCCGTTCGGTCGGCGCGCGAGCTGATGCGTCCGTGGGGGTTCTGGCTGCTCCCGGGAGTGCGGACGTATCCCGCCGGTTCGTTCGACCGGTTGCGGCAGTGTGCCGGTGGGAGCGATGCCGAGCAGCTGGACGCCCCGTGACGTTCTCCGGATGCGCGTACTCGCGGTGTCGGAGAACCGTGATGAGTGTGGTGATCGGGTGTCGAGGATCGAGGCGGGCGTCTTGATCGAGAACACCGGCCATCGGCGCCGTGGATCTGCCGATGGCGGCGGCATGACGGTGATCTTCTCGGCGACGAAAGGTCACCGTTCGGGTTCGAGCGGGCGAAGATCAGAACGTCGCCGTGTCACATGAAGGACGGAACAGCGCGCATCTGGCGAATCCGGCTCGTCCTGCGCCGACCGTACCATGCGGCGACCGTGCGGACCGCCCCATGTCGGGACCGGACGTCGGTGTCAAGGATCTGCCCGAAACACGCGCGCGCGCGGATCCTGGCGACGTGACCGACGGCGACCATCCCCCCTTCCCGCTCCTCGTGCCCGACGACACCCCCGGCCTCGCGGGCGTTCGTGTCGCCCTGGAGCGGGCGGATGCCGTCGACGGCCTCGGCACGGACATCGTCGCCACCCTCGCGTGGGTGGTGGACATCGCCCGGCCGGCCTCGGTCGCGGCGACGTGGGAGCTGCTCGCGTCGGTGGCGGCACGCGACGTCGCCGCCGCCCGCGTGCTCGAGCCGCACCTCGACGCGCTCACCATCCTCGGCGAGGCCGCCGCGTCGGGCTTCGCGATCGAGGTCGACGCGACCGGTACCTGGGGTGTCTTCGCCGCCGAGGGTCCGGGCATGCGGCTCGAGGCGCGACTCGACGCGGGTACCTGGACGCTGCACGGGACCAAGCCGTGGTGCTCGCTCGCCGCCGACCTCGACCGCGCACTCGTCACGGCCTGGATCGACGATGAGCGACGACAGCTCTTCGCGCTCGACCTGCGCGACGCAACCGTGACGGCGCGCCCGGGCCCGTGGCACGCCCGCGGACTCGACCGCGTCGTCAGCGCGCCAATCGACGTCGCGGGTGCCCGAGCCGTGCCGGTGGGCGATGCCGGGTGGTATCTGCGTCGGCCCGGCTTCGCCCACGGCGGGGTGGGGGTCGCGGCGTGCTGGTGGGGCGGGGCGATGCCCCTGCGCGGAGCGCTCGCCGCCGCCGCCGCAAGAGACCGCGCGGATCAGGTCTCGCGCGTGCACCTCGGCCGAGCCGACACGGCTCTCTGGGCCGCCCGCGCCGTGCTCGTCGAGACCGCGCGGGCGTTCGACGCCGGGGGCACGGCATCCGAGGGACTCCGCGCCGCCCGCGCGCGCACCGTCGTGGCCGACGCGGTCGAGACGACGATCTCCCAGGCCGCCCACGCCCTGGGTCCCTCGCCCCTCGTCGCCGACGAGGCGCACGCGCGGCGGGTTTCCGACCTGCAGGTGTACGTGCGGCAGCACCACGGCGACCGCGACCTCGCGAGGATCGGCGGCGACGTGGCACGGGGAGGGGCAGCATGGTGAGCTTCGACCACCGCGATCCGGGTACCGACGAAGGCGTCTGGACCGCCGCCCTCCGCCGCGATCTCCCCGCGCTCGACTTCGACATCGACCGTCTGATCGTCGTCGCCGCGCACCCCGACGACGAGACCCTCGGGGCGGCGGGCATCCTGGCCACGGCCGCCGTTCGCGGCATCCGGGTCGAGCTGATCGTCGTGACCGACGGCGAACGGTCGCACCCCGCCTCGCCCACGCACTCACCGGCCACGCTCGCGCTGCTGCGCCGTCGCGAGTTGCGCTCCGCCGTGGAGACGCTCGGGCTCAGCGCCGAACCGCTGTTCCTCGGCCTCCCCGACGGGGGGACCGACGAGTATCGGGATGCCATCGCCACAGCTCTCGGCGACGCTCTCGACCGGGCCGGTTCCGACCGCGTGCTGGTGCTGTCGCCCTGGATCGGAGACGGGCACCGCGACCACCGCGTCGTCGGCGAGATCGTCGAGGAGGTGTGCGGGGCCCGCGGCGTACGCTCGCGCGCGTTCCCGATCTGGTTGTGGCACTGGGGCGGACCTGACGACGTGCCGTGGGACGCCGCCGAGCGTCTCGTGCTCGACGCGGAGATTCGGGATGCCAAGACCCGCGCCCTCGACGTCCACGCCAGTCAGCTCCAGCCGTTGTCGCCGGCGCCCGGCGACGAGCCGATGGTGCACGCGCTCATGCGTGCGCACTTCGAGCGGGATGCCGAGGTGTTCTTCGCGCCCGCGCCCGCGCCCGCCCCGGAATCCACCGTCGGCCAGGCGTATTTCGACGATATCTACGCCCGGCACGACGATCCGTGGGGCTTCGATTCGCGCTGGTACGAGGAGCGCAAGCGCGCCGTGCTGCTCGCCGCCCTCCCGCGGCGCCGGTACCGGGCCACGTTCGAGGCGGGCTGCTCGACGGGCGCGCTCACGGTGGAGCTGGCCGGCCGGAGCGATCGCGTACTCGCCGTCGACCTCGCCGCCGCCGCCCTCGACCGCGCTCGCCGACGGATGCCGGACGACGCGAACGTCGAGCTGCGCCGCGGTACCCTCCCCGACGACTGGCCCGCGGGCGAGTTCGACCTCGTGGTGCTGTCGGAGGTGGCCTACTACTGGGCGGGGGCCGACCTGGATCGCGGGCTCACCGCCGCCGTCGCCTCACTGAGCGCCGACGGTCACCTCGTGGCCTGCCACTGGCGGCATCCGGTCGCGGAGTACCCCCGCACCGGTGACAGCGTCCACGATGCGCTCGCCGAACGAGCCGACCTGGTGCGCCTGGTCCGGCACGAGGAAGAAGACTTCGTGCTCGAGGTGTTCGCGCGCCCCGGGGCGCGGTCGGTGGCGACCGAGGCGGGGCTCGCGCCGTGAGAGCGGTGGCGGTCGTCATCCCCGCGCACGACGAAGAAGACCTGATCGGGCGGTGTCTGTCATCGGTCGGGAGGGCGGTGTCGCACGCGCGCGAGCGCACCCCCGACCTCGCCGCGGTCGTGGTCGTCGTGCTCGACGCGTGCACCGACGGCACCGGACTGCAGGTGGGACGATGGCCGGTCGAGGCCGTCGAGATCAGCGCCCGCCGGGTCGGCGCCGCCCGTCGGACCGGCGTCGCGCACGCCCTGTCGACGCTGGATGCGAGCCCGCACGACACCTGGATCGCGATGACGGATGCCGACACGGTCGTCCCCGCGGACTGGATCAGCCATCAGCTCGATCTCGCCGACGTCGGCGTCGACCTCGTCCTCGGAACCGTGCGCCCCGACTTCGCCGACCTCAGCGCCCGGCACGTCGCGTACTGGCGCGCGACGCACCACCGCGGCCACCCGCGCGGCAACGTCCACGGTGCCAATCTCGGCGTTCGAGCGAGCACGTATCTCGAGGCCGGTGGCATCCCGGATCTGGCCGCGCACGAAGATGTCGCCCTCGTGCGCGCGGCCCGGGAGATCGGTGCGACCGAGCGCGCGAGCGACGTCCACGAAGTCGAGACGTCGGGCCGCCTCGTCGGGCGCACCCCCGCCGGATACGCCGCGTTCCTCGCGCGCGTGCACGCCTGGATCGACGCTCCCTCGCTGGCCGCGCCCGGGGCCTGACGCATCGACCGGGGGCTCGTCAACCACCTCGGCGCGCCGCCGCCTCGGGGCGCACACTGGGCGTCCCCGGAACGAGAGGCACGACATGAAGGCACTGACCTGGCAGGGCAAGCGCAACGTGAGCGTCGAGGAGGTACCCGATCCCGAGATCCTCGAACCGACGGATGCCATCGTGAAGATCACCTCGACGGCGATCTGCGGCTCCGACCTGCACCTGTACGAGCTGTTCGGCCCGTTTATCGACAAGGGCGACGTGCTCGGGCACGAGCCGATGGGCGTCGTGGTCGAGGTCGGCTCCGCCGTGACGAACCTCGCGGTGGGCGACCGCATCGTCGTCCCCTTCAACATCTCGTGCGGGCATTGCTTCATGTGCCGCCGCGGCCTGCAGTCGCAGTGCGAGACGACCCAGGTGCGCGAGTACGGCAGCGGTGCCGCACTCTTCGGCTACACCAAGCTCTACGGCCAGGTGCCGGGCGGCCAGGCCGAGTACCTGCGCGTGCCGTTGGCCGACTACAACCACATCCGCGTCGGCGACGACCTGCCCGACGACCGCTACCTCTTCCTCAGCGACATCGTCCCGACCGCGTGGCAGGGCGTGCAGTACGCGAGCGTCCCCGAGGGGGGAACGCTCGCGGTGATGGGACTCGGCCCGGTCGGTCAGTTCGCCGCCCGCATCGGCGTGCACCTCGGCTACCGCGTGCTCGCCATCGAGCCCGAGCCGGAGCGCCGCGCGATGGCCGAGCGCCACGGCGTCCTCACCTACGACCTCACCGATACGGTCGTCGACGAGCTCGTCGACCTCACCGAGGGCCGTGGAGCCGATGCGGTGGTGGATGCCGTCGGCATGGAGGCCCATGGCAACCGCGGCATCGCCCTCGCGCAGAGCGCCGTCGGGCTGCTCCCCGACGCCCTCGCGCAGAAACTCATGGACAAGGCGGGGCTCGACCGGCTCGCCGCCGTCTACGCCTCGATCGACCTCGTGCGCCGCGGGGGCACCGTGTCGCTCAGCGGGGTGTATGCCGGCGAGGCAGACGTGCTGCCCATGAAGACGATGTTCGACAAGCAGCTGAACTTCCGCATGGGCCAGTGCAACGTCAAGCGGTGGATCGACGATCTGCTCCCGCTCGTCGAGGACCCCGCCGACCCGCTGGGCGTCATGGATCTGGTCACCCACCACGCGCCGCTCGAAGACGCCCCCGGCCTGTACGAGACGTTCCAGAAGAAGGAGGACGGCTGCATCAAGGTCGTCCTGCGCCCCGGCACCTGACGCGCTCCCCGCCGGCCCCGCGCGCAACGTGGAGCCGGCCGCTGCCGTCGAGTGTCCAGGACACGCCGCACTCTCCGAGCCGGTGCGGCGTGTTCTGGACGCTCGCCACAGAGATGCGGGGGATGCCGCGGTGTTAGACGCGTCCGGCGTGCACGGCCTCCAGCGCAGCGGCATCCGTCTCGCTCATGCCCTCGATCGGCTCGCCGTTCCATACGATGTCGTCGCCGAGGGCGGCGAGCACCTCTTTGCGGTCGCCGTGCGAGATCTTCGCTCCGTGCGCGATCGTCGCGGGGCTCCAGAGCATCGCGGCGTCATCCCACCACCCGGCTCCGACGTCGCGCACGTGCAGCAGATCGTGCAGGGTCTTCGGCAGGTGCGACAGCGGCTCGGTGAACGCGTCGGCGATCACGGCGAGGGTGATCTGCCTCTCGGTACCGGGTATGGCGACCACCGGCTCGGCGAGCTCGCCCTGGATCGCCTTGGCCACGTCGTCGGCCTCGAGCAGGATGACGCCGTTGGTGGGGCGCGGGTTGCACTCGATGATCTTGTAGTCGGGGGCGGCCTCGGTGCCGTGGTCGACGAAGTCGAACGAGATCTGACCCGTGAAGCCCGGGTCGAGGGCGGCGACGAGCTGCTGCGTGTAGCGCAGGGTGTCGGTGCTGTCGACGGCGACAAACGCGATCGCGGTGGAGTGCGCCCACTGCTCGGCCGCCCGGTAGGTCGTGTGCGCCTGCACCGTGCCGTCGACCACCACGCTGTAGGTGCAGACCATGGGGCCGTCGACGAACGGCTGCACGAGCCACGGCTGCTCGGGGGTCGGCACGCAGTCCTCGACGGGTACCTTGCCCGCGAGAGGGCCCGTGTTGGTCAACAGACCCACGCCGCCGCGCGAGAAGGCCGCGCGGGCGAAGTACCGGGGGAAGTCGGCGATGGCGGTGCGCAGCTCGTCGGGCGAGGTCACGACGACCGTCTCGGGGATGGGCACACCGGCACCCTGGGCGAGGCGCTGGAAGCTCGCCTTGTCATGCAGGCGCGCGAGGTCGCCGAAGCTTCCGGCGTACAGGCGCACCCCCGGGGGCAGGTCGGCCGCACGGGCGGCGAGGTAGAAGACCTCCTCGAAGGTCGGGATGACGACCTCGATGTCGTGCTCCTCGACGTAGGCGCTGATGGTCGCGATGAAAGCGTCGGTCTCGAAGCGCGGTGACGGGGTCGTCAGGTGCCCCGCGAGGAATCGCGAATGGCTGCCGACCGCTCCGTCGTACGTGTCCGCGGCGAAGACCGTGTGCCCCACGCTCCCGAGCTTGCGGATCAGATCCAGGGCGAAGGTGTTGCGGGAACTGGTGACGAGCACGCGCATGGAAGCACCCTTGATCGTGGCGGCGGAGGTTGGCGTCACTCTATCCACAGCCCGACACACCGACATCGTCGTCGGGGAAACGTGTCGGCAACACGGTGCTGAGTAGAGTCTTGGCATGGGTGACCTGTTCGACGGTTACGGCTCCACGCTGGCGCCGCGCAAGACCGCATCCGGCATCCCGGCGTACGACGAGATGTTCGGTGCCCCGGCCACGGCCGGCGACGCCGCTCCCTCTCGCGAGGCGTACCGGGAGCTGTACCAAGCGCTCGCGCAGATGACCCAGGAGGAGCTGCGCGGCCGCACCGAGTCGTTGGCGAGTTCGTACCTGGCTCAGGGCGTGACGTTCGACTTCGCGGGCGAGGAGCGGCCGTTCCCGCTCGATGCCGTGCCCCGGGTCATCGCCTATGACGAGTGGTCGCGCATCGAGGCAGGCGTGAAGCAGCGCGTCCGGGCGCTCGAGGCCTTCCTCGACGACGCCTACGGCAATCAGCACTGCGTGCGCGACGGCATCCTGCCCGCCGGTCTCATCTCGTCGTCGCAGTACTTCTACCGTCAGGCCGCCGGCATCCGCAGCGCCAACGGCGTGCGCATCCAGGTGTCGGGCATCGACCTCATCCGCGACGAGCACGGTGAGATGCGTGTGCTCGAAGACAACGTGCGCGTGCCCTCCGGCGTCTCGTACGTGATCTCGAACCGCCGGGTGATGGCGCAGACCCTGCCCGAACTCTTCGTGTCGATGCGCGTGCGCCCCGTGGGCGACTACCCCAACAAGCTGCTCGCGGCCCTGCGCGCCTCGGCCCCGCCCGGCATCGACGATCCGAACATCGTCGTGCTCACCCCGGGCGTCTACAACTCGGCGTACTTCGAGCACACGCTGCTCGCGCGCCTGATGGGCGTCGAGCTGGTCGAGGGGCGCGACCTGTTGAGCATCGGCGGCAAGGTGTTCATGCGCACCACCCGCGGGCCGCAGCGCGTCGACGTCATCTACCGCCGCGTCGACGACGACTTCCTCGACCCGCTGCAGTTCCGCGCCGACTCGATGCTGGGCGCTCCCGGCCTCATGCTCGCCGCGCGCCTGGGCAACGTCACGATCGCCAACGCCGTCGGCAACGGGGTGGCCGACGACAAACTGCTTTACACGTACGTGCCCGAACTGATCCGGTACTACCTCGCCGAGGAGCCGATCCTGAAGAACGTCGACACCTGGCGCCTCGAAGATCCGGGCGCGCTCGAAGAGGTGCTCGACCGCCTGCCGGAACTGGTGGTGAAGCCCGTCGACGGCTCCGGCGGCAAGGGCCTCGTCGTGGGCCCCGACGCCTCGCCCTCCGAACTCGACGCGCTGCGCAAGCGCCTGAAAGCCGATCCACGCGGCTGGATCGCCCAGCCCGTGGTGATGCTCTCGACCATCCCGACGTTGGTGGAAGACGGGATGCGGCCGCGGCACGCGGATCTGCGTCCGTTCGCCGTGAACGACGGCGACGACATCTGGGTGCTGCCGGGCGGTCTCACCCGCGTCGCCCTCCCCGAGGGGCAGCTCGTGGTGAACTCCAGCCAGGGCGGCGGGTCGAAGGACACGTGGGTCGTCGGCGGTTCCGCTCCCTCGCACGTCGAGTACGGCCAGGGCAACGGTGTGTCGGGGCTCGTTGCCGACCAGGCGGCGGTGACCGAGTCGATCCCCATCATCTACGACGGCCAGCCCGCCCCGGCGACCTCGCCGCGTGACCAGCGGCCCGGCCGCGACCAGCAGGAGCAGCAGCAGCAGGACGCCGGTGTGCAGCACGGCCCGCAGGCGGAGCAGCAGCAGCAGACGCGGGAGGAGCCGGGATGCTGAGCCGCATTGCAGAGAGCCTCTTCTGGATCGGGCGCTACATAGAGCGCAGCGACGGCACGGCGCGCATCCTCGACGTGCACCTCCAGCTCCTGCTCGAAGACCCCTGGATCGACGAGGACACCGCGTGCCGTTCGCTGCTGAGCGTGATGGGCTCGGCCTGGCCGGAGAACATCGACACCGTGCGCCGCGACGACGTGCTCGCCCGGCTCGCCGTCGACCGGATGAACCCGTCGAGCATCGCGTACTCGCTCACCGCGGCGCGCGAGAACGCCCGCCGTGCACGCGAGATCGTCTCCACCGAGCTCTGGGAGACCCTCAACACCACGAACTCCCGGATGCCGCGACGGTTGCAGACCGAGAAGGTGCACGAGTTCTTCCAGTGGACGCGCGAGCGTGCGGCCCTGGCCATCGGCATCGTCGACTCGTCCACCAACCGCGACGAGGCGTGGCAGTTCTTCACCCTCGGCCGCAGCATCGAGCGCACCGACATGACGGCGCGGCTGCTGGCCACGCGGTCGCTGACCGAGGTGTCGGGTCCGTCGTGGACGACGATCCTGCGCTCGTGCGGCGCCTACGAGGCGTACCTGCGCACGTATCGGGGGATGCCGAGTGCCCGCAACGCGGCCGAGTTCCTGTTGCTCGACCGCCTGTTCCCCCGCTCGATCATCTTCTCGATCCAGCGGGCCGAGGATTGCATGAGCGCCATCGACCCGCGCGCCGACCGCGTCGGCCACTCCAACACCGTGCTGCGCGCTCTCGGGCAGATTCGCAACGACCTCGAGTACCGGCCCATCAGCGAGATCCTGTCGGAGTTGCCCGAGCACATGCAGCGCGTGCAGACGGTCACGCGGGAGGCGTCGGAGGCGATCCGCTCGCGGTTCTTCCCGACGCAGGCCGAGCCGAGCTGGATCGGGGAGATCTCGTGAAACGTCTTCGTATCGAGCACCAGACCGGGTTCATCTACCCGGGCGACGTCTCCGCGTCCTACAACGAGGCCCGGATGCTGCCGCACTCGACCGACAGTCAGTTCGTGCTGAGCTCGTCGCTCGACATCGAGCCGTCGACCTCGGTCAACCAGTACGTCGACTATTTCGGCACGCGGGTCGCGGCCTTCGACGTGCTGTCGCCGCACTCGGCGCTCACGATCACGGCGCGCTCGCTCATCGAGGTGCGTCCGCGTCCGATCGAGCACGCCGACATCACCTGGGAGCAGCTCGCCGCCGAGGCCGATCGATCCATCTCGACCGTCGAGCAGCTCACGCAGACACGTCGCACGACCCCGCATCCCGAGGTCGCGGCGTTGGCGCGGTCCATCGCGGCGCAGCACGAGCGTCCGGGTCCCGCTGCCCACGCCATCGCGGAAGCCGTCGGTGACGCCATCGACTACATGCAGGGCGTCACGGCCGTCACGTCGACGGCCATCGACGCGTGGGAGGCCCGTAAGGGCGTCTGCCAGGACATCGCGCACATCGCGATCGGGGCGCTCCGCGAGGTCGGCATCCCGGCCCGCTACGTCTCGGGCTACCTGCACCCGAAGCCGTCCGCCGAGGTCGGCGAGGCGGTGACGGGGGAGTCCCACGCGTGGGTGGAATGGTTCGCGGGTGACTGGCAGGGCTTCGACCCCACGAACAACATCGAGATCGGCGATCGTCACGTCCTCGTCGGCCGCGGACGCGACTACAACGACGTGCCGCCGCTCCGGGGCGTCTACGCCGGTCCCGGTCGCAGCAACCTCAAGGTGAAGGTCACGATCACGCGCGAGACCTGAGTCGGGGTCAGTCGGCCGCCGCCGCCCCCAGCACGGTCTGGATCTCGCGGTGGAGGGCGGGGAGGTTCGCCTCCTCCCCGCGGTCGGCGCGGCGCGCCCACTCGTCGAGGGCGGTGCGCATCTCGAGGGCCGCGAGACCGATCGCCGCGCGTACATCGAGCTCGCTGAGGCCGATGCGCGCGGCGATCCCGGGGACGAACAGGTCGGACGAGGTCGCTTCACGCCGGATGGCCGCGCCGAGCAGCGTCGGTTCGTGACCGATCAAGCGCCGGACGCGAAGGAATCGCGCGCGCGCGTGCGCGTCGGCGTGCAGGCGGTCGAGTTCGCGAGCGAAGACCTCGCGCAGCGCCTGAGTGAGGGCGGCGATGTCGTCGCCGTCGGCGCCGATCTCCGCGAAGGCGGCGACGAAGCGTTCGTCGTCGATGAAGACGGCGTCCTCCTTCGTGCCCGCGAGGCGGAAGAAGGTGCGGGCCGAGACGCCCGCGCGGGCGGCGATCTCGTCGACGGTCGTGCGCGCGACGCCCTTCTCCTCGAACAGGTCGAGGGCGGCCTCGCAGATCTCGAGCGTCGTCTCGCGTCGTCGGCGGTCGCGCAGTGCCTCGCCGAGGGGTGCCGCTGCGGTCTCCATGTCGGCTACAGTAGTCCATGTCTTATTGGCAGTCACTGCCACAATGTCATTAACTGCTCACCATCCGTTCAGATTGGTCGTCCATGGTCGCCACCGGAACCGTCCCCACCGCCGCCCCGCCCGCAAAGGCCGCCGTGCGTCCGGGCGCCGTCATCGCGCTGCTCGTCGTCGCCGCCTTCGTCGTCATCCTCAACGAGACGATCATGGGCGTGGCGCTGCCCGAGCTCATGCGCGAACTCGACATCACCGCCGCCACCGCGCAGTGGCTCACCACGGCGTTCCTGCTCACCATGGCCGTCGTCATTCCTGTCACGGGGTTCCTCATCCAGCGGTTCCCGCTGCGCGCGCTCTTCTTCGCGGCGATGGGGCTGTTCACGCTCGGAACGGTGATCGCGGCCGTCGCCCCCGGCTTCGGCGTGCTGCTCCTCGGCCGCATCGTGCAGGCGTCCGGCACGGCGATCATGATCCCGCTGCTGTTCACGACCGTGCTCAACGTCGTTCCCGCCCACCGGCGCGGACGCATGATGGGCCTCATCTCGATCGTCATCTCGGTGGCGCCGGCCGTGGGTCCCACCGTCTCGGGGCTGATCCTGTCGGTCTTCCCCTGGCGGGCCATGTTCATCGTCATGGTGCCGATCGCCCTGGTCGCGATCGCGCTGGGCGCCCGCTGGGTGAAGAACCTCACCGAGACCCGCCGCGTGACCCTCGACGTCCCGTCGGTGGTGCTCTCGGCCCTGGCGTTCGGCGGCATCATCTTCGGTCTCTCCAGCATCGGCGAGGCGGCCGACGGTCACGCGATCGTTCCGGTCTGGATCCCGCTCGTGGTGGGGGCCGTCGCGCTCGCGGCCTTCGTCGTGCGTCAGCTGCGCCTCGGTTCCACCGACCGCGTGCTGTTGAACCTCGCGGTCTTCCGCCACTCCGCCTTCACCGTCGCCGTGATCCTCGTCGTGGTCGCCATGACGACGCTCTTCGGCGTGCTCATTCTGCTGCCGCTGTACCTGCAGAACGTGCTCGGCCTCGGAACCCTGCCCACCGGTCTGATGCTGCTGCCCGGCGGCCTGCTCATGGGCCTGATGGCCCCCCTCGTCGGAAACCTCTTCGATCGCTTCGGCGCGCGTCCGCTCGTGCTGCCGGGCGCGGTCGTGGCGAGTGCCGCGCTGTGGGGGTTCGCCACGCTCTCGGTGTCGACGCCGATCGGTTTCGTCATCGCCGTGCACTGCGTGCTGAGTCTGGGGCTCGCGTTCATGCTCACCCCGCTGATGACCTCGGCTCTCGGTTCGCTCCCGCGTGCGCTCTACCCGCACGGCTCCGCGATCGTCTCGACCGTCCAGCAGCTCGCGGGTGCGGCCGGCACGGCGGTGTTCGTGACGCTCATGACGGTGGGTGCCGCGACGGCGGCGGCGAACGAGGGCGCATCGACGGTGGATGCCACGGCGTCCGGCATCCATTCGGCCTTCTTCGTCGCGGCGTGCCTGTCGGTCGCCGTCATCGTGCTGGCGGCGTTCGTGCGCTCCCCGAAGCAGGTCGATGCCCCCGAGGCGATGCCGGCGCACTGAGGAGGTCGGCGGGGTCGCCGCGCTACGGCGCCCCCGTCGACGCCCTCGCCCGTGGGCGGTGGGGTGGGGGCGTTGCCGCCGGTTCCGCTCCATGGCGGGAGGAGACCCGGGTTCCTGAATCCCTTCTGGACACGCCCACGGAGGGCGTACGATGTGGTCAGACCACACAGAAGAGGCAACCCCCATGGTTCACCGCCAGCTCCCCAAAGTCGGCGAGCTCCTCGAGCTCATGCAGTTCAAGAAGCCCGAGTTCGATGCCCGCACCCGCCGCCTCGACGCGGCGTTGACCATCGCCGACCTCCGCGCAATCGCCAAGCGTCGCACGCCCAAGGCCGCGTTCGACTACACCGACGGTGCGGCCGAGGCCGAACTGTCGCTGGACCGCGCGCGCCGCGCATTCGAGGACGTCGAGTTCCATCCCGACATCCTGCGGCCGGCGGCCGACGTCGACACCTCCTGCGAGATCCTCGGCGGACCCTCAGCGCTACCGTTCGGCATCGCGCCGACCGGATTCGCGCGGCTGATGCAGACCGAGGGGGAGTCAGCGGGAGCGTCCGCGGCGGCCGCCGCCGGCATCCCGTTCACTCTGTCGACCCTGGGGACGACGTCGATCGAGGGTGTGAAGGCCGCCAACCCCGTCGGGCGAAACTGGTTCCAGCTGTACGTCATGCGACAGCGAGAGATCTCGTACGGCCTGGTCGAGCGGGCCGCCGCGGCCGGGTTCGACACGCTCATGTTCACCGTCGACACTCCCATCGCCGGCGCCCGGCTTCGCGACAAGCGCAACGGCTTCTCGATCCCGCCGCAGTTGACGCTGGGCACCATCGTCGACGCGCTCCCGCGTCCGTGGTGGTGGTACGACTTCCTCACCACGCCGAAGCTCGAGTTCGCCTCGCTCAGCACCACGGGCGGCACCGTCGGCGAACTGGTGAACGCCGCGATGGATCCCACCATCGGTTACGACGACCTCGATGTCATCCGGGGCATGTGGCCCGGCAAGCTCGTCGTGAAAGGCGTGCAGAACGTCGCCGACGCGGCGCGCCTGGTGGACCTCGGCGTCGACGGCCTCGTGCTCTCGAACCACGGCGGCCGTCAGCTCGACCGTGCGCCCATCCCCTTCCACCTCCTGCCGAAAGTCGTGCGCGAGGTCGGGAAGGACGCGACCGTCATGATCGACACCGGCATCATGAACGGCGCCGACATCGTGGCATCCGTCGCCCTCGGCGCGAAGTTCACCCTCATCGGTCGGGCCTACCTGTACGGCCTGATGGCCGGCGGGCGTCAGGGCGTCGATCGCACGATCGCCATCCTGCGCAGCGAGATCGAACGCACGATGACGCTGCTCGGCGTGTCGTCGCTCGCGGAACTCGAGCCGCGGCACGTGACGCAGCTCACGCGCCTGGTGCCGGTGGACCTGCAGGCGGCCGACGCGCGGGTCTGAGGCTCCGCAGGAGTTCGCGACTGCTGCGACGCGCTCAGCCTCCGCGCGATCGTGGCCTCCCCCACGGGGTGCACATCGCGGAGCCTGAGCGCGGCTCTCAGGCCGTCTCTCCGGCCCTCGCCGCCTCGGGCTCGCGCCGCGATGCGCCCGCTCCGAGCGTGAGCGTCGAAGCGAGCCCCAGGGCCAGGAAGGCCGCGGCGGTGAAGGCGGCGGCGCGCGTGCCGTCGCTGAAGGCCGCACGGGCGTTGATCGCCAGATCCTGTGTCTCGGGCGAGGCGTCGAGACCGACGATCGCCGCTCCGGCGCTGTCGACGACCTGCGAAACGACCTGGTCGCGTTCGGCCGCAGGGATTCCGCGATCGTCGAGAGTGGATGCCAACACCCCCGCGGTCGTCGAGAAGAGCACGGTACCGAGGATCGCGACGCCGAGGGCCGCGCCCAACTGGCGCGCCGTCGACTGGGTGCCCGAGGCTTGGCCGCTCGCGGAGGGGGGGACGTCGGCCAGCACGACGCCGGTCAGCTGCGCGGTGGCGAGCCCTACGCCGAGCCCGTAGACGAAGAGGAAGGGGATGAGCGGTCCCCAGGTGGCATCCGGGGCGATGGTGAACGCGACGCCGGCGACGCCGATGATCTCGGCGAGGAGGCCGCCGCGCACGATCCACACCGGCGCTACCCTGCCGCTGAACGCCCCGGCCACGCCGCTCGCGACGAAGGAGCCCACGGCGAGGGCGAGGAGGAGCAGACCCGTCTGCAGGGCGTCGAAGCCGATGACGAACTGCAGCCACAGCGGCAGTGCGAGGATGATGCCGAACTCGCCCAGCGACACGACGGCGGCCGCGATGTTGCCGTTGCGGAACGAGGCGATGCGGAAGAGGTCGAGGGCCAGGAGCGTCGATCGCCCCTGGCGCTGGCGACGTCGTCCCCACGCGACGAAGGCGACGAGGGCGACGACCGCCACCGCGAAGGCGACCGGTACGGGCGACAGGGAGAACGGCCAGGTCCATCCGCCCACGGTGGGGACGGTCGCAACGGTCCACCATCCGTACGTGCGTCCTTCGATGAGGCCGAAGACGAGCGGGGCCATCGTGAGCACCGACAGCAGGGCGCCGACGCCGTCGATGCGCTCGACACGGTCGCTGCGGGATTCGGCGACGGTGAGCAGGACGCCGATCACGATGACGACACCGAGCGGAATGTTGATCCCGAACGCCCACCGCCACGAGAAGGCGGTGGTCAGCCAGCCGCCGAGCAGGGGCCCGACGGCCGCCATGCCGCCGATCGTGGATCCCCACACGGCGAAGGCGATGCCGCGTTCGCGTCCGCGGAAGGTGGCGTTGATGATCGACAGGGTCGTCGGCAGGATCATCGCACCGCCCACGCCCTGGACGAGTCGCGACAGGATCAGCAGCCCTCCGGTGGGGGCGAGGGAGGCGGCGACGGAGGCTCCGGCGAAGATGACGACGCCCCACAGCATCAGTCGACGTCGTCCGAATCGGTCGGCGAGGCTGCCGAAGACGAGCAGGAACGATGCGAAGACGAGGGTGTAGGCCTCCTGGACCCACTGCACCTCGGTCGAGGAGATCTTCAGCTCTTCGACGATCGAGGGGACGGCCACGTTGACGATCGTCGAGTCGACGATGATCAGCGAGACGGCGATGCTGATGAAGACGAGTCCCGCCCACCGGCGGGATGTCTGGTTCCCGTTCATGTAGCTAGCTTATCTAGCTAGTTGTGGGAGCGCGAGGGCTTGCGTGCACCTTCGCGCTCGCCCGGGCGCGCGCACGACGCAGGGCCTCGCCGGGGAGTATCAGGCGCTGTGACGCGGACGGTGCACCGGGCGCGAAGAGCGCTCGCCCGGCGGCAGCGGGATCGGGGTCGTGCCGGCGATCTCGTCGCTGAAGTCCTCGGGTTCGGCCGGGATCGTCTGCAGGGGGCGCGTCTCGTCGACGGTGAGGCGGAAGCGCTTCGTCTCGTGGCGGTGGACGCGGCCCGACGCCAGCGTCCACGCGACGCCCACCCCGCACGCGACGAGGGCGACGGCGGCGGCCAGTCCGATCGCCGTCCGCGGCCCGAACTCCGTGGCCACGGCGCCGACGATCGGAGCGCCGACGGGGGTGCCGCCGAGCAGGATCGCCATGTACAACGCGATCACCCGGCCGCGCAGCGACGGATCCGTGGTGGTCTGCACGTACCCGTTCGCGGTGGTGAGCGTCGTCACGACGCAGAAGCCGGTGAGCACCAACGTGGCGGCGTACGTCGCATAGCTGGGGGCGAGCACCGAGAGGGCGGATGCCACGGCGAAGCCGCCCGTACCCACGACCACGACGCGCATCCGCGCGCGCTCACGGCGCGCGGCCAGGAGGGCGCCGGCCAGGGAGCCGATGGCGACGAAGGAGCTGAGCAGACCGAAGCCGTCGGCGCCGCGGCCGAACTCGAGGGCCATCGTGGAGGCGAAGATCGGGAAGTTCATGCCGAAGGCGCCGAGGAGGAACACCATGACGAAGATGACGACGAGGTCGGGGCGGCCCGCGACGTAGCGGAAGCCGTCGGCCAGGCGAGCGGGACCGTTGCGCCGGGCGCGGGCAACGAGTTCGTGCGGCCGCATGATCAGCAGCGCGCCGAGCATCGCGAGGAACGTCACGGCGTTGACGAGGAACACCCACCCGGTGCCGACGAGCACGATCATCACGCCGGCGACGGCGGGGCCGATCAGCCGGGCGGTGTTGAACGACGCGGCGTTCAGCGCCACGGCGTTGGAGGCGTTCTCCTGCGACACGAGATCGGACACGAACGCCTGCCGTGCGGGGTTGTCGAACGCCGTCGCCACACCGAGGGCCAGCGCGAAGCCGTACATCAGGGGGAGCGTCATCGCTCCGGCGAGAAGCAGGATGCCGAGGCTCACGGCGAGGACGAGAAGGGCGCCCTGCGTGCACATGATGAGCTTGCGGCGATCGAAGCGATCGGCCACCCATCCGGTGACACCGACCAGCAGGAGCGGCGGGGCGAACTGCAGGGCCATCGTGACGCCCATGGCGGCGGCGTCGTTGTCGGTGAGCTGCGTGAGCACCACCCAGTTCTGGGCGGTGGCCTGCATCCAGGCGCCGACGTTGGAGACGAGTGCTCCGATGAACCAGACGCGGTAGTTGAAGATCGACAGCGACCGGAACATCGATGTGCTCACTTGTCGGCCACCTTCCTCATGATCAGGGCCGCGCGGGCCAGCGTCTCCCGCTCGTCGGGGGTCAGTGCGGCCAGCGACTCCTCGAGGAAGGCGTCGCGCCGCCGGACGGTCTCGTCGACGATCGTGCGGCCGTAGTCGGTGAGATCGATGCTCACCCGACGGCGGTCGACGGCATCCGGGATGCGTGTGATGTATCCGGCCCCCTCCAGGAGGGAGACGGTGCGGTTCATCGACGGCGCCGTGACGCGCTCCCGATCGGCCAGTTGACCGAGCGTGTGCGCGCCGTGCACCGTCAGCGCGGCGAGGACGGCGAACTGCCCGTCGCTCATGGTGTCGACGGCTCGTTGCGCCCGGAGGCGGCGAGCCAGTCGGAATGTCGCCATGCGCAGCTCGGAAGCTGCGGCGCTGTGGTCAGGAATGTTGTCGGTGAGGGGGGATTCGTCGACGCTGTCATTCATGTTCCTGATCGTTAGCCTAACTCATTAGCCGTGCTAACGGAATGGATGCCGCCGATTCGGCCGTTTCGGCCCCGGTCGACGCGTCCGCCACCGGGCGCCCCGGTAGCCGGCAGCCGTACACTCGGCCCATGCCCGAGTTCGTCGACGCCTACGGCATCCCGATCGTCTACGACGTGTACGAGGCGGCCGAGCCGCGCGCGGTGGTGCAGCTGCTGCACGGCGTGGGCGAGCACGCGGGTCGCTACGAGGCCCTGATCGAGGCTCTCGTCGCGAACGGGTACACCGTGTACGCCGACGATCACCGGGGACACGGGCGCACCGGACTTCGGCAGTGGGGCGGTGACCACGGCAAGCTGGGTCGGCTCGGCCCCGGCGGGGTGGATGCCGCGCGCGATGCCGTCTGGACGTTGACGCAGCGCATCCGTGACGCGCATCCCGACCTCCCGCTCGTGCTCCTCGGGCACTCGTGGGGGTCGTTCCTGGCGCAGATGCTGCTCGACCGGCATCCCGAGGCCTTCGACGCCGTCGTGCTGAGCGGCACCGCTCTGCGGTGGCCGGGCTCCCTGAACGCCGGAGACCTGAACGGCCCGTGGAAGCATCTGCGCGGCTCCGGGATGGAGTGGTTGTCGAGCGACGAGCAGGTCGGACGCGACTTCATCGACGACCCGCTCACCACGTCTACTCCGCTGCTGCGACTGTTCGGGCCGATCGAGGCGGCGAAGCTGTTCGGCCGTCCGCGACGGGATCTCGGTCGAGACGTGCCGATGCTCCTCATGGTGGGACGCGACGACACCGTCGGTGGTCCCCGGAGCGTGCACCTACTGGCCGATGCCTATCGTGAGCGATCCGGTCTGACCGACGTCACGGTGCGGGTCTATCCCGGGGCCCGCCACGAGATCTTCGCCGAGCTGCAGCAGGCCGAGGTGCGCGCCGACCTGCTCGCCTGGCTGGATGAGCGGCTGCCCACCCGCGCCACACCGTCGTCGGCGGACTGAGCGGCCCCGGAGGCGGGCCGTCCGAGAGGGGACGAGAAGCCGCTCCGGCACCCGGCCCCTCTCCCCCCAACGGCGGCATCGGAAGCGGTGACGCAACCCGCCGATGACTCCAGCCTGCGGGAGTGAGGGCGTGCGGGGGAGAGCCGGAAGCGGTCATGTCCGCAAGAGGGCGCCCGGATGCCGACCGTCGACGACGCGCCCGACGCGCGTGCAGTTATTGCGCCTAACGGCTACACCTTTTGGTTGCTATCCCGCAAAAGCCTGGGTACTGTCGGGAGGGCCGGGACGTCGATGACGAGTCCCGGCCCGCACACCCGAACCGCCCGCCATCCCCCTGGAGCGCGTCCCTCTCCCGGTCCTCGGACCGGTCGATCGCGCGCGCCCGGATCGTCACGTCCCTCAATGAAGAACGGATCCCGCGTGAACACTTCCGACACCACCCCCACCGCCGGCGTCGGCGCGTGGTTCATCGGCGCACGAGGATCGCTCGCCACGACGGCGACGATCGGCATCCACGCCCTCGCCCTCGGAGCGGCCTCTCCGGTCGGTCTCACCACCGAGACCGAGGCCGTTCGCGTGTCGGAGTTCCCGGCGGTCTCCGACATCGTCGTCGGCGGACACGACATCGCCACCACGCCGCTGGAGGAGCGGGCCGAGCACCTCGCCGCCGGGGGCATGTTTCCCGCAGCCCTCGTCGAGGCCGTACGCGAACGGCTCCGTGGCACCGAGGAGAACCTCCGCGCCGTGCCCACGCTCACCACCACGCAGCAGGAGGAGATCGACCTGCTCGCCGCCGACATCGTCGACTTCCGCGACCGTCACGGCCTGCGCGAAGTCGTCGTGATCGACGTCTCGTCCACCGAACCTCTGCCGCCCTACCATCCCGGTTTCGAAGACGATGAGGTGCTGCAGACCGCCCTCACGACCCCGGGTGTGCGGGTGCTCCCGCCCAGTTCACGCGCTGCCCTCGCCGCCATCGCGGCCGGTGCCGCCTACGCCGCCTTCACCCCCTCGGCATCCCTGAATCTGCCCGTGCTGCGCGCACGCGCCGAGCGCGCCGGTATCGCGTACGCCGGTCAGGACGGCAAGACGGGCGAGACACTGCTGCGCACGGTCCTCGCACCGATGTTCGCCGCCCGCGGATTCCGCGTGCAGTCCTGGGCGGGGACCAACCTGCTCGGAGGCGGCGACGGCGCCACCCTGGCCGACCCGGAGGCCGTGCGCTCCAAGCTGGTGTCGAAGAACCGCGGGCTGCACGCGCTCGTCGGCGACGACGTCGTCGCCCCCCTGCACATCGACAACGTGCCCGACCTCGGCGACGTCAAGACCGCGTGGGACCACGTGAGTGCGACCGGTTTCCTCGGGAGCCGCGTCACCCTGCAGACCACGTGGAGCGCGTACGACTCCGCGCTCGCCGCACCCCTGGTGATCGACCTCGTGCGATCGCTGTCGCTGGCCACCCGCGCCGGTCACGCCGGCGTCGTCCCGGCCCTCGGCTGCTTCTTCAAAGACCCGTGGGGCAGTGACGTGCACGGCTTCGGCGAGCAGACGGCGCAGTTCGTCTCGTGGGTGCACGAGACGGCGACCGCCGTGGCGGCGGCGCGGGTCGCCGCACCGTGACTCGGGCTGCGGACTACCTCGACCTCGTGCGCGCCCCCGCGTCGCTGACCGTCCTGGGTGACGCGCTCGTCGGTGGTCTCAGCGCACGCGGCCCGGGCGGCGACGGCGCGGTGCGCGCGGGTGTCCTCGCGGTGTCGTCGGTGTGCCTCTACAGCGCCGGCATGGCCCTGAACGACTGGGCGGACGCCGATCTCGACGCCGTCGAGCGACCGGAACGCCCCATCCCGTCGGGGCGTATCTCGCGGTCGCGCGCTCTCGCCGCCGGCGCGGGGCTGACGCTGGTCGGCGTCGGCTCGGCGTTCGTCGCCGGACCTCGTTCGGGCGCCGTGTCGCTCGCGCTCGCGGGCGCGCTGTGGGCGTACGACCTCGTCTTCAAGTCCACGGTGGCGGGTCCGGTGGTGATGGCTGCCTGCCGCGGACTCGACGTGATGATGGGCGCCGCAGGTCCGGGGTGGCGCCGAGCGCTCCTTCCTGCCGGTGCTGTCGCCGCCCACACGGTCGCGGTCACCGCCGTCTCGCGCGGGGAGGTCGACGGATCGACCCGCACCATCGGACGCGCCGCGGTGGGCGCCGGCGTCGCCGTCGCGGCGTCCGGTCTCGCGGGCCCGGGCGACCGCGCGGCCGCAGCACTCGGCGGCGCCCGCTACCTCGCCGCGGTGCTGCCGGGGCACCTCGCCGTCGCACGAGACCCCGACGCGGCCACGGCGCGGGCCGCCACCCGGGCGGGTATCCGCGCGGTCGTGCCGCTGCAGGTCGCGCTGGCCGCCCGCGCCGGTTCGACGATCGCCACCCTCGCACTGCTCGGGGTCGAGGCCATCGGCCTCGCGCTCGGGCGCCGCCGCTCCCGAGGAGACATCACATGAACGACGTGGCCTGGAGCTGGGGATACGGCACGAACGGCTTCACCGATCATCCGCTGCCGGTGGCGCTCGACGTGATGCAGGGCGAGGGATACACCGCCGTCGCCCTCACCCTCGGCCACCCTCACCTCGATCCGTTCGCCCCCGACTGGCGCGCCCAGGCCGAGGCGCAGGCGGCCGACCTCCGCCGCCGGGGCCTGCGGGTCGTCGTCGAGACCGGCACCCGCTACCTGCTCGATCCCGTGCGCAAGCACCGCCCGACCCTCGTCGACCGCAACGCCGAGCCGCGCATGGTGTTCCTCCGCCGCGCGATCGAGATCGCCGCCATCCTCGACGCGGAGTGCGTGTCGCTGTGGAGCGGCGTGCTGCCCGACGACGTCTCGATCGACGCCGCACGCGTGCTGCTCGACGAACGCCTGCTCGAGCTCACCGCGGTCGCCGCCGCGGCCGGCGTCACTCTCGCCCTCGAGCCCGAACCCGGCATGGTGGTCGAGACCGTCGCCGACGCCCTGGCCGTCCGCGCCCGCATCGGACACCCCGCGATCCTCGGCATCACCGTCGATCTGGGTCACTGCGTCGTCGTCGAACCCGACGGGGTGGTGGGGGCACTACGCGCCGCGGGCGCCCTGCTGCGCAACGTGCAGGCCGACGACATGCTCCCGCACGCGCACGAACACCTCCCTTTCGGTGAGGGAGTGCTCGACCTGGACGCCGCCCTCGCCGCCCTCCGCGAGATCGGCTACCGGGGCGTCGTCGCCGTCGAACTGCCCCGACACGCGCACGCGGCCCCGACTCTCGCGCGCGAGAGCATGGCGGCGCTCGTCGCGGCGGCGGAGCGCTCCGGTGCGGCCGGTGCGGCTTCGGCGGCGGCTACGTCGGCGACTGCCGCGTCGGCGACGGGAGGAGATGCGGCGACGGGGGGAGCGCCTGAGGCCGCGGCATCCTCCGCTCCCGGAATCTCCTCCCATGGCGCGGTGCCCGTGACGACGGGAGGGTCGGAGCCCGGGGGAGGGCCCTACGTGCCGTCCACGCCCTCCGCTCCTCCCACGCCCTCCACCGCGCCCGCTCCCAGCGCCTGCACCGCGCCCGCTCCCAGCGCCTGCACCGCGCCCGCTCCCAGCGCCTGCACCGCGCCCGCTCCCAGCGCCTCCACCGCGCCCGCGGCCGGCGCTCCCACCGCGCCCGCCCCACGGTTCACGCACCCCTGGACGGCCCGCGCCGCCGAGGACGTCCGAATGGATGCCACCCGCGCCGCGCACCTGTTCGCCTCGGCCGGCCGCGAGGTGGGCCGCGAACCCCTCTCCGCAGACCCCTTCGCGCCGACCGCCGACGACGCCGCGCGGGCCGTGATCGTCGCCGCCCTGGCCGACAGCGGTGCCGACCCCGCCGTGGCCGCCGCCCTGTACCGACGCGGCGACGACGCCGAGCGCCGCGGGGTGCTCCGGGGGCTCGACGCGATCGCCGCTCCTCCTCCGGCGTGGCGCGACGCCGGCGTCGACCTCGTCGTCGACGCCCTCCGCGCCAACGACACCCGCCTCGTCGCCGCCGCCCTCGGCTCGTTCGCCGCGGCCCACCTCGACGATCACGCGTGGCGTCACGGCGTGCTGAAGTGCGTGTTCCTCGGCATCCCCCTCTCCGTCGTGGCGGAATTGGACGCTCGGGCCGACGACGAGCTCGCCGCGATGGCCACGCGCTTCGCCGAGGAGCGCCGCGCCGCCGGCCGATCCGTGCCCGACGACCTCACCCTCCTGCTCGCTCGTGAAAGGGCCTGACATGCGCATCTTCGATCCCCACATCCACATGACGGCGCGCACCACCGACGACTACGAGGCGATGTACGACGCCGGCGTCCGCGCCCTGGTCGAGCCGGCGTTCTGGCTCGGGCAGCCGCGCACGAGTGTCGGGTCGTTCCTGGACTACTTCGACACGCTGATCGGATGGGAGAGGTTCCGCGCCGCGCAGTTCGGCATCCGCCACCACTGCACGATCGCCTTGAACCCGAAGGAGGCGAACGACCCGCGCTGCCGCGAGGTGATGTCGGAGCTGCCCCACTACCTCGCCAAGGACGGCGTCGTCGCGGTGGGCGAGACGGGCTACGACTCGATGACGCGCGAGGAGGACGAGATCCTCGGCCAGCACCTCGCGCTCGGGATCGAGTTCGACCTCCCCGTCCTCGTGCACACCCCGCACCGCGACAAGGCCGTCGGCACGCAGCGCACCCTCGACGTCGTCGCGGAGTCCGGCATCCTAATGGAGCACGTGCTCGTCGACCACCTCAACGAGACGTGCGTCGACGCCGTCGCCGACAGCGGGGCGTGGATGGGTTTCTCGATCTACCCCGACACCAAGATGGACGAGCAGCGCGTGGTCGCGATCATGCAGCGCATCGGCCTCGACCGCGTGATCGTCAACTCCGCCGCCGACTGGGGACGCTCCGACCCGCTGAAGACGGCGAAGACCGGCCTGGCCATGCTCGATGCGGGCTTCAGCGACGACGACGTCGACCGCATCCTGTGGCGCAACCCCCGCGACTTCTATGCGCAGAGCGGTCGTGTGAACACCGAGCCCATCGAAGGCTTCGCCCCGGCGAGCCAGGGACCCGACCTGTTCGAGGGCAACACGGTCCTGCGCGGCACGGCCTCGCGGCAGGGAGTCTGATGCACCTCTCCTACTGCACCAACGTCCATCCCGCCGAAGACGTCACGGGCATCGTCCGCCAGCTCGACGAGCACGCGGGCCCGGTGCGCCGCGCAGCCGGCCTCGACCGCCTCGGCGTCGGACTCTGGATGCCGGTGGGGGTGGCATCCGTCCTGTCCCATGACGAGGGGGCCCGGGCGATCCTTGCCGCCGCTCTCGAACGCAACGGCCTCGAGCTCCGCACCGTGAACGCCTTCCCGTACCGCGGGTTCCACGACGACGTCGTCAAGCTCGCGGTCTACCGCCCCGACTGGACCACGGCCGAGCGCCTCGCCTACACCCTCGACTGCGCCCGGGCGCTGGCGGCGCTACTGCCGCCCGGTGCCGCGGGAAGCATCTCGACGCTTCCGCTCGGCTGGCGGGAGGGATGGGATGCCACCTCCGACGCCGCCGCCGAGGAGGCGCTGACCCGCCTGGTCGCGGGTCTCGCCGCCATCGAGCGCGAGACCGGTCGCACCGTGCGCGTGGGCATCGAGCCCGAGCCCGGGTGCATCCTCGACGACGTCGCCGACGTCGTGGCCTGGCTCGGCGCCCGCCCGGCCCTCATCGCCGACGGCTTGCTCGGGCTGTGCCTGGACACCTGCCACCTCGCCGTGTCGTTCGCGGACCCTGCCACCGTCGTCGCAGCGGCGGCCGCCGCGGGCGTGCGCATCGTGAAGGTGCAGGCGTCGGTGGCCCTCGAGGTGCCCGACCCGTCCGACTGGCGCACGGTCGCGTCGCTTCAGCCCTTCGCCGAGGAGCGGTACGTGCACCAGGTGCGCTCCTTGCGCGGCACGCACGCCGCCGACGACCTGCCCGAGGTGCTCGACGCGCACGATCCCTGGCCGACGGATCAGCCCTGGCGCGTGCACGTGCACATCCCCCTGCACGCCCGGCCGGCGGCACCGCTCCGCGCCACGACCGAGGTGCTTCTCGCCGCGATCGATGCCGTCCTCACCGCTCCGGGCGGCGACGACGCGCACCTCGACGTCGAGACCTACACCTGGTCGGTGCTGCCCGCCTCCCTGCAGCCCGTGACGCTCGTCGACGGCATCGCCGCGGAGCTGCGCTGGGTGCACGAGCACCTGCCGCACGCTGTCGCCGGGGTCCCGGCATCCGGAATCGGCGGAAGGAGTCTGGTGTGAGCAAGGTCCTCCTCCTCGACATCGTGGGGCTCACCCCGCGGGCCCTCGCGGCGATGCCGCGCCTGAGCGCCGTGGGGCGCCGGGGCGGTCAGGCGGGGCTCGACACGATCCTGCCCGCCGTGACGTGCAGCGTGCAGTCGACGATGCTCACCGGCCTCGCGCCGCGTGATCACGGCATCGTCGGCAACGGGTGGTATTTCCGGGGCCTCGGCGATCCGCTGCTGTGGCGCCAACACAACAAGCTCGTCGCGGGGGAGAAGGTGTGGGAGACCGCCCGCCGTTCGCGCCCCGAGCTGCGTACCGCCAATCTCGGCTGGTGGTTCGCGATGGGAGCGACGACCGACGTCACCGTCACCCCTCGCCCGATCTATCACGCCGACGGACGCAAGAGCCCCGACGCGTACGTGCGTCCCGCGGCCCTGCACGACCAGCTCGTGAGCGCGCTGGGGGAGTTTCCTCTGTTCCAGTACTGGGGGCCGACCGCGACCATCCGCAGCAGCGCCTGGCTCGCCGAGGCGACGCGCGGCATGATCACCGAGAGGTGGGGGCCCGCGCCCGACCTCGCGATGGCGTACCTGCCGCATCTGGACTACGACCTGCAGCGCTTCGGACCGAACGGCGCCGAGGCCGAACGCGCCGCCCGTGAGCTCGACGACGCCGTCGCGCCTCTGCTGGACGATGCCCTCGATCGGGGCTACACCGTTGTCGCGGTGTCGGAGTACGGCATCGAGCAGGCGACGCGGCCCGTCGACGTCAACCGGGCGTTACGGCGGGCGGGCCTGCTCGAGGTCTACGTGCAGGACGGCCGCGAACAGCTCGACCCCTGGACCTCCCGCGCCTTCGCCGTCGCGGACCACCAGGTGGCCCACATCTACGTTCCGGATGCCGCAGACCTGCGGCGCGTGGCCGAGCTGCTCGCCGAGCTCGACGGCGTCGACGAGGTGCTCGACCGCGAGGCGCAGGCACGGTACGGCCTCGACCATGAGCGCTCCGGCGACCTCGTGCTGGTGGCCGAGCCTGGTGCGTGGTTCACCTACTACTTCTGGCTCGACGACGACCGCGCGCCCGAGTACGCCCGGGGCGTCGACATCCACCGCAAACCCGGGTACGACCCCGCTGAGCTGTTCTTCGACCCCGCAGACCGCCTCGCCAAGGCGAAGGCCGGGGCGAACCTGGTGAAGAAGAAGCTGGGTTTGCGCTACGCCATGAGCACCGTTCCGCTCGATCCCACGTGCGTGCGCGGCACCCACGGCCGCCTGCCCTCGTCGCGGCAGGATGCGCCGATGGTGGTGACCAGCGACCCGGGGCTGCTCCCCGAGGTCGAGGCGGTGCCCGCGGCCGGCGTCCGCGACCTGGTGCTGCGAGGGCTCGGCGTCTGACGCGCCCGCCGGGCACAACGCAGGAAAGGGAGGCTCCTGCAGGTCTGCGCACCGCAGAGAACGGCGTTGGCGGTGGAAATCTCCTGCGTCGTGTCCGCTGGTGATGTCGTTCCCCGCGCGGTTGAACAGTTCCGGTGGCTTCGACCGGCTCAGCGACCGTCACGGCGCCGCGACACGCCACCGGGCAGACAGAAGGGCCGGGTGCCCCACGCACCCGGCCCTTCCGGTGATCGCTTCCGCAGCCCCCCGTTCAGCGCTGGCTGAACGCCGCGTCGAACGCCGCCCCGGAGGGCTCGTACGTCGACAACTTCCGCACGAAGCCGAGCGCCTCGGGCGCTCCGACCAGGCGGTCCATCCCCGCATCCTCCCATTCGACCGACAGCGGACCGTCGTAGCCGATGGCGTTCAGCATGCGGAAGGCGTCCTCCCACGGCACGTCGCCGTGACCGGTGGAGATGAAGTCCCATCCGCGGCGCGGATCCGCCCACGGCAGGTGCGACGACAGGCGGCCGTTGCGCCCATTGGTCAGGCGCTTCTTGGTGTCCTTGCAGTGCACGTGGAAGATCTTGTCCTGGAAGTCCCACAGGAATGCGACGGGATCGATGTCCTGCCACACCATGTGCGAGGGATCCCAGTTGAGCCCGAACGCCTCGCGGTGCCCGATCGCCTCCAGCGCCCGCTTCGTCGTCCAGTAGTCGTAGGCGATCTCCGAGGGGTGCACCTCGTGAGCGAAGCGCACACCGACCTCGTCGAAGACGTCGAGGATCGGGTTCCAGCGGTCCGCGAAGTCCTGGTATCCGGCATCCACCATCTCCTCGGTGGCGGGCGGGAACATCGCGACGTACTTCCAGATGCTCGATCCGGTGAAGCCGGTCACGGTCTTCACCCCCAGCTTGGATGCCAGGCGCGCCGTGTTCTTCAGCTCCTCGGCGGCGCGCTGACGCACGCCCTCCGGGTCGCCGTCGCCCCATACGCGGTCCGACACGATGTCGCGGTGGCGCTGGTCGATGGGGTCGTCGCAGACGACCTGGCCCTTGAGGTGATTGGAGATGGTCCACACTTTCAGGCCGTTGCGCTCGAGCACGTCGAGCTTCCCCTGCACGTAGGCCTCGTCATCCCAGCGCCAGGGGTCGAGGTGGTCGCCCCAGCAGGCGATCTCGAGGCCGTCGTAGCCCCATTCGCCGGCGAGCCGTGCGACCTCGTCGAAGGGCAGATCGGCCCACTGGCCGGTGAACAGCGTGATCGGTCGCGTCATCGCGGAAGTCCTCTCATCGGTGCGGATCGGGGATGCGGTTCAGGATGCCGCGAGCACGCGCTCGACGGAAGCGACGGCCGACGGCGATTCGACGCCCGTCCAGACGCCGTCGGCGTCGGAGCTGCGCGCGACGGCGTCCAGCACCTCTTGGACGTGCAGGCCGTCGGCGAACGAGGGGCGGGGGTCGTCACCGGCGGCGACCGCCTCGACGAAGTCCTTCGCTTGGTGCGAGAAGCCGTGCTCGTAGCCGAGCATGTGGCCTGTGGGCCACCAGGCGCCGACGTAGGGGTGCCCGGGCTCGGTGACGAGGATGCGACGGAAGCCTTGTTCGGTGTCGGGGAGGGTCGCGTCGTAGTACTGCAGTTCGTTGGGGCTCTCGAGGTCGAACGAGAGCGAGCCGAGGGAGCCGGCGATCTCGACGCGCAGACCGTTCTTTCGACCGAGGCGGAAGCGGGAGGCCTCGAACGAGGCGAGGGCGCCGGATTGCAAGCGGCCGGTGAACAGAGCGAGGTCGTCGACGGTGACGGCGCCTCTCTCGGTGCCCGCCGAACCCGACAGGCCGGACGATGCCGCGAGGACGGGGCGCTCGGCGACGATCGTCTCGAGGACGCCGGCGACGCGGGTGAGGCGCTGGCCGGTCATGAACTCGGTGATGTCGACGGCGTGCGCACCGATGTCGCCGAGCGCACCGGACCCGGCGCGGTCCTTCTGCAGGCGCCACGTGAGGGGGGCTTCGGCGTCGCTCAGCCAGTCCTGCAGATATTCGGCGCGCACCTGGCGGATGTCGCCGAGGCGGCCGGCGGCGATGAGGTCGCGCGCGAAGGTGGTCGCGGGAAGGCGGCGGTACGTGAAGCCCACCATCGACCGGATGCCGTTCACAGCGGCGGCAGCGGCGGCATCCGCCATCCGTCGGGCTTCGTCGACGGTGTTGGCGAGGGGCTTCTCGCAGAGCACGTGCTTGCCGGCTTCGAGGGCGGCGATGGCGATCTCGGCGTGCGTGTCGCCGGGGGTGACGATGTCGACGACGTCGATGTCGTCGCGCTCGAGCACCTCGCGCCAGTCGGTCGAGCTCTCGGCCCACCCCCATGTCTCGGACGCGGCCCGTGTGCGGGCGGCGTCGCGTCCGACGAGGACGCTCATCTCGGGGGCGAGGGGGAGATCGAAGAAGCGGGGAGCGACGCGCCATCCCTGGGAGTGCGCGGCGCCCATGAATCCCGCGCCGATCATGGCGATGCGAAAGTGCTGGGTCACGATGAGGTCTTTCTGTGGGGGGAACGAGGACGGGGCGTCCGCGACGAGCGCGGACGCCCCGAACCAGGTCAGGACTCGAACGACAGATCGATGAAGGACGCCACGTTGTCCTTCGTCACGACCGGTGCGTCGAGCACGATGCGGTTGGGAACGCTCGGGGTGATGAGGTCGCCCGCAGTCTTGCCCTGGGCGATGAGGCGCGCGAGCGCGATGCCGTCGGCGGCCTGCGTCGAGGGGTAGATGACCGTCGCCTCGAGCGGGGTGTCGCCGGCCTCGATGGCCTCCATGGCGTTGCGGCTACCGGCGCCACCGACCATGAAGAACTCGTCACGACCGGACGCAGTGATGGCGGCGAGCACGCCGATGCCCTGGTCGTCGTCGTGGTTCCAGATGGCGTCGATCTTCGGGTTGGCCGACAGCAGCTGCGAGGTGGAGGACTCCCCTCCCTGCACGGTGAAGTCGGCGGCGACGCGCGGGCCGACCTCGAGGCCGCAGTCCGACAGGGCGTCGGCGAAGCCGGCCGAGCGGTCCTGGGTCAGCGGCAGCGAGTCGATGCCGGCGATCTCGGCGACGACGGCGTCGCTGTTGCCCTCGAGCTGCGCGCAGATGTAGGTGCCGGCGCTGACGCCCATGCCGTAGTTGTCACCGAGCACGGTCGAGCGGGCGGCGAACGGGCTCGAGAACTCGCGGTCGACGTTGATGACCGGGATGCCGGCCTCCATCGCCTTGATCGCGACCTCGGTCAGGGCGGCACCGTCGCTGGGCAGCAGCACGATGGCATCCACGCCGTTGTTGATGAAGGTCTCGACGGCGGCGATCTGCGCGTTGACGTCGTTGGTGCCCTCGGCGACCTGCAGGTCGACGTCGGGGAAGCTCTCGGCGGCGGCGAGTGCGCCCGAGTTGATGGCGCCGAGCCATCCGTGGTCGGCGGCGGGGCCGGAGAAGCCGATCGTGACGGTGTCGCCGGTGGCGGCGTTCTCTTCGGTGCTGGTGCCCTGGTCGACGACGTTCTCGGCGTCGTTGTTCGAGCCCGTGCAACCGGCGAGCAGACCGACCGACGCGAGGACGGCGACTCCGGTGAGAACGAGACGGGAACGCGACTTCATCTGTGAGCGCATGTACTTCCTCCTTGAATGTGATGCAGCGGGGGTCGTCGCGGACGCGGGTCGTCCCGAAGGAAGGGTCCACTCTGACGGGGCTCACGCTAGCAGAAGTATCGGTTCGACAGTCAACTTTTGATATGACAGCGATAAAAGTTCGAGGAAGCGACGACAACGCTTCCTGTGGCGCCCCTCCACGCGGGGATGCGCAGGCCAGCCACCGCGACCCGACTGCATTTATGTGGGTCGCGCGTCGGAGATGCAGCGTGTTATGTTCGCTCCGTGATCAAAGTTGACCATGCGTCGTCATTACTCGAAGTCCGCGGCGTCACGAAGTCCTTCGCCGGGGTGCACGCTCTGCGCGGCGTCGACCTCGACGTGCGCGCCGGTGAGGTGCACTGCGTGCTCGGCCAGAACGGCGCGGGCAAGTCCACCCTGATCAAGACGCTCGCGGGGGTCCACCGACCCGACGGCGGCGCGATCACCTGGCAGGGGGAGGGCGTCGAGATCGCCGACCCGCAGGCGGCCATCGACCTCGGCATCGCCACGATGTACCAGGAGCTCGACGTCGTCGACGGTCTCACGATCGCCGAGAACATCTTCCTCGGACACGAGCTCGCTCGCGGGGGCTTCACGAAGCGCTCCGCCGCCGCGCGGCAGACGACCGAGCTGCTGCGCCGCCTCGGGCACGCGAGCCTCTCGCCGCACACCGAGGTCGGCTCGCTCAGCGCCGCCAACAAGCAGATCGTGAGCATGGCGCGTGCGCTGTCCCACGACATCAAGCTCATCATCATGGACGAGCCGTCGGCCGTGCTCGACAGCGAGGAGGTGAAGAACCTCTTCGCCGTCGTGCGGGAGCTGACCTCCGAGGGCATCGCGGTCGTCTACATCACGCACCGCCTCGAGGAGATCCGCGAGATCGGCGACCGCATCACCGTTCTCAAGGACGGGCGCACGACGGCGGTGGGACTCCCCGCCGCCGAGACGCCGAAGTCCGAGCTCATCCGCCTCATGACCGGTCGCGAGATCACCAACGTCTTCCCCGAGCGCGCGCCGATCGCAGCCGACGCCCCCGTCGTCCTCGAGGTGAAGGACCTCGCCCTCCCGGGCGTCTTCTCCGACGTCTCGTTCACCGTTCGCGCGGGGGAGGTGGTGGGACTGGCCGGTCTCGTCGGATCGGGCCGCTCCGAGATCCTCGAGACCGTCTACGGGGCCCGCCGCTCCTCGGGAGGAAGCGTGAGCGTCAAGGGGCGCACGCTGCCGCGCGGATCCGTGTTCGCCGCGGTCCGCGCCGGGGTCGGCCTGTCGCCCGAGGAGCGCAAGAGCCAGGGCCTCGTGCTCGACGAGCCGATCTACGTCAACGCCACTCTCGCCTCGATGTCACGGTTCGCCAAGGGCGGGTTCCTCGACGACCGCTCGGCGCGACGGGTCGCCGTGGAGCAGATCGACGCCCTCGAGCTGCGCCCCGCCGACCCCGACCGCGCGGCCCGCACGCTCTCCGGTGGCAACCAGCAGAAGATCCTCCTCGCCCGCTGGCTCATCCACGGCACGGACGTGCTGCTTCTGGACGAACCCACCCGCGGCGTCGACGTCGGCGCGCGCGCCGAGATCTACGCGCTCATCCGTGACCTCGCCGCCGCCGGCAACGCCGTCGTCGTGGTCTCGAGCGAGATCGAAGAAGTGCTGGGCCTCGCCGACATCGTGCTCGTCGTGGCCGATGGTCAGATCCTGCGCACGCTCCCCTCCCACCAGATCGACGAGCACGGCGTGCTCGACCTCGTCATGAAAGGATCCGCCGCGTGAGCGAGCCGACCACCCCGACCCGTGTACGCACGGTTCCCGCCGAGGCCGGCATGACGCCGGCCTCGCCCTCATCGACATCGCCGGTGCGGAGGTTCTTCTCCGGTTCCGCCGGCCGCAACATCGGCCTCGTCGTCGCCCTCGTGGTGATGATGATCGTCGGCGCCATCTCCGCTCCGGGCACCTTCCTCACGGTCGACAACATCTTCGTGATCCTCCGTCAGGCCTCGATCACGGGCGTCGTGGCCATCGCCATGACTCTCGTCATCATCGCCGGCGGCATCGACCTGTCCGTCGGATCGGTCGTGGGCCTCGCATCCGTCGTCGGCACCCTCGCGGTCGTGCAGGATCTGGCCGATTCGATGCACTGGATCGTCTTCGTGATCTTCGCGCTCGCCGTAGGCGCGGCCGCGGGCCTGATAAACGGCATCGTCATCGCATACGGCAACGTCGTGGCGTTCATGGCGACCCTGGCCATGCTCGTGGGGGCGCGAGGTCTCGCCGAGATCCTGGCCGAGCGCCGCACCCTCGTCGTCGAAGACCGCAGCTTCATCACGTTCATGAACTCCGACATCCTCGGCGTCAACATGCTCGTCTGGATCTTCTTGATCGTGGCGGTGCTCGGCTGGGTGCTGCTGAACCGCACCACCTTCGGCCGGCGCACCATCGCCATCGGCGGCAACCGCGAGGCCGCGCGCCTGGCGGGGATCAACGTCAAGCGCCACGTCATGTGGCTGTACGTGCTCGTGGGGCTGGCTTCCGGAATCGCCGGCGTCATGTTCCTCGGGCGCACCACCGCGGGAAGCTCCACCAACGGTCAGCTCCTCGAGCTCGACGTCATCGCGGCGGTCGTCGTCGGCGGGACGCTCCTCGTGGGCGGTCGCGGAACCATCACCGGCACCGTGTTCGGCGTGCTGATCTTCGCGACGCTCACGAACGTGTTCATCCAGAACAATCTGTCTTCTTCGGTCCAGGCGGTGGCGAAAGGTGTCATCATCGTGGTCGCGGTGCTCCTGCAGCAACGCTTCTCCCGCCCTCCCGGACGGAGCTGACACACCCTGTGCCGAGGGCGGCTGCGTAAAGTGCGTAGCCGCCTTCGGCATGTGGACTGAACACATGTCAACTAATGGTGTACTGAGGGCGTGAAGAGGATGACGACAGATTCCGTGCAGTCGGTCAACGGCGTGAGCCAGTTGTTCCAGCTGCTGCGAGACGGGGTCCCGCGCACCCGCGCGGAACTGGCCAAGTCCACCGGCTTGGCGCGGTCCACCGTCGCCGTGCGCGTCGACGAGCTCATGCGGATGGGTCTGATCACCCCCGTCGCCGACGCCGTGTCCACCGGCGGTCGCCCTCCGTCCCAGTTCGCGATCAACCCCGCCGCGAAAGTCGTCGTCGCCGTCGACCTCGGTGCCTCGCACGGCACGGTCGCCATCGCCGATCTCACGGGCAAGGTGCTCTCGGAGAAGACCGGCGAGATCGACATCGCCCTCGGCCCCGAGCCGGTACTCACCTGGCTCGTCGAGACGGCATCCGCCCTGCTCACCGAATCGGGACGCTCGGCCTCCGACGTCGCGGCCATGGGCATCGGCGTCCCCGGACCCGTCGAGCACTCCACCGGGCAGCCCGTGAACCCCCCGATCATGCCCGGCTGGGATCGCTTCGACATCCCCGGCTGGATCAACCGCCACATGCCGGTGCCCGTGCTCGTCGACAACGACGTCAACATCATGGCGCTGGGCGAACGCAGCGTCGCTTGGCCCGCGGTCGAGCACTTCATGTTCGTCAAGGTCGCCACCGGCATCGGCACCGGCATCATCTCCGACGGACGCCTGCAGCGCGGCGCGCAGGGCATCGCCGGTGACATCGGTCACGTGCAGGTCGCGCGCGGCGCCGACATCCCGTGCCAGTGCGGCAATCGCGGATGCCTCGAGGCCCTGGCATCCGGTCCCGCCATCGCCCGCGCCCTGCGCGCGCAGGGGATCGAGGCGCACACCGGCTCCGACGTCGTCGACCTGGTCAAGCGGGGCAACATCGACGCGATCCAGGCCGTGCGCCAGGCCGGCCGCGACATCGGCGAAGTGCTCACGACGTGCGTCAGCTTGATGAACCCGTCGGTCATCGCCATCGGCGGTTCGATGGCGCGGGTCGGCGAGCACCTCATCGCGGGCGTGCGCGAGGTCGTCTACACCCGCTCCACGCCCCTCGCCACCGAGTACCTCTCGATCGTGCAGTCGGTCGCGGCTGAGAACGCCGCGGTCATCGGTGCGAGCATGCTCGCCGTCGAGCACGCCCTCGCTCCGGAGTCGCTGAACGCCGCGTTCCTGCGGGCCTGACCCCGCGCCTCGGCGCGATGCGCTCCCGCCGTGCACAACGGCGGGCCGTTGCGGTGACACGCCGGTTGTCGCGTCCCCCGCCGCGTCGTTGCGGTGACACGCCGATTCGGGATGCCGCCGGCCCGGCGCGTCGCGAATCGCCCCTCCGTTGCGGACCGCCCGTCGGCGTGCTCGGCCCGTCGGCGTGCACTTCGCTGCTCGGGGCAGGCGGCTCGCGGCCGTCGAGTGGGGCAGAACTCCTGCGGATCGGGCGTGGGCCGCCGCTCCGGGGTGGGTCCCGCGACACAACGCAGGAGATGTGCGCGGCAGAGCGACCAGAACGCGTGTACGCGCCGCGTCCGGGACGGATCTCCTGCGTTGTGTCCGAGCGGGGGCTCGCCGACCCGTGGGTGGGTCCGCGTACGGATGTTCCTCGCACGTCGCGCAGTGAGGACGCCGTCAGGGTGCCGTTCCTGGCAGATCGGCACCCTGCTCGCGCGACCCGGATAGGGGGCTGTGCGCATCGCGCCGTTCTGCGAGTCCCCGTGCCGCAGCGGAACGGAACCCACGCGAAACGCCCGCCGTGCCGCAGCACGACGGGCGTCGTCCATCGCTCGCGGCGTGGAGTGTCCCTCTCCACGCCGCGAGCGGGTCTCAGGGCCGGCGGGGGGTATCTCCCTCGGGGCCGGCGGGGTCCACCTACGGTTCGGAGACGGTCGCACCACCCACGGGAACCGTCTCGCGCTCGGCGTCGACGCCCGGCGCGCCCTCCGCCCGAGCCGCGGCCACCGCGGCGGCGAGCTCCCGGGCATGAGCGGCCTTCCGCCGGCGTGCGGCGACGATGCGCCAGGCGACGAACAGCGCGAGGACGAGGAGGATTGCCAGCGCCGTCCAGGGCATCGCAGCCGTGGACGCCGCCCCCTCCGACACGAGCGGATCGAGGGCCGAGGGCTCGGCGCCGGCGAGGGTCCGCGAGACGACCTGCGAGGTCGCGGTCACCTCGGCGGCGAGGAGGCCGAGCGGAACGACTCCCGCGACCTCGACGGTGCGCTGCAGCGAGCTTCCGGGCAGCAGCTCGGGGGCGTCGTCGTCGGCGGTCACGCCCGCGAGGCCGAAGGGGCCGCCGAGGGCGACGTCGACGGCGGGGTCGAGGCGCGTGTTGCCGGTGTTGGTGAGGGTGTAGGTGACGGTCGCCGAGCCCGACTCGATCGGGCTGGCCGTGCCGTGGTAGTCGACGACGACGTCGCCCACGGTCAGAGCCGGCGCGAGGTCGCCCTGCACGCGCAGGTGCACGCGGGAGCCGAGGCGCCGTTCGGTGATGGTGCCGTTGTCGGCGGTGACGCGCATGGATGCCACGACGCCCGCGGCGTAGTCGCCCGGAGAGGCGTCGGCGGGCACGGTCACGGTGAAGGGGACCTCGGCGCTCGCGCCGCTGTCGAGGGTGAGCTCGGGCGTTTCGATCGAGACCCAGCTGCCGAGATCGGTGGATGCCACGCCCCCGGCGAGGATGTCGAGGGAACCGTCTTCGGTGAGGAAGCCGTCTGCGGCGTACACCGAGAGCGTGATCGGCTGGGGACTGCGGTTCGCGACATAGAGCGCGTCGCCGACCGTCCCCCCGGGGGCCAGGTCGTAGGCGTAGTTCGGCCGGTCGCGCCCCTGCGCGGTGTCGGCGGGTTTGACGCTCCACGTCACCGCGGTATCGGCGGAAGGAGCGGCGGCGGTCGCAGAGGCGGCGGAGGGAGCGGCGGTCGCAGAGGCGACGGCGGGCGTTCCCAGCAGAAGGGCCGAGGCGGCGACAAGGGAGAGGAGAAGACGGACGGGGGAGGATTTCGCCTGGGACATGGGCGTGGCTTTCGGTGAGAGGAGGGTCCGTCGGGGCCGCGCTCGAGAGGAACGCGACCCCGACGGGAGGGGATCAGCTGAGGGCGGTCAGCGTCACGGTCGCGGTGTAGGTACCGCGGGGGGTCTCGAGCGGGAGCTTGAGATCCAGGTCGGCGCCCACGAGCGAGCTGCCGCGCGCGTGGCCTTCATCGGCCGACGCGAGGGTGCGAGCCACCGACAGGCCCTCGCCCTCGTCGAAGCCCGAGGGGACGGGAGCACCGGCGACGGCGCCGCCCTGCGTCTCGATCACTCCGGGCGTCCAGCCGAGGTACTTGCTCGACACCTGCTCGCCACCGGCGGTGAAGTCCGACACCTGGGCGGTCAGCGACCATCCGGGGTTGCCGGCGCGGGTGTCCTGGATGCGGATCGGCACGATCTCCCCCTCGGCGTGGAAGTGGTCGAGTTCCTGCTCGGCCACCCCGAGGTCGACGAGCCGCGACGTTCCCTCGATCGACCACGTCAGCTCACCCGAACCCTGTGCGGGCACGGTCACGGCGATCGACTGGTCGCCGGCCGGCGGCGCGGTCGGCGCCTCGCCGGTGTAGTCGCCCGTGGTGGAGCCGGCGCGCACGCCGGCGCCGAACACGGCGGCCGGGGTGTTCGCATCGAGTGCCAGAGCGCCGTAGACCGTGGTGTTCGCCACGCGCAGGTTGGCCGAGTTGCCCGTCAGCGACAGGCCGCCGCCGAACGAGTTGGCGAAGGCGTCGCTGCCGCCGTCGGCGGTGGCGCCGATGAGGACGTCGCGCGAGCTGCCGCTCACGGTGACGTCGCCCTTGACGATCGCGCCGGTCATCGACACGCCCCAGCCGGAGCGGTCGACCGACACGTCGCCGCCGACCGACGAGCGCACGACGTCGACGTAGTTCGCCTGCTGCGTGAGCAGGGAGCCCGTGATCGCGCTGTCCACGACCTCTACGTCGATGCCGCCGGCCTCCACCGACCCGCCGACACGCAGGTCGTTGACGTAGAGGAAGCCCACGGTGGTGTCGGCCGAGTAGGCGCTGATGTCGCCCTCGACGCTGGTGCCGTCGAGCGACACGCCGTACGCATCCGTGGCGATGACGTCTCCCGTGACGGTGACGGAGGTGGCATCCAGCCACCCGCCCTCCTGCACGACGATGTCGCCCTCGACGGTCGCGCCGCCCAGGACGCAGTCCGCGCCGCTGGGGACCAGCAGATTGCCGGAGACGGTCTGGCTGCCCAGGTCGTCGGTGCAGGTGAGGTCGGCCGCGTATGCGGGGACCGCGACGACGCTGCCCCCGATGACGAGGAGACCGATGGTGGTGAGTTTGGTGATCTTGTTCATGTGATCTTCCTCGTCGCTCAGCCGCGCAGGGCTGCGATGTTGTCGTAGCTGCGGTCGGCGTTTGCCAGCGAGTTGCCGGGGTTGACCGGCACCGTAGAGGCGTTGTCCTGCTCGAACATTCCGAACCGCTGGCCGCGGTCGCGCAGCTGCGAGAGGAACGCCGTGTAGTCGATGTTCCCGGCGCCGAACTCGACGATGTCGTAGCCGTTGGGGCTGTTCGGGTTCAGCTTCCCGTCCTTGAGGTGAAGGATCGGGAAGCGTCGCGGGTCGCGCTTGATGTAGTCGATCGGCTCGAAGCCGGGGTACAGGTGCTTTCCGACGTGCGCCCAGTAGACGTCCATCTCGAAGAACACCGTCTCGGGGTTCAGGTGCTGCCAGTACAGGTCGTAGACGCGCTCCTGGGTGTCGGTGGTGTAGCCCCACTCCTGGGCGTGGTTGTGGAGGTAGAGCTTGATGCCCGCGGCACGCCCCTTCTCGCCCATCTGGTTCCACGTGCCGATCGCCTGCATCCAGGCGTCTTTGGCGATGGGGCCGCCGTAGCCGCCGGCGATGGGTCCGCCCTGGCCCAGGTGCGGCATGCCGAGCACGTTGGCGATCTCGAGCTGCTGGTCGATGTTGTTCGGGTTCAGGTTGACGTGGGCACCCGTCGCGCGCAGGCCGTTGTCGTCGAGCAGCTGACGGATCTGCTGCGGCGTGATCGCGCCGACCTGGCCCTGCGTGTACCCGGCGAACTCGATCTCCGAGTAGCCGATGTTGGCGAGCTCCTCGAACACCGCGCGGAAGCCCAGCGAGCTGACCTTGTCGCGGACGGTGAACAGCTGGATGCCGATGCGGTTGACCGGGACGAGGCGCTTGCCGGCGCTGACCGGGGGAGCGGCAGCGGCCGCACGAGCCCCGAAAGCGGTGGATGCGGAGGCTGCGGCGGGCATGGCGGCGGCGCCGATGCCGACGGCGACGGACGACGCCGCCAAGGCCTTCAGCAGGGTGCGACGGCTCATGGGCCGATCGGGCACCGTGGGGTGCGCGTGGTCGTGGTGGTGACTCATGACTCTCCTTCGAGGTGGGTCCGCCCCGTTGCCGGGGTCGGCCGAGGGTGTGGTGGGGGTCGCAGCTGGGCGACCCCCACCGGGGTGTTACTTCTGGACGGTCAGGCTGGTGCTGCCGCTGCTCTTCGCGATGCCGGTCGACCCGGTGTAGGACGCCTGAACCTGGTAGGCGCCCACCGTGCTGAGCTTGGGCAGGGTCACCTGGACGGTGCCGTCTGCGCCGAGCGTTCCGGTGAGAGTGGCGACGACCGCGTTGTTGCGACGGAGGGTCACCGTGGCGTCGCCGGTCGGGACGATGCCCGTCGACGAGACCACCTGGACCGTGGCGACGGCCGCCACGGCGGGCTTCACCGGCGTGGGCGAGACGGCGACGGTGGTCGTCGAGCGCGCTTGCGACACGGTGAGGCGGCCGATGCCGGCCGAGCCCTTGAAGGTCTCGTCGGCGCCGTAGGTGGCACGCAGGGTGTGCGTGCCGACCGGCAGATCGGCGGGCAGGGCGATGACGGCGTTGCCGTCGGCATCCAGCGTTCCGCGGGCGATCTCGTTCTCGCCCACCGTCAGCACGACCTCACCCGTGGGGGCGCCGCCTTCGCCGCGCACCGCCACCGTCACGTCGCCGGGGGCGCCGTAGGTGACGCGCGGGGAGGCGAGCGTGACCATCGTCCGCGTGTCGACCGTCGGCTCGGTGGGAGCGTCGAGGTCGATCGTGAACGACACCGAACCCAGCTCCGACACGTTGCCGCCGGTGTCGGTGGCGCGGTAGCGGAGGTCGTACGTGCCGTTCTGGTCGAACGTCACGCCGTACTGCTGGTTGGCGGCGAGGTTGGTCCAGGTCGCGCCGTTGTCGCGCGAGTACTGGACGCTGGCGAGCGTGCCGTTGTCGGCGGCCTGCACCGAGAAGCGGACCGCCTCGTTGAACACGCCGCCGACGCCCGTCGGGGTGGCGGGAGCCAAGGTGTGCGCCACCGTGGGAGGCGTGACGTCGCCCACGCCGTCGCCGACCATGGTCAGCGAGTCGATGGCGAGCTCGTCACGTGAGGTGACGTACAGCGCGCCGGTGCCCTCGGGGGCATCGAACGCGACCTGCACGTCTTTCCAGCCGTTGCCGCCGGGGATCTTCGCGGTGGCGAAGGGCTCGGCGTCGGCGGCGCCCCAGCGCAGCTGGACCTCGCCCGCCCCGGTCGCCCGGACGACCGCACCGTCGATACCGGCGAAGTTCACCGGGTCGAAGGCGAGGAAGTCGCCCTGTCCGAGGCCGCGGATGGCGTTGCCGCCCGACGCGTCGGTGTCGGCGTACGTGGCGACACCCTGGCGGCGGATGGCGTGCTCCGCCTGCTGCAGCTTCGGGTTCAGTCGAACGGTCGCTTCACCCGTGGCGGCCGGCAGGCCGTTGGCGCCGCGGTCGGAATAGGTGACCACGACTGCGCCGTAGAGCAGGGCACCGGGGCCGTGCTCGGGCGAGTTCGGGTCGGTGCGGAAGACGCCCGTGCAACCCGTTCCCGAGACCTCGGGGTGTGCGTGCTCGTCGTGGCCGAGACCGTACGTCCACGTGACGCGGGCGCAGTCGGTGGCGGTGCCGTCCTCGGCGTCCGAGGTGGTGACCTTGAACGGGATGGCCTGGCCCCAGTCGAAGAACGCGCCGTTACCGGGGAACTCCACATTCACCTCGGGTGCCTGGTTGCCCACCGAGATCGTGCGCGAGGTCAGCCCGAAGCGTCCGCCCGCGTCGGATACCCGCAGACGCGCGGTGTAATTGCCGAGCTCCGTATAGGTGTGCGACGCGGTCGCGCCGGTGGCGTCGAAGGTGCCGTTGCCGTCGAAGTCCCACTCGTAGGTCAGGGCATCGCCGTCGGGGTCGGTCGAGGCCGTCGCGTCGAATTGCACCGTGAGGGGAGCCTGCGACGACGAAGTGGGCGTGGCGGTGAAGCGCGCCTGCGGCGACTTATTGCCGGCGACGTAGTCGATGCGGTACAGCCCGGCATCCGGGTTGGCCCGGAAGAAGCCGTCGCCGTAGTCGAGCACGTACATCGATCCGTCGGGACCGATCTCCATGTCCATGGGGTTGTCGTGCGTCGGCTGAGCGAGCGTGCTCAAAGCGGCGTTCGGCAGGAAGTCCTCGATGTCGGTGACCTCGAAGGTATCCCAGTCGAGCGTGAAGGAGGCGATGTAGTCCTGCGAGAACTCGCCCATGAACGCCTTGCCGTCCCAGTGGCGGGGGAGTTTCGTGGTGGAGGGGTTCGACTCGTCGTAGTGGTAGACGGGTCCGCCCATCGGGCCCTGGCCGCTGCCGGCGCCGAAGTTGACCAGTTCGTCCCACGGCTGGTCGCCGGGGTTGTCGCCGTACCAGAGGGTCGCGGGCTGCGCGGGCGGCAGGTCGGTGAGACCGGTGTTCCAGCGCGACTCGTTCTTGAGGTTCTGCGGGTCGAAGAAGGCGCCCGGGGTGGCGGAGGCGAAGTCCCAGTCGTTGTACGCCTGATTGTCTGCGTGCACGTAAGGCCAGCCGGCGTTCTGGGGCTCGTCGAGGCTGATGGCGTTCCACTCCACCAGGCCCATGGGGCCGCGGCCCGCGGTCTGCGCGACGGCCTTCGTCGCGTCGGGGCCGTAGTCGCCCCACGACAGCGAGTTGGTCTCGACGTCGACCTCGATGCGGAACGGGTTGCGCACGCCCATCACGAAGATCTCCGGGCGGGTGAGCTCGGTGCCGGGGGCGAAGAGGTTGCCCTCGGGGATCGTGTACGACCCGTCGTCCTCGACGTGGATGCGCAGGATCTTGCCGCGCAGGTCGTTGGTGTTGCCGGCTCCGCGACGCGAGTCGAAGCCGGGGTTGAATCCGGGGGCGTCGTTGTTGGGGGCGAAGCCGTTGGCGCCCGGGGTGGATGCCGGGGTGTTGTCACCCGTGCTCAGGTAGAGGTTGCCGTCGGCGTCGAAGCCGATGTCGGCTCCCACGTGGCAGCACTGCCCGCGCTGTACCTCGACGTCGAGGACGACCTGCTCGGTGGAGAGGTCGAGCTGGTCGCCGGTCCACTGGTAGCGGGAGAGGCGGTTCACACCCACCCACTGGTCCCAGTAGGACTCGTCGGCGCCGGCGGGCAGCGTGTTGGGCGCGTTGCCGGTGGGGGTGTCGGTCACGCCGTCGCCGTCGGCGTCGCGCGGCGAGTAGACGAGGTAGACCCAGTTGTTGTTCTCGAAGTCGGGGTCGATGGCGACCGTCTGCAGGCCGTCCTCGGAGTTGGCGTAGACGTCGAGGGTGTTCGTGACGCGCGTGACGCCCGTGGCCGGGTCGGTCAGGCGGACGTCGCCGTTGCGGGCCGTGTGCAGGACCCGCTTGTCGGGGAGCACCGCGAGGTCGATCGGCTCGCCCACGTTCTTGGTGAGCAGGACGCGCTCGTAGTTGCTCCAGTCGAGGGCGCCGGCGCCGTCGCCGGTGTCGCCCGGGTCGGGAGTGCCGGGGTCGGTGGGGTCTCCGTGATCGCCGCCGGGGTCGGTGACGACGGGGTCGGTCCCGTGGTCGTGACCCTCGTGGGCGAACGCCGGTGCGGGGGCCGCGGCGATGGCGCCCAGGCCCAGTGCGGTGGCCGCGAGGACCGCCGTCAACCGGGCTCGGACGGCCGGATGCCGAGAAGTAGAGTTCATCGTGAATACAGCTCCTGTGAATGCGTGCGAGTTGTTTTCACCGGGTCGCCACACGGTCGGTCTCAACGACTGTTTCGTGGCGGCCCGGGCTCATCGTGCGGTGGCTGTCGGCCACACGCGGGTACCTTCCTCCGCTCTTCATCGAGTTCGGATGGGTCGCCGATCGCCGCCTCTGCGGGGCGGATCTCGGTAGGACCTCGGGGGGATGAGTCGTTCGCATGGTCGGCGATGTCGCTCGTTGGTCATCTTGTCGGATGTTTTTCCATAGGTCAATCAAAAGTTGCGCAGTCGCTAACCAACAAAGGTGCGTGCGATACGGAGCTTGTGATCAGGCATCGTCGCGAGCTAGCATCGCCGACGGTGCGTCCCCCGCACCGATCCCCAGCGCCGGCAAAGACGTCGGCACGGCCGAGGAGGCCTCATGCTCCATGGACTGACCGGATGGCATCTGCTGATCGTGCTGGCGGTGATCCTGCTGCTGTTCGGCGCGGCAAAGCTCCCGGCGCTCGCGCAGAGCGTGGGCAAGTCGGCCCGCGTGTTCCGCGGCGAGATCAAGGCGATGAAAGAGGAGGACGCCGCCTCGGACGCGCCGACTTCTTCCGTCGGCATCGCAGACACCCGCATCGACGGCTACGCGGCCGACCGGCCGCCGGCCCGCTGACGCGGCGGTGCGTCCGCACAGCTCCGCAGTGCGGCGGAGGGTGGCCCCGTGACCTTCGGTCTGACGATCGAGAAGCTGCTGCTCATCGGCCTGATCGCCGTCATGATCATCGGGCCGGAGCGCCTTCCGGCGGCGGCGGAGTCGCTGCACCGCACGATCCAGCAGGTGCGGCGCATGGCACGCACCGCGCAGGAGCGGGTGCGGGAGGAGCTCGGCCCCGAGGTTGCCGATGTTGACTGGCAGCGACTGGACCCCCGTCAGTACGATCCGCGTCGCATCATCCGGGAGGCGCTTCTGACCGAGCCGGAAGCGCCACCGGCTCCCGGCGTGACGGCGTCTGCGCGCGGGGAGGATGAACCGGACGTGCCCACGCCGGTGACCGCTGTCGCGCAGCAGGCGGGAGCGCGATCCAGCTCGAGCGCCCCGGCCGTGGGCGCCATGGAGGCGACATCCCTGCCGAGCATCACGGCCGTGGAGCCCGTCGCGCCCGAGTCAGGCCCCGCCCCGGCGTCCGCGCGGATGGGGACGGCTCCTCCCCGGTGAGCTCGTCGGCCCTGGTCCGTCACCTCTTCGTCCGCCGATGCGGGGGTGCGCGATGATGGGCGCATGACCCAGACGTCCGCGCCCGCCCTCCCGGGTGATCCCGACGGCGCCCCGCGGGCGACGGCCGCTCCGTCGAGGTCCGCGCAGTCTCCGGCTCCGGGCCGTGCGACGCGATTCGCGAACCGCGTCTGGGAGCATCGCCGCGCCTGGGCGGCCCCCGTCGCCGTCTTCGCCGTGGTCTTCGCCGGCTACGTGCTCTTCGCCGCCCAGCAGTGGGCGCAGTTCACCGCTCGCTCGTGGGATCTGGGCATCTTCACCCAGCTGCTCTCGCGGTATGCCGCGCTCCAGCCACCCATCGTCAACATCAAGGGCGACGGCTACAACCTGCTCGGCGATCACTTCCACCCGCTGCTCGCGGTGCTGGCGCCGGTCTACGCCGTCTTCCCATCCGCGTTCACCCTGCTCGTCATCCAGGCCGCCTGCTTCGCGCTCGCCGCGGGCGTCTTCACGCGCGCGGCCCGGGCGCGTCTGGGAACGGCACCCGCGGTGGCGCTCGGTCTGGCGTTCGGCTTCGCGTGGGGTCTGCAGTACGCCGCCGACGCGCAGTTCCACGAGATCGCATTGGCGGTCCCGCTGCTGACCCTCAGCCTCGTCGCCGTGCTCGATCGCCGGTGGCGGGCGGCGTGCCTCTGGGGCGCTCCGCTGGTGTTCGTGAAAGAAGACCTCGGCCTCACCGTGGTCGCTCTCGGGCTGCTCGTCGTCCTCGTCGCGTGGCGGGAACGCGGCATCCCCTTTCCCCGGGAGACCGCTGCGACCCCGGCGTCCGCGACCGCCGTCCGCGGGTTCCTCCGGTCGGGGGTGGGCCTGGGTGCGGGCCTGGCGGTCTGGGGCGTGATCTGGTTCGTCATCGCGACGACGATCGTGCTGCCGGCACTGAACCCCGGAGGCGAGTGGGCCTATGCCGACAAAGCCGACCCGCTCAGCGTCTTCGCCGACCCGGCGGCCCTCTTCAACCCGGCCAAGGGCGAGACCCTGGCGCTGATCCTCGCCTGTTCCGCCGGACTCGTGCTGCGCTCGCCGGTGGCGCTGCTGCTGCTGCCGACTCTGGCGTGGCGCTTCCTCTCGACCAACAGCGGCTACTGGGCGCCCACGTGGCACTACAGCGCCGTGCTGATCCCGATCGTGCTCGTCGCGTTGCTGGATGCCATCGAGCGCGGGCGTTCGTCGCGCTGGGCGTGGATGCGGGCCTACGTCCGACAGGCTCCCGCGATTGCGGTGACGGCGGCGGTCGTGCTGCTGCCCGGCCTGCCGCTCTTCTCCCTCGTCGAAGGTGCGAGTTGGGAGCCGTCACCGCGCGAGGCGAGCGCTCGGGCGGCGATCGCCGCCGTGCCGGAGGGAGCGAGCGTCGTCAGCGACATCGGATTGATGAACTACCTGGTGAGCGATCACGACGTGTTCTGGATCGGCAACGACAATCCGGCCCCCGACTGCCTCGTCATCGACACCGTCGCCGGGGGTACGCCCGGCGAATGGGGCGACGTCGTCGCCGTCGGTCAGCGGTTGTTCCCGGGCACCGCGTACGCGGCAGTCTTCGACAGCGACGGGTATCAGGTCGCCTGTCGCTGACCGCGGCGGGTGCGGCGCCGGGGCCGGCGCGGTGCCACGCGGCTGCGACGCCCCGCCGGGTCGCGCACGTGGGTGCCGCCGCATACCGCCGCGCCGGGCGGCTACCCGCCGACGAGCCGGGCGGTTACCCGCCGACGAGCCGCGCCGGGCAGCTACCCCGCCGCCGCCCCCGTCGCCACCGTGCGCAGAGCCTGCAGCACGCGCCGCACCGCGGCGTAGGCGAGGGTGTCGGGGCGGGCGAGCACGTCGACGTGACGAACGAGTTCGAGGTCGGCGAGCGGACGCAGGACCACCCCGTCGACCGCGAGCGGAATCGTCGTGGTCCTCGGCATGACGGCGATCGCGGCTCCGGCACGCACGACCTCGGCTGTCACCGAGAACTCGTTGATGCGATGCGCGATGCGCAGGGCCCGTCCGAGGTGCGCGGCGACATGATCGAGAACGCCGGCGAGGGGGAACCCCTCGTGCACCGACACCCACAGCTCATCGGCCAGGTCGGCAGCGTGCACCACGTCGCCGGCCGCAAGGGGGTGACCCGCCGGGAGGGCGATGTCGAGGGGCTCCTCGAGCAAAGGGGTCGCCACGACGCGGTCGCGCGGCCAGGGCGCGTCGTGCGCGAGGCGGTGGGCGATGACCAGGTCGTGGTCGGCGGTGAGGCCCGGGAAGTCGCGATGGGCGACATCGGCGTCGCTCAGGTGCAGTGGGGGGATGCCGTCGAGCTCGCGCAGCAGGGGACCGAAGAGCATCAGCCCCGCGCTGTGGAACGCGGATACGCGCACGGGACGATGATCGCTCTCGAGGAACGCCCCCACCGCCTCCCGCGCGGCGGTGAGTGCCTCATCGACACGGGTCCCTGCCGCGGCCAGCGCCTCTCCGGCCGGGGTCAGGGCCAGCACGCGTCCTCGCCGCATCGTGAGCGGCACGGGCACGCGCCCCTGCAGCGTCGCGAGCTGCTGGGAGACGGCGGATGCCGAGATGTGGAGGGCCGCGGCGACGGCGGCGACGCTTCCCCGGTCGCCGAGCTCGCTCAGCAGGCGGAGGTGAGCGGCATCCATAAGTCTGAACTTACGCGATGCTGAAGAAGATGCCCGTTGTTCTTCCGGGTCGGTGGCACAACGGTGGGAGCATGACCCGCCGCTCACCCGAGATCGTCGTCGACCTGCTGCTCATCGCCGTGGCGGCGGTGTGGGGTGCGAGCTTCCTCTCCGCGAAAGAACTGACCGGCGAGGTGGGCGTGGCCCCCGCCGTGGCCATGCGATTCATCGTCGCCGCCGCAGCGCTCGGTGTCATCTGCCTGATCCGACGGGAACGAATGCCGCGCGGCCGGGGTCTCGCGATCGCAGCCCTCCTCGGGTGCTCGCAGGCGGCGGTGATCGGGCTCGAGACCGCCGGTGTGCACCTGACCTCGGCGACCAACGCGGGTCTGCTCATCAGCCTCGCGCTCGTGTTCACCCCGGTTCTCGAGAGCATCGCCTCCCGCTCGTGGCTCCCGCGGTCGTACTTCGTCGCCGCCGTCGCGGCGGTCGTCGGGGTCGCGCTCCTGGTGTCCGACGGCGGGTTGCGCGCACCGGCCGTGGGCGATGCGCTGGTCATCGCCGCCGCGGTGGTGCGCGCGTTCCACGTCACGGCCAGTGCGCGTCTCACCCGCGGTCGTCACGACAGCACGCTCGCCGTCGTGCTCGTCCAGCTGGTCGTGTGTGCCGTGACGTCGTCGGCCGTGGCGGGCGCCGACCTCCTTGTGGCGGTCGGTCGCCTCACGGCATCCGGGTGGGCGAACGTGCTGTTCCTGGGGTTGCTGTGCTCGGTCTTCGCCTTCGTGGTGCAGCTGTGGGCGGTCCGGCGCACGTCGGCGACGCGCGCGAGCATCCTCATGGGCACCGAGCCGGTGTGGGCTCTCGCCGTCGGTGTGGCGATCGGCGGCGAGCTCGTGGGGCTGCCCGGTCTCGCCGGGGCCGCGCTCATCATCGCCGCCTCCTACGCGGGTCAGGCGATCGAGCGTCGCCACCGCCGTGCGCTCGCCGCCGCGGCCGAGTCCCGCCGCGACGGCGGCCCCGTGCTCGTCTCCGCCCCGCCGCCGTAGGCTGGACCCATGCACGGCGAGTACAAGGTCCCCGGAGGGAAGCTGGTCGTCGTCGACCTCGAAGAGCGCGAGGGGCGCATCCACGGCTTCCACCTCGCGGGCGATTTCTTCCTCGAGCCCGACGATGCTCTCGACGACATCGATCAGGCCGTCAACGGTCTTCCGGTGGAGTCCGACGTCCCCACGATCGCAGCGGCGATCCGCGCGGCCCTACCCGAGGGCGCCCAACTGCTCGGATTCACCCCGGAGTCGGTTGCCACCGCCGTCCGTCGTGCGCTCGTCACCGCTCCCGGCTGGGCCGATTTCGAGTGGGAGGTCGTGCACGACCGCCCCGTCTCACCGCGCATGAACCTGGCCCTCGACGAGGTGCTGACCACTCGTGTCGGGGCCGGGCTCCGCACGCCCACGCTGCGCCTGTGGGAGTGGAACGAGAACGCCGTCGTGATCGGCTCGTTCCAGTCGCTGCGCAACGAGGTCGATCCGGCCGGTGCCGGCAAGCACGGCTTCGACGTGGTGCGTCGCATCTCGGGCGGCGGCGCGATGATGATGGCCGCGAACTCGATCGTGACGTACTCGCTGTACGTCCCGGCATCCCTCGTCGCCGGCATGACGTTCGCCGATTCGTACGCGTTCCTCGACGACTGGGTGCTGCAGGCCCTGCGCTCGCTCGGCATCGACGCGGTGTACCAGCCGCTCAACGACATCGCCGGTCCCCACGGCAAGATCGGCGGCGCCGCCCAGAAGCGGCTCGCCAACGGGGGCGTGCTGCACCACGCGACCCTGAGCTACGACATGGACGGCCAGGTGCTCACCGAGGTGCTGCGCATCGGCCGCGAGAAGCTCAGCGACAAGGGCACCGTCTCGGCCGCCAAGCGCGTCGACCCGTTGCGGAGCCAGACCGGCCTTGCGCGCGACCAGGTGATCGACCGCTTCATCCAGACCTTCACCACGCTCTACGGCGCGACCGAGGGGCACATCACCGACGACGAGTACGCCGAGGCCGAGGCGCTCGTGGAGTCGAAGTTCGCCACCGACGCGTGGTTGCAGCGCGTCCCGTGAGCGCCGCCACCGCCGGCGACGCCCTCGAACCGGGCGCCGTCGAAATCCACCACGCCGACAACCTCGCCGTCACCCCGGCGTACGCCGACGGCTCTTTCGCGCTCGTGTACCTCGACCCGCCCTTCAACACCGGCCGCACACGGTCGAAGGCCGTCGAGTCGGCGACCTGGACGCCACCCGTCGAAGAGCCCCAGGATGCCGCCGAGCCCCAGGTCGCGGCATCCGACGACCCGAACATGTTGACGTTCCCCGAAGAGGAGCCGCCTCCGCCTCCCGTGGTGCAGCGCGGCTTCCACGGGCGCGAGTACGCGCGCCTCCGCGGGGACCTCCGCACCTACGACGACCGCTTCGACGACTACTGGGGGTTCCTCGAACCGCGGCTGATCGAGGCGTGGCGTCTGCTCGCCGACGACGGCACGCTCTACCTGCACCTCGACTACCGCGAGGTGCACTACGCCAAGGTGATGTGCGACGCCCTGTTCGGTCGCGACAAGTTCCTCAACGAGCTCATCTGGGCCTACGACTACGGTGCGAAGACGAAGCGCCGTTGGCCCACGAAGCACGAGACGATCCTCGTGTACGTGAAGAACCCGGCGACGTACTTCTTCGATTCGGATGCCGTCGACCGCGAGCCGTACATGGCCCCGAGCCTCGTCACCGCCGAGAAGGCCGCCCGCGGCAAGCTCCCCACCGACGTGTGGTGGCACACGATCGTGCCGACCACCGGGCGCGAGAAGACGGGCTACCCGACGCAGAAGCCCGAGGGCGTGCTGCGTCGCATGGTGCAGGCGTCGAGCCGCCCAGGCGATCGAGTGCTCGACATGTTCGCGGGCAGCGGCACGCTCGGCGCCGTCGCCGCGCCCCTCGGCCGGCACAGCGTTCTGATCGACGACAACGCCGACGCGGTCGCGGTCATGCACCAGCGCCTGGAGCCGTTCGTCCGCTGAGTGTCTCCGGACCCTTTTCCGCCCGAGCTGGGCGGATGCCGCGCGCGGAGCGGGGCGGGGGCTGTGCGGATGCCGCGGGCCGAGCGGGGCGGGTGCTGTGCGGATGCCGCGGGCCGAGCGGGGCGGGTGCTGTGCGGATGCCGCGGGCCGAGCGGGGCGGGGGATGTGTAGTGGGGCGTCCGGCGCCTGCCCCGGTGCACGCGACACGCCCCGATCGCACCGCTCCGCTTCGTGATGAGCGTGATCCCGCGCCACCGCGCACTGAGTCTGTCATCCCGGGGCGGCGCAGGGGCAGCAGAGAACATAACGCAGGAGATTTCCCGCAACCGCTCGCGATGCGGGCCGGGCGAGGGCGTGCGCGCAAGTGAATGTCCTGCGTTGTGTCGCCGCGGGGCTGGACACGCCGGTGCCCGGCCTCCGCTCACGGACCGCCGCGCGCGCCCGGCGGTTCCTGCTTCCGGCTGCACAACGCCGGGGACCGGCACGCGCCCGGCGGTTCCTGCTTCCGGCGGCACAACGCCGGAGACTGGCCCGCGCCTGGCGGTCCCTGCTTCCGCCGGGACACAACGCAGGAGACTGGCCCGCGCCCGGCGGTCCCTGCTTCCGCCGGGACACAACGCCGGAGACTGGCCCGCGCCCGGCGGTCCCTGCTTCCGCCGGGACACAACGCAGGAGACCGGCGCGGGCGCCCGTCGTCGCGACGGTGAGCGCGCGTATTCCGCGCGAGAACTCCTGCGTTGTGTCCCGGCGCGCGGCAGCGGAGGCTCAGACGTCGCGGCGTGCGGCAGAGCACAGTCGCTCAGACGTCGCGGCGTGCGCCCTCCGACGGCGTGACCGTGAAGATGTTCGGCGTACGGAATCCGGATGCCGCGAACGCGGCGCGGACCGCCTCGGTCGCCGCCGGGATGAGCCCGGTCGCAATCAGCGCGATGGCCGCCCCGCCGAAGCCGCCGCCGGTCATGCGCGCCCCGAGGGCGCCCGCTCCGAGTGTCGTTTCGACGGCGAGGTCCAGCTCGGGCACCGAGATCTCGAAGTCGTCGCGCATCGACGCGTGCGAGGCCACGAGCAGCTCGCCGATGGCCGATGGGCCGTCGGCGTCGAGCGCGGCCACGGTGTCGAGGACGCGCTGATTCTCGGTCACGATGTGGCGCACGCGGCGGAACGTGACGTCGTCGAGCATCTCGGCCGCCCGCGGCAGGTCATCGACCGTGACGTCGCGCAAGGCGGGGACCCCGAATGCCGCGGCGCCCCGCTCGCAGGCCGCGCGACGCTCGCGGTAGCCGCCGGTGGAATGCGCGTGCTCGACGAGGGTGTCGATCACCAGGATCGACAGTCCCGCCTCGGCGAAGCCGAGCGCGACGGGGCGCGTCTCGAGCGTGCGGCAGTCGAGGAAGGTGGCGGCGTCGGCGACGCCGAGCATCGAGGCCATCTGATCCATGATCCCCGTCGGCGCGCCGACGGCGTCGTTCTCGGCGATGCGGCCGACGCGGGCGAGCGCGACCTTGTCGAGTCCGGCAGTCCACACGTCGTTGAGGGCGGATGCCACGGCTCCCTCGATCGCGGCCGACGACGACAGACCGGCACCCACGGGCACCTCCGACGCCAGCGCGATGTCGACGCCGCGGGGCTCGGCATCCGGAGCCGCGTGGAGCAACGCCCACGCCACGCCCAGCGGATAGCCCGCCCAGTCGAGGTTGCCGGCGGCGATGCGGGCATCGAGGTCGGCGAGCGAGACCTCGACGGCGTCGTCGGCGAAGGTCGAGCGCACGCGGATGACGTCGTCGGAGCGCACGGCCAGGGCGGCGGCGGTGCGCTGTGCGATCGCGAAGGGGAAGACGAAGCCCTCGTTGTAGTCCGTGTGCTCGCCGATGAGGTTGGCGCGACCGGGGGCCGACCATACCCCCGCGAGAGGGGCATCGGTCATGCGGGCGAGCAGGGTACGGGCGTCGTCGACGGCGGTCATGCCGTCACCTCCGGAACGGTGTCGAGGGCGGCGCGCAGGCGCTCGGCCTGCGACTCGGGGGTCACATCGCCGATCCAGGCGCCCATGGCCGCCTCGGAACCGGCGAGGTACTTCAGCTTGTCGGCGGAGCGACGGGGCGAGGTGATCTGCAGGTTGAGGCGGACTTCGTCTCGGCCCCGCCCGACCGGCGCCTGGTGCCACGCGGCGATGTAGGGGGTGGGGGTGTCGTAGAGCGCGTCGATGCCGCGCAGCAGCCGCAGGTAGAACGGGGCGAGTTCGTCGCGCTCGGCGTCGGTCGTCTCGGCCAAGTCGGCGACGTGGCGGTGGGGGAGCACATGCACCTCGACGGGCCATCGGGCGGCGAACGGGATGAACGCCGTCCAGTACTCGCCGCGCAGCACGACCCGCTCGCCCGCGGACTCGAAGTCGAGAATGCGTTGGAACAGATTCTCGGGACTGCGCGAGATCGTGTCGAGCAGGCGGTGCGTGCGCGGGGTGACGTACGGATAGGCGTAGATCTGTCCGTGGGGGTGGGGGAGGGTGACGCCGATCTCCTGCCCGCGGTTCTCGAAGGGGAACACCTGACGGATGCCGGGCAGAGCCGACAGCGCCGCGGTGCGGTCGGCCCACGCCTCGATCACCGTGCGGGCGCGGGTGCGTGAGAGCGAGCCGAACGATCCCTCGTGCGCGGGACTGAAGCAGACCACCTCGCAGCGGCCGACCGAGGTGCGGGTGCGGCCGAGACCGAGATGCTCGAGGTCGTCATCGCCGTGCGGCGGGTCGACGGCGGCCGGTGCGTCGTCGGTCGCGACGTCGAGCGCGGGCCCGAACGACGGCGACTTGTTCTCGAAGACAGCGACGTCGTACAGCGACGGGATCTCCGACGGGTTGGTCGGCGTCTGCGGCGACAGGGGGTCGAGGTGCGCGGGAGGCAGGAACGCCCGGTTCTGGCGATTGGATGCCACGGTGATCCAGTCCCCGGTGAGCACGTCCTGGCGCATGGTGGCGGTGGCGGGTCGGGGGTCGAGCGTGCGGGCGTCGACGGCGCGCTCGGCGCCGAGCGTCGTGCCGGGATCGTCGAAGTAGATCAATTCGCGGCCGTCGGCGAGGCGGGTCGGGCGCTTGACCACCCCGGCACGGAGGGACACCGCGGAGAGACTGTGCGTGTTCACGATAACACGCTACAACGCGGGCGTGATATCGTCAACATGAAATGAGTGCAGTGCGCGTATCCATGGCCCACGTGGCCGAACGAGCCGGAGTGTCGGCGCAGACGGTGTCGCGCGTGGCCAACGGCAGCCCGCGCGTCGACCCCGCCACCCGCGCCCGCGTCGAGAAGGCGATGGCCGACCTCGGGTACCGCATGCACCGCGCTGCACGAGCCCTGCGCACCGGGCAGACCTCCACCATCGGGCTCGTCGTGTCGACCCTCGCCTCGGTCGGCAACTCGCGGATGCTGCAGGCGATCTCCGAGGCCGCCGCCGCGCGTGAATACGCCCTCGCGGTCGTGACGGTGGGGGAACGCGGGATCCGCGACGCCTTCGCGCGACTCCGCTCGCAGGGGGTAGACGGCGCCGTCGTGCTGAACGAGGCGACCGAACTCGCCCGCGACGTCGATCCGCCGGCCGATCTGCACGTCGTGGTGGTCGATTCCCCGCCCGACGATCGCTTCTCGATCGTGCAGACCGATCACGCCGGGGGCGCCCGCGCGGCGACCGCGCACCTCCTCTCCCTCGGCCACGGCACGGTGCACCACCTCGCAGGGCCCCCGGGATCCTTCGCCGCGACCGAGCGCGAACGCGGGTGGCGCGAGGCGCTGGCCGATGCCGGGATCACCCCGCCCGACCCGGTCCGCGGCGACTGGACCTCGGCATCCGGTCACCTCGCGGCCGACGCGCTGGGGGCGGCGACCGCGGTCTTCGTGTCCAACGACCAGATGGCGCTGGGCGCCCTGCGGGCCTTCGCCGAATCGGGGCGCGACGTTCCGGGTGACGTCGCCGTGGTGGGATTCGACGACATCGTGGATGCCGCCGAGTACCGCCCTCCGCTGACCACCGTTCGTCAGGATTTCGACGCCCTTGGCCGTCAGGCGGTCGCCGCTCTCGTCGCCGCGATCGAAGGGGCCGCGCCGGTGGTCGAGACTGTGCCCGCGGCGCTGGTGGTGCGCGCGAGCAGCGCGCGGGCCTGAGGCGCGGGAGCTGCCGCGGCGCGTGAGGGCGCCGGACGGGGCTCGCGGTTCGGGGAGTGATTCGCGCACCGGGGCGGTCCCCGCCCGCCCCCGTGCACAGAACCCGCCCCGAACGCGTTTCTCCCCTCGCCGGCGCGCCGATCCCGAACCCGCCTCTCCCTGCGGATGGCCGCACCGACCGCACCCGCGACACGACCCGGCGCCCGGCGGCGCGTCGGGCGCCCAGCCCGCACCCTCCCGGGCACCCGGCGGCGCGTCGGGCGCCCAGCCCGCGGGCCCGGGGCGGGGGGGGGGGGGGGGGGGCCGGGCGGGGGGGGGGGGGGGGGGGGGGGGGGGGGGGGGGGGCGGCGGGCGGGGCCGGGGGGGGGGGGGGGGGGCGCGGCCCCCGGGGGGGGGGGGGGGGGGGGGGGGGGGGGGGGGGCGGCGGGGGCGGGGGGGGGGGCGGGGGGGGGGGGGGGGGGGGGGGGCGGCGGGGGCGGGGGGGGGGGGGGGGCGGGGGCGGGG
>NZ_JACHXY010000002.1 GCF_014192415.1 Microbacterium proteolyticum
GGGTGGCCATTTCGCATTTCACCCCCACCCATTAGCGAGCGCTGGTACGAGCTTTCCCTTCGGGGGAGCACGTACCAGCGCTTCGTCGTACCCGGGCTCGGAACTAGGCTCGAAGGGGTGACCGACTTCACAGGGCACGTGCCGGGCGGCCGTGAGTATCGCCGTCTCCTGGTCGGGCTGTTCTTCGGCGGCGTCGCAACGTTCGCCCAGCTCTACGCCACGCAGGCGGTCCTGCCCATGATCGGCGCGGACGTCCCCACGTCACCGTCGGCGGCGGCCCTGACCGTGTCGGCGTCGACCCTGGGTCTCGCCGCCGCCGTCATCCCCTGGTCGATCGTGGCCGACCGGATCGGTCGCGTGCCCGCGATGACGATCGGGCTCATCGCCGCGACGATCCTCGGCGGTGTCACGCCCCTCGCCCACGATCTCGGCATCCTTCTCGCCCTGCGTCTTCTCGAGGGGGTCGCTCTCGGAGCAGTGCCCGCCGTCGCCCTCGCCTACCTGAGCGAGGAGGTCGATGCGCGTTATGTCGCGGCGGCAGCGGGGTCCTACATCGCGGGGACGACGGTCGGCGGGCTCAGCGGCCGGGTGGTCTCTGGCTGGGTGGCGGAAGCGTTCGGATGGCGGTGGGGGGTGGCATCCGTCGTTCTGTTGTGTGTGATCGCGGCAGTGCTCTTCCTCACTCTCGTGCCCGCGTCGCGCGGGTTCGTGCCGGGCCGCCTCCGCACGACACCTGGCCCGTCGGTGCGGCGGCGTCTGTTGCTCAATCTGCGATCGCCGGTGCAACTCGCGCTGTATGCACAGGGCTTCCTGCTCATGGGCGCCTTCGTCGCGGTGTACAACTACCTCGGATTCCATGTCATCGAACCGCCGTTCTCTCTCGCACCGTCGGTGGTGACTCTGCTGTTCCTGGCCTACCTGGCCGGAACCGTCTCGTCGCCCCGCGCCGGGGTCCTCGCGGTCCGCCACGGACGACTGCCCGTGCTGCTGGTGTGCTGCGTCGTCATGTCGGCGGGCGCGGCGCTGATGTTCGTGTCCGCAGTCGTGAGCGTGGTCGTCGGGCTCGTCGCCTTCACCGCGGGATTCTTCGGAGCGCACGCCGTGGCATCCGGGTGGACGCCGGTCGCAGCGGACGGGGAGGCGCGCGCCCAAGCGTCTTCCCTGTACTACCTGGGGTACTACGCCGGATCGAGTCTGTTCGGGTGGGCGTTGGGCATCGTGTTCGGTACGGCCGGGTGGGGGTGGTTCCTCGGTGCCGTGCTGGCCATGTGCTCGCTGGCCATGGCTCTCGCGGGATGGGCGTTGCGCCGATCGTCATCGCCGTCGCAGTGACGGCAACAGTCACCGGTTTCCGCGCCCAGGTCAATGCCTCGGCGCATCATCGTGCCGACCGACTAGCGTCGAAGAGGACGTGAGGGAGGTCGCGAGTGGACGATGCCGGCGAGCGCAGCATGACGGACGACGAGATGGTGGGATCGACACCGGTGGATGCAGAGGACGCGGTCGAGAACGTGTCGGAGATCAGCTACGACGAGCAGCGGTATCCGGCCCGGCCGAGACGCCTTCGACCGCGGGATCAGTTCCGCGGTGGCACGCTCCGGCGGTTCCTCACCGATCCGCGAAGCGCCAACGGGCTCAACCCGTCCTATGTCGAATGGCTGGTGCGGCAGTCGATGTTGAAGGATGCCGACGTCCTGAGTCGGCAGTTGTCGGGCCAACCGTCGATGTGGCGCAACCCCTACGCCCGCCCCGATGCTCGGCGGGCCATCGAGTCGACGGACGTGTGGTTCACGGCGTACCCCATTTCGCTGATCACCCGACCGGGGGAGTCCTTCCTCGAAGCGCTGGGCGATGAGGCACTGTGGGAAGCGTTCGAGTGGGTGGGGATCAACGGCATACACACGGGTCCGGTCAAGCGGGCCGGCGGAATCACGGGATGGCAGGAGACGCCGAGCGTCGACGGTCACTTCGACCGCATCAGCACGCAGATCGACCCCGAGTTCGGTGACGAGAACGCGTTCCGCCGCGTGGCCGATGTGGCGGAGTCGCACGGCGGCAGCGTGATCGACGACATCGTCCCCGGTCACACGGGGAAGGGTTCCGACTTCCGCCTCGCCGAGATGGCCTACAAGGACTACCCGGGGATCTACCACATGGTGGAGATTCCCCGAGAGGACTGGGAGCTGCTGCCGGAGGTGCCCGCGGGGCGCGATTCGGTCAACCTCGACGCCGACACCGAACGCGAGCTGAGTGCGCGCGGGTACATCATCGGCGAACTGCAGCGCGTCATCTTCTACACGCCCGGTGTGAAGGAGACGAACTGGAGTGCGACGGCGCCCGTCGTCGGCACCGACGGTCTCGAGCGCAGGTGGGTCTACCTGCACTACTTCAAGGAGGGGCAGCCCTCCATCAACTGGCTCGACCCCACTTTCGCGGGAATGCGGCTGGTCATCGGCGATGCTCTGCACTCGCTCGGCGACCTCGGTACGAGCGCCCTCCGCCTGGATGCCAACGGTTTCCTCGGTGTGGAGAAGAGCGCCGAAGGTCTTCCCGCGTGGTCGGAAGGCCACCCGCTCTCGCATGCGGCGAATCACATCATCGCCGGCATGGTGCGCAAGGTCGGCGGCTTCACTTTCCAGGAGCTCAACCTGACGATGGAGGACATCCGCGATACCAGCGCGGTCGGCGCCGACCTTTCGTACGACTTCGTCACGCGCCCGGGCTACCACCACGCGCTGGCGACGGCGAACACGGAGTTCCTCCGCCTCGCCCTGAACACCGCGCTCGAGACCGGCGTCGAGCCGGTGCAGCTGGTGCACGGAATGCAGAACCACGACGAGTTGACGTACGAGCTCGTCCACTGGGCGACCACGCACCGCGACACGCTCTATCCCTTCCGGCACGACGAGCACTCGGGCGCGGAGATCGCCGAGATGGTGCGGGCCGAGCTGACCGAGAAGCTCACGGTCGACGCCGACTACAACCTCGTCTTCACCCAGAACGGCATCGCCTGCACGACGGCATCCCTCATCGCCGCCACGCAGGGCAAGTCGACCCTCGAGGACATCACCGAAGCCGACGTGCCCGCCATTCGTGACGCGCACCTGCTGCTGGCGAAGTACAACTCGTGGCAGCCCGGGGTGTTCGCCCTGTCGGGGTGGGACCTCACGGGATCGCTCACGGTGCCTGCCGACGATGTGCGCCACCTCATCTCGTCGGGCGACACCCGCTGGATCGAACGCGGTGCCCACGATCTGCTCGACGTGGCCCCCGACGCGGCGTCGTCGATCTCGGGGATGCCGCGCGCGCGCTCGCTCTACGGGTCGCTGGGTGATCAGCAGGCGGACCCGCAGTCGTTCCTGTCGGGGCTGCGCGACGTACTGCGGATCCGCGGTGACCACGGCATCGCGATCGCGTCGCAGGTCGACATCCCGCAGGTAGGCCACCCGAGCATGCTCGTCATGGTGCACCGACTCGACGGGGGCGACCACCGCGCCGAGGATGCACCTTTGCAGATCACGGTCCTGAACTTCTCGGCCGAGACGATCGAGGGCACGGTGCGCTCCGAGTACCTCGTTCCGCAGAGCACCGCAGTGGATGCGGCGACCGGCGACGTCCTCGGGCGCGTCGACGAACTGCAGAGCTTCTCGATCGAGCTGGGACCGTACGCCGGCCTCTTCCTGGTGTTGGAGGGTCCCGAGAGCGACGAGTGAGCGATGTCGGGGGTCGGGCGTAGCGTGAGCGCATGTCCGCCCCCGTCTGCCTCGTCGACTCCTGCGCCGGTGCCGTCGACCCCACGGCGCCCGTGGCCCTGTGCGGGTGGCACGCGGCCGTCAGCGCGGAGTGGACGACGGCGCACGACGGTGTGACCGACGTTCTGCCGACACCGTGCCGATTGTGCGGATCGCGGCTCGGGGTGCGGTGGCCGAGCGGGTGGCTGTGCGCGGTGTGCGAATGGCGGCACGGCGACGCCGTCGACGACGAACTCCCCCCACCCCGTGTGGACGTCGTGTACTACCTGCGGTTCGAGGACCGGATCAAGATCGGTACCACCGCACGGCCGCGGCAGCGGCTCGCCGCCATCTGGCACGATGAACTCCTCGCCTTCGAGCCGGGCGACAGATCGGTCGAGCGTAGACGACATGCTCTGTTCGCCGACGAGAGGTTCGGCCGCACGGAATGGTTCCGGCGGTCCACGGCCCTCAATGCCCACATCGACGCCGTCGCTGCCGGGGTCGACGACCCGTGGGCCCTGTACGCCCGGTGGGTGAGCGAAGGGATCGCTCGGCGAGGGTGAGGGAACACCTGTCCACGCCGGCGGCAAGCCCTCGTGGGCGCTGAGGCGGGCCGTCTAGCGTGGGCCGCACACGATGTGGGAGGTAACGCACCATGGGATTCCTCGATCGACTCTTCGGGTCCGGCGATGAGCCGCCGCGCGCGGCCGCACCGGCGGCCCCGCGCGGCGTGGCGAGCGAACTGCGCGATGCCGACGGCAGATACGCACCGCCGCCGGCCGGTGCCGGTGAGCCTGCGGCATCCGGATCCGACGAAGACCGACAGGCCGTGGATCGCTACCGGTACCTGTTGCGCACGGCTCCGCCCGAGACGGTCGAGCAGGTGCACGCCGAGGCGTTCGGCAAGCTCACAGCGGCGCAGCGTCAGCAGGTGCTGCAGGACCTCTCGTCGGGGTTGGCGCCCTCCGAGCGGCCCGCCGACGACCAGCCCGCCACTCTCGCGCGTGCCGCGACCCGCGCCGAGTACTCGCAGCCCGGCTTCATGGAGCGCACGTTCGGTGGCAGGTCGTTCTCGGGCGGCCCCGGTTTCGGCTCGATGCTGGGCGCGTCGATGCTCGGCACGATCGGCGGATACGTGGTGGGCTCGGCGCTGGTGGGTGCGATGTTCGACCCGGGATACGACGCGGGGTACGCCGACGGCGCCGCCGCGGACGCGGGGGCGGGCGACGCGGGGGCCGTCGACGCCGGCGGGGTGGACCCCGGTGCGGGAGGTGACGTCGGCGCGGACTTCGGAGGCGACTTCGGGGGCGACTTCGGCTTCTGAGGGCGCGGTCGGGCGGCCGGTGCTCGCCGTCACCCGCCCCACGATGTGGCATCCTCGTCGGGTGCCTCTTCTCGCGCTGACAGGTGGAATCGCCTCGGGCAAGTCCACCATCGCGACCGCCCTCGCCCAGCACGGAGCCGTCGTCATCGACGCCGACGCCATCGTGCGCGAGGTTCAGGCACCCGGATCCCCGGTGCTCGAGGCGATCGCCGCCGAGTTCGGTTCCGAGGTGCTCCGCGATGACGGCGCCCTCGATCGACCCGCCCTCGGTGCTCTGGTGTTCGGGCATGCCGACCGGCTGGCCGCCTTGAACGCGCTCGTGCACCCCGCCGTCCGCTCCGAATCGCAGCGGCGGTTCGACGAGGCGTTCGCCGCCGATCCGGATGCCGTCGTCGTCTACGATGTTCCGCTGCTCGCGGAAGCGCGGGGCGGTGATGGCTGGGATCTGATCGCCGTCGCCCACGCGCCGGTGGAAGAACGCGTACGCCGCCTCGTCGAGATCCGCGGACTCAGCGAGAGTGATGCGCGCGCGCGCATCGGGTCTCAGGCCAGCGACGAGGAGCGCCTCGCCCTCGCCGACGTGGTCATCGACACGGGCACGACGCTGGATGCCACGAGGCACCAGGTCGACCAGCTGTGGGACCGCGTGACGCGCCCTCGCTGACAGAGGGAACCCTCCCCAGCGCCGTCGTGCTCGCGTACGGCGAACGCAACCCGACCCCGATGTCGGAGGCCCCGCCTACGCTGGAATCATGCAGGCAACGCGTTCGGTCCGTCCCTTCGAGGTCATCAGCGAGTACTCGCCCTCCGGCGATCAGCCGCAGGCGATCGCCGACCTCGCCGGTCGCATCAACGCCGGCGAGACCGACGTGGTGCTGCTGGGTGCGACCGGTACCGGCAAGTCGGCGACGACGGCCTGGCTGGTGGAGCAGGTGCAGCGCCCCACGCTGGTGCTCGCGCACAACAAGACCCTCGCGGCGCAGCTGGCTAACGAGTTCCGCGAGCTGATGCCGAACAACGCCGTCGAGTACTTCGTCTCGTACTACGACTACTACCAGCCCGAGGCCTATGTGCCGCAGACCGACACCTTCATCGAGAAGGACTCCTCCATCAACGCCGAGGTCGAGCGTCTGCGCCACTCGACCACCAACTCGCTTCTGTCCCGCCGTGACGTGATCGTCGTATCCACGGTGTCGTGCATCTACGGCCTCGGTGCGCCCGAAGAGTACCTGCGCGCCATGGTCGCCCTGCAGGTGGGGGAGCGGTACGACCGCGACGCGCTAATCCGCAAGTTCATCTCGATGCAGTACAACCGCAACGACGTCGATTTCTCACGCGGCAACTTCCGCGTGCGCGGCGACACGATCGAGATCATCCCGGTGTACGAGGAGTACGCGATCCGCATCGAGATGTTCGGCGACGAGATCGAGGCGTTGTACACGCTGCACCCGCTCACCGGTGACGTCATCGAGAAGATGGATTCCGTACCGATCTTCCCGGCCTCGCACTACGTCGCGGGCACCGAGACGGTTCAGCGCGCGATCGGCACCATCGAGCACGAGCTCGAGGAGCGCCTGAAAGAATTCGAGTCGCAGGGAAAGCTCCTCGAGGCGCAGCGTCTGCGCATGCGCACGACCTTCGACCTCGAGATGCTTCAGCAGCTCGGTTTCTGCTCGGGCATCGAGAACTACTCGCGTCACATGGACGGCCGCATGCCCGGTGACCCGCCGCACACGCTGCTCGACTTCTTCCCCGACGACTTCCTGCTCGTCATCGACGAGTCGCATGTGACGGTGCCTCAGATCGGTGCGATGTACGAGGGCGACGCGTCACGCAAGCGCACGCTGGTGGAGCACGGGTTCCGACTGCCGAGCGCCATGGACAACCGCCCCCTGCGGTGGGATGAATTCAAGGAGCGCGTCGGTCAGACCGTCTATCTGTCGGCCACGCCGGGTCGCTACGAGATGGGCATCGCCGACGGGGTGGTCGAGCAGATCATCCGTCCGACGGGCCTGGTCGACCCCGAAATCGTCGTGAAGCCGTCGAAGGGTCAGATCGACGATCTGCTCGAAGAGATCCGGTTGCGCGTCGAGCGCGACGAGCGCGTGCTCGTCACCACCCTCACCAAGAAGATGGCCGAAGAGCTGACCGACTTCCTCGGGGAGCACGGCGTGCGGGTGCGGTACCTGCACTCCGACGTCGACACCCTGCGGCGCGTCGAGCTGCTGACCGAGCTGCGCGCCGGCGTCTACGACGTGCTCGTGGGCATCAACCTGCTGCGAGAAGGACTCGACCTGCCCGAGGTCTCGCTCGTGGCGATCCTCGATGCCGACAAAGAGGGATTCCTCCGCAGCGGGACGTCGCTCATCCAGACCATCGGCCGTGCCGCGCGAAACGTCTCCGGCGAGGTGCACATGTACGCCGACAGGATCACCGACTCGATGCGCAACGCGATCGACGAGACCGAGCGGCGGCGAGAGAAGCAGGTCGCTTACAACACCGAGCACGGAATCGACCCGCAGCCGTTGCGGAAGAAGATCGCCGACATCACCGAGGTGTTGAACCGCGAGGCCACCGATACGAGGAAGCTCCTCGCACGAAACGACAAGGCGGGTAAAGGCAAGTCGCCGACGCCCTCGCTCCGTCGCACGGGAATCGCCGCAGAAGGTGCAGATCAACTCGAATCGACGATCGCCGACCTCACGCAACAGATGTTGGCGGCGGCGGCGGAGCTCAAGTTCGAGCTCGCCGGGCGTCTACGCGACGAGGTGCAGGACATGAAGAAAGAGCTGCGAGCGATGGAGAGAGCCGGGCACGCCTGAGCCCGCAACCACTCATGGACCAACGGATCACCCTCGTCACCCTAGGAGTTCGCGACCTCGCGCGCGCGATCATCTTCTACGGCGCACTGGGATGGAAGGCGCATCCTGCATCCGTCGAAGGCGACGTCGCATTCTTCGACACGGGTGGCCTCGTCGTGGCGCTGTGGGGTCGCGACGAACTCGCCGCCGATTCGGGCGTCGAAGACAGCGGCGGATGGGGTGGCGTGACCCTGGCCCACAACGTCGTCGAGGCTGAACAGGTCGACGCCATCCTCGCCGACGCCGCGGCGGCGGGTGCGCGCGTGGCGCGGGCGGGCGCGCCGACGCCCTGGGGCGGCTACTCGGGAGTCTTCGTCGACCCCGACGGGCACCCGTGGGAGGTCGCCGTCAACCCGGGGTGGCCGTTGGACGAGGCGGGGCGCCCGCAGCTGGGGTGATCGTCGACCGGCGCCCTTCCCGTGTCAGGGGCAGTGCAGCAGGGGCTTCGGCCCGGACCGGTCGACGCTGTGCTCTGTCATCGGATGACCGCACAGGGGGCAGGGGCGGCCCGTGCGGACGGGCTCCGGCGTCGTCTCGTAGGGGCCGACCGAGGCGGGTCCGGCGACGCGGATCAGACGCGTGTTGAGGTACTGGTACCAGCCGCCCGCCTCGCGCACACGCTCGCGAAGCGGCGGGCGATCGGCATCCTTTCGTGTCATGATTATTAGTGTACTAACGATTTAGGAGGTCGCGCGTGCAGGATCCGTTGAAGCTGGAGAACCAGGTGTGCTTCGCCCTCGTCTCCGCCGCTCGCAACATCGTCTCGATCTACCGCCCCGTGCTCGAGCCGCTCGGCCTGACGCATCCGCAGTATCTGGTCATGCTCGCCCTCTGGGAGCGATCGCCGCGCGCGCTCGGGGCGCTGGCCGCCGAGCTCGCGATGGAGCCGGCCACGTTGTCACCGCTGGTCAAACGTCTCGAGGCGCAGGGGCGCGTCGATCGCACCCGCCGCACCGACGACGAGCGGGTGCTCGACATCGCTCTCACCGACGAGGGGCGCGCGCTCCGCGAAGCCGCGCTCGGTGTCCCCGGCCAGATCATGGCGCGGGTGGGCGTGTCGGAGGAAGCGCTGATCGCACTGCGAGACGGGCTCGCACCCTTCGCCGGGGTCGCCCGCTCGGCGGAGTGAAGCCCGTATCGCGCCGCCGCACTCTCGCACATCCGTGCGCCCGGGGCGAACCCGGGGCCGATGTCGGAGGCCCGACCTAGACTTAACACGTGCCGATCGTTCCCGTTTCTTCGCCCTCCTCGCCCGCCACCTCAGGTACGAGCGCAAAGCTCAGTGTGCGTGGCGCGCGCGTGCACAACCTCAAGAACGTCGACCTCGACATCCCACGCGATTCCCTCGTCGTCTTCACCGGTCTGTCCGGCTCCGGCAAGTCGAGCCTCGCGTTCGACACGATCTTCGCCGAGGGTCAGCGCCGCTACGTCGAGTCTTTGAGCGCCTACGCGCGCCAGTTCCTCGGGCAGGTCGATCGACCCGACGTCGACTTCATCGAGGGACTCAGTCCGGCGGTATCGATCGACCAGAAATCCACCAACCGCAACCCGCGCTCGACGGTCGGCACGATCACCGAGATCCACGACTACATGCGTCTGCTGTGGGCGCGCGTCGGTGTGCCCCACTGCCCCGACTGCGGTGCCCGCATCCAGCGTCAGACGATCCAGCAGATCGCCGACCAGCTGATGGAACTGCCCGAGCGCACCCGCTACCAGATCGTCGCCCCCGTCGTCACGCAGAAGAAGGGCGAGTTCGTCGACCTCTTCAAGGAGCTCAGCGCGAAGGGCTATGCGCGCGCCGTCGTCGACGGCGACTTGATCCAGCTGGCCGAGCCGCCGACGCTGAAGAAGAGTTACAAGCACGACATCGCCGTCGTCGTCGACCGGCTCGTGGCATCCGGAGACAATCTCAGCCGCGTGACCGACTCGGTCGAGACGGCCATGGGTCTCGCCGGCGGCATCATGCAGGTGAACTATGTTGACGAAGAGGGCGACGACGCCTGGCAGTCGTTCTCCGAGAAGCTGTCGTGCCCCAACGGGCACCCGCTGCAGCTCACCGAGATCGAACCGCGCACCTTCTCGTTCAACGCCCCGTTCGGCGCCTGCCCGGTCTGCTCGGGTCTCGGAACGCGCATGTCGGTCGACGTCGACCTCATGCTCGGCGACGAAGAGCTGTCGATCCGCGACGGCGCCATCCTTCCCTGGACGACGCAGGGCAAGGGCCTGTTCCAGTACTACGAGCGCCTCCTCGAGGGTCTGGCCCGTGACCTCGACTTCTCGCTCGACACCCCGTGGAAGAAACTGACGCACGACGTGCAGCAGGCGGTGCTGCGCGGCGAGAACTACAAGGTCACGGTCAAGTGGAAGAACCGCTACGGCCGCGAGATGCGCTACTCGTCGGGGTTCGAAGGCGTCGTTCCTTACATCGAGCGTCAGTACCTGCAGGCGGAGTCCGACACGCAGCGCCAGCGCTGGTCCGAGTACCTGCGCGAGGTGCCGTGCGCCGTGTGCGACGGCGACCGCCTCAAGCCCGAGGTGCTCGCCGTGCTCGTCGACGGCACCTCGATCGCCGCGGCATCCCGAATGAGCCTCGCCGACGCCCGCGAGTTCTTCTCGGAGCTCACTCTCACCGACCGCGAAGCCACCATCGCCGCGGCGGTGCTGCGCGAGATCCGCGCGCGTCTCGACTTCCTCCTGCAGGTGGGGCTGAACTACCTCAGCCTCGGCCGCGCTGCCGGCACACTGTCGGGTGGCGAGGCGCAGCGCATCCGTCTCGCCACGCAGATCGGTTCCGGTCTGACGGGCGTGCTGTACGTGCTCGACGAGCCCTCCATCGGACTGCACCAGCGCGACAACCGTCGTCTTATCCAGACGCTCGAGACCCTCCGCGACCTCGGCAACACCCTCATCGTCGTGGAGCACGACGAAGAGACCATCCACGCGGCCGACTGGGTGGTCGACATCGGACCCCGCGCCGGCGTCGACGGCGGCAACGTCGTGCACTCCGGGCCGCTCGCCGAACTGCTGACCGACGAGAGCTCCCTCACCGGCGCATACCTCTCGGGTCGTCGCGCGATCGAGGCGCCGAAGAAGCGACGCAAGATCGACAAGAAGCGACAGGTCACCGTCGTCGGCGCGCGCGAGAACAACCTGCAGAACGTCACGGTCGACTTCCCCCTCGGCGTCCTCACCGCGGTGACCGGCGTGAGCGGATCGGGCAAGTCGACGCTGGTGAACGGCATCCTGTACGAGGTCCTCGCGTCGAAGCTGAACGGCGCGCGCCGCGTGCCCGGCAAACACACCCGCGTGACCGGTCTCGACAACCTCGACAAGGTCGTCCACGTCGACCAGGCACCCATCGGTCGCACGCCGCGCTCGAACCCGGCGACCTATACGGGTGTCTTCGACCGGATCCGCACGCTCTTCAGCGAGACCCCCGAGGCGAAGGTCCGTGGCTACCAAGCCGGCCGGTTCAGCTTCAACGTCAAGGGTGGCCGCTGCGAAGCGTGCTCGGGTGACGGCACGCTGAAGATCGAGATGAACTTCCTGCCCGACGTGTACGTCGACTGCGAGGTATGCCACGGCAAGCGCTACAACCGCGACACCCTGTCGGTGCACTACAAGGGCAAGAACATCGCCGAGGTGCTCGAGATGCCGATCTCCGAGGCCGCCGAGTTCTTCGAGCCCATCCAGGCGATCCACCGCTACCTCAAGACCCTCGTCGACGTCGGTCTCGGCTACGTCCGCCTCGGCCAGTCGGCCACGACCCTCTCGGGAGGCGAGGCCCAGCGCGTCAAACTCGCCACCGAGCTCCAGCGCCGCAGCAACGGCCGCTCCATCTACGTGCTCGACGAGCCGACCACGGGTCTGCACTTCGAGGACGTGTCGTTGCTGCTGAAGGTGCTGAACGGTCTCGTCGACAAGGGCAACTCGGTCATCGTCATCGAGCACAACCTCGACGTCATCAAGAGCAGCGACTGGGTGATCGACCTCGGACCCGAGGGCGGCGCGGGCGGCGGCACGATCGTGGCGACCGGCACCCCGGAACAGGTCGCGAAGGTCGAGGGGAGCCACACCGGCGCCTTCCTCGCCGAACTGCTCGAGACCGGGCGCACGGGGACGCAGCGCAACGCCCCCTCACTCGACGCGGACCGCGCCGAGCGGGAGCTCGTGAGCGCGGCGGGCTGACCCGTGGCATCCCGAGAACGGATGTCGCATCTGCCCTACCGACCCAAGGCCGGAGAGATCCCCACCAACCCGGGGGTGTATCGGTTCCGGGATGCCGAGGGGCGGGTGCTGTACGTCGGCAAAGCCAAGAACCTGCGGGCGCGACTGTCGAACTACTTCGCACCGCTGTACTCGCTGCACGAGCGCACTCGCCGCATGGTGACCACCGCGGCGAGCGTCGAGTGGACGGTCGTGCCCAGCGACGTCGACTCGCTCCAGCTGGAGTACATGTGGATCAAGGAGTTCGATCCGCCCTTCAACGTGCGCTACCGCGACGACAAGTCGTATCCCTTCATGGCGATCACCCTCGCCGATGAGGCGCCGAGGGTGATCGTGACCCGCAATCACAGGATTCGCGGCGCCAAGTACTTCGGCCCGTACCCCAAGGTGTGGGCGGTGCACGACACGATCGACCTCATGATCAAGGTCTTCCCGATCCGCACCTGCAGCGACTCGTCCTACAAGAAGGCGATGGCCTCGGGGCGTCCGTGCTTCCCGGGGCAGATCGGTCGCTGCGGCGGGCCGTGCTCGATGAAGGTCACGATCGACGAGCACCGGGCCGTGGTGAACGACTTCATCGCCTTCATGTCGGGCGGAGACCAGCGCTTCGCGCGCGAGCTGACCGCGCGCATGAAAGAGGCCTCGGCCGCGATGGACTACGAGTCCGCCGCGCACTACCGCGACCGCCTGCAGGCCATCGACGCCGTGCTCGGCAAGAGCGCCCTGGTGCTGGCATCCGACACCGACGCCGACCTGTTCGGCATCGCCGAAGACGAGCTCGCCGCGACGGTGCAGCATTTCGTGGTGCGCGGCGGCCGCGTGCGCGGTGTGCGCGCGACGACGATCGAGAAGGAGATCGACATCTCGGGCGCCGAACTCGTCGACCAGGTGCTGCAGCGCACCTACGGCGACGCGGATGCCGCCGACATCCCGCGGCAGGTGCTCGTGCCCGAGCTCCCCGACGACGCCGAGCAGCTGGAGGCGTGGTTGCGCGAGCGTCGCGGGCGCCCGGTGACCCTGCAGGTGGCCCAGCGCGGACGCAAGTCCGACCTGCTCAAGACGGCCACGCTCAACGCACAGCAGGCGCTCATGCTGCACAAGACGCGCCGCACGAGCGACTACGTCGCCCGCTCGCAGGCCCTGACCGATCTGCAGGAGGCGCTCGGCATGACCGAGGCGCCGCTGCGCATCGAGTGCTTCGACGTGTCGCACCTCGCCGGCACCAACGTCGTGGCGTCCATGGTCGTCTTCGAAGACGGGCTGCCGCGAAAGGACCAGTACCGCTCATTCGGTGTCGCCGAGACCACCGACGACACCGACTCGATGTACCAGGTGCTCACACGACGACTGGCCTACCTCGACCGGCCTGAGGAGATCGAGCCCGAGACCGTCGGGGGCGCGATCATCGCCGACCCCGACTCCGACCACGCCACCGCCGACGGCGAGGTCGTGACGGCGCGCAAACGTCCGCGCTTCGCATACCGGCCGCAACTGCTCGTCGTCGACGGCGGTCAGCCGCAGGTCGCGGCGGCGGCGCGAGCGCTCGCCGACGCGGGGCACGAAGAGATCGCGCTGTGCGGCATCGCCAAGCGACTCGAGGAGGTGTGGCTACCGGGGGAGGACTATCCGGTCATCCTGCCGCGCACCTCGGAGGCGCTCTACCTGCTGCAGCGCCTGCGCGACGAGGCCCACCGTTTCGCCATCGTGCATCAGCGCAAACGTCGCAAGCGCGACATCACCAGCGTGCTCGCGGAGGTCCCGGGGCTCGGCGACACCCGCATCAAGGCGCTGCTCCGGCACTTCGGGTCGGTCTCGGCGCTCAAAGACGCCAGTCCCGACGAGATCACGGCCCTTCCCGGGATCGGTCCGGCCCTCGCCGAGGCGATCCACTCGCACCTGGCTCGGTAGGCTGTGACGACACGACGGGAGGCCACGCCCATGGAGCCGGCACGCGACGAGCCAGGTGAGGTGCTGATCGTCACCGGCATGTCGGGAGCAGGGCGGTCCACCGTCGCCAACGCCCTCGAGGACCTCGACTGGTATGTCGTCGACAACCTGCCGCCGCAGATGCTGCGGCCGTTGCTCGAACTCACCGAGCTCGCGGGTGGTGCGGTACCCCGGGTGGCTGTCGTGGTCGACGTGCGCGGGCGGTCGCTGTTCAGCGACCTGCCCGAGGCGATGCGCGCGCTGCAGGCAGGTCGTCAGGTGCGCGTCGTCTTCCTGGATGCCAGCGACGCGGTGCTCGTGCGCCGGTTCGAGGCCGTGCGACGACCGCATCCCCTGCAGGGCGACGGCACCATCCTCGACGGCATCCGACGCGAACGCGAGCGTCTCGCACCGTTGCGGGAGGCCGCCGACATGGTGATCGACACCTCGGGGCTGAACGTGCACCAGCTGTCCCTGCGCACCGTGGCGTTGTTCGGTGAAGAGGGCGCCGCGCGCCACACCGTGACCCTCATGAGCTTCGGTTTCAAGTACGGACTGCCGCCCGACGTCGACCTCGTCGCCGATATGCGCTTCCTGCCGAACCCGTTCTGGAACGAAGACCTCCGTCCCCTCACGGGCGAAGATCCTCGGGTGCGCGAATACGTGCTGGGACAGCTGGGAGCGTCGGAGTTCCTCGACGCCTATGCAGCAGCCCTCCGTCCGGTGCTGGACGGGTATCAGCGCGAGAACAAGCGGCACTCGGTCGTCGCGGTGGGCTGCACCGGGGGCAAGCATCGCTCGGTGGTGATGGCGCGAGAACTGGCTGCACGTCTGGCCGATGTTCCCGGGGTGGCCGTCCGCGTGGCTCATCGCGACCTCGGTCGCGAGTAGGCTGTACCGTCGTCCCCGCCGCCCCCCCCCACCCGAGGAGAACCGTGCCGCTGACCGCCGACGTGAAGGCCGAACTCATCACCGTTCGCGACCCGCGCCCGACCGCGCGCGTCGCCGAGCTCACGGCCCTCCTGCGCTTCTCCGGTGGTCTGCACTCCATCGCCAATCGCGTCGCCGTCGAGGCCGAACTCGACTCCGACGTGCTCGCGCGTCGCGTCGCCCGCGACCTCATGGAGCTGTACGGCGTGCGTCCCGAACTGCACCACGTGCAGGGCTCCGGGGGGCGTACCGGCGGACACTACGCCGTGCGCGTCATCGAGGCCGGCGAGACCCTCGCACGCCAGACGGGACTGCTCGATCAGCGCCGCCGCCCGGTGCGCGGGCTTCCCAACAAGCTGACCACGGGCTCGCGTCCCGACCTCAGCGCCATCTGGCGCGGAGCGTTCCTCGCGAGCGGCTCATTGAGCGACCCGGGCCGGTCCGCGGCGCTGGAGATCTCGTGCCCGTCGTCCGAGGCCGCGATGGCGCTGGTCGGCGCGGGTCACCGCATCGGCATCCCCGCCAAGGCCCGCGAGGTGCGCGGTGTTCCGCGCGTCGTGGTGCGCGACGGTGAGGCGATCCGCAGCGCGCTGTACGAAATGGGCGCCCGCCGCACCGCGGGGGAGTGGGACCAGATGCGTCAGCGCCGCGAGGTGCGCGCCGGCGTCAACCGCCTCGTCAACTTCGACGACGCCAACCTTCGCCGCTCGGCCCAGGCTGCCGTGGCCGCCTGCGCCCGGGTGGAGCGCGCGCTCGAGATCCTCGGCGACGAGGTTCCCGACCACCTGCAGCAGGCCGGCGAGCTGCGCCTGGCGCACCGCGACGCGAGCCTCGACGAGCTCGGGCACCACGCCGACCCGCCCCTCACCAAAGACGCCGTGGCCGGCCGCATCCGCCGTCTGCTGGCGATGGCCGACAAGAAGGCCGAGACCGAGGGCATCCCGGGCACGGAGGCCGCCGTGCCGATGGGCGCCGAGGACTGAAGTCGTCCGGATGCCGTGACCCGCGGCATCCGCACGCACCGCTCCCGCACGCACGCCGATCCCGCACGCACCGCTCCCGCACGCACGCCGATCTGCACGCACCGCTCCCGCGCGTACCGCTCCCGCGCCGGGGACAGTGCGGATGTGCCGAGCACGGAGACTTCTCGGATGTCGTGACCAGCGGCATCCGATCCTGCCCGTGCCCGATGGGGCAGGGCGCTACCTTCCGTCATCCGGGGAAGCAACCCTGTGGGTCGGGTGTTACCCCTCAATAGGATGAAGACGTCACCCTCGCTGCGCGGTTCCTCGCACGTCGTCTCGGCGGAGAGGTCCCGGCGGTGCCCGATTCGGAAGTTGAGATCATGGCGAAGTACACGCTGCCCGAACTGCCCTACGACTACTCGGCGCTGGAGCCGCACATCAGTGCGACCATCATGGAGCTGCACCACAGCAAGCACCACCAGACCTATGTCAATGGCGCGAACACCACCCTCGACCTGCTCGCCGAAGCGCGCGAGAAGGGCGATTTCGCCAACATCAACCGTCTGCAGAAGGACCTCGCGTTCAACCTCGGCGGTCACACGAACCACTCGATCTTCTGGACGAACCTGTCGCCCAACGGTGGCGACAAGCCCACCGGTGACCTCGAGTCGGCGATCGACGACCAGTTCGGCTCGTTCGACGCGTTCCGCGCGCAGTTCACCGCCGCCGCTCTCGGCGTGCAGGGCTCGGGATGGGCGGGGCTCTTCTGGGACTCGATCGGCGAGAACCTCGTGATCCAGCAGTTCTTCGACCAGCAGGGCCAGATCGTCGCGGGCACCGTGCCGATCCTCCTGCTCGACGTGTGGGAGCACGCGTACTACCTCGACTACAAGAACGTGCGCGCCGACTACGTCAAGGCGTTCTGGAACATCGCCAACTGGGCCGACGCCCAGCAGCGGTTCGCCGCCGCCCGTGAGAAGACCGCGGGTCTGCTGGTACTGTCGTAAACGGCGTGGGCGTCCCGGTGGGCACCCCGCCGGGACGCCGTTGTCCGCCAGCGAACACCGCAATCACGCGCATATCGCGCATAACTGATTCAGGAGAAATTCCGTGACCGTCAAGATCGGAATCAACGGCTTCGGCCGTATCGGACGCAACTACCTCCGCGCGGCTCTCGCGCAGGGGGCCGACCTCGAAATCGTGGCGGTGAACGACCTCACCGACAACAAGTCGCTGGCGCACCTCCTCAAGTACGACTCCGTCGGCGGCGTGCTGACCGAGGACGTCTCGTACACCGCAGACTCCATCACCGTCGGTGACAAGACCATCAAGGTCTTCGAAGAGCGCGACCCCGCCAACCTCCCCTGGGGCGAGCTGGGTGTCGACATCGTCATCGAGTCGACCGGTCGCTTCACCAAGGCGGAAGACGCCAAGAAGCACATCACGGGTGGCGCCAAGAAGGTGCTCATCTCGGCTCCCGCCACGGGTGACGACGCGACCATCGTCATGGGCGTGAACGAAGAGACCTACAACCCCGAGACCGACGTCATCATCTCGAACGCGTCGTGCACCACGAACTGCCTCGCGCCGCTGGCTCAGGTCTTCGAAGAGGCGTTCGGCATCGAGCGCGGGTTCATGATGACCGCTCACGCCTACACCGCCGACCAGAACCTGCAGGACGGCCCGCACAGCGACCTCCGTCGTGCCCGCGGTGCGGCGATCAACATCGTCCCCGCCTCGACCGGTGCCGCGAAGGCCATCGGCCTGGTTCTGCCCGAACTGAACGGCAAGCTCAGCGGCTCGTCGTACCGCGTTCCGGTGCCCACCGGCTCCATCGTCGACCTCACGATCATCACGCCGACCGACGGTCTGACCGTCGACCAGGTCAACGAGGTCTACAAGAAGGCCGCCGCCGAGGGTCGCCTCAACGGCATCCTGCAGTACACCGAGGACCCGATCGTCTCGAGCGACATCCAGGGCAACCCGCACTCGTCGATCTTCGACGCGGAGCTGACCAACGTCAGCGGCAACCTGGTCAAGGTCTCGTCGTGGTACGACAACGAGTGGGGTTACTCCAACCGCCTCGTCGACCTCACCGAGTACGTCGCCGAGCGCCTGTAAACCTTCATGGCTCTGCGCACCCTCGATTCGCTGGGGTCGCTCGCCGGCACGCGCGTCATCGTCCGTTGTGATCTGAACGTCCCTCTCAAGGACGGCGTCATCACGGACGATGGCCGCGTGCGCGCGTCGCTGCCTACTCTCAACGCACTGATCAACGCCGGCGCGCGTGTGGTCGTGTGTTCGCACCTCGGTCGCCCCGACGGGGCGCCCGACCCGAAGTACTCGCTCGAGCCGGTCGCCCAGCGCCTCTCCGAGCTGCTCGGCCAACCGGTCGCGTTCGCGCGCGACACGGTCGGCGAGTCGGCTCAGGATGCCGTCGGCGCGCTCGAGAACGGCGAGGTCGCCGTCATCGAGAACCTCCGCTTCAACCCGGGGGAGACCTCGAAGGACGAGTCCGAGCGCCAGGCCTTCGCGCGAGAACTCGCCGGTCTCGGCGACGCGCTCGTCTCCGACGGATTCGGCGTCGTGCACCGCAAGCAGGCGAGCGTCTACGACCTCGCCCAGCTGGTGCCCTCTGCCGCGGGCCTGCTCATCCAGAAGGAGCTCGAGGTCCTCGACCGTCTGACCGAGAACCCCGAGCGTCCCTACACGGTCGTGCTCGGCGGGTCGAAGGTCAGCGACAAGCTCGGCGTGATCGAACACCTGCTGCCCCGCGTCGACAAGCTCCTCGTCGGCGGCGGCATGATGTTCACCTTCCTCGTCGCCGAGGGGTACGAGGTCGGTGCGAGCCTGCTCGAGAAGGATCAGATCGACACCGTCAAGGGCTACCTCGCCACCGCCAAGGAGCGCGGCGTCGAGATCGTCCTCCCCGTCGACGCCGTCGTCGCGGCATCGTTCTCGGCCGACGCCGAGCACGTCGTCGCCGACGCCCAGGCTCTGGAGGACACCGACTTCGGTGCGTCCGGACTGGGACTCGACATCGGACCCCGCACGGCGGAGATCTTCGCCGACGCGATCCGCGGCTCGCGCACCGTCTTCTGGAACGGCCCGATGGGCGTGTTCGAGATGAAGGCGTTCGAAGCCGGCACCAAGACCGTCGCCCAGGCGCTCACCGAGGTCGACGGCCTCAGTGTCGTCGGCGGCGGCGACTCCGCCGCAGCCGTGCGCCAGCTCGGTTTCGCGGACGAGGCGTTCGGCCACATCTCCACCGGTGGCGGCGCGAGCCTGGAGTTCCTCGAAGGCAAGAAGCTCCCCGGACTGGAGGTCCTCGGATGGGTGTGACCAGAACCCCCCTCATTGCAGGCAACTGGAAGATGAACCTCGACCACCTGCAGGCGGTCGCGTTCGTCCAGAAGCTGCACTGGACGTTGAAGGAAGCGAAGCACGACAAGGGCAGTGTCGAGGTCGCGGTGTTCCCGCCGTACACCGACCTGCGCACCGTGCAGACTCTTCTCGACGCCGACAAGATCGAGTTCGCCCTCGGCGGGCAGGACCTCTCGGCCCACGACTCCGGCGCGTACACCGGGGAGATCTCGGGCCAGTTCCTCGCCAAGCTCGATGCGAAGTACGTCATCATCGGTCACTCCGAGCGTCGTCAGTTCCACCACGAGACCGACGAGGTCATCGCGGCGAAGACGCAGGCGGCCCTGCGCCACGGCCTCGTGCCCGTGATCTGCGTCGGTGAGACCTCTGAGGATCTCGAGAAGTTCGGCGCCAGCGCCGTTCCGGTCGGGCAACTCGAGGTCGCCCTCGAGGGCGTGTCGGCGGATGCCGACATCGTCGTCGCGTACGAGCCCGTGTGGGCCATCGGCTCCGGTCAGGCCGCGACGCCCGACCAGGCGCAGGAGGTCTGCGCGAAGCTCCGCGCGGTCGTCGCCGACAAGCTCGGGGCCGACGCCGCCGCACGCACGCGCGTGCTGTACGGCGGTTCGGTGAAGTCGGGCAACATCGCCGGCTTCATGCGCGAGCCCGATGTCGATGGTGCCCTGGTGGGCGGTGCAAGCCTCGTCGTCGACGAGTTCGCCGCGATCATCCGCTTCCAGAAGCACGTCGGCGTCTGACGCTCACGGATGCCCGCGGCGCCTCGCCGCGGGCATCCGTGCGTCCGAGCCCCCGCCCTCTATACTTGACGCTTGTGCGGTCGACCAGGCCGCTCGCGAAAGGCTTTCGACAGTGCAGATTCTCGAGTTCGTCCTGCAGGTGCTCCTGGGCGTCACCAGCCTCCTGCTGACCCTGCTCATCCTGCTTCACAAGGGTCGCGGTGGCGGTCTGTCCGACATGTTCGGTGGCGGCATGAGTTCCGCGATGGGGTCCTCCGGACTCGCGGAGCGCAACCTCAACCGATTCACGGTCGTCCTGGCTCTGACATGGTTCGTCACCATCGTCGGCCTCGGCCTGCTGACCAAGTTCGCGGAGCTCTGACATGGCCACCGGAGGAAATGCGATCCGCGGCTCCCGCGTCGGTGCGGGCCCCATGGGCGAGCAGGACCACGGTTTCCACGCCGACCGCGTGGCCGTGTCCTACTGGGACGCCCTCGGCAACGAGACGGTGCGGTACTTCGCCGCGGGCATTCCCGACGAAGAGATCCCCGAAACGATCGACTCCCCGCACTCGGGCCTTCCCGCTGGGCGCGACAAGGCGAACCCTCCGGCTCTGGCCAAGGCCGAGCCCTACAAGACCCACCTTGCGTACGTGAAAGAGCGTCGAAGCGACGAAGAAGCCGCTTCTCTGCTCGACGACGCGTTGCAGCAGCTCCGCGAGCGCCGCGGTCAGTGACGATGCAGAGGGCCGGATGCTATGGCATCCGGCCCTTCGTCGTTCGTGCAGCTGCTCAGGTGCAGCCGCTCATTCCTGCATGGCGGTCGTTCGGCGGCTCGCGGGTGACCGGTCTGTGTGGAGACGCGCAGCATGGTGTCGTCGACGATCCGGTCGGCGGCTGTCGTCGCCCTCGACCATGCGGATGCCGTCCGGGTGCGCACCTCCGGGTCGCCCGGAGCTCCGGCCCGCCGGAGGTGGTGCCTGACTTGCACGACGCGCTCCTGCATCACGAGACCTCGACGACGAACGACGAGGACCGGATGCCGATGGCATCCGGTCCTCGTGTGTGCGTGAGCGCTCAGTATTCGCGGTCGATGAGCTGCGGCGGCACCTGATCCGCGGCCACCTCATCGACGAAGAACGCCGTTCGACGGCGCCCCTTCGCCCCCGCGGCCGGAACGCTCTGATAGCTCGCCCCGGCCAGGGCGAGGCCGAGTGCTGCGGCCTTGTCGGCACCGGCGATGACCATCCAGACGCGCTTCGAGCTGTTGATGACGGGACGTGTCAGCGAGACCCGCTCGCTCGGCGGCTTGGGGGATTCCCGGACGGGCACGGTCGCCCGGTCGGTCACCGAGATCTCGGGGCGGTCCGGGAACAGCGAGGCGATGTGCGCATCGGGGCCGACACCGAGGAAGCAGATGTCGAACGACGGCCAGGGGCCCGTCTCGCTACGATCCGACGGAGCGAACTGCGCGAGTTCGTCGGCGTAGGCGATCGCCGCGGTGTCGAGATCGACATCGTCCTCGCTGGATGCGACGGCGTGGATGTTCTCGGCCGGTACGTCGATGTGGTCGAGGAAGGCCTCGCGTGCCTGCTTCTCGTTGCGGTCGTCGCTCTCTCGTGGCACGAACCGCTCGTCGCCGAACCAGAAGTGCACGAGCGACCAGTCGATGTCGGCCACGCGCTCGTCGCGCGCGGCTGTGCGCAGGACCGCACCGCCCATGGTGCCGCCGGTGAGGCAGATGTGCATGCGCTTGCCCTCGGCGACACGCTTGACGATGCGGTTCACGAAGCGGGTGGCGACGTACTCCGCGAGGGCGTCGGCGTCGCGCTTGATGATGACGCGCTTGGCCCAACCGTCGCTCATGACTCGCTCTTCTCGCTCGCGGCGTGCAGCAGATCGTGCCCGTCGGTGATCACTCGACCATAGAGCAGGTCGGGATCGAGGCGGCGCAGTTCCTCGGCCAGACACTCGCGGAGCGTCCGTCGCGGGAAGGCGAGATCGTGCGTGGGCTGTCCGGGCTGGCGGAGGATCGCGACCCCCGCCTCGGGGCGCTCCAGCAACGTGTCGCCGCTCGCACGCGTGAGGCGGACCGACTTGATGCCGCTCGCCCACTCGTCGGCCGGGAGGTAGGCGTAGTCGACGGGAGCATCGAGCTTCATGCCCAGCCATGCCGCGAGCAGCGACGTCGAGGGGGAGTCGGCGGCACCGCGCACCTCGATCGCGGTGACCGGCTCGTAGGGAGGCTGATCGAGCACCGCCGCGAGCTGCTCGCGCCAGCGGGTGAGCCGCGTCCACGCGAAGTCCGTGTCGCCGGGGGCGTAGTGCTCACCGAGCTCGGCGACCCACGCGGCGGGATCGGCCTGCGACGAGGCGTCGGTGATGCGGCGCTGCGCGATGCGGCCGATGGCCGAGCGCGACGGGTTCGCCGGAGCCTCCGCCGGCCACCACGCGACGACCGGGGCATCGGGCAGAAGCAGACCCGTGACGAGGCTCTCGGCGTTGGAACCGGCCGCGCCGTGGGCACGCAAGACCACGACCTCGCTGGCGCCGGCGTCGCCGCCGACGCGGATCTGGGCGTCGAGACGTGGCTCTTCGTCTTCGTCGCCGAACAATACGGCGATGACGCGCATCGGGTGCTCGCGCGACGCGTCGTTGGCGGCCTCGATGACCTCCTCTTCGGCGCCGTGGTGCGTGACGATGATGAGCGTCAGCACGCGGCCGAGGGCGACGGCGCCGCCCTCTTCGCGCACGCTGACGAGCTTCTTCGAGATCGCGCTGACGGTGGTGTCGGGCAGGTCGATGATCACGGGCGTCTCCAGGTGCGGCCGTCGCGGGAGAGGAGTTCGTCGGCGGATGCCGGTCCCCACGACCCGGGCGAGTACTGTTCGAGCGGACCGCCCTCGGCGGCCCAGAACTCCTCGATCGGGTCGAGGATCTTCCAGCTGAGCTCGACCTCCTCGTGCCGCGGGAACAGCGGCGGGTCGCCGAGCAGCACGTCGAGGATGAGGCGCTCGTACGCTTCGGGGCTCGCCTCGGTGAAGGCGTGCCCGTAGCCGAAGTCCATCGTCACGTCGCGCACCTGCGTTCCGTCGCCGGGGACCTTCGAACCGAAGCGGATCGTGACGCCCTCGTCGGGCTGCACGCGGATGACGAGCGCGTTCTGCCCGAGCTCCTGCGTCTGGCTGCGCGAGAACAGCTGCTGCGGGGCGCGCTTGAACACCACGGCGACCTCGGTGACGCGCCGACCCAGGCGCTTACCGCTGCGGACGTAGAACGGCACTCCCGACCAGCGGCGGGTGTTGATCTCGAGCTTGATCGCCGCGTACGTCTCGGTGACCGACTCGGGGTTCATACCGTCTTCGTCGAGGAAGCCCCGCACCTCTTCGCCGCCCTGCCAGCCACCGGCATACTGCCCGCGGGCCGTGGACTCCGCGAGGTTCTCGGGCAGGCGCACCGCCGCGAGCACCTTCTCCTTCTCGGCGCGGAGGTCGGCCGCGTTGAAGCTGATGGGCTCCTCCATCGCCGTGAGCGCCAGCAGCTGCAGGAGATGGTTCTGGATGACGTCGCGCGCCGCGCCGATGCCGTCGTAGTACCCCGCGCGACCGCCCACTCCGATGTCCTCGGCCATGGTGATCTGCACATGGTCGACGTAGTTGCGGTTCCAGATGGGCTCGTACAGCTCATTGGCGAAGCGCAGCGCCAGGATGTTCTGTACCGTCTCTTTGCCGAGGTAGTGATCGATGCGGAAGATCGAATCGGCGGGGAATGCGCTCTCGACGACCTCGTTCAGTTCGCGTGCCGAGGCCAGGTCGTGGCCGAAGGGCTTCTCGATGACGACGCGGCGCCACCCGCTCGTCTTCTGGTCACCGTCGTTGACGAGGCCGGATGCCTTCAGCTGCGTCGTGACGAGCGGGAAGGCCTTGGGCGGGATCGAGAGGTAGTAGGCGTGGTTGCCCATGGTGCCGCGTTCGGTGTCGAGCTTGTCGACCGTCGCGCGCAGGCGCTGGAAGGCGTCGGGGTCGTCGAACTCTCCCTGCACGAAGCGGATTCCCTCGAGCAGCTCCTTCCACGTCTCTTCGCGGAACTCGGTGCGGGCGTACTTCTTGACAGAGTCGTAGACGACCTCGGCGAAGTCCTGGTCCTCCCAGTCGCGACGTGCGAAGCCGACCAGGGCGAAGCCCGGGGGCAGCAAACCGCGGTTGGCGAGGTCGTAGACCGCCGGCATGAGCTTTTTGCGCGACAGATCGCCGGTGACGCCGAAGATCACCAGGGCGCTGGGCCCGGCGATCCGGCTCAAACGGCGATCCTCGGGATCGCGCAGGGGATTGTGACCCGGTGTGATCTCTACGACCATGTCCTACTGTGCCGCCTCGAAGAGTGAGAGCACTTCGACCTGCGGGTCGGTCAGCGTCAGCGTGACGACGGGACGGCCGTGGCCCTCCGCCAGCACGCTCGCGTCTCCCGCGGCCTGTGCCTGGATGAGTTGTCCGAACGTGAACGGTCGACCGGGGATCTCCAGGTCGACGTCGGTGCGTTCGAGGATCTGGAGGAACACACCGGTGGCGGGTCCTCCCTTGTGGAACTGGCCCGTGGAGTGCAGGAAGCGGGGACCCCAGCCGAAAGTGGTGGGGCGGCCGCAATCCGCGGCGGCGAGTTCGCGCAGGCCCGAGAGCTGTGCGAGTTCGAGGCGGTTCACGTAGGCCTGGATACTGAGGTAGCCGTCTGCGGCCACCCGCTCGTACAGGGCCGCCAGCACGCCCGCGATGGTGCCGCTGGCCGCGAGAGCCGGGTCGGAGACCCGCACCTCCACGCCGTCGTCGACGAACGCCGGGGCGGTGGGCGCCGGCTGCGCGTCAAGGAGACCTCGAGTGGCGTCCTTCGCCGACTCGACATCGGGCTGATCGAACGGGTTGATCCCGAGCATGCGACCGGCGATCGCGGTCGCGTACTCCCAGACCACGAACTGGGCGCCCAGTGATCCGCTGACCAGCACCTCGTCGGTGTGGCGTTCGAACAGGTGGAACGCCGACGCGTCGTCGACGAACCGGACGATCTGCAGGTCGTCGGGCCGGGATTCGAGCTCGGGGGAGACGGGCAGCAGCACGACGGGGAGGATGCCGGAGCCGTCCTTGCCGGTCGACTCGGCGACGAGCTGCTCGATCCAGTCGGGCAAGCCCATGATGTGGCTACCGTCGGTGACCAGGCCGAGCTTGTCACGGCGCAGCGCGCCACCGCCGGCGATTGCGGCGGCCAGGACGAGCGCGGGATTCTCGGGGGAGTCGATCGCGACTTCGAGGAGTGTGGCATCCGCCTCGTCGAGCAGGTCGTCGATGTCGACGCCGGCGAGCCCCGTCGGTACGAGTCCGAACGCGGTGAGGGCGGAATAGCGTCCGCCCACCTCGGGGTCGGCGGTGAAGACCCGATAACCGTCGGCTCGCGCCGACTGCTCCAGCGGCGAGCCGGGATCGGTCACCACGACGATGCGTTCGGACGGATCGATGCCGAGGTCGCGGAACGCGGCCTCGAAGGCGCGTTTGGCGGAATCGGTCTCGATCGTCGAACCGGACTTGCTCGAGACCACCAGAACGGTCTGCGCGAGACCGCCCGACTCGGCGTCGCCGTCGATCGCGGCGAGCACCTGCGCGGGAGAGGTCGAGTCGAGCACGACCAGCGGAACACCGGCCGTTTGGGCGATGACCTCGGGCGCGAGCGACGAACCGCCCATCCCCGCGAGCACGACGCGGGTCACGCCCTGCGCGACGAGCTCGTCGCGCAGGGCGGTGATCTGGGGCACGAGCGGGCGCGAGACGGAGACCGCTCGCACCCACCCGAGCCGACGGGAGGCTTCGTCTTCAGCGGCCGGGCCCCAGAGGCTCGCGTCACCGGCGGTGATGCCCGACGCGATCAGCGAGCCGGTCAGCCCCGGCAGCTCGGACGAGACGACCGAACCGACGTGGCCCGTGACCTTGACCGCGAAGCTCACTTGGCGGCCTGGGCGCTTCCGGCCTCGAGGGCGGTCTTGACCGTGTCCTGCAGCTCGTGCCACGAGGCGATGAACTTCTCGACACCCTCGTCTTCGAGCGTCTGCGTCGCGTCGGCGACGTCGACACCCGCGGCGGCGAGGCGGTCGAACACCTCGTGAGCCTCGGCATAGGCGCCGGTGATGGTGTCACCGGTGATCACACCGTGGTCGAATGTGGCCTCGAGCGTCTTCTCGGGCATCGTGTTCACGGTGCCGGGGGCGACGAGCTCGGTCACGTACAGGGTGTCGGGCAGCGCCGGGTCCTTCACGCCGGTCGACGCCCACAGCGGACGCTGTACGGTCGCACCCGCATCGAGCAGTTTCTTGGCGCGGTCGCCCTGGAACTTCTTCTCGAACAGCTCGTAGGCCAGGCGTGCGTTGGCGATGCCCGCCTTGCCCTTGAGCGCCGCGGCCTCATCGGTGCCGAGGGCCGCGAGACGCTTGTCGATCTCGGTGTCGACGCGCGAGACGAAGAACGACGCGACCGACTGCAGGGTCGAGATGTCGTGGCCGGCGGCCTGCGCCTTCTCGACACCGGCGAGGTAGGCGTCGATGACCTCTTCGTAGCGCTCGAGGCTGAAGATGAGCGTGACGTTGACCGAGATGCCCGCACCGATGACCTCGGTGATGGCCGGCAGACCGGCCTTGGTCGCCGGGATCTTGATCAGCACGTTCTTGCGGTCGACGCGGGCCGACAGGTCGTTGGCCTGCGCGACGGTGGCGTCGGTGTCGTGCGCGAGGTCGGGCGAGACCTCGATCGAGACGCGGCCGTCGACACCGCCGGTGGCTTCGAACACGGGGAGGAAGATGTCGCACGCGTCGCGGACGTCGTCGGTGGTGATCGAGAAGATCGCTTCGTCGACATCGGCGCCGGCGGCGGCGAGTTCCTTGACCTGACCCTCGTACGCCTCGCCCTGGGAGAGGGCTCCGGCGAAGATCGTGGGGTTGGTCGTCACGCCCGACACGTTGCGCGCGTCGATCAGCTCGGCGAGGTTGCCGGACTGGATCCGCTGACGGGACAGGTCGTCGAGCCAGATGCTGACGCCGGCGGCGGAGAGGTCTGCAGTGGGAGTGCTCATGTCGTTAATCTCCTCGGATTACTTCTTGGCCGCGGCGAGCGAGTCGCGCGCTGCCTCGACGACGGCCTCAGCCGTGATGCCGAACTTCTGGAACAGGGTTTTGTAGTCGGCCGACGCACCGAAGTGGTCGATCGCGACGGAGCGGCCGGCGTCGCCGACGATCCCCGCCCAGCTGAGTGCGGAGCCGGCCTCGACCGACACGCGTGCCTTGACCGACGCGGGCAGCACCGACTCGCGGTACGCCTCGTCCTGCTCGGCGAACCACTCCAGCGACGGAGCCGACACGACGCGGGCGTGCACGCCTTCGGCGGCGAGGGTCTCGCGCGCCTCGACGGCCAGCTGCACCTCGGAACCGGTGGCGATCAGGATGACGTCGGGCTCGCCGTTCGCGGCCTCGGCGAGCACGTACGCGCCCTTGACGGCGCCCTGAGCGGACGCGAACTGGTCACCGGATGCCGCGCCGTCGCCGCGGGCGAAGACGGGGATGTTCTGGCGGGTGAGGGCGATACCGGCGGGGCCTGCGGTGCGGCGCAGCATCTCGAGCCACACGACCGAGGTCTCGTTGGCATCCGCCGGACGCACGAGGGCGAAGTTCGGGATGGCGCGGAGCGTCGCGAGCTGCTCGACCGGCTGGTGCGTGGGGCCGTCTTCGCCGAGGGCGACGGAGTCGTGCGTCCACACGAAGATGGTCGGGATGTTCATCAGGGCGGCCAGACGCACCGGCGGGCGCATGTAGTCGCTGAAGATGAGGAACGTGCCGCCGAAGGGCCGCGTGGGTCCGTGCAGCACGATGCCGTTGAGGATCGCACCCATCGCGTGCTCGCGGATGCCGAAGTGCAGCACCCGGCCGTAGGGGTCGCCCGACCACTCGTGGGTCGACCACGACGAGGGGATGAAGGACTTGGCATCCTTGATCGTCGTCAGGTTGGACTCGGCGAGGTCGGCCGAACCGCCCCAGAGCTCGGGGAGCGAGGCGGCGAGGGCGTTGATGACCGTGCCGGAGGCGGCGCGGGTCGACACGTCTTTGCCGGCTTCGAAGGCGGGCAGGGCGTCGGCGATGTCGGCGGGGAGTTCTCGCGCCTGCAGACGGTCCCACAGCTGCTTGCGTTCCGGATACTTCGCAGCCCATGCGTCGAAGCTCGACTGCCAGGCGGCCTTCTCGGCCTCGCCGCGCTCGACGAGCTGACGGGTGCGGGTGAGCACGTCGTCGGCGACGGCGAAGTGGTGCTCGGGGTCGAAGCCGAGCACCTCTTTCGTGGCCTTGAGCTCGTCGGCGCCCAGGGCGGACCCGTGGATCTTGCCGGAGTTCTGCTTGCCGGGGGAGGGCCAGCCGATGATCGTCTTGAGGATGATGAGAGAGGGCTTGCTCGTCTCGCCCTTGGCGGCCTCGATCGCGGCGTGGAGTTCGGCGACGTCCTCGACGTACTCGCCGGTCTTCTTCCAGTCGACGGTCTGCACCTGCCAGCCGTACGCCTCGTAGCGCTTGGCGACGTCTTCGGTGAACGCGACGTTGGTGTCGTCCTCGATCGAGATCTGGTTGGAGTCGTAGATCGCGATGAGGTTGCCGAGCTCCTGGTGGCCGGCGAGCGAGGAGGCTTCGCTCGTCACACCCTCCTGGAGGTCGCCGTCGCCGGCGATGACGTAGACGAAGTGGTCGAAGGGGCTCTCGCCTGCGGGGCTCTCGGCGTCGAAGAGGCCGCGCTCGTAGCGGGCGGCGTAGGCGAAGCCGACAGACGACGCCAGGCCCTGGCCGAGCGGCCCGGTGGTGATCTCGACGCCGTCGGTGTGGCCGTACTCGGGGTGGCCGGGGGTCAGCGACCCCCACGTGCGCAGTGCCTCGAGGTCCTTCAGCTCGAGGCCGAAACCGCCGAGGTAGAGCTGTACGTACTGGGTCAGCGATGAGTGACCCGCCGACAGGATGAAGCGGTCGCGGCCGGGCCAGTGCGTGTCGGCCGGGTCGTGGCGCAGCACCCGCTGATACAGCAGGTACGCGGCCGGGGCCAGCGACATCGCGGTGCCGGGGTGACCGTTCCCCACCTTCTCGACGGCATCCGCCGCCAGAATGCGGGCGGTGTCCACCGCGCGCCGATCGATTTCATCCCATTCGAAGTCCGACAAAACGGTGCCTCTCTCGATCTGCGCCCGTTCACGGCCGACGTCCGCGCTCACCACCGTAGGAGTGGGAGGGGGGTGGGGGTGTCGTCGCGGGGCGCGCGTTCACCGTCAGCATAGCGAGAACCCGCGACGCTGTTGCGGATCGTGACGGGGCTCGACAGGCGGCCGGGCGTGTGGTGCGGATGGCATAGAATCAGGGAGGTTCTTTACGCGCTACCCCGGGGGACGATGGACATCTCGACGACGTCGCACGTCATTGCGACGACCGATCGCCGCTCCGTCGGGCGCACCGTGCGGGCCTACGTGGCCCTGACGAAACCTCGCGTGCTCGAGCTCCTGCTCGTCACCACCGTCCCGGTCATGATCCTCGCCCAGGGTGGCCTGCCCGACCTGTGGCTGATCTTCGCCACGGTCATCGGCGGCTCGCTGAGCGCCGGCTCGGCGGCTGCGTTCAACATGTACCTCGATCGCGACATCGATGCGCACATGCAGCGCACCGAGAACCGTCCGCTCGTGACCGGTGAGGTCTCGCCGCGGGGCGCGCTCGTTTTCGCGTGGACGCTCGCCGCCGTCTCGACCGTCTGGCTGTGGGTGTTCACGAACACTCTGGCCGCCGGCCTGTCGGCCGCGGCGATCTTCTTCTACGTCGTGATCTACACGATGATCCTCAAGCGTCGCACCGAGCAGAACATCGTGTGGGGCGGCATCGCGGGGTGCTTCCCGGTGCTCATCGGTTGGTCTGCCGTCACGGGATCGCTCTCGTGGGCGGCGCTCATCCTCTTCGCGCTCGTGTTCCTGTGGACGCCGCCGCACTACTGGCCGCTGTCGATGAAGTACGCCGCGCAGTACGAAGAGGTCGACGTCCCGATGCTGGGCGCCACCCGCAGCGGATCCCAGGTGGGTCTGCAGGTCATCCTCTACGCGTGGGCGACCGTCGCGTGCTCGCTCCTGCTGATCCCCGTGGCATCCATGGGGCTGGTGTACACCGTGTCGGCGCTGGTGTTCGGCGGCTGGTTCATCTACGAATCGCACCGCCTCTACTCCCGAGCCGTGCGTGGCGGTGAGCCTCGTCCGATGCGCGTGTTCCACGCCTCGATCACGTACCTCACGCTGCTGTTCGTCGCGATCGCCGTGGACCCCCTGCTGCCCTTCTGATCTGACCCGTGAGCGCCCGTCCCCTATCGGGGCGGGCGCGTCGGCGTTTCGAGGAGTGCCGTGCGCGTGGCTGCCCTCGCGACCTCGGACGCCGCTCGACCGTGACACGGATGGGTGTGGGCGTCGACGGTGGTGGGCGGAGGCCGCCGGAGCGGAGGAGATTCCGCCGGGAGGAGGACCGCCATCGCGGCATCCGTCCTCCGCTCGTGAGATCTCCTCCGGTGGGCGGGTGGGGTCGAGGCGCGAGATCGAGGGACGCGAAAGCGCCCGCCCCCGAACGGGGAGCGGGCGCTTTCACGCAAGCGTGTCGTCAGCGACGGGTGGTGTCGTCTCCGGCGTCGAGCTTGGGGGCGTCGTGACCGGCCTCGGCCGTGGCGCGGGCCGGGGCAGGAGCGGTCGACGGCGTCTCGACGTCGGCGTCCTCCACCGCGAGGGGGGAGGCGGTCGTGGCGGGCGTGTACGAGGCGACGGCGGGCTCGGCGACCGACTCATCGTCGCTGGACCAGTCGATGCTCTCGACCGCCACGTCGGGGCGGCGGGTCAGGGCGGTGGCTGCGCCCAGGGCGAGCGCGGCGACGATGCCCACGGCACCGGCGCCGAGGACCGCGGCGCCGACGACGACCCACGACTGCCCGACGTAGACCTGCACGACGGTGGCGTTGGGGTCGTTGAGGACCTCCTCCATCGCGGATATCCCGTTCAGGACGATCGCGAGTCCACCGATGATGGCGGCCAGGGATCCGGCGACGAGCACCCAGAAGGGGATGCTGGTCAGCAGACGGGGACGAGTGTGCATGGGAGAACTCCTTGTCGTTCCGACCCGGGGGAGTCGGAAAGCGTCATCCGACGCGATGGCATCGGATGGATCACGGGCGCGGGGCACCCGGGGAACAACACTGTCTCACCAGCCGGTGTCGGCGTTAGGGGTCGCCGATGAATGCCCTATGAGCGTATAAGAGCGGCGTCCCGCCCCGACGGCACCGGCCGGCGCGTGCTCAGCGGCGCGCGGATGCCGTTTCGCGACGCGCGATCGGCCCGTCGGCAACCGCGGGCTGCTTCAGGCGCAGCACGACGACGGTCATGGTCGCCGCGGCCAGAGCGGCGAGCACCATGTGCGTGCCGACGGCGAGTTCGGGCAGTCCGTTGCGGGCCTGGTACAGGCCGACGGCGATCTGCACGAGTTCGACGGCCAGCAGGGCGGTCGCCCAGCGACGCACCGGGAGGCGGAGCCGCCACGCGATCACGACGACCACGAGGGTGAGGGCGAACAGTGCGTATCCGGGCCACGCGTGCACGTGCTCGAGCACCTGCGCGTCGAAGCCGTTGCGGATGGATGCCTCGTCACCCGAGTGGGGGCCGGCGCCCGTGGTGAGAACGCCGAAGACGATGGTGAGGGCCAGGATCGCGGTGGTGGCGTGCACGAGGCCCGCGAACCAGCGCGGGGCGGCGAGGGTGCGGGCACCTGCGGGCTGATACATGCGCACCAGGAAGGCCGCGCACACGGCGACGAGCGAGACCGACGCGACGTAGTGGAAGCCGACGATGAAGGGGTTCAGGCCCGTCAGCACCGTGATGCCGCCCACGATGGCTTGCGCGACGATGCCCACCAGCACGATGAGCGAGAGGACGAAGAGCACCCGGCGCTCGTGGCGCATGCGCCACACGAGCACGACGACCGCGATGGCCAGGATGCCGACGAGTCCGGTCAGCGTGCGGTTGCCGAACTCGATGACGCCGTGGATCCCCATCTCGGGCGTGTTGATGAGCGAGTCGGGCGTGCACCGCGGCCACGTCGGGCAGCCGAGACCCGACCCGGTGAGCCGAACGGCGCCGCCGGTGCCGATGATCAGCACCTCTGCAACGAACGACAGCCACGCGAACACCCGCACACGCCGGTCGACGTCGACGGGCAACCAGGCGACGAAACGTCGCACGGGCTCGGGGACGCGGGTCGGTGACGAGGGGGACGAAGCGGAGGGCATGCGTGCGGCTTCCTGGCGTCGAGGTGGCCCCGGCGGTCCCGGTGTGCGGGGGAGCGGTGCTGCCGTACCGGGAGCGGGTGCCTGTAGAATCGAAGGGTCCGGGTGCGTCGCTCGCGCGATCCGCACCAGAGACAGTCTAGGCGCGCCGCCAGCGCCTTCGAACGGGCCTACCAGCGACATTCCTGGGACTTCGACCGGAGTCCGGAATGCCGGGGCGGATGACACCGTTGAGGCCCGAGAAGGAGAGTGATCACCATGTCCGATGTACTCATCGACCGACCCGAGCTCGAAAGCCTGGGGCAATACGAGTTCGGCTGGCACGACACCGATGCCGCCGGTGCGCTCGCGCAGCGGGGGATCAACGAGGACGTCGTTCGCGGCATCTCCTCCCTGAAGTCCGAGCCGGAGTGGATGCTGAAGACGCGCCTCAAGGGCTACCAGCTCTTCGGCCGCAAGCCCATGCCCACCTGGGGTGCCGATCTCAGCGAGATCGACTTCGACAACATCAAATACTTCGTGCGCTCGACCGAGAAGCAGGCGCAGTCCTGGGAAGACCTTCCGGAAGAGATCCGCAACACCTACGAGAAGCTCGGCATCCCCGAGGCTGAGCGTCAGCGCCTCGTCGCCGGTGTCGCCGCGCAGTACGAGTCCGAGGTGGTCTACCACCAGATCCGTGAAGACCTCGAGCAGCAGGGTGTCATCTTCATGGACACCGACACCGCTCTGCGCGAGCACCCGGAGTTCTTCGAGGAGTACTTCGGCACCGTCATCCCCGCGGGCGACAACAAGTTCGCCGCGCTGAACACGGCGGTGTGGTCGGGCGGATCGTTCGTCTACGTCCCCAAGGGCGTGCACGTCGAGATCCCGCTGCAGGCGTACTTCCGCATCAACACCGAGAACATGGGCCAGTTCGAGCGGACCCTGATCATCGCCGACGAAGACAGCTACGTGCACTACATCGAGGGCTGCACGGCGCCGATCTACAAGAGCGACTCACTGCACTCGGCCGTGGTCGAGATCATCGTGAAGAAGAACGCGCGCGTTCGCTACACGACGATCCAGAACTGGTCGAACAACGTCTACAACCTCGTCACCAAGCGCGCCGTCGCCCATGAGGGCGCCACCATGGAATGGGTCGACGGCAACATCGGCTCGAAGGTGACGATGAAGTACCCCTCCATCTACCTGATGGGCGAGCACGCCAAGGGCGAGACCCTCTCGGTGGCCTTCGCCGGTCCCGGTCAGCACCAGGACGCCGGCGCGAAGATGATCCACATGGCGCCGTACACGCAGTCGTCCATCGTGTCGAAGTCGATCGCCCGCGGTGGCGGTCGTGCCGGGTACCGCGGTGAGGTGCGGGTGGATGCCAATGCGCACCACTCCGCCAACACGGTGCGCTGCGACGCACTGCTGGTCGACTCCATCTCGCGCAGCGACACGTACCCCGCGATCGACATCCGTGTCGACGACGTACAGCTCGGTCACGAGGCCACCGTCTCGAAGGTCAGCGAGGAGCAGTTGTTCTACCTGCAGTCGCGCGGCCTCCCCGAAGACGAGGCCATGGCCATGATCGTGCGCGGGTTCATCGAGCCCATCGCGCGGGAACTGCCGATGGAGTACGCCCTCGAACTGAACAAGCTCATCGAGATGGGCATGGAGGGCAGCGTCGGATGATCTCCTCGGCGACATCCGCGCCCCCCGCGCTTCCCCCTCTCGCGTCGAACGGAGTATCGGCTCAGTGACCACAGTGACCACGACCCCCGCGGCTACCGCGGAGGGCCATATCGACCCGGCCGCCCTCGTGGCATCCTTCGTTCCGGTGCAGACGCGCTCGGAGCGGGCGACCTCGTTCGATCCGGCCGATTTCGGCATGCCGACGGGCCGCGAGGTCAACTGGAAGCTCAGCCCGGTCGACCGGCTCGCGCCGCTCTTCGTGGACGAAGCCGGGCCGACCGGCGTCATGCGCGTCGAGGTCGAGGCCCCCGCCGAGGTCGAGCAGCTGCGTCTCGCGGCCGGTGACGCGCCGCGCGGCGAGCACTTCCGGCCCGAAGATCTGACGGCCGCCCTCGCCTGGACGCACGAGTCGGAGGCGCCGCTGCTGCGGATCCCCGCCGACGTCGAGCTCGACGAGCCCGTGGTGGTCCGGCTGACCGGCACCGGCGGACTCGCACACGCCCACGTGGTGATCGAGGCGCAGCCGAACTCGCGTGGCACCGTCGTCCTGCGGCACGAAGGCACCGCCCAGCACGCCCAGAACGTCGAGATCCTCGTGCGCGACGGTGCCGACCTGACGGTCGTGTCGGTGCAGAAGTGGGACGATGACGCGATCCACGCTTCGGCGCACCAGGCGCGCGTCGACCGCGACGCGAAGCTCACCCATGTGGTGGTGAGCTTCGGCGGTGGCGTCGTGCGCGTGAACCCGTCCGTCGAGCTGTCGGGTGCCGGCGCCGAGGGCCGGCTGTACGGTCTGTCGTTCGCCGACGCCGGCCAGCACCTCGAGTCGCAGGTGTATCTGCACCACAAGGGTCCGCACACCGTCGGTGACGTGCTCTACAAGGGCGCGCTCCAGGGTGCCAGCGCCCGCAGTGTGTGGATCGGCGATGTTCTCATCGGACCGGATGCCACGGGCACCGACTCGTACGAGGCGAACCGCAACCTCGTGCTCACCGACGGCGCGCGCGCCGACTCGATCCCGAACCTCGAGATCCAGACGGGCGACATCCAGGGTGCGGGCCACGCCAGCGCCACGGGTCGCTTCGACGACGAGCAGCTGTTCTACCTCCAGGCCCGCGGTATCGGAGAAGACGAAGCGCGTCGACTCGTCGTCCTCGGGTTCCTCAGCGAGATCGTCCAGCGCATCGGCATCCCCGAGCTCGAGACCGAGCTGACCGAGGCGATCGAGCGCGAGCTGGCCCAGGGGGCTGCCGCGTGAGCGCTGCCCGCGCCTGCGCGCTGAGCGACCTCGTGCAAGACGAGGCGCACCGCGTCGAGATCGGCGGTGTCGCCATCGCCGTGGTGCTCGACGGCAACGGCGACGTGCACGCGATCGGCGATGTCTGCACCCACGGCGACATCTCTCTGTCGGACGGCTTCGTCGAGGGCGAGACGCTGGAGTGCTGGGCCCACGGCTCGGCCTTCTCGCTCAAGACCGGACGCCCCCTCAACCTGCCGGCTTTCGAGCCGGTGCCCGTGTACGAGGTCGTGATCGACGGAGACGACGTGCTCATCGATCCTTCCGTCACCAAGGCGACGGCCTGAGCCGCGCCCACGACCCCAGACTTACGTAAGGAACCCCATGTCTGTCCTCGAGATCCGCGACCTCCACGTGACGGTCGAGACGGAGAACGGTACGACCCCGATCCTCAACGGCGTGACGCTGACGCTGCGCACCGGTGAGACCCACGCCATCATGGGCCCCAACGGCTCCGGCAAGTCGACCCTGGCGTACACGATCGCCGGTCACCCCAAGTACACCGTCACGAGCGGCTCCATCACGCTGGACGGCGAAGACGTGCTCGAGATGACCGTCGACGAGCGCGCCCGCGCCGGTCTCTTCCTGGCGATGCAGTACCCGGTCGAGATCCCCGGTGTCACGGTCACCAACTTCCTCCGCACCGCCAAGACGGCCATCGACGGCGAGGCTCCGGCCATCCGCAGCTGGACCAAGGACGTCAAGGGCGCCATGTCGAACCTGCGTATGGACGCGACGTTCGCCGCGCGCAACGTCAACGAGGGTTTCTCCGGCGGTGAGAAGAAGCGTCACGAGATCCTCCAGCTCGAGCTGCTCAAGCCGAAGATCGCCGTGCTCGACGAAACCGACTCGGGTCTCGACGTCGACGCGCTCAAGATCGTGTCGGAGGGCGTGAACCGCGCGAAGGAGCAGACCGACCTCGGTGTGCTGCTCATCACGCACTACACGCGCATCCTCCGCTACATCCGTCCCGACTTCGTCCACGTGGTCGTCAAGGGTCGGATCGTCGAAGAGGGCGGCCCCGAGCTCGCCGACCGTCTCGAAGAAGAGGGTTACGACCGTTTCCTCGAGGCCGGTACGCCGGTCGACGCGTAAGATCGTTACATGACCGCAACGCTCGCGCCCGAGAAGTACGACGAGGTCACCGAGGCCCTCAAAGACGTGATGGACCCCGAACTGGGGATCAACGTCGTCGACCTGGGGCTCATCTACGACCTCGCATGGGATGACGAGAACGACGCCCTCGTCATCCACATGACCCTCACCTCGGCCGGCTGCCCGCTGACCGACGTGCTCGAAGAACAGACCGCCCAGTCCCTCGACAACGTGGTGGACCGTTTCCGCATCAACTGGGTGTGGATGCCGCCGTGGGGTCCCGAGCGGATCACCGACGACGGCCGCGACATGATGCGCGCTCTCGGTTTCGCGATCTGAACGGAACGGCCGAGCGCGGCCGGTCGGTGTGTACCCGCGCCCGCTCCGCGAACGCCCGTCCCTCCGGGGGCGGGCGTTCTTCCGTGTCTCGGGCGGTGCCATCGTGGCCGTGTTTCGCCGTCTGACGCGTCGATTCCCCGGCATCCGGGGCTCTCATTAGGCTCGCGACATGAGCGTTCCTCCCCTCCAGGCCCTGCCGCTCGCCCTCCTCCGTCAGCGGACCAGCACGAAGTGGCGCTCGTACGGTGACGACGTGATCCCCATGTTCGTCGCCGAGACCGACTTCGCGTTGGCCCCGGGGATCACGGCCGCCTTGCACCGCGCGGTGGAGATCGGCGACACCGGGTACACGCCCCCGCGGCCCGGGATCGACCTCGACTTCGCGGACTTCGCCGACCGTCACTGGGGCTGGCGCCCCGATCCGACGCGCATCCGCTGGACGGGCGATGTGATGATGGGCGTCGTCGAGGTGTTGCGCGCGGTCACCTCGCCCGGTGACCGTGTGATCGTCACGCCCCCGGTGTACCCGCCGTTCTACGACACGGTCGAGGAGGCGGGTACGGTCGTGGAGCGGGTTCCGCTCGTCGACGACGGCCACGGCTGGCAGCTCGATCTCGAGGGCATCGAGCGGGCCCTCGCGGCCGGCGCCCGGTCGGTGCTGCTGTGCAACCCGCACAACCCCACCGGCACGGTCCACACACGCGAGTCGCTCGCCGGCCTCGCACGGTTGGCGCACCGGTTCGGCGCGACCGTCGTCAGCGACGAGATCCACGCGCCGCTCACCCACGCCCCCGCGGTGTTCACCCCGTTCCTGGATGCCGCGCCCGAGGCGGCCGTGGTCGGTTACACCGTGACGAGCGCGAGCAAGACCTACAACCTCGCGGGGCTCAAGTGCGCGGTCATCGTGACGGGCGCCGACGAGACTGCGGCGGTCGTTCGCGGGCTGCCGTGGGAGGTCGAGTGGCGCGCGGGACTGTTCGGCGTCATCGCCAACCGCGCCGCGTTCTCGGCCGACAGCGACGAGTGGCTCGAGGGGCTGCTGGCCGCCCTGGATCAGAACCGCCGCCTGCTGGCCGACCTGCTCGCCGAGCACCTTCCCCTCGCGCGCTACCGCATCCCCGACGCCGGGTTCCTCGCCTGGGTGGACGTCTCGGCATACGGGTGGGGGGAGAACCCCGCGCCGTTCATCCGCCGTGAGGCGAAGGTCGCGCTGCACCACGGCCCGCTCTTCGGCGAAGAGGGCGTCGGGCACGTGCGCATCAACGTCGGGTGCGCGCCCGAGGTCCTGCGCGAGGCGATCGAGCGCATCGGCCGGTTGGTGCCCGCCGTCTGACCGCAGCGGCGGCGTGGGTCCGTGGCATCCGTTGTCCGTCAGCGCCCGCGCCGGGCGGGGGCCCGGGGTGCGTGGCATGCGGACTCGGTTGAGCGTCCGCGCGCGACCTCGGCTCGGGGCTGCGGCATCCGGTGCTCCGTCAGCACTCCGCGCGACCGGTGCGCCAGTAGCCCATGAAGGCCACGGCGCGCCGATCGACCCCGCGCTCGGTCACGAGGTGACGGCGGAGGGTCTTGATGGCCGAGGCCTCGCCCGCGAGCCACGCGTACAGCGGCGCCCTCTTGAGGGCCGCTCCGCCCTTGGCGGTGCGGGGGACCTCCCAGAGCATTCCCTCGTCGATGTCGATCTCCTCGACCTCGTCGCCGTGCCCGTCGGGGGTGAGCGCGAAGGCGGCGTCGCGGGTGGCGGTCACCAGGTGCGCGTGTCGGTCTCGGCCTGCGCGCGCCGCCACCAGGAACGAGAAGCCGGGATGCCGAGGCAGGTAAGCGCAATCCTCGGGCGTCGGCACCTCGAGGACGACCGTGCCCGTGGCATCGGCGGGCAGCTGCTCCAGGATGACGGCGATCGCGGGAGCAGCTGTCTCGTCGCCGGCCAGCAGGTAGTCGCCGGTTTCGGCGGGAGGGACGAAGTCGACGCCGAAGCTCACATCGGTCAGCGCGACCGTGGGCGCGAACACCAGCACCTCGTCGCCGACGCGGCTGTTCTCGATCCACGCGGAGGCAGGTCCCAGCACTTCGTGGGCGACCATGTCGATGTCGACCTCGCGGTCGGCGCGTCGCACGGCGCGGGTCGTGTAGGTGCGGAACGGCAGGCGCAGCTCGTCGGGGAGTTCGCGCCAGGCGGTCCACCAGTCCGCGCCGGTCGGCATGGCATCCAGGCTCAGCGTGTCGGTGGGGAAGACGACCTTGATGCGCTGGTCGAAGCCGGGGTCGCCGTACTCGTGGAGGTCGTCGCCGACGAAGGTGAACCGGCGGAAGCTGGGCGTCAGGTCGGTGATGCGGGCGACGCGGACGCGGAAGAACCGCGAGGTCTCACGAGGGGAGGGCATCGAGGGGCTCCTGAACGGTGTCGGGGGCGGGCACGCGCGGGCTCACGTGGTGACGGCCGCGGGGGAGGACGAGCGGGGTGCCCGAGACGGGGTCGGGGACGACGAGCGCATCGAGTCCGAAGACGTCTCGGATGAGCTCGGAGGTCATGACGGCGGTGGGGTCTCCGGCGGCGACCACGTGACCCTCGCGCAGCGCGATCAGGTGATCGGCGTAGCGCGCGGCCATGTTCATGTCGTGCAGCACCATCACCGTGGTGGTGCCGCGATCGCGGTTGAGGTCGGTGAGCAGGTCGAGCACCTCGACCTGGTGCGCGACGTCGAGGAAGGTCGTCGGTTCGTCGAGCAGCAGGATGTCGGTCTCCTGCGCCAGAGCCATGGCGATCCACACGCGCTGACGCTGGCCGCCGGAGAGTTCGTCGATCGAGCGGTCGGCGAGGTCGCTGATGCCGGTCGCGGCGAGGGCCTCGGCGACGACCTCGTAGTCGCGGGTGCTCCAGCGGGCGAGCGCGCGCTGGTGGGGGTGGCGGCCGCGGCCCACCAGGTCGGCGACGGCGATGCCCTCGGGTGCGATCGGGCTCTGCGGGAGCAGGCCGAGGATGCGTGCGACCTCTTTAGAGGGACGTTCGTGCAGCGCTTTGCCGTCGAGCACGACGCGACCGGTCTTCGGCGGAAGCAGACGCGCGAGCGCGCGGAGGAGCGTCGACTTGCCGCAGCCGTTGGCCCCGACGATCGCGGTGATGCGGCCGGCGGGGAAGGCGATGTCGAGGTCGTCGACGATCACGCGGTCGCCGTACGCGAGAGTGAGTCCTTCGGCGGTGAGCGTGCGGTTCGCGGTCACGAGCGGGCTCCATCGGAGTGGGAAGTCACGGGGGTGGTCACAGTGAGCCTCCGGAACGGTTGGTCCTGATGAGCAGGTAGATGAGGTACGGCGCACCGAGCACGCCCGTGATCACGCCGACGGGGTAGCGGTTGTCGAACGCGAACTGACCGAGCAGGTCGCTGAGCATGACGAGGAGGGCGCCGACGAGGCCGGCGGGCACCAGGAGCGAGCCACCCGGCCCGATGAGTCGGGCGGCGATCGGGCCGGCCATGAACGCCACGAACGCGATGGGGCCGCTCGCCGCGGTGGCGACCGCCAGCATGACGACGGCGCCGACGATGAGCAGCAGGCGGGTGCGCTCGACCCGTACGCCCAGACCGGCGGCGGAGTCATCACCCAGGCGCAGAACCGCGAGTCCGCGCGTGTGGGCGACCATGAGCGGCACGACGACCGCGACGGTGACGGCCAAGGGCAGCAAACGCTCCCACGAGGCGTTGTTGAGGCTACCGGTGAGCCACTGCATCGCCGTCTGCAGGTCCCAGTTGGCTGCGCGGGTCAGCATCCACGTCGTGACGCTGTCGAGCATCGCCGCGACGCCGATGCCGATGAGCACGAGTCGCGTGCCGGTGAAGGCCCCGCGACGGGACAGGAGATAGATGGCCCCGGCCGTGGCGAGGGCGCCGAACAGGGCGAAGGCCGAGACGGCGGCATCCGAGAGCGAGAAGCCGATGATCGCGACGACGGCGAAGGCACTGGCGCCCGAGGAGATGCCGATGATGTCGGGGGATGCGAGGGGGTTTCGCAGCATCGTCTGGAACGTCACGCCAGCCATGCCGAAGGCGAGGCCCGAGAGCAGTCCGAGACTGGCGCGAGGGAGGCGGAGTTCGCCGATGGTGAAGGAGGCGCCCGGCACCGTCTGGCCCAGGATCACGCGGATGACCTGGTCGGGAGTGTAGAAGGTGTTGCCGACCATGAGGGTCACGACGTAGACGAAGACGACCGCGCTCAACAGGATCGCGGACACGAGGATCCGTCGACAGGCGCGGCCGCGCCGGCCGCGGACGAGAGCGGCGACGTCGGGCACGGATGCCGTCGCGGCATCCGCCCGGGGAGAGAGGGTCTGCGTGCTCACAGTTCACGCACCTTCTGCCGGCGGACGATCCAGATGAAGAAGGGGGCACCGATCAGGGCGGTGAGGATGCCGACCTCGACTTCGGTCGGGCGCGCGACGAGGCGGCCCACGACGTCGGCGCCCACGAGGAGGATCGCCCCTCCCAGGGCCGAGAAGGGCACGAGCCAGCGGTGGTCCGTGCCGATGAGCATGCGGCAGACGTGGGGGACCACGAGTCCGACGAAGGCGATGGGGCCCGCGACAGCGGTGGCGGCGCCCACGAGCACGACCGCGCCGGCGGACGCCACCAGGCGCGTGCGTCCGACGTGCTCGCCGAGGCCCGTGGCGACGTCATCGCCGAGCGCGAGGGAGTTCATGCCGCGGGAGCAGAGGACGCAGACGAGGGCGCCGATCGCGAGGACCGGCAGGAGGACCTGGACACGCTCCCACGTCGCCCCGCCGATGCCGCCGATCTGCCAGAACCGGAACACCTCGAGCAGATCCACGCGGGGGAGCAGGATCGCGCTCGACAGTGAGCCGAAGGCCGCCGTGGTCGCAGCTCCCGCGAGGGCGAGCTTGAGCGGGGTGGCGCCGCCGCGCCCGAGTGAGCCCACGGTGTAGACGAAGACGGCCGCCGCCGCCGCGCCCACGATCGCGAAGCCCACGTATCCGGTCGAGCTGGAGAGCCCGAAGAAGGCGATGCCGCTGACCACGGCCAGTGACGCGCCCGCGGAGACGCCCAGGATGCCGGGGTCGGCGAGCGGATTGCGGGTGACGGCCTGCATCGTCAGTCCCGCCATCGCGAGAGCGGCGCCGACGAGCAGACCGAGCACGGTGCGGGGGACACGGGCGATCACCGCGGCCTCTCCGACGCCTCCGCCGCCGGTGAACGCGGAGGCGATCTCGTCGAAGGAGACATCGCGGGTGCCGAAGGCGACGGATGCCACCGACACCACGACCAGGCCCCCCGTGAGCACCAGTACCCACAGAAGGCGGCGACCCACCGGACGCCGCAGGGAGGCGGCATCCGGGAGTGCGTCGACGACGGGGGAGCGTGTGGTCACGAGGGGCGCGGTCCGGTGAGGAGGGGGATCAGCCGACGGCGGTGGTCAGCAGGTCGAGGTACTTGTCGAAGCCCCAGCTGATGGACAGCGGCGAGGGGTTGGCCGAGGCGGCGAGGGGCGTCGCGTCTTCGAGGACGGCGATGTGGCCGGCCGCGATGGCGGGGATCTGCGACAGCAGCGGGTCGGCCTGCAGCTGGGCGACGGTGGAGCCGTCGGTGTTGCCGTAGGTGATCCACAGGCCCACGTCGCTGAAGACGTCGGCGTTCTCTGAGCTGATGTCGCTGTAGAACGCGTCGGTCTCGGCGGAGGTCTTCGTCACCTGCTCGGGCTCGGGCATGCCGAGCTCGTGCAGGTAGCCGGCGCGCGGGTCGTGCGAGGTGTAGTACGTGATTTTGCTGAGATCGGTGGGGTCGGTGAAGGCGAACAGCGGCGCGACGTCGGCGAGCGCCGGGTGCGCGGCGAAGGCCTCCTGCGATTCGGTCTTGATCTGCTCGATGAGGGCGTCGCCCTCGCTCTTCAGACCCAACGCCTGGGAGTTGAGCTGGATCATCTGGTCGAGCGTGGTGCCCCAGGCGGCGTCCGGGTAGGCGACGACGGGCGCGATCTTCGACAGGGTGTCGTAGTCCTCCTGCGTCAGACCCGAGTAGGCAGCCAGGATGACGTCGGGCTGCGTGTCGGCCACGGCCTCGAAGTCGATGCCGTCGGTCTCATCGAAGAGCACGGGGGTCTCGCCGCCGAGCTCGGTCAGCTTGTCTTCGACCCAGGGCAGGATGCCGTCGCCGTCATCGTCGCCCCAGGTGGCCTTGGCCATGCCCACGGGCACGATGCCGAGTGCGAGGGGGACCTCGTGGTTGGACCAGGCGACGGTGGCGACGCGCTCGGGCTTCTTCTCGATCACGGCCTGGCCGAGGGCACTGTCGACCGTGACGGGGAACACGCCGTCGGACCCTTGCGCCGCCTCTCCTGCGGGGGATGCGGACGTACCGGCGCAGCCGGTGAGGACGAGGGCGGAGCCGACGGCGAGGGCCGCCAGAGCGCGGAATCGGGACACAGAGAGCCTCCTGTGATTCAAGTAAGGACAGGCTTAGCTTAGGTCAGCAATCGGGTGAGAACGCAACCCCGGATGCCGAGACCGGGGTCGAACGTCTCGACGCCGAGCTACCGGACGCGGATGTCGTACGACGGTCCGCATACGGGGCATCCGGTCCGCGCGGTCGCTCGGCGAGTTCACTGTCGGGGGATGTTCGGGAAGGCGACTTATACTGGGTGGCTGGCCATGCTCTGGCCACTCCCCGACCCCGAAGAACGGACGTTCGCTGTGCTCGCCGTGCACGACCTCGAGATCCGCGTGGGCGCCCGCGTGCTCATGTCCGATGTGGCGTTCCGCGTCTCCGACGGCGACAAGATCGGCCTTGTCGGGCGCAACGGTGCCGGAAAGACGACGCTGACCAAGGTGCTCGCGGGCGACCTGCTGCCCTCGAACGGCGGTGTCGACCGCTCCGGCGAGCTCGGGTACCTGCCCCAGGACCCCCGCTCGGGCGACCCCGAGATGCTCGCGCGCACGCGCATCCTGGACGCCCGCGGACTCGGTTCGTTGGCGCTGGGCATGCACGAGGCGTCGCTGGCCATGGCCGACGACGACGCCGCGGTCGCAGCCAAGGCGATGAAGAAGTACGCCAACCTCACCGAGCGGTTCGAAGCGGCGGGCGGATACGCGGCCGAGGCCGAGGCGGCATCCATCGCCCACAATCTCTCGCTTCCCGACCGCATCCTCGATCAGCAGCTGAAGACCCTGTCGGGTGGTCAGCGTCGTCGCATCGAGCTCGCGCGCATCCTGTTCTCGGATGCCCGCACGATGATCCTCGACGAGCCGACCAACCACCTCGACGCCGACAGCGTCGTATGGCTGCGGGAGTTCCTCAAGGGGTACAAGGGCGGTCTGATCGTCATCTCGCACGATGTCGAGCTTGTCGGCGAGACGGTGAACCGGGTGTTCTACCTGGATGCCAACCGCCAGGTCATCGACATCTACAACATGAACTGGAAGAACTACCTGCGCCAGCGGGTGGCCGACGAGGAGCGCCGCAAGAAGGAGCGCGTCAACGTCGAGAAGAAGGCCACGGCGCTGCAGCTGCAGGCCGCGCGCTTCGGCGCGAAGGCGTCGAAGGCCGCCGCCGCCCATCAGATGGTCGCGCGCGCCGAGAAGATGCTCTCGGGCCTCGACGACGTGCGTCAGGACGAGCGGGTCGCGAAGCTCCGCTTCCCCAAGCCCGCGCCCTGCGGCAAGACCCCGCTCATGGCGTCGGGGTTGTCGAAGTCGTACGGATCGCTGGAGATCTTCACCGACGTCGACCTCGCGATCGACCGCGGCTCGCGCGTCGTCATCCTGGGGCTCAACGGTGCCGGGAAGACGACGCTGCTGCGCATCCTCGCGGGCGTCGACCAGCCCGACACCGGTCAGCTCGAGCCCGGTCACGGCCTCAAGATCGGCTACTACGCGCAGGAGCACGAGAACCTCGACGTCTCGCGGTCCGTGCTCGACAACATGATGTCGGCCGCGCCCCACATCACCGCGACCGAGGCCCGCAAGGTGCTCGGATCGTTCCTCTTCGTGGGCGACGACGTGCTCAAGCCCGCGGGAGTCCTTTCGGGTGGCGAGAAGACGCGCCTGTCGCTCGCGACGCTGGTGGTGTCGTCGGCGAACATGCTGCTGCTCGACGAGCCCACGAACAACCTCGACCCCGCCTCGCGCGAAGAGATCCTCGGGGCGCTCGCGCACTACGAGGGCGCCGTCGTGCTCGTCTCGCACGACGAGGGAGCCGTCGAGGCGCTCAACCCCGAGCGCGTGCTGATCCTCCCCGACGGCGTCGAAGACATCTGGGGTCGCGACTACGCCGACCTGATCACCCTGGCTTGAGCGCGCGGGCCTGAGCGAGCCGGCCGGATCTTGCCCGCAGGTTCACGCCGGCCGGATCTCGCCCGCAGGGTCACGCCGGCGGGACCACGCTGCTCGGGTTCCGCTGGCGGGATCACGCTGGCGGGATCACGCGGGCAGGATCACGCTGTACGGGTCACGCCGGCCTGATCATGCTGACGAGAACTCTTCCGGCTGCTCATTCGGGCGGGACCGCGGTGCGACCGGATGGATGCCGGGAGACCGTGATCCATGAGATCACCGGGCGTCGAGCAGGGCGTCCTCGTCGTCGGCGTCGCGGTCGCGCGGGCGCTTCCGCGAGCGGTGCAGGGCGACCGGGTCGACCCGGCGGGCTTCCTTCGGCGCGGTCTCGGTCGCGGGGGCCAGGACGGACTCGTCTTCGGCGTCTTCTCGACGGAGTCTGCGCTCGTTCACGATGACGTAGCCGATGAAGGCGAAACCCATCACGGCGAACAGGATCCACTGGATCGCGTACGACAGGTACGGGCCCGGATCGTTGCTCGGCGGGTCGATGGTGAACGGAGCCGTCGCCGGGGCGGGGGTCTCCGACATCAGCAATCCGTAGGCGCCCTGCTCGAGGGGCCCGGTCTGCTCCGCGACCAGCCCGAGATTGATCGTGGGCACCTGGCCCGGCTCGGCCGAACGGCCCGAGGTGGGGGCCGCCTCGCCGGGACGCAGGCGCACCTCGACGGTGACCTCGCCCGCCGGTGGAGCGGGGATCTCGTCGGGCGCCGACTGGCTGTTGCCCGGCGGCAACCACCCGCGATCGACGAGGACGATGCGGCCGTCGTCGAGACGGAAAGGCACGAGCTGCTCGTAGGCCGCGGAGCCGCCGTGCGCGCGATTGCGCACGAGGAGCTGGTCGTCGGCGAGGTAGCGGCCCTCGAGGCGCACCGGGCGCCATTCGTCTGCGGGGTTCAGCTCGGCTCCGGGGGCGAGCAGCTGCCCCAGAGCGACGGGGGGAGCGTCGTAGTTGTTCTCGACCAGCTGCAGCTGTTCGGTGCGCTCGGCGTTGCGCGAGAACTGCCAATTCGACAGGAACGCGCAGGCGATCGCGAAGAGGATCGCGACGCCGACGTACATCGCCCATCGGGCGGCGGCGGGGGTCTCTCGGACGCTCACGGGCGGTCTCCGATGACCTGCGCTGCGAAACCGCTCACGTCATCCTCCCTCGCCACGCTTCCAGGGTACGTCGGTCAGAGCGTGCGCGTGCTCACGCGGGTCGCACCGCGAGGGCGGCGACCTCGACGGGGAAGTCCCGCGCGCTCAGGAACTCCCGGAGGTAGACGACGTGCTCATCGCACGCGACCCACGTCTTGCGGCGGTCGGCGGCGTGGATGCGGGGGTTGCGCCAGCGGAGGGCCCAGATGGCTTTGTCCCGGCATCCCGCTCGCGAGCACTCCGTCTGCTCGACGGATGTCGGCTGCTCGGGCAACGCGGTCTGCGGAGCGATCGTCGTCTGCTCGACGGACGTCGTCGGGTCGGGGGACGCGGCCTGCGGAGCGGTCGCTCCCTGCTCGACGGACGCCGGCTGTTCGGGCGACGCCTGTGGCGCGTCGGTCACGACCGGTCGTCGCGCGGGGCGCTGATGCCCGGAGTCTCGGCGATGCGGATGACGAGCGGCGCCTCGGGATCCACGGCGGCCGCGGGTGCCGGGCGCGGAGCCTCGATCGCGCGCTCCGGGTTGATCGCCGTCGTCTCGGCCGCGTCCTCGCCCACGTTCGCCAGAATCACGGCCACGTAGGGCAGGAAGATGGCGCCCGCGGCGAAGACGAACGTGTACCAGCCGTACGGCGTGATGAGTGCCATGGCGAGGAAGCACCCGATGCGGATGCCCATCATCAACATGTACTTGGCGAAACGACCGTCGGCGCTCTCCCGAGGTGCCTTGGGGAGCGACGTCGCAGACTGGGCGCGGTTTGTCTTCACAGTGGTCTCAGGGTACGCCCGTCGGCGAGGGGGTCGGCGCGTTCTCGCGGGCGTCGTCTCGACGTCATGACAAGCGTCGCCGAAACGGCTGCGGGTGCCGCCCGATGGACGGCACCCGCAGGGAGTCACGCGGTTGCTCAGGCGCCGTAGCGCACGTCGCTTCCGCCGGTGACGCCGATGATGACGGCCGTCAGAATGATCAGGAGGATGCCGAGCCCGAGGCTGATGTAGCCGACGAGGACGCCCGACAGGGCCATACCGCGTCCGCGTTCGCTCGTCGCCTTGATCTGATTGAGCGAGATGTGGCCCGTGATGATGCCGACGATCTGCCCGATGACCGGGATGGCGAACAAGCCCACGAGCGAGGACACGAGTGCGACGATCGCCAGCGGGTTGACGCGCGGGGCCGCGCCGTAGCCGTAGGCGGGCGCGCCGTAGGGCTGCTGACCGTAGTTCTGCTGTCCGTAGTTCTGCTGACCGTAGGCGGGGGCCCCGGGCGTGGACGGGTCGTACGCGGGCGCCGGGTAGGCGGGCGCGCCGTAGGCCGGGGCCGGAGGGGCGTCGTGCCCCGTCGACGGGGTTACGCCGCCGGGTGCCGGGGGAGCGTCGTACGGGGGTGCCGGGGGCACGCGGTCACCCGTCGGACCGGAGGGGACGTCGGGGCCGGTCGCCTCGGGCGTGTGTCCGTACGGGGAGGGGTCGTTGGTGCGGTCGTCGCTCACGGGATGCCTTTCGTCGCGCTGCGCCCCAGCGTTCCAGCGCCGCTCGGCCCGTGTCAAACCCCGCGTCTCTCGCGGTGATCCGCGGACCCGCCGCCGTCGGCGCGGCGCGACGCGGCGCTCGCTAGGCTGGGCCGGTTACGTCCCCGTACGCACAGGAGTGTCACCATGTCCCAGGACCGCGTCGTCGTCGTCACCGGAGGAAACCGAGGAATCGGTCGTGCCATCGCCGAGCGTTTCGTCGCCGAGGGGTGGAAGGTCGCCGTCACAGCCCGGTCGGGCGAGGGCCCCGAGGGGACACTCACCGTCCGTGCCGATGTGACGGACGCGGCCGCCGTGGATGCCGCCTTCTCGCAGGTCGAGGCCGAGCTCGGCCCGATCGCCGTGGTCGTGGCGAACGCCGGGGTGACCAAAGACACCCTTCTGCTGCGCATGAGCGAAGACGACTTCGACAGCGTGGTCAACACCAACCTGGGCGGGGCTTTCCGCGTGGTCAAGCGCGCGTCGAAGGGCATGCTGAAGGCGCGCTGGGGTCGGGTCATCCTCATCTCGAGCGTCGTCGGCCTCTACGGTTCGGCGGGGCAGATCAACTACGCCGCTTCCAAGAGTGCCCTCATCGGCTTCGCCCGTTCGCTGACCCGTGAGCTCGGCGCGCGCGGCATCACCGCGAACGTCGTCGCCCCCGGGTTCATCGAGACCGAAATGACCGCCGAACTGCCCGCCGACACCCAGGCGGAGTACAAGAAGAGCATCCCCGCCGGTCGTTTCGCCTCGCCCGACGAGGTCGCGGGTGTCGTCACCTGGCTGGCCGGTGACGATGCCGCGTACATCTCGGGCGCCGTCATCCCCGTCGACGGTGGTCTCGGGATGGGTCACTGACGCATCGCACCGGGGCCTCGTGACCTGGGACCCGGGACCCTCGGCCTGAGACTCGAGGTCCGAGGTCCGAGGTCCGAGGTCCGAGGTCCTAGGTCCGGGACCCGAGGCCCGAGGCCCGAGGCCTGAGGCCCGGCGTGCCGAGGCGGCGGCGGCGACGAGGCCGGTGAACTTCTCGACGGGTGTGGTGATGGTCCTCTTGCCCATCTGAATCACCGCACCTTCACGTTGCGCAGCACGGCGGCTGCCTTGGTGGCCTTGAGGGCGACGGCGATCGGGCCGAGCTCGACCTCGCCCTTCTTGACGGCGCCGGCCGACGAGAAGTCAGGGAGCCATGTCTGCACGAGCTGGCCGCCGACGATGGACACGCCGTGGAAGCCGTCGAGGCCGACACGGTACGCGTACAGATCGGTCAGGCCGGTCACGGACGAACCGCCGACGGTGCGAGTGGCGATCGGGATGATCGGGTTGTTCGTGCCGGGCTTGTTGCCCGGGTCGGCGAACAGCACACCACCGTACGTCTCGCGCTCGATCGGGCGACCGTTCGGGCCGAGGAGGCCCTCGACGGGGTCCTTCGTGTACTGGCCGGCGCGGCGGGCCGCGGCGCGCACACGGGCGAGCGAGGACGCGTTGCCGAGGATGACGGTCGGCGCGCCGTCGAGCAGCGCGAGGAACTCGTCGATCTTGTCGAGCGCGCGGTGCTCGGCGCGGGCTTTGGTGTCGAAGTCGGACCAGTCGGTCACGACGCCGACGCCGGACTCCGTGGTGGAGCCGACGAGGGCCTTGTCGAGGCCGTCGAAGCCGTTCGCGTCGGTCGCGGTGTCGCCGTTGATGACGGCGTCCTGAAACTTCGTGCGGGTGGCCTTGACGGTCTGCTGCAGGTTGAGCGTGACGGCGCCGGACGCGGCCGGGCCGATCTTCGCGATGACACGGTCGACCTCGAACGAGCCACCGAGGGGCGCGAGGTTCACCGAGACCGCGGTCGTGGTGACGTGCTCGGGCGTGTACTCGGTGTTCAGCGCACGGAAACCGGCGCTGCGCTGCGTGGCGAGGCGGCGGTAGCCGTAGGTCAGGGTCGCGCCGCCGCCGGCGGGGTTCACGACGTCGTCGAAGATCAGCGAGTCGATGACGGCCGATTCCTTACGGAACTCGTCGATCACCGCCACGTCGACATCGTCGGTCGCGTTTTTCTTCGACTCTGCGATGGATACGGGCATGTTTCATCTCCCTTGAGGAGTCAGCCCCCGAGGCGCGCTTTCACGGCGCCGTCGAGGGAGGGGGTGGTGGTGGGGGTCGGCTGGCCGCCCTGGTGTCCGGGGCCGCTTGCTCCGGGGAGGGTGGGTCCTGCCTCGAACGCCGAGTTCCTCTCGAGCGCGTCTGTGATCGCCTTGTCGACGGCCGCCTGATCGGCGAGGTCGACAGCGGCGAGGGCTGTGGTGAAACTCGAGGAGTCGAGCAGCAGGTCGGCTTGGGCGCCGAGTCGGGGGGGCTGCGAGGAGCACGGCCCGCTCGCGCTTGAGCGTGTCCCGCTCGGCGGCGGCGGCGTCGCGCTCCTGCGCGCGCTCGGCTGCTTCCTTCTCGGCGGCCTCCTTGGCCTCGCGGTGAGTGCGGGCCTCGCTGCGCAGCTCGCGGACATACTCGTCCGGGTCGCCCTGATACTTGATCGGCGCGGGTGCCGCCGGGGGCGTGGCCGGTGCGCTGGGCTGTGCGGGCGGGGGAGTCGGGGTGGGCGGCGTCGCCGGTGCCGCGGGCGGCGTCTGTTCGGCGGGGGCCGCGGGCGGGGTGCCGCCGGGCGCGCCGATCTCACCGTCGAAGTACCGCAGGAAGGGGCGGTCGAACGCGGGGCGGAACTGCGGGCCGACGGTGCGGGTGGTGGGCATTCGTGAGCCTCCTGCTCGTGGGTTCGCTTCACCCCTGCGGTGAGCGACGTATGCACCCGGTAGCGTCTTTGCGTTGGGGCAGACGGGGGAAAGATGAACGAAACGTTCTGGTCAGGCGCGCTCATTGGAGCGTTTATCGGGTTGCTATTCACGTTTGCCGCGCGACCTATCGAACGCGCCCTCGATAGGCACGGTGAGCGGATAGCGTCGGAGAAGGCTGCAGAGGTCGTCGACGCGGGCCCTGCTGATCGGCAGGCCACCCGAGACTGGCTGGTCATTCAGCTGATCGAGATCGCAGTTGTCGGGGCGGTCGCGGGCATCGGCGCGGGCATCATGTTCGGCCTACAGTCGACGATTGCGTACGCCCAGCCATCGACCCACGAGGCCTACGAAGGGACTCGCCAGCTGCAGCTGGTCCTGGCAGTTATCGGCCATTTGATCTCGTTGCTCGGCGGCGCCGTCGTTCTCCGCATAGCGTCGAGCGCCGTCCGGACGGCGAGATTGCTGCGGTCCGGGAAGGTTAAAAGACCCAGGAAGGCTTAAATCTCTGCGACTCAGCGCTGAGGGGACCGCGGCCGTCGAAGTGCAGGGCCGACGACGGCCGCGGAGTGTGTGGGGGAAGAGCAGCAGCGGAACGGGTGACGTACTTGCGCCTAAATGGGTGAGACTTTTCTACGTGGGAAGCTGGTGCATCCCGTGTGACGAGAGGCAAGTCGAGTGCAAGAAGCCAGTTCAATCGCCGCTTACATTCCGCTTGCGGTCGCTCTTGTCGCGGCGGCATCCGGCCTAGGCATCGCCTTCGTGAGCAGTCGGTCAGACGCGCTGAAGCGCGCGGAGCGAATCACAGCGCTGTCCGGTTCCATTCCAGAGGGTCGGACTAGGGATCTGGTCGAGAGGTCCCGTGACCTCATCGTGCTTCGGTACTCGCTGAGGGCAGCGGCTCCACGGTACGAAGGGACGTTGACGGTGGCGTTGCTGGCGTTGACTATTGCTATCGGATTCGCAGTATGGGGGATCGAATCTTCGACGGATGGAAAGGTCGGTTGGCAGGGCTACGCATCGGTCGTTGGGTCCTGTATCGCTGGAGGTGTTTTCGGTCGCCGCATTGGCAAACGAGACATGTGGGTGCGCAGGCAGCAGCGATCCGGGGCTATCGGCGACGATCTCAGCTAGCCGTCTGCGAATCGCAGCTGCTCGCGGTACGTCGACCGCTTGCGCCCGGTCTGCTTGAGGAAGCCGCGCATCTCGGCCTGAGCCTTCGCCACGTCGCGTGCGGCACGGCGCGCGTCTGTGTCGGTCATCGCGGCGGCCTGGTTGCGTTTCGCTGACCGGATCTCCGGCTCGAGGCGGCGCTGCTCGGCGCGCTCGTGCTCGGCCTGCTTGTCGTACTGGAAGTCTCGCTGAGGGATCGCGAGCCCGGGGGAGTACGCGTCCACCTTGCACCGGTCATTCGGGTGTCCCCACCCAGTGGCGCGCGCCTGCGCGAGGGTCCCGTCGATGTGCACGGTCACGGGCTCACCGCGGGTCGCGTGGGGGAGGACGACGTCGCCGGTGGTGCCGACGAAAGACACGATCTTCCCGATCCACGGTGCGCACTTCCGGCACGCGTCCGCGCCGCCGCTGATCGTGCCGAGCTCGATGCCGTTCTGCTGCATCCGCCACACGCCGGCGTCGTTGTACGCGCGGGCGACGCTGGTGCGCCCAGCCATCTCCGCGTACGCGCCGATCGTCCACCGGCGGCCGCTGCGGTCGACGAAGCCGGTGATGCCCTCGGCGAGGAAGCGTTGCACGATGCGCGCCTGCTGCACCTGCGACGTCGTGATCCCGAGGAGCGTGGACGGCGTGTACGTGGCGACGATGCGCTGGTACGCGTCCCGCGGGTACCGAGTGATCCGCTCCCGCAGGTTCGTCAGCCTGTTCTCCAGCGACACCGCCACCATCGACGCAGCCTGAGCAGCGGTCGACGTGAACGGCACCGGACGGAGCCCCCTGCCACCGATCCCGAGAGACGCGGCGGCGGCCGCTTCCCCCTCAAGCGCCGCGAGAGCGACGAGGCGCGCGGCAAGGTCAGCGGGGCGGAGGCCGTCGGCGAGCCTTTCGCCGAGGCGGGCGAGGTCCGCGAGTGCCCGCGCACGGGTGGCGGCGAGTTCGGCGAGGATGCGGTTCTGCTCGCGACGGCTCGAGCATGGCCAGCGAGAGGTTCGAATACCCGAGCGCCGCCGACCCGCGCCCACCGGTCGCCGCGACGGCGCGCCCCCCGGCGGCGACGATCAGCGAGGACCACCGTTCCCACCCAGCGAAGGCGGTCTCGACCAGGTCCCAGCAGTGGCGGCAGAGGAACCCGACCTCGGCCGCGAGGGGGAGGCAGCCGCGGCAGGTGCCGGGGCGGGTCTTCTCGGCCCAGCCGGGGTGGTCGAGGCAGGTGACGCGGTGCTCCCCGAGCGTCGTGCACGCGCGGATGCCGGGGAGGCCGTCGTTCGTGGCGCAGACGCTCGACGCCTGCAACCGGCACCTCGCCACCCGCGAGGGTAGTCCGCCGGGAGGTTCGGGTTGTCCCGCATCGTGAAGTGGAAGCTGATGAGGTTCTTCGCCGCGCCGGGGACGATCCAGTTCTTCCGGATCCAGTGGTTCCGGGAGGCGGGGTTCATCGTCGCGAGGAGACGGGCGCCGTCGACGCGGAGGCGGGAGACGAGCATGTTCCAGAACGGTTCCGGCATGAGCGCGGCCTCGTCGACGTAGGCGAGCGCCACCGTCGAACCCTGGATGCGGCCGACGGCCTCAGCGTTGTGCGCACCGATGACCATGACCTCACGGCCCAGGATGCGGGCGGAGGATGCGCCGGGCGTGTAGACGATCTGCGACGCGATGACGGTCCCGAAGATCGACGTGTTCTGGAACAGCACGAAGATGTTCTGGTACACCGTCGTCATCGTCCGACCGACGATCACGATGATCCCCGTCTTCGGGGCCACACGCACCGCGAGCAGGAACGCCCACAGGCTGATCACCGTCTTCCCGGAGGAGACAGCACCGAACCACAGGGCCAGCTTGAACTTCGCCGCGTCGACGAGGGACAGCAGCTGCGCACGGGAGACGAGGCGTTCGAGCTCGTCAACGCTCATCGGGTGACGTCTCCACACGGAGCCGATCGGCGGCAGCCTCGAAGCCGCGCGCGATCGTGTCCAGCACACCCACCGCCTGATCGAGGCCCGTGTCCGACCGCTCCACGATGCGGGTCAGCTTGTCGAACGTGATACCCGCCGTCGTGACGATGTTCCGACGCACCTCCACCGGCGCCGACTCCAGCTCGTGCTCGTTGTACGTGTTCTCGCTGCCACCGAAGTTGAACACGATGTACGGGTCGTCGATCGTGTCGAGCATCGACTCCGACACCGCCAGCATCTTCTCCGCCAGGCGGATACGCCCAGCCGCGAGGTCCACCGTCCGAGCCTCAGATGCCTGTTTCGTCGCTGACCGGTCAAAGGACAGGCCGGCGTCTCGGCAGATGTTGGTGACGGAGCCGGCGCTGACTCCGGTGCGGCGGGAGATTTCGTTGCGGGGCACTCCGATGGCGTGGAGGTTGAGGACCTGTTCGCGCTGAGCGTCGCTGATCGCCATTTGGGGTCACCTCTTCGCGGGCCTCTTGCCCTGTGCGTGCGCCTTCGGCAGCCAGTTCTGAGATGCTGAGCACGTGGACGTGAAGCATCAAGTCTTTGTCAGTTCGACCTACGTGGATCTCGTCGACGAGCGACGTGAAGTGATGCAGGCTCTTCTGGAACTCAGCTGCATCCCCGCCGGTATGGAGATGTTCCCTGCTGCGAACGAGGACCAGTGGGAATTGATCAGGACGGTGATCGATGAAAGTGACTACTACGTGGTTATTGTCGGCGGGCGTTACGGCAGCGTGACAGCCGAGGGCGTTAGCTACACGGAGAAGGAGTTCGACTACGCCGTCGAACGTGGAAAGCCAATTGCTGGGTTCATCCACGCGTCACCTGGAGATATCCCAGCCAGCAAAACCGAGCTCGACCCGGCTGCGGCCGAGCGTTTGGACGCCTTCCGAGAGAAGGTTAAGAAGCGTGTGGTGAAGACATTCACGGACCCCGCTTCTCTCGGCGGCGCCGTGTCCCGCAGTTTGGTCGCGCTGATGAAGAAGCATCCTAAGCCCGGCTGGGTGCGGGGTGAACATGCGATGACTGACGCGACTCGAGCCGAAATTGCGGACCTCCGCGCGACCCTCGCCGACATGGAGAAGACCGCTGCCGTCGGCGCAGTCCAGTCGGAGCAATCCGACCCGACGTACGCGCAAGGCTCCGATCTGGTGAAGCTGCGATACGGCCTTGCAGTGAAGGGTTGGGGTGACGGCACCTGGGAGGGTTCCACTGCAGTCCCCTGGGACGACGTCTTCAGTGCTCTCGGGCCGCTGATGATCGATGAGGCCTCAAGCCAGGTGCTGCGCAAGCGTCTCGACGGTTGGCTTCTCACGCAGGTCAACAATCTGCCGCGCCACGCCTCCGAACTCACCCTTTCCGTGAACGAGGACGACTGGCAATCGGTGATCATTCAGTTGCGAGCGCTCCGCCTCGTGAATATGAGCATCCGGAAGCGCGGTGTTGCAGATAAGTCGACCTACTGGACTCTCACCTCGCTCGGTGATCGGCATCTCGTAGAGCTACGCGCGGCGCGTCGGTCCGAGACGGTCGAGAGTGCGTGAGATGGATGGCTCCATCGACAAGCCCCGGGTGTCCACATGGTGTGGGCCGGGGCTTCGTCGTGGGCGGAGTGATCCACGATCTAGTTCTTATCCTGCCTGTTTTGACACTTTTGCACCTTTTTCAAGGTGGGTTCGCCTCAGCGGCGTGTCGGGATGCCGCGGGGCCGCCCGCGCTTCTGCGTGAGGGCCACACGCCCGACGGCTTTCGACGGGACGACGGTGCGGCCTTCACCGTCGGTGTCGGTGGCGAGGAGGCCGCGGTCGATCCACCGGTACACGGTGCGCTCGGCCTTCCCGACGACGAGGGCGGCGACCTTGACGGTGATCCACGCGGGTAATTTCTGGTCACTCATGCGACTCCCGTCCGGTAGGTAGGCTCCGATGGTGGACGAACTGTGGGGAAGTTTGCTCGGCAACGCTGTGGGAGCCGTGGCGGGCGCGCTCGCCGGTGCTGCCGTCACCTGGGTCGTCGCCCGTCGCAAGCGCGTCGTCTGGGAACTCGAGCACGTCCGCGGCGAGCAATGGACGCTCTCTTACAGGGGTCGACGAACGGCATGGGACGCGAAGGTCCGTCCTGTCATGAGCCCATCCGCCACCGCGCGGGCGCAGGCGGGGAGCCCGCCTATCACGACCGTCTACGGCGATTGGGTTCGTGGCGATCGCGCAAAAATTTCGAACTTCGAGAGCGGCGAAGAGTTGTATCTCGAGTGGTTCGACCGGCGAAAGCGCACGGCCAGGATTCAGACGCGGGAGGCGCAGAGCCGGTACGAAGTGGTAGCCGCGCAGGTCAGTGACGTCGCGATCACCAAAATGGCGACGGTCGGGTAGAGGACAGCCCTGGTTCGTTTGCTCGACGCTCGCGGTTTTCAAGCGCTACTCCTCTCGTGGGCGGACGTCCGGCTGATGGTGTGGGCGTCGGTGATGATCCAGGCGTCGCGGGGTGCGGAGCCGGGGGCGGCGGTGGCGAGGTCGGCGTCCCACAGGGCGGGGATGCCCGCGTGGCGGGACTGCACGCCGATGAGGTGACACCAGCAGTCGCAGTCGACGTCGGGACATTCGACGTGCTCGAGCGCGTCATCTGACTCGCAGGCGGTCGACCCGCCCCAGGACGCGGGGCCCGTGCGGATCTTGTCGAGCCGGTGCCCGCAGTGCTGGCACTCGACGACGGTGAACGCCCCGACGACGCGCTCCCGGTTCCGTGTCGCCGTGAGCAGACCACACTCGGGGCACCGCGCGGGCGGGGGTGCCGTCTGCGCGCGTTCCTCGACCTCGAGCGTGCGGTAGGCGTTCAGCGCGGCGTGAGCGAACTGGATCGCGTGCGCCGCGCCGGCGGGCGTGTTCACCCACATGAGCAGGGTGAGGTCCGACGATCGCGAACGCCCTCGACGCGGGGCAGCTCGTCGTCACCGACCGGTGCACAGGGTTCACCGAAGAGGTCACCGAATATCGCTGGTCGTCAAAGGCGACTGAGAACGGTGACGACGAAGTGGTCAAGGAGAACGATCACAGCCTCGATGCCGGCCGGTACATCGCCCACTCGACGACGAACTACTGGAAGCCGCAGCTCGCGGCCGCATAGACACCGCGGAGGGCGCGCACCTCGGCCGGGACACAGATCCCTGGCACGGCAGGAAAGCGCGCCTGCCTCACACATCGTGCCCTCCGCGGCTCACTCCACCCGAAGGGGGTCTCCTGATGCCGATCCCCGCCGAGAACACCGCGTGGCCGCCCGCCCCGTGGGATGAGGCGTACAAGGCGTACGCGCTGAACGAGGCATGGCAACTCGGCGACACCGCCGCGCTCGAGCGTCTCTACGCGTCCGACCGTCAGGCCGCCGCCACGCACACCCACCGCGGGCAGGCGTACCGTGGCGGGCTCGTCGGCGCCGCGTCGAAGATGTTCTGGGGACGCCCCGTCCCCGCGAACGAGAACCGCACCCGCATCCACGTCCCCGCCCCGGCCGACCTCGCCACGCTGTCGTCGGACCTGGTGTTCGCGGAACCGCCGGAGGTGTCCCTCGGCACCGACGGGAACGACATCGCGAAGAAGCGCCTCGAACTCATTGCGAACAGCGAAGCCGCGCACGCCACCTGGAACACCATGGGCGAGCTGAAAGCGGCGCTCGGCGCGACGGTCATCACCTCCGCGTGGGACGTCGACGTCGCTGATCACGTGTGGCTCGAGGTCGCCGCCGCCGACGTCGTCATCCCCGTCTTTCGCCGCGGTGTCATGGTCGAGTGCACGATGTGGACCGAGTATCGCGAGGACCGCGCCCAGTTCGTGTACCGGCACCTGGAGCACCACGAGCTCGGCGCGATCGAGCACGCCCTGTTCCGCGGGACGGAGACCAACCTCGGCAAGCGCGTCCCCCTGCAGGACCGCCCCGAGACGGCGGCATTCGCGAGCGTGGTGAACGCGGACTCCCGCATCCTCACCGGCATCGACCGTCTCACCTGCTCGTACAACCCGAACATGCCGACCCGCGCATGGCGGAAGAAGGGCGTCCTCGCCAACACGGGACGCTCCGACTACGCGGGGCTGCACGGCCTGTTCGATGCGCTCGACGAGACGTTCTCGTCGTGGATGCGCGACCTCCGTCAGGGCGCGGGCCGCATCCTCGTTCCCGACGCGATGCTCGACTACCTCGGCCCCGGCATGGGTGCCGCGTTCGACATGGGTCGCGAGGTGTTCGCCGGGCTGAACTCCCCCGGCCAGCCCGACAAGCTCACCATCGACAAGGTCCAGTTCGAGATCCGTGTCGAGCAGCACGAGCGCACCGCATTCGCCCTGTACCGGGAGATCCTCCGCGCCGCCGGCTATTCCCAGTCCGCGTGGGGTGACTACTCCGGCGGTGGGCAGGGCGGCCAGCAGACCGCGACGGAGGTCGACGACCGGAACAAGGCGTCGGAGCGCACCCGCGACAAGAAGATCCTGTACGACCGCGCCGCGATCAGTCGTCAGGCGTCGGTCGCGCTCGCGCTCGACGGAAAGCTCTTCCCTGGGAAGGGTGGCGGCCGGTTCGAGCAGCCGACGGTGATCTTCCCCGACGTGTCGCAGGAGGACCCGGAGAAGCTCGCGCGGACCCTGTCGCTCCTGGATGCGGCCGGGGCGATCAGCCTATGGGAGAAGGTCGCTCGCGCGAACCCCGACTGGGGTGAGGACGAGATCAAGGTCGAGGTCGGCCGTATCCGTGAGGAGCGCGGCACGGTCCCCGACCCGGCAAAGTTCGACGGTGAGTCGGCCGGTGAGGTTTCTCAGGGCTGAGTCTCGTCCCACGCTTTGTTCATCCGCTTTTCGAGATCGACCGCTTGCTGCGCCCACTCCTTCTCCCATTTGCCCGTGACCGCGAACTCGGACGTCCGCTTCACGAGCTCTTTGAGGTGGTCGAAGCGAGCGGAGCGCGCAGCTTCGCCCGCCGTCATTTCGCCGTTCCCGTCGCCGTGATCTTCTTCCCAGCGGCAAAGCGCGTCGAAGCCGCTGACATTTTCGATGTCTCGCGAGAGGTAGTCCGCAAATGCGCGGTCGTGAATGAGAAGTGCTTCATCCGCTGCACCTAGGACGAGGTCATATTTAGGGGAACGTCCCTCGCGGCCCGCTGCGACGTTGTCCACGCGCAGCGTTCGCAGACGGTCCACTACACCTTCGACCAGCTTGCGACGCTCCGCCTTGTCCTGCTGACGCTTGAGAAGGCCAGCCAACCAAAAGTCCACGACGGGCTTGAGCAGGCTCATGATGCCGGTGACTGCGGCTCCCACGACGGTACCCGTCAGGAGCGCTGGCAGAAGAAGGTCCATACGCCGAACGTAGCGGGGTGGAGCTGTAAATGGCGCTGTTCAAGCCGGACCCCGACCGCACGATCGAGGACATCGTCGAGGACCTCGGCCGGGAGATCGCCGACCGCTTCCGCGACGCGGAGGACGAAGCGATCGCCGAGGTCGCCTCACGCGCACGCCGCGACATGGACCTCGCCGCCCGACTGCCCGAAGCGACCGCAGGCGCGGGGCTCACCGTCGCGGAACCTGGATACCGGGGAGCACGTCGTTCACCGCCGGCCACGGTGTGAGGCCGGTGCCGCGGAGGTCCTGCTGCATCTGCATGTGCATCGACGCGGCGGCCGGGTCGAGCATAAGGAACCGCGGCTGCACGGTCAGCGGGTACGGGGTGTGGTCCTGCGGGAGCCACGCCCGGAACTTCTCGGAGAGGGCGGCGTCGGTGAGGCGGAGGTCGTTGTGGTCCTTCGGGTTGTACCGCCACTCGTCCATCAGGATCAGGCGCGGTTTCGGTTCGTCGGACACTCCGAGCATGAGCGCCGCGGTCGTGTTCGTCGTGCCGTAGTCCATGCCGATGCCCATGACGTCCCGCAGGCGCGGCATGTCCGCGAACGGGATGACGTGACGGGCGGGGTCCCACATCGGGTAGACGGCGCCCTCAGCGTTCGTCCACTCGCCCTTGATCATCCGGTCGTAAAACACACCGGAGAACGACGCCTCCATGTCGGCGATGGTCTCGCGGGTCGCGAACCGGGTGAGCGCCGACGGCGGTCTTACCGCACAGCGGCCACCAGCTTCTCCGCGAACTCCGCGGGTTGCGAGAATTGCGGCCAGTGGCCCGAACCGAGGTGCACGACCTCGACGTCGACGATGCGACCGAACTCTTCGGCGTACGCGCCCCAATCGGCGAGGACGCGCGGCAGGGACTCGGCGTCGAGCTGACCGGACAGGATCGTCACGGGAACCGAGAACCGACGGTCGTCACCGAGGGTGATGGGCGAGGTCGGCACCCGCCCGGGCACGTCGACCACCTGTTCGGCGGTGCGGCGACGCGTCTCGTCGTCGATATCGGCGACGTCGTCGTGGTCGAAGAAGTCCCAGCCCGGGAAGTGCACCACCCCGTCGTGGACGGGGAACTCCGAGATCATCGCTCCGGGGTGCGGCACGATCGTGTCGACCAAGATGACGCGCGCGATGCGCTCGGGCCGCCGATCGGCGGCGCCCCACACGACGTTGCCCCCGCCTGAATGCCCGACGAGCACGACGGGCTGATCGAGACGGTCGATCTCCGAGACGACGGCATCGACCCAGTCGTCGACGACCAGGTCGCCGACCGCCGGACCGGGCATGCTCAACGGGTGCGGTCGGTGCCCTGCCGCTTCGAGAGCGGGAACGAGGTCGTCCCACGACGACGCGGTGAGCCAGAGTCCGGGTACGAGGATGATGTCCATGCGGGGAGCGTAGGACGGGGTTACGACATCGGAGAAGAGGGACCGTGCGGACCGTCGGGGGCGGGTGACGGTCCCTTCGAAGCGCTCGGGGACCTCGCGAGGGCGGAGGTCTGTCGAGCGGGTCCGTCCCGGACGGGCGTCTCGCGACCGGGTCAGCGAGGCAGCAGGGCGATGACCTCGGCGAGGTCGACGGCGTCGATCACGAGGTCGGCGCGTTCTCGCACGGTGGGCTTCGCGTTGAAGGCCAGCCCCAGACCGGCGACCGCCATCATCTCGAGGTCGTTCGCGCCGTCGCCGATCGCGAAGGTCAGGGCGAGGGGGACGCCGTGATCGGCGGCCCAGGACTGCAGTGTCTCGGCCTTGGCCGTGGCATCCACGATCCCACCGTCGACCTCGCCTGTGAGTGCCCCCTCGGATGTCGCGAGACGGTTCGCGCGCCAGACGTCGACGCCGAGATCGGGGGCGATGGTGTCCAGCACCTCGTGGAAGCCGCCCGAGACCACGCCGACGACTCCGCCGCGCTCGTGCACCGCGGCGATGAGCTCGCGCACACCGGGAGTGGGTTCGATGCGGGCGATCGCGCGGGCGAAGGCGTCGGTGGAGACTCCGGTCAGCGCCTTCACTCGGGAACGCAGGCTGGTGGCGAAGTCGACCTCGCCGCGCATGGCGGCTTCGGTGGCGGCGGCGACCTCGGCACCGCGACCGGCTTCGTCGGCGAGGAGTTCGATGACCTCGTTGCGGATCAGGGTGGAGTCGGCATCGAGCACGACGAGGAAGCGGGCGGGCGCAGGCACGCGCTCGACCCTAGCGGGTCGCGAGGATCGGCATCGATCGCGAGGGGCGGCGGCCCGGTGGGCCCGGTCGCTGGACCTGCCCGCCCGGCGTCACAGCGGCTTTCGGGTCACTCCGTGTCGCAGACCGACGTCGATGTCGGCGGGCGCGCGTAGTCTCTTCCGGTACCCCAGACCTTCGAGAAGGGACCCCCCATGGCCGACGTCGAGAGCTTCACCCTGGACCACACCGCCGTGCTGGCACCATACGTGCGCCTGATCGGCTCCGAGTCGGGACCGCGCGGCGACGTCATCTCGAACTTCGATCTGCGTCTCGTGCAACCGAACGAGGGTGAGATCCCCACCGCGGGGCTGCACACCATCGAGCACCTGCTTGCGAGCCTCGTGCGTGACCGCATCGACGGACTCATCGACATCTCGCCGTTCGGATGCCGCACCGGTTTCCACGTGATCATGTGGGGCGAGCCCGACGTGGCATCGCTCGTCGACGCGATCTCCGACTCGCTGCGCGCGATCGCCGAGGACGTGCAGTGGGACGACGTGCCCGGCACCGACGCGTACAGCTGCGGCAACTACCGCGACCACAGCCTGCACAGTGCTCGCGAATGGTCGAAGGCCGTGCTCGAGAAGGGCATCAGCCGCGACGCGTTCGCACGTGTGGGCGTCTGATCCGACCGTCGAGCGGTGGCGGTGATCAGCCGCGACGCGTTCGCACGCGTGAGCGTCCGTGCGTCTCCCGATCAGGATGCCGAAGGGGCGGTGACCATTGCGGTCACCGCCCCTTCGGGTATCCGGGACCCCTGGCATCCGGGTCCGGCTGATGTTCACGCGTGGACGTGCACGTCCTTGCCGACGACGGTGATGCCCGTCTCGGTGACGGTGAAGCCGCGCGCGAGGTCGCGGTCGCGGTCGACGCCGATCGTCGCACCGGGCTCGAGCACGACGTTCTTGTCGAGGATCGCGCGGTGGATGCGCGCCCCTGCGCCGACCTGCACGCTGTCGAAGAGCACCGAGTCGGTGATCGTCGAGCCGCCGCCGGCGAGGGCCCATGGGCCGACGACGCTGCGCTCGAGGTGCGTGCCCGACAGCACCGAACCGAGCGAGACGATCGAGTCGATCGCGTTGCCGATGCGTCCGACCGAGTCGCGCACGAACTTCGCCGGCGGGGCGTTGAAGGTCTGCGAGTAGATCGGCCAGTCGGTGTTGTAGAGGTTGAAGATCGGGAGGGTGGAGATCAGGTCCATGTGGGCGTCGTAGAACGACTCGATCGTGCCCACGTCGCGCCAGTACGAGCGGTCGCGCGGCGTGGAGCCCGGAACGTCGTTGCGCTGGAAGTCGTAGACGGCCGCTTCACCGCGGTTGACGAAGTAGGGGACGATGTCGCCGCCCATGTCGTGTGCCGAGGTCGGCAGTTCGCCGTCGTGCGTCACGGCCTCGACGAGGGCGTCGGCGTCGAAGATGTAGTTGCCCATCGAGGCGAGCACCTCGTGCGGGGCGTCGGCCAGGCCCGTCGGGTTCTGCGGCTTCTCGAGGAACTCGCGGATCTTCGTCGGATCGGTCGGATCGGTGTCGATGACGCCGAACTGGTTCGCGAGCCCGATGGGTTGACGGATGCCGGCGATGGTGGCGCGCGCATCGGAGGCGATGTGCGCATCGAGCATCTGGTTGAAGTCCATGCGGTAGACGTGGTCGGCGCCGATGACGGCGACGATGTCGGGCTTCTCGTCGCGGATGAGGTTCATCGACTGCAGGATCGCGTCGGCGGAACCGGAGAACCACCTCTTACCCAGGCGCTGCTGCGCGGGAACCGACGCGACGTAGGCGCCCAGCATCGGCGACATGCGCCACGTCTGCGAGATGTGACGGTCGAGGCTGTGCGACTTGTACTGCGTCAGCACGACCAACTGTCTGAGGCCCGAGTTGATCAGGTTCGAGATCGCGAAGTCGATCAGGCGATACTGGCCGCCGAACGGGACGGCGGGTTTCGCGCGGTCGGCCGTGAGGGGCATGAGTCGTTTTCCCTCGCCGCCGGCGAGGATGATTCCGAAGACCTTCGGCGCTGCAGGCATGGCACCACCCTAGGGGGCGCGGGGGGATGCAGGTATACGTGTACGGCGCGCCGTGTGCTGTACTACGGTTCGTCTCATGCGCGTCGACATCGTGACCAAGGAGTACCCGCCGGAGATCTACGGGGGAGCCGGGGTCCACGCCACGGAGCTGGTGAAGGCATTGCGTTCCGAGGGCACCGACGTGCAGGTTCGCGCCTTCGGCGCTCCTCGCGACGAGGCCGACACGACCGCCTATGGCGTGCCGGCTGAGCTGGCCTCCGCGAACGGCGCGATCCAGACCCTCGGCACCGACCTCGAGATCGTCTCCGACGTCGCGGGTGCCGACGTGGTTCACTCGCACACGTGGTACGCGAATTTCGCCGGCCACCTGGCATCCCTTCTCCACGGCATCCCGCACGTCGTCACCGCCCACAGCCTCGAGCCGTTGCGGCCCTGGAAGGCCGAGCAGCTCGGCGGCGGGTACGCGGTGTCGAGCTACATCGAGAAGACCGCCTACGAGGGCGCCGCCGCCGTCGTCGCCGTGAGTTCGGGCATGCGCGACGACATCCTGCGCAGCTACCCGTCGCTGGATCCCGCCAAGGTGCGCGTCATCTACAACGGCATCGATACCGAGTCGTGGCATCCGGTGTCGGACGACGATTTCCTCGCGACAGTCGGGATCGATCCGACGCGTCCCTCGGTCGTCTTCGTCGGACGCATCACCCGTCAGAAGGGCCTGCCGTACCTGCTGCGCGCCGCCGAGCGTCTGCCGAAGGACGTGCAGCTGATCCTGTGCGCGGGCGCACCCGACACCCCGCAGATCATGGCCGAGGTGCAGGAGCTCGTGCGCGGGCTGCAGGCGACGCGTGACGGTGTCGTCTGGATCGACCGGTTGCTGCCGCGCACGGAACTGTGTGCGATCCTCACCGCTGCGACGACGTTCGTGTGCCCCTCGGTGTACGAGCCACTGGGGATCGTGAACCTCGAAGCGATGGCGTGCGGTGCAGCAGTCGTGGGGACCGCGACCGGTGGCATCCCCGAGGTCGTCGTCGACGGCGTCACCGGCCGACTCGTCCCTATCGAGCAGGTGCAGGACGGCACGGGAACGCCCGTCGATCCCGAGCGCTTCGTCTCCGACCTGGCTCGCGTGCTCACCGAGGTCGTGATGGATGCCGAAACGGCTCGCGCCTACGGGCAGGCCGGTCGTCAGCGCGCCATCGACGACTTCAGCTGGGCGGCGATCGCCGAGACCACCGCGGCGCTGTACGCGGAGGTTGCGGGGAAATAACGGCCCCGGTCCGGCATCCCTTCGGCGCGGCGATCCTCCACAGCCCCGACGTCGTCCTCGCATGTCGCGTCACGCTCGGGGGCCTGCCGCGCGCGGCTAGGCTAGCCCCATGCCGCAGGTGCTGGAGTTCTCCGATGTCGTCGTCCGCCGCAACGGTCGGGACATCGTGTCCCACCTCGACTGGACGGTCGCGGATGACGAGCGCTGGGTCGTTCTCGGACCGAACGGCGCCGGTAAGACCACCGTCCTGCAGCTCGCCGACACCCTGCTGCACCCCACGTCGGGTGCGGTGACGATCCTCGGCGAGCGGCTTGGACGCACAGACGTGTTCGAGCTGCGCCCGCGGATCGGTTTCGCCTCGTCGGCCATGGCACGTCGGGTGCCGCCGGAGGAGACGGTGCTCGATGTCGTCCTGACCGCGGCCTTCTCGGTCGTGGGGCGGTGGCGCGAGGACTACGACGACATCGACGAGCGACGCGCGTTGCGGGTGCTCGCCGAGTGGAAGCTCGACCATCTCGCCGATCGCACGTTCGGCACACTCAGCGACGGCGAGCAGAAGCGCGTGCAGATCGCGCGTGCGGTGATGACCGACCCCGAACTGCTGCTGCTCGATGAGCCCACGGCGAGCCTCGACCTCGGGGCACGCGAAGAGCTCCTCGGCCTGCTGTCCGGCTATGCGCAGGCGCCGACGACGCCGGCGATGGTGATGGTGACGCACCACGTCGAGGAGATCCCGGTCGGGTTCACCCACGTGCTGCTGCTGCGCGACGGTGAGGTCGTGGCATCCGGTCCCCTCGGCGAGGCGCTGACCGCCGAAAACCTGACGGCGACCTTCGGCCTGGAGATCGTCCTGACCCACGAAGCCGGCCGGTACGCGGCGCGCGCCGTCTGACGTTCGGTCGGTGCGTCTGCCCTCACGAGATGCGGGCCGACCTCGCTGACCGTCGATCGGGCTCGCGCCTGGTAGACTTTCCTGTTGGTGCCCTCGGCGCCGCAGACTTTGACGTCCTGGCAGAATCCAGGGCACCACTTCTCAAAGGACCTTCCATGAAGACTGACATCCACCCCACGTACAAGGCCGTCGTGTTCCGCGACCTCGGTTCGGGCGACACGTTCCTCACCCGCTCGACCGTCTCCAGCGACAAGACGATCGAACTCGACGGTGTGGAGTACCCCGTCATCGACGTGGAAATCTCGTCGGCCTCGCACCCGTTCTACACGGGCAAGCAGCGCATCATGGACTCGGCCGGTCGTGTCGAGAAGTTCAACCAGCGCTTCAAGAACTTCGGCGGTCGTTGAGTTTCAACGGATTCGCATCGAGAACCCCTCGTCCTTCGGGACGGGGGGTTCTCTTCGTTCAGGGCGTCGGGGTGGGGCAGTCGTGCTCCTCGGCCCCGGACAGGACTTCGGGAGCGTGCCTGGAATGCCCTGGCTCAGAACGGGGGTGCATCGGCCTCGTACGTGGCTCCGAGAGGTGAGGTCCAGCGAAGATCGCCCGTCTCGGGATCGTGGGAGGGAGTGCACCCGGTCTCGTGACGCAGACGATGGTGATGTCGGCACTCGGGTTCGAGGTTGTCGGCATCTGTCGTGCCCCCGTCGGCCCATGCGGTGAGATGGTCGGCCGAACGGGGCTGCGGCGGTCGACGCGGCATCCGTCGCAGAGAGAGCACCGTCGTGCGCGTGCACCCAATCTGCCCACTGCCCTTCGACGTAGAGGTCATCGTCACTCGGCCACGGGCGCCGTCACACGCCCGCAGCACCGGCCGGGGCCGGTCGGCGAGGGGTGCTCGGGTCTCCACGTCGAAACGCTATCCGGGTCCTCCGACATCGACCCGCTCGGGGTGGTCGTGCGGGGGAGAGCCCGCGTGAGGTGCGTCGAGCCGTGGTCGTCGTGCGTGAGAGGGCGCGGGATCGGTTTGCCCACGTCGGAGGGGAAGCGGCGGAGCGTGGACGCGACGGCGTGCCGTTCACGGCCGACTCGCTCTCAGCGGATCGGCCACGCCCCGTCGAGTGGGGGAGCCGTGGCATCGAGGCGTCCGACCTTGATGAAGTATTCGGTGAGACTCGCGGCCTGCGCACGTGCCCACGCGATCTGCCGGGTGTGCAGTTCGTCGAGGGTGGGTGGCATCCACGGCCCGAACTTCTCAGCGAGCGCGAGCGCGAGGCGACCGGCGGCGACCGCGTCGGCGCACGCCTCGTGCGCCGCGTCGAGGGGGACCGCGTAGTGCTCGGCGACGACCGACAGGGTGCGCTTGCCGCGCCGGTAACGGTCGTAGGTCTTGTCGACCACGAGCGGGTCGATGACGGGTGACGGCGCGTGGATCGGCGCGATGCCGTGGCGCACGGCCTCGTTCTTGAGCATCGAGAAATCGAACGGGGCGTTGTACGCCACGACCGGGATACCGGCGGCGAAGAGCGCTCCGAGAGCCTCGACGACCTCGGCCACCACCCGCGGCGCCGGAGCGCCGTCGGCGCGGGCCCGCTCGGTCGAAATGCCATGGATAGCGGCGGCGCCCGCGGGGATCTCGACACCCGGGTCGGCCAGCCAGTCGCGCGCGTCGATCACGTTGCCGTCGGCGTCGAGCACGCCCACGTGCGCGGACACGATGCGGTCGTTCTCGACGTCGATACCGGTCGTCTCGAGGTCGAACACGCCGATGAGGCGCGCCCACTCGGGGGTCTGGAAGAGGGGGAGCGGCTCGGCCTGCCACGTGGTCATGGCGTCACCGTAGAACGGGGCTCCGACATCGCCGTCGAGGCGCGCAGACGGTGGGACGGATGCCGGGTCGGCGGGGAACGGGGGAGGAGGGGTGGCGCTGGCGGAGGAACACGTCAACCGACGGAGCGCGGAGGGGTCGCGTCGACGCGGCAACGGGGAGGGCTGCGTCGATGCGGCGATGCACACGGACTGCATCGACGCGGGAGCGCGGAGGGGACTGCGTCGGGAGCGGACGCCGTGGTGCCCGCGACGGCCCGGACCCCGTCGTCTCGGGTGGATGTCACCAGACCCCTCGTACACTCGACCCATGCCGAACCCCTACGCCGACCTCCTCGCCGCGATCCCCGTCGAGCGCCGCGAGGTCGAGGTGCTGGGGGGGACGACGGCGTACTGGGTGTACGGCGACGACGACGCCGACACGACGATCGTCGCGGTGCACGGCTTCCGTGGCGAGCATCACGGTCTCGATCCGGTGGTGGCGCACCTTCGTGGCATCCGGGTCGTCTCACCCGACCTGCCGGGATTTGGCGAGACGGCGCCCCTCGAGGGGCGCGCACACAATCTCGACGCGTACGCGCAGTGGCTGCGCTCGTTCGTCGAGGCGGTGAGTCCGGATGCCATCGTGCTCGGGCACTCGTTCGGTTCGATCGTGGCGGCTGCGGCCGTGGCCGGAGGGCTCTCGACGCCGAAGCTCATTCTGGTGAACCCGATCGGCGCGCCTGCGCTGGAGGGGCCGCGCGGCATCCTGACGCGTCTCGCGGTGTTCTACTACCTCGCCGGCGCCAAGCTCCCGCGACCGGTGGGTGAAGCCCTGCTGCGCAACGGACTCATCGTGCGCGTCATGAGCAACGCCATGGCCAAGACCCGCGATCCCGCGCTGCGGCGCTTCGTGCACGAGCAGCACGACGAGTACTTCTCGCGCTTCGCGGACCGCGACGTGCTGCACGAGGCGTTCGTGACGAGCGTGTCGCACGATGTGCGGGAGTTCGCGCCGCGGATCGCGCAGCCGACGCTGCTCATCGCCGCCCAGAAGGACGACATCACGCCGATCGAGGCCGAACGGCATCTGGCGACGCTCTTCCCCGACGCGCGGTTGGTGGAGATCCCCGACGTCGGCCACCTCATCCATTACGAGACGCCGGAGGCGGCGGCATCCGCGATCCGGGGGTTCGTGGAGTAGAACTCGGGGCGCGGGCGCCGTGGACCGAGATGCCACGCTCCGTCTCATGCGCGAACCGTGCACGCGTCGACCCCGATGGACGTCGAGAGGGTCAGGCCGGGGTCTCGGCTTTGCGTTTTCGGTAGGCGTTGACATTCATGCGATTGCCGCAGTTCCCCGCGTCGCAGTACCGCTTCGAGCCGTTCTTGGAGAAGTCGATGTAGACGCCGCGGCAGTCGTCGGCGTCGCAGACGCGCACGCGGGCGTACTCGTCGGCTCGGATGACGTCGACGAACGCCATCGCGGTCTCCACCAGGATGCGCTGCGCGAGGTGGTCGGACTCCTCGGACGCGTGGATGTGCCAGTCGAACTCGTCGTGCCGCACCAGCTGGGGGAGCGCGCGTCCGTCGCGGAGCATCGCGTTGACCAACGGCACGGCGTCGTCGCGATCGACCGTCCACAGCTCGAAGATGCGGGAGCGGATGCCGCGTACCGCGGCGAGCTCGCGATCGTCGCGCGCGCGCGAACCGGTGTACGTATGGCGCTCGGCGAAGCCGTCGAGATCAGCCATCGTCGCAAGCGTGTCGGCCCCGCTCGTATCGGTGCGGGGCAGCGTGTTGACGAGCTCGACCGTCGCGCGCAGCACCAATTCGGTGTCACGGATGAAGACCATGTTGACTCCTGACATCCCAAGGTCGTACTGTCACGAGTGTAAACGCTCTTCACTCCTGACAGCAGGGCATCGCATGACGACGTCATCCCTCACGCTTCCGCGTCCCACCCGCCACGGCTCCGGCGCCGTCACCGGGCTCCTCATCGCCGTATCCTCGGCGCTGGCGTTCTCGTCCAGCGGCCCGTTCGTCAAGCCGCTTCTCGACGGCGGCTGGTCGCTCGGCGCGGTGCTGCTCGTGCGCATGGGGACCGCAGCGCTCCTGCTCTCTCCCGCGCTCGTCATCGCCGTCCGCCGACAGCGCGGGTTCCTCCGCCGTCACGGCCTGCTGATCGCGGCGTTCGGCCTCACCGCGGTCGCCGGTTGCCAGCTGTTCTACTTCGCCGCCATGCAGCGCATGCCGGTCGCCGTGGCACTGCTGATCCAGTACATCGCGCCCGTGCTGCTCGTCATCGCCGTATGGGTGCGCACGCGCCGCTCGCCGTCGACGTCGGTGATCGTCGGTTCGATCGTCGCGATGGCGGGTCTCGTGCTCGTCGTCGACATCAGCGGCGCCCGCTTCGACCTGCTCGGCACGCTCTTCGCCCTCTGCGCCGCGGTGTGCGCGGCGGCGTACTTCGTCATCGCCGGCCGCGCGGGAGAGGACCTCCCGCCCCTCGCCCTCGCCGCGGGCGGCTTGATCACGGGCACGCTGCTCATGGGCGTTCTCGTGGCCACGGGTGTGCTGCCCTTCGCCGCCCCGTCGATCACGGTGGCGCTCGCGGGCTTCGAGGTTCCCGGCATCCTGCCCCTGCTGTGGGTGGGCGCCGTCGCGACGACGGTCGGCTACGCGCTCGGAGTGATCGCCGTTCCGCTCATCGGGTCGCGATTGGCCTCGTTCGTCGGCCTCAGCGAGGTGCTCTTCGCCCTCGGGTTCGCCTGGTTGCTGCTGGGTGAGGCGCCCGCACCGATCCAGTTCGTCGGTGGAGCGCTGATCCTCGTGGGCGTGGTCCTGGTGAAGATGGATGCGGACAGCCCGGCGGAGCAGAGGACCGAGACGGCGAGCGTTCCTGTGGTGCCGGCGCCGTAGGGCGGGTGGCGGGGGACGGCACGCTGTCGGGAAGCCGGTCCCTTCGACAGGCTCGGCATTCTGGGCGCGGGGGAGCGGGAGTTCGCGCTAGACGTCGTCGCGGGCGAGTTCCATCAGCGGACCGACGCGATAGCCGATCACCTCGCCCATCACCAGCGACGTCTCGGTGCGTTCGACGCCCTCGATCGCGAGGATGCGCGCGTCGGTGTCGAACAGGTGCTGCGTATCGCGGCAGGCGACGCGGACGAGCAGGTCGACCTGTCCACTCAGGCCGTGCGCCTGCAGCACCTCGGGCACCTTCGCGAGGTGTTCGCGGATGACCGGCAACTCCGCCTGACGCACCGTCACCTGCAGGAAGGCCTCGATCGGGAAACCCAGCGCCTCGGCCGACAGCGTGCGCTCGAAGGAGAGGAACACGCCCCCGCGCTCGAGGCGGCTCATGCGGGCCTGGACGGTGTTGCGCGAGAGTCCGAGCTTCTCGGCGAGCGCGACGACGGTGGCGCGCGGATCGGCGGACAGGGCGCGGAGGAGGTCGAGGTCGACCGCGTCGAGCTTGCTCATGGTGCGAAACATTAGCAGTGTCGAGACCGAGTGCAATGGGCACTGTGCTCAATATGTCGGGGAGGTCTTGAGCGGGCTGCATTCCGCGCGTACCGTCGCGCCTGTCGGCACTGCTGCCGGCACCCGGACCGCCGCGGCTCTCACGAGGACCCTCGGCCGCACCTGGAGGGATGACGATGACGTACACCCAGACGCGAGACTCTTCGACCGGAAGACGTCCCGACGAGGCGGGACCCGACGTCGACGACGTCGCCCGCGTGCTCGAGCCCGACGGCACACGCGTCGCCGACGCCACGCTCGACCCGTGGATCGCCGACCTGTCACCGCACGAGCTGCGCGCCCTGCACCGGGACATGGCCCTCACCCGCCGTCTGGATGCCGAGGGTGTCGCCCTGCAGCGCCAGGGTCAGCTGGCCCTCTGGGCCCCGTGCCGCGGCCAGGAGGCGACGCAGGTGGGCACGGCCCACGCCCTCGCCCCGGGCGACTTCGTCTTCCCCAGCTACCGCGAGCACGGTGTGCTGCTCGGCCGCGGCGCGAAGCCCGCCGACTACGTGCTCGCCTGGCGGGGGGAGGAGCACTCGGCCTACGACCACACCACCATCAACGCCGCCCCGCCCCAGATCATCATCGGCGCGCAGTCGCTGCACGCCACCGGCTGGGCCATGGGCGCCCAGCGCGACGGCTCCACCGACGTCGCCGTGGCCTACTACGGCGACGGCGCCACCAGTCAGGGCGACGTCAACGAGGCGATGGTCTTCGCGTCGTCGTTCCGCGCCCCCGTGGTCTTCGTCTGCTCCAACAACCAATGGGCGATCAGCGAACCCGTCACCGTGCAGGCGAAGTACCCCATCGCCGGCCGGGCGCCGGGATTCGGCATCCCGAGCATGCGCATCGACGGCAACGACGCCCTCGCCTGCGTCGCCGCGATGCGCTGGGCGCTCGATCGCGCGCGCCGCGGTGAGGGACCCTCGTTCATCGAGGCGGTGACTTACCGCATGGGTCCGCACACCACCAGCGACGACCCGACCCGCTACCGCGACGCCGGCGAGGTCGAGGCGTGGACGCGCCGCGATCCCATCGCGCGCCTCGAGGCGTATCTGCGTGCCGAGGGGGTGCTCGACGACTCCGCACTCGACGAGGTCGCGCGCGCCGCCGACACGCTCGCCGCCGAGGTGCGCGCCGCCTGCATCGGCGCGACCACCCGGGAGCCCGCGACGATGTTCGACCACGTCTACGCCGAGCCGCACGCCGGCGTCGAGCGACAGAAAGCGGAGTACGTCGAGTACCTCGCGGGGTTCGAGAAATGACCGCGCTCACCCTGCGAGCCGCGGTCAACGCGGGCCTCGCGCGGGCCCTCGAGGGCGACGACAAAGTCCTGCTCATGGGCGAGGACATCGGAAAACTCGGCGGTGTCTTCCGTGTCACCGACGGCCTGCAGCAGCGCTTCGGAGCGCAACGCGTGATCGACACCCCTCTCGCCGAGGCCGGCATCGTCGGCACCGCGGTCGGCCTCGCCCTGCGCGGCTACCGGCCCGTCGTCGAGATCCAGTTCGACGGCTTCGTCTACCCCGCGTTCGACCAGATCGTCTGTCAGGTCGCCAAGCTCCACTACCGCAGCAACGGTCGCATCCGGATGCCGCTGGTCCTGCGCATCCCGTGGGCCGGGGGCGTCGGCGCCGCCGAGCACCACTCCGAATCGCCCGAGGCGTACTTCGTGCACACGGCGGGGCTGCGCGTCGTCGCGGCCAGCAACCCGCAGGACGCCTACGTGATGCTGCGGCAGGCCGTGGCATCCGACGATCCCGTGATCTTCTTCGAGCCCAAGCGCCTCTACCACTCGAAGGGCGAGGTCGACCTCGACGTCGACCTTGCCGACGCTCCGCCGATGCACCTCGCACACGTCGCCCGCGAGGGCACCGACGCCACCATCGTCACGTACGGCGCACAGGTGCGGACGGCCCTGGACGCCGCGCTCGCCGCGGAGGACGAAGGGGTCTCGCTGGAGGTCATCGACCTGCGCTCGCTCTCGCCGATCGACATGAACACGGTCGCTGCATCCGTCCGCAAGACCGGTCGGGTCGTGGTCACCCACGAGGCCGCCCGAGAGGCGGGGGTCGGCGCCGAGATCGTGGCGAGTGTCACCGAGCAATGCTTCGAGTACCTGGAGGCGCCCCCGGAGCGCGTGACCGGACACGACATCCCGTATCCGCCGTCGAAGCTCGAGAAGCATCACGTGCCCGATCTCGACCGCATCCTGCACGCCGTGGACAGGGTGCTCGAGCGGGGCGCGGGCTCGGAGGTCCTGTCGTGATCGCCGAGCACGGTGCCGGCCGTCGAGCCGACGAGATGAGCACGGGAGGCGTTCGATGATCGCCGAGACCACCGCCGGCCGCCCCTTCGTCGACAAGAGCGCGGGGGTCAGCCGATGATCGCCGAATTCCTTCTTCCCGATCTCGGCGAGGGCCTTCCCGAGGCGGAGATCGTGCAATGGCACGTCGCGGAGGGTGACACGGTCACCCTCAACCAGACGATCGCCGAGGTCGAGACGGCCAAGGCGATCGTCGAGATCCCTTCGCCGTACGCGGGCACCGTCCAGGGGCTGCACGCGGCGGCCGGCGACATCGTCGCCGTCGGTTCGCCGTTGGTGTCGTTCGCGGTGGAGGGGGCGGATGCCGAACCTCCGGCGCCCGCGGCCGAGCTACCCGCGTCGCAGCGCACCGCCGCCGCCGGGGATGGTCGGGCGGTCGAGACCGTCGACGCGGAGCCGGCCGCCATCCCCGCCGACGACGTCGCCCCGCGCGCGACCCCCACCCTCGTCGGATACGGCGCGGCACCCGCATCGGCGAGCCGCCCACGCCGGCGCGCGCGCGGCGTCGGAACCGTCACCATCGACACCGACCACGCGGTGCGCGAGGCCGCCCCCCACGACGTCCTGCGTACCGGTCCCATCGACCTGCCGATCGAGCGTCCGCGCTCCACGCCGCCGGTGCGAAAGTACGCCAAGGATCATGGCATCGACCTCGTGCTGGTCGCCGCGTCCCACCCGGGAGAGGCGGTCACCCGCGCACACGTCGACGAATTCGCCGAGAGGGTCGCCACGGCGGGAACGGGAGCCACGCTCACGAACGGCTCTGCGTCGGCGTCGAAGGTCCCCCCGGCCGCTCCCACCACGGAGCCGCGCGTGACCCGCGTTCCCATCCGGGGAGTGCGCAAGCACACGGCCGCGGCCATGGTGCACAGCGCCTTCACCGCGCCGCACGCGACGACGTTCCTCACGGTCGATGCGACCGCGACGACCGAGCTGCTGGCATCCCTGAAGCACGATCGGGCGCTCGACGGACACCGGATCGGCGTGCTCGCGATCGTGGCGAAGGCCGTGTGCCTCGCCCTCGGGCGCACGCCCGCGTTGAACGCGAAATGGGACGAACCCGCCGGCGAGATCACCCTGCACCACTACGTCAACCTCGGCATCGCCGCCGCGACCGACCGGGGCCTGGTGGTTCCGGTGATCCCGGATGCCGAGCGACTCCCGCTCGTCGACCTGGCCGACGCGATCACCGAACTCGCCGCCACCGCCCGCGCGGGACGCACCGTCCCCGGTGCGATGACCGGCGGCACGTTCTCGATCACCAACGTCGGGGTCTTCGGGGTGGATGCCGGAACGCCCATCCTCAATCCGGGCGAGGCCGGTATCCTCGCCGTCGGCGCCGTACGGCGCACACCGTGGGAGCACCACGGCGAGATCGCGCTGCGCGACGTCGTCACCCTCAGCCTCTCGTTCGACCACCGGCTGGTCGACGGGGCCGAGGCGGCGCAGTTCCTCACGGACGTGGCCGGCGTGCTGCGCGAACCCGGGCGGGCGATGCTGCTGCGCTGAGCGACGTCATGTCGCGGATTCGCGAGTGATCTGGTGCCGGGGGAGTGGTCGCCCTCGGCACCTCCGGCGTGCGCCGGAGGCGATCGGCAAACACTGTCGAGTGTCCAAGACACGCCGCGAGAGCACGCGCCGCGCGGCGTGTTCTGGACACTCAACCTCGGGGGTGGCGGGGAGCGGGGCTCAGGCGGTCAGTGCGGCGAGCGCCATGCGCGCCAGGACGGGACGCACGCGGGCCGCCGGGATCCCGCGCACGCTGTGCGGCGTGGAGTTCATCAGCCCGAAGCACGCCAGCGCCCGCACGCGCCGCTCGGCCGGGGTCTCGGCATCCGGGAACGCTCGCGCGAGGGCATCGGTCCAGACGTCGATGTAGGCGTTCTGCAGCTCGCGTACCGTGCGGCGGTCGGCGGGGGTGAGCCGGTCGAGGTCGCGGTCCTGCACCCGGATGACATCGACCTCGGCGAGGGCGAACGAGACGTGGAAGTCGACGAGTGCGCGGAGGGGAGCGGATGCCGGGTGTGCACCACCGCCAACGACGTCGGCGACACGCCGGTCGGCGGGAGTGCGGGGCGGCGTGCCGTGCGCGGGGTCCGCCGTGGCGCCCGGGGCGGCGGCGGGCGGCGCGGCGGCGAGCGGGGCGGAGGCGGCGACACCGCGGCCGCCGAGGAGCAGGCGTTCGCTCACGTCGACGAGGATCGCGCCGAGCAGGGCCTGTTTGCCGGCGACGTGTCGGTACACGGCGGGGCCGCTGACTCCGGCGGCCTCGCCGATGTCGCCGAGCGTCACCCCGTCGAACCCGCGCTCGGCGAACAGCCGTGCGGCGGCGGCGAGAAGGGCCGTGCGTCGCTCGGCTTTGGCCCGATCGCGTGCAGTGGGAGCGGGGTGCTCCCTCGAGACGCCGGGGGACGCCCCGAGGGGGTCGTCGTGCGGTCTTGTCATCGGCATCCTGTCGGGTTAGCCTGGCATCTCAGTTAGTCAACATTAACTGAAAACTCTTCCCCACGGGAACGACGACGCCGTCGACGAAGCGGCGTCGAGACGGAGCCGCCATGAGCACAGCACCGGTCATCGGAACGCCCCCGACCGCAGACCACCGAGACGTCCCCCCGGGCGTCGACACCGCGCCGCCGACGCAGCGGAGCCTCGCCGAGGCCCTGCGAGACACTCTCGCCCGCACCGCGCGCGGAGGCCCGGATGCCGCCCGCGACCGCCACACCGCCCGGGGGAAGCTCCTCGCCCGCGACCGCATCGACCGTCTGCTCGATGAGGGCAGCCCCTTCCTCGAGGTCGCCCCGCTCGCCGCCCACGGCCTCTACCACGGTGCTGCTCCGGCTGCCGGTGTCGTCGCCGGGATCGGGCTCGTCCACGGTCGCCACGTGATGGTCGTCGCCAACGACGCGACCGTGAAGGGCGGGGCGTACTTCCCCCTCACGGTGAAGAAACACCTGCGCGCGCAGGAGATCGCGATCGAGAACCGCCTACCCTGCATCTACCTCGTGGACTCGGGCGGGGCGTTCCTCCCCTTGCAAGATGAGGTGTTCCCCGACCGCGACCACTTCGGCCGCATCTTCCGCAACCAGGCGCAGCTGTCGGCCGCGGGCGTGCCGCAGATCGCCGCGGTCATGGGCTCGTGCACGGCGGGCGGCGCGTACGTCCCCGCGATGAGTGACGAGAGCGTGATCGTGCGGGGCCAGGGGACGGTGTTCCTGGGCGGACCGCCCCTGGTGAAGGCCGCGATCGGCGAAGACGTCACCGCCGAACAGCTCGGCGGCGGCGACCTGCACGCCCGCCGCTCAGGCGTCGTCGACCACCTCGCCGACGACGACGAGCACGCCCTCGAGATCGTGCGCGACATCGTCGCCACCCTGCCGCCGACCCCCGCGCCGGTGTGGGAGGTGCTCGCCCCCCACGCCCCGGCACGACCGCCGGAGGACCTCTACGACATCGTCCCCGTCGACGTCACCCAACCCGTCGACATGCGGGCCGTCATCGACACCCTCGTCGACGCCGATTCCCTGCACGAGTTCAAGGCGCTGTACGGGCCGTCCGTCATCACGACCTTCGCGCGCGTGCACGGCCACCCCGTGGGCGTCATCGCCAACGACGGCGTGCTCTTCAGCGAATCCGCGCTCAAGGCCGCCCATTTCATCGAGCTCGCCGACCAGCGCGGCATCCCCCTGCTGTTCCTGCAGAACATCACCGGGTTCATGGTCGGGCGGGACGCCGAAGCCGGCGGCATCGCGAAAGACGGCGCCAAGATGGTCACCGCCGTGGCCACCACCCGCGTCCCCAGGCTCACCGTCGTCGTCGGAGGCTCTTACGGCGCCGGCAACTACGCCATGTGCGGCCGCGCCTACGACCCCCGGTTCCTCTGGACCTGGCCGGCGAGCCGCATCTCGGTCATGGGCGGCACGCAGGCGGCATCCGTGCTGTCCACCGTGCAGCGCGACCAGCGCGCCGCGCGCGGGGAGGAGTGGACGGATGCCGCTCGACGCGCGTTCGAGCACCCGATCCGCGCCCGCTACGACGAACAGGGCGACCCCTACTACGCGACCGCGCGGCTGTGGGACGACGGTGTGATCGACCCCGTCGACACCCGCACGATTCTCGGGCTCGCGCTCGACATCGTGAGTCGGGTGCCGATGGCCGACCGGGGCTTCGGCCTCTTCCGGATGTGATCCCGGTGACAGACACGCGCGTCTCCGAGACGCCCGGCCCGACCGCCCGCCCGATCGGGCGTGACGCCTCCCCGTCGCGGCCCTTCACCTGCGTCCTCGTCGCCAACCGCGGTGAGATCGCGCGACGGGTGTTCCGCACGCTGCGACGACTCGGCATGCGTTCCGTCGCGGTGTACACCGACGTGGATGCCGAGGCTCCCCACGTGCGCGAAGCCGACCACGCCGTACGCGTGGCGTCGTACCTCGACGTCGACGCCGTCGTCGCCGCCGCGGTGCTCTCCGGCGCCGAGGCCGTGCACCCGGGATACGGCTTCCTCAGCGAGAACGCCCGCTTCGCCCGCGCGTGCGCCACCGCGGGGGTCGTGTTCGTCGGTCCGGGGGTCGAGGCGCTCGAGGTCATGGGCGACAAGATCCGCGCGAAGGAACACGTCGCCGCCCACCAGGTGCCGACCGTGCCGGGGTTCTCGGCGAACGGTCTCTCCGATGTGCAGATCGCCGCCGAGGCTCACCGGGCGGGCTTCCCCCTGCTCGTGAAGCCCTCCGCCGGCGGTGGCGGCAAGGGCATGACGGTGGCCACCGGCCCCGACGACCTCGCCGACGCGCTCGCCACCGCCCGCCGCGTGGCCACGGCCGCGTTCGGGGACGACACCCTGCTGCTCGAGCGGCTGCTGGAGCGCCCGCGCCACATCGAGGTGCAGGTGCTCGCCGACGCGCACGGCACGACCCTCTCGCTCGGCGAACGCGAGTGCACGCTGCAGCGCCGACACCAGAAGGTGATCGAAGAAGCCCCCTCCCCGGTGGTGGATGCCGCACTGCGCGAGGCTCTCGGTGAGGCAGCGGTCGCCGCCGCCCGCAGCGTCGGCTACCTCGGTGCGGGGACCGTGGAGTTCCTGGTCGCGGGCGATCGACTCGACGAGCCCTTCTTCATCGAGATGAACACGCGCCTGCAGGTCGAGCACCCCGTCACCGAGCTCGTCACCGGCATCGACCTCGTCGAGCAGCAACTGCGGGTCGCCGCCGGGTTCGCGCTCGACCTGCCCGAGATCCGTCTCGACGGTCACGCGGTCGAAGCGCGGGTGTACGCCGAGACGCCGTCCCGCGGATACCTCCCCGCGACCGGGACCGTCGCCCTGTGGCGTCCGGGATCCGCCCGCGTCGACAGCGCGGTCGAGACCGGCAGCGTCGTCAGCGCCCACTACGACCCGATGATCGCCAAGGTCATCGCGCACGGCCCCGACCGGGCGACGGCGCTCGCCCGGCTCGACGCCGCGCTCGCCGACACGGTCGTGCTCGGCGTCGACACCAACGTCGCCGACCTGCGGGCCCTGCTCGCCGACCCCGCCGTGCGGGCGGGAGACCTCGACACGGGCCTGCTCGATCGGAGGGGGACACCCGAGGTGCCGCAGCCGACGGAGGGCGCGCTCGCCGCGGTCGCCGCGCGGGCGGTGTCGGGCGCGGATGCCGAGACCTCGGGCAGCGGCTCGCTCTGGCACCGCGTCGGGGCCTGGCGTGCCGGGGGAGCGTTACCCGCCCGCACGGTGTTCTTGGAGGACGACGCCGGGCGGGTGCACGCGGTGGCTCCGGCGTCGAGCGACGCCGTGGTCGTCGGGGATGCCGAGCAGTTCTGGGTGCACGCCGACGGCGGGTCGCACCGGTTGCGCCTCGTTTCGCGCCGGGATGCCGCTGCGCGTCGCCGCGCCGCCGCGGGCCGAGCCCCCGGAGCCGTCGACCCCGAGCTCGTCGCTCCTCTCCCCGGCACGGTCGTCGCGGTACACGTCGCCGACGGCGACAGCGTCGAGGCGGGTGCCCGGCTCGTCACGATCGAGGCCATGAAGATGGAGCACACCGTCACCGCACCCCACGCCGGCGTCGTGCGGCTGCGCACGTCCGCGGGCGCTCAGGTCGCCCGCGACGCGGCGGTCGCCACGGTGACGCCGGGGACCGGAACCCCGACGGACCGCGAACCCCGCGATTCTGCAACCGCCACGGCATCCCCCATCCCGGCATCCCCCATCCCCACTTCCCACAAGGAGACACTCCCGTGAGCATCGACACCCAGCAGGCCTTCACCGACGACGAGCGCGAACTCGGCGCCATGGTGCGCGAGTTCGCCGACGAGGTGATCGCGCCGCGCTCGTACGAAGCCGACCGCGCCCACGAACTGCCGCTCGACATCGTCGCCCAGATGGGCGAGCTCGGCCTGTTCGGCCTGCCCTTCCCCGAGGAGGTCGGCGGACAGGGCGGCGATTACGCCAGCCTCTGCGTCGCGATCGAGGGCATCGCCCGCGTCGACCAGTCGCTCGCGATCACCCTCGAAGCAGGAGTGGGCCTGGGTGCCATGCCGATCTACCGGTACGGCACCGCCGCGCAGAAGGCCGAGTACCTGCCCGACCTCGTCGCCGGCCGCGCGCTCGCCGGATTCGGCCTGACCGAGGCGGAGGCCGGCAGCGACGCCGGCGCAACGCGCACGACTGCGAGACTCGACGGCGACGAGTGGGTGATCGACGGGTCCAAGCAGTTCATCACCAACTCCGGCACGGCCATCACGCGCTTCGTGACCGTCACGGCCGTGACCGGACGCACGGGCGACCGCCCCGAGATCTCCACGATCATCGTGCCCAACGGCACACCGGGGTTCACCGTCGGACCCGCGTACGACAAGGTCGGCTGGAACGCCAGCGACACCCACCCGCTCACCTTCGACGGCGTCCGCGTCCCCGCATCGAACCTGCTCGGCGAGCAGGGCCACGGCTTCAAGAACTTCCTCCGCACCCTCGACGAGGGCCGGGTGGCCATCGCCGCCCTCGCGACGGGCGCTGCCGAGGGCTGCCTCGAAGCCGCCGTCGACTACGCCCGCAGTCGCACGGTGTTCGGCGAGCGCCTGTCGACGCGTCAGAGCATGCAGTTCCTGCTCGCGCGCATGCACGCCCGGGTGCACACCGCGCGCCTCGCCTGGGTGCACGCCGCACGCCTGTGCGATGCGGGGAAGCCGTTCTCGGTGGATGCCGCGGTGGCGAAGATGACCGCGAGCGACGCCGCCATGGCGAACGCCCGCGACGCGACCCAGGTGTTCGGCGGGAACGGATTCATCAACGAGTACCCCGTGGCGCGCCACTACCGCGACTCGAAGATCCTCGAGATCGGCGAGGGGACGACCGAGGTGCAGCTCATGGTCATCTCGCGCGCGCTGGGACTCACCGGTACCGTTGCCGCATGATCGAGCAGCGCGGCCTTTTCCTCGAGGAGTTCGTCGTCGGTGAGAAGTACGCGCACCGGCCCGGGCGCACCGTCACCGACGCCGACAACGTGCTGTTCACCACCCTGACGATGAACACGCAGGCCCTGCATCTGGATGCCGCGTTCTCGGCGACCCAGCCCTTCGGTCGACCGCTCGTGAACTCGATGTGGACGCTGTCCACGCTCATCGGGCTCTCGGTCGCGCAGCTGACGCAGGGAACGCTCGTCGCCCAGCTGGGCCTGACCGATGTGAGCTTCCCGGCGCCGCTGTTCGTCGGCGACACCCTCACCGCGGAGACCGAAGTGGTGTCGGTGCGGCCCTCGGCATCCCGTCCGGGTCAGGGGGTCGTCGTGCTCGCGCACACGGGCTGCTCGCAGAACGACGAGATGGTCGTCACCGCCACGCGCACCGTATTGGTGTGGGCGAGAGAGGGGGCGCAGTGAGCGAGCCCTCCGACGCTCGAGCCCCGTTCGGCCTCGGCCCGGCCCTGCTGTTCGTCCCCGGTGACCGCCCGGAGCGGGTGCCGAAGGCGCTGGAGCGAGCGGATGCCGCCATCGTCGATCTCGAAGACGCGGTCGCCCCGCACGCCAAGACGGTCGCCCGCGAGGCGATGGTCGCAGCCGATCCCGATCCCGATCACGTCATCGTGCGGGTCAACGGGCCCGAGACGCCCGACTTCGCGCGCGATGTCGCCGCGCTCGGACGAACCCGTGTGCGCACGGTCATGGTCGCCAAGGCCGAGGACCCGGCATCCCTCGCGCTCCTCGCCGACTACGACGTGATCGCCCTGTGCGAGACCGCGCGCGGGGTCGTCGCCGCCGAACAGCTCGCGGCGCTGCCGCAGGTCGTGGCGCTCATGTGGGGCGCCGAAGACCTCGTCGCCAGTCTCGGCGGCACATCGAGTCGGTTCCCGGACGGACGATACCGCGACGTCGCGCGCCTCGCCCGGGCCCGCGTGCTGCTGGCGGCCGGAGCGTTCGGCAAACGCGCGATCGACGCGGTGCACGTCGACATCGCCGATCTCGAGGGACTCGCGTCGGAGGCTCGGGATGCCGCGGCCTCGGGGTTCGTGGCCACCGCGTGCATCCATCCGGGGCAGGTCGCGACGATCCGCGACGCGTACGTGCCACCGCCCGCGGAGGTCGCGTGGGCGCGGGGCGTGCTCGAGGCCGCGGGGGGCGAGTATGCCGCCTTCCGTTACGAGGGGCGGATGATCGACGAGCCCGTGCTGCGTCACGCCCGGTCGCTGCTGCAGCGCGCGGGGGACCAGCAGGCAGGCGAGAGTCGGGGGGACTGAGCTCGCCGAAGCCACCGGGTTCTGCGCTCGTGCAGGGCTCTGCGGGTCGCGGCCTCCTCGGCGGGCTCAGGTTCCGGCACAGCCACCGGAACCCGGCGGCGGCGTCAGCTCGCGACGCCGGCGTACGCCCGCATCTCCCAGACGTCGCCGTCGAGACGGAACGTCGTCGCCGAGCAGTTCGGGAGCCGCTCGCCCTCGCGGGGGAACGCCCCATCGGTGGCGAACATGATGACCTCGCGGATCAGCGCTCCGTGCGCGACCGCGATGACGTCCACACCCTCGGGCGTGTCGGCGACGACCTCGGCGAGCGCGACGAGCGCCCGCTCCCGCACCGCGGGCCACGTCTCGGCGTTCGGCACGTCGGCGGCATGCCACGGACCGTACGTCTCGTAGAAGGTTGCGACGTCGAGTCCCTCGGCATCGCCGTACGAGCGCTCCTGCAGTCCCGGCATCCGTCGGCTCACCGTCGTGCCCAGGGCCGCTGCGATCACATCGGCGGTCTCGGCCGCGCGAGACAGGTCGCTCGAGACGATGACCACCTCGCGCCCCGCGTACTCGGTGGCGAGGCGCTCGGCGAGTTCGCGCGCCTGGCCGCGGCCCGTGTCGTTCAGAGGGATGTCGGTCGAGCCCTGGATGCGGCCCCCGGAGTTCCACTCGGTCTCACCGTGTCGCACAAGGGTCAGGATCGTCACCGTTCGAGCCTAACCGAGCGCGGTGTCCGACAGGCTTGAGAGCAGGCCGGGTAGTCGTTCTGGGAGTGCGCGGGGCGCGTCGGTCGTTCCGCCGTCGGGTGTCAGAGCAGGCCGGGCAGTCGTTCTGCGAGTGCGCGGAGCGCGTCGGTCGTTCCGCCGTCGATCTTCACGGTTGCCCGCTGATCGGCGCGGGTCTCACCCCTGTTGACGATCACGACCGGCAGGCGCTTGCGTCGTGCGCGCTCCACGAGTCGGATGCCGGAGTTCACCACGAGCGACGACCCCGCCACCACGAGCGCGTCGCTGGTGTGGACGAGCTGCTCGGCCTCGCGGAACTTCTCGACCGGAATGTACTCGCCGAAGAACACCACGTCGGGCTTGAGCGTGCCGCCGCACACCGAGCACTCCGGCACGACGAAGCCGTCGGCCGACGCGGGCGCGACATCGCCGTCCGGACCCAACTCGACGTTCTCGGGAAGGCTGATCCACGGGTTGTCGGCCTCGACGCGCTCCGCGAGGTCACGGCGATCGAACACCTGCCCGCACTGCAGACACCCCACCCGGCGCATGGTCCCGTGCAGCTCCACGACCCGCCCGCTCCCGGCCCGCACGTGCAGGCCGTCGACGTTCTGCGTGACGACACCGTTGGCCACGCCCGCGGTCTCGAGATCGGCGAGGGCGCGGTGCCCGTCGTTCGGCTCGGCCGCGGCGAACACCTTCCACCCGAGGTGGCTGCCCACCCAGTATCGTCGGCGGGCCTCGGCGCTGGCGAGGAACTGCTGCGCGGTCATGGGCGTACGCGTCGGCGCCCCCTTGCCGCGATAGTCGGGGATGCCCGAATCCGTCGACACACCCGCGCCGGTCAGCACCGCGATCCGGCGGCCGGCGAGCACCTCGACAGCCCGATCGATGGATGCCGAGAACCCGGCATCCTTCGTCGTGTCGGTCATGCACACCTCCGTCGCACCGAGTCTACGGCGGGGCGCCGACTCCGGATCGCGCGGGCGTCGGCGCAGGCGGCCGGCGCGGACGTGCGCCGCTGCCGCGGATACGGCTCCCTCTGCTCCGTGCGCTGGGGATACTGGGGTCATGACCCCCGTTCCCCCTCCGGCCATGCTCGACATCACCTGCCTCCGCCGAGTGCGGCCGTGGGGCGGTGATCCCGTCGACATCGCGATGGACGCGGGCACGATCACGGCCATCGCCCCGGCCGGCACCGCTCCGATCGGCGTGCGGGAGTTCGACGGGCGGGGACTGCTCGCTCTCCCCGGCATCGTCAACGCGCACGCGCACGTCGACAAGTCCTGGTGGGGCCTGCGCTGGCAGTCGTACGGGGGAGAGGGCTCCACCGAGGGCCGCATCCGGCACGAGCGCGCCGAGCGCGAGGCTCTCGGCATCCCCTCTTTCGAGCGCTCGGCGCACGTGCTGCGCGAGTTCGTGCGCCACGGGACGACCGCCATCCGCACGCACGTCGACGTCGACGACGGCATCGGCCTGCGCGGCATCGAGGCCGTGGAGCAGGCGGCCGCGGCTTACGAGGGCGCTCTCGACGTGAGGATCGTCGCCTTCCCGCAAGACGGGATCCTCCGCCGCCCCGGAGTCCTCGACCTGCTCCGGGATGCGGCGGGCCGCCCCAGCGTCGACCGGATCGGCGGACTCGACCCCGCCACCATCGACCGCGACCCGGTCGGACAGATCGACGCGATCACCGCGCTCGCCGCCGACACCGGCGTCGGTATCGACATCCACCTGCACGACCCGGCCGAGCTGGGCGCCTTCCAGATCGAGCTGCTCGTCGACCGCGCCGCACGCCTCGGACTGCAGGGTCGCATCAACATCGCCCACGGCTTCGCGGTCGCGCAGCTCGAGCCCGCTCGCCGCCGCGACCTGCTCCAGGCGATGTCCGACGTCGGTGTCACGATGACCACGGTCGCCCCGCTCCGCCTGCCGCAACTGCCTCTCGCCGAGCTCGACGAGGCCGGCGTGCGCTTCGCGTTCGGAACCGACGGCATCCGTGATCTCTGGAGTCCGTACGGCACCGGCGACACTCTCGGCATCGCCTGGCAGTACGCCCGGGCCGCGGGCATCGTGCGCGACGACGATCTGCTGCGCGTCGTGCAGCTCGCCACGAGCGCCGCGGCCTGGTCGGTCGGCCGCGACACGCACGATCTCGTCGAGGGCGCCCGCGCCGACATCGTGCTCGTGGATGCCGAGAACCCCCAGGACGCCCTGGTGCGCACGCCCGAGCGGGCCCTGGTCGTCGCCGGCGGCCGGGTGCTGCACGTCGCCTGACGCCGAGCAGGCCCTGCTCATCGCCGAGCCACGACCCGCGCGCCCCTCGGCCAGGGCGCCGAACCGGGTCGGGCCTGCGCCGGGTGCTGGCACGATGGAGTGATGCCCGTCATCCCTCTCGACGCCGCCGACGACCCGCGCCTGGCCGACTACCGCGACCTGACCGACGTGTCGCTGCGTCGCGTGACGGAGCCGGCGGGCGGCCTTTACATCGCCGAGTCGTCGAAGGTGCTCGACCGCGCGCTCCGTGCCGGTCACCGCCCCCGGTCGGTCCTCGTGCAGGAGAAGTTCCTGGCCGACGCCGTCTCGCTCGTCGGCGAGGACGCCGAGGTGTACGTCGTCCCGGCCGAGGTCGCCGAGCAGGTCACCGGATACGCCGTGCACCGGGGGCTGCTGGCATCCATGCACCGTCCGGCCCTGGCATCCGTCGCCGACGTCGTGGCGGGAGCGCGACTCGTCGTCGTGCTGGAAGACATCGTCGACCACACCAACATCGGTGCCGCGTTCCGGTCGGCTGCCGCCCTCGGAGCGGATGCCGTGCTCGTCACGCCGCGCTGCGCCGACCCGCTCTACCGCCGGAGCGTTCGCGTCAGTATGGGCACCGTGTTCCAGGTGCCGTGGACGCGACTGCCCGAATGGTCGGAGGCGAAGCCCCAGCTGGTCGACGCGGGCCTGCACCTCGCCGCCCTGGCCCTCTCCGACGATGCGGTCAGCCTCGACACCTTCTCCGCCGCCGGGCACGAGCGCGTCGCCCTGCTCCTCGGCGCCGAGGGCGACGGGCTCAGCCGGAACGCCCTCGCCGCCGCCGACTCGATCGTGACGATTCCGATGGCCGGAGGAGTGGACTCCCTCAACGTGGCCGCGGCCAGCGCTGTCGCGCTGTGGGAGCTGGGGCGCGGGCGGCGCTGATCGTCCGAAGGACGGATGCCGCGGCGGGCGCCGTGTCCGCTTGCGGACGTGTCCGCAAGCGGCTCTTGTCCGCGATATGCGGCGTCGAAGACTCTGAAGCGTCGCCCCCGTCGATCTCGACCGTGCGGGCACGCCCGAGTCGAAGGATCCACATGCCCCGCTCCACCACCCCCGTCCGTCGCATCCTCAGCGGAGGGACCGTGGTGGCACTCGCCGTGACGGCGCTCGTCGCGTCCCCCGCAACCGCCGCCGAGACGACGGTGACGACGCTCGCCGGCCTCGACAGCGCTCTGGGAGACTGCGGCACGGCGCCGAACACGATCACGCTGGGTGCCGACATCCGCGCCGGGCGCCTGACCGTGCCGTGCGACACCACGCTCGACCTGGGCACCTACGACCTCACGGTGTCCGGCATCACCATCGGCACCGGCCGGAACTTCACTGTCGCCGGCCCCACGGACGGCAGCGGCGGCACCCTCACGGCAAACGGCTCGAGCATCAACGAATTCGCCGGCATCCGCACGAGCGGGGCCACCCTCACGGTCACCGGCGGCACCGTCACGTCCTTCGGCAGCGCGGTCACCTCGGCCATCGGCGGCGATGCGGTCGCCGCTACGAACAGCGGCGGCACCCTCGTCGTCGCGGGCGGGACGGTGAACGCGTCCGTGCCGAGGAATGCGTCCGCGTCGGCCGTGGGCGGGGGTGCGGGCACCAGCGGCGGCGCCGGGGGAAGCGTCATCGTGTCGTCGGGGACGCTGAACGCCACCGCGAACGGGCTCCGCTCGGTCGCCGTCGGCGGGGGCGAGTCCAGCGGCGGTGCGGGAGGGGCGGGAGCCGCGATCACCGTGGGTCGGGGCGCAACGCTCACGGCCACGAATCCCGGCGGGGCGGTCATCGGGGGCGGGTTCTCGACGGGGGGAACCGCCGGCGGCTTCGGCTCGCTGCGGATCGACGGCCTCCTGCGCCTCCCCGCGGGGAACGTCTCCCTCGGCTCGGGGACCGCCGCCGTCGGATTCTCGGGCCGCATCGAGGGCACCGTCGCCGACCCCACGCTCGGCGCGACGTTCGCCGCCTCGGGAACGATCGACAACCAGGGGAGCATCACTCTCGACCCGCCGACCGAGATCGTCACCGGCCTCAACCGACTCGTCCGGTTCTCGACGGGGGCGCCGAGCGTCCGCGTCTTCGCGCCGTCATTCGCGCAGGGCGCGAGAGTGCTTCCCGCACTTCCCGCGGGCTCGACATGGAACACCAGCGCTGACGGCACGGGTCAGACCATCACCGCGACGTCCTCCATCGCGGGCAGCGGCGCGCTGGACCTGTACGCCGTCCGGGCCACCTCGCTCGTCGTGTCGTCCGATCCCGCCGATCTGATCGCGACGGCGGGCCAGCCCTACGTCTTCCCCGTGTCGGTGCAGACCGCCGACGGCCAGAAGATCGACCCGCAGCCCGCGATCGACTACACCTCGTCCGAGTGCCCGCTCGGCGAGAACAACGTCTTCACCGTCGCCCGGACGTGCTTCATCGCGGCCAACACCACCGAAGGTCCGCCGCTCACCGCCTACCTCACCGTGACCGTCGTCCCGGGGCCTCTGGCCGAACTGGCGATCGCACCCGCCCCGGGCACGCCGACGCCCATCGTCGCGGGCGACACCGTCGACTTCGCGGTCAGCGGCACGGACGCCTACGACAACACCACCGAGGCGCCCGCCGTGCTCCTGACGTCGTCGCGCAGCACCGACACCGTCGACGGGCGGTCGGTGACCTTCGTGGGCACGGGCATCCGCACGGTCACGGCCGCGCAGGGAGCCGTCTCGTCGCGCGTGAGCGTCGAGGTGGCGGCCGCGCCGTCGCCGACGCCGAGTGCTTCGCCGACGCCGAGTGCTTCGCCGACGCCGAGTGCTTCGCCGACGGTGTCGCCCACCTCGGCCCCGACGGCGTCACCGACCGTGTCGCCCACTGCCTCGCCGACTCCGACGGCGTCTCCCTCCCCGAGTGCTTCGCCGACGGCGTCGCCCACCTCGGCTCCGACGGCATCACCGACCGTGTCGCCCACTGCCTCACCAACGCCCACAGCCTCACCGACGCCCACAGCCTCACCGACGCCCACAGCCTCACCGACGCCGACGGCGTCTCCCACGCCGAAGCCGACCGTGTCGCCCACTGCCTCGCCGACTCCGACGGCGTCTCCCACGCAGAGTGCTTCGCCGACGGCGTCGCCCACCTCGGCCCCGACGGCATCACCGACCGTGCCGCCCACTGCCTCACCAACGCCCACAGCCTCACCGACGCCGACAGCCTCACCGACGCCGACGGCGTCTCCCACGCCGAAGCCGACCGCGTCACCGACGCCGAAGCCGACGGCCACGCCGAACCCGGCACCTCCCGTGGTCAAGCCGTGGCTGCGCCGCGCCTTCACGATCGTGATCGGCGTGCTCAGCGGGTGGCTGGCATCCGGCAACCATTGACCACCCGAGGCGCCGTCAGCCCACGGGCCGGATGAGGTGCGGGCGCCGAGGAGAGGATCCGCGTCGCGCAACGGGGTCTCGGTGTCGGCGGCGTCGACCAGCGCAACCACGGCATCAGGCAGGCTCGCGGCCGACAGTCGTCGTCTGGCGACACGGCCGTCACACGGGCGACTCGGGCGGGGCTGCGGCATCCTTTCCCGGGGCGAGCGTCGTCATGGGCAGCGGCTCGGGGCGCTTCGCCCGCACATGGTCACCCGACGACTGGTGTCGCAGGCGGCGCAGCACCCATGGCATGAGGTACGAACGCGCCCACACGAGGTCTTTCTCGCGCGCGGCGCGCCATGTGGTGGCGGTGAGGGCTTCCGGCTGGTGCGGTTGGAGGTCGTTGGGAACGTTCAACGCGCGCAACACCATGCGAGCCACCTCATGGTGGCCGAGCGCGTTGTAGTGCAGTCGGTCATCGTCGAAGAAGCGCATATCCTGCACCTCTTTCAGGCCCCACTGATCGGCGACGACGCAGTCGTGGGCGTCGGCGATCGCACGGATGTTCTCGTTGTAGATCGCCACCTTGCCCCGGATGCCGCGGAACACGGGCGTGAACTCCGTGTCGATGGCCGTGAACACCACGATGGTCGCGTGGTCGCGGCGGAGACGCACGATGGCGTCCTCGAACTGCTGGGAGACCGCGTCGGGATCGGTGCCGGGCCGGATGACGTCGTTCCCCCCGGCCGAGAAGGTGATCAGGTCGGGCTTGAGCGCCAGCGCGGGCTCGATCTGGTCGGCGACGATCTGCGCGATGAGCTTGCCGCGCACCGCCAGGTTCGCGTAGGCGAAGTCGTCTACCTGCGCGGCGAGCACCTCGGCGACACGGTCGGCCCAGCCGCGATGGCCGCCGTCGGGGAGCGGGTCGCCGATGCCTTCGGTGAACGAGTCGCCCAGCGCGACGTAGCGCCGCCACGGGTGCGGACCGGGGTTGTCGGGCAGGGGTGAGGTGCGGGGCGAGTGCGGATCGAGTGTCATTCGAAACCTCCGCTCCCAGGCTAACCCCGTCCCCCGACATCACCCGAGACGGGGCACCGACGAGGTCGGCGCCGCTGTCGCGCGGGCGAGCCCGATCGCGGTGCCGCTATCGTCGCTGAGAAACGCGATCCGCGTCGAGAAACGCCTCGTCGCGTTGTTTCTCCCCGCGATTCGCGTTTCTCGCTGTGGGCAACGCCGTCGGCGCGGGGCCAGGTCAGCCGGGCGGCGGTCACCGCGAGCGTCGAGAAACGCGATCCGCGTCGAGAAACGCCCCGTCGGGTTGTTTCTGCCCGCGATCCGCGTTTCTCGCTGATGAGGCGGCGGAACGACTCACGGGGCAGCGCCGCGCGCCGCAGAACCGCCTATCGTGGATGTTCGCGCTCGCGTGGGAAGGAGGTTCGATGCTGGAAGCAGAAGCCCGCACCCCGAACCTTCCGCACACGGAGGGCTCCGCTCCGGAGGAGACACCCCGCGTCGCAACCCCCGGCCGCGTCGCCACCCCCGGCCGCGTCGCGAGCCCTGGCCCGGTGACGACCCCCGACCGCGTCGCGAGCCCCGGCCACGTCGCGAGCCCCGGCCACGTCGCGACCCCCGGCCGCATTGCGAGTCCCGGCCCGGTAGCCACCCCCGGCGCCGTCGCACCCGCCGGCCCCACCCCCGCCGACCCGCGCAGCGGCGACGCTCCCTCCGCATCGATCCTTCCGGCGTCCACCTCCGGCGGCTCCGCGCCGACCGACCCGCTCACCGGCCTCGCGGCATCCGCCCCTGTCGACCCGGCGCACGCCACCGCCCCCGTCGCCGCCCACGCGGTCCCGGGCGGGGAACCCCTGCCCACCGACGGCGCCGAGCCCCACTTCGGCTCCTTCGCCGCCGAGCACCTCTCGCCTTCGTTCCCGCAGCGTGCCCCGTGGGGAACCGCCCAGCGCCTCCGCGCGTGGCAGGCCGAGGCGCTCGATCTGTACTTCGGCCTGGACGGGCCCGACGGTGAGGGCAGAGGTCCCCGTGACTTCCTCGCCGCGGCCACCCCCGGCGCCGGCAAGACGACCTTCGCCCTGCGCCTCGCATCCGAGCTCATGCGCCGCGGGGTCATCGACCGCATCGTCGTGGTGGCCCCCACCGAGCACCTCAAGACCCAGTGGGCCGAGGCGGCCGCGCGGGTCGGCATCCGGCTCGACCCGTTCTTCTCCAACCGCCACGCCACGCCCTCCCGGCAGTACCACGGCGTCGCGGTCACCTACGCGCAGGTCGCGGTCAAAGCCGAGGTCCATCAGCGTCTGACGATGGATGCCCGGACCCTGGTCATCCTCGACGAAGTGCACCACGGCGGCGACGCGCTCAGCTGGGGCGACGCCCTGCGAGAGGCGTACAACCGCGCCACACGGCGCCTGCTGCTGTCGGGGACGCCGTTCCGCAGCGACACCGCGCCGATCCCGTTCGTGGAGTACCACCCCAACGCCAAGGGCATCCGCCTCTCGCGCACCGACTACGCGTACGGGTACCGGCGCGCCCTCGACGACGGTGTGGTGCGTCCTGTCTTCTTCCTTGTCTACGCCGGGCAGATGCGCTGGCGCACGAAGGCCGGGGAAGAGATGGAGGCCCAGCTCGGGCAGGACAACACCAAAGACATCACCTCGCAGGCCTGGCGCACCGCCCTCGACCCGAACGGCGACTGGATCCCCGCCGTCCTGCGCTCCGCCGACCGGCGCCTCACAGAGGTACGCGAGACGGTCCCGGATGCCGGGGGACTCGTCATCGCGACCGATCAGACGGCCGCGCGCGCCTACGCCGCCATCCTCGAAGACATCAGCGGCGAGAAGGTCACCGTCGTCCTCTCCGACGAAGCCGAGGCCTCGGGCCGCATCGAGACCTTCTCGAAGGGCACGACCCGGTGGATGGTCGCGGTCCGCATGGTGTCGGAGGGCGTCGACGTGCCGCGCCTCGCCGTCGGCGTCTACGCCACGAGCGCTTCCACACCGCTGTTCTTCGCGCAGGCCATCGGCCGTTTCGTGCGCGCGCGCCGGCGAGGAGAGACCGCGAGCGTCTTCCTGCCCAATGTGCCCCAGCTGCTCGCCCTCGCCGGCGAGATGGAGGCGCAGCGCGACCACGCCCTCGACCGCGACAGCGACGCGGAAGACCAGTGGAACGCCGAAGAAGACATGATGGATGCCGCCGAGCGCGAAGACAAGGCATCCGATGCGCTCGAGCAGGAGTTCGAGTATCAGGCTCTCGGCTCGCTCGCCCACTTCGACCGCGTGCTCTTCGACGGGCAGGAGTTCGGACAGCTCGCGGTGCCGGGAACCATCGAGGAGGAGGAGTTCCTCGGCATCCCGGGCCTCCTCGAGCCCGATCAGGTGCACGAGGTGCTCATGTCCCGGGCGACCCGTCAATCGCGGCACCGTTCGACGCGTGAGGCGACCGAGAAGCAGAGCGGCGTCGAGCCGCCTCCGGTCGATGAGGGTGGACTACCGGCGCCGCTGCACCGCACCCTGAAGGAGCAGCGTCAGCTGCTCAACACGATGGTCGGCCTGTACGCCCGGCAGAGCGGCGAGCCGCACGGCCTCGTGCACGCCGAGCTCCGGCGCATCTGCGGCGGTCCCGCCGTCTCGCACGCCACCGTCGTGCAGCTGCAGGCGCGCATCGACGTGCTGCGGCGGCGCGTGCACTCCTGAGGTGCCGCGCCCCTCCTGGGCGTCGCATCCTGTCCGAGGCGTCGCCCCACGGGGTCCGAGACCTCGCGCGCTTTCGCGCCCCCGAAATGCTGGCATGAACTGGTCGGCATCCGCGTCTTTCCGGGCTTCGGAGGCCCGAAATGCTGTCAGTATCGGCCGACGCGCCCGGGGGAGCGGGGCCGCCTCATTACGGTGGGGGGCGACCCGAAGGAGCCCCCGTGACGACCGTCGCCACCCCCACCGCCCGTGATCGCCGCCGCTGGGCGCGCTATCTCGTCGACGAGCGCGCCGAGGCACGCGTCTACCGCGAGCTCGCCTCCCGGCGCAGCGGCGAGGAGCGCGAGATCCTGCTCGCCCTCGCCGAGGCTGAGGGCCGCCACGAGCAGCACTGGATCGACCTCCTGGGCGAGCAGCCCCACCGCCTGCCGCTGCCCGGCATCGGCACGCTCCTGTTGGCGTGGATGGCGCGCCGCTTCGGCTCGATCTTCGTGCTGGCCCTCGCGCAGAACGCCGAGGCACGCTCGCCGTACGCCGACGAGCCCTACGCGACCCCGGCGATGGCGGCCGACGAGCGGGTGCACCACGAGGTCGTCCGTGGACTCGCCGCCCGCGGACGCCGCCGCCTCTCGGGAACCTTCCGCGCCGCCGTCTTCGGCGCCAACGACGGTCTCGTCTCGAACCTCGCCCTCGTGATGGGCGTCGGCGCCACCGGTGTCGCCCCCAGCTTCGTCCTCTTCAGCGGCATCGCGGGACTCCTCGCCGGAGCCCTGTCGATGGGCGCGGGAGAGTTCGTGTCGGTCCGCTCCCAGCGCGAGCTGCTCGAGGCGACCGAAGAGAGCGACTTCGCCGACTCGGCTCTGCCCCACCTGGACCTGGATGCCAACGAACTCGCCCTCGTCTACCGCACGCGCGGGATGGATCCGGATGCCGCCCTCGCCACAGCCCGCGAGACCGTCACCGCTGCGCAGGCGGGAACCGCTCCGGTTGCGGCGGCCCCGGGGGAGTCCTCCCACGACGTCGTCGGCAGTGCGTGGGGGGCGTCGATCTCGAGCTTCCTGTTCTTCGCGTCGGGGGCGGTCATTCCGGTGCTGCCGTGGATCTTCGGCATGACCGGCTTCGGCGCGGTGGTGCTCGCGCTGGTGCTCGTGGGCATCGCCCTCATGGCCACCGGCGCGATGGTGGGTCTGCTCTCGGGCGCGTCGCCGCTCAAGCGGGGCCTGCGTCAACTCGCGATCGGCTTCGGTGCCGCGGCCGTGACCTACGTTCTCGGTCTGCTGTTCGGCGTGTCGGCCGCCTGACCCCGCCGTCCCCATCGAAAAACGCGATCCGCGGGCAGAAACGCGACGACAAGGCGTTTCCTCCCGCGGGAGGCGTTTCTCGCGGCGCGGTCGCGCGGCAGGGGCATCGAGGTGCAGCACCCGATGCGACCGCGGCGTCCCTCAGGCGCGGGTCGCCGCCGCCACCCGCGCCGCCTCGCGCACCGCGCCGACGTTCTTACGACCCGCGCGGGAGCCGGCGAGCTTGGCCGTGATGTGCTCCCGCACGGTCACCGGGTCGTACAGGGCCGGGGCCTCGTCCGAGACGAAGTGCGGCAGCGGCGCGATCACCGCGTCGGCGTCGCCGTCGTGGAAGAACGCCGCCGACCGCCGCCGCTCGATCGTGCCGTCGACCACCGGAGGCTTCACCCGGTGCAGCGTCGACAGCCATTTGTCGTTCGTCAGCCGCGCGGCGACGTCGCCGAGGTTGACCAGCAGCGCCCCCTCCGCCGGCGAGACATCGTTCCACGAGCCGTCCTGCCCGAGCACCTGCAGGCCCGCGACCCGATCGGCCCACAGCACGGTCACGAGTCCGAAGTCGGTGTGCTCGCCCATGCCCGTCAGTTCGGCACCCAACTCGATGGACCCCGGCGGCAAGGCGTAGTTGTTCATCCTCAGCACATCGATCGAGTGCCCCGTGATGCCGTCGAAGAAGCCGTCGGGCACACGCAGCGCGGCCGCGAAAACCCGCGTCAGGGTCTGCGCCACCCGCCGTGCCTCGTCGTAGTACGCGCTCACGGCCGGCTCGAAATCCGCCGCGTCGTCGGGCCACGTGTTCTCGGCGTAGTCCGGCGCCGTCGCGGTCGTTCCCGGATACTCCCGCCATGACGTCCCCACGTTGAACGCCTCGAAGAAGTCGTTCATCCGCGTGACCGGATCGACGCCCAGGCTGTAGCTCAGCGACTCGCTCTTCGGGGGGCTGTACCCGCGGTTCTCCGAGCCCGGTCGTACGTACCGCTTCTTCGCTTCCAGGGGCAGAGCGAAGAACCGGTCGAGAGCGCCGGCCAGATCGTCGATCACGGCGGGGTGGAGGCCGTGACCCACGACCTGCATGAATCCGACGGTGCGGCACGCGTGGTCGACGGCGGCGACCACGGCGGCGCGCGCATCGGGCGATCCGGGTCCCACCCAGGCGGAGATGTCGATCGTGGGCACGCGGAAGGGAGGCATGTCTCGACGCTAAGCGCGAAGTGTCACGTCGGTGTTTCCGCGGCGTCACGGATGGACGGGCACGACCGCCGACGGCCAGGGGAGGTGGCCTCCGGCGGCGTGGGCCCAACCCTGCACGGGTTCCACGGCGTCCCCTCGCGCAGAAATGAGAAAGACCCCCGGGCGAACCCGGGGGTCTTTCTCATCTGTGCGCGAGGGGGGACTTGAACCCCCACGCCCGTTAAAGGGCACTAGCACCTCAAGCTAGCGCGTCTACCTATTCCGCCACCCGCGCATTGGGTGTTTGTCGCTTGCGCAACGAGGAACGACATTACCACGCCGCGGACCACGACTCGAACCGGTGTGCCGCCCCGGGCGCGTCCCGCCGGTCGCACCCGGCCGACGACGGCGCGGGGTCGGGGCCGTGGAGCATCGCCCGTCCTCCCCAGGGCGACGCGCGACAGGGGAGGTCGCCGCGCCCCGGTACGGTAGTGCGCATGTCCGAGCGCGAAACCGTCGTCCCCGAAGTCGCGCGCGTCGCGTCCGACCTCATCCGGTTCGACACCTCGAACTACGGCGGCGGTCGCGCCAACGGCGAACGCGAAGCAGCCGAGTACGTGGGCGCCTACCTCGAAGAACTCGGCCTCGACACCGATTACTACGAGCCCGTCGAGCGCCGCACCAACGTGTGCGCCCGGGTTCCGGGTCGCAACCCCGACAAGCCCGCGCTGATCCTGCACGGGCACCTCGACGTCGTGCCCGCCGTCGCCGAGGACTGGAGCGTCGACCCCTTCGCCGGCGAGATCCGCGACGGCATCCTGTGGGGCCGGGGCGCCGTCGACATGAAGGACATGGATGCCATGATCCTCACCTCCGTCGCCGACCTGCTGCGCGCGGGCGAGCAACCCGAACGCGATGTGGTCGTGACGTTCTTCGCCGACGAGGAGAACGGCGGAGTCGAGGGATCCGCGCGCGTCATCCAGGACCGGCCGGAATGGTTCGCGGGTGCGACGGAGGCGATCAGCGAGGTCGGCGGGTACTCCATCGCGGTCGGCGACCGCCGCGCCTACCTGCTGCAGGTCGGCGAGAAGGCCCTCATCTGGATCAAGTTGATTGCCCGCGGTCGCGCCGGTCACGGCAGTGGTCTGCATCCCGACAACGCCGTCACCCGCCTCGCCGAGGCGGTGACGCGTCTCGGGCGGACCGAGTGGCCCATCCGCCTGACCGACACCACCGCGGCACTCCTCGCCGGTCTCGCCGAGATCACGGGTGACGACGCGGGCGATCCCGACGCGCTCGCCCTGCGCACCGGCGCGGCATCCAGCTTCATCCGTTCCACCCTGCGCACCACGACGAACCCGACGGGCCTGACTGCCGGGTACAAGCACAACGTCATCCCCGACCGAGCCGAGGCGCTCATCGACGTGCGCGTGCTGCCCGGAACCGAGGCCGCAGCCCTCGCCGACATCCGCCGCATCATCGGCGACGGCGTCGACATCGAGATCGTCCACCAGGACATCGGTCTCGAGGTGCCCTTCGCGGGCGACCTCGTCGATGCGATGATCGCCCAGCTCGACCGGCACGACCCTGGCGTCCCCGTCGTGCCGTACCTGATGGGCGGCGGCACCGACAACAAAGCCCTCTCCACCCTCGGAATCTCCGGTTACGGATTCGCGCCGTTGCGACTCCCCGCCGATCTCGACTTCACCGGAATGTTCCACGGTGTCGATGAGCGCGTCCCCGTCGACGCGCTCGAGTTCGGTCGACGTGTTCTCGCCGACCTCCTCCGGACGTACTGAAGGACCGCATGCATATCTTCGAGGTCATCATCCTCGGGCTCGTTCAGGGCCTCACCGAATTCCTCCCCATCTCCTCGAGCGCCCACCTGCGCATCGTGGGCGAGTTCCTCCCCTCGCAGACCGACCCGGGCGCGACGTTCACCGCCATCACGCAGATCGGCACGGAGATCGCCGTCCTGATCTACTTCCGCAAGAAGATCGGGCGCGTCATCTCTCGGTGGTTCCTGTCGCTCAGCGGCAAGGTTCCGCGCAACGACCCCGATGCCCGCATGGGGTGGCTCGTCATCATCGGCACCATCCCCATCGCCCTCCTCGGTGTGCTGCTGCAGAGCCTCATCCGCGACAACTTCCGCAGCCTGTGGATCACGGCGGTCGTGCTCATCGTCTTCGGCATCCTGCTCGGTCTGGCCGACCACTACGGCAAGCGCCGTCGCGAACTCGACGACCTCACGTACCCGCACGGCGTCGCCTACGGTTTCGCGCAGGCGCTCGCCCTCGTGCCCGGCGTCTCGCGCTCCGGCGCGACCACCACGCTCGGACGCGCCCTCGGGTACAAGCGCACCGCCGCCGCCGAGTACTCGTTCCTGCTCGCCGTTCCCGCCGTCTTCGCCAGCGGGCTCTACGAGCTGTACAAGAGCTTCGACGAGGGCACCGGTCCCTACAACCTGGGTGAGACGGCCATCGCGACCGTCATCGCCTTCGTCGTGGGCTACCTCGTGATCGCGTTCCTCATGCAGTACCTCAAGCGCGGCAGCTTCCTGCCGTTCGTGATCTACCGCGTGATCCTCGGCATCGTGATCATCGTGCTCCTCGTGCTCGGGGTGGTCCCGGCCGAGTCGGCGATCATCTCGGGCTGACGACCCGTTCCCCTTCGCGGCCGCTGGCCTCGCAGAGCACCGGATGCCACGGCATCCCCGCTCCGTGAGGTCAGCGGCGTCGTCGTCTCGGGGTGCCGGGTTTTCCTCCGCGTGGCCTTGAGGCCTGTGGCAGCTCCGGCGATAAACGGCATCGGCGCGGAGAAACGCCTTGTCACGCCGTTTCTTCGCGCGGAACGCGTTTCTCGCAATATCTCGCGGGTGAGCGGACCTCGTCGCGCGGAACGCGTTTCTCGCGACATGGCGCGGGAGCGGAGTTTCTTCGCGCGGAACGCGTTCCTCGCGGCACATCGCGGGCAGTCGGACCGCAGCGACGAGGACCGCAGGGACGAGGGCCGAGCGTCAGCGTCGGGGCGGGTCGTCGCGTCCGGGCTTGGTGGGACCGTCGCTGCCGCCGCCGCGGCGGAGGTACCGCTCGAACTCCTGCGCGATGGCGTCGCCCGATGCCTCGGGGGAGTCCCATGTGTCGCGTGTCTGCTCGAGCTGTCGGATGTAGTCGCTCATCTCGTCGTCGTCGGCGGCCGCCGCATCGATCGACGCCTCCCACTGCCGCGATTCGGCTTCGAGGTCGCCGCGCGGCACCGTGATGCCCGTGATCGATTCGAGCCGTTCGAGCAGCGCGAGCGTGGCCTTCGGTGACGGGGTGTGGCCCGCGACGTAGTGCGGCACGCTCGCCCACAGACTCGCCGTCGGGATACCGACCTGTTCCGACGCGTGGCCGATGGCGCTCAGGATGCCGACGGGCCCCTCGTACAGACTCCGCTCGAGCCCGAGCGATTGGCGGACGCCTTCGTTGTCGCTGCCGGCGAAGACCGAGATGGGCCGGGTGTGCGGGACGTCCGACATCATCGACCCCAGGGCGACGAAGCCCGTGACGTCCTCGCGCAGGGCGACGTCGATGAACTCGGCGGCGAAGGCCTGCCAGGCGCGAGCGGGTTCGACCCCGACGAGCAACCAGATCTCGGCGTCGTCGGAGCGTTGCGTGGGGCGCAGGAGCTTCGCCTCGGGCCACGTGAGGGTGCGTCGCCCCTCGGCATCCAGCCCGATCTGCGGACGCGTGTACTGGTAGTCGAAGTACAACTCGGGGTCCACGGAGTGCACGACGTCGTACTCGACGTCGGCGCGCAGCATCGACGCTGCCGCCGACGCGGCCTCTCCGGCGTCGTTCCACCCGTCGAACGCGGCGACGATGATCCGGCGACCCAGTGCGTCCACACAACCTCCTCTGCCCCGTCGGGGCTGGGTTCCAGGATAGGCGCACGCGCGAGACACCGGCCGGACGCCGCCGCCGAGACCGGTCGACCCGCGAGAGCGACCGCGCGGGGGCGCCGCTCGCACCCCCGCGACGACGCAGGCCGCGCGGCGACGACGCCCGCCCTCGATACGATGGAACGATGACTTCTCCGGCCCTTGCGGCGGTCCTGTGGGACATGGACGGCACGCTCGTCGACACCGAGCCGTATTGGATGGCCGCCGAGACCCCGCTGGTCGAACGCTTCGGCGGCACATGGTCGCACGAGCAGGCGCTGGGGATGGTCGGCCTCGCCCTCGAGGACTCCGCCCGCCTGCTCCAGAACGCGGGCGTGCCGTGGGGGACCGACGAGATCATCGCCTACCTCACCGATGAGGTTCTGCGCCAGCTCGCCGTCACCGGTGTGCCCTTCCGCCCCGGTGCCCGCGAACTGCTCGCCGACCTCAAGGCCGCCGGCGTCAAGACGGCGCTCGTGACGATGTCGATGCGGCGCATGGCGCTCTCGGTCGTCGACCTCATCGATTTCCCGGCCTTCGACGTCGTCGTCGCCGGAGACGACGTCGAGCGCCCCAAACCCCACCCCGATCCCTACCTGCAGGCCGCCGCGCTGCTGGGCGCCGACATCCGCGACACCGTCGCGATCGAAGACAGCCCCAACGGTCTGCGCTCGGCCATCGCGAGCGGCGCGGTGTCTCTCGGCGTCCCGCTGATGGTGCCCCTCGACGGTGTCGGCGCGCACGCACTGTGGCCGGACCTCACGGGCCGAACCGCCACCGACTTGCGCGCGCTGCACGCCGCGCAGACCCAGACCCGCCCCGATGAGACGCGAGTGAACCGATGAGCGAGACCCCCCACCTGAGCGGCCCTTTCCGGATCGGCGACAGGGTGCAGCTGACCGGCCCCAAGGGCCGCATGCACACCATCACCCTGCGCGATCAGGGCGAGCTGCACACCCACAACGGGGTGCTCAAGCACGAGCTGCTGGTCGACCAGCCCGACGGCAGCGTCGTGACCAACAGCTCCGGCCACGACTACCTGGCGGTCCGGCCGCTTCTGCGCGACTTCGTCATGTCGATGCCCCGCGGCGCCGCCATCGTCTACCCCAAGGATGCCGCGCAGATCCTCGCGCAGGCCGACATCTTCCCGGGCGCCACGGTCGTGGAGGCCGGCGTCGGCTCCGGTGCCCTGTCGCTGTGGCTGCTACGGGCCATCGGTCCCGCGGGACGCCTGCTGTCGTTCGAGCGCCGCGAAGAGTTCGCCGACGTCGCGCGGGCCAACGTCGAGACCTTCCACGGTGAGACTCCGGCGACCTGGCAGGTGATCGTGGGCGATCTCGTCGAGAGCCTTCCGGATGCCGTGGCTCCGGCATCCGTCGACCGCATCGTGCTCGACATGCTCGCCCCGTGGGAGTGCATCGACGCCGCGGCCGACGCCCTCACCCCCGGCGGCGTGGTGCTCTGCTACATCGCGACCGCGACCCAGCTCAGCCGCGTGGCCGAGTACATCCGTGCGACCGGCCTGTTCACCGAGCCGGATGCCAGCGAGACCATGGTCCGCGGGTGGCACGTCGAGGGCCTCGCCGTCCGCCCCGACCACCGCATGGTCGCGCACACGGGCTTCCTCGTCACCGCCCGGCGGCTCGCCCCCGGAGCGATCCCACCCGAGGTCAAGCGTCGCGCGTCGAAGTCGAGCTACGGTGACGACGACGTGGAGCTGTGGACCCCCGGCGCCGTCGGCGACCGCGAGATCACCGACAAGAACCTGCGCAAGCGCGTGCGCGAAGCGCAGAAGTCCGCCGAGGGCGTGCGCCAGTCCGTCGCGGGAGCCGCGTCGGAGGAGTCCCGCCCGACCACCTAAACTGTTCCGGTGCGCAGACTCCCCGCTCTCGTGGCCGTGACCGCTCTGGCCGGATTCGGCCTGGTCGGGTGCTCGGCATCCGTCGCCTCGTCGTGCCCGACGCCCTCCGACAGCGCGATCGCCGCGGTCGTCGACGCCCCGGGCGAGGTCGGCTCGGTTCCCACCGTCTCGGTGCGGTCCCCGTTCGTCCCGTCGCAGGCGGGCACCGCCACCCTGATCGAGGGCGAAGGGCCGCGCATCACCACCGACTCGCAGCTCGCGCTCGTCGACGTCACGGTGCTCGACGCCGCGTCCGGTGAGCAGCTGGTCGCGACGCCCTACAACACCGACGTCGCGACGGCCACGCCGCTGCCGCGTCTCACACAGGCGGTGCCCTCGCTCGCTCCGCTGATGCGGTGCGTCGCCGAGGGGTCGCGCGTCGCCGTGGCCATCCCCGGCTCCGACCTCGGCGCCCAGGGTGCACAGGCTCTCGGCGTGGCCGAGGGCGACGGCGCGGTGTTCGTCTTCGACGTGCGCAAGGTCTTCCTTCCCGCGGCCGACGGTGCCGACCAGTACAACGCCGATTCGGGCATGCCCTCCGTCGTCCGCGCGCCCGACGGTCAGCCGGGCGTCGTGATCCCGGCGGGCGATGCCCCGACCGAGGCGCGGTGGCAGACCATCAAGAAGGGCGACGGCGAGACGTTGACCGCCGACTCCTCCGTGGTCATCCACGTGCAGGGCGTCGCGTGGGGTGCCGACACGACCTTCGCCTCGACCTGGAAGAACGGTGCACCCGGTCAGGCGACCGTGTCGGTGCTGCCGCCGGTGATGGCCAGCGCCCTCGAGGGGCAGACGGTGGGCTCGCAGGTGCTGATCGTCGTCCCGGCCGACCAGACCGCGCAGGACACGCAGATCCTGCAGGCGCCCGAGGGCACCGCCCTGGTCTACGTCGTCGACGTCCTCGGCATCGCCGGCTGAGCACAGCGCTGAGCCGCCGGCGTCCGCGCTCGGCTCCCGCCTCGTCCAACCGGCGGCGGCTGTGCGGTTCGTCGCGCCGCCTAGGATGGGCGAGTGTCCGCCACCGCCTCCCGTAGTGCTCCCGAGGAGCGCTTGGTGAACCTCGTCGTCGCCCTCATGGCGACCGAGCAGGGCCTGACGAAGGACACGATCCTCTCCTCCGTCGCGGGCTACCGCGAACAGCTCGAGGCGGGGGCGTCGAAGGACGCGCTCGAGAAGATGTTCGAGCGCGACAAAGAGAACCTGAGGGGGCTCGGCGTTCCGATCGAGACGATCGGTAACCGCACCGACCCCGATGATCTCCGCGAGGCGCGGTACCGCGTGCCGACGGCGGAGTACTCCCTCCCCGACGACATCTCGTTCAGTCCGGCCGAGGTGGCCCTGCTCAACATCGCCGGCAGCGTATGGGGGAGCGAATCGCTCTCGGCCGACGCGCGAAGCGGTCTGCGCAAGATCCGGGCCCTCGGCATCCCCGTCGACGAGCCGATCATCGGGTACGCGCCCCGCATCCGCGTGCGGGACGCGTCGTTCCCGGCGCTGCAGCGCGCCATCGAGCAGTGCCGTGTCGCGACCTTCACCTACCTGCGCCCCGGTGAGGCGCGTCCGCGTGAGCGTCGCATCCGTCCCCTGGCCCTGCTGGAGTACGAGGCGCGATGGCACGTGTTCGGGTTCGACCTGAACATGGATGCCGACCGCACCTTCCTGCTGTCGCGAATCGTCGGCGACGTCACCGTGACGCGCGCCGGCTTCCCGGCGGAGCTCCGCGAGGGAGCGGGGGAGCGGGCGCTCGCGGGTCTGCGCCGTGTCGCGGACCGCCAGCGGGCGCTGCTCGAGGTTCATCCCGGTACCGAGGCCGCGCTGCGCCTCGCCCGGCGGGCCGAGGAGGCGCCGCAGGGCATCGTCGTCCCGTACGTCGACCTTCACGTCTTCGCCGACGAGCTCGCCTCGTACGGACCCGAGGTGCGTGTGGTCGCACCCGACGACCTGCGCGCCGAGGTGGTGCGCCGACTCGAGGCGACCCTGCGCCTGCACGGGGGTGCCGCGTGAGTGCCGAACGCCCCGTCGCCGCCCTGGACCGCGCCGCGCTCCTGCTCCAGCTCGTGCCGTACCTGCTCGGCAAGGGCGAGGTCTCCGTCGCCGAGGCGGCGGCGGATTTCGACGTGGCGCCCGACGAGATGCGCGCCATGGTCGAGCGCCTGACCGTCATCGGCCTGCCCGGAGAGCGCGGCTACTGGCAGCTGCCCCACGATCTGTTCGACATCGACTGGGACCTGCTCGACCGCGACGACGTGATCGCCATCACCAACACGGTGGGTCTCGAACGCTCCCCACGGCTCACGGCCCGCGAAGCGGCCGCGCTGCTGGCGGGACTCCAGCTGGCGCGGAGCCTCCCCGGTCTCGGTGACAACGAGCTCGTGACCGGACTTCTCGGCAAGCTCGCCCGCGGTGCCGCCGCCGCCCCGCCCGCCGTGATCGTGGCCCCCGGTCCCGTCGACGGTGTGCGCGACGTCGTCGACCGTGCGCTCCGCGAACGCGTGGCCGTGACCTTCACCTACCGCGCCCCCGGGGCAGGTCCCACCACGCGCACGGTCGACCCGATCAAGGTGCACATCGCCAACGACCAGTGGTACCTGCAGGGGTGGTGCCACCTGCGCCAGGCCGTGCGCACGTTCCACCTCGACCGCGTCAGCGACGCCGCCCTCACCGACATTCCGGCCGTGCACGGCGGCGACGACGTTCCCGACCTGTTCGCACCGTCGGATGACGAGGTCGTGGCGCGGTTGCGCTTTCCGCGGGCGGTGGCACCTCTGCTGGCCGACTACCTCGAGCGGGCCGAGATCGACGAGTCCGACGACGACACGTCGGTGGCGTCCCTGCACCTCGCCGACGAACAGAGCCTGAAGCGTCTGGCCGCGCGCCGTGGCGGCGAGGTCGAACTGCTCGAGCCGGCGGGCGCGCGCCGCGCCGCGGCCGAGTGGGCGGCGGCGGGCCTCGCGCAGTACGCCCCCGCGCATCCCTGAGCGGCTCCGGTTTCGACCGGCTCCCTCCATTCCTCGTCGAACCCCGCACCCGGCCCTCGCCCGGCGGTGGGGCACGTGCGGGGAGCTCCCGTGCAGTCACAGGCCGAATCACGCGTCGACCGCCGCCCCGTCCGCGCCTCCCGGCCCGGAGACAGGTGTGCGGGTTAGACTGAGGGCTACGCCCGACGACGACGAGGAGTCACCATGTTCCAGGGTTTGACCGGATGGCACCTGCTGGTGGTCCTGGCCGTCATCCTGCTTCTGTTCGGCGCCGCCAAGCTCCCCGCGCTCGCGAAGAGCATGGGTCAGTCCGCGCGTGTGTTCAAGAGCGAGATGAAAGAGATGAAGCGCGACGACGAGATCTCCACGTCGTCCGCCGACGCATCGCGCGTCACCGATGCCGGCACGACCCCGCCCGCGGCCCCGGAGCCGCGCAGGTCGAACGACCCCACCGTCTAACCGGTGGCGACGGCAGGACCGCCGCGGATCGACGTGCCCGAGGGGCCGCGGCGAGACAAGCGCATGTCGATCGGGGCGCACCTGGTCGAACTGCGCAAGCGCCTCATGTGGGCCGCTGCGGCTCTCGTGGTCGGCATGGTGGTCGCCTTCCTCATCACTGATCCGATCATCCACTTGATCACCGAGCCGATCCGCGTCATCGCGGAGCGTCGCGGTGACGACTTCTCGGCGCTGAACTTCACCTCGGTGACCTCGGCATTCGATCTGCGTATGCGCATCGCATTCTCGATCGGCATCTTCCTGTCGGCGCCGGTGTGGCTCTGGCAGATCTGGGCGTTCATCATGCCCGGACTCACCCGCAAAGAGATCCGCTACACGGTCGGGTTCGTGGCATCCGCTGTGCCGTTGTTCTTCATCGGATGCTGGGTCGGCCTGCTGATCGTGCCGCACGTGATCGAGCTGATGTGGGGCTTCACGCCCGAGGGTGGCGTCAACTTCTACAACGCCGTCGACTACTACGACTTCGTGTTCAAGCTGCTGATCGTCGTGGGTGTCTCGTTCGTGCTGCCGGTGTTCCTGGTCGCGCTGAACGTGGCGGGGGTGATGAGCGGCAAGGCGATCCTGAAGGGATGGCGCGTCGCCATCCTCATCGCCACGATCTTCTCGGCCCTCGCCACGCCCGCCGCCGACGTGGTGAGCATGCTGATGCTCGCCGGCATCCTGGTCGTGCTGTTCTTCGCCGCCGCGGGACTGTCGATGCTGTTCGACCGCCGCAAAGCGCGTCGGGTCGCGGCGTCGGAGATGGCGTCGGGGCCCACCGCGTGAGCGCGCCCAGCCCGGCCGAGCGCTTCGCTCGAGCCAGCGCCCGTTCGACGCACCCCCACACGGCGGACTTCGCCGAGATGCAGCGCTTCGAACTCGACGAGTTCCAGATCGCCGGATGCCACGCCCTCGAAGACGGGCGGAGCGTGCTGGTGGCCGCCCCCACCGGTGCGGGCAAGACGATCGTCGGCGAGTTCGCCATCCACCTGGCCATGCTCGAGCCCGGCGACAAGGCGTTCTACACCACGCCGATCAAGGCGCTGTCGAATCAGAAGTTCCACGAGCTGCAAGAGGCGTACGGCGACGACGAGGTCGGCCTGCTCACGGGCGACACCAACATCAACGCCTCCGCGCGGATCGTGGTGATGACCACCGAAGTCCTGCGGAACATGCTGTATGCCGACTCGCCGGCGCTGCGGGGACTCCGGTTCGTCGTGATGGACGAGGTGCACTATCTCGCCGACCGCTTCCGCGGCGCGGTGTGGGAAGAAGTGATCATCCACCTCCCGCCCTCGGTGAAGCTCGTGTCGCTGTCGGCGACCGTGTCGAACGCCGAGGAGTTCGGCGACTGGCTCGACACCGTCCGGGGTGACACCGAGGTGATCGTGTCCGAGACGCGACCCGTGCCCCTCGAGCAGCACGTGCTCGTACGCGGCGATCTGCTGCCCCTGTTCGATGACCGCGCCGGCGTCGCGACGGCCCAGGTCAACCAAGAGCTTCTGCGCATCCGCGGCGGTAACGCCGGCGGCTACGAGAACAACCGCCGCGCACAGGAGTTCCGCTCCGCTCGTCACGCCGGCGGTCCCCGCCACGCGCACCAGCGGCGCGGGGGAAACAAGCCCGTCCGCGCCTCGCAGGGCCCGCGCATCGAGCGCATCGACCGGCCCGACGTCGTCGAGCTGCTGCAGCGCAGTCACCTGCTGCCCGCGATCTTCTTCATCTTCAGCCGGGCCGGATGCGACGCCGCCGTACAGCAGCTGCGCCGCGCGAACGTGCGCCTGACCTCGGCGGAGGAGCGCGTCGAGATCCGCCAGATCGTCGACGAGCTGACCTTCAGCCTCAAAGACGAAGATCTCGCGGTGCTGCACTTCTGGGAGTGGCGCGACAACCTCGAGCGGGGCATGGCCGCCCACCACGCCGGTCTCCTTTCGGCCTTCAAAGAGGTCGTCGAGGAGCTCTTCCGCCGCAAGCTCGTCAAGGTCGTCTTCGCCACCGAGACCCTCGCGCTCGGCATCAATATGCCCGCGCGCACCGTCGTGCTCGAGAAGCTCGAGAAGTTCAACGGCGAGGCGCGCGTCGCGATCACCTCGGGGGAGTACACCCAGCTCACCGGCCGCGCCGGCCGTCGCGGCATCGACGTCGAGGGGCACGCGGTGGTGCAGTTCACCGAGGGGCTCGACCCGCAGTCGGTCGCCGCCCTCGCTTCGCGTCGTACGTACCCGCTGAACTCCAGCTTCCGTCCGACCTACAACATGGCCGTCAACCTCATCGACCAGTTCGGGCGTGCCCGTGCCCGTGAGGTCCTCGAGTCGTCTTTCGCGCAGTTCCAGGCGGACCGCTCGGTCGTGGGCCTCGCGCGCCAGGTGAAGGAGGCAGAGGAGTCCCTCGCCGGCTACGAGCAGGCGATGACGTGCGACCGTGGAGACTTCCGCGAGTACTCCACGATCCGCCGCGAGCTCAGCGACCTCGAGAAGATCAACCGGCGGGATGCCACCGCACCCCGCCGCCTGCGCGACGAGCGGCAGCAGCAGATCCAGTTGCTGCGGAAGCGGATGCAACGGCATCCCTGTCAGTCGTGCCCCGACCGTGAGGCGCACGCGCGCTGGGCGGAGCGGTACTGGAAGCTCAAGCGGTCCACCGACAAGACCCGTCAGCAGATAGACCAGCGCACCGGCACGGTCGCGCGCGTGTTCGACCGTGTGGTCGAGGTGCTGGCGGCGCTGGAGTACGTGAGCGTCGAGGAGGACGGGGCGACCGTCCTCACCCCGGCGGGCCGCACGATGCGCCGCATCTACGGCGAGCGCGACCTGCTCGTGGCCGAATCGCTGCGCCAGCGCCTGTGGGAGGGGCTCGACGCGCCCTCGCTCGCGGCTCTCGCGTGCTGCCTGGTGTACGAGCCCCGGCGCGACGAGGCGGGACCCGGGGAGCGGGGGCTGCCGCGCGGTGCCTTCCGCGTGGCCCTGGATGCCACGCAGACCCTGTGGCAGGAGCTCGACGACCTCGAGCGCGACCATCGTCTCCCCGGGTCGGAGTCGCCCGCGTCGGGCCTTTCGCCCGCGATGCACGCCTGGGCGAAGGGGTTGCCGCTGGACAGCGTGCTTACCCTCGCCGATATGGCGGCGGGCGACTTCGTGCGGTGGGCGAAGCAGACGATCGACCTGCTCGATCAGATCTCGCTCGTCGCCGACCCGAAGCTGGCGAAGACCGCGCGCACGGCGTTGGACTCCGTGCGCCGGGGCATCGTGGCGTACACGTCGGCATGAGCGCCGCTCCCGAGACGCCCGTGAACCGGGCCGACCGCGCCGCGCCCCTGCTGCGTCTGGCCTACGCCGCTCCGCTGTCGGTCGTGGCGGGGCTGCTCCTGGTGACGGCCTTTCCCGCGCTGGCGTGGTGGCCGATGGCGGTGCCCGCGGTCGTCTTGACGCTCCTCACCCTCATCGGCCGTCGATTCTGGTCGGCCGTGCTGGTGGGGTTGCTCTTCGGCGCCGCGTTCTTCTCGGTCAACCTGCTCTTCACGGCCCGCTACCTCGGCCCCGTTCCGTGGCTCGCTCTGTCGGTGCTCGAGTCGTTGCTGACGGCGGTGTTCGCCGTGCCGATCGCGCTCGCCTATCGGTGGATGCCGCGGATCGTCCCGGGCACGCTCGGACGCCTCGTGCTACTCCCTGCTCTCGTCGCGGGCCTGTGGACCCTGCGGGAGCAGATCGTCGGCTCCTGGCCGTACGGCGGCTTCCCCTGGGGGCGCATCGGTGTTTCGCAGGTGAACGGCCCGTTCGCCGAGGTCGCGTCCTGGGTGGGCATGTCGGGATTGTCGTTCCTGGTCGTGCTGCTGTGCGCGATGGGGGTGGAACTCGTCCGGGTGGGGGGCCTTCGCCGTCTCGCGCGCGTCGTGCCCGCGGCCGTCGTGCTGGTGGTGCTCGTGGCCCTGCCCGCGTTCCCGACGGCGGCGGCGGGCTCGATGCGCGTGGGCGCCGTGCAGGGCAACGGGCCGGCGGGCTACTTCGACCAGCGCGCGCGCGGCGCCGTCTTGGACGCGCAGCTCGCGGCATCCTCTCCTCTTCTCGGTCAGGACATGGACGTTCTGCTCTGGCCGGAGGGCGGTGTGGACTCCGATCCCACCTCGAACCCCTCCACGGCGGCGGTGCTGCAGCAGCTGTCGCGGCGGGTCGACGCGCCGCTGCTCGTCTCGGCGGTGACCGAGCGCGGGTCGGAGCTGTTCAACTCCTCGCTGCTGTGGACGCCCGAGGGACAGGTCGGAGCGACCTACGACAAGCGCAATCCGGTGCCATTCGGTGAGTACGTGCCCGATCGCGCGTTCTGGGAGCCGTTCGCCCCCGACCTCATCGGACTCATCGGCCGGGAGTACACCCCGGGTACCGCGGCGCCGCTGATCGAGGTGAACGGCATCGGCGTGGGACTGGCGATCTGTTTCGACGTCATCTACGACGATGTCGTCTGGGACGGCGCCGCCGAGGGGGCGCAGGTGTACATGTTCCAGACGAACAACGCCGACTTCCGCGGGACCGACGAGAACCTGCAGCAGCTCGCGTTCGCGCGCATGCGCGCGATCGAAACCGGGCGGTCGGTGGTCAACCTCTCGACGGTCGGCACGAGCCAGGTCATCGCGCCCGACGGGTCGACGCTCGACGAGCTGCCGATCGACACGGCGGGGCACATGCTCACCGATGTGCCTCTTCGCACCGGGCTCACCCCGGCGGTGATCATCGGGCCCGCGGTGAAGATCGTCCTGGGGTGGGGGAGTCTCGCTGGCCTCGTCGCTGCGGGCGTTCTCGTGGTCGTGCGCGCCCGGGATACGAGGAAGACGCCGACCCCCGAGGGGGCCGGCGTCTGAACTCGTCGGTCAGCGTCAGGCGCTGAGCTTCTCGCCACCCGCTCCGCGACGCGCGCGGACGAAGGCGAGGCGCTCCTCGAGCAGCTCTTCCAGCTCGGGGAGGGTGCGACGCTCCAGCAGCATGTCCCAGTGGGTACGTGCGGCCTTGTCGGCGCTGTGGTCGACGGTCGCAATGCTGTCACCGATGCGCAGGAGCGCCTCGGCGCCGCACGTGCGGCATTCCCAGGCCTCGGGGACCTCGGCGTCGGCGGCGAACGTCAGGACGGTGTCTCGTCCACAGGTGCTGCAGTTGTAGGTGTGCTGTGCACGGTCGTGGAACACGACGCCATCTTCGCTTTGGAGGCTCTGGGCGCCGAGTCGGATGCCGCGGAGACTGCGGTCTGCCATTGTGTGGTCCTCTCGTCGGTCACCATGTATAACGCTTGCACCTGTGCGCTTTATTCGAACCCCGGGCGACGGCGAGGCTTTCACAGACGATGCTCAGACAGCTGTCGTTCCCCGCCCGTTCACCATCGCGACGGCGACGTCGGCGCGATCGGTGACGAGCCCGTCCACGCCGAGGTCGAGCAGGCGCTGCATGTCGACCTCGGCGTTGACGGTCCACACGTGCACCTCGACGCCCGCGGCGTGGGCGTCGCGGATGAGACCATCCGTCACGACACGGACGGGCCCCTGGCGTTCGGGGACCTGGAGGGCGTCGAGACCGGCGAGCAGCCGGCGGACCCGGGTCCTCCGACGCAGCGTTCGAGCGGCGAGCAGCCTCGCCACGGTGGACGAGCCGGGGGAGGTCGCCGGTGGCAGGGCGGCACCTGCCGCCGCGGCCGCCCTCAGGGCCGCGTGACGACGTTCGTCGGAGAAGCTGGTCACCAGCACCCGCGCGGCGTGCGGTGCGACGAGGCGACCGACACGCTCCGCCGCCGCGGCGGCTTTGACGTCGAGGTTGAACCGCACGTCGGGGAAGGCGTCGAGTGCCTGGGCGAGAGTGATGAGTCCGCCGCGGTCGGACATGATCTCCTCGAGCTCGTGCAGACGGACGTCGGCGATGGCCCGCGGGTCGTCGGCCACGCGGCGGAGGTCGTCGTCGTGGAACAGCACGACCTCCCCGTCAGCGGTGCGGTGGCAGTCCGACTCGACGTAGGCGATACCCGCGGCGTGCGCTTGGGCGACCGCGGCGAACGAGTTCTCGACCACCCCGTGCCGCGCGGCATCCGGAGTCACCAGTCCCCGGTGGGCGAGCACACGCGGGACGTCGGGCGAGAGGTACGGATGCCGTGTCATCGGGCGGGAGCGTCCTTCGGTGCGACGGCGGGTGCGTCGTCGATCCCCGTGCGCGAGGCGAAGGCGCCCGAGATGCCCTTCAGGGCCTCGGTGAACTCGCTCGGGATGATCCACAGCTTGCTGGACGAGCTGTCGCTGATCTTCGGCAGGGTCTGCAGGTACTGGTAGGCGAGCAGCTTGTCGTCGGGGCGGCCCTCGTGGATCGCCGTGAACACGGAGTGGATCGCCTCCGCCTCGCCCTGCGCGCGCAGCACGGCGGCCTGTTTGTCGCCCTCGGCCTCGAGGATCGCGGCCTGACGCCGACCCTCGGCCTCGAGGATCTGCGACTGCTTCGACCCCTCGGCGGTCAGGATCGCGGCACGGCGGTCGCGCTCGGCCCTCATCTGCTTCTCCATGGAGTCCTGGATCGAGTGCGGCGGATCGATCGCCTTCAACTCGACGCGTCCGACCCGGATGCCCCATTTTCCCGTTGCGTCGTCGAGGACCACCCGGAGCTGACCGTTGATGTTGTCGCGACTGGTCAGCGCCTGCTCGAGGTTGAGCCCGCCCACCACGTTGCGCAGCGTGGTGGTGGTCAGCTGCTCGACGGCTCCGAGATAGTTGGCGATCTCGTACGTCGCGGCGCGCGCGTCGGTGACCTGGAAGTACACCACCGTGTCGATCGAGACGACGAGGTTGTCTTCCGTGATGACCGGTTGAGGCGGGAACGACACCACCTGTTCGCGCATGTCGATGAGAGGACGCACCCGGTCGACCAGCGGGACGACGAGGTTCAGGCCCGGCAGGAGCGTCTTGTGGTATTTGCCGAGCCGCTCGACCACACCGGCGCGGGCCTGCGGGATGATGCGGACGGCGCGGAAGATCACGACGATGACGAAGACCGCCACCACGATCGCCAGGACCCACCCGATCGTCGCAGGGATGAGGGTGTCGATGTTCATGTCGCGGCCTCCTGGTCGTGAGCGCGCTGCGCGCTGGCGCGGACGACGGCGGTGGCGCCGTCGATGCGGACGACCTCGATGCGCGTGGCGGGGTCGAGTCGGGTGTCGGCGTCGGCGCGTGCGGTCCACACGTCGCCGTTGGCGAGCTTGACCTGCCCCGCGACAGACGGGGACACCCGCGACAGCACGAGGCCCTCGAGGCCGATGAGGGCCTCGACGTTGAAGGCGCGGGTGTCGGCGCCGCGGTGAAGGCGCCGGAGCAGGGGCGGGCGCAGGAAGGTCAGGAGAGCGCCGGCCGCGAGCGCGGCCGCGATGACCTGTCCCCACAGGGGCGTGCCGACCAGGCCGGTCAGGAGCCCCACGGCGCTGCCCACCGACAGCATGAGGAACGTCAGCTCACCGGTGAGCATCTCGACGACCAGGAAGACCAGGATCAACACGAGCCAGCCGATCCAGGCCCACGTGTCGATAGTGGAGAGAACGTTCATGTCGCACCTCCTGAGCCTGAACGTAGCACTCGCGAGAGAGGGTGAGGCCGGTTCTCGACCACACCACAGACTGGGGTCGCCGCGGCCCCGGGCGGAGCGGTCGGTAGGCTGGTGAGTCGATCCCGATCGTCAGGAGTAATCCGTGTCCCAGACCCTTCCGTCCGGCTCGCTGAGCGGCAAGACCGCCCTCGTCACCGGCTCGTCGCGCGGTATCGGTGCCGACACCGTGCGCTACTTCGCCGAGGCCGGCGCGAACGTCGTCATCAACTTCCGCAACAAGGCGCCCCGTGCCGAGAAGCTCGCGACGCAGCTGCGCGAGCTCGGTGTCGAAGCCCTCGTCGTCGGAGCCGACCTCACCGATCCCGCGTCGGTGCAGGCGATGTTCGACGAGGTCGAGCGCACCTTCGGCGGTCTCGACATCCTCGTGCTCAACGCGTCGGGCGGCATGGAGTCGGGCATGGCCGAGGACTACGCCCTGCTTCTCAACCGCGACGCGCAGGTGAACGTTCTCGAGACCGCCCTGCCGCTCCTGAAGGCCGATGCGCGCGTCGTCTTCGTCACCAGCCACCAAGCGCACTTCATCCGCACCACCCCGACCATGCCCGAGTACGAGCCGGTCGCCCTGTCCAAGCGCGCCGGAGAAGACGCGCTCCGCGACAAGATCCCCGCCCTCGAAGAGCGCGGCATCGGCTTCACCGTCGTCTCCGGCGACATGATCGAGGGCACGATCACCGCGACGCTGCTCGAGCGCGCCAACCCCGGGGCCATCGCCGCCCGACGCGACGACGCCGGCAAGCTCTACAACGTGTCGGAGTTCGCCGCCGAGGTCGCCCGGGCCGCCGTCGACCCGGTGCCCGCCGACAACACCCGACTCGTCGGAGACACGGATTCGTTCGGAGGCGAGTGAGCATGCGCGCGACCGACATCGAAACGCTCGTCACGGTCGGTCGGCCGACGATCTCGCCCGACGGTGCCTTCGCCGTCTTCGCGACCTCACGCCCCGATCTCGTCGCCGACCGCGCGGTGGGGCAGGTGTGGCGGGTCGACCTGCCCGACGGATCGCCCCGGCGAATCACCCGCGGGGTGGCGGACCGCTCCCCGGTGCTTTCTCCCGACGGAGCGACGGTCGCCTTCCTCCGTGCGGACGCGAAGAAGCGCGTGCAGCTGTTCGTCGTGGCCGCGGGCGGGGGTGAGCCGGTGCAGGTGACCGACCTCCCCGGCGGTGTCACCGACCTCGCCTGGTCGCCCGACGGTGCGCGTCTCGCGTTCACCGCGCGCGTGCCTGAGCCGGGCCGCTACGGCACCGTGGAGGGACGGGATGCCGCGGCCGAGCCGCCGCGTCGTATCACGGGCATCCGGTGGCACGCGAACGGCCTCGGGTATCTCGATCGGCCGGCTCAGCTGTTCGTCGTCGACGCGCCGTCGACCGATGCGGAGCCGTTCTACGCGCCCGCCCCGACGCTCGACGCACCCGACAAGCGTGTCGTCGCCGCGGAGCCCGCTCAGCTGACCGATGGTGCGACGAGCTGGAGCGGCGTCTGCTGGACGCACGACGGCACCGAGCTGCTCAGCGTCCCCGATGTGATCGAGTCCGACCGCCGCGACCTGCGCGATCGGCTCATGGCCGTCGCGGTCGAGGACGGCACCCCGCGCGAGGTGTGGGGGACGGACGCCGACCTCTCGATCTCCGAGGCTGCGGTCGCCCCCGACGGCGCGGTGTTCCTGCTCGCCCACGACGTGGGCTCCGCCGGGGTCGACTTCGTCGCTCCCGGCGTCGCGCTGTTCGTGCTCGAGGCCGAGGGACCGCGTCGCCTCACCGATGCCGAGACCGTCGACCTGGGGGAGGTCGGCAGCCACATGTCGTTCGACGGCGACGACGTCCTCGTGCAGGACCGCACGCGGGGACGGTTGCGCCTGCTGCGGGTCACGCGCGGGGGAGAGGTCTCCGAGGTCCTCGGGGCCGACCTCGAGGTGAACGGCCACGCGGTGGCGGGGGGCCGGGTCGTGGCATCCGTCGCCTCGCCCGAGTCGTTCGGCGAGCTGGTCGTGGTCGACGGAGAAGCGGTGCGCACCGTCACCGACTTCGGCGGAGCCACTCGTGCGCGGGGCGTCGTCGTGCCCGTCGAGCACGAGGTCACCGGCCGTGACGGCTATCCCGTGCACGGCTGGGTCGCCGTGCCCGAGGGGGAGGGGCCGTTCCCGGTCATCCTGCAGATCCACGGAGGGCCGTACGCCTCATACGGCGTGCACGTGTTCGACGAGACGCAGGTGCTCGTCGACGCAGGCTACGCCGTGGTCTACAGCAACCCGCGCGGCAGCGCCGGCTACGGCCGAGCGCACGGGCGGTCGATCCGTCAGCGAATGGGCACGCTCGACTTCTTCGACGTCATCGACTTCTTCGACGGCGTGGTCTCGGCCGACCCGCGCCTCGATGCCGATCGCGTGGGCGTGATGGGTGGATCGTACGGCGGGTACATGACGGCGTGGGTCATCGCGCACGATCACCGCTTCGCCGGGGCGATCGTCGAGCGCGGGTTCCTCGACCCCTTCGCCTTCCCCGGATCGAGCGACATCGGCTCGTTCTTCGGCCAGGAGTACGTCGGTACCGACCCCGCGCAGATGGCCGCGCAGAGTCCGATGGCGGTCGTCGACCGGGTGCGCACCCCCACGCTGGTGATGCACTCCGAGCTCGACTTCCGCTGCCCGCTCGAACAGGCGACCCGCTACTACGCCGCGCTGAAGCACAACGGCGTCGACGCCGAGATGCTGGTCTTCCCGGGCGAGGATCACGAGCTCACCCGCGCGGGCCGACCCCAGCATCGGGTTCAGCGTTTCGACGCCGTCCTCGAGTGGTGGAGCCGATACCTCCCCACGGACTGACGAAGGAAGGGCCCGGATGCCATGGCATCCGGGCCCTTTTCGTTCGGTCAGACCGTCTTGCCGAACTGGATCGCGCGCACGATCTGGAACACGCCGAGGATCACGAGCGAGATGCCGATGAGGAGGAAGAGAGTAACCGCACCGAGGAGCGGTGAGAACAGCAGCACGACGCCCGCGAGGATGCTGATGATCGCGAAGAAGATCGTCCACGCCCGGGCCTTCGACCCGTGGCCGACGGTGGTGAGCGAGACGACTCCCTCGATGATCCACAGGATGCCGACGAGGGTCCCGATGAAGACGCCGAACCATGCGGTCGCGGCCGAAAGGTTCGCGAACGAGAAGATGCCGGCGACGATGAACAGCACGCCGAGCGCGAGGTAGCCCAGGCGCGCCCATCCGGAGCGCCAGAACAGGCCGATCGCGATGTTCACCAGGCCCGCGATGATGACGTAGACCGCGAGGATGGCGACCGCCACCTGGGCGGTGCGGCCCGGCCAGATGAGGATCAGCAGACCGATGACGAGCGACAGGACGCCGCTGACGCCGAGCGCGGTGCGTACGGCTCCGATGGCGGGGTTGGACGTGGGGGCGGAAGACATGGCGAGCCTTTCTGAGTGAAAGCTGAAAACAGCTCTCACCTTAGACCTGAGGGTTCGACTGTGCGAACCCCCCCGGTCACGCCGTGTCACGCGGGGGAGTGCTGGAGCAGCAGGGCCACGGTGAACAGCACGGGCAGACACCCGAGCGTCGAGATGAAGACGACATCGCGCGAGAGGATCTCGCCCACCCCGTACCGCTGAGCGAAGTTGAACACGTTCTGCGCCGTCGGCAGCGCCGCCAGCACCACGACGATGAAGATCTGATCGTCGGGCAGGGCGAACAGCGTCGCCACCGCCCACGCCAGGGCCGGCATTGCCAGGAGCTTCAGCATCGACGCGACGACGACGTCGACGCGGCGACCGGGCTCGGTGAGCACCCGTTGCCCGTAGAGCGACATGCCGTACGACATCAGCAGCACCGGCACGCAGGCGCCGGCGATGAGATGCAGCGGGTCGAACACGATCGGCGGCAGGTCGACGCCGACGAGCGCCACGATCACACCCAGGGCGGAGGCGATGAGCATCGGGTTCTTCGCCGTCTGCAGCACGATCCGCCCGATGTTGCGGGAGCCGGAGGTCACGGCATCCAGGATCGACAGCGCGATCGGCATCAGCACGAGCAACTGGAACAGGATGACGGGAGCGGAGAACGCCGCGTTCCCGAGCATGTACAGCGAGATCGGGATGCCGATGTTGTTGCTGTTCACCTGTCCCGCCGACAGTGCACTGATCACGGTCTCACCCGCGGGGCGACGCAGGATCAGCGTAGAGATGAGCACCGAGACGCCGATGATGACCGCGGCCGTGATCATCGACACCGGCAGCAGGGCGGAGAACAGGGTCGCGACGTCGGCGCGCGCCAGCACCGTGAAGAGCAGGAAGGGTGACAGCACGTAGAACGTCAGACGGCTCAGCACGTGTCGGGCGTGCGGACCGAGCAGGTCGATGCGCGCGATCACGTAGCCGACGACGACGGCGAGACCGACGACCGCGAAGCCGGTGAGGACACCGCTCATGCGCGGAGGCGCCGTTCACGGCGGGCGGGGGAGTCGGGCATCGGTTCGAGCGTACTCGGAGGTCGTCTGTGATCCGGGCCCGAGTCGACAAACCCGGCCACGTTCGCATACTGCTATACAACGGGCGCGTGGAATTTCCGCGGTATGGTCTTGCGGGTGAAGTAATCGGAGTATGCAATGAGTCGAAGTCTGCTCATACAGCTCGTCGGTATGCCGATAGCTGCGCTCATTGCCATCCTGTTTGTCTTCGGCTATTGGATACCCGCAGTCCTCGCGCTCATTGCGGCGACTGTAGGAATAGTCTGGGCGGCTCGGGCGCGGAACAATGCGGAGCTCGATGACGCCATCCGCCGGAGCGAGATCGGGGACGACTGACCCATGCGCTCGCGCCCATGTCCGAGGCGCCTGAGGGTGAGGGCGTGACCCGTGTACCGGCCGTGCTGCGTTATCCGATTCAGGCGTACGCCCCGTGCGTGGCCGATGCAGACCCGCTGGCGGCAAGGCCGATAATGCACATTATGTCAGTTTGCACCGCTCACCCGCAGACCGCACGACTCCGCGTGCCCGTTGCCAGCAGAAATGACATTCCTGCCATCGAACGCGTCAATCTACGGATTGCGCTCCTCTGCGGCGCGTTTGTGACACGAGATCTGTCAGTCGCGCTTCGCACGATGGGTGCTCATTCATGTCGATAAGCTCGCGGAGTCGGTCGAAACTCCGGCACCAATCTGGGGGTTGCGCTGATGACGACGGACGCTGACGTCGCCTACGAAACGAAGACCGTCCGCGCAGTTCGCGGAATGGAGTCACGCACGATCAAGAAGTGGGAAGCTGACGGCTGGAAGCTCGTCGCGCAGACTCACGGCAAGGTGCAGACTGAACTCACCTTCCGACGCCCGAAGCCGAAGTCACGCCAATTGCTTTGGATCATCGGAGGCGGCGCCTTCGCACTCATACTCGCGACGATCATCGCCTTCGGAGTCCTCAGCGAACGGAACGCGGAGACCGCGGTGAGCGCTGCCCCGGTGTCGAGTGAGTCCACGAGCGAGCCCAGCGCCGAGCCCTCTCCTGAGCCGGATGAAGTCACTCCGTCCGCCGAGCCCCAACCTGAACCCCTTGTGCTCACGCCGGCCAACAGTCCCGAGCTCGCAGCGCTCCTTGTGTTGACCGACTACTGCGCTCCAGAGGTTGCAGCCTTCGCGGCCGCCCACAGTGGTCAGACCATCTCGTTCCCCGGGTACATCGGCGCGATGGCGCCACATGACGGTGCGACCACCAGATACGACTTCCTCATCGGCGCCGGCGACTTCAGCGAGTCCTCTGCGCCAGGTCCCGCGTTCCAGTTCCGTGACGTGAACGCAACCAATGACCTCCAGTGGGTGGGTGCGGTTCCGGACTCGATCGGCGTCGGGACGAACCTGAGCGTCACAGCACAGGTCGACCGCTATGAGCAGAGCTCGTGCCTGTTCCTCCTTGAGCCAGTTGGCACCGCGGTGCGATAACTGGTTCGTTCGCACCTGTTGATCTTCTAGCGGGCGGGCGCGTATGCCTATATACGCAGACTGAAAGCCAGGAGAATGCCTGGTTAGACAGGAGAAAGGACGATCTTCGGGTATCTGTGTCGTTTTGCTTGTCACGGCCCGGTCGATTAGCGATGCTTCTTCTCAGAGGCTGACTTAGGCGGCTGAGGAATGAGGTGGCGCGCGGTGGATCTTTACAATCTGCTCGCCGAGCCACCAGTGCTCTGCAGACGCGACGGCGATCGAGCGCCGGTGAATCTGAGCGTCGACGAGTTCTCGGCGCTCGCCCCTGGCTCGCTCGCACCCGTTATCGGGATACCTTCGTGGATCGGCAAGCAGTCCTACGAAGGTCGATGGTGGTTCTCGCGAACGGGGCACCACGTAGCATTCGCGTCAACGTGGGAGCGAGACCTCCTAACGTGTCTCGACTACTCGGGGGACGCGACTGCCCTCGTTCGCGATCCCGCGATCTTCGTGTCAGCCCGAACGATTCGCACTCCCCCGCTTCGCCCGTGGCTCCTCATCCAGAAAACCGACGGCATCCGCGTCATCCCTCTGAACGCCGCCGATCACGACCGCTCGCCGGAGCTGTCCGAAATCCTCGCCGGGAGCGACGTCAACGTCGCCATCCCCCAGATGCCCTTCAGCGCTGAGCTCCACCTCATCAGGTGGCTGGCCGGATATCGATTCACGCGCTTCCGCCTGCCAGACGACATTGAACAAGAAGTTCGCCGGTCGTGCACCACGCCAAAGCCGCTTCTTGAGGCCGTGGCGAACGCTGCCGCTTCCACTACGTACGCTCTTCCCACAATCCAAGCGAACCTGTATTCCCAGATGTGGCGGCGAGCCATAGAGCTCGTCAACAGGGCTGGGGGCCTCTCCGACACATCCACTGTGCGCGCAGCATGAACGCCGACCTCACCACCGTCGCTGACCTGGCCAGGTACTCCCCCGCCGTGCAGGCAAAGTGCATCTCCATCGCAACCGCTATCGACGCCGTCGACTCGGACCCCGCGAACCACGCCTCAACGCGCGCCGCCCGCGTTCAGCGCACGCTTCAAGAACTGGCCGGAATTCACATCGGCCAACGGCAGGTCTATCGGTACCTCGCCGCCTACCGAGTGAAAGGCGTCGCCGGCCTCGCCGACGCTCGCAAGACACGCAGCCGTCGAGAATCAAGAACCGATCCACGACTCATCGACCTGATCGAGGCGGAGCTGAAAGCCCAGCAGCCCGCTTCGACGGGGACGAGATCCCGAACAATCGCGCGCGTCCAGTGGGAAGCATCTCGAAGTGACATATCAACCCCCTCGAGGCGCACGATGTACAGACTGCTCGAGCAATTGGACCGAAAGCGAGGGACCTTCGGGCCTGCGACAACCCGCAGGTCGAAGGCGGCGAGACCCGACCGGACATTCCATCCCGCCGCTCCCTCACGTCCGGGTGAACTCGTCGAAATTGACGCCACGCCGCTTGACCTGTTCGTCCAGATGCCCGACGGAGAAATCGCGCGTCCAGAACTGACCTATGCCATCGACGTCGCCACCGGCACGATCGGTGCCACGCTTCTTCATGAGAGCTACGCGAAATCGGTAGACATAGGCGCCATCCTTCCTGCTCGCATGCTCACCCGCACGAGCGACCAATCCTGGTGGCCCGAAGCAATCTCGATGGCGGAGCGGCTCTTCGAACCCACGGCCGAACCGACGCGGCGGATCCTCGAAGAAGCAGCCGCACAACTGCCACTCATCGTTCCCGAGTCCGTGACCGTGGACCGCGGCAAAGTCTTCATCGGATCCACCTTCACCGCCGCGTGCGAGCGACTCGAGATATCCCAGACCCGCGCCAACCCACGACAGGGCACAGACAAGCCCCATGTAGAGAGTGGATTCAAGCGGATTCGCGAAGGGTTCGTGCAGTACCTCTCCGGCTACACGGGCGGGACCATCTCCAATCGCGGTGAGGACCCACGCGCCGACACGGTCTGGACGCTCGGTGAAGTACAACTTCTCCTCGACCTATGGGTGATCCTCCACTGGCAGACGACGCCGCAATCCGGTCTCCGTCTCCCGGGGATGCCGCATCGCAATCTCTCCCCCAACCAGATGTACTCCGCACTCTCCGCCGCCGCGCCGCACGTGCCCGTCAGCCTCAGCAGAGACGATTACATCGCCCTGCTGCCACTGACGTGGCGCACCGTTCAGCCGTACGGCATCAACCTCGGCGGACTGATTTACGATGCTGACCTCCTGCATCCGATGCGCGGAAGGAAATCCGGCCTTGCCGGCGAAGCGCGCGGTCGATGGGAAGTTCGCTACGACCCCTACAACCTTCGGCAAGTCTGGGTTCGGGATCTCCACAACGACAGATGGATCACCGCGTCTTGGGCCCTGGCGAATAAGACCGAGCACCCCTTCAGCCACGAAATTCTCCGCGCGGCACAGCGAGCGCTGAGGCAATCAGGGCCGAGCACATCGATCGACATCCTCGAGCAGATCAACCGCATCCAGTCGCACGAGATAGGCGCCTATAAGGTTGCCGGGCGGTGGCTGATCGCGCGCATCGACCTGCGCGGCTTCGCGGCGAGCGACGCGCGAGCGGCGAAGTCCGACCTCCGTCTCGTGCTCGATCCGGCACCAGCGTTCACAGGCGACGTTGGCGGGGCCCTTACGCACTTGCCTGAGCGGATTCACACTCAATCGGTCGCGGAGATCCTGCGCATTGATGTTGCGAAGGTTCCGGCACTTGGACTCGCCGTCGACGCGCAAACCCTCGTCAATCGTGCCGCGCTCGTGACGTTCTTGCAGTCGGTTTCCAACTTCGGCCCGCACTACTCCCCCGCGTCGGCGTGATCGCCGACGTTTTCGTCGCACATGTCGACCGACGCGGCGAAGGACTCGATGTGTCTGCCGCGCACGGCATGATGGTCTAACCGGCACTTGAAGGGGTAGCACCGTGACGAAGACCAGTGGAGACGCTCGGTGACGACCCTGGTCATCGAGGAGCGCATCGTGAAGTCTCGGAACCGTGTGAGGGCTTACGGCGAGGTTTTCACGCCGCGCCACATGGTCGATCAGATGCTCGATCTCGTCAGCGACGATCTCGAGGAAGGGCCGGAGTTCGTCGATAAGACCTTCCTGGAGCCCGCCGCCGGCGACGGGAACTTCCTCGTCGCGATTCTGCATCGCAAGCTCCGAGCTATTGAGCGGCGTCTCTCCCCCAGCGTGTGGGCAGACGAATCCCTCTTCGCGCTTGCGTCGATCTACGGCATCGAACTCCTCGAGGACAACCACGAGGATGCCCGGGCAGCGATGCTCGCAGAGTTCGTCGCCTTTCACGCGAGGCATGGCGCTCCGCAGAGTCCTGACACCGACTTGATGCGCGCCGCATCGTTCCTCGTCGACACGAACATCCTCCGAGGCAACACTCTGACCGGCCGCGACTGGCGTGGCGAGGAGATCCAGTTCTCCTGGTGGACCCGTGATGCCCACTCCCCCGGCATGGTGGTGCGCGAACCGTTCTCGCTCGCCTCCCTGCGCGAGAGCCACGGGTTTGACTTCACCGTGTACGAGACGTACGCAGTGTGCCGAATCGACCACATCCATGAAGAAGTGAGAGCCGGTGCCTAGACCGAACATCAGCACTTTCCGCGAGGTGGTGCCATATCTCTACTCTTGGACCACCCCCGACATCCCGAAGTACGAGGGCTGGGAAAAGATCGGGTACACCGAGCAGGAGTCTGCCGACAAGCGCATCTCGCAGCAGGCGAGCCAGCTCAATATCGCGAAGGTCAAGCAGTGGGCGTACCGCGCGGCGTTCATCACCGAGGACGGCGGTACGTTTCGCGACTCCGATTTCCATGCGTTTCTCCAGCAGCAGGGCATCCAACGCGAAGTCGATCCCACGAATACTCCGAGCCGCACGGAGTGGCATAAGTTCGCCGGCGCGCCCAAGCCGAGTCAGCAGTACTTCTTCGACTTTGCGTCGAAGTCGTTCACCACGCCGGCCGGAGAATCGCAGGACGACTATGAGTTGCGCCGTGAGCAGCACGAGGCAGTCGCCCAAGCGCTGACGGCGTTCGGGCACCACAAAGCCGACGAGGTGCTGTGGAATGCGAAGCCGCGATTCGGCAAGACGCTGACGACGTACGACCTGGTGCGCAAGATCGATGCTCGGCGGGTGCTGATCGTGACGAACCGCCCGGCGATCGCCAATTCCTGGTTTGACGACCATCAGCGGTTTATCGGCCACCAGACCAACTATCACTTCGTGTCGGACTCCCCGTCGCTCGATCATCGCGGTCCAATGACGCGCGACCAGTGGAAGGCCTTCCTTCGCGAGACCGCCGACCAGGACCCCCGCGTCATCGAGTTCGTTTCGTTGCAGGATCTGAAGGGATCCAAGTACTTCGGCGGCTCCTTCGACAAGCTCAAGCACATAGCTGACGCCGACTGGGATCTGCTCGTCATCGACGAAGCGCACGAGGGCATAGACACGACAAAGACGGATGTCGCGTTCAACCAGATCACGCGCCGGCACACCCTGCACCTGTCGGGTACCCCCTTCAAGGCGCTCGCCTCCGGCCGGTTCAGCGTCGACCAGATCTTCAACTGGACCTACAAGGACGAGCAGGACGCCAAGGCAGAGTGGTCGGACGACTCTGTCGACAACCCGTACGCCCAGCTCCCTACCCTGAACCTGCTCACCTACCAGCTGTCCCGTATCGTCACCGACCGTCTCGCCGAAGGCGTCGCGCTCGAAGAGGATGCAGCGAACGTCGACTACACCTTCGACCTGGCGGAGTTCTTCGCCACGAAGGATAACGGGTTCTTCGTCTACGAGAACGATGTCGTTCGGTTCCTGGATGCGCTGACGACACAGGAGAAGTACCCGTTCTCCACCTCTGAGCTGCGCGACGAGATCCGACACTCCTTCTGGTTGCTCAATCGGGTCGCATCGGCAAAGGCGCTGGAAAGGCTGCTGAAGAAGCATCCTGTCTTCGGTGAGTACACGGTCATCGTCGCTGCCGGCGACGGTCGCCCGAACGTCGGTGAGAACGACGGGCTTGATGAAGATGCCGACGATTTGGTGACCGTGGGCAAGTCGCTCGACAAGGTCCGCGCCGCCATCGCGAAGGCCGAGGTCCAGGGTGGTAAAACGATCACACTCTCGGTGGGGCAGCTCACCACCGGTGTCACCGTGCCGGAGTGGACCTCGGTCATCATGCTGTCCAATCTCTCCTCCCCCGCGCTCTACATGCAGGCAGCGTTCCGGGCCCAGAACCCGTGCACGTTCACGCGCGGCGACTCCATGTTCCAGAAGAAGAACGCCTACATCTTCGATTTCGCCCCCGAACGTACGCTCACGATCTTCGACGCGTTCGCCAACGACCTCGCCCCGAGTCCTCCCGTCGACGCCAGTGAGCGCAGGGAGAACATTCGTCGGTTGCTGAACTTCTTCCCCGTCCTCGGTGAAGACACTGAGGGTCGGATGATCGAACTCGACGCCGCCCAGGTGCTCACGTTCCCGCAGGTGTTCAAAGCTCGTGAGGTCGTTCGTAGAGGCTTCCTGTCGAACCTCCTGTTCGCAAACGTGTCAGGCATTTTCCGCGCGGTCGAGCACTTTCAAGACATCCTCAACCAGCTGCCCGTTGCCAAGGAGAAGAAGACCAAGCAGGGCGATCCCGTTGAGGTTCCGTTCCCTCCGCCGATCACCGACACGGAGGGGAACGCGAAGGTCGACTTCGGCACTGTCATCAATCCGAAGGTCGTGGAGCTGGGCAAGCCGGTCTACTCGAGTGAGGACGTGCCACAGCTCGATCCGGCCACGACGAAGGCGGTCGACGCCGCCAAGCAGATTGCCGCGGCGATAACGGAGAAGGCGCGAGAGACGCGGGCCAAGGTGGCGGCTGAATACGGGATGACTTCGAAGCAGGTCGAGAGCGACGAAAAGTCCACCGAGGCGCACGTGACAGCCAAGGTGGAGCGCGCCTACGTCGACCACCAGATCACGCTGAACCACATCAGCGCCGAAGGCGCGGATGCGGCTACGGAGGCCGAATTCGTCGCACTCGACGCGAAGAGGGAGGAAGCGAAGGCGGAGCTCGACGCGCGAGTGCTCGCGATCTTCCACAGCACGCTCGACAGTGTCACTGAGACCGTGGTCACGCGTGAGGAGACCAAGAAGGCCCAGACGCAGGTGAACAAGACCATGGATGCCGCGCGCGATCATCTTCGCGGGTTCGCGCGGACCATCCCCATGTTCCTCATGGCGTACGGCGATCGGAACACGACGCTCGCCAACTTCGACGATTACACCCCGGACGACGTATTCACCGAGATCACCGGGATCACCGAGGACGACTTCCGCAAGCTCCGCGACGGTCGCGACGTGACAGATCAGGCCACCGGGGAGGTCACGCGTGTCCCGGGCCTGTTCGACGAGTCGGTCTTCAACCAGGCGATCCAGGAGTTCCTGAACAAGAAGGATGAACTCGCCGACTACTTCGACCCGGAGCTCACCGAAGACATCTTCGCGTACATCCCACAGCAGAAGACATCGCTCGTCTTCACGCCCAAGCCCGTCGTGCAGCTAATGTGCGACACGCTCGAAGCGGAGAACCCTGGCATCTTCTCCGACCCGGACAAGACGTTCGCCGATCTGTTCTCCACCGCCGGCCTCTTCTGCATGGAGATCGTCCGCCGACTCGACAAGGGGCTCGTCGACGCGATCCATAACCAGGACGAGCGGCTGCTGCACATCTTTACCCGCCAGGTCTTCGAGATGAGCCCCAACAAGATCCTGCACAACATCACGCTGGAAGCCGTCAGCGGCGGCGTCGCAGAGCGCCGAGCGTGGCTGCAAGATTCCGGACACTTCCGGGTCGGCGACCTCGCGCGAATGACCAGCGAGGAACGCGAGCATGTCGTCGACGAGATGCTGGGAGGCAACTGACATGGCCAGGAAGTTCGATGTCGTCATTGGCAACCCGCCGTACCAGGAGGACTCCGTCGGCGAGTCGACCCACAACATGCCGATCTATGACAAGTTCATGGATGCCGCATACGAAGTGGGCATCAAAGTCGTGCTCATTACTCCCGCGCGCTTCCTCTCCAACGCCGGTTTCACGCCTAAGCCGTGGAACAAGAAGATGCTCGCGGATGAGCACATCACCGTGGCACACTTCGAGCCGGACTCAAATCGCTTGTTCCCGGGTCTCTCCGACCCGATCAAAGGTGGTATCGCCGTCACCTACCGCGACTCAGAGCAGAAGCTGGGCCCGATCGGCTTCTTCACGAAGCACCCTGAGCTTCACACAGTCCTTCGCAAGGTTGAGGTCGCAGGAGACGTGCCACTAACTGACCTTGGCATCACAAACGACCGTCAGCATCGCTATACGGACAGGATGCACGCGGAGAACTCCGGGGCACGGGCACTCATGTCGAAAGACAACCCGTACAAGCTAGACGCGAGTGCATTCGCGCGGCTCTCGTTCCTCTTCCACGATGAAAGGCCCGCCGACGAGTACGAGTACGTTCAAGTCCTTGGACTGTCTGCCCGGAAGCGAACCACTCGGTGGCTTCGGCGCGACTACATCACCGGTCCTGCTTCGTTCAACACGTACAAGGTGGCTCTCCCGGAGGCGAACGGCACCGGGGCTACGACGGACTTTTTCGGCGTCGCCCTCAACAACCCGACTGTGCTCGAGCCGGGAGTGGCGGTGACGAGTACCTTCCTCACGATTGGTGCATTCGAGACAAGCGCAGAGGCTGAGGCGCTGCTCAAGTACCTCAAGTCAAAGTTCGCTCGCGCGATGCTCGGTGTGCTCAAGGTGACGCAGCACACGGCCGCGCACACGTGGCGGCACGTCCCCAGCCAGGACTTCACCGCCCACTCCGATATCGACTGGTCGAAGTCGGTCCCCGAGATCGACGCGCAGCTCTACGCCAAGTACCGACTGGACGCCGACGAGATCACCTTCATCGAATCCCACGTGAAGCCGATGGAGTGATTCCGCCTCCCTCCCGTGTCAGTCGTCGAGGCCAAATGCGCCCGTGACCTCTTCGATTGTGAACTGTTGGCGCAGTTTGGCGGCGGTGTTCTGGTTGGCGAACATACCGGTCCTCCAGAAGCCCTGTTCGCGCGGCACTGTGTGGGTCCACTCGACCGGTACGGCCCATTCGGCCATCGTGTCGTCCTGATCATCCGTGTGCCTGTAGTTTCCGCTTAGCGGAAGGTCGATCAGGCGCGTGTCGACGCCGTCGACTGTGACGCTGGTTTCGTCAAATCTCTGGGCTTCGCCGATCACTGTGCCGACACCGACATACCCAATCTTGGGGATACATGCGAAGACGCGTGCTCCGGGCGTGAGATTCTTCAGGGTGCGAGAGAACCACTCGCCGCCGCCTCCGGATACGAAGCCATACTCCCTTCCATCGGACCAGTGACGGCCCTCCGGGCTGTCACCGAACGAGACGTACCAATCCGTGCCGTTCCATGTCTCACGAGTCTTAGCGCGGACGGAGGCTGTCTTCGGGATTGCCCGACCTTCGTGCTCGACGAGCCAGGTGCGCGCAAGATAGGACGCGCCGTTGTCCGTGAAGTGTCGAAAGAAGACGACGTTGATCGGGACACCGAAGCCCTCGTTGAGAAAGCGGACGATTCGCTCGGTTGCGGCATCAACGCTCGCCGCCACGATCGTGAAGACCTGTGTCGCGTTCACCTCGTCGGGAAGCGTCTCGTTGAAGCGTTCCGCAAACGCCTCTTCCAACGCGATGTCGGGCCTGTAAGCCTCGAAGATCGCATGGACTTCTGCGCGGCTGAGAGCGGACACCCAGGAGCCGTAGTCCAGCGCCTGCGCGGTCACGTCTCGGGGTGTCTTGTCGCGCTTGAGCTCGATCACATGAACAGCAGCGGTCTCATCGAGGGCCAGGAGATCAATGAACCCGCCGTGTGCAGTCGGAACCTGCCGGCCGATGACAAGCAGAGTGCTTCCGAGCATGGTCGGATCGGACTCGATGTAACTCTCGAGTTGGGACTCAAGTCCGATCGGCGTCGGCACGATTCGGCTCAACTTGTCGCCGTCGGCCCGCCAGAGTCCCATCTCTACTGCCATGAGTATCGGTCCCTCGGTTCGGCGGCACAAGGAAGCCGCCAGCTGACATGGGTCGTCTTGATCGTATGGGTTCCAGCACTGAGACGCAGATCGATGGGCAGGATCACCGAAGTGCACAATCCGCGTCGGGTTGGTCAATGATGGCTGCGGGTGACATTCCAGCACGGAGCTCCGCGAGGTGTACTGTCATCTTCACCCGGCTCACGCATCAGGCGAGAGCCACGAATCGTCCGCATCCAGGCGGACGGGATGGAACGACGATGAGCGTTGTCTTCGTATCAGTGAACCAGTCCTACGAGGCTGGAATGACCGCCGACGAGCTTGCTCGGGTTTCGCACCGCGCGTGGCCGCTTTCGATTGCGACCGCCAGCCGGATGGAGTTCCTCGTGGCGGTGCGGCACGACCGCCCGCTGATGGCGTGGCACGTCCTATCCGCGTTCACCACCGACGAGACCTACCAGACCAACGGCGGCGCGCGGCCTCGGATCGGGTTCGCGCTCGGCGGGCCGGTCCCACTCAAGCCCGACTGGCACGAGGTGCCGGCGATGCGCCGAGGCGTCGCCTACGACTCCAACCGCTGACCAGCGCTCCACGCTCGGGCTTCAGCCGCCATCCGTGCGCGGGCGGCGCTCAGGCCCGGCGCCGGGCGCGGGTTACCGGCGAGGTTCAGGGGTGGCGTCCACCGGATGATGATGGCGCTTTCCGTATAGCGCAATGGCCCGGTGAGACCGCTCGCTGGCCAAACGGCGAGCGTAAGGTGCTCGTGCATCCACCCAGTGAGGAGGACGTCGTGTTCGGAGCTGAGTCCGAAGTTGCCAAAGTAACCGGGTTTGGCCAGATTCCGCGGGACGCCCCGAAGCCCGAGCGTGTCGTGCAGGAGCGCGGCGAACGAGCGGCGCACTGTGCTGCTACCGGTGCGTGCACGTTGGGTGGCGGCGGCGAAGTGTCCGCGGAGCTCGCGGCGGACGAGGCTGTCTTCCGCCTTCCCCACGTACAGCAGGGCATCGGCTCTGCGCTCCAAACCGAGCTGAGACCACGCCTGATCGTTACCGTAGATGGCGTACACGCCCGGTGAGTCCGGCACGTTGGCGGCGGCATCGGTGATGCTCCACCGGGGGCCGCGGAGCGCTGCTCGGGCTGATTCATCGTCGGTCACATTGAGCACCATACCTGCCCACTTCTCTGCGCCGTGGGACTTATCTGCACGTTGCCTCTACGGCCCCCGGCTGGGATGACGTACGCGATGCCGCAAGCTGCCGTAGAGCCTGTCTCCGGACATGCCAAGCCGAGCTCAGGGGGGTTCGCGGTGTGATCTCTGACGACGCTGGGAACCTGCTTCCCGTCGAGACCGGCACGTCACGCCGGTTATCACCAGGGCATTCGCCCACCTTCCTCGCACCGAGATCCTGCGCGGCGTGCTGTTGCGAGCGGCGCCCGGGCCGGCATTTGGCAAGTCGCTGACGCCCAGCGGATCCGAGTGCTCAATCTAGATATCGTTGGAGCACTATCGAAATGCGGGAGTCTGACTGATGGCTACAACGCGAGCTATGCGGCTCCTCCGGGCGGAACTCATCGACGACGACGGCTCAATTCTCGACGTTGAGTTCGCATCGTCCCCCGGTCCCGGGTCGTGGACAACCCTTGTAACTGGCCGAAACGGTTCCGGGAAGTCGCGCCTACTATCAGCGATCGCCTTGGCGTTTGACGCCGTCGACGGAAACAAGCCTCGACGCTCCGTGAATGTGTCCGTTCAGTACACACTGAACGGACACGACTGCGCCATACACCTCGAACGGAGAAGGGTTTCCGCCTTCCTAGACGGCCAGGTGATTCCGATCGATGCGCTTCCCCGGCCTCGGGCAGTGGTGGCGGTGACAGCAAGCGCGTTCGACAAGTTTGATTTACCAACGCCGGAGGGCCTGTTCGCCAAGTCCGCACAGCGCAGTGAGCTCTACCGCTATCTCGGGCTCAAGGATGCCCGAGGACGGGTATCGACGAAGGCTGGCATCTTTCGCGCACTCGAGAGCCTCTTCGAGGCCACTGGCCTCGATACCGGACGGAGATTGCGAATCGCTCATGTCTTTGACTACCTAGGCTACGAACCGCGGGTCGAGGTTCTCTACCGATGGACCTCGCGAGGCCGTTCGTTCCTGGAAGCTGGTGCCGGTGAAGGCTCCGTCGGCTACCGCAGATTTTTGGAGAGCGAACGCGCTGTAGGGACTCGTGACCGGCCCATTCTCGGTGACTACTTTTTCGAAGATCCGTCGGCGATCGATCAACTTGGTGCGGCCGCTGACAATCTCCAACAGTCGAGCGACGGCAAGGGTACTCGTCTGGTGGCTGACTTCTCCGCTTTGCGCTGGTCTGAAGACCAGAGGTTTCGTCAAGCTCAGCAGCTATCTCGCGCGCGCCTGTTGGAGATGGAGGAAGTCAGCTTGAGTCGGGCATCAACTGGCGTATCCGTCAACATCGAGGACGCAAGCTCGGGCGAACTGGCGATCGCGACTGCGATGCTTGGGATCGCTTCATCAATTGATGACCAGAGCCTCATTCTGATGGACGAGCCCGAGATTAGCCTCCATCCTGAATGGCAGGCGGACTATCTGACGCGCCTGGCTCAGACTTTTGAGCCATTCGCTGAATGTCATTTTGTACTTGCTACTCATTCGGCAACGCTCGTGTCCGGAGCACACCCCGAACTGTCGAATACTCTTGACATCGAGGAAAGCCAGGGCGCTCGTAAGGAAGTGTCGCCTGGCAAGTCAGCCGACGAGGTACTCGTTCGTACCTTCGGCGTTGCGCAGGATGGCAATCTCTACGTCCGTCAACTTCTCATCGAGGCACTGCGACTCGTCGCCGACCGACGCACCACTGAGTCGAGATTCTCAGAGGTTCTCGAGAAGCTACAGCGCGTCGACAGCATGCTGCCAGACTCGAGTCCGATGCGGCAGGTAATCGCAGACCTCGGGCGGACACGATTCTCGAGCGATGGCGCCAGAGCATGATCTCGCAACCCGTCGAGCTTTCCACGGAGGACGTGCTCGCTACTCAGGCAGTGTCCGAACGTAGCCTCACCCCTGACCCCTGGGCTGACGAACGCATAGGAGCCATGAAGGCGAGGGCGAAGAAGCACTACATTGCCGAGCAGGACAATCGCTGCTGCTATTGCGCCGAACAGTGGCTGACCGAGCACGGTCGCGTCTGGGATCTGGAACATGTCGTGCCGAAGGTGTTACGTCCTGAGTTCATGTTCGAGCCTCGCAATCTCGCGGTCGCTTGCCCTGACTGCAATCTGGCCAAATGGGACAAAGAGACGTTGACCGGCCCGCAGATTGCTGAGTATCCATCACAAGCCGGTTCGTTCCTTGTTGTTCACCCGCACTTTGACCGTTGGGAGGATCACATAGAGAAGTGCGGAGTCGTCTTCAGGCCGATCACCGAGAAGGGCACGTGGACCGTCACTGAATGCAATCTGGGACGCTTTGCGCTGAAGTACGCGGATCCCACCGACGAGGCGGACCCGCTCGATCGCAGATTCGAAGCCGCTCTCACTGACCTGACGGCTGACCCCGTCACAGCGCAGGCCGCCCTTGTGCGAATCCAGACTTACCTGGCGAGCGGAGCGGGCGCGGTGCCCTTATAACGAAGGGGCCAGATTGCCTCTCGGTCTCTTGTTGCAGTTTTAGGCGCTCACGGGTCAGAATCTCAGCCCAGGCATCGCGGACTTTTGTACCACTCCCACTAGTGTCAGAGTCCACGGAAATGACAGTTCAGTTGGCTGAATGCAAACAGAGTCTTGACTCGACACCCGTCAAACGCCCTGATCACTGCGGCCCGCGGCTGACAACTCAAGTGGCACCGGGCACCGCGGCCCGCTGTGGGGGCCCCCATCGCTCCCACTCGTTCAGTACCGGCGTAACGAATCGCTGCCGCCTCGTCTCGCGCCCTCTACTCGATGAAGACGGCCGTTGTGGTGGTGCGCCAGGTGCCCGGTTCGACCTCCCAGGCGACGGTGAGCGGCTGCGTTTCCGTGGATGGCGGTGAGGTGACCCATGCGATGTCCCAACGGGCTTGGATATCGCTCACCGCCGACGAGGCAGGTACTTCGTCGAGGCCGAGGTAGGCGGTGACCGTAGAAGGGAAGCCGACGAGTCCGGGGCCGTCCACCCCGGCATCCGCCGCCAGGTCACGGAAGATCAGAGCGGCGGGAGACGCCGGATCGACGGCGACGGACCGGCGCGCATCCTCCGGCCCTGACGCGGGGTTCACCCATTCGTACGGGCTGGCGCCGGTGGTGGGGACGCCGGCATCGTCGATGCGCACCCCCGCGCCCGTGTCGCGCACGAGCCACCCGTCCGCGATCCGGTCGCGAACGGCCGTGACCAGAACGGTGCCCTCGGTCGGGCCTCGTCCCGCCTCGATCGTGCCGTCGGCTCCGAGGTACCCGGCAGCCTCATCCGGTCGGACGATGCTGTTCGCGGCCGACTCAGCGAACTGCTGCTCGGAACCGACCAGGGCGCGGGATTCGTCGGTCAACAGCGCGTAGGCCGCTGCGTATTGCTCCGCCTGGATCGCGCTGAGATACTCCCCGACGACGGTCATCGCCGCCTCGCCGGTCAAGGAGTCGGTGGGTGTGGTCTCCGGTGCCGGAGAGCTGGGCGCGACGGATGCCGCAGGTGCGGCGGTGGCGGGGGCGGAAACGGCGTCTCCTCCCCCGGTGCAGCCTCCGAGAACCAGGACGGCCGTGGCTACTCCCCCGAGGAGGACGAGCTTCGCGTGCATCATCTTCTGGGTCATACGGCGACGTTAGGCGAGGCGATCCGGCCGACTGTACGCGGTGGCCGGCGCGACGAGAGTGTGAAAGGGTGCGCCCCGTGCACCGCCAGGGGCCTTCCGCGTCGCTGCCGGCGACCGCCGTTCCGCCTCAATCCCGAAGAAGGGCCACCGCTGTCACACGCGCATCTCGGCTCACCGCAGCACCTCGACGAGCACGATCCACGAGATCATCAGGGCCACGATGATGGAGAGCAACGCCCCGAACGCGAAGGCTGTTGTTCCGGCGGCCACCGACCCCGAGATCATCAGGATGCCCCCTACGGCGTACGCGGCGGGAACGAGAAACCCCAGCACGCTCTTCAGGCCGCGCAGCCGGTTCAGCGGGCTGCGATCGGCCGTGATGCGGCGGGCGGCATCGACCGCGAACGTCGCCGCGATGAGGGAGGCCAGCACCGCGACCGCGCCGTAGACCACGCCGTCGAGGTCAGGAACGAGCCCGAGCGCACTGACCACGAGCGCCAGCACGAGGGACGAGATGGCCGTGCCGAGACGCGCGGTGAGCGCCGGTGCCTTCACGATCTCGGCGATGTTGACGCTGGCCGCGACGATGACGAGACCCGCGAGGGCGGCCGTCGCGCCGACGAGCGCGAGGTTGAAGTCGCCCCAGTCATCCATGACCGGATGCTAGCGCTCGACCTCGCACCCGGCCAACCCTCGCGCGAACCCCGGCCGTTACGCTGGGCGCATGCCCGACGACGACGGCGAGACGCAGGAGGAACGCGCGCTCCGCGCCATCGCGAACATGCAGGCGGGAGCCGACATCTCCGACGAGGCGCTGCGCCTCTCCAACGACTACACCGACCGTCAGACGCGGCGTGTGAAGGCGTGGCTCACTCGGATGACTCGGCGCGGGTGACCCGTACGGCGCGGGTTCACTCCCCCGGCCGCACCCACCCCGAGGTCACCGACAGCACCCGGGAGCCGTCGAGGTCGGCGAGCGAAAGGCTCGCGAAGCGCACTGCGGCATTCGACGTCTGCCAGCGAAACCGCGGCGCCGAGGTGGTCGCGGCCTCGACCACCGTCTTCGCGGCGTCCTCCGCCGACTGCGCCGACGCGAAGGCCGTGGCCGTGCGGTCGAGATACGCCTGCTGCTGCTCGGCGTAGGGGCCGGGCTCCGCACGGTGCACCGAATCGGTGAAAGACGACGCGACCGCAGCGGGCTCGACGATCGCCACGTCGATGCCGAACGGTGCGACGACGGGGGCGAGCGACTGCATGAGTCCCTCGACGGCGAATTTCGCGGCGCAGTAGGCGTCGGCGAACGGCTGTCCCACTGCTCCCCCGACGCTCGTGACGGTGACGATCCGTCCGCTTCCTCGCTCCCGCATGCCGGGCAGCACGAGGCGCGTCAACCGCGCGACCGAGAGGTAGTTCGTCTCGAGTTGCTCCTGCAGGTCGGCGTCGCTCAGCTGCTCGAGCGTGCCGACGGCGCCGCGCCCGGCATTGTTGACGAGGATGTCGACCGGGCCCACTGCGTCGATGAGCGCCCGCGCGGCGGTGGCATCCGTCACGTCCAACGACCGGATGTCGATTTCGACACCCGCCTCGGATGCCGCGGACCGCAGCGCGTCGGCACGCGAGGCGTCGCGCACGGTGGCGACCACCTCGACCCCCGACAGTGCGAGTCCGATGGCCGTGTGCAGGCCGATGCCGCTGGAGGTGCCGGTGACGATTGCGAGGGTCATGACGCCATGTTGTCGCACGCACCCGTGTGGGAGCTATGGGGTGATGGTCGCCCTCGCCGCAGCCGGTCCTCGAACCCGCCGCGGCGAAGACGTTCGGCGACCTCAGCCTGTCTCGGCGGCGTGAGAGCGCAGGCCTCCGGCGAATGCGGTGCCCTCACTCCCCCGCCCGCGCCACCACGGGGATGGGCGCCGTCGGCACACGGATCGTCCGAAGGCCCGACCACTCGTCGCGGCTCGGGCGCCGATGACCGGCATCCGATGAGCAAGGGGTCGATCAGGGGCGCAGGAGATCCGAGACCACGCCGATCGCGATCGCGACGACCGCGCACACCAACAGCACCGCGGCGACGATGCTGCCCGCACCGCTCTCTCCGGCAACCGCGCGCCGCCGCGCATGACGCAACAGAGCCGCGCTGCCGACGAGAAGGCTCCCGCAGGCGAAGATCCCGAGGGCGAGGAGAAGACCCGCGCCGATCTCGGGGGTGTGCAGGTACCCCAGCAACACGGCGCCCGCGTAGACGATGGCCGCGGTGAGTACCCCGGCGAGCACCCGGGCACCGATGTCGCGCCAGAACCGCTCTTCGCGGAGCCACGTCCGCACCCATCCCCACGGACTCAGCGGAGGAACGTCGGTATCGTCATGCACCTCTGCACCTTAGCTTCGATGTCGTCGCGGCGGCCGACTCAGCGCGGTGAGAACCGTGGGTCTACTCCGGTGGCGCGTCGTCCCCCGTTGTCGGTCCGCGGCGAACGTGGCATCCAGCACACGAGCGGTCGGGGATCGCACGTGACGGCGGTGAACCGCGCCGCGGACTCGATGCGGCGGGTGCGTCGTACGGGCCGTCAGCGGTTCGGCGCGAGCTCGACCCACTCCCCGCCGAACTTCGCCGCGCGACCGTCGCCCGAGGAGGTGCCCGCGAGGCGCCGGCGCACCCACGGTCCGACGTGCTCACGGTAGTAGGCCGTGCCCTTCAGCCGCTCGATCTCGGGGATCTCGCGCAGACGCCACCAGCCCTGCGGCGGGGTGAGCCCGACCGCCTCGACGACCCGGGCGGCGACGCGGTGGTGTCCGCGGGTGTTCATGTGCAGGCGGTCCACCGACCAGAACTCTCCGCCCGCCAGGTCGCGGTCGAACCAGTTGTAGGCGGTGATGACGTCGGCGCGCGCCGCGAGTCGCTTCTCGACCGCGCTCGACAGCCGATCGCCTCGCGTCTGCAGAACACGCCCCAGCGGCAGCCCGGCCGACGGGTTCGCACCCGACAGCACGATGAGCTGCACGCCCTCTTCGTCGCAGCGGCGCAGCACGTGCTCGAACACCCCGACGATGCGCTCCAGGTCGGCGCGCGGGCGCAGCATGTCGTTGCCCCCGCCGTTGAACGACAGGTGCGTCGGTTTCAGCGCCAGCGCGGGTTCGAGCTGCTGCTCGACGATCGGCTCGATGAGCTTGCCGCGGATCGCGAGGTTGGCGTAGTGGATCGGCTCGCCCACGGCATCCGCCCATCCCTGGGCAGCCAGGTCGGCCCACCCCCGCACGGTGCCGTCGGGCAGTTCGTCGCCGACCCCTTCGGTGAACGAGTCGCCGATCGCGACGTACCGCACGAATGCCATGCCCCGAGCCTACGCGGGCCGACTCCCTGGTTGAGTGTCCAGGACACGCCGCGCGTGCCGCGTCGGCGCGGCGTGTTGTGGACGCTCGGTGGTGCCTGCTCCCCTCGGTTGAGTGTCCAGGACACGCCGCGCGTGCCGCGACGATGCGGCGTGTCTTGGACACTCAACGGAGCGGCGAGACGCGACCGTCGGGACCGCGGTCGCGGTCGCGACCGTCACGCCAGTGCGCGCCCGCGCTGCTCCCGCAGGAACAGCGCCGCGACCACCGCGACGGCGAAGAACGCCGCGAACACGACGAACAGCAGCTGCGCCCCGCCGAGGCCCAGCAGGGGTGGCACCGCGAGAGGCGCGATGATCGACGCGATGCGCCCCACCCCGGCGGCCCAGCCGGCCCCGGTCGCGCGCAGCGCCGTGGGGTAGGTCTCCGGCGTCGCCGCGTACAGGGCACCCCACGCGCCGAGGTTGAAGAACGACAGCATCATGCCGGTCGCGATCACGGAGAACTCGCCCGATGCGGTCCCGAAGAGCACCGCCGCCACCGCCGAGCCGGCGAGGAACGTCGCCAGTGTCGCGCGCCGGCCCCACGCTTCGATGAGCCACGCCGCGACCGCGTAGCCCGGCAGTTGCGCGAGCGTGATGATGAGCGTGAAGCCGAAGGAGCGCACGAGGTCGTAACCCTGGGCGACGAGGATCGTCGGTATCCAGATGAACGCGCCGTAGTACGAGAAGTTCACGCAGAACCACAACACCCACAGACTCGCCGTGCGGGGGCGGAGCGCCGGTGCCCACAGGGCGCTCACCTTCGGGCGGGCGGCCGGAGCGGATGCCGCGACACCCTCCGTCGACGCTTCGAGGGCCACGCGACCGGCCGCGGCCTCCAGGTCGCGCACGATGACGATCGCCTCCGCGTTGCGTCCGCGCGAGGCGAGCCAACGAGGCGATTCGGGGAGGCCCCAGCGCACGATCAGCGCGTACACCGCCGGGATCGCCCCGATCGCGAATGCCCAGCGCCAGCCGTCGGCCGACGACGGCACGACGAGGTAGCCGATCAGCGCCGCGGCGGTCCACCCCACGGCCCAGAACGCCTCGAGGAACACGATGAGCCGCCCGCGCATGCGCGCCGGGGCGAACTCGCTCACATACGTCGAGGCGACGGGCAGCTCCGCGCCGAGGCCGAGCCCCACCACGAAGCGCAGGACCAGCAGGGCGGCGAGGCCCCCGACCAGCGCGCTCGCGCCCGTCGCGAGACCGTAGACGAGCAGGGTGAGCGCGAAGACGTGGCGCCGACCGAAACGGTCGGCGAGCAGCCCTCCGACGCTCGCGCCGATCGCCATGCCGGCGAACCCCGCCGACGCGATCCACGACGCCTCGGTCGGCGCGAGCCGCCACTGCACGCTGAGGGCGGCGATGACGAACGAGATGAGCCCGACGTCCATGGCATCCAGTGCCCAGCCCAGACCCGACCCGCCGAGGATCCGCCCGTGCCGCCGCGTGAACGGCAGTGCATCGAGACGTTCGGACACCCGGACGGTGTCGGTGCCGATGGTCACCGGATGCCGGAGACGTCGGTCGTGACGCGCGCGTCGCTGTCGGCGAGCATCTCGTGCACGAGCGGCATTACCCGCGTGCCGTAGAGCTCGATGCTCGTCATGAGGCGGTCGTGCGAGATGGAGCCGCTGGCGAACTTCATCTGGAAGCGGGCATTGCCCAGTGCCTGAACGGTCGCGACGATCTTGCGGGCGACGGTCTCGGGTGAACCGATGTACATGGCCCCGTCGGGGCCGACGTCCTGCTGGAAGCGCAGGCGGTTGTACGCGGGCCAGCCGCGCTCGCGACCAATCGTGGTGTTCAGCTCCGCCACGCCCTCGTAGGCCTCTTCCCACGCCTGCTGGTCGGTCTCTGCGATATGGCCGGGAGAGTGCACCGAAATGGGCAGCTGCGGCCTGCCGAGTTCCTGCAGCGAACGACGGTAGAGGTCGGCGTAGGGACGGAACCGTGCCGACGACCCGCCGATGATGGCGAGCACGAGGCCGTACCCGTAGCGCGCGGCGCGCACGACGGACTCCGGGGAACCACCGACACCGACCCATGCCGTCAGTCCGCTCTCGGTCTTGGGGTACACGTCGGCATCCTGCAATCCGGCGCGCGTGCGACCCGACCAGGTGACGGGCTTCTCGTCGCGCAGCAGCGAGAAGAGTTCGAGCTTCTCCTCGAACAGCTGCTCGTAGTCGGCGAGGTCGTAGCCGAACAGCGGGAACGACTCGATGAACGACCCGCGCCCGAGGATCACCTCGGCTCGGCCGTTCGAGACGGCATCCAGTGTCGCGAAGCGTTCGTACACTCGCACGGGGTCATCGCTCGAGAGCACCGTCACCGCGGTGCCGAGATGGATGTCGCTCGTGCGGGCGGCCGCGGCGGCCAGCACGATCTCGGGGCTCGTGACGGCGAAGTCCTTGCGGTGGTGCTCCCCCACCCCGAAGAACGACAGACCCACCTGATCGGCGAGCACCGCCTGTTCCACGACGTTGCGGATCGTCTGCGCGTCCGATTGCAGCGACCCGTCCGAGCCGCGCGAGATGTCTCCGAAGGTGTCGAGTCCGAGCTCGAGGGGACGGTCGTCCATGGGGTCTCCTTGCATTCGGATGAATGAACTTTACGCGACGACCGGGTATTCCCCCGCATCGCCGAGGGGCGCCACCGCAGCGACGCCCCTCGGGGAGATCAGCCGGATGCCAGGGCCGCACGCAGCGTGTCGAGACCGACGCCGCCGATGTCGAGGGCCCGCGTGTGGAACTGCTTCATCGAGAAGTCCGCGCCGCGGCGCTCCTGCTCCTCGTCGCGCACCTGCTCCCAGATGCGCTGGCCCACCTTGTACGAGGGGGCCTGCCCGGGCCAGCCGAGATAGCGGTTCACCTCGAACCGCACGAACTCCTCGCTCATGTTCACGTTCTTCAACATGAATGCCAGCGCGTAGTCGTGGTCCCACGTGCCGGTGCCGTCGAGACGGGGCTTCTGCAGGTGCACGCCGATGTCGAGCACCACGCGCGCCGCGCGCATGCGCTGTCCGTCGAGCATGCCGAGGCGGTCGGCGGGGTCGTCGAGGTACCCGAGCTGTTCCATGAGGCGCTCGGCGTACAACGCCCACCCCTCGGCGTGCCCGCTGGTGCCGGCGAGCAGGCGACGCCAGGAGTTCAGCTGGGCACGGTTGTAGACCGCCTGCGCGATCTGCAGATGGTGCCCCGGTACGCCCTCGTGGTAGACGGTGGTGAGCTCGCGCCAGGTGTCGAAGGTGTCGACGCCCTCGGGCACCGACCACCACATGCGACCCGGACGGGAGAAGTCGTCGGTCGGTCCGGTGTAGTAGATCCCGCCCTCGTTGGTCGGGGCGATCATGCACTCCAGCTCGCGGATGGGCTCGGCGATGTCGAAGTGCGTGCGGCCGAGCTCTTCGACCGCCCTGTCGCTCGTGCGCTGCATCCATTCCTGCAACGCCTGCGTGCCGCGGAGTTTCCTCGACTCGTCCTTCTCGAGGAACGCGACGGCCTCCTCGACCGTGGCGCCCGGGAGGATCTCGTTCGCGATCGCCTCCTGCTCGGCGACCATGCGCGCGAGTTCTTCGACACCCCAGTCGTAGGTCTCGTCGAGGTCGACCTCCGCGCCGAGGAACCGGCGGGAGTGCAGCGCGTAGAGTTCGCGCCCGACGGCATCCGTGTCGCCCGCGACGGGTGTCAGCTCCGACGAGAGGAATCTCGCGAGCGAGTCGTAGGCGAGGCGTGCGGCGTTGGCGTTCGTCGAGAGGTCGCGAGCGAGGGATGCCGGCAGCTGACCCTCTTCGGGCGCGGCGTCGCCGACGAACTCGGCGAAGAACCCGGTGTCGGCGGTGTAGCGGGCGATCTGTGTGACGACCTCGCTCACTTGACGGCGAGCCGGGACGACACCCTCGGCGATGCCCCGCCGGAGCGTCGCCACATAACCGTCGATGGCGGCGGGAAGAGCGCCGAGGCGCGTGGAGATCGTCGCCCAGTCGTCGACCGTCGCGGTGGGCATGAGGTCGAAGGTCGCGCGGATGTCCTGCGCGGGAGAGGCGATGACGTTCAGGTCGCGCAGGTGCGTTTTCGCCTCGTGCTGCTCGACCATGAGGTCGAGCTCGCGAGCCAGGTCCATCTTGGTGACGGCGTCGATCGAATCCACGGCATCGGCGGCCTCCAGGGCGGCCCTGGTCGACCGCGCCTCGGCGATGAGAGCCTCGGCTCCCTCGGGGCTGTAGTCGCCGAAGCGGCCGTTGTGCTCGAAGCGACCGATGTAAGTCGCCAGCGTCGGCTCGCGCTCTGCCAGGGTGTCCACCCATGCGTCGGCGATCGTGTCGATCGGCGTGGGCGTGCGTTGTGCGTCAGTCATCCTCCGAGCCTAGGCACCTGACGGCGGCGGCGCACACCCCCGTCGCATGGATGCAGTGACGGCCGACCGCGACGCGAGCCGGTGTTCGTGAGCCGCGAAGGTTTCGGGAGCGGAGGAGAAGCCGGGAGCGGAGGAGCCCGTGCCGGTCGAGCGTCCTCCGGTCCGGGAGTGTCCTCCGGTCCCGGAATCCCTCCCCGGTTCGCTCGACGGGGGCGATGCCGTATCGCCGGCGACCGAGGTGATGCTCAGTGCCCCGCTTCGTCCCAGTCGCCGCCGCGGCCGATCTGCACGTCGAGCGGTACCGTCAGCTCGGCGGCGTCCGCCATGCGCGCGCGGACGATCTGCTCGACGGCATCCCACTCCCCCGCCGCCACCTCGACGACGAGTTCGTCGTGGATCTGCAGCAGCACGCGCGAACGCAGCTGAGCGGATGCCAGGTCATCGCGGATGCGGAACAGCGCGACCTTCATGATGTCGGCGGCGCTGCCCTGGATGGGGGCGTTGAGCGCTGCGCGCTCGGCGTTCTCGCGCAGCACGCGGTTCATGCTCGTGAGGTCGGGGAACGGGCGGCGGCGGCCGAAGATCGTCTCGGTGTAGCCGTCTTGGCGGGCCTGCTCGACCGAGCCGCGCAGGTAGTCGCGCACCGCACCGAAGCGGGCGAAGTACTCGAGCATGAGCTTCTTCGCCTCGGACTGCTCGATGCGCAGCTGCTTCGACAGCCCGAACGCCGACAGACCGTACACGAGGCCGTACGACATCGCCTTGACCTTCGTGCGCATCGCCGGGGTGACGTCGGCCGGCTCGACGCCGAAGACGCGCGCGCCGACGAACCGGTGCAGGTCTTCACCCGAGTTGAACGCCTCGATGAGCCCGGGGTCGCCCGACAGGTGCGCCATGATGCGCATCTCGATCTGCGAGTAGTCGGCGGTCAGCAGGGTCTCGTAGCCCTCGCCGACCTCGAAGGCCGCGCGGATGCGACGGCTCTCCTCGGTGCGGATGGGGATGTTCTGCAGGTTCGGGTCGGTGCTCGACAGTCGTCCGGTCTGGCTCCCGGTCTGCACGTACGTGGTGTGGATGCGCCCGTCAGCGCCCGTCGCGGTGTCGAGCGCATCGATGATCTGCTTCAGCTTGGTCGCTTCGCGGTGGCGCAGCAGCAGGTCGAGGAAGGGGTGGTCGGCGCTCTCTTGCAGGTCGGCGAGGGCGGCGGCATCCGTGGTGTATCCGCTCTTGGTCTTGCGGGTCTTCGGAAGCTGGAGTTCGTCGAACAGCACCTCTTGCAGCTGCTTGGGCGAACCGAGGTTGACCTCGTGTCCGATCGCGGCGTACGCGTCGCGGGCCAGCGCGTCGGCGCGGGCGCCGAGCTCCGACGAGAAACCGGCGAGCTTCTCGTGCGACACGGCGACGCCGGCGAGCTCCATGTCGGCCAGCGCGGTGAGCGTGGGCATCTCGATGTCGTCGAGCACCTCGGCGACCCGCTCCGGCATCTCGGTGCGCTGCACCTCTGCCACGCGCCGCGTGAACCACGACAGCTGGCCGGGGGTGGCGCCCTCGGTCTCGGGCACGAGTTGCGTCGGATCGGCGACGGGAAGCTTCTCATCGAGGGCGCGCTCGACCAGGTCGGCGAGCGTCTTGTCGGGGAAGCTCGGGCGCACGAGCCACCCCGCGAGGATCACGTCGAACGCGACCCCGCCGACTCCCACGCCCTCGCGGGCGAGCGCTTTGACCTGCGGCTTGGCGTCGGCGAACACCTTCGGGGCATCGGATGCCAGCCACCCGGCCAGCGCGTCGCGCACCGCCGGAGTCCAGTCTGCCTCGACCGCGGCCGACGACGAGGCGAGCCCGATCTGCGCGGGGGTGCCGCCTGCAAGGGTCACGGTGACCCCGACCGTGCCCTCTGCGGAGGCCACCCATGCGGCGAGGGCGTCGGCGTCGAGGCGTGACGGAGTGGGGGCGGTGGCGGTCGGTCGTACCTCCTCGGAATCGCCCGCGTCAGCGCCGAACGCGTCGAATACCCGCGGCAGCAACGTGCGGAACTCCAGGCGCGCGAAGATGTCGCGCACGGCCTGCGCGTCGAGCGGCTTCACGGCCAGGTCTCCGGGTCCGACGGGAAGCTCGACATCGCGCAGCAGGCGGTTCAGCGTGCGATTGCGTCGAACGCCGTCGAGGTGCTCGCGCAGGTTGTTGCCGACCACGCCCGTGATCTTGTCGGCGTTGTCGAGCAGTGCCTCCAGCGACCCCCACTGTGTGAGCCACTTCACCGCGGTCTTCTCCCCGACCTTCGGCACGCCGGGCAGATTGTCGCTGGTCTCTCCGACGAGCGCGGCGATCTCGGGGTACTGGGCAGGCGGGAGTCCGTACTTCTCGACCACGGCGTCGGTGTCGTAGCGCTTGAGCTGCGACACGCCCTGCACGTTGGGGTAGAGCAGCGTGATGTCCTCGGTCACGAGCTGGATCGTGTCGCGGTCGCCAGAGCACACGAGTACCGTGAAGCCCTGCTCTTCGCCCTGGGTGGCGAGGGTGGCGAGGATGTCGTCGGCCTCGAAGTCTTCTTTCTTGAGCACCGGCACGCCCATGGCCTCGAGGCAGTCCTGCAGCAGCGGGATCTGTCCCTTGAACTCGGCGGGCGACTCGCTGCGGTTGGCCTTGTATTCGGCGTACTCGCGGGTGCGGAACGACTGCCGCGACGTGTCGAACGCAACCGCCAGGTGCGTCGGCTTCTCGGCCTTGACGAGGTTCACGAACATCGACAGGAAGCCGTAGATGCCGTTGGTGTGCTGGCCGTCCTTCGTCGAGAAGTTGTCGACCGGCAGGGCGTAGAACGCCCGGTACGCCAGCGAATGGCCGTCGACGACGAGGAGAGTAGGCTTTTCGGCATCCGTCACCCCTCCAGCGTAACGAGAACCACGGACACTCCCCCGGCCCCGCCCGAACAGGGCGACGACAGGAAGGCGATGATGACGTCGACCTCAGGCGACACCACCTCCGGCCTCGACTGGGCCCAGCAGCGCGGAATGGGCGCTCTCGCCGAGAAGATGGGCATCGAGTGGGTCGAGTTCACCGTCGAGCGGTGCGTCGCGACCATGCCGGTCGAGGGCAACACCCAGCCGGTCGGCCTGCTGCACGGCGGCGCCTACGTGGTGCTGGGTGAATCACTCGGGTCGATGGCGGCGAACCTGCACGCCGGTGCCGGACGCCTGGCCGTCGGCATCGACATCAACGCCACGCACACGCGTTCCGCGACGTCGGGTGTCGTGACCGGCGTCTGCACGCCGATCCACCTCGGCCGCTCTCTGACGGTGCACGAGATCGCGGTGACCGACGAGCAGGGCCGCCGCTGCTCAACCGTGCGCATCACGAACATGATCAAGGACGCCCCGCAGCGCTGACGGACACCTCGGCGGGTTCGGCCACCCTCCCGGAAACGCGAAATGGATGCCACCGCAGTGGCATCCATTCAGCGAATCGTCTCGTCAGGTCGTTTCGTCAGGCCTTCTTGGGGGCCAGCTGCTCGATGATGGCCTTCGCGACGTCCTGCATGGTGAGGCGGCGGTCCATCGAGGCCTTCTGGATCCAGCGGAACGCCTCGGGCTCGCTGAGGCCCATCTTCTCGTTGAGCAGCCCCTTCGCGCGATCGACGAGCTTGCGGGTCTCGAAGCGCTCGACCATGTCGGCGACTTCGGCCTCGAGCGTGATGATCTGCTCGTAGCGAGCCAGGGCGATCTCGATCGCCGGCAGCAGGTCGTTGGGCGTGAAGGGCTTGACGACGTAGGCCAGGGCACCGGCCTCGCTCGCGCGCTCGACCAGCTCCTTCTGGCTGAAAGCCGTCAGCAGCACGACGGGGGCGATGTGGTTCTTGCTGAGCTTCTCGGCGGCGCTGATGCCGTCGAGCTGCGGCATCTTGACGTCCATGATGACGAGGTCGGGACGCAGCTCGGTCGCCAGCTGAACGGCGGTCTCGCCGTCTCCGGCTTCCCCGACGACGTCGTAGCCGTTGTCGCGGAGGATCTCGACGATGTCGAGGCGGATGAGCGACTCGTCTTCCGCCACGACGACGCGACGGGGAGCCGCGGGGGCGCTGCCGGTAACGGCTTCTTGATCAGTCACGGAACCATCCTAAGTCTGGAAGGGCGCCAAGCCCTGGATCGCACGGGATGCTGTACGGGTACCGGTGGTGGGACTCGAACCCACACGTCTTTCGACAGAGCATTTTGAGTGCCCCGCGTCTGCCATTCCGCCACACCGGCAAGTGTCGCGCTCCCAACCTAGCGGGCGGGAGCGCGACGACGCGCGCCGGATGCACCGGCGCGCGTCGTCTGGGCTCAGACTTCCTGGTACCCGGGAGCTGCGCCGTGAACGGCGTCGCCCACGCGGTGTACACGCAGGTCGTTCGTCGAACCGGCGATTCCGGGAGGAGAACCCGAGATGACGACGACCTTGTCGCCGACCTTGGCCAGGTCGTGCGAGAGCAGGTAGTCGTCGACCTGCAGGAACATCTTGTCGGTGTGCGACACGTGCTCCACCAGCGTCGAGCGCACGCCCCACGTCAGCGCGAGGCGACGGCGGATGCCGGGCTCGGGCGTGAACGCGATCATGGGGATGGTCGAACGCAGGCGCGACATGCGGCGGGCCGAGTCACCCGACTCGGTGAAGACGCACAGGTACTTCGCCTCGACGAAGTCGGCGACCTCGACCGCGGCGAGCGTGATGGCGCCGCCCTGGGTGCGGGGCTTGTTCGTCAGGGGCGCGATGCGCTCGAGACCGTGCTCTTCGGTGGACTCCACGATGCGGGCCATCGTCTCGACGACCACCACCGGGAAGTCGCCGACGCTGGTCTCGCCCGAGAGCATGACCGCGTCCGCGCCGTCGAGCACGGCGTTGGCGACGTCGGAGGTCTCGGCGCGCGTGGGCACGGGATTGTTGATCATCGACTCGAGCATCTGCGTCGCGACGATGACGGGCTTCGCCATACGGCGAGCCAGCTCGACGGCGCGCTTCTGCACGATCGGCACGGCCTCGAGCGGCAGCTCGACGCCCAGGTCGCCGCGGGCCACCATGATGGCGTCGAACGCGTCGATGATCTCTTCGAGGTTGTCGACCGCCTGCGGCTTCTCGATCTTGGCGATGACGGGCACGTAGCGTCCCTCTTCGGCCATGATCTCGTGCACGCGCACGATGTCGGAGGCGTCGCGCACGAACGACAGCGCGATGAGGTCGGCGCCGGCCTTCAGACCCCAGCGGAGATCGGCTTCGTCCTTCTCGCTCAGTGCGGGGACGTTCACGGCGACGCCGGGCAGGTTGATGCCCTTGTTGTTCGACACGGGGCCGCCGACGACGACCTCGGTGGTCACGACGGTGCCGTCGGTCTCGACGACGCGCACGCGCACCTTGCCGTCGTCGATCAGCAGGAAGTCGCCGGGCTTGACGTCGTGGGGCAGGCCCTTGAACGTGGTGCCGACGATCTCTTTCGTGCCGAGGATGTCTTCGATGGTGATCTTGAAGATGTCACCGGGCAGCAGGTCGTGGGGACCGTTCTCGAACTTGCCGAGACGGATCTTGGGACCCTGCAGGTCGACGAGGGCGGCGACCGGGCGGCCGGCGTCCTCTGCGGCCTTGCGCACATTGGCGAAGTTGGCGTCGTGCACGGAGTAATCTCCGTGGCTCAGGTTGAGGCGGGCGACGTCCACCCCGGCGTCGATGATGGCGCGAACCATCTCATACGACGACGTGGCGGGCCCGAGTGTTGCGACGATCTTGGCGCGTCTCATCCGTTTTCAAGCTCCGTGAGGATTTTCGGGAAGTGGCCGATCGGCCCTTGCCAGCTTAGGCGGGCAGGAGGCCGATGGCGACATCGGTGGGGCGCACCGGTGCGGGCAGCACCGTCTCGCCCATGAGGAACGTGTCGACCTCGGCGGCGGCCGCACGGCCCTCGGCGATGGCCCACACGATGAGGGACTGTCCGCGGCCGGCGTCGCCGGCGACGAACACGCCCGGCGTGGTCGTGGCGTAGGTGGCATCGCGTTCGACGTTGCCACGCCCGGTGAACTGCGTGCCGAGCTGATCTTCGAGGTGCTCGCGCTCGGGCCCGGTGAAGCCCATCGCGATGAGCACCAGGTCGGCCGGGATCTCGCGCTCGGTGCCGCTCTTGGGTACGCGGCGGCCGTCGAGGTACTCGGTCTCGGCGACGCGCAGGGCGCGAACTTCGCCCGCGGCATTGCCGAGGAACTCCACGGTGGAGGCGAGGAACGAACGCTCCCCGCCCTCTTCGTGGGCCGAGGCCATCTCGAACAGGTTCGGCATCATCGGCCAGGGCTGCTCGGAAGGACGCTCGGACGGCGGCTGCTTGCCGATCGCGAGGTTCGTCACACTCAGGGCGCCCTGGCGGTGCGCCGTACCGATGCAGTCGGCTCCGGTGTCGCCGCCGCCGATGACGACGACGTGCTTGCCCTCGGCCGAGATCTGCTGGGGGACCTGATCGCCCGCGACCGCCTTGTTGCCCTCGATGAGGTACTCCATGGCGTAGTGCACGCCGTCGAGGTCGCGGCCCGGGATGGCGAGGTCGCGCGGCACGGTGGCGCCGGTGGCCACCACGACGGCGTCGTAGCGCGCCCGCAGGTCGCTCCAGGAGATGTCTTTGCCGATCTCGACACCCGCGCGGAAACGCGTGCCCTCCGCCTGCATCTGGCGCAGGCGCAGCTCGAGGTGGCGCTTCTCCATCTTGAAGTCCGGGATGCCGTAGCGCATCAGCCCGCCGATGCGGTCGTCGCGCTCGAACACCGCCACCGTGTGGCCGGCGCGCGTGAGCTGCTGGGCGGCCGCGAGACCGGCGGGGCCGGAGCCCACGACGGCGACGGTCTTGCCGGTCAGGCGCTCCGGCGGCTCGGGCTCCACCCAGCCGTTGGCGAACGCCTCGTCGATGATCGAGACCTCGACCTGCTTGATCGTCACGGCCGGCTGGTTGATGCCGAGTACGCACGAACTCTCGCACGGGGCAGGGCACAGGCGACCGGTGAACTCGGGGAAGTTGTTCGTCGCGTGCAGACGCTCGATCGCGGCGCGGCCCTCGCCTCGCCAGGTCAGGTCGTTCCACTCCGGGATGAGGTTGCCGAGCGGACACCCCTTGTGGCAGAACGGGATGCCGCAGTCCATGCATCGACCGGCCTGACGGCGGATGACGGCCGAATCTCCCGGCTCGTACACCTCTTTCCAGTCCATGATGCGCACGGGCACCGGTCGACGCTTCGGGAGCTCGCGCTCCGTGGTCTTGAGAAAGCCCTTCGGGTCAGCCACCCGTCACCTCCAGAATGCGCTTCCAGACGACGTCGCCGTCGGGATCGAGTCCCTCCGACACCGCCTCCTGGCGGGTCTGCAGTACCGCGGCGTAGTCGCGTGGCAGCACCCGGACGAAGTTGTCCACCTCGGTCTCGAAGTCGTCGAGCAGACGACGGGCGAGGGTGGAATCGGTCTCCGCGACGTGTTTTGCGAGCAGGTCGCGGAGGATCTCTGCATCCCCCGATCCGAGGGCGCCGAGTTCGAGCTCACCGGATGCCATGGCATCGCGGTTCACAAGGTCACGGTCGAGCTTGTAGACGTAGGCCTGGCCACCCGACATGCCGGCGCCGAGGTTGCGACCCGTGGCGCCCAGGATGACGGCGAGACCACCGGTCATGTACTCGAGCGCGTGGTCGCCCACGCCCTCGACGACCGCCGTGGCACCCGAGTTGCGCACGAGGAAGCGCTCGCCCACGACGCCGTTGAGGAACATCTGCCCCTGCGTGGCGCCGTAGCCGATGACGTTTCCGGCGATGACGTTCTCGGATGCCGCGAACGACGACCCGCGCGGCGGGCGCACCACGATCGTGCCGCCCGACAGGCCCTTGCCGACGTAGTCGTTCGAGTCGCCCTCGAGGCGCAGCGTGATGCCCGCGGGCATGAACGCACCGAACGATTGTCCGGCGGAACCCGTCAGACGCACGTCGATCGAGTTCTCGGGCAGCCCGTGCTCGCCCCGTGCCTTGGTGACGTGGTGGCCGAGCATGGTTCCGACCGCGCGCGCGGTGTTGCGGATCGGCAGGTCGATCGTGAGTTGACCGCCGTGCGCGATGACGTCCTGCGCGCGCTCGATGAGCTGCACGTCGAAGTGGTCCTCGAGCTCGTGGTTCTGGCTGCGGCCATGGCGGCGCGGCTCGTCGTCGGCGAAGCGGGGTCCTTCGAGGATCGGCGCGAGGTTGAGCCCGCGCGCCTTCCAGTGCTGGATCGCCTCGTTGGCGTCGAGCAGCTCGGCGTGGCCGACGATCTCGTCGATGGTGCGGTAGCCGAGGGCGGCGAGGTACTCGCGCACCTCCTGCGCGATGAACTCCATGAAGTTCACGATGTACTCGGCCTTGCCGGTGAAGCGCTGGCGCAGCACGGGGTTCTGCGTCGCGACGCCCACGGGGCACGTGTCGAGGTGGCAGACGCGCATCATGATGCAGCCCGACACCACCAGCGGGGCGGTGGCGAAGCCGAACTCCTCGGCGCCGAGCAGCGCGCCGATGATCACGTCGCGACCGGTCTTCATCTGACCGTCGACCTGCACGACCACGCGGTCGCGCATGCCGTTGAGCATGAGCGTCTGCTGCGTCTCGGCGAGGCCCAGCTCCCACGGGGTGCCCGCGTGCTTGAGCGAGTTCATCGGGCTCGCACCCGTGCCGCCGTCCTGACCGGAGACCAGGATGACGTCACTCAGCGCCTTGGCGACACCGGCGGCGACCGCACCGATACCCGACTGGCTCACCAGCTTGGTGTGGATGCGGGCCGAGGGGTTGGCGCGCTTGAGGTCGAAGATGAGCTGCTTGAGGTCTTCGATCGAGTAGATGTCGTGGTGCGGCGGCGGCGAGATGAGACCGACTCCCGCCGTCGCGTGACGCGTGCGCGCCACCCACGGGTACACCTTGGTCGGGGGCAGCTGACCGCCCTCGCCGGGCTTGGCGCCCTGGGCGAGTTTGATCTGGATGTCGTCGGCCTCGGTGAGGTACAGGCTCGTCACCCCGAAGCGACCGGATGCCACCTGCTTGATGGCGCTACGGCGGGTCGGGTCGAGCAGACGGTCGACGTCTTCTCCGCCCTCACCGGTGTTGCTCTTGCCGCCGATCTGGTTCATCGCCACCGCGAGCACCTCGTGCGCCTCTTTCGAGATCGAGCCGTAGCTCATGGCACCGGTGGAGAAGCGCTTGACGATGGCCGAGACCGGCTCGACCTCGTCGAGCGGCACGGCGGGGCGGGTGCCCGTGCGCAAGCCGAACAGGCCGCGCAGCGTCTTCAGCTCGTGCGCCTGGTCGTCGATGAGCTGCGTGTACTCGCGGAAGATGTCGTATCGGCGCTCGCGCGTGGCGTGCTGCAGCCGGAACACCGTGTCGGGGTTGAACAGGTGGGGGGCGCCGTCGCGGCGCCACTGGTACTCGCCACCGGTCCACAGGCGTTCATGCGCCCGCGCCGCGGCATCCTGCGGGTAGGCGTACGCGTGCCGCGCGGCGTTCTCGGCGGCGATGATGTCGAGTCCGACACCGCCGAGCTTGGATTCGGTGCCGGTGAAGTAGGCCTCGACGAAGTCGCGCGACAGACCCACGGCCTCGAACACCTGGGCGCCGGCGTACGACGAGACCGTCGAGATCCCCATCTTCGACATGATCTTCAGCACGCCCTTGCCGAGCGCGTAGATCAGGTTCTTGACGGCCTTCTCGGGCGTGATGTTGCTGATGAAGCCGGCGCGTACGAGGTACTCGACGGTTTCCATCGCGAGGTACGGGTTGACCGCCGAGGCGCCGTACCCGATGAGGGTGGCGACGTGGTGCACTTCGCGCACGTCGCCCGCCTCGACCACGAGGCCGACCTTCATGCGGGTCTCTTTGCGGATGAGGTGGTGGTGCACAGCCGCGAGCATCAGCAGCGACGGGATCGGCGCCAAGTCCTTGTTGGAGTCGCGGTCGCTGAGCACGATGAACTCGGCCCCGTCTTCGATGGCCGCATCGACCTCGGAGCACATCTGCACGAGGCGCTTCTGCAGCCCCTTGTGACCGGCCTCGACCCGGTACAGGCCGCGGACGGTCACCGACGACCGGCCCGGGAGCGCGGTGTCGATGTGCTGGATCTTCGCGAGCTCGTCGTTGTCGATCACGGGGAAGTCGAGCGTCACCGTGCGGGTGTGGTCGGGTCCCCAGTCGAGGAGGTTGCGCTCGGGCCCGAGGCCCAGCGAGAGCGAGGTGACGACCTCTTCGCGGATGGAGTCCAGCGGCGGGTTGGTGACCTGCGCGAACTGCTGCGAGAAGTAGTCGAACAAGAGGCGGGGGCGGTCGCTCAGCACGGCGACGGGCGCGTCGCTGCCCATGGCGCCGAGCGGCTCGGCGCCGCCCTGACCCATGGGGGTGAGCAGGATGCGCACCTCTTCTTCGGTGTAGCCGAAGGTCCGCTGGCGGCGGGTGATCGAGGCGATGGGGTGCACGATGTGCTCGCGCTCGGGCAGCTCGCTCAGCTTCACGCGACCCTTGTCGACCCATTCGCCCCACGGCTGCAGAGCGGCTAGGTCGGCCTTGATCTCGTCGTCTTCGACGACGCGGCGCTGGGCCGTGTCGACGAGGAACATGCGGCCCGGCTGCAGACGACCGCGGCGCTTGATGCGCTCGGGCGCGAAGTCGAGCACGCCGGTCTCGGAACCGATGACGATGAGACCGTCGGTGGTCTCGGTCCAGCGCCCGGGGCGCAGGCCGTTGCGGTCGAGGGTGGCGCCGACCAGCGTGCCGTCGGTGAAGATGAGGGCGGCGGGGCCGTCCCATGGCTCCATCTGCATGGAGTGGTAGTCGTAGAAGGCGCGCAGGGCGGGGTCTATCGTCGCCTGCTTCTCGTATGCCTCGGGGACCATCATCATGATCGCGTGCGGGAGGCTCCGACCGGTGAGGGTGAGGAGTTCGAGCACCTCGTCGAAGGATGCCGAGTCGCTTGCGCCCTCGGTGCAGATGGGGAGCAGTGGACGCACGTCACCGATCAACTGGGACTCCAGCTGCGACTGGCGGGCGCGCATCCAGTTGCGGTTGCCCTTGACGGTGTTGATCTCGCCGTTGTGCGCGAGCATGCGCAGCGGCTGGGCGAGGGGCCACGACGGGAACGTGTTGGTCGAGTAGCGCGAGTGCACCACGGCGAGCTCGGAGGCGAAACGCTCATCCGAGAGGTCGGGGTAGAACGGCTCGAGCTGGAGGGTCGTGACCATGCCCTTGTAGCCGAGCGTGCGGCTCGACAACGACACGAAGTACGCGTCGATCTCGTGACGCGCGCGCTTGCGCAGGCGGTACACGCGGCGGTCGAGGGCGATGCCCGACAGCGCCGGCTGATCGCCCTCGGCCGGGCGCGCGACGAACAGTTGCTCGAAGGCGGGTCGCGCCTCGTAGGCGAGCTTGCCGAGGTTCTCGTGCTCGACGGGGACCTCGCGCCAGCCGAGGACCTCGAGGTTCTCGTGGCGCGCGATCTCCTCGATGCCGGTCTTCATGGCGGTTCGCTCGTCGTGGCCGAGCGGGAGGAACACCATGCCCGCGGCGTACTCCCCCACCGGGGGCAGATCGAAGTCGACGACGGCACGCAGGAACGCGTCGGGCATCTGCGTCAGGATTCCTGCACCGTCGCCGGTGCCCGCGTCGGAGCCGATGGCGCCGCGGTGCTCGAGATTGCGCAGCGCCGTCAGCGCCAGGTCGATGATGTCGTGACCGGCTTCGCCGCGGAGAGTGGCGACCATGGCGAGGCCACAGGCGTCTTTCTCGAACGACGGGTCGTACATTCCCTGTCGGGCCGGGAATGAGCCTCCGACGGTGTCGGAACGCAGGCTGGAAGCCATATCAACCGTCCTCATGTTGATGCTTCGGATGGGACGACGTCGGCCCAGAGTGTTATTTCGTGGCGGGGCTGCTTGTGGCGCTGGTGCCGACGGTGTCGCTCGTCGCGGGCGGCTCGCTCACGTCGACGAAGTCAGAGGGGTCGCCTGAGTCTACAGCCCCGGGAGCCTTGCCTTCGCGACCGGGCACATACGGCGACGGCTCGAGACCGAGGTGACGACGGGACTGCACGACGAAGATCACGATGCCGAGGAGCACACCGAAGATGGCCGCCCAGACGTTGGTGCGAAGGCCCAGGATGATGTCGCTGGGGTCGATTCGGATGGATTCCCAGACGATTCGGCCCGCCGAGTACCACATGAGGTAGATCGCGAACTGCTTGCCCCACTGCAGGCCGAAGCGCTTCCCGGCCCACAGGATGACCGCGGCGCCGAGCAGGTTCCAGATGACTTCGTAGAGGAAGGTCGGCTGGAAAAGCGTGTCGGATGGCAGTCCGACGGGGATCGCCGGGTTGCCGGCCGAGATCTCGAGGCCCCAGGGCAGGTCGGTGGGCTGGCCGAAGAGCTCCTGGTTGAACCAGTTGCCGAAGCGGCCCATGGCCTGCGCGATGATGAGGCCCGGTGCCACGGCGTCGGCGAAGGTCCAGAACCGGATGCCGGTCCACTTGCATCCGAGGATCGCACCGATGGCGCCACCGATCAGCGCGCCGTAGATGGCGATGCCGCCCTCCCAGATCGCCCACACGGAGCCCGGCTGGGTGATGTTCCAGGGGTTGGATCCGGGGCCGAAGTAGAAGCCGAGGTGCGTGACGACGTGGTAGATGCGCGCCACGACGATGGCCAGCGGCACCGCCAGCAGGCAGATGTCGATGACGACCCACTTCTCTGCCCCCCGACGCGTCAGGCGCGCGTTCGTGAGGAAGACCGCCACGATGATGCCCGCGATGATGCAGAGCGCGTAGAAGTGGATGCGGAGCGGACCGAGATCGACGTAGGAGATCGTCGGGCTCGGGATGCTGGCGAGCACGCCGGAGGCGGCGCTCGAGAGGGCGAACGTCATGCGAACGAGTCTAGGGCGCGCCGCGTCGTGCCTGCGGACAGCTCCCGCGCGAGGTCCGAGAGCCCCTCGACGCCGCCGTCGCGCAGCGCCTTGACCAGAGCGGTGCCGACGATCGCGCCGTCGGCGTAGTCGACGACACCCGCGACCTGCTCGGCGTTGGAGATGCCGATACCCACGCAGGCGTGCTGCGCGCCGAAGGCGCGGAGACGTTCGACGAGCTCGCGGGCTGCGGCATCCAGTTGCGTGCGCTCGCCCGTGATGCCCATGGTCGACACGGTGTAGACGAAGCCCGTGGAGGCTTCGACGATCATCTTCAGGCGCTCGTCGGACGACGTGGGGGCGGCGAGGAACACGCGGTCGAGACCCGTGCGTTCGCTCACGGCGATCCATGCGGCGCCGGCGTCGGGCGTGATGTCGGGGGTGATGAGACCCGCGCCGCCCGCGGCCACGAGCTCATCGGCGTACCGGTCGACGCCGTACTGCTCGACGAGGTTCCAGTACGTCATCACCAGGACCGGCACATCGGTGCGCGCCGTGACCTCGCGGATGATGGTGAACAGGTCGCGCATGCGGAAGCCGTTGGCGAGCGCCGTCTGCGTGGCCTCCTGGATCACCAGGCCGTCCATCACCGGGTCGCTGTAGGGCGGGCCGAGTTCGATCACGTCGGCACCGGCCTCGGCCAGGGCGACGGCGGCGTCGATGCTCGTCTGCACGTCGGGGAAGCCGGCGGGCAGGTAGCCCACGAACGCCCCGCGACCCTGAGCGCGGGCGGCGTCGATGGCGGCGGAGACGCGCGAGGTCACAGTTCGACCCCCGCACCGCTCGCGGCGTCGGGCGCGGCTGTCACGTCGACCGGTGAGCCGGGGGCGGATGCCACGGCCTCGGCCGCGCGCGTCTGCGCGGGGCCGTCCGCCTGCTCCGACGCGTGCTCGGCGTCGTAGAGGTCGAAGTAGCGCGCCGCGGTGTCCATGTCTTTGTCGCCGCGACCCGAGAGGTTGATGGCGATCACGGCATCCGGACCCATCTCGCGTCCGACGCGCAGGGCGCCGGCGAGGGCGTGCGCCGACTCGATCGCGGGGATGATGCCCTCGGTGCGCGACAGCAGGCGCAGGGCCTGCATCGCCTCGTCGTCGGTGGCGGGGATGTACTTCGCGCGGCCCAGGTCGGCGAGCCAGGCGTGCTCGGGGCCGACGCCGGGGTAGTCCAGGCCCGCCGAGATCGAGTGCGACTCGGTGGTCTGTCCGTCTTCGTCCTGCAGCACGTACGTGCGGGCGCCGTGCAGCACACCGGGGCGACCGCGACCGATGGATGCCGCGTGCTTGGGGGTGTCGACGCCATCGCCGGCGGCCTCGACGCCGTAGAGAGCGACGCCCTCGTCGTCGAGGAACGCGTCGAACATGCCGATGGCGTTGGAGCCGCCGCCGACGCACGCGAAGACGGCATCCGGGAGGCGGTCGAGACGTTCGAGGAACTCGGCGCGCGTCTCTTCGCCGATGATCTTCTGGAAGTCGCGCACCATCGCCGGGAAGGGGTGGGGGCCGGCCGCGGTGCCGAAGATGTAGTTCGTCGTCTCGACCGAGGCGACCCAGTCGCGGTACGCCTCGTTGATCGCGTCTTTCAAGGTGCGGGAGCCGGTCGTGACGGGCACGACCTCGGCGCCGAGCAGACGCATGCGTGCGACGTTCAGCGCCTGGCGCTCGGTGTCGACCTCGCCCATGTAGACCACGCAGTCGAGGCCGAAGAGTGCGGCCGCGGTGGCTGTCGCGACCCCGTGCTGACCGGCGCCGGTCTCGGCGATCACGCGCGTCTTGCCCAGGCGCTTGGTGAGCAGCGCCTGCCCGAGCACGTTGTTGATCTTGTGCGATCCGGTGTGGTTCAGGTCTTCGCGCTTGAGGAACACCCGGGCGCCGCCCGCGTGCTCGGCGAACCGCGGCACCTCGGTGAGCACCGAGGGGCGGCCCGCGTAGTCGTGCAGCAGGGCGCGCAGCTCGGCGTGGAAGGTCGGGTCGGCCATCGCCGACTCGTAGACCTCGGTGAGCTCGTCGATGGCGGCGATGAGCGACTCGGGCATGAAGCGGCCGCCGAAGTCGCCGAAGAACGGCCCCTTCTGGTCGCGCAGGCTCGCGGACCGGTCGCCCGGCTCGTGGTCGCTCGGTGCGTGGTCACGAACGGTGGTCATGAGGTCTCCTGGAGGAACGCGCGAAGGGTGGCGACGGGGTCGCCGGTCACGAGGGCCTCGCCCACGAGGACCACATCGGCACCCGCGGCTCGGTAGTGGGCGACGTCGGCGGGGGTGAGCACGGCGGATTCGGCGATCTTCACGGCATCGGCCGGGAAGCGGTCGGCGAGCGAGCCGAACAGATCGCGGTCGAGCTCGAACGTGGAGAGGTTGCGGGCGTTGACGCCGATGAGCTTCGCGCCGATGTCGGCGGCGCGTTCGAGTTCTTCCGCCGAGTGCGTCTCGACGAGGGCCGTCATGCCGAGTTCGTTCGTCAGGGCGAACAGCTCGGAGAGCGTCTTCTGGTCGAGAGCGGCGACGATCAAGAGCACGAGGTCGGCGCCGGATGCGCGGGCTTCGAGCACCTGGTAGGGCGTGGCGAGGAAGTCCTTGCGTAGCACGGGTACGCCCACGGCCGCGCGGACGGCCTCGAGGTCGGCAAGACTGCCCTTGAACTTGCGACCCTCGGTGAGCACCGAGATGGCCGACGCTCCGCCCTCTTCGTAGAGGCGCGCCTGGCGTGCCGGGTCGGGGATGGCGGCGAGGTCGCCGCGCGAAGGGCTCGCGCGCTTGACCTCGGCGATGATCTTCACCCGATCGGCGGGGGCGAGCATCGCCAGGGCGTCGCGTGCCGGCGACTGCGCGATCGCGTCGCGCTCGACGTCGGCGAGCGTACGCGACGCAGCGCGCTGCTCGGCATCTTCAACCGCTCCGGCCGTCAGATCGGCCAGCACGGTCAGTGCGCCTTCGGGTTGGACTTCGCGCCGCCCGCGCCGTAACCGGCCTTGGTCATGCCCCAGCCCACGATCGCACCGACGACCAGCAGACCCACGGAGGCCCACACCATCACGGGCATATCGAGCCAGAAGAACAGGGTGCCGAGCGTGAACGCGACGAGCATGATGATCACGGCCGTCCAGGCGGCGGGCGAGTGTCCGTGGCCGGGGTCACCGATGGGGTTGCTCATGGGGCTCCTAACAGTCGCGCGCGGGCGCGGGGAAAAGCGTCGGCCCAGTCTATCGAAGCGCGAGGCGGGTCCCGGCGTCGACGTCTCGATGTCGCAGGGTCTTCGGCCGTGACGGTGTCGGGCCGCCGCCACCGCATCCGTCGACAAACGCGATCGACGCGAAGAAACGCCCCGTCACGTCGTTTCTTCCACGCGAAGGCGTTTCTGCGCGGCGCGATCGAGGGATGCCACGGCGCTCCTGTCGCGACACGGCGTAGGGCCGCGACCCGGAACGGTCAGGCCGTCGGGTCGTCGCCGCGGGAGAGGTCGTCCCACGAATCGATCGCGTCGTGGGGGCGACCGGTGTCGGTGCCGGCCTCGGTCGCCGTGCGGTACTTGCGACTCGCTCCCGATGCCCAGCGACGGGCGGTGACGAGGGTGAAGACCGCGGCGGCGAACAGCACGACCTGCGCGAGCAGCGTGATCACCGGCCACGGCGTCAGTGAGAACCCCGTGACGAGGGAGGCCACGGCATCCGTTCCCGAGATGCCGGTGGCCTCGGTGACGGTCGAGGCCGCGGCGGCGACCGGGCGGGCGATCAGCAGCTGCGCCGCGCCCAATCCCACCAGCGCCGCGATCAGCGCGCCGAGAACGCCGAACACGTAGCGCAGCACGGGGCCGACGATCGACAGGGCGGCGCCCAGCGCGAGCGCGGCCAGGCTGAGCGGGGTGAGGATCGGCAGTGCCTCGGCGCCGGCGACGGCGAGGGTTTGCTGCGCGCCGTCGTCGAGGGTGACGTCGATCCACGTCTGGGTCGACGCGATCACGCCCATCGCTCCGGCGACCAGCATCGCGAGGACCGCCGTGGAGCGGGCGCGCCGCATCAGTGCTCCCCCACGACCGGGTGCAGGTCGTCGGCGTCGAAGCAGGTGTGATCGCCGGTGTGGCAGGCGGCGCCGATCTGGTCGACTTCGATCAGCAGTGTGTCGCCATCGCAGTCGAGGCGTGCCCCCTTCACCAGCTGGATGTGGCCCGAGGTGTCGCCCTTGCGCCAGTACTCCTGACGCGAGCGCGACCAGAACGTCACGCGGCCGGTGGTGAGCGTGCGGTTCAGGGCTTCGGCATCCATCCATCCGACCATCAGCACCTCGCGCGAGTCGAACTGCTGGATCACGGCGGCCACGAGTCCGTCGGCGTCGTACTTCACACGGTCGATGCTCATCGGCGCACCTCGATCCCCTCGGCGGCCATGGCGTCCTTGACCTGCCCCACGGTCAGCTGACCGGAGTGGAAGACGGATGCCGCGAGCACCGCGTCGGCGCCGGCCTGCACGGCCGGGGCGAAGTGGCCGAGTTCTCCTGCGCCGCCCGACGCGATGACCGGGACCGCCGCGACCTGGCGCATGAGGCGGACGAGTTCGAGGTCGAAGCCCTGCTTCGTGCCGTCGGCGTCGATCGAGTTGACCAGCAGCTCCCCCGCGCCGCGCTCGACCGCCTCGCGCGCCCACTCGAGGGCGTCGAGGGTCGTCTCGGTGCGTCCTCCGTGGGTGGTCACGACGAAGCCGGACGGGGTGGATGCCGCGCGCTTCACGTCGAGCGAGAGCACGATGACCTGCGCGCCGAACCGGTCGGCGATCTCGTCGATCAGGTCGGGGCGGGCGATCGCGGCCGAATTCACACCGATCTTGTCGGCGCCGACGGCGAGCAGGCGGGCGACGTCGTCGGCGGAGCGCACTCCCCCGCCGACCGTCAGTGGGATGAAGACCTGCTCGGCGGTGCGGCGCACGACGTCGTAGGTCGTCGCACGCTCGTCGACGGTGGCGGTGACGTCGAGGAAGGTGACCTCGTCGGCGCCCTGGTCGAAGTAGAGCTTGGCGAGCTCGACCGGATCACCCATGTCGCGCAGGTCGAGGAAGTTGACGCCCTTGACCACGCGGCCGGCCGCGACGTCGAGGCAGGGGATGACGCGACGCGCGAGGGTCATCAGAGCCTCGCGGCGAGGATCTCGGTGACGAGGATCGCGCGCGCCCCGATCGCGTAGAGCGCGTCCATGACCTGGTTGACGTCGCGGCGCGGGCTCATGACGCGCACGGCCACCCATTCGGGGTCGCGCAGCGGCGAGATCGTCGGCGACTCCAAGCCCGGGGCCACCGCGACCGCCTGCTCCACGAGGGCAGCGGGCAGGTCGTAGTCGATGAGCACGTACTTGCGGGCGGCGAGGACACCGCGCAGACGCCGCAGCAGCGTCTCGGTGCCCTCGACCTCCTGCGGGCCGGCGATGAGCACGGCATCGGACTCGAGCAGGACGGGCCCGAAGATCTCGAGCCCCGCCTGACGGAGCGTGGTGCCCGTGGAGACGACGTCGGCCACGGCATCCGCCACCCCGAGCTGGACGGCGGACTCGACCGCGCCGTCGAGCGGCACGATGTCGACCGCGATGCCGCGCTCGTCGAGGAATGCATCGACCAGTCCCGGGTAAGCGGTGGCGACCCGCAGGCCCTCGAGGTCGTGGATGCCGGTGAAACGGCCCGGGCGACCGGCGAAGCGGAACGTCGAGCCGGCGAAGCCGAGCGACTCGACCTCGCGGGCGCCCGGCATGCGGGCGTCCAGCAGCAGGTCGCGGCCGGTGATGCCGACATCCAGCGCGCCGGACCCGACGTAGGTCGCGATGTCGCGGGGGCGGAGGTAGAAGAACTCGACCTCGTTCACGGGGTCGACGGTGTACAGGTCTTTCGAGTCGCGTCGTCCGGTGTACCCGGCCTCCGAGAGCATCTCGGCGGCGGTCTCGGCGAGCGACCCCTTGTTCGGCACGGCGATTCGCAGCATGACGGGTGCTTTCGTGTGGGGTGAGCTGTGGGAGGAGGGGCGGGGCTCAGAGATGTCGGTAGACGTCTTCGAGCGACAGACCCTTCGCCAGCATGAGCGTCTGCAGGTGGTACAGCAGCTGCGAGATCTCTTCGGCGGCGGCCTCGTCGGACTCGTATTCAGCGGCCATCCACACCTCGGCGGCTTCTTCGACGATCTTCTTGCCGATGGCGTGCACGCCCGCGTCGAGCTGCGCGACGGTGCCGGACCCCTCGGGTCGCTCGACGGCCTTGGCGCTGAGTTCCGCGAACAGGTCGTCGAAGGTCTTCACGGTTCCAGGATATCGGGTCGGCGAGGGTGGGGCTGTCCGAGGCGTTCGGAGGCGTGTGGTCCCGGGTGGCTGAGCGTTCGGGGCCAGGCCGACCGCGTCGCGGGTGCGGCCTGCACCGACGTCGCGCACGGGCGCGAGGTCGCGGCATCCGTGTCGCCTTGTGGTTGCCGTGTGTCGCCTTGTGGTGAGAAACGCGATTCGTGCGTGGAAACGCCGTGTCGGGGCGTTTCTTCGGGTGGATTCCGTTTCTCGCGGGGCGCAGGTCAGTGACGGTGGCGGGAGGCCGTGGCGCGCAGCGACAGGATGGCCGCGTCGGGGTCGTCGGCGCCGAAGACCGCGGATCCGGCGACGAAGGTGTCGGCCCCCGCCTCGGCGGCCTGGGCGATCGTGGATTCGCCGATGCCGCCGTCGACCTGCAGCCAGACGCTCGAGCCGCGGCGCTTGGCTTCGTCGGCGAGTGCGCGGAGCTTGGGCATGGTCTCGGGCATGAACGATTGCCCGCCGAAGCCGGGCTCCACGGTCATGACGAGGATCTGGTCGAACTCGTTGAGCGAGTCGAAGAGGTTCTCCACGGGCGTGCCGGGCTTCACGGCGACGCCGGCGCGTGCACCGATCGAGCGCAGTCGGCGCGCGAGGGCGATCGGGGATGCCGCGGCCTCGAGGTGGAAGGTGACGGATGCCGCCCCGAGCTCGGCGTAGGCCGGAGCCCAGCGGTCGGGGTCGTCGATCATCAGGTGCACGTCGAGGGGCACCGGGCTCGTCTCCTGGATGCGCCCCACCATCTGCGGCCCGAACGTGAGGTTGGGCACGAAGTGGTTGTCCATGACGTCGACGTGCACGAAGTCGGCACCCGCGATGCGCGCGAGCTCGGCCTCCATGTTCACGAAGTCGGCGGCGAGGATGCTCGGGTTGATGCGGGAGGCGTCGGTAGGCACCCGACCATTATGTGCGGGCGGTGCGCTCGCACCGCCGCCGCGCTCCCCTGCGTCGTCCTGTCGAGTGTCCAGGACGCGCCGTTCGACGGGCCTCTCGCTCGGCGTGTCCTGGACACTCGACGAGCTGGACGGGAACGGCCGCGCCCGGGCCTGTCCGCGCACGGCGGGCCGGGCCTCCCCGCCTGCGCCGGGCGAGCGGCCGATCAGCGCTTGCGCAGCAGGGCGATCGACATCGCGTCGGTGCCGTGGCGGTGGGGCCAGAGCTGCGCGCGGAGGGAGCCGTCGGCCTGGTCGGGCAGGTCGATCTCGTCCACGGCCACCGAACGCACGACCGCGCGGGCATCGAGTTCTTCGACCTCGTCGCCGAGCTCGCGCTTGACCTCGGCGAGCACACCCGAGGTCTCGGCCAGATGCGGCGAGCACGTCACGTAGGCGACGACACCGCCGGGCGTCAACGCCTCGAAGGCCGCGAGCACCAGGTCCTGCTGCAGGGCCGTGAGGTCGGGGACGTCGGCCGGGGTCTTGCGCCAGCGTGCCTCCGGTCGGCGGCGCAGCGCTCCGATGCCGGTGCACGGGGCGTCGACGAGGATGCGGTCGTACTGCCCCGGCATCCGGGCCGCGCGCTCCCGCCCGTCCTCCTCGCTCACCTCCACCTCGAGGGGCACGGATGCCACGGCCTGTCGCACCAGCCCGGCGCGCGCCGGTGCGATCTCGTTGGCATCCAGCGTCGCGCCGTGCGCGAGGGCTTCGGCTGCGAGCAGGGCGGTCTTGCCGCCGGGGCCGGCGCACAGGTCGAGCCAGCGTTCCCCCGCGCGCACCGGGAGGGCGCGGCTCAGGGCGAGTGCGGCGAGTTGCGACCCCTCGTCCTGCACGCGGAGGCGGCCCCCGGAGGCGCGGATGAGACCCTCGGGGTCTCCGCCGCGGGTGGTGAACGCGGTGGGGGCGAATCGGGTGGATGCGGCGTCCTCGGGCACCTCGGCGAGTCCGGGGAGGGCGATCATGGCCACGCGCGGGGCGATGTTGTCTGACTCGAGCAGAGCGGTGAGCTCGTCGGCGCGGCCCTCGGCGGTGAGTGCGCGGCGGAGGGCGCGCACGATCCACACCGGGTGCGAGGTGGTCAGTCCGATGCGCTCGTCGTCACTGCGCGCGGCGGCGGCGATGCGGTCCATCCACTGGCCGGGCGTGTCGCGCGAGACACGGCGCAGCACGGCGTTGGCGAACCCCGCCGCGCCTTTCCCCCCGCCGTGCCGACGGGCGAGTTCGACGGACTCGTTGACCGCGGCGTGCGAGGCGACGCGGGTGGACAGCAGCTGGTGCACCCCGAGGCGGAGCGCGTCGAGCACGTTCGGGTCGATGCGATCGACGGTGCGGTCGGCCGCGGCGGCGATGATGGCGTCGTACGTTCCCCGCCGGCGCAGGGTGCCGTAGGTCAGTTCCGTCGCGAGACCGGCGTCTTTGGCATCCAGTCTCGCCCGCACGATCGCGTGCGGCAGCAGAAGGTTGGCGTACGCCTCGTCGCCGGAGACGGCGCGGAGGACCTCGTAGGCGACGGTGCGCGCTCCCTGGACGCTCATGCGCCGAGCACCGGTTCGTCGGTGCGAAGACCTCGGAACCAGTCGCCGGCGGCCATCGCCCCCTTACCCGCGGGCTGGACGGTCTCCAGGCGCAGGGGCCCCGTACCGGTACCGACGATCACGTCCTTTCCGGATGCCGTGACCCGGCCGGGAGTGAGCGGCGGCGCCTCGGCGGGAGCTGCGCGCAGCACCTTGAAGCGGGCGCCGTCGAGGGTGGTGTGGGCTCCGGGTTCGGGCGTGACGCCGGCGATGCGGTGGAGGAGGGTCTCGGCATCCTGGGTGAAGTCGAGAGCGCCGTCTTCGAGTGTGAGTTTGGGGGCGAGGGTCGGTTCGCCCCGCTGCGGTGTCGCGGCCGCCGTGCCGTCGGCGATGCCGTCGACCACGCGCGCGAGCACGGGAGAGCCGATCTCGGCAAGCGCGTCGAGAACATCGGCGGTCGTCGCGCCGGGGGGCACCTCGTAGCGCTCCTCGGCGAAGACGTCTCCGGCGTCGAGAGCGGCGACCAGCTGGAAGACGCTGGCGCCGGTCACGGTGTCACCGGCGATGAGGGCGCGCTGCACGGGCGCGGCGCCGCGCCAGCGTGGCAGGAGGGAGAAGTGCAGGTTGATCCATCCGTGCGCGGGGGCCGACAGCAGCGGCTCGCGGACCAGTCCGCCGTAGGCCACGATCACGCCGAGGTCGGGCTCGAGTGCGGTGATCTGCGCGGTCGCGCCGGCGTCGAGGCGGTCGGCCTTGATGATCGGGATGCCGAGGTCGCCGGCAGCCTGGGCGACCGGCGACGGCGTGAGCACGCGCTTTCGTCCGAGCGGGGCGTCGCTGCGGGTCACGACCCCGACGATCTCGTGCGGGCCGGCGGCCAGGGCGCGGAGGGAGGGGACGGCGACGGCGGGAGTGCCGGCGAAGACGAGGCGCATGGTTCTCCTCAGGCGATTCGGGGCAGGGGGATGTGGGCGGGTGCATCGACACGGACGACGGTGGCGTTCGACAGACGGTGCGCGGCGCTCACAGATCCGGTTCGGGGATGTCGAGACGGACTCTGAGCGTACTGCGCGGCTTCGGGCCGCGACCCTTGCGCGACGTGCGGGCGCGCAGCGCGTCGGCGATGACACCGGCGCGCAGAGCCTCGGCGACGGCGCGTCCGTGCGCGTAGTCGAAACGCACGAGCGCGCGCGAGGTCGCGACGTCGGGGGTCTCGGACGTGTCGACCGGCCCCAGGATCGCGAGCGGGTCGAGGTCGGTCACCGTCTCGCGAAGGGATGCGAGCAGGGTGTCGACGCTGCGGGAATGTCCGTCGACGCTGGCGACCCGCACGGCGGGCGGCATGCGCAGGGGCGCCCGATCCACCAGCTCGGCGCGGGCGTACGCGGGTTGGGTCCAGGTCGCGAGCGCACGGGCGACGGGCCCCGCAACGCCGACGAGGTGCACGGGCGCGCCCGGTGCGGCGAGGGCCGCCGCGTTCGACCACCAGCGCAGGCAGCTCTCGCCGATGCGCAGGGCTTCGCTCTGCAGCATCCGGTCGCCGTCGAGCAGGATGACGGCGCGATATCCGCCACGGGCGATCGGCTCGGCGCCGCGGGTGGCGATGATCAGCGCCGGCTGACCGTCGACCTCCGCCACAGGGTGGGCGCCGTCGGCGATGATCACCCGGGTGTTCGGGAAGGCGCGGCCGAGCTCGTCGGCGGTGCGCTCGCTGCCCGACGATGCCATTCTCAGCTTCGTCGAGCCGCAGTGCCCGCACGCCCAGGCGTGGGCGCTGCGACCGCACCAGGCGCACACCGGGGTCGCCCCGGGACGAGCCGCACGGAGGGGCCCGGCGCAGTGCGCGCATCGAGCGGGGCGACGGCAGTCGGCGCAGACGAGCGAGGGGGCGTACCCGGGGCGGGCGACCTGCACGAGCACGGGCCCGTTCTGCAGCGCCTCGCGCGCCGCGGCGAATGCGGAGGAGGGCACGCGCGACTGGCGCTGCTCCCCCTCGCGGGTCGCGCTCAGCACGATGCGCGGGCTCGGACGCCGAGCCTGGGCGATCTCGCGCACGTAGCCCACGTCGACGAGCCTCTGCACGTCGGTCGTGCGCGTATGCCCGGCGAAGATCAGCGCCGAGCCCTCCAGCTCCTGGCGCACCAGGGCGGCGTCGCGCGCGTGCACACCCGGAGAGAGCGGTTCCGACAGCAGCGAATCGCCGTCGTCCCAGATCGCCACGAGCCCGGTGTCGTGCGCGGGCGCGTACACGCCCGAGCGGCGGCCGACCACGATGCAGGGCGCGGATGACAGGGTGCGCAGGTACTGCGCGTAGCGGGCGGGCCCGGACTGGTCGGCGTCGTCGCGCACGATGGCATCCGGCGTCACGAGTTCGCCGAGGGCTGCGAGCAGTTGCGCCTGATCGCGGTAGTCGGGCACGACGAGCACGGCGCTCCTCCCCCGCGCCAGCGTGTGCACCGCGGCGGCGGCGAGGAGGTCGGCCCAGGCTCCGCGCGGAAGCTCGGGATGCGGGTGCGGGGGCGCGTCGAGCGCGAGGCGCTCTCCCGCGTCGAGAGCCTCGGTGAGCCCCGGGTACGCGCGCAACGCGACGTCGGATCGTTCGCGGGCGGCCGGCACCACCTCGGGCTCCCCGGGCGGGGGCGCCGAGGCCCACGCCTTCTCGGCGCGGACCATGCGCCGGGGAACGGCCAGTCGCAGCACGTCGCTGACGGAGCCGGCAGCGCGATCGGCGACGCGACGCGTGAGCGTGTAGAGACGTTCGGGCAACACGGGCATCGGCGACACCACGGCCTCGATCGATGACAGCGGGCGTTCGGTGCCGTCATCGGCCACGACCTCGATGACGAAGGCATCCATCATGCGCCCGGCCGACCGCAGCGGCACCTTGACCCGCACACCCGGGGCGACGTCGGCCACCAGCGGGTGCGGGACGGCGTAGTCGAAGAGGCGGTCCAGCTGCGGCACGGGCGACTCGAGCTGCACGCGCGCGACGCGGCGTTCGCTCACGGGCGGACTCCGTGGGCGCAGGCGGCGGCGCACCCGAGGACGTGAGAGCCGGGGCCCGTGCATGCCCGCACGACGGGTTGTTCACGAGCCCACGTTCCGAGGAACGTGCGAACCCGCGCCCGGCCCCGACCGGTCATGCTCCTCGCCGCACCGACGCGTCCCCGGCTACGCCGTGCGGCGCCCGCCCGCACGCTCAGATTCCGGCGGCGGCGCGCAGCTCGTCGACGCGGTCTGTGCGCTCCCAGGTGAAATCGGGCAGCTCGCGGCCGAAGTGACCGTACTTGGCCGTCTGCGCGTAGATCGGGCGCAGGAGGTCGAGCTGCTCGACGATGGCGGCGGGCCGCAGGTCGAACACGTCGCGGATCGCGCGGACGATGACGTCGTCGTCCACATGAGCGGTGCCGAACGACTCCACGTACAGACCGACGGGGTTCGCTTTGCCGATGGCGTATGCGACCTGCACCTCGAGGCGATCGGCGAGGCCCGCCGCGACGGCGTTCTTCGCGACCCATCGCATGGCGTACGCGGCCGAGCGGTCGACCTTGGACGGGTCCTTGCCGCTGAAGGCGCCGCCGCCGTGGCGGGAGGCTCCACCGTAGGTGTCGATGATGATCTTGCGGCCGGTGAGCCCGGCGTCGCCCTTGGGGCCGCCGATGACGAAGGGGCCGGCCGGGTTGATGTAGTACTTCACGTCGGGAAGGTCGAGCCCGGTCTCGGCCAGCACGGGATCGATGACCTCTGCCTGCACCTGCGCGCGCAGGTCTTCCTGCGAGATGTCGGGGTGGTGCTGCGTCGACAGGACGACGCTGTCGACGGTGCGCGGCGTGAAGCCGTCGTAGCCGAGCGTCACCTGGGTCTTGCCGTCGGGGCGCAAGAACGGCAGCACCCCGCTCTTGCGCACGGCCGCCAGACGCTCGGCGATGCGGTGCGCCGTCCAGATGGCCATCGGCATGAGCTGCGGAGTCTCGTTCGTGGCGAAGCCGAACATGATGCCCTGATCGCCCGCACCCTGCAGGTCGTGGGGATCGACGGATCCGCGCTCGCGTTGCTCGAAGGCCTTGTTGACACCGGCGGCGATGTCGGAGGACTGCGCGCCGATCGAGACGGACACGCCGCACGACTCGCCGTCGAACCCGGTGTCGCTCGAGGTGTACCCGATGCGGTTCACCACGTCACGGACGATCGCGGGGATCTCGACGTACGCCCGGGTCGACACCTCGCCCGCCACGTGCACGAGCCCGGTCGTGACGAGGGTCTCGACGGCGACACGCCCCGTGGGGTCGTCGGTGAGGATGGCATCCAGGATGCTGTCGGAGATCTGATCGCAGATCTTGTCGGGGTGTCCTTCGGTGACGGACTCGGACGTGAACAGGCGTAGGTCGGTCAAGACGACTCCGGGAGGCTAGCGATCAGGGAACGGGCACAAGTATGCCCCGGACGGCGGTGAGCCGCCCGGGGCATCGTCACATCTGTGAGCACATTACGAGCGTGCCCTCGAAGACGGTGGATTACTCCGCAGCGCGCAGGCGCAGCTTGTCTTCGTGGATCTCGTGCAGCGCGATCGTGAGGGGCTTGTCCTCGACGGTGGAGTCGACCAGCGGACCGACGTTGTCGAAGAGGTTTCCCTCGTGCAGGTCGGAGTAGTAGTCGTTGATCTGACGCGCGCGCTTGGACGCGTAGATGACGAGCTGGTACTTCGAGTCGACCTTGTCGAGCAGAGCGTCGATGGGCGGGTCGATGATGCCCTTGTCACGTCCGGCCATGGGGAACCTCCTGGTTCGGCGGGATGGGGTGGATGCGGCGCCGGGAGCGCCGAAGCATCCTCCCATTCTAGCCGACGCCGACCCGGGGTGTGCCGAGGGCGTCGGGTGGGTCGCCCGTGCCGGGATCGGGGCGTGTTGTGTGCGGTGGGGCGGGCGACGTCCACCCCGGTGCACGAGGCGCGCCCCGAACCGGACCCGCCCCGGCGCCCCGAACCCCGCTCGCGCCGGCCGGAACCCGCACCCGCCCGCCCGAACACGCTCGCCGGCGGGACGGCCGGGCCGTCAGCGCTGCGCGGCGGCCAGAGCCACGACGTCGGCGGCGGCGGACGCCACGTCCTCGTTGACGACGCGGTAGTCGAATTCGTTCTGCGCGGCGAGCTCGACGCGGGCCGTGCGCAGACGGCGGGCGCGCTCCTCGGCATCCTCGGTCCCCCGCCCGACCAGGCGTTGCACGAGTTCGTCCCAGCTCGGCGGCAGAAGGAACACCAGCGTCGCCGAGGGGTCGGCGGCGCGCACCTGTCGCGCCCCCTGCAGGTCGATCTCGAGCAGGGCGGTGCCGCCCGCGGCCAATACCCGCTCGATCGGCTCGCGGGGCGTGCCGTAGCGATTCTGGTTGTGTACCACGGCCCACTCCAACAACTCCCCCGCGGCGACCAGGCGGTCGAACTCGGCATCGTCGACGAAGTAGTAGTGCTGTCCGTCGACCTCGCCCGGGCGGGGGCTTCTCGTCGTCGCCGAGACCGAGAGGTGGATCTGCGGGTAGTTCTGCTTGATGTGCGCCGCCACCGTGCCCTTTCCGACCGCCGTGGGACCGGCGAGCACGATGAGCCGGCTGCGACCTTCGCGCGGACCCGGCTCGGGCCAGCGGGTGTCGAGGAAGCCCCGCAACGCGTCACGCTGACGCGTGCCGAGACCGCCGAGCCGCTTGACCGGCGAGATCCCGAGCGAGACGAGGATGCGATCGCGCTTGCTCTCGCCGATCGCCGGGATCGCCGTGAGGAACTCGGTCACGCGCATGGCCCCGGCCGGAGACAGCGGGTCGGCCAGACCCCGCCGCAGCAGCTCCTGCGGCGAGATGACGCGGCTCGAGACGTCGCGCTTCAGCGCGGCGCGCTCGCGACGCGCCTCGACCGCGCGACGCGAGGCGGCGGCGCGGTCGACTTCCGGCGGGCGGCGCGATGAGGCGGCGCCGTCGGCTTCGGGCGGAAGACGGGTGTCAACCATTCAGGGTCTCCCGGTAGAGAGCAGCACGCTCGTCGATGCGGGCGGCGAGACGGTCGGGTCCGACCGCGAGGATGCTGCGACTCTCATTGGCCACGACCGCCTTGGAGACGTATCCGAAGAGGCGACGGAGATCGGCGGGCGCGGCTCCCTGAGCGCCGAAGCCGGGCGCGAGGATCGGCATCCCGGCGAGGGCCACATCGCCGAGACCGAACGCGGCACGGTCGACGGTGGCGCCGACGACGACGCCGATCGAGCCGAGCGCACCGGGGGCGCCGATGTTGGCCTCGTTCACGTCGTGGGCGACGCGCGCGGCGACGTGTTCGTGATCGCCGACGGCGAGGACGTCGTCGACGATGGCGCTCTGCAGTGCCCGTGCCTCGGGGTTGCTCGTCGCGGTGAGTACGAACGCGCCCTTGCGATGACGGACGGCGAGCGAGAGCGTGTCACGCAGCGAATCGGCGCCGAGGTACGGCGTCAGGGTCACGGCATCCGCCTCGAGGGGCGAACCGGGCTCGAGCCAGGCGTGGGCGTAGCCCTCCATGGTCGTGCCGATGTCACCGCGCTTGGCGTCGGCGACGACCAGCAGTCCCGCGGCGCGCGCGGCGGCCATGACGTCTTCGAGCGCGGCGAAGCCCTTCGAGCCGTACCGCTCGTAGAACGCCACCTGCGGCTTCACGACTCCGACACGGCCGATCGCCGCCTCGACGACGCGCAGGCCGAACGTGCGCACGCCCTCGGCGGTGGCATCGAGTCCCCACACCGACAGCAGTGCGGCGTGGGGGTCGATGCCGACGCACAGCGGACCGTGCTCGTCGAGGGCGGCGCTGAGCCGCTGCCCGAACGACTCGCTCACAGACGGCCCGCGCGATCCACGGCGTATTCCTGGAGGCTTCGGACCTCGAAGCCGTCCTTCATCGCACCCAGGGCGCTCACCGCGGCGCCGAGGACGGCCATCGTGGTGAACAGGGCCTTGTCGGCGGCGACGGCCGCTGCGCGGATCTCGTAGCCGTCGGCGCGCGCCGATCCGCCGCTGGGGGTGTTGACGATCATGTCGATCTCCCCGGCGTTGATCAGGTCGACGACGTTGCGCTGACCGGAGCCCTGCGTCTCGGAATACTTCTCGACGACCTCCACCCGGATGCCGTTGCGCGCGAGGATCTCGGCCGTGCCCTCGGTCGCCATGAGCTCGAAGCCGAGCTCTTGCAGACGGTGAGCGGGCAGGATCACGGCGCGCTTGTCGGCATCGGCCACCGAGATGAACACGACGCCCGATGTCGGCATCCCGCCGTACGCGGCCTCCTGCGACTTCGCGAACGCGGTCGGGAAGTCGCGGTCGATGCCCATGACCTCACCGGTGGAACGCATCTCGGGTCCGAGCACGCTGTCGACGGTGTGACCGTCGGCCGTGCGGAAGCGCTTGAACGGCAGCACGGCTTCCTTGACGGCGACGGGGGCGTCGAGCGGGACGCGTGAGCCGTCCTTCTCGGGCAGCAGTCCCTCGGCGATCAGCTCGGCGACGGTGTTGCCGGCCATGATGCGGCTGGCGGCCTTGGCGAGCGGGATGCCGAGGGCCTTCGACACGAACGGCACCGTGCGGCTGGCGCGGGGGTTCGCCTCGATGACGTAGAGCACGCCGGCCGAGATCGCGAACTGCACGTTGAGCAGACCGCGCACGCCCACGCCCTTCGCGATGGCGAGGGTCGCCTCGCGCACACGGTCGACCTCGGTGCGGCCGAGCGATACGGGCGGCAGGGTGCAGGACGAGTCACCGGAGTGGATGCCGGCTTCCTCGAGGTGCTCCATGACACCGCCGATGTACAGGTCGGTACCGTCGTACAGCGCGTCGACGTCGAGCTCGATCGCGTCGTCGAGGAAGCGATCGACCAGCAGCGGCAGCCCGGGGCCGATGATGGCCTGGTCGGCGACGCGCACGAAGTAGTCGCGCAGCGCCTCGGTCGAGTACACGATCTCCATGCCGCGGCCGCCGAGCACGAAGCTCGGGCGCACGAGCACCGGGTAGCCGATCTCCTCGGCCACCGCGACGGCGCCGTCGACGTCGATCGCGGTGCCGCTGCGGGGGGCGACGAGACCCGCCTCGTCGAGCAGGCGCGAGAACAGCTCCCGCTCCTCGGCGAGGTCGATCGCCTCGGGGCTGGTGCCGAGGATGGTGTAGCCGGCGGCCTCGATGCCCTTGGCCAGGCCGAGGGGCGTCTGACCGCCGAGCTGGCAGACGACGCCGAGGATGGTGCCCGACTGCGCCTCGGCGTGCAGCACCTCGAGCACGTCCTCGAGCGTCAGCGGCTCGAAGTACAGGCGGTCGGAGGTGTCGTAGTCGGTCGACACGGTCTCGGGGTTGCAGTTGACCATGACGGTCTCGTACCCGGCTTCCGACAGCGCGAAGGAGGCGTGCACGCACGAGTAGTCGAACTCGACGCCCTGTCCGATGCGGTTGGGGCCCGACCCGATGATGACGACCTTCGTGCGGTCGGAGGGGGTCACCTCGGTCTCGGCGTCGTACGAGGAGTAGTGGTAGGGCGTGAGGGCCGGGAACTCCCCCGCGCAGGTGTCGACGGTCTTGTAGACCGGGCGCACGTGGAGCGCGTAGCGGGCTTCGCGCACCTCGGCCTCGTCGAGACCGCGGAGCTGGGCGATCTGCACGTCGCTGAAACCGTGCTCCTTCGCAAGGCGCAGGGTGTCGGCATCCAGGCTCTCGGCCTCGCCGATGGCCGCGGCGACCTCGTTGATCAGCACGATCTGGTCGATGAACCACGGGTCGATCGCGGTGGCGTCGAACGCCTGCTCGGGCGTGGCGCCGAGGCGCAGTGCCTGCTGCAGCACGACGATGCGACCGTCGGTCGGGGTCTTGGCGATCTCGAGCAGCTCCCGCGCCGAGCGCGACTCGTCGCCCCAATGGAAGCTGGAGCCCCGCTTCTCGAGCGAGCGGAGCGCCTTCTGCAGTGCCGTGGTGTAGTTGCGGCCGATCGCCATGGCCTCGCCGACCGACTTCATGGTGGTCGTGAGTGTGGTGTCGGCGGCGGGGAACTTCTCGAAATTGAACCGCGGCACCTTGACGACGACGTAGTCGAGCGTCGGCTCGAAGCTCGCCGGGGTCACCTTGGTGATGTCGTTGGGGATCTCGTCGAGCCGGTAGCCGATCGCGAGCTTCGCGGCGATCTTCGCGATCGGGAAGCCCGTGGCCTTCGACGCCAACGCCGACGAGCGCGAGACGCGCGGGTTCATCTCGATGACGATGATGCGCCCGGACGCGGGATCCACGGCGAACTGGATGTTGCAGCCACCGGTGTCGACACCGACCGCGCGGATGATGTCGATGCCGATGTCGCGCAGACGCTGGTACTCGCGGTCGGTCAGGGTCAGCGCGGGGGCGACCGTGATGGAATCGCCCGTGTGCACGCCGACGGGGTCGACGTTCTCGATCGAGCACACCACGACGGTGTTGTCGGCGGTGTCGCGCATGAGCTCGAGCTCGTACTCCTTCCACCCGAGGATCGACTCCTCCAGGAGCACCTCGTTGGTGGGCGAGTCGTGCAGGCCCGCGCCGCCGATGCGCCGGAGGTCGGCTTCGTCGTACGCGAAGCCCGAGCCGAGACCACCCATCGTGAACGACGGGCGTACGACCAGCGGGTACCCGAGCTTCTCGGCCCCGGCGATCAGCTCGTCCATCGAGTGGCAGATGACGGATGCCGCCACGTCGGCGCCCGCCTCGATGACCAGTTCCTTGAAGATCTGGCGGTCTTCGCCGCGGTTGATCGCGTCGAAGTCCGCGCCGATGAGCTCGACGCCGTACTTCTCGAGGATGCCGCGCTTGTGCAGCTGGATGGCGGCGTTCAGGGCCGTCTGTCCACCGAGGGTGGGGAGCACGGCATCCGGCTTCTCCTTCGCGATGATCGTCTCGATCACCTCGGGGGTGATCGGCTCGATGTAGGTCGCGTCGGCGAAGTCGGGGTCGGTCATGATCGTCGCGGGGTTGGAGTTGACGAGGATCACGCGCACCCCCTCCTCGCGCAGCACCCGGCACGCCTGGGTACCGGAGTAGTCGAACTCGCAGGCCTGACCGATGACGATCGGGCCGGAGCCGATGACGAGGACGGAGTTGATGTCGTCGCGCTTAGGCATGGGTGTCTTCCTGGGTCGAATCCTGAGCGTCGGTGGGAGTGCGAGCCGTGGTGGCCGGTCCCTGGGCCTGTCGAACGGTCGCGATCACCATGTCGCGGAAGCGGTCGAACAGGTAGTTGGCGTCGTGGGGTCCTGCGGCCGCCTCGGGGTGGTACTGCACGCTGAACGCGGGGATGTCGAGCGCGCGCAGGCCCTCCACCACGTTGTCGTTGAGGCCGATGTGGCTCACCTCGACGCGTCCGAAGCCGTTGGGGCTGTCGACGACCCGGTCGAGGGGCGCGTCGACGGCGAAGCCGTGGTTCTGCGACGTGATCTCGACGCGGCCGGTGGTCTTGTCGAGCACGGGCTGGTTGATGCCGCGGTGGCCGAACGGCAGCTTGTACGTGCCGAACCCGAGGGCGCGGCCCAGAAGCTGGTTGCCGAAGCAGATGCCGAAGAACGGCAGACCGTCGCCGAGGACGGCGCGCAGCAGCTCGACGTGCTGATCGGATGCCGCGGGGTCACCGGGGCCGTTGGAGTAGAACGCCGCGACCGGCTCGATGGCGCGGATCTCGTCGATCGTGGCCGACTGCGGGAAGACATGCACGTCGAATCCGCGGGCGGCGAGGTTGTCGATCGTGGACTTCTTCACGCCCAGGTCCAGCACGGCGAGGTTCCCGATGCGCTCCGCCGTGGCAGGGGTCACCTCGATCGCGGTGACGGACACCTCGGCGCTCAGGTTGCGGCCGGCCATGCCCGGGGCCTCGCGCACGCGACGCAGCTGCTCGTCGGCATCCAGGCTCGCCGCCTGACCCGAGAAGACGCCGCCGCGCATGCTGCCCGAAGAGCGGATACGACGGGTGACCGCGCGGGTGTCGATACCGGAGATGCCGACGATGCCGTCCTCGACGAGCGCGTCGTCGAGCGAGCGGTTCGCGCGCCAGTTCGACACCATGCGCGAGGGGTCGCGCACGACGTAGCCCGCGACCCAGATGCGGCGGGATTCGGGATCCTCGTCGTTCACGCCGGTGTTGCCGATGTGGGGGGCCGTCTGCAACACGATCTGGCCGGCGTACGAGGGGTCGGTGATCGTCTCCTGGTACCCGGTCATGCCGGTCGCGAAGACGACCTCGCCGAGGGTCTCGCCGTGCGCACCGTAGGCGCGGCCTGTGTAACGGGTGCCGTCTTCCAGCACGAGGACGGCCGGGTCTCGCGAGATCCGCGAGGAAGGGATCAGGGCGGTCATGCGTCGCTTCCTGTCGTGGTGATGAGGGGACGGATGGCATCGGCCAGCGCTTTGGCAGAGGCATCCTGAGGTCGGAGGTAGGTGTCGACGACGGTGTCGTCGTCGATGCGCCAGCTGACACGCGCCAGACCGCCCGCCTCGACCACGCGGTCGATGGCGACGGTGGCCTGTGCGGCATCCACCAGCAGGTCACGGGTGAGCGCGATGCGGGGCTGGCCCGGAAGGTCGAGGGCGACGCCCGCCGTGGTGACGGTGACGTCGACGCGGGAGCGGAAGCCGAGGCCCTTGATCGCGAGTCGCTCGAGCGGCTCGTCGTGACGGGTCGTGGCCACGTAGAGACCCGGGAACACCGCGATTTCGACGGCGTCGCCGGGCAGCTCTCCCACGGGGGCCGTGTAGCGCGCATCGCGCCGCGTTCGTCGCACCCACGCCCACGCCAGCAGAGCCAGCGCGATCACGGCCACCGCGGCCATGACGAGAAGGGCGCCCTCACGCGTCATCCGAGGACTCCCGGCGCGTCGAGCAGTGCCCCGTCGGCGACGGTGGGGATTCCGGCGCGGACGGTCCAGCGCACCTCACCGGGCAGCTCCCGGCCGAGGTACGGCGAGTTCTTGCTGCGTCCGCGCAGGTCGGCGACGGCGAAGGTGCGCGAGGGGCGGGGGTCGTACAGCGTGAAGCTGGCCGGGTGACCTGCGGCGACCGGGGTGCCGTGACCGTCGAGGCGGCCGATGCGCGCCGGCGTCTTCGACAGCACGCGCGCGACGTCCGCCCAGTCGAGCAGGCCGGTGTCGACCATGGCCTGCTGCACGACCCGTAGGGCGCTCTCGAGGCCCACCATGCCGTTGGCGGCCGCCGCCCACTCGCAGGCCTTCGCCTCGGCGGGGTGCGGGGCATGGTCGGTGGCGACGATGTCGATCGTGCCGTCGGCGAGGCCCTCGCGCACCGCCATCACGTCTTCTTCGCGGCGCAGCGGCGGGTTGACCTTGTATCGGGCGTCGTAGTCGCGCACGAGCTCATCGGTCAGCAGCAGGTGATGCGGGGTCACCTCGGCAGTGACGTCGACGCCGCGCTTCTTGGCCCAGCGGATGATGTCGACCGAGCCCGCCGTCGAGAGGTGGCACACGTGCAGGCGCGAGCCCACGTGCTCGGCCAGCAGAACGTCGCGGGCGATGATCGACTCCTCGGCGACCGCCGGCCAGCCGGTGAGGCCGAGCTCGGCCGAGACGGCACCCTCGTTCATCTGGGCGCCCTCGGTCAGACGCGGGTCCTGCGCATGCTGCGCGACCACGCCGTCGAACGCCTTCACGTACTCGAGCGCTCGCCGCATGATGAGCGGGTCGAAGACGCAGAACCCGTCATCGCTGAACACGCGCACGTGTGCCCGGGAGTCGGCCATCGCTCCGAGCTCGGCGAGACGCTCGCCCTTCTGCCCCACCGTGACAGCCCCGATCGGCTGCACGTGCACGTAGCCGGCGGCCTCGCCGAGCGCGAGCTCCTGCTCGACGACGCCCGCGGTGTCGGCGGTGGGAGAGGTGTTCGGCATCGCGAAGACGGTGGTGAAGCCGCCGGCCGCAGCCGCGCGGGAGCCGGTGAGGACGGTCTCGGACGCCTCGAACCCGGGCTCGCGCAGGTGCACGTGCAGATCGACGAGGCCGGGAAGGGCGATCAGCCCCTCAGCGTCGATGACCGTGGCACCGGCGTGCGACAGGCCGGAGCCGGTCTCGGCGATGACGCCGTCACGAACGAGGAAATCGGTGGCATCCTGCCCTTCGACGCGCGCGCCGCGCACCAGAAGGGTCTGGGGGGTGGCGTGGCTCATCGGAGGTCCTCTTTCTCGGTGTCGGGCCGCTCGCCCGCCAGCAGCAGGTACAGCACGGCCATCCGCACGGAGACGCCGTTCGTGACCTGTTCGAGCACCGTCGAACGAGGCGAATCGGCGGCTTCGGCGGAGATCTCCAGACCCCGGTTCATCGGACCGGGGTGCAACACAATGCTATCGGTCGGCAGGGCGTCCAAACGTCGCGCGTCGAGACCATAGCGACGCGAATACTCCCGTTCAGTCGGGAAATACGCCGCCGACATGCGTTCGAGCTGGATGCGGAGCATCATGAGCGCCTCGGGGCCCGCGGCGATCGCGTGGTCGAGGTCGTAGTCGACCTCGACGGGCCAACCGCTGACGTCCTGAGGGACGAGGGTCGGCGGTGCCACGAGCGTGACCCGGGCACCCAGGGTGTGCAGGAGCCACACGTTCGATCGCGCGACGCGCGAGTGCAGCACGTCACCGACGATCGTGACCCGGATGCCGCTCAGGTCGCGGCCGCGGCTGTCGTCGCCGAAGAGGCGCTTGCGGATCGTGAAGGCGTCGAGCAGCGCCTGCGTGGGGTGCTCATGCGTGCCGTCGCCCGCGTTGACCACGCCCGCGCTGATCCAGCCGCTGGTGGCGAGAGTCCGCGGGGCACCGGATGCGCCGTGGCGGATGACGACGGCATCCGCCCCCATCGCCTGGAGCGTCTGCGCGGTGTCCTGGAGCGATTCGCCCTTGCTGACGCTGGAGCCTTTCGCCGAGAAGTTGATGACGTCGGCGCTCAGGCGCTTCGCGGCGGCCTCGAACGAGATGCGCGTGCGCGTGGAATCTTCGAAGAAGAGGTTGACGACCGTCTTGCCGCGCAGGGTCGGGAGCTTCTTGATCTCACGGCGTTGGGTGTCGGCCATGTCTTCGGCGACGTCGAGGATCTCGAGGGCGTCGGCTCGTGAGAGGTGCTGGGTGTCGAGAAGGTGCCTCATGATTCGATCGTCACCTCTTCGACGCCATCGACTTCGGCGAGGCGCACGTTGACCCGCTCGTCGCGGGCACTGGGGAGGTTCTTGCCCACGAAGTCGGGGCGGATCGGCAGCTCGCGGTGGCCGCGGTCGATCAGGGTCGCGAGTCGCACCGCCGCGGGACGCCCGATGTCCTGCAGGGCGTCGAGGGCGGCGCGGATGCTGCGGCCCGAGAACAGCACGTCATCGACGAGCACGACGGTCTTGCCGTCGATGCCGCCGGCGGGGATCTCGGTACGCCGTGGTGCTCGGGTCGGGTTCCGGTGCAGATCGTCGCGGTACATGGTCACGTCGAGCGCGCCGACCGGGACGGATGTGCCGCCGAACTCGCCGACCAGCGGGCCGATCCGATTCGCGAGCGTGACGCCGCGGGTCGGGATACCGAGGAGGACGAGCCCTTCCGGACCCTTGTTCGACTCCAGGATCTCGTGCGAGATACGCGTCAAAGCGCGGGCGATGTCGGCATCGTGCATGACGGTGCGCGTGTTCATCCGCCGCTCCCTTCTCCGCCTCACGGGACGGGGTTAAAGGTTGCTGTGGTTCGAGGTCGAGTCTAGCGGGTGGGGCGAGCATTCGCCGGGCGGGGCGGACGCATCTGCGGTGCGGACAGCCGCGGCGGCGTGAGGCCTTGGCGTGTGTGGGGGCCTTGGGTGTGGCGGCCGCGGCGGCGGCGGGAGGAGATTCAGCGAAGGGGGGCGGATGCCGCGGGCTCGGTCCTCCGTTCCCGGATTGTCCTCCCGCGGGGGCCCCTGGGTCGGCGATCTCAGCCCGCGGCGACCTCGGCGGCGGCACGTTCGCCACTCCCCGTCGCGCGAATGCCCGACGAGCGGATCGGGTGACCGGTCGTCGTCAGGCATCGACCCGTCGCGAGGTCCCACTTCCAGTCGTGCAGTGAGCAGGTGAGCACGCCGTCCTCGATTTTGCCGGTCTTGGTCAGATCGGCGCGCAGGTGCGGGCACCGACGCTGCACGGTCCAGCCGTCGATCTCGGCATCCTCGGTCTGGTCCGACTGCTCGGAGTACCAGTTCTCGACATACTCGATGCGGTCGCGCGACAGGCACTTGAGGAACGTCGTGAGGAACTCGTTGAACTTGCCCGAGCGACCGACCTCGAACTGCATCGACAGGAAGATCGAGTTCGACCAGTCGATCTCGTGATCGCGGATGTTCGTCGAGACGAGGTCGGCGGGGATCGTGTACCAGTAGATGCAGTCCTCGCCGGCGTACTCGCGCACCTTCGCCTTGGGGAAGTCGACGACCATGTCGAGCTCGCCGATGCGGAATCGCACCGCTCCCCCGACGCCGTTGCGGATGGTGCGGGCGCGGCGAAGCAGCGGCTCCCACCACTCCTTGATCGCGGCGAGCATCTCTTCCGGCGGCAGGATCTCGGAGCGGGATGCCACTTCGGCGGCGATCTCGTTCCGGCGGCTGTCGCGCTGCTCGGCGAGGTAGTTCCACTTGTCGCCGAAGACGCGCTCGATCTCGTCGTCGGTGTACAGCGTCTGGGTGACGGTCACGTCGGATCCCTGCACCTCGACCTCGGTGCCGGGGAGGAACAGGTACCCCTTCTGGTCGGGGCGCTGCTCTTTCATGTGCGCGAGGAATTCACGCTGGTCGGTGAAGATCGAGTCGTTCTCGAGCCCGGTGCCGTTGTACCGGAACAGCTCGTCCCGCAGGAACATCGGCGGCCCCGCCATGGGGAACACATGAGGCGCGTCGACCTTGTCGATGTAGTACATCGCGCGCTTGTTCTGCGCGTCGCGCTTGAGTTGGGCGAAGTTCTGCTTGGCGTCCTGGGGCAGGTCGTAGACCATCGGCCACCAGATCGCGCCCGACACCTGGGTGAAGTACGCGTCGGGCTTGCCGAAGTCGAAGAGCGTGTCGAGATCCAGCGGGTGAGAGTCGTTCTGGTTCAACACGGATGCCGTGCCGTCGTCGACCGAGAGGGACGAGTCGCCGATGGGGCCGTCGGAGGGCGCGCGCAGGGGGGTGACCATGAGTTTCAGGTCGCCGAACTGCAGGGGCACTCCCGCCTCGGTGCGCACGAGGTTCGTGTAGCCGAGGGCGATGAGATCTTGCTCGAGGTCGTCTGTCGGGTACTCGGGCAGGAGAACCGCGATGTCTTTCGACACGTACCGCTCGAGCAGCGCCGGGTCGAAGTGGTCGCGGTGGCGGTGCGAGATGTAGAGGAAGTCGGCCGCGCCGAAACGCTCCCAGTCGAGGGAGCGGTTGTCGGGGAACGGGAACCACGAGCCGAAGAAGCTCGGACCGATGACGGGATCGCAGAGGATGCTGCCGCCCGCCGTCTCGATGAACATGCCTGCGTGGCCGAGGCCGGTGACTCTCATGTCGCTCCTGTGTCGTGGACGGAACCTGTTGAGTCTACGCGGGGGTCGCCTGGGCGGGCGGTGGGCGTGGCGCTGCGCGGGAAACGGACGCCGAACCGCACCCCGGGATCGACCGCGCCCTCCCCCGAGAGCCGAAGCCGGAAGTCCGACCGCTCCGTTCCCGTCACGGCCCGAGGAGCCCACGGATGTCTTCGGCATCGAGCGCCGCAGCGAAGGCCTCGCCGTCGTCGATGACCGCCTCGGACAGTGCGGCCTTCCGGCGCTGCAGGGCCAGCACCTTCTCTTCGATTGTGCCCGCAGCGATCAACCGGTAGACGAACACGCTCTTGTCCTGCCCGATGCGGTGGGCTCGGTCGATCGCCTGGGCCTCGGCCGCGGGGTTCCACCACGGGTCGAGCACGAACACGTACTCGGCCTCAGTGAGCGTCAAGCCGAATCCGCCGGCTTTGAGGCTGATGAGGAACACCGGCGCATCACCCTCGCGGAAGCCCGCGACCACGTCGCCACGCCGTGTGGTGCTGCCGTCGAGGTGCGCGTAGGCGAGGCCTGCGGCATCCAATCTCTGCGCCGCCATGTCGAGGAACGAGGTGAACTGACTGAACACCAGCGCGCGGTGTCCCTCGGCGGCGATCTCGACGAGCCGGTCGAGCAGCACGTCGAGCTTGGCGGAGCCGAGACTCGCGTCACGGTCGTCGACCAGGCCCGGCGCGAGCGCCAGCATGCGCAGCAGCGTCAGCGAGCGGAAGACGATGAACCGCTGTCGATCGAGGTCGTCGAGCAGCCCGAGCACCTTCTGGCGCTCGCGCTGCAGCACCCGGTCGTACACCGCCTGGTGCGCCGGCCCGAGGGGCACCGCGATCTCCTGCTCCTGCTTGGGCGGGAGATCGGATGCGACGACGTCCTTCGTGCGGCGCAGAAGGAACGGGCGCACCCGTCGACGCAGCCTCTCGAGCATCTTGGCGCGGTGGGAGCCGGTGGCCGCAGCCGAGAGCTCGGTGGGCGCGTCGGAGGGAAGCCGTTCGATGGCCCGGGTGTAGTCCTCGCGGAACTGCCGGATCGAGGGGAACAGCCCGGGCGCGGTCAGTGCCAGCAGCGCCCACAGGTCGTCGAGTCCGTTCTCGATCGGTGTACCGGTGGCCGCGTACACCGCGTCGGTGTGCAGCGCCGCGATGGCGCGGTGGATGCGGGTGGCGGGGTTCTTCACGAACTGCGCCTCATCGAGCACCACCCCCGAGAAGTGCGTCGCGGCGAACTCCTCGGCATCGGCTCGGACGACCCCGTACGACGCCACGACCACGTCGGCGGCGCCCGCGATCTCGGCGATCGTCCGTTCGCGCCGCACGGCCGTCGCCTCGACGACGGCGACGCGCAGGTCGGGGACGAAGCGCGCGGCCTCGGCGTGCCACGTCGGAAGCACCGAGGTGGGGGCGACGACGAGCCAGGGGCGCGCATCGCCTCGTGAACGCGAGTGGGCGATCAGCGCGAGCAACTGCAGGGTCTTGCCGAGCCCCATGTCATCGGCCAGGATGCCCCCGAGCCGGTGCCCGTGCAGGAGCGCGAGCCACGCCAAGCCCTCGCGCTGGTACGGACGCAGGTCGGCGAGGAATCCCGGCGGCGTCGCCACCTCGGGTACTTCGGCGACGTCGCGCAGCGCCCGCGCGAGCTGTCGCCACTCCACCGCCGCGTCGGATCGATCGGCGAGATCTTCGAACTCGGCCCACAGGGCGAGGTGCGTCCGCGGCACGCGCGGACCCGTCTCCCACTCGTCGAGCGCAGCGGCCTCTTCCAGCAGCTCACGCAGGCGTTGCAGGGCGGGGTGGGCGAGAGAGAACCATGCCCCGTCGGAGAGCTTGATGCGCGTCCGCCCGCGCGACAGCGCCGTGAAGAGCACGCCGAACGGGATCAGCCGGCCGTCGATGGTCACCGCGATTCCGAGGTCGAGCCAGTCGCGATCGAGCGACTCGACCGTCGTGATGCGCAGCGACGGGTCGCCGCGCAGCTCACGGAACGTCGGGCGGGTTCCGCGCGTGCGCACCCGCACCTCGTCGACCACGTCGACCGCCGGGAGCACGTGCGCGCTGAAGGCCGCGGCATCCGCATCGCGCAGGGTGGCCCGCGGCGCGAGGGACAGGTCGGATGCCGACATCCACGCCGTCTCGAACCGTTCGCCGATCTGCGCCTCGGCGCGGTCGTCGCGGTCGACGTGCTCGCGGTCGTCGTCCCAGGCGGCACGGTACCCCCCGGGGTACACCCAGTCGAGGCGGTACTCCACCGCATCGCCGTCGACGTACGAGACGTCGAGCGTGAGGGTCGGCCGGGCCGGGGGCGGCGCCGGCACACCGGCACCGACCGACAGCGGGGCACGGCGCGCCAGCCGCGGGTAGACCTCGGCGACGAACTCCGCCGCGTCGTCCGACGGCACTTCGACCACCCCGCCTCCGAGGAGGGAGGGCAGCGGCGCGGGCAGGTCGACCGCCGCGAGCACGAGCGGTACGGGGTCGCGGTCGAGCTCGTACGCGAACAGCCCGGAGCCGCCGATCGCCCGGGCGTGGGCGGGGTCCTGCCGCCGCCCGTCGATCTCGAGGTCGGCGGACACGCGGAGCGCTCCCCCGCCCACGGCGTCGAGTGCCACACGCGCCGTCGCCTCGGCCGCAAGGCTCACGATCTGCTGCGCGTTCATCGAGACGATCGGGATGCCGAGCGCCTCCGCCGCGCGCAGGTGCGGCCAGAGCAGGGGCGAGTCGACGGCATCGAGGGCGACCGTGTCGCCGGAGGGGGCGAAGGGTCCCGTCGTCTTCAGCGCCTGCGCCAGGGCGTGCAGCTCCGCGAACCACCGGACCTTCGCCGGATCGAAGCGGCCGGACGATCGCCGCACGGCATCCCACGTGGCATCCGCCCGGATCCAGGTGTCTCGCGTTCCGCGCACGAGAGGCCGCGCGACGAGCTGCAGGTCGTCCTGCCGTCGGGCCAGCGTGCGCGGGGTGACCGGCACGACCGTGCGGGCGTCCCACCGGGTGGGGTCGTACGCCTCGCGCTGACGCAGCTCGATGCCGAGGGCGAGCGGCTCGAGTGCGGCCGGCTCACTCCTTGGGACGAGGTCGCGCCAGGTGGTCACGCGAGCATCCTGTCGGAGACCTCCGACATCGGACCGTGCGCGTCGCGTGCCGACGTCTGTGCCGAGGGCCTGACCTTCGAAGAAACGCGATTCGCGGGAACAAACGCCTGGACGTGGCGTTTCTGCCCGCCGATCGCGTTTCTCGCCGCCCACTGCTCAGCGTCCGCAGACGCACCCTGCGTCGCCGCTCGGCGGCATCGCCCACCTGCGCAACAGGACCGCGACGCGACCGCCGACGAAACGCCGGGGCCGCGTCGGATCACGTCGCGAGCCGTCGGGGTGCGGGAGGTCAGGATGAACGCGCGATGCGCGCGAGCACGCCGTGCACGAACGAGCCGGAGTCGTCGGTCGAGAACTCCTTCGCCAGCTCCACCGCCTCGTCGATCGCGACCGCCGTGGGCACCTCGTCGTTGTAGAGGATCTCCCACGTGGCGATGCGCAGCAGGGCGCGATCCACGGCGGGCATGCGCTGCAGCGACCAGTCCTTGGAGAACGTGGTGATCTGCTCGTCGATCGCGTCGCCGTTGTCGATGACGCCGTCGACGATGTCGCGTGCGTACAGCCACGAAGCCTGACGGTCGGGCTCGCTCGACGCGCGCTTCGCCTCGGTGGCCAGCATGATCGCGAGCTCTTCGCCGCGGACGTCGGCCTGGAAAAGGATGTCGAGGGCGCGCTTGCGCGCCTTTGTGCGGGCGCTCAACGTCAGCTGATGCGGCCGAGGTACTCGCCGGTGCGAGTGTCGACCTTGATCTTCGTGCCGGTCTCGAGGAACAGCGGAACCTGCATCTCGTAGCCGGTTTCGACGGTGGCGGGCTTGGTACCGGCCGACGAGCGGTCGCCCTGCAGGCCCGGCTCGGTGTAGGTGACCTCGAGCACGACCGACGGCGGCATCTCGACGTAGAGCGGGTTGCCGTTGTTCAGCGCGATCTGCACCTGCTGGTTCTCGAGCAGGAAGTTCGCGGCGTCGCCGACGGTGGCGGATCCGACGGTGATCTGGTCGTAGTCGGCGACGTCCATGAAGACGAAGCCGTCGCCGTCGTTGTAGAGGTAGGTGAAGTCGCGGCGGTCGACGTTCTCGGTCTCGATCTTGGCGCCGGCGTTGAAGGTCTTGTCGACGACCTTGCCGCTCATGACGTTCTTCAGCTTCGTGCGGACGAACGCGCCGCCCTTGCCGGGCTTGACGTGCTGGAACTCCACGACGCTCCAGAGCTGACCGTCGATGTTCAGGACGACGCCGTTCTTGATGTCTGCGGTGGATGCCATGAGTGCCAGTATTCCGTTTCGTGTGAGGAGAGGCGGCGCTCCGGCGCACACCCAGCGACCGAGTCTACGTGATGCCCCGCGGCGGACGCGATCGCGGGGTGTGCACGGGCGGGCGACGGGATGCGGGTCGCGGACGCCTCAGCCGTCGGCTCGGCCCGAGATGACCTCGACGAGCAGGTCGACCGCCCGCGCGTAGCCCGGTACGCCCTCGCCGATCACGTGCACGACCGCGACGTCTTCGATGTAGGAGAAGTGCCGGAACGTCTCGCGCTCCTTGATGTTCGAGATGTGCACCTCGGCGACCGGGAGATCGACGGATGCCAGGGCGTCGCGGAGCGCGACGGAGGTGTGCGTGAGTCCCCCCGCGTTGATGACGATCCCGGCGCAGTCGAGGCGCGAGGAGTGGATCGCGTCGATCAGCACGCCCTCGTGATTGCTCTGCACGGCGCGCGTCTCGAAACCGTGCCGCGTGGCGGCCTCGAGGGTGACACGCTCGACGTCGGCGAGTGTGTCGCGCCCGTAGATCTCGGGTTGGCGGGTGCCGAGCAGGTTGAGGTTCGGGCCGTTCACGAGCAGCAGGCGGCGGGGCGTCGTCATGTCGGGCACGCTATCAGCGCCGACCCTGCGCGGTGAGGCGCACGGGGGCCGTGCCCGCGCCGAAGCCCGCGTAGGCGTCGATGCGCTGGACGAACTCGAAGAACACCTCGCCGATCGTGCGCGTGTAGAAGTGGAGGTACTCCCCCGCGGCATCCTGGTCGTACCCGAGGTGGAGCTCTCGCAGTTCGTCGACCTCTGCCTCCGACAGCGCGAAGCGCGCGGCGATGTCGTCGTAGTAGTTGGCGGGCATCTCCAGCGGCGCGAATCCGCGCTCGCGCGCCGCCCGGGCGACTGCGCGCACGTCGGCGCAGACGAAGGCGACGTGCTGCGGGAGGGCGACGCCCGCCCGCTCGGCGGCGAGGATCGGGGGCGCGACGTTCAGAGGTAGGCGCACGCCCCCGCCCGCGGCGACGAGCACGCGGCTGGCGACGAGGCCCTGCGGGCCGGGGACGTCGGTGCTGCTGTCCACGCGCAAGGCGAAACCGGCGGTGTAGAACAGGGTCGCCTCCTCGACGGCGTCCCACGGCTGACTGAGACTCACGTGATCGACACCCGTGATCTCGGTGGGCAGCTCCGGCTCGCCGTGCTCGAACTCCTGCACCCAGGCCGGATCGCCCTCGTCGGCGGCCTGCGCCCAGTAGACCTCGGTGCCGTCGGGGGCGATCGCCCCGTCGAGGCGCTCCTCGGTGGCGTAGGTGCGGCGATAGGCGCGCGGGACTCCCAGCTCGCGCATGCGCAGGTCGACCGCCTCGGCGTCGTCGACCTCGAGGCCGATCGCGGCCAGGCGCGGTTCCCATCCCCGTGCGTGCTGTTCGTTGAGCACGACACGCGCGTCGCTCGCGGTCCACAGGGTCACGGGCTTGGTGCGGTGGCGTCCGCGCGGGGTGAAACCGAGCTGGCCGAGCAGTTCCTCGATCGCGGAGGTGTCCTCGGCCTTGACCTCGACGAAGTCGACGGCGGAGGGGGCGGCCGAGTCGGGCAGCATCTGCAGCTCGGCCGGAGCGTCCGGCATCGCGCGCGACACGGCGTCTTCGAGCCACCGCAGCGAGCGACGAGCGTGGCGCGCGGTGCGCCGCGCGTCGGTCTGACGGAAGGTGTCGTTGAACACCTCCAGCGACCACGGCCCGGTGTACCCGGCATCCACGATCCGCGCGGTGAAGTCGGTCAGGTCGAAGTCGCCCTCGCCCGGGAAGAGACGGTGGTGCCGGCTCCACGACAGCACGTCCATGCTGAGCCGCGGCGCGTCGGCGAGCTGGACGAAGAAGATCTTCTCGCCCGGGATGCCGCTGATCGCAGCGGGATCGTGACCGCGCGAGAGGATGTGGAACGAGTCCAGGCACACCCCCACGGCGGGGTGGTCGGCGAGCTCGACGATGCGCCACGCGCGCCGGTAGTCGTCGACGAAGCGCCCCCACGCGAGGGCTTCGAAGGCGATGCGGATGCCGTACCCCGCCGCCAGATCGCCGAGGCGCCGCAACTGGTCGGCTGAGACGTCGTCGTCGTCGACCGTGGCGGTGGCGACGTTGCTGCAGCAGAGGACGAGGTCGATGCCGAGGCGGTTCATGAGGCGGAATTTCGCCTCGGCGCGGCGCAGCACCGAGGCGAAGATCTCCTCGTCGACGCCCTCGACGTCGCGCATGGGCTGGTAGAGATCGAGGCTGAGTCCGAGTCGCCCCGCGAGGGCGGCGATCTCCTCCGGGCTCTCGGGAGCGGCGAGCAGGTCGGGCTCGAAGATCTCCACGCCGTCGAATCCGGCCTCCGCGCACGCGTGCAGCTTGTCGGCCAGGGTGCCGCTGATACAGACGGTCGCCATCGAGGTCCTCATGGGCGCCGAATGTACCAGCTGGTACAAAGCGGGTCCACTAGTCTGACCGAATGGCCGAGGCACGCAGGGACGCCGAGCGCACTCGCGCCGAGCTGCTCTCCGTCGCGACCGAGGTGTTCGCCGAAGACGGCTTCTCCGGCGCCCGCGTCGATGAGATCGCCGCCCGCACCCGCACCACGAAGCGGATGATCTACTACTACTTCGGTGGCAAAGAGGGCCTCTACCGGGCCGTGCTCGAAGAGGCGTATCGCGGTATCCGCGAGGCGGAGCGGGCGATCGACGTCGACCATGCCGACCCCGTGGATGCCATCCGCGCCCTCGCCGAGCTGACCTTCGACCACCACGTGGGACACGAGGCCTTCATCCGTCTGGTCGCGATCGAGAACATCCATCGTGGCGAGTTCATCCGCCAGATCGAGGGCCTCCGCACGCTCTCGCAGCCGGCGAAGGGACTGCTCGACGAGATCTTGGAGCGCGGGCGCGTGGCGGGCGTGTTCCGCTCCGACGTCGACGCGATCGACGTACACCTCGTGATCAGTTCGTACTGCGTGTTCCAGGTCGCGAACCAGTACACGTTCGGTCACCTCTTCGACGTCGACCTCGCCTCGCCCGAGCGTCGGGCGCACCTGCGCACCGCCCTCGGTGACGTGGTCGTCGGCTGGTTGACCGCGCCCGCCCGTTGACCCGCGCCCGCGCGTCCTCCGCGCACGCCCCTCCCCGGGCGCGACGCCCCGCGCACCTGCGCCCGCCCCTCTGTCGAGCGTCCAGGACGCGCCGCATGCGCGGGAGCGGCACGGCGTGTCCGGGACAGTCGGCGGGATGGGTGACCCGCGTGCGTGTAGCGGGATCGCGGCGGCACGACCCGCGAGGCGGCGGCGCGGCGCCGGTCGCCGCAACGCGAGCTGCGTCGGGCGCCGACCGCGTGGCATCCGGAATTCGTCGTTGACAGCGCGCCCCGCTCATGGTTTCCTCTGAACGTACCGGTTAGTACATAACCGGTCCCACGGACACGAAGGAGTACCGTGATCGACGCGCACCCCTACCTCGTCGGCCTCATCGGCACCGGGGTCCTCCCCTCGCTCACCCCGCCGATGCACATGGCCGAAGCTCGCGCCCTCGGGATGACCTACGTCTACCGCCCGCTCGACCTCACCGCCCTCGGCATCGACCCCGAGCGCATCGGCGACGTGCTCGCCTGGGCGGAACGCCTCGGCTACGACGCCGTGAACGTCACCCACCCCTGCAAGCAGAGCGTGCTCGCCCACCTCGACCGCATCGACCCGGTCGCCGCCGCCCTCGGTGCGGTCAACACCGTGCTGTTCACGCCCACCGGGCGTGTCGGCCACAACACCGACACCACCGGCTTCGCCGCCGCGTTCGTCGACGGGCTCCCGGATGCCGAGACCCGGCACGTCGTCCAGCTGGGCGCGGGAGGTGCGGGCTCGGCCGTCGCCGACGCACTGCTGCGTCTGGGTACCGCGCGGCTGAGCATCGTCGACCTCGACCCCGTACGCGCCGCGGCCCTCGCCGACGACCTGGCGTCGCGGCATCCGCTCGCCGTCGTCGACACCGCTGCGCCCGACCGGCTCGCCGACGTGCTGGCCGGCGCAGACGGTCTCGTGCATTGCACTCCCGTCGGCATGGCCGAACACCCGGGGCTCCCCCTCGACGCCGCCCTGCTGCGCCCGGAGCTGTGGGTCGCCGACATCGTCTACCGGCCGCTCGACACCGAGCTGTTGATCACCGCGCGCGAGCGCGGCTGCCGCACTCTCAGCGGCGGACGCATGGCGGTCCACCAGGCCGTCGACGCGTTCGCCCTCATCACGGGGACGCGACCCGACCCCGACCGCATGACCACCCACTTCCTCGACCTCGTAGCCGCCGACACCACCGTCGGACCGGCCGCCGCCCGCTAAGGAGCATCCGTTCATGACCACCACCGCAACGACGCGGAAGACTCCCGTGAAGGCGGCCACGGCCAGCTTCATGGGCAGCGCCGTGGAGTACTACGACTTCTTCCTGTTCGGCTCCGCCGCCGCCCTCATCTTCCCGACGGTGTTCTTCCCCTCGGGTGACCAGGCGGCACTCGTGATGTCGTTCGCGACGTTCGGGTTCGCGTATATCGCGCGCCCGTTCGGAGCCGTCATCCTCGGCCACTTCGGTGACCGCATCGGGCGCCAGAAGGTGCTGATGTTCACCCTGCTGTTGATGGGGCTGTCGACTTTCATCATCGGCTGCCTGCCCGGTTTCGCGCAGATCGGCTGGTTCGCGCCGGCCCTGCTCGTGCTGTGCCGCCTCGCCCAGGGGCTGTCCGCCGCCGGTGAGCAGGCCGGAGCGTCATCGCTGACCCTCGAGCACGCCCCCGACACCCGTCGCTCGTTCTTCACGTCGTGGACGTTGACCGGCACCCAGGGCGGCCAGATCCTCGCGGCCCTGATCTTCATCCCGGTCGTCGCCCTGCCCGACGACATCAAGTTCTCGTGGGGCTGGCGCGTGCCGTTCTGGCTGAGTGCAGTGGTCGTCGTGGTGGCGTTCTTCATCCGCCGGAGCCTGCACGAGACCCCCGAGTTCGAGCAGGCGAAGGCCACCGGCCAGATCGCCCGGATGCCGCTGGTGCCCCTGCTCAAGAACCACTGGCGCGACGTGCTCCGTGTGATCTTCTGCGCCTTCATCGCCGCGGTCTCCACCGTCTTCGGCACCCTTGCGATCGCCTACGGCAAGGAGGTCGGCCTCGCCGCCAGCGTGACGCTGTGGCTGGTCGTCGTGGCCAACGTGGTCGCGCTCTTCACACAGCCGCTGTTCGGCAAGCTCGCCGACCGCATCGGTCGCAAGCCCGTCTTCATCTACGGCGCGCTGTCGTCCGCGGTCTTCATGCCGTTCTACATGCTGTCGATGGGCGCCGGGAACGACCTGCTCACCTTCGGCCTGGCGATCCTGACGTTCTCGTGCGGATACGCCGCCGCCAACGCCGTGTGGCCGTCGTTCTACGGCGAGATGTTCAGCACCCGTGTGCGCTTCTCGGGCATGGCGATCGGCACGCAGCTCGGCTTCCTCATGGCCGGTTTCGCACCGAGCATCGTCGCCGCTCTCGGTGGTGGCGGCGCGGGCGGATGGGTCGTCATCAGCATCTTCACCGCGGTCATCGCGATCATCGCCTCCGTCAGCGCCCTGACGGCGCGGGAGACGAAGAACGTCCCCACCGACCAGCTCGGGCTGCGGGCCGAGGAACGCGTCCCCGCGAGCGTCTGACCGAACGACGAACGGCCCCGCCTCCTCCGGGAGGCGGGGCCGTTCGTCGTTCGCGTCCGCGTCGAGCGCCGGCGTCGGGACCTACGCGCCGACCTCCTGATACGCCGCGAACAGCAGCGACTCGTCGGGGGCCTGCAGCACGGTCGGGCGCGCGAGGTCGTCGAGCACGATGAAGCGCAGCATCGCGCCGCGGCTCTTCTTGTCGCGCTGCATCGTCGCCTTCAGCGTCTGGAAGGCCCCGGCGCGGTAGGTCGTCGGCAGCCCCAGCGATTCGAGCACGGTGCGGTGCCGCTGTGCGACGTCGTCGGAGAGGCGTCCGGCCAGTCGGGACAACTCGGCCGCGAACACCATGCCCACCGAGATGGCCGCGCCGTGACGCCAGCGGTAGCGCTCGGCGTGCTCGATCGCGTGGCCGAGCGTGTGCCCGTAATTCAGCACTTCGCGGAGGCCCGCTTCGCGGAGGTCTTCGCCCACGACGCGCGCTTTCATGTCGATCGCCAGTTCGATGCACCGACGGAACGCGTCGCCGCGAGGGTCGACGACGCCCTCGGGGTCGGCCTCGATGAGGTCGAGGATCTCCGGATGCCAGATGAAACCGGCCTTCACCACTTCGGCGAACCCGGCGGTCGCCTCGTTCCTCGACAGCGTGTCGAGAAGGTCGAGGTCGCAGATCACTGCGGCCGGGGGCCAGAACGCGCCGACGAGGTTCTTGCCCTCGGCGGTGTTGATCCCTGTCTTGCCGCCCACCGCGGCATCCACCATCCCGAGCACCGTGGTCGGGACCTGCACGAGCGCGACGCCGCGCAACCACGTCGCGGCGACGAAACCGGCGAGGTCGGTGACCGATCCCCCGCCGAAGCCGATGACGACGTCGGTGCGGGTGAAGTCGGCCTGGCCCATCACCTGCCAGCAGAACGCCGCGACCTCGACTCGCTTGCCGGCCTCGGCGTCGGGGATCTCGGCGAGCAGCACCTGCCGGTCCCCCATGAGCTGCGCGCGCAACGCCTCGGCCTGCTTCGCGAGGGTCGGCGGGTGCACCACGAGTACCTTGCGGGCCGCCGCGGGCAGCTTCTCACCCAGCGAGGCGAGCAGTCCGCGGCCGATCGTGATGTCGTAGCCGGCATCACCGGCGACGCTGATGGTGGTGGTGTCGGTCATGCCGTCTCTCCGGCCGGCACACGGCGTGCCCAGGCCACGATGTCGTCGACGACGCGCACGAGCGGTCCCGACGACGTGTCGAAGGTGATGTCGGCGGTCCGCTCGTAGACGGACCGTCGTTCGTCGTAGATGCGCTGCCAGCGGGCGACGGGGTCTTCCCCGCCCAATAGCGGGCGTTCGTCGCCGTGGATGCGGGATGCCACGACGTGCGGCGCCACGGTCAGCAGGACCACGCGATGCGCGGTGAGCCGCTCCCGGGTCACCGGGTCGAGCACGGCCCCGCCGCCGAGCGCGACGACTCCGCCGCGGGCCAGGGCTTCGGCCACGGCTTCGCGTTCGAGGGCGCGGAAGTGCGGCTCGCCGTGGGCGACGAAGAGGGCCGGGATGGGGCCGTGGTCGCGCACGACGAGTTTGTCGGTGTCGGTGAACGGCGTGCCCAGCGCGCGGGCGACGCGGCGGCCCACACTGGTCTTGCCCGCCCCCATCGGTCCGATGAGCACGACGGCCGAGCCGGGCGCCGCGTCGGGAGCGACCTCAGGCGAGGTCATGCGCGAGGAGCCCCGCGTCGGACGCGTCGGTCGTGCGCAGCGTCTCGGGCAGATTCGCGAGGTAGGTCTCGAGGTTGCGACGCGTCTCGACGATGTTGTCGCCACCGAACTTGTCGAGCACGGCGTCGGCCAGGGTGACGGCGACCATGGCCTCGGCCACGACGCCGGCGGCCGGCACCGCGCAGACGTCGGAACGCTGGTGGTGGGCCGCGGCGGTGTCGCCGGTGGCGACGTCGACCGTACGCAGGGCCTTGGGGATCGTGGCGATCGGCTTCATGCCGGCGCGGACGCGCAGCACCGTGCCGGTCGACATGCCGCCCTCGGTGCCACCCGCGCGGTCGGAGGAGCGCGTGATCCCCTCGCCCGTGGCGAACAGCTCGTCATGGGCCTGCGACCCGCGACGAGTCGTGGTGAGGAAGCCGTCGCCGACCTCGACGCCCTTGATGGCCTGAATGCTCATCAAGGCGTGGGCGAGCTTGGCATCCAGTCGACGATCCCACTGCACGTGCGAGCCGAGCCCCGGCGGCAGGCCGTAGGCGAGCACCTCGACGATGCCGCCGAGCGTGTCGCCCGCCTTCTTGGCGTCGTCGACCTCGGCCACCATGGCGGCGCTGGTCTCGGCGTGGAAGCAGCGCAGCGGATCGGCGTCGAGCAGGTCGACGTCGTCGGGGGTCGGGAACGCGGCGTCATCGGGCACGCGCACCGGGCCGATCGAGAGCGTGTGGCTCACGAGGCGGATACCGAGCTCGTTCAGGAACGACCGTGCGATGGCGCCGAGGGCGACGCGCGCCGCGGTCTCGCGGGCGGAGGCGCGCTCGAGGATCGGACGCGCCTCGTCGAAGCCGTACTTCTGCATGCCCACCAGATCGGCGTGGCCCGGACGCGGGCGCGTGAGGGCGGCACCGCGACCACGCGACCGGTCGGACAGCTCGATCGGCTCGGGGCTCATGACCTCGGTCCACTTCGGCCACTCGGTGTTGCCGATGCGCAGCGCGATCGGGCTTCCGATCGTGAAGCCGTGCACGATGCCGGTCGAGAGCGTCAGTTCGTCTTCCTCGAACTTCATCCGCGACCCGCGACCGTAACCCAGGCGGCGGCGCGCGAGTTCGGCGCGGATCTGCGCGGACGAGACGGGGACGCCGGCCGGCATCCCCTCCATGAGGGCGATCAGTTCGGGGCCGTGGGACTCGCCGGCCGTGAGAACGCGAAGCATTCCTCTAGTCTCCCACGAGCGCGGTGCGCATCGCGGCCAGCACCGCATCCTCGCGGTCGAGCGGGCGGTCGGGGTCGCCTGTGACGAAGACGCGCACCTGCAGGAGCGCCTGGTGCAGAAGCATGCCGAGACCATTGTGCGCGGCGACTCCCGCACGACTCCACGCCTGGGCGAGCGGCGTCGGCCATCCGCCGTAGACGACGTCCACGAGAGGACCGGACCCGGATGCCAGGAGGTCGGCGACCGGGCCGAGGTCGGTGCCCCCGGGGAGCGCGGCGATCGTGGCGTCGACCGGATCGACCGTGTCGTCGTCGACCGCTCGGACGCGCACCTCGGCGTCGAGCGCGTCGCCGAGCCGGCGGAGGGACTCGGCGGCATCGGGGCGACGTGCGCGCACCTCGATGAGACCCGCGCCCACGCGCGCGGCGGAGACGACGGCCGACGTCGCCGTCGCCCCGGCGCCGAGCACACGCACCGCAGCCGGGGAGCGCACGCCCATCTCCGCGAGGGCGCGGGCGAGTCCCCCGACGTCGGTGTTGAAGCCGTGGGGGCCGTCGTCGGTGAGCAGGAAGGTGTTGACCGCGCCCGTCAGACGCGCATCCTCGTCGAGGGAGCGGGCCGTCCGCGCGGCGACCGTCTTGAGCGGCATCGTGAGCGAGAGACCGCGCCAGGTCGCATCCAACTGCGCGAGGTGATCGGTGAAGGCATCGGTCGACACCCGCTGGCGCCCATACTCCCACTCGAGCCCGAGCACGCCGTACGCCGCCGCGTGCAGCCGGGGCGACCGCGAGTGCGCGATCGGGTCGCCCCAGACGGCCAGGCGCGTGGGGTCGGTCAGCATCCCGAGTTCGGGTTGTCGGCGCACCACGCCCGCCATTGCTCGACGGCCGCCAGATGCTCGGTGTACGTCGAGGTGAACACGGTCTCGCCGGTGTCGAGGTTGACCGTCACGAAGTACAACCACGGGCCGTCGGCGGGCTTCATCGCGGCGTCGATGGCGAGATCGCCCGCGTTCGCGATGGGTCCGATCGGCAGGCCCGGGTACATGTAGGTGTTCCACGGGTTGTCGCTGTTGCGGGCCTCTTCGGACGTGCTGACCGACCCGCTGCCCATCTCCCCGGCGCCGTACTGCACCGTCGAGTCCATCTCGAGCTTGCCGAACGTCTCCTGGTTCGAGGGCTGCAGGCGGTTCTCGATGACGCGCGAGACCTTGTAGAAGTCTTCGCTGCTGCGCGCTTCGCGCTCGATGATGGAGGCGATGATGAGGATCCGCTCGCGGTCGCCCTCGGGTACGCCCGCGGTGTCCAGCGACTGCATGGTGCGCGTGACCATCCTGTCGATGACCTGCGCGGCGGTCACACCCTCGTCGAAATCGTACGTGGCGGGGAAGATCCAGCCTTCGAGCGTGGTGGCGCTCACGCCGTACTGCGAAGGGTCGGCGACGGCTGCGTCGAGATCGGCGCGCGCGAGGCCGAGTTGCTCGGAGATGAGATCGAGCGACTGCGCGAGCGTCAGGCCCTCACGCAGCTGCACCGAGTAGTCGAGGCGGTTCTCGGGGAGGCGGAGGGCGGCGAGCACGGCTTCCGAGGTCATCTGCTGCTGCAGCTTGTAGACGCCGGGCTGGAACGTGAAGGCGACGGAGTTGTCGACCATGTATTTGTACAGCGAGTTCGATGCCTTGGTCACGCCGGCCTCGAACATCTTCGGTGAGACCGATTCCCCGGTGTCGCCCGAAACGATCGTGACGCGCGTCTCGCCGGTGGCCTGGCCCGCCTCGAAGTCGACCGACTCCTCTTGACCGAGGAAGGCCTGAACCCGATCGCCGTACGTGTTCCACAGCGCCATCCCGCCGCCGACCATTCCGCCGACCAGGAGTACCACGACGGCCAGGGCGATCCAGCGGCCGACGTGGCGGCGCTTCCGCGACGGCGCTGGCACGGGCTGGCCGATGTCGTGCGTCGTGGTCTGGCCCGTGAAGAGCTGTTCGAGGGACCCGGATGCCGCCGACCCCGGGGCCGACGATGCCGAGGCGGAGGCGGCACCGGCGCCCACCAGGACGGGCTCTCGCGCTGGTTCGACGTCGCGCGAGGGTGCACTGCCTCGGCGCGGTCCGGGGGTTGCGTCACGACCCCCCGTGGTGCGGGCGGTGGGGCGGCGCGTTCCAGCGGGCGGCGCGGCGTCGCGCGGGCGGGCCGGGACTTCCTGCGCTCCGGCGTCACGTGACGGGTCGTTCTGCATGGCGGAGCGCGGCGCGACATCCGGCGAGGTCTCGGCGGCCGGGCGAGCGACCGGGGCGTCCGGCGCCGGCGCGGGCGTCATGTCTTCGGGGGCGGGAGTCGACGGCGTGTCACCGGGTGCGCGGCGAGCGGCGTCGAATCGCGCGCTGTCCGGAGCGTCGGGCGCATCCCCGCCCGCCGCGCGGGCCTCGCGGGCTGCGCGGCGCGACGGCGGTGCGTCGTCGGCCCGTGTCCCCTTGCGCGGGTCGGGCAGACGCCCGTAGAGGTCGGCGAACGGATCGCTCTCGGGCGGCTGATTCTCGGGCATGTCAGGCGGGCTCCTGTCCCGGTGATATGGCGGGTCCGGCCGGCTCACCGGACTGTCGCTCGACGTCGAGCGCCTGCTGCAGCAGCACCACAGCGGCGACTTGGTCCACAATGCTACGAGAAGCACGCTGGGAACGTCCTGCCTCCCGCAGAACGCTGTGCGCCGATACGGTGCTGAGACGCTCGTCGACCAACCTCACGGGCATCGGCAGAGCCGCCGCAAGCGCCTCCGCGAAGCCACGTGCATCGGTCGTCGACGGCGTGTCTTCTCCTCGGAGGTTCAGCGGCAGTCCCACCAGCACCTCGAACGCCTCGTACTCGGCGGCGAGGGCCGCGATGCGGCGCACCGACTCGCCCTTGCGCGGCACCGTTTCGACGGGAACGGCGAGCACCCCGTCGGGGTCCGACCGGGCGACGCCCACACGGGCACGCCCGACATCGATCCCCAACCGGATGCCGCGCCGAAACGCCGTCACGCGGTGGTCGCCCGCACGTCCGCGACGATGCCCTCGAGCGCCTGCGGCAGGGCCGTGGCATCCGTTCCGCCGCCCTGGGCGACGTCGGGACGACCGCCTCCGCCTCCGCCGAGGACGCCGGCGGCCCCCTTCGCCAGAGCGCCGGCGGCGAGTCCGCGTTCGCGAGCGGCCTCGTTGGTCACGACGACGACCGTGGCGCGGCCGCCGGTGACGCTGGAGAGGGCGACGACCGCGGGGTCGGCGCCCAGACGGTCGCGCACCTGCAGCGCGAGCGAGCGCACATCGTCGGCCGATGCGCCCTCCCCCAGGCTCTGTGCGACGACGCGCACCGAGCCGACGGCGACGGCCGACTCGACCAGCTGCGGCAGACGCCCCGTGAGGGCCTGCGCTTCGAAGGCGGCGATCTTCTTCTCGGCGGCCTTGAGGCTCGCCGCCAGCTCCGAGATGCGCGTCGTCAGCTGCTCGCGCGGCGTCTTCAGCGACGTCGACAGCTGCGACACGATCGCGCGCTCGGCGGCGAGGTCGCGGAAGGCGTCGAGGCCGACAAGGGCCTCCACGCGCCGGTTGGAGGCGCCGACGGACTGCTCGCCGACGAGGTTGACCAGCCCGATCTCGGAGCTTCGGGCGACGTGGGTGCCGCCGCAGAGTTCGCGCGACCAGGGTCCGCCGACGTCGACCATGCGCACCGTGTCGCCGTACTTCTCGCCGAACAGTGCCATCGCGCCCGCGGCCTTGGCCTCGTCGAGCGACATCACGCGCGTGGTCACCTCGAGGTTGTCGCGCACGGCGTTGTTGGCGATGTCTTCGATCTCGGTGCGGGTTTCGGGCGACAGGGCAGAGCCCCAGCTGAAGTCGAACCGCATGTATCCGGCGCGGTTGAGCGAACCGGTCTGCGTCGCCGTCTTGCCCAGCGTGTCGCGGATCGCGGCGTGCACGAGGTGCGTGGCGGTGTGCGCCTGCTGTGCCGAGTGGCGATTCAGCGCGTCGACGACGGTCGTCGCCGGGGCGCCGACCGACACTTCACCGGTGGTGACTTCGACGGTGTGGCTGATGAGGCCCGGCACCGGACGCTGCACGTCGAGCACCTCGAGGGCGTAACCGGGGCCGACGATGGTCCCCTTGTCGGCGACCTGGCCGCCCGATTCGGCGTAGAGGGCGGTCTCGGCGGTGATGATCTCGGCGATCTGGCCCTCGGACGCGCGATCACTGCCTTGACCCGCGATCAGGATGCCGAGGACCTTGGACTGCGTCTGAAGCTCGGTGTAGCCGGTGAACACCGTTTCACCGAGGGCTCGGAACTCGCGGTAGGCGCTCTGATCGGCGATGGCGCCCTTGCGGGCACGGGCGTCAACCTTGGCGCGTGTGCGCTGCTCGAGCATGAGCTGGTCGAAGGACCCACGATCGACGGTCAGACCCGCCTCTTCGGCGATCTCGAGGGTCAGGTCGATGGGGAACCCGTAGGTGTCGTGAAGAAGGAACGCCTCCGACCCCGAAAGGGTCGTGCCGCCACCGGTCTTGGCCTGGGCGACCGACTGGTCGAGGATGGCGGATCCCGCCGCGAGTGTGCGCAGGAACGTCTGCTCCTCGGCGATGGCGTAGGCGGAGAGACGGGGGTAATCGGCCTCGACCTCGGGGTACGACTCCTTCATCGCGTCGCGCGACGCGGCGAACAGCTCGGGGAACGTGGCGCCTTCGACGCCCAGCAGGCGCATCGAGCGGATCGCGCGGCGCATGATGCGGCGCAGGATGTAGCCGCGACCCTCGTTCGAGGGGGTCACTCCGTCGGCGAGCAGCATGAGCGAGGAGCGCACGTGGTCGGCGACGATGCGCAGACGCACGTCGTCCTCGTGGGACTCGTTGCCGTAGGACTTCCCGGCGAGCTTCGCCGCGAGGTCGAGCACCGGTCGCACCTGGTCGGTCTCGTACATGTTGTCGACGCCCTGCTTGATGAACGCGATGCGCTCCAGGCCCATGCCGGTGTCGATGTTCTTCGCGGGGAGCTCGCCGACGATGTCGAAGTCGTACTTGGAGCGGACGTTCGTGATCTCGTACTGCATGAACACGAGGTTCCAGATTTCGACGTAGCGGTCGTCGTCGGTGGCGGGACCGCCGTCGATGCCGTAGTCGGGTCCGCGGTCGAAGAAGATCTCGGAGCAGGGGCCTGCGGGGCCGGGAAGACCGGTCGACCAGTAGTTCGTGTCTTTGCCGAGGCGCTGGATGCGCTCCTCGGGCAGCGGGGTGAGGGAACGCCAGAGGTCGTGCGCCTCGTCGTCCTCCTCGTAGACGGTGACCCACAGGTCCTTCGGGTCGAAGGCGAGACCGCCCTCCGACTCGGGGCCGGTGAGCAGCTCCCACGCGAAACGGATGGCGTCTTCTTTGAAGTAGTCGCCGAACGACCAGTTACCCAGCATCTGGAAGAAGGTGCCGTGGCGGGGGGTCTTGCCGACCTCCTCGATGTCGTTGGTGCGGATGCACTTCTGCACATCCGCCGCGCGCGGGTAGGGCGGCGGCACGACGCCGCTGAGGTACGGGATGAAGGGCACCATGCCCGCCACGGTGAAGAGCAGGGCCGGGTCGTCGGTGACGAGCGAGGCCGAGGGGACGATCGTGTGGTTCTTCTTCTCGAAGAAGTCGAGGAAGCGCTGGGCGATCTCGGCGGTTTTCATGGCGGGTCTTTCCGTGCGCGTGCGCACCCGTCCCGCGGCGGCGGGACGAAGGGCGCAGAGAGGTCAGTCGGAGGGCGAAACGGTCTTCTTGGCCGCTGCGGCGGCATTGCCGATGGCGTCGGTGGCATGGTCCGCAGCTTCCGCGACGTGACTTGCGGCCGAGGCGGCGACGCCCTTGGCGTCGTCGAGGATGTCCGACAGGCGGGTCTCCTGCTCGTGGTAGGCGTCGCTCATGTGGTCGGTGAACTCGCCGATACGGGAGTCGAGCTGCGCGAGCAACTCCTGACCGCGGGGGTCTTTGTTGACGAGGTGGGCGGCGACGAATCCGCCGGCGATACCCAACGCGAACCAGACAACGCTTTTCACGATCACCACTTCTTCCTCGATGCGACACCGCGTTCGCGGCATCCTTCATCGTAGGCGACGGCCCCTGTGCACCGCGCAAAGCAGCTCGTCGAATGCCGCCGCCGGCTTTCCGTGACCGTTCGAGACCGCGCCGCCGCTGGGTGCCGGGCTCTGCCTCGGACACGACGCGGGAACGACGAAGGGCGCCGGGAGAACCCGACGCCCTTCGTTGCTCGCTGGGATCAGCGGGCGGCGTAGTACTCGACGACGAGCTGCACGTCACAGGTGACGGGCACCTCGGCGCGCTTGGGACGACGGAGCAGGCGGGCCTGCAGCGTCGAGAGGTCGACCTCGAGGTAGCCCGGAACGGGGGGCAGAACCTCGGCGTGACCACCGGCGGCGGCGACCTGGAAGGGCTCGAGACCCTCGCTCTTGCTCTTGACGTGGATCAGCTGACCGGCCTTGACGCGGAACGACGGGCGGTCCACCAGCTGGCCGTCGACCATGATGTGGCGGTGCACGACGAGCTGGCGAGCCTGCGCGGTGGTGCGGGCGAAGCCCGAACGCACGACGAGGGCGTCCAGACGCATCTCGAGCAGCTCGACCAGGTTCTCACCGGTCAGGCCGTCGGTGCGGCGGGCCTCGTTGAACGCGATGCGCAGCTGCTTCTCGCGGATGCCGTACTGCTCGCGCAGACGCTGCTTCTCACGGAGACGGACGGCGTAGTCGCTGTCGGCCTTGCGCTTGGTGCGGCCGTGCTCGCCGGGAGCGTAGGGACGCTTCTCGAGGTAGCGGGCGGCCTTGGGGGTGAGTGCGACGCCGAGGGCGCGCGACAGACGCACCTTGCGGCGGTCCTGAGACTTCGTGGTCACGAAGTTCTCCTTCCGATGACGTGGCCGCGCCTTTCACGGCTCACGGGCGTATCGCCCCCTTCCGCCCGATCCGAAGCGCACGCCGGGGCGCACCGGAAGGTGATCACAGAAAGGAGGGGATGCCCGAAAACCCTGTTTCGAGCCGGTTCATGCTATCAGAGCCCACCGAGAGACCCCGGTGCGCGGCTCAGGTGCCGTCGAGGATGCGTCGGATCTTCTCGAGACGCGCCGACACGTCGCGCTCGGCGCCATGGTTCGTCGGCTCGTAGTATCGGCGACCGCGCAGCTCGTCGGGGAGATACTGCTGCGTGACGATGCCGATCTCGCTGTCGTGGGCGTACTTGTATCCCTTGCCGTGGCCGAGACGCTTCGCCCCGGGGTAGTGCGCGTCGCGCAGGTGCATCGGTACGCGGCCGAAGCCGCCCGCCCGTACGTCGGCGATCGCGGCATTGATGGCGTTGTAGGCGGCGTTCGACTTCGCGGTCGTGGCGAGGTAGACGGTCGCCTCGGCGAGCGGGATGCGCCCCTCGGGCATGCCGATGAACGCCACGGCATCGGCGGCGGCGACCGCGATCTGCAACGCCTGGGGGTCGGCCATGCCGATGTCTTCGGCAGCGGAGATGACGAGGCGCCGCGCGATGAACCGCGGGTCCTCCCCCGCCTCGATCATGCGCGCGAGGTAGTGGATCGCGGCATCCGGGTCGGATCCCCGCACCGACTTGATGAACGCACTGATGACGTCGTAGTGCTCGTCGCCCTGCCGGTCGTAGCGCAGCAGGGCGCGGTCGACGGCCTGGGCGATGTGATCGGCCGTGATGACAGTGGTAGGCGCGGTGCCGTCACCGGCATCCGAGTCGTCGTCCTCGTCGGTGTCGTCCGGCTCATCGAGGGAGGGTGCCGGTGCCGCCGCATCGAGGTCGCCCGCGACGGCCGCCGCCGCCTCGAGGGCGGTCAGCGCGCGCCGGGCGTCTCCGGATGCGAGGCGAACCAGGGCGGCGCGGGCGTCGTCGTCGAGCTCGACCCGGCCGGCCAGGCCCCGCGGGTCGCGCACGGCGCGGTCGACGAGCGCTCCCAGGTCGTCGTCACCGAGCGGTCGCAGGGTCAGCAGGAGGGAGCGCGACAACAGCGGCGAGATGACCGAGAAAGAGGGATTCTCGGTCGTCGCGGCGATGAGCACGACCCACCCGTTCTCGACGCCCGGCAGCAGCGCGTCCTGCTGGGCCTTGGTGAAGCGGTGGATCTCGTCGAGGAACAGGATGGTCGACTGCCCGTAGAGATCCCGCTGCGTCAGGGCTTCTTGCATGACCTCGCGCACGTCTTTGACGCCCGCCGTGATCGCCGACAGCTCCACGAACCGCCGCCCCGATGACCGGGCGATCGCCTGGGCGAGCGTGGTCTTGCCCGTGCCGGGCGGGCCCCACAGGATGACGGAGACGGCGGAAACGGATGCCGAGGAGTCGGTCGTGGCGAGGGTGACCAGCGGCGAACCGGGACGCAGCAGATGCCCCTGCCCGGCGACCTCGTCGAGGCTCACGGGCCGCATGCGCACGGCGAGCGGCGTCTGGCCCTGGAAGAGCGCCGAAGAAGGGGTCACCGCTCCAGGCTAACCGGGGGCTCCGACAACGGACCCGTCTTCGCGGGCACCGTGCGGTGGGAAGCCGCCGGGGCGGCGGGCGTGATGTTTGTAGGATCGACGAGTCCGGACGGGCAGAGGAGGTCGATGTGGCGACGCGCGGAAACGACCGGCAGACGCGGGAGCAGCGGGAACGTGCTCGCGCATACCAGGCGCGGCTCGAGCTGCACCAACGGCAGGGACGCCGGCGCACGCGCGACAACGCGATCGCGCTCGTCGTGGGCCTCGTGGTCATCCTGGGAGCGGTCGGCGCGCAGACGGCCTACTTCGTCGCGGGACCCGGAACACCCGAGCCGCTGCCGACGTCGACCCCCGGCCAGAGCGCCCCCGCGACCGATGCGCCGGCGACTCCGGCGCCGGATGCCACGGAGTCCACGGCACCTTGATCCTGTGTCGGCGGCGCGGCTCGTACTAGGCTCGGAGGGTCCTTCTCCCCCAGGCGGCTCTGCCGCGATGAGGTGCTATCCGTGTCTTCCGCTTCCACCCCCGAGACCTCCGACCCGCGCGACGCCGCGAGTGACGCCGAGGCCGACGCTTCTTCCCCGAACGAGGTGCAGACCGACGACGTCTCCACCGCCGATGGTCAGACTGCGCCGGTCGCCGACGACGCGGATGCCGCGGGCGAACCCGACGCGGTGCCCGACGTCGATCCGAGCGCGGAGGCCGAGCCCGCCGCGGCCGACGAGGCCGGCGCTGAGACCGTCGAGGCCGAGTCCGACACTGCTGACGAGTCCGTCGCCGACGAGTCCGCCGCCGATGCGGAGACCGTCGCCGTCGAGTCCGAGCCCGTCGAGACGGAGTCTGCCGTAGGCACCGAGCCCGTCGCTGATGCAGAGGCCCCTGCTGACGAGCCCGTCGCCGAGGCCGATGCCGCGGAGGGTGCCGAGACGGTGTCCGCCGCGCCCTCCCCCGCGCAGCCCGCGGCCCGCCCCGGCCCGCGTCTGCCCGGACCGCCCCCCGGTGCGACGGCGTCGAAGACCACGACCCCGCCGTGGGGACGCGTCGACGACGACGGCACCGTGTCGGTTCGTGAGGGAGACGACTGGCGCGAGGTCGGTCAGTACCCCGACGGCACGCCCGCCGAGGCCCTCGCGTACTACCAGCGCAAGTTCTCCGACCTGGCCGGCGAGGTCACGCTGATCGAGACCCGTCACCGCCGCGGCGGTGCGTCGGCATCCGATCTGCGCTCCACCGCCAAGACGCTGCGCGCCAAACTCGACGGTGCTGCCGCCGTGGGCGACCTGGCCGCCCTCATCGCCCGCGTCGACGCCCTCACCGCCGAGCTCGCCGAAGCCAGCGAGACCGAGGCCGTCGCCGCCAAGCAGGCGAGCGAAGAGGCCGTGCGCGAGCGCACCGCGATCGTCGAAGAGGCCGAGGCCCTCGCGGCACGCGACCCGCAGAGCGTGCAGTGGAAGCAGATGACGGCCGACATGACGGCGCTCTTCGACCGGTGGCAGGCGCACCAGCAGAACGGCCCGCGCCTGTCGAAGTCGACCGCCCAGCAGCTGTGGCGTCGGTTCCGTGACGCGCGCGCCACGGTCGACCGCCACCGCCGCGAGTTCTTCTCGTCACTCGACGAGACGCACAAGTCGGCACGCGAGGCCAAGACACGTCTCGTCGAGCGTGCCGAGGCACTCGCTCCGCGCGGCGAAGACGGAATCAACGCCTACCGCGACCTCCTCGACGCGTGGAAGGCGTCGGGCCGCGCGGGCCGAAAGGTCGACGACGCGCTGTGGGCGCGATTCAAGGCCGCCGGTGACGCTCTCTACGGGGCGCGCATCGAGCGTGAGTCCGCCGAGAACGAGGCGTCGAAAGAGAAGATCGAACAGAAGCGCGCGCTTCTCGAAGAGGCTGCCCCGATCGTCGACGAGAAGAACCTGGCGACCGCCCGTCAGAAGCTCACCGCGATCCAGCGCCAGTGGGACGAGATCGGACGCATCTTCCCGCGCGACAAGGAGCGCACACTCGACGACGAGCTGCGAAAGATCGAGCAGAGCGTGCGCACGCGCGAAGACGCCGACTGGAAGCGCAACGACCCCGAGCAGAAGGCGCGTGCCAACGACATGACGCGTCAGCTGACCGACGCGATCGACAAGCTCGAGGCCGAGGTCGCCGAGGCCGAAGCCCGCGGCGACAAGCGCGCCGCGGCGCAGGCGAAGGAGGCCCTCGAGGCCCGTCGTACCTGGCTGCGTGCCCTCGGCGGCTGACCGGTTCTCCACAGGTCCGACGCTCCGGCGTCCTGGGCGACATCGCCCCGTCACACTGGCGGGATGGTGTCGCCCTTCCTCTTCTTCGCCGACGAGCGTCTCTCCCTCGCCGAACTGTCCGCCGCCTGCCTCGATGGTCTGCTCGTGCCGCTCGGCGAGGGGTTCATGCCCGCCGACGCGGCCGAGACGCCGTGGATGCGCGCCCGCAGCCTGCTCCCCCTGCTGGGCGAACGGTGGGCGGCCGTGCGCGGCAGCGCAGCGTGGATCCATGGGGCGGTGTCGGAGGAACCGACGTCGCACCACGTGCAGCGGGCGGGTCCGACACGTGCGCGGGCTCGTTCCGACGCCCGCACGGTCTTCCACGACGTGCGTCTCGAACCCGTCGACGTGTGCACGATCGCCGGCGTGCACGTGAGCTCACCCGGACGGACGCTCGTCGACCTCGCGCGTTCCGACGACGCCGCCGACCAGGCACTCGCACGCACCTGGGCGCACGCCGATGCGCTCGTGCGCGTCTCGGCTGAGGAGTGGCTCGCACGGCATCCGCGGTTCCCCCACGGGCGACGCGCGACGGCCCTGCTGACGGGGACTACGACGAGGTGACGCGATAGACGTCGTAGACGGCGTCGATGCGTCTAACGGCGTTCAGCACGCGATCCAGGTGCACCGTGTCGCCCATCTCGAAGACGAACTTGCTGAGAGCCAGCCGGTCGTTCGTGGTCGACACGGTCGCCGACAGGATGTTCACGTGGTGCTCGCTGAGCACGCGCGTCACGTCACTGAGCAGCCCCGAACGATCGAGCGCTTCGACCTGGATCTGCACGAGAAAGACACTCTTCGTGGTCGGTGCCCACTCGACCTCGATCAGACGGTCGGGTTCTTCCTTCAGCGCGCGCACGTTCGTGCAGTCGCCACGGTGCACCGAAACGCCGCTTCCACGGGTCACGAATCCGACGATGTCGTCGCCGGGGACCGGGGTGCAGCACTTCGCCAGCTTCACCAGGATGTCGGGGGCGCCGCGCACGAGCACGCCGGAGTCGCCGCCGCGCGGAGCCCTGCTGCGTCCGACGGGGATGTCGATGGGGCCGGTGTTCGTCTCTTCGACGCTGACGAGGGCCGTGACCTTCTCGATCACCGACTGGGTCGAGACGTGTCCCTCACCGACCGCGGCGTACAGCGCGGAGACGTCCTCGTAGTGGAAGAGCCGTGCGACCTCGGTGAAGGAGTCCTGGCTCATCAGGCGCTGCAGAGGGAGGTTCTGGCGCCGCATCGCGCGGGCGATGGAGTCCTTGCCCTGCTCGATCGCCTCTTCGCGGCGCTCCTTCGTGAACCACCCGCGGATCTTGTTGCGCGCGCGGGTGCTCTTGACGAAGCCGAGCCAGTCCTGGCTGGGGCCGGCGTCGGGGTTCTTCGAGGTGAAGACCTCGACCACGTCACCGCTCTGCAGAGTCGACTCCAACGGCACCAGACGCCCGTTGACCTTCGCACCCATGGTGCGGTGACCGATCTCGGTGTGCACCGCGTACGCGAAGTCGACCGGCGTCGCCCCGGTGGGAAGACCCACGACACGGCCCTTGGGGGTGAAGACGTAGACCTCCTTCGCACCGATCTCGAACCGCAGCGAGTCGAGGAACTCCCCCGGGTCGGCGGTCTCGGCCTGCCAGTCGGAGATGTGGGCGATCCACGCCATGTCGGCGTCGACGGCTTTGGCATCCGATTTCGTGCCGGCCATGCGCTCTTTGTACTTCCAGTGCGCGGCCACACCGAATTCAGCCTGCTGGTGCATCTCGTGCGTGCGGATCTGGATCTCGACGGTGCGGCCGCCGGGACCGATCACCGTCGTATGCAGCGACTGGTAGAGGTTGAACTTCGGGGTCGCGATGTAGTCCTTGAAGCGCCCGGGCAGCGGCGTCCACCGCGCATGGATCGCGCCGAGAACGGCGTAGCAGTCTCGTACGGTGCCCACCAGGATGCGGATGCCGATGAGGTCGTAGATGTCGTCGAACTCACGACCTCGTACGACCATCTTCTGGTACACGGAGTACAGCTGCTTCGGCCGACCCATGACGCGGCCGCGCACGCGCAGCTCACGCAGATCGGCGTCGACCGCGTCGATGACGTTCTGCACGTACTGCTCGCGCTGCGGGGTGCGTTGCTTGACGAGACTCTCGATCTCGGCGTAGAGCTTGGGATGCATCACGGCGAACGAGAGGTCTTCGAGTTCGCTCTTGATGGCCTGGATGCCGAGACGGTGCGCGAGCGGCGCATAGATCTCGAGCGTCTCGGTGGCCTTCTTCGCCGCCTTGTGCGGGGGCACGAAGCCCCAGGTACGCGCGTTGTGCAGGCGGTCGGCGAGCTTGATCAAGAGCACCCGGATGTCTTTCGACATCGCCACGATCATCTTGCGGACGGTCTCGGCCTGGGCGCTGTCGCCGTACTTGACCTTGTCGAGCTTGGTGACCCCGTCGACCAGCATCGCCACTTCGTCGCCGAAGTCGGCGGCGAGTTCGTCGAGCGGGTAGCCGGTGTCTTCGACCGTGTCGTGCAGCAGGGCGGCGGCGATCGCCTTGGGGCCGAGGCCGAGCTCGGCGAGGATCTGCGCCACCGCGAGCGGGTGGGTGATGTACGGCTCGCCGCTCTGACGCTTCTGTCCGTCGTGCGCCTTGTCGGCGACGGCGTACGCCCGCTCGATGATCGCGAGGTCACCCTTGGGGTGATGGGTGCGCACGGTGCGCAGCAGCTTGTCGACGTCGTCGCGGCGCGCGGCGCGCGAGAAGATACGCGGAACGAGGCGTCGCAGCGACGACGGTGGCGGCGCGGAAGACGTGGTTTCGGTCATCGCCACCTCTCCCCTACGGCCGGTCGGTCAAGTCTACGCCCCGACAGGTGAGGCCCCGACATGACGTCGGGGCCTCCCCTTCGGACGGGCCCTGTGATGCGGGTCCGGCCTCAGGCCGGGACACCCGCCTTTTCGCGAGCGGCGCGCACGCGGGCATCGCGCTGAGCCACCGGCTTCTCCTTCTCGCGCAGGAGGGCGTACATCGGCACGGCGACGAACAGCGTCGAGTACGCCGCGACGATGGTGCCGACGAAAATCGACAGCGAGATGTCGCTCAGCGTGCGGGCACCGAGGGGCACACCGATGAAGAGGATCGCGCCGACCGGCAGGATCGCGACGACGGTCGTGTTGATCGAGCGGATGAGCGTCTGGTTCGCGGCGAGGTTCACCGACTCCGCGAACGTGCGACCGGAGATCTCGCCGTCTTCCCTGGTGTTCTCGCGCACCTTGTCGAAGACGACGGTGGTGTCGTACAGCGCGTACGAGAGGATCGTGAGGAAGCCGATGACGGCGGCCGGCGAGATCTCGAACCCGAAGACCGCGTACACGCCGATGGTGATGACGAGCACGTCGACGAGGCCGATGATCGCCGCGACGGACATCTTCCACGTGCGGAAGTAGATCGCCAGGATCAGGAACGTCAGCGCGAGGAAGATCGACAGGCCCCAGAGCGACTGGCGCGTGACGTCGTTGCCCCAGGTCGGGCCGATGAAGGAGTTCGTGATCTCGGACGACGGCACGTCGTAGGCGGTGGCCAGCGCGGCCGACACGGCCTGCGCCTCGTCGTTGTCGAGCTCGTCGGTCTGTACGCGAACGGCCTGGTCGTTGATCGTCGACACGCGCGTGGTGGCGCCCGGGAGCACCGACGCGACGGCCTCGGTCGCGAGGGACTGATCGAGGGATGCCGGGTTCGACACCGTGAACTGCGCACCGCCGGTGAATTCGATGGAGAACTGCACCGGGCGGAACAACGGCACGAGGGCTGCGCCGATGACGAGCACCGCGGCGATGATGAACCACAGGCGGCGACGCTGCACGAACGGGAAAGAGGTCTTGCCCGAGTAGAGGTCGTTGCCGAGTTGCGTCATGGAGCGCATCAGTCGTCTCCCTCCTTCGTGGAGCGGCTATCGCCGCGGCCGGCGGCGGCGAGTTCGGCCTGCTTGCGTTCAGCGATGGTCTGACGGCGCTGGGCCTCGCCGCGCGAACGCTTGACACGTGACGCGTCGGCGACGGGAGCGCGGAACTGCGCGCGACCGCGATAGACGGCTCCCAGCGCGTGGGGGTCCATGCCGCAGAGCGGGTGGCCGGAGCCGAAGAACCGGGTGCGGGCCAGCAGCTGCATGACCGGGTGGGTGAAGAGGATGAAGATCAGGATGTCGATCGCGGTCGTCAGGCCCAGCGTGAACGCGAAGCCCTTCACCGTGGCATCCGCGAGGATGTACAGCACGACGGCCGCGAGGATGTTGATCGACTTGGAGATGTAGATCGTGCGCTTCGCGCGAGCCCAGCCGTCTTCGACCGCGGCCGTGATCGACTTGCCGTCGCGCAGCTCGTCTCGGATGCGTTCGAAGTAGACGATGAACGAGTCGGCCGTGAAGCCGATCGTGACGATCAAGCCCGCGACGCCGGCGAGCGAGAGCCGGAATCCGGCGCGCCACGCGAGGATGCACAACGCCACGTAGGTCAGCACCGCCATCACACCGAGCGAGGCGATGATCACCGTGCCGAGCGCGCGGTAGACGATCAGCGAGTAGATCGCGACCAAGCCCAGTCCGATGAGGCCGGCGATGAAGCCGACCTGCAGCTGCTGCGATCCGAGGGTGGCCGAGACCGTGTCGGAGCTGACGACGGTGAAGCTCAACGGCAGGGCGCCGTACTTCAGCTGGTCGGCGAGGGCCTTGGAAGACTCTTGCGTGAAGCTCCCGGTGATGCTCGGGCGACCGTCGAGGATGGTGCCCTGCATGACGGGTGCTGACAGCACCGAACCATCGAGCACGAAGGCGAACTGGTTCAGGGGCGCCTGCTGTGCGACGAGGCGCTGGCTGATCTGACCGAAGGTCTCTGTGCCCTGGTCGTTGAAGACGAGGTTCACGGCCCAGCGGCCCGTGTTCTGCTCCTGGCCGTTGGTCGCGTCGACGATGTCGGTGCCGTTGAGCTCGACGGGGCCGAGGATGTACTTGCCGCCGTCGTCGACACCGCACGTGATCAGGGGCTGGTCGGCCGGCGCCTGCGAGGGGTTCGACGGCGGGTTGGCGCAGTCGTACGCGAGGAACTGCGCCTGCAGCGCCGGCGTGATGTACGCGGGGTCGCTGGCGTTCGTCGGAGCGGCGGTCGGGGTGGACGGCAGTGCGGGGTCGGGCGTGGGGTACGGCGTGGATGTGCCGTCGGCGCCGACGAACGAGGTGCCCTGCGCGCCGGTGAACAGCACGGGGCGCAACTGCAGCTGCGCGGAGCTCTGGATGCGCTCGCGCGTCGCCTCGTCGGCTTGACCGGGGATCTGCACGACGATGTTGCGGCCACCCTCGGTCGCGACGTCGGTCTCACCGACACCCGAGGCGTCGACGCGCTGCCGGATGATCGTGACGGCCTGCTCCAGCTGTTCGCTGTCGGGCGCGGCGCCGTCGGTGGTCTGGGCCTGGAGGATGATCTGGGTACCGCCCTGGAGGTCCAGGGCGAGATCGGGGGTCCAGGAGCTGGCGTTGAAGGTGTACACACCGAGGGCGTTGATGCCGAACAGCACGCCGGTGATGGCGAGCAGTCCGGTCAATACGCGCCAGGCATGACGGACGGGAGTCGAGGGCGCCACGGAGTCGGCTTTCTGTGCGGCGGTGAACGAGAAGGAGAGGGAGGGCGATCAGACCGCGGGGCGGTCCTTGTCGTCGCGCTCGACGTCGACGGCGTTCTGGCGTGCGGCCCGCTTGTCGTCGCTGATCGAGGTGGTGGCACCGTCGGCGACCCCCGCGATGTACTCGGCCTCGGACTCCTCGGCCTCGATGAACTCGTCTTCGGTGACGACTCCCTCGAGCGGGTCGACGATTCGCAGCACGGCCTGGCTGTGCACCTTGATGACGATGCCGGGGGCGATCTCGACGAGCGCGGGCTTGTCGAGGTCTTCGCCGTCGTACTCGACGATGGTGCCGTAGAGGCCACCCTGCAGCAGCACTTCGGCGCCGGGAACGGTCTCGCGGGCCTTCTTCTCCTGCTCGGCCTTCTGCTTCTTCATGCGGCGGCGGGAGCTCACGAACATGAAGACGAGCAGTCCGGCCAGAAGAATCAGAAGGGGAAAGCTATCCATGGAGGCGGTGCACCTTTCAAATCAGGCGCGCCGTGCGGCACTGCCTAGCGAGGGTCGGGGAATCCCCCGCCGAGTATAGGTCATACGCCCTGGCTGAACCGGAGCAGGCCGTCGGGGTGGGGAGCACCGAGGTGGTCGTACGCCTCGGGTGTCGCGACACGGCCGCGGGGCGTACGCCCCATGAATCCGATGCGCACGAGGTAGGGCTCGACCACCGATTCGATGGTCTCGGGCTCCTCGCCGACGGCGACCGCGAGCGTGCTCAGCCCCACGGGCCCCCCGCGGAATCGGCGGACGAGGGCGTCGAGCACGGCGCGGTCCAAGCGGTCGAGGCCGATGGAGTCGACGTCGTAGAGATCGAGTGCGGCGCCCACCGTGCGAAGGTCGGCGTGGCCGTCGTCGGCACCGGCGGAGGGGCCGTGGACGACGAGGTAGTCGCGCACGCGGCGCAGGAGGCGGTTGGCGATGCGGGGCGTGCCGCGCGAGCGGCGGGCGATCTCCGACCGCGCCGTGCCCGGGAGCCCGACATCGAGCATGGATGCCGACCGCGAAACCACCAGTTCGAGCTCTTCGGGCTCGTAGTACTCCAGATGGGCGGTGAAACCGAAGCGGTCGCGGAGGGGGTTGGGAAGCAGCCCCGCGCGCGTGGTGGCGCCCACGAGGGTGAACGGGGACAGGTCGAGGGGGATGCTCGTGGCGCCCGCGCCCTTGCCGACCATGATGTCGATGCGGAAGTCCTCCATCGCGAGGTACAGCATCTCTTCGGCCGAGCGTGCCATGCGGTGGATCTCGTCGATGAAGAGCACCTCGCCCGGCGTGAGAGACGACAACAGCGCGGCCAGATCGCCCGCGTGCTGGATGGCCGGGCCGCTCGACAGCCGCAGCGGACGACCGCTCTCGTGGGCGACGATCATCGCGAGCGTCGTCTTGCCCAGCCCCGGCGGGCCCGACATCAGGATGTGATCGGGCGAGCGCTGCTGGATGCGGGCGGCATCGAGCAGCAGCTGCAGCTGAGCGCGTACTTTGTGCTGGCCGACGAACTCTGCGAGCGAGACGGGCCGCAGGGCCCCCTCGATGGCGAGCTCGGTCTCGTCATCGGGCGCGCCGGCGTCGCGGACGTCAGCCACCCACGGTCTCCTTGCGCGCGGGCCCGAGCAGCGCGAGCGTCAGACGTAGCAGGCTCTGCACCGATGCGCGGTCGCTGTCGGAGGCGCTCTCGGCGACGGATGACACAGCCTCGGCTGCGGTGCGCTCGCTCCACCCGAGCCCGATCAGCGCCTGCGTGACCTGCAGCGGAACCTGCCCGTGCGCACCGACGGTGGCGGGAGCGGCCGTGGAGACGACGGCGAGTTTGCCCGCGAGCTGCACGACGATGAGCTTGGCGGTCTTCGGGCCGATGCCCGACACGCGTCGGAAGGGCGCATCGTCGTCGTCGGCGACGGCCTGCGCGATCTGCGGCACCGTCAAAGACGACAGCACACCGAGCGCGGACTTGGGCCCGACACCGGTCACGCTGATCAGTTGAGTGAAGACCGTCAGCTCTTCGCGGCTCTGGAAGCCGAAGAGCGACAGCGCGTCTTCGCGCACGATGAGGTTCGTGTGCAGGTGCACGTCGGCTCCGACGTGCACCGTCCGTGCCAACTGCGCGGTGACGGCGACCGAGAAGCCGACTCCACCCACCACGACCACGAGGGAATCGTCGGCGACGTGGGCCGCCGTCCCGTGCAGCGAAGAGATCATGAAGATAGCCTACGCGCCGGTTCGTACATTCGTTCGAGCGACACGGGGGTGGGGAGTGCGACGCTTTTCCGCGTCCCGCCACGCACGCTGAGCGGGCGTCAGAGCTGTCTGTTCAGAGGCCGAGGCGGCTCCCCCGCGCCAGGCGTGGCACAGCGCGATGGCCAAGGCATCGGCAGCATCCGCGGGCTGGGGGAGGGACTCGAGGCGCAGCACGCGCGCGACCATCGTCTGCACCTGGAGCTTGTCGGCCGCGCCGTAGCCGGTGATGGCGGCCTTCACCTCGCTCGGGGTGTGGGTCGCCGCCGGGATCCCGTGCTCCGCGGCCAGGAGCAGCGCGATGCCGCTGGCCTGGGCTGTTCCCATCACCGAGTGACGGTTGTTCTGCGCGAAGACGCGCTCGACGGCAACCACCCCCGGATCGTGCTCGGCGAGCACGAGACGGATGCCGGCTGCGATCGCGGCGAGCCGCTTCTCGATGGGGTCGGTCGTCAGGGAGCGAACGACGCCCACGTGCACCAGCGAGGCGGTGCGATTCGGCGAGACGTCGACGACTCCGACGCCGCAGCGGGTGAGGCCGGGGTCGATGCCGAGCACGCGGAGGGAACGGGACACGGCCCCCACGCTAAGCGCAGGGGCCGTGTGCGAATCGAGGGCGCGCCCTTACTCGTCGTTCTCGAGCTCGGCCTGCACCTCGGCGGTGAGGTCGAAGTTCGTGTAGACGTTCTGGACGTCGTCGCTGTCTTCGAGGGCGTCGATGAGGCGGAACACCTTGCGGGCGGTGTCGGCATCGACCTCCACCTTGAGCGAGGGGACGAATTCCACGTCGGCCGAGTCGTACTCGATTCCAGCCTCTTGAAGGGCGCTGCGCACCGAGACGAGGTCGGTGGCTTCGGTGATGACGCCGAACCCCTCGCCGTGCGGCTCGACCTCTTCGGCACCGGCCTCGAGCACCGCCAGCATGACGTCGTCTTCGGTCGTCCCCTCGGCGGGGACGACGATGACGCCCTTGCGGCTGAAGTTGTAGGCGACGCTGCCCGGGTCGGCGAGGGTGCCGCCGTTACGGCTGAGGGCGGTGCGCACCTCGGCTGCGGCGCGGTTCTTGTTGTCGGTCAGACACTCGATGAGGAACGCCACGCCGTTGGGGCCGTAGCCCTCGTACATGATCGAGGCGTACTCGACGGCTTCGCCGCCGATGCCGGCACCGCGCTTGATGGCACGGTCGATGTTGTCTTTGGGGACCGAGGTCTTCTTGGCCTTGAGGACAGCGTCGAACAGCGTCGGGTTGCCCTGGAGGTCGGCTCCACCGAGCTTCGCCGCGACCTCGATGTTCTTGATGAGCTTGGCCCACGACTTGGCGCGACGGGAGTCGATGACCGCCTTCTTGTGCTTGGTCGTGGCCCATTTGGAGTGTCCGGACATGTCTTCCAGTCTAGAGCGCGGGCGCGTCGGCGCCGCGTCGGGCGTTCACGTGGTCGAGGAAGCGCCGGTGGAATCGCGTCTCACCCGTCGATTCGGGGTGGAACGCCGTGCCGAGCAGCGCGCCCTGCTCGATGGCGACGACCCGCCCGTCGGGAAGGGATGCCAGGGGCACGGCATGTGGGCCCCATTCGACGACCGCGGGGGCACGGATGAAGACGGCGTGCACGGGCGACTCACCCAGCGCCGGTACGTCGAGATCGGTCTCGAACGAGGCGGTCTGACTGCCGAAGACGTTGCGCGCGACGCGCGCGTCGATGCCCCCGAACGTCCTCTGACCGGCGATCGCTCCGTCGATGCGGTCGGCCAGCAGGATGAGGCCCGCGCACGTGCCGTACATCGGCAGGCCGGCGGCGATCGCCGCGCGGATCGGGTCGAAGAGCCCGAAGGCGCGCGCGAGCTTGTCGATGACGCTCGACTCGCCGCCGGGGAGCACGAGACCCTCCACCGCGGCGAGTTCCTCGGGCCGACGCACGGGGTGTGCGTCGGCGCCGAGGGCGGTCAACACCGACAGGTGCTCGCGCACATCGCCCTGGAGGGCGAGAACTCCGACGCGCGGGCTGTTACCAGCCACGCTCGGCCAGGCGGTGCGGTGCGGGGAGGTCGGCGACGTTGATGCCGACCATCGCCTCGCCGAGTCCGCGTGACGCCTCGGCGACGATCTTCGGGTCGTCGTGGAAAGTGGTGGCCTTCACGATCGCCGCGGCGCGCTGGGCGGGATTGCCCGACTTGAAGATGCCCGAGCCCACGAACACGCCGTCGGCGCCGAGCTGCATCATCATGGCGGCGTCGGCGGGGGTCGCCACTCCCCCGGCGGTGAACAGCACGACGGGGAGCTTTCCGGTCTCGGCGATCTCGGCGACGAGGTCGTAGGGCGCCTGCAGCTCTTTTGCGGCGACGTAGAGCTCGTCCTTCGTCTTGGCGCGCAGGGCGTTGATCTCTCCGCGGATGGTGCGGATGTGCTTGGTCGCCTCCGACACGTCGCCCGTGCCGGCCTCACCCTTGGAGCGGATCATCGCCGCACCCTCGGTGATGCGGCGCAGCGCTTCGCCGAGGTTGGTCGCGCCGCACACGAACGGCACGGTGAAGCCGTACTTGTCGATGTGGTTGACGTAGTCGGCGGGTGAGAGGACCTCGGACTCGTCGATGTAGTCGACGCCGAGCTCTTGCAGGATCTGCGCTTCGACGAAGTGGCCGATGCGGGCCTTGGCCATGACGGGGATCGACACGGTCGCGATGATGGCGTCGATGAGGTCGGGGTCGCTCATGCGTGCGACCCCGCCCTGGGCGCGGATGTCGGCGGGAACCCGCTCGAGGGCCATGACGGCGACGGCACCGGCGTCCTCGGCGATGCGGGCCTGCTCTGCGGTGACGACGTCCATGATCACGCCGCCCTTGAGCATCTCGGCGAGGCCGCGCTTGACGCGGGAGGTTCCGGTGTCGGTCATGTCCACTCCGTTCCGCGCTTGTCAGCGCGAGGTTCCGCGCTTCGGGGCGCGATCTATTGGCTTAGGCCAAACCGTAGCATGGCGCAGGACATAGGCTGGCAGGGATTCGAGGGGGCGCATGAGCATCGACCTGACCGGTAATTCGGCATCCGGGATCGCGGCCGACCTGCGTACGCGCATCGAACGCGGCGAGCTCGCCCCCGGCACACTGCTGCCCTCGGTGCGCGCGGTGGCCGTCGATCTCGGCATCAACCGCAACACCGTGGTGGCGGCCTACCGGCAGCTCGCGCAGGCAGGTCTCGTCGAGGCGCGCGGGCGCGGGGGCACGCGCGTCGCCGATCGCACCGCGGTCGCCCAGGAGGGCTACGCGCCCGACACCGTGCTGCGCGACGTCGGCACGGGAAATCCCGACCCCGCCCGCATCCCGGATCCGACCGCGGCCCTGGCTCGCTCGGCCCGACCGGTGCTGTACGGCGAGCCGGTCATCGACCCCGGCCTCGAAGCGTGGGCGCGCGGGTGGATGACCGATCAGCTCCCTCACGACGACGTGCGCATCACCGTCACCAGTGGCGCGAGCGACGCGATCGAGCGCCTGCTCGCCCAGGCCCTTCAGCGCGACGATGCGGTCGCCCTGGAAGACCCCTGCTTCCTCTCCGCCCTGCACACCGTTCGCACCGGCGGGTACCGGGCCGTCCCCGTCGAGGTGGACACCGAGGGCATGACCGTCGACGGTCTCCGCTCCGCGCTCGAGGCGGGCGTGCGGGCCGTCATCTGCACGCCGCGCGCGCACAATCCCACGGGCGCCAGTCTGAGCGTCGAGCGCGCGGCGTCCCTGCGCGCGGTGCTCGAAGACCACCCCTACGTCCTCGTCATCGAAGACGACCACTTCTCGCTGCTCTCGCGGGCGCCGCTGCATTCGGTGATCGGTCCCGCGCAGCGGCGGTGGGCGCGCATCCGGTCGATGTCGAAGTTCCTCGGGCCCGACACGTGCCTCGCCGTCACGGCATCCGATCCCGACACCGCCGACGGTCTCGCGGTGCGTCTGACCCCGGGCACCACCTGGGTGAGTCACATCCTGCAGCGACTGACCCTCGCGCTGGTGACCGATGAAGACGTCCGCGCCGACATCGAGCGCGCGGCCGAGCACTATGCCGCCCGCAACACCGCGTTCGCGCAGGCGCTCACCGAGCGGGGACTCCCCACCACCCCCGGCGACGGGCTCAACCTGTGGGTGCCGCTGCCCGCTCCGGCGGCGAGCGTGCGTGAGGAACTCATGCGGCGGGGGTGGCTCGTCCGAGAGGGCGACCCGTTCTTCCTCTCCCCCGATCACGCGGGGGCGTTCCTCCGGCTCACCGTGCACGACCTCGACGACTCTTCGGCCGCGGCCCTCGCCGATGACATGGCCGTGGCCGCGGGCACGCGTCGCTCGAGCGTGCGAAGTGGAAGGATCGAGGCATGAAGGTTCTCTCGATCCAGTCCGCCGTCGCGTACGGGCACGTCGGCAACTCCGCCGCGGTCTTCCCCCTCCAGCGCATCGGCGTCGAGGTTCTGCCCGTCTACACGGTCAACTTCTCCAACCACACCGGGTACGGCGCATGGCGGGGTCCGCTCATCTCTCCCGACGATGTGGCGGCCGTGATCGCCGGTATCGAAGACCGCGGGGTGTTCCCCGAGATCGACGTGGTGCTCTCGGGCTACCAGGGTGGCGAGGGCATCGCCGACGTGATCATCGACACCGTCGCGCGGGTGAAGAAGGCGAACCCGGATGCCGTGTACGCCTGTGATCCCGTCATGGGCAATGCCAAGTCGGGGTGCTTCGTGGCCCCCGCCATCCCCGAGCTGCTGCGGGAGCGCGTCGTGCCGGTCGCCGACATCCTGACGCCCAACCAGTTCGAGCTGGGCTTCCTGACGGGTACCGAGCCGGGGAGCATCGAGTCGACCCTGGAGTCCGCCGACGTGCTGCGCGCCCGCGGCCCGCGCACGATCCTCGTCACGAGTGTCGAGCGCCCCGACCGCGAGGCGGACACCATCGAGATGATGGTCGTCGACGACAGCGGCGCGTGCATCGTGCAGACCCCGCTCATCCCCATGAAGGCCAACGGCTCGGGCGACGTCACCGCGGCCCTTTTCACCGCGCACTACCGCCGCAGCGGCGGTGACGCGGCAGACGCGCTCGCGCGTACGGCATCCAGCGTCTTCGACCTGCTGACCAACACCTTTGAGTCGGGCTCGCGAGAGCTGCGTCTCATCGAATCGCAAGAGGCGTACGCGCACCCGCGCTTGCAGTTCGCCGTGCGGCAGGTGCGCTGACGCGGGTCAGCCGGAGCGTGGGGCCGGCTCCGGCGAGTCCGCCGCCCTGAGGGCGGTGTCGTTCGCTGGAGCCGGCCGGTTCAATCGGCGGGCGTCACAAGCCGTCGTGGTGCATCGCCTGCACCAGCCGGACGTTCCGGTCGAAGTTCTGCGCGGTGTACTCGTTGGCCTGGTTGAGGCCGTACGGCCACATGTGTCCTCCGCCGCCGTTGAGGCGGGCGTCCGCGCCGTCCCACGAGCGCAGCAGAGGAAGAGCCGAGGGCCAATCCTGCGCGTCGATCTTGCTCTGGAAGTTCCACGCCTGGCCGACGCCTACCGTGTGCGAGATCTCGTGCAGCGCTGTGCCCTCCTGCATGAAGCCGCGGTTCGACCCGAAGCGGATGTTGCCGTTGATGCTGCCGTCGGCCGTCTGGACCCCGGGGTCGTACGTCACCGAGAGATGACGCCAGGTGTTGTTGAACTTGTTGTAGCGGGCCAACGCGCGATCCATCGCGTCGGTGATGCGCGCGTACGCGTCGAGCTGGTCTTCGGTCGGGTTCGCCGCGCGAGCCAGGCTCCACGTGATCTTCTGGACGTTCGGGTCGGTCAGGCGCCAGCGCTGCACGCTGGAGCCGTTGCAGGTGACCTGCGACAACAGTCCACCGTCCAGCGGGGAGGCCACGCTCTCCACGCACAGGTTGTTGTACTTGTTGCGGATTTCGGTCCACCCCCCACCGACGTCGGTCAGTTTCCACTGCTGCACGTCGCCACCCCAGCACGACCACTGCCGCACCTCGGATCCGCTTGCGGTGGCGAAGTTGTAGTTGTCGAGGCAGAGGTTGCTGTGCTTGTTCTTGATCTCGGCGTACCCGTTGCCGAGGTCGGTGACCGCCCACAGCTGGTTCTGTCCCTCGATACACGTCCACTGGCGTACCTCGGCGCCCGGCTGGGTGTTGAAGCCGTAGTCGTCCATGCAGAGGGTGTTCTGCTGATTGCGGATTTCCTGGTTGGTGCCCGTGCCCACCGGAGCGGTGGTGGCGGCGGCGGCGGGGGTCACCGCTCCGAGGGTTGCGAAGCCGATGACGACAGCGCCCAGGACGGCGCCGAACGCTCTCGCCCTTCCGCCGTGCGTCTTCGTGGGGGACATCTTCGTCCGAACCATCATTGTTGCCTTCCGTGATCGTGAACCACCGGGGTGGTCCCCATGGGTGTGATCGCGGACCGGGTACGGCGAAGCGCATCGGTCGCGCGGCGTGTCGACCCGATGACAGTCGGCGACGATCCACTACTTCGTGGGGCGTCGCGACCTACGCGGGGGACACGTGAAGGGCGGTCCGATAGTCGATGTTGACGCTAACATCCCGCCTGAGAGAGATCATCTCGGCAAAGAGATAGCGCTGTCAAGAAGATGTCGACACATCTGTTGTCGGCGCATTTCCGGTGCATTCCGAGAACGATCGGCCGTCGTGACGGCGCACGCCGGTCCCGGGTTCCACGGGTGGGGTCGGGGCCCGTGTCGTACCGCCGAGCCGCGGTGACGTGCATCTTCGGGGGGCGGCGCCTCAGGCGTCCCACGACTCCGCGACGGTGCGACGCACATCTCCCAGCAGCTGAGGCAGCGCTTTGGTCTTGGCGATGATCGGGAAGAAGTTGGCGTCCGACGCCCAGCGCGGAACGATGTGCTGGTGCAGGTGCGCGTCGACGCCGGCGCCGGCGATCGCGCCCTGGTTCATTCCCAGGTTGAACCCGTCGCACCGCGACACCGCGCGTAGCACCCGCATGCCGCGCTGCGTCAGCGCGCCGATCTCCGCCACCTCTTCGTCGGTCGCCTGGTCGTACGTGGCGATGTGGCGGTACGGGCAGACGAGCAGATGTCCGGAGTTGTAGGGGAAGAGGTTGAGCAGTACGTAGGCCGTGGTGCCGCGCGCGACGATCAGGCCCTCTTCGTCGGACTTGTCCGGCGCCGCGCAGAAGGGACAGTTCTTCTCCATCGGCTCGCGCCCGGCGGAGATGTAGGCCATCCGGTGCGGCGTCCACAGGCGCTGGAATTCGTCGGGTACCCCCGGAAGGGTCGCGGCGTCGACGAGCTCGGCATCTGTCGTGGGTGCGTCGGCGGACTCCCCGTCCGGCCCAGCGTGGTCGGCGGCAACGGACCCCGTTGCCGCGGCGGCCGGGTCGCTCGTCACGCCAGATCCTCGGCGGTGTTCACCAGCGTGCGCGCGGCGATCGCACCGGTTATGCGCGCCACGGCCTCGTCGACGGGGATGCCGTTGAGCTGCGTGCCATCGCGGAAACGGAACGAGACGGTGCCGTTCGAGCGGTCCTGCTCGCCGGCGATCAGCATGAGCGGCACCTTCTGCGTGGTGTGCGTGCGGATCTTCTTCTGCATGCGGTCGTCGCTGTGGTCGGCCTCGGCGCGGACGCCCGCGGTCTTGAGGTCGGCGACGATCCCCTGGAGGTAGTCGCCGTACTCGGCGGCGACCGGGACGGCGACGACCTGCACGGGCGCGAGCCACACGGGGAAAGCCCCCGCGTAGTGCTCGAGCAGGATCGCGAAGAAGCGCTCGACCGAGCCGAAGAGGGCGCGGTGGATCATCACCGGGCGGTGCTTCTCGCCATCGGGACCGGTGTACTCGAGCTCGAAGCGCTCGGGCTGGTTGAAGTCGAGCTGGATGGTCGACATCTGCCAGGTGCGTCCGATCGCGTCGCGCGCCTGCACCGAGATCTTCGGGCCGTAGAACGCCGCCCCACCCGGGTCGGGCACGAGCTCGAGGCCCGAGGCCTCGGCGACTTCGCGGAGGGTCTCGGTCGCCTCGGCCCAGAGGGTGTCGTCACCGATGAACTTCGGGTTGCCCTCTTCTTTGGTCGACAGCTCGAGGTAGAAGTCGTTCAGGCCGTAATCGCGCAGCGTCTGCAACACGAAGTCGAGGCTGTGGGTCAGCTCGCCCTTCACCTGGTCGGCGGTGACGTAGATGTGCGTGTCGTCCTGGGTCATGCCGCGCACGCGCGTGAGACCCGAGAGGGTGCCGCTCTTCTCGTAGCGGTAGACCGACCCGAACTCGCTCAAGCGCAGCGGGAGCTCCCGGTAGCTGCGTCCGCGCGAGCGGAAGATGAGGTTGTGGAACGGGCAGTTCATGGGCTTCAGGTAGTACTCCTGGCCCTCGCGCGAGACGTGCCCGTCGGCATCCACCACCTCATCGAGCACCATCGGGGGGTACATGCCGTCGGCGTACCACTGCAGGTGGCCGCTCGTCATGAACAGATCGCCCTTGGTGATGTGCGGGGTGTTGACGACCTCGTAGCCGCTCGCGAGCAGACGCTCGCGCATGTAGCGCTCGATCTCGTAGCGGATGATCCCGCCCTTGGGGTGGAACACCGACAGTCCCGGGCCGATCTCGTCGGGGAACGAGAACAGATCGAGCTCCTTGCCGAGCTTGCGGTGGTCGCGTTTGGCCGCTTCTTCCAGACGGTGCTGGTAGGCGCGCAGTTCGTCTTTCGTCGGCCACGCGGTGCCGTAGATGCGCTGCAGCTGCGGGTTCTTCTCACTGCCACGCCAGTAGGCGCCGGCGATGCGCGTGAGGTCCCAGCCGTTGCCGATCAGGCGAGTGCCGGGCACGTGCGGTCCTCGGCAGAGGTCTTTCCACGCGGTCTCGCCGTCGCGGGTGACGTTGTCGTAGATGGTCAGCTCACCGGCGCCGACCTCGACGGAGGCGCCCTCGGCGGCCTCGGCCGACCCGCCCTTGAGCCCGATCAGCTCGAGCTTGAACGGCTCGTCGGCGAGTTCGGCGCGCGCCTCGTCGTCGGTGACGACGCGCCGCACGAACCGCTGGTTCTCGCGGACGATGCGCTCCATCTCCTTCTTAATGACCTTGAGGTCGTCGGGGGTGAAGGGCTCGTCGACCTGGAAGTCGTAGTAGAAGCCGTCGGTGACGGGCGGGCCGATCCCGAGGTTCGCCTGCGGCTTGACGCGCTGCACCGCCTGCGCCAGCACGTGGGCCGTCGAGTGACGAAGGATCGACAGGCCGTCGGCGCTGTCCACCGTGACCGGCTCGACGGCGTCGTCGGCGGTCACGGTCGTGGCCAGGTCTTTCAGCTCTCCGTTCACGCGCAGCGCGACGACCGAACGGTCGGGGAAGAGGGCGAAGCCATCGGCGGGGAAATCAGTCACAGCGCATCTCCTGAAGGGGTCGAATCCAGGCTACCCGGCGGCCGTGGCCTCGATCGCACCGGGTGTGCCCCATAGTGGAGCGGTGACTCTGGCCATCATCGGCGGCGTGCTCTGGATCCTCGGGATCGTCGCGCTGCTCACCGGCACCTTCCCCGCGAGCGACGCCCTCGCCGTCGCCGACCGGGTATGGCCGATCCTGCTGTTCGTCGTCGCCGTCACGGTCGTGGCGGAGCTGGCATCCAAGGCGGGACTGTTCGACGTGGTCGCCGCACGGCTGGCGCGCATCGCGCGGGGCCGCACGGTCTGGCTCTGGGTGCTCGTCGTGGCTCTGGCGACGGTGGCGACGGCTTTCCTGTCGCTCGACACCACGGCGGTGCTGCTGACGCCGGTCGTCATCTCGATGGCGGTGGCGCGGAAGCTCGATCCCCTGCCCTTCGCGTTCGTCACGGTGGTGCTGGCCAACACCGCGTCCCTCGTGCTGCCGGTGTCGAACCTGACCAACCTGCTGGCATCCGAGGCGCTCGGCGGCGGGCACGACCCCGTCGCCTTCCTCGCGCTGCTGGGCCCCTCGGCGTTCATCGCCATCGCGGTGTCGGTCGTGGTGCTCACCCTGGTGTTCCTGCGCCGTCTTCCCCGGACGTACCCGGATGCCGCCTCGCCCACCGTCTCCGACCCGGTGCTCCTGCGCGTCGCCGGCGTCGTCACCCTCGCGCTGCTGCCTCTGCTCGTGGTGGGCCTCGAACCGTGGATGCCGGCACTCGGCGCCGCGGTCGTGCTGGTGGCGACGTTCGCGTGGCGTGCGCCGCGGGCTCTCGGCATCCGTCTCGTGCCGTGGTCGCTGCTGGTCTTCGCGGGCGGTCTCTTCCTCGCCGTCGGCGCGCTGGAGGCGCTCGGCATCGGCCGGGTGACGACGGTGCTCGCCGGCACGGGCGACGACCTCGCGTCGCTCTGGCAGCTCGCCGGTGTGGGAGCGCTGGCGGCGAACGGCATCAACAACCTGCCGGCCTATCTGGCGCTGGAGTCGGCCGCGGGCTCCCCCGCGCGCCTCGCGGCGCTGTTGGTGGGCGTCAACGCCGGACCCATCGTCACGCCGTGGGCGTCGCTGGCGACGCTCCTGTGGCACGAGCGGCTCGTTGCTGCCGGGGTCGAGGTGAAGTGGAGCCGTTTCATCGTGCTGGGCGCCGTGATCGCGCCGCTCATCCTGCTGCTGGCTGTGCTGCCGCTCCCGCGATGAGCCCCGGCGGCGGCGCTCGCGCTCAGCTCTCGTAGGCGCGCGCCCAGGCCTTACTCGGCTCGATGAACCAGACGGCCAGGCCTTCGCGCATCTCGTACGGGCCGCCCGTGTAGATGGTCGAGATGCGGTCGACGAACGGCAACGCCTCGTCACCGTCGATGCGTTCGACCGCGTTGCCGCGGACGAAGGCCATCGCGTAGGGGTTCTCGGCGCCCGTCACCGATATCGCGACGCGCGGGTCGCGACGCAGATTGCGGTCCTTCAGCGTGTCGACTTCGGTGAAGATCGCGAGTCGATCGCCCTCGACGCCCACCCACAGCGGAATGGAGTGCGGGGATCCGTCGCGCATCAGGGTCGCGAGGTGTGCAACGGCGTTCGTTTCGAAGTACGGCTTGGCCTCGGTCCAGTCGGTCATGCCTGACACAACAGCGGAGTCGATCCGGTGCATTCCCCCTCAGGACCGCACGGCCGTCGGAGCCTGCTCGTTCGGCACCTCGCGGAACACCATCTCGTCGCGCCGCGTGCTCTCCCGAGGGGCGAACTCGTCGGGCTCCGGGATGACGTACAGCCCGCGACCGGAGTTCGCGTTGTAGGTGAGGGCGTGCAGCCAGGCGGGACTCATCTGCGGGGAACGGCTGCCGTGGTACTTGAAGACCAGCGAGACATTCGGGTGGATGTACACGGTCGTGCGACCGCCGCCCGTGCTGATGTCGTCTTTCCACGTGAAGGGAAAGCTCTCGCCCCTCCGCACCTTGGCCATGATGACAGCCTGAAGGTGGGCGAGGAGCCTGTCCTCGAAGTCGACCTTGATGTTGCCGTCATAGATGAACTTGCCCACGGTGCCCCCCTACGAGGTCACCACCGCCGCACGCGTCTCCGAGCGAGTGGAGGGCGCGGGACTCGGGGCGATGACCGCTGTTTCGCTTCTGGCACTGTCTCGCGCGAGAGTGGCACCCGCAAACCCCCTTGCGTCCTCGGTCGCTTTGCGGATAGCGCTTTTCGTCTTGTCCTCGTAGAGGGTCGTCTGGCGGAGCGTCGTCAGGCGGAGCGTCGTCAGGCGGAGCGTCGTCAGGCGGAGCGTGAGATGCGGATCATGACGCGGTCGCCGGGCTTGCGCTGTACGCGACGCACCAATGACTCGAATCCGAGGATGGCCCGGTATTGCAGTCCGTACTTGCGGCGAAGGGCTTCGTCGGCCCGCTTGTCGTCGGTGGCGGGCCCCGCGATCCGTCCGTGAGCCTCGACGGTGATGGCATCCGGTTCGACCGCTCCCATCCTGCTGCAGGGGCGGATGATCACGCGAGCGTCGTTCCGCAGCCGTTTCACCTTGCCCGTCGTCCGCTCGCTGGTGACCACGAGTTCATCGCCGTCGCGTGCGATCCACACCGGCACGGATACCAGCGCACCGTTGCGGCGATACGTGCCGAGGGAGACGAACGGGGATGCCGAGATCTCGCGCCACAGGGTGTCGGGAACAGTCATGGCGTTCAGGCTACTGGGCGCAACCGGGGCCGATCACGGGCGAGGGGCGAAGTCGATGTGGTTGTCTCGCGCGCCGCGGGGCGTCGAACCTCAAGATGAACGCAAGGAACACGCAAGGCTCGGCGATACGCCCGTGCCCTGCCCCCTCCTCCCCTAGTTTCGAGGTGTCCCCGCCGCTCGGTAGACCCCACACCCGTTCCAGCTGCGGCGGGGACCGTCATCTGCCGGCCCGGCACATCGTGGTGAGGGCCGAGACGAGCTCGCGTCCATTCCGGACACGGTGACGTCGCCTCCGTCCGTCTATTCCTCGGACTCATCTCCCGGTTGGAACCAACCATTGTTTCGAGGCGGTGTGTCGCCCGCGGCGGCGGATGCGCGCGATTGCGGGGAAACCGCGCACGGCGCCGATTCTCAAGCTCAACATCGTCTGAGGACCCGATCAAGATGGGCGATTCCGTGTCCCCCATTTGGCGGACATGGGGTACTTTTTACCTGTCCCCGCCGCCAGGCACTCCGCAGCCCCCCTTACTGGCGGCGGGGGCGACACTCTCCCGCAGGCGATGCGCCGTGGGATCGAGTGGAATCGACCGCCGCACCCCTGCAGCCGCTCGTCGCGGTCGCGCCGACGACGGTCTTTAAGACCGCGCCGCGGCAGTCTTCGCGATCATGCGGTGGCGTCCCCGCCTCGCGCCTGGCACTGCGTCGACACGCACGGGAGGATCACCGACGCAACGCGACCCCGAAGATGGTGAGGCAACGGCTCGCAGCCGCGACGGCGCAGACGACCACGTGCCCACTCTCGGTACGGCGTGCGCGGTCGCTGCGGCCTTTTGCACCGCGACGTCGATTACCTGGCCGGGATCAACACATTCAAAGTGGAGGGAAGTGCGCTATCTGATGCGGCGACTGTGACCGCGGCGCAAGCGTCAACACGGGCATCGCCGCCTCGGTTCCGCCGTCGTCATCCCAGTGTTCGAGGGCAATCTCTTCATCGTCGAGTTTCGAGTTGCCGTCCATGTCTGGACTCTACGCCTGCTCTCGTGCGCCGGATAGGCGGGTGCCGGCGGCCTATCGACCGTTGCAACGTCACCGAGGGCCTGAACCCTCTGCGGGCGGACTGCGTTGCGCTACCCTACCTGGGCAACAAAAAACCCCCGGATAACCGGGGGTTCTGTGGTGCGCGATACTGGGATCGAACCAGTGACCTCTTCCGTGTCAGGGAAGCGCGCTACCGCTGCGCCAATCGCGCCTATACAGGCTGTTCTATTGTGAGTTGAGGTGGCGACGGGATTCGAACCCGTGTAAACGGCTTTGCAGGCCGGTGCCTAGCCGCTCGGCCACGCCACCGTGTGTGGTTCGACCCACGTGTCATGATGCTCCGTCGGTTTCCCAGACGGAGATCCCTCCACTCGAGCGGATGACGAGACTCGAACTCGCGACCCCAACCTTGGCAAGGTTGTGCGCTACCAACTGCGCTACATCCGCATTTCGTTCCCGGGGCTTGCCCCGAGCACTCGTAAGACATTACCTGATCTGGGCGTCCGCGCAAAACCACGCGCGGCCCGGGTGTGTCCGGCCCAGGTGGTCCGAAGCATGTTCCGGCATCCGGTACGATCGTTGAGTCCCGTTCAGGATGCGGGCGATTGGCGCAGTTGGTAGCGCGCTTCCTTCACACGGAAGAGGTCGTCGGTTCGAGTCCGGCATCGCCCACCATAGAAACCCCCGGTCATCCGGGGGTTTTCTGTTTCCCGACGTGGAGCAGCCTCGCCCACGTGGAGCAAACGTGGAGCATTTTGCGCCGCAGCACGACGCAGTGCCGCGCAATCTGACACGCCATAGAGCCCCGAACCGCTCGACTATGAGCAGGCTGAGGATGGCGGATATGGTGAGCCCGATGCCCGCCCTATTGGGGGACGCGGGCGCCTGACAGAGAGACATCAGCATGACCATTCCTGCGCCTGCCGCACCCACCTCGACCGCACCGAAACAGAAGAGCCCCGTCGGCCTCGCCGCGCTCATCGTCGGCGCGGTTGCATTCGTCTTCGCGATCGTCCCCGTGCTGAGCTTCATCGCATGGCTACCCGCCATCGCGGCGATCGTGCTCGGCATCATCGGCCTCGTACAGAAGGGCCGCGCGCGCGGCTTCGCATGGGCCGGTATTGCCCTCGGCGTCGTCGCCTGGATCGTCGCTATCGTCGTCTCGATCTCCTCCGTCGCCGGCCTTGCCGGTGCCGTGAGCGAGGCGGTCGAGTCGGCCAGCGCTGCGCCCGTCGCTCCGAGCTCGATCGCCGCGCCCGCCGAGACCGCGGAGGCAGAGCCCGCCGAGGCATCCGCGCCCGCCGAGCCGGCTCAGCCCGCCGTACCGAGCGACTTCATCTCGGCGCTGGCTCAGGCCGAGAGCTACTCGAACATCATGCACATGAGCAAGGCCGGCGTCTTCGACCAGTTGACGTCCGAGTACGGCGGCCAGTTCACCCCCGAGGCGGCGCAATACGCCATCGACAATGTCTCGGCCGACTGGAACGCGAACGCCCTCGAGAGCGCGAAGACCTTCCGCGACAGCATGTCGATGTCGCCGGCCGCGATCTACGACCAGCTGGTGTCCGAGTACGGGAGCAAGTTCACGGCCGAAGAGGCTCAGTACGCCGTCGACAACCTCGGCTGACACACGTCGCCCGCGGACAGAAACGACGAAACGCCCCGGCGCTCGACCCCACATCGGGGACGGGCGCCGGGGCGTTTGTCATGCAGCCTTCGTGTAGCGAATCGCGAGAGTGAACGAACCGGGCGTCGCCGTGCCACCGAACCCGCCGTAGTCGCCACCGACGGCCACGAGCCCGCGAGCGGCGCCCGTGCGGAGCGCCTCGCGCAGACCGGCGGGCAGCGAGATCGATCCCGTTTGGCCCGACCCGATCGACCCCGACGACGCCGACTCGAACGGCCCCGCCACCGGCTGACCCGACGGCCGCTCACCGGCCGCGGTGCCTTGCACCATCAGCACAGCCGAGTTGCCGTCGGCGGTCTTGCGTGCGGTCAACACGGCCTCTTCGATCGTGAGCGCTCCGAGGTTGCGGATTTGGTCGCCGTACCCGGCGAACCCGCGCAGCTGACCCGACCCGTAGGCGTTGCCCTGGTAGATGTCGCTCGCGCCGCCGTACCGGCTCGCGTTCCACTGGTCCCACCGCCCGGCCGCGACGCTGAACGTGCCCGACGTCTGCGGGCCGATCGTCGTCGTCGCCGTGACGATCTCGCCGCCGGCATCCGGTGGAGGCTCGACCGGCGCGGGAGGCGGCTCGAGCGACGGGCCGAGCGCGATCACCGGGCGGCCCCAGTCGTCGAGCATCACCCACGCGGTGTCATCCACCTCGTAGGCACCTGCGACAGACGGGATGACGAACTGCGGCCCGCCGAACGTCACGGTGAGGGTGCGCCCGTCGATCACCTTCACCTGCCCGGCCGCGACGGGTGCCGCCGGTTCGGCCGTGCCGAGCACGAGCACCGGCCGCGCCGAGGTGGCATCGAACAGCACGCGCACCGGGGCGCCTGACGCGTAGCGCGCGGCCACCGCCGGCAGCCACACGTCGCCGCCGCGGATGCCGACACGGACGCGGCGAGATGCCGTGTTCACGTCGAGCACAGAGCCGGTCGACACGAGCGCCGTATCGTCATCCACCCCCGGCCCCTGCGGGGTGTTCCGCGCCAGCAGGCCGGCGATGTTCAGGGGGCTGAGATCGGTCACCCGGACACCCCCACATCGATGCGCATATCGCCGCCGTCAGCGGTCAGCGGCAGATCCCACGCGGTAACCCACCCCCACAGCGGCGGATCGTCGCCGCGGGCGACCGATATCGGGTCGTCGATCTCGACGCGCGGATCGGGCGCCAGGCGCACCGGCACCGACTGCGCCGGCCGCGACCCCGCCTCGAGCATGTTCCTCGCCGCGGCCTCTGCCTGCGCCTCGGTCTCGAGCAGGCTCGACGACCATTCCTTCGTGACGACGCCGTAGTCACCGTTGATGCTCATCGGCCCGGACGTCAGCGCAGCGACACCCTGCACGTCAGCGCCCGAGGTGTTGCCCGTGGATGCCACGACCACATTCGGCACGCCGACACGCGAGTCAGCCCGCGGGGCCGAGATGAGCGTGCCCCCCTCGCCGTCCTTCAGGCGGATGACGGGATTCGGTATCTCGGGCAGCGGCGCGCGGTATCGGATCTGCCCCCATGAGTCGACCCGCAGCAGCGCCGGCCACGCGTTCGCGATCTCCTGAAGATTTTCCAGGCGGTTCTTCGACCACGACATCGCGGGCGGACACGGCCGATCGACGAGCGCCGAGTCAAACGACACCCCCATGCCGGCGGGTGCGAGTCGACGCGCCTCCGTCATCAGCGACCCGACCGGCGACACGAGCGTCAGCATCTTGTCGTCGCGGGGACGCGCCAGCAGCGACTCAGCCTTGACCGAGATCGTGCCCTCGTCGTCGTCATCCCAGGACTTCACCTGGTATCGACCGATTCGGGTCTCCCACACCTGACTTGTCACGACCGACTCGACGACAATCGACACGTCCAGCTGCTGACCGAACCGCGCAAGCGGATGCCGCGCGTCTCCCCCGGGCCGCCAGTCGAACGCGTCGTCACCGGGGGCCGGGGCGGCGAACCGAGGGACCGTCAGCGACAGTTCCTCGATCACCTCCCGGTCAGCCTTTGCCGTCACGCGCCCCGACTGGATCGGGATCTGTGCGGCGAGGATCTGCCCCCCGAGCCACGACGTCACCCGCGCCCACCACACGGGCGAGCCGGCCAACACCTCATCAGGTGCACCGTCGCGCATCGATACCCCCTCTCACCCGGCCCAGTTGGCTGCGTCGAACTCATCCCACGTCGCGAAGATCTCATCGAACGTGCGCACGGCCGGGTCGGTCGACGACCACACCCGGTTACTCAGCGCCGCGTCGAAGTCATCCCAGACGAACACCACGAGCGCGGTCGACGGCTGCGGGTCCGCGATCTCTCGCACCGTGAGCGAGAACCGCCGCCACGTGTCGAGCCCGTCAGTAATGAGCTCGTCTTTCCACGAGCGGACGAGACCGATCACGACCGTCTCGAGATCGCGCATCCCCGGATTCAGGCGACGCACGATCGGGCGCCCCGTGCGCAGGATCTCCGTCAGCGCGACAGTCGCCGCGCCCTGCGTGTCGAATGTCCATGAGTAGGAGAACGACCCGGCTACGTCGAGCCGTGCAGCGGGGTCGCTGCGCCCGGCGATCTCGAACGTCGAAGACCGCGGCTCCGCCGATCGTTGCTCGGTAAGCGACGCGATCTCGACCGGCACGACATCGCGGCCGTCGAGCGACTGCACCACAGCCACCCCGGCCGAGTCGACCGTGACGGGGGCCGCCGCGTAAGTCACTCCTCCGACCAGCGCCTGATAGGTGATCGGAGTATTCAGCGGCGTTCTGTTGTCGATCAGCAGAACCACGACACCCGTCGACACGCCGACGCCACCGGACACACCTCGGCGCACCCCGTCGCCGGTCGTCGCCACGACCTCGAACCGCTGCCCCGCCGGCACCCCGCCCAGCGTCAGCTGAACGGGGCGCGGCGCGGCAGCCGAGAGGAGCGTCGCCTGCAGCGTTACAGCCATCTCGGATCAGCCCCCCATCGCGGTCTTGATCGTGTTCTGCGCACCCTTGACGATGAGCGGGTAGACCACCTCGCCGATGAGCCGCGCCAGCAGTTCGACATCTTCCCGAGCGATGCGCATCGGGCCAGAGGGAGCACCTGCGCCAGCACCGCGCGACGCCTCGATCGCGACCCGCTCCATGCGCGACGCGACCTTATCGACGGGCTCGATGTACTCACGACCGCCGGGGTTGTCACCGACTACGGCGAGCATCGGCCCCATCGTCACACCACCGGTTGCCAGGTACGGCACCTGCGGCAGTGAAACCCCGAACGTCTGGCCGCCGACGATCGGCACCCATGACGGGATCGTGACCGAGATTCCGTTGATAGCCCGGATCGCCCCGTTCACGAGACCAATGATCGAGTTGATGGGGCCACGCACTGCACTCACAGCGCCGTTGAAGGCGTTCGAGATGAAACCGCCGATCGCGCCGAACACGTTGCGGAATGCGTTCCCCACCATGTCGACAGCCCCTGATATCGCGTTGAACACGGGCGAGATGATCGAGTTATAGACCCACTGCACGGCCGAGGCGATCCCGTTCACCGCGGGCTGTATGGCATTGCCCCACAGCCACGCGAAGACGGCTCCCACGGCGTTGATGACCGCTCCGATACCCGCCCCCACGGGGACGAGAACGTTCATCCACAGCCACGCGAATGCCTGCCCGATCAGGCCGAGGACGGGCGAAACGACAGCCTCCCACAGCCACGTGATCAGCGCGGCCCAAAGGCCGATGTAGATCATGATCGCGGTCACGATCGGCAGGATGATCGTCTGATAGAGCCACGTGAACACCGCCCCGATCGCCGCGAAGACGGGCGACAGGACCGTGTTCCATAGCCAGTTCCACGCGTCACCGAGCCACTGCGTGACGGCGCCCCAGTTCTGCCAAAGCCAGATCCCCGCGGCGACCAGCAGGCCGACCGCGACGATGATCGCGAGGACTATCCACGTGATAGGCGACGCGAGCCAGGCGGCGTTACTCGCCCACTGCATCGCCGTCTGGATTGCCTGCGCAGCGGCGTACACCTTCATCGCCCCCGACACAGCGATGATGCCGGCAGCGATGACCCCGACCACACCGCCGATTGCCAGCAGGACGCCCGTATTCTGCGACGCCCAGTCGGCGAACGTCTGCAGACCGCCGATCACGGCATCGATGGCCGGCAGGAGCGCCGCGCCGAGATCGACGGCGACCATCTGCAGCGTCCGCTGCATCTGCTCCCACGACGCCTTCGGGTTACCCGAGACGGTGTCGGCCATGCGATCGGCCGAGCCCGCGACGTCGCCGAGTGCCGTGTCTACGCCCAGAAGCGACTCGAGGAAGGTCGGAATCTCGTTCACGCCGAGATCCTCGAGCGGCGTACCGAAGAGACCGATGGCCGCGTTCGCACGAGCCACGGGATCTTCGATGCCCAAGAGGCCGTTGACGACCTGAGAGAACCCTTCACGCCCCTGCTCGCCGCCCGCGAGGATCTTCGCCGCCATCTCGGATGCCGACAGCCCCGCGGCCTCGTACGCCGCGACCGACGTCGTACTCATGTCGGTGGCACGAATGCCGAACTCCTTCACCGCGTCGCCGGTCTTGTCGATCCCGTACATGCCTTTGTCGGCCGAGGCGAGCAGCGCGCCCATCGCCTCTTCACCGGACATGCCGATCTGCTGGAAGAACGGCCCGTACTCGTCGACCGCGTCGAGAATGTCTTCGCGTACCGCGGGCGGCACCTTCTGCAGCGTGGCCGTGAGCAGATCGAGACCCTCCGCGGCAGAGGATGCGAGACCGGTCGAGAGCATCTGACCGACCACCTGCGAGATGCGGTCGGCCTCGAGCTCGAACCCCGACGACAGGGTCAGCACCTTCTCGGTGATCCCCTGTATTTCGTCGGCGCTCGCGGTGCGCATGCCCCGGATCGAGCCAACAACGCCGGCCGTCGCGGCCTGCACTTCCTCGAGCGACCCGCCGAAGTTGCGGGCGTACGCGTTGCCCGCAGCTTCACCCGCATTCGCCGCCTGCTCCTCCGTCAGCGAGAGCGAACCGGCCAGCCGGTCGACCCCCGCTTCGGCCTCCGCGAAGGCGACCGACGCGCCGACCCCCGCCGCGCCGATCGCGACGAGCGTCCCGGCCGCAACCTTCGAGCCCTCCCCCAGCGCGTCATTCCACGCGTCGAACTTCGCTTTCGACCGGTCGACCTTGTCGAGCGATTCGTCTTCGACGAGCAGCCGAATGATCAGATCCGTTGCGGATTTCCCTGCCATCCCGTCACCTCCGTCTCTTCAGTTCTTCGGCCTCGTCGGCGCGCTGCTTTGAGATCGCGTCGCACGCGAGCGCCAGCTGCGCCCACATCTCGGCGGGCAGCGCCCAGATCCGATCCGGCGTGAGCTCGGGCCAGTAGTCGTGTCGGCAGATCAGCAGGGCGCGCTTGGCGACCTGATCGACGAGCCACGGCTCGCGCTCGTTCAGCGCCTCGAGCTCGGGCCAGGGGGTCGCCTCATCCGCCGGGCGGGCGCGGCGGCCCCGGCCGTTGCGGATTACTGAGGGTCCGGGGTCTCCTCACCCTCCGGCTCCTCGTCGCGGGCGTCGCCGGGCTGAGCGATGATGGTCTCGATGTTGTCGAGCTCGGCGCACGACTTGAACGTCACGTCGTGCCCGGCGCGGCGCAGCGACGCGAAGATCGCGACGGCGGTCTGCATCGACGTGGTGCGCATCTGACGCGCGTACTCCTTGCGGTTCCACCCGGTCTCCCGCTCCACCTCGGCGGTGTCGAACAGGGTCGGCTTGACGACAGGGATCGATGTCCCGTCGGTGAGTCGGATCTTTGCCACGGTTGCTCCTATGTCTCTTGTGCGGCGCGCGTGATGATGTCTTCGGTCGCGCGCAGCAGCTGCTCGCGCCCCTGGATGACGGGCGCGCGGAAGAATGGTTGGCCGGCCTGGTCGACGAACTGACCTCGGCGGCCGAACACGGGGTGACGAAACCGGCGCTTCTGCCAGAACTTCGCCTTGTTGAAACCGTCCGCACCCTTCGGGCCGGTCGTCTTAAACTCGATCCCCTGCCGGGTCTTGCCGGCGACGATTCGGAATTTCAAGCCGGCCTTGATCTTCGAGCGCATGCCCGTCGACCGGCCGCCGCGCTTCACGTCGCGCTCGGCGTAGGTGTTCTGCTTGACGGTGTAGAACTTGCCTTTGCGCTTCGAGTGCACGATCTTGTGTCGAAACCCCGTCTTCACGAGACCGCGGGGTAGCTCCCCGTCCAGGACCGCCTTCTGCGCGTCGATGACGGGCGCCCCGAGGGCGCGAAGTTCCCGCCGAACCGGCGTGCGCACGGCCGGCGGGAACTCACGCAGCTTCGAGATCAGGCGACGCAGCGACTCCGGGTCAGGGACGGCGCCCGTCGCCTGATCGCTCACACCAGCGTGTCGAGCGTCCGATAGACGATCGTGATCGGCTGCGCCGAAACCCCGTCGTCGAACACCTCGAAGTCAGCCGACAGCTTGATCGGGTTGCCCCCGTCGGACGCGGGCACCTCACCCTTCAGCCGGAACGCCGGGATCGCGATCTGCAGCATGGGCTTGTTCGCGCCCGAAACCGCGACGTTGTGCTCGAACGTGAGCAGCAGCGAGATCGGCGTCTGCGCGAGGTACGCGTCGCGCAGGGCGTTGTCGGTGTACTCGGCGGTGATCTTGCCCGAGATCTCCGGGAGGCCGAGCAGCGGCGCGCGCGAGCGCAGGCCCTTGCCGCCGAGGTTCCACCCGTCCGAGTCCAGCGAGCGCTTGATCGACAGGCTGATGTCGACGATGTTCGCCGCGGGACTGCCGGTCATCGACGCGGGCGCCGTGGCCGTCGGCGGGGTGAGCGCGCCGCCCGTGGTGACCGCGCCGTGCACGAACGTGAACAGCGCGTCGTCCGCCGGGTAGCTCGCCGCGGCGGCATTGAATGCCGTCTGCAGTTCCCGCGCCGTGACCGACAGCTTGGCCTCGACGAACCCGCCTTCCTTCGCGCTGAGCTCGATCGAGTCGAACGCGCAGCCGGTGAAGGTGTGCGGGTAGGAGTTGACGCCGCCGAGGGTCGGCAGCACCTCCTGCAGCGTGAACGTCTGCACGGGGTCGGTCGTCGAGATCGTGTGCACCTGCTGATACAGGGCCGGCGTGGTCGACGGGACGACGGTGTTCGTCACGGCGCCCAGCACGGCATTCAGCCACATGCCGAACCCGCGCGTCGGGACGTCGAACGCGACATCTCCCGAGCCCTCGAACCGGCCGATGGCGTTGCGGTTCAGACGGTTGACGTTCTTCCCGGGGCGCAGCCCCTTCGACTGAATCGTCTTGACGTCGTACTTCATCTTCGCGTCGGACTCCGCGAAACGGGTCGGCGCGACGGGCACGCCGTACGTCGTCTCGCGGCCGATCCCGACCGTGAAATCAAGCTGCGTCGTCACCGTCGGTCACCTCCTCGATCTCGGGCTCCTCGGCGGGGGCGAGCGCCCCCGCCGTCGCGGCCTTCGCCGCGGTGTTCACCGGCTCGTAGTTCGCCACCTGACCGGCGAACAGCGGCGCGAGATCCTCGCGCACCTCGAATTCCTCGTCGGCCTTGATGACGCGGCCCAGCGCGGGCACGTCCAGGTCGCCGAGGGGGGACACGTTCTTGAATCGGGGCTCGGCCTTCGCCATAGCTCCCCCTTCCGTTTCGGGGTTGGTCACGTCGGGCGCACCTTGTGCGCGCACACGAACTCGGCTTGGATCTCGACGACGTAACCGCCGCCTTCGGGGTCTTGCACGCCGGCCGTCGACATGCGCCCCGGGAGGCACCACAGGACCGCGTTCCCGAGGGTCGGGTCGGTTTGTGCGATCTGCGTTTGGATCTCGGCGAGGATGCCGTAGGCCTCGTCGAACGCGGCTCGGCCGTCGGCGACGGGATCGCCGGATGCCGCGACCCACGCGCCGACGGACACCCCGACGCTGATCTCTTCGTCGAACGATCGACGCGGGCCGAGCGTTGCGAGATTCGGCGTCGCGCTGACGTCTTCCATCGCCACCCACCGCACCGAGCCGATCGCGTCGGGCGGGGCGTAGTACCGGTCGATGTCGCTGCCCCGGTGCGCGGTCGCCGTGTTGATCGCCGCCCACACGCCATCGCGGGCGGCGAGGATTCCCGTCGCCTGACTAATGCCGCTCACGAGCGGTCGCCGTAGAACAGGCGAGGCGGGTACGGCGCGAGCCAGACCGCCACCTTCGCGGGCATACCGACACCTGCAGGTGCCGACGGGTCAGCCGACTGCCCGCGCGCGTTCGTGCCGCCCTTCGTCTGATTCCACATGAGCTTTCCCCACTCGCGGGCGCTCATCGTGAACTCGGGCGGCAGGGTGCCGTCGCTGGTCTCGTGGCGGAATTCTTCGATGTGTCGACCGGTCGCCCGGTCGATGAGACTGCAGACGGTCGCGGCGAAGAATTCGAGCTCCTCCTGCTCCGTCTGCGTGAGCTCAGCTGATAGGCCGATGGCCTTGCCGAGTACGTCGCTACTGATCGGCCATCCGTCAGCCACAGCTGCCCCTCTCTCTCGAACGTGAGGGCCGCACCTATCCCGGTGCGGCCCTCACGTTCAGCGGTCACTCGGCGGGGTAGGTGTAGCCGTTCGCCACCAGCGACGCGGCCTCGGCCGCCGGGACGGTGACGGTGCGCCCGGCGCGCGGCCAGGGCTCACCGTTGCGCAGGCCCGAGATCGTGAGAGCCATCACGAGCTCGACGTCGCCCTCGTCGGGTACCTCGTCGTCGTCGGCGGTCGGGTCGAAGGCGGGCGATGCTGCCTTCGATGCCGAGTCGGCGAGTACGGATGCCGCGGCGGCGACGTCGGCGACGGCCGGCCCCTGACCCTGCGACGGGTCGACGTCGCCCTGCGGCTTGACGTCGACCGTCACCTCGGGCACGGACTGCCCGGCCGGGTTGGTCGCGGTTTCACCCGCGGCGACGGCGACGAGCGGGGCCGGCTGATCGGCCGCCGTCTCGACGGCCGTGTCTTCGCGAACCTCGCCGGTCTCGGCGGGGACCGACTGCGCGTCAGCCTTCGTGGCGCGGGCCATCAGGACGCACCACCCGCGAAGTGCTTGATGGCCGAGGCGTCCATGAGACGGCCGTCGGCGCGCAGCACGCCGCGGAACGCGACCTGATCGGTACCGAACAGGGCGTGGTCCGAGCGCTCGATGCGCAGGTTTCCGACGGTGCGCACCCAGTAGCGGGAGAAATCGCCGTAGAACAGCGACTTGGCACCGGTTCCGACGCCCGCGATGAACGGGTCACGGAACAGAGGCGCGCCGAGCAGGGTCGACGGGGCACCGCTGAGAGCGTTCGGCTCCCAGAGGTAGCGGCCCGAGGCGTCCTTCTGCTTTCGGACGGAAGCCACGGCCGAGTTGGACGCAACCCACGCGGCGTTCGCCTGGTAGGGCGCGAGCACCGATTCCTGCAGGTCGATCAGGTTGTCCCACGACGGGGCGCCGCCGACGCCGGTCGCGCCGGTCACGCCGACGGTGGTCGCGTTCGCGATGCCCTGCGGTGCTCCCGTGCCCGAGCCGGTCGCGAGATCCTGGCCGAGCAGGACCGATACGTTCTCGCCGATGAGCTTGTTCGTCAGGCCCTCGATGTCGATCAGGGAGTCCTGCACGAGCTCGGTCGAGATGCCGACGAACTCGCCGAACTTCTTGGCCCCGAAAGAGATCTGGCCGAAGGTCGGGTCGGTGCCGCCGATCTGCGTCGCCTCGGGCACGGCGACGGCCGCACCGAAGGACGTCAGCCGGGGCAGGGTGACGGTGTCGCCCTTCTCGGTGACGAACACGTACGCGCCCGCGGCGAAGATGCCCGAGAACTGTCGCAGCGGCTGGATCAGCTGCGCGAGGTAGGTCTGACCCACGGTGTTGCCACCGGCCAGGGCGGTGCCGACGGACAGCGCGCGCGCCTCGGCGTGCATGATGGCGCGAACCTCGTTCGCGTCGGGGATGTAGTCGAGGAATTTGGTGTCCCCGTTCAGCACCCCGCGGATCTCGTTCGCGAACTGCGCGACGTCGGCGGCCGATCCGAAGGTGGAACGGTTGCCGAGGAGGTTGCCGGCGAAATCGGCGGCGCGCTCCTCGATCGTGCGCTGCTGCACGAGCAGCGTGATCCGGTCGTCGAAATCGTTGTAGGCGCGCTCGAGCGCCTCGAACTTGGTCCGCTCGTCGGCGGTCAGCGCGCGCTCGGCGGCGACGTCGGCGAGGGGCTTGCCCTCGGTCTCCCACGCCCGCTTCTGCTCGGCGGCGAGGGACTTGATGCGCTCCTGAATGGCGGTCATTCGGGTGTGTCCTTTCTCAGATCCCGCGCTTGCGGGCTCGGTTGGCGAGGGCGGGATGCGTCTCGCGGGTCATGGCCGCGGCGCGCTTGGTCGCCTCGGCCTCCCACTCGCCGGGACCGGCGGGGGAAGGGTGCAGGGACGCGCGTACGGCGTCGATGTCGACGGCGCTGCGCATCTGCGTGGTGGCCGCCCAGTAGGCGGGGTCGGCGACGGGTGCGACGTCGCTCAGGGTGGAGCGAGTCACCCGGCGCACGAGACTGCCGGCGGCGTTCTCGCGCCACTCGACGTCGAGCGCGTGGAATGCGAACGACGAATGCCGGTAGTCACCGCGTTTCGCGAGTGCGGCGACGTCGCGGCCGGCTCCCGTGTCGGGCAGATCCACCTCGTAGCGCACGCCGACGTCGTCGATGTACAGCCGCAGGGTGCCGGCGTCCGTCGTGCCGAGCAGCAGTCGACTGTCGTGCTCTGCGCGCGCGATCACTCGCGTGTGCAGAGCCATGTCGACGCGGCCCTCGGCATCCGGTGCGCCGAACGCCTCCGGTGCGATCTCCTCGAACCATCCGCCGAGATCGCGAGAGGGCGAGAGGAACACGACCGCGTAACCGGTCAGTACGCCCACACCCCCCGACCCTTCGGCGGCGGCTCGGAACTCGGTCGGTTTGTCGACGACGCGGCGTTCGAGCTCGGTCATTGCGTCCCCCCTTCGGGCATCTCGACGCGCGACGTCGAGTCAGATTCGGATTCGGATTTCGTGGTGGCGTACCAGGCCTGCCACTGCTCGATCTCGGTCGCGTCGATGCCGCGGCGGCCGAGCTCGCGGCGCGCCTCGGCGAGCGTGAGCGTGCCGTTCTTCAGCTGCTCGGTGATCGATCGCATGTACTCGAGCAGGCCGGGCCGCTCGAGCCGCGACAGGTCATAAGTCAGTTCCTGCCCGAAGGGCAGCACGTCGCTGAACGCTGCCTCGGCGCGCCCCGAGACGCCGCCGAGGGTCTTGATACGGAACAGCGTCTGATCCATTTCGCGGTTCGAGTACGTGCGGGACGACCCGGCCTTGCCGCCGACCTCTTCCGGCGGCACGCCGAAGATGATCGCGATTTCCGTCGCGGATGCCTCGATGGTCTGCAGGAACTGCGCCTCTTCGGGCGTGACCGTGATCTTGCGGTAGTCCCACTCGCCCGGCAGAGCGACGGGCTTTCCCTCGGCGGCGGCGCGCACGAAATCGTCGCGCACCTCGGCGAGCACCTCGCCGCCGACCTTCGCCGTTTTCGCCTGCAGGATGGCGGGCGGCATCGACGACTGCTTGAACCACCGACGCCCGTACTGTCGAGCCAGGTCGGCCCACTCGAACGACGCCGCGAACGCTGAGATAGGGGAGATTCCCCGCACGGTCCCGGCGCGCAGCTGCTCGCGCACGTGCAGCAGATTGCCGCCCTGCGAGACGAGCGTGACCGGCGTGCCCGCGACGCGGTACTTCGGCGCGAACGGATTCGACTCGTCGATGCTCACGTGCTCGTCGGCGATCCACTGGCAGTAGCGGCGATCGTCGTCCACCAGCGCGAACGCGTTCCCGCGGGTCTTCAGTTCCGCGACCATCTGCACGCGGGAGTCCCACACCGACAAGGTCGGCGAGGGCTTCGACAGGATCAGGGGTGTGTCGACGATCTCGCGCTGTCCCCCGCGGGTCTCGGTCACCGTGACCGTCGCCTGCGCCCACTGATCCGTGATGTACCGGATAGCCGCATAGGTGGCCGCCTGCCGCATCGCCCCGCCTCGGCCGAGCCCCTGCCACGCCGGCCCGAACACGTCGGATGCCGTTATGTCGCGGGTCTCCGCGGGCCGCGTGAACAGGCTCACGAGCGGCGCCCGACCGGCAGCGGGTGCACCGACAGCAGCACCGCCACCCCGGCCACGACGAGCGCGACGGGCAGCGACCACAGCGCGAGACCGGCAACGATCAGCAGCACCCCGACCACCTCGAGCACTTCCACGCGGAACGTCAGCAGGAACGATCGCAGTACCGCCCACGCAGCTGCGAGGGCCGCGCGCGGCTTCATTCGGTCGGTCATCCGGCCTCCTTTGTCGTGCCGTTCGCGGCGCGGAACGCTGCGATCGGGTCATATGCGAGATCCGGCAGGAGCTCGGCGAGCATCTGCCGGGCGTAGGTGACGGCGACGAGCGCCGAGACGGGGCGCATCGACTTGCCCCTGATCCACTTCCAGCCGGCATCCGTGGCCTTCGTGCTCGCCGACTTCAGTGCCTCGGTGAGCTCGTCTTGCCCGAGGTGCACGACGTCGTGGTTCAGCACGGCATCCAGCAGGCCAGGGCCGGCGACGGCGATGTTCGCGGCCGTCATCACGCGCGCATCGATGCCCGCCTCGAGCAGCTTCGGCAGCAGGAACCCGGCCGCGCGGTGCTCGAGGTACACCGGGCCGGGCGCTTCGGCGACGAGATCGACGATGCCGGGCACGTCGAGCCCGTCGTCGCCGTCAAGAATCCAGTCAGTGCCGGGCGCATCGGCGAGCACTTCGAGGTGCATTTTCGCGTCGGTGCGGATGCCGGCGACGGCGATCGACGCCCACGCCGATTCGGGCGCGACGTCGATCACGTACACGACCTCGTCGCGCGCTACCTCTGACCCGGGGTCGACGACGCGCTCGTGCTCCCACCGTTCCTTCGGGATCTTCCACGTTTTCTCGACGTCGTCGCTCCACCAGTTCAGGAACGGCCGCAGGAACCCGCCCTGCATCGCCTCTCGGAACGCCGCGATCTTCGTCTGATTCGTCGTGTAGCCGAGCGCCGGCATGCACCCCCACCACGTGAGCGGGTCGTCGGGATCGGCCCCGTCGGGCGCCGAGTATTCGACGTACATCGTGCGCATGCGCTGCGCATTCAGCAGCGACGGGTCCGCCCGGAGTAGATCGACACGGGCGCGGCCCGCCTCGGCTTTCTTCCACATGAACGGCGACTTGGTCTTCGACTCGCCCGCCGTCGAGATCCACAGCGACTGGGCGTCATCGACGGCCGTCGTCGCCGGCATCAGCGCGGCCTCGAGACGGTCATCCTTCTGCGCGAAGATCTCGTCACCGACCGTGAGGCCGAGGGTGCCACCGTGGCCGGCGTTCTCTGTCGGCGCGTCGATCGACCATTTCGAGCCGTTCAGGAACTTCATGTGCTCGCCACCGTTGGTGAGATTGAGCGTGTTCCCGGTGCGGTTCCGCTGCAGCAGCTGCCCGAACGGGGATGCCGCGATGCGATGATGCTGCTCCTCCTGCAGCTTCTCGAGCGCCTTTTCGCGTTTCTGCGCGATGTACAGCAGGTACTGCCGTTCGGGCCACATGATCATGCGGTGCACGCCCCACGGCAGAACGATCGACGTCTTGCCCGACTGACGCGGCACGATGATGACGATTTCCGAGTACCACAGCAGGCCCGTCGCCGGGTCGATCTCAAACGCGGTCTCGAGGATCTCCCGCTGCCACGGCATCGCCGCCCAGCCGAGCAGGCCCATGATGTTGACGACTTCGTGCGCGATCGTCTCGCGCGCCGGGTTACGGGGGGTCGCCCACCGGGGCCGGGTTTCCACTCCCGCCGGTACCCCGGATCGCACCCACGAGGGCGGCGAAGGCATCAGCACCGCCAGCACCCCCGGAATCCTTGACGTCGGCCAGCACCTTGCGCAGCGCCTCAACGGTCGACGCGAAGTAGCGGGCGTTCGCCGGGTCGTCGAGCGCGCGCGCACCGCGGAACACGAGCTCGTGTCGCAGCCGCGTCGCGGCATCCTTCGCCTCGGGCAGCGCCTCGCGCGCCGCTCGCTCGATCGCGGCCGACGGCTCGAGGATCTCGAGCGGGTCGACGCTGTCTCGGTGAATCCACCCGGCCGCCCGGATCGCATCGGCCGCGACAACCGACGCCGTCGCCGAATCGCCGTGCGCATCCCACAGCGCGGACTCGATCAGCTGGGCGAGCTCGTCGTCGGACGCCGGTCGACGCACCGTGAGGGCGGTCCGCACCTGATCGTCGAAGTCAGGCGCACCGACGGACACCACCACGGCACCCGTCGGCCGGGCCCGCTCGACGCGTCGCGATTCGCGGGCACTTGTAGGGCGCTTTTCGCGTGTAGGGCGCGCCCTCACCTCGGGCGCGGGCGCCGACTCGGCGACCGGTCCGCCGCCCGCGGCCACACGCTTGCGCTCGCGGTAGGCGGCCTGGTCATTCGTCTTCCACGTGCGGCATTCGCTGCACCGGCAACCCGCGCGATACCGCGCCCGCGTGCCGTGGTCGGCGGTCTTCGTCGCCACGCCAGACCACCTCCGCTCTGCGCCTCGCTGACGCGCCGAATTCCGACGACGCATCGCAGCGCGCGGCGGCTCCGTTCGGCCGTCTACGCCCCCGCCCGCGCCCTACGCGCCCTACACCCTGAGCCGGATGAACCGGGGAGAGGGATTTATGGGCGGGGCGAGGGTGAGGAGGGGTGCCGGGGGGTGAAAAAAATCGAACCGAAGACCGGCGGGTGCCGGCGGCGTGCGGTGCTCATGGCCGTGCAATTGCCGCCGACACCCGTCAGCCTTCGATCACTTCACGTCTTCACCATCACCACGACGACGACCAGCATTCACCCACCGCGACGAGCGGGTGCCACGCGCCAGGCGAGGGGCACGGTCGCGCCTACCCGAGTTGCACCCATAGTGAGCAGGCCTCAGGTTGGATGGCTCCCACGTTCCACCCTGCGACGCGGGCAGCACGTGATCCAGCGACGGCCCCCACGGATGCCAGGGCCGCAGCCCGTACACCACAGGGCGACGACACAGCCAGCACACCGAGCCAGGCGGGCACACCAGGGCCAGCAGCGCCGCGTACGCCGACGCGCTCAGCTTCGGGGCGTGATGAGGCATGCCGCCCCCTCCCCCCGCGATGTCAGACCCCCGGCGTATCTTTCGACGATGGACCCCCGCCCCGGCGCAAGACTCGGACGCGTCGACACCGACCGCGAGCTCACCTACCTGCGAGCAGGCAGTGACCCACCGTGGGAGCGCCCACACCGCGACGGCGTCGATGTCACCGACCACCCCGCAGCGTGGACGCCCTACCAGCGTGAGCGCCGCTTATCGTTCGAGGCCCGCGTCGCCGACTACCGACAGCGCGGACTCATCGACCCCTAACCCTCAGAGCAAGCCGAGGGCGGTCAAGTTCGCCAGCTTCACTCGACCGAATCGCACGGTCCCGATCGTGGGCCACAGTCGCAGGTTCACGGCCGTGGTGCCCGTCGGTACCGGGATCTCCATGTAGAACGTCCGGGCTCCCCCGGTCTCGGCGCGAGCACTGATGGCACGGGCGACACTGTACGGCGATCCGCCCGTGAACCGCAGTTCGACGCTCACGCCCGTTCCATCGACGTTCACCCACTCGCCGGCCAGTGCGAGCACGTCACCGACGGCCCACCCTGTGATGCCCGCTTGCTGCAGGTAGTCCGTGGACTGGTCAGCGGTGATCGACTGCCAGTTGCCGACACCGTCGGCGCGGGGCGTCAGCGTCCCGGCGATCAGGCTGCTATTCGTCCACCCATCGGCGTACCCGTCCGCGTTCGTGTCGACCTCGAAGAGACCGTTACCGGCGAGCAGGTTCGTCGTATCCCCGAGGTTGGCGAGCACGGGCGCGGGGCGAAGGTCATCGGGCAGGCGCGTGACGTTGTACGCGGCGATGGCATCCTGCCCCGCAGCGTTCGGGTGCGTGCCGTCGGCCGTGAACCCCGGCGCCCAGGCGCCCGTAGCCTCCACCCCCACGGGGGTGAACAGGTCGATGTAGTCGAGGCCCAGCTGCGTCGCGAGGGCGCGCAACCACGTGGTCATCTCTCGCAGGCGGGCAGCGACGGCGGGGGTGTTGCTCGGCGGGCCACCGCACACGATGACACGCTTACCCCGGAACAGGCACTGCTCGATGATCGACCGCACGTTGCGCTGCTGCTGCGCGAGCGTCAGCACGGCCGGGTCATCGTTCGGCGTCACCGCCTCGATCACGACGATGTCGCCCCGCTGCGTCAGCACGTCGGCATTCATCCGCGCGAGCATCGCCGACGTCGAGTTACCCGCGATGCCGGCGTTTCGGATGCGCAGCAGGCGCATGCCGCTGAGCTCGCACAGCTTCGAGAACCACGATCCGCCGTACCCGGACGCCACACCATCGGATGCCTGCGCGATCGAGTCGCCGACGATGGTCGATCGCTGCGCACGGGAGCGCCGACCGGACAGCGAGGCCACCACGTCGGCGGCAGCCTTCGCGGCCTTCTCCGCGTCACCCTTGTGCCCGAGCGCCGTCGCCGCCGACTGCCCGGCCGAGAATGCCGAGGTGCCGGCGCGAACGGCGTCGATGTCCGCGGCATCCGCGGCCGTCGACGCTCGCCCCTCGGCAGCCTCGGCGCGCGCGACGAGCGCAGGCGACACCGACGCCCCGTCTTCGCCCTTGTCGCCCCGCAGGGCGGCGTACACCGAGATATCGACGTCAGTCGACACCACGCGCTTACGCTGCACCAGGCCGATCGGGATCGACGACCCCACCTCGGCACCGACACGACCGACGACGAACGTACGACGACCCCCAGCGAGTGTGCCCGCGATCGTAAGCTGCGTGCCGCGCTTCGCGGATGCCGTGACCGACGGCGAGAACGTCACCGACAGGATGCCCTCGACCGCGCGCGACACGTCGACCGTGCCGACCCCGTCGCCGAGGCGGGCGGTGAACGCCCACGCCGACAGATCGACCGGCTGCTGCGACGTCGTCGACACGACCCGGATATCCCGGTACCACGTGTCGCCCGGGTACAGGTTGACCCCGACGACCAGCGGCTCGACAGGCGACGACTCGATCAGCTGCGCGTTCACGGCAACTCCTCTCTTCGATGCGGTCAGACGTCGCGCAGGATGCGATCCCACGCGCGCGCCCGCACCGCAAGCGGGAACGCGTCAGCCATGTGCACAGCGCCCGCGAGGTTCGGGTGCAAGCCGTCCTCACCGAGCATGGCCGCGGCGTCCCATCCCCCATCAGCGTTGACCGCGAGCACGTGCGCGCCGAACTCGGCCGCCGTACCGTCGATCGACGAGAGCAGGTGCGCGCGCAGCGCCGGCTTCTGATGCGACGCGGCCAGCACGGGCGGCGGCTTCACCAGGAACACGAACGGGGGCCGGGCAGCCTGCGGCAGCAGCGCATCGATGATCGCGGCAGACCCGGCGACGCCGTTCTGATCAACGGTCACCGTCACGATGCCCTCGGCGAGATCCGGCAGGCGGATAGCGAGCGGGCTCACGCCCTGGCTCGCCCCCTGGTTGCCCTCGCGGGTCGTCTGCACCGTCTGATCGTCCAGCGACTGCACGGCGACCACCCGGGCGCCCTGCCTGATGCGCAGCGTCGCCCCACGTCCCGCCGTGAGCGCCACACCGTGACAGAGCAGATAGCTCGTCCCGGCGGGCACAGGTATATCGACCTCGAGACCGTCGTGCACGCCGATGCTCGCCGTACCGCCCGAGGCATACGGCTGAGGCTGGTTCAGCATCCACTGCTGACCCGACGCGTTCGGGCGGTACGTCCACCCAGTCTCCTCGACGCGAGCGGATGCCGACGCGATCGCCACCATTGCCCGCAGGCTCTGCGAGATCGCCGCACGGTTGCCCGACGTGTCCGCGTCGATCAAGTTGTTACCGCCAGCGTTGATGATCAGCACGGGCGCGTCGCCCGGTGTCCAGGCGTACCCGCCGCCGGATGCCGCCATGAGCCACGCGATATCCTGCGCGTGCCACCCGGCACGACCCCGGTTCACGAGCCCGGCGAACCCGAGTCGCTCGGGAAGGTAGTACGGGTACGCCATCGCACCGTACGACCCAAACTCGATCCAGCTGTCTCCGCGAAGCTGCGCGGTCAGCGCGGCGAATGACTCGCGGGTGTCCAGCATCCGCGGCACGCTGACCTCGACCGTGCCGACACGGGTCGACAGCGGCGCGAGCGACCCGCCCACCGCGGCGTCGACCATCGCCTGCGCGGGCGCCGTCGCGCGATCGGCGGCGGCGACCGCCTCGTCACGCGCGCCGATCGTCTCGGCGTAGACGGCCTCGTTCACGACGAATTTCGTCGTCGGGGTCTCCACGAGCGGGGCCGCGAGCGTCAGGTCGAGCGGGGCCGCCTCGGTGTGCTCGGCCGTGACCGTCACCTGATAGGACGACGGTGCGACACCCTCGAACGTCAGCGTCACGACCCACGAGCCGACGACCACCCACAGGCCGCGACGGCCCGACGGGTCCACGACGAACCCCTCGGCATCCACCGTCAGCACGAGCGGCTGAGCGACGGCCGTCGCGGGAGGCGTGGCCTCGGCCATCCGAGCGACACCCTTCGGCGTCATCCGCACCGAGCCGCGCGCCGCGACGCCCGCCGGCTCCGCCCCCGCGGATGCCGCAGCACCACGGGGGCTCAGGAACCGACCCACGACGAACCCATACGACTCGGACACCGCTACCGCCCCTCAGAACTCAGTACGACCGGACACGCCCTTGATCGCGGCGCGCCCGCTCAGCACGGGATACCGCACGCTCGCGCGGATCGGCCTGCTGCACGACCAGCGCCTCGACAGGCGGGAACATGCGCGGCGGATCGGGCACGATCGCGAACGACACGACGTCGTCGAACCCGGACGACATCAGTCAACCTCGAGGTACTGCACCCGATCGCCGTCATACGACGACCCGTGCAGGTTCGGCTCGAACACCTCGATCAGATTCCGCGTGAGCGGGATCGTCACGAGCACGACGTCGAGCGACAGCCCGCGGAACTCGGACGCGAGGAACATGATCCGCAGCGACGCGATGTGCTCGGAACCGATTGCGGCTTTGGCCGCCTCGGTCACGGCCTCACGGTCGACGTGCGGCACACCCGGCCAGAACACGCCGACGTGCAGCCCGGTCAGCGGGGCCACCCATTCGGGCTCCCGCTCCTTGCCGAAGGTCGCCGCGCTCTCCTCGGGAGCTCGCTCGGCATCCGCCGCCTCGGCCGCGGTCGTCGCCGCACGCGCGCGCGCGAATTGAGCGAGCACCTCGTCGGGAAGATCACCCACGTGAGGCGCGGCCAGCGTGCCGGCGTTCACGATCTGCAACGCGCCGACCAGGATCGACGCGACGACGGTCGCCACCTGCACGATCAGCGACGACGTCTCGGCCGAGAACAGCGAGAACGCGAACCCCGCGGCACCGATTGCCCCGCCGAGCGCGTAGATCGCGCCGCGGCCATTCGTGTTCAGCCATGTGAACCGGTCACCCGCGCGAAGCAGGATCAGGCCGAGCGCGCCCTGTACGGCGAGCAGACCGGATGCCGACAGGTCGAGCAGCGCCGACGACTGCGCGTCGGTCACCGCGCCGAGCACCACCAGCAGTGACACCGCCGATGCGACCAACGCCTGCAGCGCCTGCCGTCGAGCGTCGGTCATCCAACGCGCCGATTCCGAAAGGAAATCCCTCATCCGTTCTGCCCCTCTCCGTCGGCGCCCGCGCCGCCCGTGTTCTCGATCTCCGACCACAGCCGGTCGTCGACCTCGGCGAGCTCGTCGACCTTCCTATACAGGCCGGCGACACCGACCTCGAGACGTTCCGACGTCTCCCCGAGCTCGGCGACGCGAGCCTCGGTACGACGAACCGCGTCATTCATCGACGTGCCCGAATTTGGGTGCAGTTCGTGGTGAATGGCTGCCATCTGCGCATCCGTGCGATCGATGAACGCCGGCAGCCCCTTGACACTGTCGAGCACCTGCGCGGCCGTGATGACACCGCGCGCGAAGGCGAGCACCCCCGAAGGGATCGACCGAACGACCGGCCACACCTTGCGTACGAACAGCCACACGCCGAAGGCACCGCCCACGACCGTAGCGACCGCCCCGGCGATCTCACCGAGCGCCGAGGCGGTCAGCATCAGCTGCCCTCGCGGCCGACGCGGTCGCGGCGATCCTGCTCGTCGTTGACGGCCTTCGCGATGCGCGCCAGGTCGTCGGCGTCGAGGTCAGTGACCGCCTGCGCGAGCAACGGCCCGAGCACCTTCACGAGCTCCGGGGCGAGCGCCTTCACGTCGACCGCTGCGGCCGGGCGGCCGAGCAGTTCGCGTACGAGCGTGCCCGTGTCGGCGGCATCCTGGATCTGCAGCACCGGGCGCAGGACGTTGTCTGCGTCGGGGCGCAGAACCGGCGTCTTCAGAATGTGATAGACCGAGCCGGCACCGCCGAGGTAGTTCGGATTGGGGGCGTCCGAGCCCCCGAGGTACAGGTGCGCCGCGATGTTGCCCAGCAGTTCACGGTCCTGATCGGTGAAGCTCACGTCTTCCTCCTCTTCGTCTTCGTCCGGGACATCCCGGAACGGGTCGTCGAAGTCGCAGACGTGCCACGGCTCCCAGTCGAATACGCCGGGGGTCAGGCCGACCTCACGGCACGCGGCATAGAACGCCTCACGGCTGCCCCACACCCACAGCCAGTTCGCGAAATCGATCGCGATCGAGTCGCGGCCCTGGTACTCGCCGCCGTGGGATGACGTGCCCTCCACGGCCGCGTCATTGCATCGACCGCGTGCGCACGCCTGCTGACGAGCCAGCTTCTGCCACAGGCGGGGCCGGTAGCAGTTGTAGCCGGGCGTGATCGCGAGCGTGCGCCCGCGGCGCTCCTCACCGATCTTGATCAGCCGGGCCACCTTGCGGGCCGTCGATCGGGGCAGCAGGTGCTTCCACTCGCCGTCTTCGTTCCGACCCGATCCGATCTCGATCAGCAATTCGCCCGGCAGCTCGCCGTTACGGAATCTCGCCACGATGACCCCCTATCCGATCAGGTATCGCAGCGGGTCGAGGCCGACCTCGAGCGTGCCGCGGATCGTCTTGTCAGGCTGGAACAGCAGCGTCCCGTTGGTCTGCAGGCGGATGCGCGCGAAGGTCGTCGACAAGATCGCCAGGGTCAGCACGACCGGCTTAGCTGGCAGGAACGCCGCGGGGATGATCTGTCCCATGCTGTACGTCGTGCCCGCGTCGAACGTCGCCAGAGACGACACGACGATGCCTTCGCCGTTCGCGTAGCCGCGGTCGGCTCGCAGCATGGGCGCCGAGTCGGACGCTGCGGAGTACGTGACCCCCGATACCTCGCCGAGGCTCGGCGTAGTCGGCGCGTCGCCGAGCCACTTCGACCCGTTCCACCACAGGAGAGCGTTCGGCAGCGCCGCCTGATCGCCGTACGACAGCAGGCCACCGTTCGCCGACGCCCACGTGTTCGCAGCCGTCTTCGATGCGAACTGCAGGACACCGGACACCGGCAGGAACACGTTCCCGTCACGCGACACCTCGAGCGAGTGCATCGCCCGGGCATCCGCACGTGACACGACCAACGGTCGAGACGACCCCACCGGCAGACTCGCCGTCGAAAGCCCCTGTACCAGCTGCGTGCGCGCCGTCGCATTCGCCACCGGAACCACACTGCTGACAGACAGGAGGCCCTTCGCGAGCGCCGCACGCGACGGCTTCTCCCCCGCGCCGAACGACTCGTTGCCCTTGATGTCCAACACCACAGCGCGCCCCCTTTCGGTTGTGCAGGACGGCCGCCCGCGGATAACCCACGCGGACGGCCGCCCCTCCTCACCACTCCCACCTCACAGGGAGACCAGCGCCCGACGCCCGCCGGGAAGAACTACGCCCCGAACCGCTCGCATCCTGCATGGGCCATGCATCCACGCGGCGCCCGTATAACGCGGCGCTCGACGACGTGGCATGCGGCATTTGCGTGTGCAGCGGAGTCGGTTCGAGGCGAGCCCCCGCCGGATAACCGACACACGGCGGGAAGACTCAGGCGCAGGAACACCGAAGGCCCGAACCGCTGATCGGTCCGGGCCTTCGTGTCAACTCTTGCGCAAGCTCACCTTAACAGCCCGCCGCGCCACACGGAGGGCGTTACGACCCCTCCCGACAAAACGCCTTACGCGGCGCGGCCAGGCCCCGGCCCCGGATCGAATGCGCCATCCGCGAAGGCAGGCCCCGCAGGCGCGACCGGCGCGAGCAGCCGCTGACTCCTCGGAAAGCCGACAGGATTTCGCCACCGGACGACCACGCGCCAGAACGCATAGTCGCCGAGATCCTGTGTCGACGTCCCGCACTCAGGGAAGTCACACACCAGCGAATACCCCATCTGCTCCTTGACGCTCACGCCGCCTTCTCCCCTTCTGCCTCGGCATACCGGCCGCCCTCGTCGCGGACGTTCTTCGCCGCCGCCATGCGATCCTTCACGGCGAGTAGCGCCGACCGGCGGTAGAGCGGCGTCGGCCGCCCGGCGACGTAGGCGGTGCGCTCGGGCTCGATCTCGCCGTCCTTCCGCCACCGCTGCAGCGTGCGCAGCGACCCCGCCACCGCCGCCGCCTGCTCGCCGCCGAGCAGCGGGTCGCCCGCCTCCGCGATGGGCCGCGCCGTCGACTCGTCGAACACCCGGTCGGGCCGCAGCGCACGGGATGCCGTCAGCGCCTCCTCGGCGGGCTGCTCGCGACGCTCCGCGCCCCACTTGTCGAGCGCATCCTGCACCGACCACGCGACGCGCACTCCGTCGTCGTCGGCCGGGTGACGCTCGAGCAGCAGCGCGGACAGCGACGCCACGTCGTCTTCGTCGGCGAGCCACTCGTCGAGATGAGCGAGGATGCCGGCGGCGGCGGCCTCGGCGTCGTCGAACGCCTCCGCAGCATCCGACCGCGGCCACCCGCCCGACGGCGACCATCGCCACAGCCCCTTCTGTAGAGCGTCCGACGCATCGATGAGATCCGCCGACGCCGGGGCGGGCGCCTCGGGCGACGCCGACCCCGTGCGCCGTGCCCGGTCCTCGTACACGATCGCCGACGTCGGATCGATGAGCGAACGCATCCGCCCGATCAGATCCGGCACCTCGCGCAGCGCGAACCGGAACCGGCCACGACACCTCGAGCACACGAGCGTGCCGCCGACGGTCGGCTCGGACGCGCACCCGTCGCACGGGAACTCGTAGTGCTTCCCGTCGTAGACCATGCAGTCAGCGAAGTGCACGCCCTGCTGCGCACACCCCAGGATGCAACCCGTCATTGCCCCGCCTCCTCTGCCACCTTGCGCATGACCATGCGGCCACCGCGACGACGCGATACCCACACGAACGTGCACCCGAGCTCGCGAGCCCGCTCCTGCGCGACCATCACATCGATCTGCCACTCGTAGAGCTCCACCCCGAGACGTCGCGCAACGTCTCGCCACCACTGACGGCGGCGACGCTCGCGACGGATCGCGCGGCCCGCGTGTCGACGCTCCCTCGATACGCCCATCAGAACGGCATCTCCCCACCCGAGGCATCCCAGGCTCCCGAGTTGTCGACCGGCGCGTCATACGGTGCCGACGGCCGCGACGACGAGCCGGCACCACGGGATGCCGCACGCGTCACCTGCGCCGTTGCGTAGCGCAGCGACGGGCCGATCTCGTCGACCTCGAGCTCGAGCGCCGTTCGGTTGTTCCCCTCGCGATCCTGGTAGCTGCGCTGCACGAGACGCCCCGTCGCCACCACACGGGAACCCTTCGACAGCGACCCGGCGATGTGCTCGGCGTGCTCACGCCAGGCCGAGCAGCGCATGAACAGCGCTTCGCCGTCCTTCCACTCGTTCGCCTGACGGTCGAAGGTGCGCGGGGTGCTCGCAACGGTGAAGTTCACGACCGACAGGCCGTTCTGCGTCGACCGCAGTTCGGGGTCCGCGGTCAGGTTGCCGACGATCGTCAGCGTGGTCTCTCCGGTCACCAGCCCATCCCCTCATTCACGAGATCGGCCATCGACTGCGCGCTGCCGATGCTCGTCGCACTGACGCCGCCGAGCGCGATGAGGTTCGCGATGCGCGTCTGTTCGACGAGCGCCAGCGTTGCCTCGGCCTGCGCCAGAATTGCGTTGTCGCGCACCGAGAAATCGAACTCCCCCTCGGCCTCTTGCTGCTTGTTCGCCCACTCGATGCGCTGCCGCGCCGCGGCTGCGTGGTCGATTCGTTCTGCGGTCATGCCGTCCTTCTCTCGTTTCGATCTCTCAACCCGGCGGCCCACTTCGCGAGCCGTCCGCGTTCCTTCTCCTGCATCTCGGCAATGAACCGATCAGCGTCCGCCACCGCGGCTAGGTGACGTTCCCGGGCCGCCTGCTGCGTGCGGCTCGCCGCCCGGTTGAGCGCCCGATGGAACTCCTGCTGCACCCGGTCGGTCTCCGACCCCGGACGCTCCCGCATCGCGGCGGCCAGCGTCGGGCCGGCCTCCCTCAGCGCGGCGCGTCTATCTACGGGCCAGCCCCATTCGTCACCACTCTTCGCCGGGCTCATCCGACTGCGATCCCCACTCGACGAGCTGATCGGTGTACCGCTGCTGCGCGAGCCACTTGTCGTGCTGACGTCGGGCCGTGCCGCAGGGTCCGCAGTTCTCCCGGCGGCCGTTGGGATGGTCGACGCACCCGATCGGCGGGGCATCCAGCAGCAGCGGCCGGCGAGGCGGTGCGGCCCTCTCGGCCCGCTCCCGCCACGCGGCCCACTCGCCCTCCCGCTCGGCCTGCTCGGCACGCACCCGCGCCGCCGCCCGCTCCCTCGCGCCCTCTCCCCCCATAGCCGCGGAATTCCTCGGAACCCCCCGCGACGGGGGCGGCGGGATCTCCGACGTCGCCCCGCGGGTATCGGCCTTCAGCGGACGCCGCAGCGCCAACACCTCCGACCCCTCGTGCTCGTACCGGATCAGAAACCCCGACTCCTCGAGCATCAGGACGTGCAGAATCACCTGCTCCGTCGCCGCCTCCCCCGGGTAGATCGCCGCGGCGATCAATTCCGGCACCAGCGGGCACCGCCCCTCGACGTCCGTCGCCTTCGTCCACAACCCCAGCGCGGTCGGCTTCGCCTCGTGCGGCGCCCTCAGGTACCCCACGAACTCGAGATCCGCCCCGCTGATCCGGCGCTGAACGCTCCTCGTTGACACCCGTATCGCTACCTCTCGCAAAACCCTTGAAACACAGATCGACCGCCAACTGCACGTAGTGCTCAGGCACGCTGAAGCACTCGGTCCAGCCGCGGCCGTACGGCATCAGCGACCACGCGTCGAGTTCAGAGTCGAACGCGTCGGGGAACCACCGCCGCAGCTGACGCAGCGCCTCCCGCTCCCAGGTGGCGTCCGTGCCGCGCGCGAGCACGAGCACGTGACCACCGGTAGACGTCATCGCGTCGATGCGCGCCCACTGCGACGTGCGGCCCACCTTCAGCACGGCCCGCTCGGGCCAGTAGATGACGTATGTCATCGCGAACCGGGGCATCATGCCGCACGCCCCGCGAAGACTTCCCACGCCCGGGCGACGCCGCCCGACCCGGCGAATATGTCGGTGAACTCGTCCTGCGGCTCAGCCCCGAGGAAATCGAACATCCACCGACAGAACGCCGCCGGCTTCGCCCCGACGACGCGGCCAGGCTCAGTCGTGCGAGCGCCGGGTCGGTAGGTCAGAACGTCGATCCGTCGTCCGTCGACGCGCGACGCGTCGGCGGCGGCCAACCCCGACGCGTCCGCGGCCGCACCGCGCGACGCGTCTCGCTCGACGTCGGTCACGACGGGTCGCGTTTCGCCGGCACCGCGCGACACGTCGTGCGGATCCTCCGCGACGCGTTCACCTGGTCGACGCGACACCTTCTCGCCCGCCATGATGGAACGCGACGCATCCCGTCGACCACCCCAGTAGATGACCGGCTCCCACGCGTTGAGCGGGCCCGCGCTACGGGTCGGTCGTTCGCCGCGCACCCACGCGGCGACGCGCGCACCGGGAGGGCACAGCGCGAGCACTTCCTGCAACGCGCGTGCCGACGTCGACAGCGCCCACCCGTCGAATCCGTCGAGCTGCTCGACGAGACGCCTGTGATCGACCTCCCCGGCGAAGTCAGGGTGACCGCCGTAGTACCGGCGCGACAGCCCGGGGTAAGGCGGGTCAGCGTAGGCGAGGCGCAAGACGTCGTCACCGCGGGCCCCCGCGACGCCTACGCCCGAATTGAACCGGTGGCGCGCCTGACGACAACGCACCGAGCAGCACACCGAGTCGCGACGGGCGGTCGCCGGGATCGGGCCGCGGCACCATGCGCACGCACGATCGCTCATCGACGACCCCCTCGGCCGCGCGCCCCGGGGGCGGGCGCCGGCACCGGGGGTAGCCCGAGGCGCACCCGCTGCGTCTTGTGCGAGTCGGTCACCTTCGAGCACAGCCCGGCCGCATCCAGACGCACCGCCGGCTGACCGCACAGCTTGCACTTCGGGTAGTCGCCCTGCATCCGGTCGATGCGGGCCGACGTCGCCGCCCACTCCCGGCGCAGGTGCTCACGGCGACGCCCATCGATGTTCGACCCGGCGTCATCCCACCCGCCGCGAGGCAGCGCCGCGACCTCGGCCGTGCAGCATCCGAGCTTGCACCCATTCGTCACGACGCCCACCGCTCCTCCTCCTGCACGGCGACCCACTGCCGCTCGAACTCCGCATACGTCACCCGCGGGAACTCCTCCCAGTGCTCGACGAGCTCGGGCGACGCGTACGCGTACGCCCGCACCGCCGGCCCCATGAACAGCGACACCGCGTCGATCCCCCGTCGCCGGCCTCGATCGTTCAGCAGGGCGCCGTTCGTCGCGATCTCCGCCCGGGTGTACGCCGAATGCAGCACCCCGTCGAACGCCTCCCGACACTCGCGCCATACGGCGAACGCCTCCGATATGACGCTCACGCACGCGGCCCCTCTCGAGCGCGCGGTGCGTCAGCATCCAGTCCCGGCTCACGCCGCCATCTCCTCTTCGTCGGGCTCGTCGGCAGGCGCGTAGCCGCCGTCGTTATTGAGTCGCACCCATCCGTGCAGGGCGTGCAGCATGGGCACGTCGACCGGGCGGCGGATGCCGATCCGGGCGACGCGGAACCCGAGGCGCGCGGGCACCTCGTTACGTGTGATCTCGCCGTGGCATCCGGCGACGCCGTCGCCGCAAGTCAGGACACCGTTCGCGGCGAGGGCGAGATAGGCGCGAGGCTGCACCCGACCCTTGCTGGCACGCTTCACGCCGCCCGCGCCGCGGTCCTCTCGGTGATGCAGCGACCAGCCGCCGGGGACGGGGCCGCGCCGCTCCCACACCAGGAACGCGCCGCACTTCGCGCACCGACCGCCGTCACGCTCCCAGATCAGCGCTACCGTCGTCGGCTTGAACTCCCCCGGGCCGGTCACGACGACCGCCCGGCGATCGACGCGGCGACCAGGATCAGGCTCACGACCAGCGACGTCGAGAACGTCGCCACCGGTCGACGATGGCCACGCGTGATCGCGATCGTCAGCATGCCGACCGACACGACTGCGAGCATCAGCGCCATGACACCCACGAACGCGAAGATCACAGTGCACCCCCCTGCATGAACGGGAGCGACCGCGCGAACACGTTCAGCCCCGCGGCCGAGCCGGGAGTGCGCCAGATCAGCAACACGCACCCGAATGGCGGGCGGTCCCCCTTCGGCCCGATCACGGCGTCGGGGCGACTGAAGCGCATGCGACCCGGGAGGAACTCGGTTCGGAGAGGTGATCTCGGGAGATCCCGGGCAGGCTCGACGAGCTCCTGCCACCAGCGCTGCTCGGGTCGGTTCGCCGGCAGCAACATGACGATGCCCCGAGAGCCCTCCCACTCGCGCCATGCCTTCAACACCCACGCGTGCAGGTCTGAATAGGGCGGGTTGCACCACACCCGCTCCCCCGCCCACGACTGCGCGAGGCCGTCGTCGGCGCGGGTGAAGTAGCGGGGCGCCTTCGCGTTATGCGCGGCGGCGGCGACATCGAGCGTGAACGGGGCGCCGAACCGCGCCTCGAGGCCGGCGACGAACGCCGGGTCGGTCCCGCGGTCGTCGACCTCGTCGAGCGCGCCGCGGACGCCGGTCTGCTGCGGGTGATTCTGCGCCTTGAATCCGGTGAGGGTCATCGGACACCCCCGCGGGTCTCGGGTGCGGCCAGGCGGGGCACGTGCGCGGCGGGCGGGCGGGGCACCGGGCCGGGCATCGCGGCCACCTCGGGCGCATCCGACACCCCCCACGGCAGCGCGCGTACGAGCGCCTCGAGCTCTGCGGCCTCGGCATCCGACAGGCGCGGGGCGGGCTCGCCGTCGGCGGGCTCGACTGGCGCGGGCGCGGCGGCGCGGGCGCGCGGCTTGCCCGGTTCGGGGCGGTCGCCGATGACGTCGGCGAAGGCACGGGCGAGCGCGGCGCGCAGCACGTACGACTCGAACCGCTCGGTCGGGTTGGCCTCCCACACGTCGCGCCACAGGCGGCCGTCGTCGGTCGTCACCGTCTCACCGGGCAGTGCCTCCACCCATCGGCGGTAGACGACCGTCTCGACGCCGTCGCGGCGCACCGTGGCGCGGGCGGCGGCGGGCGGCTCGGCGTGCAGCCACAGCGGCACCCACACGTCGCCGTCGGCGGTGAACTCCACCGGGTCGATCTCGAGGCGCGACCTCGTCGACAGCGCGAGGCGCGTGTACTCGGCGAGGGTCTGCGCGACGTCGTCGACCGGGGCCGGCGGCGCGGGCCGCTCGGCACCGCGCAGGCGGGACGCCCGCGTCTCGATCGGGATCTGAATGTCGTTGATGGTCGTCATGTCGTCAGCCCTCCCAGGCCCTCGTTGTGGTCGTAGACCGCCCAGTTCGGCGGGATTGCCATCTGCAGTTCCTGCGGGTATCCGGGCCACTCGCCCGACTCGATGCCGGCGGCGAACCGGCGGCGCGCCTCGGCCGCCCCGGCGTAGCCCATCTCGAGGTACTCGCGGCCGAGAACGAACGTCGCCGTCAGATAGGGCGGCTCCTTCTCGACGACCACGAACACGAACTGGTCGACCTCGCCGCCCGCCGCGGCGAGGGTGTCGAGGTAGTGGCCGACCTGGACGTGATAGCCGAGCTCGGCGACCGTCTTCGAGAACTTCACGGGCGTTGCCAGCCCGTGCTTCGTCTTCAGGTCGACGGCGAAACGGCGGCCCGACCCCGTGCCGAGGTAGTCGAACCGGCACCGCTGCTCGACGCCCGTCTCGGCGTCGTGGGAGAACACCGACAGTTCGGCGTCCCCCTCCTGCTCGAACATGACGCGCGCCATCGCGTGCGCCAGAACCGATTCCGCCATCGCGTCCACCTCGGCGATCTCGGGTGCTTTGAGCGGGATCGCGTTCGAGTCGCGAGCGGCGGCCACCCAGTCTTTTGCGGCGACGCTCGAGATGGCCCGGTTCGGCCCTGACAGCAGATCGTCCGGGATCTCGACGACGTCCCACCCGGTGCCGAGCACCTTCGCGTGCACCGCCGAGCCGACGTCGTACGCCTTTTTGTGCGGCGGCTTGTTCTGCATCCAGTGCGCGAACCGGGCGGGCGCCTGCAGCAGCTGCCGGGCACCGGTCGACGAGAGCGCCGAGTGCGCGTGATAGATCACCTCGTCGAGATCGGGCACGAACCCTTCGAGCGCGGTCACGCGTGACCCCCTCGGCCCGAACGGTCGCGCCACCAGCAGACCGCCAGCACCGCGAACAGCACGCCCGCGATCGGCAGGCCCAGCTGTGGCGGGAAGTAGTCGGGATTCACGGCGCGCCCACCTTCGCGACCGGCGCCCACGTGAGGCCGCAGATACACGTGTGATCGCCGCCGTGGTCAACCTCGGTGCGGCACATGTGCGTCAGCGTCGAAAGCGGCGCGTGCTCGCGCTGATCGGTCGCCGTCGCCTTGCACCGGTACGCGGGGAACGGCACCGGCTCGGTCTTCCCTCGGCCGTAGAACCGGCCGGTTGTCGGATTGGTCATATCGACTCCCTGAGTCGTTTCGGGCAGCACGGAACATCGGCCGTGTCGCCGAGAGGGGTGAGGTGAGTGGTTTAGCGGGCGAGCGCCCAGATTTCGGCGCGGCGGGTGCCGGTCGGCCCAGGCTTGAAAGCCGGGGTGCGGGTCAGCCACCGCTTGCGTTCGAGCTCGGGGCAACAGGACCGCAGTCGCTGATCCGAGTAGGTCGAGCCGAGGCGTCGACCCCACGCGATGACTTCGTGCTCGGCGAGGGCCGTCACGCCCTCGTCGCTGGCGATCTCGAAGATGGCGAGCACTTCCATCTGCGATCGGGCGAGATCCGTGTCGGCGACCGCCTCGGCCGAGGTGACCGGGTCGGCATCCCGAGTGCGCAGCGTGACGCCCATCAGGCGATCACCCGCGTGAAACCGTTCGTGCGACCGGATGCCACCACGGCGACGACCTCGGCGAGCTTGCGGGCCGCGTAGCTCGACGCGTGCGCGTACTCGCGATCGAACCCGTCACCCCCGAGGAGGCTGTGCACGGTGGCGAGCGCCATACGGTCGCGTTCCATGCGCAGCACTTCGACGTCGAGCGCGGTCACGGATGCATCGACGATGCGGCGGGAGCGGGCGATCACGCCGCGGTGCGTCGGCGGCACAGCTGCGGGACGGTGGCCGATCGGAGTCCCGGTCTCGGCGACGCTCACTCGGTCACCCCCGTGGGAAATCCGACGTAGGCGAGGCGGGAGAGCAGAGCCCGGGAGAGCGCGAGCGTTTCGGTCGGGGTGAGGTAGCGGACGCCGTCACGCATTTGCAGGACGACGACGCGCTGCCCTTCGAGCGTGGTCGTGTCGATCGTGAACGTCTCGCCGTCGAACGGGGCGTCGACCACGAGAGCGACGGGACGCTCGTCGGTGAGGATGTTTTCGGTGGGGTGCGGCATGAGGTGGCCTTCGGGGTGAGGTGGGGCGCGGGTCAGGCGCTGCGGCGCAGCGGCGTGACGTTGGTGACGGCCTGGTGTGCGCACTTCGCGCCGGCCATGTAGGCCGACAGGCAGCCCTCGGAGATGAGCCAGCGACCGCCGTCGACCCGCTGCGTGCCGTGCAGGGTCTTGTCGACGAGATCGCGGCGGATGGTCACGACGTGACGGCGCGCGATCTTTGCGGCCTCGGCGGGCGTGTACTGCTGCTCGAGCACGTCACGCCGCCTTCGCTTCGACGAACTCGGCGGGCACGTACTCGGACGGTGATACGCCCACGGCGCGAGCCACGCGCAGAAGTTCGCCCAGTGTGAACTCCACGTGACCGTCGATCTTGCGGCCAAACGTCGAGTTGGGAATGCCAGCCGCCGATGCCACAGACGCCTTCGAGCGGCCCGCGCGCAGAATGCTGGCTGCGACCTTGTCGGCCGTCAGCTTCGCCAGTGAGTGATCCATACGGGTAGATTACGTACCCAAACGGATCATGTCAACGAAGCAGCTACCCCTATTCGGGTTGATTTATGATCCAAAATGGCGATAGTGTTACCCGCATGGATCAGTACGTGGCCGCCGCATCCGCCGAACTGCGCGCCGCGCAAGGGCGAGCGAAGCTCTCGAACGTCGCCCTAGCCGCGAAGTCAGGAATCCCGCTGCCCACCTTGCGCCGCTACCTGAACGGGGAGCGCGACACGCCCGTGTCTGCGCTATTCCGTATCGCGAACGCCCTCGGCGTCGACGCCGGTCGATTGCTGAACGACGCGGCCGATCGCGTCGAGGATGCGTGACGGAGTCGTGCCCAACTCAGATGCCAACGCCAGAACTTCCCCCGCCGTGAAACGCATTCCCATTCCCCCACTCGAATATTTGTTCGATCGTAACTCAGGGGTCAGACACTGATGGCCTGGACCGAGAAGCTCCCTTCTGGCCGTTACCGCGGCGCTTACCGCCTCCCGAGCGGCGAGACCCGCTACACGCGCGGCGGCACCTTCACGTCGAAACGCGCAGCGAAGGACGCCGCTACCGCGCTCGAGGTGAAGGTGAAGCGTCCGGGATGGCGAGACCCGCGCGCATCCGAGATCACGTGGGGCGACTGGCTCGAGCTATGGACGCCCGCCCGCCAGATCGAGCCAAGCACGAGCGACAATGAGGCCGGGATGATCGAGCAGCACCTGCTGCCCCGATGGCGCGACGCGCCCCTCTCGACCATCACCCGCCACGACGTGCAGGCGTGGGCCACCGGACTGATCAAAGAAAACGTGGGCACCGAGGCCGAGCCGCGCTACCGCAAGTCATCGTCGGTGCGCCGGTATCTAAACGTGTTCGTTTCGAGCATGACGGCCGCGATCGACGCCGAGCTCATCGACACCAATCCCGCTACCCGCATCAAGCTGCCGCCGGATGCCGAGGGGCATCAGGTGTTCCTGACCCGCGAACAGTACGCCGCCCTATCGGCGGCCGTGCCGAACGCGCACGATCGCGCCCTGCTCGATTTTCTCGTGGGCACCGGCCTTCGGTGGGGCGAGGCCGCGGGGCTGCACCTGCACCGACTAGACCTCGAGCGCGGTATCGTCACCGTCGCCGACGTCACCGACGGCCGCGAGATCAAGCCCTACCCCAAGGGCCGCCGCCAGCGGCACGTACCCCTGCTGCAATGGGCCGTCGATTATCTCGAGGTGCCGCTGCCGCGCGACTGCGGCGTGCCGCACCGATCGGGGCGCTGCCCGTCCGGGCTCGTCTTCCCCGCGGCGCGCGGCGGTCTCCGCGATGACCGCAATTTCTATCGCCGCGTGATGCTCCCGGCGCTGAAGGCCGCCGGGCTCGAGCACACGGGGGCGACGCTGCACGATCTGCGCCACACCTACGCATCGTGGCTCGCACAAGACGGCGTCCCTCTCGGCCGGATCGCTGAGCTCCTCGGGCACCGATCGATCACGACGACGGAGATATACGCCCACTTCGCGACCGCGCGCGCCGACGACATCGCCTACGCGATGCGCGACCCGCGTGGGGCAAACGTGGGGCAGATTGTCGCTGCGCCGGGCATCACTCCGCTGCGTCGCGCTACGCGAGAATGACCCTCTGATCTGGCATATGTCCGCTCACACTGCGTGACGCTTCACGAGGCTACGCGGTCTCAGGGTCATTCACACGGAAGAGGTCATCGGTTCGAGTCCGGTATCGCCCACACCACAGAGGCCCGGAATCACGCGGAAAGCGGAGATTCCGGGCTTCTTTCATTCATGGCTTCCAGGTTTGGCGTGTGCGTTGTGTGTGACACGTCGGGCGGCGACGCATCTCGGCACCCCCGCGCGATGGCAAGTTGAGTCAGGTCTTCGATGGACGGTCCACCCCGGCGCCAAGCGCGTGCAGCGGCTTCCTGCGCGGTCATTCCGTCCAGCATCACGCCTATCTGATGGACCATGCGGCGGACCTCAGCGAACGCCCGCTCACGGGCAACGCTCTCGCCGTCCCCGATCATGCCCGCTCAGATATGAACGTCATCACGCGGCGGAGCTCACGGGGCGTCAGGGGCCTTCCGTCCTCGTGTATCCACGAGGTCGGAGCGCTACGAACGATACGGCCGCCTTGGTGGCCCGGAATGTCTACGCGCCCCTTCACCACTCGCCCCACCCCTGGCACATCCACCCGTTCATCAGACATGTGCGAAGCCTACTCAGGCTTTCGGGAGAACAGCCGGGCGGAGGCTCCGTCCGTGGTGGACCGGTTCTCGGCGTTGAGTCGTCGTGCGGCTTCGACCGGTGGCCACGATCGCGGCGCCGGCCGATGCGATGACGACGGGTGCCCGGACTGTCTGAATGGGCGCACGAGGGACGCGCGCGCCGTCCCGCGCCCGCGCGCGGGTCGACTGGCTTCGCAGCCGCGTTCGTCCTGCCTCGCAGCGCGGAATGTGCGGGTAAACCTCAGCGCCTGCCTATCTCGAACTCCGCTTCATCGAGAGATGAGGTTGAAGGCGGTTCGGAACCGTTCAAGGATCTTGAAGATGTTGAGCGCGAGGTGCGTCGCGAGCCAAACAACAGGAGGCGTCCACAGCCATGCGAGTCCGACCAGAAACGAGGGTGCCGGCTGCACTGAGGGCGTGACAGCCCCAGCAGCGACCGCCAGCAACACCACTAGCACGACCGCAACGAACACCGTGTAGGTGATTGTTGCGCGCAGGTCTGAGATTGTCTCCATCAGGCCGTGAGCGTTGCTGAAAGACTTGCCGTCCTTGCGCGCGGTGACCGCGAAATTGAACACCAGGAATAGAAGGCCGAAGAGCAGCGCAGTGAAGACGGAGAGAGCGGTGAGGTATGGAGTGAATGTCGGGATCTCGACGCGGAGGGCGAAGAAGGGGATGGCCGCCAGCGTCGGAAGACCGTAGAGGCGGATGCCGACCTTGCGGCGCGCCCGTTTCGCCGCGGCACCAGAAAGAGATGTCCATGAGTCGCGATAGTCGCGGAAGACAGTTCGGACTTGGCTTGGGATCAACGGCATTGCGGTCACCCTCACCCTCCATATCTAGGGGTCTTGCTTCATTTTTCCAGAGGCCACTGAGCGGGGAGCGCAGCTCCGATCCCTCGCAGGAACTGAGCCGACGTCGCGTCCCAAGCTTGCCGTAAGGGCGTGTCTAGCAATCGGTCAGAAAACTCGTAGACCAACTGGGGGACTCGGTCGCCGGCTACCACGAAGGTCTTCTCTGGCCGGTCCTGCCCGAACGATACCTCTACCCTCCGACTCTCGTACTCCGCGCGGTCTATCGGCAACACGGATTGCAGGTCCGCCTCAAGCTCCGCGCTCGACGGGCCCTGTCGGAGAGCGTCTATCTCGGCGACTAGCGCGCGCCACTCCTCCTCATCAGCAACGGTGAACGCGTCGCGGGGGGCCGCTTTCAGCTCGCGGATCACGGTGCCGTCGCGACGGTGGGTCTCACCCATCACCTTCCGTCGCGCTTCGAGCGGCGCGATCTTGATTAGTTGTCGCAACTCTTCCTGCTTCCGCTCCAGCAGTTCGAAGATTCGATCTTTCAGATCTCCGTCTCGAGCAGTGAGACCGGCCCCCTCGGCAGAGACGCGCACGGTCAGATCTTCGACGGTCGACGGGTCGTGTGCGGAGTCCAACGGTGAGAGTACCTCGGTCACTCGCATGACCTGCTTGCCTGCCAGCTCGGCCCGCCAATCATCAGTCAGTGCGAACCCCTCCACTCTCACGCCCATGAAGGTGCGGGCGGAGATTTGACGCGCCACCAGCCGGTACAGCAGATCTTTCAGGTGGCGGCCGCCAATCCGTTCGACGAACATGAACCCGTAGTAGCTGTCTCGGGGTACGTAGAATGCGGCGCGAAACTCGCTCAGCAATGCCTTGGTCGTTCCCGCTTCGACCGACTCGAGGCTCTCGACGTCCAGCATCTCCCCCGGGTTACCGACGGGGCCGCGCCGCATCTTGAGATGAATGCTTCGACCTCGACGGATGAATGACTTGAGCCGGTAGCCCTCTGCCAGGCCGTCATTCCGGTAGAACGTGTCGCCCAGGTCTTTCAGTTCGCGTTCGACCTCGAGAAGTAAATCCAGACCGTCGGGTCCAAACTCACCTAACCGCTGCAAGTAACGCGGCCGGTTCGGCGGAGCGATCCGAATCAAGTACGCCAGATACCCGTACGCAACCACGCATAGCCCCCAAAGCCGTTCCAGTCCCGAAACCATAACCGTAGCCGAGACATGCCCAGGCCCGGCCCTCGACCGGCTGAGGGGCCTACCACGACGAAACGCCCGGCCGGCCGCTCAAGATGCGCCGGCGTCTCGGGTGGTGTCGGGGGTTGCCCGTACGTTGGAGGTCGGTGCTGGGCGCAGGGCCTGGCAAGTGAGGAGAAGCATGAACCTGCTGGAGACGAAGGAGAAGGTGCAGAAGGAGTTGTTCGAGGCGATTTCTGCCCAGATCGCGGGCATTGCGAGTCTGGTTACGCCCCTGGATCGGGCGAAGACCCTGGCCCAGCTCGCTCTCGCATACCGGTACACCGCAGGTGGGCAGCAGCCGGGGAGCGGTGGCGCTGAGAAGTAACCGCCTGACCCGTCGAAGCCCCGGTGTCCACGTGTTGTGGGCCGGGGCTTCGACGTGGACGGAGACGGTGATCAGTCGGGCCAGGATCCAGTTTCTGACTGCAGCGTCCCGAGGTCAGTGGTCCACTCCGCGCGCCAGCGCACAGTGGGTACGCCAGCTCCGTTCTGGAACTGTTCGGGGAAGTCAGTTCTCACTCCCATCTCGACGGGGATTTCATCTTCTCGGTGCTCGACGCGTCCGATGAGGGTGCCCGTTACGGTGATGCGCACATTCCGCGGAACGTCCGGTCCCTGATTGACGAGGTAAAAGTGGCCGGGCTCCCAATCGAAGTGAGGACCCCATTCAACGTGATGCCGCTCGACGGCGCGGGCCATCTCAAGCGCGCGCGCTTCCTCGCCCGCTCGAGCGATGGCGTTGGCCTCCTCCAGGGCGTCAGCGGCGGCCTTCTGGGCACCGAGGCGGCTCTGCGGGCCTCTTGCGCCTGTGCGCTTGACCGCGCCGCTTCACCGCTTGCCTTGTGCGCGAGATGAGCTTGGCGCCATGCGATGCCGGCGGCGACGGTGGCGATGACCAGCAACCCGACGTTGACCCACAGCGATGCCGTCTCCAAAGTGTCCCGCCCCCCTTGCTTGACCCGCGTCGGTCGCGCGGCTACCTCGTTACGGTACCAACGCGTGTCCATGGGATGGGGTGCCGCGATTTCTACAGCGCGAGGTCGTTCAGGGCACGGGAGGCGCGCGTCACATGGCGTGGCTTCGGTCGAGCACCCGTTCATCATGCAACGTCAACGCCGGTCGTCCCCTCAACCGGCTCGACCTGGCCGTACGTGTTGTCGTCGCCGAACTTCTCGTGCAGCGCTTCCCTGAACTCTCGGAGGGCCTCTCGCATCTCCTCCCCCGATCCGTCCGGGACCGGCGACGCTCGCGAGACGGTGAAGAACATCTGGCCGAGTTCGCGCAGCGATGCGGCGCGATCGCGGTGGTCGCGGAGCGTCTTCGGCTTCTCGGCCTCTGCTAGCTCACGGCGGGCTGTCTCGAGGTCGCTGAGCAAATCGGCGCCGAGTGCCTGACGCTTGGCCTCGCTGTCGACCTTTGCGGCGGCGGTGGCGGCGGCGGTCTTCCGCCGGTCGAACGAGACGCCTGCGGCTTTCGAGTATTTCGACACGCTACCGACGCTGACGCCCGCCTCACGGGCGATCTGGTTCCGGGGCACGCCCTCGCGGGCCAGGGCGACGATGCGGTCGACCTGACCCTGCGACAGTGGCTCCGAGACCGGCATGAGCCCCTAGTACTGCGCGATCGTGACGGTTCGGCCGATACCGATCTCGAACAAGGCGGCGCTCAACGCTTCGATGAGGAACTTGCGCCGGTCCGGCACGGTATGGTGCGCCTGACCGTCGACCATCACATGGTGCAGGATGTCTCCCTGTACCAGCCACGCGTAGTTCTGGTGGTCGAGCCCCTCGACGTCCATCGGGTCGACCTGTCCCCATGGGGCAGGCGCCGGCAGCCCTGCCGCGTCGAACACACGGCGGATCTGCTCGACCGATGCGTTGCGGTCATCGGCCGCCGTCAGAACCGCCTGGATCGCGGTCGAGAGCTGTTGTCTCACGTCATCGAAGGGCGTCAGGTCAGCGGCGATGCGCGCCGCCTCTACCTTCGCTGCAGCCTGGGCGGAGGACCGGGCGGCGGCTTCGTCAGCAGCTGCTCGCTGCGCGCGCCCGCGTGCGATGAGGCCCGCGAGGGTCAAGCGCTCTCGCGCCTCGGCCAGCTGCGCCGGCTTCACGTCCTGGCCGTCGACGGCGGCCTGTTCGAGCGTCCGCAGCTGCTCGACGGCGGTCTCTTCGTCGAGCTCGTCGGTCGTGTTCTGTTCGGTCATCGGGTTTCCTTCCAATTGGTGCCGCGGCGGTCACGGCGGGCCGACCGCAGTCGGTCGATGTCGGTTTCTTCTCGCTGGCCTCGCGTGGTGCGGATCTGCTCGATGGGGTCGGTCTGGTCGGGCTGTCCGCGCCGCGCGCGGATCTCGTCGATGCTGTCGGCCGGGAGTGCTTCGTCGGTCATGGTTTCCTCTGTCACGCTTCCGTCGTGAGGAAGCTGGGGGTCTGCGATCCGTGCGTGCGCGCGGCTTCGCGGTGGCGTGTGGGCGGCGTGTGTGCGGTCTATGACTTCCCGAGAAGGCCAGCGACGGCGAGCGCCCTCGCTGTCGAGCGCCACTTCATCACAAACCACTCCACCGCCGCGCGATGGGTGGGCCTGGCACGAAAAGCTGGGCTCCTCCCTCCGGTTGATCGACGACCTGAGGGCTGAACGAGAAGCGGCCCCTGTGCAGGTAGCAACTGCACAGAGGCCAGTCCGACACCACTGAGAGGAACATCGGACATGGAAACGATACAGAACAACGGATACGGCGCTGTGCTGCGGGCCCTTCGCGAAGAACTCGGATGGGGGCGGCGAGAACTCGCGCGCCGCGCGCTGATCGGCTACCGATATCTGCGCCGCGTCGAATGTGGTCGCACGGCCGCTTCGAGGCAGTGGGTCACGCACGTCATGTCCGTCATGGCAGCCGAGCTGCGCGCGCGTTCCCTGGCCGTAGCACCGTGAGCGCGAGCATCTACCGTCGCTGTGGATGCCGCACCGAGGGAGGGCGCCACTTCGGCGCGCTCCCTGAGGGGGCCACGATCGAGCAGCGCGAGAAGGCGTGCCCCCGTCTCCTAGCTGACCCCAAGCACGGGAGCTGGGGGTACTACCTAAGCGCCGGGAAGAACCCCGCGACGGGCAAACGTCAGCAGGCACGCGTTGCGGGATTCCCGACGCGCCAGGCGGCGCAGAAGGCCCGCAACGCGGAGGCCGTGAAGATCGACCCGGGGCGGTGGCTTCCGCCCACACGCGACACGCTGGCGGCCTATCTCGGCAAGTGGCTCCCCCGCCACCGCCGCACCGCCAGGAACGGCCAGGGCCTTCGCGAGACGACGCACGGGCAGTACGAGCGGTACGTCACGAATGACATCATCCCCACGCGCCTCGGCGGCATGAGGCTGAGCGATGTGCGCCGGCATCACCTGATCGCGTTCTTCGACCAGCTCGCGGAAGACGGCCGCGGGATCGGCACACAGCACAAGATCCTGGTCGTGCTACAGGCAGCGTTCTCGTCGGCGCTGCTCGACGGTCTGGTCGACGTCAACCCAGCTTTGCGCATCCCGCTCGAGGCGGAGCGCCCGAAGCGATTCGAGGCGTGGAGCCCTGTGCAGGTTGGGACCTTCCTCGACGCCGCCGTGCAGCACCGCCTCGGATCGATGTACGAGTTGGCATTCCTGTCCGGGATGCGCCGCGGTGAGCTCGTCGGGCTCCGGTGGGAGCACGTCGACCTGGCGTCGCGTGTCCTGCACGTGCAGCACACGCGTGCGCAGGCACGCCGCGGGATCGTCGAGAGCGACCCGAAGACCGAGAGCGGGCGCCGAACCGTCACGCTCGACGACGCAGCCGTGGGAGCGCTACTGGACTGGCGTCTTCGGCAGGACCGCGATCGTGAGCGCTGGGCGGAGGCGTGGACCGACAGCGGCTACGTCTTCACGATGGAGGACGGCGGCCCCGTGAAGCCGGACTACGCGACGCGCCTCTTCGAGACGCTCCGGAAGCGCGCTGGCCTGCCCAAGATCACGCTGCACGGCGCGCGTCATGAGCACGCCTCGCTGTGGATCGCCGGCGGCGGCGACGTCACACAGCTGTCGAAGCGGCTGGGACACTCGACGAGTCGGATCACCGCTGACCTCTACGTTTCGCGCGTGGGCGACGCCGACCGGGTGCACGCCGACAGGGTGGCGAGCATGATCCCGCGCGCCCCGCGTGTGCACGAACGTGTGCACGCACCACGGACTACAGAACCGGACGGGACCGCACCAGACCGGATCGACGCCGCACGGGACCGCACGAAAACGGGCTAAACCATTCGGAACCGGACCGGGCGCAACTCGCCTAGTTACTTCACACGGAAGAGGTCATCGGTTCGAGTCCGGTATCGCCCACCGCACAAGCCCTCGGTACGCCGGGGGCTTCGTCGTTTGCGGCTCTCACCCCGCGGGAGAAGATCGAGCGCGGGCACCCTCGGCAAACGCCGGGCTCCATCGCCCCGGTCGAGCTCGGAGGGACGGTCATCGCCTGACGAGGGCGCCGAGAACCCTACCGCTGCTGCCACCCGTATCGCGCGGCGAGGGCCGCGGCGACCGCATCGAAACGCTTACGGTCCAGGGCGGCCGCCTCGCGGCGCATGCCCGCGTCATGGACGAGATACACCTGCTCGACGTCGATCCACGAGGGGCGGCTCTGCGGGTCCCACTCCCCCGTACCGAGTGCGAGGTACTGGCGATCGCCGTCGTGCGGCTTGCTCGTCAGGCGCACGGCGTACGAGTGGGTGGCATCCGCTCTCCCGATGACGAGAACGGGGCGGTCCTTGCCGCGCCCGTCGCGCTCCTCGTAGGGCACCCAGGTCCAGACGATCTCGCCGCCGTCGGGTGCGTTGTCGCGTTGCGGGGCGTAGGTCAGCGTCAGCCGACGCGGCGGGTCGATCTCCATCGTTTCGCTCCCCCGCGGCGGCGCCGGGCGCTCCGACGTCCTTGCCGGCGCGGGCCGGACCGGTGCCGGGCGGTCCTGCGATGTGGACGGGCGCAGCAGGCCCAGGACGGCGGAGATCAGACGAGAGGCGGTTCCCATACCGCCCACCCTAGACACGACGTACGGGGCGCCACCGACGAGTCGGTGACGCCCCGTACGGGGTGAAGCGGATCAGCCGCGGGTGTCCGAGAGCACGTAGCCCTCTTCACCGTGCACGACGGTGTCGATGCCGGCGATCTCGTCCTCGTTCTTCACGCGGAAGCCGATGGTCTTGTCGACCGCGAAGCCGATGATGAAGGCGAGCACGAACGAGTAGATCATCACGGCGAAGGCCGCGATGGCCTGCACGAGCAGCTGCGTGAGCGAGCCGCTGTAGATGAGACCGGTGCCGTTGGCGAAGATGCCGAGGTACAGCGTTCCGATCAGACCACCGACGAGGTGGATGCCGACCACGTCGAGCGAGTCGTCGAAGCCGAGCTTGAACTTCAGCTCGATGGCGAGGGCGCAGACGGCACCGGCGACGAGCCCGAGGACGATCGCCCAGACCGGCGTCAGCGAGGCGCAGGCCGGGGTGATGGCGACCAGACCCGCCACGGCACCGGAGGCGGCGCCGACCGAGGTGGGCTTGCCGTCCTTGATCTTCTCCACGATCAGCCACGCGAGCAGGGCGGCGGCGGGAGCGGCGATCGTGTTGACGAATGCGAGGGCGGCGGTGTTGTCGGCGGCGAGCTCGGAGCCTGCGTTGAAGCCGAACCATCCGAACCACAGCAGACCCGCACCCAGCAGAACGAACGGCGGGTTGTGGGGGACGTGCGCGCCCTTCTGGAACCCGACGCGCTTGCCGAGCACCAGGGCGAGCGCGAGGGCTGCGGCACCGGCGTTGATGTGCACCGCGGTACCACCGGCGAAGTCGATGGCGCCGACGCCGAAGACGTCCTGCATGCCGTGGGTGATCCATCCGCCGTACGAGAACGACCCGTCATCGGCCAGGCCGAAGTTGAACACCCAGCTGGCGACGGGGAAGTACACGACGGTGGCCCAGATGGCGGCGAAGACCATCCACGCGCCGAACTTGGCACGGTCGGCGATGGCGCCCGAGACGAGCGCGACGGTGATGATGGCGAAGGTGGCCTGGAAAGCGACGAATGCGAGGGGCGGGTACGCCGCGCCCTCGGGCGTCTCGAGCACGCTGGCAAGGCCGAAGTTGGTGAAGTCGATCGTCCAGGGCACCTGGGTGGTGCCCTCGGCGGTGCTGGGGAAGGCGATGGAGTACCCGTAGAGCACCCACAGCACGCCCATGAGTCCCATCGCGCCGAAGCTCATCATCATCATGCTGATGACGCTCTTGGCCTTGACGAGTCCGCCGTAGAAGAATGCGAGTCCTGGCGTCATGAGCAGCACGAGTGCCGCTGCTATCAGGATGAATGCGGTGTTGCCTTGATCCATCTCGGAGGGAACCTCTCTGCAGGGACGCAGGTAAAGCGTCGGGTCCCCTCAGTGTTCCCACCCTCGGTTACCGTCGTCGTTCGCCTCGTGTTTCAGGCACGTTACAGAGAGTTCACTCCGGTAAACACTGCGTTTCGCGCAGCTTCAGGCCGCTGATGAGCCGCTCAAGAATGCGTGAGCGCCACCATGCGCGACACCGCGCGCAGGTACTTCTTGCGGTACCCGCCGCCCAGCATCTCTTCGCTGAACACGCTGCTCAACGGCACGCCCGTGGCCCGGATCGGGATCTGCGCGTCGTAGGCGCGGTCGACGAACGCGACCAAGCGCAACGCCGCCGACTGGTCGTGCAGCACCTGAACGTCGCGCAGGCCGATCGTGGTGACGCCGTCGATGAGGCGGATGAACCTCGAGGGGTGCACGCGCGCGAGGTGGCCCACGAGCTCGGAGAACGCGTCGTCGGATGCCACTCCCCCGGCGGAGGCGGCATCCACCGCCCGTCGGTACTCGTCGTCGCCGAGCACGCGGGCCGCACCGTCGATGGCGCGCTGGCGATAGTCTGTGCCGTCGATGCGGATGGTGCGGAAGCTGTCCGACATCGACTGGATCTCGCGGAGGAAGTCCTGAGCGGCGAACCGACCTTCGCCCAACGCGTTGGGCGGGGTGTTGGAGGTCGCGGCGAGCCGTGTTCCGGATGCCACGAGCTCGCCCAGCAGGCGGGTCATCACCATCGTGTCGCCCGGGTCGTCCAGCTCGAACTCGTCGATGCAGAGCAGGTCGGAGCCGCGGAACAGCTCGACCGCCTTGGCGTAGCCGAGCACGCCCACCAGCGCGGTGTACTCGATGAACGACCCGAAGTACTTCCGGCGGGCGGGCATCGCGTGGTAGATCGAGGCGAGCAGGTGGGTCTTTCCGACGCCGAAGCCGCCGTCGAGGTACACGCCCGGCTTGACCTGCGGTGCCTTCTCTGCCCGGCGGAAGAACCCGCCCTTCTTCACCGGCGCCGACTGCGTGCCCGCGAACGCCTGCAGCAGTTCCTTGGCCTCCTGCTGCGAGGGGTACGCGGCATCCGCCCGGTACGACTCGAAGGTCGCGCCGTCGAACTGCGGAGGGGGCACGAGCGCACTCACCATCTCGGAGCCCGAGACGGCCGGCTCCCGCTCGGTGAGGTGGGTGAGCCCTGTCGTTGCGGGAGTCGAGGTCATGGCCGTCCTGTGTCCAAGTCTTACGGGAGGGTGCGTGCCCCGACACGGCGGATCTAGGGTCGAAGGTGCGGTGTCCAGCCTATGCCGCCGCATCCATCGCCCCGACCGAGGAGATCCCGTGACCGTCGAGTTCGACACCACCTCGCCCAAGTTCGCCGAGTACGCCGAGCCCGGCCGTCTCGTCACCGGTGAATGGCTGCAGGAACGCCTCGGTCAGCCGGGCCTCGTCGTGGTCGAATCCGACGAGGACGTACTGCTGTACGAGACGGGGCACATTCCCGGAGCCGTGAAGGTGGACTGGCACACGGAGCTGAACGACCCCGTCGTCCGCGACTACGTCGACGGCGAGGGCTTCGCTCGGCTGTTGAGCCGCAAGGGCATCTCGCGCGACGACACCGTCGTCATCTACGGCGACAAGAACAACTGGTGGGCCGCCTACGCGCTGTGGGTGTTCTCGCTGTTCGGCCACGCCGACGTCCGCCTGCTCGACGGCGGCCGCGACAAATGGATCGCCGAGGGGCGCCCCGTCACGACAGGGAAGACGGTCGTCGAGACCACCGAGTACCCGGTGGTCGAGCGCGACGACTCCGTCATCCGCGCATACAAAGACGACGTGCTCCGCCACCTCGGCAACCCGCTCATCGACGTGCGCTCGCCGGAGGAGTACTCGGGCGAGCGCACGACGGCTCCCGCCTACCCCGAAGAAGGGGCGTTGCGCGCCGGGCACATCCCGAGCGCCCAAAGTGTTCCGTGGGGCAAGGCCGTGGCCGAGGACGGCGGCTTCAAGTCGCGTGCCGAATTGGATGCCATCTACCGCGACGGTGCGGGCCTCTCGGACGGCGACAAGGTCGTGGCCTACTGCCGCATCGGCGAACGCTCGAGCCACACGTGGTTCGTGCTCCGGCACCTCCTCGGGTTCGACGATGTGCGCAACTACGACGGCTCGTGGACCGAGTGGGGCAGCGCGGTGCGCGTGCCCATCGTGTCGGGTGCGGAGCCCGGCGAGGTGCCCGGGCGCTGATGCCGCCATCGAGCCCGAGCGCGACGGGCGTGGGAGGATGACGGTGATGTCCGACAACGCCCTCCCCGCCCGCCTCGCCGAGATCCGCGACGAATTCCTCGAGCTCGAGGAGCCCGACCGGCTGCAATTGCTGCTGGAGTTCTCCCAGGAGTTGCCCGAGGTGCCGGCCGAGTACGCCGATCATCCCGAGATGCGCGAGCGGGTCGTGGAATGCCAGTCGCCGGTCTACATCATCGTCACCGTCGACGACGACGACAGCGTCGCGATGCACGCCACCGCTCCGGCCGAGGCGCCGACCACGCGCGGGTTCGCGAGCATCCTCGCCCAGGGGCTCACCGGGCTGAGTGCCGACGAAGTGCTCGGCGTGCCCGACGATTTCCCGCAGAGCATCGGCCTCACCCGCGCCGTGAGTCCGCTGCGCATCGCCGGGATGACGGGAATGTTGATGCGCGTCAAGCGTCAGGTCCGCGCCAAGCGGGCTGCCTGAGACCCGCCGTCCGGTCCCCGTTCTCGGGGCGGGTTTCGCGGTTCGGGGCGTGCATACACGCCCCCACACGCAGAATGCGCCCAGAAGCCCCGGAGACTCTCGCGTCAGTCGCGGGCGAAGCCCCGTGCGCGCACCCAGTCCGTGATGGCGGTGACCCAGCGGGTCTCGTCGTAGTTCCACAGCTTCGTGTGGCGGGCCACGTGGAAGGTCTCCATCGTCACGAGGTCGGGCCGGGCGGCAGCCAGAGCGTGCGACGCGTCGGACGGCACGAACCCGTCGTCGTCGCTATGGAGCACGAGCATCGGATGCCGGAGTTCGCGGGCGCGCGCCACGCCGTCGAGACGGTCGAGGGGGATCGCCTCGCCGCTGCCCAGGACGGCCGCGCCCCAGTTCGACGCGAGGGCGTTCTGGGCGACGGCGATCACGGGCGCGGGCAATCGCATGAGGCGCCCATGGAAGCGGAGCACGGTACGCCAGTCGACGACCGGCGACTCGAGCACGAGACCCGCGATGACGTCGGCGTGGGGCGATTCGAGGGCGGCCTGAAGGGCGAGCGCGCCGCCCATCGACCACCCCATGACGATGACGTGCCGGGCGCCCTGGCGGCGTGCGTAACCGATGGCGGCGTCGAGGTCGCGCCACTCAGTGGCGCCGAGCGCGTAGGTGCCGGACGCGCTCTTCGGCGCTTCGCCGTCGTTCCGGTAGGACACGAGGAGGCTAGTGATGCCGAGGTCGTGGAACACGGGGACCGCGCGCAGCGCCTCGGCCTTGGTCGTGCCGCGGCCGTGCACCTGGATCACCCAGATGTCCGTCGCGGCCGGGGTGGCGAACTCCCAGGCGGGGCAGGGTCCGACACCGGTGTCGATGTCGACGGTGCGGAACGGACGGCGCACCTGCTCGGGGCGGTCGTAGTACCACCCGCTGAAGGCGGCGTCCGGTGCGAGGTCGCCGTCAGCGGTGACGTGAGTGAGGAGCTTGCGGGTCACCGTGTTCTCGTCCTCACCCACGATCGAGCCGAGGCGCACGTAGTCGACCGTGCCGACCGTGAACAGGCCGTACCGGCCCGGCAACGCCGTGTCGGGTGTGCGCACGAGGGTGATGGTCTGAGCGGCGGGATCGACGCGCACGATGCGCGTGTCGGGCAGGCGGCCCGCGGGGTGCACGACGGTGCGCGCGACGCGCAGCGACACCGCGCCGAGGGCCGCAGTCGAGGCGGCGAGCGTCAGGCTGAGAGCTGACAGAGCGATGCGGATGCCGGTCGCTCCGCGTTGCGTTGCGCGGGGACCTGCGGCGCGCCTGGGAGCGTTCATCGAGGCCTCACTCTAGTCTGTGGCCGTGAGTGACCAGCGCGCGGCGGAGGCCGCCAGCCCCTTCGCGCGGGCAGCCGAAGAGGTGCGCGCCACCACCTTCCGCGAAGACCTGGTCGTTCGCGAAATCCCCTCGCCCGCCGGGCTCGCGCCGTTCTCGCTGGCCCTGGCCGGCGACGTGCGCCCCGAGGAACACGCGACGGACTCGCCTTTCGGTACGGGGCGCTTCATCTTGCTGCACGATCCCGAAGAGCCGGAACCGTGGGGTGGGGCGTGGCGCATCGTGTGCTTCGCGCAGGCGCCCCTCGAGCCCGAGATCGGGGTCGACCCCCTGCTGGCGGAAGTGGCGTGGTCGTGGCTCATCGACGCCCTCGACTCGCGCGGGGCGGAGCGGCACTCGGAATCGGGTACGGCCACCAAGACACTCTCCACCGGCTTCGGCGCCCTCGCCTCGCAGGGCGAGGGGTCGCAGATCGAACTTCGCGCGTCATGGTCGCCGCGCGGTCCCTTCCGCCCGCACCTCGAGGCGTGGGCGGAGCTCGTGTGCATGCTCGCCGGCCTCCCCCCGGGGTCGGAGGGTGTCGCAGTGTTCGGAGCCCGGAGGCCCACGCGTGGTTGAGTACATCGTCATCGAGGATGCCGCGGGGCTCAGCTCCGCGTGCGAGGCCCTGGCCGCGGGGCACGGTCCCGTCGCGGTCGACGTCGAACGGGCGTCGGGGTTCCGCTATTCCCAACGCGCCTACCTCATCCAGGTGTTCCGCCGCGGCGCGGGCGTCTTCCTCTTCGACCCGTCGACCATCGAGGACTTCTCGCCGCTGCAGGAGGCGATCGGCGACGTCGAGTGGGTGTTCCACGCGGCGAGCCAGGACCTCCCCTCTCTGCGCGAGCGCGGTCTCGAGCCGCCGTCGATCTTCGACACCGAGCTGGGCTCCCGCGTGCTCGGCCACGAGCGCGTGGGACTCGGCGCGGTCGTCGAGCAGACGTTGGGGATCACCCTGGCCAAGGCCCACTCGGCCGCCGACTGGTCGACGCGCCCGCTGCCGGCATCCTGGCTCGAGTACGCCGCCCTCGACGTGGAGCATCTCATCGATGTTCGCGACGTGCTCGTGGCCGAACTCGACGAGCAGCAGAAGACGGAGTTCGCTCGGCAGGAGTTCCAGGCGGTGCTCGAGCGCCTCCCCAAGCCCGTGCGCGACGACCCGTGGCGTCGCCTCAGCGGTCTGCACTCCGTGCGCGGTCGCCGCTCCCTCGCCATCGCCCGTTCGCTCTGGCAGGCCCGCGAGGACTACGCCCGTGAGCAGGACGTCGCCCCGGGGCGTCTCGTGCCCGATCGCGCCCTCGTGGCGGCCATCCTGGCCGACCCGCAGAGCAAGCAGGCGCTGGCCGGCGTGAAGGAGTTCAACGGACGAGCCAGCCGCACGCAGCTCGACCGCTGGTGGAACGCCATCGTGGCGGGCCGCGAGGCGACGGAGCTGCCCGCCGACCGCGTCCCGAGCGATACGCTGCCGCCTCCCCGCGCGTGGGTCGACCGCAACCCCGAGGCCGATCGGCGGCTCAAGGCCGCACGCCCGGCGGTCGAGGCGCGCGCGGAAGAGCTGCGGATGCCGACCGAGAACCTCCTGACGCCAGAGACGCTGCGCCGCGTCGCGTGGGCCCCGCCCGCCGAGGTGACGGCCGACTCGATCGGTGCGGCCCTCATCGACCTGGGTGCGCGACCCTGGCAGATTGATCAGACCGCACAGGTGATCGCGGATAGTTTTGTAGCTTCCCTCAGCGCGGAAGACGACGACCCCGTCATCGATTCGTAGGTTCGGACAACCGATTCCCGAGCGCGAAACCGCCTTCCTAGGCTGGGATCATCCCAAACACTGGAGGCAGAGTGGCCGAGATGACGGACGTCTTCTTCGTCGACGGAATGCGCACCCCCTTCGGGCGCGCCGGCGAGAAGGGCATGTACCGGAACACCCGGGCTGACGACCTGGTGGTCAAGGCGATCATCGGGTTGATGGAGCGCAACGGCGACGTGCCGAAGGACCGGATCGACGACGTGGCCATCGCCGCGACCTCGCAGACCGGTGACCAGGGTCTGACGCTGGGCCGCACGGCGGCGATTCTGGCGGGGCTCCCGATGACGGTGCCGGGGCTGGCGATCGAGCGCATGTGCGCGGGCGCCATGACGAGCGTTACGACGATGGGTGCCTCGATCGGCGTCGGGATGTACGACCTCGCCCTCGCGGGCGGTGTCGAGCACATGGGCCGACACCCCATCGGTGGCAACGTCGACCCCAACCCGCGCTTCGTGGCGGAGAGGCTGGTCGATCCGGGCGCGCTCAACATGGGTGTCACCGCCGAGCGCATTCACGACCGCTTCCCGCACCTCACCAAGGAACGCGCAGACCGCTTCGGCGCCACGAGCCAGCACAAGGTGCAGGCGGCCTACGAGGCGGGAAAGATCCAACCCGACCTGGTTCCGGTCGCCGTCAAGGACGCCGAGGGCGCCTGGGGCCTCGCCACCGAAGACGAGGGGCGCCGCCCCGAGACCACGGTCGAGGGACTCGCGACGCTCAAGACGCCGTTCCGACCCCACGGTCGAGTGACCGCGGGGACCTCGTCGCCGCTCACCGACGGCGCGACCATCAGCCTGCTCGCAGGCCGCGACGCCGTGAAGGAGTTCGGTCTCGCTCCCAAGATGCGCATGGTGTCGTTCGCGTTCGCCGGCGTCGAGCCCGAGATCATGGGCATCGGCCCGATCCCCTCGACCGAGAAGGCTCTGAAGAAGGCCGGACTCACGATCGACGACATCGGTCTGTTCGAACTGAACGAGGCCTTCGCCATCCAGGTGATCTCGTTGCTCGACCACTTCGGTATCGCCGACGACGATCCGCGCGTGAACCCATGGGGCGGTGCGATCGCCCTCGGCCACCCGCTCGCGGCATCCGGGGTCCGTCTCATGATCCAACTCGCCGCGCAGTTCGCCGAGCGCCCCGATGTGCGCTACGGCCTCACGGCCATGTGCGTGGGTCTCGGCCAGGGCGGTTCGGTCATCTGGGAGAACCCGTTCTTCAACGGAAAGAAGAAGCGCAAGTGACCGACTACGCAACCATCGACTTCACGCCCCTCGATGCCCTCACCGGCGACGAGGTGGTCACCCACTCCCCCGTGCGTGACGTGCGGTTGCCCTCGGGCAACGTGCTCGCCCTGATCACGCTCGACAACGGCCGTGATCACACGCGTCCGAACACCCTCGGGCCGGCCACCCTCGCCGAACTCGGGCAGACGCTCGAAACGCTGAAGAAGCGCGCCGCCGCGGGTGAGATCCACGCGGTGGCCGTCACCGGCAAGCAGTACATCCTCGCCGCGGGTGCCGACCTGTCGGATGTCGCGAAGCTGCCCTCGAAAGACGTCGCGCGGCTCATCGCGCAGCGCGGTCATCAGGTGATCGGGTCGTTGTCCGATCTGGGCGTGCCCTCGTTCGCGTTCGTCAACGGGCTCGCCCTGGGCGGTGGCCTCGAGATCGCCTTGAACTCGACCTACCGCACGGTCGACGCGTCGGCGGCGGCGGTCGCGCTGCCCGAGGTGTTCCTCGGCATCATCCCCGGCTGGGGCGGCGCGTACCTGCTGCCCAACCTCATCGGCATCGAGAACGCCCTCGAGGTCGTCATCTCGAACCCGCTCAAGCAGAACCGCATGCTCAAGCCGCAGCAGGCTTTCGACCTCGGGATCATGGATGCGATCTTCCCCGCGGCGTCCTACCTCGAAGACTCGCTGAGGTGGGCCGACGGCGTGCTCACCGGCCGCGTGAAGGTCGAGCGCAAGAACGAGCCCGGCAAGATCGAGCGTCTGACGAAGTGGCCCATCGCGATCAAGGTCGCGCGCGGCATGCTCGAGTCCAAGATCGGAACGGTCCCCCGCTCCCCCTACGTCGCGCTCGACCTGCTCGACAAGGCGAAGAGCGGTACGAAGGCCGAGGGCTTCGCCCGCGAGGACGAGGCTCTCGCCGACCTCATCACGGGCGATCAGTTCGCGGCATCCATGTACGCCTTCGATCTCGTGCAGAAGCGCGCGAAGCGTCCGGTCGGAGCCCCCGACAAGGCGTTGGCGAAGAAAGTCACGAAGGTCGGCGTCATCGGCGCGGGACTCATGGCCTCGCAGTTCGCGCTGTTGTTCGTGCGCAGACTCCGCGTGCCCGTCGTCATCACCGACCTCGACCAGGGCCGCGTCGACAAGGGTGTGGCATCCATTCGCGAAGAGATCGGCAAGCTCGAAGCCAAGGGTCGCCTGGACGGCGACACCGCCAACCAGCTTCGGGCCCTCGTGCACGGCACGACGGACAGGTCGGAGTTCGCCGACTGCGACTTCGTCATCGAGGCCGTGTTCGAAGAGGTCGGCGTGAAGCAGGACGTGTTCTCTGCCATCGAGAAGATCGTCGCCGACGACGCGATCCTGGCCACCAACACCTCGTCGCTGTCGGTGGCCGAGATCGCCTCCGTGCTGCAGAACCCCGAACGCCTCGTCGGCTTCCACTTCTTCAATCCCGTCGCGGTCATGCCCCTCATCGAGGTCGTGAAGACGGATGCCACGAGCGACGCCGCCCTGTCGACGGCCTTCGTCGTCGCCAAGGGATTGGGCAAGAACGCCGTGCTCACCGCGGACGCCCCCGGGTTCGTCGTGAACCGTCTGCTGGCGAAGGTCATGGGCGAGGCCGCACGCGCGGTCTACGAGGGCACACCGATCACGGTGGTGGAGAAGGCGTTCGCGCCCCTCGGGTTGCCGATGGGCCCGTTCCAGCTCATCGACCTCGTGGGCTGGAAGGTCGCGGCTCACGTGCAGGACACGATGGCGCACGCTTTCCCCGACCGATTCTTCTCGTCCGAGAACTTCCACGAGCTCGCGGCCCTCCCCGAGGTCGTCGAGAAGGACAAGGGCGGTCGCGTGACCGGTTGGAGCAAGGCCGCGCAGAAGGTCCTCGTCACCGGGAAGACGCCGGTCGCGCCCGAGACGATCCTCGCCCGTGTGCAGGACGGCCTCGCGCAGGAGATCAAGATCATGCTCGACGAGGGCGTGGTCCCCGAGGTGCAGGACATCGACCTGTGTCTCATTCTCGGCGCCGGCTGGCCTTTCATCGACGGTGGGGCCTCGCCCTACCTCGACCGTGAGGGGGCGTCCGACCGCGCCTTCGGCGACACGTTCCACCACCCGCCCATCCGCGGCATCGAGGCCTGAGCCCTCGTATACGACAGCGGCGCCGTCCCCGAGGGGGCGGCGCCGCTGTCGTTCGCGAAGGCTCTACGGGCGCGACTTCTCCCACTCGTCCATCGTGGGGATCGAGCCCGTGGGCGTCTGCCGCGCCATGGGGATACGGGTGCCGAGCACCTGAGCGACGACGTCGTGTGCGATCTTGGACGCCGTGAGGCCGGCGTCCTCGAAGATCTGCTCGCGCGTGGCGTGGTCGATGAACTCATCGGGGATGCCGAGCTCGTCGACGGCCGTGTCCACACCCGCTTCGCGCAGCACCTGCCGCACGCGGGTACCGACACCGCCGACACGGATGCCGTCTTCGATCGTGATGACGAGACGGTGATCGCGCGCGAGGTCGACGATCGACGGCTGCACGGGGATGGCCCAGCGCGGGTCGATGACGGTCGCTCCGATGCCCTGCGCCTCGAGTCGCTCGGCGACCTCGAGGGCGAGGTGGACCATCGGGCCGATGCCGACCAGCAGCACGTCTTCGCTCGCCCCGCGTCGCAGCACATCGACGCCGTCGTGGAGACGCTCGATCGCCTCGACGTCGTCGTTCACCTTGCCCTTGGGGTAGCGCACCACCGTCGGGGCGTCTTCGATCGCCGTCGCCTCGCGGAAGACCTCGCGGAGGCGCGTCGCATCGCGAGGGGCGGCGATCCGGATGCCGGGCACCAGCTGCAGCATGGCCAGGTCCCAGATGCCGTGGTGGCTCGGGCCGTCGGGGCCGGTCACACCCGCGCGGTCGAGCACGAAGGTGACGCCGGCTTTGTGCAGGGCGACGTCCATCATGACCTGGTCGAACGCCCGGTTCATGAAGGTGGCGTAGATGGCGACGACGGGGTGCAGGCCGCCGAAGGCGAGACCCGCGGCCGAGGCGACGGCGTGCTGCTCGGCGATGCCGACGTCGTAGACCCGCTCGGGGAAGCGCTCGGCGAACTGCTGCAGCCCGGTGGGGCGCAGCATCGCCGCGGTCATCGCGATGACGTCGTCTCGCTCGGCGCCGACCTTCACCAGTTCTTCCGCGAAGACGTCGGTCCACTGCAGACCGCCGCCGGCGCCGAGTGCTTCTCCCGTGATCGGGTCGATCTTGCCCACGGCGTGGAACTGGTCGGCCACGTCGCTCATGGCCGGGGCGTAGCCGCTGCCCTTGTCGGTGATCGCGTGCACGATGACCGGGGCGCCGTACGACTTCGCCAGCTCGAGGGTCTCGATGAGCGACTCGAAGTCGTGGCCGTCGATGGGGCCGAGGTACTTGATGTCAAGGTTGCTGTAGAGCGCCTCGTTGTTGGTGAAGCGCGACAGGAAGCCGTGGGTGCCCCCGCGCACACCGCGATAGACGGCGCGGGCGGCGGGACCGAGGCGGCGGAACAGGGTGTCGGAGCCGCGGTGCAGCGTGCGATAAGCGTCGTTGGTGCGCACACGGTTGAGATAACGGGCCATGCCGCCGATGGTGGGCGCGTAAGACCGGCCGTTGTCGTTGACGACGATGACGAGGTTGCGGTCGTTGTCGTCGCTGATGTTGTTGAGCGCCTCCCACGTCATGCCACCCGTGAGGGCACCGTCACCCACGACGGCGACGACGTGCCGATCGCGGCGAGAGGTGCGGCTGAAGGCCCGCGAGACCCCGTCGGCCCAGCTGAGGGAGCTGGACGCGTGCGAGGACTCCACGACGTCGTGTTCGCTCTCGGAGCGCTGCGGGTAGCCGGCGAGTCCGCCGCGTGAGCGCAGGGCCGAGAAATCCTGCCGACCGGTGAGCATCTTGTGCACGTACGACTGGTGGCCGGTGTCGAAGATGATGGGGTCGGAAGGAGAGTCGAAGACCTTGTGCAAGGCGATCGTGAGTTCGACGACGCCGAGGTTGGGACCGAGATGTCCACCCGTGCGGGCGACGTTCTCGACGAGGAACGAGCGGACCTCCGTGGCCAGCTGGCGCAGCTCGTCAGGGGTGAGCGCGTCGAGGTCGCGGGGTCCATGAATGCCGGGCAGGAGAGCCATTCGACTCCTCTCGTGCGGTGCGCGCAGTGGTACGCGTACTGATGAATTCTAGTCTCGGAGGGTGCGCCGGGCTCGGCAACGGCTTGCGCGCGGCGCCGCGACCCGACCGCGCGACGTACGCGCGCCGTCCACCGGAGCACCGCCGCACGCCGAGGGGTCGGCGACCCGTGACGAACGCGATGTGCCCCGGGAGCGAGAGCTCCCGGGGCACATCGTCGCGGGGTGGATCAGACGAGCGAGCGCAGCACGTACTGCAGGATGCCGCCGTTGCGGTAGTAGTCGGCCTCACCGGGGGTGTCGATGCGGACCACGGCGTCGAACGTCACGGTCTGCTTGCCCTCGGGCGAGAACTCGCTGGGCTCGGCCGTGACCTTCACCGTCTTGGGGGTGACGCCCTCGTTCAGCTGCTCGAGACCCTCGATCGAGATGACCTCGGTGCCGTCGAGTCCGAGCGACTTCCAGCTCTCGCCGGCGGGGAACTGCAGCGGCACCACGCCCATACCGATCAGGTTCGAGCGGTGGATGCGCTCGAAGCTCTCGGTGATGACGGCCTTAACACCGAGGAGCTTGGTTCCCTTGGCCGCCCAGTCGCGCGACGAGCCGGAGCCGTACTCCTTGCCACCGAAGATGACCAGCGGGGTGTCCTGGTCCTGGTAGTTCTGGCACGCGTCGTAGATGTACGACTTCGGGCCGCCCTCCTGGGTGAAGTCGCGGGTCCAGCTGCCCTCGACGATCTGGCCGTCGTTGACGGCCGCGACCATCTCGTTCTTCAAACGGATGTTGGCGAAGGTGCCGCGGATCATGACCTCGTGGTTACCGCGGCGCGAGCCGTAGGAGTTGAAGTCCTTCTGCGCGACGCCGTGCTCGGTGAGGTACTGGGCGGCGGGAGTGCCCGCCTTGATGTTGCCGGCCGGGCTGATGTGGTCGGTGGTGACCGAATCGCCGAGCGTGGCCATGACGCGCGCACCGGTGATGTCGCGCACCGGGTCGGGCTGCATGGTCATGCCCTCGAAGTAGGGAGCCTTGCGCACGTACGTGGAGTCGGCATCCCATTCGAAGATCGGGCCGGTCGGAGTGGGCAGGTTCTTCCAGCGCTCGTCACCCTCGAAGACGGTGGCGTACTGCTGGATGAACTGCTCGCGCGAGATCGACGCGTCGATGATCGTCTGAACCTGGTCGGGAGCGGGCCAGATGTCCTTCAAGAAGACGTCATCGCCGTTCTGGTCGGTGCCGAGCGCGTCGGTCTCGAAGTCGAAGTTCATCGAACCGGCGAGTGCGTAGGCGACCACCAGCGGCGGGGATGCCAGGTAGTTCATCTTCACGTCGGGGCTGATGCGACCCTCGAAGTTGCGGTTGCCCGAGAGCACCGCGGTGACGGCCAGGTCGTTCTCGTTGACGGCTTCGGAGACCTCTTCGATCAGCGGGCCGGAGTTGCCGATGCAGATCGTGCAGCCGTAGCCGACGGTGTAGAAGCCGAGGCCCTCGAGCGACTTGTCGAGGCCCGACTTCTCGTAGTAGTCGGTGACGACCTTCGAGCCCGGTCCGAGCGTCGTCTTGACCCAGGGCTTGCGCTTCAGGCCCTTGTCGACGGCGTTCTTGGCGAGCAGGCCCGCCGCGATCATAACCGAGGGATTCGAGGTGTTGGTGCACGACGTGATGGCGGCAAGCGTGACCGCGCCATTGTCGAGCAGGTACGACTGGCCGTCGGGCGTCGTCACCTTGACCGGCTTCGAGACGTTCGCCGGGTGGCCGGACGAGATAAGCACGTCGCTGTCGGTGACGTCCTCGGTCTCTTCACCGGGGACGGAACCCGGGTCGGAGGCGGGGAACGTGCCGTCGACCTCGAGGTCGACCACCGAGTCGGTGGTGGAGACGGCGGCGTAGTTCAGGATGTCCTTCTCGAACTGCGACTTGGCCTCGGAGAGCAGGATGCGGTCCTGCGGACGCTTGGGCCCTGCGATCGAGGGGACGACGGTCGAGAGGTCGAGTTCGATGAACTCGCTGAACGACAGTTCGCGCGACGGGTCGTGCCACAGCTTCTGCTCTTTGGCGTACGCCTCGACCAGGTCGACGGTCTGCTCGTCGCGGCCGGTGAGGCGCAGGTACTCGAGGGTGACGTCGTCGATGGGGAACATCGCGGCCGTCGAGCCGAATTCGGGGCTCATGTTGCCGATGGTGGCGCGGTTGGCCAGCGGCACAGAGGCGACGCCTTCGCCGTAGAACTCGACGAACTTGCCGACCACGCCGTGCTTGCGCAGCATGTCGGTGATGGTGAGCACGACGTCGGTGGCCGTGACGCCCGCGGGGATCTCGCCCGAGAGCTTGAAGCCGACGACGCGCGGGATGAGCATCGACACGGGCTGTCCGAGCATCGCGGCCTCGGCCTCGATGCCGCCGACGCCCCAGCCGAGCACGCCCAGACCGTTGACCATCGTGGTGTGCGAGTCGGTGCCGACGCAGGTGTCGGGGTAAGCGCGCAGGACGCCGTCGACCGTGCGGTCGTAGATGACCTTGGCCAGGTGCTCGATGTTGACCTGGTGCACGATGCCGGTGCCCGGGGGGACGACCTTGAAGTCGTCGAAGGCGGTCTGGCCCCAGCGCAGGAACTGGTACCGCTCGCCGTTGCGTTCGTACTCGATCTCGACGTTGCGCTCGAGGGCGTTCTCGCTGCCGAAGAGGTCGGCGATCACCGAGTGGTCGATGACCATCTCGGCGGGCGAGAGCGGGTTGATCTTGTTGGGGTCGCCGCCGAGGGCGGTGACGGCCTCGCGCATGGTGGCGAGGTCGACGATGCAGGGAACACCGGTGAAGTCCTGCATCACCACGCGCGCGGGGGTGAACTGGATCTCGGTGTCGGGGTCGGCCGTGGGCACCCACGACCCGAGCGCCTGGATCTGCTCTTTGGTGACGTTGGCGCCGTCTTCGGTGCGCAGCAGGTTCTCGAGCAGCACCTTGAGGCTGAAGGGGAGCTTCTCGTGACCGGCGACCGTGTCGATCCGGAAGATCTCGTAGTCGGTGCTGCCGACTGTCAGGGTGCTCTTTGCACCGAAGCTGTCAACCGTGGACACGATCGTCTCCTTCGTCGGCGAATGCGCAGGCGTAGGCCCGCTTCTTCCCATCTTCCCCGCGCTGCGAGGCCGATTCCAGGAAGGTCGACCTAACCGCGCGGAGCGACGGATTTATCTTGATGTCAAGATAATATCAGGACTCTCGCCGAGGTGAGAGGGAACGCACCACGAGCCACGTCACCGCGAGCATCGGGGCGAACAACGGCAGCCCCATCACGATCTTCAGCGTGCCGAGCGCGGTCACGTCGCCCGCGAAATACAGCGGGAGCTGCACGACCAGGCGCGCCGCGAACAGCGCCGCCCACGCGAGCGAGAGCCAGGTGTACGCCCGGCGCTTGCGGGGATCGCTGCGCCAACGCGTCCCCTCGCCCAGCAGGTAGCCGGCCGCCAGACCGATGAGCGGCCAGCCGACCAGTGCCGACACCAGGAACGCGGTGCCGTAGGCGCCGTTGGTGAAGAAGCCGAAGACGAAGTTGTCTTGCCCGCGACCCGTCACCAGGGCGAGCACCGCGGCACCCGCCGTCGCGAGCAGGCCGCCGATGGCCGCACTCGGCGGCGATTTGGCGACCAGCCGCGCGAGCGTGAACACGACGGCGAGGCCCACCGAGACGCCGAGGCTCAACCAGAGGTTTCCCTGGCGCGTCTCGGGATCGATCGTGAGCGTGAACAGCACGACGAACGCCAGCGAGGGCAGCACCGACTCGAGGATGCCGCGCACTCCGCCCATCGCCGACCAGACGGCCGCACCGGTCGAACCGTGCTGCGCCGGGTCGAGGCCCGCGCGTCGTGCGGCACTCCCGAGTGCCGCCCCCATGCTCTCGGCCGCGGTGGGCGGCTCCAGAGGAACGCGATCGCCGTCGGGCGCCGGCCGGGTCGGGTCGTCGCTCATGCGGTGCCGGCGGTGCCCGGCATCCGGAGCGGGATCAGATCGCGAGGCGGCATGGGCGAGGTACCGCGCACCACGACGATCGAGCGGAACAGGTCCTCGACCGCGGCGGCGGCCTCGATGTCACTGGTCGCGGCTCCCCCGACGACTCCACGCAGGAACCAGCGCGGGCCGTCGACGCCGACGAAACGGGCAAGACGCTGCGAGGCGACGTCGGCACCCGCCATGACGGGCACCTCGGCGAGCAGCTCGGGGCCGAGCGGGCCCTCGCGCTCCTCGACGCGGCCACCCTGCTGCTTCACCTGCTGACGGATCTGCTCGCGCGTCTCCTCCCACAGACCGCTCGTGCGCGGGGCGGCGAAGGGCTGCACCTGCAGGGTCGAATCGGCGTAGTCGAGGCCGACGGCGACGATGCGCTTGGTCTGCTCCTCGACCTCGAGGCGGAGGTTGAGGCCCTCGCGGGGCAGGATCTTGATGCCACCGAGATCGATGTAGGGGCGCACCGGGTTCGCCTCGGCCTCGTCGAAGGGACCGGCGCTCTCACGGTCGATCGGCGCGCTCTTGGCGGGCGGGGCGAGGTCGGTCGCGGGCTGTTCCCCCTCGGGGGTGTTCTGCGTTTCGTCGTCGGTCATCGGGTGCTCCCTTGCAGGCTCTGGTATCCGCTCGATCCGAAGCCGCCATCGCCGCGCGCGCTGTCGGGAAGTTCGTCGACGGGGACGAAGCGCACGGGCGGGACGGGCAACACGATGAGCTGGGCGATGCGGTCGCCGACCGTGATGTCGTAGGCCTCGTCGAGGTCGGTGTTCAACAGGGCCACCTTGATCTCGCCGCGATAGCCGGCGTCGATCGTGCCGGGCGAGTTGACGATGGTGATCCCGTGCTTGGCGGCGAGGCCGCTGCGGGGCACGACGAACGCCGCATGCCCTTCCGGAAGGGCGATCCGTACGCCCGTCGACACGAGCGCGCGACGACCGGGTTCGAGGCGAACCGCCTCGGCAGCGGTCAAGTCGGCGCCGGCGTCGCCCGGGTGGGCGAAGACCGGGGGCTCGGATGCGACAATGAGGACGTCCACCGTTTCGGTCACCCCACGAGGGTAATGCAGAAGAGGGGGTGCGGCATCCGCACCGCAGCCGAGTATCGCGAGCGTCTGAGTCCGTCCCTGTGGGCGCTCGTCGCCGCCGCCGTGTGCGGCCCCATGGCCGCCGTGGTCTTCTCGCCGCTCGATACGACTCTGGCCCTGTTCATCGGGCTGGTCGTGTCGGTGGCCATCGTGGTGGCGCTGCTCGCCTTCTCGCCGATGGTGGAGGTGCGCGACGGCGAACTGCGAGCCGGTCGTGCGCACATCCCCGTCGCGCTCCTGGGCGAGCCCACCGGCGTCGTGGCCGATGAGGCCCGCACCGCCCGCGGGAGCGGGCTGGACCACCGGGCGTGGCATGTCATCCGGGGTGGGATCGACGGCATCGTGACGGTGCCGGTGACCGATCCCGACGACCCGACCCCGATGTGGGTCGTCTCGACCCGCACGCCGGATCGCCTGGTGGCGGCGATCCAGCGCGCTCAGGTCAGGCTGCGCACTCCAGGCAGATGAAGCCGGGGCCGCTCTCTTCCGCGATCTGCGAGCGGTGCTTCACGAGGAAGCAGCTCATGCAGGTGAACTCGTCCTCCTGAGGGGGAAGGACGACGACATCGAGTTCGATGTCGGAGAGGTCGGCACCGGGCAGTTCGAAGCCCGAGGGGTTGTCGGCATCCTCGTTGTCGATCGACCCCGACGCCTTGTCGGGCACGCGCTCCTTGAGGGCCTCGATCGACTCGCTGTCGTCCTCGGTCTTGCGCGGTGCGTCGTAATCGGTTGCCATGCGTGAAGGTCTCTACTTCCGGATTTCGTGGTGCTCTGCCCCATCGGGTGCCCGATCGGGCGGCCATAGTTTGCATGACCCGTCCTCGATAAGCAAATGCTCGCGGAGGGGTATGCGTGTCGGGCCAGGCGTGAAACTCGCGGCGCGCCCGCGATATTCCCGAAAGCACGCGGTGGGCATGTCAGCATGGGCGCTGACCGCAGAACGGAGGGGTGCTTCGCATGGAACAGCTCAAAGTCATCGGAACCGAGGATGACGTCCTCGTCGTGGCGACCCAGGCCGGCGAACGCTTCGCCCTCGCACTCGACGAGGTGCTGCGCGTGGAAGCGCGCCGCGCGCGCCGCGACCGTGAAGACGACGACCGCGCCCCGCGTCCCAGCCCCCGCGAGATCCAGGCGCACATCCGAGCCGGCATGTCGGCCCGCGAGGTGGCCTCGCTGCTGAACGCGCGCATCGAAGACATCGAGCGCTTCGAGGGTCCGGTGCTCGCCGAGCGCGAGCACGTCGTCAGCCAAGCCCTCGCCGTGCCGGTGCTGCTCGGCGGCACCATCGAGCACGACGCCCCGATCACCTTCGGTGCGGCCGTCCGAGCGAAGCTCTCCGAGGCCAGCGCCTCGGCCGAGCGGTGGACGAGCTGGAAAGAGGGCGCGAGCTGGATGGTCAAGCTCGAGTTCACCGCCAACGGTGTCGACCACGATGCCCGATGGGGATTCGATCCGCGTCGGAGCACGCTCTCGCCCCAGAACGCCGACGCGATCCAGCTCTCCCGCCAGGGGTCGCTGCCCGAGGGGCTCATCCCGCGGCTGCGCGCCCTCGACACCGTGCAGAAAGACGAGTCGCGTTTCGACAGCGGGTCCTTCGGTCTGCGCCGTCTCGACATCGAGGACGAACCGGGAGTGGAGGCCACGGGCCCGGTCGCCCCGGCCGTTCAGGCGGCTGCGATCAAGCGTGCACCCGATGCCCCCGTCACCTCGGCCGAGACCGCCGACCTGCTCGAGGCACTCCGTCGCCGCCGCGGACAGCGCGAGCCGCTGCCCGGGATCGCCGAGACCGAGCCGGAGCCCCGCCCGTCGGGCCCGCCCGTGGCGCTTTTCGACGCCGCCGAGCCGGCTGTCGTCGACGAGCCGACTGCACCGGCGCCCGAGCCGGAACGCCCGCAGGCCGATTCGGCCCGCCGCGCGAAGGGGCGCCCCTCGATGCCCTCGTGGGACGAGATCGTCTTCGGCGCGCGGTCCGACGAGAGCTGACCGCGCGCGTCTGATGGATGCCGGACCTCCGGCATCCATCGGTCTCAGGCGAACGCGCCGAGGCGGAGGAGCGGGACCGTCCGCTCCTCGTCGGTGAGCGAGCCGTGCTGGCCGACCATCCGCTGCGGGCGCTTGTCGGCCTCGCGATCGTCGTAGTACGCGAAACGCCCGCGCGCAGCGATCAACACATCGCCGATGCGAGGACGCACCTCGTCATCGACCGCGCCGAAGAGACCCGCGGAGATCGCCTCCTCACGCGTCATGACCCAGGCGCGACCCGCCTCGCCCTCCTTCCACGCCGCGGCGACGGCGTGCGCGCTGGCGTCCTCGGCGTAGAGATGGAGCATCCGGGGCTCCCCGCCGATGAGGGCGACACCCTCCAGCAGCCGGTCGCCCTCGCGCAGGAGCACGTGCTTGTGTGCCGGCACGTCGACCATGCCGTGATCGGCGGTGACGAGCACGCCGGTGCGCGGATCGACGGCCTCGACCAGTCGGCGGGCGGCGCCGTCGATCCGCTCGAGCGCGTCGGTCCACCGGTCGGACTCCCAGCCGTCGCGGTGCCCGGCGGTGTCGAGCTCGGGGGCGTACAGGTAAGTGAGGGAACCCGGATGACGAGCGGCCAGGTCGGCCGCGATGGCCACTCGTTCATCGAGGTCGTCGGCGGGGAAGAACGCCGCCCCCCGCAGCGTCGCCTCGGTGAAGCCGGTGCCGGTGTACGTGGGCTTGGAGACGACGAACGCACGGTCGGCGAGGGCGGCGAAGAGTGGCTCGTGACGCTGCCAGGAGTGCGGGTCCAGTCCGTCGGTCTCCCACCCGTGCAGCTGGTTGGAGGCGATCAACGTGCCGGGGATCCGCGTGCGGTAGCCGACGATGCCGTGCACCCCGGGGTCCACCCCCGTCAGAAGACTGGTGAGCGCCGCGGCCGTGGTCGAGGGGAACACCGTCCGCGCGACGTCGCGACGACCGCCGGCGGCGGAGAGGAACCGCGCATGACCACGACGCGCGGCGAGGTTGTGCGCGCCGAGACCGTCGACGAGGAAGACGATCACGCTGCGGGCGGGGGCGAACCAATCGGACGCCCCCTCCATCGCTGCGACGGACTGCGTCAGGACACCGGTGAGGCTCCGAGAGCGCGGCGGGTCCGCCGGTAAGCTGAGTGACATCGGAGCAAGTCTTCCACACGGCTCCCGATTCCCGTCCGTCCCGGACGCCCGCCCGACCCGAGGCCCTCCTATGCCCGATTCCCGTTCCTCTTCCGCCGCGACGTCGCCCGTCGTCGAGCGCATCGAAGACGTCGATGTCTCGACCGAGATGCAGGGGTCGTTCCTCGAGTACGCGTACTCGGTCATCTACTCGCGCGCCCTCCCCGACGCCCGAGACGGCCTCAAGCCCGTGCAGCGCCGCATCCTCTACCAGATGGCCGAGATGGGCCTGCGACCCGACCGCGGGCACGTCAAGAGCGCCCGCGTCGTCGGCGAGGTCATGGGAAAGCTCCACCCCCACGGCGATGCGCCGATCTACGACGCCCTCGTGCGCCTCGCGCAGCACTTCACGCTCCGCGTGCCGCTGGTCGACGGTCACGGCAACTTCGGCTCGCTCGACGACGGCCCGGCGGCCTCGCGCTACACCGAGGCTCGCCTCGCTCCCCCTGCCCTGGCGCTCACCGAGAACCTCGACGAAGACGTCGTCGACTTCATCCCGAACTACGACGGGCAGTTCCAGCAGCCCGAAGTGCTGCCGGCGGCGTTCCCCAACCTCCTCGTGAACGGCGCGACGGGCATCGCGGTCGGCATGGCCACCAACATGGCTCCGCACAACCTCGTCGAGGTCGTCGCAGCGGCGACGCATCTGCTCCAGCATCCGGAGGCCACGGTGGAGGAGCTCATGGAGTTCGTCCCCGGCCCCGACCTGCCCACGGGCGGCATCATCGTCGGTCTCGACGGCATCAAGGACGCGTACACGAACGGTCGCGGCACGTTCCGTACGCGCGCGAAGGCAGCGATCGAATCGCTCGGCCCGCGTCGCACCGGCATCGTCATCACGGAGCTGCCCTACCTCGTGGGTGCGGAGCGTGTGATCGAGAAGATCAAAGACGCCGTGCAGGCGAAGAAGCTGGCCGGCATCGCCGACGTCACCGATCTCTCCGACCGTCATCACGGTCTGCGGCTGGTCATCGGCATCAAGACCGGTTTCGACCCCAAAGCCGTCCTCGAGCACCTGTACCGGCTCACCCCGCTCGAAGACTCCTTCGGCATCAACAACGTCGCCCTGGTCGACGGGCAGCCGCAGACCCTGGGCCTGCGCGACCTCCTGCGCGTGTACCTGGATCACCGCGTCCGCGTCGTCACCCGCCGCAGCGAGTACCGCCTGGCGCGCCGCCGCGAGCGGCTGCATCTCGTGGAGGGCCTCCTCATCGCCATCCTCGACATCGACGAGGTCATCCAGGTCATCCGCTCGTCCGACGACGGCGAGCAGGCCCGCACGAAGCTGCAGGAGGTGTTCGACCTCTCGCATCCGCAGGCCGAGTACATCCTCGAGCTGCGACTGCGGCGCCTGACGAAGTTCTCGCGCATCGAGCTCGAAGCCGAGCGCGACCAGTTGAACGCCGAGATCGCGCAACTCGTCGAGTTGCTCGGCAGCGAGACGCTGCTGCGACAGCAGGTGGCCCGAGAACTGGATGCCGCGGCCGAGGCGTACGGCACTCCGCGACGGACCCTGCTGCTCAACGGCGGACCCGTGCAGCCCCGATCGGCCAAGGCCGCCGCCGCCGCGGATCTGCAGATCGCCGATGCCCCCTGCCGTGTCTACCTGTCGGCCACCGGGCGCATGGTGCGGGCCGAGCTCGTCGCCGATGCGCCGGGCGGCGGTGTGGTCGCGCCCACCCGCCGGTCGAAGCACGACGCGATCCGCTCCTCCGTCGACACCACCACGCGCGGTGACATCGGTGCGGTCACCTCGGCGGGGCGCCTCGTGCGCTTCTCCCCCGTCGACCTGCCCTCCGTGCCGGCCAACTCGGTGCAGGTGGCCGCGGGCATGAAGGTCGAGCAGTACCTGGCGCTCGGCAAGGGAGAGACGGTCATCGGCCTCGTTCCCCTGACGGACGGCCCCACCATCGCCCTCGGTACCGAGCAGGGTGTGGTCAAGCGGGTCGCCGCGAGCGAGCTGGGCACGAAGGACGAGATCGAGGTCATCGCGCTGCGCGAGGGGGACCGGGTCATCGGAGCCGCGCCCGCGGGCGACAACGCCGAGTTGGTGTTCGTCGCCGACGACGCGCAGCTGCTCCGTTTCGATGCGTCATCCGTGCGGCCGCAGGGACGCTCGGCTGGGGGGATGGCCGGCATCCGCCTATCGGACGGCGCGCGCGCCATCGCCTTCGCCGTCGTGGGTGCGTCGGCGTTCGACGCCGTCGTGGTGACCGTGGCCGGCTCCTCGGCCGCTCTCGCCGGAACCGACGCCGGCAGTGCGAAGGTCTCGGCCTTCACGGAGTTCCCCGCGAAGGGACGCGCCACCGGCGGAGTCCGCGCACAGCGCCTTCTGCGCGGCGAAGATGCGCTCGTGCTCGCCTGGGTCGGTACCGAACCGCGCGCGGTGGGCACGGACGGTTCGGTGCGAGCGCTGCCCGAGCCGGGAGCAAAGCGTGATGCCTCGGGTCAAGCCCTCGACGCTGCGGTGGCCGCGATCGGCACCGTCGTTCGCTGAGCCCGGCCGTCGGCCGCACCGGCGTGCGCGACGGGGGTGGGCACGCCGGCCGTGTGCGGCGTATCGGGGCGAGGGTGCGCCGCCGGGATCAGACGTCGATGCTCTCGCGCGCCAACCGGTCGCTGGAGTGCACGATGAATTCGCGGCGCGGCGCCACCTCGCTGCCCATCAACAGATCGAACACCTGGGCGGCGCCCTCCATGTCTTGCACGCGAACGCGACGGAGCGTGCGGCCCGCGCGGTCCATGGTGGTGGTCGCGAGCTGGTCGGCATCCATCTCGCCGAGACCCTTGTAGCGCTGGATCGGCTCCTGCCAGCGCTTGTTCGACTTCTTCAAGCGCGCGAGCAGCGTGTGCAGTTCTTTCTCGCTGTACGTGTAGATCGTTTCATTGGGCTTGGAGCCCGGGTTCATCACGATGACGCGATGCAGCGGCGGCACGGCCGCGAAGACCCGCCCGGCCTCGACGAGAGGCCGCATGTAGCGGAAGAACAACGTCAGCAGCAGCGTGCGGATGTGCGCGCCGTCGACGTCGGCGTCGCTCATGAGGATGATCTTGCCGTAGCGGGCGGCGCTGAGATCGAAGGATCGACCCGATCCGGCCCCGATGACCTGGATGATCGAGGCGCACTCCGCATTGGACAGCATGTCGCTGATCGACGCCTTTTGCGTGTTCAGGATCTTGCCGCGGATGGGCAGCAGCGCCTGGTACTCGCTGTTACGCGCATCGCGCGCGGTGCCGAGGGCGGAGTTGCCCTCGACGATGAAGAGCTCGGAGTTCTCGACGTCGTTCGAGCGGCAGTCGACGAGCTTCGACGGCAGCGACGACGACTCGAGTGCGTTCTTGCGACGCTGCGTCTCTTTGTGCGTGCGCGCCGAGATGCGAGCCTTCATTTCGGACACGATCTTCTCGAGCAGCTGCGCCGTCTGCGCTTTGTCGTCGCGCTTGGGCGAGGCGAACCGCTCCGCCAGTTCCTTCTGGACGACGGATGCCACGATCTGGCGCACCGCCGGGGTGCCCAGCACCTCTTTGGTCTGCCCCTCGAACTGCGGCTCGGGCAAGCGCACGGTCAACACGGCGGTGAGACCGGCGAGCAGGTCGTCTTTCTCCACCTTGTCGTTGCCGACCTTCAGCTTCCGGGCGTTCTGCTCCACCTGGGTGCGCAGCACCTTCATCAGACCCAGTTCGAAACCTTGCTGGTGGGTCCCGCCCTTGGGTGTGGCGATGATGTTGACGTAGGAGCGCGAGGTGGTGTCGTAGCCGGTCCCCCAGCGCACCGCGATGTCGACCACGCACTCGCGCTCCACCTCGGTGGGCACCATCGAGCCGCCGGGCTGCAGCACCGGCACGGTCTCGGAGAACGTTCCGGTACCTGTCAGACGCCACGTGTCGGTGACCGCGGCGTCGGGGGCGAGGAACTCGGCGAACTCCGAGATGCCCCCGTCGAAGCGGTAGCTCGTCTCGACACGTTCCTCCGCGCGCTCGTCGAACACCACGAGCTCGAGCCCGGGCACGAGGAACGCCGTCTGACGCACGCGCTGCACGAGTTCGTCGTGGCCGAAGGCGGCGTCTTTCGTGAAGATCTGCCGGTCGGCCCAGTACCGGATGCGCGTGCCCGTGACGCCGCGGGGGGCCTTGCCGACGACCCGCAACTCGCTGCTGCGCTCGAACGGCGTGAAGGGTGCGTCGGGGCCGTCTCCGGCGAAGAGCCCGGGTTCACCGCGGTGGAACGACATCGCGTAGGTCTTGCTGCCGCGGTCGACCTCGACGTCGAGGCGCTCCGACAGGGCGTTCACGACCGACGCGCCGACACCGTGCAGACCACCGGATGCCGCGTACGAGCCGCCACCGAACTTGCCCCCGGCGTGGAGCTTGGTGAAGACCACTTCGACACCGGTCAGACCGGTGCGCGGTTCGACGTCGACGGGGATGCCGCGCGCCCGGTCGCGCACCTCGACACTGCCATCGGCGTGGAGCACGATGTCGATGCGAGTGCCGTGTCCGGCGAGGGCTTCGTCGACGGAGTTGTCGATGATCTCCCAGAGGCAGTGCATGAGACCGCGGGAGTCGGTGGAGCCGATGTACATTCCGGGGCGCTTGCGCACGGCTTCGAGGCCCTCGAGGACCTGCAGGTGGTGGGCGGAGTACTCGGACGTCACAATCTCCCAGCGTAATCGGGGCCGCCGACATCGCCTGGCAGACTCACAGCGAGGTCGGGTCGCCGTACGCGCACAGCGAAATGTGATCAAGGCGCGGCATAGGGGAAACATCCGCGTGGTTGTATATGGAGACTCGCCCACGACCACACGAGGAGGGCACCCGAGATGACCACCACGACCGCACCCGACGCGATTGTTCTCGACCACCGTCTGACGGCGGCGGATCGCTGTGACTCCTGCGGCGCACAGGCATACATCGCCGCAGAGGTCAACGGCAGCGAACTGCTGTTCTGCGCACACCACGGACGCAAGTACGAAGAGAAGCTGCGCAGCATCGCCACGTCGTGGCACGACGAGACCGCGCGTCTGTCGTCCGCCGACTGAGCCCACGCATCAGATCAGGCCCCGGCCGTCTCTCGAGACGCGGATCCGGGGCCTTCTCTGTGTCAGGCGGTCACGCCGTGTAGACGCGAGCGAGCGACGGCGATACGCGCAACGCGATCTCTTCGCCGATGGTGTCGATCATCTCCGCGAGATCGGTGGCGGTGTGCAACGCTCCCCGACCGAAGACGACGATCTGGTCGCCCGTCCGGGCGTCGTCCCACGGCGCCACCACGGTCTCGGTCGCACCGATGACCTCGACCCGCCGGGGACCAGCGGGGGTGGCCACGTCGAAGCGCCCGGACAGGGTGCTGGGCAGGCCGTGAAGGCTGCCCACGTCGAGGTGCACTCCCCCGGGGTCCACGGCGGTCACAGACGCGACCACGGCTGCGACGGGCTCGATGCCGAGCTCGGCTTCTCCGGGGCCTCCGGCAGGACGGATGCCGTACGAGAACGCCCCGACACGCACCAGGTCTTCGCGGAACTCCCCGCGGGCGAAGCCGGCGGCGCTGGCAGCCAGGTGGGAGAACCGCGGTTCGAGGCCCGCAGCGCGAGCCGCGTGGCGTGCGGCGAGGAAGAGCGCGCGGGCGTCGTCGTCGTCGGCATCCGACGCTTCGGAGATGTGGGACCAGATCCCCTCGAAGACCGCCCGATCATCGGCGACGAGAGCGGCCGTCCGGCCCAGAGCGCCCTCCCAGCGCTCGGGACGGATGCCGTTGCGGTGAAGGCCGGTGTCGATCTTGAGGTGCACGCGGGCAGCGCCCCCGGCGAGGGTCGCGAGATCGTCGAGCAGCGCTTCGTCGCCGATGCCGAGGTCGAGGTCGGCGGCCACACCGGCCGCGAGGTCGTCGACTCCGCCGACGAGCCAGACGAAGATGCGGGCGTGCGGACCGACCACCGCGCGCACCGCGGCCCCGGTGGCGACGTCGAATGCGCCGAACCATCTGACGCCCTCCTCCCACGCCCGACGTACGAGCACCTCGAGCCCGTGGGCGTAGGCGTCGTCCTTCACGACGAGCATGTGCGCGGCCGGCGCGACGGCCTCGCGCACGCGGCGGAGGTTGCGTGCGAAGGCGTCGAGATCGACGCGGTAGACGGCGCTCACGCCGTCACCCGGCGGTCGGCCCGTGCCCCCACGGCCGCGACGATCTCGGCCGCGCTCCAGCCCGTGGCATCCATCCACTCCGCGAGGAAGGGGTGGCCGGCGGCCGGGTCGCCGAAGAAGACGACCTCGGCGCCGCGCGGGATCGGGGTGCCGCCGACGTCGACGACGCAGACGTCCATCGCCACGCGCCCGACGATCGGGTGGCGACGCCCCTGGATCGCCACGGAGGCCGCGTTGCCGAGGGAGCGCACGACGCCCTGCGCGTATCCGCCCGTGACGAGCGCGACGGTCGTGTCGGCGTGCGCGCGGTGGGTGTATCCGTACGAGACGCCCTCGCCGCGCAGCAGCGGCTTCGTGCCCAGGGCGCGCCCGCGAAGCGAGAGCACGGGCGTTGCGGCGGAACCCGGGAGGCCGTACAGGACCGCCGCGTCGAGGGCAGCGGCATGCATGCCCAGATCGGCGAGCACGGATGCCACCCATTCGGCGCCGTGGCCCCAGCCGTCGGCGGCCAACACGTCATCATGACCACCCATCGCCCGCTCGGCGTTGCGGCGCAGCGCCGCCTCGGAGACGAGGGCCACCGGTGCCACCGCCCCGGCCCCGGGCGCGCGGGCAGGGAGCGTGGAGGTCACACATCTAGACTAACGGGGTCCGTCGTCCCCGACCCCGGAGCGTGCATGCCTACCCAGGGCTTCTCCCCCGTCACCCGTCTGCGCTACCTCGCCGGACGTGCCCGCCGCATCGACGTGGGCTCGGTGATCGAACGTGCCAAAGAGGCCTCGGCGCAGCACGGCAAGTCGCTGCCGCTCGTCGTCGCCGACATGCTCTTCCAGGCGGGCGTGAAGAACGTCGGGTTCCAGGACTACATCGACTATGACTTCGCGATCCTCACCCCGGCCGAACGCGCGACATACATGACGCACCCGGTGTCGAACCAGATCTCGCAGAAGTACGACCACCCCGACTACCGCGGGATCTTCCAGGACAAGGTCGCCTTCGACCGGCGCTTCAGCGAGTTCCTCCGTCGCGAGTGGATGGTGGTGGACGCCGGCAACGCCGACGAACTGCGCGCGTTCGCCGAGCGTCTGGGCACCGTCGTCACCAAGGAGCCCGTCGGCCAGGCGGGAACCGGCGTGCACCGCTACCACGCGGCCGAGGTCGCGGACTGGGACGCCTTCCACCGTGGTCTGCTCGAGCGCGGCGAGATCCTCGTCGAGGAGGTCATCCGCCAGCACGACGACCTCGCCGCCGTCTGCCCCGGCACCGTCAACACCACGCGCGTCACCGCGTTCTTCGACGGCGAGACGACCCACATCCTCGCGATGGCCCAGAAGTTCGGCCGCGGCGCGGTCAGCGACCAGATGACCTTCGGCGGTTTCTACACGATGCTCGATGACGACGGTCGTGCCCTCGGCGCCGGCTACGACTCGCACGGGCACGTGCACGAGCTGCACCCCGATTCGGGAGTCCGCATCGCCGATTTCCAGCTGCCGCTTATCGACGAGGTGAAGGCGTTCGTCGACCAGGTCGCGCGCGTCGTGCCGCAGGTGCAGTACGTCGGCTGGGACATCGTCGTCGGTCCCGACGGCCCCGTACTCGTCGAGGGCAACTGGGGTGCGGGCGTCTACGAGAACAAGCCGAGCGTGACCGGAATCCGTACCGGGCACAAGCCGCGTTACCGGGCCGCGATCGGTTTCTGACACCGGCTGCCGTGAAGGCCCGCTCCCGTAAGGGGGCGGGCCTTTCGCACGACACGGTGGCTTCGACGGGCTCAGCCGTCGCGGACCGTGAGCGTCGATCACCCCGAGCTCGTCGAAGGGTCCGGCCCCGAGTGGACGCCATCCGGAAACCGCGAAGGCCCGCCCCGTGAACGGAGCGGGCCTTCGTCGGGCTGTGTCAGCCGTGGCGGACGATGCCCAGCGGCGTGGACTCGTGTCCCTGACCGAGAGGGTTGTCTTTCAGGATGGCGACGAGGCGCTTCTCTCCGGCCTTGTCCATCGTCGAACCGAGGATGTTGCCACCCAGGTCGTTGATGTCGACGACCGCGACCTGGAGGTCTCCTCCGAGCAGCGACTTCAGACGAGCAGCCACCTCGCGCGGGCGGTCCGGTCCGAGGACGACGGCCTGGTTGTACGGCGGGATCGTGCCCGAGGTGGGGCCGTCGATCGCGCGGGCCTTGTCACCGGCGATGCGGTAGAAGTCGCCCTTGCGTCCGAGCGCCTTCGTCACGGCCGAGACGGCCGCCGCGATCAGGATGCGGGGCGTCCCGCACTCGCGCAGCGCCATCTCCATCGTCTCGGGCATGCCGAGTCCGATGCCGTACGGCGTGCGGGTGACGTACTTGGACAGGAACAGCGCGAGCTTGCGGGGCTTGATGCTGTCGAGCGTGTACGAGCGTCCCTGCGTGATCGCGACGATCTTCTCGGTGACGAACAGCAGGTCGCCCGGCTGCACGGCAGATTTCGCGTACTCGAGGATGAAGGCGTCGAGGTCGTCGCCCGGCATGACGACCCGGGTGCGGATCGGGATGCGGGCGTACGAGGTGCCCTCGACGGTGCGGGTGAGCGCCTTGCCGGCGTTGGCCTCGCCGCTCATTCGAGGTAGTCCCGGAGCGACTGCGAACGGCTGGGGTGACGCAGCTTCGCCATGGTCTTCGACTCGATCTGGCGGATGCGCTCACGCGTGACACCGAACGTGTCGCCGATCTGGTCGAGGGTCTTGGGCTGACCGTCGCCGAGGCCGAAGCGCATGCGGATCACGCCCGCCTCACGCTCGCTGAGCGAATCGAGCAGCGACTCGAGCTGGCGCTGCAGCATCGTGAAGCCCACCGCGTCGGCGGGAACGACGGCCTCGGTGTCTTCGATGAGGTCACCGAATTCGCTGTCGCCGTCTTCACCGAGGGGCGTGTGCAGGGAGATCGGCTCACGGCCGTACTTCTGCACCTCGATGACCTTCTCGGGGGTCATGTCGAGTTCGCGGCTGAGCTCTTCGGGCGTGGGTTCGCGACCGAGGTCCTGCAGCATCTGACGCTGAACGCGCGCAAGCTTGTTGATGACCTCGACCATGTGCACCGGGATGCGGATGGTGCGGGCCTGGTCGGCCATGGCGCGCGTGATCGCCTGGCGGATCCACCAGGTCGCGTAGGTCGAGAACTTGAAGCCCTTGGTGTAGTCGAACTTCTCGACCGCACGGATCAGGCCCAGGTTGCCCTCCTGGATGAGGTCGAGGAACTGCATGCCGCGACCGGTGTAGCGCTTGGCGAGCGAGACGACCAGGCGCAGGTTGGCACCCAGCAGGTGGCTCTTGGCGCGCTGACCATCGCGGGCGACCCACTGCAGGTCGAGACCGAGCTGGCTCGTCTTCTCGGCCGCCGACATGTTCGACAGCTTCTCTTCGGCGAACAGGCCCGCCTCGATGCGCATGGCGAGCTCGACCTCTTCGGCCGCGTTCAGCAGCGGGACTTTACCGATCTGCTTCAGGTAGTCCTTGACCGGGTCGGCCGTGGCTCCGGTGATCTGCGCCGAGTAGACGGGGACGTCGTCCTCGTCGCTGGAGGAGATGACGATCGCGCCCTGGGGCAGGGCCTCGGCGGGTTTCGCCGGGGCATCGTCGTCATCATCGTCGTCGGACTTCTTCGTGTCGCCCTTGACGGCGTCGTCAGAGTCGTCGGAGTCGTCACTGTCGTCGGTCTCGAGGACGACCTCGGTCTCTTCGTCGACCTCTTCGTCTTCGTCGAGGTCGTCGTCCTTCTTGGCCTTGGTCTTCGCCTTGGCCGGCGCGGCCTTGGCCTTGGCGGGGGCCTTCTTGGCGGGAGCCTTCTTCGCGGTCGTCGTCGTCGACGCCGTCACGGTCTCCTCGGAGTTCTCGAGCTCGGCGTCCTTCGCACTCCGGGAGCGGGTCTTGGTTGTCGTGCCTGCCACGTTTCGCCTTTCACCGGGAACGTACGTTGCACGGCCGCCGGTCGTTCTCGGACACTAGTAAGACCCTTGTCAAGTCCCGATCCGAGGAGCGGGGGCTCCTGGACCGGTTGACAACGGGTCAGGTTCTTTATTGTCTCACATCCTCGGACCGGGACTTGACGCGGACCAGGGATCTATGCGTAGACAACGCGGATGCACCGACGAGCATTCCCGGATGCCGAAGACTCGGCATCCGGGATCCGTTCCACGTCGTCGGTGGTGAGCCGCTGTCGTCGGGTCAACCGAGTTTTCCGCGGCGATCGTCGTCGCCGGGACGTGTCGCGAGGAAGCGCTCCAACTCGGCGGCGAGTTCGTCGGCGCTGGGCAGATCGCCCATGTGGATGATCGGTGTCGCCTGGGTCGAGCCCGCCATATAGGCGTCGTAACGCTCTTCGAGGTTCTCGAGCATGCGCGTGAGTTCGTCGCTGGCCTCGACCTGCTCGGTGACCTTCGTGAGGAACTCGCGGTTCTCTTCGCGCAGCACCTCACCCGAGAACTCCAGGCCGGTCGCCACGGTGAGGCTGTCGAGGGCGGCCAGGGTGGCCGCCGGATACTCGGTGTCGCCCAGGTAGTGGGGAACGAGCAGGGCGAAGCCGACGACCTTGGCTCCGGCCTCGGCGAAGCGGTACTCCAGCAGGTGGCCCGCCGTCGACGGAACCTGCGTGTGGGGGCGCCACACCGAATGGGCTTCGGCGAGATCGGGACGGGTCCCGCTGACCGTCGTTCCGATCGGGCGGGTGTGCGGCACGGGCATGGGGATGGCGTGCACCCACGTCACGGACGACACCTGGAGCCCGGCCGCGAGTTCGAGCACGGACTCGGCGAAGGCCTCCCAGAGGAAGTCGGGCTCGTAGCCGGCCAGCAGAAGGAACGGCCGCCCCGTCGAGTCGTGCGCAAGCGACAGTTCGAGGCGTGCAGGGCGGTAGTCGGTCAGGTGGTCTTCGACGAAGGTGATGAGCGGCCGACGGGCGCGGTAGTCCAGCAGGACGTCGTTGTCGAAGATGACCACGGGGTTGGGCGCGAGGTCGTTGCGGAAGTATTCGACCAACCTCGTCACGGCGCCGCCGGCGTCCGTGAACCCGGTGAGCGAGATCACCAGCGGCAAACCCGACGGCACGGGCGGAGCCGCGGGAGCACGGTCGTACAGCGGTGCGGATGCGGGCATGGGTCCACTTTACGAGCGCTCCCGGTGGGCCGGCGGCGGTGCGTCCCGCTGCTAGCGAACACGCGCGAACCTAGGATGGACACCATGCCCTTCCCCTCTGTGGCGTACACCGACGCCCCCGTTCTCGAGTCCGACGCCGATGCGATCCTCCTGATCGTCCCGACTGTTTCGGAGGGGACACCGGATCCCGACGGATGGGACGGCCTCGGCAGCGCACTGTCCGCCGTCGGCTTCACCGGCGCGACCGGATCCTTCCAACGCGTGCACGTGCCCGGCGTCAGCACGCCGGTGGCGGTCGTGGGTGCCGGCACCGATCCGGGTGAGTCGGCGCTGCGGGATGCCGCGGGGACGGGCGTTCGTCAACTCACCGGTTTCGCCCACGTGGCGGTCCAGGCCCTCGTCGACGCGCCGTGGCGTCCGCTGGCCGAGGGTGCGGCCCTCGGCGGTTATCGCTTCGCCGACTACAAGAAGAAGTCCGCGAAGGCACGCGCAGCGCGCGTCAGTGTCCTCGCGTCCGCAGCGCCGTCCGACGCCGACACCGCGGCCGTCGCCGCCGTGTCGGGCGCCGTGGCGCTTGTGAAAGACCTGGTGACGACGCCCGCCGAGTGGCTCGGACCCGCTGACTTCGCCGACGCCGCCGTCAAAGCCGTCGAAGGACTCCCCGTCGAGGTCGAGGTGCTCGACGAGGTGGCCCTCCGCGAGGGCGGGTACGGCGGGATCCTGGGCGTCGGGCAGGGATCCGACCGGCCGCCCCGCCTCGTGCGGCTGGACTACTCCCCCGCGGGTGCCGAGCGCCACGTCGCGCTGGTCGGCAAGGGCATCACGTTCGACACCGGCGGACTGTCGCTGAAGCCCGCGGCATCCATGGTGGGCATGAAGTACGACATGTGCGGCGCAGCCACCGTTCTCGCGGTGCTGAAAGCCGCAGCCGAGATGCGGCTGCCGGTCAAGGTCAGCGCGTGGCTCTGCATCGCCGACAACATGCCGTCCGGCCGGGCGATCCGCCCCGGAGACGTGCTGCGCACGCTCGACGGCACCACCGTCGAGGTGCTGAACACCGATGCGGAGGGGCGCCTCGTGCTCGCCGACGGTCTGGCCGCGGCCAGCCGGGAGCAGCCCGACCTCATCGTCGATGTGGCCACGCTGACCGGTGCCATCACGGTCGCCCTCGGCAACCGCCACACCGGTGTCATGGGCGACGACGACGCCGTTGCGGAGTATCTCGCTGCGGCGGGTCGCGCCTCGGAGCTGGCGTGGCAGCTGCCGCTGCCCGACCACATGATCGACGACCTCGACTCCCCCATCGCCGATCTGCAGAACGCCAAGATCGGCGACCCGGCGGGCGGCTCGCTCTTCGCCGGCCTCTTCCTGCGGCACTTCGTCGGTCGTGTCTCCGAGGACGCCGACGCCGCGCGCATCCCCTGGGTGCACCTCGACATCGCCGGTGTGGGCATGAACAAGTCGGCGCCGTTCGGGTTCACCGACAAGGGTGTGACCGGCGCGACGGTCCGATCGCTCGTCGAGATGCTCTCCGCGGAGGCTGCACGATGACCGATCAAACGGCCGACGTCGTCGTGCTCGGCGGCGGAAGCGGAGGGTACGCCGCCGCGATCCGTCTCGCCGAGCTCGGAAAAGACGTCGTGCTCGTCGAGAAGGACAAACTCGGCGGTACGTGCCTGCACCGCGGCTGCATCCCCACGAAGGCCCTGCTGCACGCGGGCGAGGTGGCCGACGCCGCCCGGGGCGCTGCCGACATCGGCATCGACGTCACCCTCGGGGGGATCGACCCCGTCCGAGTGCGTGCGTACCGCGAGGGCATCGTCGCCAAGAAGTTCAAGGGTCTCGAGGGTCTCATCTCGGCACGAGGGATCCGCGTCGTGTCCGGTGAGGGCACGCTCGAGGCCGGCCCCGCCGTCCGCGTCGGCGACGACCTGTACCGCGGCACCGACGTCATCCTCGCGACCGGCTCGTACAGCCGGAGTCTGCCCGGACTCGAGATCGGCGGCCGCGTCCTCACGAGCGAGCAGGCGCTGGATCTCGACGTCATCCCCGAGCGCGTCGTGGTACTGGGCGGCGGGGTCATCGGTGTCGAGTTCGCGAGCGTGTGGCGCTCGTTCGGCGTCGAGGTCACGATCGTCGAGGCGCTGCCGCACCTGCTGCCCGCCGAGGACCTGTCGTCGAGCAAGGCGCTGGAGCGCGCGTTCCGCAAGCGCGGGATCTCGTTCCAGCTCGGTCGGCGTTTCGCCTCGCTCTCGCAGACCGCGGATGCCGCGACCGTCACCCTCGACGACGGATCTGAGCTCGTGGCCGACTACGTCCTCGTCGCCGTCGGGCGTGGGCCCGTCACGGCAGGCCTCGGCTACGAGGATGCGGGAGTCGTGCTGGACCGGGGCTTCGTGCAGACCGACGACCGTCTGCGCACGGCGTCCGCGCACGTCTGGGCCGTGGGCGACATCGTGCCCGGACTGCAACTCGCGCACCGCGGGTTCCAACAGGGCATCTTCGTCGCCGAGGAGATCGCGGGCCTGTCGCCCGTGCTCGTGCCCGACATGGACGTCCCCCGCGTCGCCTATTCGCACCCCGAGGTGGCCTCCGTCGGGCTCACCGAAGCGCAGGCCCAGGATCGTTATGGATCCGAGGCCGTGAAAGCCTACGAGTACAACCTGGCCGGTAACGGCCGCAGCGAGATCATCGGCACGTCGGGCATCGTCAAGATCGTTCGACGGGTCGACGGCCCCGTCGTCGGGGCGCACCTCGTGGGCGATCGGGTGGGCGAGCTCATCTCCGAGGCGCAGCTCGCCGTCGGGTGGGAAGCGCACCCGGAAGACATCGCGCCGTTCGTCCATGCCCACCCCACCCAGAGCGAAGCGCTGGGCGAGGCCTTCCTGGCCCTCGCCGGCAAGCCCCTGCACGCACTCTGACCACAAACCGGTCACTAAGCTAGATACCGCATCCGGTACGAAGGAGAACTATTCATGAGCACTTCCGTCGTCCTCCCCGCTCTCGGCGAGAGCGTCACCGAGGGAACGGTCACCCGCTGGCTCAAGCAGGTCGGTGACACCGTCCAGGAGGACGAGGGTCTGCTGGAGATCTCGACCGACAAGGTCGACACCGAGATCCCCTCGCCCATCTCGGGCGTGATCGAAGAGATCCTCGTCCAGGAAGACGAGACCGTCGAGGTCGGCGCCGTCCTCGCCAAGATCGGTGACGGCTCGGGCGCATCGTCGTCCGATGACGCCCCGCAGGCCGCTCCGGTCGAAGAAGAGTCGGCTCCCGCCGAGGAAGCCGCGCCCGCCGAGTCCGCGCCGGCCGCGCAGTCGGCGCCGGCCGAGCAGTCGGCTCCGGATGCCGGTGGCGACTCGACCGAGGTCAAGCTGCCCGAACTCGGTGAGAGTGTGACCGAGGGCACGGTGACCCGCTGGCTGAAGGCCGTCGGAGACGACGTCGCCGTTGACGAGCCGCTGCTCGAGATCTCGACCGACAAGGTCGACACCGAGATCCCCTCGCCCGTCGCGGGCACGCTGCAGGAGATCCTCGTGCAGGAAGACGAGACGGTCAACGTCGGTGCCGCCCTCGCCCGTATCGGCAGCGGCGCGGCCCCCGCCGCTCAGCCCGAGGCCCCTGCCGCCCCGGCCGCCGAAGAGAAGCCTGCCGAGCAGCCTGCCCCCGCTGCGGAGAAGCCCGCACCTGCGGAAGAGAAGCCCGCCGCCCCGGCCCCGGCCGCAGAAGAGAAGCCCGCGGCCCCGGCCCCTGTCGCGGAAGAGAAGCCCGCCGCCCCGGCTGCGGCCGCGTCGTCGAACGACGACATCACCTACGTCACGCCCCTCGTGCGCCGTCTGGCGCAGCAGCAGGGCGTCGACCTGGCCTCTGTCACGGGCAGTGGCGTGGGCGGCCGCATCCGCAAGGAAGACGTGCTTAAGGCCGCCGAGGCTGCCAAGGCCGCACCGGCCGCGTCGTCCGCCCCCGCGGCTGCCGCGCCCGCCGCCGCCCCGGCGCCGGTGGAGGTCTCGCCGCTGCGCGGCACGACCCAGAAGATGTCGCGTCTGCGCAAGGTCATCGCCGAGCGCGCGGTCGCATCGATGCAGGCGACGGCGCAGCTGACGACGGTCGTCGAGGTCGACGTGACGAAGGTCGCGGCTCTGCGCGACCGCATGAAAGGCGAGTTCCAGCAGAAGACGGGCGACAAGCTGTCGTTCCTGCCGTTCTTCGCGATTGCGGCCATCGAGGCGCTCAAGTCGTACCCCATCATCAACTCCACGGTCGAGGGCGACGAGATCGTCTACCCCGCCCAGGAGAACGTCGCGATCGCGGTCGACACCGAGCGCGGTCTGCTGACGCCGGTCATCAAGGAGGCGGGCGACAAGAACATCGCGCAGCTCGCTCGTGAGATCGCCGATCTCGCCGCGCGCACGCGCGACAACAAGCTCAAGCCCGACGAGCTCGCGGGCGGCACGTTCACGCTGACCAATACCGGTTCGCGCGGCGCGCTCTTCGACACCCCGATCGTCTTCCTGCCGCAGTCGGCCATCCTCGGCCTCGGTGCCGTCGTGAAGAAGCCGGGTGTCGTGTCGGTCGACGGCAAGGACGCGATCTCGGTGCGCTCGTACGTCTACCTCGCACTGTCGTACGACCACCGCACGATCGACGGAGCGGACGCTGCCCGCTTCCTCGGTGCGGTCAAGGCACGCCTCGAAGCGGCGCAGTTCGAGGGCGACCTCGGCATCTGACAGCGCTGAACTCCGGCTCACGATGGCTGGTCCGCGACCGTTCTGACGGCGCGGACCAGCCATCGGTCTTTCTGCCTCACGAGCGTCACGTACTGCGTGGTGGAGTCGGCGCTGAGCCGGACGACGACGACCCCGCCGAAATCGTCGATGAGCTCGATGTCGGCGTCGCGCGCACCGGCGAGCAGCGGCTCGTGCGGGAATCCCGAGTCCTCTTCGTGTGCGGCTACGCACGCGGTGTCACCGACGCATCGATCGATCTCCGCGAAGAGGTCGCGGGCGGCGTCGACGGGGGCGGCGGACGCCGCAGAGCTTCCCTCTGTCGGCTGGTCTGGCTTCGTCGCGGTCTCGTCGGGCGTAACCGATACGGCGGGGGGCGTCATCGTCGGCTCGTCGGTCGCCGTGTCGGCGGCCAGGGGGAACGCCGACGGGGCATCCGCCGATGGGGACTCGCCGACGGTACGTGACTCCGATGGCCCCGGCGCGGATGCCGCGGACCCGTCGGGCGTCGGCCACATGAGCAGGCCCGTCACCACGATGATCGCACCGGCGGCGGCGCACATCGTGCCGAAACGTACGACCGGCGAGCGGCGCCACCGTTCGCGTACGTCGCGCAGCACCTCGTGCACGGCGTCGGCGAGGTCGGCGTCGATGAGCGCCAGCACGCGTGACGGTGCGCTCGGCGTCGCTTGCACGGCCGACGCGGGAGGCTCTTCCACCACCGGGGTCAGCGGCCCCAAGACGAGCGGAATCGGGCCGGCGTGCTGGAAGAGCCGGCGCTCGACGGCGTCCCACTCGCGAGGGGGCCGGGTGAGCACGCTCTCCCGGGCGCGCGTCACCATGTCGCGGGTGGCGTCGTCGTCGGTGATCGCCGCAATCCGCTCGAGCGCATCGGCCGTGGCCGCGATGGCATCCGGTTCGCCGTCCTCCTCTTCGGCGACGGGACACCCATCGGCCCGCAGCCACCATCGCGTGCCGGCGAATCGACCCGTCGCGCCGCGGCAGCCGCGCAGCAGCGCGACGGCAGCCGTGACCGCCTCGCCCGCCGTGAAGGCGATGGCGCTCCGGGAGCGACGCCGGAGGTAGGCGTCGAACGGTTCGACCAGGACGGATGCCGCGGGGCTGCTCATCCGAAGATGGTGGTCGAGGGGCGGCATCGCCCGCGGCGCAGCGACGTCGGAACGGGGACGGATAACGCGTTCGAGGCTCTGGGGAGGAGGGGGCGGTGGCGAAGATAGAATCGATCTCATGGCCGCTCGTACTTCCACGCCCGAGAAGCGTCCGGGCTTCTTCTCGCAGCTCAAGACCCTCTACACCTTCACCCAGAAGGAGTACCGGTGGCTGCCGTTCCTGCTGGCCGGCATCGTGCTGGTGGGCATCGCCCTCGGCGTGGTCGTCGGCTTCCTGATCCCGCCGCTGGCGGTGTGGAGCATCATCTTGTGGGGTGTCACGGGCCTGCTGGCCGGCATCCTGGCCGCGATGATCACGATGACGCGCCTGTCGACCACGGCCATGTACAAGAAGATCGACGGGATGCCGGGTGCCACCGGCCACGTGCTGTCGTCGTCGCTCGGCCGTAACTGGCAGGCCTCCGAGGCCCCGGTGGGTGTGAACCCGCGCACGCAGGAGGCCCTGTACCGCGCCATCGGCCGCGGAGGCGTCGTGCTCATCGGCGAGGGTAACCGCAGCCGTCTCACCCGTCTCGTGGGCGAGGAGCGCGGTCGCGTCCAGCGCATCGCCTCGGGTGTCCCGGTGACGGTGCTCTACATCGGGCACGGCGATGACGAGGTGCCGATCGCGAAGCTCGCCTCCACCATCAAGGGGCTGCCGAAGAAGGTCGATCGGGCCACGATGGCGGCCGTCATCAAGCGCGTGTCCTCGGTCTCGCAGGGTCTGTCGTCGCTGCCGATCCCCAAGGGTGTCGATCCGACCAAGATGCGGTCGCCGCGTCCGCGTTGATCCCGAGATGACGAGGGCCCCCGCAGATGCGGGGGCCTTCGTCGTTCCGTCGGCGTCAGGTGCGGACGAGGACGGTGCCGACGATCTTGTCGTGCAGACCGCGCTGATCGGCGTCCCAGACCACGGCAGGGATGATCAGTGCCAGCAACACGGTTCGCACGATCGGGCGCCACAGCCCCACCCATCCCCCGGATGCCAGCTCGAGGCGCATCCCCATGAGGCGGTGTCCGGGGCTTCCCCCGATCAGCGGGATGAAGAGGATCTGTACGGCGAAGAAGATGACGTTGGCCGCGATCGGGTTCGCGAATGGGACGCCGGTCACCGGATCGGGTGTCGAGAAGAAGGCGAAGCCGACCAGACCGGCACTGACGACGTCGATCAGGAGCGCGGCGATCCTGCGGCCTGGGCGGGCGATGGAGCCGCGCCCTTCGCGGGGAAGGCCCAGTCGCTGGCCTGGATAGTCGTGCTCGGAGGGTGCGCTCACGGCATCCAGAGTAATCGGGCTCGCGTAACACGCCCGAAACATGCGAGATATCGCCGAGACACCGGTTCTGTATAGGGTCGAGGAGGCCGGGCGAGGCCCGCCGATCCCGAATGTTCTACCTCTGGAGTCTTCATGTTCAAAGATTCGTCCGAGGTGCTCAAGTTCATCCAGGACGAGGACGTCAAGTTCCTCGACATCCGTTTCACGGATCTTCCTGGTGTGCAGCAGCACTTCAACATCCCCGCCTCGACCGTCGACGAGGAGTTCTTCACCGTCGGACAGCTGTTCGATGGCTCGTCGATCCGCGGGTTCGCGAACATCCACGAGTCGGACATGCAGCTGATCCCCGACGTGACCACGGCGTACGTCGACCAGTTCCGCGAGGCCAAGACCCTCGTGATGATCTTCGACATCTACAACCCGCGCAACGGCGAGATCTACTCGAAGGACCCGCGACAGGTCGCCAAGAAGGCCGAGAAGTACCTCGCCTCCACCGGCATCGCCGACACGGCGTTCTTCGCCCCCGAGGCCGAGTTCTACATCTTCGACGACGTGCGTTACGAAGTGAAGCAGAACTCGAGCTTCTTCTCGGTCGACTCCGAAGAAGGCGCGTGGAACACCGGTCGTCAGGAAGAGGGCGGAAACCTCGCCAACAAGACCCCCTACAAGGGCGGGTACTTCCCGGTCTCGCCGGTCGACAAGACGGCCGACCTGCGCGACGACATCACCCTCAAGCTGATCGAGGCGGGCTTCGCGCTCGAGCGCTCGCACCACGAGGTCGGCACCGGTGGTCAGCAGGAGATCAACTACCGCTTCGACACGATGCTGCACGCGGCCGACGACATCCTGAAGTTCAAGTACATCGTCAAGAACACCGCCGAGCTGTGGGGCAAGGTCGCGACCTTCATGCCCAAGCCGCTCTTCGGTGACAACGGCTCGGGCATGCACACCCACCAGTCGCTGTGGAACGACGGCAAGCCGCTGTTCTACGACGAGACCGGCTACGGCGGACTGTCCGACGTCGCCCGCTGGTACATCGGTGGTCTGCTCGCGCACGCTCCCGCGGTGCTCGCCTTCACCAACCCGACCCTCAACAGCTACCACCGTCTGGTGAAGGGCTTCGAGGCGCCGGTCAACCTGGTGTACTCGGCCGGTAACCGCTCCGCGGCCATCCGTATCCCGATCACGGGCACGAACCCCAAGGCCAAGCGCATCGAGTTCCGCGCCCCCGACGCCTCGGGCAACCCGTACCTCGCGTTCGCCGCACAGCTCATGGCCGGTATCGACGGCATCAAGAACCGCATCGAGCCCCACGAGCCCGTCGACAAGGACCTCTACGAGCTCCCCGCCGAAGAGGCCGCGAACATCCCGCAGGTTCCGAACTCGCTGCTCGACTCGCTCGAGGCCCTGCGCGCCGACCACGAGTTCCTGCTCGCCGGTGGCGTCTTCACGCAGGAGCTCATCGACACCTGGATCGAGTACAAGATCGAGAACGAGATCCAGCCGATGGCCCAGCGTCCGCACCCCTTCGAGTACGAGCTGTACTTCGGGGTCTGATCGCCTCCGCATCACCGACGCCCGTCCCCGCCGTTTCGCGGGGGCGGGCGTCGTCGCGTTGTCACGGAACAGTCAGCGGACGCCCCCCGCTGTTGCCCTCGTCGACCGCAGTCCATGAGGAATGACGGCGCAGTGTGTCTCGACTCACCCCCGTGAGTTCGTGCACAGCGCGTTGGCTGAGTCCCGCGGTCTTCATCAACGTGACGGCCGCTTCCCGCCGACGCCGCGGCGGCCATGACCCGAGGCGCTGCACGGTGGCCGCCTGGAGGGCTTCCCCGACGCCGATCTCCGTCGTCGCGGCGAACCGTCGGGCGCGCTCGACCGCGAGCTCGATCGTGCGCGGTGTCTCGCCGCGGTGGAGAGCCCCGACCACCCGGATGACGCGGTCGTCGACGTCGCCGAGGAGATCGCGGAGGAGCGACTCGACCATCGCGACGTCGGGGACGCCCACCTCGAGGACCGCGTCGACGGCGAGATCGGTGCGCTCCTCCCTCGTCTCGATCAGGACGAGACCCGACCCCGCCCGCGCCCGCACGAGGGCCGCGAGGGCCGCGACGTCGCGAGCGTGCGCGTGTTCCAGGTGGACCGTCATCCCGGATGCCGTGGCGGAGGCGACCGCGTCGACGAGACGGACGAGCGGGGCGTCGAGCACCGTCGCGAGATCGATCGTCATGACGGCACGGCCCCGCTGGTGGGCCATCCACCGCGCGCGCAGGGTCTTGCCGGTACCCGCGGGACCGACGAAGAGCACCGACCCGCCCTCCGTGAGGCGCTCGGCCACGGCGGTGAGGTGGCGCGACTGCTCCTCCCCCAGGGACGCCGTGGGCGCGGGCGCGACGCGCTCCACCGTCGCGATCGGTGACACAGGACGGTTGTTCCGCCGGACGGGTCGGGGCGATGTGCGTTCGAGGATGCCGGCGATCACCTCCGATGCCCCCGCTCCGTCGCGGTCGGCGATCTGCGTGATCACGGCTCTCGCGGCCGGGTCGGTGGCTCGCAGAGCGAACTCGACGATCTGGGCGAGGTCGTCGGCGGCGAGTCGCACCTGGCGGCGACCGCGAGGTGGCGAGCCCGCTGAACGGGGGGTGCGGGGAACGCCGGGGATGACGGACATGGGGGATCTCCCGAGCTGAAGTCGACACGATCGACCATCGTTCGACGGTCGCGATCCGCCGCGTGCGCGGCGGCGCGTGACCTCAGGTACGGGAGATACCGAAGACGATCAGAGGATGCCGACGCGGCGGGGGCGCGCCCGACCGCATCCCCTCTCCGCGGACTGTCGGGAGCAGCAGGACGCCGAGGACCGAGAACACGACGGCCGCGAGGACGAGAGTCACGTTCTCGGACCCGTCGGCGGCGACCGCGTTCGTCGCGTCGGTGTCGACGGGCGGGACCAGCGCGGCATCCGGCATCTCGTCGTCATCCGTCTGCAGAAAGGAACCGACGGTGAGAGCACTGTGCGCGGTGCCCTCATGATGACCGCCCGCCTCATCGAGATGCGTGGTCGCCCAGGCGCAGAGCAGGAGGAAGACCGCGAGTGCCAGCCGAACCGCACGCTCGGCGGAGCGACGGCCTGAGAGGCGTGAAACGGCGACGGTCATCGAGCAGAGCCTAGGTGCGGCCGTCCGAGGGATGGGGGCTCATGGACGATTGACTACCGTCTGGACACCGGATCTTCACCTGGACATCGCGCAGGGGTGATCCCCGGGCAGTGGGCTTGCCCTGCGGTCGCCGGCCGCCTCGATCCGACGAAGGACTCCCCCATGGACTCTCGCACTTCCCGACGCCTCCGCGCGGCCGCCGCCTCGGTGGCCGTGGCCCTGGCCGCGTCGACCTCCCTCGGCCTCCTGGCCGCTCCCGCCCTGGCCGCGACGCCCGACATCACCGAGCACGGCGGAGCCGCGCGCAACGACGGCGACATGACCGACGCCCTGCGCGAATCGATCGTCGACGGCCCCGCCAAGAATGTCATCCTGCTGATCGGCGACGGGATGGGCGACTCCGAGATCACCGTCGCGCGCGACTACGCCGAAGGTGCCGCGGGGCGGTTCGCCGGCATCGACGCGCTCCCCCTGACGGGTCAGTACACGACGTACTCCATCGACGAGGCGGGCAAGCCCAACTACGCCTCCGAATCGGCGTCGACCGCCAGCGCCTGGTCGACGGGCACCAAGACGGCGAACGGTCGCCTCAGCGTCGACGTCTCCAACGCGCCGCAGGCCACGCTGCTCGAGATCGCCAAAGCCAATGGCCTGAAGACGGGCAACGTCTCGACCGCAGAGATCCAGGATGCCACTCCGGGCGCGCAGATCGCCCACATCTCGGCCCGCGGCTGCTACGGCCCCGAGCAGACGTCGAAGAATTGCTCCGCGGAGGCGCTCGAGAACGGCGGCCTCGGTTCGATCAGCGAGCAGCTGCTCAACGTGCGTCCGGACGTCACTCTCGGCGGCGGCGCGGCGAGCTTCGCGCAGACGGCGAAGGCGGGCCCGTGGATGGGGCAGACGCTCTCGGACCAGGCGCGCGACCGCGGCTACGCGCTCGTGAAGGACGCTGCCGGACTCGAAGCGATCACGACGGCGGATGCCGACCAGCCCCTGCTCGGGCTCTTCTCCGAGGGAAACTTCCCCGTCCGTTGGAACGGACCCGCGGCGACCGACCTGACCGTCGGCGGCGAGCTCCCCGCCCCGGTCTCTTGCACGGAGAATCCCGATCGGCTCGCCACGGGCCTGTCGCTGGCCTCCCTCACCTCGAAGGCGATCGACCTGCTCGACAACGACAACGGCTTCTTCCTGCAGGTCGAGGGCGCGAGCATCGACAAGCAGGACCACGCCGCGAACGCCTGTGGGCAGATCGGCGAGACCGTCGACCTCGACGAGGCCGTGCAGGTCGCCCTCGAGTTCGCCCGCACGCAGGGCGACACCCTCGTGGTCGTCACGGCCGACCACGCCCACACGAGCCAGATCGTGGGCTCCGCCATCCCCGGCCTCAACACCCACCTGCTCACGGCCGACGGCCAGCCCCTGATCGTCGCGTACGGAACGTCGCCGGCCGGCGGCTCGCAGCAGCACACCGGCTCGCAGGTGCGCATCGCCGGGTACGGACCGGGAGCGGCGAACGTCGTCGGTCTCACCGACCAGACCGACCTGTTCTTCACCGCCGCGAACGGTCTCGCCCTCTCGCAGAACCTCGCCGCCCTCAGCGGTCAGGCGACGGTGAGCGTGCCCGCCGAGGTACGTCCCGGCGACCCGCTCACGGTGGCGGCCGACGGCTTCGCAGCCGACTGGCAGCTCTCCGGTACGGCGTCGACGACCGGCGACCTCGGCCAACGCGACGCGCTGCGCGGCTCCGCGAACTTCACGACCACGGCCCCGACGGCCGAGGGCACCTACGAGGTGACGGTGAGCGGTGCGCAGACCGGTGTGGTGAAGACGGCATCGTTCCGCGTGTCCGCCTCTGCGGCCCCGGCGCTGACGACCACTCCCACCCCGCTGCCCTCGCCCACGGCCGGGGCGGGCGCTGCGGGCGCGGGGCAGAACGGCAACGGCTCGCCGCTGGCGATGACCGGTGCGGCGCTGCCGCTCGGTGCGCTCGTGCTGGCGGTGGGGCTGCTCGCCGTCGGCGTCACTCTGCGCCTGCGTCGTCGTCGTCGCACCGAGTTCGTCTGATCCACTCTCCCTCGATGCCCGTCGCCGCACTCGCGGGGGCGGGCATCGAGGCGTTCAGGCGGTGCGTTCGGCGCGCTTCTGCTCCTGGAAGACCCGGATCGCCTCGTAGCGTTCGGCCGAACGTGCCTGCCGTTTCGCGGCTTCGACTTCGCGGACTTTCGGAGGCGCCGCGGTGACGAGGTCGTCGAGCAGGCGGCGGACGGATGCCGCGATCTCGGCCACGGCGCGATCGAAGACCGCCTGATTGGCCCGCGACGGCGTGGTCGTCCCCACGATCTTGCGCACGAACTGCCGCGCGGCGTCGTGGCATTCGGCATCCGTGGCCGGGGGCGTGAAGTTGTGCAGGGGGATGATGTTGCGGCACATGCCCCACAGGGTAGGCCGATCGCGGGCGCATGGCGAGCGGGACGAACGAGCGGATCCATCCCCGTCAAGCGTCGTCGCGATGTCGGAGGGGCTTGGAAAGATGGAGGCATGCCGGAGTCTCCTTACGCCTCGCGCCCGTGGTCGACCTCGTACGCCGAGGGCGTCCCGCTCGAGATCGACACGCCATCGCAGACCCTGCCCGAGATGCTGGCGGCCTCCGTGTCGTCGTACGGCGCGAAGGTGGCCCTGGAGTTCTTCGGTGCGTCCACGACCTACGCGCAGCTCGGCGATGAGATCCTGCGGGCCGCCGAGGGCCTCCGCCGCCTCGGTGTGCGGGCGGGTGATCGTGTCGCGCTCGTGCTCCCCAACTGCCCGCAGCACGTCATCGCGTTCTACGCGGCCTTGCGCCTGGGAGCCATCGTCATCGAGCACAACCCGCTGTACACGGCGCGCGAGCTGCGCCACCAGTTCGAAGACCACGGGGCTCGCTTCGCGATCGTGTGGGACAAGCTCGCCGATACCGTCGCCGACTTCCCGTCAGACCTCGCGCTCGAGCACATCGTGAGCGTCGACATCACCGCGGCGTTCCCGCTCTCCAAACGGCTCGCCCTGCGTCTGCCGATCGCGAAGGCACGCACGGCGCGCGCGCAGCTGACCGCGACGCCGCAGTCGAAGCGCCCGAGCCGCTGGGAGAAGCTGCGGACCCGCGGAACGCTGTCGAAGAAGCATCCCGGCCCGCGGGTCGATGACATCGCTCTGCTGCAGTACACCAGCGGCACGACCGGTACCCCCAAAGGGGCAATCCTGACCCACGCCAACCTGCGGGCGAACGCGATGCAGGGGCGGGCGTGGGTGCCGGGACTCCACGACGGAGAAGAGACGTTCTACGCCGTACTGCCGCTCTTCCACGCGTACGGACTGACGCTGTGCCTGACGTTCGCGATGAGTATCGGAGCGAAGCTCGTGCTCTTCCCCAAGTACGATCTCGATCTCGTCGCCGCGGCCGCGAAGAAGAGCCCGCCGACGTTCCTCCCCGCGGTGCCGCCCATCTACGATCAGCTCGCTCGCGCCGCCGCGCGCGGCTCGGTCGACCTCACCAGCGTGCGGTTCGCGATCTCCGGGGCGATGAGCTTGCCGGTCGCGACCGTCGACCGCTGGGAACAGGCCACCGGCGGGCTGCTCGTCGAGGGCTACGGCATGACCGAGTCGTCCCCGGTCGCCTTGGGCAACCCCATCGGCCCCTCGCGGCGGCCGGGAACGGTCGGCGTGCCGTTCCCCAGCACCGAGATCCGCATCGTCGATCCCGAGAACCCGACCGTCGACCGTCCGCTCGGAGAAGCGGGCGAGCTGCTGCTGCGCGGTCCCCAGGTCTTCCGGGGGTACTGGCAGCGGCCGGCCGACACCGCCGACACCCTGCTGCCCGGGGGCTGGCTGCGCACCGGCGACATCGCGACGGTGTCCTCCGACGGGTTCGTCACCATCGTCGACCGGCTGAAGGAGATCATCATCACCGGCGGCTTCAACGTAGCGCCGACCGAGGTCGAAGACGTGCTCACCTCGCATCCCGACATCGAGAGCGCCGCAGTCGTCGCGCTGCCCAAGCCGCGCGGCGGAGAAGACGTCGCCGCCGCCATCGTCGTCCGCGACGGCGTCGACATCTCTTCGGAGACGGTGCGCGACTACTGCAAGACACGACTGGCGGCGTACAAGGTGCCGCGCCGCATCGTCGTCGTCGACGACCTCCCGCGCTCGCTCATCGGCAAGGTGCTGCGTCGAGAGGTGCGAGAGCGCCTCATGTCGTCGTGAGGCGTGCGGGCGCGGAGCGGTTGCCGCTGCGACGCACCGGCGGCCCGCGTCGGCGGCAGCTACGCACGGCATCGGTGAGCAGCGGGGCCGGCATGGACGCCGGAGCCCGCGGCATCCATTCGCCTCAGCCGTAGAAGAGCTTGTCGAAGACGCGACGGGCGCGACGCGTCGCGCCCAGGTAGTCCTCTTCGACGCGCGTCGCCGAGCGGGGCGGGTACTCGAGGATCCGCCCGATCCCGTCGAGTCGCACGCGGTCGGCCGGAAGAACGTCACTCGTCTGCCCCGACAGCAGCGTATTCGCCGAACGCAAGCGGCTCGCGAGATGCCACGCGGCGGCGAGCTTCTGCGCCGCGTCGGCCTCGACGATCCCCGCCTCGACAGCGGCATCCAGCGCCGACAGTGTCGAGGTGGTGCGCATCGCCGGGACGGCTCGCGCGTGCTGCAGCTGCAGCAGCTGCACGAGCCACTCCACGTCGCTCAGCGATCCGGGGCCGAGTTTCAGGTGACGCGCCGGGTCGGCGCCCTGTGGAAGCCGCTCGTTCTCGACGCGCGCCTTGATGCGGCGGATCTCGCGCAGGCCGTTCTGGTCGGCCGACGCCGGATAGCGCACCTCGTCGGCGAGAGCCATGAACTCTGCGATCAGCTTGACGCTGCCGGCGACGCCGCGGGCGCGCAGCAGCGCCTGCGCCTCCCACGACAGCGACCACCGCCGGTAATACTCGGCATACGCCTCGATCGACCGGGCGAGCGGGCCGCTGCGGCCCTCGGGCCGGAGTTCGGCGTCGAGGTCGAGTGGCAGGCGGTGGTCCTCCGAGTGCTCGCGGAGGCCGGCGACGAGCTTGAGTGCCAGCTGACCCGCGCGCTGCGGGTCGACGCCGTTGGCCCGGTAGACGTACATGACGTCGGCATCCGACCCGAAGCCCATCTCGCGCCCACCGAATCGCCCCATCGCGATAACCGCGAAGTCGAGGTCGTCGTCTTCGGGCGGCACGACCACGCGCCGCACCGCGCGAAGCGTCGCCTGGATCGTCACCTCGGTGATCGTCGAGAGGGCGTCGGCGAGTTCTTCGAGCGACACCGTCCCGAGGACCGCGGCCATGGCCACCCGCAGCATCTCGCGGCGCCGGAGTGCGCGTACCGAGCGCATGGCGTCGTCGATGTTCTGCCACCGGGTCTGGATCGCCCGCGCCTCTTCTTCGAGAGCTTTGCCCGAGCGAGGTCGCAGCAGCGCATCGTCGTCGAGCCACGCCACGGACTCGGGGATCCACTCCATCAGCTCGCCGATGTAGCGCGAGCCGGAGAGCACGCGGGTGAGACTCTCGGCGGCGCCCGCGGAGTCGCGCAGCATGCGCAGGAACCACGGGGTGTTGCCGAGCCGCTCGCTGATGCGGCGGAAGACGAGGAGGCCGTAGTCGGGGTCGACGCCGTCGGCGAACCATCGGATCATGACCGGCATGAGGTGCCGCTGGATCGTCGCCTTGCGGCTGAGGCCGCTGGTCAGCGCCGCGATGTGGCGGAGCGCCCCGGCAGGGTCACGGAAACCGATGGCCGCGAGACGATCGCGCGCTTGCGCGGTCGACAGCGTCCGCTCCCCCTCGGGCAGGGACGCCACGGCCGAGAGCAGCGGACGGTAGAACAGGCGCACGTGGATGTCGCGGACCTCGCGCTTGATGGCCTCCCACGCCGCCTGGACCCCGGATGCCGAGTCGGCCAGGCGGGTCGCGCGCGCGAGCACTCGCAGGTCGTCGTCCTTCTCGGGCAGCAGTGCCGTGCGACGCAGTCCGCGCAGCTGCAGCCGGTGCTCGAGCAGGCGCAGCGTGCGGTAGTCGCGGGCGAACGCCTCGGCTTCGGAACGCCCGATGTACCCCTCGGCCACCAGCGCGTCGAGGGCTTCGAGGCTGCCGCGCTGGCGGATGCGCTCGTCGGTCAGGCCGTGCACGAGCTGAAGCAGCTGCACGGTGAACTCCACGTCGCGGATGCCACCGGGCCCGAGCTTGACCTGACGGTTCACCTCGGTCGCGGGGATGTGCTCGGTCACGCGCTCCCGCATGCGCTGGACGCCTTCGACGAAGTTCTCGCGGGCCGCGCTGTGCCACACGAGCGGCTGTACCGCGGCGACGTACTCGGCGCCCAGGACCGGATCGCCGGCGATCGCACGGGCCTTCAGCAGTGCCTGGAACTCCCAGCTCTTCGCCCACCGGTCGTAGTACTGCTGGTGCGACGCGAGACTGCGCACGAGCGCGCCCTGCTTGCCCTCGGGGCGCAGGTTCGGATCGACCTCCCAGAGGGGTGGCTCGATCTCGGGACCGGAGATGCCGCGCATCGTCTGCACGGCGAGACGGGTGCCGATGTCGATCGCCCGGGCCTCCGACACCACGTCGTCGTCGGACGTGCCTCCGACGAAGATCACGTCGACATCGCTGACGTAGTTGAGTTCGCGCGCGCCCGTCTTACCCATCGCGATGATGGCGAAGCGGGTGGCCTCGACCTGCTCGCGAGGGAAGGCCCCGGGTCCGGGAGCCGACACCCGCGCGCGGGCGACGCTCAGCGACGCCTCCAGCGCCGCGCCGGCGATGTCGGCCAACGCCGCAGAGACGACGTCGATCGCCCCCGCCGGGTCGTCCTGACCGAGGTCGTACGCCGCGATACGCGCGAGCAGGCGGCGGTAGCGCACCCGCAGCGCGACCCACGCGGCATCCGAGGCGTCCGACGCGAATCCGTCGACGTCGCCCACGGATTCCAGCAGCTCGGCGCGCATCGACTGCTCGTCGGGAACGGTGAGGCCCGCGCCCGACAGGTGCGCGAGCTCGTCGGGGTGGCGCAGGTAGAACTCCGCGAAGCCGTCGGACGCCCCCACCAGATCCCACAGCGCGCGCCACGCACCCGCGTCGGCGGCCGCTGCTCTCACGGCCGCCGCATCGCGCCGGGCCACCTGCAGAATCGATCGCAGGGCGCCGTCGGGGTCGGCCACGCGCTGCGCCAACCGCATGGCATCCGCCCGGTCGACACCGACCGTCTCGTCGAGCTCGCCGAGCAGGGTGTCTGCTTCGGCGAGCCGCGAGAAGCCGGTGCGAGCGAGCGCGGTGAGCGCGGTGGAGCGATCGCCCGAGGTCATGGGACGACCGTCAGAGTGCTTCGAGGTTGCTCGCGAGCTCGAACGGCGTCACCTGGGCGCGGTACTGCTGCCACTCGCGGCGCTTGTTGAGCAGGACGTACTTGAACACCTGCTCGCCCAGCGTCTCGGCGACGAGCTCGGACTCCTCGAGGTACTCGAGAGCGTGGTCGAGGCTCGCCGGCAGGGGCGCGTAGCCGAGGGCGCGGCGCTCCGAGTCGGTGAGCGACCACACGTTGTCTTCCGCCTCGGCGGGGAGTTCGTACTCCTCCTCGATGCCCTTGAGGCCCGCCGCGAGCATGAGCGCGTACGACAGGTAGGGGTTGGCCGCGGAGTCGAGTGCGCGGTACTCCACACGGGTCGACTGGCCCTTGTTCGGCTTGTACAGCGGCACGCGAACGAGCGCGGAGCGGTTGTTGTGGCCCCAGCAGATGAAGCTGGGCGCCTCGTCGCCGCCCCACAGCCGCTTGTACGAGTTCACGAACTGGTTCGTGACCGCCGAGATCTCGTTGGCGTGGCGCAGGAGGCCCGCGATGAAGTGACGGCCCACCTTCGACAGCTGGTACTGGCCGCCCTCTTCGTAGAAGGCGTTCATGTCGCCCTCGAAGAGCGACAGGTGCGTGTGCATGCCGCTGCCGGGCTGGCCGCTGATCGGCTTGGGCATGAAGGTCGCGTACACGCCCTGCTCGATCGCGACCTCTTTCACGACCGTGCGGAAGGTCATGATGTTGTCGGCCGTGGTGAGCGCGTCGGCGTACCGGAGGTCGATCTCGTTCTGTCCGGGGCCGCCCTCGTGGTGGCTGAACTCGACCGAGATGCCGAGGTCTTCGAGCATGCGCACCGAGCGGCGGCGGAAGTCGTGCGCCGTGCCGCCGGGGACGTTGTCGAAGTAGCCCGCCGAGTCGACCGGCTGGGGACGTCCATCGGTGCCGAGCTGCGACGACTTCAGCAGGTAGAACTCGATCTCGGGGTGCGTGTAGAAGGTGAATCCGGCGTCGGCGGCCTTCGCCAGCGTGCGCTTGAGCACGTGACGGGGGTCTGCCACGGCGGGCTGGCCGTCGGGCGTGGTGATGTCGCAGAACATGCGCGCCGTCGGGTCGATCTCACCGCGCCACGGCAGGATCTGGAACGTCGTGGGGTCGGGGTGCGCGAGCAGGTCGGACTCGTACGAGCGGGTGAGCCCCTCGATCGCCGACCCGTCGAAGCCCAGCCCTTCGGTGAACGCCCCCTCGACCTCGGCCGGGGCGATCGCCACCGACTTCAGCGTCCCCACCACGTCGGTGAACCACAGGCGCACGAACTTGACGCCGCGCTCCTCGATCGTGCGCAGGACGAAATCACGCTGCTTGTCCATCGTCATCCCTCGTATCGGTGCGGTCAGCGAGCGGAGCCGGAGCCCCAGTCGTCACGAGCCTCTTCTTCGGCCCACTTCTTCGAACGCTCCTTGAAGAGCTGCGGCGCGTTGGCCGCCTCTTCGGCGGTGTCGAAAGGGCCGGCGCGATCGACGGCCGGCGACTCGTACCCCTGTTCGACCTGACCGGTCTCGAGGTTGTACCAGTACTTCGTGTTGTCGTCGCTCACGATGCTCCTCACGTGGGTCTCGCGTCTCGGCGCGAACCGCCGGTGCTCCCCCCGATCCTACTGATGCCGACCGTGCGGCTGGATAGGCTGAGGGGTATGGCAACCAATGCGTCTCGTGCGGTCGGAGTGGACATCGGCGGAACCGGCATCAAAGCCGGGATCGTCGACCTGGATGCCGGAGAGCTCGTCAGCGACCGCGTCAAGGTCGCCACCCCCGCCGGCGCGGAGCCCGCCGACGTCCTGACCGCGGTGCGCCAGGTGCTCGAGACGCTCCAAGCCCCCGCCGATCTGCCGCTGGGCGTGGCCTTCCCCGCCATCGTGAAGAGCGGCAAGACCCTATCGGCGGCGAACGTCTCGAAGACCTGGATCGGCTTCGAGGCCGAGAAGTTCTTCGAAGACGGCCTGTCGCGCGGCATCCACTTCGCCAACGACGCCGATGTGGCCGGGATCGCCGAGGTGCGTTACGGCGCGGCGAAGGGCGTCGAGGGTCTCGTGATCCTCACCACGCTCGGCACCGGCATCGGCTCGGCAATGATCTACGACGGCGTGCTGGTGCCCAACAGCGAGCTCGGTCACCTGCAGCGCGCCGGGCACAAGCGAGATGCCGAGCACTTCGCGGCGTACTCGGCCATGGAGCGCGAGGAGCTGTCGTGGGACAAGTGGGCCAAACGCCTGCAGTGGTACTACGACTACGTCGAGTTCCTCTTCAGCCCCGACCTGATCGTCGTCGGGGGCGGGGTGTCCAAGCACTCCGAGCACTTCCTTCCGCTGCTGAAGCTGCGCGCGCCGATCGTTCCCGCGAAGCACCGCAACAACGCGGGCATCATCGGTGCGGCATCCCTCGCCGTTCCCGTTCCCGAGGCGCTGCCGGCGGTCAAGTGAGGGATGCGCGGCGCGTCGACGCGATGGGGTCGGCATCGTCGCTCAGCCGGCGGCGTCACGCACGCTGACGGCGTTGCGCCACACGACCGGCGCCCAGTGCCCGCCCTCGCACGGCACCTCGAGCATGACCACGCGGTCGTTGCCGCCCGTCGCCCACGCCGGTTCGCGCGTGGCCGCACGATTCGGCCACGTCACCCATGCCCACACCGGGCGCTTCTGCGCGTACCACTCGATCGGGCGAGCACCCCAGGTCTCGGGTTGCAGGGTGCAGGGGGCGATGGATGCCAGCACCCGCGCGACCATCTCGTCGCTGACCCTCGTCGAACCCATGCACCGGACCCCTTCCCCGGCCGTGCTCGATGTTAGAACATAACTCCGACATTCACCCCAGTACGGGACGGGACGCGCACTCGTTCACCCGCCTGCAGAGGGCGACCCTCCTGAGGCAGGGGGCCAGCAGGAGGGTCGATGAGTATTCGGCGCGAAGCGCCGGTCGGTTTGGGATGTCTCATCCCGTGAGGGCGAATGGGCCGGCCTGTACGCCGGGTACTGAGCGCACCGGTTACGGCGATGAACGGCATTTGCAGTTCGATCGAGTTATGCCCGGTCGGGGGCCGAATACCGTTCTTGGGGCTTGATGGCCGATGAAGTGCGCGTGAGGGCATTCTGCGGACTTTCTGCGGACTGCCTGCGGACTGCCTGCGGACTCGCGGACCCGTCCCGCGCCTGTCGGCCCTTCCCGAGTGCAACCGGGTGCCCTATGTTTCCGACATGGCATCAGGATTCGAAGGCATCGGGGACAGCATCCGCGCGAAGGCGGCAGAGCTTGCGAACGAGGAGGCCGCGAGAAGGCTCGCCGAGATCGCGCGGGAGCGGGGGCTGACGTCCGTCGACAGCCTCCATCTCGATGCGGGGTCATCCACCGGCGTGCTGACGCCTGACGTACAGCAGATCCGTTCCCGAGCGAACGAGATGCTCCGTTCAGACGTCTGATCGCGAGGCCGGCCAGTTGCCAGCGGACGGGCGACCGGCAGCCGCATACGCCTGGCACAGCTTCAGCACGGGGCACGATTCGCAGATGGCCCGCATCGTCTCGACGTCGTCCTCTGACGGGCGATCGGCCGTGTAGGCGTCCATGCCATCGCATGACGGCGTGACTTCACGGAGAGCGTCCTGGAGGGCTGCGAACTCCCGAGCGCCGCGCATCGGGGCGACGTTCGCCAACGGATCAGCGTCACGGGCCGGCTGCGGTCGGGGTGCCGCCGTGCGACGCGGTGCGCTCGCCTGACGCCGTTTCGTAGCCTGGGGCGGCGCGGATGCCACCACGGCCCCTGAAGCGTCTTGGAGGCGGTCCCGGGCGATCCTCGCCTGATGCACCGGATCGGCCTTCATCCGCTCGCGCCAGAACACCAACAGCGCATCCTCGCGAACCATGCGCCGGCCGTCGACCAGAGCGAACGACAGGCCCATGCGCCGCCACCGCTTCACCGTCTCAGGGTGCGATCGCACACGCTCCGCAGCCTGCGAATACGTCAACCACCTCGGCATGTGCGACCGCCTTCCCTGCGACGGGAGCGATCATCGCACGGGAGAAGACGCCTCAGGCCCCCGTGCTGCCCGCCTCAGTGGACACCTTCAGCAGGTCTCGTTTCAGCGCCCTGAGAAGAGCGACGATCTCACCCGGCTTCTTCCTGTCGGACCGGCTCACACCGGATCCACTCAACTTCACCGGCTCCGCCAGGCCCCGATACGAAACCGATGCGGTCAACGTCCCCGGCCAGCTCATGACGAGGTACCGGCTCTCGTATCCGTCGGGGTTGTACACGATGGGTTCGCCGCCGCCTACCTCCAGACCGTCGATGGCTGATCGAGCAACGAGAGTCGTCGTAACCGTCTTGCCATCGGCGTCGTCAGGGCGGGCCACGAGCAGCGACGTCTCAGTGAAGACGGCCAGGCTTCCCAAGCCCCCGCCGCTCGTCTCCAGCCCTACTTGCGCGTAGACAAGTTCGTCTTCGTCCATCAGCAGGACGATGTGCGTCAGCGCGAGGTGCACCCATTCTCTGTTGTCCATCCAGCCAGCCGGGGCGTTCTGCTCTAGCCGGCCGAACAGCTCGTAAGCCCTCGATGAATCAGCATTGGTCGCCACCATGGCGTCTCCCCTCGTCGTGGACCAAAGACGGTAGCGGACGACGAAGGGCCGTCGGCACAGGCACACATGCGGCAACGACGAAGGCCCCCAGCGTGATGCCAGGGGCCTCGTGATCGTGAAGGACTACTGCGGCTTCACCGTGAGGCTGGGCGCGTCGATCGCGAACGCGGTCTGAACGGTGCAGGACACCACGACGAGCACAGCGATCTCGACAGGCCCGGGACGGATCGCCGCGAGAGTGCCGAACCTCATGCTTGCCCCGTTCGTGACGGACGCCGAGAGACGGGCAGACGCACCCGCTGAGCTGCCCGGGATCGTTGCACCGGTCGCAGCATCCCGAACGGCCATCCGCAGCGAAATGGCCGCGGAGCCGGACCCGAACAGCGTCATCCGGGCGTGACCCGTCACCACCTCTACGAGAGCCGAGCCGGTCGACGGGAACGTGAGAGCCGTCCCAGTCTCGTAGACACGCTCGACGCCGTCGCCCGGGATGGTCACCGACCACGATGAACCCGGATCCGTGGCCCTCGTCGTCCTGGCTCCGATGTAGTCGACCATCCCCGACAAGTTCCCCGCGATGCCGGCGCGCTGTGTGCCCGATGGTCGGTTCAGGCGTGCAATCTCCGCTCGCAGCTCCGCGAGCCGATCGGCCAGGCTTTCCAGCCCCGGGCGGGGAGGAACGGGATCAGCCACGATCGCCACCGTCCCCACGCTTCGCCGGCCGCGCCAGCTTCGACACGTTCGCCGGGAGAGGCGGTGCACCAGCGGGTGCCGGCGGTGCAGCCTCGGCGCTCTCCGTGGCCTTGCGCGCCTCGATCTGGGCGGACCGCAGCTCGAACCGCATGCGCACCACGGGCGTGAGCCCGAGCTGGCCCAGGATCGACGTCAGACGCCCAATGATCCGAAGTACCAGGGCGTCATCCCCGAGGTAGTCGGCATAATCCAGATCCTCCGCGAGCAGCCGCCCCAGGGCTACCAGGGCACCATCCGAGGGCTTGAACCACTTCGCGGCCGACACCGACGCCTCATACGCGTCACGATGCGTCCGAGAGGCATTAGCCACCGCATTGGCACGATCAGCGCGTAGACGAGCGTCACGCTCCGCCGCGATCTCAGCCCTCTTCGCAGCCGCCCAGATCCGCTTAGATTCGCGGCGTTCCTCCTCCGTCTGAGCCATCACACACCCCCCAAAATCTCGTCTACGTCGACAGCGCTCACTTTGCACCCGCTCGCGGTGGGGGAAACCGAAGCCGGTGGAGTGGCGCTGACGTGGGGTCGCCAGAGATTCGGACACCCCTCCCCTGGTGGTCGTCGGTGTCGGGCCTGGAGCGTCCTCGCTCCGCTGTCACGCGCCGCTCTCGCGGCCTGCGCGTCACCCCGGGTCACTGCACCACGTCGGGTGATCCTCGTCGCTCTCATCGTCGTCTCTCTCCTCTGTGTCCTGATCTGGTTTTCGTCGTCGTCGGTGCTGGTGCTCATGGTCTGCATCTACCTCGATGCCCCTCGGGTTGTTCTTCCTCTTCGCCTCTATGCGATCCGAGATCCGGGAGACGCAGAGGTGTCCTCTCGTGCGCTTGCTCACGAGCGATGCTGTGCGCCTACCTCAGCGGCACCGCGTCACTCGTCCCGCTGGCATAGACGCTCCGTGCTGGCGGCGTCCGCGAGGCGCACAGCCGGGAGGTGCGGCGGGTGGCTCCCGCTCTCCCTGCTGCCCGTCGATCCCGTCACCTGGCCGATTGCGACGCCGCTGAGCGGGATCCTTGGAGACGAGGCCCCGGATGCCGTGGCCGGTTCGGGGTGCCCCGGTAGCGGGCCGGCCGTTCCTGGGACATGCCGCCCGGGGACGAGAGAGGGGGCCGGCCTGAAGTGGACCGGCCCCCTCGGGGGCGACTGGAGGAACCCCCCGATGCGGGCAGGAGAACCCGCTACCCGCCGGGTGGAGCAGATGAAGGCAGACACCCGGCGGGAGTTCGTTACGTGGCGGGCGTCAGGTCGAAGCGGCAGAACGCGTTCGGGCGTCCGACCTTCAGCGTGTAGCGGCCCTCCACACGAAGACGGAACTGGTTGCGGTTGAACAGGTCGCCGCTCGTGTCGATATCGACGCGGTCCGTCTCACGGGTCACGAGTTCCAGGGTGCTGAAGTCGCCGACCAGGCCCGTTCCGAGCGCGATCGCCGCCGAGGTAACCACGGGCAGATCGTGGAGGAGGTGCTTCGCGCCTTCCTCCGCCTCGTTGGCCGGGTTCTTCGCGATGCGGGCGAGGGTGATGTTCTCCCAGTCCGTCGGGTTCAGCACGTAGCCGGTGGCGGGGGTGCCGCCGATCTCGTCCGCCTTCGTCTTCGCCTTCAGGCTCGTCTCCAGGCGGTAGTCGAGGCCGGTGACGCTGGTGCTCCGCGCCTGCGTCTGGATGCCCGACGTCTGGAGGATGCCGGTGAAGTTCTCGCCCGTGCCGTTGCCGGACACCACCAGATCCTCGACGGCGGTGATGACGGCTTCACCGAGCTGGACGCGGAGGATATCCGTCAGTCCGCGGAAGTCGGTCAGGTAGCGGATCGGCAGCGGCTCGGACAGGATCGCGATCGTCCGCAGGCGGTCCTCGATATCCGTGAAAGTCGCGGTGCCGGTCGGCTTCAGCGCACCGTCGGCGACAGCCGCGGCACCGGTCGGGCGCTGGGTCTGGCGGAGGTACTGGATCGCGTTGCCGTTGCCGTCGGCGGGGCGGTCGCGGCCCACGATGAGATCGAGCACGGTGTGCGGGCGAGCGGGGATCTCGCCCGGGTCGCCGATGACGGCGGGCACGTCGACCGTGCCTGAGGTGAGGGCCTTCGCGCCGCCCGAGCTGGCGACGGTGCGCAGGATCTCGTCGGTCGATTTGGCCCATGACGCCGAGCGTGCCGCCTTGTAGCCCCGGTTGGGAGCCTTCGACTTGGTTCCGGAGAACTCGCCGTTCAGCGCGTCGAGCGCGTCCTTCACCGCGGCAGAGCCGTCAGCGGCGTCGAGCTGCGAGCGCAGGCCCTTGACGGCCTTCAGGTGCGTATCGGCGTCGGAGATCTCCTGGTCCGTCATTTCGCGGCCGGCCTTCTCGGCGGTGGCGACGATCGCCTTCGCCTTGTCCAGCTCGGCGCGGATCTGTTCCTTGATGTTCACGTGCGTTCCTTCGTTCGTTGATCGGGTCGACCAGGGGCCGGTGATGCGGTCCGAACGATTCCAGTCGTTGGGGTGAGCATAATGCTCATCCGATGCGGGTTGGCAAGCTCATTGTGCACGGCGTGTCGGTAAGCGACCGGCGAGCGCTTCGGCCGTTGCGACGTCCGTGCCGACCTCCGCGATGCGTGCGAGCAGCACGCCGACCGACAGGTCGAGATCGTGCCGCCAGATCCATTCCGCCGCGGCGAGACGGTTCAGTTCCGCGATCTCATCAGCGGCGGCGATCGCTCCGCTCGCGTCGGCGAGATGCTTCGGGCGCCGGGTCCGCGAGGCGAACGGGTCGCGGCGGATCACGGTGCGTCCGGTCGACACGGGCACAGGCACGGGACTATCTCGTCGTCATCGGTCACGTCGGCGAACTCGGCGCACACCGCGTGCTTTCCCGACCGACACTCCGGGCAGCGCGTGAACGACGCCACGCGCCCATCTGACGCGACAGGAGCGCCCGCGGCACCGCTGACCAGCCCGGAGCCGTCCTGCGAGTCCTGGGGGCGCAGCAGGCCCACCCCGTCCACCAGGCGCGGATCCGGTGCGGAACCGCGGCCGACAACCTCGATCCCGTCGGGAAGGCCGACGCTCACGACTCGCTCGCTTCGTTCTCAGCCGCACGGAGCTGCGCGAGGGTTTCGCGCAGGAGGACACCAGCCGCCTCGCGGCCGATCGTCGCCGTCAGGAAGTCGACGGTCCCCTTCGCGGCTACGAGCATCAGGTTCGTGTGCGCCTCCGGTCGGGGATCCTCGTTCGCCGCGGTGAGGGCATCGTTCGCCATCGTGTCGTCGTCGTCCAGGATGGCGACGGCGAGCTGAGCGGCGCGTGCGTGGTCGACGGCGGGGACGTTTTCGAAGTTCATGATGTTCTCCATCTGCGAGCGGTGCTCGCGCGTACTGGGGTTGCCTTCCTGGCGACCACGGGTTGTGTTGGTCTTGCTGTCGACGGCCGACGACGCGTGTCGGGATCCGCGTTCGCCTTCGTCATCAGCCGCGTCGGCGGGAGCCGGCGCAACGGTGACCAGATGGTCGACGGATGATGCGGGTCACGTCGACCTCGGGGATCTCCCCCTCCGCCCCCCAAGGGGAACCGTCACCGCCAGCGGCGACGGTCAGACTTCAGGGTTCGATCGAACACAGCGGAGCGAAGCGCAGCGGCGAGCGCACGGGAGTGCGCGCACAGCCTCGGCAGCGCGTCGGGCGTGAGTTCGTTACTACTTCGTGGCCACTGGGTAGCCCATAGCGGTCCGACGGATACGGCATACCCAGTGGCCCATAACCCCGCGCGCTATATGGGCTACCCAGTAGCCCATAAGCCGACCGCGGACGAGATGCGATAGCGAGCCGACTTCCGAGGTCCGCCAGGCTCGACAACCTCGATGACTCCGGCGTCGGCAAGAGCTGCGAGCGCCTTCCGTACGCCCGACCGTTCCATACCCGACTCTTGGGCGATCGTTTCCTGCGCGGGGAAGCTGAGCCCGCTCGCGTCCGCATGATCAACGAGGACCACGAGCACGAGCGACTGTCCCGGCGTGAGCCCGAGGCGGGTGAGCCGACGGCTGCGGAACAACCACCGAACCGAAGGACGGGCCACACGTCACCGACCCCCCTCGCGGTCGCGCAGCGTCTCATCAACCTGCGTCGCCCGCCGAATCTCGCGTGCCGTCTTCACCTTCGACTTCGCCGCGATCCCTCGCTGCGCCCGCTCCAGATGAACGACGGCAGACAGGATCTTGCGCTGAAGGTCGAACGCCGCTTCGACGTCGAGATCCATCGTGACGCCGCCGATCGTCACGACGACACCGCCAGCCCTGCGCGCCGTCGGCTCCCGGACCTCGACGCCGGTCACGGCGCACCGCCGTTCGCGCGGCGTCGCTCAATCAGAGCGAGATCACGTCGGCCCTCAGCGAGTATCTGCCAGGACCGCGCGAATGCTCCGGCCATCAGGGCCACCGTTCGATCGCTGCCAGCCGCAGGCTTGCTGCGGTTAAGATTGAGCGCAGGATTCGTCGTCCTCGTGTTCGCCGTCTCGACCTGGTCGGGGCGGCGTTCCTCGTTCATCGGCCTGCCGCCGCGGTCTGCGTGTCAGCCTCGGCGAACGCGGCTTCGATGAACGCCTCGACGTCCTTCTCTTTGAAGCAGACCCGCCCCGCGATCTTCGCGTGGCGCGGTGCGGTTCCGTTCGCGACCATCCAGCGGACCTGGGCGGCGGAGCGGTTTAGCATCCGCGCGACGTCGGGGATGAAGATGATTCGGTCAGTCACGTCTCTCTCGTTTCTCTTATACGGCTAGTTAGTGTCCGTGTTGAGAAAGCATGCACCCGAGGCTTGTGCATGTCAAATACGGCTGATAATTTCCCTTGCATGGCAAATGAGCGCATCAGGGGTAACGACGTGGGACCGACCGGCAAGACGGTAGGGGAAAATGTCGCCCGCATTCGTCGGCAGTCGGGAATGTCGCTCGCCGCTCTGGAGGAGAAGCTGATCGGCCTCGGTCGGCGGGTCAGTCTCAGCGGCTTGTCCAAGATCGAGCGTGGCGAGCGGCGCGTCGACAGCGACGATCTCATGGCGCTCTCGGTCGCGCTCGACGTTCCTCCAGTCGCCCTTCTGCTCCCCTTCGCAGACCCGACCGACGATGTGAGGGTGACAGGTGCACACGGCAGCGCGAGCGTGTTCTGGAGCTGGGCGCTTGCTACTACGCCGCTTCAGGCGGAGGGCGCGCGCGAGTTCGATTCTCGATCCGTGCCCTACTGGGTCTTTCCTGCGGCCGACGTGAGCTGGTACGGCGACGTCGAGGAGAAGCTGGCAATCGGTGAGAGGGAAGCGGAGGTCGTGCGCACCATTCGGTACAGCGCACGCACCGCGGCCGACGTTGACTGGAGCCGGCGCTGATGGCGTCCGTCACCCAGCGTACGAACGGCACCTGGCGGGCGCGCTATCGCGACCACGCCGGAAAGGAACACGCGCGGCACTTTCGCACGAAGCGCGAGGGTCAGCGGTGGCTAGACGAGGTGACCGCCTCAGTCGTCACCGGAATGTACGTCGACCCGAGCGCAGCGAAGCTGACCTTCCGCGACTACGCGGAGACGTGGCTGTCTGCACAGGTGCACCGGGAGGCGACAGCGACCCTCTATCGTTCCCACCTTGAACGGCACGCCTACCCCGTCCTCGGTGACCGGCCCATCGGCGGCATTCTCCGCACGACCGTGCAGGGATTCGTGAAGGGCCTGACCGTCGATGATCCCGACTCGGGTCGCCGAGCACTCTCCCCCGCGACGATCGGTGTCGTTTACACGGTGGTCGCATCCGTATTTCGTGCGGCCGTGCGTGACCGGAAGCTGGCCGCGACACCCTGCGATGGGATCTCACTCCCCCAGGTCGCGAAAGCTCGCGTGCAGCCGCTCACCACGGCACAGGTCGATCTTCTCGGTGAGAACGTCCCCGCCGAGCTGCGGGCGTTGGTCATCCTCGCCGCCGGCACGGGACTACGGCAGGGTGAAGCGCTCGGGCTGACCCGCGATCGTATCCGTCTCCTGGGGAAGAACCCCGCGATCACGATCGACCGGCAGCTCGTCACCCTGGCGGGGGGTCAGACAGCGTTCGCGCCGCCGAAGACCGCGGCATCCGTCCGGACGGTCCCGCTCCCCCGCGTCGTCGTCGCAGCGCTGAACGATCACCTCGCGCGCCACGACGTCGGCGACGGCGACTTGCTGTTCACCCTCCAGGGGAAGGGCATCACTCGGCAGCGGTTCGGCCACCTCTGGCGACCGGCCGCGAAAGCCGCAGGGCTGAGCGAGGCAACCGGGACCGGAATGCACGCGCTGCGGCACTACTACGCGAGCCTGCTGATCCGGTACGGCGAGAGCGTGAAGACCGTCCAGAGCCGTCTCGGGCACAAGTCCGCTACCGAAACGCTGGACACTTATGGCCACATGTGGGCGGACAGCGACGACCGCACTCGCGAGGCCGTGGATAGCGTTCTCGGTGCTTCTGCGGACTCCCCGCGGACCGCAAGCAGCAGAGCGTAGAGAAATACCCGGTCAGGCGGGAAAGTGCGAATGGGCCGGCCTGTACGCCGGGTTCTGTCCGGGGGCGCGAAGCCCCGTGGACGGTCATCTCTCTCGGCGACACGTTGCCGTGCCGCTCCAGCGGCCTACCCGGGGACTCGGCGAGCCGCGTCGTCATCCCCTGTCTGGCCTTGCTCCGGACGAGGTTTACCTCGCGGGTCGTGTCACCACGACCCCGGTGGTCTCTTACACCACCCTTTCACCCTTACCCCCGACCATGACGGGCGGGGGCGGTCTGCTCTCTGTGGCACTGTCTCGCGGATTGCTCCGGGTGGGTGTTACCCACCGTCCTGCCCTGTGGAGCCCGGACGTTCCTCGGCACGGGCGAACCCGTGACGCGACCGTCCAGCCGACCCATTCGCGTGGCCCAGTCTACCGGCGGGCGCGCTCAGCCCTTCTCCGCCGTCTCGCCGATACGCAGGTCGAGGGGGAAATCGATCGGAAAGGTGCCGAAGAGCAGCCGGCCCGCGGATGCCGCAGATTCCCGCACGGCGTCGGCGACGGCATCCGCGTGCTCGAGGGGGGTGTGCACCACGATCTCGTCGTGCAGGAAGAACGCCAGGTGCGGCGCCCGCTGGAACACCGGCCCGGACGCGGGCGCCGCGCGGGTGGCATCCACCTCGGGGAGGGAGGCGAGGCGCGCGCGCAGGTCGGCCAACCACGCGAGGGCCCATTCCGCGGCCGTGCCCTGCACGATGAAGTTGCGGGTGAAGCGTCCTCGGTCGCGGGCGGAGCGGCGCGCGCGGGTCTCGTCGACCCCGGATGCCGCGGCGTCGCTCGCCCGCGACTGCAGCTCGCGCCACGACTCCCCCGCCCGGGGCGACGTGCGCCCGAGCCACGTGTGCACGACCCCGCCGTCCTCCCCCGTGCGGGCCGCGTCGTCGACGAGCTGCATCGCGCGGGGGAAGGTGCGCCGCAGGCGCGGCAGCAGACGCCCGCTCTCCCCCGTCGTGGCGCCGTACATCGCGCCCAGCATCGCGAGCTTCGCCTCGGCGCGGCTGGCGACGGCTCCGCGCTCGACGATGCCGGCGTACAGGTCGCGACCGGATGCCGCTTCGGCCAGCGCCGTGTCGCGTGCCATCGCCGCGAGCACGCGCGGTTCGAGCTGGGCGACGTCGGCGGTGACGAGCGTCCAGCCCGCGTCGGCGCGGACCGCCGTGCGCAACGATCGCGGGATCTGCAGTGCTCCACCGCCCGACGACGCCCACCGGCCGGTGACGACACCCGCCGGGACGTAGACGGGGCGGAAGCGGTCGTCGCGCACCCAGTCGTCGAGCCACGCCCACCCGTTCGCCGTGTACAGGCGCATGAGCTTCTTGTAGGCGATCAGCGGCGCGACGGCGGGGTGGTCGTGCTCGGCGAGCTCCCACCGACTGGTGGACTGCACCAGCAGTCCTGCGCGGTGGAGCGACCGGAGCAGGCGCGGCTGCGAGTCCAGCGAGGCCGAGGGGTCGCCGAGTGCCGCCCGCACGGCGACGGCTGCCTGTTCGATGCGGGCGGGGAGCCCTCCCCCGCGGCGTGCGCCGAGTTCGCTCTCGAGCATCTCTTCATGCGCGGAACGGCTCCACGGCACTCCCGCGGCGTCGAGCTCCACCGAGATGAGCGCCCCCGCCGACTCGGCGGCGCACAGCAACCGCAGCGCGCCGGGCGTGTCCGACGACGTGATCGCGGCGACCTGGCGGCGGTACTCCGCCACCGCGGCGTCGACGCTGTCGGGGACCCCGGATGCCGAGTCGCCCAGGTCGAAGAGCGTGTCGCCGGCCAGGGGTGCCGCAGGGTCGGCATCCCACGGCGTGGCGTCGCGGAGTCCGTGGTCGTCGGCCACCGCCTGCGCCTGCCGGAGGATGGCGTGCACGAGCCGGAGGTCCCACGCGCGGGCGACGCGCACGCCGGCAGCGAGCAGACGCGGATAGGTCGCGGCCGTGTCGGCCCAGACCCACCGGACCTCGCCCGTGCTCTCGCGCGTGGAGACGGCGTCGGTGAGGGCATCGGCGTCGATCTCGGTGGTGCCGAGAGGTACGGCATCCGGTCCCAGGGAGACGAGGGCGACACGCCCGGTCGCGATGCGACCGACGACGACCGTGTCAGAGGCCACGGACGCCGTTCGGGGTCATCGGGATTCTTCGGTGCGAACGAGGATCGCGCCGCACTCGGGGCAGAAGACCACCTCGTCGGTCTGCGATCGGCGCACCACGTTGAGGTCGCTGGGCGGCAGCACCATGCGGCAGGCTTCGCACGCGCCGGCCTGGAGGAGTCCGGCCCCGTTGCCGCGGGACGCGAGACGCTCGTAGAGGGCGAGCAGGTCTGCGGGGACCGAGGCGGCGACGGCGTCGCGATCGCGCCGCGCGCCCTCGAGGCGGGTGGTCGCGTCGGCGACGGTGGTCTTGGCCTCGGCGCTCAGCTGCGCACCCTGCGCGTTGGTGTCGGCGATCAGCGCTTCCTGCTCGGCGACGGCGGCGTCGGCCGCCTCGAGGCGCTCCATGAGGGCGATCTCGGTGTCTTCGAGGTCGTCCTTGCGGCGCCGGAGCGAGACCAGCTCGTTCTCGAAGCCCTGCGCCTGCTTCGCGTTCGACGAGGCGGCGAGCCGCTCGGTGTCGCGGGCGATGCGGGCGTCGACCACAGCGACGTCGGACTCGAGGCGCTTCAGCTCGGCGGTGATGTCGTCGCGTGCGTTGGCGCGGGCACCGAGCTCTTGCGAGAGGGTCCCCCGCTGCGCGATCAACGCGCGGACGCGCTCGGCCTGCGGTGGGTTGCCGATGACCTTCTCGTCGCGGTGGATTCGCGCGTCGAGGTCGGCGAGGTCGAGCAGTTTGCGCTGGTCGGCGGGATCGGCATTCACGGGCTCAACGCTACCCCGGGGGTGGGACATCGGTGGTGCCCTTCCGTCGCCGCACCCGCGTCCGGGCGGTCTGCCGCACGACCAGGCACCCTCGTCGGTCGCGACATCACACGATCCGCGCGAGAGCACACGTTATTCAGCGCGGAGCGCGCGCGATCTCGTGCCGATCGTGTGATGTCGAGGTGCGCCCCCCGGGCGAGTCGGGAAGGCGGCGCCACGCTAGACTGGAGGCATCCCGGGCCTTTAGCTCAGCTGGTAGAGCGCCACGTTTACACCGTGGATGTCGTCGGTTCGATCCCGGCAGGGCCCACCTCAGTTCAAGACGTTGACACTGCGCGCGATCACCAACGCGAGCAGGATGAATCCCGACACCGCCTGCACCATCATGAAGAGCTTCGCGCGTGAGGACAGCGGCATCACGTCGGTCGGGCTGAACGCCATCGCGTTGGATGCCGAGAAGTAGAGGTAGTCGACGTAGCCGGGCGCCCAATCCTCGACGTCGGACGATCGACGACGGACCTCGCTCACGGCATCACGGTCGGAGTCCTGCGGGAACTGGAAGTCGGCCGCGGGCAGGGCGTCGCGCAGGTCCCGGCGGCGGGCGATCGGGCCGCCCCGGTCCATCTCCCAGTAGACGACGGCGTAGCCGATGACGTTGATCGCCCACACCTGGGCCGCCCCGAGCAGGGTGGTCACCCCCTCGCCCTCCCCCCGTAGCAGCTGGAGGATGAGCAGCACGAGTGCGACCTGGTTCGCGAGCAGCAGCAGCGCGGTGAACGCCAGCGCGAAGCCGCGGCCCAGGCGCGAATCGCGCGTCAGCCGGGCGGGGTTGGTGGCGATCATCGGGATCGCGCAGAGCACGCCGGCGCCCACCACGACGTAGCGGAGCGCCCCGGACGCATCGCTCGGCAGCACGGCGTACAGGCCCGCGCCGACGGCCAGTGCGATCAGCACCGGCCATCGATGCTCGGGGCGGGTGCGGAACGCGGCGGGATCCTGCGGGCTCACGCGCTCAGGCTAGCCCCGCGACGCGCGGCTCCCGCGCCCGTGCGGCGGAACCCGGCATCCTTCCTGTGGAGCTCACGGATGCCGCAGACCTCTCGATGTCGAACGGTCGCTTCGAGCGCGGGGCCGGGCGTGTCGGCAGCGCGCATCCGAGGCGGTCCCGACTCGCTAGGGTGGACTCTGGTTGATTGTGCGGAGCAGACAAGGGTTGCCGCACTCGTATGGCGATTCTCTGGCATGACCTGCCAGACGACGAAAGGTCTTCCGTGACTGTTCACGACCAGGATCCGTATTCGCAGGGGCCGCAGGACAGCGACCCGGAAGAGACCGGGGAGTGGCAGGAATCCCTGCGACAGCTGGTCCAGGCCAAGGGCCCGGCCCGTGCGCGCGAGATCATGCTGAGCCTTCTTAAGGGCTCAAAGGAACTGCACCTCAACGTGCCGATGGTTCCCACCACCGACTACATCAACACCATCTCGCAGAAGAACGAGCCCGAGTTCCCCGGTGATGAGGAACTCGAGCGGCGCTACCGCAAGTGGATCCGCTGGAACGCCGCGGTCACCGTGCACCGCGCGCAGCGCCCCGGCATCGGCGTCGGCGGCCACATCTCGACCTACGCCTCGTCGGCCGCGCTCTACGAAGTCGGTTTCAACCACTTCTTCCGCGGCCTCGACGACCCCTCGGGCGGCGACCAGATCTTCATCCAGGGCCACGCCTCGCCCGGCGCGTACGCCCGTGCCTACCTCGAGGGTCGCCTCACCGAGGCGCAGCTCGACGGCTTCCGCCAGGAGAAGTCCGCCGCCCCCCACGGCATCCCCTCCTACCCCCACCCCCGTCTCATGCCGGAGTTCTGGCAGTTCCCGACGGTGTCGATGGGTCTCGGACCGATCAACGCGATCTACCAGGCGATGTCGAACAAGTACATCGCCAATCGCGGCATCAAGGACGTCGGCGACTCGCAGGTCTGGGCCTACCTCGGCGACGGCGAGATGGACGAGGTCGAGAGCCGCGGCCAGCTGCAGGTCGCGGCCAACGAGGGCCTCGACAACCTGAACTTCATCATCAACTGCAACCTCCAGCGCCTCGACGGCCCCGTGCGCGGCAACGGCAAGATCATCCAGGAGCTCGAGAGCTTCTTCCGCGGCGCCGGCTGGAACGTCATCAAGGTCGTCTGGGGCCGCGAGTGGGACGACCTGCTCGCCCGCGACACCGAGGGCGCACTGCTCAACCTGATGAACACCACCCCCGACGGTGATTACCAGACCTACAAGGCCGAGAACGGCGCCTACGTGCGCGAGAACTTCTTCGGTCGCGACCCGCGGGCGCTCGAGCTCGTCAAGGACTACACCGACGACCAGGTCTGGGGCCTCAAGCGAGGCGGCCACGACTACCGCAAGGTGTACGCGGCGTTCAAGGCGGCGGCCGAGCACAAGGGCCAGCCGACCGTCATCCTCGCCAAGACCATCAAGGGCTACGGCCTGGGCCCCCACTTCGAGGGCCGCAACGCCACGCACCAGATGAAGAAGCTGACCCTCGACGACCTCAAGTCGTTCCGCGACGCGATGGACATCCCCGTCACCGACGCGCAGCTCGAAGAGAACCCGTACCAGCCGCCGTACTACACCCCCGGCGACAAGGACGAGACGATCCAGTACATGCTGGAGCGCCGTCGCTCGCTCGGCGGTTTCCTGCCCGAGCGTCGCACCACCCACGTGGGTCTGGAGCTCCCCGGGGATGCCGCCTACGCGCTGCCCAAGAAGGGCTCGGGCACGCAGGAGATCGCCACGACCATGGCGTTCGTGCGCCTGCTGAAGGACCTGCTGCGGGTCAAGGACTTCGGCCACCGCATCGTGCCGATCATCCCCGACGAGGCGCGCACGTTCGGCATGGACGCGTACTTCCCCACGGCGAAGATCTACAACCCCAAGGGACAGCACTACACGTCGGTCGACCGCGAACTGCTGCTGGCCTACAAGGAGAGCCCGCAGGGCCAGATCATCCACGTCGGTATCAACGAGGCGGGCGCCCTCGCGGCGTTCACCGCGGCGGGGACCGCGTACTCCACCCACGGCGAGCCGCTCATCCCGGTCTACGTCTTCTACTCGATGTTCGGCTTCCAGCGCACGGGCGACGCCCAGTGGGCGGCCGGTGATCAGATGGCGCGCGGCTTCATCATCGGCGCCACCGCCGGTCGCACGACCCTGACGGGTGAAGGTCTGCAGCACGCCGACGGCCACTCGCAGCTGCTGGCATCCACGAACCCGGCGACCGTGTCGTACGACCCGGCCTACGGCTACGAGATCTCGCACATCGTGCGTTCGGGTATCGAGCGCATGTACGGCGGCAACCACCCCGACCCCAACGTCATGTATTACATGACGGTCTACAACGAGCCGTACGTGCAGCCGGCCGAGCCCGAGGGGGTCGACGTCGACGGGATCGTCCGCGGCATCCACCACATCTCGGCCGGTCAGGGCGACGGCCCCCGCACGCAGCTGCTCGCCTCGGGCGTCGGTGTGCCGTGGGCGTTCGAGGCCCAGCGTCTGCTCAAGGACGACTGGGGCGTCGTCGCCGACGTGTGGTCGGTCACCTCGTGGACCGAGTTGCGTCGCGACGGTCTCGCCGCTGACGAGCACAACTTCCTGCACCCCGATGAGGAGCGCCGCACGCCCTACCTCACCGACAAGCTCAAAGAAGCCGAGGGCCCGGTCGTCGCGGTCAGCGACTGGATGCACGCCGTCCAGGACCAGATCCGTCAGTGGGTTCCGCAGAACTACTGGACGCTCGGTGCCGACGGCTTCGGCTTCTCCGACACCCGTGCCGCGGCTCGACGCTTCTTCAAGATCGACGGCCCCTCCCTCGCCGTCCGCGCTCTGCAGGCGCTGGCCGAGGAGGGCAAGGTCGATCGTGCCGTGGTCGGACAGGCGATCGAGAAGTACCGCCTGCACGACGTCAACGCCGGCACCAGCGGCAACGCGGGTGGCGAGGCCTGATCCACGTGACGGACTCCACCGTCGGACCCGGTTCCCCCTCCTCGGGCGGGGCCGGGTCCGACCGGTCTTCGGGCGGGAACATGCGTGCCGAGGCAGCCGTCGAGAAGGCGGAGACCCTCGCGTGGCTGCGGCGGATCTCGGGCGACCTCGCCACCGCGACGATCCAGCGCCTCGAAGAGACGCTCCCCTGGTACGCCGAGATGCCGCCGGCGCGGCGTTCCGCCGTCGGGCTCGTGGCCCAGGCCGGCATCACCTCGTTCCTGCAGTGGTTCGAGGAGCCGGCATCCACTCCGGCCATCGCGGCCGATATCTTCGCCGCTGCTCCTCGCGAGCTGCTGCGCAGCGTCAGCCTGACCCAGACGCTGCAGCTCGTACGCGTCACGGTCGAGGTGATGGAGGAGCGCGTCGCCGGCCGCAGCGAGAAGGTGCGCGAGGCGATGCTGTCGTACTCGCGCGAAGTGGCGTTCGCCGCCGCCGACGTCTATGCACGCGCCGCCGAGGCGCGGGGCCTCTGGGACGCGCGCCTCGAAGCCCTCGTCGTCGACTCGATCCTCACCGGCGAGGCCGACGACGAACTCCCCAGCCGCATCGCCGCTCTCGGATGGCACGGCCACGGCGAGGTGTCGGTGCTCGTGGGCACGACTCCCCCGCAGCTCGACGTCGACCAGGTGCGCCGTACCGCGCGCAAGCTCGGCGTCGACGTGCTCATCGGGGTGCAGGGGCTCCGCCTGGTGCTCGTGCTCGGTCGCGCCGACCTTCCCTCCCGCGGCGGCGCCGAGATCAGCGAGCTGCCCTTCACCGACATCGCCAAGCGGCTCGAGCCCAGCTTCGGCACGGGCCATCTCGTACTCGGACCGGCCGTTCCGGCCCTCGTCGACGCGGGCCAGAGCGCCCGCGCAGCGCTCGCGGGTTTCGCGGTCGCACGTGCGTGGAGGCATGCGCCGCGGCCGGTCGAGGCCGACGATCTGCTTCCCGAGCGCGCCCTGGCGGGTGACGCTGTCGCGAAACAGACCCTCGTCGACCGCGTGTACCGTCCCCTGCACGCGCACAGCGCCGATCTCGTCGCGACGCTGTGGAGCTACCTCGACAACGGCCGTTCGCTGGAGGCGACGGCCCGCGAGCTGTACGTGCACCCCAACACCGTGCGGTATCGCCTCAAACGCGTCTCCGAAGTCATCGGATGGGATGCCACGGGCCCTCGCGAGGCGCTCATCCTGCAGACGGCGCTGATCCTCGGATCGATCGGCACGGACGCCACGCGGCGCCGCGGCACCGCCAAACGGCGTTCGTCGCCGCCCCGGTGATGCACGGCACGCACAAAGACACGCCGTATATCTGTGTCGATATCTCCAGAAGAGGTCGCCCGATGCCTGTCAGGATGGACTCGTGATCATCGCCGTCTTCCCGGGACAGGGTTCGCAGACCCCCGGATTCCTCACCCCGTGGCTCGAACTCGACGGAGTGCGTGAGCGCCTCGAGGCATTCTCCGAGCAGTCGGGCGTCGACCTGATCGCCGCCGGCACCGAGTGGGACGCCGATCAGATCCGCGACACGGCCGTCGCGCAGCCGCTCATCGTGGCGGCGAGCCTCGTGTCGTCGGCCGCCCTGAACGATCGCGCCGGCGTACCGGTCGCCGGTGTCGCGGGTCACTCGGTCGGTGAGATCGCCGCGCTGGCGGCATCCGGTGTTCTCCGCGATGACGATGCGTTGCGCCTCGTGGGTCTGCGTGGTCGCGCCATGGCCGACGCCGCCGCAGCGGTCGAGACCGGCATGAGCGCCGTCGTCGGTGGAGATGAGACCGCCGTGCTCGAGCGGCTCGAGAGCCTCGGCCTCACCCCCGCCAATTACAACGGCGGCGGCCAGATCGTCGCGGCGGGTGAGAAACCCGCCCTCGCTGAGCTCGCGGCCGAAGCTCCGCGTGGGGCGCGCGTCATCCCGCTGCAGGTGGCCGGCGCCTTCCACACCCGCTTCATGGAATCCGCGGTCGAGGCGCTGCGCACCGCGGCCGCCGACGTCGCGGTATCCGACCCGGCGACGACGCTGTGGACGAACTCCGACGGTTCCGTCGTCGACGACGGCCGCCGCGCTCTCGACCTCGTGGTCGCCCAGGTCGCCTCGCCCGTGCGCTGGGACCGCTGCATGGCATCGTTCGCCGAGCACGGCGTGACCGGCATCATCGAACTCTCCCCCGCGGGCGCACTGACCGGGCTCGCCAAGCGCGCCCTGCGCGGCACACCCACCGTGGCGGTCAAGACCCCCGACGACCTCGACGCGGCCGTCTCACTCTTGAAAGAAGACCAGGCATGAGCACCCCCACCCTCCGTCAGCTGCAGGGCGCCGCCCACACGCGCATCTACGCGTACGGCGCCGCTCGAGGTGAGAACTTCATCCCCAACGACGACCTCGTCGGCCCCATCGACTCCAGTGACGAGTGGATCCGCCAGCGCACCGGCATCGTCACCCGCGTGCGGGCCAACAAAGAGACGGATGCCATCGACCTGGCCACCGCGGCCGCTCGCGAGGCCGTCGAGAAGTCGGGTGTCGCACCCGCCGACATCGACGCGGTGATCGTGGCGACCATCAGCAACCCCAAGCAGACGCCGTCGGCTTCGGCCATCGTCGCCGACCGCATCGGCGCGAACCCCGCAGCCGCCTACGACGTCAACGCCGCCTGCGCCGGCTTCGCCTACGGCGTCGGCCAGGCCGATGCTCTGGTGCGCGCGGGCCTGGCGACGCACGTCGTGGTGGTGGGCGCCGAGAAGCTCAGCGACATCGTCGATCCCACCGATCGCAGCATCTCGTTCCTGCTCGGCGACGGCGCGGGCGCCGTCGTCGTCGGTCCGAGCGATACCCCCGGCATCGGCCCCACCGTGTGGGGATCCGACGGATCGAAGTCGGAGGCCGTGGGCATGAACGCCACTCTCACCGACTTCCGCGACGGCAACGCCGCGTGGCCCACCCTGCGCCAGGAGGGGCCCACCGTGTTCCGCTGGGCCGTGTGGGAGATGGTCAAGGTCGCCCGTCAGGCGATCGAGGCCGCGGGCATCGAGCCCGCCGACCTCGCCGCCTTCGTGCCGCACCAGGCGAACATGCGCATCATCGACGAGTTCGCCAAGCAGCTCGGACTGCCCGAGACCGTCGTCATCGGCCGCGACATCGAGACCACGGGCAACACCTCGGCGGCATCCATCCCGCTCGCGACCCACCGCCTGCTGGAGGAGCACCCCGAGCTCAGCGGCGGACTCGCGCTGCAGATCGGCTTCGGCGCCGGACTCGTGTTCGGCGCGCAGGTCGTCGTCCTCCCCTGACGCACGGTCGTCGAACCCTAAACTGATCCAGGCTCGTTCGGGCCCACCCCAAGAAAAACAGGAGACATCATGGCATTCACCAACGACGAGGTTCTCGCCGGCCTTGCCGAGCTCATCACCGACGAGACCGGCATCTCGGCCGACGAGGTCGCCATGGAGAAGTCGTTCACCGACGACCTCGACATCGACTCGATCTCGATGATGACGATCGTCGTCAACGCCGAGGAGAAGTTCGGCGTCACCATCCCCGACGACGAGGTCAAGAACCTCAAGACCGTCGGCGACGCCGTGACCTTCATCACGTCGAACCAGTCCTGACACCTCCCGGTGGGGGCTCCGGCCCCCACCGGTCACGACCCGTCGGCCGCACCAAGGATTCTTCGCTCATGAGCACACCCCGCATCGTCGTCACCGGTATCGGTGCCACCTCGCCCATCGGCGGCACCGCCCCCGAGAGCTGGTCGGCGCTGCTCGCCGGCACCTCCGGCGCGCGCACCCTCGAGCACGAGTGGGTCGAGAAGTACAACCTGCCCGTCACCTTCGCCGCCGAGGCCCTCGTGCGGCCGGAGACGGTCCTCGACCGTCCGGTCGCCAAGCGTCTCGACCCCTCGTCGCAGCTGGCGATGGTCGCGGCCAAGGAGGCCTGGGAAGACGCCGGCGCCCCCGACATCGACCCCGACCGCCTGGGCGTCGACTTCGCCACCGGCATCGGAGGCGTCTGGACGCTGCTCGACGCCTGGGACACCCTGCGCGAGAAGGGTCCGCGCCGCGTCATGCCGATGACGGTGCCGATGCTCATGCCCAACGCCGCGGCGGGCAACCTGTCGCTGCACTTCAACGCCCGTGCGTTCGCCCGCACGGTGGCCTCGGCCTGCGCGTCGAGCACCGAGTCGATCGTCAACGCCGTGCAGCACATCCGTGACGGCCTGGCGGACGTCGTGATCGCCGGTGGCACCGAGTCGGCGATCCACCCGATCACCATCGCGTCGTTCTCGTCCATGCAGGCGCTGTCGAAGCGCAACGATTCGCCGGAGACGGCCTCGCGTCCGGCGAGCATCGACCGCGACGGTTTCGTCATGGGCGAGGGTGCGGGCGTACTGATCCTCGAGACCGAGGAGCACGCAAAGGCGCGCGGTGCCAAGATCTACGCGTCGATCGTGGGCGGCGGCGTCACCGCCGACTCGTACCACATCACCGCCAACGACCCCGAGGGTACGGGTGCGGCCCGCGCCGTGCGCCTGGCGCTCGAGATGGCCGGGGCATCAGCTGACGACGTCACGCACATCAACGCGCACGCCACCTCGACCCCCGTCGGCGACCCGAACGAATACCGGGCGCTTCACACGGTGTTCGGTGACCGGATCGACGAGATCCCCGTGTCCGCCACGAAGGCTTCGACCGGGCACCTGCTCGGCGGCACCGGTGCACTGGAAGCGATCTTCACCGTGCTGGCGCTGCAGCATCGCGTCGCCCCGCCCACGATCAACCTCACCGAGCAAGACCCCGAGGTCCCGTTCGCGCTCTCGGGTTCGCCCGTCGAGCTCGGCGCCGGTGACCAGCTCGGCATCAGCAACTCGTTCGGCTTCGGCGGACACAACGCTGTCGTCGCGATCGCCTCGGTCTGACGCCGTCGGCGCGCTTTCGCGCTCTCGAGTGTCCACGACACCCGGATGAGTTTCCGCAGACTCCGGGTTTCGTGGGCACTCGACGGCCGGGCGTGCGCCCACCGGCGGCGGCCCGCATCGCGGTGGGCGAAAGAGAACGCCCCCTGGCTTTCCCCGACGGAGATCGGGGATGCCAGGGGGCGTTCGTCGTGCCGGGCCGGGGATACGCGTTCTCGGTGCCAGGTGTGTTCACCGGCCTCCGGTAGTGGCGCCTCCCCGCCGACGTCCTGTGTCGGCGCTCAGCCGACCTTGTGGAGCCAGACGATCTGCTGATCGTCCCCCGCGTGACGGAAGGGCTCGAGCTCTTCGTCCCACGCGGAACCGAGGGCGATGTCGAGCTCGCGCTGCAGCTCGAACAGGTCGCCGGCGGCGACCTCCATCGCGTAGCGCACGCGATCCTCGCCGATGACGACGTTGCCCGCCGCGTCGGTCTGGGCGTAGTGGATGCCGAGACCGGGCGTGTGCATCCAGCGTCCGCCGTCGCTTCGGGGCGTGGGATCCTCGCTCACTTCGAAGCGCAGGTGCTCCCAGCCGCGAATGGCGCTCGCGAGCGCGGCTCCGGACCCCACCGGGCCCTCCCAGTAGAACTCCGCGCGGCGGCTGCCCACGAGCACGGGCTGATCGGCCCAGTCGAAGTTGACGGCGCGGCCGAGAGCGCGTCCTACCGCCCACTCGAGGTGGGGGCACAACGCGCGGGGCGCGGAGTGGATCAGGATCACTCCGCGCGAAGACGTGATCGCCATGGTCTCTCCTTCGTCAGGTACGTCTTCCCCTACGACCTGGGACGGAGTGTGGCGAGTGTTCGGTTGTCCGGCCATTATCGCCCGCGCATAACGAAATCACAACACTGTGATTCCGGTTCAGGCGAACCAGAGGGCCCAGTACAGGGCGAAGTTGCGATTGCCGTACGCCGAGCAGTCGTCTCCGGTCCCCCATCGTGCGGCGAGCGCCGCCGGGTTCGGCTGATAGGGCGTGTAGTTGTACAGCGCGGCCGTCGCTTCGTTGGTGATCGTCACGTCGGTTCCGCCGCATGCCGGGTCGGGCGAGTAGGCGATGTAGTGCGTGCCCGGTTGACGCATGAAGTCGGAGGCGCTGTACGACTTCAGGTCGGTCGCACCCTGGGCGACCTGATCGGCGAAGCCTGCGGCGCCGGGGTCGCACGCCGCGTCGTCGGGGCAGCGTGCGCCCATTGCCGCGCCGAGCTGTCGTTGCGTGGGGGCGCGCGCGGTGCGTCCCGAGACGAGGCTCTGCTCTTTCTGCAGGGTGACCAGCAGCACTTTCGCCGAGATGCCGCACGCGCGCTGGACGCGGTCGATGACCTCGGCCGCGCTGAGATCGCCGCCCTCGAAGCCTTCGCAGACGGTCTCGCCCGTCGAGCTCGAGACCACCGGGTCGCGGTCCTGCACCGGCATCCGCAAGCGCGCGAGACACGAGTCGGTCGCGCACCGGCCGACCTGTTCGTCGAGGAAGCGCTGGATCTCGTCGGCGCTCAAGGCGTCGCCGTCGTAGAAGTCGTCGTCGCCGATGAGCGTTCCCGGGTCGAAGCCGGTGAGGTCGACGGCGTCGCGCCGCGCCTCGGTGTTCCAGGCCGCGTTCCACGCGGACGTCAGGGATACCAGGGGCACGACGGCGAGGACGACGAGGGTGATCAGCCCGGCGGCGACCAGCCCGAAGACGATGCGCCGGCGACGGAGCACACGCGCGCGAGTCGTGCGGCGGGGCCGCGTGCGTGTTCTCGCCACCCTCCGATCGTGCCGTACCGCGCTGACCGCGCGCTGCACATCTGACGATGTGGCGCGTCGGCCAGCGCGGTCACGGCTTGCACGGGACTACGGGTTCGCTGCTCGCGTGAGCGGCGCGGTCAGCTGCCGGGCTGGGCGGGCGGGGTCGGAGCGGTGCCGTCGGCGGGCGGTGTGGGCGCAGTGCCGTCGGCCGGGGGCGTGGGCTTCTCCCCCTCTGCCGGAGGCGTGGGCGCGGTGCCATCCGCGGGGGGTGTGGGCGCCGTGCCGTCGGCGGGCGGGGTGGGCTTGTCGCCCTCGGCCTTCGGGCCGTGTCCGGGGCCGGCGGGGCCTTCACCGGGTCCGCACTCGCCCGGACCGGAGCCCTCCCCGGGCGCGGGCGGAATGGGCGCGGTGCCGTCCGCGGGGGGTGTGGGCGCGGTGCCGTCCGCCGGGGTACCGGTGGGAGCGGCGCTGGGTGTGGTGCTCGAGCCGGGGCCGGTCGAGCCGCCGTCGGCGCTGGGCGCCGAGGTGGCCGCGGCCGTCGACGAGCCGCCGTTGGTCTGCGCGGCGAGCGCGGCGCTTCCGCCGGTCAGGCCTACGGCCACGATGACGGCTCCCGCGATGAGTGCGGGTCGACGCCATGAGCGGCGGCGGGGTTCGGTGGTGTCATCCAGTCGCGGCAGCGGCGTGGTGGGGTTGTCGTCGTTCATGATCTTCCTCTCGCCGGTGGCGTTCACCGGCTCTGAGACCAGACTTCGAGCCGGGACTGAAGCGAACCTGAAGCTCCGGGGCGAGCGGTGACCGCATACGCAAGCCATAACCGTCGTACAGCGGAGGCATCTATCGTCGGCCGAATGTCCGCTGCCGCCCGTGTGCTCGTCGTCGACGACGACGAGACCATCCGCCTGGCCGTCGCGACGGCGCTGCGCGCCGAGGGTTTCGTCACCGATGTCGCCGCCGACGGCGTGGACCTGGCCGAACGACTGAGCGCGTTCCGCCCCGATCTCGTGGTGCTGGACTGGATGATGCCCGGGCCGAGTGGCATCCGGTTGCTGCCCGTCGTGCGCGCGGCGGGCGACACCGCGGTGATCATGCTCACCGCCCGCGACGAGGTCGACGACCGGTTGCGCGGCTTCGCCGAGGGCGCCGACGACTATGTGCTGAAGCCGTTCACGATGGCGGAGCTGGTGGCACGCGCGGGCGCGGTGCTCCGACGGCGTGGACGCCTGCCCCAGACGATCTCGGTGGGCGACCTCGTCGTCGATCCGGATGCCACGACGGCGCATCGCGCGGGAGCGGTGCTGGATCTGACGGCCACCGAGTTCCGCTTGCTGCACCTGTTGGCAGAGGGGCGCGGACGGACGTTGTCGAAGGCGCAGATCCTCACGCAGGTGTGGGGGTACGACGATTACGACCCCAACCTCGTCGAGGTGCACCTCAGCGCCCTGCGGCGCAAGATGGAGCAGCATGGGCCACGTCTCATCCACACCGTGCGCGGTCTGGGCTACCGCTTGAGCGCAGCAGCGTGAGCGCCCTCCCTCCCCTGCGCTCGGGGTCGTTGCGGCGTCGGACGATCGTCGCGGTGCTCGCGCTCGTCGCGCTGCTGTTGGTGGTGCTCGCCGTCGTCGTCGATATCGCGCTCGGCGCGCGCCTGCGCGGACAGATCGAGGAGCGCCTGCGCGACCGGGCCGCCGCGGCCGCGTCGCTCGTCGGCACGGTCGACGATGCCGACCTCGCGGAACGGTTGTCGTACCAGGGCCTCGCCGTTCGGATCGACGGGGCGGGTGGCGACTCCGTCGTCGCAGGTCCCAGCCCCGAGCAACTGCGCGACGGTCCCCCGGGGCCGGGCGGAGGGCCGGGTGCGGGCGATCGGTCGGTTCCGCAGCCCACGGCCTCCGGCAACGTCGCGGTCGTGGCGTCCGACGTGTCCGGCGACGACCAGCTCGTCACGTTGCGCTCGACCCTCAGCGACGGGTCCACGCTGACGCTGACGGCGTCGGCGGTCGGTGTGGGAGAAACGCTCGTGCAGGTGCGCTGGATCATGGCGCTGGCATCCGCCGGCGTCCTCCTGCTGGCCGCCGGCGCGGTGACGGTCGTGGTGCGCCGGAGCCTCGGGCCGCTCGAGCAGGTGTCGCAGGTCGCGCGGGCCATCGGCGCGGGTGAGCGGGAGCGGCGGCTGCGGCCGACGCGGTCCGACACCGAGATCGGCCGGGTCGCCACGGCGCTCGACGACATGCTCGACGACGTCGTGGGGGCGGAGAAGACGGCACGCGACGCCGAAGCGCGACTGCGCGCGTTCCTCTCCGACGCCGCGCACGAGTTGCGTACCCCGGTCGCCGGCATCCGCGCCGCAGCCGACACCCTCGTACGCGCCGACCTCGACGGGCCCGAGCGCGATCAGCTCGCGGCTCACGTCGCCCGGGAGGCGACCCGTGCGTCGCGGCTCATCGACGATCTTCTGACGATGGCCCGCGTCGACCGCGGCCTCGAGCTGCACGTCGTCGACGCCGACCTGCGCGCGGTGGTCGAGGCAGAGGTGCGCCGCGTGCCGCTCGTGCACCCCTCGCTGCGAATCCGCGCGGAGACCCCGGATGCCGTCGTACCCGTGCGCATCGACGTCGACCGTATCGCTCAGGTGCTGTCGAACCTCGTCGAGAACGCCGCTCGAGCCACCGGTGGGCACGGATCGGTGCTCCTCACCGTCGACCGCCCTGGCGGAGAAGCACGCGTCACGGTCGACGACGACGGACCCGGTGTCGCCGACGCCGATCGCGAGCGGATCTTCGAAAGGCTCGTGCGCCTCGACGAGGGACGGGTCTCCTCCGGCGGCGTGGGGCTCGGGCTTCCAATCGCGCGGGGCATCGCGCGCGCACACGGCGGCGACGTGCGATGCGCGCCCGGGCAAACCGGGGCGCGATTCGTCGTGACGGTGCCGCAGAGCTGAGGCCACCGGCCCCTCGGCATCCGGACTGGTGTCCCGCGCCGTCGACGGGGTCAGGGTCGCGCGTAGCCTCCGACGGGCTGGCGCGGCGCCGCGGTGGCGGGAGCGATCCCGGCCGCCGTCAGGGTCAGGCCGTCGGCGCCGCTGGCGTCGTGCATCATCTGATCGACCAGGTTGCGGTCGATGGCGGGCTCGCGGCCGCCGTAGAACTGCATGACGAGGGCGTTCGAGGCGTGGATCCAGAGGCTGGCCTGGCGCACGCCCTCGTTGACGGGCAGCTGGAGCATGAAGCCCTCGTTGCGTCGGAGCTTGTTCATCACGACGATGCGGAGGTGAGCGAGGATGCGGTCGTCGATGTCGAACGATGCGCGATCTCGGTAGATGAGGCGTCCCACGGCTGGTCCTTTTCTGGCGCGCCGAAGCGTTCCGGTTGAGCAAGGGCGGGACCACGCCGGGAAGCGAGGCAATGCGGGAGCTACAGTATTTCATCCCCGAAGACCTATCGGCCGAGTTCGACCGATATATCGCCCAGAGAAGTTCCACCAGCTCGTCGAGCGCTTCTTCGCGGCCGAAACCGCGCCATGCGCCTCTCGCGCCTTCGTGCCCGAGTCGGCCTTCTCGCGGCGTGCGGGCCGGTTCCCTGACGCCGGCCGCCTCGGGGTGAAGGCGAATCCCCAGCCTGGCTCCCCCCGCTGTCGGTACCGTCGAAGGGATCTGCGATCACCCGACCACGAGAGAGAAACAGTGAGACACCACCGCACCTCCCCCGACCAGGAGGGCCGATCTTCGAGCCCCCTCTTCACGAGAGGGGGTGAGATCTGATGCTTGCTGCGGCCCTGACACTCCTGGTGGGTGTCATCGTGACTCTGGCGATCATCGCCGCGTGCGGGTTCTTCGTCGCGCAGGAGTTCGCATACATGTCGGTCGACCGCTCGCGCATGGCGGCGCAGGCTGAGAAGGGCGACGCGCAGGCCAAGCGCGTGCTCGCCATCACCAAACGCACGTCGTTCATGCTCTCGGGCGCTCAGTTGGGCATCACCGTGACCGGACTGCTCATCGGCTACGTCGCCGAACCGTTGATCGGTGAGTCGCTGGGTACCCTGCTCGGCGGGGTGGGCATCGATCCGGGCGTCTCGGTCCTCATCGGTACCGTCGGCGCGCTCCTGCTGGCGACCATCGTGACGATGATCTTCGGCGAGCTCTACCCCAAGAACCTCGCCATCGCGAGCCCCGAGCCGCTCGCCCGGGCGCTCGCCATGCCCACGCGCATCTACTTGATGCTGTTTGGCTGGCTCATCACCGTCTTCGACGTCGCCGCCAACGCGCTGCTGCGTCTGCTGCGAATCGAGCCGCTGGAAGACGTCGACGAGAGCGCCACCGCGCGCGACCTCGAGGCCATCATCGAAGAGTCGCGTCAGAGCGGCGATCTGCCCGACGACCTGTCGATCATCATCGACCGCATCCTCGACTTCCCGCAGCGCGACGTCGAGCACGCGATGATCCCCCGCTCGCAGATCGACTCGGTGACCCCCGAGACGACCGTCGGCGAGGTGCGCGCCCTCATGGCGACGGGCCACACGCGCTACCCGGTGATCGGCGACGAGGACTCGCCCGTCGGCGTCGTCGAGCTCATCGACCTGCTGCGCGAGCAGCCCGCCGACGAGGCCCCCGTGGCATCCGTCATGCGCGCGGCGGTCGTCATCCCCACCTCGATGCTGCTCCCCGTGGCGCTCGACCGTATGCGCCAGTCGCGCAACGAGCTCGCGTGCGTGGTCGACGAGTACGGCAACTTCGACGGCATCCTGACCATCGAAGACCTCACCGAAGAGGTGATCGGCGAGCTGTCCGACGAGCACGACGTCGAGACCGCCGAGGCCGCATCCGTCGGCGACGACGCGTGGAGCGTGCCGGGCGACCTGCACCTCGACGAACTCGAGCGCCTCATCGGCCACGACCTCGCCGAGAGCGACGTCGAGACGGTCGCGGGTCTCGTGATCGAGACGCACGGCGACCTGCCGGCGGTGGGTGCCGTGGTGCGAATCGACCTGCCCGAGCGGCCCGGCGAAGCGGTCCAGGGGATCCACATGGAGCGCTGGCTGGCCGTCGAGGTCACCGAGGTCGACCGTCACGTGCCCGCGCAGGTGCGTGTGCAGCTGCACGAGGTGGACCGGGATGCCGATTCCGCCGACGACGTCCCCACGATCGATGAGGAGGTGGCCCGATGAACGGCTGGACCGTTGCGCTCATCACCACGGCGCTGATCATCGCGAGCGCGTTCTTCGTCATCGTCGAATTCGCCCTTCTCGCCGCCCGGCGTCACCGCCTGGAAGAGGAGGCCGCCACCAGCGCCTCCGCCCGTGCGGCGCTCCGCGGGATCAACGAACTGACCGTGATGCTCGCGTTCGCGCAGCTCGGGATCACCGCCTGCACCTTCCTGCTCGGTGCCATCACCAAGCCCGCCATCGACTACGCGCTCGCGCCCGTGTTCGAGATGTGGGGTCTGCCGTACGTGCTGGCCGACATCATCGCGTTCATGCTCGCGCTGATCGTGGTGACGTTCCTGCACCTCGTCATCGGCGAGATGGCGCCGAAGTCGTGGGCGATCGCGCACCCCGAGACGGCGGCGAAAGCCACGGGCATCCTGGCCCGTGCCCTCACGTGGCCGCTGCGACCGTTCCTGCTGTGGATCAACCGCATCGCGAACCGCCTGGTCAAGGCGTCGGGCGTGGAGCCGGTCGAGAAGGCCGCGGCCGGTGGGCAGGACGCCGACACGATCCGTGAGCTCGTCGCGCACTCGCGCCAGGCGGGCACCCTCGAGCAGAAGTACTCCGAACCGATCGCGCAGGCCATCGCCCTCGGAACGCTGACCGTCGGCGACATCGTGCGCACCGACCGCTCCCCTACCGCCGTGCCCCTGGATGCCACGGTCGCCGAGATCCAGGCGGTCGCCGCCTCGTCGACGCACCTGCGCATCCTCGTCGGTTCGGGCGCGGCATCCCGCGTGGCGCACGTGCGCGACACGCTCGCCGTCGACCCGGCCACGCCGGCGCTCGACATCGCCCGGGAGCCCCTGCGTCTGGAGCCGGACGCCTCGGCGTACGACGCGCTCGCGCGCATGCGCCGCGGGCGTGTGCAGCTCGCGACGGTGGTCGAGGGCGAGCGGTTGGTCGGCGTCGTGACGCTCGACGACCTGCTTCGCGAGATCCTGCCCGGACCGGGCGAATTGGTGGCGGTCCCAGCACGATAGGCGTCGGTTTCAGGTTCGGGGCGGGTTCTGCGCTTCGGGGCGGATGTCTCCCGCCCCGAACGGCGGAATCCGCCCCGAACGGCGTCGGCAGGTGATGTTCGGCGTCGCGAGGCGCGCCCGGAGCGGCGGGCGGTAGTGGGCTGTATCGACGGCGTGTGGAGTGTCAAGCCATCACGGACGCCCGGCGGGGCGGCGTACCGTCGCCCGCGTCAACTACTCCCCTTCCCGCAAGGACTCCCATGAGCAAGATCTGGTTCATCACCGGCGCCTCCAAGGGCTTCGGCCGCGAGTGGGCCGAAGCGGCCCTCGAACGCGGCGACAGCGTCGCCGGCACCGCACGCAACCTCGACGACGTCCGCGAACTCGTCGATGCCTATCCCGACACGTTCCTGCCGCTGCAACTCGACGTCACCGACCACGCTGCAGACCTCGCGGCGGTGAAGACCGCGTACGAGCGGTTCGGTCGCCTCGACGTCGTCGTCAACAATGCCGGGTTCGGTCACTTCGGGATGGTCGAGGAACTCACCGAGGACGAGGTTCGCGCCCAGATGGAGACGAACTTCTTCGGCGCTCTCTGGGTCACCCAGGCGGCGCTGCCCCTCATGCGCGCGCAGGGGTCGGGCCACATCATCCAGGTGTCGAGCATCGGCGGCATCAGCGCGTTCCCTTCGGTCGGCGTCTATCACGCGTCGAAGTGGGCGCTGGAGGGACTCTCGCAGTCGCTCGCGCAGGAGGTCGCCGGCTTCGGCATCCACGTCACCCTCGTCGAGCCCGGCGGATACTCGACCGACTGGTCGGGCCCCTCGGCGAAGCGCAGCGAAGAGATCGACGCGTACGCCGACGTGCGGGAGCAGGCGTCGAAGCGCCCGTCGGCCGCTGACCCCGGGAAGCCCGAGGCCACGCGCTCCGCCATCTTGAAGGTCGTGGATGCCGAGAACCCGCCGCTGCGCATCTTCTTCGGCAAAGCGCCGCTCGGCATCGCCGAGAAGGACTACGCCTCGCGCCTGGCGACGTGGCACGAGTGGCAGTCGGTGTCGGAGGAGGCGCACGGCTCCTGAGTCGAAAGGGCGGCGGCGCGGACGGACCGGGTCCCGGTCCGTGCTCCCCTTCGGCCGGCGCCGCGCGCCCCGTTTCGATATCAACCGTGATGACGGTCGCACCGAGTAGCCGAGCCCACTGAATGGCGAGATGGGCGAGTCCAATAGCTGAGGCGCGAGCCCGGAAGTCCTATTGACGACGACCTTGCTCGCGCCTCGGAGATTCTCGGCGATGCTGCCCCCGCGACCCGGCGCTTGGTCCCTTCATTTCCCGTTCGGGGTTCGGTGAGATGCCGGGACTTACGACCCCTGTCGTGGTTCACGGCCGCTCCTACGGTGGGAGGGGAGGCTCTACATGGAACGCATTGTCCTCGCCTACGACGCCAGCGCCGCTGCAGAATCCGCACGGCAGTGGGTGGAGTGGCGCACCGACGGCAACGACGCAGTCGTTGACATCCTGCTTGTGAACAATCCGCTGTGGGCGGATAAGACGCAGGCGCAATCGCACTTGCGTGATGCCCGCGACCGTCTTCGCCGCAACAATCCTCGATCGATAGTGCACGCCATCGAACGTGACGGCAGAAAAGTCCCGAACCTCGTGCGAGGTGCGCGGGAAGCCGACCTGGTAGTGATGGGGGTGACACGTCCGGGCAGCGACGCCAGGTCCAGCAACGCAAGGCTGCCTCTCCGTGTCGGCAACGAGTTGACCTGCCCCACGTGTCTTGTTCCCGAGGGGTGGGCGCGCGGGGGTGGGCGATCACGGGTGGTCGTCGGTGTCGACGACGATGACTCGTCGGACACCGCCATCGCGTACGCGGCGGACGAGGCCACCCGGCTGGGCATTGCTCTGCATCTCGTCCACGCCTGGAAAACGATGCCGGCGCTTCCCACTCATCGCGACGACGTGCTCTTCGGCATGTCGGACGTTGAGGCGGCGCACCGACGCCTGTTCGATGACGTGGTCGCGCGCGTCCGCGCCGGCTGGCCGACACTTTCCCTCGAGCTCACGATGGTGCACGATAATCCCGTCAGTACGCTCACCGTCGCGAGCTCACACGCTTGTCTGGCCGTGATCGGCAGTCACCGCCGAGGCGTCCTCGCTGCGGGCTTCTCGGGTTCGGTAGCCCGTGATGTGACCCGGGACCTTCGAACCCCTTTGTGCATCGTGCCTTAGGAATCACTGATCGAGGCGTCCGGAGGGATAACGGCGATCGGGCACCTCGCCCGCCAGAAAAGGTCAGCCGCGGTTGCGCCCAGGAGCCCTCCCCGGAGGATACCGAGGCGGTGAGAACCCAGCACGATGAGCGATGATGAGGGGGCGTAGCTCAACAGCGCGGCGGGTGCCGTCGCGCGTGCGAGGTAGGTTTCGATCCTCACCCGCGGGTGCTCCTTCGCCACGCCGTGTCGCACCGCCTCCAAAACGGTGCGATGCTCGGCGATGACCTCTGCCGGGCGCACCAGCAGGGCGACCGCCCCGGCGTCATAGGGCTCCGGCAGGCGCCACGCGTGAAGAAGGCGGAGCCGACGCGTGGTCGTTTCGGCCTCCCGAACGGCCCACCGCACGGCGGCACTCGAGGACTCGTCTGAGTCCACACCCACGGTTATCGGATCGTCGCTCGGACCCCACCCCACGGGGATCACACATACCGGCACGGACGATGCCGCGCACACACGAACGGGCAGCCAGCCGCGTAGAGCCGCTGTCAGCGGCCGCTGAGGGTTGACCCCGATGACGAGAAGGTCCGCGCCCCTGGCGAGCTCCGTGAGAACGTTCACCGTGCGTCCGCTCGCGCAATGGGTGGACACGGAGTACGCATCGCTCCAGGCGGACAGCATCCGTTCCATGTGCTCGAGGTCGGTCTGAACCGCGCGGTCAGCCATCACGTGTGACGCCCACGAATGAACGGAAACCAGATCAATGCGGGTGGGACGGTCACCCAGGCGATTCGCAATCCACTCTGCCGCAGCGGTGGAACCCGCCGAACCATCAACGCCGATCACTACGCGATCCATCATGCGACCTCTCCCACACTTCTCGCGGTGATCGTAGGCACGAGCCCCGCATGCAGGGGGTGACGAAAGTCCCGCATCACGCTGAGACATCGGGGGACGTGATGCCCCCTACAGAGAAGAAGACCGCCGCCCCTCACCCACTGCTTTCGAGATCGACGGCATCAGAGGTGCGAAGCGGTGGAGTGTCGTCTTCCGAGCCATCGCGTGGCGTGTGCACGACGAAACCGAGATCTGAGACAGCGGCATCACCATGATGATGCCGCAACTCCCCCTGCCCACGACGGTGTTCCTGCGGATCGCCCCGGGTGAGTCAGTCATGACAGCTGGACCAAGAGACGGTTGTCGACCTCCGTCACGTGCGGCGACGCCCACGCCGCGTTCGCGGCCGCCCACTTCTCCGCCCAAGAACGCACCGTCCCGCGGAGGATGACTCGGGAACCGTCCACCTCGACGTGCACCTGAGACGCGTCGATGTCGGCATGACGGTGAAAAGCGTCCCGGATGCGTGTCTGAGCGTCGTCCGCCACCACCCGTGCCGTGAGACGCAACTCGTTCACCACCTGGCGAACCCCGCGGACCTGTTGCACGGCGCGCCTCGCGGCCCGACGCTGGAATTCCCAATCCACCTCACCCGTGAGAACGACGTCGTGGCCGTGAATGTTTGCTCTCACCGTCTGCGGAATACCGGACGTGCAACGCAATGTCGTATCAACATCGCGCGCCACGTCGGCTGGAGACACCTTCCGCCCCGGAGAGCGGCGGATGACGATCTCGTCGATGACGGCTCTGACCCCGCGAACACGCAACGCCGACGCGAGAACCGCTTCCTTCTCAGACTCGCTATCCACCTCGCCGCTGAGCCGCACCGTCGCGTCCTCGACGGCGACCCCGATCCCCGCGTCATCGACCTGGGGATCCCACTGCAACTCTTCTTCGACGTTCTGCTTCAAGAATCCATCGGAACTCATGGCGGCTGCCTCCTCGTCACCACACTGCGACCGAGGGGCGCGCTGAGGAGGGACCAAGGTCCCCGATAGATGAACAGAGGGACTGAGGGCCTTGGTCCCTTCGTGGGACGATCGGTGTGCGGTCAGGACGGCGCGGCCGAATCCCGCCGGACGGGTGACTGCCACCGCAGGGTGAGCCCACCCAAGCGGTTGGGCATGAGGTCACTCGTGCCCCCGCGCGCGAGAGCGCGCGCGTGCAGGTTCGTGGTGCCGCTGCCTCGACCTGGAGCATCCCCCGCTCCGATGCCGTCATCCTCGACGGTGATCACGGTCGAGGTATCGTCCGCACTGATCGACAACGTGCAGCGGGTGGCCTTCGCGTGGCGAGCGACGTTGGTGAGCCCTTCGCGCACCACCGCCATCACATCCTCGCGCAGACCGCCGAGGATGAGGGTGTCCACCGGACCGGCGAACATAACAGAGGGGCGCAGCCCCAGCGCCGATGTCAGTTCCTCGACGAGCTCGAACACCTCCACACGAAGTGGCCTGTCAGCCAGCTTCGACGGCGTGCGCAGCGCGGAGATGGCGGTGCGGATGTCAGAGACCGCCGCGTCGATGCTCGCGACGTGTTGACGGAGCGACGCGCTCTGGTCGATCGAGGTCTCCGCCGCATGCTCGAGTGCGAGACCCGTCGCGAAGAGCCGTTGGATGACATGGTCGTGCAGGTCGCGCGCGATGCGGGCACGATCCTCGATGAGGCGGAGTTGTTCCTGGTCTTCGCGCGCCCAGGATAAGGAGACGGCCAGCCCGGCCTGCGCAGCGAATTCGCCGACGATGTCGACTTCTTCTCCGCTGAACGGATGAGAGTTCACCTTCTTGGAGACGCACAACGCCCCGATAGTCTCCCCACGGGCGATAAGGGTCACTGCCGCGGTCGGCCCCAGTTGCAACACTCCACCGGCGTAATCGCGGACTGGTCCATCGTCGGCGACGACCTCCCCCAACTGCATCGCACGAAGCGCGAGGGAGTCGGCTCGGTCGAAGGTGGCGTCGCGCAGGGCGGCGGAGAGAGGCCCGCTGGCAACACGAACTCGCAGCAGCCGAGGGTCCGTGTCGGGAACGACCACCGCGACGGTCGCCGAATCGATGACGGATGCACATTCTGATGCAACGACCTTCAAGGCGTCGCTCTGGTGGGGGTCTAGTAGCGCGGTCGCAACGCGAGAAAGCGCGGCGCTGAGCCGTCGTTCTCGACGGGAGCGTTCGTATGCGCGGGCATTCTCGATAGCGACTCCGGCGGTCGCGGCGAGAGCTTCGATGATGCGTTCATCCTCCGCGGTGAAGTTGCCGACTTCAGGGGAGGTGAGGTAGAGATTTCCGTAGACCTCCGTGCGTGTTCGGACGGGAACGCCGAGAAAAGCCACCATCTGCGGGTGATGGGTGGGGAAACCCGCAAACCGAGGGTCTTCCGCAAGATCAGGCAGACGGATGGTGTGCGCGTCCCGCACAACGGCGCCCAGAAGTCCTCGGCCTTGCGGGATGTGACCGATCTTCTGGACGTCGTCGGCGGACACCCCCACGTGGATGAACTCTGTGAACGACCCGTCCGAGCCGATGACGCCGATGGCGCCGTAGGGAACTCCCACGAGGCGTGTTGCTGCGATGACGACCTCGCGGAGGACCGTGGAGAGTTCCAACTGGGCCGTCACCGACCGCGACATGCTCAGTAAGTCACGCAGGCGCTCTCCGACGACGCGAACCCGCTCGGTGTTGATCTCCGACTCGGCGAGGGCGCTGCGCAGGATTGTCAAAGGATCTTCGACGAATCCGTCATCGCTTTTCATCGTTCCTCTTCTTTCAGGAGGAGACGGCACGAGCGTACCCCCGTCGATGCCGCGGCGAGCGGTTTGGAGCCGCAGGACGAAAGTCACAGTCGCGCAGAGGACATCCCTCTACGTTTGCCGTACGGGTCGCGCCCGGGCAACTCCTTCGTACGCGGTGGAATTGACCACTGCATCCGCGTGGCCGTCAGATTGCGCAGCGGGACGTCGTCGTGCCGCGTCGACGCCTTCCCACCCGTTGTTCGTTGTTGTGTCATTCAGGCTGCCGAGGAGAATCACCATGGATCACATGCTGTTGGGTTTCGACGGCAGTGAAGCGTCCGTTGCCGCCCTGGAATGGGTCGCGCAGCGGGCGCGGCACGTTCCCTCACACGTCACGCTCACATCCGTCGCGGAGCTCTTCGAGTCCGAACGCGAACTGCGTCGCGTGAGCGAGGAGGGTGCCGACCTGCTCCGCAAGCTGGCACCGTCGGTGGCTGTCGAGACGAAGGTGATTCGTGGATGGATGCCAGGCGCGTTGTTGGAAAGCGAACAAGCCGCTGATCTCGTGGTGATCGGATCTCATCTCTACGCGCCGGTGCGCTCCACACTCAAGGGATGGGTGCCGTTGCGCGTTAGCGTGGCGGCGGCCATCCCGTCGTGCATTGTCCCATCCGGATGGCGCGAGCGACCCGGACCGGTCATCGTCGGATACGACGGTGACGGATCCGCAGACGCCGCCCTCCACTTCGCCGCATCTGAGGCCGCCCGCACGGAGCGAAAACTCCTGATCGTGCACGCATGGCCGATCAAGATGCTTCGCAAGCGGAACGAATCGGCGCACCAGGAGATGTTGGAGGAAGCGGTGCGCACAGTTTCCCGGGCATATCCGGGTTTACTCACCGAACACATTCTGATGGCGGACGATCCGGCGTTGGTCCTTGGAGCGTTGGCCCGCGATGCCTCGCTTGTCGTCATCGGCAGCCACCATCACGGCGCCCTGGCAGGAGGACTCCTCGGGACCGTCGCGTGGTACTTGGTGGGGTCGATGACCTCTCCTCTGTGCGTCGTACCGCCCGAATTCCTCCCTCCCCTGGAGATGAATTCCGACGTCGAACCCGCGCACACTTCTACGACGGCGTGAGGGTACCGGACCAAAGTCCCGCGAGTCCGATGCCGATGAGTGTGTTGTGGGGTCATGACCTCCGACAATGCTGGTGAAAAATGGGCCGACGAGACCATCCACGTCATCAGTCCGGGGGTCTGTTGGAACCTACTGCGTCAGCAGTCTCTGGGGCGTCTGGCGATGAACGGAAAGACCGGACACCCCGCCATCTATCCCGTGAACTACGCCGTATCCGGACCGGGGTTCTTCATCAGGACGGCAGCCGATTCCAAGGTGCGTCTGATCGCTGACGATCCTCGGGTCACCTTCGAAACGGACGCGCGTGACGGCGACCAATGGTGGAGCGTCGTGGCGACCGGGCTCGCCCATCACGTGACGGTGGATGCGGAGTTGCGCCAAGCGCGCAGCGTCATGCCCCTGTCGGTCAACCCCGTGTCAAAGCTGTACGTCATTCGCGTGGAGGTCAGCAAAGTCACGGGTCGCCGCTTCACGGACGCGGGACCGAGAGATGCCCAGCGAGCGCGAGGGAAAGAGCAGACAGCTGCCCTCGCAGAGGAGATGGCATCTTCCCGCCCTGTCTTCATCTCTCATCGGGCGCCTCGCTCTCCGCGGGCGTGAGGGACGTCGTGGAGCAACCGCGCGGCGGCGTGCTCCCCCCGAAGCTGATCCTGGCCTTTTCCAGCGTCCTCATCGTGATCGCGTCGTGGTTCTGTGGACGAGCCGACGTTGCTCTCGCCTGTGCTGCGACGTATGCACTCACCCTGGCCACGCTGTCCGCTGTCGATTCGCTCCGCCGACTGGTGAACGGTCGATTTGGCGTTGATGTGCTGGCCACCATTGCGATCGTGGCTGCGCTCATCGCCGGAGAGGTCTGGGCTGCGTTCATCGTCGGCCTCATGCTCGCGACCGGTGAGGGCCTTGAGAAGTACGCGAGTTGGAGGGCACGCAAAGATCTCCGTCAGCTCATCTCGACTGCTCCCACCCGCGCGCTCATCGCCCGCGCCGACGGCGCACCCGAAGAAGTCGGCATCTCGTCCGTGCGTGTCGGAGACACCGTCCTCGTTCGACAAGGGGAAGTGGTGCCCGTCGATTGCGTACTGCTGGACGCGAGCATCATTCTCGACGAGGCATCTCTCACCGGAGAGAGTCTTCCCCGAGAGGTGACCCGCGATCAGGACGTCTTGTCCGGGGCGATCAACCTGTCCGGCCTGTGCCGTATGCGAGCAGTCCGTCCCGAAGCGGACAGCCAGTACCAACGCATCGTCGAACTCGTTGCGCAGGCCGCCAACGCGAAAGCACCGATGGTGCGACTGGCGGACAAAGTCGCCGGACCGTTCACTCTGGTAGCGCTGGCCATCTCTTTCGCCGCGGGTGCGTTGAGCGGAGAGTGGGGGCGCGCAGTCGCTGTGCTGGTGGTCGCCACTCCCTGCCCGTTGATCATCGCCGCTCCCGTGGCATTCGCGGGCGGAATAAGCCGCGCCGCGCGAGAGAAGATCATCGTTCGAAGCGGCGCAGCCCTCGAGCTCCTTTCACGCTCGCGAACCATCGCCTTCGACAAGACCGGCACTCTCACCTCGGGAGCGGCGTCCGTGGTCAGCGTCCGCTGCGCGTCGACGCTGACGCCGGATCGGCTTCTGAGCTTGGCCGCTGCAGCCGATAGCGTCTCTTCTCACGTCTATGCTGACGCCCTACGCCGGGCGAGTGCTGAACGCACCGTCTCGACCTTCGCAAGAGAGACCCCCGGTGTGGGCGTGGAAGCTCTCGTCGAGGGCCACCGCGTCATCCTGGGACGAAGGGGTTTCGTTTGTCGGGAGTCACCGCAAGCGCCGGATGATTCGGCAGATCGACCAGGTGTATCGGTCGTCTACGTGAGAGTCGACGATGGGCCTGTCGATGAGATCCTCCTCGCGGACCCTCCCCGACCGAATGCGCGCGCCACCATCCACGTGCTCGTGAACGAGATGCATCAGCGCGTGCTGATGCTCAGCGGTGACGACGAGGAAACCGCCCGATACGTCGCCGGCGAGGTCGGCATCACGTCGGTCTACGCCCCCTGCACACCTGCGCAGAAAGTCGCCATCATGCGCTCACAGCCCGACCGGCCCGCAGTGATGGTGGGAGACGGCATCAATGATGCGCCCGTGCTCGCCGGCGCGGATGTCGGCATCGTCGTGGGAGGCCGTCACGCAACGCTCGCCAGCGAAGCGGCGGACATCGTTCTCCTCAGAGATGACCTCGCAGACATCCTCCGCGCGCGCGAACACGCTCAACGCACCGTACGGATCGCCCGCCAGAGCATCCTGCTCGGTATCTCGATGAGCCTCATCCTGATGTTCATCGCCGCTGCGGGTCTGCTACCCGCTCTCGCGGGCGCGTGGCTTCAAGAACTCGTCGACCTCTCGACGATCCTCTGGGCACTGAGAACCGCGTCCCCCTCTCGCCACGAGACCGTGCGACAACGAGGAGATGTCGCCGCGTCGGCAGTCCTGTCCCCCACTCCCGCGCCGGGGCTCAGTGGAGGAGGATGAACAGATGATCGGAGTCTTCCTGGTCGATGACCATGAGCTCGTCCGACGTGGCCTCGGAGACCTCATCGACCGCACCCCCGGCATGAAGGTTGTCGGTGAGGCGGCGACAGCTCATCAGGCCCTCGGCCGGATCGAGGCCTGCCGCCCTGACGTCGTGGTTCTGGATGTGCAGCTACCCGACGGAAACGGTATCGACCTCTGCCGGGATATCCGGTCCCGTACAGACATCCCGTGCATCATCCTCACCGCCTTCGATGATGAAGAATCCGTCCAGGCAGCCGTTCTCGCGGGCGCAGGCGCCTTCGCACTGAAGACAGTGACAGGCCGTCGGCTCATCGAAGACATCAGGGCGGTCAGTTCAGGCAGAGTGCTGCTGATGACGACCCCCCGCACACGGTTCAGCGAGGCACAGCTCGGCGATCGGGAAGACCCACGAATGGGTGCCCTCGGGATACGCGAGCGGCAAGTCCTGGACGGCATCGCCGACGGTCTGACGAACCGTGAAATCGGGCGCAAGCTGAGTCTGGCCGAGAAGACCGTCAAGAACTACGTGTCCTCGCTCTTGTTGAAACTGGGGATGACATCGCGTACCCAAGCTGCTCTGTTCCGACGCGATCACATGGGGTGACAAAGCGGACGAAAAGTCCACGGGCGGGACTGTAGCCCCTGATGAGGCAGAAGGGACCAAGGTCCCTGGCGACGGCGTCGCGCGCTTCTAGCATCGCCATCACGCACCCCACGGGCAACGTCAACGATTCGGGCTCGGTACGCAGACGCTCGTGGGGTGCACAACATCGGTGCGCGGCTCGGCATCCTCTCCCACTCGCAAGAACGATCGTCATCCCCAGGAGACCTCATGGACCACAACAGTGGAAAGAGCATCGTCGTCGGCGTGGACGCATCCCCGCCTGCGGTCGCTGCGCTTCGACTCGCGGCACAGCTTGCTCGAGCACTCGACGCCCCGCTTCACGTCGTAACGACCTGGTCCTATCCGCCATTCTCCGAATACTCCGCTATCACCGTCTGGGACCCGGAAGAGGAGGCGGACATCGTCCTGACGGAATCCGTCAAAGGAGCTTTCGGCGATTCGCCTCCTGCGGGTCTGACCCGAGAGGTGCTCGAAGGCGCCCCATCCCCCGCCCTCATCGATGTCAGCGCATCGAGCCGCATGCTCGTCCTCGGCAACAGGGGTCGAGGCGGGTTCGCCAGTCTCCTCCTCGGCTCCGTCAGCGCCGCATGCGTCGCACACGCCGTATGCCCCGTCCTGGTCGTTCATGCGAACGATCACCTGGACCAGGCCTGACGCCGGCTCCTGCTCTGCGCTTTCACGGGTGTGCGACGCGACCCGTTTTGCAACCGGAAGCGGGTTCACCGACGTGTGTTCCCGCTGAACTGTTCGACGCCTGACCCGGAGTGGCCCGGGGTTTGAAACAGGACCAATCTCCAAAAGGAACGAAGAGGACGAGTATCGGGGCGCTCGACGATCGACTCCTGTACGCCCCAGACGTGCCAGAACGCAGGGTGACCCACCCCCGGGGTGGTTCCGCTCCCGCGGGAGTCACGTCGTTATGGCGCAGCGTTGGCCAACAAAGCCGCGCCACGCATGGCGCCAACGAGCCCAGAATGCTCGTGACGCGGAGCCCGGATCGTCGGAGGCGCCGTGGGCGACCGGAGAAGGGCGAGATGCTCAGCCGTCACTTCGCGCAAGTTCCGTATGGAAGAAACGCCGCCGCCTACGACCACCGTCTCCGCCGCCGTGAAGTACAGCCCGCTGAGTATCACCTGCGCGAGGGTGTAGGCGACTACTTCAAGAATCTCATCCGGCTTCTCTCCGTCGGCCATACGCGACTGCACCGCGGGTCCTGCGGCCAGACCCTCCGCGCAGTCTTCATGCAGCGGGCAGATCCCGGCGAAACGGTCCGACTTATGCCGTCGGACGAACAGGTGACCACCCTCTGGGTATCCCCGCCCTTGCAGTGGTTTCCCGTCCAGTGTGATCCCTAGCCCGATGCCGGTCCCGACCGTCAGATAGAGAAGGTTTTCGTTTCGAGCTTCCGGGTTGGTCGCCTCGCCGAGCGCGGCTGCGGTGACGTCGCTGTAGACGACGGTTGGCTTGGCAGCCACCGCGCTGAGCCCCGCGAGGAGGGAGATGCCCTCCCATTTCCGCTTGGGGGTGTCGAAAATCGTTCCATATGTGGGAGAACTGCTTTCGACATCGAGGGGACCGAAACTGGCCACACCCAGAGCCGTCACGGGAAGGGAGGCGGTCCAGCTGGCGAACGCCGCGTCGACGGCTGCCAACGTCTCTTCCGGCGAGGTCGTCTCGATTCGATGCTGGAGGAGAATAGTCGTCGGATCCTCTACCGCCGCCAGCCCGAATACGGTCTTCGTTCCCCCGGTCTCCACGCCTGCGACCAGTGGTCGACTCTGGGTGGAGTCGACCCAGAAGCCGTTCGCCTGGGAAGGTTGGAGAGCCCGGGGATGCTGCTTTCCCGCCATCACGTGATGAGGTTCTGACGACGTGCCCAGGCGACCCACTGGTCGGCGATGAGCTGGTGCCCATCTGCGGCCGGATGCACTCCGTCCTCGGTTGCACGCAGCACGCCGCCTCGAGTGGCGAGAGCTCGAAAGAGTCCGTCGAGTTCGATGACGTCGAGGTGATGCTTCGAGGCGACATGGTGGACCGCTGCGATCTTCTCGTTGAGATCTTCTTCGTGCCAAGCCTGCTGTGCATCGTTGAACGGCACCAAGAAGGGCTCCAGGAGAACGATTCGCGGCGCGCCGGTCTCGAGAGCTCGCACGAGCAGCGAGTCGTACGTGGACTCGAACTCGGAAGCGGGGGTGGGGGCTCCCGCGTCGTAACGGCGCCACATGTCGTTGATGCCGACCATTACGGTCAGCACGTCCGGCTTCTCAGCGAGAACGTCTCTGTCCCATCGTGCTTCCAGATCGACGGCGCGGTCGCCCCCGACGCCGCGGTTGAGGATAGTCAGTTGGGACACCGGTGTGTTGACCATCTCGTGGATACGGCGAACGTAGCCGGCGCCGTAGTGCCCAGAGGGGTCGGTCCGACGTCCGGCGTCAGTGATGCTGTCGCCGATGAACACGGCGGTGGGCGTAGTCATATGTGCTCCGATCTGTGAGGCGGTTGGGGAGGTGACAACGTGGTCCGGTGCGGGAATGCGGCGCATCCAGCCGACAGGCTGTCGTCGCGCGCCCACGCACTACTCGTCAGCGTTGACCTGGTGACCGACTGCGGTGGGGTCTCTTTCGGACTCCGCCGCGGTCGAGTCGGTGGGCCCGATGAAACGTGTCCCATTGCGGTCCAGTCCGTTATGGGTCCGGCGCGAACGATAGAAGTGCAGCTGTCGCTGGTCGAGTGGTGCGTCCCATCCCTGTGCGAAGAGAAGAGTGTCGTGCCAGCGGGTCAGTCCACCCCATGCGAGCGTGCCGCCGCGCGCGATGTCGATCTGCGAGAAGGGGTCGTCGAGCGAGTAGAGCGCCTGACCGGCTGACCACTGGCCGTGGTGGTCGTAGAAGAAGTCGAGGAGGAGGCGGTCGCCTTCGACGTATGCAGTGGCGACCTCGTGGATGGTTCCGTCGAGCGGGCTGAGATCCAGGTAGGCCTCGGGGCGGAACTCCCAGCGCATTCCGTCGGGCGAGGTGCCGACGTGGAGCACCCCGTTGAATCCTTCGGACACGTACATGAGGTATTCGCCGTTGATCTTCACGGCCGACCCGTCTGCGGCTCGGGGGATGACCGCCCCTTTGGCCCACAGGAGGGACTGTTCCCGTGGGGTGACCGCGCCGATCTTTTCCCAGGTCTCGAGATCGGACGACACCGCCAGGCTGATGTCGCACCCGACGCTGTCAACCGGATAACCGGGAGACGGGTGAGCGGCGCGGTCCTGCTCGCCGACCGGGAACACCGCGTTGTAATAGAGGTGGTAGACGTCGCCGAAGCGGTAGATTTTTGGATCTTCCACCCCATACGCCTCGTTCGACGCGATCGGCCAGATCGTGGGGTTCGTCGGGTCGTCGATCCACCGGCCGCCCTGGTACGTCGCATGGCCGATGCGGGAGGCGAGGGACTCTTTCCGGGGCGATGCGCGATAGAAGAGGTGCAGGACGTCCTTGGCGACGATGGTGGTCGGGTTGATGATGGATTCACTCGTCCACCCGGACCCGGTCGGATCCTGCCACTGGTGTGTGGGTGTGAACCGGAGTGCCGGGTCCTCCTCGAATCCCTTGATGAGCCACTCGTGGTCCTCGTACTGAGCGAAGAACGCAAGCTGGCTCAGTGCCTCAGTGCGGTCGTTACGGCTCTCATCGGCAAGGACTTGGTCTGCGCTGCGGGTGTCGACGTTGTCGGTGGTCCCGCTCATCACGCGGTCCGTTCAAGGCGAGCGACGCCGATCCGAGCGTCCGCCATGCCATAGAAGACGAAGGCTGTGCCGTCGATCTCTTCGATGGCGGTCGGAAAAACGACATTGGCGACGGGTCCGTCACGTTCTTCGCGCAGCTCTGGAGACATCAGCGGCAGCTCGGTTCGCGCGAGGATCACGGTCGGGTCATCGAGGTCCAGCAACATGGCTCCGACGCTGTAGTGCACCCCCGTCTGCAGGTCGAAAGCGCTGCCGACGATCTCACCGGAGACGCCGTGGTGGAGGAGAAGCCAACCCTCGGGGGTGCGTACCGGCGGTGGTCCAGCTCCGATCTTGAGCTGCTCCCACTCATAGAGCGGACCCGCCAAGAGACGGTGGTTCGCGGGACGGGTGAGCGCGGCGATGTCTTGCTGGACTTCTGCCAAGCGGATGTAGGAGATCCAGATGCTCGGGCGGGAGTCATCGATGCCCGTGGGGAGCGCGGCAGGCTCCTGGGGACGAGTGAAGCTGAAGTCCCACATTGGGCGGTGAAGCATCGCGATGCTGGGGGTTCCGTCTGGTCCGGTGACGACGTCTGGGAAGAAGACGACGTCCTTGTTCGGGTAAAGGTTGAGGTCGACACCGAGCGCGTCGTCGTAGACAAACGCGATCGGGCCCAGACGGGTCCACGTCTCGGCGTCCTCGGACACAGCAAGAGCCGGACGCGGTCCCGTGGGGCCGAATGCCACGTACGTCATAACGTGGAGGCCGAGCGGCGCCACGGTCGTGATGCGAGGGTCTTCGGTTCCGCCGTGCTGCAGCCCGTACTCCCACGAGCGTTCGGGCTCGAGGGCGACGCCATCGCGGTGCACGCCGACCGGGCGCCCCGCGTGAATCTCGATGTGTGCGGTGCCCACCCGGGAGTAATTGCCAGCGGCCACCAGACGGGCGAACAAGCGGAGCGTGCCATCGGAAGCCCGCGCTGTAGCGGGGTTCAGGACTCCTTCGGCCTCCAGCGGGTTGCCGGACTCTGGCTGCATGAGGATGCCCTCGCGAATGAGCTGGTACGGGACAGTGGTTTGTGGAGAGAGGATCTGAGACATAGATGTTCCCTGGAGGTGCGGGCGAGTAAGTAGGGGGTCAGCCTTTAACCGAACCGACGATGCCGCCGATAAGGAAGCGCTGGAGGAAAAGGTAGGCCGCCAGAAGCGGTGCAGCGACAATCATGGTCGCCGCCGCCAGCAGTCCCCATTGATTGCTGTAGGTGCCTTGGAAGGCGTACAGCCCAAGGGAGATAGGGGCGTTGGCTGCTCTGGGTAGGAAGATCGTGGCCAGGATGATGTCATTCCATACACCGATGGCTTGGAGGATGAAGATAGTGGCGAGAGCGGGCTTGGCCATCGGCACCACGAACGTGAAGAGGTAACGCCAATACCCGCATCCGTCGACGGCTGCCGCCTCATCGAGTTCTTGCGGCAAAGAGCGCGTACCCGGCCATCAGGATGGGGCCGATACCCACGCTGGCGGCCAAGATCAGGATGTAGCCGATCTGGGTGTTGTACAGCCCCAGCCGGAGCAGCAACTGGAACTGGGTAATGAGGGCATTCGGCAGGAATAGCAGGATGACGAAGAACGCATTCCACAGCCGTGGGAAGCGCAAGTAGTTGCGGGCGACCGGGAAGCCGAGAAGCAGGGACACCAGAGTCCCCAGACCGGCCGCCGTCGAGGTGTAGAGCACACTGTTGAGGATGTACGCGCCGAAGTTCCCCTGAATCCAAGCATCGACGAAATTACCGAACTGCGGATCGGTGACGACCCCAATCGGATCGGCGTTGAATGCCGCGTTCGACTTGAGCGCGGTGTTCAAGAGGAAAAGGAGAGGAAAGAGGTAGCACAGGATGACCACGCCCATCAGGACGTAGTTCACGACGGTGCTGGTGCGTACGGGCCGACGGCGACGCTGAACGTCCGCGGTGGCGGTGCGAGCTCCAGCGCGGGCGGAAACCCTCAGTGCGGCCTCTTGTGCAGTCATAGCTTGGCCTCCCGGCGGCGGAGATAGATCAGGACGAGAGCGGCCACAGCACTGACGACGAAGAACTGAACGACAGAGATCGTCGCGGCATACCCCTGGGTTTGAGCGGCGCCGCTAGCCGTGCTGCCTCCGAACGCCTGCGAGAAGATCGCGAGGGACAGCAGCTGGGTAGCGGGATTGTTCGGTCCGGTCAGGACGTATGCCAGTTGGTAGCTCTGCAGCGACCCGACGATGGCGAGCAGGACATTCGCAGTCACTGACGGCGCGAGGAGAGGGATCGTAATGAAGCGTGTCCGCTGCCCGCCTGTCGCCCCGTCGATAGACGCTGCCTCATACAGTTCTTCCGGAATGGCTTGCAGTCCAGCGAGGTAGATCACGACAGCTACACCCAGTCCAGCCCAGATCTGAACGAAGATCACGAGAGGAAGTGCTAGCGCCGGGTCTCCGAAGAAGGCTGAGTCCGCTGCAAACCACGACCACACGGTCGCCGCCGGCCCACGCGAGGGGTTGAAGAACAGCGACCAGATCAGGCCGATGACCGTGACACCCAGAATTGTCGGGAGGAACACGATAGCGCGGGTGAAGTTGCGGCCGCGAAGCTTCTGGTTCAGGAGCACCGCCACGGCCAACGCGATGGCGTTGATAATGACGGTGGACGCCACCGCGTAAATCAGGGTGTTCTGCAGCGCGTTCAGGTTGTAGCCGATACGCGCTGCCGAAAAGAATCGGACGAAGTTGTCGAAGCCCACCCAGTGGATGGGTATCCCGGGGAGTCCCTGGATGTCAGTGAAAGCGATGACGAACACCGCGGCGGCGGGGATGACAGTGAAGACGATCAAGAGGGCCATCGCGAACCAGAACGTCAGACGTAAAGGTGCTCGTGCCCCGAAGGGGTAAAACGCAGACATGGCGTCCTTCTACCTGGGCCCAGGGAGGGGCGTAACCGCCTCCTCCCTGGGGGAGTGAATTACTTGGCGGCTGCCTGCCAGGCGGATTCGGCTTCGTTGGCCGCCGCCTCGGGGTCAGCCTGACCCAGCGGCGCGATGGCGGTGTAATTGAACGGGAAGGTTGCCGCGGCACCGGCGTCGGGGTTCACGGTCCAGACGGTGTCCCATGCCGGCTCGAACGTGGCGGTGTAGTCCGAGAGCGAGGTCAGGAAGTCCGAGAGCTGGACGTTCGGCTGCGCGGGTGCGAACCCGGCCGTTCCCACGAACTGGGAATAGTTCTCGGGCTGCGAGAAGAAGTCCAGGTATGCCATGGCCGCGGTCTGGTTCGGACCGTTCGCAGCGATAGCCATGCGCAGCTCGACCTTGCCGCCGAGAGCTGCGTTGTCCGCGGCGTCGTCGCCACCCGGGAGGGGGAAGTATCCGTAATCGAAGGCGCCGTTGACGGCAGAGTCGATGACGAGCTGGTTCCACGTGCCGTCCACGGTCATCGCGAAGTCTCCCGCAGCGAATCCGCTGGGGACCGACGTGTAGTCCACTCCCGCGAAGTTCGGCTGAGCCCAGTCGTACAGGGACTGCACACGATCCAGCACTCGGAGCTGCTGACCTTCTGCGAGGTTCGTCGAACCGGACCAGATGGACTCCGCGAGAGCCTGCTTGTCCTGCGCACTGGGGTACATGCCCTGGACGAGGGAGAGCATTCCGAGACCGGCGGGCCAGCCGTCCTTCCCGCCGATCCCAATCGGCGCGACACCGGCGTTCTCGAGGGTGTTGGCGACCTCGGTGAACTCGTCCCACGTGGTGGGCACCGAGAGTCCGTTGTCTTCGAATATCTGCTTGTTGTAGTACACCCCGGTGTAGTAACTCAGCCCAGTGGGAACGGTGTAGTCCTTGTCCTTGTACTTGAGCGAGTCAATGACGGTGGGGGTGAAGTTCTCAAGGAAGTCCTGGCCGGTGAGGTCGACGAAAAGTCCCGCGTCAGCTGCGGCTGCGTCGGCGCCGACAGCACCGCCGGGCACGTAGTCCGGCACCTGCACCGGGGCGGCCACCACGATGTCGACATCGCTGGCGGTGAGCCGGGAGGACCTACTGGCGGCGTAGTTGTTGTTCGGGATCGAGCTGAAGTTGACCGTCACGTCGGGATAGGCAGCCTGGAAGTCGGCATTCAGCTCTTCGAAAGCCTGGTCGGACGCATCGGCGCTGGAGACAAGGACTTCCAGCGTGCCGGTCGGCGTTCCGCCGTCGTTGGCGGGTGTGGCGCCGGAGCAACCGGCCACTGCGACGGCGGTGACGATGACTCCGACAGCGGCAAGAGAAGCGCGAATTCGTCGCGCGGGTGATGCTGCGTTCATGGCTGAGAGCACTCCTTTGTGTTACCGAAACGCTTCGGTAACGAGAAGCTAGCGCACAGGGCGGCGAAACGGAAGCGGATCTTTCGGGCGTTATGAACTGGTCCGGTATGGTCTGCACCATGTCCAAGGCATCGCCCCGTGCGACCATCACAGACGTCGCAAGGGCAGCTGGCGTCGCGATCAGTTCGGCGTCGGCCGCTCTGAACGACCGGCCCGGCGTCTCTACGGAGACTCGTGTTCGTGTCCGTGCCGTCGCCGATCAACTCGGGTACGTGCCAGCCCTCGCTGGCAGGAGCCTCGCCTCAAAACGTGCTTTCTCGGTAGGTTTCGTCGTCGAGCGGGACTACGACATCATTCAATCCGACCCATTCTTCGGCGGCTTCATCGGCGGCATCGAGGAGTCCCTGACCCCACGCGGCTATGCGCTCGCCCTGCAGATCTCGCAAGACGAAGCGGGAAGCGAAGCCCGTCTGGTCGAGCTGATCGAGTCGCGTCGCGTCGACGGCCTTTTCCTCGACGAGATTCGTATCAACGACTCCCGCCTCGCCGCTCTCAGTGCGCGCAATGCACCCGTCGTTGCAGCGAACGCACCCCGGGGAGAGTTCCCGTTCCCATCGGTGCGGCAGGACGGAACGGCTGCCATCCGGAGCCTGGTGGAAGAGCTTGTCAAGCTAGGACATAGGAGAATCGCACACGTCACCGGGCCCGACGCCTACGAACACTCCATCGAGCGCCGCGACGCATGGGCCTCCGCGATGCTTTCGCACGGGCTGGAGCCTGACGTCGTGATCCCGGGAGACTTCACCTACGAGGGAGGCGAGCACGCTGCCGACCTGCTCGTCGAAGACGATAGAGGCGCTACCGCGGTATTTTGCGCCAACGACTTATCCGCCATCGGCGTGATGAACCGGCTGCACAGGCGCGGCGTCCGAGTCCCGGAAGACATCAGCATCGTGGGGTACGACGACATCAGTCTGGGCCGCTACGTTCGGCCCACCCTGTCCACAGTGCAGACCAGCCCGCGCCTTCTCGGCACGGTGGCGGCAGAAATGCTGCTCGCGGCCATCGAGGGCGCCAAAGTCCAGGACATCGAGGTGGCACCAGCCGCCTTCGTTCGCCGGGAGTCCATCTCCACCCGACCCGCTGACGTGAAGCACTAGACATCGCGTCCGACGAGGGCCCCCGCGCGTAGGGCAGAGCATACTCAATCGCCGCCTCTTAGGCCTAAGGCCTGGGCGAGCCTGTGGCTTGCCTATTTACTTAACCGAAACGCTTCGGTACGTTGTCGTCCGCGGCTCCCGTGAGACGCCGCTCCCTCACCCATCAAAGGAGATCAAGGTGTTTCGACGCACGAAGATCGCGGCGACGATCGTGGCCATGGCCACGGCTACGGCCCTTGTAGGACCCGCGGCAGTCGCGGCCCCACAGCCCCCAAGACCCGTGGGCTACGTCGACCAGTTCATGTCGGGCACTCCATCCCCGTTGGCGGCGTTCAACTGGAAGCAGCGAGCAATCGACTACGACAGCTTCGCCTACAACTGGAACCAGCCAGGCGCGCATCGGACCATCTACGCGGACACCACGCACAACAACATGACGACCGACTCCTACAAGATGCCCTCCTACTACGGGGACCTCCGCATCGACGGGACGACCGCCACAGACGGCAACCAGGAGGCGCTCGGTCAGCTCGCGTCGGTCGTGGGAGCGAGTCTTGTCGGAGTGAACAAGGCCAACCAGGGTGGCTATAACTACGTCGACATGTCGAGAACCTTCTTCCACCCCAGCCTCGGTATCGCATTGAACGGATCGCGCCCTGATGTGAACGGAGGTGCAGATAGCTGGTGGTACACCACGCTTGCCAACTCGCTCTACATGATGCTCGGCGATCAATACCCCACCAGTAACAACATGACCACCATCCAGACAAGCATCGCCGACAAGTACTACGCGGCAGTCGTCGCCCTCGGCGGCGCGAACGCCAACTTCGATGGCCAGGGATTCAACTTCAACACGATGACCCGCTACGCCGGCGTCCGCAACGAAGGTGGCGACGGTGCCACCGGAACAGCAGCAATCCTCCTCTGGGCATACAGCCGCTTCGGCGACCCGAAATACCTTCAGGGCGCAAAGTGGAGCCTCGACTACCTCGAGCGTTCGAACGGACGCCTCTACTACGAGATCCTCCCCGTACTCGCCCCCTACCTTGCTGCGCGGATGAACGCGCAGTTCGGAACCAACTACGACGTGGGCCGCCTGTTCAACGGCATTCTCGACGTCAACCCCGTCCGGCCCACCTGGGGCTCAATGCGCGGCCAGTGGGGTGGGTATGACGTCGGCGGGCTGCAGGGCCAAATCATCGATAACTACGGACCCGGCTCCGGCGGGTACGGGTTCGCCATGAACACCTTCGCCGCGAGTTTTCTCGCACCCACAGTGAAGTACGACACGCGATTCGCCAACAGTGTGGGGAAGTACATGCTCCACATGAGCAACGCTTCCCGGTTCTACTACCCCGATCAGCTCCCAGCCGCCAACCAGGGGGACGGGTCCCGATGGATCAACGCACCGGAGAAGGTACTCGCCTATGAAGGTCTTCGTGAGGAGTTCAACGGCACCCGCCCGATGGCCACCAGCGACGTCACTCGCTTCGGATACGGCGGAGGTGACTCTGATCTCGGCCTGTACGGCTCCGCATGGGTCGGATTCCTCGGCGCCACGGTCGCCGACACCAACGTCGCGAACGTACGGCGAGTGGATCTGAACGCGCTGGACTTCTACGGTGACAAAGGTCTCCCGAGGTACCTGTACTACAACCCGAACAACGTCGCGGCGAGCATTCAGGTCACGGTGCCCACGGCGTCGAGCGTGTACGACGCGGTCTCCGATACGTTGCTGTCCAGCAGCGTGACCGGTACGACAACCATCGTGGTTCCTCCGGGCTCCTCCCGGGTCATCGTGCTGGGCGCCGCAAACGGCTCGCTCACACGTTCGGGCGGAAAGACGTTCATCAATGGAGCAACGGTGTCCTACCGCTCCGGCGCCCCCGACCTCGCTTACGGTCAACCGGTCACGGCCAGCTCCACCACGAACGGCAACGTCGCCGCCAACCTCACGGACGGCACCACCGCACGTCGATGGGAATCGCAGACAGCCGACCCGCAGTGGGTGACGGTGGAACTCCCGAACACTTCCACGGTCAACCGGGTAGTGATGCGGTGGGAGGTTGCCTCCGCGAAGGCTTTCAACGTCCAGGTGTCCCCCGACAACGCGACGTGGACGAACGTCTACACCACGACCAACGGGCCGGGAGGAACACAGACCGTCACCTTCAACCCGGTGACCGCAAAGTTCCTGCGTGTGCTGATGACACAGCGCAATACGGGCTGGGCTTACTCCATGTTCGACCTCGAGGTGTACAACGACAATCTTGCAGCGTCCGCTCCGACATCCGCCAGTTCCACAACGAACGGCAACCTTTCGTCGTATCTCACCGACGCCAACCTGTCGACGCGGTGGGAATCGCAGACAACTGACCCGCAGTCGGTGACCATCGACCTGGGCAGCCAGCAGACGGTAGGCCGAGTCGTCACCAGATGGGAAGTGGCCTCAGCGAAGTCGTATCAGATCCGCGTTTCACCGGACAACGTCAACTGGACCACCGTCTACACCACGACCGCCGGCGCCGGCGGCATTCAGAACAATGCGTTCACTCCCGTCAGCGGCAGGTACGTGAAGGTGGACATGACGCAGCGGAACACCGTATACGCCTACTCCATCTATGACCTGGAGGTGTACGGACAGTAGAGGCTTGCACGGGGAGCCTGATCGCACCACCTTGCGGGCAGGCTCCCCCATTCACATATCCGGGGCAACAATGCGGTGCGGAATGACTGCGCGTCGACCGGAACGTTTCAGTATCGGGTACGAACGGCTGCGGCTTCGCCCGCCCGTGCTGTCCTATCGCCGAGGCGCACCCTAGCCATCGCGGACGGTCGCAGAACGTGCCGTCAGAGGAGATTGCAATGCACGTGAATTTTCAACGCCCATCGCGACGTACGGCGGTGGTGGTCGCCGCGGTAGGACTCGCTGGCGCCCTCACGCTCGGAATGTTTGCTGCTACCCCCGCGTCAGCGGCGCTCCCCGGAACCTCGAACGGCGGAGTTCGCATCATGCCTCTCGGGGATTCAATCACCTTCGGCCAAGGGTTGGATAACCCGTCGGGGCCTTACGGGGGATACCGCACGGAGCTCTGGAACGTTCTGGCTCAGTCGGGTGCGACGGTGGATTTCGTCGGCGGCGAGTCGGCAGGACCATCCACTATCGACCGAGATCACGAAGGCCATCCAGGCTGGACCATAGATATGGTCTCCGCCCAGGTGGGAAGGTGGCTGTACTCTGCCGATCCGCACACCATTTTGCTGCAGATCGGCGCGAATGACGTGCGGCCCGGCACCTTCGTGAGTATCGCGGAGATGGAAAGCGACCTGTCCTCTCTCGTCGACCGGATCAGAGCCGTGAAGCCGAACGCGCGTCTTCTTCTCGCCTCTACAACCCCTGCCGGCATCGGGTACGACGTCGTCGAGCAGCGGATCGAGCAGTACAACGCGCGAGTGAAGGTAGTAGCCCAGTCGAAAGGCCCGAACGTGCAGTTCGTCGACATCTTCGGCGCTCTCAACCGCACGGACATCAGCGACGATCTGCATCCTTCTCTTTCTGGCTACACGAAGATGGGCCAGGCGTGGGCGTTTGCGCTCCGGACGAGCAGTCTGCAACCCCTGCAGCCGGTGCATTCGGTTCAGCCTGTAGACGGTGTCCTCATCGCCATGAAGGGCAATAACGGGAAGTACGTCAGCGCGTGGCAGGGCCCAGCCGACACGCCGCTTCAGACAACATCGCCCCACGCGGGCGGATGGGAGCACTTCCGGCTCGTGAACGTGGGCAACGGGTACTGGGCACTGAAGTCCGTGGGGAATGGTCTTTACGTGAACGTGGTCGACGGGGTTCTCTTTGCCAACTCTGCCACCTATCAAGGGGTTCCATCGACGATGTTCAGGTGGGTGGATCTCGGCAATCAGCAGTTTGCACTCGCGTCGACCAACGGCTACGTCGTGAGCGCGCGGATCGGCACCACGAATGCCCCGTTGCACGCAGTGGCGCCGCATGTGGGTGGTTGGGAGACACTCACCTGGAGCCTGGTGTGACGGCAGCGTCAAACAGGCCACCTTCTCATCGGGACCGTTGACTTGAGGTCCAGCGAGGGAACAGGCGAGTGTGATCACGGTCGGCACGGGCAACCCCTGCGGTCGATGTCGGCCCGCGTGGTGATGGGTCCCCCGACGAGGTGTTCGGCGGCCGCGCGCCCCGCGAGCTCCCAGGACACTGGAGGGACTGCGAAACGAGGATTGGAGCCGCATGAAATTAACTCCGGAGGAACGCCGCCGCGGTGCGGAGGAAGTGTTCGCGTCGCCCCTGAACAGGATAAATAGGGACAACGCGACCGAGGTGTTCCACGAGGCCGGCTTCCGCGTGATTACGGGGAAATTGACGAGTCCAAAGTAGGGCGGGTGGGACTTGAACCCACGATCGTCGGGTTATGAGCCCGCTGCCTTGACCAGCTTGGCCACCGCCCCCAGCGACGAAGAGCCTACCGGCATCCGTCTTCCGCCGCCGCCCGCGTCAGTGCACCCGCGGCTTCTTCGGCTTTCCATCGGCGGTGATCTGCGGGTGGTGCTTGGTGAGCTGGATGACACCCCAGGTCGCGATCGCGCCGGCGAGGACGAAGCCGATGAGCGCCCACGCGGGAGCCGTCGACGCCTCTCCGAGCACGAGCAGACCGATCAGCACGGCGACGATCGGGTCGATGACGGTGAGCCCGGCGATCACCAGATCGGGCGGACCGACCGAGTACGCGGTCTGCACGAAGTACGCGCCGACCGCGACGGCGGCGAGGAGCGCCACGAGGCACAGAAACGTCAGCCACTCGAAATTGCCGGCCTGCGCGCGGCTGATGACGACCTTCGCGAGGGTGGCGACAAAGCCGTAGATGACGCCGGCGGCCATGATGTAGAACAGCGCCTGCGCGCGGCGGCGCACCAGCACCCAGAAGACGCCGAACACCAGCACGACCACGGCCAGGATGCCGAGGATGATCAGCAGTTCGCGTTCGGTGATGACCTGCTCGGTGGCGAAGAACGCCGCGATCGTGACGAAGACGAGGATGCCGCCGACGCACAAGGCGATGGCGATGAGCGACTGCCGGGTCGGCTTGTGGCGCGACACGCGGGCGTTGAGCACGGTGGTGATGACGAGCGCGATCGCCCCGAGCGGCTGCACGAGGATCAGAGGCGCCACCGACAGCGCGGCCAGCTGGCACGCGATCGCCAGCCCCAGCATGACCGTACCCGCGACCCACGACGGCCGCGTGAGCAGCGATGTCAGCTGCGAGCGGGAGAGGCCGCCGGTCGTCTTGCCGCCCGAGAGGCGCTCGACCTTCTGCACGCCGCGGTGCTGGTATTGCGCACCGAACGACATGAACACCGCGCCGAGCAGCGCCAGCGGGATGCCGAGGAGGATACGCGGGTCGCGGAAGACGCCGACGAGCTGATCGATTCCGTCGCTGAGGGTGGCATCGAGCGGGATCACCCCTCGACAGTAGCCGCCCCTCCGCTGGTTAGGCTGGAGGCGTGGCCGTACTCCCGATTCGCATCATGGGCGATCCCGTGCTGCATGCACCCGCCGCCCGCGTCGACGAGATCACCGATGAGGTGCGTCAGCTCGTCGCCGACATGTTCGAGACGATGGACGCCGCACCCGGTGTAGGCCTCGCCGCGCCTCAGGTGGGCGTGGGTCTGCGAATCTTCACGTACACGTACGAAGACGATGAGGGCCAGCCCTGGCGGGGGGTCGTGATCAACCCGGAGCTGTGGATCCGTCCGCTCGAGCCCGGCTACCCCGACCCCGACGACGAGAGCGAAGGCTGCCTGTCGTTCCCCGGCGAGCGCTTCCCGCTGCGTCGTTCGGAGGCGGCGCTGCTGACCGGTACCGACCTCGACGGGCACTCGGTGCGGGTCGAGGTCACGGGCTGGCGTGCGCGCATCTTGCAGCACGAGTTCGATCACCTCGACGGGATCCTGTACGTCGACCGTCTCGATGACGAAGACAGCCGCGTGGTGGCGAAGATCGCGAAGAAGCGCAAATGGGGCAAGCCCGGGGCGTCGTGGATGCCGGGCGTCGACGACATCGACGCGTGAACGCCACCGACCGGAGGGGTCGCCCGTGTGCGAACGTCGCCGGTGTCACGGCATCCGGAGTTCTTCTCAGCCTTCGATGATGTTGGGGACGAAGCGACAGAAATAGTCGGTGATGGGTCCGTCGGATTCGCGGATGCCGACGCCGTACGCCTCGTCGTTCACGACCCACGACCCGAGCACGGGGTGATTGCTCCCCCGTGAGCCGCGGAAGTCCGGCAGCTCGTGGTACTGCTGCCACACGCGCTCTCGGCCCTTCCCCTCTCGGCGGTACTCCTTGCCGTTCGAGGTGACCGTGCCGTCGGCGCGGTGGACATGGATGCCGTCGCCCTCGCGGCCGAAGACGGGTTTGACGACGTAGTCGGTGAGGCCGTTCGGGCCGTCGGCGTAGGCGGGCAGCAGGTTGGGGTGGCCGGGGAACAGGCGCCAGAGGGCCACGAGCAGCAGCTTGTTGGAGAGGAACATCTTCCACGCCGGCTCGTACCAGCGTCCGAACAGTCCGCGCCCGGCGATGAGGAGGGCTCCGAACTCCTGGTCGCCGATCACGCGGTCCTCGCCCGAGACGAGGTCTTCCCAGGGGTAGAGCGCGAAGATGTTGCGGATGACGGGGTACTGGGTGCCCGGTTCGTCGCCGGGGAGGGCGGCGATGCTGCGCGACGATCCCCAAGGCTCCGGGACGCCGACGAATTGGCGGGCGCCGTGGTGCCAGCCGATGTCCTTCATCTCGATGCCGGTGTGCTCCCAGCCGGCTTCGCCCGCGAGATCACGCATGTAGGCGACGGTGTCCCAGTCTTCGCCGTAGATGTCGGCATCCGAGTGGGCGACGAAGAGGCGCCCGCCCTCACCCTCGCTGAGCGAGCGGTGCAGGAGGACTCGCCAGCGTTCGACGAGGGCCTCGTGCAGACCGTTCCACTGATCCGTGTCGGACGGGACGGCGCCCGTCTTCAGCCGGTCCTGCAACCAGAACCACTGCGTCACCGACGCCTCGATGAGCCCCGTGGGCGTATCGGCGTTGTACTCGAGCATCTTCGCGGGAGTACCGTCGCCGGAATACGCCAGATCGAAGCGCGCGTAGACATCAGGCTCGTCCTGCTCGAGCGACCACTGCGCCAGTTCGAACGCCTGCGGGCTGAGACCCAGGTGACCGAGCGCTCCGGATGCCAGGTAGCGCGCGGCCTCGCGGCTCATGCGGTGCAGTTCTTCGGTCTGCTTCTCGAGGTCCTCGACCTCGGGAAGAGTGAAGACGTAGGCGGCACCGTCGCTCCAGTAGTCGACCGCCGAGCCGTCATCACGCACGGAGTGCGAGTAGATCAGGCCCGACTGTTTGATCGTGCGCTCCCAGTCGGGGCGCGGGGCGAGCTCGATACGGCGCATCAGCTACCGGCCCCGCCGGAGCCGGAGCCGCCGAACCCACCGCGCGCGACGCTGTCACCGTCGCGGGAGATCCCGCTGGCGGCGGTCTTGCCCGAGGGGAGCACGTCGGTGCCGCCCACGACGGGCTGACCGACCGCGGGAACGGTGCGGCTGCTGATTCCGAGTGGTAGGAAGTACCAGCCCGCTCCCCCGCCGTGGTTGTTGCAGTCGTCGTCGGGGAGGCGTTTCTCCGTCGCGTTGTCGCGACAGATCTGCGCGTAGTCCTCCGACACGTTCGTCCCCTGTCCGCAGCCGGTGAGGGTGGCAGCCAGGGCGGCGACGACGCCGACGGTGACGGTGCGCGAGGCGCGGCGGCGCACGGCGGAATCCATGCGCCGATGCTCTCACACCGTGGTGACGACGGGCTCAGACGCGGGATTCGTGGCGGCGCGGGATGACGTGCGGCGGTGCGGCGGACGGTGGCCGGCGGGTCAGCCCGCGGCGAAACTGTGGAGGTGCAGGTCGTCGCTGAGCGCCTCGCTCGCGAGGCGACCGCGTACGCTCGTCCCCTGTGCGTCGAGCGGCGGACTCACGACGGCGGCACCCATCCGTCCCGGGGCGGCGAGGACGATGGCCCCCGACACGCTGGATTTCGCCGGAACGCCGACGGCCCGCATCCACCGGCCCGATCCGTCGTAGACACCGCAGGTCGCCATGACCGACACCACGTCTCGCGCCACGCGTGCGGGGATGACGCGCACGCCGGTTCGGGGGTTCACGCCACCGCACGCGAGGGTGGCGCCCATGACGGCCAGGGTCTCGACATCCACAAGGGTCGCGCAGGCCCGCGCGTAGACCGCCACCGCGTCATCCGCGCTGACCTGCATGGTGCCCTCGGCTCGCATGAGGTGGGCGAGGGCGTGGTTGCGGTCGCCGAGCAGGTGCTCGTTGTGCGCGACGTCCTCGTCGACCGCGAGGTCGTGCCCCGCGAAAGCGGCGAGGCCCTCAGCGATGCGGGCGTCGCGCGCGGCCGTATCGGAACCCCGCACGAGGGAAGCCGTGAGCAAGGCGCCCGCGTTGACCATCGGGTTGGGCGGACGGCCCGTGCCGCTCTCGAGCTTGATCGCGTCGAACGACTCCCCCGTCGGCTCGATCCCGACACGATCGAGCGCCTCGCCCTCGGTGTCGAGCAGTGCCAGGGCGAACAGGAACGGCTTCGCCGCCGATTGGATGCTGAACGCGACGTCGGCGTCCGCACTCAGGCGGGCGGTGCCGTCCGGCGTGACGAGCGCGATGGCACAGAGTCCGGGATCGGCGCCGGCGAGCGTCGGGATGCTGTCGTCCACCTTCCCGCCGCGTTCGTCGAGCAGGCGGGCACGGAGGGCATCGAGGTCGTACCGGTGCGGGTCGGGGGTCACCTCCCCACCTTCGCAGTCCTCGACCGTCTCGCCGACCGGGTTGCGAACGACCCGAGCGAGGGAGGGGATCGTTGCGCGCGCCGGCGCGGGCAGCGACGCGCCGGCTAGCCATCACGATCTTCGAACCGTTCGACCACGATCTGTCGCTCAGCGGGTCGCGCGACGTCGTCTCTCGTGCGGAGCGGTCGACAGGCGCCGGCGCGTGCGAAACGTTGCCCGCGTTGTGATGCCGATTCCACTCTGACCAGTGAAGAACGACGAAGGCCCGCCTCTGATGAGGCGGGCCTTTTCGTTGGCTCCCCGGCTTGGACTCGAACCAAGAACCTATCGGTTAACAGCCGATTGCTCTGCCAATTGAGCTACCGAGGATCATGCCCGCCTTGCGGTGGGCAACCCCACGATACTAACAGCACGCGGGGGCGGCGGGAAAATCAGGGGGACGAAGGACGTCGCTCGGGCGTGCCGTCGGGAGTCCATTGAACGGCGTCCCCACCGTGGCCCAGACCGACGGCGTGACCGGCGTGCAGGACGAGCACGTCGGCATCCAGTTCCTTTGGCGCGTCGGCGTCGTTCGTCACGATGAGGGACGCCATGTCGCGCTCGTCGCGGCGGCGGGTGATCGCCAGGCGGGCGGCCTCGCGCACCTCGAGATCGAGGTTCGCATACAGGTCGTCCGCGACGAACAGGCGCGGCTCGAGCACGAGCGCGCGGGCGAGGGCGACGCGCTGCCGCATGCCCGCGCTGAGTTCGTAGGGGTACTTCGGGGCGGTGCCGAGGGGCAGCTCCATCTCGTCCAGCAGCGTCGCCACGCGCACCGCGAGCGCTCGGGTGTTGACCCGGCGGTCGCGGCTCGTGATCGGCTCGGAGATGACGTCGTGCACGGTGAGGCGCGACGGCAGCGCCGCTCCCGCCCCCTGCGGCAGGTAACCGGTGTGGAACACCCACTCGCGGCGGGCCCGGCCGGGGTGCCGCGCCGAGATGCCGTGCACGCGCGCGTCACCGCCGACGACGCCGAGCCCGTCGTCGGGATGACCGGCCAAGAGCGCGACGAGCGACGACTTACCCGACCCCGTGGCTCCGCGGACGACCATCGTCCGTCCCGGCAGCAGCGTGAACGTGATGCCGTCGATCACACGCACGCCCCCGCGCGCGAGCGAGAGGTCGTCGGTGCGGAGGACGACGTCGGTGTCGAGGATCCGGGGCATCCCCCAATCCTCGCCCACCAGGGTGAGGGATGCCAACGGCGCGCCCGAGGATCGCGCGCCAGATGGCGTGTGTCTACCGAGACCGTGGGCGTACGCCGAGACTGCGTCCCGTGGATGCCGATGACCCGCGGTCTCGACGATGCCCTGCGGTTTCGGTGCATCACCCCGCCGCGGCTCGCGCGGGCGCAGCGAGCTACGAGACGATCAGGCGCTGCCTGTCGGCATCCAGCTCGCGGAGCCGAAGGCGCAGGCGGCGCCCCTCTTCCGAGTCGGCCGGCACGCGCTGGATGCCGCGGAGCAGGTCGTCTTTCTCGCGCTGCAGCTGACGCACCAGGAGACCCCGGGCGAGATCGTTCGCCGAGGCCACCGCACCCTCTTCGGTGCGCGCGGGGAACTCCGCGGTCAGCAGCTCGGCGGCGAGCGAACGGAACGGCTCGCGGACCGCCTCGACGGCCGCGACCGCCCACCCGGGCTGCGACAAATCGGTGGATGCCAGCGAGGTGCGCACGGCTTCGAGGGCGGGGTGGCCGAACGGCAGCTGCAGGGCGCGGAGGAACACGTCGGGCTCGATACGGTGCCCGTACTGCAGGAACGCCATCATCGCTCCCCGCTCGAGGGCGACGTCGCGCGTGTTCGGCAGCGACGCCATCGTGACCGACACCGCGACGGGTGCGGGTTCGGCGACGCGGGCGTTCTCGCGCTGCTCGGCACGGTCGGCCCCGCGGGCGGCACGCTCCACGGCGGCCTGCACGTCGGGCATGTCGAGGCCGAGGCGACGGGCGAGGACCCGGACGTACCCGGGACGAAGGGAGGGGTCGCGGATGTCGGCGACGATGGGCGCCGCCGCGCGGAGCGCACCGGCGCGGCCCTCGACGCTGGCCAGGTCGAAGTCCTTCAGGCGTTGATCGATGACGAACTCGAACATCGGGTTCTTGTTCTCCATGAGTGCGCGCACGGCACCGTCGCCCCGCTGCAGGCGCAGATCGCAGGGATCGAGCCCCTCGGGCGCCACCGCCACGTAGGTCTGCGCCGCGAAACGCTTCTCGTCGGCGAAGGCGCGCAGCGCCGCCTTCTGGCCCGCGGCATCGGGGTCGAAGGTGAAGACGACCTCGCCCGACGAGCTGTCGTCGCCCATGACGCGGCGGAGCACCGTGATGTGATCGGTGCCGAAAGCCGTGCCGCACGAGGCGATCGCCGTGGTGACCCCCGCGAGGTGGCACGCCATGACATCGGTGTACCCCTCGACCACGACCACCCGGTGCGATCGTGAGATGTCGCGCTTGGCAAGATCGAGGCCGTACAGCACCTGCGACTTCTTGTAGATGATCGTTTCGGGGGTGTTGAGGTACTTCGGGCCCTGGTCGTCGTCGTGCAGCTTTCGGGCACCGAAGCCGATGACCTGGCCCGTCACGTCGCGGATCGGCCAGATCAGTCGCCCGCGGAAGCGGTCGTAGACTCCCCCGCGTTGATTGGTCGACACCAGCCCCGCCTTCTCGAGCTCGTCTCGGGAGAACTTCTGCGCCGTCAGATGGTCGAACAGATTCGACCACCCTTTCGGGGCGTAGCCCACGCCGAAGTGGGCCGCCGCTCCCGCGTCGAAGCCGCGGTCGCCGAGGAAGCGCCGACCGATCTCGGCCTCGGGAGTCATCAACTGGGAGCGGAAGTACTCGGTCGCGGCCGCATTCGCCGCGTACAACCGCGAACGTCCCGTGGTCTCGGGGGCCGCTCCCCCGTCTTCGTAGTGCAGGGTGAAGCCGACGCGCGCGGCCATGCGCTCGACCGCCTCGGTGAACGACACGTGGTCCAACGCGCGCAGGAACGAGTAGACGTCACCCGACTCGCCGCAGCCGAAGCAGTGGTAATACCCGACCTGCGGGCGCACGTTGAAGCTGGGCGACCGCTCATCGTGGAAGGGGCAGAGGCCCTTCATCGACCCGACGCCGGCGGGCTTCAGCGCCACGCGTTCGCCGATCACATCGGCGATGTTGACCCGCGCCTTCACCTCGTCGACGTCGGCCTGGCGGATGCGGGCCATCAGGCATCCGCTCCCCGTGCGGCGCGCGCGCCGGGTGCCCACACGCCGAGTTCGGCAGCATCCACGTCGCCGACGAGTCGGCCGTGCCAGGCGATCGCGAGTTGATCGGTGAGGCTCGCCACCTGGTCGACGACGACGCGGCGACGTGCGGTGTCGTCTGCGGCCGCGGCGAAATCGGGCGCGTGCAGCGCGTCGAGGGTACCGGGGTTCTCCCACATCGCGGATGCCAGACGCTTCAGCACGTTGCGCTGCTCGCGGTAGAGCACCTTGCGGCCGTCGATCGAGACGACGGTGGCGCCGATGATGCCCTTGAGCACCGCCATCTCGACCTCGACCTCGGCCGGAACGACGACGTGCGCCCGGTAGCGCGTGAGCTGGTCGGCGGGGTACGCCTCGCGGGTGGCCGCGGTGGCGGCGCGCGCGAAGCGACCGATGAGGTCGGAGGTGAGGTTCTTCAAGCGTGCGAGGGCGGGACGGGTCCCGTCGAAGGACGGGATCCACTCCGGCATCGCCATGAGTCGCTCGAGTCCGGCATCGAGGTCGTCGCGCACGAAGTCGTACCCGACCCAGCGTTGGATCGCGTCGAGCAGACCCTCGCGGCCGACCCGGGATGCCAGGCGCGCGGGGTCGACGTACCGGTTGACCATCGCGTCTTCGAAGTCGTGCACCGAATAGGCGATGTCGTCGGAGAGGTCCATGACCTCGGCCTCGATGCACCGCTGACGGGCGGGCGCGCCGCCGCGCATCCACTGGAAGACCGGCTCGTCGTCGGGGTAGACACCGAACTTCAGGCGCCCGCCGGGGTCGGGCACGGGCTCGTCGGCTGTCCACGGGTACTTGCAGGTGGCGTCGAGGCTCGACCGGGTGAGGTTCAGTCCGAACGGCTCGCCGTCGGCACCGAAGACCTTGGGCTCGAGGCGGGTGAGGATGCGCAGCGTCTGCGCGTTGCCCTCGAACCCCCCGATGTCCTCCGCCCATTCGTTGAGCGCGCGTTCGCCGTTGTGGCCGAACGGCGGGTGCCCGAGGTCGTGGCTCAAGCACGCCGTGTCGACGACGTCGGGCGAGAGCTGCAAGGCGGTCGCGAGCTCGCGGCCGACCTGGGCCACCTCGAGCGAGTGCGTGAGCCGGTTGCGGGCGAAGTCGGCGGGACTCGCGGGGCTCAGCACCTGGGTCTTCGCGGCGAGCCGGCGAAGGGCCGCGGAATGCAGCACGCGGGCACGGTCTCGCGCGAAGTCGTCACGCCGCGAGCGGTGCTCCTCGACGTGGAAGCGGGCAGCGTCCGCATCGTCGTACCCGAGCGGGCGGGCGGCCGTCACCGCGACCTCAGCCACCGCTGTGGTCCAGCTCGGCGTCGGCCAGGGCGCGCCCGGCGTCGTCGCCGATCTCGCGCGAGGCGAGCCAACCGTCGGGGAGCGCCGGGCGCTTGGGGGTGCCGGCACGGCCGCGCTGCCCCTCGGCGGCGGCGCCCGGGTACGGGGCGTCGAGTTCCATCGTGGCGAGCAGGTCGTCGAACTCGTCGAGGGTCGATGCGGTCGCGAGGCTCGCCCGCAGCTCACCGCCGACGGGATACCCCTTGAAGTACCAGGCGACGTGCTTGCGGATGTCACGGCATCCGCGGCCCTCGTCGTCGAAGAACTCGACCAGCAACTCCGCATGGCGGCGGAAAGCCCGGGCGACGAACCCGAGGGTGGCGTCGACCGGTTCGCCGTGCGCGGCATCGGGGCCGCCGAGCGCGCGGGCCAGATCGCCGAAGAGCCACGGGCGGCCGAGGCAACCGCGACCGACGACGACGCCGTCGCAGCCCGTCTCGGCCATCATGCGCACGGCATCGTCGGCCGACCAGATGTCGCCGTTGCCGAGCACCGGCACGCTCGTGACGGTCTCTTTGAGTGTGGTGATGGCCGACCAGTCGGCGTGGCCGGAGTAGAACTCCGACGCCGTGCGGGCGTGCAGGGCGATGGATGCCACCCCGGCGCCCTCGGCGATGCGTCCGGCCTCGAGATACGTGAGGTGATCGGCGTCGATCCCCTTGCGCATCTTGATCGTCAGCGGCGTGCTGCCGGCGGCGCGAACGGCCCGCTCGACGATCTCGCGGAACAGCGAAGTCTTCCACGGCAGCGCGGCGCCGCCGCCCCGGCGGGTGACCTTCGGTACGGGGCAGCCGAAGTTCAAGTCGATGTGGTCGGCGTGGTCTTCATCGACGATCAAGCGCACGGCCGCTTCGACGGTGGCCGGGTCGACGCCGTAGAGCTGGATGGAGCGCGGCGTCTCGGACTCGTGATGTCGGATGAGTCGCATCGTGGTGTCGTTGCGTTCCACGAGAGCCCGAGTCGTGATCATCTCGCTCACGTAGAGGCCGGCGCCGTACTCGCGGCAGAGGCGGCGGAACGCGGTGTTCGTGATGCCGGCCATGGGCGCGAGGACGACCGGAGCGTCGAGCTCGATGTTTCCGATGCGGAGCGTCCGCGCCGGGGCCGTTGCCGTGGTCATCGTTTCATTCTCCCAGACGTCGTGCGACAGCGGTGCCCGCGCCGATCGAGCCGACGGCGGACACCGCTGTGGAGGATGGATCAGGCGTCGGCGGTCGCGGATGCCTCGCGACGCTCGCCCCACACCTGGCGGGCGATCTGCGTGAACGCCTCGACCGGCTGTGCACCGCTCACGCCGTACTTGCCGTCGATGACGAAGAACGGAACGCCCGTGATGCCGAACTGCTGCGCCTGTGCCTGGTCGGCGCGCACCGCGGCGCGGTAGCGCTGCGACGCGAGCGCATCGCGCGCGGCATCCTCGTCCAGTCCCGCCTCGACGGCGAGCTGCACGAGATCTTCATCGCGCCCGACGTGCTTGCCCTCGAGGAAGTACGCCGACATGAGGATCTCGGCGAGTTCGAGCTGACGCCCGTTCTCTTTCGCGAAGTGCAGCAGCTCATGTGCCTTGACGGTGTTGGTGTGCTTGAGGAGATCGAAACGGTAGGTGAGCCCCGCGTCGGCGGCGACGCCGGTGACCCGATCGAGCATCTCCCGCGCCGACTCGGGCGAGATGCCCTTGTGCTGCGAGAGGTAGTCGACCTCTCCCCCGTCGAAGTCCTCGGGGGTGTCGGGTGAGAGCTCGAACGAGTGGTACTCGATCTCGACGACCGGGGCGTCGTCGTCGCCGGCCGTGGCGGCCAGGCCGTTCTCGAGGTTCCGCTTGCCGATGTAGCACCAGGGGCAGGCGATGTCGCTCCACACGTCGATCTTGATGGCATCCGTCATATCGCGTGCAACCTTCCGGGTCGTGGGTCTATTCCGCTGTCGGCATCCGTCAGGATGCGTCTCCTCACGCGGTCGGGGTATCGACCGCGCCACCGAAGCGGCGGTCGCGTGACAGGTACAGCCCGATCGCGTCCCACAGGTGCGTACGACGGAAATCGGGCCACAGTGTGTCGAGGAACACCATCTCGGCGTAGGCCGACTCCCACAGCAGGAAGTTCGAGGTGCGCTGCTCGCCGCTGGAACGGACGAACAGGTCGACGTCGGGCATGTCGGGCTGGTAGAGGTTCTTGCGGATCAGCTTCTCGGTCACCGCCGAGGGCTTGAGGCGTCCGGCGGCGATGTCGTCGCCGATGCGGCGCATGGCATCCACGATCTCGATGCGTCCGCCGTAGTTGACGCACATCGTGAGGGTCAGGGTGGAATTGCCCTCGGTCAGGCGCTCGGCGTGCTGCAGTTCCTTGATGACCGATCCCCACAGGCGGGGCTTACGGCCCGACCAGCGGATGCGCACGCCCCACTCGTTCAGCTGGTCGCGGCGGCGGTGCAGAACCTCGCGGTTGAAGCCCATGAGGAAGCGCACCTCGTCGGGTGAGCGCGACCAGTTCTCGGTCGAGAAGGCGTAGACCGACAGATGCTTCACGCCGGCTTGGATGGCGCCGGCGACGACGTCGAGCAGCGCCGCCTCTCCCGCCCTGTGGCCCTCGACGCGTGTGAGACCCTGACGGTTCGCCCATCGGCCGTTGCCGTCCATGACGATGGCGACGTGCTCGGGCACCGCGCCCCGCGGGTAGGACGGCGGGTACTCCCCGGTCCAGTCGAGCGGGCGGTAGGGAACCGCGTCGCGGTGCGTGAACGGCTTCGGTGTCATCGATACGACTCCAGGTGCGGGAGGGAACGGATGCCGCGCTCCAGGTGGAACTGCGCGTAGGCGGCGACGAGGCCCGAGGCCGCCGCCGTCGTGCGACCGGGGGCGGCGTCGATGGTCTCCCACTCCCCCGCCATCAGCGCGCGCAGCATGTCGACCGTGTCGCGCGCGACGCGCGGCGAGCCCGCCGGGGCGCAGGTCGAGCAGATCACGCCGCCGAGCTGCGGCAGGAAGTAATCGTGATCGCCGACCGTGCCGCAGCGGGCGCACTCGGTCAACCCCGGCGCCCAACCCGAGAGGGCCATCGCGCGCAGCAGGTACGAGTCGAGCACGCTGCGCTCGGGGTGCTCGCCCCGGGCGAGGGATCGGAGCCCACCGACCAGCAGCAGATACTGCTGCGGGGTCGCCTCGGCCTCGTTGAGACGATCGGCGGTCTCGACCATGGCGCTGGCGGTGGTGTAGACGTCGTAGTTCGCCACGATGTCGGCGCCGTAGGAGCCGAGCGACTCCGCCTGCTGCACGATGTCGAGGTTGCGTCCCTTGGCGAGTTGCACGTCGGCGACCATGAACGGTTCGAGCCGTGACCCGAACTTCGAGGAGGTGCGGCGCACACCCTTGGCGACCGCACGGATCTTGCCGTTTCGGCGGCTGAGCAGGGTGAGGATGCGGTCCGCCTCCCCGAGCTTGTGGGTACGCAGGACCACGACCTCGTCGCGGTAGGTGGGCACAGTCCATTATCGTCCTCGACCGCTGCGTGCGGCCTGCGCGGCACGCGGCGCGGATCGGCCGCGGGGAATGGTCCGTCCGTCTGAGCGACGAGGATTGCGGCGGCGCACACGGCCCCTCAGGCGCCGCCAGCCCCATCGGTCCGACAGGTGGTCCGCGCCACCGGGTGCGAGACCGGCCGGGGGAGAATGGATGCCGTGGACACGCCGACCTTCGTCATCCCCCTGTGGGCCGACCTCACCGCCGTCGCCCTCGGCGGCGTGCAGGGCGCGTTGTTCGCCTCGGGCTTCCAGGGCCAACGTCGCCTCGACCTGTTGGGGGTGGCGATCATCGGCATCCTGCTGGGGATGGGCGGCGGACTCATCCGCGACCTGCTGCTCGGGTTGACACCGGCCACCCTGCAGAGCAACTGGTACCTCATCACCGCCACCCTCGCCTCGATCGTTGGGATGCTGCTGTCGGGCATCTTCCAGCGCCTCAACCGTGCGATCGTCCTGCTCGACGCCGTCGTCATCGGCCTGTTCGGCGCGTTCGGCACCTCCAAGGCTCTCGCGCTCGGGATGCCCGAGGTCCCGGCGGTCTTCGTGGGTGTGCTCGCGGCGGCCGGTGGCAGCGTGCTGCGCGACGTGCTGATGGGCCTTCCCGTGGCGATCATGCACGTCGGCTCGCTCTACGCCGTCGCCGCCGGGGGCGGCTGCGCCGTGCTCGCGACGACGGCGGCTCTCGGTGTACCCCTGCCGATCGCGGCCGTCATCGGCGTCGCGGTCACCACCGTCATCCGCGTGCTGGCCGTCCTGTTCGACCTGTCGCTCCCCGAGCAGCGGAAGCTCTACCGGCGCAAGGTCGCGGTCGAGACCACCGGCATCCCGATCATCCGCACCGACGACCCGGAGTGACCGCGGGGGCGACTCACGCGAGGTTACGCACGGGGCGCGCGCGGCCGCGTCGCGTGGGGAGTCGACTTCCGGCGCCTACGACGGCTCCAGGCGTCACTTTCTGACCCTTCACGCGCGAGTCAGGCCAGGGGCGTGACCTCGTCGCCGGTGCGGATCGTGCCGCCGCGGTCGGCGGGCAGCAGCAGGATGCCGAGAGTCGGCTCGTCCTGACCGAATTCGGTCGTGAGCACGCGCAGCAGCCGCGCGTCACGGACGCCCGTGTCGGGGTTGGCCGTGATCGCCGCACAGCGCTCGATGGGCTTCTGCACCTCGAACACCACATCGCCGATGCGCACCCGGTCGCGCCACTCGAGCTCCGCCCACGCGGCGGTGCCGCCCACGACGATGTTGGAGCGGAACCGACGATCGTCGACGGGCGCCGGCACCGCGGTGCCCAGCTCTGCAACGGAGGCCGCGCCGTGCAGCGAGACGAATCCCCGCGGGCGGTCGTGGAAGCGGGCGGTGACGCCGTCGCCAATGAGCCCCAGGGGCAGGATGCCGTCGGCGTCGAGCAGCTTCGCGTCACTCGTCGTGCGGAGATAGGCCGTGACCGCCTCGCTGAGACGCGCGCGGCCCTCGTCGCTCAGGTCGGCGGTGACGTCGATGTCGTCGACGCGGAGCCGGAGCGTCTTCGCCTCGTCATCGAAGGCGAGGTCGACTCGGGCCAGGGTGGGGAACGTCATCAGAGCGAGCCCGCGGCTCTTGGGGAAGGTGGCGTCCGACGGCTCCAGTGCGTCGGCGAAGCGGAACACGAGAGCACGATCGCCCTGCACGCGACCGTCCTCCTGGATGACGAGGCTGTCGCGCATTTCGGGCGTGAAGCCCTTCACGGGATAACGGTAGAGGGCGTCGACGCGGATCACGGCTTCATCCTCGCATCCTCTCCCCCACCGCCGTCCCCCGTCTCAGGCACGGGCGAGCACCTCGCCGTGGGGCAGCAGGATCCATCCGTCGGGGTGCGCGGCCCACTCGCGCCACGCGTCGGAGATGCGCTGCAACTGCGCGTCGTCGGCGAGACCGAGCCTCTTGGCGTGCCCCGCGAACGCCGAGGCGAGCGCACGATCGGCCCACATGCCGCCCCACCACGCGCGTTTGACGGGCGTGTCGAACACCCACACGCTCGCACTCGCGTCGATTCGGGTGAACTCGGCCTCGCGCGCCCACGCCTTGAGGCGCCGCCCCGCGTCGGGTTCGCCCGATGAACCGCGGTGCACGCCGTGGTAGATCTCGAGCCACTCGTCGAGGGCAGGGATGAGCGGATGCCAGATCACGCCGCCGTAGTCGACGTCGCGCACCGCGACGAGGCCGTCGGGACCGGCGACACGGCGGAACTCCCGCAGGGCGTCGACGGGACGCTCGAGGTGCTGCAGCACTTGGTGGGCGTGCACGATGTCGAACGAGGCGTCATGCACGTCGAGGGCATAGGCGTCGCCGGTGCGGAAGGCCACGTTCGTGCGCTCCCCGGCGGCGGCGCGTGCCACCTCCACGACGTCGGCGGCGGCATCCACCCCCACGACCTCTCCGGGGAAGACCCGGTCGGCGAGATCGACAGTGATGGAGCCGGGGCCGGCACCCACATCGAGGATGCGGGTGCCGGCGGACAGCGAAGACACCAGGTAGGCCGCCGAGTCGGCGACGGTGCGTACAGCGTGGGAACGCAGCACGCTCTCGTGGTGTCCGTGGGCGTAGGCCACGGTCGTCTTCTCTGCTGCGCGGGTCAGACGCCGGCCAGGGCGCCCGAGGCCTGACGCGTGCGGATCGCGCGGTTCACGCCCGAGACGATCGCCTTGAGCGAGGCGGTCGAGATGTCGCCGTCGACGCCGACGCCCCACAGGCGCTGGTCGTCGACCTGCAGCTCGACGTAGGCCGCCGCCTGCGCGTCACCGCCGGAGCTCAGGGCGTGCTCGACGTAGTCGTAGAGGGTCACGTCGAATCCCTGAGCGCGCACGATCTCGAGGAACGCCGCAACCGGACCGTTGCCGACCGCCGACGCGGGGTGCACGGTTTCGCCGTCGCGCAGCGAGACGTCGAGGTGCACGTCGCCCGACATGTCGCTCGACGAGCGGGTCGACAGCAGTTCGAACCGGCCCCAGCGCTGGTCGTCGACCTTCGACGGCAGATACTCGTCGGTGAAGATGTCCCAGATCTGCGCGCTCGACACTTCGCCGCCTTCGGCATCGGTGCGGGTCTGCACGACCCCCGAGAACTCGATCTGGAGCTTGCGCGGCAGATCGATCGCGTGGTCGGCCTTGAGCAGGTAGGCGACACCACCCTTGCCCGACTGCGAGTTGACGCGGATGACGGCCTCGTAGGAGCGACCCAGGTCTTTCGGGTCGATCGGCAGGTAGGGAACGGCCCACTCGATCTCGTCGACCGTCTTGCCCGCGGCTTGTGCGCGGGCCTCCATCGCCTCGAAGCCCTTCTTGATGGCATCTTGGTGCGAACCGCTGAACGCGGTGAACACCAGATCGCCGGCCCACGGGCTGCGTTCGGGCACGGGCAGCTGGTTGCAGTACTCGACCGTGCGCTTGACCTGGTCGATGTCGCTGAAGTCGATCTGAGGATCGATGCCCTGCGTCAGCAGGTTGATGCCCAGGGCGACCAGGTCGACGTTGCCGGTGCGCTCGCCGTTGCCGAACAGGCACCCCTCGATGCGGTCGGCGCCGGCCATGTACCCCAGCTCCGCGGCGGCCACAGCCGTGCCGCGATCGTTGTGCGGGTGCAGCGACAGGATGACGTTCTCGCGGTGGTTCAGGTGACGCGACATCCACTCGATCGAGTCGGCGTAGACGTTCGGGGTCGCCATCTCGACGGTGGCGGGGAGGTTCAGGATGACCTTGCGCTCGGGCGTCGGCTGGAAGACGTCGAGCACTTCGTTGCAGATGCGCAGCGCGAACTCCAGTTCGGTGCCGGTGTAGCTCTCGGGCGAGTACTCGTAGAACACCTCGGTCTCGGGGATCGTCGCCTCGTACTTCTTGCACAGGCGCGCGCCCTCGAGGGCGATGTCGACGATGCCCTGCTCATCGGTGCGGAACACGACCTCGCGCTGCAGCACCGACGTGGAGTTGTACAGGTGCACGATGGCCTGCTTCGCGCCGGCGATCGCCTCGTACGTGCGGGCGATGAGGTGCTCGCGCGCCTGCGTCAGCACCTGGATCGTCACGTCGTCGGGGATCAGACCGTCGTCGATGAGCTGGCGGACGAAGTCGAAGTCGGTCTGGCTCGCGCTCGGGAACCCGACCTCGATCTCTTTGTAGCCCATCTGCACGAGCAGCTCGAACATGACGCGCTTGCGCTCGGGGCTCATCGGATCGATGAGGGCCTGGTTGCCATCGCGCAAGTCGACGGCGCACCAGCGGGGCGCGGACTCGATGCGCTTCGCCGGCCACGTGCGATCGGGCAGTTCTACGCGGATCTGCTCGTGGAACGGACGGTACTTGTGCACCGGAGCGGACGTGGGCTTCTGGGTGTTCTTCATGATGTGTCGCTTCTTTAGATTCGTTCGGTGGGGCCGACGACGATCTCCGCGACGAGGAAGGCCCTTAGATCGAGGACTCGTCGCGGCAACTAAGAAGAAGCAGGCCACCGAAGCGCATTCTCCGATCGTAGCAGTGTCGCCACGTGGGGTTCACGACGTCGACGACCATTCCCGCGCGAGAAGAGCGAACCGCAGCTCGTCGCTCCAGCGCCCCGTGAACCATCCGTTCTCGACGACGTGCGCCTCTCGGCGCATGCCGATCCGCTCGGCCAGAGCCACCGAGCGGAGGTTCTCGGGATCGATCCGAGCCCTCAGACGGGGCGCCGGAGGCAGCGCGAACAGCGACGCGCTCACGGCAGCAGCGCCACCTTGCCGCCCGGGTGGCCGTTCATGACGAAGCCCACGGCCTCGATGGCCTCGGCGAGCGGGTAGGTGCGGGCGACGGGCACCTCGAGCGCACCGGATGCCGCCAGCTCCAGCACGCGGGCCCGCGCGATGTCGCGGAAGCGCGCGCTCTCGGGCCGCGACCCCGCGATCCACAGGAACCCGTCGGTCTTCGCCCGATCGGGGCTCACGATGGTCACGATACGGTCGCGCTCGGCGACCAGGTCGAGCGAGACGTCGATGGCCTCATCGGTGCCCACGGCATCCCAGGCGGCCGCGATCGGCGCACCCGCGGCCGCCTCCTCGACGCGCTCGCGGAGCCCATCGCCATAGGCGACGGGGATGCCGCCGTAGCGTCGTACTCGCTCGGCCGACTCCTCGGCATCCGGACCCACCGTCCCGATGACCCGCACCCCGAGCTCGCGGGCCTGCTGAAGAAGGCTCACTCCGACTGCCCCGGATGCCGCGTGCAGCAGCACGATCTCGCCGTCGACGACGCGGGTGACCTGGATCATCTCGGCGGCCGTCGTTCCGGCCAGCAGCAGGTTCGCAGCCTCGGCGTGCGAGAGGGGCGCCGGCTTGGCGAACACGTCGCGGGCGGGCACGGTGAGCTCGGTGGCGTAGGCGCCCTGCACGCGGAACGCGACGACCTCGTCGCCCACCGCGAGGGGGCCCGATCCGCCGATGGCGTCGGGGCCCACGGCGGTGACCTCGCCCGACAACTCGTAGCCGATGGGCACGGGGAACGCGGCCCCCGGACGGGCGGTGGCGACGTGCTTGGCATCCGCGGGGTTGATGCCCGCCGCACGGACGCGCACCGTGACCTCACCGGGACCGGGGGCGGGGATGTCGACCTCGTCGAAGCTCCACGTCTCGACCGGGCCCGGAGCGGGGGCCGTCCACCTCATCGCCATGGTCACGCCTTTCGTTGTGCTCGCCCGTCGGGGTCCGCGGTCGGGGTCAGAATCCGAGGCGCCCGAGCTGCTTCGGATCGCGCTGCCACTCCTTGGCCACGCGGACGTGCAGCGAGAGGTAGACCCGTCCGCCGACGAGGGGTTCGATGCCGGCGCGCGCGCGGGCGCCGACATCGGCGAGGCGCGAGCCCTTGCGTCCGATGATGATCGCCTTCTGGCTGTCGCGCTCGACGACGATGTTCGCCCACACGTCGGTCAGGTCGCTGTCCTCGCGCGGGGCGACGTCGTCGATGGTCACCGCGATCGAGTGCGGGAGTTCGTCGCGCACGCCGTGGAGTGCCGCCTCGCGGATGATCTCGGCGATGCGATCCTCGAGCGTCTCGTCGGTGACGACGCCGTCGGCGTACAGCGCGGGCCCCACGGGCATGAGCGCCAACAGCTCGTCGCACAGCACGTCGAGCTGATCGTTCGTGACGGCCGACAGCGGGATGACGGCATCCCAGTCCTCGCGCAGCGCGTCGACCTCGAGGAGTCGCTCGGTGATCTGATCACGCGAGGCGGCGTCGGTCTTGGTCACCAGCGCGACCTTCTTCGCCCGGGGATAGCCCGAGAGCGACTCCGCGATCCGGCGGTCGCCGGGCCCGACCTTCTCGGTCGCGGGCGCGCAGAACGCGATCACGTCGACATCGCCCAACACCTGTTCCACGAGGTCGTTGAGGCGCTGGCCGAGCAGGGTGCGCGGACGATGGATGCCGGGGGTGTCGACGACGACGAGCTGACCACCGGGGCGGTTCACGATCCCGCGGATAGCGCGTCGAGTGGTCTGCGGCTTCTCGCTCGTGATGGCGACCTTCTCGCCGACGAGGGCGTTGGTCAACGTGGATTTGCCGACGTTCGGCCGCCCCACGAAGGTCACGAAACCGGATCGTGTGTCGCTCATCTGTCGTTCCTCTCGCGCGCAGAGGCGTCGGCCTCGGCGTCTTCGTCTGTGGGGGTCTCGGCACGCTCCACGATGACCGTGGCGATTCCCCGATTGCGGCCGCGGGACGCGCCGCCGGTGAGGACGAGACCGGAGTGTTCGGCGGTGGCGCCCGGCTGCGGGATGCGGCCGAGGGCCTTGCCCAAGAGCCCACCGACCGAATCGACGTCGTCGTCGTCGAGCTCCAGACCGAAGAGGTCGCCGACCTCGTCGAGCCCGAGTCGGGCGTTGACGCGGTAGCGCCCGTCGCCCAGCTCGACGACCTCGGTGGAGGGGGCGTCGTACTCGTCGGCGATCTCACCGACGAGCTCCTCGATGAGGTCTTCCATCGTGACCAGGCCCGCGACGCCGCCGTACTCGTCGACGACGAGGCACACGTGGACGGCGTCCTTCTTCATCTGCTGGAGCAGGGTCTCGGCCTTCATCGACTCGGGGACGAAGACCGCGGGCCGGGCGATGCGGCGGATGGGGGCGTCACGCCACCCTGCCTCGTCGCGGAAGCCGTACTGCACGAGGTCTTTCAGGTAGAGCATGCCGACGATGTCGTCGGCCTCGTCGTCGGCCAACGGCACGCGCGAGACACCCTTTTCGAGGAACAGCGACAGCGCTTCGCGGGAGGTGGCCGCGGCATCCACGCTGACCATGTCGGTACGCGGGACCATCACCTCCCGCACGTAGCGGTCGGTGAAGTCGAAGACGGAGTGGATGAGCTCCCGGTCGTCTTCCTCGATGAGTTCGTTCTCGGCCGCCTCGTCGATGATGCTCAGCAGCTGCTCCTCGGACGCGAACGACGTCGACTGCGAGATGCCGGGCGTGACGCGGTTTCCGACCGCCACCAGTCCGTGCGCGAGCGGGCCCAGCAGGATGCGCATGCCCCGTACGACGGGAGCACCGCCGGTCAGCAGCCCCCGCGCGTGCTGACGGCCCACCGATCGGGGACTCGCGCCGACGGCCACGAACGAGATGCCGGTCATCAGCACGGCGGCGGCGATCACGGCGAGCAGGATGTCGTCGAACATCAGCATGAACGCGGCGGCCACGAGCACCGCGGCGGTCGTCTCGGCGAGGACGCGGATGAACGAGACCGCCGTGATGTGCGCGCTGGCGTCGTCGGCGATGCGCCGCAGTGCCCGGGCGTTGCGCCCGGAGACACCCAGCTCGAGCAGATCGGTGCGGGAGGTCACGCCCAGTGCCGCTTCGAACGCCGCCATCAAGCCGCCGAAGGCGACGAGCAGGAAGGCGGCGACGAGGAGCAGCGCCTCGGTCATGCGCGGCGGTGGCGCTCGACGGCCTGGAAACCGGTGATGAGCTCGCGCTGCAGTCCGAACATCTCGCGCTCCTCGTCGGGTTCGGCGTGGTCGAAGCCGAGGAGGTGCAGAAGGCCGTGCGTGGTGAGAAGGATCAGCTCGTCTTGCGTGGAGTGCTTCGCCGCGACCGCCTGGGTCTCCGCGACCGCGGGGCACAGGACGATGTCGCCGAGGAGCCCTGCGGGAGTCGGCGCGTCTTCTGATCCCGGGCGCAGTTCGTCCATGGGGAAGCTCAACACGTCGGTGGGGCCGGGCTCGTCCATCCACTGCACGTGGAGGGACTCCATAGCCCCCTCGTCGACGAGGACGATCGCCACGTCGGCGTCGGCGCTGACGTGCAGCTCGGCGAGGTTGTACTCCATCAGGCGCAGCAGCACCTGCTCGTCGACCTGGTGGTCGGACTCGTTGTTGATCTCGATCGTCATGAGCGGTTTCGTCTCGGAAGGTGATCGCGCGGACCGGCGGCGCTCGGGCCGCGTCGCTCCGCACGGGTGGCGAACTCGGTGGCCTCGTCGCGCTCGCGACGCGCCGCCAGGCGTTTCTCGTCGTACTCGCTGTAGGCGTCGACGATGCGGCCGACCAGGTTGTGGCGCACGACGTCGGCGCTGGTGAGGCGCGAGAAGTGGATGTCGTCGATGTCGTCGAGGACACGGGTGACCAGACGGAGTCCCGAGGCGCCCTGGGGCAGGTCGACCTGGGTGATGTCGCCGGTCACGACCATGCGCGTGCCGAATCCGAGACGCGTGAGGAACATCTTCATCTGCTCGGGCGTGGTGTTCTGCGCCTCGTCGAGCACGACGAACGAGTCGTTCAGCGTGCGCCCGCGCATGTAGGCGAGCGGGGCGACCTCGATGGTGCCCGTGGCCATCAGCTTCGGGACGATGTCGGGGTCCATCATCTCGTTGAGCGCGTCGTACAGCGGCCGCAGATACGGATCGATCTTGTCGGTGAGGGTGCCCGGGAGGAATCCGAGCCGCTCCCCCGCCTCGACGGCGGGACGCGTGAGGATGATGCGGTTGACCTCTTTGCGCTGCAGCGCCTGCACGGCCTTCGCCATCGCAAGATAGGTCTTGCCGGTACCGGCGGGACCGATGCCGAAGACGATCGTGTTCTCGTCGATCGCGTCGACGTACTCTTTCTGGCCGGCCGTCTTGGGGCGGATGACCTTGCCGCGAGACGACAGGATGGCTTCGCCCATGACCTCGGACGGGCGAGGACCGCCGTCGGAACGCAGCATGCGGTTCGAACTCGACACGTCGGACGGATCGAGGCCCTGACCGGAACGGGTCATCGAGAGCAACTCGTCGACGAGCCCGCGCGCGGCACGCACCGCGTCGGGTGCGCCCGAAAGGGTGATCTCATTGCCCCGCACGTGCACGTCGACGTCGGGGTGTTCTTTCTCGACGACCCGCAGCAGGCGATCCTGCGGGCCGAGAAGCTGCACCATGGCCACGCCGTCGACCTCGATGCGGTCGGAGACGCTCTCTTCGGGGGAATCAGCCACCCATGCTCTTTTCGTTCAGGCCGCCCGCGAGGACGTGGGCGTGCACGTGGAAGACAGTCTGACCGGCGCCCTCGCCGGTGTTGAAGATGAGACGGAAGTCGCCGTCGGAGTGCTCCGCGGCGACGGAGTTGGCGAGACCGACGACCTCGGTGAGCAGATCGGGGTCGCCCGCGGCGAGTTCGACGACGTTGCGGTACTGCGCCGTCTTGGGGATGACGAGCAGGTGCACCGGTGCCTGCGGTGCGATGTCGCGGATCGCGAAGGCGTTCTCGGTCTCAGCCACGATCTCGGCGGGGATCTCGCCCTGCAGGATGCGCGTGAAGATCGACGGTTCGCTCATGGCATCCAGTCTAGTGACGGCCTCCGACACCCAGGCCTGGTGGGGTACAGCGGGCGGAGACTTCCGAGTTCGGGGCGGATCAGGCACCTGGGGGCGGACATCTCGCGCCCCGAACGGCCGAACGCGCCCCGAACCGGCGATCGAGCTGCTGAACGTGCTGCGTCCGACAGGCGTCAGGCCCACCTCGCCGAATCGACAGGGGTGGGGCGCGGACCGGCGGTGCCGGACGTCACCAGCGCCCGTGCGCCGCCGAGAGCACCGAGATGGCCGCCGCCCCCGCGGTCGACGTGCGCAGCACCGTGTCGCCGAGGCGCACGAGCCGCGCGCCGGCGTCGGTGAGCGCCGAGAGCTCCTCCGGCGCGATCCCGCCCTCGGGGCCGACCACGAGAACTACGTCGCGCCCGTCCACCGCTTCACTCGCGACGACGGTGAGGCGATCGGATGCCGAGGGCTCGAGCACGAGGACGAGCGCGGTGCCCGCCATAGTGACCAGATCGGTGGTGCGGGCGACACCCTCGACCTCCGGGATCCACGCGCGATGCGCCTGCTTGGCCGCCTCGCGGACGATCGTGCGCCAGCGGGCGATCCCCTTGTCAGCCTTGGCATCCCATCGGGAGACGCTGCGCGCGGCCTGCCACGGCACGATCGCATCGACGCCGAGTTCGGTCGCCGCCTGCACGGCGAGCTCGTCGCGGTCGCCCTTGGCGAGCGCCTGGACGAGCACGAAGCGCGGCGCAGCCGCGGGGAGGTCCGTGCGCGCAGTCACCCGCACGTCGACCTGCTTCGGCGTCGCCGCGGTCACGATGCCCTCGAGCCATGCCCCACGTCCGTCGCCCAGCGTCACCGTCTCGTCGACGCGGACACGGCGGACGGCCGCGGCGTGGTGCGCCTCGGATCCCGTGAGTGAGACGGCGTCGCCCGGATGAGCGGATGCCGCGTCGTCGGTGACGAAGTGCAAGGCCACGGTCAGTGCCGGAAGCGGTCGCGGAACTTGCTGAACATGCCCTGTTGGTGCTCGGCGAGCCGGGGCTTCGGGGCCTTGGTGCGCTTGGCGAACTCCTCGATGAGGGCGCGCTCACGGTGGTCGAGGCGCGTGGGGGTCACCACGTGCACGCCGACCTTGAGGTCACCGCGCTGGCTTCCGCGCAGCGGCGTGATGCCGCGGCCCTTGATGGTGAGCACGTCGCCCGACTGCACGCCCGCACGCACCTCGAGGTCGACGTCGCCGTCGAGCGACTGGATCGTCGTGGTTGCGCCGAGAATGGCATCCGGCATCGAGACCTCGAGGGTGGCGACGAGGTCGTCGCCGTCGCGGCTGAAGGCGTCGTGCGCCTCGACCGTGATCTCGAGGTAGAGGTCACCGTTGGGGCCGCCCGCGGGACCCACCTCGCCGGAGCCGGGCAGCTGCAGGCGCAGGCCCGACTCGACGCCGGCGGGGATGTCGACCGACACGGTGCGACGGGCCCGCACACGACCCTGGCCCTGGCAGGTGCCGCACGGGTAGGGGATGGTCGTGCCGTGCCCCTGGCACACGGTGCAGGGGGCGCTGGTGACGACGTTGCCGAGGAGGCTGCGGACGGTGCGCTGCACGTGGCCGGAGCCGTGGCAGATGTCGCAGGTGACCTCGCTGGTGCCCGGCTGGGTGCACGCGCCCTGGCACGTCTCGCAGAGCACGGCCGTGTCGACCTCGAGGTCGCGGTGGGCGCCGAACACGACGTCGCCGAGCTCGAGGGTGACGCGCACGAGGGCGTCCTGGCCGCGTTCCCGACGCGAGCGCGGACGGGGACCGCGACCCCCGCCGCCCTGGCCGCCGCCGAAGAATGTCTCGAAGATGTCGCTGAAGCCGCCGAAGCCCGCCGCTCCCCCGCCGCCGAACGGGCTCTGGTCGCCGCCCATGTCGTAGCGACGGCGCTGCTCGGGGTCGCTGAGCACGTCGTAGGCGTGGGTCACGAGCTTGAAGCGCTCCGACGCGTCGTCGCCGGGGTTCACATCGGGGTGAAGCTGGCGCGCGAGACGTCGGTACGCCTTCTTGATGTCTTCCGGGCTGGCGTCGCGTTCAACGCCCAGGACCTCGTAGTGGTCAGCCACAGTCGCCTTCCTGCCCGCTCTCGCGGGGTCGTTCGGGTGTGATGCTCGTCAGCGCGCGCTGTCGTCGTCTTCGAGCATGCGGGTCAGATAGTGGGCGACGGCACGGACCGCCGCCAGGTTCGAGGAGTAGTCCATGCGCATCGGGCCGAGGAGGCCGACCCGTGCACCGCCGGTGGAGCCGTCGTAGCGGCTCGCCAGCACGGAGGCCTCGACGAGACCGAACGGCTCGTTCTCGCGACCGATGCTCGCCGACAACCCCTTCTCGTCGGCCACCATCTCGGTCATGAGCCGCAGCAGGGTGACCTGCTCTTCGATGGCCTCGAGCAGCGGATAGATGCTGCCACGGAAGTCCTGCTCGCGCTTGGCGAGAGTCGCGGCACCGGCCATGACGAGGCGGTCCTGGCGGAACTCCTCGAGCTCTTCGCCGACCACCCGCAGCACGGCGTCGGCGATGGCCTCGATCACGACACCCGGTCGCGGCGCGTCGGCCGTCGCGTCACCGACGCGCTGCGAGCACTCGGCGACGCTGTGGCCGACGAGCACGGCTCCCACGCGGGCGCGGAGCTGGACGATGTCGGCCTCGGTCGGCTCGGCCGGTACCAGCGCGATGCGCTGAGAGACCCGGCCGGTGTCGGTGACGAGGATGACGAGCACCCGGGGACCGCCCAGCGCGACGAGCTCGACGTGCGAGACGTTGGCCCGCGCGAACGACGGGTACTGCACGATCGCGACCTGACCCGTCAACTGCGTGAGGGCGCGCACGGTGCGCGCGAGGAGGTCGTCGAGGTCGCCCGCCTGATCGAGGAACGACGTGATGGCGCTGCGCTGCGCGCTCGAGAGCGGACGGAGTTCGGCGAGGTGGTCGACGAACACGCGATAGCCCTTGTCGGTGGGCACGCGCCCCGACGACGTGTGGGGCGCGATGATGAGTTCTTCGTCTTCGAGCAGGGCCATGTCGTTGCGGATGGTTGCCGCCGACACCCCGAATGCATGGCGATCAACGATCGCTTTGCTCCCGACGGGCTCGCGGGTGTCGACGTAGTCCTGCACGATCGCGCGGAGCACCTGAAGGCCGCGTTCCGACACCATGCGCTGCTCCTCCCGTTTGGCACTCGGCTCGATTGAGTGCCAATTCTACGGGATCGCTACGACACCGCGTCGGGGGCACGCGGCCGACACATCTCGCCTCTCCGCGAGAAACGCTCCAACGTGCAAGAAACGGCGCGACGGGGCGTTTCCTCCTGCCGATCGCGTGTCTCGGCGTGCGCGTTCTTCGTCAGCGAGAAACGCTCTGCCGTGTGAGAAACGGCGCGACGGGGCGTTTCTTCCTCGCGATCGCGTTTCTCGGGACCAGCCGGCGACCGCGGCTGACGAGGGCCCGAACCGCGTCCCGCGGACGGACCCGCCAGAACGTCCTGCCCGCGGACCGACCCGCCCGAACGTCCTATGCGGTGAGCGCCCGCACCACGGCATCCGCCAGCAGACGACCGCGGCGGGTGAGCACGATGCGTCCGCGGACGGCATCCGCCCCCTCGACGAGACCGTCGGCGATGAGGGATGCCACGGCCTTGCGCCCCTCGCCGAGCAGCTCGGACACCGCCAGGCCCTCGCGGATGCGACTGCGCAACAGCACCGACTCGAGCCGGCGGGCTGTCTCGTCGGGCCGCTCGCGCGCCGCGGCCGGAGATTCGTGCGCGGCCAGACGCTGGGCGTAGGCGGCGGGGTGCTTCACGTTCCACCAGCGGAGGCCCGCGACGTGGCTATGGGCTCCGGGACCGAAACCCCACCAGTCGGTGCCCCTCCAGTACGCGAGGTTGTGTCGCGATCGGTGCGCCACGCCCCGCGACCAGTTCGACACCTCGTACCAGTCGTACCCGCCGGCCGCGAGCAGCTCGTCGGCCAGCTCGTACATGTCGGCCTGGAGATCGTCGGAGGGCGCCTCGACGACGCCCGAGCGGATCTGCCGGGCGAGCTTGGTGCCGTCTTCGACGATGAGCGCGTACGCCGAGATGTGGTCGGGCTCGAGGGCGGTGGCGGCATCGAGCGAGGCACGCCAGTCGTCGAGCGACTCCCCCGGCGCGCCGTAGATGAGGTCGACCGAGACGTCGAGTCCGGCTCGTCGCGCTGCAGCGACCGCGGTGGCGACGTTGGCCGGGTCGTGCGTGCGGTCGAGCGAGGCCAGCACGTGCGGCCGGGCGGACTGCATGCCGATGGACACGCGGGTGATCCCCGCCGACGCGAGCGTCTGCATCACGGCGTCGTCGACGGTGTCGGGATTGGCCTCGACGGTCACCTCGGCGCCGTCGGCGATCCCGAACTCGGTGCGCACGGCATCCAGCATCGTCGCGAGGTCCCCGGGCGGGAGGAGCGTGGGCGTGCCGCCACCGAAGAACACGGTGGATGCCGCGCGGCGACCGCCCGCGGCATCCATCACCGCACCTGCCAAGCGCACCTCGGCGGCGAGGGTGTCGGCGAAGTCGTCCTGGCGCGCACCGCGCAACTCGCTCGCCGTGTAGGTGTTGAAGTCGCAGTACCCGCAGCGCACCCGGCAGAACGGCACGTGCAGATACACACCGAAGTCGGTGGCGGGGTCGATGGTGAGGTCGCCGGGGAGGCGGCCGTCGGTGGGAGCGGGATCTCCGAGGGGAAGGGGCCCGCCCATCAGGACGTGTACAGCGGCGAGATCGCGCGCAGGTACCGCGCGAACAGCGCCTTGCGGCGGCGGCGTACGCGGCTGGTGAACAGCCGGTAGGTGGGCGCGGTCGGGCGATCGAACGCGCGCACGACGAACCAGACCTCGTCGTTGTCGCGCCATTCGAGCGAGAACAACTCCTCGCCGCTGACGATCGAGTGGCCCACCGTGCCGAGGATGAACCCGACCCGACGGGGCTCCTCGAACACCGAGATGACCCGCAGCTCGGCGTCGGCACGGTGACCGTCGACCTTGCCGTGCAGATGCACGCCCGTGCCGGGGCTGACGAACGGCGTGCCGTCGGCGGCGAAGCGCTGCTCGGCCTCGAGGCGACTCGGGGCGACCGGCGCACCCTCGGCGTCGAACCCGACGCCGGCGTAGCCTTCTCCGGATGCCGGGCGCACGTCGGTGATGCTGAGCTCCTCACCGCGGAGCGGCGCCCACGACAGCAACAGCTCGCCCGCGGCGACGAAACGCTCCTCGCCGCTGCCGATGCGCCATGCGTCTTCGGCGGGCACGGAGTGCTCCGGCGGATACTGCATCAGATCGGGCGCCTGGGTGGCCCCCACCGCCGCGTAATCGACCGTGTCATCGGTGAAATTCTGCCGTCGCATGATCCACCCCTCTCGGTTGGGTGCGTTACTTCTTGGCCTCGACATCGCCCGACAGTGCGGCGATGAACGCCTCCTGCGGCACCTCGACACGACCCACCATCTTCATGCGCTTCTTGCCCTCTTTCTGCTTCTCGAGGAGCTTGCGCTTGCGGGTGATGTCACCGCCGTAGCACTTGGCGAGGACGTCTTTGCGGATGGCCCGGATGGTCTCACGCGCGATGATGCGGGCACCGATCGCGGCCTGGATCGGCACCTCGAACTGCTGACGCGGGATGAGCTTGCGCAGTCGCTCGGCCATGAGCGTGCCGTAGGCGTAGGCCTTCTCGCGGTGCACGATCGAGCTGAAGGCGTCGACCTTCTCGCCCTGCAGCAGGATGTCGACCTTGACCAGATCGGCGGTCTGCTGTCCGGCCGGTTCGTAGTCGAGGCTCGCGTACCCCTGCGTGCGCGACTTGAGGTGGTCGAAGAAGTCGAACACGATCTCGCCGAGGGGCATGTGATACCGCAGCTCGACGCGGTCTTCGCTGAGGTACTCCATGCCGAGCAGGGTGCCGCGGCGCGTCTGGCACAGTTCCATGACCGTGCCGACGTAGTCCTTCGGCAGCAGGATGCCGACCTTCACGATCGGCTCCGATACCGAGGCGACGCGCCCGTCGGGGTACTCGCTGGGGTTGGTGACCGAGACGGTCTCGCCGGTGTCGGTGGTGACCTCGTACGTCACCGACGGTGCCGTGGTGATGAGGTCGAGCCCGAACTCCCGCGAGAGGCGCTCGGTGATGATCTCGAGGTGCAGCAGACCGAGGAAGCCCGCGCGGAAGCCGAAACCGAGGGCGACCGAGGTCTCGGGCTCGTACTGCAGCGACGCGTCGGACAGCTTGAGCTTGTCGAGCGCTTCGCGCAGTTCGGCGTAGTCGCTGCCGTCGATCGGGTAGATGCCCGAGAAGACCATGGGCTTCGGATCGGTGTATCCGGGCAACGCCTGGGTGGCGGGCTTGCGGTGGGTGGTGATCGTGTCGCCGACCTTCGACTGGCGCACGTCTTTCACACCGGTGATCAGGTAGCCCACCTCGCCGACGCCGAGTCCCCGGGTGGGCACCGGCTCGGGGCTGGAGACGCCGATCTCGAGCAGCTCGTGCGTCGCGGTGGTCGACATCATCTGGATGCGCTCGCGCGGCTGCAGCGACCCGTCGATCATGCGCACGTAGGTGACCACGCCGCGGTAGGCGTCGTACACCGAGTCGAAGATCATCGCGCGCGCCGGGGCGTCGGGCTTGCCGACGGGGGCGGGGATCTTCTCGACGATGAGGTCGAGCAGTTCTTCGACGCCCATGCCGGTCTTGCCGCTCACGCGCAGCACGTCTTCGGGGTTTCCGCCGATGAGGCCCGCGAGCTCGGCCGCGTACTTCTCGGGGTCGGCGGCCGGCAGGTCGATCTTGTTCAGCACCGGGATGATCTGCAGGTCGTTCTCGAGGGCGAGGTAGAGGTTGGCCAGCGTCTGGGCCTCGATGCCCTGAGCGGCGTCGACGAGCAGGATCGCGCCCTCGCATGCGGCGAGTGAGCGGCTGACCTCGTAGGTGAAGTCGACGTGGCCGGGCGTGTCGATCATGTTGAGGGCGAACGTGCCGTCGGCGGTGGACCACGGCATCCGGACCGCCTGCGACTTGATGGTGATGCCGCGCTCGCGCTCGATGTCCATGCGGTCGAGGTACTGCGCACGCATGTCGCGGTCGCTGACGACGCCGGTGATCTGCAGCATGCGGTCGGCCAGCGTCGACTTGCCGTGGTCGATGTGGGCGATGATGCAGAAGTTGCGGATCTGCTCCGGCGGGGTGGCAGACGGCTCGAGGGGCTTCAGGGCGCGCGGTGACATGTTCCGTCGATTCTACGGTGGTGCGCCGACATCGCCGTCCGCGAACGCTCAGGGTCCCGCCATCCGGGTCCTCCCGAACGACGGCGGCGGGCCCGAGATCGCACGGTCGGCGCGGGGGCACGAGCTCGTGTCGGGCGCGTGAGTGCCCTGCCATCGCGATCGTGTGACCTCCGCGCCCCGCTCACAGCTCGCGCCGCGGCACACCCTCATAAAGTGGATGCCATGACGGTCCAGGTCGTGTTCGTGCACGGCATCCGGACGTCGTCCACCATGTGGCGGGCGCAAGCGCTGCACCTGCGACAGCGCGGCAACGGCGTGATCGCCGTCGACCTTCCGGGTCACGGCACCCGCCGCGGCGAGCCCTTCACTCTCGAGGAGGCGTTCGCCACGATCGACCGGGCGGTGCGGGATGCCGCGGCCCGCGGCCCCGTGGTCCTCGTCGGGCACTCCATGGGCGGCCTGCTGTCGATGGAGTACGTCGGTCGCGACGCCCCGCCGCCGGTCGCCGCCCTCGTGGCAGCATCCTGCACCTCGCTCCCCCGGGGCCCGGGCCTCGCGACCTACCGCTTCCTCATCCGGCGCGCCGACGGTCTGCCCGACCGCGGTCTCGGGTTCACGAACCGCGTGCTCGACCTCACGCTGCCGCCCGAGACGCGCCCCGATTTCGGTGCGGGCGGGTATGCCTTCGAGGCGCAGGACTCCGCCCTCGCGTCGCTCACGAACCTCGACCTGATGGCGTCCCTGCGCCGTATCGACGTGCCGCTGTGGTTCGTCAACGGGCAGTGGGACCAGCTCCGGCTGAACGAGAAACTGTTCACCGCCCTGGCTCCGCACGCCGAACTCATCGTGGTGCCGCGGACCACGCACATCGTCACGGCGATGCGTCCTCGCGTGTTCAACGCCGTGCTGGACGTGGCGCTCACCACGGTCGAAGCGTCAAGCTGATAGACTTGGCCCTTGGCTTGCGTGTGGGGTTCTTCCCGACCTCCACGACCGCCGGTGCGGCGTCCCTCTACCGCTCGCCCGGCACTTCCAACACTCACTCAAACGAAAGACCGTCGACGTGGCGAATATCAAGTCGCAGATCAAGCGCAACAAGACCAACGAAAAGGCGCGCGAGCGCAACAAGGCCGTCAAGAGCGAGCTGAAGACGCACGTGCGTCGCACCAAAGAGGCCGTGCTGGCCGGTGACAAGGAAGCCGCTCAGAAGGCCCTCGTCGTCGCGACCAAGAAGCTCGACAAGGCCGTGAGCAAGGGTGTCATCCACTCGAACCAGGCCGCGAACCGCAAGTCGGCCATCGCGAAGTCGGTCGCCGCTCTCTGAGCCGCAGCACTTCTTCGACAGCCCGTCCCGCATCTGCGGGGCGGGCTTCGTCGTTTCCGGGGTGGGTCGTGCGTCGCTGCGGCGCGGGGTCTGCAGGTGGGCGCCTGATCGACGGTGGCCCGCGGGGGCTGCGAGGTCGCGTGCGGAGCGGGCCCCACTCGTGCGGCCGTCGCGTCCGTGCGGAGCGGAGGAGGTCGGACGAGAGGAGGACAGATGACGGCGTTCTCGTCCTCCCCTCCCCGCATCTCCTCCCCTCGTCGCCGAACGGAACGGTGCCGTTCAGCGGTCCGGACGCGAGCGGACCGCGACAGTCGGGCCGACGGGCGGAATCGACGGGTGAGACCGACGGGCGGAACCGACGGTTCATCGCGCGGCGTACGAACTCATTCCATCGGAGGATGCGGGCCGCGGACGCCCCTCCGTAGCGTGGATGCCAGGAGGTACGACATGCAGAGTGAGCGCGCGGCGAGATTCTTCGGTGACCGGGAGGACCCGCGAGAGCGACTGGTAGAGCTGTTCGGCGGGGATGTTCCCGCGGGCGGGCAGCCTCCGGAGCCGGCACTGCAGTGGGCTGCCGTCGTCGCATCGCCCGATCACGGTGAGGTCGCTGTCGTCCGCGACCTCCGCCGGGCGGAGCCCCGACTCACGTTGGTGGCGGCGACGTTCCTCGCGAGACACCTGATGCGACGCTGACCGGATGCCACTGCGCGCGGCGGGGGACTCAGTCGCCGTAGGGCGCGCGTGTGGCGATGATCGTGATCATGCGCTCGAGGGCGAAGACCGGGTCGCGCGATGCGCCCTTGACCTCGGCATCGGCCCGGGCGGTGGCGTGGATCGCCATGCCGAGCGTGTTGCCCGTCCAGCCGACGAGGTCGCGGCGGGCGCGGTCGACCTGCCAGTCCTTCATGCCGAGTCGTTGCGCGAGCATCGACGACGATTCGCGGGTGCCGGCGACGCGGGCCATCGTCCGCAGCTTCATGGCGACGGCAGCGACGAGGGGGACGGGATCGGCCCCGGATGCCAGCGCGTGACGGAGCGCGAGAAGCGCCGGGCCGTACTGGCCGGCGATGGCGGTGTCGGCGACCGTGAAAGCCGAGGTCTCGACGCGTCCGCCGTAGTAACGCTCGACGATGCGCTCGTCGATGTCGCCGCGGACGTCGGCGATCAGCTGCTGGCACGCTGCGGCGAGCTCGGTGAGATCGTCGGCGAACGCCGAGACGAGGGAGCGCAGGGCGACCGGCGCGATGCGCTTGTGCGCCGCCTTGAACTCGCCGACGGCGAAATCGAAGCGGTCGGAGTCGCGCTTGACAGCAGGACAGGCGATCTCGATACCGCCACCCTGACCCGACCGGATGCCGTCGAGCAGCTTCTTGCCGCGCACGCTCGCGCCGGTGTGCCGGAGCACGACAGTGGCTCCTTCTTGCGGATACGCGAGGTAGGACACCGCCTCGGTGAGGAACGTGTCGCTGCACTTCTCGACGCCGCTCACACGCACGAGACGGGGCTCGCCGAACAGGGACGGCGAGGTCACGCCGAGCAGTGTGCCGGCAGCGTAGTCGTCGGCGCGGATGTCGGTGACCTCGAGGCTCGGGTCTTCGCTCTTGAGCATGGCGCGGATGCCGGCGGTCGCGCGCTCGGCGCAGACTTCTTCGGGCCCCGAGATGAGGACGATCGGCGCCGGCTGCGGGGCACGCCACGACACCTGGGGGATGGCCGACTTCGCCTTCGCGGGGGCGGAGCGTCGAGGTGCCGGGGTCACCCTTCCAGCCTACCGATCGGCTCCGACACAGCGTCCACGGTGGCCCGGCTCATCGCCCGTGCTCGTCGAGCCCCGACGTCGTCCGGAGCGGGGGGCGGGCGGACCGTACCCCGCCACCCGCCGGCGTCCTCCCGCCCCTCGCTGTTCACTCGGATCCACCACGCGCCCCGTTGCCCGCCAACGTCCTCCGCTCACCTCGGTCTTCTGGGACCCCACCCGGCGGTGGCGCGGCACGCCGCTCCGCCGCCCTCCGCGGACGTAGCGGATCGCTCGGAGCCACGGCGCGCGGCACGTTCCGTCCCGAGCCCGCCACAGCCCTTCCTGTCTCACGCGGTGCCGGGCTCGGGTTCTCCGGCACCCCCGGCTCCCCCGCATGCTCCCGCCAGAGCGTCAACCTGCTGTCGGCATCGAGCCAGACGGCCAGCGCTCCGTCTTCATCGGTGCGCCCGATCGCGGTTCCGAGGGCTCTCAGCATCGATAGAAGCGACGCAGTGGGGTGCCCGTAGTGGTTGTCGGCCCCCACGCCGATCAATCCGACCGCCGGATGCAGCTCCCCGTAGAGGTCGGCATCCTGATCTGCGCTCCCGTGGTGCGACACTTTCACGATCTGCACCCGCTGCACGTCCACGCGCCGCCGCAGGGCCGCCTGAGACTCCTCGCCCAGATCGCCGAGCAGCACCGTTCGAGGGAAGTCGACGCCCGCGACGTCGATCGCGACGCTCGCGTCATTGCCGGGTTCGACGCGCGGAGACGGGCCGAGCGCCTGCCACCGCGTTGCACCCAGCGCCCCCGTGGTCCCCGTCGTCGCCTGCTGGAGCCGAGCGCCCGCCGCCGCGAAACGGTCGAGGAGACGCTGGTCGGCGTTTCCGTCGACCGGGCCGTGCACGACGAGAGTGGCCCGACCGATCACGGCCGGTGACCCTCCGACGTGGTCGAGATCGAAGTGGGTGAGGACGAGGAGGTCGATGCGGTCGATGCCGAACTGCGTCAGGCAGCGGGAGAGAGCCGCGGGTTCAGGACCGGTGTCGACCAGCGCCGTCGCACCCCCGGACCGCCACAGCGTCGCGTCCCCTTGACCGACGTCGCACATCGCCACCTGCCACGCCGAGGGCACGGTGAGCGGCCCCGCGACCGTGCGCACGGCGGTGCTCCCCAGGACGAGACCGAGCACCACCGCCATGGCCGCCGACGCCAGGCCGGTGATGCGGGGCAGGTCTCGAGGACGCACGATCGCCAGATGAAGGGCACCTCCGACGAGAGCGAGGAGAATCGCCCCGACCGGCCCGTCGGGCCAGGGGAGGTTCTGAGCCTCGACCGAGGAGCTCGTGTGCGCGACGGCGGCGATCCACGCTGCCGGAACCCAGGCCAGGGCTGTGAGTCCGTCGCGCAACCACGGAAACGGCGCAATGCATGCAAGGGCACCGGCGATGGTCGCGGGAGCTGCCGCCGGGTCGGCGACGAGGTTGGCAGCGACGCCGAGCAGGGGGACGTGCGGGTCGATGAGCACGATGAGCGGGCCGCAGACGATCTGGGCCGACGTCGGCACGGCGATAGCGAGGGCCAGGGCTCTGGGCATCCATCGCCCGAGTCCCTCGGCGAGCGGACGCGCGAGCACGAGCAGGGCGCCGGTCGCCGCAGCGGACAGCGCGAAACCCAGGGAGCGCGCCAGCCAGGGGTCGATGATGAGGAGGACGGTCACGGCGAGCGAGAGCACCGCGATGCCGATCGCCGGGCGACCCAGGGCCACCGCGATCATGGCCACCGAGGCCATCGCCGCCGCCCGGACGACGCTCGGCTCCGGAGTGACGAGGGCGACGAAGGCGGCCAGGACGACGAACGCCCCACCGACGCGAACGCCCCGGGGTGCTCCGCACAGGGCGAGGAGGGCGAAGGCCGCGCCCACCACGATCGCGCAGTTCGCGCCGGAGACAGCGGTCAGGTGCGAGAGCGACGCCGCGTTCATGGCGGCCTCTGTGGCCGGATCGAGGCTGGAGGTGTCGCCGACGGCGAGCCCTGGGACGAGACCGGCCCCCGGTTGCGGCAGACCGCGCGTCGAGGCGACGAGTCCGTCGCGCAGACCTTCGAACCATGCCCATACGCCGGTCGGCTCGGTCGCCGAGATGACGTCGCCTGCCCGGATGACGAGCGCCGCGCGCTCCCCCGCCTCGGCCGGGATCGCGCGCCCCGACAGCGACACCGTGCTGCCCATACTCGCCCGCGCCAGCGCTGCTCTTCCACCCGGATCGACGAGCACGCGGGCGGGAATCGCGCCGACCACCGTCGCCTCGCCCGCACGCACCGTCGAGGCGGACGCATCGAACCAAGCGCCCCCGTCGGCCGACCCGTCGATGCGCCCGGTGACCGTCGCATCGAGCTCCAGGTAGCGACCGCCCCCTGCTTCCAAGGCGGCGATCTGCGATCGCATGGGAGCGAGCGACGCCACGGTCCCCGCGGTCGCCGCGGCGCATGCGAGCGCGACCGCGGCGACGGCCACCACGGGGTGCCGACGCCACACCAGGACCGCCGTGGCGATGCAGGACAGGATGCCGAGCCCGGCGGCGGGGAGGAGGGCATCCGGGATCGCGGTCGTCAGCCCCGCGGACACCCAGGTCGCCGCCGCGACCGACACCGGGCGGAGCGCTCGGCGTCGGAGCGCGTGCCGCGCGCTCACACCCGCACCAGGTCGCGGAGGGCGGCGAGCATCTTGTCGCCGATGCCCGGCACCGACTGCAGATCGTCGACGCTGGTGAACCGGCCGTTCGTCTCACGCCACTCGATGATGCGGTCGGCCATCGCGGGGCCTACGCGCGGAAGGGTGTCGAGCTGCTCGGGGGTGGCGGTATTGAGATCGATCAGTGCGTCCGACGCGGAGCCACCGGAGGGGGCCCCCGCGACTTCGGCCCCGATCACCGGCACGACGATCTGCTCTCCGTCGGCGACCTGACGCGCGAGGTTGACCCCGTCGCGTGCCGCGTCATCGGCGAACCCACCCGCCCGCGCGATGGCGTCGGCCACTCGGTCTCCGGCGTCGAGTCGGTACAGACCGGTCTCGCGCACGGCCCCGGCGACGTGGACGTAGAGTCCGGCCTCGGCGGGTACCCGCGGCGAGGATGCGGCGGTCGACACCGGCTCCACGACCTCCGCGCCGGTCGCACCGCGCAGCATGCCGATCCCGATCGTGACCGCGAACGCCAGCAGCACGAGCACGACGACGGCGCCGACGCCCAGGCGTGTGCGCGGCGCCAGCTTCTCGCGCGGTGCGGGGTCGGAAGTCGAGGTCACACCAGGACGCTACGAAGGGGCGTGCCGTCTGTGTGGCGACCGGGAATCGATCCGTGCACGAGCGTGGTGACTCGTGGGCCGGGGAGGAGCCGCCCCTAGCCTGGAGGAATGTCCGCGAACTCCTGGCGGCCGCTTGTCGCCGCTCTCTCCGATGACCGTGCGCGTGAGGTCTACGCACTCGTCGTACTCGGGCAACCCATCGACGCGCACCTGTCGTCGCTCTCCCCCGGGAAACGCCGTCGGGTCATCGACAGCCTGCGGGCGGCCGGACTCATCTTCCCCGTCGACGGCGGCTGGCGGGCGGAGTCCGAGATCTTCCGCGTCGCCCTCGCCGCGGCATCCACGCCCGCTCGCCCCGACGGCGTCGCGCGGTTCTTCACCCAGGGACGCCTGTCGAGCTACCCTTCGCGCGCGGCCGACCGCCGGGAGGTTCTCGTCCACATCGCTGCTCGCCTCCTGGGGCCGGACGAAACCATCGCCGAGGCCGAGGTCACCGAGAGGCTCGCGGAGATCACCGACGATCCGGTGTCGATCCGGCGCTACCTGATCGACGCGGGCCTCCTCTCCCGCGCCCGCGACGGAAGCGCCTACTCCCTCGCCCCCGAGCGGACCCGCGAGGGAGAACGGTGATCTCCCGGCGTCGTCGGGTGGGAGAGCCACGCGTGCGGGGGCGAAGGAGGCTCCGCCTCCGCATCACTTGGTGGAGAAGCTGACCACCTTCGGCGGACGCACGACCGCGCGCACGATCTCGCGGTCGCCCAGGGCACGGCGTACGCGCTCGTCGCCGCGGGCGAGGGCCTCGAGCTGGTCGCCGCCGATCTTGGCCGACACCTCGAGGGTCGCGCGCACCTTGCCGTCGATCTGCACGACGGCGACGACGTTGTCTTCCACCAGCAGGGTGGGATCGGCCTGACGCCAGGTCGCAAGTCCCACGAAGCCGGTGTAGCCGAGCGTCTGCCACATCTCTTCGGACGTGTGCGGGGCGAACAAGTCGAGGGTCATCGCGATGACCTCGGCGGCCTCGCGCACGGCGGGGTCGCTCGCACCGGCGCTGCCGTCGATGGCCTTGCGGGTGGCGTTGACCAGCTCCATCAGACGGGCGACGACGACGTTGAACTTCGTCTGCTCGATGAGGTTGGGGGCCTCGGCCAGGAGGCGGTGCGTCACGCGCCGGAGCGACTTGTCGCCCTCGGCCCAGACCACGTCGGTCTCGCTGTCGACGTCGTGCGCGATGCGCAGGGCACGAGCGAGGAACTTCGCCGCCCCTGTGGTCGAGACGTCGTTCCAGTCCTTGTCGTCTTCCACCGGGCCGGCGAAGGCGAGCGCGACGCGCAGGGCGTCGGCGCCGTGGGCGTCGAGCTCCTCTTGGAACAGCACCAGGTTGCCCTTGCTCTTCGACATCTTTGCGCCGTCGAGGATGACCATGCCCTGATTGATGAGGCTCGAGAAGGGCTCGGTGAACTCCACCAGGCCCATGTCGAACAGCGCCTTGGTGATGAAACGCGCGTACAGCAGGTGCAGGATCGCGTGCTCGACACCGCCGATGTAGAAGTCGACGGGGCCCCACTTCGACGCCTCGCGGCCCGAGAACGCCTCGGTCGAGCTGTTCGGCGAGAGGAAACGCAGGTAATACCAGGAGCTGTCGACGAACGTGTCCATCGTGTCGGGGTCGCGCAGCAGCGTCTGGCCCGTCTCGGGGTCGGTGACCTGCACCCACTCCGTCGCCGCGCCCAGGGGCGACGTGCCCTTCGGCTTCAGGTCGAGGCCCTCGACCGACGGCAGCACGACCGGCAGTTGGTCGGCGGGCACGGGCGTGATCGAGCCGTCTTCGCCGTGGAGCATCGGGATGGGCGTGCCCCAGTAGCGCTGACGCGAGATGAGCCAGTCGCGCAGGCGATAGGTCTTCGCGGCGCGACCGACGCCCTTCGCCTCGAGCTCCTCGATCATGCGGGCGATCGCGTGGCGCTTGGACAGGCCGTTCAGCGAGCCCGAGTTCATCATGCGGCCGTCACCGGTCAGAGCGACGCCGGTTTTCGCCGGGTCGAGGTCGTCGAGATCGCCGAGCGGGTCGATCGGCACGCCGTCGTCGTCGAGCTCGATCACCGGGATGGCGCCCGTGACGGGGGCATTCGTGTCGACGACCACCTTCACCGGGAGGTCGAACGCCCGCGCGAAGTCGAGGTCGCGCTGGTCGTGGGCGGGCACGGCCATGACCGCGCCGTGACCGTAGTCGGCCAGCACGTAGTCGGCGGCCCAGATCGGCAGTTTCTCGCCGTTGATCGGGTTGATCGCGTAGTGGCCGAGGAACACGCCGGTCTTGGGTCGGTCGGTCGCCTGGCGCTCGATGTCGGTCGCGCGCTGCACCTGGGCGAGGTACGCCTCGAACGTCTCTGTGACACCCTGATCCGCGGATGCCGCCAGCTCGGCCGCCAGATCGGACTCCGGTGCCACGACGAAGAACGTCGCCCCGTGCAGGGTGTCGGGACGGGTGGAGAAGACCGTGATCTTCTCGGCGCGGCCCTCGATCTCGAACGTGATGTCGGCGCCGACGGAGCGGCCGATCCAGTTGCGCTGCATCTGGATGACCTTCGACGGCCAGAAGCCCTCGAGCTGGTTCAGGTCGTCGAGCAGACGGTCCGCGTAGTCGGTGATGCGCAGGAACCACTGGGTCAGCTTCTTCTTGACCACCACCGCGCCGCTGCGCTCCGACGTGCCGTCGGGCAGCACCTGCTCGTTGGCGAGCACCGTCTGATCGACCGGATCCCAGTTGACCAGGGCGTCCTTGCGGTACGCCAACCCCTTGTCGTACAGCTTCTGGAACAGCCACTGGTTCCAGCGGTAGTACTCGGGGTCACTGGTGTGCAGCACCCGGCTCCAGTCGAACGAGACGCCGTAGTCCTTCAGGCTCGCCTTCTGCTGGGCGATGTTCGCGTAGGTCCACTCGACGGGGTCGGCGCCGCGCTTGATGGCGGCGTTCTCGGCGGGCAGACCGAACGAATCCCATCCGATGGGGTTCAACACGTTGTACCCGCGGTGGCGCCAGAACCGCGCGACGATGTCGGAGTAGAGGTAGTTCTCGGCGTGCCCCATGTGCAGGTCGCCCGAGGGGTAGGGGAACATCGCGAGCACGTACTTGCGGGGACGTGTGTCGGTGTCTCCGCCGGCGCGGAACGGATCCTTCTCGGCCCACGCCTTCTGCCACTTCGCCTGGATGGCGTGGGTGTCGAAGCCACCGTCGCGGGCGTCGGGTGCGGAGTTCTGAGACACGGGAAAGCCAATCGTGTGAGTCGGGGAGGCCCGGAGGCCAGCGTCCAGGTTATCGGACCCGGGGTCACCAGCCCGGCGGCACCTCGGCTCCGAGAGCGGCGAGAGGGGCGCGCGCCTTGATGCCCACCTCGGCGACCTCGGATGCCGCGACGGAACGCCACGTGATCCCTCCACCTGCGCCGACGTACGCGGCTTCCGGATGCACGACGACGCTGCGGATCACCATGGCGAGGTCGGCTGCGCCGTCGTCGCCGATCCATCCGAAGGTGCCCGCGTAGAGGCCGCGCGGAGCGCGCTCGAGTCCCGCGAGGATCTGCATCGCGGACTCCTTCGGCGCGCCGGTCATGCTGCCCGCCGGGAACGTCGCGGCGAGCAGGGCACCGATGGTGGTGCCGGGCAGGAGCCGGCCGGATACCTCGCTGACGAGCTGGTGCACGTGAGGGTAGGTCTCGACCTCGAGCAATCGGTCGACGCCGACCGTCGACGGCTCGCAGACCCGCGACAGGTCGTTGCGCATGAGGTCGACGATCATGACGTTCTCGGCGCGCTCCTTGGCATCCGTCCGCAGGTCGTCGGCGAGTGCCGCATCGCGCATCGGGTCGGCCGATCGAGATCGGGTGCCCTTGATGGGATGCGTGTGCACGGCACCGTCGCGCACCTCGAGGAAGCGTTCGGGCGACGCACTGACCAACGTGACCTCGCCGATGCGGACGAAGCCGGAGTGGTGCGCGGGCGAGGCGTGGCGCAGCCGTCGGAACACGGCGAGGGCGTCGACGGCGCCCGGCACCGTGAAACGGGTCGTGAGGCACAACTGGTACGCGTCGCCCTCGCGGATACGGTCGCGGCATGCCCCGATGAGTTCCGCGTAGCGGTCGGGGGTGACGCGGGCGGATGCCGTGCCCCGACCTTCCGCCGGGGCGACGCCATCGGGCGCGGGTGCGTCCGCGACGCGGGCGGCGAGGGACGGGTCGCCCACGGCGTACATCCGACGGGACAGGTGATCGAACGCGAGCAGAGCGTCGACGCGGAGCCAGGCCGACTCCCCCTCGTAGGTGCGCCATCCCACCCATCCGCCACGGAACGGCCCCGGCTCGTCGCGCGCGGGACCGGATGCCGCGGCATCCTGTTCCATCGGCCGGGGCGACGGGTCGACACGCCCCGCGCCCATCCAGCTCCACCCGGTCGACGCGCCCGTTCCGGCATCGAGCCAGAACGCGTCGGGAGCATCGGCGAACAGGTGCAGGAAGGCCGCCTCGGGGTCGACCCACGCGAGCGGGGTGAACGAGGGGGCGGAGTGCGGCACGCTCCCAGGCTAGGCGGGAGCTGCGGCCCTAGGCTGATGGAGGTGAACGAGATCCTCACGTGGCTGCTCGACGTCGTCCAGAACGTCGACCCCGTGCTGCGTACGGTCATCGCAGGACTCGCGGTCATGCTCGAGACGAGCGTGCTGGTCGGCCTCATCGTCCCGGGCGACACGATGGTCATCGTCGCGGGCACCGCGGTCGGCTCGCCTGTCGAGGGTGTCGTGCTGGCCGCAGCGGTCGTGGTCGGTGCCCTGCTGGGCGAGAGCATCGGCTTCTGGCTCGGTCGTTACTTCGGCCCGCGTATCCGCGCGTCGCGTCTCGGACAGAAACTCGGTGAGCGCAACTGGGAGCGTGCCGACCGCTACCTCCGCCGCCGCGGCGGGCTCGCGATCTTCCTGTCGCGTTTCCTCCCCGTCCTGCACTCGCTCGTTCCGCTGACCGTCGGGATGAGCGGCTACAGCTATCGGCGTTTCCTCGCGTGGACGGCGCCCGCCTGCATCATCTGGGCCGGGCTCTACATCTCGGTCGCGGCCACCGCGGCGGGAACGTACCGCGAGCTCGCGGATCAGCTCCACTACGCCGGATACATCTTCGTCGGCATCCTCGTCGTCTTCCTCGCGCTGGTGTTCGTCGGCAAGAAGCTCATCGAACGCGCCGAACGACGTCATCTGGCCGACGACGTCCCCACCCTCGGCCACGCGGACGGTGACGTGAAAGACTGAGGCCGATGCCTCGTTCTCCTCGCTCCACTCGCGCCAACGTGCTCTGGTTCGCCCGACTCGAGCGCCGCTTCCACCGGTGGCGCGAGCGGCGGGCCCGCTCCCGCGACCTCCGGCCCGCCGTCACGGGTTTTCCGGGCTACGGAACCGAGGAGTGGGTGCGCGTGCTCGGACGCGTGCTGATCGCCCCGCCGCTCAAGCGCACCTCCACCGGGGAGTTCGCGAGCCTGCGCGGATGGCGGAGCTTTGCAGCCGTGCCGGTCGGTATGGCGAAGGTCGACGTCGTGATCGACGGCGTCACGCACCGCGTGTCGGCCGATCGTGGCGGCGTGATCGACGCGAAGCTCCCCGCGACGATGGCGCCGGGGTGGCAGTCGATCACGATGTCGGTCGAGGGCAGCGAGCCGGCCGAGACCCGCGTGTTCATCGTGGGCTCCGACGTGCGCTTCGGCGTCGTGAGCGACATCGACGACACCGTGATGGTGACGCTCCTCCCCCGTCCCCTGCTGGCCGCGTGGAACTCCTTCGTCGTCGACGAGCACGCGCGCCAACCCGTGCCGGGTATGGCGGTGATGCTCGAGCGGCTGACGCGCGAGCACCCCGGTACCCCCGTCATCTACCTCTCCACCGGCGCCTGGAACGTCGCCCCGACGCTGACCCGGTTCATGCGCCGGCACCTGTTCCCCGCCGGGTCGTTCTTGCTGACCGACTGGGGACCGACGCACGACCGGTGGTTCCGCAGCGGCCGCGATCATAAAGAGCTCAACCTCCGTCGCGTCGCGAGCGAGTTCCCGCAGGTGAAATGGCTGCTCGTCGGCGACGACGGTCAACACGACGATGCGATCTACACCGGTTTCGCGATCGAGCACCCCGAGAGCGTCGCCGCCGTCGCGATCCGCCGCCTGCTGCCGGCCGAGGCCGTGCTCGCCGGTGGTCGAACGGTCGTCGACGATCACTCCGCGGCCGAGGTGCCGTGGGTGACCGGATCGGACGGCGCCGCTCTGCTCGCCCGGTTGGAAGACGTCGGGGTCATCTCGCGCGACGGCTGATCCGCCCCGTCTGTCGGATGGATGCCGGGCGCTCCTCGACCCGGACGCCGAGCCGATGTCGGAGGGGGCGCGTACGGTGGAGGCATGTGCGGTCGATTCGTCGTGGCCAATGTGGCATCCGAGCTCGTCGGAGTGCTCCGCGTCGACGTCGAGGCCGATGAGCTGCCCCAGCCGTCGTACAACATCGCGCCGACCTCGCAGGTGGGCATCGTGCTCGACTCGATCAAGAGCGAACCGCCCGTGCGTCGTCTCGAGGTCGCACGATGGGGTTTGATCCCGGGGTGGGCGAAGGACGTCAAGATCGGCGCGCGGGCGTTCAACGCGCGCAGCGAAGAGGTCGAAGACAAGCCCATGTTCCGCAACGCCCTCATCAAGCGTCGCGCCGTGATCCCGGCATCCGGGTACTACGAGTGGAAGACCACCGAAGCGGGCAAGACCCCGCACTACATCCACCCCGCCGACGGCTCGCCGCTGTTCTTCGCCGGTCTCTACGAGTGGTGGAAAGACCCCGCTCGAGCCGACGACGACCCCGCCCGGTGGGTGCTGAGCTGCACGATCCTCACGCGTGACGCGATCGGACGCCTGGGCTCGATCCACGATCGCATGCCGCTGTTCATGGACCCCGACTTCGCCGACGCCTGGTTGGATCCGACCACCGAGAACGTCGGCGACGTGCTGGATGCCGCGATCGACGCCGCCCCCGACGTGGCCGAGACTCTCGACGACCACGTCGTGTCGGCAGCCGTGGGCAATGTGCGCAACGATTCCCCCGATCTCATCGACGCCGTCGAGTGACCACGCTCCTCCAGACACCGGCGCTGACGCGCATCGAGTGGACCGCCCTCGCGGACGCTCACGCCGAACGCGCCGACGCCCTCACCGCCGCGCACCGTGCGCGCGCGAGCCGAGCCGAGAAGCATCCGGTCGAAGACTTCCTCTTCACCTACTACTCGTACAAACCCGCGATCCTGCGCCGCTGGCATCCCGGCCCCGACATCGTCCTCGACGACGCCGAAGAACGCGCCGGATGGCGCTGGTACCGCACCGAGGGTGGGGGCGTTCGCGTGGATGTCGAGCGCTTCCGCGACGAGCGCGGATCCCTGTACCGCGGAACCGTGACCCTGCTGCGCGCGACGGCGGATCGACCGGCGCAGTTCGGCTGCTTCGGGCTGCACGAATGGGCCATGGCGTACCGTGCCGACGACGTACGGCACGCGGTTCCTCTGCGCCTCGGTCGTGACGATACCGACGCCGTCGTCGACGCGCACGACCTGAAGTGCACGCACTTCGACGCGTTCCGGTTCTTCACACCCGACGCCGTGCCGCGCAACCGCACGCCGCTGACACGCGACGACCAGGTCGAGCGTGAGCAGCCCGGATGCCTTCATGCCGGCATGGACCTCTACAAGTGGGCCGTGAAGCTCGGCCCGCTCGTGCCGGGGCCGCTGCTGCTCGACGCGTTCGAACTCGCGCGCGATATCCGCACCCTCGACATGGAGGCCTCGCCCTACGATCTGAGCGGCTGGGGCTACCCGGCGGTGGCGGTCGAGACGGCCGAGGGCAAGGCCGAGTACGTCACCCGCCAACGGGCGTTGAGCGAGCGAGGGCAGGCGCTTCGCCGTGCCGTGATCGCGGCGGTCACGAGCCGAGACGACACGCCCGGTCGCGCCGATTTCCTGCCGTCGCGAACTGTGTTGTAAGCTCATGGAGTTGCCTCAAACGGGGCAGACAACAAAATACGGGCCTGTGGCGCAGCTGGTAGCGCACCTGCATGGCATGCAGGGGGTCAGGGGTTCGAGTCCCCTCAGGTCCACACACAGAGAAAGCCTCCGCTTCGGCGGGGGCTTTCGTCGTTTCGCCGTGTCGACATCGATGGGGGTGATCGTCGCCGGGTGCGGTCGCTTCGACGGGTCCGGGGCCACGCCCACGCGGGAGGCTGAGCTCGTTCCCTCCGCCCGGCGAGGCGTCATCCGCCCCACGACGGACGCCCCCACCCTGCGGTGGGGGCGTCCGAGGGAAGGGGATCAGCGCGACGAGACCGGCACGCGCGTCCGCGAGGTCTGCGCCTCGCGCATGACGAGCTCGTCGTCGAGCCAGTTCGGCGCCTTGTTGCGCAGGGCGAAGATGTAGACAGCGAGGGATGCGGCGATGATGATCGTCACGTAGACGATGAACAGCGGCACCTGCTCGGTGCTCTGGGCTCCGGCGTACAACAGGGGCGCGGTGCCACCGAACAGGGAGTTGGCGAGGGCGTATCCGAGACCGACACCCAAAGCACGCACGTGCGTGGGGAAGAGCTGCGCCTTCACGAGCGCGTTGATCGAGGTGTAGCCGGTGAGGATGACGAAACCGCCGAACAGGATCGCGAAGGCCGCGAACTCGTTCGTCTGCTGCGGGAGCATCGTGATGAGGAACCACGTGTACAGCACGCCGCCGACGCCGAAGAAGACCAGGAGCGACTTGCGGCCGACCTTGTCGCTCAGCCAGCCGCCGAGGGGCTGCATGAGCATCAGAGCGGTCAGGGCGATGAGGTTGATCACGGTGCCGGTGATCACGTCACCACCCGAGAAGGCGGTCTTGACGATGTTGGGACCGGTGACCGAGTAGGTGTAGAACGCGACCGTTCCGCCCGCGGTGACGGCGAAGCAGAGCAAGAGCGGACGCCAGTTGTTCACGAGGAGGTCGCGCATCGAGCCCGAGTCCTTCGACCGGCCCGACTTGGTGTCGTCGATGACGCTCTTCTCCAGCGATTCGTCCATCGTGCGCCGCATCCAGAAGACCGCGACCGCCGCGACACCGCCGATGGCGAACGCGACGCGCCAGCCCCACGACGTGATCGCTTCCTCGTCGAGAGTGAGCACCATGACGAGCAGGGTCGTCTGAGCCAGCACGTGACCGCCGACGAGGGTGACGTAGTGGAACGAAGAGAGGAAGCCGCGTCGGCCGGGCATGGCGGCCTCCGACATGTAGGTCGCGCTCGTACCGTATTCGCCACCGGTCGCGAAGCCCTGCACGAGACGGGCGAACACCAGGATGACGACGGCGCCGACGCCGATCATCTCGGCGGTGGGGGCGAAGGCGATGATCAGAGAGCAGAACGCCATCAGCGAGACCGACACCGTCAGGGACAGCCGTCGACCGTGTCGGTCGGCGAAGCGGCCGAAGAACCATGAGCCGATGGGGCGCATGAGGAAGGTGACGGCGAAGATCGCCCACACGTAGATGGTCGAATTCTTGTCATCGGAACTGAAGAACTGCGACTCGAAGTAGACCGCGAACACCGAATAGACGTAGACGTCGTACCATTCGACGAGGTTGCCCGCCGAGCCTTTTAGGGTGTTCGAGATGGAGCGTCGAAGGCTCGTGGGGATCGTGGTCGTGGTGGCCGGTGTTGTCGTCGTTGACATGCGAGATCCGATCGATCGATGGACGATTCTCGTCTCGTTCGCCACAGGGATGTCCCGGCGACGACGACGAGGCGTATGCCGACATCCTGTCGACGATCGGCGGCCCTCCGTGCGGATCCTTACATCCGCCTTACATTCGCGCCCGGCCCGCCGCGGTTCCCTGCGCAGGGGCATGCCTACGATGAAGACATGCACGTACTCGTGGCCGAGGACGACGGCTCCGTCGCCGCAGCGCTCGCCTCGGCATTGCAGCGCGCCGGCCACGCGAGCACGCGCGTCAGCCGAGGGAGCGACGTGCTGCTGCGCCACCGTGACGCGCAGGTCGTGCTGCTCGACCTGGGCCTGGAAGACATGGACGGCCTCGACGCCCTCCGCCAGCTGCGCGCGGTGAGTGACATTCCGGTCATCGTCGTCACCGCGCGCGGCGACGAGCGCTCGACGGTGCGGGCGCTGTCGCTCGGTGCCGACGACTACCTGGTCAAGCCGGTGCGCCTGCACGAGCTACTCGCTCGCCTGCTCGCGGTCACCCGCCGCTACAGCCCTCCGGAGGAGCCCACGCGCGTGCAGGTCGGTTCGGTCGACATCGACGTCGACGCCCGACGCGTGACCGCCGACGGGCGCGAGGTGGCGCTCACTCCCAACGAGTTCGGCATCCTGGTCTCGCTCGCCCGGCGTACGGGCCAGATCGTCAGCCGTCCGCAGGTGCTCGACGACGTATGGGGCGACGCGTACGCGACGTCGTCGCGCTCGTTCGACGTGCACCTGGGTCAGGTGCGCCAGAAGCTCCCCGAACTGACCATCACCACGATTCGCGGCGTCGGCTACCGCCTCGAGGATGCCGGATGAAGGTGCGCGTCCTGCTGCCGCTGCTCGTCTTCGGGCTGATCGCGGTGGTTGCCGTGCTCATCCCCGTCGCCCAGTCGATCGCCGACTCCCGCACGCAGCAGCTCGCCCTGCAGCGAACCGCCGCCCTCGACCAGGTGGTGCAGCGTGCCCGTACCGCGCTCGTGCAGGGCGACGCCGAGGGTCTCCAGACCTACTTGCAGCGCTTCCACGCGGTCTACGCCGAATCGGTGCTCGTGCTCGATGAGAGCGGGGATGCCGTCGCCTCCGCCGGCGACGTGTCGCGCGACGAGCGTGTCGACGCGCTCGTGACCGCGGCATCCCGAGCTCTCCCCCAGCTCGTGCTCCCCCGTGTCACACCCTGGGGCGCGGACACGGCCGTCGTAGCCGTGCCGGTGATCGCCGCCGGCGACCTGTCGACCGGCGTCGTCGTGCTGGCCGTCGACCTCCGCGACGCGCAGACGGACGTGTCGCGCGCCTGGGCCGTGATCGTCGTGGTCGGCGTGCTGCTGCTCAGTGCTCTGATGGGCGCGTCGTTGCTGTGGACACGGTGGATCCTGCGTCCGGTGCGCGCCCTCGACGCCGCCGTCGCCGACGTCACCGCCCACCGCGACCCCACGCCCCTGCGCCCCTCCGGCCCGCCCGAACTGCGACGACTGAGCCGCGCGTTCGGGGAGATGACCGCCGAGGTGGAGAGCAGCCTGGAGCAGCAGCGCGGATTCGTCGCCGACGCCTCGCATCAGTTGCGCACACCGCTCGCCGCCATCCGGCTCCGGGTCGACGGCCTCCCCCGCGGCGATGAGGCGGAGGCCGAGCTGTCAGCCGTCGACGCGGATCTCGACCGCCTCGAGCACACCGTGGAGCGCATGCTCACCCTCGCCAATGCGGAGCACCGCGCCTCGGCGCAGTCGCAGGGGCGCGACCCGGCTCGCGATGAGGGCGCCGTGCGGGAGTGTACGGTCACGGCCGATGAGATCACGGACCGTCACCGCGACCGACTGGAGGTCGCAGGGCTTCTGCTCACGACCGCGCCGGGCCCGGCGGTGACCGTCCCGTGCGGGCGCGCCGACCTCGACGAGATGCTCGACGTGCTGTTGGACAACGCAGCCAAGTACGCCGGCCCCGCGGCCGAGGTGCACGTGGGTCTCGCACAGGATGCCGACGGCATCCGGCTCGTGGTCGAGGATTCCGGGACGCGACTCGCCGACGACGACCTCGCCCGCATGGGCACGCGGTTCTGGCGTGCCGGCCGTGACGCGACGCAGACCGGAACGGGTCTCGGACTCGCGATCGTCGCCCAGCTGATGCGCGCCGCCGGCGGGCGGCTCGACCTCGAACGCTCCGCGCACGGGGGGCTCGCGGCTCGATTGGCGTGGGAGCGATCGTGACGGGGCTCACGCGACGCGGGTTCCTGTGGGCGGGCATCGCGGTCGGCGCGGTCGGCGTCGCCGGTTGCTCGCGCACCCCGTCCCGCACCCTGACCCTGGGCTGCGGCGAGCCCGGCGGCAGCTACCTGCAGTTCGGCGAGCTTCTGAGTTCGGCCGCGCGCGACACCGGCGGCGTCGAGATCACCGCGCTCGTAACGGAGGGCAGCGTCGAGAACCTCGCACTGCTCGATGCAGGGGGCGTCGACCTGGCGCTCTCGCTCTCGGATTCCGCGGCCGCAGCCACCACGGGCGACGGCTTCGTCGCCATCGGCAGGGTGTACCAGAACTACCTCCAATGCCTCGTGCGCGCGGACGACGGCTTGACCTCGCTCACCGACCTCTCCGGTCGCGTCATCTCACTGGGCGCGGCGGGATCGGGAGCGGCGGCGACCGCTCGCCGGCTTCTGGATGCCGGGGGCCTGACGTCGACCTCGACGCCTCCCCGCATGATCGAACGGCCGTTCCGCGACGCGGTCGGCGATCTCGAGCAGGGCCGCATCGACGCGCTCTTCTGGTCGGGCGGCGTTCCGACACCCCAGATCGCCGCCCTTGCCGATCGAACACCGATCCGCGTGCTCGACACGACGCCCGTCCTGCCCGAACTGTTGCGAAGGTACCCCGACGCATACGCCGCCACGACGATCCCCGCGGGCGTCTACGGCGCCGAATCGCCTGTTCCGACGATCGGCGTCGCCAACCTGCTCCTGACCCACCGCGGCCTCGATGACGACCTCGCGCGTCGCCTGGTCGACGTGCTCATCGACGACGCCGCGCGCCTCGTGCCGCCCGGTTCCCTCGGCATCCAGTACCTGACACCGGCGAGTCTGATCGACACGCTGCCCGTGCCGTTGCATTCCGCCGCCGAGCGCAGGTATCGCGAGCGGTACGGCTGAGCGACGCCACGGCAGCGAGCCCCGGGTACGAAGAACGCCCCCTGCCGTGGGGCAGAGGGCGTCGTCGGGCGAGGGTTACTCCGCGGCGTGCGCCGGCGTGGGGATCTCGAGCGGGACCACGGGGCAGTCCTTCCACAGGCGCTCCAGGCCGTAGTACACGCGCTCCTCTTCGTGGAAGACGTGCACGACGAGGTCGCCGAAGTCGAGCAGCACCCAACGGGACTCCTGACGGCCCTCGCGGCGGAGGCGCTTGTGGCCGGCCTCGAGCAGCTTCTCCTCGATCTCGTCGGCGATCGCGGCGACGTTGCGCTCGTTACGACCGGTGACGAGGAGGAAGACGTCGACGAGGGGAAGGGGCTCGGACACGTCGAGGGCGACGAGGTCGTCGCCGCCCTTGGCGTCGGCGGCGAGAGCGGCGATCTGCGCCATCTCTTTGCCAGTGGTGGTGGCGGTCATCGGAAGACTCCTGTCGTGAAGGCGAGGCCGAGGGTTCCGACCACCGCCAGGAAGAGAGCACCCGTCGTGATGATGAGACCCACGAGGAGCTTGCTCCCCTTCTCGGGCGCCGGGGGACGGATGATCTCCCCGGGTTGTTTGACGGTGCTGATCGCGGCGCTGGCCGCGATCGGGGTGGGTGACGAGGCGGCCGGAAGCTCGCCGTCGAGGAGGACGGCGTCGGCGTCGCGGCCGTCGGTGGTGCCGGGAGCGTGCCCGACCGAGCCGAGGCCCTCGGGCAGGTCGAACGTGCCCGTGATCATGATCTCGCCGGTCGCGGTCACCGGGCCGACGAGCGGTGCGCCCGTCGGCGTCTGCGAGAGGATTAGCGAATTCGGGGTCGAGACGGTACCGGTGGCGCCGGTGGTGCGAGAGAGGAGCTGGTCGAACGACGACGGGAGCGACGCATCGGGCGTCGCTCCGTCGAGCAGCTCGGAGCCGAGGGCGGGGTTGACCACCGACGGCGCGGGAGCCGCCGCGGGGGCGGGGGCGGGGGCCTCAGCCGCCGCCGGGCGGAAGATGGCCGGCTGCGGTGCCTCATCGTGCGTCGGCGCGGAGGCGACGAGCGGCGCCGACGTCTCGAGGTCGGGGCTGATCACGGGCACGGATGCCGTACGGATCTTCTCCTGCGCGCGCGCCTGCCGGCGGGTGAGTCCGGAGACACCGTGGTCGGCGCCGGCCTCGGCGTAGGAGTCGAAGGCCGCCGCCGGCGTCGGATCGACCGGGCGCGCCGCGTCGATCGATGCCGTCCGTTCGTCGGGGGCCGGGACGGCCTCGATGACCGCGGGCGCCTCGGGCTCGGCGGCCGGGGTCACGGCATCCGGGGATGCGGGCTCGGTGGCCGGGAACGCTGCATCCGAACCCGGACGCTCGGCGGTCGGGGATTCGGGCTCGGCTGCCGGGTCCGCGGCATCCGGGTCCGCGGCATCCGGGACCACGGCCTCCGGGGCGACGGTGTAGTCGTTCGGCGTGATGATCGGCGTCGCGCCGGTCTGACGCAGCTCTCGCAACTGACGGCGGGTCAGGGCGGGCGTCTCGGGGGTGTCGGGAGTGCTCATGCCTTGCTCCGATAGAGATGGTGCTTCGCGATGTACTGCACGACGCCGTCGGGCACGAGGTACCACACGGGGTGTCCTCGGCGCACGCGGGCGCGGCAGTCTGTGGACGAGATCGACAGGGCGGGGATCTCCAATTGGCTCACGTTCTCGGAGGGGAGCCCCTCGGTGCTCAGGACGTGACCGGGACGCGAGACGGCGACGAAGTGCGCCAGGTCCCACAACTGCTGGTGGTTGCGCCAGCTGAGGATCTGCTGGACCGCGTCGGCGCCGGTGATGAAGAACAGCTCGGCGCCCGGACGCTGCTCGCGCAGATCGCGCAGCGTGTCGATCGTGTAGGTGGGGCCGGCCCGATCGACGTCGACGCGGCTGACGGTGAACTGCGGATTCGATGCCGTCGCGATCACCGTCATGAGATAGCGGTGCTCGCTCTCGGTGACGTCGTCCTTCTGCCACGGGCGGCCCGTGGGCACGAAGACGACCTCATCGAGATCGAACGACTGCGCGACCTCGGACGCCGCAACGAGGTGACCGTGATGGATGGGATCGAACGTCCCACCCATGACCCCGATGCGAGGGGCGCGCGTCACCGACATACGGTGGGCCTCAGTGGCCGTGCGCCTCGGGGACAGGCGCGCCGTGCTTCTGCGCGTAGGCCTCGGCCTTGTGCGCGTGACGGTTCGACACGTTGCGGTACGACAGCGTGACCAGGCTCAGCAGCACGAAGACCACGAATGCCACGGCACCGACCCAGAAGGTCTCGGCCTGCACGTTGCCGCCGTGGTGTCCGCCTTCTTCGGCGGCGTGGGCGAGAAGCGTGGCGAAAGTCATCAGTACTCCGTTCGAGTGGTCTGCGCGGCGCGCAAAGCCATTTTAGGCGGTCAGGCGCGGACCTGGCCGCCGCCGCGCCCGAGCCACTTGGTGCTCGTCAGCTCGGCGAGTCCCATGGGTCCGCGGGCGTGCAGTTTCTGGGTCGAGATGCCGACTTCGGCGCCGAAGCCGAACTCGCCCCCGTCGGTGAAGCGCGTGGAGGCGTTCACCAACACGACGGCCGAGTCGACCTCGGCGAGGAAGCGGTCGGCGGCGGCCCGATCGTCGGTGATGATCGACTCGGTGTGGTGGGTCGAGTAGCGACGGATGTGGGCGAGGGCGTCGTCGAGGTCGTCGACGACACGCACGGCCAGATCGAGCGTGCCGTACTCGCGTGCCCAGTCGTCTTCGGTCGCCGCGACCACGCGCCCGTCGTGCGCACGGGTCTCGTCGTCTCCGTGCACGGTGACTCCGGCGTCGGACAGGGAGGCCAGCAGTTCCGGCAGCAGTCGGTCGGCCGCGCCGCGGTGCACGAGCACGGTCTCGACGGCGTTGCAGACGCTGGGGCGCTGGGTCTTGGCATTGAGGACGATGTCGCGCGCCCAGTCGTCGCGGGCGGTGGCGTCGAGGTAGACGTGCACCACTCCGGCCCCGGTCTCGATCACCGGCACGGTGGACTCGGTGACGACGGTCTCGATGAGACCGGCGCTCCCCCGCGGCACGAGCACGTCGACCAGGCCGCGGGCGTTCATGAGGGCGCGAGCACCCGCTCGACCGAAATCGTCGACGCTCTGCACGGCCTCGGGCGACACGCCCTGGGACTGCAGCGCGTCGCGCATGACCGACACGAGGACGGCGTTCGTGCTCTCGGCCGCAGACCCGCCGCGCAGCACGACGGCGTTGCCGGAGCGCAGGGCGAGCGAGGCGATGTCGACCGTGACGTTGGGGCGTGCCTCGTAGATGGACCCGACGACACCGAACGGCACCGCGACCTTCTGCAGCTGGATGCCGTTGGGGAGTGTGCGCTCATCGAGCACGCGTCCGACCGGGTCGGGCAGATCGGCGACGTCGCGGACGGCGGCGGCCAGGGCGGCCACCCGCGCGGTGTCGAGGCGGAGACGGTCCAGGAGCGCGTCGCCGATGGAATCCGCCCGCCCCCGGGCGAGGTCGTCGGCGTTGGCGGCGACGATCTCGTCGGACGCGGTCACGAGGGCGTCGGCCACGGCGTTCAGCAGGGCGCTCTTCCGAGCAGAGTCGAGGAGCGCGATCTCGCGCGCCGCGTCTTTCGCGAGACGCAGGCGCTCGTCGACGGAGGCGGCGATGACGGTCATGCGCTCAGTGTACCGGCGCGCTCACGGCACCCACGGGCCCCGTCGCCAGGGTGACGGGATCGGGATTGGGGGCGAACCACGTGCCGACGGACTCACCGGCGAGGGCGGATGCCACCAGATCCGCGCTCGTGACGAGCACGCCGACCCCGGCTGTCGAGGCGACCTTCGCGGCAGAGGCCTTGGTGGCCGCTCCCCCGGTGCCCACGCCGTTGACGACGCCCGCGCCGAACTCGAACTCCGACAGATCGTGTCCCCACTCCACGTCGGTGATGGGGCGCGCGCCCGGTTCGCTGGGCGGCCGGGTGAAGAGCGTCTCGATGTCACTCAGCAGCACGAGCGCGTCGGCGCCGATGAGCTGAGCGACCAGGGCTGCCAGCCGGTCGTTGTCGCCGAAGCGGATCTCGTGGGTGGCCACCGTGTCGTTCTCGTTGACGATCGGGAGGATGCCGAGTCCGAGCAGTCGCTCCATGGCCCGTCGGGCGTTGGAGCGGTGCGTGGCGTTCTCGAGATCACCGGCGGTCAGCAGTACTTGACCTGCGAGCAGCCCGAAGCGATCGAGGGAGGTCTGGTAACGCCACATGAGCACGTTCTGCCCGACCGCCGCTGCGGCCTGCTGGGTCGCCAGGTCGTTCGGACGCCCGCCCAGATCGAGCAGCGGCAGCGCGGTCGCGATCGCGCCGGAGGACACCAGCACCACCTCAGTGCCCGCACGATGGGCGCCGGCCAGGGCCTCGACGATGGTGTCGATGCGGTGTGCGCCGTCGCCGCTGATGGACGACGAGCCCACCTTCACCACGACCCGGGCGGCTCCGGGGATGTCGGCGCGGGTCTCGGCCGTCACCGGGCGTCGTCCTCGTCGCCGACCACCGTCGAGTCGCCGTCGGGGGTGATGCCGGCGGCGCGCGCCGCCCGGCGCTCGGTCTCGAGCTCGGCGCGGGCTTCGGCCTTGGCATCCATGCGCTCGTGATACCGCTCGCGGCGCTCGGAGGACGTGCGTCGGGGGTTCTGCACGAGGCGCGGGTCGGTACCGCGCGGGGCGGTCATCAACTCGGCGGCGGAGGTGAGCGTGGGCTCCCAGTCGAACACGATGCCGTCGCCGGGACCGATGACGACGGTCGCACCCGCGACCGCACCGGCGCGGAACAGACCCTCTTCGACGCCCAGGCGCGCGAGGCGGTCGGCGAGATAGCCCACGGCCTCTTCGTTCTGGAAGTCGGTCTGCTGCACCCACTTCACCGGCTTGTCGCCGAGGATGCGGTAGACGGGACCGTAGGTGCCGCCCTCGACCTTGACCTCGAAGTCCTTGCGCGAACCCTGCGGGCGGATGACGATGCGCTCGACGGGCGCGTCGTCGATGGTGGCGAGACGGTGCTGCTCCACGACGTCGGCCAGCGCGAAGGTGAGTTCGCGCAGTCCGGCGCGGCTGACCGTCGAGATCTCGAACACGCGGAAGCCGCGGGCCTCCAGGTCGGGACGAACGAAGTCGGCGAGGTCGCGGGCCTCGGGCACGTCGATCTTGTTCAGGGCGACGATCTGCGGACGCTCCAGCAGCGGTGTCTGCCCCTCGGGCACGGGGTAGGCGCCGAGCTCGGCGAGGATGATGTCGAGGTCGCTCAGCGGGTCGCGGCCCGGGTCGAGCGTGGCGCAGTCGAGCACGTGCACCAGCGCGGTGCACCGTTCGACGTGACGCAGGAACTCCAGGCCCAGGCCCTTGCCCTCGCTCGCGCCCTCGATGAGTCCGGGCACATCGGCGATGGTGAAACGCACATCGCCCGACTGCACGACACCGAGGTTGGGGTGAAGGGTGGTGAAGGGGTAGTCGGCGATCTTGGGACGCGCAGCGGACACGGCGGCGATGAGGCTCGACTTGCCTGCCGAGGGGAAGCCGACGAGCGCGATATCGGCGACGGTCTTCAACTCGAGGACGACGTCGCCCTCCCAGCCGGGGGTGCCCAGCAGGGCGAAACCCGGAGCCTTGCGCTTGGGTGAGGACAGCGAGGCGTTGCCGAGGCCGCCCAGGCCACCCGGCGCGACCACGAAGCGCATGCCGGGGGTGAGCATGTCGACGAGCACCGTGCCGTCGGGGTCTTTCACGACGGTGCCGAGCGGGACCGGGAGCTCTTGATCCTCGCCCTCCGCGCCCGAGCGGTGGTCGCCCATGCCGAAACCGCCGTTGCCCGCCGAACGGTGCGGCGAGTGGTGGTACGACAGCAGGGTCGTGACCTGCGGATCGGCGATGAGCACGACGTCGCCGCCACCGCCACCGTTTCCGCCGTCGGGACCGGCCAGCGGCTTGAACTTCTCGCGGCGCACGGAGACGCAGCCATTGCCGCCCTTGCCCGCACGCAGGTGCAGGGTGACGCGGTCGACGAAGGTGACCATGGCGGGTCCTTCCGGGTGATCGAGCAAACCAGACGCGCGGCAGCCGGTTCGGGAAATGAAAGGAGGGGGTGGGCTTCGCCCACCCCCTCGAGCGCCGAAGCGCGGGAATTACTCCGCTGCGGCGGTGACGATGTTGACGACCTTGCGGCCGCCCTTGGCGCCGAACTGCACCGCACCGGGAGCCAGAGCGAACAGCGTGTCGTCGCCACCACGGCCGACGTTGGCGCCGGGGTGGAAGTGCGTGCCACGCTGGCGGACGATGATCTCGCCGGCGAGGACGACCTGACCACCGAAGCGCTTCACGCCGAGGCGCTGTGCGTTGGAGTCACGACCGTTACGGGTGGAGCTTGCGCCCTTTTTGTGTGCCATCTCTGCGTCTCCTGGCTCTTACTTGATGCCGGTGATCTTGACGCGCGTGAGGTCCTGGCGGTGGCCCTGGCGCTTCTTGTAGCCGGTCTTGTTCTTGAACTTCTGGATCACGATCTTCGGACCGCGCTCCTCGCCGAGCACCTCGGCCGTGACCGAGACCTTCGCGAGCTTGTCGGCGTCGGTCGTGACCGCGTCGCCGTCGACGAACAGGACGGCGGGCAGCTGGATGCTCTCGCCGATCTTCGCCTTCTGGCGGTCGAGCACGACGACCGTGCCGACCTGGACCTTCTCCTGGCGGCCGCCGGCGCGCACAACTGCGTAAACCACTTCACACCTGTTTCGTTCGGGAGCGCGGGGCTCCGGTTGTCTGATGACGTTGGGAGGGTCTGATGACCCAAGTCTCGGTGCGATCCGGCCGACGAAAGTCAGCGGGGTCACGCTCCCGTAGGGCGGACGCGACGCACCAAGGGTCAAGTTTAGCTCACCGGGCGGCATCCGGCAAAAGCATACGACCCGCGTGTCGACCATAGGATCACGGAATGGCGATCCTCATCGACGACCCGCAGTGGCCCGCGCACGGACGCCTGTGGGCGCACCTCGTGAGCGACAGCGACCTCGACGAGTTGCACGCCTTCGCCGCCGCCGCCGGCATCCCCCGCCGCGCCTTCGACCTCGACCACTACGACGTGCCCGACGAGCGCCACGCCGACCTGGTCGCCGCCGGCGCCGAGCACGTCGGCGGCAAGGAGCTCGTGCGACGCCTGCGGTCCTCGGGCCTGCGCGTCACCGCCCGCGACCGACGCTCCTGACACGCCCCTCCCCGACATCGGGCGCGGTGCCCGCGGGGACGCATCCGGTGCGGTCCCGACGGGAACGCATTCGGACGCCCGGCCCGGCGCAGACGCACCCAGGGATCGCTCCGAGACGGCGCGCGAACCCGGACCGGCGGAGAGGTCGCTCCCGGTCGCGCGAGCTCGCTCGGCGACGAGGAGCAACCCCTCACGTACGACGTCGGGCTCAGGACTCCGTGGGGGGCTGCGCGTTGACCGGGGTGCCGGTGAGCGCCGCCGTGGTCACGCGGCGGCGTGAGCGGCCCTGCCCCGGGGCCTTCGGCTCCGGCAGAGCCTCGAGCACCGACTCCAGCAGGGCGTCCTTCTCGGTGCGCGGCGCCTTGGGCTCGCGCTTCTTGCGCGGGCGCTTCTCACGCGCCGGCGCCGGTGCCTCGGTTTCGACCTTCGCCTCGAGGACGGCTTCGACGGATGCCACGACCGCCGCCTCGACGATGGCGGGATCATCGACCGTCGGCTTGACGGTGGATGCCGCGATCTGAGCGAGCGCGGACTTCACGCCCTCGGTGATGACGTGCGTGCCGCCGTTCGCGGCTGCTGCCGCACCGTTGCCGGCGCTGTGACCGGTGTTGCCTGCGGAGGAGGACGCGTTGTTCGACGAACCGGCGTTGCCGCCGCGCCCACGACGGTTCGAGGACCCGCCGTTCGCGTTGCCGTTGCCGTTGCCGTTCGCGGTTCCCGACGGACGGTGCTTGACCACCGGGTCGTGGTGCACGACGACGCCGCGACCGGCGCACACCTCGCACGCCTCGCTGAAGGTCTCGAGCAGGCCGAGGCCCAGCTTCTTGCGCGTCATCTGCACGAGCCCGAGCGAGGTGACCTCGGCGACCTGGTGCTTCGTGCGGTCCCGGCTGAGGCATTCGATGAGTCGGCGCAGCACGAGGTCGCGGTTGGACTCGAGCACCATGTCGATGAAGTCGACGACGATGATGCCGCCGATGTCACGCAGACGCAGCTGGCGCACGATCTCTTCGGCCGCCTCGAGGTTGTTCTTCGTGACGGTCTCTTCGAGGTTGCCGCCCGAGCCGACGAACTTGCCGGTGTTGACGTCGACGACGGTCATGGCCTCGGTGCGGTCGATGACGAGCGAACCGCCGGAGGGCAGCCACACCTTGCGGTCGAGGGCCTTCTCGATCTGCTCGGTGACACGGAACGCGTCGAACGGGTCCTGCTCGCCCTCGTACTTCTCGACGCGCTCGAGCAGGTCGGGGGCGACGCCCTGGAGGTAGCTCGAGATCGTCTGCAGCGCTTCCTCGCCCTGGATGAGCATGCGCGTGAAGTCCTCGTTGAAGACGTCGCGCACGATCTTGACCAGCAGGTCGGGCTCGGAGTGCAGCAGGGCGGGGGCCTGAATGGTCTTGAGCTGGCTCGAGACGTGCTCCCACTGCGAGGTGAGGCGCTGCACGTCGAGGGTCAGCTGCTCCTCGGTGGCGCCCTCTGCGGCCGTGCGCACGATCACGCCGGACGACTCGGGGAGCACCTCCTTGAGGATCTTCTTCAGGCGGGCCCGCTCGGTGTCGGGGAGCTTGCGCGAGATGCCGTTCATCGTGCCGTTCGGCACGTACACGAGGTAGCGACCCGGAAGCGAGATCTGGCTGGTCAGGCGCGCGCCCTTGTGGCCCACGGGATCTTTGGTCACCTGCACGAGCACACGGTCGCCCGACTTGAGGGCGAGCTCGATGCGGCGGGGCTGATTGTTGGTCTCGACGCCCTCCCAGTCGACCTCGCCGGAGTACAGCACGGCGTTGCGTCCGCGACCGATGTCGACGAACGCGGCTTCCATGCTGGGCAGCACGTTCTGCACGCGGCCGAGGTAGACGTTGCCGATGAGGGAGGCGTCCTGGTTGCGGGCGACGTAATGCTCCACGAGCACGTTGTCCTCGAGCACGGCGATCTGGATGCGACCGGCCTTGGAGCGTACGACCATGACGCGGTCGACCGCCTCGCGGCGGGCGAGGAACTCGGCCTCGGTCACGACGGGGCGACGACGCCCGGCCTCGCGACCGTCGCGTCGGCGCTGCTTCTTGGCTTCGAGACGCGTGGAGCCTTTGATGCGCTGCGGTTCGGTGATGACCTCGACGGCGCGCTGGCGGACGGGGGCGGCGGGAGGGTCGTTCTGCTCGACGGGGGCGGGTTCGGTGCCACCACGGCGTCGGTTGCGGCGACGGGCGTTGGCGGACACGCGCTCGGCCGGGCCGTCGTCATCGCTGTCGTCACGATCGTCGAAGTCGTCGCGCAGGGCGAGCGGCGGCAGGGCGGGCGCGTAGAAGTGCAGTGCCGTCGACACGGCCGACACGAAGTTCTCGGGCAGCAGTCCGAGCGAGACCGCGGTCGGGCGGGCGGGTTTCTCGGGTGCGGTCGGCGCCTCGGGCGCGGGCGCGGGCTCGGGCTCGGGCTCGGACTCGACGGGAGCCTCGGGTGCGGCTTCCGTCTCGCCTGCGGTGGGCGTCGCCGCCTCGGCCGTGGGCTCGGTGTCGCCCGACGCCTCGGTCGCCGCGGACTCTTCCGGTGCCGTCTCGGCGGCGTCGACTGCCGCGGGCGCTGCCTCGTCGGAGGCGACCTCGACAGCGTCAGTCTCCACCGTGTCGGTCTCCACCGTGTCGGCCGCTGCGGAGTCGGTCACCGCGGTATCGGTCTGCGCGGTGTCGCTTTCGACAGACGTCGCGGACTGCGCCTGGTCGACCTCGAGCACCGCGGGGGCCCCGGTGTCGTCGGCGACGGCGTCCTCGGCATCCTGGACCGCCGCTTCGTCTTCATCGGCCGCCGAGCCATCGGTGCCGGCCTCGACCGGACTGCCGCCCTCGACGACCGGAGCGTCGGGCGCGTTCGTCGCGGACGTGTCGGCCGCACTCTCGTCGGTGGGGGTCTGATCGTCTGTCACATCGGCCATGTCGGGGGTTCTCCCTGGCGGGCGACACCGCGCGTCGCCCGACGAAATCTCATGCAGCGCCGCACCCGGCGGGGCCGCGAACTCATTCGGTCTGCAGCAGGCCTGCGGCTCGTGCTGCGAAGGGCGGTCGTCGCCCGAAGTCTTCTGGGTGATGTTCCTGCGGCGCGGCCGCGGTCTCATCGACCTTCATTATCGCACGGACCGGCGCCAGGGCCAGCGGACACGTCGGTTCGCCCTCCGCGGAATGCCGACCGCCTGCCGGGCGGGCGCGCGCGGACACGTGGATGCCACGTCCTCAGCGCGCGGAGAAGTCGCGGTGGCAGGATTGCGACATGAGCGAAACCGTCACCCCCCGACGCCCGGTCGTCGTCGCGATCTGGCTGATCTTCGCCGGCATCGTCGGCTGGTGGGCGGCGTTCTCGCTGACGATGGAGCGCTTCCACCAGCTGCAGAACCCGGGGGCTGCGGCATCCTGCGACTTCAGCGTGCTCGTGCAGTGCTCGGCCAACCTGCAGTCCTCCCAGGGCGCGGTCTTCGGCTTCCCGAACCCGATCATCGGTCTGGCGGCCTGGATCGCCCCGATCGTCGTCGGCGTCGCGCTGCTGGCCGGCGCGCGGTTCGCCCGGTGGTTCTGGGCGCTGTTCTGGCTCGGCTTCGCCCTCGCGCTGACCTTCGTCTTCTGGCTCATCGCGCAGAGCCTGTTCGTGCTCGCGACGCTGTGTCCGTGGTGCATGGTGACGTGGTCGGTCGTGATCCCGTCGTTCTTCGTGGTCACGCTGCACGTGCTGCGCGAGGGCGTGATTCCGGGCGCCCGGGTGCGCGAGGTCGCGGACCGGTTGATGGTGTGGGTGCCGCTGATGACGATCGCCGCCTTCGTCGTCGTCGCGGTGCTCGCGCAGGTGCGCCTGAACGTGCTCGCGCAGTTCTGACCCCGCGCACATCTTCAGCCACGCGCACAACCCGAACCCGAATGCCCCGGATGCCGCTGACTCTGCGCAGACCACGGAGGTAGCGCACCGCCGCGGTGACACGCGGCGGCAGGACCCCGCGAACGGCGAAGGCCGCCACCCCCGTGGGAGTGGCGGCCATCGTGGCATCCGGGATCAGGCGAACCAGATCGCGAGCTCGCGCTCGGCGGACTCGACACTGTCGGAGCCGTGGACGAGGTTCTGCTGCACCTTCAGGCCCCAGTCGCGGCCGAAATCACCGCGGATCGTGCCGGGGGCGGCGGTGGTGGGGTCGGTGGTGCCGGCGAGGGAGCGGAAGCCCTCGATCACGCGGTTGCCCGCGAGGCGGATCGCCACCGAGGGGCCGGAGAGCATGAACTCCAGCAGCGGCTCGTAGAACGGCTTTCCCTCGTGCTCGGCGTAGTGCTGGGCGAGGGTTTCACGGTCGGGCTCCACGAGGCGGATGTCGACGAGCGCGTAGCCCTTCGCCTCGATGCGGGCGAGGATCACGCCGGTGAGGCCGCGAGCGACGCCATCGGGCTTGACCAGGACGAGGGTCTCTTCGGTGGCCATGGGTCATTCTCCGTTCGAGAGGTCGGGGTCAGCGGCCCGCCGCGCATTCGCGCGATCGAGGGCCGCTCCCTTGATCGTCGCATACGCCCACATGCCGCCGAAAATGAGCGCGACCACGGCAAGGGCGGGAACGAGGAACCCGCCGAGCAGCAGAAGCACCTGCAGACCCCATCCGGCGAACAGGGCCCAGCGGTGACGGAGCATCCCCGAGACGGCGACCATGGCGATCGCCATCACGACGCCGCCGACGATGCCCCACCACGGCTCGATCCCGAACGGCAGCACCTTGAGGCCGTAGACGACCAGGCCACCGAGGAAGACGATGACCGACTCGAAGCCGAGCACGACGGCGCCGAGCGATTCCTGCGCGCCGCGGTGACGGCGGGGGCGCGGCGCGCGGGGTTCGCGGGGGCTCATGCCTGCCACCCCGACTTCCAGTCCTCCAGCGCGGACAGACGCACAGCCTCGCCGGCCAGCACGACGGAGCCGGCGATGACGACGGCGCGGCGGTCCGACTCCACAGCCCACGCGCGCGCTGCGTCGGCGGCGTCTTCGAGGGTAGGGTGCACGGTCACGGGGAGGTCGGACGCCTCGGCGACGTCGGCGATCACGTCGGGGTCGGTGGCGCGGTCGCTGTCGGGCGCGGTCGCGAAGACACGCGCCACGGCGGGTACGAGCGCCGACACGATGCCGACGGCATCTTTTCCATCGAGGATGCCGATCACGGCACCCCACTCGTCGATGTCGAACGCCTCGTCGAGGGCCGTGACCAGGGCCTGCGCCCCGTGCGGGTTGTGGGCGGCGTCGACGAGCACGGTCGGCGCGGTGCCGACGAGCTGCAGGCGGCCGGGCGAGGACGCATTACCCAGGCCGTCGGCGACCACCTCGGCGGCCAGCGGCTGCGTGCCGCCGCCGATGAGCGACTCGACCGCGGCCACCGCCAATGCGGCGTTGCGGCCCTGGTGCGCGCCGTACTGCGGCAGGTAGAGCTCGGCGTAGGTGCCCGCCACCCCGCGGATGGAGAGCTGTTGCCCGCCCACCGCGAGGGTCTGCGCCTCGAGCGCGAAACCGTCGCCCTCGACGGACACCGTCGCACCCTCTTTCTCGGCGCGAGCACGGATGACGCGGAGCGCCTCGTCGGGCTGCGCGGCCGAGACGACCGCGGCGCCGGGCTTGATGATCCCGGCCTTGACCGTGGCGATCTCGGCGATCGTCGAGCCCAGCCGGTCGACGTGGTCGATGTCGATGGGCGTGAACACGGCGACGTCGCCGTCGGCGGTGTTCGTGGAGTCCCACTCCCCTCCCATGCCGACCTCGAGCACGAGCACGTCGATGGGCGCGTCGGCTGCGACGACGAAGGCGAGCACGGTGAGCAGCTCGAAGAACGTCAACGGGGCGTCTCCGGCCGCGGCGAGCTCGGCGTCCACCATGCCGACGAACGGCTGGATCTCGTCCCACGCGTCGGCGATCGCGGCATCCGCCACGGGTTCTCCGTCGATGAGGATGCGCTCGGTGAAGCGTTCGAGGTGGGGGCTGGTGAACAGGCCCGTCCGAAGCCCCATGGCACGCAGCAGGCTCTCGATCATGCGACTGGTCGAGGTCTTGCCGTTGGTCCCGGTGACGTGGATCACGCGATACGTGCGCTGCGGGTCGGCGAGAAGCTCGAGCACGCGGCGGGTGCGCTCGACGCGCGGCTGCACCCACTGCTCGCCCTGTCGCTCCAGCAGCGCTCCGTAGACGGCGTCCGCCCTGGTGCGGTCGCTCATGCGGGGGCTCCGATCCGCGCGACAGCGACCGTGACGGCGCCCACGTTCGCGTAGGTCTTGGCGGCGATGACGGTCTCGAACTCGGGATCGGTGACGGTGCCACGTTCGATGAGTCGTTGCGTGCGGCTGGCGAGCAGGACGCCTTCGGCGAGGGTCTCGGATGCCACGCCCGCGACGTCGAACGCCTGGGCGACGGCGGCGGCGTCGCCGTCGTCGTCGAACGTGAGGGTCAGCGAGATGCGGTCGCTCACGTCGAATCCGGCGGCCTTGCGGGTGTCCTGGATGCCGCGGATCATGTCGCGCGCCAAGCCCTCGGCCTCGAGCTCGGGAGTGGTGACGGTGTCCAGCAGCACGAATCCTCCGGAGGCCAGCACCGCCAGCGCCTCGCCCTCGGGGCGACCCGCGGTCTCGACGACGAGGTCGTACTCGGCGGGCTCGAGCGGGATGCCCCCGGCGACCACCTGCCCGTCGGCCTCGCTCCAGTCGCCTTCACGCGCGGCCTTGATCGCCTGCTGCACCTGCTTGCCGAGGCGCGGACCCGCCGCCCGAGCGTTGACCGACAGGCGGTGGGTGATGCCGTACGCGGCGGCGGTCCCCTCCTCCAGCGCGACCTGCTCGACGCTCTTGACGTTGAGTTCTTCGCGCAGGATGTCGTCGAATTGCGCCAGGCCGCCGGCATCCGTCGTCACCACCGTGAGCCGCGGCAGCGGCAGGCGCACGCGCTTGCCCTCGCGCTTGCGGAGGGCGTTGGCGACGCTCGAGACCTCGCGGACGGCGTCCATCGCGGCGCGGATGTCCTCGGATGCCGGGAACACCGACGCGTCGGGCCAGTCGGTCAGGTGCACGCTGCGCCCGCCCGTCAGACCCTGCCAGACGCGTTCGGTCACGAGCGGCAGAAGCGGGGCGGCGACGCGCGTGAGCGTCTCGAGCACTGTGTACAGGGTGTCGAAGGCCTCGCGGCTGGACGGGTCGTCGGTCACCCCCACCCAGAAGCGGTCGCGCGAGCGGCGGATGTACCAGTTCGTCAGCACCTCGCCGAAGTCGCGGAGGCGCTCAGCGGCGGTCGTGGAATCGAGGCCCTCGAGGTCGGCGGCGACATCACGCACGAGGTCGCCGGTGAGGGCGAGGATGTAGCGGTCGAGCACATCGGTGGAGTCGGTGCGCCACTGCGCCTCGTAGCCGTCGGGCCCCGACGCATTCGCGTACGTCGCGAAGAAGTACCACGCGTTCCACAGCGGCAGCAGGAACTCGCGCACGCCGGAGCGGATGCCCTCCTCGGTCACGACGAGGTTGCCCCCGCGCAGCACCGAGCTCGACATGAGGAACCAGCGCATGGCATCCGAGCCGTCGCGGTCGAACACCTCGCGCACGTCGGGGTAGTTGCGCAGCGACTTCGACATCTTCTGCCCGTCGTTGCCCAGCACGATGCCGTGGCACGACACCCCGGTGTACGCGGGGCGGTCGAACAGCGCGGTCGAGAGCACGTGCATCACGTAGAACCACCCGCGGGTCTGCCCGATGTACTCGACGATGAAGTCGGCCGGGGCGTGCTCGTCGAACCACTCGTGGTTCTCGAACGGATAGTGCACCTGCGCGAACGGCATGGATCCCGAGTCGAACCACACGTCGAGGACGTCTTCGATGCGACGCATCGTGGACCGGCCGGTCGGGTCGTCGGGGTTCGGGCGAGTGAGGTCGTCGATGTAGGGGCGGTGCAGGTCGACCTCGCCGTCGGCGTTCACCGGCAGGCGGCCGAAGTCGGCCTCCATCTCGGCGAGCGAGCCGTACACGTCGACGCGGGGGTAGTTCGCATCGTCGCTCTTCCACACCGGGATGGGCGAACCCCAATAGCGGTTGCGGCTGATCGACCAGTCGCGAGCGCCCTCGAGCCACTTGCCGAACTGGCCCTCCTTGACGTTCTCGGGCACCCAGGTGATCTGCTGGTTGTTCGCCAGCAGGTCGTCCTTGATGTCGGTCACGCGGACGAACCAGCTCGAGACGGCCTTGTAGATGAGGGGGTTCCGGCAGCGCCAGCAGTGCGGGTACGAGTGCTCGTAGGACGCCTCGCGGAGCAGACGTCCGGCCTGCGTGAGCAGGCGGATGAGCGGGCGGTTCGCCTCGAACCAGAGCTCTCCCGCCACATCCGTTACGGCCGAGAGGAACCGGCCGCCGTCGTCGAGCGAGATGATCGTGGGAAGGCCCGCGGCATCCGCGAGTCGCTTGTCATCCTCGCCGTAGGCCGGAGCCTGGTGCACGATGCCGGTGCCATCCGACACGGTGACGTAGTCGTCGGCGAGGATCTTCCACGCGTTGTGCGTTCCCCACGTCTCGGCGTCGGCGTAGTAGTCGAAGAGGCGGTCGTAGGAGACGCCTTCGAGCTCGGCGCCCGAGATGGTCGTTTCGACGGCCGCGCGGGCGGCATCCGGAGTCTCGTATCCGAGGTCCTTCGCGTAGTTCGCCAGCAGGTCTTCGGCGAGCAGGTATCGGTGCGCGACGGCCTCGAAAGCCTCGTCGGCCGTGCCGTCGGGTGCGCGGTGCACGTCGGCGGCGCCGTTCGGGCCGCCCTCGATCACCGCGTACCGGATGCCGGGGCCCACCGCCAGGGCGAGGTTGGTGGGGAGGGTCCACGGGGTGGTCGTCCACGCCAATGCCCGGACGCCCGTGAGGCCCAGCGCCTCGGCCTTGGCGCCGACGAGCGGGAACGTCACGGTGACCGAGGGGTCCTGACGCATCTTGTAGACATCGTCGTCCATGCGCAGCTCGTGCGTGGACAAGGGCGTCTCGTCGCGCCAGCAGTACGGCAGCACACGGTAGCCCTCGTAGGCGAGGCCCTTGTCGTGCAGTGTCTTGAAGGCCCAGAGCACGCTCTCCATGTAGGTCGTGTCCAGCGTCTTGTACCCGCGTTCGAAGTCGACCCAGCGCGCCTGGCGCGTGACGTACTCTTCCCAGTCGCGCGTGTACTCGAGCACCGACTCGCGGGCCTTGGCGTTGAAGGTCGCCACGCCCATCGCCTCGATCTCGCCCTTCTCGGTGATCCCCAGCTGCTTCATCGCCTCGAGCTCGGCAGGAAGACCGTGGGTGTCCCACCCGAAGACGCGGTCGACCTTCTTGCCGCGCATGGTCTGGAAGCGCGGGAAGACATCCTTGGCGTAGCCGGTGAGCAGGTGCCCGTAGTGCGGCAGTCCGTTCGCGAACGGCGGGCCGTCGTAGAACACCCAATCCTCGGCGCCCTCGCGGTTGGCGATCGAGGCGCGGAAGGTGTCGTCGGTCTTCCAGTACGCGAGCGTGTCGTTCTCGATCGCCGGGAAGCGGGGGCTCGGGACGACGGATGCCGGGGCCCGATGCGCGGCATCCGGGGTCGGGGCGTCGCCGGTCGCGGCAGGGTCGGCAGCCGGGCCGAAGGATGAGGGGCGTGGGTAGGTCATGTCACTCCGCGGGTCGAGGTCTGCTCGCCGGGACGATCCATGCGGACCGCGGTACCACCCTGCATTGCGCACCCTCGCGAGTGCGCCGCTCTCACTGCGGCTGTGACGGGCCTGCCCCGCGCGGTTCTACTCAGGGTCTGGACCCGTTTCTTCCGCGAGCTCCCCGGTGATGGCCGGATCGGTGCTGATGGGCCAAGTCTACGCGCTCACCGCGTCCGGCGCGGCGGCCCCGTGCACACGGGGCTGCTCCCCCTCGAGTGTCCACGGCACCCGGACGGTCGTGCGATGGGCCGAACATCGTCGAGTGTCCACGACACGCCGCTCGCGCCCGGCGGATGCGGCGCGTCGTGGACACTCAACGGCCGGCCCGGTCCCTCGACTCAGCGGGTGAGCCGCGCGGGCTCACGCGCGGAGACCGGCGGCGGCCAGCAGCTCCCGCGTGAAAGGATGCCGCGGAGCGGCGAACACGCGCGGCACGGGACCCGCGTCGACGACCCGTCCGTCCTTCATCACGATCACGTCGTCGGCGACCGCCGCCACCACGTCGAGGTCGTGGGTGACGAAGACCATCGCCAGCTCCCGCTCGCGCTGCAGGTCGAGCAGCCGTTCGAGGATCCGCGATCGCACCGTCGCGTCGAGCGCCGAGACGGGTTCGTCGAGCACGAGCAGATCGGGCGACGCCGCCAGGGCCCGGGCGATGGCGACGCGCTGGCGCTGACCACCCGATAGCTGCGCCGGGCGGCGAGCGACGAATGCCGTCGACAGACCCACCTCCTCGAGCAGGGTGGCCACGGCCGATCGCCGCTCGGAGCGCGCGACGCCCGCGGCGGCGACCGCCTCGATGAGCGTGCGGCCCACGTTCCACCGCGGGTCGAGCGCTCCCCACGGATTCTGCTGCACCAGCTGCACGCGCCGCCGGTCCGCTCCCCGCGCCGCCGCGCGACCCCACGGCCGGCCATCGAAGACGAGCTCCCCGCTGTCCGCGGCGGAGACTCCGACCACGATCCGCGCCAGCGTCGTCTTGCCCGACCCCGACTCCCCCACGACCGCGAGGGTGCGACCGCGCCGCACCTCGAACGAGACGTCGTCGACCGCGACCCGCTCGCCGAACCGCTTCGTCACGCGGTTCGCCGTGAAGATGGGTGCGTCCGATCGAGGCTCGCGCTCCAGCGGTTCGTGCGACACCGCCGCGACGAGCTCTCTCGCGATGGGATGGCGAGGGGATGCCAGCACCTCGGCCGTGACGCCCGTCTCCACGACGCGGCCCTCGTGCATGACCACGACGCGGTCGGCCACCCGCGCCACGGCACCGAGGTCGTGACTGATGAAGACCACGGCGACGCCCTCGTCGGTGATCCGCCGGAGGAGGTCGAGCACACGCGCCTGCACGGTGGCATCCAGGGCCGTCGTCGGTTCGTCGGCGACGAGCACCGCGGGCTTCGCCGACAGGGCGGAGGCGATGAGGGCGCGTTGACGCAGACCGCCGGACAGCTCGTGCGGGTACTGGCGCGCACGCAGGTCGGGTTCGGGCAGCGCGACACGTTCGAGGGTGTCTCGCACGCGGTCGCCGAGGGCACGTCCGCGCACCGACGGCTCATGGATGCGAACGGGCTCGGCGACCTCGGCGCTGATGCGCCGCAGTGGGTCGAGCGAGACCAACGCGTCCTGCGACACGAGCGCGATACGGTTTCCGCGCAACGCCCGCCAGTGCCGTTCGGTCAAAGACCCCGCGTCGACCCCGTCGATCTCCAGTGTCTCGACCGTCCACGACAGTGCGCCCGGCACGATGCCGAGCAGCGCCCGGGCGCTGAGCGACTTGCCCGCACCCGACTCCCCCACGATCGCGACGCATTCCCCGGGTGCCACGTCGAGGTCGAGTCCGTCGATGATCGAGCCGTCGGGGCCGTCGATGCGCAGACCGCGCAGGTGCACGCCGTCCGCGCGACGCTCCCCGGCATCCGGTGTTCTCGAACCCGGCGATCGGCGCGCACCCGGCACCCCGGCATCTCTCCCGCTCATGTCCCGCGCTCCTCGGCACGCGCCCGCAGGGTCCGGCCGACGACGCTCACGCTGACCACCGTCGCGGTGATCGCCAGACCCGGGAAGACCGCGACCCACGGCGCCTGCAGCAGCAGGTTGCGCCCGGCCGACAGCATGAGCCCCCACTCGGGCGTGGGCTCGGTCGGCCCGAGGCCGAGGAAGCTCAGACCCGCGGCGGCCAGGATCGACGTGCCGACGCCGATCGTCGCGAGCACACTCACCGCGCCGAGCACGCCGGGCAGCACATGGCGCACGTGCACCAGCACGGTGGGCACCCCGCTGATGCGTGCGGCCTCGACGTACTCGGCGGCGGCGAGGGTGCGCGTCTGCGCACGCGCGAGACGGATGTAGACGGGTACGGCGGCGATGGTGACCGCGAGGGCGACGTTCGCCGGCCCCGGTCCCAGGACCGCCACCACCAGCAGCGCCACGAGGAATTCCGGGAACGCCAGCAGCACGTCGACGATGCGCATCGCGACCGTGTCGACCGGGCGCGGTGCGACCGCGGCGAGCGAGCCCGCGATCACGCCGATCACCAGCGCGAGTCCCGTGGCCAGCAGGCCGATGCCGACCGAGCGGCCCGCGCCGAAGACGACGCGCGAGTAGACGTCGCGGCCGCTCTGATCGGTGCCGAACCAGTGTGCGGGACTCGGCGGCTGGAGCGTCGCACGCACGTCGGTGAGCAGCGGATCGTGGGTGGCCAGAAGAGCCGGAGCCACCGCGGCCAGCGCGATGACGGCCAGAACGGCGCCGGCGAGCGTGAGGGAGACGGTGCGGCCGGGGCGCACCCGGACGTGGACGGCGTCGGCGCTCACGAGGGCACCGCCGTGCGGACGTCCAGGGTCGTGGTCGCCCTGCGCAGACGCGGGTCGATGAGCGGTACGACCAGGTCGATCACGGTGTTCACGACGACGAACACCAGCGCGCTCAACAGGATCACACCGGTGATCACGGGCAGGTCGCGGTCGGTGATGGCCGCCAGCGTCACGCGCCCGATTCCCGGCCGCGCGAACACCGTCTCCACGAGCACCGCCCCGCCGAGCAGCGAGCCGACGAGGTACGCGGCCAGGGTCAGACCGCCCACGCTCGCGTGCCTCAACGTGTGGTGGACGCTCTCGCGGAGCGGCGTCGCCCCCCGCGCGCGAACACTCAACAGGAACGGCTCACGCTCGGCCGCCTCGACCCCGTCGCGCAGCACCTGCGACAGCAGAGCCGCGACCGGCAGCGCGAGGGTGACCGCCGGCAGCACGATCGCCGCGGCATCCCTCGCCCCCGACACCGGGAACCATCCGAGCTGGAACGAGAACACGCTCAGCAGCACCAGGCCCGTCCAGAACACCGGCGACGAGAGCACGACGAGCTCGATCCCGGATGCCACGGCGCGGCCCGTCCGCCCGCGCACGATCAGGGCGGACGCCAGGGCCAGCACGAGCGCGATGACCAGGGCGAGCGCCGAGAGCTGCAGAGTCGGACCGAGCTGTCGACCGATGACCTCGACCACGGGCAGCCGAAGCTGATAGGACTCCCCGAGGTCGCCGTGCAGCAGCCGGCCCAGGAAAGCGCCGTACTGCTCGAACACCGGTCGGTCCAGCCCGAGGTCGGCGCGGATCCCCTGCTTCACGGCGTCGCTCACCTGCGCCTGCGGTCCGAGCATCACCTCGACGGGGTCGCCCGGAATGATGCGGAAAGCCACGAACGCCAGCGTCGCGGCACCCCAGAGGACCAGGACGACGGATGCCACGATCCCGCCGAGGCGCGAGAGGATCGCGCGGGAGCGAGAGCGTGGCATCCGGGGCCTGTCGTCGAGCCGAGCTCAGCCGACCGACGCGGTGGCGAAGAGCGGACGACCGTACAGGTCGAACGTCAGGCCGCTCACGTCGGGACGCACGGCGCTGATCAACGCGGGGCTGTACAGCGGCACGATGGCGGCGTGCTCGGCGTTCCACTGCTGCACCTGGGCGTAGACCGCGTTCCGGGCGGCGGAGTCGGTGATCGACGCACCCTGCTGCAGCAGCGCGTCCAGGGCGGGGTCGCTCACCTGCGACGCGTTCTGGAAGCCGTCGGTCGCAAGGTGGCTCTGCAGCAGATCGGCGTCGACGCCCGAGAAGCCCCAGTCGGTGATGTCGAACGTCTTCGGGCCGTACTGCTCGTTGTACGCGCCGGGCTCGAGCACCTCGCGCTGCAGGTCGAAGCCCACCGCCTTGAGGTCGCTCTGCACGGCGTTCGCGAGCGCGGCGCGGTCGTCGGGCACCGGGGTCCAGGCGATCCAGCGGGCCGTGAGGCGCTGGCCGTCCTTGGTGCGGATGCCGTCGGCATCCCGTCCCGTCCAACCCGCCTCGTCGAGCAGGGTATTCGCCGCCGCCTGATCGAAGGGCCAGGAGTTCTCGAGGCTCGCGTCGTAGCCGGGAGTCGTGGAACCGAGGATGCTCCACGCGCGCGGGTACTGACCGAAGAAGATCTCCTGCACCGCGGTGTCGACGTCGATGGCACGGGTGAAGGCCTGGCGCACCTTCTGATCGGCGAAGACGCCGTACTTCTCGTTCAGGAACAGCGAGTAGGGCAGGCCCGGGTATTCGAGCGACTCGACGGTGTCGTCGGCGGGGACCTGGCTCACGAGGTTCGGCGGGAGATTCGTCACGACATCCGCCTGACCGCTGGAGAGGGCGCCGACGCGCACCGATGCCTCGGGCAGGATGTCGACGCGCAGCGTTTCGAAGCTCGGCGCGCCGGAGCCGTCGGGGCCCCACGCGTAGTCAGCGTTGCGGGTGTAGACGATGTCCTGGTCGGGCGTGTATTCGGTCAGCTCGAACGGGCCGGTGCCGACGGTGACGCCCGGGCCTCCGGCCTTGAGCTGGTCGGCCTTGGACTCGAGCACGGCCGGAGAGTAGAACCCGAGTAGCGACGTGCTGGCGGCCTGGAGGAACGGCGCGTAGGGCTGCGAGAAGCGCACGCGCACGGTGTGGTCGTCGACCACGTCGGTGCCGGCGTACAGCTCGCCCCCGAGCATGGATGCCGCCTGCGCGGACGCCGTCTCGGGATCGACGATGCGGTCGAAGTTCGCTTTCACCGCGGCGGCGTCGAAGGGGGTTCCATCGTGGAAGGTGACGTCGGTGCGAAGGCGGAACAGGTAGCTCGCGCCGTCGTCCTCGACGTCCCACGACTCCGCCAGCCACGGCGAGAACGTGCCGTCGGCCTCCTGGTAGACGAGTGAGTCGAGGACGGCGCGCTGCACCATGGCCGAGACATCGAGCTGGCTGGTCTGCGGATCCATGTGCCCGGCCGAGAGGTTGGCGCCCTCGATCGCCCAGACGATCTCGCCGTCGCCGGAGGCCTCGGGGTCGGACCCCGCGCACGCGGACAGGGACAGGGTGGCGACAGCGGCGACGGCGACCGCCGTCAGCACGCGGCGGGTGTGCACAGAAGGCATGGAGAGACCTCGGAAATCTCGATGGGGAACCTCCAGCCTACCCGCGTTCCTGGACCCGGTGCGGAAACCCCGGGCGCCGCCCGCTCGCCCGCGGCGAACGCTCGCCCGCCGCTCGCACGGGTCGTCTGGTCGCGTGAGCGTCCACGACGCCCGGACAGTTCTCGAGCACTCCCGGGTCTTCGGGACACTCGCGCAGCCAGGGGGGCATCGTGCCCGCGCCGCGGCCCCGGTCCCGGTATCGTGGATGCCACCCCATCAGGCACGCTCACACAGTGCCGCCCATATCGCTCGAGGAGTACCGCCATGGCCACGATCCCGGAAAAACCCGCGCTGGAAGGCCTCGAGCAGAAATGGGACGCTGCGTGGCGCGAGCGCGGCACCTACGTCTTCGACCGCCTGCGCGCAGCCGAGGTCGGTCGTCAGGGCGTGTACTCGGTGGACACGCCGCCGCCGACGGCATCCGGGAGCCTGCACATCGGCCATGTGTTCTCGTTCACCCACACCGACGTGAAGGTGCGCTTCGAGCGCATGCGCGGCAAGACGGTCTTCTACCCGATGGGCTGGGACGACAACGGTCTGCCCACCGAGCGCCGCGTGCAGAACTACTACGGCGTGCGGTGCGACCCCTCGCTCCCCTACGACGCCGGCTTCACCCCGCCGTTCGCGGGCGGCGACAACAAGAGCAGCAAGGCCGCCGACCAGGTGCCCATCAGCCGCCGCAACTTCATCGAGCTGTGCGAGCAGCTCACGATCGAGGATGAGAAGCAGTTCGAGCAGCTCTTCCGTGAGCTGGGTCTGAGCGTCGATTGGACGCAGACCTACCGGACGATCTCCGACGACTCCATCCGCACGAGCCAGCTGGCGTTCCTGCGCAACATCGAGCGCGGCGAGGCGTACCAGTCGATGGCACCGACGCTGTGGGACGTCGACTTCCGCTCCGCGATCGCCCAGGCCGAGCTCGAGGACCGCGACCAGCCCGCCGCCTACCACCGCGTCGGCTTCGCCCGGACCGACGGCTCGGGCGACGTGTTCATCGAGACGACCCGCCCCGAGCTGCTGGCCGCGTGCGTGGCGCTGGTGGCCAACCCCGACGACGAGCGCTACCAGCCGCTGTTTGGCACGACGGTGCGCACCCCGCTCTTCGATGTCGAGGTGCCGGTGCTCGCCCACCCCCTCGCGCAGAAGGACAAGGGATCGGGCATCGCCATGATCTGCACCTTCGGCGACGTGACCGACATCATCTGGTGGCGCGAGCTCGATCTTCCCAACCGCACCATCATCGGCAAGGACGGCCGGATCGTGGCCGAGGCCCCCGATGTGATCGTGACGGATGCCGCGAGGGCGGCGTACGACGAACTCGCGGGCAAGACGGTGTTCAGCGCCAAGAAGCGCATCGTCGAGCTGCTGCAGGAGTCCGGCGCCATGGAAGGCGCCCCCAAGCCCTTCACGCATCCCGTGAAGTTCTTCGAGAAGGGTGACCGGCCGCTGGAGATCGTGTCGACGCGTCAGTGGTACATCCGCAACGGCGCACGCGACACCGAGCTGCGCGAGCGCCTCGTGTCCCTGGGCCGCGAGATGTCATGGCATCCCGACTTCATGCGCGTGCGCTTCGAGAACTGGACCAACGGTCTCACCGGCGACTGGCTCGTGTCGCGCCAGCGCTTCTTCGGCGTGCCGATCCCGGTCTGGTACGGCCTCGACGAGAACGGCGAGCGGGACTACGCGCGCGTCCTGACCCCCGATCTGACGTCCCTCCCGGTCGACCCCACGGTCGACGTGCCCCCCGGTCACACCGAGGACCAGCGTGGCGTTCCCGGCGGCTTCGACGCCGAACGCGACATCCTCGACACGTGGGCCACCTCGTCGCTCACTCCGCAGCTGGCCGGCGGGTGGCAGCGCGATGAGGAGCTGTGGAACCTGGTGTCGCCGTTCGACCTGCGTCCGCAGGGGCAGGACATCATCCGTACCTGGCTCTTCTCGACGATGCTGCGCAGCGCCCTCGAAGATGACCGGAGTCCCTGGTCGGATGCCGCGATCTCGGGCTTCATCGTCGACCCCGACCGCAAGAAGATGTCGAAGTCGAAGGGCAACGTCGTCACGCCCGCCGACATCCTCACGCAGCACGGCTCCGACGCCGTGCGCTACTGGTCGGCGTCCAGCCGCCTGGGAACCGACGCGGCCTTCGACCCGCAGAACCCCACGCAGGTCAAGATCGGTCGCCGCCTCGCGATCAAGCTGCTCAACGCCGCGAAGTTCGTGCTCTCCTTCCCCGTCCCCGAGGGTGCCGAGGTCACGCACGACCTCGACGCGTCGATGCTGGCGACCCTGGATGCCGTCGTCCGCGACGCGACCGCAGCCTTCGAGGCGTACGACCACGCGCGCGCGCTGGAGATCACCGAGTCGTTCTTCTGGACGTTCTGCGACGACTACCTCGAGCTCGTCAAGGAGCGCGCGTACGACCAGTCCGACGTGGGCCAGGCCTCGGCCGCTCTCGCGCTGCGCACAGCCCTCTCGACGCTGGTGCGCCTCTTCGCCCCCGTGCTCTCGTTCGCCGCCGAGGAAACCTGGTCGTGGTTCGAGGACGGCTCCGTGCACACCGCCGCATGGCCCGAACCCCTCGGCATCGACGGCGACCCGGCCGTGCTCACCGCCGTGAGCGCCGCCCTCATCGGCATCCGGCGCGCCAAGACCGAGGCGAAAGCCTCGCAGAAGACGGCCGTGACATCGCTGACGGTCATCGGTCCTCACGTCGAGGCGCTGCGCCTCGCCGAGGGCGATCTGCGCGCCGTCGGTCGCATCGAGACCATCTCGTTCGAAACCGGCGACACCACCACCGTCACCGACATCGTGTTCGCACCCCAGGAGGACTGATGCAGCTCGGAACCCGTTGGACCGCCCGCGAGCAGCCGCCGAAGGCGGTTCCCGAGGCGTTGCACGCGCAGATCGCCGCGGTCGAAGAGGCGCTGAACCCCGACGGCCTCAGCGCCCCCGCCCCGCGGTGGACCCTGACGTTCCTCGAGGGGCGCCCCGTCGCAGAACTCGACACCGGGGTCATCGTGTCCCAGGATGCCGCGGGCGACGTCGTCGTTCGTTACGACGACGACGACGAGTTCGCCTGAACCGGATCTCCTCGTTTCGGGCTGCTCACCGCACCCGCAGCGTGAATTCCGCCTCGGCGAGCGGAGAACGCCCGTCGTCGCGAGCGGCGCGGCGGGCGTGATCGCGCGAGACGCGCATCGCACGTGCCTGCATGCGGGTGTCGACGGCGCGAGCGAGAGCACGGGAGAGGGCGAGGAGCGCCCGGTCCCCCGTGGTGAGCGCGAGAGTGGGCATCGGCGTGGTGAGGGTGGTCATGATCAGGCTCCTTCTGCGGGCAGGGGGAAGACGTCGGCGCGCATCGTGACCACGCGGAGGTCATCTCCGGTTTGGTCGCGATAGTGCTCGACGGTCTCTGAGATGACCGCTTGGAGGCGGTCTGCGAGGTCTGCCATCTGCGCGACGGTCAGTCGCGCACTGGCAGTCGAGATGAGGCTCTTGTCCAGCCACTGCTCGTCTTCGTCCCACCCGTGGGTGACGAACGTCATCAGCTGCTGCTGACGGAGGGTGAGGGTCTCGGAGTGCACGGCCTCCATGACGGCCCGCCCCGCCGGAGTCGTCGCCATCTGAGGGTTCACCAGTGTCACCGATCCGGCAGGGCGCTCCCACCATCGCTCGCGAGCGGTGCCGCGCCCCGGCATTTCACGGATCAGGTCCTGCCGCGCGAGCGCGCGAAGGTGGTAGCTGGTCGATCCCGTCGATTCGCCGGTCAATGCGGCCAGTCCGCTGGCGGTCTGTGGACCGTATTGACTGAGGAGGTCGTACAGACGCACGCGCAGCGGGTGAGCGAGAGCGCGCAGTGCCCCGGCATCGAGAACGCGTCCCTCGGGGCGGTCATTCGTCGTCATGAATACAAAGATACCTTTGCAACCGTCTCTATGCAAAGGCTTCTTTGCTTACCGCTTGGGATCGCGTGACTACGCTGGACGGATGACGGATGCCGTGACCAATCCCCTCCTCGCACCGCCCGCTCTCCCCTACGACCTGCCCCCGTACGGACGCATCCGGCCCGAGCACTACCTGCCCGCCTTCCACGAGGCGTTCGCCGCCCACCGCGCCGAGGTCGACGCCATCACCGCGCAGGCCGATGAACCCACGTTCGAGAACACCCTCGTGGCCCTCGAACGCAGCGGCGCGCTTCTCGATCGTGTGGCGCGGGCGTTCTACACCGTCACGTCCGCAGACGGCATCGCCGAGATCCAGGCGATCGAGGAAGAACTGGCCCCTCTCATGGCCGCACACAGCGACGCGATCCAGCTGGACGCCGCCCTGTTCGCGCGCATCGCGGAGGTGCACGCCCGCCTCGACCAGCTCGATCTCGATGCCGAGAGCCGCTATCTCGTGGAGCGCCACCACCGCGAGATGTCGCTGGCCGGCGCGGGGCTCGACGACACGCAGAAAGCGCGGCTGACCGACCTCAACCAGCGCCTCTCCGTCCTCACGACCACGTTCGAGAAGAATCTGCTCGCCGACAGTAACGATCTCGCCGTCGTCTTCGACCGCGCAGCCGATCTCGACGGCCTCAGCGCGGGCGAGCTGTCGGCCGCAGCCCAGGCGGCGACCAGTCGCGGCCTCGACGGGCGCTACGTCGTCACGCTGACCCTCTACACGGGTCACCCCTACCTCGCGTCACTGACGAACCGTGAAAGCCGGAGGCGTCTGCTCGAGGCTTCCCGCTCGCGCGCCGCGCGCGGCAACGCTCACGACAATCGCGATGTTCTTCGCGAGATCGTGCGCGTGCGCGCGGAGCGCGCCGCTCTGCTCGGATACCCCTCGCACGCGGCCGCGGTCCTTGCGGATCAGACGGCCGGGTCTCCGGACGCCGCCCGCGATCTGTTGCGCCGACTGGCTGTGCCTGCCGCCGTCAACGCACGTAGCGAGCAGGACGCCCTCCAGAAGACCGCCGATGCGGACGGCATCCGGATCGAGGCCCACGACTGGGCGTTCTACACCGAGAAGGTGCGCGCCGAGCGCTACGACCTCGATCGGGCGGCGTTGCGCCCCTGGTTCGAGGCGGAGCGCGTCCTGCGCGACGGGGTCTTCTTCGCCGCCGAGCAGCTGTACGGCGTCACGATCGCCGAGCGCCACGACCTGCAGGGCTATCACCCCGAGGTGCGCGTGTTCGAGGTGCACAACGCCGACGGCGGCGAGCTGGGGCTGTTCCTTCTCGACCTTTACACCCGCGACAGTAAACGGGGCGGCGCGTGGATGAACTCGATCGTGGCGCAGTCGACGCTGCGCGGCACCGCCCCCGTGGTCGTCAACAACCTCAACGTCAACAAGCCGGCTCCGGGCACACCGACCCTCCTGACCTTGGATGAGGTCACGACGCTCTTCCACGAGTTCGGTCATGCGCTGCATGGGCTGTTCGCCACGGTGACGTATCCGCACTTCGCCGGCACCGCGGTCTACCGCGACTTCGTCGAGTTCCCGAGTCAGGTGAATGAGATGTGGATCCTGTGGCCCGAGATCCTCACGAACTACGCCCGTCACATCGACACCGGCGAAGCACTCCCGTCCGATGTCGTCGAGCGCCTGCACGCCTCGGAAGCGTTCAATCAGGGCTTCGCCACGAGCGAGTACCTGGCGGCATCATGGATCGATCAGGCCTGGCACGGGCTCGCGGTCGACGAGGCCTCGGCCGACATCGACGTCGCCTCCTTCGAGGCTGCTGCGCTGGCCGACATCGGCCTGGACAACCCTGTCGTGCCGACGCGCTACGCCTCTACCTACTTCGCGCACGTCTTCTCGGGCGGATACAGCGCCGGGTACTACTCCTACATCTGGAGCGAGGTGCTCGACGCCGACACCGTGGAGTGGTTCCGCGAGAACGGCGGCCTCACCCGCGCGAACGGTGAGCGCTTCCGCCACAGGCTGTTGGGCGTCGGCGGCGCCGGCGACCCGCTCGCTGCCTACCGCGACTTCCGTGGACGGGATGCCGACATCCAGCCGCTCCTCGAGCGACGCGGCCTGACGGACTGATACCGGGCGCGGGGGTGGCTATCGCCCCCGCACCCGACCAGCACCTGGTGTGGTCGGTGCGTGCTCGTCTGCGTACGAGCGACTCAGGCGCTGCGGCGCTTCTGCGCCAGCACGATCGTCGGCTGTGCCCCGTCCTCGACGGACGCACGAGTGATGACGACCTTGGCGATGTCGTCGGCCGAGGGCACGTCGAACATGATCGGTCCGAGCACGTCCTCGAGGATGGCGCGAAGCCCGCGGGCGCCCGTCTTGCGCAGCACGGCCAGGTCGGCGATGGCACGCAGCGCGTCCTCGTCGAATTCGAGCTGCACCCCGTCGAGCTCGAACATGCGCTGGTACTGCTTGACCAAGGCATTCCGAGGCGCCGTGAGGATCTCCATCAGCGCGTCCTGGTCCAGCGGAGACACGGATGCCACGACGGGCAGACGACCGATGAACTCGGGGATCAGACCGAACTTGTGGAGATCTTCCGGCAACGCCTCGCTGAAGAGGTCGGGTGCGTCCTCCTTGCGGTGCAGCGGGGCGCCGAAGCCGACGCCGTGCTTGCCGACGCGCGCGGAGATGATCTCTTCGAGGCCGGCGAAGGCACCGGCGACGATGAACAACACGTTCGTCGTGTCGATCTGGATGAACTCCTGGTGCGGGTGCTTGCGGCCGCCCTGCGGCGGGACCGACGCGACGGTCCCCTCGAGGATCTTCAGCAGAGCCTGCTGGACGCCTTCACCGGAGACGTCGCGCGTGATCGAAGGGTTCTCCGCCTTGCGGGCGATCTTGTCGACCTCGTCGATGTAGATGATTCCGGTCTCGGCGCGCTTCACGTCGAAGTCGGCGGCCTGCAGGAGTTTCAGCAGGATGTTCTCGACGTCTTCGCCGACGTAGCCGGCCTCGGTCAGGGCCGTGGCATCCGCCACCGCGAAGGGCACGTTGAGACGCTTCGCGAGCGTCTGCGCGAGATACGTCTTGCCACAGCCCGTGGGGCCGAGCAGCAGGATGTTGCTCTTGGCGATGTCGATCTCTTCGGCACGGGCTTCGGCGGGCTGCAGGGTGCCGAGGGCACGGATGCGCTTGTAGTGGTTGTAGACGGCGACGGAGAGGGCGCGCTTGGCGGCATCTTGACCGACGACGTACTCCTCGAGGAAGGAGAAGATCTCGCGCGGCTTGGGAAGGTCGAACTCGGCGACCTCGCCGGCCGAGGACTCGGCCATGCGCTCTTCGATGATCTCGTTGCACAGCTCGACGCACTCGTCGCAGATGTACACGCCGGGACCGGCGATCAGCTGCTGCACCTGCTTCTGGCTCTTGCCGCAGAAGGAACACTTGAACAAGTCGGCGCTCTCACCGATGCGTGCCATGCCGGTTCCTCCCGTCACCCGGCCCCCGCCGGTGTGTAGTCGAGCCTAACCCGAGCCCGCGACATTGGAGGGCATTGGAGCCACGTACCGCAATACCGGTTGCGACGTGGGCGCTCGTGACGCACGGGAGCCCGTCGGTTCCGCGACGATCCTCCGCGACGCGCCCCGCGCACGCACGAGTGCCCCGCCGGCTGGGCCGACGGGGCACTCGTGAGGGGACGACTCAGGCCGTGAGCGCGGCCGGCACGCGCTTGCGCGTGGTCAGCACCTGGTCGACGATTCCGTACTCCATCGCCTCGTGGGCGGAGAGGATCTTGTCGCGGTCGATGTCCTTGTTGATCTTCGCCACGTCCTGACCGGTGTGGTGGGCCATCGTCGCCTCGAGCCAGGTGCGCATGCGGAGGATCTCCTGCGCCTGGATCTCGATGTCGGACGCCTGCCCGTGGCCCGCCTCGCCCATGGCGGGCTGGTGGATCAGGATGCGGGCGTTCGGCAGGGCGAGACGCTTGCCGGGGGCGCCGGCGGCGAGCAGCACGGAGGCCGCGGACGCGGCCTGTCCGAGAACCACGGTCTGGATCTGCGGCGAGACGTACTGCATCGTGTCGTAGATCGCCGTCATGGCCGTGAACGAGCCGCCCGGCGAGTTGATGTACATGATGATGTCGCGGTCGGGGTCCTGCGACTCGAGCACGAGCAGCTGGGCCATGACGTCGTCGGCCGAGGCGTCGTCGACCTGTACGCCGAGGAAGATCACGCGGTCTTCGAACAGCTTGTTGTACGGGTCCTGACGCTTGTAGCCATAGGCCGTGCGCTCCTCGAACTGAGGAAGGACGTAGCGGCTCGAGGGCATGTGCGCCGCGGCGCCGCCGAAGGTGGGGATGTTCATGTGGGTGTCCTTTTCCTCTCGCCTCAGACGGCCGCGGTTCCGCCGCCGCCGGTGACGTCGGTCGCGTGCTCGCGCATGTGGTCGACGAAGCCGTACTCGAGGGCCTCCTGCGCCGTGAACCAACGGTCGCGGTCGCCGTCTTCGTTGATCTGCTCAACGCTTTTGCCCGTCTGCGCCGCGGTGATCTCGGCGAGACGACGCTTCATGTCGAGGATGAGCTGCGCCTGGGTCTGGATGTCGCTCGACGTTCCGCCGAAGCCACCGTGCGGCTGGTGCAGCAGGACGCGGGCGTTGGGCGTGATGTAACGCTTGCCCTTGGTGCCGCTGGTCAGCAGCAACTGGCCCATCGAGGCCGCCATGCCGATGCCGACGGTGACGATGTCGTTCGGCACGAACTGCATGGTGTCGTAAATCGCCATGCCGGCCGTGATCGAGCCGCCAGGCGAGTTGATGTAGAGGTAGATGTCCTTCTGCGGGTCTTCTGCCGCGAGCAGCAGGATCTTGGCGCAGATCTCGTTGGCGTTATCGTCGCGCACCTCGGAACCGAGCCAGATGATGCGGTCCTTCAGCAGCCTGTCGAAGACGCTCGTTGCCATAAGGGGTTCGGGCATGTGTGCTCCTCTTCCGGTGATCTTCCACGAATCTACCGGCGCGTTCCGGGGCGGGATGCCGTGTTCGCCGCGGGCGGATCAGAGCGGTTCTTCGGCGATTTCTCGCGCGTATCCGGTCACGGACCGGGTATAGCGCGGCAGATGGGGGGCGAGCGCCTGGAGAGCGATGGATGCCGCCCGCTCGGGCTCTCCGCTCGACACCAGCGCGAGCGCGTAGAAGGCGGCGGCGGCGTCGTGCAGGTCTCCGTGCGGCTCGCGCTCGTACTCCGCGCGCAACAGCGCGAGAGCCTCTGCGGTGTTACCGAGGTTGCGGATGGTGCTCGCGAGCTGAATGGTGGCCCGGGTGCGGCGCTCGTCGTCGAGACCGATCTCGAGCGCCCGGCGGTACAGCTGCTCCGCCTCCCGCTCACGCCCGGCCGAATCGCGGGCCCCCGCCCGCTCGAACAGCGCCACCGCGTCATCGTGGGGACGCTCCGTGGCGAGCTCGTCGATGCGGGTGGTCACGGCAGTGGGGTCGAGCGTTTCGTCGGCCCACACCGCATCCACGCGCCTCTGCCAGTCAGTCATGACGTCTCTCCGCTCTCCTGGCGTCGTACTTCCCTGTCGATCGTCCACAACACGCCGCATCCCCAACGCCCGCGCCGCGTGTCCTGAACACTCAACAGCATCCAGGCCACCCCCGCTCACTCGCACGCCCGTGCCCCGAATCCCCCTGTTGAGTGTCCAAGAGTCGCCGTTCCGGTGGCCCGCACGCGGCGTGTGTTGGACATTCAACAGGGGGCAGGGACGGCGAAGGGGGCGGATGCCATGGCATCCGCCCCCTTCGTCACGACTTACTCGCTGTCGTCGGCCTTCTCAGCGGCCTTCTTCTTGGCGGGCGCGCGCTTCTTGGCGGGGGCCTTCTTGGGGGCCTCCTCGGCGGGCGCCTCTTCTGCCTCGACGACGGCGTCGGCGTCGGCCGCGGCGTCCGCGATCTCCTGCGCCTCTTCGACGACCTCGTCCTCGCCGTCGGTGGGCTCTTCGCCCTCGACCGCGACGAAACCGGTCAGGTCGACGGGCTTGCCGTCGGTGTCGACGACGGTGACCTTGCCCAGCGCGATGGCCAGGGCCTTGTTGCGCGCGACCTCGCCGACGAGCGCGGGCAGCTGGTTGCCCTGCTGCAGCGCGTTGACGAAGTCCTGCGGCGCCATGTTGTACTGCGCAGCCGACTGGATGAGGTACTGGGTCAGCTCGTCCTGCGACACCTGGACGTTGGCGTCCTCGGCGATCTTGTCGAGGACCATCTGCGTGCGGAACTGCTTCTCGCTCGCCTCGGTCACCTCGGCACGGTGCTCGTCGTCCTCGAGGCGGTTCTCACCCTCGAGGTGGTTGTGCACCTCGTCTTCGATGAGCGCGGGCGGCACGGGGATGTCGACGGCCTCGAGGAGGGCTTCGATGAACTTGTCGCGTGCGGCGGCGCCCTGCGTGAACACCGACTGCTGCGAGACACGCTCGGTGAGCGACTCGCGCAGCTCGGCGATCGTGTCGAACTCGGATGCCATCTGGGCGAAGTCGTCGTCAGCCTCGGGAAGCTCGCGCTCCTTGACGGCCTTGATGGTGACGGCCACCTCGGCCTCTTCACCGGCGTGGTCGCCGCCGACGAGCTTCGAGCGGAACGTGGTGTCTTCGTCGGCGGTCAGCGACTCGATGGCCTCATCGATGCCCTCGAGCAGCTCGCCGGAGCCGATCTCGTACGACACGCCCTCGGCGCGGTCGATCTCGGCGCCGTCGATGGTGGCGACGAGGTCGAGCTCGACGAAGTCGCCGGTCGTGGCGGGGCGGTCGACGGTGACGAGCGTGCCGAAGCGGGCGCGCAGCTTGTCGAGCTCGGCGTCGATGCCGGCCTCGTCGACCTCGGCGGCGTCGACGGTCACGGTGATGGTGTCGTACGCGGGCAGATCGAACTCGGGGCGCACGTCGACCTCGACGTCGACGATCAGGTCGCCCGAGAAGTCTTTGAGCTCGGGCAGTTCGATGATCTCGGCGTTGGGGCGACCGATCACGCGCAGGTCGTTCGCCTCGACGGCCGCGCGGTAGAACCCGTCGAGCCCTTCGTTGACGGCGTGCTCGATGACGGCGCCGCGGCCCATGCGCTGGTCGATGATGGGCGCGGGCACCTTGCCCTTGCGGAAGCCGGGGATCTGGACGTCCTTGGCGATGTGCTCGTAGGCGTGCGCGATGCTCGGCTTGAGCTCGTCGGGCGAGACCGTGATGTGGAGCTTGACCCGGGTGGGGCTGAGCTTCTCGACGGTGCTGTTGACCATGCGGTTCGTTCTCCTCGTGTGGCCCGCGCGCACGCGGGGGCCGGCTAGGCCTGTGGTCTGTGGGGCCGTGACGTCGGGGCGACAGGATTTGAACCTGCGGCCTCCCGCTCCCAAAGCGGGCGCTCTACCAAGCTGAGCTACGCCCCGGGGCGGCGCGCGGCACGCGCCGACGAAACGACCGCTGAAAGTCTAGTCGATCGGCCTGAGCGCACAGGTCCCGCCATACAGGAACCGGCGAAGACGCCCACGGGTCGCGTTCGCACCACCCGCGCGGGTGTCGTAGAGTGGTCGAGTTCGAGTTCGTCGTCCTGCTCAGGATGCCGAAATTCGGGGCTGTAGCTTAGTGGTAAAGCCTCTGTCTTCCAAACAGATGATGCGAGTTCGATTCTCGTCAGCCCCTCCACCACCCTCTTCGTCAGCGAGTCAGTTATGTCTGGCAGCAGGATCTCTCCTGCGCCCTGCGTTGTCCCGTTGTAGTCGATCTCGGATTGCGTACTCGTCTAGCGCCTCTGTGATGCCGACGCTCGCACCCGAGAGCGTGCAGCCCGGCGTCAACGGGAGAGCGCGACGCTCGCGAGTCCGAAGCACCCCCCGGCAACCACCGTGACGCCCGTCCAGACGAGAGCGGCTCGCCATCTCGCGGAAGTCGCGCACCAGAGCGCCGTCATAGAGAGCGCCGCGATCAGCACCCACCAGGTCGCCTGAGTCCACCACCGCGCGATCGACGACACATCGCCCGCGCCGGCCATGGTGTACCCGTAGGTGATCACCAAGGTGGTGAAGCCCACAACGACTACCGACGCCCACGCCGCAACGACAAACGCGCCCCACGGTCGCCACTGGTCGGTAAGCGGCCCCTCCTCGATCGCCCGCCGCACGTCCTTCGGGAGATCGAGCTCGATCGGCATCACGCTGAGCCTGCGTGCGGCCTTCTCGTCCGCGCCCAGGCGCCGCAGCATCTCGGAGTAGGCACGAAGCTCTTGGTGTTGCGCGCCCTCGTCGAGGGCGATGGCGAAACGACCGGCCTGATCTGGATGCCCGAGTTGACGGTAGGCCCGCACCACTTCTGCACGAGTGACCGCGTCTGCGGGGTCGTCACGCAGTCGCGCTTTTGGTGCACCCAGCGCCTCACGACGTGCCGACCGGTCGTCGGCTGACCAGTTCTCAGGCACTCGTAGCGGGGACATGAATTCATTATGTTCGTGCGCTGATCGCCACCCGCGAAGCATGCATGACGTGCGCCCTGCCCTCGGTTGAACTCACTGGCCCCGAGACGTGGCTACAGCTCGCAGCGATGGCCCGTCTTGCCTAAGACACCGCGCGGAACGACTCCGGCAAGATGACGTTCTCCCCGGCACCCGCGAAGAAGCCCGCGACCTGCTGCGGGCGGTATCCGGCGATCCCGCATCCCACCTCGGTCACCAGAAACCGCAACTCGGGACGATTTGCGGCGAAGGCGACGAACCGTGTCGCCTGCTCCTCGAACACCGCGAGACCCGACATCGTGTCGATCCCGTACGACTGCCCCTGCAGACCCTCGCTCTGTCCCCAGACGGCGCCGAAGCGGTCGAGAGCGAAGCGCGCCGCTCCCCCGCCGTGCGCCCCCGATGCATTCGAGCCGAAGACGAAGATCTCCGCCGGCTGGAGCGATGTGATGTGCATGGCGCGAGCCTACGGACCGACCCGCATCCCGCAAGGGGCTTCAGTCGCCGAGTAGAGGCGGTTCGCCCGCGGGGATCGCGGAACGGTGCCGCTCCGTGTGCGCCAGATAGGTCTGCGCGTTCCGGAGGATCTTCTCGCGCTCCTCCTCAGTGAGGGCTCGCCGCACCTTGGCCGGAACCCCTGCCACGAGCGATCCGGCCGGTACCACCGTTCCCTCGAGCACGACCGCTCCCCCGGCCACGAGGCATCCGGGTCCGATCTCGGCGCCCGAGAGCACGACGCTTCCCATGCCGATGAGCGATCCGTCGCCGATGGTGCATCCGTGCACGACGGCGTTGTGCCCCACCGACACGTCGGCACCGATACGCACGGGGCGGCCGGCGTCGACGTGCACCGAGACATTGTCCTGCAGGTTGCTGCGCGCCCCGATCACGATCGATGCGCTGTCGGCTCGAAGGACGGCGTTGTACCAGACGCTCGCGCCCTCGGCGAGGTGCACCTCGCCCACGATCCGCGCACCGGATGCCACGAACGCGGTGGCATCGATGGCGGGTGCGGCGTCGGGGAGGGCGAGCACGGTGGCATCCGGGGCGATCGTCATGCGCCCGACACTACCCATCGCCGCCTCCACCTCCGCAGACGCCGTCGGAGAGTAGGTGAGGATTGCCTATTCACCAGGGATTTAGCCGAGCCTCAACTTGCTTGCGGAATGCTCCGGAGTGAGTAGCGTTCTATCCATCGAGACTTCGAACGTCGCCTAAGGAGCAAAAATGAGCACCGTTCAGACCCCCACCGCCACCACCGTCGACCCCACGATGGGGTCCGGTACCGCCCAGTTCCTCTCCCCCGTCGTGATCGGACTCGAGGCGCTCGTCGTCAACGGCAAGCAGGCTCACTGGCACGTGCGCGGTGCGAACTTCATCGGGGTGCACGAGCTGCTCGACACCGTCGTCGCCCACGCGCAGGACTGGGCCGACCTGGCCGCCGAGCGCATCGTGGCTCTGGGTCTGCCGATCGACGCGCGTCTGTCGACCGTCGCCGCCAAGGCCAAGGCCACCGAGGTGCCGGCCGGCTTCGCGCAGTCCGACGTCGTCATCCGCGCCGTCATCGCTGACATCGACGCCGTGCTCGTCGACCTGGAGGCCGCGATCGAGGGACTCGACGAGGTCGACATGTCGAGCCAGGACGTCGCCATCGAGATCAAGCGCGGCCTCGACAAGGACCGCTGGTTCCTCTTCGCGCACCTCGCCGCGTAAGACGTTTTTCCCGAGGGGGCGGTGCTTCGTCGCCGCCCCCTTCGTCGTCCCCCCTGACGATCTGGCGAGGCGTCATGAAGTGGCGCCGAGTGGATGCTCTGGCGACACTTCTCGACCCCTCACGCGCGGGGCTCAGCCGACGTGCGTCACACGACCCGCGATCAGCGTCGTGCGCACCGGCATCGCGCGCAGGCTCCGCTCGTCGGCCGCGAGCGGATCTGCCCCGACGATGACGAGATCCGCCAGTGCACCGGGCGAGACTTCTGCCGGCGCCGTCGATCCCCCGACGGTGGATGCCGCGATCGCCGTGCCGATGTCGACCCGCTGGTGCGGCTGCCAGGCGTCACGCCCGTCGCGCGTGCGGAACACCGCTGACGCCATGGCCGCCCAGGGATCGAGCGGCGCCACCGGGGCGTCGGAGCCGAATCGCACGTTCGCCCCACTGTCGACCAGGGCCCGCAGAGGGTACGGCTGCGAAAGCTGCTCCGCCCAGATGGCATCCGTCATGTCGCGATCGTCCAGCGCGTGTTCGGGCTGAACGCTCGCCGTCACTCCCAGTCGCGCGAAGCGCGGGATGTCGGCGTGGGCGACGAGCTGCGCGTGCTCGATGGTGCCGACGGCGCCGCTGAGCGCGTAGGCGTCGAGGGCGTGACTGTTGGCGACGTCGCCGATCGCGTGTATCGCGCATTCGAGGCCGGCCGCCGTCGCCCGCGTCATGATCTCGACGAGCTCGTCGGGCGCCACGGTCAGCATGCCGTGGTTGTCGACATCGCCCGGGTAGTGGTGCGCGCACGCGGCGGTGCGTGTCCCGAGCGATCCGTCGGTGATGGCCTTCAGCGGTCCGACACGGATCAGGTCGTCGACCGCGCCGCGCACGAGGTCTCCCGTGCGAAGGCCCTCGGCGATCGCCCGGTCGAGGTGCTGCGGGTACGTGCCGTACGACACGCGCACCGTGTCGAAACCGCGGGCCGCGCGACGCTGCCACGGGCCGTCGTTCCAGGTCATGTCGAGATCCACCAGGCCCACGATCCCGCGGGCGGCGGCTGCCCGCGCCATGCGCTCCACAGCCCTGTCGGCGACCTCGGGGTCGACCGCGTTGAGGCGACGCGAGATCTCGAAAGCGTCCTCCTCGCACAGCATCCCGGATGCCACGGGCTCGAAGCCCTCGCGTCGGAAGGCCGCGGAATTCAGCCAGACACTGTGCACGTCGGCGTTGACGAGATACGTCGGGACGATGCCGGTGGTGGCATCCAGTAGCTCCAGGCTGGGCGCGTCGGACCAGAGGCCGTCGCGGAATCCGGCACCGACCCGGCATCCATCGCTCACCGCCGCCGCACCCATGACGGCAGCGGCCTCGCGCGCGGACGAGACCCCGGCGAGCGGTACGCGATCCGCGACCAACGCCCACTGGAGCGCGTGGACGTGGTGGTCCCAGAGCCCGGGAAGCAACCAGCCGCCCTCGCCGTCGATGACGAGACCTGTCGGACGCAGATTGCCGGTGGGCGCGATGTCGGCGATGCGACCGCCCTCGATGACGACGTCGACGGGCTCATCGGTGGGGAGGAATTGCCGGCCGGGTCCCGCGACCCGCACCGCGCGAAGGAAACCCGCACTCTCGCCGATCATGGACGCACCCGCGCGTCGGCCCGACGCATCTCGGCGGCGAGCTCGGGGGTCTGCGCGGCGACGCCCGCGTTTACCGTCTCGACCACCTCGCCGGTAGTGTTCTGGCTGGTGTTCTGACGCACCGGTTCAGCCTAGAACGCCGGTGCCGATCGCATCGACAGGCTCACGCCTGGCAGCTCGGGCACCAGTACAGCTTGCGTCCCGCCGCTTCCTCCATCAGCACGGTGGTGCCGCACACACGGCAGGGCAGGCCCGCACGGTGGTACACCCAGTGCCGGTCGTCGCGGTGGGCCATGGCGCGGCGGTACGCCGCGGGGTCGAGGTCGTCCATGGTCATCATCTGACCGGTCTCGACGCCGATGGGCAGCAACCGTGCCCAATCGCGCCAGATGCCGCGCACGACGTCTTCGGGCACGTCGCGGCCCGGAGTGTGCGGATTCTGTCGCGCACGGAAGAGCAGCTCGGCGCGGTAGACGTTGCCGATCCCGCTCACCACCGCCTGATCCATCAGCAGCAGCCCGATCGCCGTCGGCTTCTTCTTCACCGTGGCGGTGAAGCGCTCCTCCCCCTCGGCGACGTCGTCGACGAGAGGGTCGGGGCCGAGCTTGGCGATGACCGCGGCGATCTCGTCGGGCGTCTGCAGGGCACATGCCGTCGGACCCCGCAGATCCGCGCAGGTCGACTCGGTGAGAAGGCGGAGGCGCACCGCGCCCACGACCGGCGGCGGCCATTCCGTCTGCTCGTCGAGCCCGGTGGTCTGCTCGGACATGCGCACGCGGGCACGTCGTGGTGCGCCTATCGAGCTGAGGGAGTTCTCGCCGGCGGCATCCAGGATGGCGTCGTCGATCACCGTGCCGCGCTGATTCGTCTGCCCCATGCGTCCGTTCGACGACGCGATGGTCGCGTCGACGGACACGTCGCCCGAGAAGTCCCAGGCGCCGTACATCCCCAGGTGCACGCGCAGCCAGACGTCCCTGTCGAAGCGCAGGAACATCTGCTTGGCGACGGCCTGCACCTCGAGCGCCTCGCGCCCGTCGATGACCTCGGCGCCCTCGACGAAACGGCCCTGGGGACTGGAGGCCGCAACCGTGCGGCCCACGATGTTGCGCGCGAACTGCCGGGCGATGCGGTGGACGGAATGCCCTTCGGGCATCAGCCTGCCTCGGGGTCGAACGAGTCGCTGGCGTCGGTCATGGTGTTCTCGGCCGCCCCCGCGCGGGGATCGGGGAGGAGCACCCCGTCTTGCTCGAACGCGGCGAGCTGCCCGATCCGGCGGGCGTGTCGCTCGTCGCCGGAGAACGGGGTCGCGATGAAGCGATCGATGAACGAACTCGCCTCGTCGAAGGAGTGCTGGCGCGCTCCGATCGAGATGACGTTGGCGTCGTTGTGCTCGCGGGCGAGCTCGGCCGTGGAGATGTTCCACACGAGCGCGGCGCGCACGCCGAGCACCTTGTTGGCGGCGATCTGCTCGCCGTTGCCCGAACCGCCGAACACCACCCCGAGGGCGTCGACGCCCTGCGCCTGGTCGCGTACGACCGCTTGGGCTGCTCGGATGCAGAAGGCGGGGTAGTCGTCGAGCGGGTCGTACTCGATGGGCCCGTGGTCGATCACCTCGTGTCCCTGCGAGGCGAGGTGGTGCTGGATCTGGGTGGAGAACTCGAGACCGGCGTGATCGGTGCCGATGTGGATGCGCATGAGGGAATCCTATTGAGGATCACCGACATCGCGGGGCGGATACGCCGACGCCGCCCGCCCCCTTCGGGGGAACGGGCGGCGTCGATGCACCTCAGGGTCGAAGACCGGCGGCCACCGGCTTGAAGCCCGCGCGGATGTTCTCGCAGCATCCGGGTCGGCACACGTCGTACCAGGGTCCGAGGTCGGTGAGGTGCGGGCGTTCGGCCTTCGGCGTGCCCTTGAGCCGCTCCTCGACCAGATCGATGAGCCCCGAGACGTAGGCGGGGTCGATGCCGGGGGTCGGGGTGCGCACCGCCTTGATGCCGGCCTCCTCCGCTGCCTCCATGGCTTCGGTGTCGAGGTCCCAGAGCACCTCCATGTGGTCGCTGACGAAACCGAGGGGCACGATCACCACGGCCTCCGCGCCACGGCCGGGGAGCTCGGCGATGACGTCGTTGACGTCGGGTTCGAGCCAGGGCTGCGTGGGCGGGCCGGAGCGCGACTGGTAGACCAGCTCCCACTCGACGTCGGCGACCGCGGCGGCGACCTCGGCCATCACGAACGCCGCGACGGCCTTGTGCTGGGCGGCGTACGCACCGCCCTCGCCGAAGTCGACGTCGCGGGGGCCGGAGCGCTCGGCGTCGGCCGACGGGATGGAGTGGGTGGAGAAGAGCACACGGATCTTCTCGGGAGCGATGCCCTCCGCGACGTACGCCGATACGGCATCCGTCACTCCGCGCACGAACGTCGTCACGAAACCGGGGTGGTCGAAGAACTGACGCACCTTGTCAATGGTCACCGTCTCGCCGAGCCCCGTCGCCTCGAGCACGCGCGCGTAGTCTTCGCGGTACTGACGGCAGCTCGAGAACGAGCTGTACGCGCTCGTCGCGATCGCCAGCAGGGTGGTGTCACCGGCCTCCGCCGCCTCGGTCACGGCCTCCTCGAGGTAGGGCTCCCAGTTGCGGTTTCCCCAGTAGACCGGCAGACCGAGTCCGCGGGCGGCGATCTCGGCCTCGAGCGCGGCCTTCAGCTCGCGGTTGTGCTGGTTGATGGGGCTCACGCCGCCGAAGTGCCGGTAATGGTGAGCGACCTCTTCGAGGCGCTCGTCGGGGATGCCGCGTCCGCGCGTGACGTTGCGCAGGAACGGGATGACGTCGTCTTGGCCCTCCGGCCCGCCGAACCCGGCGAGGAGGATGCCGTCGTAGGCCACGGGCGTTTCGACCCACTTGGGTCCCGAGGACGCGGCGGGAGAGGCGTAGAGGACGGTTTCGGGGCTGCTGTCCGTGTCGGTCGTGCTCACGCAGACATCCTCCCACTTGCGTGCACAGCCCGGACGGGGGGTATCTCGACACTAGGCTTATGTGGTTGTCGTCGTCGCCGACGGCGTCCGTCGCCACCCGTGCCGACGCGTCTGCGACGATCCGCCCTGATCCCCGGGAGAACGCCAGTGCCAGGAGAGAACCTCACCCGCATCGAAGCGCAGGAACGCCGCGCGATCGTCGACACCCGCGAGTACCGCGTGGAACTCGACCTCACCCGGGGTGACGAGGTCTTCTCCTCGCGCACGGTGGTCACCTTCGGCGCCACCGAGGGCGCGTCGACCTTCATCGACCTGATCGCCCGCACGGTGCACGCCGTCACGCTCAACGGCCGCCCCCTCGACCCGGCCCACGTCTTCGCCGACTCACGCATCGCGCTCGACGGCCTCGAGGCCGAGAACGAGCTCGTCGTCGAGGCCGACTGTGAGTACACCAACACCGGTGAGGGCCTGCACCGCTTCGTCGACCCGGTCGACGGCGAGGTCTACCTTTACTCGCAGTTCGAGGTGCCCGACTCGCGCCGTATGTACACGGTGTTCGAGCAGCCCGACCTGAAAGCCGCGTTCACCTTCTCGGTCACCGCCCCCGCGCGCTGGAAGATCGTCTCCAACTCCCCCACACCCGAGCCGGTGGCCGTCTCCGACGAGACCGCCCGCTGGGACTTCCCCGCCACCCCGCGCATCTCGTCGTACATCACCGCGCTCGTCGCGGGTCCGTACGAGGCCACCTACTCGGAGCTCACGAGCGCCGACGGCCGCGTCATCCCCCTCGGCGTCTTCGCCCGCAAGAGCCTGTGGCAGTACCTCGACGCCGACTACGTGTTCGAGAAGACCCGTCAGGGCTTCGCGTACTTCGAGGAGAAGTTCGGCTTCCCCTACCCCTTCGCAAAGTACGACCAGCTCTTCGTGCCGGAGTTCAACGCCGGCGCCATGGAGAACGCGGGCGCCGTGACCTTCACCGAGACCTACGTCTTCCGCAGCAAGGTGACCGATGCCGTCAAGGAGCGCCGCGTCGTCACGATCCTGCACGAGCTGGCGCACATGTGGTTCGGCGACCTCGTCACCATGAAGTGGTGGAACGACCTCTGGCTGAACGAGTCGTTCGCCGAGTGGGCATCCACCATCGCCACCGCCGAGGCCACCGAGTGGCACGCCGCCTGGACGACCTTCAACGCGATGGAGAAGACCTGGGCCTACCGCCAGGACCAGCTTCCCTCGACCCACCCCGTCGTCGCCGAGATCAACGACCTCGAAGACGTGCAGGTGAACTTCGACGGCATCACCTACGCCAAGGGCGGTTCGGTGCTCAAGCAGCTGGCCGCGTGGGTCGGCATCGAGCAGTTCTTCGCCGGCGTCGCCGCGTACTTCCAGAAGCACCAGTGGTCGAACACCGAGGTGGGCGATCTGCTCACCGAGCTCGAAGCCACCAGCGGCCGCGACCTCGGCGACTGGGCGAAGAAGTGGCTCGAGACCGCGGGCGTGAACACCCTGACCCCGCTGATCGAAGAGGGATCCGACGGCACCATCTCGCGCTTCGCGATCGTGCAGACGGCGCCGAGCGACTACCCCACGATCCGCCCGCACCGCCTCGGCATCGGCTTCTACTCGCTGACCGACACCGGCGCCCTCGAGCGCGTGCATCGAGTCGAGCTCGACGTCGACGGCGACCGCACCGAGGTCGCAGAACTGCGCGGCATCCGTCGTCCCGACCTCGTGCTCCTCAACGACGACGACCTCGCTTACGCGAAGATCCGTCTCGACGAGCGCTCGTTGGCGACCGCGATCGCGCACCTCGGACGCATCACCGACCCCCTCGCCCGCTCGCTCGTCTGGGGCGCCGCGTGGGACCAGACCCGGGATGCCGAGGTCTCGGCGACCAACTACCTCGACCTCGTGCTGCGCAACATCGGCTCCGAGACCGAGTCGACCACCGTGCGCACGACGCTGGCCCAGCTGCAGCTCGCCGCCAACGCCTACGTCGCCCCCGCCACCCGCGACCAGGCGCGTCAGCGCGTCGCCGACGCGCTGTGGGAGCTCGCGCAGTCCGCCGAAGCCGGCAGCGACAGCCAGCTGCAGTTCGTCACGGCCTTCGCCTCCGCGGCTTCCACCCCGGCCCACGCCGAGACGGTGAAGGCCCTCCGCGACGGCTCGATCACCCTCGCGGGCCTCGAGATCGACACCGACCTGTCGTGGCAGCTGCTGATCTCGTTGGCCGCGGCGGGTGCGGCGACCGACGCCGACATCGAGACCGCACGCGCTGCCGACAACACCGCGAAGGGCGGCGAGTTCGCGGCGACCGCGCTGGCGGCCCTTCCCTCGCGCGAGGCGAAGCAGAGGGCATGGAGCTCGCTGATCGATTCGGCCGACGCGCCGAACACGATCGTGCGCGCCACCGCCGCCGGCTTCACGCACCCCGCCACCGTCGACGCACTGGCCGACTTCGTCGAGCCTTACTTCGCGATGCTGCTGCCCGTCTGGGAGTCGCGCAGCTACCAGATCGCGCAGTACCTCATCGTGGGGCTCTACCCCGCGGCGCTGGCGAGCACGTCGCTGCGCGACGCGACGCGGCAGTGGTTGTCGCGCAACACCGACGCGGCCCCGGCGCTTCGTCGCCTGGTCGGCGAGAACCTCGCCGGTGTCGAGCGCTCGCTGTCGGTGCAGGAGCGCGACGCCCAGTAGGCGCTCCCGCCGGATCGGATGCCCCCTCCCTCTCCGGGTGGGGGCATCCGTCGTCTCGGATCATCCCCTGGTCGCGGTCAGGTCATCCCCGGGGAGGACGACCTATCGGCCACGGCTTCCTAGCGTGGAAGCATGATCGTTGCAGACAACCTCACCAAGAGATTCGGCGCCAAGACCGCGGTCGACGGCGTCTCCTTCACCGTCGCCCCCGGCCGGGTGACCGGCTTCCTCGGCCCCAACGGCGCGGGCAAGTCCACGACGATGCGCATGATCGTCGGGCTCGACCGACCCACGGCCGGTTCCGTCACCGTCGGTGGGCAGGACTACCGCAGACTGCGTTCACCCCTCACCGAGGTCGGCGTGCTGCTGGATGCCAAAGCCGTCCACACCGGACGCTCGGCGCGCGACCACCTCCGCGCCCTCGCCGCGACGCACGGCATCGGCCGCGCGCGTGTCGATGAGGTGATCGAACTCACCGGAATCGGCTCGGTCGCGGGAAAACGCGCGGGCAAGTTCTCGCTCGGGATGGGCCAGCGTCTCGGGATCGCGTCGGCGCTGCTCGGCGACCCGCACACCCTCATCCTCGATGAGCCGGTCAACGGCCTCGATCCGGAGGGGGTGCGGTGGGTGCGTCAATTCGTGCGGCACCTCGCCGCTGAAGGCCGAACCGTGTTGTTGTCGAGCCACCTGATGAGCGAGATGTCGCAGACCGCCGACCACGTCATCGTGCTCGGCCGGGGCCGTGTCCTCGCCGACGCGCCCCTCGCCGACCTCGTCGGCTCCTGGACGACCACGACTCTCCTCGTGCGCTCACCGCGGCTGTCCGACCTCGTCGCGGCCCTCCAGATCCCGGATGCCACCGTCACAGGTCTCGAGCCCGGTGCGGCGCAGATCACCGGGATTACGGCCCAGACCATCGGCGACGTCGCCGCCCGCCATGGCATCCCGCTGCACGAACTGACGCCGCGGAGCGGCTCGCTCGAAGACGCCTACCTCGCCCTGACCGACGACTCGGTCGAATACAAGACCAAGGAGATCGCATGACCGCCCTCGCCCCGGCGCCGCGGCGCGCCACGCACGCCCACCCGCACCGCCTGACCTTCGCCCACCTGCTGCGCAGCGAGACGATCAAGATCCTGACCCTGCGCTCGACCTGGTGGTCGCTCGGCCTCACCGCGGCGATGTCGCTGAGCATCTTGTTCCTGCTCGCGCTGGCCTCGAACGACAACGGCGGCATGTTCTCCCCCGTGATGATCATGGTGGCGCCCATCCAGTTCACGATGCTCGTGGCCGGCATCTTCGGCGCCATCATGATCACCGGTGAGTACTCCACCGGCATGATCCGCTCCACCCTCACCGCCGAACCCCGCCGCGGCGCCGTTGTGCTGGCGAAAGCCCTCGTCGTCTCGCTGCTGATGGCGGTCACCACGGTCCTCACCTACGTCGTGGCGGCCCTGATCACCGCTCCCCTGGTCCCCGGGGGGCTGGACTGGTCGGAGCCGACGTCGGCGCTGCTGCCGCTGCTGTCCGGTGTGGCCTCGATGGTCGCCTTCACGTTGATCGGACTCGGCTTCGGCTTCCTCATCCGAAACGGTGCCGGAGCGATCGCGGCGACGGTCGGCATCCTGTTCGTTCTGCCGATCGTGATGAGCCTGTTCGCCATGGCGGGAGAACGCTGGGGGTGGATCTACGAGTCCGTCGCCTACCTCCCCTCGAACGCGGCGACCACCTTGACCACGGGCGGTGCGACCGATCTGTCGGGAGCGGCGATCGCCCTGACCGCGTGGGCGGTCGTGCCCCTGGCGCTGGGCTGGGCGACCCTGCGCTCGCGCGACGCCTGACCCCTCCTCCCGACCCGTCCGAACCGGGGGATGCCTCGACGCTCAGCCGGCGCCGAGGCATCCCTCGTTAGTCTGAGTCCGATGTTCGTTCTCGCCGAAAACCCCGAACCCACCCCCTCGCCCTCGATCACCTCGCCCGCCCAGCTGGCCGACCTCGACACCTGGACCTGGATCGGCGGTCAGCTGCTCGATTTCGGCGGCATGATGCTGCGCATCCTCGGCATCATCGTCGGGATCGCCGTCGCAGCGTGGATCCTCCGCGTCATCATCCGCCGCGTCGTCGACCGCATCGTCAACGGAGCGAAGAGCAAGGCCCGCGTCGACGACACGCAGGCGCTCGATCGTTCTCCGCTCAGCGCCGTCCGTCTCGTACAGCGCACGCGCACGCTCGGCACGATCCTGCAGAACATCGTCAACGTCATCCTCGTCATCGTCGCATTGGTGTGGATCGCCGGCATCGTCGCGCCCGATGCTCTCGCCTCGCTGACGCTGCTGACCGCCGCCATCGGCGCCGGCCTCGGGTTCGGTGCGCAGAACATCGTCAAAGACGTGCTCAACGGCATCTTCATCGTCGCCGAAGACCAGATCGGCATCGGCGACGTGGTGGATCTGGGCCTCGCGACCGGAATCGTCGAGTTCGTCAGCGTGCGCATCACGCACGTGCGCGACGTCAACGGCACGCTCTGGTACGTACGCAACGGCGAGATCACCCGCATCGGCAACATGTCGCAGGGCTGGTCGCGCGTCATCATCGATCTCGCCGTACCCGTGGATGCCGACCTCGACGTCGTCGAGAAGGCGATGCTGAACGCGGCGAAGACCATGGCGAAAGAGAACAAGTGGCGCTCGCGCATCATCGAGCAGCCCGAGATCTGGGGCCTCGAATCCATCGGCGGCGACGCGATCGTCATCCGTCTGGTGATGAAGACGCGCTCGAGCGCCAAGGACGACGTCGCCCGCGAACTACGCGCCCGGCTCAAGCGCGCGATCGACGAGCTCGGTATCTCTCTGCCGCAGCTGAACTCCATCGTGCTCACCGGCGCCGAGGGGGCGCAGAGCGTTCGCGGCGCCCATCCGCCCAAGACGAAAGAGACGCCCGTCGCGGCGGGGGACGCACGCCCGGTCTGGAAGCCGCGCCGACGCAGCAAGCCGCTCGCCACCGACGACGACGATGCCGCGCGCGTGACGCAGAAGAGAACGGTGCACGACGCGGCACCCACGACGACGCTCGATCTCCCGGGCGCCGACGCCCCCAAGCCCACGCCCCCGGCCGTCCGCGCCGACGAAGAAGGCACGAGATGAGCGAACCCGTCAGCTTCTACGATCAGGTCGGGGGGATGGACACCTTCCGTCGCCTCGTCGACGCGTTCTACCGTGGCGTCGCCTCCGACGAGGTGCTCAAACCCATGTACCCCGAAGAAGACCTCGGCCCTGCCGCCGAGCGTCTGACGCTCTTCCTCGCGCAGTACTGGGGCGGTCCGCCCATCTACGGCGAGACGCGCGGCCATCCTCGCCTGCGCATGCGGCACATGCCCTTCCACGTCGACCCCGACGCGCGCGACCGCTGGCTCGCACACATGCGCGCGGCCGTCGACGAGATCGCCCTGCCTCCCGCGTTCGAGGCGCCGCTCTGGGATTACCTCGAGCGCGCCGCGTACGCCATGGTCAACACGTTCGAGCCCCGCGGAATCGGTCCGCAGCAAAACGGTCGTCCCGACACCGGGCTGCCCGTGCGCGCCGCCGAATAGTCCGGTGTTCGCCGCTCGGTGGCGCGGTTCTCACGGCGGTGTGACTCGGTGCTCGCTGCGTTGCAGCGGGCCCACGACGGGCGCTCGGCTCCCACGGGGCGATGCTCACCGCGGCGTCCCCTTCGGAGGTGCCGTCGCGAAATGCGTTGCTCGCCGTCGCGCCGACGACGGCGGTGCGGAGGGTCCGCGCCCGCCCGCACCGCCCGACGGCCGGAGCGCCTAGCGACCGAGGAAGTCGCCGAAGCCCGGGATGTCGAGGTTCGACAGGCTGTCGCCGAAGCCGCTGATGCGATCTCCGGCGCCCGACACGGCATCCTGCGCACCGCCGGCCCACTCGGCAGCGCCGCCGGCCCACTCGCCCGCGGCGCCCACGTCGACCCCCTCGGCGAGGCTGGCGAGATCGACTCCGGATGCCAGACCCTCGAGGTCGACGCCCTCGGCGAGCCCCGCGAAGTCGACACCCATCTGACCGGCCTGCGCGAGCAGAGGACCAGCGACGGCGCTCACAACGGCGCCGCCCGCGACCGCGGCGAGGAGTCCTCCGGCGCCGACGACGCCGGCCCCGATCAGGCCGCCGCGACCGGCGCGGGCGAGCAGGGTCGACATGCGTCCGGCGCGCGCCGCTTCCGCGCGCGCGGCTGTCCGAGCGAGCTCGTCCGGCGTATCGGAGCGCGGGCGCTCGTGGGGCGCGAAGTCGGCGTCCATCCGCTCCCGCACGTGCGCACGCTGCGCCGGCGTAAGGCGTTCGAAGGCTTCCCGGTGCATCTGCTCGACCCGGTCGGGGTCCGCGGTACGCAGCAGATAGTCGTACCGCGCGATCGCGGCGCGGTCGTCGGCCGAGAGGGTGGACGCGGCGCGGGATGCCGCGGGTGGGGCGTAGCGCCCGGACGGGCCGGCGGAGGGCGCCGACGAGCCACCGTGACCGGTCGGCGGGGCGGGCGGCGGAGTGGCCGCCGAACCCGGGCGCCGGTCGCCGGTCACGGCATCCGCGGCGGAGCGCACCATGTCGCGCCAATCCTTACCGCCGCCGGCGGCCGGGGGACGCTGCGATGAGGACGACGACGACGCCTTGTCGACGGCCTTGGACGCGAGATCGAACAGACGGGAGAACGAGACCACAGGGGCACCCTTCGACGAGCAGCACGAGGCTGCGACGTCAAGGTCTCCTCCGCCCGAATAGGACCGATGCACCCGGAGACCAGCGGTGGCCTCGTGATGACGGATGCATCGCGACGGGAGTACTCCCCTTGCTGCCCTCAGCGTATGGCGGCCACCTATGCGCTTGCTGGGTCAGGCGCCCGTCGCGCGCACGGCGGTCAGTCCGGATCGCACCGGCCCCCGCACGAGCACATGACCACGCGCGAGGGTCACGCGCGTCCAGGCACCACTCCGTCTGACGGGCGCCATTTCGCCGCCGGCGATGAAACCGAGGGCGAAGGCGGCGAAGGCCGTCCCGAGCGGCAGGCCACCCAGCGCCTCGTCGGGTTGACCCCACACCTGCGCGCGGACGACACGCACGACGTCCTCACCCGCATTCGCGGGCAGAGCATCGGCGACGGCGGCGACGCCGTACTGCGCGCGGGATGCCAGGACGGCGGCGTCGATGGCATCCGTCTGGTCCCATCCGCTGCGCGGAGGCGAAATGCCCGCCCACGCGGGAGAGGTCGCGGTCTCGGGCAGCATCACGGCTTGCGCATCGTCGGGGGCCGGCAGAAGAGCGGCGGCGTCGACGACGAGATCGCACTCCAACTCGGGGTCGATGGCCGACACACGCAGCCCCAGCACCGTGGGAGTGGTGTCGAACAGACCGCGGGGCGCCAGAGGAGCGGCGGTGGCGACGAGCACGCCGTTCTCGGCCCGGAGTCGCACCGTCCCGTCGCCCAAGCGGATCGCGCGGGACGCGAAGGTGAGCAGGTCGGCTGCCGCCTGCGGATCGGGGAAGAACAGACGCGCGGACACCCGCCCTAAACTACCAAGCGGTGCGGGCTCGCCGTACCGGAAGGGAGTCAGCGTGACCGAGGCCCTCGACCCCGTGGCGTCGTTACTCGCGGTCCTCGACCTTCGCGACGCCGGAGCCCGGACCACCGAAGACATCTTCACCGGTGTCTCGCAGGCCATGCCGTTCGGCCGCGTCTACGGCGGCCAGGTGCTCGCACAGTCGATCGTCGCGGCTTCGCGCACTCTGCCCCCTGAGCGCACGGTCCACTCGATGCACGGGTACTTCCTGCGGCCCGGGGATCCCGCCGACGGCATCACCTTCTCGGTCGACCGCATCCACGACGGGCGGTCGTTCTCGACGCGCCGCACACAGGCTTATCAAGCGGGCGTGCCGATCTTCTCGATGATCGCCTCCTTCCAAGACGACGACCCGGGTCTCGAGCACGCCGAGCCCATGCCCGACGGGATCCCCCTCCCCGAAGAGCTACCGGAGTTCGATCCGGAGGGTCTGCATCCGCTCAGCCGTCGGATGTTCTCCGAGCGTCCGGCCGATGTGCTGCACGTCCCGTCGCCCCTGTACACCTCGGTCGAAGGTCCGCACGTGCCTCGTCAGGCCGTATGGATGCGCACGCGGCGCCCGCTGCCCGACGATCCTGCGGTGCACCGTGCCGCGCTCGCGTACCTCAGCGACCTCACCATCCAGGAGACGATCCTGCGCGCCCACGGTGTGGCGTGGAGCACGCCGGGTCTCAAAGTCGCCAGCCTCGACCACGCGATGTGGTGGCACCGCCCCGGCCGCGTCGACGACTGGCTCCTGTACGTGCAGGAATCGCCCAATGCGCGCGGCGGCCGCGGGCTGTCGACCGGACGCATCTACACGCGCGAGGGTCTGCTCGTGGCGAGCGTCGCACAGGAGATCATGGTGCGGGTGCCGCGCGACTGAGAGATCGTCGGCGGATGCCGGGGGACGCGGATGGTCGCGGCGCACGACTGACGCCGGGCACCCGCGCGGCAAGAGTCGGAAGCTGCGCTCCGCAGACGACGAGACCGACCGTCCCGGCCGCACCGTGGTCGTCAGCCCCGGGCGGATCGTCGGCGATAGTCGATCGGGTCGCCGATGTACGGCGCCCACGCCCCACGCTCGGCAGCGCTCCAGCGGATCGGACGACCGGTAGCGGTGTCGACGAGCACGACGACGACGGTGGCCCGGGCGTACAGCACCTGCTCGCCGGAACCCATCGGGCTGAAGACCTCGAAGCAGATGTCTGCGCTCGAACCCCCCATCGCCCCGATCCACAGGCGCACATCGAGAGGACGTTGGCTATAGGGGACGGGGCGCAGGTACTCGATCTCCTGGCGCGCGATGAGCGTCGCGCGCTCTCCCCCGCTCTCGAGCACGCTCATGTCGAACACCGCGGTCGGCAGGGGGCTGGCGTCGTCATCACCACGCCAGAAAGCTCGCAGACGCGCCTCTTCGAGCAGCTTCAGCATCGAGGTGTTGTTGACGTGTCCGAGGGCGTCGAGATCACCCCACCGCAGGGGGATCGGCACGTGCACCCGCTCGGGTCCGGCGTCGGCCGGACCCGAGTCGGGGGTTGCAGAAGTGTCAGTCACGCGTGAGCTTGCGGTACGTCGAACGCGCCGGGTTCGCGGCATCCGCTCCGAAGCGTTCGATCTTGTTGGCCTCGTACGCTTCGAAGTTGCCCTCGAACCAATGCCACTGGTCGGGGTGCTCTTCGGTGCCCTCGTAGGCGAGGATGTGCGTGGCGATGCGGTCGAGGAACCACCGGTCGTGAGTGATGACCACGGCGCAGCCGGGGAACTCGAGCAGGGCGTTCTCGAGCGAACTGAGGGTCTCGACGTCGAGGTCGTTCGTCGGCTCGTCGAGCAGCAGCAGGTTGCCGCCCTCTTTCAGCGTCATCGCCAGGTTCAGGCGGTTGCGCTCGCCACCGGAGAGCACACCGGCCTTCTTCTGCTGGTCGGGTCCCTTGAAGCCGAACTTCGACACGTAGGCGCGGGAGGGGATCTCGGTCTTGCCGACCGTGATGATGTCGAGGCCGTCGGACACAACCTCCCAAAGCGTCTTCTCGGGGTCGATGGCCGCGCGCGACTGGTCGACGTAGCTGATCTTGACAGTCTCGCCGATCTTCAGGGTCCCGCCATCGAGCGGCTCGAGGCCGACGATGGTCTTGAACAGCGTCGTCTTTCCGACGCCGTTGGGGCCGATGACCCCGACGATGCCGTTCGGAGGCAGGTTGAAGCTGAGGTTGCTGATCAGCGAACGCTCGCCGAAGCTCTTCTGCAGCTTCTTCGCGTCGATGACGATGCCGCCGAGACGCGGGCCCGCGGGGATCTGGATCTCGTCGAAGTCCAACTTGCGCGTGCGCTCGGCCTCGGCTGCCATCTCTTCGTAGCGCGCGAGACGTGCCTTCGACTTGACCTGGCGGCCCTTGGCGTTGGAGCGCACCCACTCGAGTTCTTCTTTGAGGCGCTTGGCGAGCTTGGCGTCCTTCTTGCCCTGGACCTCGAGACGCTGGCCCTTCTTCTCGAGGTAGGTCGAATAGTTGCCCTCGTACGGGTACAGGTGCCCGCGGTCGACCTCGGCGATCCACTCCGCGACGTTGTCGAGGAAGTACCGGTCGTGGGTGATGGCGATGACCGCGCCCTTGTACGCCTTGAGGTGCTGCTCGAGCCACAGCACGCTTTCGGCGTCGAGGTGGTTGGTGGGCTCGTCGAGCAGCAGCAGGTCGGGCTTCTGCAGCAGAAGCTTCGCGAGGGCCACGCGACGACGCTCTCCACCGGAGAGCGGAACAACCGAGGCGTCGGCTGGGGGCGTGCGAAGCGCGTCCATCGCCTGCTCGAGCTGGGAGTCGAGGTCCCAGCCGTCTGCGGCGTCGATCTCTTCCTGCAGCGTGCCCATCTCGGCCAGCAGGGCGTCGAAGTCGGCGTCGGGGTCTGCCATGAGGGCCGAGATCTCGTTGAAACGGTCGAGCTTGGGCTTGATCGCCACGCCGTCCTGGATGTTCTCCAGCACCGTCTTGCTGTCGTCGAGCTCGGGCTCCTGCATGAGGATGCCGACCGAGAAACCGGGGCTGAGACGCGCCTCGCCGTTGGACGGGTTGTCGAGCCCGGCCATGATCTTGAGGATCGTGGACTTTCCCGCGCCGTTCGGACCGACCATCCCGATCTTCGCACCGGGGAGGAACGACATCGTGACGTCGTCGAGGATGAGCTTGTCGCCCACAGCCTTGCGGGCACGGACCATGGAATAGATGTATTCGGCCATATCCCCTCCAGTCTAGGGGCGGGGTGCGGTGGGGACCGACGGGCGTCGGGAGCCTCTCACCAGTCGATCGGCCGCGTCTGCCCGATCAGGCACCCGCCGGACGAGAGCCCGGGCAGCACCGTCGTGACGGGATCCCCGATGGAAGGGCCGACCTGACCGACGAGGCAGTCCGCGCCGAGCCGGACGGAGAACTCGATGCTCTCGGCTGCGTTCCCGATCGTCGATTCGTTCGGCGTCACCTGCATGGCCCCTTTGTCGAACCCCGCCCCCACGAGCGCATCGACGTAGGCGCGTCCGTCGACCTGACCGGATCCCGCCCACACCGTGGCGACGACCTGCGTGAAGAACGGAAGGTTCTGCTGTGCGCTCCCGCCCGGAACGAGGGCCACGGGAGCCGCGCTCGGCACCGAGGTGGCCGCATTCGCGGAAGCCGACGACACGGGGGCGCTGGTCTCGACCGCGTCCGTCGGCGTCGTGGGAGACTCGCCGGTGCACCCCGCGAGGGCCAGAACGGCCAGGAGGGTCAGGGCGGCGAGCGGGCGACCGAAGGAGCGAGACACGGCTTCGAGTCTACGGACCCGCACGCCGCGCTCCACCGGCCGCCGCCCACCGCGGGCCGTCGTCAGAACGGTCTCTCTGAGTCCATCGCGACAGCGCCTCCCTGGCCACCGCCGACCCCGACCGGTTCCTCGGACGCGCCCGGCACGGACCACGCGGACTCTTCCGCGGCGTCCGACCTTTCTGCTCCGGTACTGCCCGTGGTCTCCGTCGGCGACTCGGACGCCGCCTCCCCCTGAGCGCCGGGCTTGGGGGTGCGGTCGAAACGCGTGGTCCCCCACCGCAGATCGTGACCGATGGCATCGGCGACGACATCGGCGCTCACGCCGCGTTTCGTTTCGGTCTCCCACTCGCGCAACCGCAGTCGTCCGCTGAGGACGACGCGCTCGCCTTTGCGCAGTGATCGAAGCGCATTGGCACCCAACTCTCCAAACACGGAGATCGAGTAGTAGTTGGTGTGCGCGTCGACCCACTCGCCGCGCTCTTTGTCGAGTCTTCGCTCGCCGACGGCGAGGCGGAAGGCGGCGACGGAGCCGCCGGCACGTGTCGCCCGCTGTTCGATGTCCCCGACGATGTTGCCCACGAGGGTGATGTGGTCGCTCATGATGTGTCCTCTCGACGTGATGTGCGCTCCGGCATCCGTGTGCCCGACGGATGCCGGAGCCCGCTCAGAATGACCGGGATCCGCGGGCTGAGGCGGCACGGTTCCGCCGTTCCGTGGAGGGATGACGGTGGGGCTCGACTGGGGAGGAGCCGACCCCATCCCGAGCCGGAGCCGATGTCGGAGGTCGGTCGTACCGTCAGGGCATGACCACCGCACTGTGGAACGATCTCGCCCCGGCTCCGCGCTCGGCCGGGTGGGGAGCGGCGACGCATGTCGCCGCGGGCCTCTGGCGCATCGCCGATCCGCGCGGCATCGTCGTGGGTCACATCCGGGCGACCTCGTCCGACGGCGGCTGGCGCTACGCGGCCGAGCGGTTCCACGCCGCATCCGGCAGCTTCCGCCGGCTCGGAGAATTCTGGTCGTCGAGCGACGCGGTCGAGTGCCTCCGCTACGCGCGCTGACGCGCGGTTTTGCGGGGCGCCGGGTCGAGCCGGACGCGTCAGACGACCCGGGCGAAGTCCTCGCGGGCGGGACTCGTCCGACCGCCGCGCACATCGTCCCAGGCGGCGCGCAACACGTCGACGGCACGTTCGAGCGTCGACGGCGGCGCCGTGAACGGCACACGCAGGCGCCGGTCGTGACCGCCGTCCACGGCGAAACGCGACCCCGCAGACAGTGCCAGCCCACGCGCCCGGGCGTTCATGACGAGCGGAGTGCTGAGCGGCTCGCCCAGGCCCACCCACAGCGACACACCGCCGAACACGTCGGGCACGTCCCACTCGGGCAGCGTCCGGCGAAGCGCCGCGACCAGGCTGTCGCGGCCCGCGCGCAGCAGCTCGCCGCGCTGATGAGCGATCTCGTCGAGACGGGGTACGAGTCGCCGGGCGATCGCCTGCTCGATCTCGGGAGTGCCGAGATCGTGCACCGGGCGTCCGCTCGCGAGGCGCCGCACGATGTCGGGGGCAGCGCGGATCCACCCGACGCGAAGACCTCCCCAGACGGTCTTCCCGAGCGACGCGACACGGATGATGAGATCGTCGTCGGGGAACGCTGCAGGACCGACCGGGCGGTCGATGTCGAGCTGCGCCGTCGTCTCGTCGAGCACCAACAGGGTGCCCGCCGCCTGGGCCGCAGAAACGAAGGCCGACACCTCGTCGGAGGTCATGGTGCGGCCCGTCGGATTGTGGAAGTCGGGCATCAGGTAGGCCAACGTCGGCAGCGCGCGCCCGAAGCTCTGCGCAGCGCGCTCGAGGTCCCATCCGGTCTCGGAGTCGACCGGCACGCCGATGAGCCGCGCTCCGACGCGTCGGAAGGCGTCGGCCGCGTGCGGGTACGTCGGCGTCTCCAGCATCACCCGGTCCGCACGGCCGAGCAGTACCGACGCGATGAGGTGGATGGCGCTCTGGGCGCCCGTCGTGACGAGGATCTGGTCGGGCGACGTGGGCATGCCGCGCCTCGCGTAGTGATGCGCGATCGCCGCGCGCAGTCCCGCGTCGCCGACGACGTCGTACCCGATGCGTGCGACCAGGGCCGGGGCGTCCTGGGTCGCCTCGGCGATCACGGCGGGCAGGCCCGGCCACGCGGCGGGGCTCGCCTGCTGCAGGTCGATCGCCGCATCGCCGAGGTCCAACCGTCCGGGGTCGTTCCTGCGGAGCGGAAGCGTCACGCTGCCGCTTCCACGCAGACTCTCGATGTGCCCGCTGTCGCGCAGACTGCGGTACGCGGCGGCGACAGTCGTCCTGCTCAGGTGCAACGCCGACGCGAGCTCCCGCTCAGCGGGCAGGGCCGTCGAGGGGGCGAGCCTGTTGTCGAGACACAGCAGCCGGATGCCGTCGGCCAGCGCCTCATACGCCGGCCCGCTCCCCCGCCAGCCGCCGAGAGCGACGGAGAGAGCGCGAGCGGAGATGCGGGAGTCCATGGGGCCACGATAGCCGAATTGGCATCCTCACCTACGTCCAATCTCGTGATTGGATCTCTTCATGCTCTCCCGGATCCTCCGCCTGTTCGTCGGGCTCGTGCTGTACGGCGTCGGCTGCGCCCTCACCGTCGCCGCCGGCCTCGGCGTCGACCCGTGGACGGTGTTCGCTCAGGGCCTGTCGCGCGTCACGGGCCTCGGGATCGGTTGGATCACCAATATCGTCGGCCTCGCGGTACTGCTGTTATGGATCCCGCTCCGCCAAAAACCCGGAGTCGGCACCATCGCCAACATCCTCCTTGTCGGGACGAGCATGCAGATCGCGCTCTGGGTCCTCCCCCACCCCGACGAGCTCTGGGTGCAGGTGTCGCTCCTCGTCGCGGGCGTCGTCCTGGTGGCGGTCGCCTCGGGGCTCTACATCGGCGCCCGATTCGGGCCCGGCCCGCGCGACGGACTGATGACCGGTCTGCACGGACGGTTCGGATGGCCCATCTGGGCGTGCCGACTCACCGTCGAGGGAACGGTGCTCGTCCTCGGCTGGTTCCTCGGCGGAACCGTCGGCGTGGGTACTGTCGTCTTCGCCCTGGGCATCGGTCCGCTCGTGCACGTCGCGATGCCGCTCCTCGCCTTCACCCGACCCTCACCGCAGACCCGGCGGCCCGCCCGCGTGTGAGACCGGGCTCGAGCGCGCCGCAGAGAGCCCGCGGCATGCCGGTTCCGATGAACGACCTCGGCGCGAGTCGTCCACACCCCAGCGTCGCCAGGACCCTGGCGCCACCGGGAACGCAGGGTCACGCGCCTCCGGGCGGGGATCATCCGCGCCCGAGAGGCGCAGCGACCCTCAGTGCTCCCGGAATTCCGGCCGGTCGCTTCCGGGCTTGAGGTGGGAGTGCAGGGCGTTCTTCGCGATCTCCATCGACGGGTAGACGCCGAGCCGCTCGCCCTTGCCCGCCATGTGCACGCTGTATCCCTCGGCGTCCTGCTGGATCTTCCCGACGACCCCGACAGGGCCGTAGGCCACCCAGAGACGCTTGGTCACGGTTTCCGACATGAGTGCTCCTTCGCTCTCGTTGCGCCGGAGATTACGCCCGCGCGGGCGGGCGCGCCAGGGGCTGGTGCGGCGCGTCGGCGACGACGGATATCCTGGGGACGACCCCCAGTAGCTCAGTGGATAGAGCAGCGGCCTTCTAATCCGCCGGTCACACGTTCGAATCGTGTCTGGGGGACCAGATCCCACCGCGAAGCCCCCTCACTAGGATGTGGGGATGGTAAACGCCTCCGAGAACGACCGGCTCGTCTGGATCGACTGCGAGATGACGGGTCTCGACCTCGCGGTCGACGAACTCGTCGAGATCGCCGTCGTCATCACCGACTTCGAGCTGAACGTGCTCGACCCCGGCTTCCAGATCGTCATCAAACCCGATGACTCCGCCCTGGCCAACATGGGCGACTTCGTCACCGAGATGCACCGGTCCTCTGGACTGCTCGACGAGATCCCGCACGGTGTGAGCCTCGCGGATGCGGAGTTCCAGGCGCTCGAATACATCCAGCGCTTCGCCCCGGTCGAGGGCAAAGCACCCCTCGCCGGCAACACGATCGGCACCGATCGCATGTTCCTGGCGAAGTACATGCCGCGCGTCGACCGATGGCTGCACTATCGCAACGTCGACGTCTCCAGCATCAAGGAGCTCTCCCGCCGGTGGTACCCACGCGCCTACTACCAGGCGCCGGCGAAGCACGGGAGCCACCGGGCCCTCGCCGACATCCGCGAATCCATCCGCGAACTCGCCTACTATCGCGCCGCGGTCTTCGTCCCTCAGCCCGGTCCCACGAGCGACGAGGCGAAGGCCGTTTCGACGGCGGCCGTGTCGTCGTTCGCACTGGACGTATGACATAATCGTTCAGTTGTCTGCTGCGGCAGACACATGGTGGCTATAGCTCAGTTGGTAGAGCACCGCGTTGTGGTCGCGGGGGCCGCGGGTTCAAGTCCCGTTAGCCACCCCAGTAAAATCAAGGGAAAACGGGGCACCGCAAACGGTTTGCCCACATCTTGCCCACATCGAGAGCCCGGCGGACACACTCCCCCGGGCTCTCGTGTTTCCGGTCCGCGTGGACCGCGCGCCCGTAGAATCGACGACGGAGTACCGACCTGACGCCGGAGCCGACCACGTGCTCCACACACCCCGGGAGGCTCGCATGCACGACGGCGAAGACCCGTACGCGGGGAGCGTGACGACATCGTCCGAGCGCGAGCAGGGCACGACGCCGACCTGTGACGGCATCCAGGATCATCCCGCTCTCACCCTCGACGCCGAGGCTTTCGAACGCCTCGTGGTCGACGAGCTCGATCAGCTTCCCGACGACATGATCGAGGGCCTCGACAACGTCGTCTTCGTCGTCGAGGATCGGCCCGAAGACGGCTCCCTCGACCTGCTGGGCCTTTACGACGGGTGGGCGTTGACCGAACGCGACCGCTACGGTGTCGGAGAGCTCCCCGACCGCATCATCCTGTACCGAGAACCCCACCTCGCGGCGTGCACCGATGAACACGAGTTGCGCGATGAGATCCACACGACACTCGTGCACGAGATCGCCCACTTCTACGGCATCGACGACGAGCGGCTCCACGAGCTCGGGTGGGCGTGATGGGTGGCCTGGCCATGCCCGACCTCGACGCCGAAACGGATCGCGCGCTGTCGGAACAGCCCCCCTCGACATGGCAGACCGTCGTGTGGAACGACCCTGTCAACTTGATGAGTTACGTCACGCACGTCTTCCGCAGCTATTTCGGCTTCGACGCCCCCACCGCGCATCGTCTGATGCTCGCCGTGCATCACGACGGCCACGCGGTCGTCGCGCGCGGCCCCCGAGAGGTGATGGAGGCGCATACGCAGGCGATGCACGATTTCGGCCTCTGGGCCACCGTCAGGAAGGACCCGGCGTGAGTGAGCGCATCGTCGTGCTCGAGATCAGCGGACTCGAGGCCCTGCACCTCGCCGGCATCGTCGGACAGTTCCGCGACCTGCTCGCCGACACCCGGTCGGCCGGTGACCCCGCGGTGACACGGCTGCTCCCTGATGCGTACCCCGACGATCAGGCCGCGAGTCGGGAGTTCCGCCGTCTCACGGGCGGCGACCTGCTCGAGCGTCGAGGGCAGGATGCCGCGACCGTCCTGCGAACGCTGGGCATCGACGGCGCCGATCTCGACCCCACGAGCGACCCGGATGCCACGATCGCCGTCGCGCTGGGCGAGGGCGAGGCGCTGGCGTGGATGCGGACGCTCTCGGCGGTCCGTCTCGTGCTGGCGACACGGCTCGGCATCCAGACCGAGGACGACCATCAGCCCGACGATCCGCGTTTCGGGGTGTACGACTGGATCGGGTATCGCCTCGACGGGTTGATGATCGCGCTCGACCGACGCTGACCCCGTTTCTGCGGGTGACGACGCCCCACGGGCACCGACGCCTCACGGCACCCGGACGACCATCGACGCGAGCGAGGCGGGATCGTGCGCAGCGATGTGATGGTCTTCCTGACGCGCCCATCGGTCCCAGTGCGGACGGTAGGTGTCGCCGTCTCTTTCCAGCGCGCGCGCTTTACGCGACGGGCCGGGCGCCTCGACCCAGACCGACACGTCGGCGAGGGCGGCGACCTCCGGCGTGAGCAGACCCGAGCCTTCGACGACGAGGGGCAGCGACGGGTCGACCGCGTGCGCTTCGGCGCGCGCGTCCGTTTCCCAGTCCCACCGTTCCCACACGCCGATCAGACCTCTCGCGTGGGGGCGCAGGATGCTCTCGCGCGCGTACGCGACACCGTCGGCGAGGCCGTCCCAACCCGGGTACACGTCATCGAGTGCGACGAGCTGCACGCGGCCACGAGCGGGCCAGCCGGCCACGAACCGGCGGGCCAGTGAACTCTTGCCGGCCCCGCTTCGCCCGTCGAGCACGATGACCGGATTGGGCGCGCCGACAGCGGCGACGCGGTCGGCCAACGCCGCCACGGCCGCGCCGAGGGCGACGTCGACCGGGTCGGTGCTACTTCTTGAGGGCGCGGATGACACGGCTGAGCGCGCGACCGGCGACCCATACGAACGGGATGCCGACTGCGAGCAGCGACACGAGGTTCGGGTCGAAACGCAGGTCGTCGCCACGGCGGATGTAGGCGCCGAGCGGCAAGGTGTACCCGCCACCGCCGCCACCGCCGTTGCCCTGCTCGTCGGAGCCACCGCCATAGCCGGCCCATACGAGGGCGACCGGGACGATGCGCACGCCGTCGACATCCTGCTGCTCGCCATAGGCGGCGGAGACGCCGAAGTGGGTGGACTGCTTGCCGAGTTCGAGTGCGATGTTGGGCATGTGCACCACCGTAGCGGGTGGGTCGGTCGCGCCGAAGGGGCGTTGCATCGGGCTCCCGCCCGTGCGACGTCTGCCGACTCGGAGGTCGCCGACCGGTCGAAGGGCCGCACGTACCCGCACCGCGCCGAGGCCGCCGCGCCCACCGGAGGGGCGGTCTCACCGAGCGGTTGTCCCGAGGCGCCTGAGCGCGTCTGCGGGATCGAACAGGTCCCCACCACGCCGAGATCGCCGGAGGGCACGTGCGTCGCGCCGATTCAGTGGTCGTACGACGGCCGCGGATTCGTCGGTAGCGCTCCCCCGCCCCGCGACGGGCCCAGCAGCGAGCCCCGCGTCACCGCGCCGCGCCCGAAGCGCGCCGTGGCCCCGTCGAGCGCGCCCTCGACCCGGCGCCACTCGGCGTCGTCGTCCCAGAGGGTGGCGGCCATGGCCGCGGGCTTGAGCTTCTCTCCGCGGACGCCGACGAGCCGCACGGCCTGGCGGCGGTCGACGGAATCGAACAACTCGATCGCCGCGTCGCCGATCCGCTGGCCGACGGAGGTGGGCTCGGGCAGCGTGCGCGAGCGGCTCAACGTGGTGAAGTCCGAGAAACGCACCTTGATCGAGATGGTCGACGCCTCGTATTGCTGGGAACGGAGACGGGCACCGACACGGTCAGCGAGTCGCCGAAGTTCGACGTGGAGGGTGGCGGTGTCGGAGATATCGGTGTGGAAGGTCTCTTCGTGACCGACGCTCTTCTCGGAGCGGCCCGTGTGCACCTCACGCGCATCGATGCCCCGCGACAGATGCCAGATCCGCTCCCCCATCGCGCTCCCCAGCACCTGATCCAGGGCGTGCCGCGGCGTGTCGAGGATGTCGGAAACGAGCCGGATGCCGCGGGACTCCAACGCCTCGGCCGCCTTGGGCCCGACGCCCCACAGCGCACGCACCGATCGGGGCCGGAGGAACGCTTCGGTGTCTGCCGCCGCGACGACGAGCAACCCGTCGGGCTTCGAGATCGTCGAGGCCATCTTGGCCACGTGCTTCGTCGCCGCCACGCCGATGCTGCACGTCAGTCCGGTTTCGGCCTTCACCCGTGCGCGCAGCTCCCGGGCGATCGTGCCGGGGCTGCCCCAGAGCCGCCGCGCTCCGCGGACGTCGAGGAAGGCTTCGTCGATAGAGAGGGGTTCGACCAGGGGCGTGACGTCGTGGAAGAGGGCCATCACCTGACGCGACATCTCCGTGTAGCGGTGATACGGCGGATTGACCACGATCGCCGTCGGGCACAGACGAAGGGCGATGGCGACGGGCATGGCCGACTTGACCCCGTACCGACGGGCCTCGTAAGACGCGCTCGAGACGACGCCGCGGCCTTCGGATCCTCCGATGATCAGCGGCTTGCCCGCCAGCGACGGGTCGTCGAGGACGGCGACGGACGCGAAGAACGCATCCATGTCGACATGCAGGATGCCGGTGCCGGTGTCATCCGCGTCGGAGCGCGAGACGATGCGCCCGGTGCCGTCTCCGCGTCCCATGACTCCATTGTCTCTCGTACCCCCGACATCGGGTCGGGCCGGCGCTCGCCCGACCGCAACCGTCGCGGAACGACGGATGCCACGACCCGAGCCGTTCATGACGGTCGAGGTCGTGGCATCCGGTGTCTTACAGCGCGGCGGCGCGCTCCAGCACCAGCTCGCGCACTCGCGCGGCGTCGGCCTGACCCCTCATGGCCTTCATGACCGCGCCGATGACGGCTCCGGCGGCCTGCACCTTGCCGTCGCGGATCTTCGCGAGCACGTCGGGCTGGGCGGTGAGGGCGGTGTCGATCGCAGCGATGAGGGCTCCGTCGTCGGAGACGACCGCGAGCCCCCGCGAGTCGACGACCTCTTGCGGGGTCCCTTCGCCGGCGATGACGCCCTCGAGCACCTGGCGCGCGAGCTTGTCGGTGAGGGTCCCCGCATCGACGAGCTTCTGCAGTGCGGCGACGTTCGCAGGCGACACGAGGTCGGCGGCGTCGCGCTCCTGGGTGTTGGCGACGCGGGTGATCTCACCCGTCCACCATTTGCGCGCGGTGGCGGGGCTCGCACCGGCGGCGACCGTCTCGGCGACGGCGTCGAGCAGCCCGCCGTTCGCGACGTCCTGGAACTCCAGGTCGGTGAAGCTCCACTCGGCCTTGAGCCGTCGACGGCGCGCCGCCGGCGGCTCAGGCAGCGCCGCGCGCAGCTCTTCGATCAGCTCGGGGGCCGGTACGACGGGCAGCAGATCGGGCTCGGGGAAGTAGCGGTAGTCGTCGGCATCCGACTTGGGACGACCGGGCGAGGTGCGCCCGGTGTCCTCGTGCCAGTGCCGCGTCTCCTGCGTGATCGTGCCGCCCTTGGCCAGGATCGCCGCCTGCCGCTGGATCTCGTAGCGCACCGCTCTCTCGACCGAGCGCATCGAGTTGACGTTCTTCGTCTCGGTGCGGGTGCCGAGCTTCTCCTGCCCGCGGGGACGCAGCGACACGTTCGCGTCGCAGCGCAGGTTGCCGCGCTCGAGCTTGGCCTCCGAGATACCGAGTCCGCGGACGATGTCGCGGATCGTCGCGACGTACGCCTTCGCCAGGTCGGGAGCCGAGTGCTCGGCACCGAAGATGGGCTTGGTGACGATCTCGACGAGGGGGACTCCCGCACGGTTGTAATCGACGAGCGAATACTCCGCGCCCTGGATGCGACCGGTGGAGCCTCCCATGTGGGTGAGCTTGCCCGCGTCTTCCTCCATGTGCGCCCGCTCGATCGGGATCGTCACGATCGTCCCGTCGGCGAGTTCGACGTCGACCGAGCCCTCGAAGGCGATCGGCTCGTCGTACTGCGAGATCTGGTAGTTCTTCCCGAGGTCGGGGTAGAAGTAGTTCTTGCGCGCGAAGCGGCTCGACGGGGCGATCGAGCAGCCGAGGGCGAGGCCGAGGCTGATCGACGAGCGGATCGCCTCTTGATTGACCACCGGGAGGGCCCCCGGGAGTCCCATGTCGACCGGGGCGACGAGCGTGTTGGGCTCTGCGCCGTGGTTCGCCTCGTTGGCCGGGTTGGGCGCCGCCGAGAACATCTTGGTGGCGGTGTTCAGCTCGACGTGCACCTCGAAGCCGAGGACGGGCTCGAAGAGCTCGAGCGCCTCGTCGAAGTCCATGAGTGCGTCTTTGGCCATCAGAGCGACGCTCCGTTCGTGAGAGAGGGGGCCCGATCCAGCAACGGTCCGCCCCACTGGTCGACGAGCAACGCTTCGAGCGCCGCGCCGACACGGTACAGACGGGCGTCTTCACGGGCGGGGGCGAGGAACTGGATACCGACGGGCAGGCCGTCCTCTTCGGCGAGGCCGCTGGGGATCGAGATGCCGGGGACCCCCGCGAGGTTCGCCGGGATGGTCGTGATGTCGTTGAGGTACATCTGCAGCGGGTCGTCGATCTTCTCGCCGATGCGGAACGCCGTCGTCGGCGCCGACGGGGTCGCGATGACGTCGACCTGGCCGAAGGCCGCTTCGAAATCCTGCTGGATGAGCGTGCGCACCTTCTGCGCGCTGCCGTAGTAGGCGTCGTAGTAGCCGGCCGACAGCGCGTAGGTACCGAGGATGATGCGACGCTTGACCTCGGGGCCGAAGCCGGCGTCGCGGGTCGCTGCCATGACGTTCTCGACGGTGGCGGCGCCCTGCGGGTTCACGCGCATACCGAAGCGCACGGAGTCGAACTTCGCGAGATTGCTCGACGCCTCGGCGGGGAGGATGAGGTAGTAGGCGGCCACGCCGTACTCGAAGTGCGGGGCGCTGATCTCGACGATCTCGGCACCCTGCGCCTCCATCGCCGACAGCGCCGCGCGGAACGACGCGGTGACACCCGACTGGAAGCCGCTGCCGTCGAGTTCGCGGACGACGCCGACCTTGAGTCCCTGGAGCACCTGACCCGTCGCCCCCTCGCGGGCGGCGGCGGCGAATGACGGCCACGCGTCCGACAGCGAGGTCGAATCGTTCGCGTCGTGTCCGCCGATGACGTCGTGCAGCAGTCCCGCGTCGAGCACGGTGCGGGTGACCGGTCCCACCTGGTCGAGGCTGGACGCCAGCGCGATGGCGCCGTACCTGCTCACTCCGCCGTACGTCGGTTTCACGCCTACCGTGCCGGTGACGTGCGCGGGCTGGCGGATCGAGCCGCCGGTGTCGGAGCCGAGGGCGAGCGGCGCCTCGAAAGCGGCGACGGCCGCAGCCGACCCGCCGCCGGAGCCACCGGGGATGCGGTCGAGATCCCACGGGTTGCGGGTGGGACCGTATGCCGAAAACTCCGTGGAGGAGCCCATCGCGAACTCGTCCATGTTCGTCTTGCCCAGCGGCACCAGGCCCGCGGCGCGCGAGCGCGCGACGACGGTGGCGTCGTAGGGCGACATGTAGCCCTCGAGGATCTTCGATCCGCTCGTGGAGGGCATGTCGGTGGTCACGAGCACGTCTTTGACGGCCAGGGGGACACCGGCCAGCTCGTGCAGCTGCTCACCGGCCGCGCGACGGCGGTCGATGTCGCGCGCGACGTCGAGCGCGTGATCGCTGACGTGGAGGAAGGCATGGACGTCACCGTCGACGGCGGCGATGCGGTCGAGATGCGCCTGCGTGGCTTCGACGCTGGACACCTCGGATGCCGAGAGCTTCGCGGCCAGTTCGGCTGCGGTCAAGCGGGTGAGATCGCTCATCGTCGCTGCTCCTTCGTCGAGGACGGGGTGCTTGAACGGTCGAACATGGACGGGACGTTGCCGGTCACTGTTCCTCCCCCAGGATCGCGGTGACGCGGAAACGGCCGTCGGCTTGGTCGGGCGCGTTCTGCAGGACCTGCTCGCGCGTGAGCTGCTGCTGCACGACGTCGGGACGGAAGACGTTCTCGAGCGGGATCGGGTGGCTCGTCGCGACGACATCAGGGGTCGCGACCTCGGACACCTTCGCGATGTTGTCGACGATGGCATCCAGTTGGCCGGTGAGGCTCTGCACCTCTTCGTCGCTCAACTGGATTCGAGCGAGCACACCGAGGTGGCGCACGAGATCAGGGGTGATTTCAGACACCCGTCGAGTCTAGTTCGCGCGCCGCCGGCTCCCGGGACCGCGGTGGATGGCGTCCGCGTCGAATTCCTGTCCTCCCGCGGGTGAGCGATCGTCCCCGTGCGCTGTGGACAGGTCGGCCGGGGGGAACCGCCCACGTCCAAGGCTGGCCGGGTGACGAGCTTCGATCCGCCGCGACCCTGGACCATGAGTTACGCCGCGGGGGTGCCGGACGACCTGGCCCCGCAGAGCGGTTCGCTCATCGACATCGTCGACGCGTCCGTCCGCGATTATCCGGACGCCCCTGCCCTGCAGTTCTTCGGACGCGAGACGACCTACGCCGAGCTTTCCCAGCAGATCGCGCGCGCAGCCGCCGCGCTGGCGGCCCACGGTGTCCGCGCGGGAGACCCCGTCGCCATCGTGCTGCCCAACTGTCCGCAGCACATCGTCGCGTTCTACGCGGTGCTGCGCCTGGGCGCGGTGGTCGTCGAGCACAATCCGCTCTACACCCCGCGCGAACTACGGAAACAGTTCGAAGACCACGGCGCGAAGCACGCGATCGTCTGGAGCAAGGTCGTCGCGGCGGTGCAGGAGTTCCCCGCCGATCTCCGCGTCGACACGCTCGTCTCGGTGGACGTGACCCGCGCGATGCCGGTGCTGACGCGTGTCGCCCTTCGGCTGCCCGTCGCGAAAGCACGGGAGTCGCGTTCGGCACTCCACGCGAAGACGAAGGGCGCGACCGACTGGGACGATCTCGTCCGTCACACCGCGCTGGCCCCGTCGCATCCACGCCCCGCGGCCGACGACCTCGCGATCATCCAGTACACGAGCGGCACGACGGGTACGCCGAAGGGAGCGATGCTCACCCACGCGAACCTCCTCGCGAACGCCGCCCAGGCGCAGGCGTGGGTCCCGCAGATCGTCCGGGGCGAGGGCTGCGTGGTCTACGCGGTCCTGCCCATGTTCCACGCCTACGGCCTCACGTTGTGCCTCACGTTCGCGATGTCGATGGGGGCGCGTCTGGTGCTTTTCCCGAAGTTCGACCCCGATCTCGTGCTCGCCGCGACGAAGAAGCACCCGGCCACGTTCCTCCCGCTCGTGCCGCCCATCGCCGACCGTCTCCTGACGGCATCGCAGCAGCAAGGCGTCTCCCTCGCCGGCACCGACGTGGCCATCTCGGGCGCCATGGCTCTGCCGCATGAGCTCGTCGTGCCGTTCGAGAAGGCCACGGGCGGGTTCCTCGTCGAGGGGTACGGCCTCAGCGAGTGCTCCCCCGTGCTGATGGCGAACCCCGTCGCCGACAACCGCGTCGCCGGCACCGTCGGGCTGCCCCTCCCGGGAACGGAGTGCCGCGTCGTCGACCCCGACGACCCGCACACCGACGTCGAGCACGGCGAACTCCTCGTGCGGGGGCCGCAAGTGTTCCGCGGGTACTACGGCAAGCCCGAAGAGACCGCCGCCGTGTTCGTCGACGACTGGTTCCGCACCGGCGACATCGTGACGATCGACGAGGCGGGCTTCGTCCGCGTCGTCGACCGCATCAAAGAGCTGATCATCACCGGCGGCTTCAACGTCGCCCCCACCGAGGTCGAGAGCGTGCTGCGCCAGCACCCGTCCGTGATCGACGTCGCCGTCGTGGGGCTACCCGACGAGCACTCCGGCGAACAGGTCGTCGCGGCGGTCGTCGCGTCGGACCCCGACACGTTCGACGCGGAGGCCGTCCGCGCGTTCGCACGCGGCATTCTGACGCCCTACAAAGTGCCGAAGCGCCTCGTCATGGTCGAGGAGCTCCCGCGCTCCCTCATCGGCAAGGTCCTGCGGCGGCAGGTGCGCGACCAGCTGCTGTCGGACTGAGCCGCTGCGGCGGAAGCTGTCGCGTTCGCGCCATTCGCTACCGTGGCAGCGCGGGTCGATCGCGGCCCGGCTATGACTTGTGGGGGGAAACCATGATCAGAACACGTGCACCGTTCGCCTTGATCGCCGCCTCGGCGCTGCTCCTGCTCGCGGGGTGCTCCGCGGGCGGCGGCTCGACGACAGCGGACCAATCGGCTGCACCGCCGGTCGCGACCTCGACGGCATCGGCGCCGGAGGCCGCCGAAACGGAGGGCGGGCAGTCGAAGGCCGACGCCTGCCAGATCGTCATCGCGTCCTTCAGCGATGTGGTGTCGACCAGCCAGGCCATCGACACCACCGACCCCCAGGGCACTCTCGCGGCCTTCACCGCACTGACCGACAAGGTGCAGGGGGAGTTCTCGCGCATCACGAACGAGGAGATCGCCCCCGTCGCGCAGAAGGCCGGCGCCCAGCTCGACGAGTACGCCGCGTTCCTCGAGGGTTTCACAGCAGACCCCGCCCGAGCGAGCGAGTTCGGCGCTCAGGTGACCGCGCTGCAGGAGAGTTTCACGCAAGCGGGAACGGCCTGCCAGGGCTGAGATCGAGTGTGCGGGGCGGGAGCTCGGCCTCCCGCCCCTTCGACACCTCCGCCCGAGGGTCGTCTCAGTCGGCGGGAGCCACGGCCGCGTTCTCGTCGACCGCGTCATCACCGCTGTCGAGGGCCGCAGGGCCCTGCTCGACGAGGATGCGGAACTGCGCGGCATCCAGAATCCGCAGCCCGAGGTCCTCGGCCTTCGCGAGCTTGGATCCGGCACCCGGGCCCGCCGCGACGAAGTCCGTCTTCTTCGACACGCTCGACGCCGCCTTGCCGCCCGCAGAGATGATCGCTTCCTGCGCACCCTCGCGCGTGTAGCCCTCGAGCGAGCCCGTCGCCACCACCGTGAGCCCCGCAAGCACTCCGCCCGCGGCATCCGCGGCTCCCGGACCGGGGTGGCCCGGGATGGCGAAGCGCACACCGGCGGCCTGCCAGCGGTCGACGATATCGCGGTGCCAGTCGACCTCGAACCAGTCGATCACCGCGTCGGCGATGATGCCGCCCACCCCTTCGACGGCGGCGAGCTCTTCGCGCGAGGCCGCACGGATGGCGTCGAGCGAGCCGAACCACTGCGCCAGGGCGCGCGCGGCGACAGGTCCGACGTGACGGATGTTGAGCGAGACGAGCAGACGCCACAGGTCTTTCGTCTTGGCCTTCTGCAGTTCGGCCACCAGCTTGGTCGCCTGCTCGGACGGGAGCACCTCGCGGAAATCCTTCCGGATGCCGCGGCGGCGTCGTTCGGCCGCATCGAGGTCTTCACTGCCCGGCGGGTACGACGCGGGGCCGAGCTTCTGGAAGGGGGCTCGCCGCACCAGCTCCCCGGTGTTGGGGTCGATTTTGCGTTCACCCGTCTCGGACTCGCGGACGACCACCTCGATGGGGACGAGCTCCTCGATCGTCAGGTCGAACAGTCCCGCCTCGGTGTCGAGCGGAGGCCGCTCGGGCACTTCGGGCTGCGTCAGGGCCGCGGCCGTCACCTCACCGAGAGCCTCGATGTCGAGGGCCCCCCGCGAACCGATGTGTTCGACGCGGCCGCGGACCTGTGCCGGGCAGGACCGCGCGTTCGGACAACGCAGGTCGATGTCGCCCTCTTTCGCGGGTCGGAGCGCCGTACCGCACTCGGGGCAGTCGGTGGGCATGACGAAGGCGCGCTCGCTGCCGTCGCGCAGCTCGACCACCGGCCCGAGCACCTCGGGGATGACGTCGCCGGCCTTGCGCAGCACGACCGTGTCGCCGATGAGGACGCCCTTGACCTTCACGACGTCCTGGTTGTGCAGGGTCGCCTGTCGCACGACGCTGCCCGCCACCTTCGCCGGCTCCATCACCGCGAAGGGCGTCGCCCGGCCCGTGCGGCCGACCGAGACGACGATGTCGAGCAGCCTCGTGTTGACCTGTTCGGGCGGGTATTTGTAGGCGATGGCCCAGCGCGGAGCGCGGCTGGTCGCCCCGAGTTCGTCGTGCAGCGCGAGCTCGTCGACCTTGACGACGACGCCGTCGATCTCGTGCTCGACGTCGTGCCGGTGCTCGCCGTGGTGCGCGACGAAGGACAGGACGCCGTCGATGGTCGACTCCACGCGGCTGTAGGGGGACGTGGGCAGACCCCACGATGCGAGGAGGTCGTAGATCTCACTCTGTGCCGCCACCGGCGGATCGGGCCACGCGCCGATCCCGTGGACGTACAGCGCGAGCGAGTCGATGCGGGCGAGACCCGCTTCGAGCTCGAGCCCGGACTTCTTCTCGATCTGCTGACGGAGGCCGCCGCTGGCGGCGTTGCGCGGATTGGCGAAGGCGGGGAAGCGTCGGGCTGCGGCGATCTCGGCCTTCTCTTCGTCGAATTCGCGCGCAGAACGACGGCCGGCCGCGCGTTCGCGTGCCTCGGCGACCGCGCGGTCGCGGTACTCCCCCTGCAGGCGGTTGAGGTTCTCGAACTTCGCGACCGGGATGAAGACCTCGCCGCGTACCTCCACGAGAGCGGGATGGCCCGCCCCCGAAAGCCGACGCGGTACCCCCGCCACGCGCAGGGCGTTATCGGTCACGATCTCGCCGACGCGCCCGTCGCCTCGGGTCGCCGCCGACGTCAGCACGCCGTTCTCGTATCGCAGGTTGATCGCCAGGCCGTCGATCTTGAGTTCGCTCAGCCAGTGCACCTTCCGCCCGGCAGCCGCCTCGGTCTTGATCGCCCAGTCGCGCAGCTCGTCGGCGGAGAAGACGTTGTCGAGGCTGAGCATGCGCTCGGCATGCTCGATGGTGGCGAGATCGGTCGCCTCGGCCGCGCCTACCGAGAGGGTGGGGCTGTCCTGGCCCTGCAGGCGCGGTTCGAGTCGTTCCAGTTCTTCCAGCCGCCGCATCCACGCGTCGTAGGTCGCATCATCGACCAGCTCCGCGTCGTCGCCGTAGTACGCATTGCGCGCATCGGTGACGCGCTGGACGAGGTCATTCCACTCCTCGCGTGCTGCGTCTTCTGAGGGCGTTACAAGCTCGGTCACCCCCACAGCTTATGGACGGCCTCCGACATCGCCCGAGGGCCTCGCCGCGACCACCCCGAGGGGAGGCGATTCCGGCGGCATCCACCGTCCGACCGACCAGCTGACGCGGCGCGCGGGCTCAGGCGTCGACCGGCACCGCAGACACGGTCCGGTCGATCGTGAACTGCCCGACCACGCGCGTGCCGTCGTACAGCACCGCCGTCTGCCCGGGGGCGACCCCGTCGAACGGGGTGTCGGGCCGGACCGTCAACAGGCCGTCCACCAAGGAGGCGAACGCAGGAACCGGGTCGGCGTGCGCACGGATCTGTACGTCGCACGCGAAGGAGTCGGTCGACGGCGCGCGTCCCGCCCAGGTGAAACGCTCCCCCGCGATCTCGGAGCAGGCGAGCGCCTCCTTCGGTCCGACCACGACGGTGTTGTTCACCGGCCGCACCTCGAGCACGAAGCGGGGTTTTCCATCGGCCGCCGGCACACCCAGCTGCAGACCGCGGCGCTGACCGACGGTGAACGCGTGAGCGCCCTCGTGCGAACCGACCACAGCGCCCGTGCGGTCCAGGATCTCGCCGCGCTCGGCCCCCACCTTGTCGGCGAGCCACCCGCGCGTGTCGCCGTCGGGGATGAAGCAGATGTCGTGACTGTCGGGCTTCTGCGCCACCGACAGGCCGCGCGCTTCCGCCTCCGCACGCACGAGCGCCTTGGACGGCGTGGACCCCAGAGGGAAGTAGGTGTGCGCGAGCTGCTCGGCGGTGAGCACGCCCAGCACGTACGACTGGTCTTTGGCGTTGTCGGACGCACGGTGCAGCTCGCGGCCCTCGGGAGTGTCCACGAGGGTCGCGTAGTGGCCGGTGCACACGGCGTCGAAGCCGAGCTCGAGCGCGCGCTCCAGGAGAGCGGCGAATTTGATCTTCTCGTTGCAGCGCATGCAGGGGTTCGGGGTGCGCCCGGCGCGGTACTCGGCGACGAAGTCGTCGATCACGTCGTCGCGGAAGCGTTCCGAGAAGTCCCACACGTAGAACGGCATCCCGAGCTTGTCGGCGGCGCGGCGCGCGTCCATCGCGTCTTCGATCGTGCAGCATCCGCGGCTGCCCGCGCGGAGGGTTCCTCCGGCACGCGAGAGCGCGAGGTGCACGCCGACCACCTCGTGCCCCGCCTCGACGGCACGGGCCGCCGCCACCGCGGAGTCGACCCCACCGCTCATCGCCGCCAGAACTCGCATCGCCCCAGTCTACGAACGTGCCGCTGTACGGGCGCCGGATGCCACAGCGCGGGCGTACGCCTCGGGCAGGCGGGCGAGCAGGGCGTCCACGTCGGACGAGGTGGACGTGTACCCGAGGGTGAATCGCAGCACCGAACGCGCAGCCCGGTCGTCGAGGCCCAGAGCGAGGACGACGTGCGAAGGCTCGGCGACGCCCGCTTGGCACGCCGACCCCGTCGACACGGCGATGCCCGCCATGTCGAGCAGGAACAGCAGCGTCTCGCCCGCGGCATCCGGGAACAGTACGTGCGCATTGCCGGGAAGGCGCCCGTCGGGGTCGCCGAGCAGTCGCGCCCGCGGAAGAGACGAGCGGATGCCGTCGATCAACCGCTCGCGGAGGGCGACGAGCCGCTCCGATTCGCGCACGCGCTCCGCCTCGGCGGCGCGGGCAGCTGCAGCGAACGCCGCCGCGCCCGCGACGTCCTGGGTCCCCGCGCGGAGGCCCCGCTGCTGGGCGCCGCCGTGCATCAGGGGTGTCAGCCGCGCATGCCGCGATACGACGGCCGCACCCACCCCGACGGGGCCGCCGACCTTGTGCGCCGAGACCGACATCGCCGCGAGGCCCCCGGGGGCGGTGCCTGCCCCGCGCCACGCGGCGAAGTCGACCGCGATCTGTCCCAGCGCCGAGACGGCGTCGAGGTGCAGGGGCACGGAGGCGCTGGATGCCGCCCGGGCCAGGCCCGCCGCATCCTGAAGGGTCCCCACCTCGTTGTTGGCCACGAGCGCGGTCGCCAGGCCGGCCCCGGGCAGGGCGGAGGAGAAGGCATCCACGCCGATGCGGCCGTGAACGTCGAGCGGCACGGCGCGCACCGTCGCCTGCTCGGCCGCGGCGAGCCAGCCGACGACGTCGAGCGTGGCATGGTGTTCGCCGTCGGGGAGCACCACGGCATCCATCCCCTCGGTCCGCGACCACCACAGGCCCTTGAGCGCGAGGTTGGCCGCCTCTGTGCCGCCGGACGTGAAGACGATCTCGATGGGCTGGCAGCCGAGCACCTCGGCGAGCTGATCGCGGGCGTCTTCGAGCAATCGACGCGCCGCCTGACCGGCTCCGTGGATGGATGACGGATTGCCGAGCACCTCGTGCGCATCGAGCCACGCGTCGCGGGCCTCTCGGCGCAGCGGCGTCGTCGCGGCGTGATCGAGGTAGACCTGCACCTTACGTCCCCCTCACGCTGTCCGCTGCCTTCACTACCCTAAGACGCATGGTCCGAACCGAGCCCGCCCTGACGACCCGTCCCGCTCTGCTGAATCCCGCGTTCGACGACCTCGGTGTGCGCCTCGGTCCCGATGGCGGAACGCTGCGCGTCTGGTCGGCGTCCGCCGACGCGATGCAGCTGCTGATCTTCGACGACGTCGATCTCGACTGGGCCACCGAGACGATCGCCCTCTCCCCCATCGGCGGCGGAGTCTTCGAGGCCACCACGCCGCTGCTGCGCCCCGGTGCGCGGTACGCCATCCGCGTCGGCGGGCCGCACGGCACGGGGCACACCTTCAACCCGCAGTCGCTGCTCGTCGAACCCTATTCGCGCGGACTCGTCTCGGGCAGCTTCGGCGACTGGCGTTCGGTGGTGGTCGACGGTTCCTTCGACTGGGGCACCTCGACCAAGCCGCGCGTGCCGATGGATCGCACGGTGATCTACGAGGGGCACGTGAAGGGTCTGACCAAGCGGCATCCGTTCATCCCCCCGGCGCTGCACGGCACCTACGCGGGCCTCGCGCACCCCGCGATGATCGAGCACCTGCTCTCGCTCGGTGTCACCAGCGTCGAGCTGCTGCCGGTGCACGCCTTCGCGACCGAACCGCGGCTCCTCCAGCTCGGGCTCACGAATTACTGGGGCTACAACTCGCTGAACTTCTTCACCCCGCACGCGCCCTACGCCACCGCGGCGAACCGCGCCGAAGGACCTGAGGCGGTCCTGCGCGAGTTCAAGGGCATGGTCAAGCTGTTGCACGAGGCGGGGCTCGAGGTCATCCTCGACGTCGTCCACAACCACACCGCAGAAGAGGGCCTCGGCGGACCGCGCACGAGCCTGCGCGGCATCGACAACCGGTCGTACTATCGCCAGACGGCCGAGGGCGCGTACATCGACGAGACCGGGTGCGGCAACGCGGTGAACACGTCGACGGATGCCGCGGCCCGCCTCGTGCTCGACTCGGTGCGCTACTGGGCCGACGAGGTGCAGGTCGACGGTTTCCGCTTCGATCTCGCGGTGACCCTCGGGCGCGATGAACGGCATTCCTTCACGCCCGACCATCCACTGCTCACCGCCCTCCGCGAGGACGCCGCCGCGTCGGGCACGAAGCTCATCGCCGAGCCGTGGGACGTCGGGATGGGCGGCTGGCAGACGGGCAACTTCGGCGACGGCTGGCTCGAATGGAACGACCGTTACCGCGACCGTGTCCGCAACTTCTGGCTCAGCGACATCGACTACGCCCGTCGCGCCGACACCGCCCCCGTCGGCATCGGCGGGTTCGCCACGCGCCTGGCCGGCTCCTCGAACACGTTCAGCGAGGAACGCGGGCCGCTCGCGAGCGTGAACTTCGTCACCGCGCACGACGGCTTCACCCTGCGCGACCTCGTGTCGTACGACGTCAAGCACAACCTCGGCAACGGCGAGCAGAACCGCGACGGAGCCGACACGAACCGCTCCTTCAACCACGGCGCCGAGGGGCCCACCGACGACGACCGCGTACTCGCCACGCGCCGGACGGCCATGCGCAACCTGATGGGCACACTGCTGCTCTCGGCGGGCGTGCCGATGATCACCGCCGGCGACGAGATGGGCCGCACGCAGCGCGGGAACAACAACGCGTACTGCCACGACTCCGCTCTCACCTGGCTGTCGTGGGAGATGGCACCGTGGCAGCGCGACCTGTTCGCCCACACGCAGCGACTGCTCCAGCTGCGTCGCGACAACCCGGCATTACGCCCTCAGCGCTTCGCGCGCCTCGGGGAGCAGATCCCCTCGGCGTCCGTCATGGAATGGTTCGACGAGCACGGCCAGACCATGTCGAGCGACCGGTGGAACGACCCGGCCCACCGCACGCTGCAGTACCTCGCGACCTCGACGCCCGAGATCGAGGCGCCCAACCGCGTGCTGCTGGTGATCCACGGCACGGAGCACCCCACCGACATCGTGCTCCCCGACCTCGAGGACGCGGTGTTCGTCGAGCTGTGGTCCAGCGTCGATGAGACGCCCTCCGACGCCCACCCGATTTTCGCGCCGGGCGATGTCGTTCCCCTCCCCGGTGCGTCGATGCGGCTGTTCCGCGTCGACTGATCAGGCCCCGCTGTCAAGGCCGTACGAAACGATGCGGCAACGTCGGCGGCCCGCGGTAGGTTCGGACCGTGGCCACCACGACGACACTCTCGCCCGAGCTGCCCTGGCGCAGCGCCGCCTCGATCCCCGTGCGTCCGGTCAAACCGACGCCCACATCGCGCCGCGTGGTCACCCCGCGCATCCCGATGGCGCTTCCCCACCCGAGCGTGCCCGGCGGAGCCTTTCGCCCGTCGGCCTACGTCGGGGAAGCCGTGCCGTTCACGGTCACCGCCTTCCGCGAGGGTCACGATCGCATCGGTGTCAACGTGCGGTTGTTCTCGCCCTCGGGTGACGAGTCGCTGCACCGCCTGAGCCCCCTGAACGACGGCTTCGATCGGTGGTCCGCCGTGGTGGCACCGCTCGAGCAGGGCGTGTGGCGCTTCCGGTTCGAGTCCTTCGCCGACGACTTCGCCACGTGGGAGCACGCCGCCGAGGTGAAGATCGCCGCGGGTGTCGACACCGCGCTCATGCGCACGATGGGCGCGGAGCTGTTCGACCGCGCGCGCGGCGAGAAGAAGCGCCCCGGCGCCGACAAAGACGCGCTGTACGAAGCCGCGCGGGCACTGCGCGACTCCGACGTCCACGACGACGTCGCCCTGTCGATCGTGCGCGATCCCGCGATCGCCGCCCTGTTCGCGGCTCGTCCGATGATGGGACTGGTCTCGATCGGCCGGGAGGCCGAGCTGCTCGTCGAACGCGAACGCGCAGGCGTCGGCGCGTGGTACGAGTTCTTCCCTCGCTCCGAGGGCGCCACCCGCAACGAAGACGGTTCCGTCGTCAGCGGCACGTTCCGCACCGCCGTCGACCGTCTCCCCGGCGTCGCCGGCATGGGTTTCGACGTGCTGTACCTGCCGCCGATCCACCCCATCGGCGAGACCAACCGCAAGGGCCCGAACAACACCCTCGTCACACAGCCGGGCGACCCGGGTTCGCCGTGGGCCATCGGCGGTGCCGCGGGCGGTCACGACACTGTCCATCCTGACCTCGGCACCCTCGACGACTTCCGGGCGTTCGTGGCCGCGGCCCGAGAGAACGGCCTCGAGGTCGCCCTCGATCTCGCGCTGCAGGCCTCGCCCGACCACCCGTGGGTCGCGGAGCACCCCGAGTGGTTCACGACGCTGCCCGACGGCTCGATCGCGTTCGCCGAGAACCCGCCGAAGAAGTACCAGGACATCTATCCGGTCAACTTCGACAACGACCCCGACGGCATCCGGGCCGAGGTGCTGCGCATCGTGCGCCACTGGATCGCCCAGGGCGTGACCATCTTCCGTGTCGACAACCCGCACACCAAGCCCCTGCAGTTCTGGGAGTGGCTCATCGCCACGGTCAGCGCCGAGGAACCCGATGCGGTGTTCCTCGCCGAGGCCTTCACACGCCCCGCGCCCATGCAGGGCCTGGCCATGGCCGGTTTCCAGCAGAGCTACACGTACTTCACCTGGCGCAACACGAAGGAAGAACTCGAGGAGTTCCTCGGTGCGCTCGCGCATGAGACGGACGACTTCCTGCGCCCGAACCTCTTCGTGAACACCCCCGACATCCTCACCGAGTACCTGCAGTACGGCGGGCGGCCCGCGTACAAGATCCGCGCGGCCATCGCCGCGACCGCGGCGCCGACCTACGGCGTCTATGCGGGGTACGAACTCATCGAGAACGTCGCCCGCCCGGGTTCCGAAGAGAACATCGACAACGAGAAGTACGAGTACAAGTTCCGCGATTGGGAGGGCGCCGAAGCCACCGGCCACTCGATCGCGCCGTACCTGCGCATGCTCAACGCCGCGCGGCGCGCACACCCGGCGCTCCGACAGCTGCGCAACCTCGACGTGCACTGGAGCGACGACGACGCCACCCTCGTGTACTCCAAGCACTTGCCCGCCGAGCTGTCCCCGACCGGCGCCTCCGACACGATCATCGTCGTGGCCAACGTCGACCCGCACTCCGCCCGCGAGACGACCGTCCACCTCGACACGACCGTCTTCGGCATCGAACCGGGCGCGTCGTACGACGTCGAAGACCTCGTGACCGGCCAGGTGTGGACGTGGGCCGACCACAACTTCGTGCGTCTCGACGCCTTCAACGAGCCCGTGCACATCCTGCACGTCAAGGAGAACCGATGACCCCGCTTCCCGCTGAGATCCTGGACGCCGTCGCCCAGGGTGCCCATCATGACCCGCACAGCGTGCTGGGCGTGCACGAGACCGGCGACGGCTGGGTGATCCGTACTCGACGTCCCCTCGCCCACGAGGTCGTCGCCGAGCTCGCTGACGGTCGCAGCGTGCCTCTGGAACACCTGCACGGCGGTATCTGGGAGGCGCACACCGAGGCGTACCCCGGTTCGTACACCGTGCGCGCCGGCTACGAGGGCACCGAGCACGTCGCCGACGACGGCTACCGGCACGCGCCCTCCATCGGCGAGCTCGACCTCCACCTCGTCTCGGAGGGACGCCACGAGGAGCTGTGGCGCGTCCTCGGAGCGCACGTGCGCGAGCTCGACGGATCCCGCGGCGTGGCCTTCACGGTCTGGGCGCCCGACGCTCGCGCTCTGCGCGTCATCGGCGACTTCAACGGCTGGGACGGCTCGGGCAGCGCGATGCGCTCGATGGGCGGCAGCGGCGTGTGGGAGGTGTTCATCCCCGGCATCGGAACAGGCACGCGGTACAAGTTCGAGATCCTCACCCGCGCGGGTCAATGGATCGAGAAGGCCGACCCCATGGCGCGCCTCGCAGAGGTGCCACCGGCGACGGCGTCGGTGGTCACCGAATCCGACTACAGCTGGTCGGACGACGCGTGGATCGCACACCGCTCCTCCACCGCCCCGATCGACCGCCCGATGTCGGTCTACGAGCTTCACCTCGGCTCGTGGAAGCAGGGCCTGTCGTACCGCGACGCGGCGGACCAGATCATCGACTACGTCGGCGCCCAGGGCTTCACCCACGTGGAGTTCCTGCCCCTGTCCGAGCACCCCTTCGGCGGCTCGTGGGGCTACCAGGTGTCGGGCTACTACGCCCCCACCAGCCGCTTCGGAGACCCCGACGACCTGCGCTACCTGATCGATCGCCTTCACCAGGCCGACATCGGCGTCATCATGGACTGGGTGCCCGGGCACTTCCCCAAGGACGACTTCGCCCTCGCCCGCTTCGACGGTGAAGCGCTCTACGAGCACCCCGATCCGCGTCGCGGCGAGCACAAGGACTGGGGCACGCTGATCTTCGACTACGGGCGGAACGAGGTGCGCAACTTCCTCGTCGCGAACGCGCTGTACTGGTTCGAGGAGTTCCACGTCGACGGTCTGCGAGTGGATGCCGTGGCATCCATGCTCTATCTCGATTACTCCCGCGAAGACGGGGAGTGGGCGCCCAACCAGTTCGGGGGCCGCGAGAACCTCGAGGCCATCCGCTTCCTGCAGGAGGTCAATGCGACCTCCTACAAGCGCTACCCCGGCATCGCGATCATCGCCGAGGAGTCCACCAGCTTCCCCGGAGTGACCGCGCCGACGTCGGCCGCGGGTCTGGGCTTCGGCTTCAAATGGAACATGGGCTGGATGAACGACTCGCTGCAGTACATCGGGCGCGACCCCATGTACCGCTCGCACCACGAAGGAGAACTGTCGTTCTCGTTCGTCTACGGGTTCAGCGAGAACTTCGTCCTGCCGATCAGCCACGACGAGGTCGTTCACGGCAAGGGCAGCCTCTTCGGACGGATGCCGGGAGATCACTGGCAGAAGCTCGCGAACATGCGCGCGTTCCTCGCGTACATGTGGGGCCACCCCGGCAAGCAGTTGCTGTTCATGGGCCAGGAGTTCGGCCAGATGTCCGAGTGGTCCGAATCGCGCAGCCTTGACTGGTGGATGCTCGACCAGCCGGCGCACCGTCAGCTGCACGACTTCGTCGCCGAGTTGAACCGCGTCTACAAGGATCAGGCGGCCCTCTGGTCGCGCGATCACGACGGTGCCGCGTTCTCGCGCCTGGGTGCCCCGGCGTGGAACCCCAACGTCCTCGCCTTCGCCCGCCGCGACCACCATGGCAACACCGTGGCCGTCGTCTGCAACTTCTCCGGTGTCCCCCTCGGTGATTTCCCGCTCGACCTCCCCGAAGCGGGCACCTGGACCGAGGTGCTGAACAGCGACGCCGGGGCGTTCGGCGGGTCCGGACAGGGCAACCTGGGCGCCGTGACGACCGATGCCCGCGGCAACGCGACGCTGACGCTTCCGCCGCTGGGCGTGCTCTGGCTGCACCACCGCGCCGACGTCTGACGTCACGCGAACGACGAAGGCCCCGTCCGCGGACGGGGCCTTCGTGCGTGGCACGGGAGCGAGAAGCACGCCTCCGTGCGGTGTCTCAGAAGAGCAGGGATGCCAAGCGGGTGCGTGCACGGATGACGCGAGCATCGTCGTCACCGATGAGGCCGAACAGCTCGAGCAGGCGCTCACGCACGGGGGCGCGCTCGTCTGCGGGGAGCGCCGCGAAGAGCTCGAGCAGACGCCCGAACGCATCCTCGACGTGTCCGCCGACGACGTCGAGGTCGGCGACGAGGAACTGCGCCTCGATCCCGGTGGGCGACGCAGCGGCGGCCGCGCGTGCGGCCTGCAGATCGGCGTCCTGCACGCGAGCGAGCAGTTGCACCTGCCCGAGGCCGGCGCGCGCGTCGGCATCACGCGGGTCCTCGACGAGGGCCTTCTCGTAGGCGGCGACCGCACGGGCGTAGTCGCCTTCCTCGATGGCGGCGAACGCTTCGGCGTGCAGCGGCGGGAGGGGCTCGTCACCGGGAGCCTCCGCGGGCGGAGTCGCCTCGACCGGGACCATTCCGGTCACGCCGTGCTGGGCGGCGAGCTGCAGCAGCTGGGCGAACACGTCGCGCACCTGCTGCTCGGGCACCGCCCCCGTGAACAGCGGAACGGGCTGCCCCGCGACGAGCGCGAGGACCATCGGAATGGACTGCGCACGGAAGCCCTGCGCCAACTGCGGGTTGGCGTCGACGTCGACCTTGGCCAGCACGAGGCGTCCGCCGAGCTCGGTGACCACCTTCTCGAGCACGGGGCTCAGCTGCTTGCAGGGCCCGCACCACTCGGCCCACAGGTCGATGACGACCGGCACGGTGCGAGAGAGCTCGAGGACGTCGCCGAAGGTGGCGTCCGTCACATCGAAGACGAGGGGGGTCGCGCCGCCCGCCGGCGCATCCGCGGACGCGGGCGCGGGTGCGGGGGTCTGCGGGCGGTTGCGCAGCGACGAGAGGTCGACGGCACCGCGCAGGACGGAACCGGGGGCGGGAGTGCTCACGGGGACACCTTCGCTTCGAGGAGGCTGGATCGGTAGCCGAGCAGGCGGATCTGATCGTCTGAGCCCTGGCTGGGCACGTAGAAGAACACCTGGTCGGAGTAGGTCGTGGTGAAGCCGGTCGCGGACTGGTCGACCGCGGTGAGGGCCTCGACCGCGGGGTTGTTGTCGAGCTTGATGACCGCGTCGGCGTTCGTCGGCTTCGCCGTGTCGCTCTCGTACACGTTGACCGCGACGATCGCGCCGGTGTCGAGGGTGGCGAGAGCGATCGGGGTCGCGGGGCCCGCCGACGCCGCGAAGCTGATCTCGGCGGTTCCCGCACCGGTCTGGTTCAACTCCTCGGTGCGCTTGGTCTTGTTGTCTTGAATGGCCGACAGCAACAGGTCGTTGGCGGTGTCGAACGTCGACCACGACGCACTGTTCTGCCCGTTGTTGATGATGTCGGCGTACGCCGCGGCAACCTTCTCGGGCGCCAGCACGAGGAAATTGGAGTCCGGCGGCACCTGCGTCGCCCCGACGTAGGGAGCGGCGAGCTCGGGCAGGTTGGTGGATGCCTCGAGGTTGCCGACGTAGGACGCCTTGTACTCGTCCCAGGGCGTCTCCTGGGTCATCATCATGATGGTCGTCGTCGGTGTCGCGGCATCCGCGGACTCCACGACGGTCATGAGCGTCCGCGGCCAGGCTCCCGTGGTCTGCGGGAGCACGATCTGGACCGGCTCAGCCGGGATGGCCGGGAGGGCGGCCCGGTCGGGGATCGCCGCGCGCAGCGTGTAGTTGGTCTGGCGTTCGGCCAGCGCGGGACCCGCGAGTCGCTCGGCGGCCGCCGTCGCATCGAGGGCGGCATCGGCCTGCGCGACAGTGGACGACACGCGCGACACGATGCGCTGCGCCTGTGCCTCGGTGACGGCGGGCGGGAACTGCCCCTCGGGGACGATCACGGTCGGGGTGGGGCTCGGTGTCTCCTGGGCGGCGAACTGCGGCCACGCATCGGCGGAGCAGCCGGCGAGGAGGGCGACCGAGACACCGAGGGCGGGCACCGCGATGAGGGCCCGGCGTCCGCCGAGGGCACCCCGTCCGCGCGAACCGCGACGGCCGGGGCTTTCGCTGATGACGCCCTTCGCCTCGGCGTCGCCGACCATCGAGATCGGCTCGGTGACGGGCAGGGGCAGGCCCTTCCGACGCGGACGACGCGAGCGGCGCACGTGCCGGATGCCGAGCAGGTACAGCACGAGACCGATCAGCAGCACGATGCCACCGCCGACGATGAGAGGGCCGGCCCACGGGGTGGAGTCGTCGATGGGCCAGCTCACGCTCACGTTGGCGGGAGCCGGGGCGGTGCCGTCGGAGGCGATGAGCACGCTCATCTCGCTCGGCAACTGCAACGTCGCCGACAGCGTGCCCGTCTGCTCGTACTCGTCGAGCCACAGGTCGGAGTCGACGGGGCTGCGACCGGCCGCGGCGGTACTGGTCGCCGTCACGGTCGGCTGCACCTCGCTGGTCTGCACGACGCCCTCGCCGTCGACGGTCACGGCGGTGTAGGGCACATCGGCCAGCCATGCCTTCATGTCAGCGGTGCGGCCGTAGGCGGCGAACACCTCGCCGTCACCCTCGACGCGCAGCGTCTGGGCTCCCGGCACACTGGTCAGCAGCGCGCCATCGACGAGCGTGTAGGCGGACGTGCCCTCGGTCTGAACGGTCGCCGAGGCTTCGGATGGCCCCTGGAACACCGTCCTCTGGGCGATTCCGGCACCGATCATGACGGCCGCGATGACGAACGCCACCACAGCCCAGACGAATCTCACGCTTCACACCATCCCCACCGGTGGCTCGGGCGCCACCGAAGAATCGACGTTTCAGACTATCCGAGGGCGGCTGAAAGTTCTCGGCGAGGCCCGTCGCGTGCGTTCGGTGCCGCCGTCGTCAGTATCCTGACGTCACGGGCACGAACGCCCGCTGAGGCGGGAGTCTGGCGGCATGAAGATCCACAACCCATTCCGGGTCGCATTGCTGGCCACGCTCGGCGTCGGAGTCGGCCTGCTGCTCATCGGCAGTGTGCAGAACCTGTCGACGATCCTTCTCTACGTCGGCACGGCACTGTTCCTCTCGCTCGGGCTCGACCCCGTGGTGTCGTTCCTGGCGAGACGCGGACTCCCGCGCTGGGCGGCCGTGCTCGTGACGATCCTCGGTGTCCTCGGCATCTTCGCCGGGATCATCGTCATGGTCGTGCCCATCATCGTCGGGCAGATCGCGCAGCTCGTCGCGCAGGTGGAGCAGGTGCTGCAGCCCGGTCGCTGGAACGAGGTGGTCTTGCAGGTGCAGGACTGGGTGTCGGCGAACCTCCCCTGGCTGCGCCTGGACGACGTGTGGGCGGGCGTGCAGCAGTGGATCTCGACCCTCGACGTGGGTTCCATCTCGACCATGGTCGGCAACAGCCTCCTCGCCGTCGGCGGGGCGGTGGCGGCGGGCCTGGGCGGCGCGTTCATCGTGCTCATCCTGACCATCTACTTCACGGCATCCACCCCGTCGCTGAAGTCGGCGGTGTACCAGCTCGTGCCGGCGTCCAAGCGCGCGCGCTTCATCGAACTCGCCGAGAAGATCACCGACTCCGTGGGTTACTACGTCATGGGCCAGGTCAGCCTGGGCGTCATCAACGGCGTGCTGAGCGCGATCTTCCTGTCGATCATCCAGGCGCCGTTCCCCGCAGTACTGGCGGTGATCGCCTTCTTCTTCTCGCTCATCCCCCTGGTGGGAACGCTCACCGGATCGACGATCATCGTGCTGAGCTGCCTGATTCCGGGGGTCGGATCCCCCACCATCGCGCTCATCGCCCTGATCTACTACCTCGTGTATATGCAGATCGAGGCGTACGTGATCTCCCCGCGCATCATGAATCGCGCGGTCTCGGTGCCCGGATCCGTCGTGGTCATCTCGGCGCTCGCGGGCGGCGCGCTGCTCAATCTGCTGGGCGCGCTCATCGCGATCCCGGTGGCCGCCAGCATCCTCATCATCTACCGCGAGGTCATCATCCCCCGGCAGAACGAGCGCTGAGCTCAGTCGGCGACGTCGCCCTCCCACTCGACAGGCAGCGGCAGTGCGTCGGGGGCGACCGCCGCGACGATCTCGGTCAGCACGCGGCGGGTCTGCGTCTCGCCCACCCACAGGTGCTTCCCGCCCTCGACGGCGATGAGGGTGGCATGCGGAACCGCGGCGAAACGCTCGCGCGCCTCGTCGGGCCGCAGGTAGTCGTCGAACTCGGGCACGAGCACGACCATCCGCCGTTCGTCACCCGCCCAGGCGGCCACCTCGTCAGCGGTTGCGCGGTGGAGGGGCGGGGAGAGCAGGATGACGCCCTCGATGTCGTGATCGCGACCGTACTTCAGCGCCAGCTCGGTGCCGAACGACCAGCCCACCAGCCACGGCCGCGGAAGTCCCCGCTCACGGACGAAGTCGACCGCGGCTGCCACGTCGAACACCTCGTTCGCTCCCCCGTCGAATGCACCCTCGCTCGTGCCGCGCGGTGAGGTCGTACCGCGGGTGTTGAAGCGCAGAACGGCGATGTCGGCGAGGGCCGGAAGCCGGCCGGCGGCCTTGCGCAAGATGTGCGAGTCCATGAACCCGCCCGCTGTCGGAAGCGGATGCAGGGTCACCAGGGTTGCGACCGGCTCGCGCTCGGCGGGCAGGGCCAGTTCACCGACGAGGGTGAGCTCGTCCACCGTGTGCAACTCGATGTTTTCCCGACGGGCGGGAAGCAGAACGGGGCCACGAATGTCCATCAGGCGATCCTCCAACAGTGTGTGTGCCAGTGTCGACGTGCCGCCAGGTCGGCAGCGTCGCCGAGGACGCCGTCGGCGCGCCAGACGACGAGGTGCGCTGTGCCCGTGACCACCGCGCGCCCGCAGCCGGGACAGATGTAGTCCTTCTGCGCCTGCGGGGCGGAGATCGGCTGCACGGTCCACTCGATGCCGCGTTTGACCTCGGTGCGCTTCCATCCCGCGATCAGGCGGTCGAGGGAATCGTCGCCGCGATCCGGATCCGGGCGGCGTTTACGGGAGCGGGGCATGGTCGCCGCTCACCACCAGTGGTTGTTGGTCCAGAACGCGTAGGCGCCGGCCCAGCTGCCGTATCGGCCCGTGGCGTAACCGGTGGCCCAACGCAGGTTGTCGACAGGGTCGTAGCCGTTACCGGGCACCTTGCTGCAGGGAAGGGCCTGCACGAGGCCGCACGCCCCGGACGAGCGGTTGGTGGCGTTGGGGTTCCACCCGCTCTCGCGGCTGACGATGTAGTCGACGTAACCCATGTCTGACTCGGCGATGCCGGCTGCGGCCATCCACTCGCCGGGAGCGCCGCCACCCGAGTAGAACAGCGGCCCGGAAGAACCTGCCGACGATTCCGAGTCGGACGCGCTCGTACGCGTCGGGGTCGGGGTGGGCGTCGGTGTCGGCTTCGGTGCGACGTAGACGTTGTAGCTGGATCGATCGAGCTGCGGCGCCTGCTTATCACCGAGGGTGGAGACCGCCTGCGTGTCGTCCAAGCCCTCGGCGTAGAGGGTGACCGTGCGTGGCTCATCGGCCTGCGCGGGCTGGAGCGCCGCACCCATGGGCCCCACGTAGGCCGCGGTGAAGAGAACCGCCGCGCACGCGCCGAACGCACCGACGACGCCGCGACGGCGCGACCAGCGGGGGGTGGCTCGCCGGGGCATCACCGGAGGGATCACGTCGTGGCCCGTCTCGCCGCGGCGGGCGACACGGGACGATGAGGTGCGTGAGAGATGCGATCCGGAAGTCACAGTGCCGCTGAGTCTACCGAGGCGCGACGGGAGGTGTCATGCGCGCTCATCCGACGGCGAGCATCACATCGACGACGGCGTCGAGGACGGCGTCGACCTGGGCCTCGCGGTACCCGCCGCGTTGCATCCGGAACGCCACCGCACGCACCTGATCGGGGGTGACGGGGTCTCCCGCCGCGAGATACCGCGCCACGCGGTCGGCCACCACGTCGACCTCGTCGACGCGGTAGCCGTAGCGGAGGATGCCGACGCGCTCGAAGCGCGACCCTCCTGGGCGACGCAGGCGGTCGAGCACGACCTGTGCGGTGTCGCGGGTCTCAGCGACCCAGGCGCGGGCCCCGAGTCGCGACAGGGCGTGTTCGCGCTCTCGTGCAGCGAAGGCGTCCTCGACGCGTCCGAGGGCTGCATCGACCGCCGTGACCGAGTAGCCCCCGCGCACCAGGGGGAACGCCGCCGCGCGGACGTCGGAGGACCGCAGGGATCCGACGTCGTCGCTCTCGAAGACTTCCCGCGCACGGGAGAGGAAGGTGTCGACGGCACGCTTCTCGTAGCCCTTCGCCCGCCCGGACTCGGGGAACGGTGTCGCCTCGACCTTGTCGTCGGGCTGCGTCTCGGTCATGACACTCCGAACGGTGCGAGGAGGTAGTAGGTCACCAGGGCCGCCGTAGCCGACGGCAGGATCGAATCGAGGCGGTCGAGAACTCCACCGTGCCCGGGAAGCCAGGAACTCATGTCTTTGATGCCGAGATCGCGCTTGACCATCGACTCGCCGAGATCGCCGACCGTCGCCGTGGCCAGCACCACGGCGCCGAACACCAGGCCCGCCCACCAAGGGACCTGCAGCATGAACACGGCCAGGAGCGCACCCGCGACGAGGGCGGCGACGCAGGCGCCGGCGAAGCCCTCCCACGTCTTCTTCGGGCTGATGCGGGGGGCCATCGGATGCCGCCCACCCCGCCCGAAGGTGAGCCCCGACACGTACGCGCCGGTGTCGGCGGCGACGGCCAGGATGATGAAGGCCAGGACCCACCACTCACCTCGGGGCTGCGCGAGGAGGACGACCGCCATGCTGGTGAGGAAGGGGACGTACAACTGGACGAATCCCCCGACCAGCACATCGCCGATCACGTCGATACGTGCGCGGCCGTCCGACGCGATCATCTGCGCGATCAGACGCCACACGACGACGACGACCACCGCGGCGAGGGTCGCGATCCAATGCACCCAAGGACCGAGGAAGAATCCGCTCAGCAGAAGCAGCGAGCCCATCACGAGCTGCGGGACGACGTCGACGCGACGGCCCGCGACCTGCAGAGCGCGGGAGAACTCGAGAACCCCGAGGATCATGGCCGCCCCCGCGAAGAACACGAAGAGCCATTTCACGAAGATGAGCGAGGCGACCAGAACCACGCCGATGCCCACACCGATCAACGTCGCGACGATGAGGTCGCGACCGGTGCGCTGCTTGAGTCGCTCGTTCGCCTGGCCGAACTCCGCACGGGCGTGAGCGATGTGCTGCTCGGCATCCGTCCGCATGGCGCGAAGCTGCGACTCGATGGCCGTCACGCCCTCACCCGTCATGGCTGAACGGCGCACGGCCTCTTCCCGACGTGAGCCGGGCGGATCGACCGGTTGATCTTCGCCGGTCTCAGGGGCGTCGGGCATTCGGATCAGACCTCGAGCAGCTCGGCCTCTTTGCGCTTCAGCGCCTCGTCGATCATGTCGACGTGCGTGCGCGTGACGGTGTCCAACTCTTTCTCGGCGCGTACGAGTTCGTCTTCGCCGACGTCGCTCTTGAGGGCGTCCAAGTCGTCTTTCGCCTTGCGACGGAGGTGGCGCACCTGCACCTTCGCGTCCTCACCCTTGCCACGCACGATCTTGACGTACTCTTTGCGGCGGTCCTGAGTGAGCTCGGGCATGGTGACACGCACGATCGTGCCGTCGTTCGTGGGGTTCACGCCGAGGTTCGGCATGTCGCGGATCGCCTGCTCGATCGCCTTCAGCGCCGTCTTGTCGTACGGGTTGATGACGAGAGTGCGAGCCTCGGGGTTGTTCAACGACGCGAGCTGCGCGAGGGGTGTCGGCGACCCGTAGTAGTCGACCAGCACCTTCTGGAACATCTGGGGGTTCGCGCGCCCGGTACGGACGGTCGCGAAGTCCTCCTTGGCGGCCTCCACGGCGCGATCCATGCGCGCTCCGGCATCGGCGAGGACATCGGCGATCACGGTGACTCCATTCGTTGGGACTGACATCTCAGTCTAGTCGCGCGCGGGCCCGGCTCCCCGGGCCCGCGCGGCGCGTCACGTGGTGACGAGCGTTCCCATCGTCTCCCCCAGGAGCGCGTCGGTGACGTTGCCGGGTTCCATGCCGAAAACGCGCATGTCGATGCCGTTGTCCATGCAGAGGCTGAACGCGGTGGAGTCCACGACCTTCAGTCCCTTCTGCAGGGCGTCGCGGTAGGTGATGTGGTCGAGCTTGGTGGCGGAAGCGTCGGTGCGCGGGTCGGCGGTGTAGACGCCGTCCACGCCGTTCTTGGCCACGAGCACCTCGGTCGCGCCGATCTCGAGCGCGCGCTGGGCGGCGACCGTGTCGGTGGAGAAGTACGGCAGACCCGCCCCGGCACCGAAGATCACGACGCGTCCCTTCTCGAGGTGGCGCACGGCGCGGCGCGGGATGTACGGCTCGGCGACCTGGGTCATCGAGATCGCCGACTGCACGCGCGTGGCGGCTCCGGCCTGCTCGAGGAAGTCCTGCAGGGCGAGCGCGTTCATCACGGTGCCGAGCATCCCCATGTAGTCGGCACGTCCGCGGTCCATGCCGCGCTGGCTGAGCTCGGCACCGCGGAAGAAGTTGCCCCCACCGACCACGATCGCGATCTCGACCCGGTCGACGGCCTGGGCGATCTCGCGGGCGATCTGACTCACGACATCGGGGTTCACGCCCAACTGGCCGCCCCCGAACGCCTCCCCCGACAGCTTCAGAAGAACTCGGCGGCGCTTGCTGGCCTCATCGATCACGTGTGGTGTCCTCTCGTCTTTAACAAACTATCCCCCGCGCGTTTCGTGCGTGCGTCCGCAGCGGTGAGGGCGGGGATCCGGTCGGCGTGCGGGCAGGGAAAAGGCCCGGGATGCCGTGGCATCCCGGGCCTCATCACGTGCGTGTTACGCGCCGACCTTGAAGCGGGCGAAGTCGGTCAGGGTGAGACCGGCGTCGGACGCGACCTTGGCGACGGACAGCTTGTTGTCCTTCGCGTAGTCCTGGTCGAGCAGCGAGACCTGCTTGAAGAACGCGTTGACGCGGCCCTCGACGATCTTCGGCAGGGCGGCCTCGGGCTTGCCCTCGTTGCGGGAGATCTCGGTGACGATCTCGCGCTCCTTGTCGACGTCGGCCTCGGGCACGGCGTCGCGGGTGAGGTACGAGGGGTTCGCGAACGAGATGTGCTGCGCGATGGAGCGAGCGGTCTCGGCGTCGTCACCGGTGTAGGCGAGCACCACGCCGACCTGCGGGGGCAGGTCCTTGCTGGTCTTGTGCAGGTACACCTCGAACTTGTCGCCCGAGATCGTGCGCACGCGACGCAGTTCGACCTTCTCGCCGATGATGGCGGCCTCGTCGGAGATGAGCTGCTCGACGGACTTGCCGTCGGCGTCGGCGGCCAGGGCCGTCTCGACCGAGTCGGCGCCCGCGGCGGCAGCAGCGTCGGCGACTTTGTCGGCCAGAGCGATGAAGCGCTCGTTCTTGGCGACGAAGTCGGTCTCGCAGGCGAGTTCGAGAAGCGTCACGGAACCGTTGTTCTCGCGAGCGGCGACGAGGCCCTCGCTCGTGGAACGGTCGGCGCGCTTGGCGTTGCCCTTCGCACCCTTGAGGCGCAGGATCTCGACGGCCTTCTCGACGTCGCCGTCAGCCTCTTCGAGCGCCTTCTTGGTGTCGACCATGCCGGTGCCGAGCTGCTCGCGCAGCGCCTTGATGTCGGCGATCGTGAAGTTTGCCATGGTGTGGCGGTCTCCTTGTCGTTTTCGTTCTCGATGTGAGCCCGGCGGGGCCGTGTCGCCACCCTCGCGCGAGGGGGCAGTCACGACCCCGCCGGATCGTAGCCTGTGCGGGTGACGCGCCGTTCACGCCATGGTGAACCGAGCGTCGCGCGGCTTACTTGCTGTCGGTGGCCTCGGCGTCAGCTGCCTCGGCGTCGGTTGCCTCGGCGTCGGCGACCTCGGTCGCGGTCTCGCCCGACTCGGCGGCGACGGTCTCGTCGTGAGCCTCGGCGCCGGCGGCGTCGGCGGGCGACTCCGTTGCGGCTTCGGTGGTCTCGGCGTTCGTCTCGGCGGGCGTCTCGAGCAGCTCGCGCTCCCACTCGGCGAGGGGCTCGGCGGCCTCGTCCTCACCGGCGGGCTGGTGACGCTGGATGAGGCCCTCGGCGGCGGCGTCGGCGATGATGCGCGTGAGCAGGCTCACGGAGCGGATCGCGTCGTCGTTGCCGGGGATCGGGTACTGGAACTCGTCGGGGTCGGCGTTCGTGTCGAGGATGCCGATCACGGGGATGCCGAGCTTCTTGGCCTCGTCGATCGCGAGGTGCTCGCGCTTGGCGTCAACGACCCAGATGGCCGACGGGGTCTTCTGCAGGTTGCGGATACCACCGAGCGACTTGTGCAGCTTGTCGAGCTCGCGCTTCTTGAGCAGCAGCTCCTTCTTGGTGAAGCCGCTCTCGGCCGGGTTCTCGTAGTCGAGCTCTTCGAGCTCCTTCATACGGGCGAGACGCTTCGACACCGTCTGGAAGTTGGTGAGGAGGCCACCGAGCCAGCGCTGGTTGACGTAGGGCTGGCCCACGCGGGTCGCCTGCTCGGCGAGGACTTCCTGCGCCTGCTTCTTGGTACCGACGAAGAGGATGGTGCCGCCGTGCGCGACGGTCTCCTTGACGAACTCGTACGCCTTGTCGATGTACCCGAGCGACTGCTGCAGGTCGATGATGTGGATGCCGGAGCGCTCCGTGAGGATGAAGCGCTTCACCTTCGGGTTCCACCGGCGGGTCTGGTGTCCGAAGTGAACGCCGCTGTCGAGCAGCTGGCGGATGGTGACGACGGCCATGGTCGTACTCCTGTTTCTGGGCGCTTTCGCGCCGTGGTTGTGGTTGTTCGCGTCAAGCGGTTCGCCCGACGAGCCTGGTGCCCGACGCACACCCGCCACCCGCCGGAGCGGAGGACCATGGGGTGTGGATGCCGCGCGGTGCGTCATTCGCGAGAACGACACGATGCGCAATGGGCACGCGGAGTCATCCCGACATGCGGGATGCGTCCCCCAGCATACAGGACCGTTCCTCCCCACCACGTGCCGGTCCCCACCCGTGTCGGGGGCGCCGAACCGCGGGACGCGCACACGACAGACTGCCCCGATGATCTCGGCATCCTTGCGTTCGTTCGCGGTGCTCGCCGCGTTCCTTCTCGCGATTCCGGACCCGCTCGCCGACCTCGGATGGGTGTGGCCCGTCGCGCACGTCCAGGTCGTGCGCCCGTACGAGGCTCCGGCCCACGCGTACGGACCGGGCCACCGGGGACTCGATCTCGCGTCGGGAGAGGTCGTCCGCTCCCCCGCAGACGGACATGTGGCGTTCGCGGGAGAAGTGGCCGGTCGCCCGGTGGTGACCATCGATCACGGAGGCGGGTTGGTGACGACGCTCGAGCCCGTGGCATCCGATACCGCCGTCGGAGACGTCGTCGCACGGGCGGCACCGGTGGGACGCCTCGCTATGGGCGGACACACCGCGCCGGGAATGCTGCACTTGGGCGTGCGCCTGGACGGGGAGTACATCAACCCGTTGCGATTGCGCGGCGGCGTGCCCCGGGCAATCCTGCTGCCGTGCTGCTGAGGGTCAGCGGCCGGGTGCCGCCGCCGCATGGGATGGCGCACCGGCGACGATGTCGCGCGCAGGGGGCGTTCGTCAGCGGATCTCGTTACCGCTGCCCGCCACGACGGCCGATCCGACTCCGCCGCCGGAGCGGACGACATTGTCGTGTCCGCGGACGGTGACCGAGGGGATGCCGGATACCGCCTCGGTGGTCGTGCGGTCGCCCGTGATCTCGATGCGTCCGATCCCGGCCGCCGAGGTCACCACACCGTCATCTCCCTGGACGATGACCTCGTCGGCACCGGCGACCTGCACACGGATGCGGTCACCCGAGATGCGGAGTGTTCCGACGGTGGCCGCAGACGCGTCGACCGTGAGGGCGGAGCCGGCGACCGTCAGCTCGGCGCACGTGCCCGTGACACGGAACGATCGGTCCGCGCCCGACGCGATCTGACTCCCGCCGTCGCCGCAGTCGAGCGCGCCGGCGTCGGTCGCTGAGGATGCCGCGGGCGACGGCGCGAGGGGGGTCGCCGTCGACGACGGGGTCGCGGTCTGAGCGACCTGTCCGTCGGGGCTCGGCGGCAGACGGGATCCGACCGGTCGCGGAGCGCCGACGAAGATGCATCCCGCCAGGAGGGCGGTGAGGGCGGCCACGCCCGAGAGTGCGAGCAGACGCCGGTTCATGACCTCACGGTAGGCCCGGGCGAAGGCACTCGCCAGGGGGATCTCTCCCCCGACGCCCGCGCAGGATGGGGTCCCTCGCGCGGGGGCGATTCGGTGCGGGGAGATCGCGGGGCTCGGCAGCGCGGCAGCGCGGGGCGCCGTCAGCCGCGGGGCGCGCCAGGCACGCGGGAGGTGACGGGCGGGGTTCACGTGAGGCGGAAGGCGTCTGAGGCGCGCGCGTGCGGAAGGTGGGCGGCGGTGCGTCAGGCGCGCGGGTGCGCCAGCCGGTAGGCCTCGCGCAGACGTTCCGCCGAAACGTGGGTGTAGATCTGGGTGGTGCCCAGGCTCGCGTGGCCGAGGATCTCCTGGACCGCACGCAGGTCGGCTCCCCCGTCGAGTAGGTGCGTCGCCGCCGAATGCCGGAGGGCGTGGGGTCCGAGCACGTCGGTGCCGACGCGCGGAGCGACCGTCCGGGATACGAGCGTGTGCACCGCGCGCGGGCCCAGCCGCGCTCCCTTCGCCCCCAGGAACAGCGCGCGCTCGTCACCGGGTGCCGTGATCCGTCGGGGCGCCGGAGTCTTCTCGCCCCTGCGGCCCTCGTGCACGGCCGCTTGTCGCCTCGCCACGAGTACGGGTCGGGCGCGCACGAGGTAGGCCTGCAGGGCACGCGCCGCCGGGAGGCCGAACGGCACCACTCGTTCTTTGTCGCCCTTGCCTCGCAGCCTCAGCGTCCGCCGTTCATGGTCGACGTCATCGAGGTCGAGCCCGCAGATCTCGGACACCCGCGCACCCGAACCGTAGAGCGTCTCGAGGATCGCGTGATCGCGAAGGGCGATCGCATCGCCGTTGTGGGCCGCCGCAGCGGTGTCGGAGAGCACGTCGTCGAGCGCGTCGGCGGTCGCCACCGTCGGCAGTGTGCGCCCCCGCTTGGGGGAGACCATCCGCTGCGACGGATCGGCCTCCACCAGCCCCTGTTCTGCGGCCCACCCGAACATCCCCCGCACGGTCGAGGTCCGCCGGGCGGCGGTCGCCTTCGCCTGCCCGGCCTTCGTCGCCTGCCACTGCCACTCTCGAAGATCGTCGACCTCGATACGGGCGATGTCGCGATCGCCCACCGCACGGACGAGATCGGCGAGATCCCCCCGGTAGGCGCGGACCGTCGCGGGCGACAGGCGCCGCACGTCGGCGACGTGGGCGAGATAGCCCTCGACGACCTCCGATGTGCGCATCCCCCCAGACTGCCCCGACACGTCTCGAATGCATCCTTCACGCGCCGACGCACAGCGACACCAGCCGATCGAGGCGTCGCCGGCGGTGCAGCGCCCCCCTACCCCGGCCGTCCGGCCGCCTTGTCACGCGCGACCGTCCGCCACGCGCCGTCGTCGTCGCGCTGCACCCGGCCCTCCAACTCGGCGAAGCCCAGCAAGATGGCGGCTTCTTCGGGCGCGAGCCCGCTGCGGCGCGCGACTTCGTCGGCCGAGCGTCCCGTGCGCGCAGACAGCGCATCGAGCAGACGAGTCGTGGCGTCGGTTCGCGCGTGCTCAGATGCCGGTGGGGGCGGCCCGCCGACGCCGAGCATCTCGAGCACATCCGCCGCGGAGGTCACGCACACGCCGTCGTATTCGCGCAGCACGCGATGGCATCCGGCTGAGGCGGCACTGGTCACCGGCCCCGGGACGGCGCCGAGCGGTCGTCCGAGAGTCGCGGCGTGGGCGGCCGTGTTCAGCGAGCCACTGCGCCACCCCGCCTCGACCACGACGACCGCGTCGGACATGGCGGCGATCAGGCGGTTTCTGCTGAGGAAGCGCCACTTCGTCGGCGCGGCACCGCACGGCGTCTCGCTCCACACGGCCCCGGTGGCGGCGATCTGAGAGAGCAGGGCCTCGTGACCGCGAGGGTAGGGACGATCGACACCTCCGGCGAGGAAGGCGACAGTCCCCCCGCCCGCGGACAGGGCGGCTCGGTGACATGCACCATCGATGCCGTAGGCGGCACCGGAGATGACCACGACCCCCGCCGCCGCGAGGTCTGCCGCCAGGTCGGCCGCCACCCCCTCGCCGTAGGCCGTCGACGCGCGAGCGCCCACCAGGGCGACGGCGGGGCGTTCGGCATCCATCGCCGCACCCCGGCGCCAGAGCGCGAGCGGCGCGTGCGCGCCGAGATCATCGAGACGCGTCGGCCACGCCGCATCACCGGGCACGACGAGAGATGCCCCGCATCGCCTGGCTGCGTCGAGCGCCGCATCGACGGCGCCCGGCTGTCCGCGCGGCGCCCATCGGGCTCGAGCTCGACGCACCTCAGGATCCCCGGAGTCGTCGATCTGGCGCAGCGCCTCGATCGCACCGTGCTCGGCCACGAGCCGCCCGGCGACACCGTCGCCCGGCTCGACGAGCACACTCCACACGGCCCGCGCGTAGGCGTCTTCGGCCGAGGTCTGCCCCTCACCGCGCAGCCCCCGCACCGCCGCCCTCGCCGTGGCCGCGTCCATCGGGATCATGCGCCCGCCCCCTGCCGCAGGTACAGTGCTCGTCCGACGTCGTCGAGCCGTAACCGGTCGTGGCCGGCGAGGTCGGCGACGGTCCATGCGACCCGCAGCAGACGGTCGTAGCCGCGGAGCGTCAGCGCCCCGCGACGCAGGGCCACGTCGAGGGGTCGGAGCACCTCCGGCGGCGGGGCTGCCGGTCCCCTCAGCCAGGTACCGGGCACATCGGCATTGCGACGCCAGGCCGTCGACGACCACCGGCGAGCGGCACGTGCCCTCGCCTCGGCCACTCGGCCCCGCGCGTCGGCGGAACTGACGACGCGCGCATCGCCCTCCTGGCGGGCGGACGACACGCGTTGCAACCGCAGGTCGATGTCGATGCGATCGAGGAGCGGACCCGACAGACGCCGCGTGTACCGGCGGATCGCCTGCGGCGGGCACTCGCACGCTCCCCCGGGAACTCCGTACTGACCGCACGGACAGGGATTGGTCGCGATGACCAGCTGGAATCGTGCGGGATACGTGGCCGCGACACCCGAGCGATGTACCTCGATCGTGCCGTTCTCGAGAGGCTGCCGCAGGGCATCGAGCACGGAGGCGGGGAACTCGCCGCCCTCGTCGAGGAACAGCACGCCGTCGCTGGCGCGGGCGATCGCACCCGGGCGGACGACACCGGATCCCCCGCCGATGAGAGCTGCGGCCGTCGCGCCGTGATGCGGGCTCTCGAAGGGAGGGGTGCGTGAGAGCCGTGTCACCGTGTCACCCGCGAGCGAACGAACCGAGGCGACCGACAGGGCTGCCTCGTCATCGAGGGGCGGGAGGATTCCCGGGAGCCGCCGCGCGAGCATCGTCTTGCCCGCGCCCGGCGGCCCACTCATGAGGATGTGGTGGCCGCCCGCGGCCGCGACGACCAGGGCATCGACCGCCTCGGGCTGTCCCACGACGTCAGCGAGGTCGAGCGGGTTCTCGTCGGTACCCGCGCTGGCCGGCGCCTCCACCGCGACGAGCTCGGCCGCATCGCTGCTCCCGCCGTGCCACCGCACGACCTCGGCCAGGCAGGAGGCCGCGAGAACCTCCATGCCCTCGACGAGCCGGGCCTCGGCGGCGTTGGCGGGCGGGACGACGACCCGGCTGTGCCCGGATCGCTGCGCCGCGATGACCGAGGGCAGGACGCCGGGCACCGGGCGCAGCCGTCCGTCGAGACCCAGCTCACCGATGTGCACGGTGGTCGCGACGCGCGCGGCATCCATCGCCACCGACGTCGACAGGGCGGCCACCGCGATCGCCACGTCGAAGCCCGACCCGCGTTTTGGGAGGCTGGCCGGTGAGAGGTTCACCGTGATCCGTCGCTTGGGCAGATCGAGACCGCGATTGGTGCAGGCGTTGCGCACGCGCCGCCCCGCTTCGCCGAGCGCCTTGTCGGGCAGGCCGATGATCGAGAACTCCGGCGTCTGCGACGAGACATCGGCCTCCACCTCGACCAGATCGCCGCGGAGGCCCGACAGGGCCACCGCCCAGGTGCGCGCGACGGTCACAGGGCGTCCTCGAGGTGCTCGAGGCGGGCCGTGGCCGGATCGCCACCGGTCAGCCCGATCGCGTCGACGCGGAGCCGCCGCCCCCGCGCGAGATCGGGGTTCGCCGCGATCCACGCCATCGCCAGTCGCCAGAGCCGCGTCGCCTTGCGCTTGTCGATCGCCTCGAACGGATGCCCGAAGTCTTCGCTGCGCCGGGTCTTCACCTCCACGACGACGAGCGTGCCGTCGCGCTCGGCGACGATGTCGATCTCGCCCTGGGTGCACCGCCAATTGCGCGCGATGATGCGGTAGCCGTCGCCTACGAGGTAGGAGACGGCGCGGTCTTCCCCGGCCCGGCCGAGGTCGTCTTTCGCTGCCATGCCCGAGAGCGTGGCATCCGGATCATCCGGTACGTGGGCCGATCCGGCTCATCGATGGAGAGATGAGCGAGACTCGCCCTGGGGAGGAACCTCAGTTGTCGAGCGACAGCTCGTCGGGCAGCTGGAAGTCGTGCCGCGAAAGCTCCTCGACGTTCACGTCTTTGAACGTGAGCACTCGCACCGACTTCACGAAACGGTCGGCGCGGTAGATGTCCCAGACCCACACATCGGTCATCGAGATCTCGAAGTAGAAGTCGTGCTCGGTGTCGCGGCGCACGACGTTGACGTCGTTCGCGAGATAGAACCGACGCTCGGTCTCGATCACGTAGGTGAACTGGCGCACGACATCGCGGTACTCGCGGTACAGGGCCAGCTCGAGTTCGCGGTCGTAATCCTCGAAGACGTCGTCATCCATGGTCTTTCCATCCTAGGCGCGCGCCGTGGTCCGAGCGGCATGACGATGCCCGCCCGGGCGCGTCCTGCGGACACCCGCTCAACTCGAGCACCCGTCGGGAAGGCCTCCGATCGTCGAGACACCCGTGCAGCCGGAGCCTCCGCCCGCCGGCCGGCCGTCGCCTCGTCAGAACAGCGTCGGCGCCGCCGCGATCGCCCACGAGTGGCGGTGGTGCACGCTCATGCCGTGCGTCGTGATCGCGTCGCGGTGGTCGAGGCTGGCGTAGCCCTTGTTGCGCGCCCAGCCGTAGGCCGGCAGGTCGTCGTGCAACCCCGTCATCAGCGCGTCGCGGGCGACCTTCGCGATGACGGATGCCGCGGCCGCGCTCGCGCAGTCGCGGTCGGCCTTGATGACCGGCTTCACGGTCAGACCGGACTCCCCCGCCGGGGTGATGTAGTCGTGGTTCCCGTCGAGGATGACTAACGCCTCTTCGGGCACCACCCCGTGCGCGCGGAGGTCGGCGATGGCTCGGACGGCGGCGAGGCCGAGTGCCCGGATGATGCCGATCTCGTCGATCTCGACCGAGCTCGCCCATCCCACCGCGCTGTGCTGCACGAAGGCGGCGGCCCGCGCCGCCACCTCGGGCCGGCGGGCCTCGGGAACGAGCTTCGAATCGCGCAGGCCCACGGGCACGCGCTTGCGCGAGCGGGCGGGATCGATGACTGCGGCCCCCACCGCCACCGGCCCCGCGAGGGCGCCGCGACCGACCTCGTCGCAGGCGATGACGATCGCGTGCTGCTTCAGCACGCGACGCTCGAAGGTGAGGGTCGGTTCGATCACTGCTCGAGCGGTGCGGGAACGCCCGCGAACACCTCGTGGTGGAAGTCGATCAGGCCGAACCGCGTGAACGGCCAGGTGATGAGGAACGCCCGGCCCACGACGTTGTCGACGGGCACGAAGCCCTTGTTCGGCTGATCCTGGTTGAAGCGCGAGTCGCGCGAACTGTTGCGGTTGTCACCGAGCACCCAGAGCGATCCCTCCGGCACGGTGACGTCGTACGGCACCGGCTCGGGCGACGTCGCACCCGGCGCCAGGCGCACGTAGCTCTCGTCGATGGGGACGCCGTTCACGGTCGTCTGGCCGAGGGCGTTGCAGCACACCACGTGGTCGCCCTCGGTGCCGATCACGCGTTTGATCAGGTGGTCGTCGCTGTCGGGGGCCGAGAGGCCGAACAGCGAGAGAACCCAGTCGGCTCCCTCGACGACCGGAGACCGCTCCTCGGTGGGCTGGGAGGGAAGCCATCCGCCCGGGTCGCGGAAGACGACGATGTCTCCGCGGGAGTACTCCCCGAACCGCGGAGTCAACTCGTCGACGAGGATGCGGTCCTTGACCAGCAACGTGTTCTCCATCGACGCCGACGGGATGTAGAACGACCGCACCACGAACGTCTTCACGAGGAACGACACCAGCAGCGCGATGGCGATGATGACGATCAGGTCGCGGAAGAAGGCCCCCCACCCGCGGCGACGCCGCTCGGGAGCGGCAGTTCCCGTCGCATCCGGGGTCGAGGCGGTCTGGTCGCTCATGTGTTCCTTCACCGGGTTCGTCGCACGCCGACCGAACCGCACAGACCAGGGTCGCACACCCGGATGCCGCACGATGACCGTGTCGCCCGCGAAAACGCCGAACGCCCCGTGGGTGAATCCCACGGGGCGTTCGAGAGAGCGGACTCAGCGGTCGCGCTTCTCCTTGATCTTGGCCTTCTTGCCGCGGAGGCTGCGGAGGTAATAGAGCTTCGCGCGACGCACGTCACCACGGGTGACGACCTCGATGTGATCGATCACGGGGCTGTGAACCGGGAAGGTGCGCTCCACGCCGACCTGGAAGCTGACCTTGCGGACGCAGAAGGTCTCGCGCACGCCGTCGCCCGAGCGGCCGATGACGACGCCCTGGAAGACCTGAATACGCGAGCGGCTGCCTTCGACGATGTTCACGTGCACCTTGACGGTGTCGCCGGGGCCGAAGGTGGGGATGTCGGAGCGGAGCGAGGCCGCGTCGACGGAGTCGAGGATCTGCATGATCGTCACTTCCTGCGACCGCCACAGGTCGATCGCACGATAAAAGGGAAAAGGATGAGGCGTGCCCGAGGCCGCGGATGCGACGTGACTCCCCTGAGGCAGAGCCGGTCAGGGCACAATCGTCTATTCTGCCACGCCGGAGCCGCCCCGCCAAAACGGTCGCCCCGTCCCGCGGGTCAGTCGGGGCGACGGTTCTCGGGGACGACGATGACCTCACCGGCCACGGGGTGCTGCGTGCGGTCCGGCGCCGGCGGGATGTACGCCGTCCCGTCGGTCGTGTGCAGCACCGTCACCACGCCGCGCGCTTCGTTCCACAGCTGCGCGAGCGACGACCAGAACAGCAGCAGGGCACCGACGATCGACAGCACGAGCAACGGGAAGAACACCCGCGAATCGAACAGGCCGAGCGCGATGATCACGAGGTGCCAGACGCCGAGACCGGCGAGGTCGCGCCACGACACCGCACGCGTCTCGCGGACGCTCGCGCGGGCGCGGATCACCATCGACAGCAGCAGCTGCGAGACGAACACCGCCGGCACGGCCACGAACAACCACAGCAGCGCCCACCCGCTGCCGCCGGAGAACACGATCCACCCGACGAAGAGCCAGAGCGGCAGGACGAAGGCGGCCGGGAACAACCAGCGGAGGAACAGTCGGCGCAGCACCATGAGCCGATGCTAGAGCGCGTCGATGTGCGGGGCCTTTGAGAATGCCATGGTGCGCCGGCACCACGGCATCCGGCATCCATCGGGGAGAATGGAGGTTCCACGAGAGGATCCACACATGATCGAACTGCGTACGCCGGCCGAGATCGAAGCGATGCGACCCGCGGGGCGCTTCGTCGCGGAGGTGCTGGCGACGCTCCGCGACGAGACGAAGGTGGGCACCAACCTGCTGCACCTCGACCGGCGCGCGCACGACATGATCCGCAAGGCCGGCGCCGAGTCGAGCTACATCGACTACCACCCGTCGTTCGGAGCGAGCCCGTTCGGCAAGGTGCTGTGCACCTCGATCAACGACGCGGTCCTGCACGGCCTCCCCCACGACTACGTGCTGCGCGACGGCGACCTCGTCTCGCTCGACTTCGCCGCCTCCGTCGACGGGTGGGTCGCCGACTCCGCCGTCTCGTTCGTGGTCGGCACCGCACGCGACGAAGACCTCGCGCTCATCGACACCACCCAGCGCGCGCTCGCTGCGGCGATCGACTCCGCGACCGTCGGGCACAAGATCGGCGACATCTCCGCCGCCATCGCCGCCGTCGCCCACGCCGAGGGCCTGTCGATCAACACCGACTTCGGAGGACACGGCGTCGGCCGCACCATGCACGGCGACCCGCACGTCGCCAATGACGGCAAGGCGGGGCGCGGCTACCCGCTGCGGGCGGGCCTGGTCGTCGCCCTCGAACCGTGGTTCCTGCACACGACCGACGAGCTCATCACCGACCCCGATGGCTGGACGCTGCGCAGCGCCGACGGATCGCGTGGCTCGCACTCCGAGCACACCGTCGCGATCACACCCGAGGGGCCTATCGTGCTCACCGACCGCTCGTTCCTGGGCGTCGACTGAGCTCGATAGACCGGATGCCGCGGCCCCGGGTCTCGGCATCCATCCGCCGGGAGTGGGCGTGGGCGATCGCTGCACATTCCCTCCCGCGCGCAGCACGCGGCCGCCGAGCGTTCGGGATGCCGCAGCCCCGGCGTGACCGTGGACGCACCCCGGCGTGACGTCAGCCGGTGCGCCGCGCGATCAGTCGGGCAGCAGGTCGGGCCGGCGTTCGCGCGTGCGCACCAGCTGCTGCTCGCGTCGCCACGCGGCCACCGCACCGTGGTTTCCGCTCAAGAGCACGGGCGGAACCTCCCGCTCGCGCCACAGGGCGGGCTTGGTGAAAGAGGGGTACTCGAGGAGGCCGTCCTCGTGCGACTCTTCGACCAGGCTCTCGGGATTTCCGACGACGCCGGGGATGAGGCGGCCGATCGCCTCGACCATCGCCATGACGGCGACTTCTCCCCCGTTGAGCACGTAGTCGCCCAGGCTGAGCAGGCGCACGTCGCCGAGCTCGGCGGCGTAGTCGAACACGCGCTCGTCGATGCCCTCGTAACGCCCGCAGCCGAAGACGAGGTGCGGCGCAGTCGACAACTCGCGGGCGGTGGCCTGCGTGAAGCGCTCCCCGGCGGGCGAAGGGAAGACGATGACCGGGCGCGCGACCGCGCCGCCCGTCACGGCGTCGAGGGCCTCACCCCAAGGTTCGGGCTTCATCACCATGCCGGCACCGCCGCCATAGGGTGTGTCGTCGACGGTGCGGTGGCGGTCGTGCGTGAACGCGCGGAGGTCGTGCACGTGCACGTCGAGCAGACCGCTCTGCCGAGCCTTGCCCAGGAGCGACACCTCGAGGGCGTCGAAGATCGTGGGGAAGATCGACACGACGTCGATGCGCACGTCAGTCCTCGCGGGTGTCGGAGTCCGCGTCGGCCGCGGCGGGCTCGGACGCGGCCGCATCGGCGTCGGCCGGCTCGGGCTCGTCGTCGGCCTCCGACGGCAGCTCTTCGAAGAGTCCCGCCGGCGGGGTCACGACGACACGGCCACCAGCGATGTCGACCTCGGGCACGATGGCGCTCACGAAAGGCACGAGCACCTCGCGGTCTTCACCGGAGGGCCGGACGATCAGAAGATCTTGCGCGGGGAAGTGATCGACCCGCGCGACCCGACCGATGACGGCACCGTCCCGGACGACATCGAGACCGACCAGCTGGTGGTCGTACCAAGCGTCTTCCTCGGTCGGAGCGGCCTCGGTGTCCTGGTCGATCCAGAGGATCGCCTTCACGAGGGCCTCGGCCGAGGTGCGGTCGTCGACGCCTTCGAAGAAGACGACGGGGTGGGAGTTCATCCAGCGGAACTCGCGGACCGTCAGCTCGCGGCCGTGCCACGGCGAGGACTCGGGAACCTGCAGGGTGAACGAACTGCCCGCGACGAAGCGTCCGTCGGGGTCGTCGGTGTACAGCTCGAGCTTGAACGCGCCCTTGAGGCCGTGAGCCTTGACGAGTCGTCCGACTCGGAGCTGGGTGTTGGCGGGCTGCGCGCCCGCGACGTCGCCGGTCGCCATCAGTCGTCGGCGACGTCGACGCGCACGCGACGGCCGTCGGCCAGAGCGGTGATGAGCGTGCGCAGCGCCTTGGCGGTGCGTCCGCCGCGCCCGATCACGCGACCCCGGTCATCGGGGTGCACGCGAACCTCCAGCACGTCTCCGCGGGGAGAGGTGCTGGAACGGATGGTCACGTCGTCCGGGTGATCGACGATCCCCTTGACGACGTGTTCGAGCGCGGCAGACAGCACGAGGATTACTCGGCCGAGGTCTCGGCGGCGTCCTCAGCGGGCGCCTCGGCGGGGGCCTGGTCGGCCTTCTTCTCGGCCTTGGGCTTCACGACCGACTTCTTCGAGGCGTCGACCTCGAACGCGGCCTTGGGCTCGCGCACCTTGACGGTGGAGACGGCGTTCGCGTCGCCCTTGAACTTGCCCCAGTCGCCCGTGAGCTTGAGGATGGCGGCGACCTGCTCGGTGGGCTGCGCGCCCACGGACAGCCAGTACTGCGCCCGCTCCGAGTCGACCTCGATGAACGAGGGCTCCTCGGTCGGGTGGTACTTGCCGATCTCCTCGATGACACGACCATCGCGCTTGGTGCGCGAGTCGGCGACGACGATGCGGTAGTAGGGCGCGCGGATCTTTCCGAGGCGCTTGAGACGGATCTTGACAGCCACGATGACTCCTGATGATGAAATGAACGAACCGGACGCCTGGAGCGTGGGGTGCACACCCGGCGGAAGCTCAAAAGGGGGGACCGCCACTGGATAGAGGGTCGAGTGGTGGGTCCGACCCTCTATTCTGCCAGATCCTTTCGCCATGCCGTGACAGGTGAAGGGAAACGACACGATGCGTCGCGCAGAGTAGCGGAGCGTCTCGCTGTGAGAGCACCGTGTCAGACTGGGCCGCATGAGGCTGCCGTTCGCTGCATCGACGCGTTCGTCCGTGGGTCTGGAGTGGGAGCTCATGCTCGCCGATCGCGAGACGGGCGATCTCGTCCCCCGTGCTCCCGAGATCCTCGAGCATCTCGAGGACAAGACCGCGCTCGAGCGATTCACCGTCACCGGCGAACTGCTGACGAACACGGTCGAGGTCACCAGCGGCGTCGGGCACACCGTCGCCGAGGCGGTCGACGACATCGCGGATGCCATCGGCGCCCTGCGCGAGCAGACCGAGCCGCGCGGAGTCGAGATCCTGTGCGCCGGCAGCCACCCGTTCGCGCAGTGGTTCGACCAGCAGGTCACCGACAAGACGCGCTATCACACGCTCATCGAGCGCACCCAGTGGTGGGGGCGCAACATGATGATCTGGGGTATCCACGTGCACATCGGCGTCGACGACGTCGAGAAGGTGATGCCGATCGTCAACGCCCTCAACGTGTACCTCCCCCACTTGCAGGCGCTGTCGGCCTCGAGTCCCTTCTGGGCCGGCGAACGAACCGGCTACGCCTCGAACCGCGCGCTCGTGTTCCAGCAGCTCCCCACCGCGGGCCTGCCCTGGCAGCTCGCCAGCTGGGACGAGTTCGAGAACTACCTCGACGACATGGTGCGCACGGGGGTGATGGCGGATGCCAGCGAGGTGCGCTGGGACATCCGTCCGGCGCCGAAGTGGGGCACGATCGAGATCCGCGCGTGCGACGGCATGTCGACCCTGCCCGAACTCGCGGCCGTCGCCGCTCTCGCGCAGACGCTCGTCGAGCACTTCTCGCGCCTCCTCGACGAGGGGCGCGAGCTGCCCGGTATCCCCCCGTGGTACGCCCGCGAGAACAAGTGGCGCGCCGCCCGCTACGGCCTCGACGCGCGAGTGATCGTCGACCGCGCGGGAACCCAGCGCCCGGTCGTGGAGCACCTGCGCGAGACGATGGAGGAACTCGCCGACATCGCGATCGAGCTGAAGTGCGCGAGGGAGTTCGCGAGCCTCGAGACCATCCTCGCCACCGGCGGCAGCTCGGCGCGTCAGATCGCGGTGGCCGACGCCGCCGACGGCGATCTGCGCGAGGTCGTCCAGCACCTCATCCGCGAGTTCCGCGGCGGGCCGACTCTGCGCGAGCATCTGGCCGCCCTGCGCGTCTGAGTCGTCTTCGACGCTGGCTCATAGGCGGCCGCTCGTAGGATCGCGGCATGATCTCCGGACGCCGCGCTCGGGCTGTCTCGCTGACGGCCCTCTCTGCTACGGTCCTGGTCCTGCTCGCGGGGTGCGCGGCCGAGCCCGTCACCGCCCCCACCGCGAGCCCGCCGTTCGTGCCGGCGCAGCTCGCGGCGACTCCTTCCCCCGCACCGCCGTCCCCTTCCCCCGCACCGTCGTCGAGCGCCGAGCCCTCTGAGCGAGTCGTCACCCTCGGCGACTCGGTGATGTCGGGCTTCGGGCTCTCGGCGCGGGAAGCATGGCCGCGGCTGCTCGCCCAGCGGACCCACGTCTCCCTCGTCAACCTCGCCTGCCCCGGTATGGGCTTCGTGGTGGCGGGCGATTGCGGAACGCCGTACGCCGGGCTCGTGCCCGCGGTGGCCGCCCTGCAGCCCGACCTGGTGATCGTGGAGTCCTCCAGCAACGATCTCTGGCAGGACGCCGATGAGATCCGCTTCGAGACCGCCGACACCGTCGAGCGCCTGCACGAGGCCGCGCCGGACGCGCTCATCGTCGGCCTCAGCACCATCTGGAACGACGACCCCGACGTGCCCGACGACATCGCGGTCACCTCTGACGCGCTGCGCGACGCCGTGCAAGCGGTCGGCGGCACCTACATCGACGTCGGCCAACCGCTCGTCGGGCACCCCGAATGGCTGCAGAGCGACGACGTGCACCCGACCGCCGGCGGGCAGCGGGCGGTCGAGCACGCGGTGGCGTCAGCCCTTCAGGAGACCGCCGTGCTGCCCTGAGATCGGCCGCCGCGGAGCGGGGTCAGCCCTTGCCGAGCATCTTCTGCAGCTCGGCGAGGTCGGCCTCGCTCGGCGCCGCCTGACCGCCCAGGCCGAAGCCGGAACCCGTCGCGGGTGCCGCCGCAGCGATACCGGCGTTCTCGGCCGCGCGCTTGGCCGGATTGCCGGAACGCGAGCCCTTCGCCTTCTGCTGCTTGCCGCGCTTCGACGATGCGCCGGGCTTGCCGCCGATCGGACCCATGCCGGGGATGTTGGGCACACCGCCGCGGGCGACGGTCTTCATCATCTTGGCGGCCTGGTCGAAGCGCTGCACGAGCTGGTTGACGTCGGTGACGGTCATTCCCGAGCCGCGCGCGATGCGCAGGCGGCGCGAGCCGTTCAGCATCTTGGGGTTGCGACGCTCGGCGAGGGTCATCGAGCGGATGATCGCCTCCGTGCGATCGATCTCGCGCTCGTCGAAGTCTTCGAGCTGCTGCTTCATGTTGCCCATGCCCGGGAGCATCCCGAGCATCTTCTTCATGGAGCCCATCTTCTTCATCTGCTGCATCTGCTGCAGGAAGTCCTCGAGCGTGAAGGTCTCGGTCGCGAGCTTCTCGGCGACCGCCATCGCCTCGGCCTCGTCGAACGCCGACTGCGCCTGCTCGATCAGGGTGAGGATGTCACCGAGGTCGAGGATGCGGGACGCCATGCGGTCGGGGTGGAACGGCTCGACGTCGTCGAGCCCTTCACCGGTCGACGCGAAGATGATCGGGCGGCCCGTGACCGAGGCGACCGACAGGGCCGCGCCACCGCGGGCGTCGCCGTCGAGCTTCGACAGCACGACGCCGGTGAAATCGACACCGTCTTGGAAAGCCTTGGCCGTGTTCACCGCGTCTTGACCGATCATCGCGTCGATGACGAACAGCACCTCGTCGGGCTGCGTCGCCTTGCGGATGTCGGAGGCCTGCTTCATCAGCTCGGCGTCGACGCCGAGGCGGCCGGCGGTGTCGATGATGACGATGTCGTGCTGCTGGCGCGTGGCGTGGGCCACGCCGTCGCGCGCGACCTTGACCGGGTCGCCGACACCGTTGCCGGGCTCGGGGGCGTAGATCGCCGCTCCCGCGCGCTCGGCGACCACCTGCAGCTGGTTCACGGCGTTGGGGCGCTGGAGGTCGCACGCGACCAGCAGGGGGGTGTGCCCGTCTTTCTCGAGCATCTTCGCGAGCTTGCCCGCGAACGTCGTCTTTCCAGAACCCTGGAGCCCCGCGAGCATGATGACCGTGGGCGGATTCTTGGCGAACTGCAGGCGTCGCTGCTGACCGCCCAGGATGCCGATCAACTCGTCGTTGACGATCTGCACGACCTGCTGCGCCGGGTTCAGGGCGCGGTTGACCTCGTCACCGAGGGCGCGCTCGCGGATGGCGGCGGTGAACTCCTTGACGACGGGCAGGGCGACGTCGGCGTCGAGGAGGGCCCGGCGGATCTCACGCACCGTCCCGTCGACGTCGGCGGGCGTGAGCTGGCCCTTCTTCCGGAGGTTGCGGAAGGTCTCTGTGAGCCGGTCGGAGAGGGTGCCGAAAGTCGCCATGATGTGACGAGTTTACGCGGGCGCCGCGAAAGGTGCTGCCGTCCCGCGCGCCCCACCCTCTCCGCGCACGACCTCAGCGATCCGCTCAACCTCAGCCCGATCCACGTGGATGCCACTGACACCGCGCACATCGCTGAGGGTGCGCACCCGCGGGTGCCGATGTGGCCGGGCTCAGGCGAGCGCGATCGTCGTGGCGAGCAGGTCGCGGAGCACACGCTCCGCGGCCGTGCGATCCGCCCATGCCCAGACCGCAGCCAGCACCGCCGCCGCGAGCGCGCCTGCGCGCACCTCCGCCGCGAGCTGCGGCATCCCGTCTCGCACGAACCGCGCCGCGAGCTCCCGCTGCAGCCGGAACTGGCGGACGGCCCGGTCGCGATCGAGCTCGCCGGCGATCCCCATCGCGTCGGCGTTGGTGATCGCCAGGGCGAGCGCATCGGGTGCGAGTCCGTCTCCGATTCCCGTCAGTGCCGCATCGACCGCCTCGCCCCCGCGGAGGCGTCGCGCCGCGGCATTCACCTGCTCGTCGAAACCCGACCACAGCACGTCGCTCTTCGCCGCGAAGTAGTTGAAGAAGCTCGAGCGGCTCACCCCCGCACGGCGCGTGATGTCGGAGACGCTCGTGGCGTCGTATCCCTGCTCGAGGAACAGCTCGCACGCCGCCTCGGAGAGCACCTCGCGCGAGGAGGAGCGCGGGCGTCCGCTGCGCGGTTCGGGGGTCACCGACTCAGACTAGACGGGACGCCTGCGTGTATTGTTGGACGCAATCCAACATCGGAGGCGGTCGATGATCGACATCCACCTTGCGGGCCTCGCTCCGCTGTACGTCCCCTACCTCGACGGGTGGGCCCACCAGCGCCGCATCCACGCCGACGTCGTCGCAGACGAGCGGCCAGACACGCTGCTCCTGCTCGAGCACGAAGCCGTCTACACCGCCGGCAAGCGCACCGAAGCACACGAACGGCCGGACGACGGCACCCCCGTCGTCGACGTGGACCGCGGCGGGAAGATCACGTGGCACGGCCCGGGTCAGCTCGTCGGCTACCCGATCGTCCGGCTGCCCGAACCGATCGACGTCGTCGCTCACGTACGACGACTCGAGGCCCTGCTCATCGACGCGCTCCGAACGCACGGCGTCGACGGCTTCCGGGTCGACGGCCGTAGCGGTGTCTGGGTGAAGCGACCGCTCGGAGTCGACAAGGTCGCGGCCATCGGCGTGCGCGTCGAGAAAGGAGTGACGATGCACGGCTTCGCGGTCAACTGCGACAACTCGCTCGCCGGCTTCCGGCACATCGTCCCCTGCGGGATCACGGATGCCGGGGTCACGACCGTCAGCGAGGTGATCGGCGCCGACGTCTCCCCCGCCGAGCTCGTGCCCTCGATCGAGCGCGTGTTCCGCGCCGATTACGCGGCGGTGGCCGCGTGAGCGCCTGCGGGACCGGGAACGCCGGTGCTGCGGCATCCACCGCTCCGAACGGCCGCAAGCTGCTGCGCCTCGAGGTGCGCAACGCCGAAACCCCGATCGAGCGCAAGCCCGAGTGGATCAAGACCAAGGCCAAGATGGGCCCGGAGTACACCGCCCTGCAGAACCTGGTGAAGACCGAAGAGCTGCACACGGTCTGCCAGGAGGCCGGCTGCCCGAACATCTTCGAGTGCTGGGAGGACCGCGAGGCGACCTTCCTCATCGGCGGCTCCCAGTGCACGCGTCGCTGCGACTTCTGCCAGATCGACACCGGCAAGCCCGCCGACTACGACACCGACGAACCGCGCCGCGTCGCGGAGAGCGTCACCCGGATGCAGCTGCGCTACGCGACCATCACCGGCGTCGCGCGCGACGATCTGCCCGACGAAGGGGCGTGGCTCCACGCCGAGACCGTGCGGCGGATCCACGCCGAGAATCCGGGCACCGGGGTGGAGATCCTCGCGACCGACTTCTCCGGCAACCCCGCGCTGCTGGAGGAGGTGTTCTCGTCGCGCCCCGAGGTGTTCGCGCACAACGTCGAGACGGTGCCGCGCATCTTCAAGCGCATCCGCCCGGCCTTCCGCTACGAGCGTTCCCTCGGCGTACTGAGCGCTGCCCGCGACGCCGGCCTCATCACCAAGTCGAACCTGATCCTCGGCATGGGCGAGGAACCCGAAGAAGTCGTTCAGGCCCTCGAAGACCTGCACGCCGCGGGTACCGACATCATCACGATCACGCAGTACCTGAGGCCCACGCCCCGCCACCTGCCCGTGCAGCGCTGGGTCAAGCCGGCGGAGTTCGTCGAGTTCAAAGAGGAGGCCGAGCGCATCGGTTTCCTCGGCGTGCTCGCCGGTCCCCTCGTGCGCTCGTCGTACCGCGCCGGGCGCCTGTGGGCGCAGTCGATGGTGTCGAAGGGGCAGCAGATCCCGCCGCACCTCGCGCACCTGGCGAAGGACATCGTGGACGCCGACGCGGGCTTCGCCCAGGCGGTCTGAGGCCGGGGGCGGGCTGGTCCTCGGCGACGGCCCGCTCACCCGTTCTGACGACGGAGCGCGGGCGGACGACGGCGGAGCCCGAGGGGTCTGTGCGCTCAGTCGGCGCTGGTGACCGACTGCACGCGACCGTCGGAGGCCAGGTTGACCAGGAGCACGTCGTCCGTGTCATCCGGATCGAGGGCGTACTCGAGCACCGCGAACGGGTCGGCGCCGCCGTGTTCGTCGGCCAGGATCGTCATGCTCATCAACTGCAGGGCCTTGATGACGTCGATGTGCGTGTCGCCGCTGACATCGGTGAGCAGGTCGTCGAGCTGGTCGCCGAGGGCCGCCTGCTGCTGAAGGACGTACTCGGTCACCTCGCTGGTGCGGGAGTCCAGCTCGTCGACCATGGCGTTACGGGCGGCGAGGTCGATCGACTCGAGCGAGGAGACCATGGATGCCGCGACGTCGAGGGCCTCGACCGACACGTCGTCCTGATCGGGGGCGGTCAAGTCGACGGTGACGCTCTGGTCGCCGAACTCCACGTTCTCACTCCAGAAGATCGACCCGTCGGGGCCGGACTCGAGGAGTCCGAAGAAGTCGTGCTCGATGGCCATGCCCCCATGTAAGCAGCCCGTCCGAGCTTCGGGAAGACGACCCGCCCGCAGCTCGCGGTGCGATAAGGGCATCGACTCGTGAAGCCGCCCGCGCGAGGCGCCCCGCGTCGGGTGAGACCCCGCTCAGTCGACGAGCGAAGCCGCGAACACGTGCGGAGTGAAGCCGGTCAGGTCGCCGATGCCCTCGCCCTGCCCGAGGAGCTTGACCGGGATGCCGGTGAGCTCCTGAACGGCGAGCACGAAGCCGCCCTTCGCCGACCCGTCGAGTTTGGTGAGGACGAGACCCGTGACCCCCGCGCTGTCGAGGAAAGCCTGCGCCTGCATCAGTCCGTTCTGGCCGGTCGTCGCATCGAGCACGAGAAGGACCTCGCTGATGGGCGCCTGCTTCTCGATCACCCGCTTGATCTTGCCGAGTTCGTCCATCAGGCCGCCCTTGGTGTGCAGACGCCCGGCGGTGTCGATCAGCACGATCTCGGTCGCGGTCTCTTTGGCGTGGGCAACGGTCTGGAAGGCGACGGATGCCGGGTCCTGACCCTCGTGCTGCGGGCGCACGATGGTCGCTCCCCCGCGCTCCGCCCACGTCGCGAGCTGGTCGACCGCCGCGGCGCGGAAGGTGTCGGCCGCGCCGACGACGACGGTGCGACCGTATCGCTGGAGGAACTTGGCGAACTTGCCGATCGTGGTGGTCTTGCCCACGCCGTTGACGCCGACGACCAACACGACCGCGGGGCGCTCGGTGAGACGCAGCGTGGTGTCGAACTTCGCGAAGTGCTCTTCGAGCGTTTCGCGGAGCATCCGCTGCAGGTCGCGCGGGTCGGTGGTGCGGAAACGCTCCACCTTCTCGTGCAGCTCGTCGATCAGACGTTCGGTGACGTCGGGGCCGAAGTCGGCGGTGAGCAGCGCCGTCTCGAGGTCGTCCCACGTCGTCTCGTCGATCGTGGGCTTGACGAACAACCCGCGCAGCGCGCGGCCCAGCGACCAGGAGTTCTCAGCCATTGCTTCAGCTTACGGGCGCGACCTCGTCCGAGGCGGCGGCGCGGGCGGCCGCGCGATCGCCCACCCGCTGCCCGACCACCGCCGACACACCGTCTTGGCGCATCGAGACGCCGTACAGCGCGTCGGCGATCTCCATCGTCCGCTTCTGATGGGTGATGACGATGAGCTGGCTGCTCGCGCGCAGCTTCTCGAAGACGCCGAGCAAGCGCCCGAGGTTGGCGTCGTCGAGGGCCGCCTCGACCTCGTCGAGGATGTAGAACGGACTCGGGCGCGCGGTGAAGATCGACGTCAGGAACGCCACCGCCGCGAGCGACCGCTCGCCGCCGGACAGGAGCGACAGCCGCTCGATCTTCTTGCCGACTGGCCGCACGGCGACCTCGATGCCGGTGGTCAACGGCGAGTCGGGGTCGGTGAGCGAGATGCTGCCCGATCCGCCCGGGAAGAGGATCGGGAAGATCTCGGTGAAGGCGACGCGGGTGTCCTCGAACGCGGCGACGAAGATCGTCTGCATCCGCTCGTCGAGGTCGGCGATGATCGTCTGCAGGTCGGCGCGGGTCTGCTGCAGATCGGCGAGCTGTTCGGTGAGGAAGGCGTGCCGCTGCTCGAGGGCCGCGAACTCTTCCAGCGCGAGCGGGTTGACCCGGCCCAGCTGCGACAGCTTGCGCTCCGCATCCTGCAGCCGACGCTTCTGAGCCGCACGGTCGAACGGATCGCCGTCGCCCTCCCGGTCGACGGGAACGAGCTGATCGGGGCCGTATTCTGCGACGAGCACGTCTTCGTCGAGGGCGAGCTCGGACTGCACACGCTCCAACAGGCTCGTGACGTGGAGCTTCTTCTCGTGCATCTGCAGTTCGAGGCCGTGCACGCTCTCCGTGAGGCGCGCGAGACGCTCCCGCACGGCGGCCTCGTCGGCGCGGGCGCGCACCAGCTCTTCGGTGATCGCGGTACGCGCGGACTCCGCTGCCGCCAGCTCGACCCGCGCCTGGCTGACCGAACGGTCGACCGAGTCGAGCAGCACGGGGAGGTGACCGGCGACCTCGGCCGCGACCTCGCGTTGGGCGCGCCGGACCACCGCGCGGCGAGAGGCCTCGGCCGCTGCCGCGCGTTCGCGCTCGCGCTGCTGCTCGAGCTGGACGATACGGGCCTCCCCCGCCCGCACGCGCTCCTTCAGCGCCTCGATGTCCAGCCGCGCCCGCATCTCCGTCTCGCGCGCGGCATCGACCTCGGCGGCCATGCCCTCGCGCGCCGAGGCGTCGAGCAGAGGGCGCGGCGCCGCGAGCGCTCGCTCGAGCGCGAGGTCGGCACGACGGGCGGACTCTTCGGCCTCCGCCACCGCGGTCCCGGTCTGAGCGAGACCTGCGGCGAGGCGATCGCACTCGGCGACGGCCGCCTCATGCCGCACCGTGACGCGGTTGACCCTCTCGGCGTGGGCCGCCAGCGCGGCGTCGTGGGCCCGCAAGGTCGACAGGGATTCTTTGGTGCGATGGCGAGCTTCGGTGAGCGCGCGCTGCTCGTCGGCGAGGGCCTCGCGCAGGGAATCCGCGATGACGACGATCTCATCGAGCCGTGCGGCTGCCGCGTCGCGCTCGGCAGCGAGCTCGAGCCGCGAGCGTCCCGACCCCGACCCCGCCCGAAGGGTCCGGGACGTCGCAACCTCCCCGGCTCGGGTCACGACGGTCACGTCGGGGGGTAGCGACGCCTGCATCTCGCCGACGGCGGCGAGGTCGTCGACGATCACCGTGCGTGTCAGGATGCCGAGCACCCCCGGTGACGCGATGACCACCTCGGTCGCGGGAACGGCCCCCGCCACCGCGGTCGCCGCGTCGGCCCCGGCTCCGTCGGGTGCGGCAGCGCCGGCGATGACGATCTCGACGACGCCGAGGTCGCCCTCGCGCGCGACGCGAGCCGCGGTGAAGGCCGCTTCGGCATCGTCGACGAGCAGTCCCTCGGCCAGCGAGCCCAGGGCCGCCGCGATCGCCGCCTCGTATCCCGCCGTGACCTTCACATCGTCGCCCACGAGGCCGCGCACGCCCCGCCCACCGACGGCGAGCAGGTCGGCGGCGGCGTTGCGCAGGTCGAGGGCGCGGCCGAGCGCTGTCGTCTGCGCGCTGAGGGCGTCGCGCTCGCGCTCCGCGGCGTGGAGGCGTTCGCGCAAGCCGGCGACCTTCGCCTCGAGGTCGTTCGCATCGCGCTGCGCCCGGTCGTAGGCTGCGGCGTGCTCGGCGGCGGAGGCCTCGGGGACCACCTCGGGGTCGAGCTCGGCGCGGGCCTGCTCGGCTTCGGCCCGACGGATGAGGGCCGCATCCAGCGCCCGCTGCTGCCGGTCGACACCGGCCCGGACCGCGCCGAGCGCGGAGTTCGCGGCATCCGCCGTGCCGCGGACCGCCTGGATCTTCACGTCGTGCTCCGAGACGAGGGCGCTCTGCGCGGCGATCTCGACGTCGAGGGCGTCGAGGTCGGCACGTGCGCGCGCGACGGCGCGTGCGGCCTCGGCCGCGGCATCCTGCGCGTCGTCGAGACCGGCGGCGATGTCGTCGATCTCCGCGCGGACGTCGTCGACGGTGCTCTGGGTCACCGTCGGGGCGAAGCCGGCCGCGTCGGAGCCGTCGTCTGCCAGCAGGGTGAGGCGCTGGCCGGCGAGCGAGTACAGGCCGCGCAGGCGCTCCTGCACCTGTTCGAGACCGAAAGAGACGCTGCGCGCGCGGTCGACGGCCTCCGAACGCTGATCGTTCTCGAGACGCTCGACGCGCCGGCGCAGACCGTCGGCCTGCTCCTGCAGACCGAGACGCTCGGTGTGCCGTTCGCTCTCGGCGCGGGCGGCGTCGGCGAGCTGCGTGCGCAACCGCACGAGATCGTCGGCATAGAGCCGCGCCTTCGCATCGCGCACGACGGCGGCGATGGTGGCGGCTTCCCGCGCGATCTCGGCCTGCTTCCCCAGGGGTTTGAGCTGTCGACGCAACTCGCCCGCGAGGTCGCTGAGGCGTGTGAGGTTGGTCTCCATCGCCTCGAGCTTGCGCACGGTCTTCTCTTTGCGGCGCCGGTGCTTCAAGATGCCGGCGGCTTCTTCGATGAATCCACGGCGGTCCTCGGCGGTCGCCTGCAGCACCGTGTCGAGCCGGCCCTGACCGATGATGACGTGCATCTCGCGACCGAGGCCGGAGTCGCTCAGCAGCTCCTGCACGTCGAGCAACCGGCAGGTCTGGCCGTTTATGGCGTACTCGCTGGCGCCGGTGCGGAACAACGTCCGACTGATGGTGACCTCGCTGTAGTCGATCGGCAGCGCACCGTCGCCGTTGTCGATCGTGAGCTGAACCTCGGCGCGCCCGAGCGGGCCGCGGGTCGAGGTACCCGCGAAGATGACGTCCTCCATCTTCCCGCCTCGCAGAGTCTTGGCGCCCTGCTCCCCCATCACCCACGCGAGTGCGTCGACGACGTTGGACTTACCCGACCCGTTCGGCCCCACGATGCAGGTCACACCGGGTTCTAGCGCGAAGGTGGTCGCCTGGGCGAAGGACTTGAAGCCTCTGAGCGTCACGCTTTTCAGATGCACGCCACCCGCCTTCCCGCCCGGTCGAATCCTCGCCTCACGCTAGTCGAGGATCCGCGGAAAACCGCGGCGGCGGGCCGCGCCCGCCTCCACGACGCGCCCGGATGTCCCCCGATTCTGGGAAATCGCTTGACCGTCGGCGACGACCTCCGCTATCGTCGGGGGTCGCAACCGACGTCGAAAGGAGGTCACACCATGATTCGCACCACGACCGGCTTCACCGCCACCGGCTTCACCGCCGCCCCCGTGCTGTCCGCACCCGTCACCGGAATGACCACCGCCGTCGGCACGCCCATCTTCCAGGGCTGACCCCGTCGCGTCGAGACGCTTCGCGTCTCCGCTTCCCGCGAGCACAGCTTCGCTGCTCGCCCGGATCTCCATGATCCCGCCACGCGCACGTCGCGTCCCTCACTCGCCTTCCCCTCCACGGAGCCTCCGCATGAACGCCCTGTTCGCGCGCGCGCCGCAGCATCCCTCGGCCGCGCTCTCTCCCACCCCGTCCTCGATCACGATCGACACCGCCACCGACCGGCCGCTGGGTTTTCTCGACCGGCTGTCATTGCGCCTCGGCCTGTGGCTGCTCACGCGTCACGCCGCTCGCGGTCGAACGCTCGATCACCGAGCCGACCGCGCGCACCGTCGTCGCACAGCCGACGCCGAGCGCGCCGCGCGTGAACGCGCCTGGCACCGCGCGGCCGCCCTCACCCGGCCGCCGCAGTGATCCCGTGGGGCCGGCCCCACCCCGACATCTCTTCCGAACCGAAAGCACCCACATGAACGCCTTCCCCGCCGGCCTCGAGCTGCGGCCCCTGCACATCCCGGCATCCATCGACAACGACGATGCCGCCGACTTCCGCGAGATGGTGCGTCTGCGCAACCTCGTCTACGAGGAGATCTCGGGCCACGACGACGAGTCGATGCCCGCCGATGAGCTGCTCCCCCTGTTCCAGCCGCGGCCGGAGGTGAAGCGGTTCTCGTGGATCGCCGTCTTCCACGGCGAGGTCGTCGGTCGCGCGGGCCTCGACCTGCCCCAGGAGGACGGCGCCCGCACGGGGTCGTTCCTCATCGAACTGCGCCGGTCCGCGTGGGGTCACGGCATCGGTCGCGCCGCCTTCGCCGAGATCGAGCCCCTCGCCCGCGCCCACGGGCGCACGGTCCTGCAGTCGTGGGCCGCGCATCCCGCCGCCGCGGGACCGCAGCTGGCGGCGCCCACGGGGTTCGGCGCCGTGCCGATGGATCACGCCGCGCGGTTCCTCCTGGCATCCGGCTGCACTCTCGAACAGATCGTGCGCGTGAGCAGGCTCGATCTCGCCGACGCCCGCCCGCAGCTCGGTGCCCTCCTCGCCGAGGCCGAGGCCGCCGCGGTCGGATATCGCGTGGTGCAGTGGACACTGCCCACGCCCGACGAGTTCGTCGACGCCTTCGCCTGGATGAAGTCGCGCATGGTGACGGACGCGCCGTCCGCCGACCTCGACGTCGACGAGGAGGTGTGGGATGCCGCGCGACTCCGGCGCCACGAGGCCACGTACCTGGACGCCGGTCGCCACATGCTGGTGACCGCGGCGCAGCACGTAGACACGGGAGATCTCGCGGCGTTCAACGAGCTCGTCATCGGCAAGGACCGCGCGGCGGTGACGGGGCAGGAGGACACCCTCGTGGTGGCCGCCCACCGCGGGCACCGACTGGGCCTGCTGGTCAAGTGCGCCGGCCTTCTCGCATGGCGGGACGTGGCCCCCGACTCACCCCGTGTGATCACCTACAACGCGGAGGAGAACCGCCCGATGCTCTCGATCAACGAGCGGATCGGCTTCGCCCCGATCTCGTACGAGGGCGTATGGCAGAAGGTCCTCTCCTGACCCTCACGGCGCGAGTCACCGTGATGCGTCGCCCGGGACCGTCCCCGACGACGCATCACGGCGACTCGCGTGGTCGGTCCCGACGCGGACCGACGATCAGCGCCGCTTCTGGCAGTGCGGGCAGAAGTGGCTCGAGCGGTTCATGAACGACACGCGCACGATCGGACGCCCGCACCGGGGGCACGGCTGACCGGTGCGCCCGTACGCGTTGAGCGAGTGCGCGAAGTATCCGGCCTGGCCGTTGACGTTCACGTACTGCGCGTCGAAGCTCGTGCCGCCCTCGGCCAAGGCTTTCTCGAGCACCGCCCGCACCTCGCCGAGAAGGCGGTTCACCGATCGGGTGGGCAGATCGGAGCCGGGAGTCTCGGGGTGAATCCGCGACGCCCACAGCGACTCGTCGGCGTAGATGTTGCCGATGCCGCTGGCGACCGTCTGGTCCAGGAGAACACGTTTGATGCCCGACGCCGTGCGACCCAGCCGCGCGCGGAACCGCGCCGCGTCGAAGGCCGGATCGAGCGGATCGCGACCGATGTGCGCCACCTGCGTGGGCACACGCGCCAGGTCGGACCCGCGTCCGCCCGCGGCACCGTCCGGCGTGTCGACGAGCTCGTCGAGCGCGAGAGAACCGAACGTGCGCTGATCGGCGAAGACGACAGACAGCGGCCCATGGACGGGATGCTCGAGTTCGATACGGATGCGCTCGTGACGTTCCTCCGGAGCACCGGGGACACGCAGCAGCATCTGCCCGCTCATGCCCAGGTGCGTGACGATCGCTTCGTCGCCGGCGACCGGCATCCACAGGAACTTGCCCCGACGCACGGCTGCGGTGATGCGCCGGCCGGTCAGTTCGGCCTCGAAGTGGGCCGCTCCCCCGGTGTGCCGCGTCAGAGCACGTTCGTCGCGCACATCGACCGACGTGATCAGCGCACCCGCGACGGCGGGCTCGAGACCGGAGCGAACGACCTCGACCTCGGGAAGCTCAGGCACGGGTGTCGAGCTCGCGCCACGCGGTGAGGGCGGCAGCCATCTCTGCCTGCTTCTTGCTCGACCCGTCGCCCGTGGTGACGAGGTCGCCGACGGTCACCGAGGCGGTGAACCGACGGTCGTGGTCGGGCCCGGTCGCCTGCACGGCGTACACCGGCGCGCGCAGACCCTGTCGGGCCGCGATCTCCTGCAGGCTCGTCTTGGGGTCCATCGCAGCGCCGTAGCGTTCGGGGTCGTCGAGCAGCGGCTCGACCAGTCGCAGCACCATGGCGGTCGAGGCCTCGGAACCCGCCGAGAGGAAGGCCGCTCCGATGAGCGCCTCCATCGTGTCGGCGAGGATCGAGTCCTTGTCGCGCCCGCCGGTGAGGATCTCGCCGCGGCCGAGGCGCACGTACGCCCCGAGACCGATCCTGCGGGCCACCTCGGCGAGGGCGACCGTCGACACGACGCTGGCGCGACGCTTGGCGAGGCCCCCCTCTTCGAGCTCGGGATGCCGAGTGAACAGGCGCACCGTGACGGCCTGTCCGAGCACCGAGTCTCCGAGGAACTCGAGGCGCTCGTTGTGCGGGATGCCACCGTTCTCGTACGCGTAGGAGCGGTGCGTCAGGGCAAGAGAAAGAAGCTCGGGGTCGATGTCGACCCCGAGCTTCTCGGTGAGCGCAGCGCGCTCGACGTTGTTACGCGTCATGAATCGCCGATCAGACGTCGGCGACCTTGCGGCCCTTGTACTCGAGGAAGAGCTCGGTGCCCTGCGAGTCGGTGACGACCTTCGCCTGGTGGGGGCGGCTGTAGACGACCTTGCCGTTCTCGATGGTCTTGACCAGCGTGGGGGCTTCGGCCTTCCACTGCGCGCGACGCGAGCGGGTGTTGGAGCGGGAGACCTTCCGCTTCGGGGGGTTACCTGCCATGACTAGCTCTTCTCTGTCTTGGGGGCGGCGCGGAGCGCATCGCCGTCGTCTGGGGTGTACTGCTGGAGCGCAGCCCATCGTGTGTCGACAGGCGTCTGCTCCGTGTCGTCGGTGCTTTTCGTCAGCCTCTCGCCCGTGTTCGGGTCGAGCCCGGGGCAGTCCGGCTGACACACCGGCTGGAACGGAAGCGACAGGACAATGGCATCCCTGACCAGATTTTCAAGATCCACGTGGTCGTCTTGAACGTCGAAGTCACTCGCTTCCATCCCAGGGTACGCGAAAAGTTCCTGGAACTCGACTTCGACAGGCTCGTCGATGTCGATGAGGCACCGTCCGCACACGCCCGTGGCGGTGGTGTCGACGGTGCCCGAGACGAGGATCCCCTCGTGCACCGACTCCAGACGCACCTCGAGTTCGAGGATCTCGCCCTCGGGGATCGAGAGCAGGCCCTCCCCCCATTTCTCGGGTGTGGGGAGGTCGAGGCTGTGCTCGCGCATCTCACCGGGGTGGTGCTCGATGTCGCGGACGGGGAGTTGGAAGGGGCCGGGTCGACGGGTTCTCACGGTCGTCCATGCTACCCGCGCGCCCCTGAGCGGGGGCCGGGCGGCGCGGCATCCGCCCGTCCCCCGGGCGGGATCAGATGCCGCGCGCGCCGGTGTCGAGGTAACGCGCGACCGCGGGCGGTACATAGGGCGACACGTCTCCGCCGAGGCCGGCCACCTGGCGCACGAGCGAACTCGACACGAGCGCATGCGAGGGGTCGGGCAGCAGGAACACCGTCTCGACGTGCGCGAGGTCGCGATTGACGATCGCCATCGGGGTCTCGTACGCCACGTCGACCTGCGAACGGATGCCCTTCACCAGCACCTTCGCGCCCACATCGGTGGCGTAGTCCACGAGGAGGCCCATGCTCCAGGTCGCGATGATCACGTCGCCCTGGACTCCTGCCTCCGCGATCGACTGCTCGAGCAGACGCTGGCGCTCGGCGATGGGCAGCATCGCCTCTTTGCCGGGGTTGTGCACGACGAGAACGTGAAGCTGATCGAAGAGGCCGGCGGCACGACGGATGACGTCGAGATGCCCGAGCGTGGGCGGGTCGAACGAGCCGGGGACGACGGCGATCCGGGGATCCATGCCGCCAGCCTATCGACGCGACTCGGCAGAGGGCCCGGCGTTCAGGACTTCGCCAGCGCGGCGCGCTCTTCGACACCGACGCGGCGTTCGAGGGCAGCGGCGAGTCCGGGATGCCGCACCAGCGCGGGGTCGTCGGCGAGGAGGCGCTCGCCCTCGGCGCGCGCCTCGGTGATGAGGTCGGCATCGGTCACCACCCGCAGCAGACGCAGCGACGATCGCGCGCCCGACTGCGCTCCGCCGAGCACGTCGCCCTCGCCGCGGAGTTCGAGGTCGACCTCGGCGAGGGCGAAGCCGTCGAGAGTGGATGCCACGGCCTCGACGCGCGAACGAGACGACGTGCCGGGGGCGGCCTCGGTCACGAGCAGGCAGAGGCCCGGGACCCCGCCACGACCGACGCGCCCGCGCAACTGATGCAGCTGGGAAACGCCGAAACGGTCGGCCTCGAGGATGACCATCGTCGAGGCGTTCGGCACGTCGACGCCGACCTCGATCACCGTCGTCGCCACGAGCACGTCGATGTCGCCGCGGGCGAACGCCTGCATGACGGCGTCCTTCTCCTCCGACGGCATCTTGCCGTGCAGGATCTGCACGCGGATGTCGGCGAAGCCCGGGAGCCGCGAGATCAGCGCTTCGACCTGCACGACGCCCCACCGCGTTCGGCTGCTCTCTCCGGCGGCGGGAGTCGCCCCATCCGGCGTGTCGGCGGGTTCGTCGGTCTTGTCGTCGGCGGCGAGCTGTTCGGCGTCGATCGCCGCGCACACGACGAACGCCTGGCGGCCCTGCGCGACCTCTTCCGCCACGCGGTCCCACACGCGCGCGAACCAGCTCGGCTTCTCGGCCAGCGGCGCGACGAATGATTGGATGCCGGCGCGTCCGGCCGGCATGGTGCGGATCGTGGAGACGTCGAGGTCGCCGAACACCGTCATGGCGACCGTGCGGGGAATGGGCGTCGCCGTCAGCACGAGGGTGTGCGGCGACTCGCCCTTGGAACGCAGCGCCTCGCGCTGGTCGACGCCGAAGCGGTGCTGTTCGTCGACGACGACGAACCCGAGGTCGGCGAACGTCGTGGTGGCGCTCAGCAGCGCGTGCGTTCCGACCACGATCCGCGCCTGACCCGACGCCACGCGCAGCGCCGCCCTACGTCGCTCGGCCGCCGGCATCTGCCCTGTCAGCAGCGTCGGCATGAGCTCGGGCGCGAGCTCGGGCCCGAGCATGCGCGCGATCGAGCGGAGGTGCTGGCCGGCGAGGACCTCGGTGGGGGCGATGAGGGCGGACTGCCCGCCCGACTCGGCCACCTGCATCATCGCCCGCAGCGCCACGAGGGTCTTTCCGGAGCCCACCTCGCCCTGCACGAGACGGTTCATGGGCCAGTCGCCCGTGAGGTCGGCGGCGAGCTGCGCTCCGACGTTCTGTTGGTCGGGGGTGAGCTCGAACGGAAGGATCGCGTCGAATCGCTCGAGCAAGCCGCCCGGAGCCGCGGGGCGTTTCGTCGCCGACAGTGCGCGGACGAACTGACGCTGCTGCAGGAGCGCCGTCTGCAGCACGAAGGCCTCGTGCATGCGCAGGGTCGCGACGGCCGGAGGGATGTCGTCGTCATTCTCGGGTCGGTGGATCCGCTCGAACGCCGCGCGCGCGGGGAGGAGTCCCCGCCGGGTGCGGAGGTCGTCGGGCAGCGGGTCGTCGACCTCGCCGAGCGCGTCGAGCACGACCGCGATCGTCTTCTGCACGAGTGTGCTGGGGACGGAACCGGTGGCGGGATAGATGGGGATGGGCCTTTTGGCCGTGACCTCGGCCTCGGCGCGGGCCTCGGCGATGTCGTCGAACAGCTCGTAGTCGGGGTTCGTCAGCTGCGTCTGCCGTCGGTACTCGCCGACCTTGCCCGAGAAGATGCCTCGCCGCCCGGGGGTGAGGTCTTTCAGGCGCCACGGCTGGTTGAAGAACGTCAGCGACATGCGCCCGTCGCCGTCGCTGATCACGACCTCGAGGAGCGAGCCGCGCCGGTTCTGCATGCGACGTTCGGCGGCGCTGACGACCTCGGCCACGATGGTGACGGGCTCGCCCAACGGCAGCGAGGCGATCGGGGTGAGCTCACCGCGTCGGGCGTAGCGGCGCGGGTAGTGCTCGAGCAGCTCGCCCACGGTCTTCATGCCGAACGCGCGGTCGAACGCGGACGCCGTCTTGCCGCCCACGGCGCCGTCGAGCCGGGAGGCGAGCGTGAGACCGGGCATGCTGACGAGTCTAGGCAGGGGGCCAGACATCACCGCCCGCCCATCCCCGGCACCGCGGTCTCCGCCGGCTTCGACAGGCTCAGCCACCGCGATCCCGCCTGGAAAGCACGAGGTCCTCGACCCCCTCGAACGGACCGCACCCAAAGCCGGAGGCGTCGACGAAGCGCAGCGCCCCTCCGCCGGAACCACCCCGCGGCATCCACGACCCTAGGCTGGAGCGGTGACGCGCATCATCTCCGGCCGAGCGGGCGGCACCGTTCTCGACGTTCCCCCGAAGGGCACCCGCCCCACGAGCGATCGCGTGCGCGAGTCGCTGTTCGGTGCGCTCGAGTCGGCGGGCGTCCTCGACGACGCCCGGGTCGCCGACCTCTTCGCCGGCTCCGGAGCGCTGGGGTTGGAGAGCCTGAGCCGCGGAGCCGCCTCCGCCGACCTCGTCGAGCTGTCGGCCCCGGCCACCGTGTTGATCCGCAAGAACGCCGACCGGGTGCGCGCCGCGGGCGTCAGCGGCCCCGCGCGGGTTCATCGCGCGAACGTCACCACCTACCTGGCGGCATCGGCCGAGGAGTGGGACCTGGTGTTCCTCGACCCGCCCTACGACATCGCCGACCACGACCTCACGAAGGCCCTCGTCGCCCTCGCACCCCGACTGAGCCCCGATGCGACCGTCATCGTCGAGCGTGCGAAGCGCTCCGCGGCGCCTGACTGGGCGGCTGCCGGCCTGGTGCCCGAGCGCGACCGCGCCTACGGCGACACCACGATGTGGTGGGGCCGTCCACCCCTGTGAGTCGCGCTCACGCAGGACGGCGCCGGGCTCACCCTCGACCGGCGTCCCAGTCCCGGTAGGGGTCCCACCCGGCGCGCCCCGTCCACGCCGCGCCGTCGACCTCGATCGCGGCGGCACCGCGCTGTTGCACGCTTCCGATGCGTCGACCGAGCGTCTCGGCGTTCGGGGGGAAAGTCACCAGGAAACCGTGGTCCTCTCCCCCTCCGAGCGCTCGCGCGGGGTCGTCGCCGAGGGCGGTCGAGTCGATGGCGATGGTCACGCCCGACGCGTCGGCGAGGCGCGTCGCGTCCAGCGCGAGGCCGTCCGAGATGTCCATCATCGCGGTGGCCCCGGATGCCGCAGCCCTCAGCGCCTCGGCCAGCGGCGGGCGCGGGGCGAGCTGGCGCGAGAGCGCCTTCGCGTCGGCGGGGTCGAGGGCGGCACGCGCCTCATCCGTGAGGGCGACGGGGGCACCGTCGGCATCCACGAACCTCTGGAACAGCACGTCGAGGCCCCGAGCCGCTTCGCCGAGCTCCCCGATGACGTGGACGCCGTCGCCGACCCGCGCACCAGACCGACGCACGGGGTCGCGACCGTCGAGACTGCCGAGGGCGGTGACCGCGATCGTCAGCGTGTCGGAGACGGTGAGGTCGCCGCCCTCGACCGCGCAGTCGGGGGCCAACTCGGCGCAGGCGGCGGCGAGGCCGTCGGCGAACCCCCGCACGAAGGCGAGCGTCGTCGTGTCGGGCATAGCCAACGCCACGAGAAGGGCGATCGGCCGGGCACCCATCGCGGCGACGTCGGCGAGGTTGACAGCCCCCGCCTTGAAACCGAGGTCGAACGGCGACGACCACGCCAGGCGGAAGTCGGGGCCGTGCACGAGCGTGTCGGTCGTGGCGACGACCCGTCCGTCGGGAACGGCCAGCACGGCGGCGTCATCGCCGGGACCGACGAGTGCACGGGAAGGCGGAAGTCGGTCGAGGATGCCGCGCAGGATCTGCCCCTCGGACAGCTCCCCCACGGTGGTTTCACGGTCGGGCTCGGCGTCGGTCACCCTCCCACGCTATTAGCCTGGACGGGTGCCCCGCTCCTCCCGTTCCCTCGCGCTCCTCGCCGTTCTCGCTCTGGTCCCGGGGCTCGCGGCATGCAGCACGACGGTGGCGATGGAGCCCGCGAAGCTGGCCAACGACCCCGCGTGCGCCTCGGTGATCTCTCGCCTGCCGAGCAGCATCTCCGGCCAGGAACGTCGCTGGACCGACGCGCAGGCGACGGGCGCCTGGGGAAATCCGGCATCCATCCTGATGACCTGCGGTCTCGAGCCCCCGGCGCCGTCGACGCTGCCGTGCCGCTCGTTCGACGGCGTGGACTGGCTCGTCGACGAGTCCCAGGCCGCCGACAACCGGTACACGTTGACGACGTTCGGGCGCAGCCCCGCGTTGCAGGTCTACCTCGACTTCGACAACGCCAGCAGCGGCGACGTCGCACAGGCGCTCGGGCCCCTCATCCGCGAGTACCTGCAGCCGACCGGATCGGTCTGCACCGCGGCATCCGACACGACGGCCTCCCCGACGCCGTAGCCGTCGTCGCCCCGGGCTCCAGCGGACATCAGCGACAGGACCCTGGCGAGATCACCGACAGGACCCTGGCGAGCAAAAGGGCGGGCGCGTCCCGCGACACGCCGAATCCCGCGACGCCCCACCCCGGCACGACCCGACGCCGATCGGCCCGATTCAGGCCTTCGCGAGCGCGACGTCGAGCAGGTCGCTGATGAGGTCGGGGTAGGACAGACCCGAGGCGATCCAGCACGTGGGGAACATCGAGATCGGCGTGAACCCCGGCATGGTGTTGACCTCGTTCACGTAGAAGTCCGTGCCGGTGTAGAAGAAGTCGACACGCGCCAGGCCCTGCCCGCCGATCGCCTCGAAAGCCTGCGTGGCGATGCGCTGCATCTCGGCCGACTCGCCCTCGCCGAGGTCGGCGGGGCACACGAGGTCGACGCCCGGGGCATCGAGGTACTTCGCCTCGAAGTCGTAGAACTCCCGCCCCGTCACGACGATCTCGCCCGCGACGCTCACGCGCACCGGTCCCCCGTCGCGTCCGGGCAGGACGCCGCACTCGAGCTCGCGCCCGACGATCGCCTGTTCGACGAGCGCGAGGCGGTCCTCGGCGAAGGCGGTGTCGAGAGCGGCATCCAGGTCTTCCCACCGCGACACCTTCGTCACGCCCACGCTCGAACCCGCTTCGTTGGGCTTGACGAACACCGGCAGGTCGAGGGCGCGCATGCGCCGCTCCCAGAGGGCACGGTCGCGCTCGAGGTCGGCGCGGGTCACGGCCACCCACGGCACGACGGGCACGTTCGCTGAGCGCAGCACCTGCTTCGTGACGTTCTTGCTCATTCCGATCGCCGACATGAGCACGCCGCAGCCGGCGTAGGGGATGCCGAGCAGTTCGAGAAGGCCCTGCACCGTTCCGTCTTCGCCGAAGCGGCCGTGGAGGATCGGCAGCACCACGTCGACGTCACCGAGGGACCGGACGCCATCGGCATCCGCCACCGTCCACTCCCGCGAGAGCGTCGAATCGGGCATCCGCACGCGGGTGCCGTTGTCGACCACCTGGGGCAGGGCCTCGGGGCGCAGGGCGAACTTGTCGGGATCGTCGTCTTCGAGCACGAAGGCGCCGTCGCGGGTGATCCCGACGGGGATCACCTCGAAACGTTCACGGTCGATCGACCGCAGAACCCCGCCCGCCGTGGCGGAACTGATCGAATGCTCGCTGGAGCGCCCGCCGAAGAGCACCACCACCACCGGTTTGGTCATTCTGCGTCCTCTCGCCCTGCGGCTGGTCGTCGTCTGTCGTCAGGTGCGGCGCGATGTCGCGCGGGTCCATGGTGCCGTCGAGCACCATCTTCACTTGCTGCACGATGGGCATGTCGACGCCGACCTGCTTCGCGAGCTGGAGCACGGGGGCCACGGATGCCAAGCCCTCGGCGGTCTGCTGCATCTGGGCCACGACTTCTTTGTAGCCGTATCCCTGGCCGAGCAGTCGCCCGGCGGTGTTGTTGCGACTGAGCGGCGACTGGCACGTCGCGATGAGGTCGCCGAGACCGGCGAGACCCTGCAGCGTCTCGGGCTTCGCGCCCTGGGCCACGGCGAAGTCGGTCATCTCGACGAGCCCGCGCGTGATGATGGAGGCCTTGGTGTTCTCGCCGTAGCCGACGCCGTCGACGATGCCGATCGCGACGGCGATGAGGTTCTTCAGCACCCCGCCGAACTCGGTGCCGATCACGTCGGTGTTCACGAACGAGCGGAAGTAGCGGTTGCGCGCGCGCCGGGCCACCGCTTCGGCCGTCTCGGGGCTCAACGAGCTGATGACGGCAGCCGTGGGCTGCTCGCGTGCGATCTCGAGGGCCAGATTGGGGCCCGATGCCACCGCGATCCGCGCCGGGTCGCATTGCAGCACCTGCTCGATGACCTGGCTCATGCGAAGGCCCGTCGACTTCTCCACGCCCTTCATGAGCGAAACGATCGGCACGTCGGTGTGTTCCACGAACGGCTTGATCGCGGCGAGGTTCTCGCGCAGCGTCTGGCTCGGCACCGACAGGTAGATCTGCTCGGCTCCACGCAGCGCTTCGGCGAGGTCGGTGGTGGCCGTCATCGTCCGCGGCAGGTTGATGCCCGAGAGGTACCGACTGTTGCGCTTGGATTCGGTGATCTCGGCGGCGAGCTCCGGCCGGCGGGCCCACATGACGACCGAGGCTCCGCCGTCGGCGAGGATCTTGCCGAACGTCGTGCCCCAGCTGCCGGCGCCGATGACGGCGACCTTCGGTCCCGCCGCGGGAGCGACGTTCTTACGGCTCAAGGCGCCCCGTCTCGTTCTGCCCGTGCTTCGTCGGGTCCCAGCGTACGGTCGGCGCGGGAAGACCCCGGATGCCGGAGAGCATGCTCGTCACGCGGTTCATCATCGTGTCGGTCGCCGCGACCAGCGTCGAAGGCTGCGTCGGCGTCGCCGCGTACGCCGAGAGGTCCATCGCCGGCCCGAACTCCACGACGACGTGCGAACGTCGCGGGAAGCGGAGCTTGCCGTAGCGCGGCAGGATCTGCTGCACGCCCCACTGGGCCATGGGGATGAGCGGAAGACCGCCCGCCAGGGCCAGGCGCACTGCGCCGGTCTTGCCGCGCATCGGCCACAGGTCGGGGTCCCGAGTCAGCGTGCCCTCGGCGTAGACGATCACACCGCGACCGTCGCGTGCGATCTGCTCGGCGGCCTTCATCGACTGGTTGGCACCCGACGACGCGCGCGGGACGGGCACCATGCCGGTGGCCTTGAGCGCCGCACCCAGCACGGGCACGCGGAAGAGACTCTCTTTCGCCATGAACCGGGGGGCACGGCCGAGTCGCCACACGGCGACGGCCACGACGAGCGGGTCGAACTCCGAGTTGTGGTTCGGAGCCAGCACGTACGCACCGTCATGGGGCAGGTTCTCGGCGCCGCGGATCTCGATGCGGGCGAAGAGCCCCACCGCGGGCACGATGATCGCCGCGAGCGGCCAGAAGATGCTCGGGCGACTCGTTTCGGGGGTCGCGGTCGCCGACTTCATCCCGCGACGTCGAAATCGGCGTCGAGGGCGGTGAGCTTCTCGAGGAACTTCTCGTAGCCGCGGCGGATGATGCCGATGTTGCGCACCGTCGACTCGCCTTGCGCGGCCAGGGCCGCGATGACGTAGCTGTAGCCGCCGCGCAGGTCCGGCACCTCGACGTCGGCCGCGTGCAGGGGCGTGGGTCCGTTGATGACGGCGGCCTGCTCGAGATCGCGGCGCGGAACGCGGCGGTCGGCGCTGTCGAGTCCCTTCGGGTGCACGACGATGTCGGCGCCCATCTTGTTCAGGGCCTCGGTGAAGCCGAGGCGGTTCTCGTACACCGTCTCGTGCACGACGGAGGTGCCCGACGCCTGGGTGAGGGCGACGATCAGCGGCTGCTGCCAGTCGGTCATGAAGCCGGGGTGCACGTCGGTCTCGACCATGACGGGCTTGAGCGCGTCGCCGCGACGGAACAGGATGCCGTCCTCGCGGACGTCGAACCAGCCGCCGGCCTTGCGGAAGACGTTGAGGAAGGTCAGCATGTCCTGCTGGCGGGCGCCCTTGGCGAAGATCTCACCGTCGGTGGCGAGAGCGGCGCACGCCCACGAGGCGGCCTCGTTGCGGTCGAAGATCGCGCGGTGGTCGTAGCCGTCGAGACGCTCGACGCCCTCGATGAAGATGACGCGGTTGGGCTCGTACGAGATGATCGCGCCCATCTTCTGCAGCACCGCGATGAGATCCATGATCTCGGGCTCGATCGCGGCATTGCGGAGTTCGGTCACGCCCTTCGCCCGCACGGCCGTGAGCAGCACCTGCTCGGTCGCGCCGACGCTGGGGTAGGGCAGCGTGATGTTCGCGCCGTGCAGCCCGTCCGGGGCGGTGATGCGGATGCCCTCGTAGCTCTTGTCGACGACCGCACCGAAGGCGCGGAGCGCGTCCATGTGGAAGTTGATCGGCCGGTCGCCGATGCGGCATCCGCCGAGGTCGGGGATGAGCGCCTCGCCGAGCAGGTGCAGCAGCGGTCCGCAGAAGAGGATGGGGATGCGCGAGGCGCCCGCGTGCGCGTCGATCTCCTCGAAGTGCGCGGCGACCGCGCCCGAGGGATCGAGGTGGAGGGTGCCCTCTTCGTCGCCCTCGGTCACGGTCACGCCGTGAACCTCGAGGAGCGAGCGCACGACCTTGACGTCGCTGATCATCGGGACGTCGCGCAGCGTGCTCGTGGTGTCGCCGAGGAGCGCCGCCACCATCGCCTTCGTGACGAGGTTCTTCGCCCCCTTGACCTCGACGGTGCCGCGCAGCGGTCGGCCGCCGCGGATCGTGAGGGTCTCGGCCTCCTCCCAGTCCGGCTGCCCGGGAATGCGGTCTCCGGAGTCGGTGACGAGTGTGCTCATAGGGGGGTGGACCTCACTTCGTTGACGAGGGGCGGCGAATCGACCCGATCGGGTCGATCGGGCTCAGCGGACCGGGAGGGTCCGCGGCCGCCATGCCTCGCGGCGCGCCTCGAACTGCGTGATCTTGTCTTCGTCACGCAGCGTGAGCCCGATGTCGTCGAGCCCTTCGAGAAGCCGCCACCTAGTGTAATCGTCGATGTCGAACGAGACCTGGAGATCGCCGACGGTCGCCGTCTTGGCCTGCAGATCGACGGTCATCTCGATGCCGGGCTGCGCCTCGATCACGGCCCAGATGCGCTCGAGGTCGTCTTCGCTGATCACGCCCGTGACGAGGCCCTGCTTGCCGGAGTTGCCGCGGAAGATGTCGGCGAACTTCGGGCTCAGCACCACCTGGAAGCCGTAGTCGCGCAGGGCCCACACGGCGTGCTCACGGCTCGAGCCGGTGCCGAAGTCGGGACCGGCGACGAGGACGGAGGCCGAGCGATAGGCGTCCTGGTTGAGGATGAATTCGGGGTCCTGCCGCCAGTTGGCGAAGAGGGCGTCGTCGAAGCCGGTCTTGGTCACGCGCTTGAGGAAGACCGCGGGGATGATCTGGTCGGTGTCGACGGCCGAGCGCTTCAGCGGGGCGGCGATACCGGTGTGCGTGCTGAACTTCTCCATGTCAGGCCTCCGCCCCGGTCGAAACGGTCGCGTCGGTGCGGGCGGCACCGCCGGTGATCAGGGTGCCGTCGGTCGCCACCGGGTCGAGGTCGGCGGGGCTCGACAGCGTGCCGCGGACCGCCGTGGCCGCCGCGACCAGCGGTGACACGAGGTGCGTGCGTCCGCCCTTGCCCTGGCGTCCTTCGAAGTTGCGGTTCGAGGTGGAGGCGCAACGCTCCCCCGGTGCGAGCTGGTCGGGGTTCATTCCCAGACACATCGAGCAGCCGGCGAAACGCCACTCGGCACCGAAGTCGACGAACACCTTGTCGAGTCCCTCGGCCTCCGCCTCCAGACGCACGCGGGCCGAACCCGGCACGACCATCACGCGGACGTTCTCGGCCTTGGTGCGGCCCTGGATGACGGAGGCGAAGGCACGCAGGTCTTCGATGCGGCTGTTGGTGCACGAGCCCATGAACACGGCATCCACCGGGATGTCCTTCATCGGCGTGCCGGCGGCGAGGTCCATGTACTCCAGCGCCCGCTCGGCGGCGGCACGCTCGTTGGGGTCGGCGAAGTCGGTCGGGGTGGGCACGACGTCCGACAGCGAGACGCCCTGGCCGGGGTTCGTGCCCCAGGTGACGAACGGCTCGAGCTCGGCTGCGTCGAGGAAGACCTCGGCGTCGTAGACGGCGCCCTCGTCGCTCGGCAGGGTGCGCCAGTAGGCGACGGCGTCGTCCCAGTCCTGGCCCTGAGGGGCGTGCGGCTTGTCTTTGACGTAGGCGAAGGTCGTGTCGTCGGGGGCGATCATGCCCGCGCGGGCGCCGGCCTCGATCGACATGTTGCACATGGTCATGCGCCCCTCCATCGAGAGGGAGCGGATCGCGCTGCCACGGAACTCGAGCACGTAGCCCTGGCCACCGTTCGCGCCGATCTTGGCGATGATCGCGAGGATGATGTCTTTCGCGGTCACGCCGGGCTTGAGTTCGCCCTCGACCGTGATGGCCATCGTCTTGAAGGGCTTCAGCGGCAGGGTCTGCGTGGCGAGCACGTGCTCGACCTCGCTCGTGCCGATGCCGAACGCCATGGCGCCGAACGCGCCGTGCGTGGAGGTGTGCGAGTCGCCGCAGACCACGGTGATGCCCGGCATGGTGAGCCCGAGCTGGGGACCCACGACGTGGACGATGCCCTGTTCTTTGTCGCCGAGCGAGTGGATGCGCACGTCGAACTCGGCGGCGTTGCGTCGCAGCGTCTCGATCTGCGTGCGGCTGGTGAGGTCGGCGATCGGCTTGTCGATGTCGAGCGTGGGGGTGTTGTGGTCCTCGGTGGCGATCGTCAGATCGAGCCGGCGGACGGGGCGCCCCTCGGCGCGCAGACCGTCGAACGCCTGGGGGCTCGTGACCTCGTGCACGAGGTGCAGGTCGATGTAGATGAGGTCGGGCTGACCGTTCTCGCCCTTGACGACGAGGTGGTCGTCCCAGACCTTCTCGGCCAGGGTGCGAGGGTTCTCGGGAATAGTGCTCATGTTTGCGTTTCTCCTCGGGAGGGGTGTGAGGCCCGCGACGAACTCCGCGACGAGAAAGGCCTAGAACAAGGTCTCGTCGCGGCCGCTAAGGAGGAGGCCGGCGATCCGCACCTCGTCACGATACCACCGGGCCGGTCGGCAGCCCCTGCGTAACACGACGCCGCATATTTGGGCGTTGCGCGAACTCGCGTGCGAGCCTGGGCCGACCCGAAGGAAGGAGCGTGCCCCATGGCCGCAGACGCCGACACCGGATTCTCGACGCGACAGGTGCACGCCGGCTCCGCCACCGCGCCCGCCACCCCGCGGGCGATGCCCATCTACCTGACCGCGGGGTTCACCTTCCGCGACCTCGACGAGTCTGCCGCGCACTTCGGCACGGGTACCGGCTTCGGCTACACCCGCACGGGCAACCCCACCGTGCAGGCGGTCGAGGAGCGTCTCGCCTCGATCGAGGGCGGCGATCAGGCCGTCCTCGTCTCCAGCGGCCAGGCCGCGGTGACCGTGGCGTTGCTGGCCCTGGCCGGCGCCGGCGATCACATCGTCGTCTCGGAGCACATCTACGAGGGAACGCGCGGACTGCTGCTCGACAACCTCGTGCGATTGGGCATCGAGACGACCTTCGTCGACACGTCCGACCTCGACGCCTGGCGGGATGCCATCACCCCGCGGACGAGGGCGTTCTTCGCCGAGACGCTCTCCAACGCCCGCAACGACGTGCTCGACGTAACGGCCATCTCGGCGATAGGTCGGGAGCACGGCATCCCGCTCGTGGTCGACAGCACGTTCACGACTCCGTACCTGCTGCGGCCGATCGAGCACGGCGCCGCCGTCGTCGTGCACTCGGCGAGCAAGTTCCTCGCGGGCCAGGGGGCGGTACTGGGCGGTGTCATCGTCGACGACGGGCGGTTCGACGCCGCGGCATCCGGACACCGCTTCCCCCACCTCGTGCAGACCGACCGCCTCGGCGGAGCGAGCTACGCCGAGAAGCACGGCGCCCGCGCCCGCGGCGCGTACATCCGCGAGAGCGTCGCCCCGCGCTTCGGCCCCGCGCCCTCGCCGCTGAACGCCTTCCTCATCGGTCAGGGCATCGAGACGTTGAGCCTGCGGGTGGAGCGCCAGTCGCAGAACGCGCTGACGGTCGCGAAGTGGCTCGAGGGGCGCCCCGAGGTGGAGCGCGTCGACTACGTCGGCCTGGAATCGCACCCCCACCACGAGCTGGGACGGCGGTACCTGACACGCGGCAGCGGCTCGGTGTTCACCGTGACCCTGCGCGGCGGGCTCGAAGCCGCGCGCCACGTCGTGCAGGCGGTGAAGCTCATCACGCACATGACCCACCTCGGTGACGTGCGCTCGCTCGTGCTGCACCCGCAGAGCACCTCGCACTCCGCCCGCACCGTCGAAGAACGCGAGCGTGCGGGCGTGTTCCCCGGCACGATCCGCCTGTCGATCGGCATCGAGGACATCGACGACATCCTCGCCGATCTCGATCAGGCGCTGGTGGGAGTGCCCGCCCCCGAGCGCGAGACGGTCGTGCTGTGACCCGCCTCCAGCACTTCGGGTGGTTCCTCGCCCGCGGCTTCGGCCCGCACGGATGGGGGCACCCCTATCTGCGGTGGAACCACCGCTGGACCGAACCGGCCCTCTACCAGGACTCCGCCCGCACGCTCGAGCAGGCCGGCTTCGACCTGCTCATCATCGAGGACGCGCCCTCGCTCGGCAGCGCCGAGACCATCGATCTGCGCGTACGTCACGCGTTCGGCGGTCCCAAGCACGATCCGCTCCTGCTCGCTCCGTACCTCTTCGCCGCCACGCGGCACCTCGGCGTGGTCCCCACGGTGAACCCCGCGGCGTATCTGCCGTATACCGCCGCCCGCCAGTTCGCGACGCTGCAGCACCTCAGCGGGCACCGCCTCGGTCTGAACGTCGTGACCGACACCGGCAGCGCGCGGCACTTCTCGTCTGCACCGCAGCTCGGACACGACGCGGCGTACGACCGGGCCGAGGAGTGGCTCGGCGGCATCCGGGATCTCTGGCGCAGCTGGGGCACGGGCGCCCTCGTCGTCGACGAGGAATCGGGCGTGTACGCCGACGGAACGAGATTGGATGCCACCCGCCACCGCGGCGAGTACTACGACTTCGACGGCCCGCTGAACGCCATCCCGTTCACCGACGGCGAGCCCGCCATCGTGTCTCCCGGGGGATCGGGCCGAGGACTGTCGTTCGCCGGGCACAACTCCGACGTGCAACTGGCGCTGGCACCGCTCGACGAGGCGAGCATCCGCGCGTACCGCGGGCGGATCCACGACGCAGCCGTCGCCGCCGGGCGCGACGCCTCCGACATCAAAATCCTCTTCGCCATCCAGCCGGTGCTCGTGTCGTCGCCCGAGGAGGCCGACCGCCTGGTCGCGGCATCCGCTGATCCGTCGGAGGAGGCACTGGTCGCCATCGCCCGCAAGCAGTCGAGCGATCTCGAGACCGACCTCACCGGGCTCGACCTCGACAAACCCCTCGACCGGTCGATCTTCAGCGAGCACGTGTCGGAGGGCAGCATCAAGCGGCTCCTCGGAAAGCACGACGCCGACGCGCCGCTGCGGACGGTGCTCGCCGCGCACGCGCGCCTCGGGCGGCTGAAGGACGGTACCGGTTTCGTCGGCACGGCCGACGAGTTCGCCGACCGCATCGAAGAACTCGGCACCTGGGGCAACGACGGCGTACTCCTGTGGGGCGACCTACACCCGGTCACCGTTCACCGCGTGCTCGACGATCTGGTGCCGATCCTGCGCCGGCGCGGGATCCTCCGCGAGGAGTACGTCGACGGCGGTCTGCAGGCGAACCTGCGCGCGTTCTGACCCACCTGCCGGGACGCCCAGCGACGTGACGTCCACTCCGTGCGGACAAGGCGGCGTCCACCCGCACGAAGGGGGACGTCTAGGCCTCGGAATCGATGCGGGATCGAGGAGGATCCGGCGAGGCGTCAGTCGCGCTCGGGGTGCTCCACCGTCGAGGGGGTGCCCTTCTCGTCGGCGACCTCGGCCGCGGCATCCTGCGCCCCGACGGCTGCAGGCTCGCGACGTGCGGCGATCAGGCTGGCGACCGTGGCGACCGCCATCGACAGGATGATCACGGCCAGCGAGACCCACGTCGAGATCTCCGGCGCCCACTCGATCGGCTCGCCGCCGTTGAGGAAGGGCAGTTCGTTGACGTGCATCGCGTGCAGGATGAGCTTCACGCCGATGAAGGCGAGGATGAACGCGATGCCGTAGTGCAGGTACTTCAGGCGGTCGAGCAGGTCGCCGAGCAGGAAGTACAGCTGACGCAGGCCCATCAGGGCGAAGAGGTTGGCGGTGAAGACGATGAACGGGCTCTGCGTGATGCCGAAGATCGCGGGGATCGAGTCGATCGCGAACAGCAGGTCGGTCACACCGATGGCCACGAACACGATGATCATCGGCGTGAACAGCTTCTTGCCGTCGACGCGCGTGATGACCTTCTTGCCGTCGTACGCGTCGCTCATCGGCAGCACGCGGCGCAGCGTCCGCACGATGAGGTTCTCTTTCTGCGTGTCGTCGTCATGGTCGCCCCCGGGGAAGGCCTGACGGATCGCGGTGTAGATCAGGAACAGCCCGAACAGGTAGAAGATCGGGCTGAAGTTCTCGATGATGGTCGCGCCGACCAGGATGAACGCCCCGCGCAGCACGAGGGCGATGATGATGCCCACCATCAGCACCTCCTGCTGATAGCGACGGGGGACGGCGAACTGCCCCATGATCAGCACGAACACGAAGAGATTGTCGATCGAGAGGCTGTACTCGGTCAGCCAGCCGGCGACGAACTGCCCGGCGACCTCTCCCCCGGTGACGATCCACAGGATCCCCGCGAAGATGAGCGCGAGGGTGACGTAGAACACGACCCAGAGGGTGGACTCCTTCGGCGAGGGGATGTGCGGGCGCTTCAGGATGATCAGCAGGTCCGCGACCAGGATCAGTACGAGCACCACCAGGGTGATCGTCTGGAAGAGCGGGTCGAGCTGCAGCTCCATCGCGGGGCCTTTCGTCGGGGGAAACGCTCGAGTTTATCGACCCGGCGGGGCGGTCCGAGAGCTTATGCAAGTACTTCGCGAGGCGCGGTCGCCTTCGGTCGTCCCCTCGCGCCCGACGGGGTCGCCTGCCACTTGCCTGGCGGGGCGTGGAGGAATCGCCGTGAGACGATCCGCCGCGGTGCGACACCTCTGAGTGAGAGAGTGCTCACGACAGCCTGCCCGAGGAGGGGAACGGATGCCATGACCGACGACGTGATCGACGACAGGGCCCTGGTCGCGCGCGCGGCCGGCGGCTCGGAGCAGGCGTTTCGAGAGCTGTACCGTGCATACGTCCGGCCGGTGTATTGGGTGGCGTTCGGGCTCATCGGCGACACCGCCGATGCGGAAGACGTCGTGCAGGACACGTTCGTGGTCGCGTGGAAGAAGCTCCCCTCCCTGCGCCTCGAGGGCGTGTCGCTCCTGCCGTGGCTGGCCACCGTGTGCCGGTTCCAGGCGCAGAACCGTCTGCGCGTCCGGCGGCGGCACGGCTCGCACGCGCAGCTCGACGAGCAGATCCCCGCCGCCGTCGACGTCGAGGCGCAGGTCGTCGAGGCCCAGACGGTGGCGGCCATCCTCGCCGCCGTCGAGCGGCTGAGCGAGCTGGACCGCGAGATCTTCCGGCTGTGCGCTGCCGAAGGCTACGGCTACGAGGCCGCGGCGGCGTCGTTGGGCGTGTCGCACGGCGCGGTACGCAACCGCCTCTCCCGCATCCGTTCCCGGGTGCGTGCCAGCGCGATGGAAACGGAGACGCCATGACCACCCCCACACTGCCCTCACTATCCGCCGAGCGCGTGGATGCCATGGAGCACGCCGTTCTCGGCCGGATCGCCGATGAGCGCGATCGCGTACGCCGCCGCCGCCGCAACATCTGGACGGGTGTCGGTGCGGCCGCCGCCGTCGTCGTGATCGCCGCCGTCGTGGGTCCGTCGCTTTCGTCCTCGCAGGGCGGGGGCGGATCGACGGTGGCCGGCGCGAGCGGGGCCGAGAGCGCGGAGGGCCTCCAGGATCAGTTCGTTCCCGGCGGTGTCGACGTCGTTCCGGGTCAGGGCTTCGCGGAGTCCGGCGCTCTTCCCGACGCGTCGGCCGCCCGAGAGACCGGGAGCCGCGACATCGTCGCCACCGGTTCCAGCACGGTCGAGGTCGACGACGTGCCGGCGGCGATCGATGCGGTCACCTCCGCGGCGACCGCGGTCGGCGGATACGTCGAGTCGTCGCAGCTCGGTGGCCGCATGGTCGGCATCCCGATCGAAGGTTCCGCGGCGACCACGTCGGCATCCTCCGGCTGGATCACGGTGCGCGTCCCCGCCGAGTCGCTGACCACCGTCATGGACGGCCTCCGCGACGTCGGCGACGTGACGGCGACGAGCGTCAACCGCTCCGACGTGACAGAGCAGACCGTCGACCTGCGTGCGCGGGTCGCCGCCGGGGAGGCGTCCGTCGCGCGTCTGACCGAGCTCATGGGTCAGGCAGCGTCCGTCGCCGACCTCATCACCGCCGAGTCGGCGCTGGCCGAACGGCAGGCGCAGCTCGACAGCGATCGACAGGTCCTGCAGTCGATCGAATCGCAGGTGGCCCTGTCGTCGCTGAGTGTGCAGCTGACCGAGCGATCGGCATCCGTCACCGCCGACCCCGCCGGCTTCGGCGACGGCCTCGGCGCCGGCTGGAACGGCCTCGTCGCAATGCTCAACGGTGTCGTCATCGGCATCGGATTCCTGCTGCCGTGGATCGTCGTGGCCGGGCTCTCGTGGGCGGTGGTCTGGGGCGTACGGCGTATCGTGCGGCGTCGCCGCGCGGCTCGCGAGGGCTGAATCCCGGGACGCGACGGCCGGCGCCCAGTTCAGGAGAGCGCAACGGAATCGGATGCCGAAGGCCTTGGCATCCGATTCCGTTCGACGCGTGCCGAACCCGGTGCGAGTGCGGGGGAACCGGTCCGCGCCTACGGCTCACCGTTCGGGTACAACCGCGACAACGAAAATGCCCCGACCATTCGGTCGAGGCATTTTCACGTTTGGTGACCCCAGCGGGATTCTCCCTCCGCCCCCTCCACACGCCGCTTCGCGGCGCGCGGAGCCTCCGGGCGGTGGGGCCCAACCCGCTCATGCGGCTCCTCGTCCGGCCGCGGTCGCCGCACGCAAAAATGCCCCGACCATTCGGTCGAGGCATTTTCACGTTTGGTGACCCCAGCGGGATTCGAACCCGCGTTACCGCCGTGAGAGGGCAGCGTACTAGGCCGCTATACGATGGGGCCGCGTCACAACCGTTCAAGTATGCATCACGATTGGCGCGCACGCAAAATCGAGGTGGAACCATCGAAATCTCGGGCGTGTCCCAGCAAGGTACCGCGAACCGGGTGCCGACGGAAGGGGCGATAGACGCTGTTCACCCTCAGCGCCAGCGGTTGCCGCGCTCCCCGCAGGAAGAGTTGACTCGGTTCATGCGCCTCACGAAGCACGAACACGCCGCCCTCGTCCTCGTCGAATCGGGCCACTCGCTGGTCATCGACCCCGGCAGCTTCACCTCGCCGATCGAGGATCTCGTCGGCCTCGTCGGTGTCGTCCTCACGCACGAGCATCCCGATCACTGGACGCCCGAGCACCTCACGCGCCTGCTCAAAGCACATCCCGGAGTCCCGATCTACGGGCCTGCGGGGGTCGTCCACGTCGCGGCGGGATTCGAGGTGACCGCCGTGCACCCCGGTGATCGGCTCGACCTCGGCCCGTTCCACCTCGAGTTCTCGGGCGGCGAGCACGCCGTCATCCACGAGTCGATCCCGGTGGTCGACAACGTCGGCGTGCTGGTGAACGACGCCTTCTACTACCCCGGTGACTCGTACACCGTCCCCAAGCACGCCAAAGTCACGCTGCTGGCCGCCCCGGTCGGCGCCCCGTGGTTGAAGATCGGCGACGCGATCGATTACGTCCTCGCCGTCAAGCCCGAGCGCGTCTTCGCCACCCATGACATGACGCTGTCGGTCGCCGGCAAGCAGATGGGCGACGCGCGTCTGACGTGGGCCGTCGAGCAGAACGGCGGCTCGTTCGTCGACCTCAAGCCCGGCGACACCGTCGAGGTCTGATCGGCACGTCCCAGGCAGAAGCGCCGTTCCCGCCCCCACCGCGGGTTCGTGGTGCCGCTGCGCAGGATCTCTGGCCAGGCCCCGAACGCAGAAACACCGGATGCCACGAGCCCTGAGGCCCGTGGCATCCGGTGTTCTCGGACGACGTGCTTACTGCGCGTCGAGGTCGGTCTCGAGGAGGGCGACGAGCTCGTCGAGCGCCTGCTCGGCACCCTCACCCTCGGCCTTGAGCGTCACGACCGTGCCGTGACCGGCGCCGAGACCCATGAGCGACAGGATGCTGCCGGCGTTGAGGTCGGCACCGCCGTCGGCCGAGATCGTGACGGGGATCTTCTTCTCCTGCACGGCCTGCACGAAGAGCTTCGCGGGGCGGGCGTGGAGACCCGAGCTGCTGGCGATGGTGGCCTGACGTTCTGCCATGGTGAATCCTCTCGATTCGACGGGGGTCTTAAGCGGCGACCGTGGCCGCGGGGGCGGTCTCGGCGACGGAAGCGTCCTTCGGAGTGCGACCGATGCCCTTGAGGGCGACGACGATGAGCGCCGTCACGACCGTACCGACAATGATCGCCAGCGGGAAACCCCACACCGGGTTGATCGCGAACAGGACGAAGATGCCGCCGTGAGGTGCGTACGACTGCACACCGATCAGCATGCTCAACCCACCGGTGATCGCACCGCCCACCATCGAGGCGGGGATGACGCGCAGCGGGTCTGCCGCGGCGAACGGAATCGCGCCCTCGGAGATGAACGAGGCGCCGAGCAGCCAGGCGGCCGCACCGTTCTCACGCTCAACCGGGGTGAACCGGCCGCGGGAGAGGACCGTGGAGGCGAGCGCCATCGCGAGCGGGGGCACCATGCCGGCGGCCATGACCGCGGCCATGATCAGGTACGGGGTGGTGTTGGTCTGGGTCGCGGCGGCGAGGCCGGTGGTGGCGAAGACGTAAGCGACCTTGTTGACGGGGCCACCGAGGTCGAAGCACATCATGAGGCCGAGGATCACACCGAGCACGATGGCGCCGGCGCCGCTGGCGGCGAGGCCGGTCAGGCCCTCGGTGAGCGCGGCCATGAGCGAGGCGATCGGGCGACCGAGGAAGAGGATCATCAGGCCCGAGGCGAAGATCGAGCCGAGGAACGGCACGATCACCACCGGCATCAGGCCGCGGAGCCAGCGGGGCGCGTTGAAGCGGCCGAGCCACCACGCGATGAAGCCGGCGAGCAGACCGCCGATGATGCCGCCGATGAAGCCGGCGTTCATGAGCACGGCGACGGCACCGGCGACGAAGCCGGGCGCGATGCCGGGGCGGTCGGCGATCGCGTAGGCGATGAAGCCCGCGAGCACGGCGACGAGGAAGCCCATCGAGGTCGCGCCGATCATGAACGCGACGGAACCGAGGTACTGGCCGACTCCGCCCTCCGGCAGATCCCAGAGGGAGTTCTGGATGATGACGTTGGCCGCGTCGTCGGTCACCCGGTAGCCGGCGAGCAGGAACCCGAGGGCGATCAGCAGACCGCCACCGGCGACGAACGGGATCATGTAGCTGACACCGGTCAGCAGCCACCGCTGGATGCGGCGACCCACCGACTGCTGGGCGACCGGCACGTCGGAGGCGGATGCCGCGGTGCCGCTGCCCGGAACACGTGCGGCGTTGGGGTTTTCGCTGGCGGCGAGGGCCTCCGCGATGAGCTGCTTCGGCTGCTCGATGCCGCGCTTGACGCCGGAGCGCACGACCGGCTTGCCGGCGAAGCGCTGGGGTTCGCGCACGTCGACGTCGACCGCGAAGATCACGGCGTCGGCGTCGTCGATGACGCTCTGCGGCAGGGCCTTGTAGCCGCTCGAGCCCTGGGGCTCGACGATCAGCTCGACACCGTCGGCCTCGGCACCGGCCGCGGTGAGCGCGTCGGCGGCCATGAAGGTGTGGGCGATGCCGGTGGCGCAGGCCGTGACGGCGACGATCTTCTTCGTCTTCGTGGCGGTGCGGGCATCGGCGCGGGTGGCGGCGGGCGCAGCGGCAGCGGCGACGGGCGCAGCGGCGGCAGCAGCCGGAGCGGGCTCGGACGCCGGGGTGATGGCATCCGTGATGATGCGCACCGCGTCTTCGGGTGCGTGCGCGGCACGCAGCCCCGACATGAAGTCGTTCTTCATGAGGCTACGGGCGAGCTGCGACAGCACCGACAGATGGGCCTCGTCGGCACCCGCGGGGGCGGCGATGAGGAACACGATGTCGGCGGGCCCGTCAGGAGCACCGAAGTCGACGCCCGGGGTCAGACGGGCGAAGGCGAGAGTGGGCTCGGTGACCGAGGCGCTGCGGGCGTGCGGAATGCCGATGCCGCCGGGCAGGCCGGTCTCGTCCTTCTGCTCGCGGGCCCAGGCGTCGTCGAACAGTTCTTGTGCGCTCGTCGCGCGGCCCTGCGCGACGACGCGCTCGGCGAGGGCGCGGATCACCGACTGCTTGTCGGTACCCAGGGGCACGTCGAGTGTGACGAGCTCCGGCGTGATGATGTCGGACATTGTCGATGACCTCCGTGGTCAGGATGTAGCGATGGGGGTGGCGAAGTCGGTGACGACGATGGGTGCCGTGGGCAGGTCGTCGGGTGTCGGGGCCTGAGTCCCCGGCAGGGTCGCGGCCGCGGCGCCGTAGGCGATGCTGCGCGCGAGACGGTCGGGGGCCGTGGCCCCCTCGAGGTCGGCCAGCAGGTAGCCGGCGAGCGAGCTGTCGCCCGCGCCGACGGTGCTGGCGACCTGGATCTTGGGGGCGCGTCCGCGCCAGTCGCCGTCGGCCGTGAACAGCAGGGCGCCGTCGGCTCCGAGGGTGACGAGAGCGGATGCGACGCGGCCGGGGACCAGGGCCCGGGCGCGCCGAGCGGCCTCGGCGAGCACGTCGGTGTCGGACGCGGCATCCTCGCCCACGAGCTCGGCGAGTTCTTCGTGGTTCGGCTTGATGAGGTCGGGGCGAGCGGTCTCGACGACGGCGGCGAGAGCGGTACCCGACGCGTCGACCGCGATACGGGGAGCCGCGGCCCCCCAGCGCGCGCGGACGGCGCGGACCAGATCGGCGTAGAACGTCGCGGGGACCCCGGGCGGAAGCGAACCGGCGAGCACGAGCCAGGTGGCCCCCTCTGCCGCGGCGACCACGCCGGTGACGAGCGCCTCGGCCTCGACGGACGAGAGTTCGGCGCCGGGCAGGTTCAGCTTGGTGGTCTCGCCCGACAGGTCGGTGATGGTGAGGTTGGCGCGCGCGCGGCCGGCGACCTCGACGATCTCGAGGGCGATGCCGGTGTCTTCCAGCAGCATCCGGTACGGATCGTGCGCGTTCACGGGCACGACGGCGCGCGCGGGAGCGCCCGCGGCGGACACGACACGGGCGACGTTGACGCCCTTGCCGCCGGCATCCTCACGTGAGGACAGGGCGCGCTGTACCTCGCCGGGGGCGAGGGCGTCGGAGAGCACGACGGCGCGATCGGCCGACGGGTTGGCGGTGAGAGTGACGATCATGCGACACGCACCTCGACATCGGCGTCGGCGAGAGCCTCTGCCAGGGGTGCGGGCGGGGCCGCGTCGGTGACGAGAACGTCGATCTCGTCGAGTCGGGCGAAGCGCACGAGCAGTTCCTCTCCGAATTTGGCTGCGTCGGCGACGAGGACGACGCGACGTGCCGACTGGATGATGGCGGCTTTCACGGCCGCCTCTTCGGGGTCGGGGGTGCTGAGGCCGAAGCCGGCACTGAGCCCGTTGGTTCCCACGAAAGCGATGTCGGGGCGAAGCTCTGCGATCGCGCGAACGGTGTGCGCGCCGACCGCCGCGGCGGTCACCCCGCGAACGCGCCCGCCGATCGTGGTGAGCGAGAACTGCTCCTCGCCCGCGAGCAGGTGCGCCGCCTCGAGTGAGTGCGTCACGACCTCGACGCCGCCGCCCGTCCCGAGGGTCTCGGGAAGCATCGCCGCCACGGCGGCGGGGGTGGTGCCCCCGTCGAAGAAGATCGAGCCGCGGAAAGACGCACCGAGAAGGCTCGCAGCTTCGGCCGCGATCGCGCGCTTCGCGTCGCCCTGACGGTCGCGACGCTCGGTGAGCGTCCACTCGGCGGTGCTCGCCCGGTCGGTGCTCACCGCACCGCCGTGCACGCGGCGCAGGGACCCGGTTCCTTCGAGGCGGTCGAGGTCGCGGCGGACGGTCTCGGTCGTGACGTCGAAGCGGCGAGCGAGGTCGACGACGCTGACGCGTCCGATATCTCGCAGTTCGCGCTCGATGAGCTGCTGGCGCTCCATTGCGTACACGGGATCCCCTTCGAAGATTCCCACACGATACAACACGAAACAACATAGAGCAACAGTCCTTTCGGTGATCGGGTCGTCTACCTCGGAGGACACCTCTCTCCCCGGGCACAGCGAGGGGCCGGCCCGGCCGTCGCTCCGCGGGCACAGTGCGAGCCGACCCAGGCGTCGACGCGGGCGGATCGCCGATCACCATGCCGCCTCAGCGGTCGGGGAGCGCTCCGGCGGTCAGTACTCGGAGACCGTGATCGTGAACGAGACCGTGGCACCGTCGGGTCCGGTGAGCGTGGCAGCGGTGCTCCCCACCTCGCGCACGATGAATCCGGGCCGGAAGACCGCACCCTCCGACGGCCCGCCGGCGGAGAATTCCGCGACGGCGACGTCGGCGGTCGTTCCCCTCCACTCCGCCTCGCTGCCCTCGGGTACGGCCAGCACGAGCGACGTGCCCCGGATGACGGGGACGTCGGTGCCCTCGAGGTCGCTCGGTTCGACGATGGTCGGCGGCAGCATCTGGTCCATCCCGGAGGGCGACGGGGTAGTCGACGTCACGGGTTCCGCAGTGGAGGGATCCTCGGATGCCGTCGGCGTGCAGCCCGCGATCAACAACGGCAGGACTGCGGCCAGGACGACGATGCGGGTGCGCTTCACGAAGACCTCCTCTCGGGATGCTATCCCGCCGCGCCGCGACGGCGCGGAAGTGCAGCCGTGTCGTCTGCTCCCCCGCGCTCAGTCGCCGTGGGCCGCCTCTGCGGGCTCGTCCAACGGAATGGCGATCGAGGTCGTCGAATCGTTCGTGAGTCCGACCAGACCGGTCGGCGACGCCGCCGGACCATCGTGGTCGGGCAGCAGCTCGGCTTTCGTCTGCGGCCGCGCAGGCTCGCCCGGCAGGCCCGCCCACTCGCTCGGCTCCTCAGGTCGCTGTACGAAGAGTCCCATTCATCCATTGTCGCCCCGCCGCGACCTCGGGGGTGGGCGCGGGAGTCCTCGACCCCGAGATCGCGCACGAGCGTCCGTGGGTCGCGCTCCCCCGTCGCGCCCGGTCGAGACACGTGCCCGTCCGGCGAGCTCAGTTGCCCCGCTCCAACGGCCATGCTTTGATGAGCGCAGTCCTGGGGGATCGGGGAGTGCCGCGCCTGATCGTTCTGCTGCGCCGCCGATTCCGGTCGTCGTAGACAGTGTCGTGTGTCGCCGCTCCAAGGGGGCTTGGGGTGGCGTCGCGCGGGCCGGGCACTGACGACGATCCGCGCGTGAGCGCGGTCTACAGGGGGTAATCATCGTGTCCATTCATCGCGCCAGAAATTCGCTGGCCTGCGCTGTGTCGCTCGTCGTGGCGATCGGACTGGTCGGAGGGACCGCCGCGAACGCCGCGGCGACGTCCGTCGATCAGGACTCGTCCACCACGGCCGGACGCTGGCACACATCGGAGGAGCGGGAGCAGTCGCCGGCAGAGCGTTCGGCGCCGGTCTCACCGAATCGTCTGTTCTCGGCTGCCGCGGCGCCCGCCAACGACATGCTCGCGAATGCGACGAAAGTGTCGTCGTTGCCCTTCGATGTAAGCAGCCAGCCATACGCCGGCGCCACGTTGGAGGCGGATGAGCCGGCCACGTGTCGGACGACGGATCCCGACGTGACGGAGTACTTCACCGAGGGCACCCGCTCGATCTGGTATTCCTTCACGTCGCCGGTCGCGCAGACGCTGACATTCAGCGGCGGAGTGAACGGTCGAGAAAGCATGATCGTCGCCTACGCCTCGGCCGCGATGAGCGAGGTCACTCGAATCAGCTGCACCGAGACCGGGTTCCGCGATGAGAACCACCTGCAAGCCAAGGCGGGGACGACGTACCTCTTTCAGGTGACGGATGACGCTTATAACGCGGGCACGACGGACACGGCATCCCTTCGAATCACCTCCAGCGCGCCGATCTCCAACCTCTCCCCCGCCACTGCCACTTCCGTCTCCGTGCCGGGCACCGTATCGGGGTCGCTCGCAAAGGTGGACAACAATTGGTATGAGCCCTATGCCACCTCGTGCGGCCGGGGGTTCGTGACGATGTTGGGCACGCGCTGGTACAAGTACGTCGCCACGAACACGACCGGCATCCGCGTCGATCTGCGCGACAGCTACTACAACGCGGATGCCGCCGTGTGGGCATCCAACGGTTCGACGCCGACATCGGTCATCGCCTGCCCCGCACAGAAGGAGGGGGAACCCGCCGGACCGGGTGCTTACGACAAGACGCAGGCGTACGCAGACTTCGCGGTGGAACCGGGTAAGACCTACTTCATCCAGGTAGGCGGATGGGGCTTCGACGTCGGCGACTACGAACTGAAGCTCAGCACCTACCAACTCCCCCTCCTCACCCTCATGCCGACCCCGAAGATCACCGGTACCGCCCAGGTGGGCTCCACGCTCACGGCGAACCCGGGAACGTGGGACGAGGGCACGACCCTCACCTACCAGTGGATGCGAAACGGCGGCAGCTACATCTCCGGGGCGAAGTCGTCGACCTACACGGTCAGCCCCGCCGATGCGGGAACGCAGATCAGCGTCGCGGTCACCGCGAGCAAGCCCGGCTACTCCGGTGCGCGCAAGACCAGCGCACCGACCGCCGTCGTCTCCAAGGGCGTTCTCACCTCGGCCACCCCGACGATCAGCGTGTCGCCGGCCGTCGGCAAGACGGTGACCGCCGTGCCGGGCGCGTGGGGACCGTCTCCCGTGACGTTCACCTATCAGTGGCTGCGCGGAGGCGCGTCGATCTCGGGCGCCACGTCGGCGACCTACACGCCCGTCGCCGCCGACGCCGGGACGCGGCTGTCGGTCATGGTGACCGGCACGAAGAGCGGGTACACCACGAAGGCCGCGACCAGCGCGTCGGCGGTGGTCGCGAACGGGACGTTGACCGGGGCGACGCCCACCATCACGGGCACGACCAAGGTGGGGTCCACCCTGACCGCGCGCGCCGGCACCTGGGCGCCCGCACCGGTGACCCTGAGCTATCAGTGGCTGCGGAACGGCGTGGCCATCTCCGGCGCCACCGCCGGCACGTACAAGCTCACGTCGACGGACAAGGGCAAGCGCATCAGCGTCCGTGTCACGGGCGCCAAGGCGGGCTACACCACCCTGTCCCAGACCAGCACCGCCACCGCCGCCATCGGGTGAACGTCGGGGCGTCCGTCGCGTCCGCGAAAGACGCGGGGGCGACGGGCGCGGGTCTACCTCATGGGGCGCGCGGACGCCGGCCGGGACGTCCGGGCTTGCGTCGCGGCCCCCGGTGCCTGTGAACTTGGCGGATGTCCACGGAAACCACCGCGTCTTCCCCGGCCGACTCCGGCAAGCTCAAGCGCGTCGTCACGGGACCCCTGCTCTTCGCCTTCATCGTCGGCGACACGCTCGGCGCCGGCATCTACACGCTCGTCGGTTCGATGGCCACCGATGTCGGCGGGGTGATCTGGCTGCCGCTGCTCATCGCGCTCGTCGTGGCTCTGCTGACGGCCGGCACCTATGCCGAACTCATCACGAAGTACCCCCACGCCGGTGGCGCCGCCCGCTACGCCGAGCGGGCGTTCGGCATCCCGTACCTGTCGTTCCTGGTGGGCTTCCTCATGATGGCCTCCGGCATCACGACGGCGGCGTCGTTGGCCAACGCCTTCGCCGGCGACTACCTCGCCGCCTTGGTCGACATCCCGCCCATCCCCACCGCGATCGCGTTCATCACGATCCTCACGCTCATCAACCTGCGTGGCGTTCGCGAGTCGCTCGGGGCGAACCTCGTGGCATCCGTGATCGAGGTCACCGGTCTCGTCATCGTGATCGTCGTGGCCGCGATGGTCTTCGGCAGCGACGGAGGCGAACCGGCGCGCATCTTCGAGTTCGCCCCCGACGTGCCGCCGCTGCAGGGCGCCTTCGCCGCGTCGGTCATCGCGTTCTTCTCGTTCCTCGGCTTCGAGGCGGCAGCGAACATGGCGGAGGAGGTCAAGAACCCGTCCCGCACCTACCCGCGCGCCCTGTTCGGGGCGATCGCGACCGCGGCCGTTGTCTACCTGCTCATCGCCCTCGGCGCGGTGATCGTCCTGCCACCCGCAGAACTCGCCGAGTCCACCGGACCGTTGCTCGACGTGGTCGCGGCCAGCGGTGTCGCGATCCCCGCGTGGTTGTTCAGCACGATCGCGCTCGTGGCGATCGCCAACGGGGCGCTGCTGTTCATGGTCATGGCCAGCCGCGTCGGCTTCGGCCTCGCCGAGTCGGGTCTACTCCCCCACGCCTTCTCGCGCGTGCTGCCGCGTCGCCGCACGCCGTGGGTCTCGATCGTGGTGGTGGGTGCCGCGACGATCGCCCTCTCGTTCGTCGGCGACGTCGCCACCCTGGCCGAGACGACGGTGCTCCTGCTGCTGCTGGTGTTCCTGGCGGCGAACGTGAGTGTGCTGGTGCTGAAGAAGGACGAGGTGGCGCACGAACACTTCCGCGTGCCCCGCGTCGTCCCCGTGCTGGCGATCATCGCGAGCATCGTGCTGCTCACGCAGCAGACGGGCATCGTCTGGCTCGGTGCCCTCGGCTACATCGCGGTCGGATCGGTGCTGTTCCTCGTCGCGCGGGCGGGGCGTCGGCGTGCCGAGCGCCGTGCCGCCTCGCGCTGAGCGAGGTTCTGCGCGACACCGAACGGGAAGGGCGTCGACGGGATGCCGCGGGCGTCGGCACGCCGGGCGGCGTCGCGGGTCCGCACTGAGCGGCGTTCCGCGCACCAGGGAAACGGACGGACCGGCATGCCGTCGCAGGCGCCCCCGTCAACGGGAGAGGACGAAGACCAGCTCGAGCGCACCCGCCGCCGTCACCGTGACCTCAGCACCGATGTCGACGCCGGTCGAGTCCACCGCGGGGAGGGTCATCGTCGTCGCGACGCCCTCGTTCCGTATCGCTGCGCCGACCTGATCTTCGAGGGTCGCGATATCGGCATCCGTCCATCCCCATTCACCCGCGCGCCCGCGAAGATCCGCAGCCATCGCGGTCCACGATCCCGAGGATGCCGACACCACGGAGACGCTGGCGAGCACGCCGTCCGCCGTCACGAGCGAGAATCGCGTCACTCCGCTGAAGCGGAGCTCGCCATCGTCACCCCGCACCTCGACGGGAAGGGGAACGAGGGTGTCGACGGTGGTGGCGCCGTCGCCGGGGAGACCGAGGGTGGCGGCTGGGGCCGACGCGGCCAGATCGATGGTCACCAGACCCTGTCGATTGAAGAAGTCCTGGCCCGCTCGGTCGAAGCGCGACTGACCGTCGGGAAGCTGCTGGTCGACTGAGGCGACCGGGGCTTCCTCGGTCCACCACGAGTTCGTCATCGCGTACGCACCCACGCCCACCACCGCGCAGACGATGGCGGCGACCCCCAGCGTGATCGTGGTCAGCAGGCGGTTCTTGCGCTTCGCTCGCGCGCTCGGCGACTCGCGCGGGGGCGACGGAGCGGTGGACGTCATGCGTCCTGCCTAACACGACGCGGCACGCGCTGCCACCCGGGCGGAACTCGTCCGCTGTCCTGAAGAGCGCGAACGTGGGCGCGTACGAGCCCACGAAGGAAAACCCGCCGTCGGCAGTCGCTCGCCGGCGAGGCCGCTGGAAACCACAACCTCCCCCGGCGGAAGTGCCGAAGGAGGGAGAGATTCTCGTGCGCGTGATGCTTATGAGACTGGCTGGGGTACCTGGACTCGAACCAAGAACAACGGAACCAGAAACCGCCGTGTTGCCAATTACACCATACCCCAAGGCGCTGAGCCGGAACTCGTGCCGAAGAACAAGCTTACGTGAGATGCCGGGGTGAGCAAAATCGAGGCCCGTCCTCCGCGCGCCATGGCCCGCACGAGCCGCTGCCGGCACGCGCCGCCGTCCTGCGCGCCGCGTGGAAACGCGTGATCCCCGGAGCTCCGCGACGGGGGCTCCGGGGATCACCGGCGAAGGACGAGGGCTCAGCCCAGGTGCGTCACCAGCGCGTCGAGGCGTCGCAGGGTCTCGTCCTTGCCCAGCAGCTCCATCGACTCGAACAGCGGCGGCGACACCCGGCGACCGGTCAGCGCGACGCGGGGCGGGCCGTAGGCGACGCGGGGCTTGAGACCGAGCTCGTCGACGAGAACCCTCGACAGGGCCTCCTGCACACCGCCGGCGGTGAAATCGTCGACACCCTCGAGGGCACTAACGGATGCCGCGAGCACCTCGGCCGCGTTCGCGGGGAGCCCCTTCATCGCGTCATCGGCGTACGTCACGTCGGAGACGAAGAGGAACCCGAGCATGCCCGGCACTTCGCCCAGCAACTGCACGCGCTCCTGCACGAGGGGCGCCGCCTGGGCGATGATCGCACGGTGCTCGGCCGACGGCTCCTCGGCGATGAACCCCGCACCCGCGAGGTACGGGACGATCCGGGCCGCGAAGTCGTCGGCATCCAGCATGCGGATGTGATCGCCGTTGATCGCCTCGGCCTTCTTCTGGTCGAAGCGGGCGGGGTTGGGGTTGACGTCGGCGATGTCGAACGCGGCGATCATCTCCTCCAGCGAGAACACGTCGCGGTCGCTCGCCAGCGACCAGCCGAGCAGCGAGAGGTAGTTGAGCAGCCCCTCGTGGATGAAGCCCTTTTCACGCTGCAGGAAGAGGTCTGCCTGCGGGTCGCGCTTGGAGAGCTTCTTGTTCCCCGTCTCACCCAGCACCAGCGGCATGTGACCGAAGCGCGGGATGAACGACGTCACTCCGGCATCGACCAGGGCCGAGTACAACGCGAGCTGCCGCGCCGTGGAGGGCATGAGGTCTTCGCCGCGGATGACGTGGGTGATGCCCATGAGCGCGTCATCCACCGGGTTCACGAACGGGTAGAGGGGCACTCCCCCGGCGCGCACGAGCACGAAGTCGGGGAAGGATCCGGCCGGGAAGGTGACCTCACCGCGGATCAGGTCGTCGTAGCTCAGGTCGTGGTCGGGCACGCGCAGGCGCCAGGCGGGCTGACGACCCTCGGCGCGGAACGCGGCCTTCTGATCGTCGGTGAGGTCGCGGTCGTGGTTGTCGTAGCCGAGCTGCTTCGCGCGTCCGTTGGCCTCGTTGCGGGCGTCGATCTCTTCGGCGGTCGAATAGCTCTCGTACACCGCCCCCGCGGCGACGAGCTTGTCGAGCACCTCGCGGTACAGCTCATGGCGCTGCGACTGGCGGTAGGGCGCGTGGGGGCCGCCGACCTCGACGCCCTCGTCCCAGTCGATGTTCATCCACCGCAGCGCGTCGAGCAACTGCTGGTAGCTCTCCTCGCTGTCGCGGGCGGCGTCGGTGTCTTCGATACGGAAGACGAGTTTTCCGCCGTTGTGCCGGGCGTACGCCCAGTTGAACAGGACGGTGCGGATGAGACCTACGTGCGGCAGGCCCGTCGGAGACGGGCAGAAGCGGACGCGAACGTCGGCGCCGGAGGCGGTCGTGGTGCGGGGATCGGGCGTGGAAGACATCCCCTCGATCCTACCGGCGACGCGCTGCGCGGCCCGAGGGATGGGGATAGTCGGCGAGCACGTCGGTCACGGCACCGAGGGCCACTCCCACCGCCGGCACGTTCTCGGCTCCGCGGGCGGTGACGACGTGCAGGGTGCGCGCCTCGGCATCCGGGAGGCGGGGAACGGCGATACCCGACAGCAGGGGCATGGATGCCACGGCCATGCGCGGCAGGATGGCCACGCCCACGCCCTGCGCGACGAGGTTCTCGACCGCGATGTAGTTGTCGGTCTCGAACGCGATGTCGGGCACGAATCCGGCGCGCGCGCACGCCTCGAGGAGGTGACCGCGGCACTGCGGACACCCGGCGATCCACCGCTCCCCCGCCAGGCGCGACAGGTCGATCGGTCCCTCGGCGGCCGGATGGTCGACGGGGAGCACGAGCACCGTGTCGTCGCCCCCGACCGTGCGCACCGCGAGTCCCGTGGCCGCGAGGTCGAGCTCGCGACGATCGCCGGGGTAGCTGTAGGTGAGGGCGATGTCGGCGCGGTCCTCGCGCACCGCCAGGATGGCCTCGGGAGGCTCCAGCTCGACGAAGCTGATCGACACGCCGGGCCGACGCGCCGTCACCGCCGCGATCACGCGCGGCACGACCGTCGACGACGCCGAGGGGAAGGCGGCGATGCGCACGCGACCTGCGCGGAGCCCCCGGAGTTCCGCGAGGTCGCCCGCTGCGGCATCCAGTGCCGTCGTCACCGCCGCGGCGTGCCGCGCGAGGACGCGGCCGGCTTCGGTCAGGCGAACGCCGCGTCCGACGCGCTCGACGATGGGCATGCCCGCGCGGCGCTCCAGGCGGCGCAGCTGCTGACTCACGGCGGGCTGGCTGTAGCCGAGCTGACGCGCCGCGGCCGTGATCGAGCCCGTGTCGGAGATCGCCTTCACGACCCGCAGGGAGTGGGCGTCGAGATCGTCGTCGGCATCCGTCACCCCGATACATAAGCAGAAGCGATGGTTCTCATGCAACACCTGTCCTGGTGCAATGAAGAAGCCCGCGGGAACCTGGATCCATGAGCACCCTCGCATCGCACTTCACCGGCGGCCGCGACTACCTCGCCGCATGCACGCTCGGCCTCCCCACGCGCGGGACCGTGCGCGCCGTCCGCTCCGATCTGGATGCCGCGGCTTCCGGTCGCCCCGATGTCGCTGCGGCGTCGCGTGCCGTCGAAGCCGCCCGCGCGGCCTACGCACGTCTGGTGCGCTCCCCCGTCGGCGATGTGGCCATCGCGTCGCAGACCTCGGTGATGGTGTCGCTCGTCGCCGCCTCCCTGCCCGACGACGCCGAGGTGCTCTGTCCGGAGGGCGATTTCTCGTCTCTCGTGGCGCCGTTCGCGTACGCCGGGCGCGGTATCCGCCTGCGCACGGCGCCTCTCGCGCACCTCGCCGACGCGGTGACGAGCGGCACTTCGCTCGTGGCGTTCTCCCTCGTGCAGTCGGCGACGGGCGAGGTGGCGGATGCCGCCGGCATCGCCGCCGCAGCGACTCGTACGGGGGCCCGCACGCTCTGCGACCTGACCCAGGCCGCCGGCTGGCTGCCGGTCGACGCGACGCTGTTCGATGCGACCGTCTGCCACGCCTACAAGTGGCTGTGCTGCCCGCGCGGCGTCGGCTTCCTGACGGTGACCCCGTCTTTCGCGGCGGCGCTGCGTCCCGTGCAGGCCGGGTGGTACTCGGGTGACGATCCGTGGTCGTCGTGCTACGGGACCGGCGGCACGCTCGCCTCGGACGCCCGTCGCTTCGACGTCTCGCCCGCGTGGCAGGCCTTCGTCGGCGCCGCCCCCGCGCTCGAGATGTTCGCCGACGCCGACATCACCGAGCTGTACGCCCACGCGACGGGCCTCGCGGCTCGTTTCCGCGCGGGGCTCGGTCTCGCGCAGCCGGCGCGACCGTCGGCGATCGTCACGTGGCCGGATGCCACCGGCGAGGCGCTGGCACGCCTGACGGCCCGGGGCATCACGGCGTCGGGCCGCGCCGGCCGGGCACGGGTCGCGTTCCACGTGTTCAACGACGACGCCGACGTCGATCGGGCGCTCGGGGCGTTGGGTGCGATCCGAGCGCACGGTGCGGGTGGCTTGCTCGCCGGGGATGGCGCGCTCGGTGCGAGTGGCTTGTTCGCCGGGGACGGAGCGTGTGCTCCGGGGGGAGCCGGTCGCGTTCCCGGGTTGCTCGACGCGAGGGGAACCGGGGCCAGGACCGCACCGGACTCTGCACGTCACGTAGTCGCGCTGAGCTACTCCATCTGACTCGCGGGGAAAACCCGCGGATCTCACGCGCGTTCTACGCCGGACGCGTGCGCGCGAAGACCGCGGACGCGCACACCACCGCGATCGGCACGAACGCCCAGAGCGCGAGACCGCCGTACCCGACGAGGCCGAGGATGAGTCCCGCGAGCACCGACCCGACGGCGGCGGACCCGGTCATCAGCGTGTCGCTGCGTCCCTGACGCCGGGGGCGAGCGGCGAGCGGAGTCGCTTCGGTGAGCAGGGCCGAACCGGCGACGGTCGCCGCGCTCCAGCCGAGGCCGAGTAGCAGCAGCGCGATGAGGACACCGGCCTGCGAGTCTGCGCCGGTCGAGGCGACGGTGAGAGCCGCCGCCAGCAGCACCTGCCCCAGCAGGATGACGGGGATACGGCCGACGCGGTCGGCGAGGATGCCGAAAACCGGCGACAGCCCGTACATCCCGAATACGTGCAGCGAGATCGTGACTCCGACGGCGACGGTCACGGCATCCGGTGTCACGATGTGGGAAAGGTGAACCGGAGTCATCGCCATGACGGCCGCCATCGTGACGTGCGAGGCGGCGACCGCGAGCATCGCGAAGCGGGCGATGCGCGGTCGATCGACCTCGGACGACGCTCGAGCTGTCGGTGCTCTCTCGCGGTCGAGCCGTTGTGCGAGCAGCAGCGGGTCGGGGCGCAGGACCAGAACGTACAGCGCGAACGCGCACGCCTGGGCGAGGAGTGAGAAGAGGTAGGCGCCCGTGAGCCGGGGCATGCCGATGCTCGCGCCGAGGAGTTCTCCCGGTGCGAGGAGCAGCGGGCCCACGACTCCGCCGACCGTGGTGGCCCAGACCACCGTCGCGAGGTCGCGGCCGCGTCGAGCGGTCGTGGAGAGGTCGGTCGCGGCGAAACGCGACTGCAGGGTGGCCGCGTTACCCGCGCCGATCATCGCGATACCGACGAGAAGCAGAGGGAACGCGCGCGTCGCAGCCGCGAGGATGACGAGGGCGATACCACTGAGGGCAGCGACGTTGCCGGTCGTCAAGGCGACCCGTCGCCCCCGACGCGCGGCGAGACGTGCCAGGGGGATCGCCGTCAGGGCTGCCCCGAGGGTCACCGCGGCGGTGGCGAACCCGGAGAGCGATTCTTCGCCCGACAGATCGGCGGCGAGGAGCGCCCCCAGTGACAGCGTCGATCCGAATGCGACGCCGCTGAGCACCTGTCCGGCCGCCAGCACCCGCACCGTACGGCGTTGCGCGGCGGCGAGATCGACCACGGCGGGCGCCGCGACGTCAGGCATCGCGCGCGGTGTTGCGCAGGATCCCGATGCCCTCGATCTCGATCTCGATGGTGTCGCCCGCGTCGAACGACCCGATGCCCGCGGGTGTGCCCGTGAGGATCAGGTCTCCGGGCAGGAGCGTGAACACCGCCGACGCGTAGGCGATTAGCGCGGGGATGCCGTGGATCATGTCGGACACGGGACCGTTCTGACGAACCTCGCCGTTGACCCGCGTGGTGATGACGGCCGCGTCGAGATCGAGGTCGGTCTCGATGACCGGCCCGACCGGGCAGAACGTGTCGAAACCCTTGGCGCGGGACCACTGGCCGTCGCTGCGCTGCAGGTCGCGCGCAGTGACGTCGTTGGCGACGGTGTAGCCGAGGATGTAGTCGCTCGCGCGTTCGGCGGGGACGTTCTTGGCGACGCGGCCGATGACGACGGCGAGCTCGCCCTCGTAATCGGTGTGAGAGCTCAATGCCGTGGGGCGCACGATCGCGTCGCCCGGACCGATCACCGAGGTGTTGGGCTTGAGGAACATCAGCGGTTCGGCGGGGGCTTCACTCCCCATCTCGGCGGCGTGATCACGGTAGTTCTTGCCGATGCACACGACCTTGGACCGCGGGATGACCGGGGCCAGCAGGGCGACCTCGGTGAGAGGCACCCGTTCTCCCGTGGTGTCGAACCCGGCGAACATCGGGTCGCCGGCGAGCACGACGAGTTCGCCGTCATCGACGATCCCGTAGCGAATGGCATCCTGGTGGCTGAATCGTGCGATCTTCACCGGTTCAGCCTATCCGCGTGGTCCGACACCGCCAGGAGGGTGAGCGACTCTCCCTCACCCCGCTGCGACCGCCGAACGCCGCACCTGCGCGGTGCGGGCCGCGCCCCGGTGTTGCTGCACCGTAGGTCGGCCTCGGTGCACCGTTCGCATCCGCCGCGAGAAACGGCATCCGCGTGAAGAAACGCTCCGTCGAGGCGTTTATCCCCGCGGATCGCGTTTCTCGACGGCGGCAACGCCGGCTGCCCCGCCGACACGCACAGGCGAATCGCGTTCATCGACGGAGCTAACCCGGGCCGCGCCCCGGTGTTGCTGCGCCGCAGGTCGGCCTCGGCGCCCAGGCCGCATCCGCCGCGAGAAACGGCATCCGCGTGAAGAAACGCCCCGGCGAGGCGTTTATCCCCGCGGATCGCGTTTCTCGACAGACACGGCGGCCGCCGCGTGGCCCACACAGACGTAGGGACCCCCGGCATCCCGGGAGCCCCTCGGTGTGCGACGCGTCAGGCGTCGAGTCGGTACAACCAGCCGTGCTTGTCTTCCGCACGGCCGTACTGGATGTTGGTCAGCTCCTCACGGAGCTCCAGGGCGAGTGTGCCGCTGGGCTGCTCGTCGATGAAGTCGCGTCCCTTGAGCGTGCCGATGGGGGTGACGACGGCGGCGGTGCCGCAGGCGAACACCTCGACGATGTCTCCGGATGCCACGCCCTCGCGCCATTCCGTCAGCGGGACGTTGCGTCCCTCGACGTGGTGTCCGCGGTCACGGGCCAGCTGGAGGAGCGAGTCGCGCGTGATGCCCTCGAGGATCGAGTCGGACTGCGGGGTGACGATGCTGCCGTCCTTGTAGACGAAGACGACGTTCATGCCACCGAGTTCTTCGACGTTGCGATCCTGGTCGAGGAATACGACCTGGTCGCACTCGTTCTCGTAGGCCTCGGACTGCGGCAACAGACTCGCGGCGTAGTTGCCACCGGTCTTCGCCGCGCCCGTGCCGCCCTTGCCCGCTCGCGAGTAGTCCTCGCTGAGCCAGATCGACACCGGTTTCACGCCGCCCTTGAAGTAGGCACCCGCGGGGCTTGCGATCAGGTAGTAGGCGACCTTGTGCGCGGGACGGACGCCCAGGAACGCCTCTTTCGCGAACATGAACGGACGCAGGTACAAGCTCTGGTCTTCCCCCGAGGGGACCCACGCGCCGTCGACGGCGATGAGCTCGCGCAGCGACTGCAGGAAGTACGGCACCGGCAGCTCGGGGAGCGCCAGACGACGAGCCGAACGCTGCAGGCGCCGCCCATTCTGGTCGGGGCGGAACGTGTGCACCGAACCGTCGGCGTGACGGTAGGCCTTGATGCCCTCGAAGATCTCCTGGCCGTAGTGCAGGACGGCCGCGGCCGGGTCGAGCGAGATCGGACCGTAGGGCGAGACGCGCGGCCGGTGCCAGCCGCCGCGAACCGACCAGCAGATGTCGACCATGTGGTCGGTGAAGCTCTGCCCGAAGCCGGGGCTGGCCAGGATGGCATCGCGGTCCGCGTTGCTCTTGGCCGCGAGGTTGCGGGTGACGGCGAACTCGAGCGGGTCGAGTCCGGTGTCGGGGTCGGTGTCGATGGTGGTCATCTGTGAGTCCAAAACTGTTCGATGCGCGGGGGCGATACAGGCCGATCCGTCCAGGTTACGCCTGGACTCCCCTGACGATGGCGTCGCCGATCTCGGCGGTGGTGCGGACGCCGTCGCGGCTCGCGATGTCGTTCTCTACCGCGCGGGTGACGCGGGCGGCTTCGTCGGTGAGCCCGAGGTGATCGAGCAGGAGGGCGACGGACAGGATCGCGGCCGTGGGGTCGGCCTTCTGGGTGCCCGCGATGTCGGGCGCCGATCCGTGGACGGGCTCGAACATCGAGGGGAACGCGCCGTCGGGGTTGATGTTGCCCGATGCGGCGAGGCCGATGCCTCCGGTGACGGCGCCGGCCAGGTCGGTCAGGATGTCGCCGAAGAGGTTGTCGGTGACGATCACGTCGAATCGGCCCGGGTTCGTGACCAGGAAGATGGTTGCCGCGTCGACGTGAAGGTAGTCTACGTCGACCCCCGGGAACTCGGATGCCACGGCATCCACGATCCGCTTCCACATTCCACCGGAGTGCACGAGCACGTTCGTCTTGTGCACGAGCGTGAGCTTGTGACGGCGGCGCTCCGCGAGCGCGAACGCATAGCGGACGACACGCTCCACGCCGTAGGCGGTGTTGACCGAGGTCTCGTTCGCGATCTCATGCGGTGTGCCCCGGCGGATGGCACCACCGTTACCGACGTACGGGCCCTCGGTGCCCTCGCGCACGACCACGAAGTCGATGTCGCCGGGATCGGCGAGGGGTCCCGCGGCACCGGGGTACAGCTTCGACGGGCGGAGGTTGACGTAGTGGTCGAGGTCGAAACGGAGTTTGAGCAGCAGACCGCGCTCGATGTTGGCGTCTGCGAGGCGGGGGTCACCGGGCACTCCCCCGACAGCGCCGAGGAGGATGGCGTCGTGTGAGGCGATCGCCGCGAGGTCGTCGTCGGTGAGGGTGTCGCCGGTCTCGAGGTAGCGACCGGCCCCGAGGGAGAACGGCGTCTTCTCGAAGGTGACCTCTGACCCGACGGTGACCGCGTCGAGGACCTTCACCGCCTCGGCGACGACCTCGGGACCGATGCCGTCACCGGGGATGACGGCCAATTTCACGACACGCGACATCGCTCTCCTCAGAGCTCGGGCACGTCACTTCGACGACGTGCTGCGGGTTCCTCCCAGGGTAGCGGCAGCGATCACTCCGGCCACGACGATCAGCGCCGCGCCGATGAGGGCGGTCACCACGACCCCGGAGTCGAAGGCGTGCGCCGCCGCCGTGCGCAGCGACTCGGCCAGTGCGGCGTCGTCGAGCGTGTGCGACACGGCCACCGCTCCGGCGAGCGTTTCGCGCGATGCGTCGGCCGCGGCGCTCGAGAGCCCCTCGGGAAGCACGAGTTGCGTGCGATAGAACGCGGCGAGGATGCCGCCGAGCACGGCCGTACCGAGCACCGCGCCCACCTCGTACGCGGTCTCGGAGACGGCGCTGGCGGCGCCGGCCTTCGCCGAGGGGGCGCTGGAGAGGATGAGCTCGTTGGACACGGTCTCAGCCGCCCCGATGCCGATGCCCAACAGCGCGAAGGCGACGATCAACTGGACGAGGTCGGCGGTCGAGAGCGCGACCATCACGTAGGCGACCACCGAGAACCCGAGAGCCACCGGCACCACGACGCGCGGCGCGAAGCGCTTGGCGACGGGCACCACCGCAAGCCCCGACACGATCATCAGCGCGAGGCCCGGCACCAGGGCGAAACCGGCGGTCATCGGGGACAGGCCGACGACGAGTTGAAGGTGCTGCGCGACGAAGTAGAGGAAGCCGACCAGCCCGACGACACTCAGCAAGTTGACCAGGATGGCCCCCGAGAACGTCCCGCGGCGGAACAGCGACATGTCGAGCATCGGCGCGGCCGCACGCTTCTGCCGGCGCACGAACAGCCAGCCGAAGACGACGCCCACCACGAAGAGGACGGGAGCCAGCGACAGCGGGCCCTCGACCGCGAGTTTCTTGATGGCGTACACGATGGGCACCATCGTGGCCAGCGACAGCACGACGCTGACGGCGTCGAACCGGCCGGGAGCCGGGTCGCGGCTCTCGGGCACGAAGAACGGTGCGAGCACGAGGAGCGGCACCAGGACGGGTACCGCCATGAGGAACACCGAACCCCAGGAGAAGTGCTCGAGCAGGAAGCCGCCGACGATGGGCCCGAGCGCGGCGCCCGCCGAGAAGCCCGACGCCCAGATCGCGATGGCGAAACGCCGCTGGTCGCGGTCGCGGAAGATGCTGCGCAGCAGCGACAGCGTCGACGGCATGAGCATGGCTCCGAAGACACCCATCAGGGCGCGGCCCGCGATGAGGAGAACCGCGGTCGGCGCGAATGCCGACAGGGCGGACACGGCCGCGAAGCCCGTGGCGCCGATGAGCAGCATGCGCTTACGACCGAACCGGTCGCCGAGCGTTCCCATCGTCACCAATAGACCCGCGAGAACGAGCGGGTAGACGTCGATGATCCACAACTGCTCGATGCTCGAGGGCTGCAGGTCGAGGGCGATCTCGGGCAGCGCGAAGCTCAGCACCGTGTTGTCGACCGAGACGAGCAGCACGGGCAGCATGAGCACCGCCAGCGCGAACCATCCGCGCCAGCCGGCGCGGGTCACGGTGATCTCCTGGGTGGGCAACGACGAGATGAGCATTCTTCCGATCCGTTTCTTAACCGTCCAGCCGGTATAGTAACAGAATCATCCTGACGTCCACCAGTACGATCGAGAAGCCATGAGCCGCCCCCCACTCGCCCGCGACGCCGTCCTCGATGCCTTCACGCGCATCCTCGTCGACGAGGGTGAACGCGCCGCGACGATGGACGCCACGGCACGCACAGCGGGCGTGTCCAAGGGTGGACTGCTCTACCACTTCAACTCCAAGAGCGCCCTCGAAGCCGCACTCGTGGAGCGCCTCGAACGCCTGGCGCAGGAAGACGTCGACGAGATCGAGAAGTCCGACGAGGGCGTCGTGGCCGCGCACCTCCGGTCGTCGCAGAACACCGGGTCTTCGCTCGATGTGACGATCCTCGCGGTGTCACGTCTGGCGCAGAACGGCAGTGACGCCGCCTCGGCATCACTGCGTCGCGTGCGAGAGCTGTGGGAGGAGAGCCTCCGCTCCCACACGCGCGACGAGACGGCGCTGCAGATGGTGCTGCTCGTCAGCGACGGGCTCTACTTCAACGCGGTGCTCGACCTGAACGCCGTACCCGGACCCCAGCTCGAGGGCGCGGACCTCGACGCGCTCATCGCCCGGGTCGTCGCCGCGACCACCTGACCCGCGCACGGCCCCCGTGGCCACGAGGGACCCTGCGCTGCGGATCGCCGGAACGTCTCCCGTGCATCCGCCCCGCGGCCTCCCACCCCCGGACGCACCAAATCGCGCGCGAGAGTCCGGGAGGACAGACCCGCGATGCGAAGCCCCGCACCACCCCCGATGCGCCAGGCGCCCCAAAGAAGAAGGAGGGGGCCGCTCTCGCGACCCCCTCCCCCACGCCGTCCGAGAACTCAGTCCTCGACGATGTCGATCTGCCGGAACAGGTCGGCGCCGACGGCCTCGCGCATGGCGCCGAGGATGTCGTCGGGCACCGGCGAGTCGACGGTGAGCACCGAGAGCGCCCGACCCGTGGCATCCGGGGCCGCCACCTGGAGACCGGCGATATTGATGCCCGCCTCGCCCAGCTTCTGGCCGTAGATGGCGACGATGCCGGGGCGGTCGGCGTAGCGCATGACAAGGTGATGCTTCTCGATGGGCACCTCGATGTCGTAGCCGTTGATCGCCACGACCTTGGGCACCATGCGCGTTCCTGCGAGCGTGCCCGCGACGGTGAGCGTCGAACCGTCGGCCAAGGTGCCGCGGAGGATCGTGATGTTGCGGTACAACGGGCTCTCGGCCTCGACGACCAGACGAGCCTCGACGCCGCGCTGCTCGGCGAACAACGGCGCGTTGACGTACGACACGCTCTCGCTGACGATGCGGCTGAAGTAACCCTTGAGTGCCGCGAGACGGTAGACGCTGACGTCGTACTGGGCGAGCTCGCCGCGCACCTCGATGTCGAGGCTGGTCAGGGCGCTGTCAGCCAGGCCGCTGAAGAACTGACCGAGCATCTCGACGAGCGCGATGCCGGGGCGCACGAACGGGTCGATGGCGCCACCGGCCACGTTCACGGCATCCGGAACGAGGTCGCCCTCGAGCGCGAGCTTGACGGAGCGTGCGACAGAGACGCCCGCCTTCTCCTGCGCCTCTTCGGTGCTGGCACCCAGGTGGGGCGTGACGACGACGTTGGGCAGATCGAGGAGCTTGCGCGCCGGTCCGCCCTCTACGGGGGGCTCGGACGAGAACACGTCGAGGCCGGCGCCGGCGATCTCGCCGGTGGTGAGGGCGTCGAACAGCGCGTCTTCGTCGATGAGTCCGCCGCGGGCGACGTTGATCACGTAAGCCGTCTTCTTCATCCGACGCAGCTGCTCGGCGCCGATCATCCCCGTTGTCTCGGGGGTCTTCGGCATGTGGATGGTGACGAAGTCGCTCTGCTCGAGGAGCTCGTCGAGCGAGACGAGCTGCACGCCGAGCTGCTGCGCACGGGCGGCGGTGACGTAGGGGTCGTACGCGATCACGCGCATGTCGAAGCCCTGCAGACGGGCGGCGATCAGCGCGCCGATCCGGCCGAGGCCGATGATGCCGATCGTCTTCTCGAACAGTTCGGTGCCGGTGAACGAGCTGCGCTTCCACAGACCCTGTGCGAGAGAGGCGTGGGCCGCGGGGATGCGACGCGCGAGGCTGAGCACATGCCCGACGGTCAGTTCGGCGGCGGAGATGATGTTCGACGTCGGCGCGTTGACGACCATCACGCCCGCCGCGGTGGCGGACTTGATGTCGACGTTGTCGAGGCCGACACCGGCGCGGGCGACCACCTTCAGCGACGGCGCCGCGGCGAGGGCCTCGGCGTCGATCTGCGTGGCCGAGCGCACCAGCACCGCGTGCGCGTCGGCGAGGGCCGACAGCAGCGCGGGGCGGTCGGTCCCATCGACGTTGCGCACGTCGAAGTCGGGGCCGAGCGCGTCGATCGTGGCGGGAGAGAGTTCTTCGGCGATGAGCACGACGGGCTTCGTCACGGATGCGTCCTTCGAAACGGTGCTGGGGACTGGCGCGCACCGTCGCACATCACCGGCGCGAGCCGGGCGCGCGACCCGTGCGGGCCGTCTGCCAGCCTAGCGCGGAGGTGACGACGCCCCCGACCGTGTGACGGCGGACGACGGATGCCGGAACCCCCGAGCCGTTAGTCGACGAGGCGAGGCGACATCCGCTCTGCCAGCAGCGACCGACCCGCCGTCGACCCCTACCGGCGCACGCCGACGCGGCGCGTCAGCCCCCGTACAGGCCGTACGACGTCGTTCCGTAGCCGACGATCGCCAGCCAGAACGCCGCCGACACCGTCAACCCGGCGAGCAGCACGATCGCGAACTCCCCCGCCCGACGCCGCGCCCCGATCGCGAAGGCGACGCCGAACGCGATGAGGGGGAACGCGATGGGCAGGATGTAGACGAACCACCCCAGACCGTTGAGCCCGAGGGGCCCGTTCACCTGCTGGATCAGAAGCGCGACCGAGCTCCACACGACGTAGGCGTAGAACAGGCCGAACACGCCGGCGATCGTCACGACCAGCCAGGTGGGGAGATGGCGGGTGCGCACGGTGTCGCTCATGCGAAAGCTCCCAACGACAGGAACGGCCAGGGAACGAGCAGCACGATCCCGAGAATCAGCAGCAGGAAACGCTGCCAGGTGCGCCACGACCGGGTCAGCGCGAGCACCGCGACGAACCAGACGAGGGGTGCGAGAGCGGCGCCGATCGTCAGCGCGATCAGGGTGACGGACGGGATGGGCAATCCCAGTCCCTGCAGCTGCAGTCCGGCGACGAGCCAGCCGACGGCGAAGAGCAGGAAGGTGGCGGCGACCATGCCGATGCCGATCAGGCCGGCGTTGCCCAGCGGCCTCGAGTGAGCGGCATCCGGTTCGTCGTCCTCGGACTCGACGTCGACGGCTTCCGGATGCCGCGCCGCCGGCGTCGCAGACGATGAACGGGGCTGCGGGGGCTCGGGAGCAGGCTGCAGCGGCTCCGGACCACGCGCTTCCCTGGCGCCGGGGGCTGCCGGGTCGGGCTCGGACGTCGAGGGAACAGCGCGACCGGGCGCGGCCTTGTCGCCGACGTCGAGCGTCGGGTCGTCGTCACCGCCCCAGGAGAGGGCGTCGTCATCGCGCGGAGTGCTCACGCGTCCACGCTAGCGGGGCTCCCCCGTCGCCGGCGCACGCCCCGCCGCACGGGCACCCGCGCGCCCCACCACATCCGACCTACGGCTCGGGCCCGGAACGACGAACGCCCCGCGGCCGGAGCCGCGGGGCGTTCAGGGTGAGCAACTCAGCGCGCGGCCGAGCCCTCGACGTAGTCGCTGTCCTGCTGCTTCCAGGCGAACAGGCCGCGAAGCTCCTTGCCGGTCGCCTCGATGGGGTGACCCTGCTCCTTCGCACGGAGCTCGAGGAACTCGGTGGCGCCGTTGTCCTGGTCGTCGATGAAGCGCTTCGCGAATGCGCCCGACTGGATGTCGGCGAGCACGGCCTGCATGCTCGTCTTGACCTCGGGCGAGATGACGCGGGGGCCGGAGACGTAGTCGCCGTACTCGGCGGTGTCGGAGATCGACCAACGCTGCTTGGCGATGCCGCCCTCCCACATGAGGTCGACGATGAGCTTGAGCTCGTGCAGAACCTCGAAGTAGGCGATCTGGGGCTGGTAGCCGGCCTCGACGAGGGTCTCGAAGCCGTACTGCACGAGGTGGCTCATGCCACCGCAGAGCACGGCCTGCTCGCCGAACAGGTCGGTCTCGGTCTCTTCGGTGAAGGTCGTCTTGATGACGCCGGCACGGGTGCCGCCGATGGCCTTCGCGTACGAGAGCGCGGTGTCCCAGGCCGAGCCCGAGGCGTCGCTCTCGACGGCGATGATGTCGGGGATGCCGCGGCCGGCGACGTACTCGCGACGCACGGTGTGACCGGGAGCCTTGGGGGCGACGAGGATCACGTCGACACCCTCGGGGGCGTCGATGTAGCCGAAGCGGATGTTGAAGCCGTGCGCGAAGGCGAGGGTCTTGCCCTCGGTCAGCTTGTCCTTGATCGAGTCGGCGAAGATCGAACGCTGGTGCTGGTCGGGCGCGAGGATCATGATGAGGTCGGCCCACTCGGCGGCGTCGGCGACGTTCTTGACCTCGAAGCCGTCTTCCTGCGCCTTGGCGGCCGACTTGGAGCCGTCCTTCAGCGCGATGACGACCTCGACGCCGGAGTCGCGCAGGTTCTGCGCGTGGGCGTGACCCTGCGAGCCGTAGCCGACGATCGCGACCTTCTTGCCCTGGATGATCGAGAGGTCGGCGTCGTCGTCGTAGAAGATCTCTGCCATGAGGATGTTTCTCCTTGAGTCAGGTCCCTGAGCGAGTCGAAGGGACCGGGGTTGTGGAACGTGTGAGGTGGAAGATGTCGGCCGCTCGACGAGGTCGAGGGTCGGAGAGGCTCAGCCGCGCAGGACGCGTTCGGTGATGCTCTTGCCGCCGCGGCCGACGGCGAGCAGGCCCGACTGCGCGAGCTCTTTCACGCCGAACGGCTCGATGGCCTTGAGGAACGCCCCGACCTTGCCCGAGTCGCCGGTGATCTCGATGACCATGGCGTCGGGGGCGTAGTCGACGACCGAGGCGCGGAACAGGTTCACCACCTCGACCACGTTCGAACGCGTGGCGTTGTCGGCGCGCACCTTCACGAGCACGTGCTCGCGCTGCACGGATGCCGCGGGGTCGAGCTCGACGATCTTGATGACGTTGATGAGCTTGTTCAGCTGCTTGGTCACCTGCTCGAGTGGCAGTCCCTCGACGTCGACGACGACCGTGATGCGCGAGAGTCCGGGCACCTCGGTGACGCCGACGGCGAGCGACTCGATGTTGAAGCCGCGTCGGGCGAAGAGACCCGCGACGCGGGTCAGAAGGCCGGGTTTGTCTTCGACCAGGAGACTCAGAACGTGACGGGACATCTCAGTCCTCCTGGTCGTTGAAGGTGGGCGAGTGATCGCGCGCGTACTGGACGTAGCTGTTGCTGACGCCCTGCGGCACCATGGGCCACACCATCGCGTCGGCGCTCACGACGAAGTCGATCACGACCGGGCGGTCGTTGGTGTCGAGTGCGAGCTGGATGGCGGCGTCGATCTCGTCTTCCTTCTCGACGCGGATCCCCAGGCACCCGTACGCCTCCGCCAGCTTGACGAAGTCGGGGATGCGGCGCGTTCCGTGGCCCGTGTTCAGGTCGGTGTTGGAGTGGCGGCCGTCGAAGAACAGCGTCTGCCACTGGCGCACCATGCCGAGGGAGGAGTTGTTGATGATCGCGACCTTGATGGGGATGTCGTTGATGACGCAGGTCGCGAGCTCCTGGTTGGTCATCTGGAAGCACCCATCGCCGTCGATCGCCCACACCGCACGCTCGGGCTGGGCCACCTTGGCGCCCATGGCCGCGGGCACCGCGTAACCCATGGTGCCGGCACCGCCGGAGTTCAACCATGCGTTGGGACGCTCGTACTTGATGAACTGCGCCGCCCACATCTGGTGCTGGCCGACTCCCGAGGCGTAGACGCCCTCGGGTCCGGTCATCTCGCCGATGCGCTGGATGACGTACTGCGGCGAGAGGAGTCCGTCGGTGGTCGGCGTGTAGCCGAGGGGGAACTCCTCGCGGAGACCGTTCAGGTAGGTCCACCACTCGGTGTAGTCGTGCGCGGTCTCGGCGTCGGCCGTGCGGAAGGCGGCCTCGAGGTCGACGAGGACCTCGCGCAGGTCGCCCACGATCGGCACGTCGGCGGTGCGGATCTTGGAGATCTCGGCGGGGTCGATGTCGACGTGCACGACCTGCGCGTTCGGCGCGAACAGCGCCGCTTTGCCGGTCACTCGGTCGTCGAAGCGGGCTCCGAGCGAGACGATGAGGTCGCTCTCCTGCAGGGCGAGGACCGCGGGCACGGTGCCGTGCATGCCGGGCATGCCGAGGTGCTGCTGGTGGGAGTCGGGGAAGGCTCCCCGCGCCATCAGCGTGGTGACCACGGGAGCGCCGGTCGCCTCGGCGAGCACCTTGAGCTCAGCCGACGCGTTCGAGCGGATCGCGCCACCACCGACGTAGAGCACGGGCTTCTTGGCGGTGGTCAGCAGGTGGGCCGCAGCCTGGATCTGCTTGCCGTGCGCCTTGGTGACCGGACGGTAGCCGGGCAGGTCGATCTTGGGCGGCCATACGAAGGGCGCCTCGGCCTGCTGCGCGTCTTTCGTGATGTCGACGAGGACGGGACCGGGACGGCCGGTCGAGGCGATCTCGAACGCCGCGGCGATGGCACCGGGGATCTCGTCTGCCGACTTCACCAGGAACGAGTGCTTGGTGATGGGCATCGTGATGCCGACGATGTCGGCCTCCTGGAAGGCGTCTGTGCCCATGAGGGTGGAGAACACCTGGCCGGTGATGCACACCAGCGGCACCGAGTCCATGTAGGCGTCGGCGATCGCGGTGACGAGGTTGGTCGCGCCGGGGCCGGACGTCGCGATGGCCACGCCGACGCGTCCGGACGCCGCGGCGTACCCCTCGGCCGCGTGGCCGGCGCCCTGCTCGTGGCGCACGAGGATGTGACGGACGTGCTCATCGTCCATGAGCGGGTCGTAGACGGGCATGATCGCGCCGCCCGGCAGACCGAAGACGTCGGTCACACCCAGCAGGTCGAGCGAGCGGACGACCGCCTGCGCACCCGTCATCATGGGCGCCGGTGCCGTTCGAGCGGGCGGGCGGGGAATGGCCGCGGTGGGGGAATCGATGGACATGGGAGTACCTCGAGAACCAGGAGAGGGTGAAAGGGGGACGGCCGTCAGCCCGTGACCGCGCCCTCCGCGGCGGAGTGCACGAGCTTGGAGTACTTGGCCAGAACGCCACGGGTATAGCGCGGGGGAAGCGGTTCCCAGCCGTTACGGCGGGAACTCAGCTCGGCGTCATCGACGATCAAGTCGAGAGTGCGAGCGGCGATATCGACCCGTATCAGATCACCATCGCGCACGAAGGCGATGGGACCTGCGTCCACCGCTTCGGGAGCTATGTGGCCGATGCAGAGGCCGGTTGTGCCGCCTGAGAATCGACCGTCCGTCAAGAGTAGTACATCTTTTCCGAGTCCCGCGCCCTTGATGGCCGCCGTGATGGCGAGCATCTCGCGCATACCGGGGCCGCCCTTGGGGCCCTCGTAGCGGATGACGACGACGTCGCCGGCCTGGATCCGGCCCGCCTCGAGGGCATCCATGGCGGCGCGCTCGCGCTCGAACACGCGGGCGGGTCCTTCGAAGACGTTCCCGTCGAAGCCCGCCGACTTCACGACCGCGCCCTCGGGGGCCATGGAGCCGTGCAGGATCGTGATGCCACCCGTCGCGTGGATCGGGTTGTCGAAGGTGTGGATGACCGTGCCGTCGATGGGGTCGGGGTTCAGATCGGCGAGGTTCTCGGCGAGCGTCTTGCCCGTGACCGTCAGCGCGTCGCCGTGCAGGAGGCCCTCGTCGAGCATCGCCTTCATGATGACCGGGATGCCGCCCTGGCGGTCGACGTCGTTCATGACGTACTTGCCGAACGGCTTCATGTCGGCGACGTGCGGCGTCTTGTCGCCGATGCGGTTGAAGTCGTGCAGCGACAGCTCGACCTCGGCCTCTCGGGCGATGGCGAGCAGGTGCAGCACGACGTTCGTCGAGCCGCCGAGCGCCATGGCGAGGGCGATGGCGTTCTCGAACGCCTCTTTCGTCAGGATGTCGCGGGTGGTGATCCCCTGACGCAGCAGGTTGACGACGGCCTCGCCCGAGCGGTGGGCGAAGTAGTCGCGACGACGGTCTGCCGACGGCGGGGCGGCGGAGCCGGGAAGGCTGAGTCCGAGCGCCTCCGCCACCGACGCCATGGTGTTGGCCGTGTACATGCCACCGCACGCGCCCTCGCCGGGGGCGAAGGAGCACTCGATGCGCTTGAGGTCGGCCTCGCTCATGCGTCCCGCGAGGCACGCACCGACTCCCTCGAAGGAGTCGATGATCGTGATCTCCTTCTCGGTACCGTCGGAGAGTTTGACCCACCCCGGAGCGATGGAGCCGGCGTAGAGGAAGACGCTGGAGAGGTCGAGACGAGCGGATGCCATGAGCATGCCGGGGATCGACTTGTCACAGCCGGCGAGCAGGACGGAACCGTCGAGGCGCTCGGCCATCATGACGGTCTCGACGCTGTCGGCGATGACCTCGCGCGAGACGAGGGAGAAGTGCATGCCCTCGTGGCCCATCGAGATGCCGTCGGAGACGGAGATGGTGCCGAACTGCAACGGGTATCCGCCGCCGGAGTGCACACCCTCTTTCGCGCCCTGCGCGAGGCGGTCGAGGCTGAGGTTGCAGGGGGTGATCTCGTTCCAGCTCGACGCGATGCCGATCTGGGGCTTGTCCCAGTCGTCGTCGCCCATGCCGACGCCGCGAAGCATGCCGCGCGAGGTCGTGGCTTCGATGCCATCGGTGATGACGCGACTGCGGGGCTTGATGTCGAACTCGCCGGTGTTCGGATTCTGCGGTGCGGGCATCCTCGAAGTCTATTGCGCGCGCACGTCCCCCCGATGCGCCACAGGCGATGAACGACGGATTAATCACCGTGTGCAGGGGTACCCAGGGGCCCAGGATGCAGGCGCGACCCGGCGGGGACGCCCGTCACGCCCCGTGCGCTCGGCGCAGGCGCGCCACGTCCTCCAGCACGGCGACGAACGCGGCGATGTCATCGACGCGGAGGGTGGCCGCGGTCGCTCCCTCGCCGACCCGGATGCCGAGGTCCTGCGGCCCCAGAGAACGCAACGCATCTTCATCGGTGACGTCGTCACCGGCGAACAGCACGGCCGACGCCCCGACGCGCTCACGGAGACGTGCGATTGCGGAGTCCTTGCCCTCGTGGCGGAACGCGAACTCGAGGATGTCGTGTCCCGTGCGGCGACGCCACGTGGGCGCGTGCGCGCCGACCAATGCATCGACGAGGTCTCGCGCCGCACGGGCGGTCGCGGCATCCGCGGTGCGCGTGTGCACGCCGAGGCCGTATTCCTTCGGCTCGATCCAGACGCCGTCCATCTCACCGGTGCCCGTGGTCGCCTCTCGCTGCAGGCGGTCGCGCAGCGCGAGGACGTCGGTGTCGTCGGGGGTCTCTTCGACACCGGTGCCGGGCACCCAGAACTGCGCGCCGTGCGAACCCGCGAGCCAGACCGGCGAGTCGTCGGCGTGCTCGGAGATCTCGCGCAGGTCGCCGAGCGACCGGCCGGAGACCAGCGCGACGACCGTGCGCGGTAGTGCCGCGAGCTCATCGAGGACCGCACGTGCTGCAGGCGTCATGCGCGCCGACATGGGCTCGTCGACCAGCGGCGACAGCGTGCCGTCGAAGTCGAGCGCGATGAGGAGGGTGTCGGTGGTGGCGACGGCCTCGACCGTCGCGTCGGCGGCGGTCATTCGGCATCCCCCCGATCGTCGTCGGAACGGGCCTCGACCTCGGCGGCCGCTGCGCGGGACGAGCGGTCGTGGAAAGCCGACAACGCCTCGAGGAAACCGCGCGACCAATCCTCGACGTCGTGCTCGCGGACGCGCCGCCGCAGGGTGCGCATACGCCGGCCCTGCTCGGCGGCGGGCATGTCGACCGCGCGGATGATGGCATCCTTCAGTCCGTCGATGTCGTGCGGGTTGATGAGCAGTGCGCTGCCCATCTCGTCGGCGGCCCCGGCGAACTCGCTCAGCACCAGCACGCCGCGGTTGTCGATGCGGCTGGCGACGTACTCCTTGGCGACGAGGTTCATGCCGTCGCGCAGCGCCGTGACGAGCATGACGTCGGCGGCGAGGAACAGCGCCACCATCTCTTCGCGCGGGTAGGACTGGTGCAGATAGCGGATCGCGGTGTGCGTGGTCGTGTCGTAGTCGCCGTTGATACGCCCGACCGTCATCTCGATCTCGTCACGCAGTTGCATGTAGGCGTCGACGCGCTCGCGGCTGGGGCTCGCGACCTGCACGAGGGTGGCGTCCTCGACCGTCGCCCGGCCGTCTTCGAGCACTTCGCCCCACGCCTTGAGGCGGTGACGGATGCCCTTGGTGTAGTCGAGCCGGTCGACGCCCAGCAGGATCTTGCGGGGATTGCCGAGTCCCTCGCGGATCTCCTTGGCGCGCTGTTGGATGTCGGGCCGCTGGGCCAGCTCGATGTACGACTCCGCGTCGATCGAGATGGGGAACGCCTTCGCCAGGGCGACGCGCGTGCCGCCCTCGCCGTCGGGCACCAGGATGCCGCTGGCCTTGGTCTCGTAGCGCAGCTGACGACGAACGGCCCGGGCGAAGTTGCCCGCGTCGGCCACGCGTTGGAAGCCGATGACGTCGGCCCCGAGGAGACCCTCGAGCACCTGCTTGCGCCACGGCAGCTGGGAGTAGAGGCCATAGGCGGGGAACGGGATGTGATGGAAGTACCCGATCGTGACGTCGGGGCGCAGCTCCCGCAGCAGCTTCGGCACGAGCTGCAGCTGGTAGTCCTGCACCCAGACGATCCCGCCCTCGGCCGCGACCGCTGCGGCCGCGTCGGCGAAGCGCTTGTTGACCTTGACGTAGGCGTCCCACCACGCGCGCTTGTACGTGGGCGGCGAGATCACGTCGTGGTAGAGCGGCCAGATGGTGTCGTTCGAGAAGCCTTCGTAATACAGCTGCACGTCGGAGGCCGAGAGCGTGACGGGTACGAGGTGCATGTCGTCGAAGACGAACGGCTCGACGTCGACGTCGGCCTGGCCGGCCCACCCCACCCACGCACCGTCGGCGCTGCGCATGACGGGTTCGAGGGCGGTCACGAGTCCGCCTGGGGAGCGCCGCCATCCCTCTCCATCAGGGGTGCGGTCGACGGGCAGTCGGTTCGCGACGACGACGAAATCGGCCTGGGTCACAGGTCCTCCTCGGGGATCGTCCTCAGGCTAACAGCGGGCCGGATCCGGATCCGGGGGCTGGACGCCGGCGTCAGAACCGGTCGTCGCCGTCGAAACGCTTCGACGCGACGGGTGCAGCCGCGCGCACCCTTCAGCAAGAGGGGCACGGGCGGGTGTCAAGGAGGAGACGTCGATGGACCGCGGGTCGGTAGGTTGGGCATATGCGGCAGTACATCTTCGGAACGGGTCTTCTCAGTGCGATCACCGGCGGCATCACGCTGCTGCGCGCACTGCGCAACGACGAGCCCTTCACGTGGCGCACGGCGCTGGCGTGGCTGAGCTGGGGCATCACCCTGGCGTTGGCCGTCGGCGCAGTCGTCGACACGCGTCGCGCCCGCCGCGGCAAGGTCATCTCGGGCGACTCACCTGTGTCGAAGAAGCAGCAGAAGCTGCTGAAGAAGCGCCTGAGCTGAGTTCGACGCCGGAGCACCGGCACTCCCGCACCTCCTCACCGGATGCCACGGCCCCGTCGCCGTGGCATCCGTCTGTGCGTCACCGCGTGAGGATGAGCGCGTCGCCCTGTCCGCCCCCGCCGCACAGCGCCACCGCCGCCGTTCCGCCGCCCCGGCGGATGAGTTCGTGGACGGCGTGCACGACCAGGCGCGTGCCGGATGCACCGATGGGGTGACCGAGCGCGATGCCGCCGCCGTGCGGATTCACCACGTCGTCGGCCAGGCCCAGTTCGGCCTGGGAGCGGGCGACCACGGCACCGAACGCCTCGTTGATCTCGACCATGTCGAGGTCGGCGGCCGAGATGCCCTGCTTCTGCAGCGCGCGCTCGATCGCGCGAGCGGGCTGCTCGTGCAGGGAGTTGTCGGGACCGGCGACCTGACCCGAGGCGCCGACGACGGCGAGCACGTCCCACCCGTTCTCGGTAGCGACCGCGCGCGTGGTCACGACCACCGCGGCCGCGCCGTCGCTGATCTGCGAGGCGTTGCCCGCCGTGATCGACCCGCCCTCGGCGAACGCGGGGCGCAGCTTCGCGAGCGTCTCGACGGTGGTGTCGTCGCGGATCCCCTCGTCGACGGTGACGAGGACCGGGTCGCCCTTTCGCTGAGGGATGCCGACGGGCACGATCTCCGCGTCGAACAGCCCGGCGTCGCGGGCTGCGGCCGCGCGCTGGTGCGATCGGGCGGCCACAGCATCCTGCTGCTCGCGCGTGACGTCGAATCGGGAGTTCGCGCGCTCGGTCGATGCCCCCATGCTCTCGCGGTCGTAGACGTCGGTCAGCCCGTCGTGGGCGAGATGGTCGAGCACCTCGACCGAGCCGTAGGCGTAGCCCTTGCGGGAGTTCATCAGCAGGTGCGGGGCGCGCGTCATCGACTCCATGCCGCCGGCGATCACGACCGAGGCGTCACCGACGCGGATCATGCGCGCCGCGTCGATGACGGCGGTGAGCCCCGACAGGCAGACCTTGTTGACGGTCGCCGCGTGCACGTCCCAGCCGACACCGGCCGCGATCGCGGCCTGCCGTGCCGCATTCTGACCCGCGCCCGCCTGCAGCACCTGTCCCATGAGCACGGCGTCGACGAGCGCGGCGGGTACGCCCGCTCGCTCGAGGGCGCCGTCGATCGCGGCTCCGCCGAGTTCGACGGCCGTCAGGCCCGCGAGCTGTCCGTTGAGCCGCCCCTGCGGGGTACGTGCGGCGGCCACGATGACGATGTCGTTCTCAGCGCTCATGCGTTCTCGATCTCCTCGGTGAGTCTCACGGTCAGCGGGGGCTCGGTGGCGTCCCGCACCTCGTCGACGCCGACGCCCGGGGCGAGCTCGACGAGCACCAGTCCATCCTGCGTCACGTCGATGACGGCGAGGTCGGTGATGATGCGATCGACGACGCCCCGTCCGGTGAGCGGAAGCGAACACTGGGCGACGATCTTGGGCGAGCCGTCTTTGGCGACGTGCTCCATCAGCACGATCACACGGGCGGCGCCGTGCACGAGATCCATCGCGCCGCCGGGGCCCTTGACCATCTTCCCCGGGATCATCCAATTGGCCAGATCTCCGGATGCCGACACTTGCATCGCCCCGAGGATGGCGGCGTCGATCTTGCCGCCGCGGATCATGCCGAAGCTCAGTGCCGAGTCGAAGAAGGCGGCACCCGCGAGGGCCGTCACGGTCTCTTTGCCGGCGTTGATGAGGTCGGCGTCCACAGAATCTTCGGTCGGATAGGGACCGACGCCGAGGATGCCGTTCTCGGATTGCAGTACCACCGTGATCCCGTCGGGCACATGGTTGGGGACGAGGGTCGGCAGGCCGATGCCGAGGTTCACGTAGGCGCCGTCGGCGAGTTCGCGGGCGGCGCGGGCCGCCATCTCCGTGCGGGACAGGGGCATGTCAGATCTCCTTGACGATCGTCGCCGGTGCTGCAGGACGAGGGCGGGGAACGTGTCGAGGGGAGCAGAGCCCGCTCACCGCGCGCCCCCGCTCACCGTGCGCTTCTCGATGCGCTTCTCGACGTCGCCGACCTCGACGAGGCGGTGCACGAACACTCCGGGCAGGTGCACGGCATCCGGATCGATCTCACCCGGCTCGACGAGGTGCTCGACCTGCACGATGCAGGTGCGTCCGGCCATCGCGGCGAGCGGATTGAAGCTGCGAGCGGCCTTGCGGAAGACGAGGTTGCCGTGGCGGTCGCCCTTCCAGGCGTGCACGAGGGCGAAGTCCGTGATGATCGCCTCCTCGAGGACGAAGTCACGGGGCTCGCCGCGCACGTCGAAGCTCCGCACGTCTTTCGCGGGCGACGCCACGGCGATGCCGCCGGCGCCGTCGTAGCGGCGGGGCAGCCCGCCCTCGGCGACCTGCGTGCCGACACCCGTCTGGGTGTAGAACGCGGCGATGCCCGCGCCACCGGCGCGCAGCTTCTCGGCCAGCGTGCCCTGCGGGGTGAGCTCGAGTTCGAGTTCGCCCGTGAGGAACTGCCGCTCGAACTCCTTGTTCTCACCTACGTACGACGAGGTCATCTTGCGGATGCGACCGGCCCCGAGCAGGATGCCGAGCCCCCAGTCGTCGACCCCGCAGTTGTTCGACACGACGGACAGGTCGTGCGTCCCCTGCGCGAGCAGCGCCTCGATGAGGGCGATGGGGTTTCCGGAGAGGCCGAACCCTCCGACGGCGAGCGAGGCTCCGTCGGGGATGTCGGCGACGGCATCGGCCGCCGACGGCCAGGTCTTGTCGATCACGCGCACTCCTTCGAACAGCGGTGATCCCATGCTGCGGTGGCTCCCGCGCGCGCACGCAGCGACATCTTGCGATGTGGATAGGACGGCGCGTAGCGTCCACATGGTGGACACCTCTTCCGGATCGGCACCTCGCGTCAGCGTCCCCGGCGCGCAGGTCATCGCGCGTGCGGCGCATCTTCTGCGCCTGGTGACCGCCGCGGGCGACACGGGCGCCGTCGTGGGCGATCTCGCGCGCGACGCCGATCTGACCCGCCCCACGGTGCACCGCCTCCTCACCGCGCTGCGCGCGGAGGGACTGGTCGACCGCGACGATGTCTCGGGACGATGGCTGCCGGGCCCGGAGTTGTATCTGATGGGAAGCGTCGCGGCATCCCGATTCGACGTCACCGCCACCGCGCGCGACATCGTGCGCTCGCTGGCCGTGCGTACGGAAGAGAGCGCGTTCCTCTCGGTTCGGCGCGGCGATGAGACCGTCTGCCTGCTGCGCGAGGACGGAAGCTTTCCCATCCGCTCCTTCGTCCTGTCGGAGGGCATACGGTTCCCACTCGGTGTCGCGTCGGCGGGGTTGGCGATCCTCGCGTTCCTGCCGCCCCAGGATGTGGACGCGTACCTGGAGCGGCATCCGGAGCTGGCGGAGCGGTGGGGGGCATCGCACTCCCCCGCACGACTGCGCACGCGCATCTCCGATACGAAGGTTCGCGGCTACGCCGTCAATCCGGGGCTGATCGTCGAGGGCAGCTGGGGTCTGGGGGCGGCGGTGTTCACGCGCTCGGGTGACCCGCAGTGGGCGTTGAGTGTGACCGGGGTCGAGTTCCGGTTCGGCGGTGAGCGCCTCGCCGAGCTGGGTCGGGTCGTTCTGGCGCACGCGCATCAGCTGTCGACGCGGATCGCCGCGCGCTCGTAACTCCCCGCATGTAGATACCTTGGGTATATACCGGAGGTATGCTTTTCGGATGACCCGCGACGACGATCTGCAGAGACTCCTGCTCGCGGTGCACGCCCTCACGCGCATCGCGGCCATCGACACCCAGAACGACGCCCCTGCGGCGCAGTGGCGCACGCTGACGCTGCTGCGTGACCACGGACCGCAGCGCCTCGGTGATCTCGCGACGCTGAGTCGCGTCACGCAGCCGGGCATGACCCGACTGGTGCGCCAGATGGATGCCGCGGGCCTCGTCGAGCGCGCCGCGCACCCGAGCGATTCGCGCGTCAGTGTGATCCGCGCGACCGCAGAAGGCCTGGCCGCTCTGGCCGGCTGGTTCGAGCAATTCCGCGCAGCGCTCGCGCCGCACGTCGCCGACCTGTCGGAAGCGGAATGGGATGCCGTCGGCGTCGCCGCCTCGGCTCTCTCCCTGCGCGTGGGCCTCGTACCCGTCGCGCCTTTCACCCACGAACAGAAGGAGGTCGTCCGGTGAGTGCCGACACCGCAGCACCCCGCATCTGGAAGCAGCCCGCGCAAGTGTGGGCCGTCGCGTTCGCGTGCGTCGTGGCCTTCATGGGCATCGGGCTCGTCGATCCCATCCTTCCGGCCATCGCCGAATCGTTGCAGGCGAGCCCCGTCGAGACCGAGCTGCTGTTCACGAGCTACCTCGTCGTGACGGGTCTCGCGATGCTCGTGACGAGCTGGATCTCGAGCCGGATCGGCGCGAAGGCGACGCTCCTGGTCGGTCTGGCGCTCATCGTGGTCTTCGCACTCCTGTGCGCCCTGAGCGGCAGCGTCGACGCGATCATCGGTTTCCGTGCCGGGTGGGGACTCGGAAATGCGCTGTTCATCTCGACCGCGCTCGCCACCATCGTCGGGGCGGCGTCGGGGGGCAGTTCCGCGGCGATCATCCTGTACGAAGCCGCTCTCGGCCTCGGCATCGCCGTCGGACCCCTGCTGGGCGGCATCCTGGGCGAGGTGAGCTGGCGAGGACCGTTCTTCGGCGTCGTCGGGCTCATGGCCATCGCGTTCGTCGCGGTCATGCTCCTGCTTCGCGGGCCCACTCCCGAGCGCACGCCGCTGGCGTTCAGTGCACCGTTCCGTGCTCTGGGTCGACCCGCGCTGGCGATCCTCGCCGCGACCGCACTGTTCTACAACATCGGCTTCTTCACGCTGCTGGCGTTCTCGCCCTTCCCGCTCGGCTTCGGCGCGATGGGCATCGGGCTGACGTTCTTCGGGTGGGGTCTGGGCCTGGCGATCACGAGCGTGTGGGTCGCGCCGCTGCTGTTGCGGCGCCTGCGGCTGACGACGGTTCTGCTCATCGCCCTGCCGCTGCTCGCCCTCGATCTCGTCGTCGCCGCGTTCGTGGTGTCGTCGGCCGCGGCCCTGGTCGCCTGCATCGTGGTCGGTGGTCTCGTGCTCGGCGTGGTCAACACCGCGCTCACCGAGGCGGTGATGGAGGCGACCGACCTGCCGCGTTCAGTGGCGTCGTCGGCGTACTCCGCCGTGCGTTTCCTCGGCGGCGCCGTCGCTCCCCCACTCGCCGCCCTGCTGTGGCACGCCTTCAACGCGGGCGTTCCGTACATCATGGCGGCCGTGTCGGTCGTGATCGCGAGCCTGTGCATCGTCCTCGGACGCCCTCTTCTCGCCCACATCGACGGTGCGCACCCGGATGCCGCCGACGAGGGCGCCGCGGTGCTGGTGGGCGACGCGGCCTGACGCGACAGCTGCCGAACCGGCGGTGAGGCGCCGGATGTCGACACCGATCGGAGACCGATCGGCGCGGCATCCGGCGCCTCACCGTGCAGGCGTCAGCCCCAGATGGCGGCCAGGCGTTCGGCCGTCGGTACGGGCGCGAGCTCGTCGAGGTCGTCGAGCGTCATCGGCTCGAGCTTGCTGAACCCGCGGTCGCCCTTGGTGCTCTCGGACGCCTCGACCTCGGAGAACGAGTACGACGGCGAGACGCTACCGGCGACGGTGGACGTGTCCATCGCGAGGTCCGACCATGTTCCGTGCAGGGAGTTGGCGGCGAGGACCGGCTGACCGCCCTCGTAGACGGGGTAACGCTGCTGGCTGGTCTTGCCGCCGACGACGAGGGTGTTGCGGATCTCGCCGCCGTTGTTGCTGCCCGCGATGATGCCCTGGTTGGACGACGCGAAGACAGCCGAGTCCTCGATCACGATGTCGGTCATCGTGCCGTTGCCCGAGGTCGTCACGAACTGGATCGTGTCGGTATGGGCGTTGGAGCCACGGGCCTTGTAGTGCGGGGCGGCGTACAGACCCGAGAAGGTCAGACCGTCGATGTCGTAGCCGTCGGCGGACTTCACCTCCATACGGTCGTACCCGGCGCCCTCGGCCGCTTCGGTGCCTGCCACCACTTCGACCACGTCTGCGTCGCTGACACCGCGGCCGCCGTTGGCGGTGACGAGGAGCGTGCCGACCGTGGTGTACCCGAAGCCGAAGGACTCGACGTTGCGCAGCATCACCGACGTCGAACCCATGTCGATTCCGACGATCGACACCCCGCGGACGCCGACGAAGGCGATCCCCTTGTCTCCGGCGGTCTTGACCGTTCCGACACCGTCGCACGCGTCGACCAGGATGCGGGAAGCACGGTTGGCGTTGCCCACGTCTTGGAGGACGCCCTTGGCGCTGGATCCCGAACCGTTGCCGCCCGTGATCGTGCCCGGCGAGACGCAGATGACCACGTCGTCCGAGGTCTTGGCCTCCGCGTTGATCGCCGCGGAGATCGCGGCCCAGGTGGGCTTCACCTGCACCACGCGCGCCTCACTGGCTCGGGGGGTGTTCTCGGGCCAGTGGGTGCCGTCGGGGCCGACGGCGCTGACGGGCCCGGCAGGGTCGGGCTCGGGCGCAGCCGGCTCGACCGGCGTCGGCGTCGGTGCGGGTGCAGTCGGGTCCGGCTCGGTCGGCTCGGTGGGCGTTTCGGGCACGGACTCGAGGTCGGGCTCGGGGGTGAAGGCGATGTCGACGAGGCCACTCGCGGTCTGCCCGATGGTGGGGAATCCGGCGGAGGCCTTGTACACGCCGGCCTTCGCGGGCGTGGCGATGCCGTTGGTCGTCTTCGCCTCGGTGAAGAAGTTCTCGATCGCGGGAATGCGGCCGTCGTTGTCGAGCACGCTGACGGTGTACGTGACATCCGCATCGAGATCGAGCGCGAGCGGGACGGTTCGCCAGCCCACCGCGGCCACGGGATTGACCGGGGCCTGGGCCAGAAGGACGCCGGTGGATGACCAGACCGACGCGCTGACGACGCCCGAGTTGGGCGCGTTCTGGTAAAAGCGCACGGCGGACAGGGCGCCCGACTCCTCGGGCGAGAAGGTGAAGCCGACCTCCAGTGGACCGGGGACGGGCATCGCGGGAACCTGCGGTCGGGCGCTGTCGGGGTGAAGTCCGACGGGCCCGGTCACCGCGGCGACGCTGGGCGTTGCGCTACCGGCGACGAGCGCTGCCGAAACGGCGAGGGTCGTGAGGATCAGGGTGCGTCGGTGGCGGGCGGACGAACGGGACGGAACACCGGAGGCGGCGTTGAGTTCCATGGGCGCATTGTGCTTTCGGCTCGAGCTCAGGGTGCGCATTGTTTCTTTAACGCCCCGCGGCGGGTGCAAATGTCAGGACCGCTGCGGCGCAGCAGAAACGACCTTATACCCGCACCATTACGGGTGGATTAAGAATGGACCGCGACGAGGTCCGATTCGAGCCCCCGAACGTGTCGGGCGACCCTACCGACGGTGAATACTGTCGGAACTACCGCGCCGTCCGGTGGGCGGTACGTAGGTGTCCTGGGCGGATGCCGCCCCTCGACCGGCGAGCAACCCGCGGCAGGACGCCGAACGCGCTATTGACACCGCATTGTGGCGTGCCACAAGATAGCGGTAACTCGGTCGTTCGGATACGAAAGCAAGAGCAATAGCGTCATTCGACGATCCCCCTGCGAACGTGCGATGAGAATGAACCGCGCCGGCCGCCGTCAGATAGAAACGACTGCGCCACTGTAGCGAGAACTTTTCCGCCCAATCGAGCATCTCCGACGCAATTCACCCGCGGGCTCAGCAAATGTCATCCCTTGACGAACGACGACATCCCATGCGGTGCGAACCGCGGAGGCCCGGCAGGACGACAACCCTCCCGTGCCCGTCGGCCACCGAGGCGGGTCCCCCCGACGAAGCGACTACCGAGCGTCGGAACCAGTAGTCGCGCACCGTGGAACGACGGAAGCCCGGCATCTCATCTCGCGACGAGAAACCGGGCTTCCTGGGTGGTGCACCCCCTGGGACTTGAACCCAGAACCCACTGATTAAGAGTCAGTTGCTCTGCCGATTGAGCTAGAGGTGCGTTCCGTTTCGGTCCGAAACTTGCGTCCCGAACCGAGGGATTACGTTACCAGGAGTGGCGTGGGCACGCCAAATCGGCCGCCGTTCGACCGTATCCTTGAGCCGTGTCCCCGATCGAAGCGACGCCTCCGACCCTCACCGACGACCTCGCCCTCGCCCTGCGCTTGGCCGACGCCGCCGACGACGTAGCGATGCGCCGCTTCGACGCGGCCGACCTCCTCGTCGACACCAAGCCCGACCGCACGCACGTGACCGAGGCCGACCTCGCAACCGAGCGGGCGATCCGCGCGATCCTCGATGCCGAGAGGCCGGACGACGCCGTTCTGGGCGAGGAGTACGGCTCTTCCGGCGACACCGCTCGCCGTTGGGTCATCGACCCCATCGACGGCACGCACAACTACATGCGGGGGATCCCGGTGTGGGCGACGCTGATCGCCCTCTCCGTCGACGGCGTCCCCCAGGTCGGCGTCGTGAGTCAGCCCGCGATCGGGCGTCGCTGGTGGGCCGCCGCCGGTCACGGCGCCTGGACGACCACGGCATCGGGTGAAACCCGCAGCATCCGCGTGTCGAGCGTGGATGAGATCGGCGCCTCGAGCATCAGCTTCCAGAGCATCCAGCAGTGGGACGGTGTGGAGCTGGTGCCCGCGCTCGAGCGACTGGCGCGCGCAGTCTGGCGCGACCGTGCCTACGGCGACGCGCTGCCGTACATGTGGCTCGCCGAGGGCCGGCTCGAACTCGTCGCCGAGTTCGACGTGAAGGAGTACGACCTCGCCGCGATCGCCCCCATCGTGCGGGAGGCCGGCGGCCGCTTCACCGCCTTCGACGGCTCGGACCGTGTCGACGCGGGGTCGTCGTTCGCGACCAACGGTGTCTTGCACGACGACTTCCTCGCTCTGCTGCACGGCGAGGACCCCCGGTGACCGACACGCGTCGGCGCGCCGCGTGGGCGACGACAGGGGCGCTCCTCGCTGCGGTGGTGCTCACCGCCTGCACCGGCCCCGCGCCGGAAGCCGTGCCGAGCGTCGCCGAGTCCGCGGCGGGCCCCACCATCGAGGCACCCGAGACGACGGCGACACCGGCGTCCGAGACGCCCGACCCGACGTGCGAGAACATCATCCCGCAGGCGACCGCCGACGACTTCACGAGCATCGGCTGGGTCACGCAGCAGGAGCCCTTCCGCATCGGTGCGATCGAGCTCGAGGACGGCATCCAGTGCAAATGGGGCGATCAGAAGATCGCGTCCGACCGCGTCCAGATCTTCGGGTGGGCCCCGATCGACGAGGCCACGGCGGCCACGGCGCAGAAAGAGCTCGTGGCCTCCGGCTGGAAGGTCGAACTCGAGGACGACGGCACTTATGTCACCGAGAACCCGGAATGGCTCGGTGGTCGTGGCGTCGACGGATACGGCCTGACCTACTTCTTCGGCGACGGCTTCGTGAAACTCGCCGACACGCGGCAGAGCCTGATTCTCGTCGACACCCCGCGATGACCGTCGGGGCGCCCGCCCCCTCGGTTCAGCGGTACGGGTTGACAGCCGCGGAATCCCGAGCCGCGGCGAAGCCCTCGTCCCATGCGTCGCCGCGCGCCTCGACGGAGCGCCACAGTTCGTCGGCACGCAGCACGCGCGCGGCGAACGCGACCCATTCATTCCATCCCGCGGTGATCCCGGATGCCGCGTCGACGGCGTCGCCGCGCGACGCGGCGGTCCAGGTGGAGGCGTCGGGCGTGGGAGCCAGGTGGAAGGGGCCGACGTCGATGCGGAGCGCGCGGGGGTCAGGCATGCTCCGACGCTAGACGCCCCCGCGGGGCCGGAACAAGCGTCACCGCCGCTCGAGGGACCCCTGCTCGCGTAGGCTCGACCCTCGTGGCTATCGGCTCGACCATTCACACCTTCACGGTGCAGCTATCCGACGTCGATCGCGGCGTGTACGACGAGCTGCAGCTGCGGGTCGCTCGGCATCCATCCGAGACCGCGCCCTACATGCTCACCCGCGTGCTGGCGTACTGCCTCGAGTACGAGGAGGGCATCGGCTTCAGCGAGGGCGTCGCCGCCACCGACGAACCGGCCGTCATGGTCAGGGACCTCACCGGAGCGCTCGTGGCGTGGATCGAGGTCGGCGCACCGGATGCCGCACGGCTCCACACTGGCAGCATGAAGGCCGAGCGCGTCGCCGTCTACACCCACCGCGACCCCGACAAGGTCTCGGCGGTCTGGGCGGGCAAGCGCATCCACCGGGCCGACGAGGTGCTGCTGCACAGCTTCGACCCCGGGTTCATCGAGCGCGTGGCCGAGGGTCTCGAGCGCCGCAGCACCGCCACTCTGACCCGCACCGAGGGTCGCGTGTACTTCGAGCTCAACGACGTCTCGGGGGAGAGCGACATCCACACCCGCAGCGCCGGCTGAGTCGACGCGGCGCGGCTCGAGCGAGCACCACGCGGCCTGAGCGAACGCGGGCGCATGCGGGGCGCCTGCTCGACCGTCGGAGCGGGTAGGGCGCAGACGGGTGGCCGACACGCAAGAAGCCCCCACCCCTGCCGAAACGGGCGGGAGCGGGGGCTTCTTGCGTGCAACTCTTCGTGACAACGGCTCGTGGAGCTGGGGGGAATCGAACCCCCGTCCAACGCTGGGTCTCCGCGTTTTCTCCGGGCGCAGTCTGTGCAGACGTTCTACTCGGCTCCGACCTTTGTCACAGACACCTAAGTCGACGAGCCCAGCCTGGGAAAAGTCCCGCGTGACGTCCAGACGCCGTCACACAGCAAGACCCCTAAATGACGCCAGAATCCGTGGCGGGGTCACACACGGTCTGACGGACTATCGGGCTCGCTTACGCAGCGAGGGCGAAGTCAGTGCGCTTAGCATCGGCACTTATTGTTTTGCAGGGAGCGTTTACGAGATAACCCCACATCCTCGGCCCGCTTTCTCGCGGGTTCGCAGGCGCTGTCGAAACCGATCAGCCCCGTGAACTCCGTGAAGGAGCGGCCGTTGTCACGCTGTTGAGTTACCACCTCGGATGCGCAAGCACCCGAGCATGTCAGTCTACAACGGATCGCGGGGCGCCGTGATTCCCTCCCCCTGAGGCACGACGCCCTTCGCGTAGGCTCGCCGCATGAGCGACGTCGTCATCACCGTCCGAGGCGAGAGCAACTCGCGTGTCCGCGCCGAAGAGGCAGCGGTGCGCGTCACCGTCTCCACCGACGGCCCCACGCGGGGTCCCGTCGTCGAACGGGCGCAGGAACGCGCTTCGACCGTGCAAGACGGTCTGGTCGCCCACCTCCGCTCCGGCGAGGTGTCGGAGTGGTCGAGCGCCCGCGTCTCGGTCTGGTCGGACCGCCCGTGGAACAACGAGGGCGCGCAGCTGCCCCTCGTGCACCACGCCAGCGTCGAGCTGTCGGCCACCTTCACCGACGCCGGTGCGCTGTCGTGGTGGCTCGGCGACGTCGCCGAGTCGGACGACGTGCAGGTCACGGCCGTGGAGTGGCGCCTCTCCCCCGACACGCGCGCCCGGGTGGAGCGCGAGGTCGCCGCCGGCGCGGTTCACGTGGCCGTCGAGCGCGCGACGGCTTACGCCGACGCGCTGGGCCTCGCGTCGGTCGCGGCGGTCGAGATCGCCGACGTCGGCTTGCTCGGAGGCCGCCCCGAGTCGCCCGCGCCGATGGGCGCACGATTGATGGCCGCCAGTGCCGACAGCGGTCCGTCCTTCAGCCTGCAGCCGCCCGAGATCGTCGTGACGTCGGTGGTGGAGGGGCGCTTCCGGGCCGAGTGACCCGACGGCATCGGTCCGGAGGACCGCACGCCCCGACGGCGCTCGAGGGCTGTCAGTCGCCCAGGCGGTTCTTCGTGCGCATCGCCCGCTCCGCCTCGCGCTTGTCTTCGCGCTCGCGGATCGTCTGACGCTTCTCGAACTCGCGCTTGCCCTTCGCCACCGCGATCTCGACCTTGGCCCGCCCGTCGAGGAAGTACAGCCGCAGCGGGACGAGGGTGTAGCCACCCGCCGACACGGCGTGCGAGAGCTTGATGATCTCTTCTTTGTGCAGCAGCAGCTTGCGGGTGCGCTTGGCGGAGTGGTTCGTCCAGTGCCCCTGCGAGTACTCGGGGATGTGCACCGCGTCGAGGAAGGCCTGCCCGCCGTCGATGTAGGCGTACCCGTCGGTCAGATTCGCCCGACCCTGTCGCAGCGACTTCACCTCGGTGCCGGTCAGGATCAGACCGGCTTCGTAGGTCTTCTCGATGGCGTAGTCGTGACGCGCCTTCTTGTTGGACGCGATGAGCTTTTCACCCTGCTCACGAGGCATGGTGCCACCTCCTCATGATCATGGGCACACAGAGCCTTACAGTTTACCCCACGCTCAGGTGCGCAGCCACCGCCGGATGGCGAAGCTCGCGCTGAGCGCGGCGAGCACCACGCCGACGACCACCAGAACCGGGATGACGAAAGCGACATCGCCGACATCGACCCACGACGTGATGAAGCCGATGCGGTCCCGCAGGTACTGGTTCACTCCGACGCCCACGATGGCCCAGACCGCGACGCTGGCGAGTGCCGAACCGACCAGCGCGGCGAGCACTCCCTCGACGACGAACGGCGTCTGGATGAAGCGGTTGGACGCCCCCACGAGCCTCATGATGCCCAGTTCGCGGCGACGGGCGAACGCCGACAGGCGGATGGTCGTGGCGATCAGCAGCACCGCGGCGATGAGCATGAGACCGGCGATGCCGACGGCGACGTAGGTCGCGACCGTCAGCGCCTGGAACAACGGCTCGAGATACTGCAGCTGATCCTGGACGTCCTCCACCCCCGTTTGGCCGCTGAACGCCTCGGTGATGACGTCGGACTGACTCTGATCCACCAGGTTGATGCTGAAGGTCGCGTTGAACTGGTCGGCCGTGACGACACCGAGGATGTCTTCGGGGAGCTGCTGCTGCGCGTCGGCGAACACCTCGTCGCTCGTCTGGAACGTGTAATCGCGGATCAGCGGCGCCAGCGCCTGCCCGTCCAGTGTCGCCATCACGTCGTCGATCTGCTGCTGCGTCGCCGGCTCCCCCGCGCTGCAGGTCGGCACGTTCGACGAAGACGCGCACATGAACACCGCCACCTGGGCACGGTCGGCCCAGTACGACTGCATCTTGCCGATCTGCATCTGCATGAGCATCGCCGCACCGACGAAGGTCAGTGAGACGAAGGTGACGAGGATCACCGAGATCACCATCGACGCGTTGCGCCGCAGGCCCGTGAAGGCCTCCGACAGGATGAGCCCGAACCTCATGACGTGGGCCCCACTTCGTCGTTGCTGCTTGTTCTCTTACCGAGGCCGAGGCGGTCGGCGAGTCCGAGCTCGTCGACCTGCGGCGTCGTGACCGGGATGAACCCCGTGTTCGTCCCCGGCTCGCGCGACGTCCGGGTGGACTCGTCGTCGGCGGCGTCCGATGCCGGACCGGCGGCGGCATCCGGCGCCCGTTCCGCTCGTGGCGCGGCGTCCGGAGCCCGCTCCGCCCGCGGTGCGGTCTCGGCATCCGTCCTCGGGAGGGGCTGCACGGGACCGGTGCGACCGGTGACCTCGCGCTGCACCTCGAGCACCGCGGAGAGAGCGGCGACGGCGGCCGCGCCCTTCTCGACCTCGGGAGTCAGGCGCGGGATGCTGGCGGTGTCGCCGTACCCGCCGCCGCGCTCGTCACGCACCATCTCGCCCCCGCTGAGCTCGATCACTCGACGCTGCATCTGGTCGACGAAACCGGCCTCGTGCGTGGCCATGACGACGGTCGTGCCGCCGGCGTTGATGCGCGCGAGCAGGCGCATGATGTCGGTGGATGTGCCGGGGTCGAGGTTTCCGGTCGGCTCGTCGGCGAGCAGCACCTGAGGACGGTTGACCAGGGCGCGAGCGATCGCGACACGCTGCTGCTCCCCACCCGACAGCTCGTGCGGAAGGCGCTTCTCCTTACCGTCGAGGCCGACGAGCGCGAGGACCTCGGGGACGGCCTGCTGGATGAATCCACGCGACGACCCGGTCACCTGGAGCGTGAACGCGACGTTCTGGAACACGGTCTTGTTCGGCAGAAGGCGGAAGTCCTGGAAGACCGAACCGATCTCGCGACGGAAGTAGGGCACCTTGCGGTTGGACAGAGTGCGCAGGTCGCGACCGAGCACGACCACGCGCCCCTCGCTGGGCGTCTCGGCGCGCAGGATGAGCTGCAGGCACGACGACTTACCCGACCCCGATGCACCCACGAGGAAGACGAACTCCCCGCGCTGCACTTCGAAGTCGACGGCGCTGAGGGCGGGCTTCGCGGTGCCGCGATACCGCTTGGTGACATTTTCGAACCGGATCATGGCTCGATGAGCCTAAGCGCGGGCCCGGGGCACGCCGTCAGGACGCGCCGTGTCGCGAAACGAGAGAACCCTGTGGATGCCGGTCTCCACGGCATCCACAGGGTTCGTCGTCACGTGCGGGTCAGTCGTCTTCTTTGCGCTTGCGCCAGCGGATGCCGGCGGCGATGAGTCCGTCGAGATCGCCGTCGAAGACGACCGCCGGGTTGCCGACCTCGTACCCCGTGCGCAGGTCTTTCACGAGCTGCTGGCCGTACAGGAAGTAGGAGCGCATCTGGTCGCCCCAGCTCGCGGTGATCGTGCCGGCGAGCTCCTTCTTCTTGGCTGCTTCTTCTTCGCGCTTGAGCAGGAGCAGGCGCGTCTGCAGCACGCGCATGGCGGCGGCGCGGTTCTGGATCTGCGACTTCTCGTTCTGCATCGACACGACGAGACCCGTGGGCAGGTGCGTGATGCGCACGGCCGAGTCGGTCGTGTTGACCGACTGTCCGCCCGGTCCCGACGAGCGGAACACGTCGACGCGGATGTCACCCTCGGGCACGTCGACCTCGACGGCTTCTTCCATCACCGGGATGACCTCGACCGCGGCGAAGCTGGTCTGGCGCTTGTCGGCACCGCCGAAGGGGCTGATGCGCGCGAGGCGGTGGGTGCCCGCCTCGACGGAGAGTGTGCCGTAGGCGTAGGGCACGTCGACCTCGAATGTCGCGGACTTGATGCCCGCACCCTCGGCGAAGGAGGTGTCCATGACCTTGACGGGGTACTTGTGGCGCTCGCACCACCGCAGGTACATGCGCAGCAGCATCTCGGCGAAGTCGGTCGCGTCGTCGCCGCCGGCACCGGAGCGGATCGTGACGACGGCGGAGCGCGGGTCGTACTCGCCGTCGAGGAGGGTCTGCACCTCGAGCTGACCGATCACGTCTTTCAGCGCGGCGAGCTCCCGACGGGCTTCGTCGGCCGCGTCGTCGTCATCCATCTCGATCGCGAGACCGACGAGCACCTCGAGGTCGTCGAGACGCTGCGCGATCTCCGAGACGCGCTTCAGCTCCGCCTGCCGGTGGCTGAGACGACTGGTGACCTTCTGGGCGTTGTCGACGTCGTCCCACAGGTCAGGGGCACCGGCCTCACCGCTGAGGCGTTCGATGTCGGCTGTGAGTGCGTCGACGTCGACCACGGCCTGGATATCGGCGAAGGTCGAGCGCAGCGCCTGGATGTCGGCGGTCAAATCGAGTTCGAGCATTTGGCATCCAGCCTATCGTGGACACGGTGACAGCCGACTCTCCCCGGAACGTGCTGGTGCGCTTCGCGCCGATGATCTACGGACCCACCCTGCTCTTCGCGGTCGGGGAAGGCGCGGTCATCCCCCTGATCCCCGTGATCGCCGACCGACTCGGTGCCGACGTCGCCCTCGCCGCCCTGGTCGCCGCCGCCCTCGTCGTCGGCCAGCTGTGCGGCAACATCCCCGCCGGGTGGGCCGTCGCCCGTTTCGGCGAGCGCGTCACGATGGGCGTCGCCGGCATCGTCGTGCTGGCCGGCCTCGTCGGCATCGTCTTCGCCTCGTCCCTGGCCGTGTTCGCGGCGGCGGTGTTCCTCATCGGCTTCTGCGCGGCGGCGTTCGCGCTGGCCCGCCACTCGTTCATGACGACGCGCGTGCCGCTGCATTTCCGCGCCCGGGCGCTGTCGCTGCTGGGCGGAACTTTCCGGGCGGGGATGTTCGTCGGGCCGTTCATCTCCGCGGCGCTGTTGGGCATCTTCGGCGACGAAACGGCATCCGTGGTCTTCTTCGCCGTGTGCCAGGTCGCGACGATCCTGCTGGTGTTCTTCGGCCCCGACCCCGAGAGGGCCGTGCCCGTCGGGGTGGGCTCGACGCAGCGGCCACCCGTCAGGGCCGGGGAGGCGGAGGACAGCGGCGAGCCGGTCACCGGGTCCATCCCCACGATCGAACGGGCCGGCGTGTTCCGCACGATGTGGCGTTTCCGCGGCGTGCTCGCGCGGCTCGGGCTCGCGGCGGCCTCCCTGTCGGCAGTGCGCTCGGCGCGCCAGGTGGTCCTCCCCCTGTGGGGGGTGTCGCTGGGGCTGGATGCCGGCACGATCGCGGTGGTGGTGGGCGTGTCCGGGGCGATCGACTTCGCCCTGTTCTACGCCAGCGGGCAGGTGATGGACCGCTTCGGACGGCTGTGGGCGGCACTGCCCGCAATGATCCTCATGGGCGCGGGATTCGTCGCGCTGTCGTTCACGCACGATCTGAGCTCCGCAGCCATGTGGTACGCGATGTTCGCCGCCGTGCTCGGCGTGGGCAACGGCCTCTCGAGCGGCATCCTGCTCACCCTCGGAGCCGACATCGCACCCCCTACCGAGCCTGCTGCCTTCCTCGGATCGTGGCGGACATTGACGGATGCCGGCGGCGCGGTGGCACCGGTGCTCGTGTCGGCGCTCACGGCGGTGGCGTCGCTCTCGGTCGGGGTGGGCGCGATGGGCGCGATCGCGGTGTTCGGCGCCGTCGGCTTCATCAGGTGGGTACCGCGATACGTTCCGCGCACGCGGTGAGGCGTCGGAAACAGTTCAGGGTCACCCGGCATCGGCATGCCCAAAACACAGGTTCACAGGTTTCCGTGCCGTAAACATTCCGGAAATCGATGGCGAATGCTCAGCTATCCGATAAGAATCGAAGCGTGTTCGCCTCCTCGGGCGGACGCATCGTTCCCCCTGGATGATGCGGGCGTCGCCGCCCGCAGAGAGGTGCATTCACCGTGCCCCGAAACACCACCCACTCTCCGCCCTCGCGCGGCCGCCGGTTCTCCGCCGCGGTCGCCACGACCGCCCTCGTCGGCGGATCGCTGCTGCTCGCGCCGGCAGCGACCGCCGCAGTCGCCCCGGGTGAGACCCCGAACGACCTCGGCCTGACCGGCGCCGACGTCATGACCCACCTCACCGAGCTGTCCGAGATCAGCGAGTCGTTCGCTGCCGAGGGCTACCGCGCCTGGAACTCGCCCGGCTACGAGGCCGCGGCCGAGTACGCCGAGGAAGTGCTCGAAGCGACGGGGGCGTTCACCGTCACCCGCGACGAGTTCGACGTGCCGTACTCGGAGTTCGGCGAAGCGTCCCTCACCGTCGAGGGCACCACGTACGAAGGGTCGCACTTCGACACCAGCGAGGGCGTCGACGGCGACTACACCGACATCCTCGCCCTCCCGGCCGCCGATGCCGCAGGGCTCCGCCTCGGGTGCGCCACGACCGACTACGCCGCCGTTCCGGTCGGCGCGATCGTGCTCGTTCAACGCGGCGATTGCACCTTCCAGGCGAAGATCGAGAACGCCACGGCGGCCGGTGCCGGCGCGGTGTTCGTCTACAACAACGCTCGCCCCGAGGCCGAGGGGACCACGCCCCAGGATCAGCTCACCAACGTCTCGGCCGGCCCGCGCAACGAGGACAACTCCCCCGCGGCCACCCTGCCGCAGGCGAGCGGCGACGCGCTGGTAGCCCTCGTCACGGCGGCTCCCGCCGGCGACCCCGTCGAGGGAACCGCCGTCATCGAGAAGGAGTTCCTCGTCGGCAAGACGTTCAACATCATCGCCGACAGCGTCGCGGGCGACCCCGATGACACCCTCGTCGTCGGCGCGCACCTCGACGGCGTCGCCGAAGGACCCGGCGTCAACGACAACGGCTCGGGTTCGGCAGCCATCCTCGCCCTGGCCGAGAAGATCGCGGCATCCGAGGTTCCCAACGACAAGCGGATCCGCCTGGCCCTGTGGGGTGCGGAGGAGATCGGACTGCTCGGTTCGACGGCCTACGTCGATGAGCTCGTCGCGGAGGACCCGGCAGAGCTCGCCCGGATCTCGGCGTACCTCAACTACGACATGATCGGGTCGGAGAACTTCACGGTGGGCGTGTACGACGCGAACGAGTCGTCGTCCGAAGCTCCGGTCGAGATCCCCGAAGGATCCATCGAGATCGAGAAGGTGTACACCGACTACTTCGACGCCATCACGCAGCCGTGGATCGACACCGAATACTCGGGTCGCAGCGACTACCAGGCGTTCATCGACAACGGCATCCCCTCGGGCGGCCTGTTCTCGGGTGCGGATGACATCAAGACCGAGGAGCAGGTGGCGCAGTTCGGCGGCACGGCGGGAGTCTTCATGGACCGCAACTACCACACCGAGAACGACACCCTGGAGAACGTCAGCCGGGCGTCGGTCGACATCTTCGCCCCCGCGATCGGTCACGCCGCCTACGTGCTGGCCTGGGATGCCGTCGCGCCCACGCCGACGCCGACACCCACACCGACGGCTGAACCCACGGCCACGCCCAGCCCGACCGCGGAGCCGACGGCCACCGCCGCACCGACGGCCGCGCCGTCTGCCAGCGCCACCGCCGTCCCCGCCCCGGGCGGGAAGGGTTCCGGCGGGAGCCTCGCGCGCACGGGTTCCGACGTGGAGGGTTCGCCGCTGCCGCTGATCGGTGCGGGCATGCTCGCCTTCGGTCTGGTCGTCGCAGCCGGAACGGCGATCGCCCGCCGCCGCACGCAGCAGTAACCGTCGACGGTCTCCCCCCGGACCGACGAACCGCCGGGGTCGCGCATCACGCGTGGCCCCGGCGGTTCTTTTCGTCGCACGCGCCGCGCCGATTTGAATGACCGCGCGGCAGGGCCCACCATGATGCACGAACCGATCATCGGCGGGAGACGACGTGAAAGACGTGGATCGCGGCGCACTGACACTTTCCGCGGCGCTGTCCGCCGTGGCCGGTTTCGTGGATGCCGTGGGCTTTCTCGACACGGGCGGCTTGTTCGTGTCGTTCATGAGCGGCAACTCCACGCAGGGCGCGGTCGCCGTGCTCCGCGGCGACGCGTCTCTCGCCCTCGTCGCCGCCGGTGTCATCGCGGCGTTCGTCGGGGGCGTCACCGTCGGCGGAGCGATGAGTATCCGCACCGCACGCGCACAGACCTGGGTGGTCAGCGGAGCCGCCGTCGTCGTCGCCGTGGCAGCGGCGCTCGCGCTGGGCGGCTCCACCACGCTCTGGCGGGCAGGACTGCTGGCGGCGGCGATGGGGGCGTTGAACACGCTGTTCCTCGCCGATGGGCGCGCGAGGATCCCCATCACCTACTCCACCGGCACCCTGGTCAGTCTCGGCCTCGGCCTCTCCGCTCTCGTCACCGGCGGCTCACGGAGAGGCTGGCAGCGTCCCCTCCTCCTGTGGTCGGCACTGGTCGCCGGGGCGGTGATCGGCGGAGTCACGCACGCGCTGGGAAGCGCCGCCGCTCTGGGGGTGGCCGCCACCGCCCTGGCCGCGGCGGCGGCTGTGGTGGCCGTGCGCGGCCGACGGACGCCACGTCCTCGTTGAGGCCGGCGGTGCTCTTCTGTTCGGTCGGGCGAGTCAGTCCGCGTCGCTCACGCGGATGAGCACCTTGCCCGTCGCACCGTTCGCGACGGCGTCGTGCGCGGCGGCGGTGTCGGCGAGGGCGAACCACGTCAGGGGCAGACCGGTGCCGTCTCCGACCGGCAGTGCCCCGGCGGCGACGGCTGCCGACACGTCTTCCGCGGCGGCGGCGAGCGCGTCTTCGCCCACGGTGTACAGCAGCAGGCCCTGCCAGCGGACGTTCTTGGCGAAGCTGGCCCGCACCGCGGCGCTGAACTGGTCACCGCCGTTGTCGGCGTAGTAGCCGATCGAGCCGTGGTTGGCGATCACCTCGACATCGAGGGCGGCGTTGTCGGCGATGGCGACTTCGACGATGTGGTCGACGCCGTTGGGTGCGAGTTCGCGGATACCGTCGGCGAGCGCGCCGCTGGGGTACTGCAGCACGTGGTGGGCGCCGGCCGCACGGGCGAGTGCCTCCTTCTCGTCGCTGCTGACCGTCGCGATCACTGTCGCGCCGGCCCAGACGGCGAGTTGGATGGCGGCGTGGCCGACCGCGCCGGCGCCGCCCTGCACGAGGACCGTACGTCCGTCGAGCGCGCCGGGTGCGAGTCGCGCGGGGCCGTTCTCGTGCACGGTCAGGGCGCGGTGCGCCGTCATGGCCGGGACACCGAGGCTCGCCCCGAGGGCGAACGAGGCGTCGTCGGCGAGCGGGACGGCACGAGCGGCGGGGATGACGGCGTACTCGGCGGCCGTGCCGGTGGGACGCTCGTGCTGGGCGAGGTAGACCCACACCCGCTGGCCCGTCGACACGGCTTCGACACCGTCACCCACGGCATCCACGACTCCCGCGCCGTCCTGGTTGGGCGTCACCTCATCCCAGGAGAACGGACGACCGCCCTGTCGGGCCTTCCAGTCGGTGGGATTCACCCCTGAGACGGCGATGCGCACGCGCACCTCGCCGGGGCCCGGCTCGGGCAGAGGACGCTCGACGAGCGAGAGGACGGAGGAGTCACCGGTCTGGGAGTACATGATCGCCTGCATACGAGAGGGAAGCGCACGAGGCGACGCGCGCATTCCTTCGGCGTGTCGCGGAGGCTCCCGCCACACTGAAGCCGTGAGCAGCCTTCTCGTCGCCAACGGCGTCCTCTTCTCCTCCGGAACCGTCCTCGATGCCGACGCCCTGGGGGTTCGCGACGGCAGGATCGTGGTCGTCGGTTCTCACCGCGACGTGCGCGACACCCTCGGCAGGGTCGACGACGAGCTGGACGCCCGCGGCGGGCTCGTGACCCCGGGGTTCGTCGATGCGCACCTCCACCTCGGGGGCGGGGCGGTCGACGCCCTCCGCTGCGATCTCGCGGGGGCCGAGACCCTCGACGAGATCGACCGACGCATCCGCGCGTTCGCCGTCGACACCGGCTCCGCGTGGGTGGTGGGCGGTGGATGGGACCCCACGCTCTTCCCGCCCACCGGGCCCACAGCGGCCCACCTCGACGCGCTGGTCCCCGATCGTCCCGCCTTCCTGCTCGACGCCGACCACCACGGCGGGTGGGCCAACTCGGCGGCCCTGGTCGCCGCGGGTATCGACCGCGCCACCCCCGATCCCTCCGACGGGCGGATCGAACGTGCGGCAGACGGCACACCGAGCGGCGCGTTGCGCGAAGGCGCGATGCAGCTGGTCTCCCCCCACATCCCCCCGCACGAGACCGCTGACATCGCGCGTGCTCTGCGCACGGTCTCCCGGTCCGCACTGGCCGCCGGCATCACCGGCTGGCAGGAAGCAGCGCTGGGTGAGTACGCCGGTTACCCCGACTTCTCCCACGCCTACCTTTCACTGCTGCACGACGGGTCGCTGATCGGGAGGGCGACGGGTGCCATCTGGGTGCCGCGCAACCTCACGTCGGACAGCATCGGCGCGTTCGTCGCTGAGTGCCTCGAGCGGGCCCGCGTCAACACGGCAGCCGGATTCCCCACGCGCACGGCGAAGCTCATGCTGGACGGGATCGTGGAGACACGGACCGCTCATCTCTGCCACCCGTATCCCGACGGGTCGCACGGCCTGTCGTACTTCGCGCCCGAGCTCGTGCAGCAGCTGGTGCCCGCGTTGAACGCCGCCGGTATCGCCGTGCACGTGCACGCCCTGGGCGACGCGGCGGTCCACGACGCTCTCGACGGATTCGACGCGGTACCGGCTGCTGACCGGTCCCGCGTGCGCAACCACATCGCCCACCTCGAGCTCATCTCCCCCGACGACGTCCCGCGCTTCGCCGCGCTGGGGGTCACCGCCAACTGCCAGCCGTACTGGGCGTGCGCCAACGCCCTCGTGCGCCAGGTCACGCTTCCCCTGCTCGGCGACGACCGCGCCGACGACCTCTACCCGTTCGCGGCCCTCCGCACTGCCGGCGCCGCGCTCGCGATGGGGTCGGACTGGCCCGTCTCCACGTTCGACCCCTGGCTCGGCGTGCACGTGGCCGTCACCCGTCGTCCCCCGGGAGAAGCGGATGCCGAGCCCCTCGGCGCCGCGCACGCCCTCTCGCTCGAGACGGCCCTGGACGCCTACACGCGGGGTTCCGCCGATCTCCTCGGCATAGGCCCTGGCACCCTCGCTCCGGGCGCCGCGGCGGACCTCGCGATCGCCGACCGCGACCCGTTCGTCGGCCCGGCCTCCGACATCCATGAGACCCGGACGAACGCGACCGTGGTGGCGGGTGAGGTGGTCGCTCTTTGACGGCTCGTTCACATCGAGCGCGGGTGCGGCCCGTTTAGACTGAACCCACTCGCGGGAGTGGTGAAATCGGCAGACACGCAGGATTTAGGTTCCTGTGCCTTCGGGCGTGGGGGTTCAAGTCCCCCCTTCCGCACGATTGGCCGCTTCACCCGCACCACCTCTCCGACCCGACGGGACCGATGTGATCCACACCACCGCCGCACTGCTCCCGTGGCTCGACCCCGCGACGATCATCGACGCCGCCGGCCCCTGGGCCCTCGTCATCGTCTGTCTGATCATCTTCGCCGAGACCGGTCTGCTGATCGGGTTCCTGCTCCCCGGCGACACGTTGCTGATCATGGCGGGCATCCTGTCGAACCCGGTCACGCACCCGCCTCACGGGGTCTTCGGTGTCAACGTCTGGATCACCGGACTGCTGATCGGCCTCGCGGCCTTCCTCGGTGGCGAAGTCGGCTATCTCATCGGCCACAAGGCGGGGCCCGCGATATTCGAACGCAAAGAGTCGGGTCTGTTCAGCCGGAAGAACGTCGAGCGCACCAACGCGTTCTTCGTCCGCTTCGGCGGGCTCACCGTGATCCTCGCCCGCTTCGTGCCCATCGTGCGCACCTTCGCGCCCATCGCCGCGGGTGTCGGCCACATGAACAAGTGGAAGTACACGCTCTACAACCTGATCGGCGCCCTCATCTGGGGCTTCGGCCTCACCGTCGCGGGCTACCTGCTCAGCCTGATCCCCGGCGTCGGCGAATTCGTCGCGGAGTACATCGACGTCATCCTCCTGACGGTCGTGGTCGGCACCGTCGGTTTCGTCGTCTTCCACTATTTCCGCGAGCGCGCCGCCGCCAAGCGCGACGCGGCGGCCGGACAGGACACCGTCACTCACGCCGAGGCCGAGGCGCTCACGCTCGACCCGAAGTCGTTCGAAGACGGAGACCACCCGGCCCGTTGAGGCTCAGGACGCCTTCGTCTTCTTCTTGGCCGCCGGCTTCTTGTCGGCGGCCTTGTCGTTCTCCCCCGCCCGCGCCGCGCGACTGCGCTCGACGCTCGCGCGGAGCGCCTCCATCAGATCGATGACCTCGCCACCGTCCTCTTCCTCTCGCGTGCCGAAGGTGGCGTCCGTGTCGATCGCGTCGCCCTGCTCGAGCTTCGCGTCGATGAGGGTTCGCAGCTCCGCCTGATAGGCGTCGGTGAACTCCTCGGGATCGAAATCCTTCGAGAAGCTGTCGACAAGGGATGCCGACATCTCAAGCTCTTTGGCCGAGATGCGCACGCTCTCATCGAGTGCCGGGAACGCCGCCTCGCGCACCTCGTCGGCCCACAACAACGTCTGCAGAACCAGAACGTCTCCGCGCACCCGGAGGGCGGCGAGCCGCGTCTTCTGCCGCAGCGAGAAGCGCACGATCGCGGTGCGGTCGGTCTGCTCGAGCGTCTTGCGCAGCAGCACGTACGCCTTGGGCGACGTGGAGTCGGGCTCGAGGTAGTACGCCTTGTCGAGGGTGAGCAGATCGACCTGCTCGCTGGGGACGAACTCGACGACCTCGATCTCACGGCTGCGCTCGCTGGGCAACGACGCGAGGTCGTCTTTGGTCAACACGACCGTCTGCTCGCCGTCGTCGTAGGCCCGATCGATGTCGCCGTACGGCACGACCTCGCCGTCGACCTCGCAGATGCGTTGGTAGCGGATGCGCCCGCCGTCCTTGTTGTGCACCTGGTGCAGGGAGACGTCGTGATCCTCGGTGGCCGAGTACACCTTCACGGGCACGTTGACGAGGCCGAACGTCAGGGCACCCTTCCAGATCGATCGCATGGGTCCAGTGAACACCGAAACGACGCTGGATGCCGAGACCCTTGCGTCGCGGGAGGGTGACGGAACCTCAACCCGCCGCTCGGCGGAGTCGACCGGGGACAAGATGGACAGTGCACACGTGAGCGGTGTGCCTGGCCGAAGCGACACGACCCCCGTAGAGAGGAACCCATGGACGACATCGACGCGCTGAAGCGCTGCCTGGAACTGGCGACGGAGGCGGTGAACGCCGGCGACGACGCCTTCGGATCACTCCTCGTCGACGGAGACGGGCGCGTGCTTCGAGAGGAGCGCAACACCGTCGGTCGCGGTGATCCCACCGCGCATCCCGAGATCGCCCTCGTGCGCTGGGCGGTCGCGCACTACGCCGCGGCCGAACGTGCATCGATGACGGTCTACACCTCGGGCGAGCACTGCGCCATGTGCGCCGCGGCTCACGCGTGGGCGGGTCTCGGCCCCATCGTCTTCGCCGGCTCGACCGCGCAGCTGACGCAGTGGCGATCCTCGTGGGGAGCGGCCCCCGCGCCGATCCGGCCCCTCGCCATCGAGGACGTCGCTCCGGGGATCGTTTCCCGTGGCCCCTTCGAAGAACTCGCCGCCGAGCTCGAACACCTGCATCTCCAGGTCGCCCGACGCTGATCCGGTACGCCGGGTGACGTCGCTCGCCCGGCCACCTCGTCCCCGGCGCCCGGTGCGGCTCGGACCTCCGGCGGGAGCCTCGGCCTCGCAAGCCCCTCGGCATCCGGAGTCGTTCCCGCCCTACGCTGGGGCGATGGTGGAGCAGACGGTGCGGATCGGCGGGCGTCGGCTGCGCCTGTCGAACCTCGACAAGGTGCTCTACCCCGAGACGGGGACCACCAAGGGCGAGGTCATCGACTATTACTCGCGCATCGCTCCACGCCTGCTCCCCCACGTCGCCGACCGGCCGGTCACCCGCAAACGCTGGCCCGACGGGGTCGGCACCGACTCCGACCCGGGCGAGCCGTTCTTCGCGAAGGCCCTCGAACCCGGAGCGCCCGCGTGGGTGCGCCGGTTCCCCATCGACCACTCGTCCGGCGCCAAGGACTACCCGCTCGCGGACGACCTGCCGACCCTCGTCTACCTCGCGCAGGTCGCCAGCCTCGAGCTCCACGTGCCGCAGTGGCGATTCTCGCCCGACGGCGAACGGCAGAACCCCGACCGCCTGGTACTCGACCTCGATCCCGGCCCCGGTGTCGGCCTCACCGAGTGCGCCGAGGTCGCCCGCTGGGCCCGGGCGATCCTGCAGGACATCGGGCTCGACCCCCTGCCGGTCACAAGCGGAAGCAAGGGAATCCACCTCTACGCCCACCTCGATGGCCGCCAGTCGAGCGACGCGGCCAGCGCGATCGCGAAGGAACTCGCTCGGGCGATCGAGGCCGACCACCCTGACCTGGTGGTCAGCCAGATGTCGAAATCCGCACGCCCCGGCAAGGTCTTCATCGACTGGAGCCAGAACAACGGCTCCAAGACGACCATCGCGCCGTACTCGCTGCGGGGGCGCTCACGCCCGACGGTCGCCGCCCCTCGCACCTGGGACGAACTGGACGATCCCGGGCTCGGCCATCTGCTGTTCGACGAGGTGCTCGCGCGCGCCGGCGACCCGCTCGCACCCCTCGAACGCGACGCGGGGCCGCTGCGTGCCTACCTCTCGAAGCGCACCGCGGGCAGGACGCCCGAGCCCGTTCCCGACACGCCGAACGGAGATGCGGCCCCCGACGGGTTCCCCCGATTCGTCGTCCAGGAGCACCACGCGAGCCGCCTGCACTGGGATCTGCGGCTCGAACACGACGGTGTGCTGGTGAGCTGGGCGGTCCCCCGCGGAGTACCGCCGACCACGGCGAAGAACAGTCTCGCCGTGATGACCGAGGATCACCCCCTGACGTATCTCGACTTCGCCGGGGAGATTCCGCGCGGCGAGTACGGCGCGGGTGTCATGACGGTCTGGGACACCGGCACGTACGAGCTCGAGAAGTGGCGCGACGACGAGGTGATCGCCACGCTCACCGGGCAGGACGACGGCCCGCTCGGACGCGTGCGACTCGCCCTGATCCGCACCGAGGGGCGGGGCGAGAAGTCCCAGTGGCTGCTGCATCGCATGAAGACGGATGCCGAGGGCAGACCGCAGGGCGACGGGGCGACGGTGGTGGCTCTCGATCACGGCACCACAGCCGGTCGCGCACCCGACGCGGCACCCGACGACGCACCGGCCCCGACACCGGCGGCGGACGAGTCCCCGGGACGACCCCCCGACACCGAGCCCACCGTGGCCGACCTCCGTCCCATGCTCGCCACCGCGGCGACTGCGGGTCTCGCCCGCGCCGCCGCCGCGCGCTGGGGTGCGCCGTGGGTGGAGATGAAGTGGGACGGCATCCGCGGTGTGGGCATCTGGGACGGTGAGCGTTTGCGGTTGCGCTCGCGCAACGGCAACGACCTCACCCGGACCTACCCCGAGCTGACCGGTGTCCCTCTGGGTCTCGGGGCGGAGCGCGCGGTCGTCGACGGGGAGATCGTCGCGCTCGACTCTCAGGGACGCCCCAGCTTCCCCCTCCTGCAGAAGCGCATGAACCTCGCCCAACCGCGCGAGATCTCCCACGAGGCCCGGCGCACGCCGGTGCAGCTCTATCTCTTCGACGTTTTGTCGATCGACGGACGCGACGTGGCATCCCTTCCCCTTTCCGAGCGACGTCACCTCCTCGAGAAGCTTGCCGCGCGTGCCGGCGCGCCGGTGGTGGTACCGCCCGTCTTCGACGACGTGGATGCCGCGGTCGCGACGAGCGGCCGGTTCGGGCTCGAAGGGGTCGTCGTGAAAGACCCCGCGTCGACGTACCGGCGGGGCACCCGTTCCGAGCAGTGGCTGAAGGTGAAGCACTCGCGCACGCAGGAGGTCGTGATCGGCGGCATCCGCCCCGGCAAGGGCAATCGCGCGGGCACGATCGGGTCACTGCTGGTCGGGGTGCCGTCGGCCGACGGGCTGCAGTACGCCGGGCGCGTCGGCTCGGGCTTCGGGGAACAGACCCTCGCGCGCCTCACCGCCCTGCTGGAACCCCTCCGCGGCGACACCGACCCGTTCGTCGGGGTACCGGCGGCCGACGCCCGCGATGCGCTGTGGGTACGGCCCGACCTCGTGGCCGAGGTGGAGTTCGCGGAGTTCACCCCCGGCGGCATCCTGCGTCAGGCGCGCTGGCGAGGACTGCGGCCCGACAAGACGCCGGGCGAGGTGGTGCGGGAGGACTGAACCCTTCCGGTCCGCAGGGCTGTCGGAGCCACCGGGCGCCGGAGTCGGCGGCGGGGCTGGCGTGGCGCGAGTGGTGCTCGACGTGGCCGCACATGGCGACAGACGGGCTAGGCGTGGCGCGAGTCGTGCTCGACGTGGCCGGCGGGTTCGAGCTGGAAGGTCGAGTGCTCCACGTCGAAGTGGTCGGCCAGGCACGTCTGCAGCGACGCGAGGATCGCCGCCGAACGACCGTCGCTCAGCGCCGCGTCCTCGACGATGACGTGGGCGCTGAACACCGGCGCTCCACGCGTCAGCTGCCACACGTGCACGTCGTGCACGTCGACCACGCCGTCGGCGCCACGCAGGTGGTCGCGGATCTCGGCGACGTGCACCCCCACCGGCGCCGATTCGGTCAGCACGACCACGACCTCGCGGAGCAGCCCGATCGCCCGCGGCACGATGAGCACCGCGATGAACAGCGAGGCGATGGCGTCGGCCTGCACGAAGCCGGTCGTCAGGATGACGATTGCGGCGATGATGACCGCCACCGACCCGACGAGGTCGCCCAGCACCTCGAGGTACGCGCCGCGGACGTTGATGCTGCGCTTCTGCGCACGCCCGAGCAGCCACATCGACACGGCATTCGCGACCATGCCGACGGCGGCGACGACGAGCATGAGCCCGCCCTGCACCTCTGCCTCGGCCGGTGCCAGCAGCCGCTGCACCGCCTCGACCCCCACCCACGCGCACAGCACGATCAAGATGACGCCGTTGACGAGAGCCCCGAGCACCTCGGCGCGCTGATAGCCGTACGTACGGCGGTCGTCGGCGGGGCGTGCCGCGATCGAGGTGGCCACGAGGGCGACCACGAGGGCCGCGGCGTCGGTGAACATGTGCGCGGCGTCGGCGAGCAGCGCGAGCGACCCCGACAGGATCGCCCCGACGATCTGCACGACCATCACGGTCGCGGTCAGGGCGAGGGCGGTCGCGAGCAGGCGCTTGTCACCGGCATCGCGGATGCCGCCCGCGGGCGCGTGATCGTGCATGGGACCAGGCTAGGTCCGACCCCGGACATCGCGCGTGTTTCCGCGGCAGTCGGGAATGAGAACCGCTGTCACCCACCACGATCGCGGACCCCGGGGCGTCCGCTTGCGGACACGACCGCTTGAGGACCTTGTGAGGGCAGGACCGTGCCTGGCACGGTCGGTGAAGGACTGCCGACGGTCCGACCGAGGGGTTCCGATGGATGAGACCACCGCCACGCGCCCGCCACTGACGCGCTCCCTGGGCGGGTTCCAGGTCTTCGCGATTTCGTTCGCCTTCATCTCGGTCGTGGTCGGTGTGTTCGCGACCTACGGCGAGATGTTGCAGACCTCGGGCCCACTCGGCGTGTGGCTCTGGGTCGTGGTCGGCGCCGGACAGACGCTGGTCGCGCTCGTCGTCGCGCAGTTCGCGGCGCGCATCGCCCTCAGCGGGTCCTCGTACCAGTGGGCCTCCCGGCTCGCGTCACCCCGCGTGGGGTGGTTCTTCGGCTGGCTGTCGTTCTGGTTCCTGGCCATCGCGGTGGTCGCCATCGCCAACGCGCTCGCCAGTCAAGCGGTCATGCCGCTGCTGGGAATGGACGCCGACGAGGACGTCGCGCGCTGGCTGACACTCGTCATCCTGGCCGTCCAGGCGATCCTCGTCGTCGTCTCCACGCGACTGCTCGGCATGGTCACGTCGGCGGCGGTCGCCGTCGAGCTCGCCATCGTCGCGGTGCTCGTGGTCGTGCTCCTCGTCGTCGCCCTTGTCACCGGCACCGTGCACCCGCAGAACCTCGTCTCGCGCGGGGTCGCGGAAGCGGATCCGCAGTACTTCGCCCTCGGCGGCGGGCTGATGGCGGGCATGCTGATGGGGCTCACCACCCTCGTCGGGTTCGATTCCGCAGCCAACCTCGCCGAAGAGGCGAAAGACCCCTATCGAGCGGTGCCCCGCGCCATCGTCGGCTCCGTCGTCGCGGCGGCGGTCGCGGGATTCGCGTTCCTGCTCACGCTGACGGTGTCGATCCAGGACGTGGCCGCCGTCACGAGCGACCCCTCCCCCGTCGCGGCCATCATCCGCGGACAGCTCGGCCCCGTCTGGGAGCTGATCCTGCTCGCGGGCATCGCCTTCTCGATGTTCGGCGCTGGAACCGTGGTGCTGGCCGCCGCGGCCCGACAGGCCTTCGCCATGGCCCGCGACGGCCGCTTCCCCGCCTCGCGCCTCATCGGCCGGGTCGACGCGCGCACCCGCACGCCGATCTTCGCCACCCTGCTCATCGTCGCCATCGGGTGCGTGCTGATGATCGCCCTCCCCGGAGAGGCGCTCCTGCAGCTCATCATCGGGAGCACCATCCTCCCCGCCCTCATCTACGCGGGCGTCGTCGTGCTCTACCTGGCCGTACGCCGTCGGCTCGAGCGCCGCACCGGTGGCTTCAGTCTCGGGCGCGCCGAGGTCCCCGTCGCCGTCGCGGCGCTGGTCTGGATCGCCCTCGCCCTCCTCGCCCTCGTCACCCCTGGCGATGCCCTGGTCCCCGTGCTCATCGTCGTCGGGCTGATCGCCGTCGGCGGCGTGTACTTCCTGGTGCTGCTGCGCCTGCGGCCCGGCGTGATGGACGAACAGCCCGGGGCAGACGACGAGGTCTCCCGCGCCGGCACGCCCTGAGCGTCGAGCGCTGACGAGCCCGCGTGCATCCCGGCGAGCGCGGCACCGACTCAGGACTCCGTCGCCGATCACGACTTCGAGAAGAGAACCCCGCCGGTTCTGCGTGCGACGCTCCCGGACCGCGGGGCGCTCGGGGCCGGTTCAGGTGCGCAGAGACCGCAGCTGCGCCTGCACCCGTCGGTGCACGTGCAGCGCCGGATAGACGCCCAGGAACACCGCCATCGGTGCGCGCAGCCGCACGTCGCGGATGTCGTGAGCGGCGTACGTGTTCTCGAAGCGGTCGACGTAGCGTCGGAAGTCGCGCGGGCGGTCGTCGAGGCGCCGCGCCGACATGCCGGCGACCATCTCGGAGCAGTAGGCGATGCGGCGTCCGCCGAGGGCCAGATGGATGGCGATGTCGAGATCTTCGTGCATGACGTCGGCCTCGTCGTCGCACAGGAACTCGCGCACATCGCGCCACGCATCGGCGCGCACGGCCATGTTGCTGCCGAACAGGAACACGAAGTCCCCCGCCAGGCGCACCTGCAGCCGGCGCAACCGGTCGTCGATCTGTTGGCCGATCGCGCGCAGCGGCAGGTCGTAGTACTCGACGGGTCCCGACACGGCATCCATGACGCCCCCCGCGAAGACGCGCGACACCTGCGACACCCAGTCGGGCTTCAGAACGGTGTCGGCGTCGATGCGTCCCAGGACGTCGCCCGTAGCGGCATCCATTCCGAGGTTGCGTGTGGGCACGAGCCCCTGCCGACCGTCTTGACGCAGAAGTCGGATGCCGGCACCCGGGTGTTCGTCGATGACCCTCTGCACCACCTCGCGTGTGCCGTCGGTCGATCTGTTGTCGACGACGAGCACCTCGGCGGCGGGGACGCTCTGACGCACGATCGCGCGCAGGCACCGCTCGATGACCGCCTCTTCGTTGTAGGCGGGGACGACGATCGACACCGTGGGCATTGCGGTCACCTCACGGGTCTACACGCTCAGAGTGACGCGAGAAGGGGCGAGAGCTGAACGAATGCCCGGGCGCGATGGGATTCGGCGTTCTTCTCGGCAGCCGTCCATTCGCCGACGGTCCGTTCGGAGCCTTCGGGCTGACCGTCGGGCACGAAGATCGGGTCATACCCGAAACCACCCGGTCCGGCGGGTCGCATCGCCAGGCGTCCGGGCCAGCGGCCCTCGACGGTCTGCTCGCCTCCGTCGGGGCGCACGAGGGCGATCACCGACACGAACTGCGCCGTGCGATGTGGGTCGGCGACGTCGGACAGCTGGTCGAGCAGCAGCTCGAGGTTGGCCGTGGCGTCCTTCTTGTGCCCCGCCCAGTACGCCGAGAACACCCCGGGCGAGCCGCCCAGCACGTCGACCGCGACGCCGGAGTCATCGGCGAGGGCCGGGAGCCCCGTGTGCGCCGCCGCCGCGCGCGCCTTGATCATGGCGTTCTCGGCGAATGTCACGCCGTCTTCGACCGGCTCGGGTCCGTCGTAGCCGACGACCTCGAGGTCGGGGCGCACCTCGGCCACGATCGCCTGGAACTCCTCGACCTTGTGCGGGTTGTGTGTGGCGAGCACGACGCGTGCCATCTCAGCCCTCGAGAGCCGCGGTCTGGATGCCGCGCAGCTCGGCGCACCCGTTCACGCCCAGTTCGAGCAGACGGTCGAGCTCTGCCTTGTCGAACGGTGCGCCCTCGGCGGTGCCCTGCACCTCGACGAACAGGCCGCGGCCGGTCACGACGACGTTCATGTCGGTCTCGGCGCGCACGTCCTCGACATAGGCCAGATCGAGCAGCGGCTCCCCGTCGACGATGCCCACCGACACCGCGGCGACCGAGTCGCGCAGCACCTCGGAGCGCTGACCGATGAACTTCTTCTCGCGTCCCCAGGCGATGGCATCCGCCAACGCGACGTAGGCACCGGTGATCGCCGCGGTTCGCGTGCCGCCGTCGGCCTGGAGCACGTCGCAGTCGATCACGATGGTGTTCTCGCCCAGCGCCTTGGTGTCGACGACCGCGCGCAGTGCCCGCCCGATGAGACGCGAGATCTCATGCGTGCGCCCGCCGACCTTGCCCTTGATGCTTTCGCGGTCGTTGCGGCTGTTCGTCGCGCGCGGCAGCATCGCGTACTCCGCCGTGACCCAGCCCTTGCCCTTGCCGCTCAGCCAGCGCGGCACGCCGTTGGTGAACGAGGCGGTGCAGAGCACCTTCGTACCGCCGAACGTGATCAGCGCCGAGCCTTCGGCATGCGCCGACCACCCGCGCTCGATCGTGACGGGGCGGAGCTGATCGGCGGTGCGGCCGTCTTTACGGGTCATGGATCCTCCAGAGGAACGGGAACGGGATGCCACGCCTCAGCGCGGCAGGTCGATGGCGCCGGTCTGCACGAGTTGCACCTCGCGCACCTCACGGCCCATGAGGCGGTGCGCCAGGCGCAGGAAGTCGTCCGCCGACGAGCCGGTGGCCTCGTAGCGGTGGCGGGGAGTGGCATCCGGACTCGCCAGCAGGTCTCTCGAGACGAGCTGGCGGAAGACGTCTTTCGCCGTCTCGCTGTCGCTGGAGACCAGGCTCACGTCGGGGCCCATCACGTAGCTGATGGCCCCCTCGAGGAAGGGGTAGTGCGTGCAGCCGAGCACGAGCGTGTCGACACCGGCGTGGCGGAGCGGGGCGAGGTACTGCTCAGCGGTGGCGAGCACCTCGGGCGAGTCGGTCACGCCGGCCTCGACGAACTCCACGAAGCGGGGGCATGCTCCGGCGAACACCGTGAGGCGCTCGTTGACTTCGAGCATGTCCTGATAGGCGCGCGAGCCGATCGTCCCGACCGTGCCGATCACGCCGATCCGGCCGTTACGGGTGGTCGACATCGCGGTGCGTACGGCGGGGCCGATGACCTCGACGACGGGAACGTCGTACCGCTCGCGGGCGTCACGGAGCATGGCGGCGGACGCCGTGTTGCACGCGATCACGAGCATCTTCACGCCCTGCTCGACGAGGGTGTCGAGCACCTCGAGGGCGTACCGTCGGACGTCCGCGATGGGCTTCGGACCGTACGGAGAACGGGCGGTGTCGCCGATGTAGAGGATCGACTCGCGCGGCAGTTGGGCCGACACGGCCCGGGCGACGGTGAGACCGCCGACCCCCGAGTCGAAGATCCCGATCGGCGCGTCGTCCATAGGAGGCCAGCCTACCGGGCGGGGTGCGGGCGGCCGATGCCTCGACCCGTGACCGCGGGACACAACGCAGGAGGAGCCGCGTCGCGGCCGCGGGACACAACGCAGGAGATACCGCGTCGCGGCCGCCGGCAACCGCGACTCGGCGCCGGGCACCGTGCGGATCTCCTGCGTTGTGTCGCCGGGCGGCCGATGCGTCGACCCGTGACCGCGGGACACACGCAGGAGGAGCCGCGTCGCGGCCGCGGGACACAACGCAGGAGATACCGCGTCGCGGCCGCCGGCAACCGCGGCTCGGCGCCGGGCACCGTGCGGATCTCCTGCGTCGTGTCGCGCAGGTCGGGAAGTCAAGGCTCCGCAGCACCGGTGGGCGGGCCGCGGAATAGGCTGGCGCCATGACGCGCAGCACGGCTCTGCACACCGACCGCTACGAACTCACGATGCTGGACGCGGCCCTCCGCGACGGTACGGCCTCGCGCCGCTGCGTGTTCGAGGTGTTCGGGCGCCGGCTCTCGGGTGGACGCCGCTTCGGCGTCGTCGCGGGCACCGGCCGGCTGCTCGAGGCCATCCGCGACTTCCGCTTCGGTGACGACGAGCTGCGCTATCTGCGGGATGCGAGGGTGGTGGATGCCACGACCCTCGACTTCCTCGCGGATTATCGCTTCACGGGATCGGTGACCGGCTACCGCGAGGGCGAGGTGTACTTCCCCGGCTCGCCGCTGCTGACCGTGGAAGGGACCTTCGCAGAAGCCGTGCTGCTGGAGACGCTCGCGCTCAGCATCTTGAACTACGACTCCGCCGTCGCCACCGCCGCCGCGCGCATGAGCGTCGCCGCCGGTGATCGACCGCTCGCCGAGATGGGCTCTCGTCGCGCGAGCGAGGAGGCGGCTGTCGCCGCCGCGCGCGCCGCCTACATCGTGGGTTTCTCGGCCACCAGCAACCTCGAGGCGGGGCGGCGATGGGGTGTGCCCACGATGGGCACCGCCGCCCACGCCTGGACGCTGCTGCACGACAGCGAAGAAGACGCGTTCCGTTCGCAGGTCGACGCGCTGGGCGCCGATACGACGTTGCTCGTCGACACGTTCGACATCGTCGAGGGAGTGCGCACGGCCGTGCGCGTGGCCGGCACGCAGCTGGGCGGGGTGCGCATCGACTCGGGCGACCTGCCCATCGTCGCGGGCGAGGTGCGGGCGCTGCTCGACGAACTCGGCGCCACGGGCACGCGCATCACCGTGACCAGCGACCTCGACGAGTACGCTCTCGCCGCCCTCGCGGCCTCCCCCGTCGACTCCTACGGCGTCGGCACCTCGGTCGCGACCGGCTCGGGCGTACCGACCGCGGGCCTGGTGTTCAAGCTCGTCGCACGCGAGGCGGCGGACGGCTCGTGGGTGGGCGTCGCGAAGGCGTCGACGCAGAAGGCCTCGCACGGGGGCCGCAAGGCCGCGTTCCGCACCCTCGAGGGGGGCACCGCGACCTCCGAGCTCATCATGGTCAGCGACGGCTTCGAAGAGCTGTCCACCGCCGCCGAGCATCCCGACGCTCGTCCCCTGCAGACCACGCTCATGAGCGACGGCGAGGCGGATGCTGCGGCCCTCGGCTCGGAAGGCGTCGAGGCCGCACGCCGACACCACGCGCGCGTGCGCGAGGAACTGCCCGTGCGGGCGCTGGCGCTCAGCAAGTCGGAGCCCGCCCTGCCGACCGAGTACCGCGAGGCGGGCTGACCGGCGGCTGATCCCCCGCGCACCGGCGAGACGACCGAGTCGTCTTTGCCGCGCTCCGCACCAGGTGACGTACCGGGTGATTGGCGACCGACCGCGGCTCTCACGGTGCGTGGACCCGGTTAGCGTGAAGGGTTCCGCGATCCGGCCGACGGCCGCGAAAGGACCCCCATGACGTACCTTGCGGGCGATACCCCCCAGCCGACGCGCCGCCACCTGGTCTCCGCGGCCGCGTGGGCGGTGCCCGCGATCGCCGTCGTCGCCGCAACCCCCGCCCACGCGTCGTCCGGCGGCAGCGTCCTCGTCGCGAAGATCCGCCCGGGCTCCGACTTCACGGCGCAGAATCTCCACCAGTACGACGGGGCCACGAACACCAACCGCGGACCGATCGCGGTCTACGTGCGCGCACGGTACGACCAGAACATCGTGTGGTGGCCCCAGAGCGACCCCGCCGTGGCGGTCATTCCGTACGCCGTCGCCGTGGAGGGGCCGCTCGGGCCGTCGTCGATGACAGGGGTCCTCAGCATTGCAATCGGCGGATACGCACAAGACGTGCGCACGTATCCGACCGACGGCGTCCACCCCGTGCCCACGGGGACTTATCGCTTCACGCTAGTGCTGTTCGGCTCCGACGGCTCGGCGACGGCGACGACCTCGGTCGAGATCAGCTGACGCTCACTTGACCAGCGACTCGTAGATCTCTTTGCACTGCGGGCAGACCGGGAACTTCTCCGGATCACGACCCGGGGTCCACTTCTTGCCGCAGAGCGCGCGCACCGGCTTGCCGGTGATGGCCGACTCGAGGATCTTGTCCTTCTTCACGTAATGCGAGAAGCGCTCATGGTCACCGGGCTCGATGTTCTCTTCGCGGATGAGCTCTTCGAGCTCTCGATCCAGGGTCGCGAGACCCCCGCTGTCAGGACTGTCGAGAGGCGTGCTCATGGAGAGCCAGTGTAGCCGCGGACCGCGCTCGGCGGTCGGAGGGGTTCGACTCAGGTCGCTTCGGCGAACTCCATGAGGCGGGTGACGCGGCGCTCGTAGACCACCGCGCCCACCACGACTCCGAAGATCAGCACGACCGCGCCGGCGCCCACACCGACCCAGAGCGCGAACATCGCGTCGATGGCCGTGCCGTTGATCGCCTGCCACGTCAGCCAACCCGCGGGCAGCGCGGTGAGCACCGCCCCGAGCATGACGAGGCCCTGTGCGACGACCCCGCCAGAGCCGGTGCGCTGCGGCTGCTGGAAGGGGCTGTCACCCGGCCGTGAGACCGCGTAAGGGGCCAGAACCGACGAGACACTCGACAACCCCAGACCGCCGAGGAACAGCGCTGCGCACACGCCGACCATGGCGGGGAAGATCGCCCAGCGACCGTGCGCGACGATCGCGAGCGGGAGGCTGATGGCGAGGATCGGTATGCCGATGAGCAGGATGGGCACGAGACGCCCCACGCGATCGGGGATGCCGCGCACGCCGCTGGCGATGTGCATCCACAGGGCCGTGGAGTCGTAGGCGAGATCGTTGTGGGGCAGCCAGCCGAAGAACAGCGCCATGATCGGCACCGGCAGCAGCACCGCCAACTCGAACGGCACGCCCGCGACGAGCAGCGGTACCGTCGAGACGACGGCCGCGATCGGCACGATCACAACGTTGACGATGTACCGCCGGTCGCGCAGCCAGTACGACAGGCTGCGGGCGGCGACGGCTCCCCCGGGAGTGCCGGGAAGAAGCGCGAACCACCCGAGTCCCCCGCGCTCGCGCACCGCGACCGGACGACGCGTCGTGGTCAGCAGCACCTCGACCAGGGCGAACCACGCCAGGGCGAGCAGCGCCACGGTTGCCAGGGCGACGACGAGGCCGCCGATGGCCGCACCGGTCGTCGGCGCGAGGCCGATGGCCCACGCGGCGCCGACGGGCGTCCACGAGAGGATCTCTGCTGCCGACGCCAGCTGCGACGGCACCGCGCCACGCCACTCGAGCGATCCGAGGAACACCCCGATAGGCACGACGACGACGAGCACGGCGATGAGGTAGACGCTCATCAGTTCGCGGGATTGCCGGGGTCGCTGCACGAGCGCACCGAGGGCCATGCTGACGCGGGCGAACAGCACGCACGTCGTCAGGCCCAAGACCACGGATGCCACGCCCGCCACCGCCGAGGCACCGTGCGCGCTCCACGCCACGGCGACGCTGACGCCGAGCACGAGCGTCACGAGGACGGGCACGCTGAAGAAGCCGGCGAGCAGCAGCGCGCCGGCGAGTGGGCGCGGCTCGGGGCCCACGACCGCGAACCGCCGCGGGTCGAGGGGGTCGATCGAGGCCGTGACGGGCGGACCGACCGCGAACCCGAGGGTGACCGCGGACCCCGCGAGGACGGTGACGACCGCCGTCGTGAGGCGGTCGGCATCCGCGAGTCCTGCGGCGCTCATGGCCGCGAAGACGGTGGCCGCGATGAGCACGACGACGCCGATCGCCCGCCGGATCACGTCGCGCCGGTCGCCCCGCAGGGCGCCCAGCATCATCGCCAGTCTCAGGCGGAGAACGTGTGCAACCACTCGAGACCCTCCACGTCGCCCAGACCGCCCGACAGTTCGCGGAAACGCTGCTCGAGCGTGCCCTCGCCGCGCACCTCGTCGACGGTCCCCTCGGCGAGCACCTGGCCCGACACGATGACCGCCACGCGGGAACACACCCGCTCGACGAGCTCCATGCCGTGACTCGACAGGATGACGGTGCCGCCGTGGTCGACGTACGTGCGGAGGATGTCGAGGATCACGCCGCTGGAGACCGGATCGACGGCCTCGAAGGGCTCGTCGAGCACGAGCAGACGCGGGGAATGGATCATCGCACCCGCGAGCATGACCTTCTTCGTCATTCCCGCCGAGTAGTCGGACACAGGCCGCGCGAGCGCGTCGACGAGGTCGAAGGCGCGGGCGAGATCGGCCATGCGGCTTTCGACGAGGCCACTCGGGAGCCCCCGCAGCGCTCCGTAGTACGACAGCAGCTGCCGACCCGTCAGACGATCGAAGGTGCGCAGACGATCGGGCAGGACGCCGATCATCTTCTTCGCTTCGCGCGCCCGCTTCTTGGCATCGACACCGTTGATCGTCACGGCGCCCCCGTCGGCGCGGAGCAGGCCCGCGATGATCGACAGGGTCGTGGTCTTGCCGGCGCCGTTGGGGCCGACCAGACCGTAGAACGAGCCCGCGGGCACGGTCAAGTCGATCGCGTCGACGGCGCGGAGCTCGCCGAACGTCTTGGTGATGTGGCGGAGCGTGAGCGCGGGGACGGCGTCGTCGGCAGTCGGATCGGTGGATGCCGCTGCGTCGGTGGATGCCTCCGAGCCTGTGACCGTGGCCGGGGTGACCGTGCCGGCGGGGACCGCGACGGGCGACGCCTCGGCGTCCGTGCCAGCGGGGACCGCCACGGGCGACGCTTCGGCGTCCGTGCCAGCGGGAACCGCGGTGTCGATGACCGTGTCGGTGGATGCCCCGGCGTGCGCGCCGGCGGCGACCGCGCCGGCGGATTCCTCGGCGTCCACGTCGGTGGCGTCGGCGACCGTGTCGGTGGTTACGTCCGCGTCCGCGCCGGCGGATTCCTCGGCGTCCACGTCGGCGGATTCCTCGGCGTCCGCGTCGGCGGCGTCGGCGACCGTGCCGGTGGCGTCGAGCACCACGGCGTCCGGGGCCTCGTCGGCCGATGCCTCCTCGTCGACGCGGACGTCGGGCGGGGTGGGATCCTGCGAATCGCCGACACGAACGTCGTCGGATGCGGCCGCGTCGGGAACATCGCGCGGTGCGGTAGCTCCGGCGACGGCGCTCCCCCCGGCCTCCGGGGTGTCAGGTGTCGCCCGTGGACCATCGGCGTCGTGTGTGTCGAGCGGGGTCGCGACGACCACCTCGACATCGGTTACGGCGGGCAGCGGGTCGTCCTCTGCGACGGGATCGTCGGTCGCGATCAGCGGGCGAGCCGCGGACGGCTCCGCGACGGGCAGGTCGGAGACCGTCGGTTCCTCTGCGGCCACATCCGCCGGCGTCGGGTCTGCGGCCACGTCGACCGCGGTCGAGGACGGCGCCTCCGCCGCGGGGGCGCCCGGTAGCGGCGGTCGCGGAGGAATGACGATGTCATCGAAGGCGATGGGGGACGCGGCCTCGGGCGCGACGAGGTCGGGATCGGACGGTTCCGGGTTCGTCGGATCGGCCTCTTCCGACGCATTCGTGTCGCCCGCCGCGGCGGGCGCATCGGGAGCGACAGACGTCTCGGCCGTCTCTTCGGCCGTCTCGGGCGTGGCAACGGCACCCGGCGACGCGGAGTGCTCGACCGTGACCGGCGCGCCAGCGGCACCCGGCGACGCGGACTGCTCGACCACGACCGGCGCATCAGCGGGGACGACGGCCGCGTCGACCGCGGCCTCGTCGGCGGCGGGGGCGGACGCGGCGCTCGCAGACGCGGAGATCGCCGACGCCGACGCGGTCGACGCGGTGGAGGTGCGCGGCGATGCCGGCTTCTTCGCGGCGGTCCGCGCGGTCGCCGGTTTCTTGGCCGCCGGAGTACGGGCAGCCGTTCCCGACGCGCGTGCCGCCGCCGTTCGCGGGGCGCGGGGTGCGCGCGGCTTCGGGGCCGGTTTCGCCGCCGCAGCGCCGGTCGACGCGTCGGCGTCGGACGCCCCGTCGCCCTGTGCACGGGCCGGCGGACGCTTCGCGGGCGTGGTCCGCGGTGCGCGCGCCGTCGAGGGGATCTGGCGGGCCGCGGGTTCGACGCTCGCCGCGACGCCCTCGGTGTCAGAGGAGGACGAGTCTCGGGGTTCCGGCAGCGACGCTGTCATCGCACCAAACTACCAACCCCCTCCGACACCGCCCTTGCTCTTGCCGACGCAGGTTCCGCATGCGTCGGCGCCCCGCGGCTTCCGGCGCGGCCGGACCGAGCGAGGTTCCGCACACGTCGGCGCCCCGCGCCTCAGCCCGCGCGGCCTCCGGCGCGGCAGGAGCGTCCGCGGCGGCGGGCGGATGCGTTCGCACGACGGATCCGCGCATCGCCGTCAAGTCGCGGCGCACGTCGGGCCGGCCGGGAGAGGATGAGGTCATGGCTGAGAAGGTGCACCGCATCCACTCCCTCCCGCAGGACGCCCCCTGGACGGGCGGGCTCCCACCCGCGGGATCGGAGGAGCATCCCCGCACGATCCGCATGCTCGACCGCGTGTTGTCGGTGCAGCGGCCCGTCGTGCTCGCGCACCTGCGCAGCATCCGCCTCCGGCATCCGGATGCCACCGTCGAGCAGATCCTGACGATCCTCGAGCGCCGCTACCTCGCCGCGGTGACCACGGGTGGCGCCGCCGTGGGCGCCACGGCCGTCGTGCCGGGCATCGGCACCGGCGTCACCCTCGCCCTCAGCGGCGTCGAGACCGTCGGGTTCCTCGAGGCGACCGCGCTCTACGCGCAGTCGGTCGCGGAGGTCCACGGCGTCGCCGTCGAGGACCCCGACCGCGGGCGTGCCCTCGTGCTCGCGCTGATGCTCGGCAAAGAGGGCGTCGACCTCGTCTCGCAGCTCGCCGCACAGGCGGCCGGCCGCGGCACCACCCGTTCCGGATACTGGGGCGAACTCGTCACGAAGACCCTCCCGCGCGCGGCCGTCGGCCCCCTCGTCGACCGGCTGAAGACCTCGTTCGTGCGGCAATTCGCCACCCGTGGCGGGGCGTCGTGGCTCGGAAAGGCCCTGCCCTTCGGCGTCGGCGCCGTGGTCGGAGGAGCCGGCAACCACATCCTCGGCCGGCGGGTGCTGGTCAACGCGCGTCGCGCCTTCGGCAGCCCCCCGCCGGCGCTGCCCGCGGATCTCGAGCCGCGCGAAGGCAACGAGCGTTTCGAGCGCAGCGCCGTGGGCGGTGTCCGCCGCGCGGGCTCCGCCATCGCCGACGCCGTCGGATCGGCGGGGCGACGCACCGGCTCGGTGGCGCGTAAGGCGCTCCCCCACCGGCGGCAGCGCGACACCGACGCCGAAACGGTCGAGACCGATTGACCCCTTCTCATCGAGACCGCCCCGCGCGCAAGTCCTGCGCGGTCGACCCGGCGGCGCGTTAGCCTCACGGCATGGGCGACCTTCTCGATCTCCTCGCTGTCTGGATGCCGCGTCAGCGCTGGTACGGCACGAAAGGCCGCGACCCGCGGCTCACCGTCGTCGCCGACTGGTCTCTCGACGACGACGTCCGCCTTCTGCTCGTGCGCGACGAGGCGGTCCAACCGGCCATCGTCTACCAGGTCCCCGTCGCGATCCGCGCGGAGGGATCGGTTCCGCCCGGCAGCCTCATCGGCGCGTTCGGAGAGGGACGGGTGTGGACGGACGCCACGACCGAGGCCGGGTTCACCGACCAGCTCTACTCCTGGGTGACCGCCGGCGGTGAAGTCGGCGCACCCGGCGACGGTTTCATCGGATTCGCCCTCGCCATGCCGGATGGGAAGACTCCGGCAGCGCGCGCGACAGCCAAGGTGCTGAGTGGCGAGCAGTCGAACACGTCACTGATCTTCCGCCCCGACGAGGGCGCCGCCGGCGTACCCGTCATCTGCAAGCTCTTCCGCCAGGTGAACCCCGGGATCAACCCCGATGTGGAGCTGCAGTCGGCTCTGGCAGCCGGCGGTGCCGCGTTCGTCCCAGCAGCCATCGGCGAGGTCCGCGGATCGTGGATGACGCCCGAGGGTGTGCCGGTGAGCGGCTCGCTCGCCTTCGCGCAGGAGTTCTTCGAGGGCGTCGAGGACGCCTGGCGGGTCGCGCTGGATGCCGCGGCCGCCGGTGAGGACTTCGCCCAGCGCGCCCATGCCCTCGGCGCCAGCGTCGCGGGCATGCACGTCGCCCTCGCCGCGCAGTTCCCCACCCGTGAGCCCGACGATGCCGACCGCGCGGCCGTGATCGGCGCGTGGGACCGACGACTCGCCATCGCCCTCGCCGAGGTGCCCGCGCTGGCCCCTTACGCCGATCGCATCCGTGCGGTGTACGCCGCCGCCGCGCGTGCGCCGTGGCCGTCCCTCCAGCGCGTCCACGGGGACCTGCATCTCGGACAGGTGCTGCACACCCCCTCGAACGGGTGGGTTCTGCTGGACTTCGAGGGCGAGCCCCTCCGGCCGATCGAGGAGCGGCTGCTGCCCGATGTGGCCGTGCGCGATGTCGCCGGCATGCTGCGCTCGTTCGACTACGTCTCGGGCGCCGTGGCCGACGACGACGGTGACGCGGTGCGCGCGTGGGTCATCGACGCGCAGCAGGCGTTCCTCGCCGGTTATGCCGACACCGCCGGCGCCGTGCGCACCGACGACGACCCGCTGCTCGCCGCGTTCGAACTCGACAAGGCCGTGTACGAGGCGATCTACGAGACCCGCAATCGCCCCGACTGGGTCGGCATCCCGCTCGCCGCGATCGGCCGGCTCGCGCCGCTCGACTGACCCACCGCGTTCACAACGTCCGCGATCCGCTCACAGTCCGTCCGCACGGCCCCACCGCAGCGGAGGTTGCGCAGATCGCCGAGGTTGCGCACACCGCCCCGCAGAATCGACGCCACCCCGCGATACGCATCGCGGGGTGGCGTCGTGCCGGTGGGGGCGAGGGTCAGCTGGTCGGCATCGAGCCCAGGGTCACCTCGGCGGTCCGCTCCTGGCCACCGCGGAGGTAGGTCACCTCGGCCTCGGCACCCGCGGCGAGCGCGCGCACCTGGGCGGTGAGGTCGATGGAGTTGGTCACGGGGATGCCGTTGAACGCGGTGATGACGTCGCCCTCGGTCAGACCTGCGGCTTGCGCTGCGCCGCCGCTGACCGCCTCGGCCACGAGAGCGCCGGTGGTGGTCGCACCCTGCTGGGAAGCGGCATCCTGGACCGACGCGCCCAGCAGACCGTGCGTGGCGGAGCCGTTCTCGATGATCTCCGACGAGATGCGCTTGGCGATGTCGGCCGGGATGGAGAAGCCGACGCCGATGTTGCCCGACTGCCCGCCCGACGACGAACCGCCGGCACTGGCGATGGCGACGTTGATACCGATCAGCTTGCCCTCGTCGTCGACGAGCGCGCCGCCGGAGTTGCCCGGGTTGATGGCCGCATCGGTCTGGATGACGGCGATCTTGATGGTCTGGCTCGCGGACTGCGACTGCTGGCCCTGACCGAAGTCGAAGCGGAACGGGCTCTCCTGTCCGGGCTCGGTCTGCTGCTCGTCGGAACCGTCACTGGGGGCGGCAGAGGAGGCGACCTGGATCGACCGGTTCAGCGCGCTGACGATACCGGTGGTCACGGTGTTGGGCAGGTCGAGGGGAGCCCCGACAGCGACGGTGGCGTCGCCGACGTTGAGCTTCGACGAGTCGCCGAACTCGATGGGCGTGAGGTCCGACACGTTCTGCAGCTTGATGACGGCGAGGTCGTAGGTGGGGTCGGTACCGACGACGGTCGCGGCGTACACCTTGCCGTCCGACGTCGTGACCGAGATCCGGGCGTCGCCCGTCTGGCCGTCGAGGGTGACCACGTGGGTGTTGGTGAGCACGTATCCCTCGGCGCTGAGGACGACGCCCGATCCGGTGCCGCCGGCCTGGGAGCCGGTGGCGCTGATGGTGACGACGCTCGGGACGACCTTCGTGGCGACCGCGGCGGTGGCGTTGACGTCCTGGGGGTCGTTGACGGTGATGGCGGTGGGACCGGAGACGCTCGAGGCGTTCTCGCCACCCCAGAGGCTGAGTCCGGCGTAGGTGCCGCCGAGGCCCGCTCCCCCACCGACCAGGGCCGCAGCCACCAGCAGCGCGGCGATGCGCGGCGCCGAGCTCTTCTTGCGGGCGGGGGTGGATGCCGACTCGGGCAGCGGCAGAGTGGGGTGCGCATTCGTGGCGGCGGGGCCGAATCCGTGCCCGGTGGGGCTCGTCGCACCGGAGGGGGCCGAGGCGTAGGCGCCGTGGGCGGGTGCACCGGGCTGGGGGGTCGCGGTTCCGGCGACGGGCGGGGGCCACGCGGCGGCAGCGGCGGCCGGCGAGCGTGTGGGCACCGGCGGCACGTCGGGACGCGACGTCGCGGCCGGCGGGGTGTGCGCTGCGGGAGCGGGCGTCTCGTGCTGAGGCGAAGGCTCGATGGGGTTGCTGTGGTCGTTACCCTCGGGACGGTTGTCCGTGGTGTCACTCATGGGATGCTCCTTCTTCCAGGCGCTTCTACGATGACCACGGATGCTGTGGGCCACCTATGACAGAAGTGAGCCGCCTCTATGGGTCTAGCAGCAACGCACCGCGAAGCATTCCCCCTTGCCCTCGGCGCGCGTGCGGCATGCTGGATCCATGCACCAGCTTCCCGGCGCCTGGCAGCGCACGGCCCGCGGCGCGGGCCTGCTCGCCCCCGACGGCTCCTCGGTCCCCACAATCTTCGCGGAGATGAGCGCGCTCGCCGCGGCCACCGGCGCCCTCAACCTCGGTCAGGGCTTCCCCGACGAGGACGGCCCCGCGCCGGTTCTGGAGGCGGCACGGGATGCCATCGCCCGCGGCGTCAACCAGTACGCCCCCGGACGTGGCTTCCCCGACCTGCTGTCGGCCATCGCCGAGCACCAGCGCCGCTTCTACGGTCTCGAACTCGACCCCCAGCGCGAGGTGCTGGTCACGGTCGGGGCGACCGAGGCGCTCGCGGCGACTCTGCTGGCCCTGATCGACTCCCCTGACGACGAGGTCGTCGTCTTCGAGCCGTACTACGACTCGTACGCGGCATGCGTGGCGCTGTCGGGCGCGAAGCTGGTGCCGGTGCCGCTGCGGTGGCCCGACTTCCAGCCCGACCTCGAGCAGTTGGCATCCGCCATCACCGATCGCACGCGGGTGATCCTCGTGAACGACCCGCACAATCCCACCGGCACGGTGTTCTCGCGCGAGGTGCTCGACGAGGTCGTGCGGCTCGCGCATCGGCACGACGCGATCATCGTCACCGACGAGGTGTACGAGCATCTCGTGTTCGAGGGGCCGCACGTGCCGATCGCCACCCTCCCGGGAGCCGCTGAGCGCACGCTCACGATCTCGTCGGCGGGTAAGACCTTCTCGCTCACCGGATGGAAGACCGGCTGGGTCACCGGCCCCGCAGAGCTGGTGACCGCCGTGCTCGCCGTCAAGCAGTTCCTCACCTACGTGGGCGGCTCGCCCTTCCAGCCCGCGATCGCCGTGGGCTTGCGCCTGCCCGATGCGTTCTTCGCATCGGTCGCCTCCGAGATGGCCGAGAAGGCCCAGCTGCTCGGCACCGGTCTGCGTGCCGCCGGGTTCGAGGTGTCGACCCCCGGCGGGTCGTACTTCACGGTGGTGGATGCCGCCCCGCTCGGCGCCACCGACGCCGATGCGTTCTGCCGCGAGCTGCCCGCGCGCGCCGGAGTGGTCGGCATCCCGCTCACCGCTTTCGTCTCGCCCGCCCATCGCGACCGTTACGCCACGCTGGTGCGGTTCGCGGCGTGCAAGCGGGTCGACGTGCTCGCCGATGCAGCCGAGCGTCTGGCCGGGATGACGGTGACCTGAGGTGCCCGTCGTCGCCGTGTCGACGGCAGCCGAGCCCGTCAGACGGTGACCGAGCCCGTCGGAGCCCCGTGCCGCACCCGCGGTGAGAAAGCCCCACGACGCCATCCTCCGCCCACGACCCCTCCCCACCCCTCCCCGCCCCGCCCCGCCCCGCCGAAGGAGCCCCGCATGACCGACGACTGGACCGTCCAGATCTACGTGCCCTCCCCCGCACCGGGGATGTCGGGCCCCTTCGCCGAGCGGGGAGCGTACCCGCCCTCCGCCGGCGCTCCGACGATGCGCGCCGATCGCGGCGGCCGAGTGGTCGACGCGAGCGTGGAGGCACTGCGCGAGAACTGGCGCGAGACCGTGCACAAGCTCGTCGAGATCGGTGACGGGATCGATGACGCCGAGTCGGGGTGGGGCGTCGCCGAGATCGAGGTGGGCCTGACCCTGAGCGCGAAGGGTCAGCTGCTGTTCATCGCCGAAGCGGGGGCGGAGGCGTCGGTCAAGATCACGCTGACGCGACGAGGCCCCCACGTGCAGCTTCCCGCTCAGGACTGAGAGCCCCGCGCGCCGCGACACGCGGCTGAGTCCGCCTCGACACGGCTTGGCCGCGCCCGACGCGCTTCCGCGCCCTCAGGCACGACGTGGCGGGTCTCAGCGAGGGGTCACGCGGAAACGCCGGAGCTGGAGCGCCGGGTTGACCCGGCGAACCCGCGCGATGGCATCCGGATCGAGGTGCGCGACGGCCAGATCCGTCGCTGTGCCCACCTGCGCGACGGTCACCCCCTGAGGGTCGACGATCATCGAGTGCCCCACCCCGAGGGGCGGTGGATGGTCGGCCGCGGCGACGAAGAAGGTGTTCTCGATCGCGCGCGCCTGCACCAACGCGCGCCAGTGATGCTCCTTGAGGGGCCCCCGCACCCACTCTGCCGGCACGAGCGCCACATCGACCCCCGCGTCGGCGAGTGTGCGCGCGACCTCGGGGAAGCGCAGGTCGTAGCAGGTCATCAGCCCGAAGCGCAGGCCCGCGACGTCGAACGTCTCGGGAGGGGCGATCTCGCCCGGTTCCACCCAGTCGGACTCCCGCTGACCGAAGGCGTCGTACAGGTGCAACTTGCGGTAGACCGCTCGGACGCCGTCTGCGCCCACGGCGACGACCGCGTTGCGCACGCGTCGACCGTCGTCGGCTTTTTCGAGCAGACCCGCGACGATCACCGTGTCGAGCTCGCCGGCCAGCGCGGTGAGGGCGACGACGAACGGCCCGTCGAGGTCCTCGGCGTTCGCGGCGAGGGTGTCGTCGAAAGGGTCGACGAAATAGCTGGAGTATTCGGGGAACACCACCACTCGCGCTCCACGCGCGGCTCCCGTGCGGGCGGCAGCGGTGATGTGGTCGAGATTGGCGGTGCGCGAGGCCCCGGGCGCGAACTGCGCCACGGCGACGCCGACGGTGTCCTGATTCATCTCGCGTCCTCTCTCGCCGGCGTCGGATGACCACCGGCGCCACCATCCACAGTAGGAGGATCACCACCCCGAACACGACTCCACGAACGCGGCGTGGAACGCGAACCCGTGAGACTCTGCGTACCCGTCTGCCGCACCCGCGGGCCACGTCGATGTCGTCCTCGTTGCGGTCGGCATGTTGCACGGCGCTCTCGGGCGGTCGTCGTCGAGATTTTTCGAAACCGACCCTCACCGGGCCATTCTTTTGCGACACTCCCGGGCGGTGTGCCCGGATTTGCCATGCCGTTCATCTCGGCGTAATGTTTTCTCTTGTGCCGCGGGGTGGAGCAGCTCGGTAGCTCGCTGGGCTCATAACCCAGAGGTCGCAGGTTCAAATCCTGTCCCCGCAACAAGAAGAAGGCCCCGGATCGAAAGATCCGGGGCCTTCTGCCTTTTCGCCTTCTGTCGTCCGGTTCCGCGCGGGGATGCGTGCGCGGAACCGGACGAAGCCGTCGTCAGTGGTAACTGCGATAGCGGCTTGCCGCGGCTGCGGGGGCAGCCACGATGAGAGCGGCGACCAGGAGGAGAACCCCTGTGTCGCCGTGCAGGGGGATCATGGCCAGACCCGCCACCGCGAATGCGATGACCGCGGTCCACAAGACGACCGTGGCGAGCGGAGTCGCCCACGCCGGTCGGTGCGCAGCATGATGCGCGTAAGGGTGCTGCATTGCTCCTCGCCTTCGAGTTGCTCTGAGAAACCTGTCCAGGGGGTGCGACAGGGCCGCGCCGGACTACGACGTCGACTGCGTAGATCGTATGACTACTTCGCATTGGAAACGCAACCCTTGACGGGTGTCGCGTGAAATATGACGCGATTCTCTCCGCACCTCGCGTCAATCCCCTTCGGCCGGAAATACGCGAACTTGTCCCCCATTCGGGGGACACGTATGATCAGCGAGGCCGATTCGCTTTGTGCTTTCGCAGTACGAGTCGGTGAAGGGGGCGGGGGAAAGAGTTGAGCAATGTTTGCACCACTCACGCAGGCGAGGATTTCGATGAGTAAGTTCATGTTCGGCGCGACGGAGGTCTCGTGCGAGACGTGCGGTGACGCCGTTCGCCCGCAGAACGCCGTGTGGCGCAGCCACCGACCGTATTGCTCGGCGGCTCACGAACACGCGGACCAGCCGTGATTCAGGTCGCCGGCTGCTCCCAGTCGGCGACCCACCAGTCCGAGATCCGCGCCATCTGATCGGCCGCCTCGCGATGGGCGTCCGATGAACGCCACTCACGGAACGCCTCGGCGTCGGCGAAGGTACCGTCCTGCGCGATGATCACGCCCTTGCGCTCGTCGAGAGACCGCTCCACGGCCCACGAGACCACGCCGACGTGCCTGCCGAGATCGTGCAGTGTCGTCACCGCTGCGGCGATGCTCGCCGCCCCCACATCGTCGCGGACGCGGAACAGCACCACGTGCCGGAACATCAGACGCGAAGGGCGCTGACGTTGTCGCGATACCAGGCGACCGTCCGCTCCATTCCTTCTTCCAACGAGATACCGGCCGTCCAGCCTGCATTACGGAGGGTGGAGACGTCGAGCAGCTTCTGGGGCGTGCCGTCGGGCTTGGACGTGTCCCAGCGGGTCTCCCCCGTGAAGCCCGTCACCCGAGCGATGGTCGCGGCGATCTCGCTGATCGTGACGTCCGAGCCCGTGCCGACGTTGACCTGGCCGGGCCCGTCGTAGTTCTCCAACAGGTGCAGACACGCATCGGCCATGTCATCCGCGTGCAGGAACTCGCGGCGGGGGGTACCCGTCCCCCAGTTCGTCACGGTGTCCGCTCCCGACACCGCGGCCTCGTCGTATCGACGGATCAAGGCCGGGAGCACGTGGGAACCCTGCGGTGAGAAGTTGTCGTTCGGGCCGTAAAGATTCGTCGGCATCGCGCTGATCCACGGCAATCCGTATTGCCGTCGCACCGCCTGAGTGTGCAGGATGCCGGCGATCTTCGCGATCGCATAGGCGTCGTTCGTCGGCTCGAGGTGGCCGGTCAGCAGGGATTCTTCGCGGATGGGTTGATCAGCGAATTTGGGATAGATGCACGATGAGCCGAGGAAGAGGACCCGCTCGACGTCGTTCGCCAGAGCGGCATCGAGAACGTTGACCTGAATGCGGACGTTGTCACTGAGGAAATCGACGGGGAACGTCGAGTTCGCCAGAATCCCCCCCACCTTCGCCGCCGCGAGGACGACGTAGCGGGGCTTGGTCTCGGCCATGTAGGCGAAGACCGCGTCGCGATCCTTCAGGTCGAGTTCGGCCGACGTCTTGCCCACAACGTTCGCGAATCCCCCGGCGCGGAGTCGGCGCACGATCGCCGACCCCACAAGACCGCGGTGACCGGCGACGTAGAACGTCGCATCCCGATCGAGCTCGCCCGGCGTGTACGTCACCCCGTCGACGGCTGTCGTCACGCGCGAGCTCCCACCAGTTCACGGTTGCTCCAGCTGGGCAGCGAGACCGTATCGATCCATTTCGCCCCCTGCTCGAGCGCGATGGTGTCGGCATCGACCATGAGCCGGGCCAGTTCGTCACCGTGGACCGCCGGCACCCAGCCGAGCTTGTCGGCCGCTTTACTCGGGTCGCCGATGAGGGCGTCGACCTCGGTCGGACGCAGATAGCGCTCGTCGAAACGCACGTATTCCGCCCAGTCGAGCCCGACATGGCCGAATGCCACCTCGAGGAAGTCCTTGATGGTGAAGCCGACGCCCGTGGCGAGAACGAAGTCCTCGGGGGTATCCGCCTGCAGCATCCGCCACATGCCCTCGACGTACTCGGCGGCGTAGCCCCAATCGCGGATCGAGTCGAGGTTGCCGAGGTAGAGGTGATTCTCCTCCCCCGCCTTGATGCGGGCGACCGCTCGCGTGATCTTGCGTGTCACGAACGTCTCCCCGCGACGGGGCGACTCGTGGTTGAACAGGATGCCGTTGACGGCGAACATGTCGTACGCCTCGCGGTAGTTCTTCGTGATCCAGTAGCTGTACAGCTTCGCTGCGGCGTACGGGGAACGCGGGTAGAACGGGGTCTCCTCGTTCTGCGGGGGCGGCGTCGCCCCATAGAGCTCCGAGGTGGATGCCTGGTAGAACTTCGTCTGGATGCCGGCGAGTCGCACCGCCTCCAACAGGCGGATGGTTCCCGTGCCCGTCGTGTCTGCCGTGTGCTCCGGTTCGTCGAACGAGACGCGCACGTGCGATTGGGCGGCGAGGTTGTACACCTCGTCGGGGTCGATCTGGCTCAGCAGCGTGACCATGCGCGCACCGTCGGACAGGTCACCGTAGTGCAGGAACAGCTTGGCGTGCGGATCGTGCGGGTCGACGTACAGGTGGTCGATGCGGTGGGTGTTGAAGGTCGACGCGCGGCGGATGAGCCCGTGCACCTCGTAGCCCTTCGACAGCAGGAGTTCCGCGAGGTAGGAACCGTCCTGGCCAGTGATGCCGGTGATGAATGCACGCTTCGTCAAAGTACTTGTACCGATCTCGTTGGGGGGGTCAGATCAATGAACGCGCTCAGCGCCTACGGGGGAGGTCAGATTGTCGAGAAGACTACAGAATCGATCGATCGCGTTTGTTTCCTCTAAAACCGTCTCTTTGTAACGTTTTCCGCTCGCACCGAACCGACGGCATTCGTCACGGTCGGCTGCGAGGAGGATCGCGCCGTCGAGAATCGCTTCCGCGCTACCGGCCGCGACGACCACACCCGCCCCTGCGGCGGTCACTTCCTGAGCGGTGATGCCCGTTGCATCGGTGGCGGCGAGCACCGGCCGACCGGACGCGAAATACGACGTAAGTTTGCTGGGAACGGCCATTTCTGCCACCCCCGGGAGCTCATTGACGAGCAGGATGTCGGCCGATTGCAGCGTCTCGGCGAACGCCTTGTCGTCCAACGGCGGCAGGATCTGCGTCGTCGTCGGATGCTCATCGATGCGCTGCTGCAGTTCATCTCGCTGGGCACCATTGCCGACCAGAACGAAACGTACCCGCTCGCCGCGTTCGTGGGCCAATCGACCGGCATCGACGACGTGCTGGAGTCCCTGCTTGACCCCCATGTTGCCGGTGTGGACGACGACGACGTCGTCGTCGGACCACCCGTGCGCGCGACGGACGGCAGCCACGTCGACGGGCGGCATCGGCGGGAGATGGGTCCAGTTGCGGACGACCACGATGCGCTCACGCGGGATCGCGAAATCATGATGGACACGGTCGGCGAAGCGGTCGTGGATAACCACGACGGTCGACGCCGAGCGCAGCAGCCAGGCCTCCAGGGCGCGAAGGGCGCGTGCGGCGATTCCTCCGCCCTGTCCCGTCTCGACGACGCCCAGGCCGTACAGGTCCTGGACCCACACCACGAACGGCGTCTCACGGTGGGTCGCAAGTGCGCGGAGGCGGACGATGGCCGACGACAGAAGGGCCGGAGACGCCGCGACGATGGCCGACGGCTGACCCCAGCGGACGAACGCCTGGCGCAGTCCGAAGGTCACCTCGGCGAGCGCGCGGGGCACCAGGGTGGGGCGCCGAGGAACGAAATGAAGGAGACGGTCGACGACGACGCCGTCCATTCTTTCGCGCCTCGACCACTGCCCGTAACCCGGCGCGATCTTCCACTCCGGATAATGAGGGTGCGCGACGACGGCACGAACCTGGCGCCCGCGCCGTGCGAGCCCGGCAGCCATTGCACCGGTGTACGGGGAGATTCCCGTAGTCTCCGGGGGGTAGTTCAATCCGAAGACGAGAGTTTGCGAAGATTGGCCCACAATGGCCCATCATACGGCTAGGCAAATGGAACGCACCGACCAAGAAAGGGGCGGCATGAACAGCAGCCCGGTGATCGATCTTTCGAAAGCCCCCGGGGAACGTGCTGCCTGGGACCAGCCGACCTGGAAGGTGTATCTTTGGGCCATCTGCGAGCTGCTTTTCGTCACTAATTCCTGGCAGATCAGCTCGGCCCTCCGCATTTCTGTCTTGCGCGCTTTCGGCGCGCGCATTGGCGAAGGCGTCATTTTTCGCCCTCGCACCCGAGTGAAGTTCCCGTGGAAGCTGCACGTCGGCGATCGCTCCTGGATCGGCGAAGGGGTCTGGTTCCACAACCAGGACGACGTCCACGTCGGGCACGACGTCGTGATCTCGCAGGAGACGTTCGTCACCGCCGGCAGTCACGCCCACCGTCGCGACATGGCCCTCATCACCCGGCCGGTGCACATCGAGGACGGCGCGTGGGTGACCTCGCGGTGCGTGGTCCTCGGCGGGGCGCGGATCGGCCGCAACTGCGTGATCACCCCCCTCAGCGTCGTCGACGGCCGCGCCGTGCCGGCCGATGAGATCTGGGGCGGAAATCCCCTGGCCTACGTAGCGGATCGCGTCCTCGAGGGCGGTCGCCGCCCGTGAAGATCGCCCACGTCGTCACATTCACCTCCGCCGACGGCGCATTCGGCGGCCCGACCCGCGTCGCCCTCGGACAGGCGAAGGCCCTCGTCGGGCTCGGCCACGACGTGACCGTGTTCGCCGGCACACCAGCCGGGGAAGAGACGGACATCCAACAAGACGGTTATCGCCTGCGGACCTTCCCCGTCCGAAGGCTCGCCCCGTTCGGCGGCTTCGCCACGCTCTGGCCCCGCGGTCTGCGGGCGGCGCTGAGGTCGCAGGCTCACGAGTTCGACGTCGCGCACATTCACCTGGCCCGGGATCTGGCGACGCTCCCCGCAGCCCTGCTCTTCGGACGCCTGGGCGTCCCGTACGTCACCCAGTCACACGGCATGATCGACAGATCCGACAAGATGCTCGCCGCGGTCCTCGACCGGCTCGCCACGCGCCGTGCTCTTGCGGGCTCGCGCAGCTGGCTCCTGCTCACGGCCGCCGAAGAGAAGGACCTCGCCGGGATATCCGAGCCGCAGCGACTGACCTCCATCCGCAACGGCATCGAATCGCGCGACGTGACGTCGCTGGACGAACGCACCGACACCGTGCTCTTCCTCGCTCGACTCCACAAGCGCAAGCGTCCCGTCGCCTTCGTTCAGATGGCGCAGCTCCTCGCCGCGCGTCTCCCCCACACCTCCTTCGTTCTCGTCGGACCCGACGAGGGCGAGGCCGAGACGGTGACCCGAGCCATCGCGGAGGCAGGACTGGGAGATCGCATCCGCTGGATCGGTGCGCTCCCGCCCACGCAGACCTTCGCCGCCATGTCGGACGCCCGTGTGTACGTCCTTCCGGCCGTGGACGAGGTCTTCCCGATGTCGATCCTCGAATCGTTCTCGGCGGGGACGCCCGTCGTCACGACGTCGTCACTCGGGATCGCGGCGGACTGCGAACGCCACGGCGCCGCCTTGATCACCGACGGAAGCCCCGACGAGCTCGCCGAGGCGACCTATCGTGCGCACCAGAACCGCGAGACGGCCGAGGCGTTGCGAGGCGGCGGGCTGGCGTACATCCGGTCCGAGCTCGATGTGCAGGATGTCGCTCGTGAACTCGTCTCGGAGTATCGCGCCGCGACGGGGCTCGTCGCGTGACCCCCGCGGAGATCGAGGGGCGTTCGTCCCGGTCGTCGCCACTCGAAGGCGAGACCATCGCGTGACCGGGGGGACATCTCGCATTCTGCTGCTCTCACCGTGGGGGGCGTCCGGGGGTTATAGCGGTCCCCTGACCCTCATGAACCGGATGTGGTCGGAGGTCGTGATGCAGCGCCCCGGCACGCGGGTCGTCCTCGTCTACCGCGACCGGGGCGTCGACACCGCGCCCACGTGGGCGGACGAGGTCATTCCTGCTCTGCGATCGCGGGGGTTCGGTCGCATCGATCAGCTCCGATGGATGCTGAACGCCGCGTTCTGCGTCGTGCGGCGTCGTCGATCGGTGGACGTCGTGCATCTGCAGGGCGCGTACCTCACGAACCTCCTGCCCGCGCTCTTCGCGCGTCGCGGGAGCGTCGTGATACTCCCCGTCCTGGAGGACGGCGATCTCGGAGGAATGCAGCACTCCGTTCTCAAACGATGGATCGTCCGTCGCATCGGTGCGCACGCGCGCGCGGGGTTCGCGTTGTCCGACGGCATCGCGGATGAACTCGCGCACGCGGGGCTGGACGCGCACCGCATCTCACGCCTGTCGAACCCCGTCGACCCGCGCATGATCACCGACGACCCCGACGTGCGTCCCCCGCACCATCCGGTGCGATTGGGATTCATCGGCAAACTCGGCCCGCTGAAGAACCCCCATCTCCTCCTCGAGGCGGCGGCGGCTCTTCGCGGGAAGGGCACGCCCTGCGTGGTGCATTTCTTCGGCCCGTTCGCGTCGCCGTCGATGGAGACCCGACTCCGGGGTCTGTCGGCCGACCTGGCTCTGGAAAGAGACGTTCACTTTCACGGCTTCCAGAGCGACATCCTTCCCACATTCGACCTCTTCGACATCTTCGTCCTCCCCTCGACCCAGGAGGGACTGCCCGGTTCGCTGATGGAAGCCTTCGCCATGGGCAAGCCCGTCATCGTCACCGATGTCGGGTCCATGGCCGAGTACGTCCGACGCGCGGGTGCCGGCCGCATCGTCCGGCCGGACGGGGAGGAGATCGCGGAGGCCGTTCTCGGCATCCTGGACGCGGACTCCTGGAACACCGCGGCCCGCAACGCACACTCCTTCGCCTCGGAACAACTCGACCCCCGGGTTGTCGCCGACCACTACGTCCGCCAGATCGAGAGAACAGCCCGATGACCACGACACCGCCCACCCAGGACCGCACGTCCTTTCCCACGTTGGACGCACTGACATCCCGCTTGAAGGAGTGGGAGGGCGCTCGCGCCGTCGTGATCTCCACCGCCGACGCAACCGGTCGAGCCCTCGGCAACAACGGCGACGACCTCATGCACGCCGTGTTCTACCGCATCCTCGAGCAACTCGGCATCCAGGTCGTCGACACCGACCCCGAGGTGGTGATCGTTCCGCCCTCGGGCGCCCTCCTCGAGGTATACGCCTTCCCGAGGTATCTCGCCGAGCGGTTGAAGGGGTACGAGAAGGTCCCACTCGTCATCTTCCCGTCCTCGGTCTTCTTCCCCGATCGCGACCCCGCGTTCATCTTCGCGGGGCGAGAGGCGGCGACGCTGCTGTTCCTGCGGGAGGACGACTCCCGTGCTCACCTCGAACAGCAGTGGAGCGCGTCGCTGCAGAACGCGGGCGTCGAGGTGGTCCTCGACCACGACGTCGTGGCCTCGGGCCACGCCTTCGTCCCCGCCATCCTCGGCACGACCACGCGTCGGCCCCTGAAGCGCCTCGTCGCCGCACGGATCGATCGGGAGGCGTCCTCGATGCGGGCGTCCTCGTCCGGCGAGCGGGCGGCATCCGCGTCTTCGATCCTCCATACCCTGGCGGCGCGAGTCCCGTACGGCCCGCTGTACACGGGGGTCTCTCGGTTCGCTCGACGTGCGCGCAATCGTGGCGCCGCCGAACGTCTGGTGTCGCGGGCCGGATCCACGCTCGACGGTGCTGTCTGCATCGACATCAGCGCGCGGCAATTCGCGACCTTCGAGGAGTACCGCACGACGATCCTCCGCGCAGAGTCGGTCATCACCGACCGCCTGCACGTGGCTCTCCCCGCGGCCATCATGGGAGCCGACGTCACGATGGTCGAGGCGGGGTACTTCAAGCTCGGCGGCGTCTACCGGCGATCGCTCAGCGGGGTCGCACACGTGCGTCTCGTGAGCGCGGCGGGGAGCTGACTTGCTGAGAGGTGTCCTGCGGCTGTCCATCGGCACGGCGGTGGCCCGCGCGATGGCCGCCGTCGGGCAGCTCCTGCTGGCGGTATGGCTCACCCCCACCGACTTCGGGTACTGGGCCGCCGCGACCTCGGTCATCTCCGTGCTGACCGGCTTGGCGAACTTCGGCGAGGTGAACGGCTACCTCAGCGGTCAAGGCGGGACGTTCTCCCAGGCGCGGCGGGCGATCCTCCGCGTCAACACGGTGCTCGCGGGCAGCGGCGCGCTCATCGCGGTGCTGTACTGGCTCGACGGAAACGTGATGGTCGCCGCGCTCGCCGCGATATCGGCCGTCAGCATCCCCCTCATCGGGGACGCCGAGCTGATGTACTCCACCGGGGTGAAGTACAAGGCGTACGCACGCGTGGTGACCGCTCAGATCTTCGCGGCGGTGGCGAAGATCATCGTCGGCGTCGTCATCGCCGCCGCCTTCGCCTCACCCCTCGCCTTCGCCGTGTCGACGGTCGTGTTCTACCTCCTGATGGACATCGTGATCCTGCGGCGGGTGCCGTCCTTGACGCACGCGGAGGTCGAGAGCGTTCGGACCGTCTCGCCGCGCACCCGATTCACATGGGGCGTGAACTCCCTCTTCGTCACCCTTCCGATCCAGGTGGGCTTCATCGTCGCCCAGTTCGGCGCGAGCGCCGAAGTGCTCGGCCTCTACTTCCTCGCTTACCAGGTGAGCCTCGGACTCAGCGGCCTGGTGTCCGTTCCCCTCGCGCGCGTCGCGCTGAGTTCTCTCTCGAACGAGACCTTCGATCGTCGCGTCCCGCTCAGCATGGAACTGTGCCGGCTGTTCGTCTTCGCCGTCTCCGGACTCGCCGCCCTCGTCTCTCTCTTCGCCCCCCTGATCGGCTCGGTCCTCGGAGCGGAGTGGACCGCCGCCGCGCCCGCTGTCGTCATCCTGTTGGCGAGCCTGGCCGTCAGGATGATGAGCCCGATCCTCGACGGTCTGCAACAGGCGAACAACAGGTGGTGGCAGGGCACAGCGTTCAACGCGGTCGACACAGCGGGCACGGCGGCTGCCGCGCTGGTCTCTTTCACGGGTGACCTGATGCTCCTCGTCAGCGCGGTGGCGATGTGGAAAGTGCTCTTCGGCCTCGTAAGGGCCGCGTGGCTGCTGAGCTCGGCTCGTCCACTCCCGGTGATGGCGACGCTGCTACCCGCGCTCGTGATGAGCCTTCTCATCGGAGGGTCCGCCTTTTTCGCTCAGCCCGCTTCGATCGTCGTCCTGGTGTGCGCACTGATCATCTCGGTCGGGGGCACGCTCCTCACGGCCCGTGCACGAAGGAGTCGTCCATGACGGGCAACGGCCCCCTCGTCCGTGGCGTGGTGTTCGCGGCCGGATACGTCGTCGTGGTGCAGAACGCCGGTATTCCCGTCGCCGTGAAGCTGTCGTTCCTGGCCCTCACCATCGTCCTCTCCGCCGTCAGCGGCGTGCGCCTGATCCGCCGCGGCGGGCGCCTCCCGTGGGGCATGGGTCTCGGTGTCGCGCTGTGTGTGACGGTGCTCGCCGTCAGCTTCGTCTCCCTCGTCTGGACGCCGTCGACCGATCCCCAGGACTGGTTGCGCGATGCGCTGACGTACATCTTCTTCCCCGCGGCCGTGCTGATCGGTCTCGAGTTCGGTCTCACGGCATCCCGTCGGCAGGTGTTCGCCCTCCTGTGGTCGGTCGGAGCTTTCGGCGCGCTGGCCTTCACCGTGACGTGGCTGCAGCGGCGGGGTGCCGAGGGCGTGGACATCGAATCGTTCGGACTCGCCTCCAGCTTCGTGCCCATCCCGGCCATCGCGCTCGGGCTCGGCATCTTCTGCGCCTCGACGCGAATCCGCATGCTCGCTCTGCTCGGCAGCATCGCATTGTCGGGCGTGCTGATCCTCTCCGGGGGACGGACGATCTGGGTCTACCTCGCCGTCGGGTTCTTCGTGGCCGCCTGTGCGGCGCTCCTGTCCCCCGGACGGGCGCTGCGAGTCGGCATCCTCCTCGCCACCGCCGTCGCGTCGGCATCGGCGGTCCTCGCCCTTTCGGCTGGTCTCGCCGGCGGGATCGCCGCCGACCGGGTGCAGTGGTTCTCACGCGTCGCCGAGAACGGCTGGGCCGCATTCTCGAACGACGGTTCCGCCGTGGAACGCGTGCGGGCGCAGGAATGGGCCCACCAGCTCTGGCTCGCGGACCCGGTGTGGGGTCGCGGGTGGGGCCAGCCGTTCCAGTCGGTCACCACCGGGGTCGTGACCGGTTCGATCTTCACCCTGGACTCCCCCCTGATCGTGATGGTGAAGGTCGGGCTCGTGGGGACCCTCCTCTTGGCCATCGCGCTCATCAGCGTCTTCGGATCGGCGTTGCGCCTCACGCGCACGGATCGCGAGATCCGCGCTTCGCTCGTCATCGCCCTGGCGATGACCGCCGTCCTGACCCTCAACGGGTTCCCCCTCGAGAACCGCGGCTTCTCGATCTTCGCTTTCTGTCTCATCGCGCAGGCGGCCGTGGCATCACGGACGCCCACGCCACGTCCCGCCGAACCACACCTCTTGGGAGTCTCGCGAGCATGACCACGACCCGGGGGCATTGCCTCATCATCAACTCGTACTCGTTCCGCAACGCCGGTGACGCGGCGATCATGCTCGCGACCAAGCAGTTGCTGGAGAGCCAGGGCGCGGCATCCGTCACCCTGTCATCGAGGTACGACGACAGCTCGGAGTACTCTCGGTTCGGCCTGCGGGTGGTTCCCGAGATCGTCCCGTTCCCGGCGGAAGGGGCGCGGCTCGGTCGCGCGATGCGGGTGCTGTACGGCCTCGCCGCCAGCCTCGTGGTCATAGCCGGTTCGTCGCTCTCACGGGGCGTCGCACGAACGATCGCCCGTGCGCTGCTTCCGCGGACCTCTCGCATTCTGGAGGGCACGGACACCGTGGTCGTCGCCGGCGGCGGCTACATGTATTCGTCCAAGCGCAGGCTCAATCTGAGCCTCTATCAGAGTCTGGTCTCCATCCGTCTCGGGCACGCGCTCACGGGATCGACGCTGATGATGCCGCAGAGCATCGGTCCGGTCACCCGTCGACTCGACCGGGGGCTCATCCGGTGGAGCCTCCGTCACACGACGGCGGTCGTGCGCGAGAGACTGTCGCTCGCAGCGAGCACCGTTCCGGTTCAGATCACCGCGCGCGAGATCGACGACGTCGCGTTCTTCTACTCCGCGCCGGCGACGACGGATGCCGTGGGCGACGTGTGCCGCATCGTCGCGATGGACTGGCGCTGGTCGACGTCGGTCAACCAGGTGGCGTTCGAGGAGTACGTGCGCCGCGTCGCGGAGATCGCGACGCGGGTGCACGGCCTCGGCCTGCGGGTGGTCCTCGGAGGGCACTCATCCCTTCCCGAACACGAACAGGACGACCTCGTCGTGGCGAAGATGATCAGCGAGCGCCTGTCGTTCCCCCACGATGTCGACCAGGTGACCGACGTCGCGCACCTTTATCGGGAGTACGCGCGGTCGCGGGTGGTCGTCGGTACGCGCCTGCACGCATGCATCATGGCGATCAGCGTCGGGACACCGGCGATCAGCCTCCAGTACCAGGAGAAGTCGCGCGGGGTCCTCCGCAGGTTGGGTCTCGACCGGTACGTGCACCGGGTCGATGAGCTCGACGTGGACCAGGTCGCGGCACAGGTCGGCGAGATCGCCGCGGCCGAGGCGCGGTGGACGCAGATCGCCGACCGGACGCGCTCATCGATCGCGAACGCGTACGAGGGGATCGGGGCGTGAACGACGTCGTGTTCTTCCTTCCGGCCATCAACCCGTACTGGCGTGACCGGTTCAACGCCCTCGCCGAATCGGGAACGGTGCGCTTCCACTGCGTGTTCAGCTCGTACCTCGACCCGTCGCGCAGTTGGACCGTCACCCGGGAGAGCATGAACTTCCCCCACACCTTCCTCGCGACGGGTCCGCGGTCGCCGCGACGTCTCGCCGAACTGGTCTCGCTCTGGCGGGCCCTCCGACCGACTCGGGTGTTCACCTTCCACCACATGCCCGCGCTCTGGCCGGCGTGGCTTCACCGCCTCGCGGGCGGCCATCTCGCTCTGTACGCGCTGATGACCTGGGATTCGTGGGTGGAGCGCAACTGGCGGAAGGAACTGCTGAAGAAGCTCTTCTTCGGTTCCGCCTCCTCGACGCTGACCCCCGGGCCGGACTCCGACTCGTACGTCAAGCGCTACGGCGCCCACAGGTCGCACCGGCTGCACCACGCCGTGGAGTGGCGGGCGTTCGGCCTCGCGGCGCGGAACCGCGTCACCGGCGATGACCTCCGACTGCTGTACATCGGACGGCTGGTCCCCGAGAAAGGCATTCCCTTCCTGCTCGAGGTCCTCGAGCAGGTCCTCCGCGCTCGGCGCGACGTGCGGATCGAGATCGTCGGCGACGGACGCCTGTACGACGAGGTGGAGAGCTGGGCGCAGGGTCACCCCGGTCGTGTCTCGGTCTCTCCGTTCGTGCAGGCCTCGGACATCGCCGAGGTGTACGCGCGCAGCGACGTCATGCTCTTCCCGACGCTCGGCGATCCCTACGGCCTCGTGGTCGATGAGGCGCTGGCGAGCGGCGTCCCCGTCATCAGCACGGATCGCGCCGGAGACATCCGCTGGCGTCTGGGAGAGTCGCGGGGTCGTGTGCTGCCGCCGGACGATCTCGATCGGTGGGTCGCGGCGATCGTCGCCTATGCCGACGACCGGGAGCTCCTCGCCCGCGAGTCCGCCGCGTCTCTCAGCTTCAGCAGGGGGCACGGGACCGAACGATGGGTGCGCGAGCTCCAACAGTGGGTGCAGCGTACGACCCCGACACGTTCACGGGGGCGCTCCCGCCGGCGAGATCAGCCCGCGTAGGTACCGATCATGGACAGGCCGATGAACGTCGCGTTGTACACCACGTGGACGAGCACGGCGCCCCAGATCCGCCCGGTCAGGAGCACGAGCGCCGCGCACACCGCCCCCAGGAGGAACAGTTGAATCGCCGCCACGACGGAAAGGAGCGCGAACGCCTCATGGAGCAGGACGAAGGCACCCGCCGAGCACAGGAGCGCGGCCGCCCCCGCGGCTACCGCGCCGACGTTTCGCCGCAGCAACCGGTAGATCGTCACGAGGATGACCGCCCGGAAGAAGAACTCCTCCGCCACCGGCGCGACGACGCCCGAAGCGACAACCTGCTCGAGCCACCATCGGCTCGAGAACGGCCCGCCGACGTTCTGCACGGTCGGGAAGGGCTGCAGGTCGGCGCCCTCCAGCACGCCCTGCACGAGTCGCAGAGCCAGACCGAGCCCGAGGCCCCAGACGAGGTCCGTCACGCGCCACCGCAGCAGACCCTTCGGTCGGGCGCGCGCGAGGAACAGCGCCGCGGGCGCTGCGAGTCCGAGCCACAGGGGCAGGAGGGATGCCACCGGCGCCCAGGGCGAACCGGTGGAGGGCAGAACCTTGGTCACGAGGACTCCGGTGACGGCCGCGACGAGCGCGAGACCGAGGAGTTGACCGTCGCCCGCTCTGGCGCCTCGAGGCCGCGACCTCCAGTCGGTCATGCCGCGCGCCGAACCCCGCGCACCGGTCGGCCCCTCCGAGGGCGGGAGAGCGCCCGTCTCGGCACTCCACGAGGGACGAGGAATGGACCGACTCGAACGACGACGCTGATCTGTCACCCCCTCACGGTATCGACCGTTCACCGATCCGAGGGGGAAGCGTGCTGAACGTCCTCACCGTCTGCACCGGCAATATCTGCCGGTCGCCACTGGCCGCTCTGACCCTCAGCGCTCGAACAGACGACGTGGAGGTGCACTTCGCGAGCTCCGGCACGCGCGCCCGCGATGGTGCCCCCATGACGGAGGAGGCCATCGACCTGGCCGTGGAGCGCGGTGTCCCCTCAGCGGTCGCGCACGGGCACCGGGCCCGGCTTCTCACGCCGACGCATCTGCAGAACGTCGACCTGGTCGTCGCGATGACGCGGGAGCACCGTCGTGCCGTCGTCGAGATGGACCCGTCTCGGCTACGGATGACGTTCACCGCGCGAGAGCTCGTCCGGACGATCGGCGGCGTCGACGATCACGCCCTCGCGGCGATCGCTGCCGTCGGTGACGAGGAGACGGACCCGCAGCGGGCGAGATTCGCCGCCATGGTGGCGGGGCTCCGGGCTCGACGGGGTCTCGCCGCCTCCCCGGCCGCCCCGGCAGACGACGACGTCGTCGACCCCTACGGTCGGTCGGTGGCGACGTATCGCGAGTCGGCCGTTCAGCTCGATCCCGGACTCGAGGTCGTGGAGCGACTCGTGCGCCTCGCCGTCGGGGCGCCCCCGGGCGCCACCGACCGGAGCCGCGTCGACGCTCGTCCGGGCCCGGCGGTCGACGGTGGTGCGGTCAGTCCCCACGCCGCCGCGATTCCCCCGACGAGGCGGGGTCTCCGCAGGAGATGAAGCGACGCAGAATGCGTCAATCCGTAACATTCGATATGTCACACTGGTGTCTATTGCGCAGGTGATTTCCTGGGCCCGAAAACGCGTCGTCGAAAGGCATGATGGAGCTCAGCGATTACATCCGGATCCTTCGCAAGAATTGGATCATCATCGTCGCGCTGACGCTCATCGGGCTGAGCGCGACAACGGTGTTCACCCTCACGCGAACTCCGATCTACGAGTCATCCAGCACGATCTTCGTCTCCACTCAAGCCGGCGGCACGGCCGCCGAACTGCAACAGGGGTCGAGCTTCACGCAGGCTCGCATCAACACCTACGTGGGCCTCGTCCGCACGCCCATCGTGCTCGACCCCGTGATCGAGCAACTGGACGTCTCGACGACGCCGGCGGCCCTCGCGGGACGCGTCAGCGCCACCGCGGCGCTCAACTCGACCCTCATCACCATCACGGTGTCCGACCCCGACGCCACGCGCGCGGCGTCACTGGCCAACGCGATCGCGTCGAGCCTCTCGTCTGTCGTCCCCCAGCTCGAGCCCGAGTCGAACGACGGCTCCAGCCCGGTCCGACTGAGCCGGGTGAGCGAGGCGCAGCCTGCCCTCTCACCGTCGAGTCCGAACACGCCTCTCAACCTGGCGATCGGCCTGATCGCGGGACTCGTCCTCGGCCTGGGTGTGGCGGCGCTTCGCACCAGTCTCGACAACAAGGTACGAACCCTTCGTGAAGCGGAGACCATCACCAAGGCACCCGCGATCGGAGCCATCGCCTACGACGTCAAGGCCCGGGAGCGCCCGCTCATCGTTCACGCCGATCCGCTGAGCCCCCGGGCCGAATCGTTCCGAGCGCTGCGCACGAACCTGCAGTTCCTCGACATGGGCGGTCGCTCGAGCTTCGTCGTCACGAGCTCGATCGCGAGCGAGGGCAAGTCGACGACCACGATCAACCTCGCCATCGCCCTCGCAGATGCCGGCAAGCGGGTCGCGCTCATCGATGCCGACCTGCGCAAACCGACCGTGGCGGACTACCTGGGGATCGAGGGCGGCGTCGGCCTGACCGATGTGCTCATCGGCCGCGCAGCCGTCGACGACGTGATGCTCCCCTGGGGAGGCCGCAGCCTGTTCGTGCTCCCCTCCGGCAAGATCCCGCCCAACCCGAGCGAGTTGCTCGGGTCGCACAAGATGGGGTCGTTCCTCTCGGCGCTCGAGGAGGACTTCGACGTCGTCCTCTGCGACGCTCCCCCTCTGCTCCCGGTGACCGATGCGGCCATTCTGGCGCGATTGACCAGCGGCGCCATCATGGTCGTCTCTGCCGGTCGGGCCACGAAGCACCAACTCGCCGGCTCCACCGAGGCCCTCAACACGGTCGGCGCGAAATTGGCCGGCTTCGTCATGTCGATGGTTCCCACCCGCGGGCCCGACTCGTACTACTCCGCCTACGGGTACGGCTACGGCGGGTACGGAAACGGCTACCGGAAGGACACCCCGGCCCGGAAGAAGTGGCCCCGTCGAACGGCCGCGACCTCCGGGATCGCGGGACGCCCTGACGAGCCGGAGCGCGCGCTGGAGGATGCCGGCGGATTCTCCCGCCGAGCGACACGCGAAGCGCAGCGGAGCGAGTGACGTCACCGGCGTCGGCGCGTCGACCGGGCGCACGCGTGAGGAGAACGAACGCAACCAGCTCGGGCGACGTGAGGGAGCAAGCGCCGAGATCACCTCTGCAGCGCGCGGGCCGCGTCGCGGTCTGGGTGGTCGGGGGACTGCTCATCCTCACCGTCGCGATCGCGGCCTGGGTGGGCGTGCGCGGCGCCCTGGCGTATCAGCACCTCTCAGCGATGCGCTCCCTCGCGCCGACGGCCGCGGCATCCGTCACCTCCGATCCCGACCAGGCGACCCCCGTGCTCGAACAGCTGGCCGCGGAGGCGAACGCGGCCCATGACCTGACGTCGGATCCGGTCTGGGCGCTTGCGGAGGGCACCCCGTGGATCGGTCCGCAGTTGGCGGCTTTCGCGACCATCGCCTCCGCGTCCGACCGGGTGTTCGCCGACAGCCTCCTGCCGCTCGCGACAGCCGCGCGGGACATCTCTCTCGATGACCTCCGTCCGCGCGACGGCCGTCTCGACACGACGGCATTGACCACCCTGGCCGTTCCCGCGCAGTCGGCCGCGGCCGCGGCGACGGGTGCCGCGGCGGACATCGACGCGATCGACCCGACGCCCCTCGTCGGTGCGGTCGCGACCGCCCTCGACCAGGCCCGCGGCACCTTCGACACGGCGGCCAGTGCCGTCGACGCCCTTCGGCGGGCGACCGAGCTGCTTCCCTCGATGTTGGGCGAGGACGGTCCCCGCACCTACCTGCTGCTCGTGCAGAACAACGCCGAGTGGCGCTCCCTCGGCGGCGTCTCCGGCACCGCCATCGAGCTCAGCGCGGATCACGGCGCCCTGTCGCTGGTCGACACGCATTCCGCGACGGCGCTGTCACGGGGCATCTCCGGGCCGGTGGTCGAGCTTCCCTCCGACGTCCAGAAGATCTACGAGACGCGACCCGCCCGGTACTTCCACAACCTGACGCAGATTCCGAGCTTCCCGACCGACGGTCCGCTGGCGCGGGAGATGTACCGGCAGCAGACCGGGCGGGAGGTCGACGGGGTGATGGCCGTGGACCCGGTGGTGCTGTCGTATCTGCTCGAAGCCACCGGGCCGGTTGCGCTGCCCGACGGCGAGTCGCTCACGCGGGAGAACGCCGTTCGGCTCCTGCTGGACGACACGTATCGTCGTTACGCCGATCCGGCCGCCCAGGACGCGTTCTTCGCCGGCGCCACAGGGGCGGTCTTCGAGGCCCTGCGGGAAGGGCGAGGCTCCACACCGGGATTGATCGCCGCCCTCGCACGAGGAGTCGAGGAGCGTCGCGTGCTGGTGTGGGCGGCGGACCCGACGGAGCAGGCCACGATCGAGGGGACGACGCTCGCCGGGCAGCTGCCGGCGACCGATGGACGAACGGCCCGGTTCGGTGTCTATCTCAACGACGGCACCGGCTCGAAGATGAGCTACTACATCGCGCCGAAGGCGGAGCTCGGCTGGGGATCCTGCCGAACCTCGTCCGCCGCCTCTGCGCGCGACGTGACGCTGACCCTCACTCTCTCGAACACCGCTCCGGCGGACGCGGCGATCTCGCTGCCCGCCTATGTGACGGGCAACGGCGTGTACGGAACCGCGCCCGGTGCCGCCACCGTGGTCACCGACGTCTACCTCCCCGAGGGATGGGCACCCGTCGCGACGTCCACGTCGTCCGGCACCGAGTTCACGCGATCGACGCTGGAGGGGCGCGAGGTTCTCACCGTCGGTGCGACCGTGGCACCTCAGGCCACGGCTCAGATCGAGATCACCGCGACGGCCGTCTCGACGGCGACCGACGCCGAAGCCCTGCTCACTCCCACGGCGGATTCGACCCTGAGCCCCACCGTTCGCGCCGCCTGTGCGGGCGCGACAGGCGCCGTCCTGCAGTGACGCCCGTGGGCGCTCAGGGCCGTCCACGGAAGCGATCCCGAAAATTAATGTCGCGGAAATGCTTTCAGCTTGCGTCAATGAAGCGCCTAAGCAATACTCAGGATGGTCTTTCAGTCAGTACATTCCCGCATCATTGTTGTCCTCCCCTTGCGTCGTCACGGGATAGCACGAACGCGGACCACCTATCCCTGGTTGCCCGAATTCGAAAGCAGACATTCATGAAACTCACCCTCGCAAAAGCCAGCGCATCACTCGCCCTCGCCGGCGCACTGCTCGTTGCGGCCCCCGTGGTCGCCCAGGCGTACGTGCCCACCGCCCCCGGTTCGCAGACCATCACGGTCACCGAAGACGGCTCGTACGGCTTCGCCGGATACGAAGCCGGGGCGCAGGTCACCTTCACCCTCGTGGGCGTGGGTGTGACCGGCGCCAACATCGCCACTGCGGGCCAGCAGGTGACCGCCGCCTCGGTCACGAAGGTCGCCGACGCGTCCGGATCCGCCGCGGCCGCCGTCACCCTTCCCGACCCGCAGGTCGGCTCCTACAGCCTCACCGCCTCCGGCCCTCTCGCGTCCGGCGGCGGCGCGTCCGGCGGCGGCGCATCGGTCGGTGGCGGCACGAGCGGCGGCGGAACGTCGAACGCCGGCGGCAGCACCGGCGGAAGCGACTCGCTCGCGGTGACGGGTATGGACGCGAACTCGCTCCTCGGCTTCTGGGTCGGCGGTGGCGCCCTCGTTCTCGCCGGCGCGACCGTCGCCGTGGCCGCGACGGCTCGCCGCAATCGCCGCAGCAAGGCCTGACGCCTTCCACGTCCTCGAGGGCGTCGTCGACGAAAGTCGGCGGCGCCCTTCGTCGTGTTTCGGGCAGCCCGTCCGTCAACCCTCCGTCCGTGAGCCGCTTCGCAGATTGACTCGTCGCATGCACACGACCACCACCGCACCTCTCGACGACGACGGCCGCGACCCCGACACCCCTCCGACGCTGCCCTTCGTGCACATGTGGACCGGGCTCGACGGGAAGAGCCGCCTCGACGAGTCGATCCTGCGCGGCTTCGGCATGCAGAGCGTCGGAGGCGGCGCTGACCCGCAGTGGATGCGGCCCTTCCCGGGCGACGTGGCAGCGGTGCTCTTCGCGGTGCTCCCCGTCGGCTGGGTCGGGGACTGGCATCCGTCTCCCCATCCGCAGTGGGTCGTTCCGCTGCGCGGGCGCTGGTTCCTCGAAACGCAGGATGGATCACGGGTCGAGATGGGTCCCGGAGACATCCATTTCGGACAGGACGTCGACACCGACGAGATCGACGGCGATCGCGGGCACCTCTCGGGCACCGTGGGCGATGAGCCCTGCTGGCAGCTGCTCGTGCAGTTCGCCTCCTCCCCCGGCGCCCCGACACCGCACCCCTTCGGCTGAGCACGTCAACCCGATCTCCGCTCCGACGCGAACCGGATTGACTGGGTTTATGCCCCTCCCCCTCGACGGTCAGATCCTCCAGCACCCGCGATCCCCCGAGCCGGTCGAGATCGCCCCACCCCGCGTCTGGGACGAACGTCTCGCGGCTGTCCTGCCGCCGGCGTCGCGCCTGTTGTCGCTCTACGCCGACGCCACGTGGGCCGAGGGCCCCGTGTGGTGGGCGGAGGAGCGTTCTCTCGTCTTCAGCGACGTGATCGGTCGTCGCACTCTCGCCTGGCGCGAAGACGGCAGCATCGTCACGGTCCGCGACCGGTCGGACTTCGCCAACGGGAACACGATGGATGCCGAGGGCCGCCTCGTCCAGGCCGAGCACGGCCGACGCGGAATCAGCCGAACCGACGCGAACGGCACGGAGCTGCTCGTCGACGCCTTCGAGGGCGCGCCCCTCAACTCGCCGAACGACCTGGTCGTGGCATCCGATGGGGCGATCTGGTTCACCGACCCCACGTACGGCATCTCCGATCCGCGCGAGGGGTATCCCGCCGACCCCACCCTCCCCCACCAGAGCGTCTACCGCTGGCAGGAGGGCCTGGGGCTGCAGCGCATGATCGACCTCGACCAGCCCAACGGTCTGGCCTTCAGTCGCGACGAGCGCACGCTCTACGTCGCCGAGTCCAACACCGCGGGTCTTCCTCGCGTCGTCGCCTGCAGCTGGGACGGCACGACCCTCGGCGCCCCGCGCACCTTCGCGACGGTGGATGCCGGCATCCCCGACGGTTTCGTCGTCGACAGCCGCGACTGGCTCTGGATCTCGAGCGAGGCGGGCGTCGTCATCGTCGACGAAACAGGGCGGCGCCTGGGCGTCATCCCCACCCCGCACGTCGTGAGCAACTGCACTTTCGACGCCGACGAGACACGCCTGTTCGTGACCGGCGACAGCGACCTGTGGATGGTGGAGCTGGCATAGCGCAGAGAGGATCCGACCTCGACCGTCGCAGGATCCCGTCCGCCGTGAGGACCGCGACAGCGACGTCGGCGCAGGGATCTCTGAAGGAAAGCGACCGAATCGCAAGATCGCCCGAGGAAATCCCCAAGCCGCTCCTCCCCGATGTGAGGGACCCGTAACGTCGGTGCAGACCCGCTCCACCACGGAGGTTTCGGGGCGTCGGGCTGGGTATGAGGAGAACCACATGAACAACGTGCTGAAGCGCGTGCGAGACGGCGTGAACACGTTCGTGTACGGCCGTCCCCTCGTCTGCTGCGAGACCTGTGGAGCGACTCTCCGGCCCAGCCGCGCCGTGTGGCGTGGTCAGAGGTCGTACTGCTCTGCGGCCCACGAGCACGCCGACCTCGACACCGGCGCTGTCTTCTCGTCCGTCTTCGCGTCGGCGGCGACGGACCTCGCGGGCGTGCGTGCGACGGCGGATCTCGTCCGCTCCTGACCTCTCCACCAGCAACCGCTGGTGTGGCCCCCGGCTCACCCCCGGAGATGTGCGTCATGCTTGGTCGTCGAGTCTTCGCGCGGCCCACGCCGCTGTCGAAGTCCCCCTGGCCGATGAGTGGTGAGCAACGTTGACAGACGTAGAAATGGCGAGGATCCCCGCCGGACGCGTGCTGCGGGGAGACCTGCGCGCTCCTGAGCGTCGGGAGATCGTCGTCGAGGCGTTCGAGATCGGCGTCTACCCCGTCACGGAGGAGCAGCTCGCCGAGCTGCTCGGCATCCCGTCCCGCCACCCGACACGCCCTGCCGTCAACGTGAGTTGGTTGCGTGCCATCCGGCTCTGCAACGCGCTGAGCGAATGGGAGGGGCTCGACCCGGTGTACTCCTTCGACGGCGAGGTCGTCGACGCGGATGCCGAGGCCGACGGCTTCCGACTACCCACCGACGACGAGTGGGAGTATGCGTGCCGCGCGGGGTCGGTCTCCGCTGCCTACGGGCCGGTACGCGACGTGGCGTGGACGGCTGCGGACGGCGTGGGTCACCCGTCGGAGGTCGGCGCGCGCCTGCCCAACCTGCACGGTCTGTTCGACACGCTCGGCAACGTCTGGGAATGGTGCATGGACCCCTACGATCCCGAGGGCGATGGCGACGCCCGCACGTTCCGCGGCGGGGGCTGGTCGGACGCTCCGGGGCTCGTGCGGGCGACGGCTCGTCGGGGCGGGCGGCCGCGAGAGGAGTTCGACGACGTCGGCGTGCGCGTGGCGCGGGGGCCGGCGCCGCGGCGATGACGCGGACGAGGGTCGCGGGTGAGCGGACTCTCCGACGGGCTCAGGGTCTCACGGAGTCGGCGCGCCGTCATCGGGCCGGACACCACGGCGGAATCAGGGTTCTCCGCTCGACGGGATCACGGCCCCCGCGGTCAGTCGTCGGTCGTGATGGCCTCGGTGAGTTCGTCGATGAAACGCGAGACCACGGCGAGCTGTGAGTCGTCGAAGCGGTCGGCGATCTCGCGCATGGCGACGAGGTGAACGCCGAAGTGCTCGAAGAACTCCCGTCGCGACTTATCGGTGAGGACGACGACGCGCGCACGACCGTCGGAGGGATGCGGGCGACGCTCGAGATGGCCTGACGCCACCAGACGGTCGATGAGCTTGGTGGTGGAGGCTGTCGAGATGCGCAGATGAGCGGCTACGTCGTGCGGACTGACCATCTGCCCGCGATGCTCGCGGATGGTGAGCATGCGCAGCGTCGCGAGGTCGCTGGCATTCATATCCATGGCGCCCTTCATGCCGCTGTGCATGCGGTCGAGCGCGTCGCTCAGTGTTTGGATGGCGCGCAGCGACTGGGTCACGCGGGGTCGGATATCAAAGCTCGACACGGGGCTGGTCACGGTGGACACCCCCTTTCCGCCTGGGTATAGTCAGGCTCACATCGCTAGCTAAACTAGCAAACAGGAGGCACGATGAGCGAGACCGAGTATGTCGTCCTTCTGGACGACTTCGGAGGCGAGATCGGCACGGCACCCAAGGCGAGTGTGCACGATAACGAGACACCGTTGCACCTCGCATTCTCGTGTCACGTGGTCAACGGCGACGGCCAGGTGCTGGTCACCCGGCGCGCGCTGCACAAGAAGACCTGGCCGGGCGTGTGGACCAACTCGTTCTGCGGGCACCCCGCCCCCGGCGAACCCATGATCGCGGCCGTCCATCGCCGTGCCGGCTTCGAGGTCGGGCTCCACGTGCGCGATCTCGAACTCACCCTTCCGCATTTCCGCTACCGCGCCGTCGACGCGAGCGGGATCGTCGAGCACGAGATCTGCCCCGTCTACGTGGCCCGCACCGACGAGGAGCCGCAGCCCCACCCCGACGAGGTCGCCGAGTACCGCTGGGTGGACCCCCTCGACCTCGCCGCCTCGATCGCCGCGACCCCGTGGGCGTTCAGCCCCTGGCTCGTCATGCAGGCGCAGCAGATCGACCTGTTCCAGGCCCGACCCGCCGTGAGGAGAGCATCATGATCGTTGCCGTCCCCTCCGCCCCTACCGCTCGGCAAGAGATCGAAGACGCGATCGAGACGGCCCTCGAACGCCTGGAGTACCGCGTCGTGCCGCTGGGCGACGGCGCGCGTGCCCTGGCATCCGCCATCCGCCGCGCCGCCACCGGGGGCAAGCGCTTCCGTCCGCTGCTCGTCGCCGCCGCCTACGACACCCTCGACGGTGACGCTGTGGCGCTCTCGGCGCTCTGGCAGGTCGCCGCAGCCTTCGAGCTTCTGCACACGGCGTTCGTCGTGCACGACGACGTCATCGACCACGACCTCGAGCGCCGTGGCATCCCGAACATCGGGGGCGAGTTCCGCCAACGGGGCCTGGAGAAAGGCGCCGACGAAGCCGGTGCCGCCCTGCTCGGAAACGCCGCGGGGATCCTCGCCGGTGACATGCTCCTGCACGAGGCGGGACGCCTCGTCGCCCTCGCCGATGTGCCGGCGGGCATGCGCGCCGAACTGATGCGTCTCGTCGAGGATGCGGTCATCGTCTCGGCCGCAGGCGAGCTCGCCGACGTCGAGAACGCCGTCTCCGCCGGCGACATCGATGCGATGACCGTGCTCAAGGCCACGCGCGACAAGACCGCCGTCTACTCGTTCTCGGCGCCCCTGCAGGCGGGCGCCGTGATGGCCGGTGCGAGCGAGGCCGCGCTGCACGCGCTCGAGCGCTTCGGCGAACGCCTGGGACTCGCCTACCAGCTCATCGACGACCTCATCGGTGCCTTCGGCGCCCCCGCCGTCTCCGGCAAGGACGAGGGCTGCGACCTCCGCGAGGCGAAGAAGACGCACCTCATCTCCCTCGCCCGCGAGACCGAGAACTGGCCCGAGGTGAGCCTTGCTCTCTCGCAAGCCCACACCGGTCCCGTCGCCATCCGGGCCGCGCAAGCCGCACTCTCGGCATCCGGGGCTCGAAAGGCCCTCGAGCGCATGGTCTACGAGACGCTCGAAGAAGCCACGATGATCGTCGAGGGCGCCACGTTGCCCTCGGCGTGCAAGGCGATGCTGCTCGACCTCGTCGACACCGTGGCGGAGCGCGTTCCGTGAGAACCGCCCGCACGGGACTCGAGCTCTATTCGCAGACGGCCGACGACGCCGCGGCCGCGGTGATCAACCGCTATTCGACCTCGTTCGGCATCGCCACGCGCCTGCTGGGCGCGCGACCCCGCCCGCACGTGCGCAACGTCTACGCCCTGGTGCGTGTCGCCGACGAGATCGTCGACGGCCCCGCCCACGACGCCGGTCTCACCCCCGAGGGCGAGCGCGCCGTCCTCGACGGCCTCGAGAACGAGGTGATGGATGCCATCGCCTGCGGATTCAGCGCCAACCTGGTCGTGCACGCGTTCGCGCGCACGGCCCGCGAGTGCGGCATCGGCGCCGACCTGATCGCCCCGTTCTTCGCGTCGATGCGCACCGACATCGACACCGCCGCCCACGACGACCTGTCGCACGACGCGTACGTCTACGGATCGGCGGAAGTCGTCGGACTGATGTGCCTGCAGGTGTTCCTCAACGCCGGGATGTCGGCGCCCGCCCGCCCGGCGGCCGACCTCGTCGACGGCGCCCGGCGCCTGGGCGCAGCTTTCCAGGACGTCAACTTCCTGCGCGACCTCGCCGACGACGCCGACCGCCTCGGCCGTGACTACCTCGACGGCGCGGCCGACGACGAGCGGCGCACCGCCGTGCTCGACCGGATCGACGCCGACCTCGCCGCCGCGGCATCCGTCATCCCGCACCTCCCGCCCGACTGTCGAGCCGCCGTCACCACGGCGCACGATCTCTTCGCGGAGCTGTCGCGTCGCTTGCGATCCTCACCCGCCGGCGCTCCCCGCGTCCGCGTCCCCGACGGTGTCAAAGCCACCCTCGCCGCCCGCGCCCTCCTGGGGCGTCCTCCGAAAGGTTCCCGCTCATGAGCGCCCAGCGCATCGTCGTCGTCGGAGGCGGAATCGCCGGACTCGGCACGGCAGCCCTCCTCGCGGACCGCGGGCACGACGTACAGCTCTTCGAGGCCCGCGACGACCTGGGTGGTCGCGCCGGATCATGGGCGAGCGACGGGTTCCGCTTCGACACGGGCCCCAGCTGGTACCTCATGCCCGAGGTGTTCGACCACTTCTTCCAGCTGCTCGGCACGAGCGCCGCGGAACAGCTCGACCTGGTGCGCCTCGACCCGGCGTACCGCGTCTACGGCCCTCCCGGAAAGGGCGAGCCGATCGACATCGTGTCGGGACGTGAGGCCGTGCGCGCCCTGTTCGAGGAGCACGAGCCCGGCTCCGGCGACAACATCGACGCCTACCTCGACTCCGCGAAAGACGCGTACGAGCTCTCGACGTCGAAGTTCCTCTACGACCCGTACTCGTCGACCAAAGGCCTGCGCGATCCGGCGCTCGTGAAGCGCCTGCCCACGCTGATCCCGTTGCTCACGCGCACGCTGTGGAGCCGCGTCACCACCGACTTCAAGAACAAGCGCCTGCAGCAGATCCTCGCCTACCCGGCGGTGTTCCTCGGCGGCTCCCCCTTCGAGGTGCCGAGCCTGTACCACCTCATGAGCCACCTCGACCTGGGTGACGGCGTGCTCTACCCCAAGGGCGGGATGACGGAGATCATCGCGGCGATCGAGAAGCTCGCGCGCGAGCGCGGTGTGCGCATCGAGACCTCGACCCCGGTGGATGCCATCATCACCGAGTCGGGCATCGCCCGCGGCGTGCGTCTGGCCGACGGACGCGTCATCTCGGCGGATGCCGTGGTCTCGGGCGCCGACCTCCACCACACCGAGAACGACCTGCTCGAGAAGAAGGACCGCCAGTACCCCGAGAAGTGGTGGAAGGACAAGGTCCCCAGCCCCGGCGCGCTGCTGCTCCTGCTCGGTGTCGAGGGAGAACTGCCGCAGCTCACCCACCACACGCTGCTGTTCACCGACGACTGGCACACCAACTTCGACGCGATCTTCGGGGAGAACAAGAAGATCCCCGACCCCGCGTCGATCTACATCTGCCGCCCGAGTGCGACCGATGACTCCGTGGCCCCCGCGGGACACGAGAACCTCTTCGTGCTGGTCCCCGTGCCGGCCGACCCCGAGAGCGGACGCGGCGGCGTCTCCGGCGCGGGGGACGAGCGCATCGAGAAGGCCGCGGACCGAGTGATCGCCCAGATCGCCGAGTGGACCGGCATCCCGGATCTCGCCGACCGCGTCGTCGTGCGCCGCACCATCGCCCCCGAGGACTTCGCGAACGACCTGCACGCTTGGCACGGCAATTCGCTCGGGCTCGCGCACACCCTGGCCCAGAGCGCGATCTTCCGGCCCAAGAACCGCTCGCGCAGGGTGAAGAACCTGTACTACGCGGGGACGTCGGTGCTCCCGGGCATCGGCCTGCCGATGTGCCTCATCTCGGCCGAGCTCGTCGTCAAGCGCATGACGGGCGACACCTCCCCCGGCCCCCTCGCAGAGCCTGCACGCGCGGCGGTCTGAGGTGCCCGGGATCTACCTGGGCGCGATCCTGTTCTCCCTGGCGGGCATGATCGCGATCGATGTGAAGTACTCGCTGGCGCTGCGCGTGGCCCCGCTGCGCACGACCCTGACGGTGCTCATCGCGACGGCGTTCTTCCTCGTGTGGGATGCCGTGGGCATCCTGACGGGGGTGTTCGTGAAGGGCGAGAGTCCGCTGTTCGTGGGGGTCGAGCTCGCTCCGCACCTGCCGCTCGAAGAGGTCTTCTTCCTGCTGTTCCTGAGTTACCTGTCGCTCGTGTTGTTCGCGGTCTTCGAACGACGGGCACGCGCGCGGGTTCGCGCCGGCATCCGGGGGCGCGCGTGACGTACCCGCTGATCGTCCTGCCGTTCGTGGTCGTGACGGTGCTGGTGACCCTCGCGACGCGTAAGCGCCCCCGGTTCCGCGAGCGCATGGCATCCTCGGGTCTTCTCGCCCTCGTGTTGGTCGGACTCACCCTGGTGTTCGACAACCTCATGATCGCGGTCGACCTCTTCACCTACCCCGCCGAGCACCTCAGCGGGCTGCGCCTCGGACTCGCCCCGATCGAGGACTTCGCCTACCCGCTGTGTGCCGCGTTCCTCGTGCCGGCGGTGTTCACGCTGCTCTCCCCCCACACGTCCCCGAAGGATGCCGCATGACTCTGCCCGCGCTGACACCGGCTCGCATCGTCCGCGAGCTGTTCGTGTCGTCTCGTCCGGTGAGCTGGATCAACACGGCCTTCCCGTTCGCCGCCGCCTACTTGCTCACGACCCGCCAGATCGACGCGCCGCTGATCGTCGGCATCATCTTCTTCCTCGTGCCGTACAACCTCGCCATGTACGGCGTGAACGATGTGTTCGACTACGAGTCCGACCTGCGCAACCCTCGCAAGGGCGGCACGCACGGCGCGGTGCTCGCGAAGCGGATGCACCCGATCACGCTCTGGGCCTCGGCCCTGTCGTGCCTGCCGTTCGTGGTGTACCTCGTCGTCATCGGTTCGCCGCTGTCGTGGCTCGTGCTGGCGCTCAGTCTCTTCTTCGTCGTGTTCTACTCCGCTCCCCCGCTGCGTCTGAAGGAACGGCCGTTCCTCGACTCGATGACCAGCAGCATCCACTTCTTCTCGCCCGCCGTGTACGGCTTCGTGCTCGCGGGGGCCGTCTGGACGCCGCAGTTGGTGTTCGTGTTCGTCGCGTTCGCGCTGTGGGGCGTCGCGTCGCACGCCTTCGGTGCCGTGCAGGACGTCGAGGCCGACCGTGCCGCCGACATCTCGTCGATCGCGACCGCCCGCGGAGCACGGTGGACCGTGCGCTTCGCCCTGGCCGCCTACGCGTCGGCCGGGGTGGCCATGCTCTTCACCGCCTGGCCGGGGCCGTTGGCGGCCGTGCTCGTGATCCCGTACCTCGTCGTCTGCTGGCCGTATCGCAACGTGACGGATGCCGAGAGCGACCGCGCCACCGCCGGGTGGAACCGCTTCCTCTGGCTCAACCAGATCGCCGGCTTCGGCACGACGATGCTGCTGATCTGGTGGTGGTTCCTCAGCGCATAGCGCTCCTGCGTCCGGCGCAAGCGGTCGCTGCGGCCGCACCACACGTCGCCGGACCCCCCGCGTCGGGCGCCCCCGCTGTCTTGAGTGTCCAAGACTCGCCGTCGAGGAACGCGGCGACCGGCGTGTCCTGGACACTCGACGGGTCCTCGGCCGGGAGGAGGGCGCGCCGGGGGTACGACGACGCCGGCGCCCCGCGGATGCGGAGCGCCGGCGTCGTGGTGAGGTGATCAGCCCGCGGGCGTGGCCTCGGGGGTCGGGGTCGGGGTGGACCCGCCACCCTGGCCCTCCGCCTCGAGGGCGAGCAGGCGCTGCACCGCCGCCGTGAGGCGAGCGTCCTGCGTGGCGAACGCCGCCAGGTCTCCGCTGGTCAGAGCTGCCTGTCGAGCGGTGAGCGCGTCGCCCGCTTCCTGCAGCGCTGCGGCGTAGTCGCCGGCCGGGACGGTGGCACCGCCGCCGGTACCACCGGTGTCGCCGCCCTGGCCCTGATCGACCGGGGTGACGGCCTCGTCGCCTGTGTTGGCACCGGAATCGCCGCCGAACAGGGTGTCGAGGGCCTCGCTCAGCGTGTTCTCGAACGCGATCTCGTTGCCGAACGCCACCAGCACGCGCCGCAACTGCGGCAACTGCGTGTCACCGGACGACTGCACGAACACCGGCTGCACGTAGAGCAGACCACCGCCGACGGGGAGGGTCAGAAGGTTGCCGTTCAGCACCTCCGACTGTCCCTGCTGCAGGATGTTGATCTGCGACGAGACCGCGGTATCGGAGTCGAAGGTGTTCTGCACCTGACCGGGTCCGGGCACCGTGGTGGCCGCGTCGATCACCAGCATCCTGAGGCGGCCGTAGTCGTCGCGTTTGGAGCCCGCCTCGTCTCCGGCGTTGGAATCCACCGCGAGATAGCCCGTCAGCACGTTTCGCGCCTGTCCACCCTGGGATGCCGGGATGAAGCTCGTGAACATCGAGTACGACGGGTCGTCCTGGCTCGGCATCTTCATCGTCAGGTAGTACGGCGGCTGGAAGGTCGCCGGGTCCTGCGGGTCGTTCGGGGTCGTCCAGCGGTTGTCCTGACGGTAGAACGACACCGCGTCGTCGACGTGGTACACGCCGAGCATGGAACGCTGCACCTTCATGAGATCGGTCGGGTACCGGACGTGGCTCATGAGATCGGCCGACATGGCGCTCCAGGGCTGGAGCGAGCTCGGGTAGATGTTCTGCCACGCCTTCAGCAGCGGATCCTCGTCGTCCCACGCGTACAGGTCGACCGAGCCGTCGTACGCGTCGACGGTGGCCTTGACCGAGTTGCGGATGTAGTTGATGTCATCCAGAGCGTAGGTCGGGGCGGGGTTGTTCGAGTCGGCGATCGCGCGGGAGAGCGAGACACCGGTCGAGTACGGGTAGTTCGCACTCGTGGTGTACCCGTCGATGACCCACTTGATGCGACCGTCGACGACCGTCGGGTAGGGGTCGCTGTCGAGCGTGAGGTACGGCGCCGCCTTCTGCACGCGCGACTTGGGGTCGCGGTCGTACAGGATCTGGGATGCCTCGTTGACGCTGTCCGAGAAGAGGATCTGCTCGGACTGGAACTTCAGCGCGTAGATGAGGCGGTTGAAGACGTTGCCCACGCTCGGTCCGCCGTCGCCGTCGAACGTGGTGCGGGTCTCGGTGCCGCCGTCCGCGCCCAGCGGGTAGTCGAGCTCGATCGGATCCGTGCCTTCGGGCGCGCCGACGATCGAGTACGTCGGCGACTGCTCGCCGAAGTAGACGCGCGGCTGGTACTGCAGGTCGGTGAGGAAGCCCGTACCGGGGATGGCCTGCTCGAGGAACACCGGGTCGCCGTCGGCGGTGCGCTCGTTACCGGCGGCCGCCACCATGCCGTAGCCGTGGGTGTACACGAGGGTGGTGTTCTGCCACGAGGCGGCGTCGCCGAGCTGGCCGATGTTCAGCTCGCGCAGCGACACCACGGTGTCCTGGGTCTGCCCGTTGATCGTGTAGCGGTCGACGTCGAGAGGGTTCGTGAACTGGTAGTACGCGCGGTACTGCTCGAGCTGACGCACGGTCGGCCCGATGATCGCGGGGTCCATGATGCGCAGCTGCGCGGTGGACTCGGCGTCGTTGCGCAGCTGTCCGGCCTCGGCTTCGGTCGTGGCCTGGAAGTTCTCCTTCTCGACGTTGTCGATGCCGTAGGCGGCCTTCGTGCCGTCGAGGTTGCGCTGGTAGTACTGGCTCTCGAGGGTGAGCTCGTTCGGGCGCACCTGGAAAGTGGTGACCGCCCACGGAATGGCCGCGCCCACGACGACGGCCGAGACGACGAGCAGCGCCGTACCGATGAGGGGGTAGCGCCACCGGCCGAGGAACGCCGTGACGAAGAACGCCAGGGCGACGATGACGGCGGCGATCGCCAGGATCGTCTGACCGGGGATGACGGCGTTCGCCCCCACGTAGCCGGGGCCCGTGATGCGCTCCGACGGCTCCACGAGAGTGCGGAAGCGGTCGAGCCACAGGCTCGCACCCTGCAGCAGCAGGTAGAGACCGGCGAGGATGGCGAGCTGGATGCGCGCGGCCTTGGAGATGCGCAGCTCGCGCTGGCCGACACGCACGGAGCCGTACAGGTACGACACGACGCCCGTCAGCAGCAGGCACACCAGCACCACGGCCGAGGCGAACCCGAGGGCGGCGGCGTAGAACGGCATCGCGAACAGGTAGAAGCCGGTGTCGAGGCCGAACTGCGGGTCGGTGACGGAGGTCGCCACGCCGTTGATCCACAGCCAGGTGGTCTCCCACTGCGCGGATGCGGCGAAGCCGGCGAAGAAGCCGAAGAAGATCGGGATGCCCCACATGGCGAGGCGGCGGAGCGGCTCCACGACCTCCTGGTAGCGATCGAGCTGCGAGTTCAGGCGCGCGTACACCGGGCGCAGGCGGTAAGCGAGTTGGATGACGCCCCACACCGGCACCGCCATGGCCAGGAAGCCGACGACGAACATCACGCTGCGACCGATCCACTGCGTGGTGAGCACGCCCGTGAAGCCCAGCTGTGCGAACCACAGCCAGTCGGAATACAGGTTGGCGAAGACGAAGAACGCCACGACGAGCGCTGCGATCACCGCCAGGGTGATGGAGACGATCCGTCGGGAGCGGTTGGGGGGCGTGGCCTGGTTCGGCGCTGAGGTCGTGGTCACCCCCTCATCCTAGGCGTGGCCTTCTCGGGGTAAGCCGTGAATGCTACGATCCCGAACCACACGTCGGGAGGGCGTCGAGGTCGCCCCCGTCGCGCACGGTTTCGAGCACCGTCAGGGACTGCTCCAGCGTCGAGGTCGAGAACACGCGCAGACCGTCGGGTACGTGGCCCACGACTTCGTTGCAGTTCGCCTCGGGGGCCAGGAACATCGTCGCGCCGGCATCCACTGCCCCGTAGAGCTTCTGACGGATGCCACCGATCGGTCCCACGTTGCCGTCGGCGTCGATCGTCCCGGTGCCGGCGTAATGCACGCCACCGGTGAGGTCGCCCGGCGACATCTTGTCAATGATGCCGAGCGCGAACATCATTCCCGCGCTCGGGCCGCCCACGTCGTTCAGCTGGATGGTGACGTCGACGGGCAGATCGAACGAGATCCCGAGGCCGACGCCCAGGAGGTACTGCGTCTGACCGTCCGCCGTCGTCTCGCGGGGGGTGACCTGCGCGGATCCCGGGATGCCATCGCGCTCGAAGCCGACGGCGACCGGGCCGCCAGCGGCATCCTGGACCTTCGAACGGATCCCTTCGACGCTCGTGACGGCCGTGCCGTCGACCGAAGTGATCACGTCGTTCTGTTGCAGCCGACCGGCGGATGCTCCGTCGTCGTCGATGGTCATCACGGTGATCTCCGCCGGAACGTCGTATCCGAGCTCGCGGAGGGCGGCCGCGCTGGCCTCGTTCTGCGAGTCCGTCATCAGGGCGGCGTTCTCGGTGTTGCGCTGCTCGGTGCTCTGGCCCGCGGGGAAGATGCGGTCGATGGGCACGACGGCGCGGGAACGGTCGAACCACGCGCCGGCGAGCTCGAGCCACGACGGGGTGCGCTCGCGATTGCCGCTCACCTGCACCGTCAGCAGGTCGAGGCGACCGGTGGTGGGGGTGTCGTCCTCGTCCGGGACGGAGATGAGAGGGACGTCCTGCCCGTCGGCGGTCTTCGAGGTGCCCAAGGTGTCGAAGACCGGGCCGGGCTGCTGGATGACGTAAGCCGACGGAAGGAAAGTGAGGGTGAGCAGAACGAGCGAGGCGACGGTGAGCGCCCACACACCGACGACGGAGCGACGACGCCACCTCTCGCGGGGCGCCGGCACGACGGCGACGTTCTCATCGAACAGGGTCACGGTGGGGAATCCTTTGCCGGGTCGTTCGCGTGCGGCGTAAGCGGCGCGAGGCCGGGCCGGCAGATGCGGGGAAGCGTGCGACTAGCGTAGGACTCGTTCCCCCAGACCTGGCTGAAAGGCGGCCGAAATGGCAGACGAGAACCGCGGGCCCGACGACCGGAGCCCCGAGGAGGAGTTCCAGGAGCTGATGCGCCGCCTGATGTCGGGCGACACCAGCGGGATCGACCCCGAGCAGCTCTCCCGCCTGTCGGGCATGCAGATCGACCCCGCCATGCTGCAGCAGGTCATGAACCAGCTGCAGGGCGCGTTCGCGGGCACGCAGGAGGGCGTCGACTGGAGCCTGGCCGAGCGCCAGGCCCTGCACATCGCCAACCAGGACGGCTTGGGCGTGACCACGGGTCAGCGCACCGACCTCGACCAGGCGTTCACCCTCGCGGGCCTCTGGCTGGGCGAGGCGACGACCATCGCCGACCTCCCGCGACCGCCCCGCGCCGTCACCCGCGGCGCCTGGGTCACCGCGACCCTGCCGGTGTGGCAGGAGCTCGCCGAGCCCGTGGCCACGAGCATCGCCGACGCGCTGACCGCAGCCCTCGGCCAGCAGGCACCCGAGGACATGCAGGAGATGATCGCCGGCGCGGGGCGCCTCATGCGCACAGTGGGCGGGTCGCTCTTCGCCACGCAGCTCGGTCACGTCGTCGGGCGGCTCTCGACCGAGGTCGTCGGAGGCGGCGATGTCGGCATCCCGGTCATGCCCGACGGTGACGCGGCCATCCTGCCTCAGAACTTCGCCGACTTCGGCCGTGATCTCGAGATCCCCGACGACCAGTTGGCGCTGTATCTCGCGACGCGCGAGCTGGCGCACGCCCGCTTGTTCCGTCACGCCCGCTGGCTGCGGCTGCACGTCATCTCACAGGTGCGTGATTTCGCGCACGGCATCCGCGTCGACACCGACGCCCTCGAAGAACTCGCCTCGCGCTTCGACCCGTCGCAGCCGGAAGAGCTGCGTGGTGCGCTCGAGAGCGGAGCACTGCTGCCGGAACGCTCCGAGGAGCAGACCGCGGCCCTCACGCGTCTCGAGAACCTGCTCGCCACGATCGAGGGGTGGGTCGACGTCGTCACCGAAGACGCGACCTCGCGGCTTCCGTCCGCCGCGCGCATCGCCGAGGCCGTCCGCCGGCGTCGCGCGGTCGGCGGCCCCGCCGAGCAGGCGCTCGGCTCGCTCGTCGGCCTCGAACTGCGTCCGCGCCGCATGCGCGAAGCAGCGGTGATGTGGCGTCAGGTCACCGACGCGGTCGGCTTCGAGGGGCGCGACGCGCTGTGGGACTACCCCGACCTCATGCCCACCGCCGACGACATCGACGACCCGGCCGCCCTCATCGCGCGCCTCACTGCCGCCTCCCGCGGCGAGGCGGCACCTTCGGATGCCATGGACGACGCGCTCGCGCAGTTGCTGGCGGAAGAAGCCGACGGCGGACGAGCGGATGCCTCCGCCGGTGAGGCCGGAGGCACGGGGGCCACGCCCACCTCGAACGACGACCGGCCCGACGACGAGGCCTCGCCGGGCGACAGCCGGCCGGTGTAACTCTCGCGCTCTCACGCGCCCGGGGCCCAGACGTGTGGTCTTGCCCCGGGCGCGTTCGTTCCGGCGGTGATCTGGGGGGTCTTCCCCCGCGCCGGTGCCGGCCGCGGGCAGGGATGGCGGCGTCGGCGGTCAGAACCTTGGGCGACGGCTTCACGGCTCCTCCCCACGCGGCGGTGTGCGGCCTCGGGTGGGGACAACGGCATCCGGGGTAGGTGAGGCGATCAGGATCAGGCCATGATCCGACTCGATCCCTCCGCTCTGCCCCTCTGGCGTGACGACGGCCGCGTGCAGTTCGGCGCGCCCGCACTCGCTCGCACCCCCTTCGCCGCTCCGTGGGTCGACGTCGTGGTCGCCGCTCTCGTGGCCGGCACGACCCGGGCAGAGGTGCGGGGTCTCGCGCGCGTGCACGGCGCAGCCGACGGCGACGGCGACGCGCTGCTCGACGCGGTGGCGCCCGCGATCGCGTCGAGCCGGCGGCAGGCGCCGACCATCGTCCAGGTCGCCGACGATCTCCCGACGCGTGTCGTACGGGCCGTCCTCGCCGCCCTGCCGGCGCGGACGAGCGTGTTCCCCTGGGCGGGATCGGCCGGACACCGAATGCCCACCGGTGCGCAGGTGATGCTTCTGGCCGCCCACCGCGTCGACCCGCGGCGCGCGGCCGCGCTGCTCAGCGACGACGTGACGCACATCCCGCTCACACTCGACGCGGGCAGCGCCACCATCGGTCCCGTCGTGGTCCCCGGTCGCACCGCGTGCCTCTCCTGCCTCGACGCCGCGCGGTACCGGGAAGACGAGCAGTGGCCCACGATCGCCGCGCAGCTCCTGGGCCGCACACGCCCCGACGTCGACGTCGCCCTCGCCGCCGAGGCGGGACGCGCCGCCCGGTTCCTGCTCAGCGCACCGATCGAGACGACGACGAGGTCGCTGCACCTGCGCGCGGACTCGTTCCGGCGGGCCTGGCAGATGCATCGCCCGGACGAAGACTGTCAGTGCCGATCTCCCGGAGGAAACGGGATGGAGACCGCTCCATTCGCCCTCGACCTCGCGCCCAGCTCACCGACAGCGTCCGCGCTGCGCGCGTGACACCGACGTAGGCGAGGCGCCGCTCCTCGTCGACGGCCTCGAACGTCTTCGCGTACGAGATGGGCAGCAGCCCCTCACTCACCCCCACGAGGTAGACGTGATCCCACTCCAGACCCTTCGCTGCGTGGAGCGTGGCGAGCGTCACCGTGCGCGTGGTCGGCTCGTGCTGATCGCGCGCGCGTGCCTGCAGGTCGTCGGTGAACGCGCGCAGGTCGGTGCCCGCCGGCGCGTCTTCGGCGAGACGCAGCAGTGCCGCCCGCGCCTCCCACGCCTCGCGCAGCGCACCGCCGGCAGCCGGCGGATCGTCGGTGAGTCCGACGCTGCGCAGCACATCGCGCACCGTGGCGAGGAAGCCGGTCTCCATCGGAGCGACCGAGGCCGCCCGAAGCGCCATCAGCGCCTGGCGCACCTCCGGCAGGTCGAAGAACTTCCGCCCACCCAGCACCGAGGCCGCGACGCCGACCCCCGACAAGGCCGTGAGCAGCGCCGCCGACTGCGCGTGCGCGCGGTAGAGGACCGCGATGTCGTGAGGGTCGACCCCGCGGGTCAAGGAGTCGGCGATCGACCGCGCCACGGCGGTGGCTTCCGCTTCGTCGTCGTCGAATCCGCGCACGGTGGGCGCGGGCGTGTCCAGGGCGTTCGCCGCGACCAGTTCGAGGGCGCCCGCTCGTCCCCGCATGAGATCGTTGGCCACGGCGAGCACCGGGGCCGTGGAGCGGTAGTTGCGCTCGAGCCGCACGACGCGCGCGTCCTCGTGGGTGCGCTCGAAGTCCAGCAGGTACCGCGCGTCGGCCCCCGTGAACGAGTACACCGTCTGACTCGCGTCACCCACGACGCACAGGTCGCGGCGATCACCCAGCCACAACTCGAGGACGCGGTTCTGCAGGGGCGAGACGTCCTGGTACTCGTCCACGGTGAAGTGGCGATACTGCTCGCGCACCGCGGCGGCGACGTGCGGCTCGGCCTCGATCATGCCGGCGCACGTCAACAGAACGTCTTCGAAGTCCATCTGGCGTCGCTCGTCCTTGAGCTTCTCGTACGCGCGCTGCAGGGCGACGACCTGGTCGACACCCAAACGACCGACGCCGTCCGGACGATCCGCGGCGTACTGCTCGATGGAGCGCAGGGTGACCTTGCGCCACTCGATCGCGGCCGCGACGTCGCGCAGCGTCGCGGTATCGGGCGAGAGACCCACACCGTCGGCCGCGTGCGCGAGCATGCGCACCTTGTTGTCGATGATCGAGGGAGCCTGGTCGCCGGCGAGCGTGGGCCAGAAGAAGTTCACCTGCGCGAGCGCGGCGGCGTGGAAGGTGCGGGCCGACACCCCCGACACCCCGAGCGCGCGCAGACGCCCCCGCATCTCACCCGCTGCCTTGGCGGTGAAGGTCACGGCCATCACCCGCTGCGGCGAATACGCGCCCGTGTCGACGCCGTGCGCGATCCGTCGCGTGATGACGCGCGTCTTCCCGGTCCCGGCGCCGGCGAGCACGCAGACCGGCCCCCGAAGGGCGCGGGCGGCTTCGAGCTGATGCTCGTCGAGATCGTCGAGCGGGCCGGTCACGCGATCCCCCGGTACCAGTCGTCGATGAGGCGTCTGGCGATGGATGCCGCGCCCGGCAGGCCCACGTCGGACTCGCCGCGCAGCGCCGCGCCGACCTCATCGCGGGTGAACCACCGCACCTCGACGATCTCCTCGCCGTCGGGGCGAGCGGCGGCGTCGTCGACGACCCGTGCACGGAATCCGAGCATGAGCGATCGCGGGTACGGCCACGCCTGCGAATCCCGGTACGCGATGTCGCGCAGCCGGACCCCGGCTTCTTCTTCCACCTCTCGGGCGACGGCGTCTTCGAGCGACTCCCCCGCCTCGGCGAACCCGGCGAAGCACGAGTATCTCTGGCCACCCCACGCGGCGTTGGCTCCGAGCAGGATCCGGTCGTCGGATTCCGCCGACGTGAGAAGGACGATCACGGCCGGATCGGTGCGCGGAAAATGCTCGCGCCCGCACTCCGGGCAGTGCCGTGACCAGCCGCCCTGGCGCACCTGCGTACGGGTGCCGCACGCGGGGCAGAAGGGCGCGTCACGCAACCAGCCCGCCAGCGCGACGGCGGTGGTGAGCACCTCGGCCTCACCGGCCGGGAGATCGCCCCCGGCGGCACGCAACGGCGCCCAGGCGGCATCCGCGACGAGGTCGTCGCGGGCGTCGTCGGTGAGGACGGCGAGCACGATCGCTCCCCCGTCACCGTCCCTGCCCAGGAACGCCCACTCGCGAACGCCCGGAACGCCGGTCCCGGACTCCTCGAGGGAGGACCCCCGAAGCCGGCCGACCTCGGTGAGGGCGAGACGGCCCCCGATGAGCGGCGCGGCATCGCGGCGCACGGCGAGCACGCGGGTCGTGGGGTCCTTCAGGAGGCGGGGCAACAGGTCGGGGGCGTCCCGCTCCGCAGCCGAACGGTCGACACGGACCTCCGGACCCGCGGCGGACGGCGTGAACGCGGAACGCGACATGGAGCACCTCTCTCACGAGTGGACGGGCGGGCGGTTCCGGCGCGAGCTCCCCGCTCAAGGGCGTGGCGTGGACGGCGGGGCGAGAGGCCCACCTACCCTGGGAGGCATGGCACGCTCGCCCCTCATTTTAGCTGCGTCGGCGACGACGGCTCTGCCCGGCACCGTGTTCACCAGCGCCCGGGTCCTCACCGAGAACGCGGGCGGACGGTTCGACTCGGCTGTCGCGCGCACCGACGACGACCGCGAGGTCGTCGTGCGCATGCCCGCGGGAGACGAGGGTGCGCATGACCTCGCCGCGGAGTCGCGGGCTCTGCACGCTTTGACCGCCGGCGTGCGCGCCCTGCTGCCGTTCGCCGTGCCCGAGGTCCTCGGCGAGAGCGGGTCCGGTGCGCAGCGCGTGCTCGTGGTGGACCGCATCGACGGCTACCGCATCGATCCCGGACAACTGCCGAAGGGGCCGGGCTACGCACCCGCGATCGGCGGGGCACTCGCGGCGGTCCATGCCCTCCCGGCGTCCATCGTGCGCACCGACGGTCTGCCGGTCCGCACGGCCGAGCAGGTCCGCGACGACGTCCGACGTCTGCTCGACCGCGCCGACGCCACGGGACGCGTCAGCGACGACCTCATGCTGCGCTGGCGGCGGGCGCTCGACGTCGACGACCTCTGGCGGTTCGAGTCCGCGGTCATCCTCGGCGGCGCGACCAGCTCGTCGATCGTGCTCGCCGACGACGCCGACGGCATCCCTCACGTGGTGGGGGTCCTCGACTGGGCCGGCCTCAGCGTCGGCGACCCGGCGGTAGACCTGCGGTGGCTCGCATCCGCCCCCGCCGCCGCCGACGATGTGCACGAGGGGTATGCGGCAGCCGGTGACCGGTCGCCCGATCCCCTGCTGCGCGAACGTGCCCGCCTGTACGCCGAACTCGAGTTCGCCCGGTGGCTCGTCCACGGTCACGACGCCGGGCAGGTCGATGTGGTCGACGACGCGGTGGCCCTGCTGGATGCCCTGGCCGACGGCGTCCGCGGCGATCACATCGTGCCCGACACGCGCAGCGACATCGACGACGCCATGGCGCTCGTCGAGAGCGTGCCGCCCGTCTCGACGCCCGGGCGCGTCGACACGTCGATGCAGACCGACGCCTATGACCCCGAGGCCCTCTCGCTGTACCTCGCGGTCGAGCGCGATCGCGCGGCCGCCGCCGAGGCGCTCGCCGTCGCGATGGATGACCGCGCGAATCCGGATGCCGCCACCGGCGCCATCCACGTCGACCAGCTGCCCGAACCCGACGGTGTGGACCGTGACGCCACCGCTCCGGTCGACCTGGACGGCTGGGGTGACGACGCACCGCGCGCCGCCGCCGCCGACGCCGCGGGAACGCCGGACCAGCGCGACGCGACGACCGGCACCGCGGACACTTCGGAGGGGGCGTCGTCGCACGCCGACCCCGCGCGCGACACGGTCGTCGACGACGAGGAAGACGCTCTGCGTGCGAGCCGGGCCGCTCTCCGCCGCTGGGGGGTCTCGGGCGACCCCGCCTGAGCCGAACGCCCCGGGCGGATTCGCTCAGCCCCGCAGCACGAGTTCGTCGCCGACGTAGAACAACGTCACGTCGATCAGGTCGATGTCGATGCCGTGCTTGGCGTGGTACGCCTCCCGGTAGAGCTCGAGCTGCAGCATGCGCGCGCGTCGATCCGCCTCGGTGGTGGGGGGCCGACCCGTCTTCCAGTCGACGATCTCGTAGCGGTCGCCGCGGCGGTATACGGCGTCCAGTTTGCAGATCACGACGTGTTCGCGTCCGTCGAGTCGCGTGGTGACGAAGTCGATCTCCGTCTCGACCTCCAGTGGGCGGAGGTTCGCCCACTCCGACCGCTCGAAGCATTCGCGCAGCCGTTGCAGGTCCGCCGCGTCGGCGGCGGAGGCCCCGATCTCGTCGTCATCCCACAGACCGTCGTCGTCCAGCCCGATCCCCGCGCCGACGTGCCCCGAACGCTGCTCGACCCAGGCGTGGAAGAGCGTGCCCAGGCGCGTCTGACGGTACGGACGTTCGGGCATCGGTCGCCGCAGGTCATCGACGGCGCGGCCGTAGTCCGCGACGAAGTCTTTGAACTTCGACGCCGGAATGCGCGTGGGGGCGGGGGCGTGCGTCGGCCGCAGGCGGTCGGCGCGCTCCGCCAGCAGCAGTTCGAGGTCGGCGTCGGCGCGGGCGGGAGGATCCGCTCGCGCGGCGCTCGCGGCCGCCACGGCCGCCGTCACGGCGGTGCGGCGTGCGCCGAGAGGATCGAGCGGCCAGTGCAGGAGCCGGCGCTCCCCGTCGTACGGGTCGTCGCCGAGCTCGCCGACCGCGAGGTCGACGCGCAGGGCCTCCGCTGCCTCCTCGAGGAAGACGCTCGGTCGCCGTGGGCGCTTCGTGCCCGACCAGCTCGACCCCGACAGCAACAGGTGATCGCGGGCGCGTGTGAAGGCCACGTACGCCAGCCGCCGGTCCTCGTCGAGTTGTCGTGCGCGATTGTCGGACACGAACGCCTCGATCGCGGCCTTCAGGTCTTGCTGCGTCTCGGCGCCGCGCCAGCCGAAGACGGGCAGCCAGGCAGAGTCGCCGCGGAACTCGGAGGGCAGGATGCCGAAGCCCAACCAGCCTTTGGTATCGCGTGCCAGCGACGGCAACTCGTCGGTCACCAGCCGCACCACCGCCACGGCATCCCACTCGAGTCCCTTCGACCCGTGAATCGTCAGCAGTTGGACGACGTCGGCCTCGGGCGGCTCGGTGCGCGGGGCGAACTCGTCGGCCTGCTCGGCGTGGTCGAGCCACGCCAGCAGACTGGCGACGGACCCCGACTCGTCGGCCGCGAGGAAGCCGCGGATCTCGTCGACGAAGGCACGCAGCTGGGCCGACGCGATGCGCGCGGGTCCGCGAGACTCGTTCGCGGCGAGCTCGATGTCGAGTCGCAGCTCGGCCTCGATCAGCCTGATCAGCTCGGGGATCGGGGCCCCGGCACTGCGGCGGAGCCCGGCGAACACGGCCCCGGCCTCGCGCAGACGCGCCCGCCCCTCGGGCGTGATGTCGGTCAACCAACCGTGACCGTCGCTCTGACGCGTGACGAAGTCGAGCGCGTCGACGAGCGAAGCACGGTCGGCACCCGGCGTCGAACGCAGGCGGTCGACGACGTCGGCCGCCAGCGGTTGGAGCGCGACGTCGTGCGTGGCGAGGCGGCGCGCCACCTGAGCGAGGGCGCGGAGGTCGGCGAGGCCGACCGCCCATCGCGGACCCGACAGCAGACGGATGAGGGCGGACCCCGCCTCGGGGTCGCTGATGACGCGGAGCACCGACACCACGTCGACCACCTCGGGTGTCGTGAGCAGTCCTCCCAACCCGAGGATGCGATGAGGGATGCCGCGACGGCCCAGCGCGTCGCCGAAGCGGACCATGTGCTTCTTGCTGCGGAACAGCAGCGCCCCGGTCGTGACGCGTCCCTCCGCTGCGCGCGCGGCGCGCACGCCCACGAACCATGACGCGACCCGGTCGGCCTCGGCATCCAGGTCGTTCTCGAATACGGTGTCGACGACACCCGCCGGCGCGCCCGGCCGTGGCCGCAGCTCTTCGACCGCGACCGGCGCTCTGGAGGCGAGCGGTGCCAGGACGGCGTTGGCGGCGTCGAGCACCCGCGCGCTGTTGCGCCAGCTGGTCAGCAGCGAGAAGTGCTGGCATCCGCCCACGGGTGCGAAGGCGACGGGGAAGCCGCCCAGATTGCCCGCGCTGGCACCGCGCCAGGCGTAGATGGCCTGGTGCGGATCGCCCACGGCCATGACCCCCGTTCCCCCGAAAAGGGTCGCCAGAAGGTCGGTCTGAACGACCGAGGTGTCTTGGTACTCATCGAGCAGGACGACGCGGTATCGCGCCCGAAGCTCGTCGACGACGGCGGGATGCTCCTGGGCGATGCGGAGCGCACCGGCGACCTGGTCGGCGAAGTCCATGACACCGAGGCGCGCCTTCTCACGGTCGTACGCCGCGGCGAGGTCGGCGAGCAGTGAGAGCGCCGACACCCTCGTCGCCGCGTCCGCGACCTCTTTGTAGACATCGACGCGGGTGGAGGTCGATGGGCGTTCGACGACGCGGCCGAACTCGTCGGGGAAGGCAGCGAGCCGACCGAGATCGACCAAGTTGTCGACGCCGTCGCGGGCGATCCGCAACGCCGCGTCGATCAGGGTGCGCGGTGACTCCTGGCGTTCCTCCAGGCGGGGGTCGTCGGAGGCGAACACGACACGACGCATGAGCAGCCAGGCCGCGGATTCGGACAACACCGCCGACTCGGCATCCCGCCCGATCCTCAGCCCGTGCTCGCGCACGATCGAGTCGGCGAAGCTGTTGTAGGTCGACACCGTCGGGCGGTGCAGGAGCTGGTCGGCGTCGGACGCCGACGCCGCCGACACCCCGGCCTCGGCGGCGAGGGCGTCGAGGACCTCCCGTCGCGCGGCGTCGCCGCGGGCGCCGTCCGTCTGCGCGAGTTCGCCGAAGACCGCGAGCCTGCCCGCAGCGTGCAGCGCCGGAAGGGCGGGAAGCAGGCCGCGCGACTCGAACTCCGATAGACGCTGCAGCCGCTTCTGGATGCGCTCGGCCAGTTCACCCGCGGCCTTGCGCGTGAAGGTGAGACCGAGCACTTCGTCTCGACGGACGTGCGCATTGGCGACGAGCCAGACGACGCGCCCGGCCATCGTCTCGGTCTTTCCGCTGCCGGCGCCCGCCACCACCAGCGCCGGGGCGAGCGGCGCCTCAATGACGGCCGTCTGCTCGGCGGTGGGCGGGAACTGCCCCAGCGCGGCCGCGATGGTCGCGGCCGACAGACCACCGGTCACGAGGCGCTCACCGCCGAGACCGTGTGGATGCGGCACAGGCCGTACGAGAACTCGTCGCGGCAGTGCACCTCGTAGGGGGCGGCGAAGCTCGTGCCCCGCATGACTCCGACGGCACGCTGAACGCGTGTGACGAATTCTTCGCGCTGCGCGTCGTCGAACGGCTGCTGCGTCGGCTCGGCATAGTCCTTCTTCGTCGCACTCGGCCGGAGCACGAGGAGCTTCGCCCCACCCGACGGCAACCCCGCCACCTGCTCGATGGCGCCCGATGAGAAGGCGAGCTGATAGGCGGCGAGCTGCGGGTTGTCGGCGACCTTCTGGTCGGTCTGCGGTTCGTTCTTGCCGGTCTTGAGATCCACGATCACGACCTCGCCCGCCGGCGTGATCTCGACGCGGTCGATGTCGCCGCTGAGCACGGCCCCGTGCTCGCCGGCGTCGGCGACCGGGATCGGCACTTCGAAATGCCGCTCCGCGCCCACCAGTCGCCCGCCGGCGTCGTCGAAACGCCGCAAGTAGGTGGCGAGCCGCCGCACGAGATCGCGCGCGCGGGTTCGCTCGGCCCGTTGTCTCCAGACGGCATCGAAGGCGAGTTCTCCCCAGCGCTCCTCCACCACCGCCCACAGGTCGTCTTCGGACGACGAAGCCGCCGTTTCGAGCGCCGCGTGGATGATCGTGCCGATGCCTGCCGTCGTCCCCCCACGATCGCCGCCGAGGTCGGCGATCACCCAGTCCAGTTCGCACTCCTCGAGGGCGTGCAGACGCGAGGGCGAGACGCGCACGTCTTCGCGATCGAGGTCGCGCAGCGGTGCGGTGGAGGTCGGTGGTGCCACGCCGTACCACTCGTCGCTCGCCGCGCCGGCGACGTCTGCCGCGGCAAGCAATGCGAGTTGCCCGGCCGCGTGGGTGCGATCAGCCGCGGGGACGCGCGGTGCGGTGAGCGAGCGTCGGTGCCGCGCGACGAGACCGCGCAACGACAACGGATGTTCGGGGATGGATGCCGCGGGCTCGGGCGCCGGGAGCATCTCGAACAACACGCTCGGGCCGGTGTCGTCGTCGTCGACCGCTGTGACGACGAGCAGGTGCTCGGCGCGGCTGAGGGCGCGCACGAACAGACGCAGCTCGTCGTGCATGGCCGCTCGCCGTCGATCGAGCATGCCCGCGGCCGGGAGGTCGGGGTTCTGCACGGCGTCGGCGAGGCGCCAGGTCTCGAGCAGTCCCCCACGCAGGCGCGTATTGGGCCAGACGCCCTCTTGCACGCCGGCGATGATCACCGTGTCGAACGCCGTGCCCGCGGCGGCGGCCGGGGTCAGGATGCGCACCGTGTCGACGACGGCGGGCTGCTCGATGCGGTCTTCCGCCACGTCGCTGTCGAGCACCGCGCGGAGGAAGGTCGAGGCTTCGCCGTCGGGTTCGCGCTCGGTGTAGCGCTTCGCCGCCTGGAAGAGTGCGACGACCGCGTCGAGGTCGCGATCAGCCTGCTCGGCGATGGGCCCGTGCCCCCGTGACGCCTCTCGCCAGGTGCGTGCCAGCGAGCTGCGTTCCCACGCCGTCCACAGCATCTCGTGCGCGGTCGCACGCGATCGCGCCTGAGCGCCGAGGGCTGAGAGGGTCTCGCCGAGGCGGACCGCCCGCCTCGCCTCGCGGGTGTCGACGCCGGCGAGTTCGAGCGGATACCGGACGCCGGAGACGAGCAGGTCGGTCGCCGAGCGCACGCCGCCGTCACGCACCTCGGCGTGCCGCAGTGCCGTACGAAGCCGGCGCAGTTCGATCGGATCGAGGCCGCCGAACGTGCCGAGCAGCGCATCGACGACGACCTCGGGCGACCACTCGTCGGGGTCGGTCATGCCCAGCTCGACGAGGCGCACGAGGTCGCGAACGGGGCGTTGCACTCCGAGCGCCAGGCCGGGTCCGCTCGCCCGGGCCGGGACCTCTCGCGCGGCGAGCTCGGACTCGAGCGTGGCCACCTGACGCGAGTCGTGCGCGATCACTGCGCACGACCCCCACGGCACACCGCCGAGGACATGCCGTTCCCTCAGCAGTCGGGAGATCGCGTCGGCTTCCTCGGCGGGCGAGCGCAGGAGGTAGGTGCGGACCGACCCCTCCGCCGGGGCGCCCTGCGGCGCCCGGCGATGGGCGACGACACCGGCGGCGCCGATGCGCGACGACACCTGCCGTACGAGGTCTATCTGCTCGGGGGTCCCGCGATGCGGCGTCCCCAGGGCGACCGTCGTGCCGAGCTCGCGAGCCAGCCGGGCGAAGTTCTCCGGGGTAGCGCCGCGGAAGGCGCCGGAGGCCACGTCGGGGTCGCCGAAAGCGACCACACCGATGCCGAGGGCGCGGCACGCTCCGAGCACGTCGATTCCGCCGGAGGTGAGTTCTTGCGCGTCGTCGACGAGGATGCACCGCAGAGCCGCGAATCGCCCGAGGAGCTCGCGATCCGCCCGGGCGTCATCGAGCACGGCGACGGCTTCGCGGGCGAGGTCGGCGGCGTCGCGATGAGCCCCGCGCATCGACGCGCGGACGGCGCGGTACTCGTCGGAGAACGACGCCAGCGAGGCCCATACCGGCAGGTCGAGATGGGCGGCCAGGTCGACGAGGTCGGCCGACGACACCCCCAGATCGGTGCACTCGGCGAGGAACGCGCGGACGTCTCCGCGGAACCCCCGGGTCGCCCTGATCGCGGGGCCGAGCCAGTCGGGCCACCTCGAGACGCCGTCGATCTCGTCGAGCGCGTCGCCCTCGAGCAGGTCGCGGATGATCTGGTCTTCATCGCCGCCCGTGAGCAGCTGCGGCGGTTCGGCGCCACGGCGTACCTCGGCGCCGCGCACCAGTTGGAACGCGAACGACGCGACCGAACGCGCGAGCGCGCCGGATGTCGCGCGCCCAACCGCGAGCGCGAGCGGATCGCGCAACGCCGTCGCAGCCGGCCGCGTGGGCGTGAGAACGAGCAGATGATCGGGATCGACCCCGGATTCCACGAGCTCGCGCACCCGGGCGAGCAGCGTCGTCGTCTTGCCCGAGCCGGGGGCGCCGACCACGACGCCGCTGGTCTGCGCCGCCCAGGACGCCACCGCCCCCTGATCCGCATCCAGACCTCCGCCGAGCAGGGCGGATGCATCGGCGGCCACGGCATCCGGAATCTGCATGCGTCCACGCTAAACCGCACCTCCGACATCGCCCCGGTGAAGCCCCGGGGCGCCGCGCCGTCGCGGGAGGAGCGACACCGCCGGCGCCGCGCGGAAACGCGCGTTCGCCGTCCGCGAAGCGCCGCCTCCACCGGACCGTCGACTCGTACCCCTGCCCTAGAGTCGAAGGACGCGCAGGGCCGACCGCGGCCCCGCGAGGAAAGGACGCATCGTGGAGATCCGCATCGGCATCACCAACACCGGCCGCGAACTCAACTTCGAGACCAACGAGAGCTCCGACGCCGTCAAGACCGCCGTCGCCACGGCCCTGGACTCCTCGGCCAGCCACGTCGCCTTCACGGACGTGAAGGGCAACTCCTACCTCGTCCCCACCGCCAACCTCGCCTTCGTCGAGCTCGGCACCGAAGAGTCGCGCCGCGTCGGCTTCGTCGCCTGAGTCCACGACCGTGCAGATCCTGCTCGGCCTCATCCTCGGCGTCGTCATCGGGCTCGCCGCGCACTTCGCGTTGCCGCACCGAGAGCTGCGAGGGGCGCTCCTCGCGCCGCTCGCCGGTGCTGCGGCAGCCGCGGTCGTGTGGACGGCTGCGACGTGGATGGGGCTCGCAGTCGACTCGCCGATCCTGTGGCTCGTCGCCGCCCTCGCCCCGGCCGTGACCGTCTTCGCCCTCGTCCCTCTCGTCTCCCGGGCGCGTTTCGCACGCGATCACGCGGACCGCGAGCGTCTCGGCGTCTGATCGGCGCCAGACCGCAGAACCACCGGCGTCGCTAAGTCGAGCGCCAGGCCGCAAGGCCCGTGGCATCCGTCCGCCGCACGCGTCTCAGCGCCGGCTCGCGTCAGGCCGCCAACCCCATGGCATCCATGCGTCGCGCGTGCGCACCCATCAGGTCGCTGAAGACGGGCTCGACCTTCTCTTCTTCGGCACGATCGAGGTGCCCGTGCCGGAGAGCGGCGCGAGCGACGAGGAGCGTGTCGCCGACCAGGCGTCGCCCCCAGAGGGCCAGGAGCCAGCGCCACTCCTCATCGCTGTCGATGGCCGCGGCGAGGATGTCGACGATCGCCTGACGGTCGTCGTCGGCCTGCAGGATGCGGGCGACGCGTCGCCCCGTGTCTCCGTAGCTCGAGGACAACGCGAGGTAGAAGTCGTCGAGGAGTCCCGCGGTGATGTGCACGGTCAGCATGGTCTCCTGCGGGCGCACGCCGTGGGTGTTGCGGCGGAAGGCGTCGAGCGACTCGCGGAACGGCAGCATGAGGTGCGTGGGGTCGGCTCCCCGTTCGCGGATGAGCGCGACGAGTTCCTGATGCTTGATCAAGGCGGCACCGGCCGCGCGCGAGAGCGACTCCTTCTCGGCGAGCTCGGGGGTCAGGGCGATCAGCTCGCTGAGCGTCTCGAAGAACCCCAGCTGCAGGTACGCGGCCTGGCCGAGGAAGGTCTCGACGTCGGGGGCGAGTTCGGCGAAGTCGACGCGCATCGCCTCGCCGAGGTCACCGCGCGAGCGCAGTTGGAGCGTGCGGCCCACGGGGCGCTGACGACGACGTAACCACGCGAACACGTAGACAGCCTAGGCGTCGGGGGCTCCGGAGACACGCCGGGTAGAGTAGATGGGTCCCGGCAATGGATCGGGACCCCGCGCCTGTGGACGAGTGAGGGCGTGGATTCGACTCCCAGGCGGTCTCTCGCCGCCGGAACAGGCACGCTCATGACGACATTCGCCGAGCTCGGCGTCGACCAGGACATCGTCGATGCCCTCGCGACCAAGGGCATCATCGATGCTTTCCCCATCCAGGAGCAGACGATCCCCCTCGGCCTCCCCGGCCAGGACATCATCGGCCAGGCCAAGACGGGCACCGGAAAGACCTTCGGCTTCGGCATCCCCGTCGTGCAGCGCCTCGGCCCGACACCCGAGCCGGGCGTGAAGGCCCTGATCGTGGTCCCCACGCGCGAGCTCGCCGTCCAGGTCTACGAGGACATGGACATGCTGACGAGCAACCGCCCCACCAGCGTCGTCGCGATCTACGGCGGCAAGGCCTACGAGGGCCAGATCGACCAGCTCAAGGCCGGCGCGCAGATCGTCGTCGGCACCCCCGGCCGCCTCATCGACCTCGCCAACCAGCGCCTGCTCGACCTGTCGAACGCGACCGAGGTCGTGCTCGACGAGGCTGACAAGATGCTCGACCTCGGCTTCCTCGCCGACATCGAGAAGATCTTCTCGAAGGTCCCGCCCGTGCGGCACACGCAGCTGTTCTCGGCGACCATGCCCGGCCCGATCGTGGCCCTCGCGCGCCGGTTCATGTCGAACCCGATCCACATGCGCGCCAACGACCCCGACGAGGGCCTGACCCAGGCCAACATCAAGCACCTCGTCTACCGCGCGCACTCGCTCGACAAAGACGAGGTCATCGCCCGCATCCTGCAGTCCGACGGCCGTGAGAAGGCCGTCATCTTCACCCGCACCAAGCGTGCCGCGCAGAAGCTCATGGACGAGCTGGGCGACCGCGGGTTCAACTCCGCCGCCGTTCACGGCGACATGAGCCAGGAAGCGCGCGAGCGTTCGATGGCCGCGTTCAAGGCCGGCAAGAAAGACGTCCTCATCGCCACCGACGTCGCCGCCCGCGGTATCGACGTCAACGACGTCACGCACGTCATCAACCACACCATCCCCGACGACGAGAAGACCTACCTGCACCGGGCCGGCCGCACCGGTCGCGCCGGCAAGACCGGTATCGCGGTGACGTTCGTCGACTGGGACGACCTGCACAAGTGGGCGCTCATCAACCGCGCCCTCGAGTTCGGCCAGCCCGAACCCACGGAGACGTACTCGTCGAGCCCGCACCTCTACACCGATCTCGACATCCCCGCGGGCACCAAGGGCCGCCTCGTGACCGCGCCGAAGGCGGTCGCGCCGAAGCCCGAGAAGAAGGCCGACGCACCCGTGGATGCCGAGGGCGAGGGCGGTCCGCGTCGTCGCCGTCGGCGCGGCGCAGCGGGTACCACCGCCTCCGGCGAGTCGACCTCCCGCGACGAGGACGGCGCCGGCACGCACGATGGCGCCGGCAAGGAGCACCACGACGGCAACGCGGCGCCGCGCCGTCGCCGTCGCCGCCGCAGCGGTGGTGGCAGCTCTGGCACCCCGACTGCCCCCGTCGCCTGACGCACCGAACGTCGACACGGCGCTGATCCCTTCGGGGGTCGGCGCCGTGTCCTTTACCCCCGGCGGCGCCGCACGCGCCCCGTGGCGCACACGCCCCCCGCGAGAAACGGCATCCGCCCGCAAAAACGCCCCGTCCACCCGTTTCCCCCGCGAACCGCGTTTCTCAGCGGATGCCAGACGGATGCCACCGCGCCGGACGCGGGGGCATCGTCTAGGGGTGGACCGGCGCCGTCCCGCGGCCTCGGGCGAAGATACGCGCGACCATGTCGTCGGCCGTGGTGTTCTCGCCGGGCAGGTTGGGCTTGCCGAGGCCGTGATAATCGCTCGAGCCGGTCACGATGAGATCGCGCTCCGCGGCGAGTCGCGCCAGCAACGCGGTCGGCTCGGGCAGGTTCTCGCGATGAGCGATCTCGAAACCCGCGAGACCCGCGTCGAGCATCGCCTGCAGCACGCTGTCGGGCAGCAGAGCGCGGCCCGCCGGGTGCGCGATGATCGGCACACCGCCCGCACCGACGATGAGCTCCACCGCCGCCACGGGATCGGGGGCGTAAAGCGCCACGTAGTAGTCGCCCGCGGGATGCAGGATGCCGGCGAACGCCTCGGTGCGATCGACCACGATCCCTCGCGCCACGAGAGCATCGGCGATGTGCGGGCGCCCGACGGTGGCCCCATCGCCGGTCTGCGCGACGATGTCGGCCCACGCGATGTCGTAGTCGTGCGAGATGCGCTCGGCCATGATCTGCGCACGATCCACGCGGGACGACCGGATGCGATCGGTCATCGCCCGAAGCGCCGGGTCATCGGGGTCCACGAGGTAGGCGAGCAGGTGGACGCTGCGCCACCGGTGCCGCGCCGACAGCTCCATGCCGGGCACGAACGTCATCCCGAGAGATGTCGCCGCCTCCGCCGCCTCCGCCCATCCCGACGTGGTGTCGTGGTCGGTGAGGGCAGCGGTGCGCAGACCGTACCGGTGGGCCGCCGCCATGACCTCCGCGGGAGGTTCCGTGCCGTCGGAGTGCGACGAGTGCAGATGCAGGTCGCTCGGTCCGGTGAATCGAGGAGCGTGCGGCACCCATCGAGCGTAGCGCTCCGATCCCGCACCCGGACGGTGTCGCACCCGTCCTCCCCCGCAGGCGGCATCCGGCCGACGTCGGTCGATCTCCCAGACGTCTGACCTAAGGTCGGGTGCGTGCGTCGACTGCTCGGTTCCCTCGTCGCGCTCGTCGTGGCGGCGGGCGCTGCGGTGCTGACGTGGCCCTCCGCATTCGGTGTGGAACGCGTCTTCCCGATCGCGCAGGTGATTTCGTTCCGCGCTCCCCTGGCCGCCGTGATGATCGCCACGGCACTGCTCATGCTGCTGTTCGCGTTCATCCGCCCGCTGCGGGCGCTGGCTCTCGTGCTCGCTCTGATCTTCGGCGTCTCCGGCGGCGTCAACGCCGCCATCCTCTCGCAACGCGGCCTCGGCTCCGAGGATCTCCCCGCCAAGACGGCCACGAGCCTGCGCGTCATGACGTGGAACACCGCCGGGTCGGCCACGTCCGCCGAATCCATCGCCCAGTTCGCGGTGGGGATGCAGGCAGATGTCGTGACGCTCCCCGAGACGACGATCGACACCGGCGCCCAGGTGGCGGAGATGATGCGCGACATGGGCCAACCCATGTGGGCGCACCACGCGGAGTACGGCGAGTACGGCATCACCGGATGGGATGCCACCTCGACCACCGTCCTGATCCGCCCCGAGCTGGGCGACTACTCCGTCATCGAGTCGTCGCTCGACGGCTCCAGCAACACCTCCACCGTCCCAAGTGCGGTCGCCATGCCGACCTCCGGCGACGGCCCCATCATCGTCGCCGCCCACGCGGTCGCTCCGCGGCGGGACTACATGACGCAGTGGCGCAGCGACCTGCAGTGGCTAGCGGACCAGTGTGCGAGCGACAACGTCATCCTCGCGGGAGACTTCAACGCGACCCTCGACCACATGACGGGTATGGGCGTCGACGGGGGCACGCTCGGGCGTTGCCACGACACGGCATCCGAGAGCGGGAACGGCGGCGTGGGCACCTGGCCGACGGACGCCCCCGCGATGCTGGGCGCCCCCATCGACCACGTCATGGCCACCCCTGACTGGACCGTGTCGGGCTCCGTCGTCATGCGTTCGCTCGACGGCTCGGGGAGCGACCACCGCCCCATCGTCGTCCAGCTCGAGCGCACGGCCGGCTGAGAGGGTTCCCGAGCCGCGCCCGGTCGCGGCGCGCGTCGAACGAATCGGACGCCGCGCCCCCGTCCACGACCCCGTCGATGGAGTGGGGAAGCCGCAATCGCCGACCCCGTCGAGCAGCGGAATGCCACGGACCTCGACCCCGTCGAGCAGCGGAATGCCACGGACCTCGACCCCGTCGAGGCAACCGGATGCCGCGGGCGTCGACCCCGGGAAGGGAGCCGATGCCGCTCCTCCCCCGGCATCGACGAGCGCCGCGGCCCGTGGCATCCGTGCGCCCGTCACGAACCGATGCGAGACTGGAACGATGGATGCCCCCTCCACCAGCGACACGACCGCGCCGACCGCCGAGCCCCAGGCCGACGATGCCAAGCCCCTCGACGCCCCGAGCAATCGCAAGGCGCCGTTCCCCCGCGGCTTCCTCGACACCATCTCGACGGGGTGGGCAGAGCATCCGGACGCTCTCTCCGAGCCGCGGGAACAGGCCGCGTGGGCTGCGCGTCGGCGCGCGCGTGTGTCGGAGGCGTTCCCCGGCCGGCGGATCGTCGTACCCGCGGGGGTCCTGAAGCAACGCAGCAATGACACCGACTACCCGTTCCGCGCCCATTCCGCGTTCGCCCACCTGACGGGCTGGGGCCGTGACGCCGAGCCCGACGCCGTGCTCGTCTTCGAGCCGCGCGACGAAAGTCACGAGGCCGTCCTCTACTTCCGCGAGCGCGCCGATCGCACCACCGCCGAGTTCTACTCCGACGCCACGGTCGGCGAGTTCTGGATCGGGCCCCGCCCCGCGCTCGACGGCGTCGCCGCCGACCTCGCGCTCGCCACGGCGCACCTCTCCGACTTCCAGCCCGGCGACGACGATCGCACCGTCGGTGACGACGACGAGGTCACCCGGTTCGTGTCGGAGCTGCGTCTGGTCAAAGACGAGTACGAACTGGCCGAGATGGCCCTGGCCGTCGAGGTGACCGGACGCGGCTTCGACGACATCGTCGCCGAACTGCCCCGCATCATCGAACACCCCCGCGGCGAGCGTCTCGTCGAGGGCGTGTTCCACCAGCGCGCCCGGTCCGACGGCAACAGCGTCGGCTACGACACGATCGCCGCGTCGGGCCCGCACGCGTGCTACCTGCACTGGACGCGCAACGACGGTGCGGTGAAGCCCGGCGACCTCATCCTCGTCGACGCCGGCGTCGAGGTCGACAGCCTCTACACCGCCGACATCACCCGGACGCTGCCGGTGTCGGGCACGTTCACCGACGTCCAGCGCCGTGTCTACGAGGCGGTCCGCGAAGCCGCCGACGCATCGTTCGCTGCGGCGAAGGTGGGTGTGCCGTTCCGTCGCCTGCACGAGGCCGCGATGGAGGTCATCGCCGCGCGCGTAGCCGAATGGGGTCTGCTCCCCGTGACCGCCGAAGAGGCCCTGGATGCCGACACCGGCGGCCAGCATCGCCGTTACATGGTGCACGGAACGAGCCACCATCTCGGCATCGAAGTGCACGACTGCGCCCAGGCGCGGCGCGACATGTACTACGACGGTGCGCTCCAGCCGGGTATGGTCTTCACGATCGAGCCGGGTCTCTACTTCCAGATCGACGATCTCACCGTTCCCGAGGAGTACCGGGGCATCGGCGCGCGTATCGAAGACGACATCGTCATGACCTCCGACGGACCGGTCAACCTGTCGGCGGCGATCCCGCGCACCGCCGACGAGGTCGAGGAGTGGATCGCGCGGCTCTCGCGATGACGTTCACGCCTCCGGCATCGTTCACCACTCGTCCGACCCTGCGGGGCACCTTCGGCATGTCGGCGTCCACGCACTGGACGGCCACGGCGACCGCCCAGGCGGTGCTCGAGCGCGGGGGCAACGCGTTCGACGCCGCCGTCGCCGGCGCGTTCGTGCTGCACGTGGTCGAGCCGCACCTGAACGGTCCGGGCGGCGATCTCGTCGCCCTGATCCGACCGGCGGGAGAAGACCGTCCCCTGGTTCTGATGGGCCAGGGCCCGGCGCCCGCCGCCGCGAGCATCGACCATTTCCGCTCGCGCGGCCTCGACCTCGTGCCCGGAGCGGGCGGCCTGTCCGCCGCCGTTCCCGGCGCCGTCGACGCGTGGTTGCTGCTGCTGCGCGATCACGGCACCTGGGAGCTCGCCGACGCTCTCGCCTACGCCGTCGGCTACGCGCGTGACGGACACCCGCTCGTCGCGGGGGCCGCGGCCACGATCGCGAGGGTCGCCGACCTCTTCCGCGCACACTGGCCGACATCGGCGGAGCGGTGGATGCCGACCGGCTCGCCGCCGGCACCCGACACGGTCCTGAAGAACCCGGCGTGGGCGGATGTCCTCGACGGTCTCGTCGCGGCCGGATCCGACGCGACGGACCGAGAGGCGCGCATCGACGCGGCACGATCGCGGTGGATGACAGAGGTGCTGCCCGAGGCGGCCGCGTTCATCCGGCGTCCGCACCGGCACGCCGATGGCCGCGATCATGCCGGCATCCTGGATGCCGACGACCTCGCCTCGTGGCGTTCCGGGTACGAGCCCGCCGTGACCGTGCGATTCCGCGGGTGGGACGTCTACAAAGCCGGCATGTGGTCGCAGGGCCCCGCCCTGCTGCAGACGCTGCGCCTCATCGAGGACGCTGATGACGCCCACCTCGACCCCGCGACGGTAGACGGTGCACACCTGCTGCTCGAGGCGCAGAAGCTCGCCTACGCCGATCGCGACGCGTGGTTCGGCGATACCGACGGGGCCGTCGACATCGACGCCCTGCTCGACGACGACTACATCGCCGCTCGGCGCGCGCTCATCGGCACCGTGGCCTCGACCGAGTTGCGCCCCGGATCGCCTGACGGGCGGCCCCCGCGCCTTCCTCCCCTCCGCACGGACGCGGCCGCGGCCGACGGGTCGACGGGCGAGCCGACCGTCGATCGTTCGGGGCAGACGCGCGGAGACACCTGCCACATCGACGTGATCGACCGGTGGGGCAACGCCGTGTCGGCGACCCCGTCGGGCGGCTGGCTGCAATCGTCGCCGACAGTGCCCTCACTGGGGTTCTGCCTCGGTACCCGACTGCAGGCGACGTGGCTCATGCCCGACCACCCGGCATCCCTCGCACCGGGCCGACGACCGCGCACCACCCTGACCCCCACCCTGCTCACGCGGGGCGTCGAGGTGATCGCGATCGGCTCACCCGGCGGTGACCAGCAGGACCAGTGGCAACTGCCTGTCCTGCTGCGGCTGCTGGTCGGTGGGTACGCCGGTCAGCAGGCGATCGACGCGCCGACGCTCAACACGACCGCGCTCATCGACTCGTTCTGGCCGCGCACCTGGACGCCGGCCGGCGCGACCGTCGAGGACCGCCTCGGCGATGAGGTGGTCGCCGCCCTCGAAGCGCGCGGTCACCGGGTGCGCCGTACCGGCGACTGGTCGCTCGGGCGTGTGACCGCGGTCGGTCGTGACGCCGACGGGGTCTTGTGGGCCGCCGCCAACCCACGGGGTGCGCAGGGATACGCCGCCGGACGCTGACCCCGCACTGGCCTTCGGGCGAGCGCAGTGATGAATTCCGTGCCCTTATCCACAGGCGGGAAACGGGAGCGCGGGCGCTTTCACTAGCATCCGGGCATGTCGTTTTCCGTCCAGCCCGATGAGATCGTCGGCATCGCCGATCGTGTCCGTCTCGCCCTCGACGACGCCCTCGACCGCTCGCACGCACTGCGTGATGCGGTCGAGGCGTTGGACGCCGCTCTCGGCGGTCTCGCGCCGGCTCGCTCGGCGTTCGACGAGGTCGCCCGAGCTCGGGTGCAGCTGTCGCTCGGCATCGTGTCGCGAGGGCGCGCCGTGCTCTCGATACTCCGATCGGTCGTCCTCACCTACGTCGGCGCCGATGACGAGATGGCGACCACGACCGGACGCATCGACGACGCCACGCCGCTGTTCGACCCGTCGCGGTTCGGGGCGCGTCGCCGATGACACCGGCTCTCGACGACATCCCGACCTGTCCCGCCGATCCCGCCGAGTTGCGTCGACTGGCCGCGTCCGTCGCGGCAGCAGGATCGGCCCTGCGCGTGTCGACCGAGCACGTGGGGTTCGTCTGGGGGCTGCTCCCTGGGGTCTATCGCGCACCCGAAGCCCCCGAGCTGCAGCAGAGCATGCGCCTGTTGAGTCCCGCAGGGGCTGAGATCGAGACGGGTCTGCGCAGCGTGCGCGCGGCGATCGAAACCCTCGCCGACGACGTCGAGGCCGTGAACCTCCGACGCGACGCCCTGGTGGATGAGCTCCGCAACCTCTCGGCGACCGAGATCCTGGCCCTCCCGGAGCCCGACGACGCGTTCGTCGGACGCCTCCGGAATGCCGCGCACGCCGACCAGGCGACCGCATTCCGGCGGGATTGTGCGGCGCTCGTCGAGGGCTGGGCTGACGCGGCGAGGGCTTGCGCCGCCGCGCTGCGAGCGATCCCCGACCTGTCGTGGACCCTGACCCGAGATCTCGTCGTCGACGAGGCCGCGCTGGAGACCCCCTCGGCCTCGATTCTCGACGACGCGGCGGTCCCCCTCCTCCGACGCCTTGCGCGCGGAGGGGCCGCGGATGCCGCTCGGCTTCTCCGCGAGAACCCCGAATGGGCCGCGATCATCCGCCGTGGGCGACCCGAGGCGATAGCCGGGTGGTGGACGAGGATCTCGCCCTCCACCGCTGCCGGGCTGATCACCGGCGTACCCGCCCTGATCGGCACTCTCGACGGGATCGCCCTCGACGATCGAGTGGCGGCGAATCGCAGCCGCGCCGCGGCGCACCTGGCCGAGCTCCGCGCGAAGCGCGACAGGGCGGTCGGTATCCATCCCTCCCCGGGCGCTCGACGATCCCGCGCCCTTCCCTCGGCCGATATCGATGCCATTGATCGCGAGACGGCGTATTTCCAGGCAGTGGCCGACGGTCGGAAACAGCTGTACGCGTGGGACCCCCGTCACGGTTCACTGATCGAGATGTCGGGGAATCCGTCCACCGCGAAGGCCGCGCTCTTCGTCGTCCCCGGCACGAACACCACGGCCGACTCGTTCTACGGCGATGAACCCGTAACCCGGTTCGCGGACTGGCAGGTGCGAAGCGGACGCGAGCAGGTTGTGGCCTTCACCGTCATGACCGGCCCCATGCCCCAACTGAGCGATATCCCGTTCAACGGCGGTCCTCAATGGAACCAGTATGCGCACCAACGCGCGCCGGAGTATGCCCAGTTCGTCCAGGGTGTGCGCGCCGCAGAACCGAGCGTCCGGACCATGAGCTATGAGCATTCCTATGGCGGCGGCGTCGGTAGTGCCGCCGAGGCGTACGGCGGCATCGTCGATGCGCGGTTCCTGGCCGCGTCCGTTGGTGCTGTGGACGGGTACGAACCTTTGGACGGAACTACCTACTATTCGGCACAAGGGCCGGACGACATCAACCGCTATTACGCGGGCTTACAGCTGGGGCCGCTGGGGTTTGGTGAAGGGCCTGAGTCATTCGAGGGCGTCCGGCTGGTCGAGTCGGGGCTCCCGGGCATCAACCCGGCCAACGTCGCCCTCGGTGTCCCCTTAATCGTGGCCGAGAGCGTTGAGCATCACAACGCGCTGATGAGCGATGACGAGAGAGTTAACGGGACAGTTTTGAACGCGGTCAACCAAATACTGAACGAGTCAAAGGCACATCAATGAGACGACTGACGGCATCAGGCGTGATAGCTATGGTGGCATTCCTCTGCGGATGCTCCACGCCGGCAACCACCTACCCGGAGGTGCGCTCCGAGACACTGGATGCCCTGCAGATAGTTTCGGACTTCGTCCCAGAGCCGAAGGAGATACTCGTCACCCCAGAGTTCGAACCGTATCCGTGCGGAGAGGAGCTGGCGCTGCAAACCGGCCGTGGCGCGTTCTATACGGGCCAATGGGCGCTCTTCGTACAGGACGGTTTTGACATCCCCCAGTTCGTTCGAGAGGTCCCACGTCTCCTGGGTGAGGATTGGCGAGTCGAGGAGCTGGGCATACCGGTGAACTTTGCGGAGGTTTACCTCGTGCGGGATTCGCCGCGCATGACCCTGAAAGTCGAGGAGTCCACGATCGACGGGCGCAAAGCAATCGATCTCCTCGCGATTTCTCGATGCGGCGCCATGTCCGACGAGGAGCGATCCGCGACGTTCCCGCCGCCGACACCTCGACCGGCACTGTAAGAAGCGAGCGCCTCACAACACCCGGCGAACGAACTCCCCCACCACCGGAGCCAGCCCCGCGCCGATCTCGAGTGCCAGGCGCCGCGCCCCTTTCACCTCGAACGAGTGATTCCCGCCGGCGACCCAGTGCACCCGGGCATCCTGGCAAGAGGCGACGACCTCGTCGAACTGCGCGCGCGGGTGGATGAACGGGTCGTTCTCCCCCTCGATGAACAACTGGGGCACCGCGATCGCGGGGAGGTGCTCGCGCCGCGGCTTGTCGGAACGCCCGGGTGGGTGCAGGGGGTACCCCAGGTACACCAGCGCGGCCGGGTCGATGACCGCCTCTGCGCACGCGACCGACGCCATCCGTCCGCCGTACGACTTGCCGACGGCAGCCCAGGCCCCCGGTGCAACGTCACCGAGCCACGCCTGTACGCCCGCCCACGTCGCGACAGCGTGTGCGGCGGGCCCCGGCATCCGCCGTCCCGCTTCGACGTAGGGGAAGACGAACCGCAGCACCGACACACCGTCCGCCACCAGAGCGTCCGACAGTCCGATGAGGAACGGATGGTCCATGCCCGCGCCCGCTCCGTGAGCCAGGGCGACCGTGGCCGTCGGCGACTCGGCGCACGCCCACAGCCCCGATACCTCGGAGGGGCCGCTCGGCAACCCGACGGGAATGCGGATGTGTTCGGTCGTCACCGGGTGGGGCGCGCGGAGTCGCCGTCGGCGTCCTCGTCACCGCGCGACGACGGCGTCACACGTTCGCCGTAGCGGGGCGGCTGCTCACCGGTCGGAGCGGGCGACGAAGCGGGAGGCGTCGGCGCGCGCGGCGGAGCGGCGGGGGCATTGCCCGCGGGCGGCACGCGCTCTCCGTACTGCGGCGGCCCGGCTTCGCCGACGGGGACGGACACGGGCGGACGAGGCGGAGCCGCGGGGGCCTCGGTCCCCGGTGCCACCCGCTCGCCGTAGCGCGGGGGCTCCGCGTCATCCGGAGCGGGCCGCGACACGACGGTGCGCTGCGATCCCGTGGGTCCGACGATGCCGCGAGCCTTGTGGACACTGCTCGCGGCGACGCACACGTCGTAGTGGTCGGCGGCGACCTGCATGACCGACGCGAAATCACGACGACGGCGAACGATCGAGTAGGTGCCCAGGCTCAGCAGCATCCCGAGCGCCATTCCGACCAGCAGCACGCCGACGAAGGCGGAGATCTGCACCGTCGGCGTCCCGAGCACGAAGATGAACGCGAAGAGCAGACCGAGCATGAGGCCGTTCAGGGCACCCGAGCGGGCGGCCGTGGCGTAGCCGAGCTTGCCGGTGATGCGCTCGATCGAACGCAGACCCGACCCCACGATGGCGATGTCGCGCGCGGGGACCTCGCCGGCGATCAACGACGAGACCGTCTTCTGCGCCTGCTCGTACGTCGGAAACGAGGCGATCTTCTCGCCGACCTCGTCGCGACCGGCACCCGGACGCTGCGCGAACATACTCATTTCACCATCCTGTCACGCGCGCCTGACCGTTCCCGAGGTGTTCACCGAGACCTGCGGACTACGCTGGACCGGTGAGCACGCAGAGGGTTTTCGTCGCCCGCTTGACGGGCTGCACGGTGTTCGACCCGGCGGGAGACCGTCTGGGCAAGGTGCGCGACGTCGTGGTGATCTACCGCGCGTCTGCGGCGCCGCGCGTCGTGGGGCTCGTCGTCGAGATTCCCGGCCGTCGACATGTGTTCGTGTCCATCGGGCGGGTCACCTCCATCCAGTCCGGTCAGGTGATCACTACCGGCCTCATCAACGTGCGCCGCTTCCAGCAGCGCGGTGGCGAAGTGCGGGTGATGGCCGAGATGCTCGGGCGCCGAGTGAGCCTGGTCGACGGGTCGGGCGGCGCGGTGATCGAAGACGTCGCGATCGAACGCAACCGGCTCGGCGAATGGGACGTGGGCCAGCTGTTCCTCCGTCGCCCGCGCACGAGCGCCTCCCCGTTCGCCAAGGGAGCGACGACGTTCGCCGCCTGGGGCGAGGTGCGTGAGAACCAGACGCCCGGCGAGGCGCAGTCCGCCGAACAGCTCGTCGCCACCTACTCCGAGCTCAAGCCCGCCGATCTCGCCAACACCCTTCTCGACCTGCCCGAGGAGCGCCTCATCGAGGTGGCGGAAGAGCTCAGCGACGACCGCCTCGCCGACGCCCTCGAAGAGATGCCCGAAGACGAGCAGGTGCACATCCTCGAGCAGCTCGGCGACGAGCGCGCCGCCGACATCCTCGACGCCATGGAGCCCGACGACGCGGCCGACCTCCTCGGCCAGCTGCCCGAGTCCCGCTCCGAGCAGCTGCTCGAGCTGATGGAGCCCGAGGAGGCCGACGATGTGCGCGCCCTGCTGCAGTACGGGCCCGACACCGCCGGCGGTCTCATGACCCCCGAGCCCATCGTTCTGTCGGCGGATGCCACAGTGGCCGAGGCTCTCGCCCTCATCCGCCGTCACGAGCTGCACCCCGCACTCGCGGCATCCGTGTTCATCACCCTCCCGCCGTACGAGACGCCCACCGGGCGGCTTCTGGGCACGGTGCATTTCCAGCGGATGCTGCGCTACCCGCCGCACGAGCGACTCGGCGCCATCATCGACGACACCCTCGAGCCCGTGCCCGCCGACGCCAGCGCCGCCGAGGTGGCGCGCCTGCTCGCCAGCTACAACCTCGTGTCGCTGCCCGTGGTCGACCGGGCGCATCGTCTCGTCGGCTGCGTCAGCGTCGATGACGTGCTCGACTACCTGCTGCCCGACGACTGGCGCACGCACGACAGCGACGATCCGAAACCCAAGACGACGACCCGGCAGCTCGCGACGGGGAGCATTCCCACCCAGGTCCCGCACACCCCGAGGAGGCGCTGATGGCACGCACCAACCGACGTCCCGCCCTCGACGCACCCCGTGGACGCACCGGGGTTCTCGCCCCCCGCGCCCCGCAGCCGTCCCGCGATCGTTTCGGGCGCTTCACCGAGTGGGTCGCCCGCGCGATGGGAACGCCCACCTTCCTGCTCTCGCTCACGCTCTTCTGCGTCGTGTGGATGGCCTTCAACTCATTCGCACCCGACGAGTTGCGCTTCGACTCCGCCGCGATCGGCTTCACGGCTCTGACCCTCGTGCTCTCGCTGCAGGCATCGTATGCAGCCCCTCTCATCCTGCTCGCGCAGAACCGGCAGGACGACCGCGACCGCGTGCAGATCGAGCAGGACCGCCAGCGCGCCGAACGCAACCTCGCCGACACCGAGTACCTCGCCCGCGAGATCGTCGCACTGCGCATGGCCGTGCGTGACCTGACCGACGAGGTCATCACGAAAGACACGCTGCGCGCCGAGCTCAAAGCCGCCCTCGAGCGTCTCGACGAGCACGACGAGCACCCGCGGTCCGGCTCGTGACGGCGGCGCTCACGACGGCCGAGCTCGTTGAGCGCGTCCGCGCGTCCGTCGCAGCCGTCACCGATCCCGAGTTGCGCCGTCCCCTCGGGGAGCTCGACATGCTGCGCGGCGTCGAGGTGCACGGGTCCACCGCCCAGGTCGCGATAGCACTGACGATCGTCGGCTGCCCGGCCGCCGATCGCATCGAACGCGATGTCCGGGATGCCGCGGCCTCGGTCACCGGCATCGACGCCGTCGACGTGCGGATCGGCGTGATGTCGCCCGACGAGCGCAAGGCCCTCACCGAGAAGCTCCGCGGCGGGCGGGCGAAGCGGGAGATGCCCTTCGGCCCCGACTCGCTCACCCGCGTCATCGCCGTGACGAGCGGCAAGGGCGGCGTCGGCAAGTCCACCATCACCGCCAACCTCGCCGTGGCCCTCGCGGCGCGGGGCCTTCGCGTCGGACTCGTGGATGCCGACGTGCACGGCTTCTCGATCCCGGGCCTGCTCGGCCTGGTCGACGCCGACGGCCTGCCGCCGGCACCGACGAAGCTCGACGACCTCATCCTCCCGCCCGTCGCCTACGGCGTGAAGGTCATCTCCATCGGCATGTTCCTGCGCCGCCCGGGAGAAGACGCCGCGGGCGCGGTGGCCTGGCGCGGTCCGATGCTGCACCGTACCGTGCAGCAGTTCCTCACCGACGTGTTCTTCGGCGATCTCGACGTGCTGTTGCTCGACATGCCGCCGGGCACGGGCGACGTGGCGATCTCGGTCGGCCAGCTGCTCCCCCACGCCGACGTGCTCGTCGTGACGACCCCGCAGGCGGCCGCCGCCGACGTCGCCGTCCGGTCGGGGCTCGTGGCTCGCCAGACCGGCCAGCGCCCCATCGGCGTGATCGAGAACATGTCCGCGATGACCCTCCCCGACGGGACCCTGCTCGACCTGTTCGGCGCCGGCGGCGGCGAAGCCGTGGCCCGCGCCCTCTCGAGCGGGAACGACGACGTGCCCCTGCTGGCATCCGTCCCCCTGAGTTCCGCCCTGCGGACCGGCGGCGACGACGGGCGTCCGGTCGTCGTTGCGAACCCCGACGATCCCGCGGCCCGCGCGATAAACACCGCCGCCGCGGCCCTCGCGGTGCGTCCGCGTGGACTCGCCGGCAAGCCGCTGCGTCTCGGCGTCTGACCCCGATCCCTCAGCTGTCCGCGCGAGGGGCCGGCGTCAGGTGGCCTCGTCGTCGAACGGGGGACGCTCCCCCGCGACGAAGGGCGTCGTCTCGGGCTTCTCGCGGGCAGCCAGAGCCGCCGCTCCCGCCGCGCGCATCGTCGCGGTCGGAGTGTCGTCGAGCAGAGCCTCGCGGATGATGCGGCGCGGGTCGTACTGACGCGGATCGAGCTTCTTCCAGTCGACGTCGTCGAACTCGGGGCCCATCTCGTCGCGCATCCGCGACCGCGCGCCCTGCATGGTCTCTTTCGCGCGCCTCGTGAACTTGGCCAGCGCCTCTGCGTAGCGGGGCAGGCGCTCCGGTCCGATGAGGACCGCCGCGATCACGCCGATCAGCATGAGCTTCTCGATCGTGAGCCCGAAGAACATGGCTACAGATTACCGGCCGCGCCTGGGGGTCCCGCACCGATCGGCCGTCTAGCCTGAACGAGGAGGTCCACGTGAGCGGTCAGCAGGCGAACGAGCGGTTCGTGCAGGAGTCGACGGTCGAGCCCGAGCACATCGCTCGCGCACGGGCGCACGCTCTCGAACTGGGCGCTGCGCCCATCAGCGCGGCGGTCGGTGCGCAGGCGGCGGTCATCGCGGCGGCCTCCCGAGCCCTGAACATCGTCGAGGTCGGCACCGGCGGCGGTGTCTCCGGCCTCTGGCTGCTCCACGGTTCACCGCGCGCGACCCTCACGACCATCGACAACGAACCCGAGCATCTCGGTGCCGCGAGGTCCGCGTTCATCGAGGCGCGCGTCCCCGCCGCGCGTGCACGCTTCATCACCGGTCGGGCATCCGATGTCCTGCCGCGCATGAACGAGGCGTCGTACGACATCGTGTTCATCGACGCCGATCCCGAGGGCGTGATCGAATACGTCGAGCATGGGCTGCGACTGGTTCGCGCCGGCGGCACGGTCCTCATCCCCCGTGTGCTCGCGAACGGGGCGGTCGCCGACCCCGTGCGGCGCGACGCCGTGACGACGGCCTACCGCTCGCTCATCCAAGAGGTGCAGACCTCGCCCGCCGTGATCGGCGCCCTGTCGACCACCGGCGAGGGCCTCCTGCAGTTGACGACGCGCCCGACCGACGCCTGAGCGACGGAGAGCGGTCTCGCGATCGGTGGATTCTTCGTGGGTCCCGAGCCGATGGACCAGGCCTCGCTGTTCACCGGGCATTCCCGCGCACGCGGGGTTTCTTCCGCGCACGCCGGCAGGGCCCGTCGGAAGCACGGATCATCCGCAGAACCCGCGCAGCCCACCCGCCCCGGAAAACACGGAAGGCCGACCCCGAGGGGCCGGCCTTCACACGTTGACGGTCGTCAGGCGGTGACGACGCCACCGAGGACGTCGTAAAGTTCTTTCGCCTCGGCATCGTTCACGGAGACGACGAGTCGTCCACCCCCCTCGAGCGGCACGCGTACGATGATCAACCGACCCTCCTTCACGGCCTCCATCGGTCCGTCACCGGTACGTGGCTTCATGGCTGCCATCGCGGCCCCCTTCTCATGATTGCTCTTCGACTAGTTTAGTCGGTCACCGGCGCAACCCGCCGTCAAAGGTCGTCACCGGGCGACGCGAGGTCAGGGAATCTGCCAACGCCCCTGAACGACAGGTGGCGACTGGGAACGCAGGTACCGTGCCAAGTTCGTGCCAGCTTTGCTTCGACAAACGACCGCCTCAGGCGTACATGCCAGCAGGAGGTCAAGATGACGAAGGACACCGGGAGCGTTCGTAAGCTCCCGTCGGGCAAGCACCAGGCGCGGCGCTGGGACGCTGCACGCGGAACGTACGTGTCACTGGGCACGTTCTCCACGCCGCAGGAAGCTCACCGCGAACTGATGCGGGCCGACATCATCGCGGAGGCCGGGTACGTCCCAGTGTCCAGCGTGACGAAGGACCACAGCATCGCGGCGGGCAGGGAGCCGTTCGAGCGGTACGCGGAACGCACCCTAAGCACCCGGTACAGCAGTGGCGCGATTCAGAGGAGCACGTTCCATAAGTACAACAAGCTCCTCCAGGGCTACCTCATCCCCACCTTTGGGAAAATGGCCGTTGCTGACATCAGGATTTCCGACGTAGAACGTTGGTGGGCCGCGATGGACAACAACAGAAACCAGCGCAGGGGTGCGTACATGGTCATGTCCCGCCTCATGAGGAAGGCGCTCAAGGACGGACTCACCAAGAAGAATCCTTGTCAGGTGGAGGCCTCTAGCCGGGACCACTCCAACAAGCGCCCCACTTTCACCCTGGAGGACGTGAAGCTCCTCCTCTTGTTGGAACCCGACCTTCAGATGAGAACTCTCCTGTGGGTACTCCTGGGAACCGGGATGCGGGTTGGTGAGGCGCTGGCACTCGATTGGCAAGACGTAGACCTGAACCAGGGCATGATTCTGGTCAACAAGCATTATTCCGAGTTTGGGATGACGGAAGGCACCAAGGGCAAGAAGGACGGTAAGCGTCATCTTGCGGTCCCTCAGGAAGTTGTAGACGCCCTCCTGAGTCTCTGGAACGAACGGAAGCCCAGCGCCGAAGAACCGGTCTTCAAGACGAGCTTAGGGAAACGCATGGGCTACTACGGCTTGCTCAAGAGATTTACAGCCCTTCGCTCTCAGGCAGGTCTGACGGACTTGCACATTCACGACATCCGTCACGTGCACCTGACCCTGTTCGGTCAGCACGCGACTCTTGCCGACCTCATGGCGAGAGCAGGACATGACGACTACAGAAGTGCCATGCGGTACCAGCACAGCGACGCGGAGCGTCAGAAACAAATTGTGGGACAGATGAGTTTCTAGAAAGACGACGGGCATAGATAGCGCACCGCACCATGAACGTTGCGGCATGTGTACTGGCCCGCGCGTAAGGTCATCGGTGCGCGATATATAAAGCATGAATCTCCTACATGCAGTCGCAGAACTGCGCGCACTCAACCTTCCCGAGCTCCGCCAACGGCAACTCGTCGCGGAAGCCGCTTACGCACCCACAGACGACGCCAGAGGGCTTCTTGTGGCTCGTGCGCGCAGCGAGGCCCAGAAGGCCGTACATGCCAGCGCAGAGGCTTTCACAGCCCTCCAGACCGCGCGTGCGGAGTGGGCGGCACGCAATCCCCATGAGGTTCGGAGGGGATGCCCCGATGACCACCCACACGGCTCGACAAGTACCTGTTACAGCAAGCACGACTGCCGGTGCGACTCTTGTGTGAGCGCGCAGCGTGCTCGCACGGAGACACGTAGGCGTCAGCAGCGGGACATGACCCTCAGGCCCGTGGAGGTCAAGTTCGTGACCCCGACCAAGCCGGATGCAGTGCGTGTGCAAAAGCGTGCAGAGAAAATCAACACAACGCCCGTGGTAGGGACGCCGACCCGTAAATCTCCTGTTCGGCCTCTATCGGGCAAGCCCCCGGTCGACCTTCCCGAAGGGCAGGAACACGGCCAGCCAAAAATCTATTGGCATCACAAGTGCCGATGTGATGCCTGCACGCTGGCAGTTCGCGCCTATAACCGCGCCCTCCTTGAGAAGAAGAAAGCGCTGGAAGAAGAAAATAGGAAGTAAAATGGGGAAACGCCCTCCGCGGGGTTCTTTCCTCAAATCTGCACCGCGGAGGGTGGCTCGTTTTGCGCGATATATAGGAGGGACGTATAAGAGGTACGTCCAAACGATTTGAGGAAATCATGGCAAAGCCAAGCGACCCACAACAGTTGTCCGCTCCGGAATTTCGTGAGTTTCTGGAGCACATCCCGAATTACACCCTTGCCCTGAACGGAATCACCCGGCGAGCAGTATGGGGAGTCGGGATGTCCCTCGCTCAGCACGTGGATTATGGTTCGGGCACCCGTGCACGTGCAACTCAAATCACCCTGGCCGAAGATTCGGGAACCGACCGCAAGACGGTTCGACGCGTTCTCACCTTCCTGAAGGCCAAAGAAGTTCTTAAGGTCACGGGTGAGCAACGGCACAACGTAGGCACCACGAGCGAGATTTACAGCTTCCGCCGTTCAGTGTTCGTGGACCAGGTACTGAATCTGAAAGACCGGCACTGGACCCCCGAGGCCTTCACAGAGGAAACCTCAGCGGAAGAAATCCCACAGGCGCAAACTCCCGAAGCGAAACAGGAAGTGGTCAATTCCTCACCAGAAGGTCTCTATTCCCCATTGGAGGGGTGCGCAATCCCCATTGGAGGGGTGCGCAATCCCCACAATAAGACCTGTAACACAGGTAAGACCCTCGCGCCCACAGTCGCTCTCTCGCCTGACGGCGCGAGCGACGGCGCGGTGAAGATTGATGATGTGATTTCTGAATCGTGGATGGGTTCTGAAGTTGACTTCCTAGTAGCTGGGATTTGACCCATGAGCTTGCTTGCTGAATATGACCTAGTACTCAGCCGCATGTCGCTACGCGACGACAGGCTGACAGAAGCAGTGAAGCAGCTTGAGCTCATTCTTGAAAATAGCTCCCGTGACACGTATAGGAAATCATCATGAGCAATCACTCAGAACCCGCTACGCCGGGCCAAATCAGGCTGGGCCGTGGGATGGAGAAGCGCCTTCAAGTGGCACTCTCGCCGTGGGATTCCATGACACGCTCCCAAGCGACAGACCGCATCAAGATGCTGAGGGCTCTTAGCTCCTGTGTGTGGGACAGGGAGAAAACAGTCATCAATGAATGGAGCCCAGGTCACTGGACATGGGGATATGACCCTAACCGGGAGGTTGATGTCTCAGGCCTGTTGGGATAGCCCTTCGATAAACTGCGATACTTTGCCCATCCGTCGATAAGCCGAGTGAGAACGAGCGATAGTAATAGTAGGGCCGGTGTCTTGACTGGAATCCGCACCGGCCCTACATACTGACAAAACATTGGGAAATCATGGGGCGAATCAGTACTGTAAAGTCACATCCTGCTCGGGAAGAAATCGAGCGCGGAATCCTAGAGGGTGTCCCCATTGCCACGCTGGCACGTAAGTGGACGCTCTCTGAATCGAGCCTGCAAAGGCACAAATCCATCAGTATGAGCGATGTGCTAGGCAAGGTGCCGTCCGATGAGGCGGATATTCCTGATGTCCTTGCACGACTCCTGGCCCTGGCCAACTCCACGCGCCAGGCACGAGAGGTTGCCGACCGCACTGGGACACCGGCGTCACGAGCTACCGCGCAGAAGAACGAACTTTCCGTGTTGTCCATGCTCTCTAGCCGTCTCGGCGTCACGAATCTTGAAGAACTGGACTGGGCCAAGGCAACTCGTGATATCTCGCTGGGATTGCGGGACTTTCTCCTCATGAATCCCAGCGCGTTCGACTCTCTGAGCCGTGCACTCCTCTCACGTAGCGACGACCTCCGCGACCTTGTGGACCAGCTAGAGGCCCAACTGAAGAAGGACGACCGATGACCACGTACGAGACTTATCCGCGCCGAATCCGAGCGCTGAGCTTCTTCACAATGGCGGACGAGGGCGTGAGTGGCTACCCAGTAGCACCCGGCGACGTTATCGACATCAGCGCTCAGATGTTCGAGAACACCCGTGACACCCAGGGCCGTTCATGGCTCCAACTAACCCCAGCAGAGCAACGAGCCGCCTACGGTTCCGAGCGTTTTGAAGTACTTCTTCCCTAAGGACTAACCATGACAAACACCTTCCCGAAGACGCTCCATGCGTTGACGACCATCACCCTTCCCGACGCGAACCCAAACGCTGGCTGGGGGTCGATGGGGACACTCGTAAACCGTGGTCAGCAGGTAGAAATCTCTCAAGCCCGCTACGACGCGACCAAGGATGTCAACGGCGATAGCTGGCTGGACTACTCAGAAGACGAGCAGCAGGCCCGCTGGAACGAGGTCAGGTTCCGCTGGGGCGAGACTCCTGACAACGTGCGTCCGTGGGATAAGGACCCAAGCCTGGCAAATCTCCTACGCGAGACAGAGCTTGCCGAAGCTCGAAAGCTTGAGAACACAGCAGAGCGGGCCGACGCCGTAGCCGCCATTTTCCAGAAGTACGGTCGCGGCCAGACCTCGCAGACCATCGCCTACATCGGCTGACACAGGAGCACACCATGACCGACGACGCAGAATCCCGAGCCTGGCGCAGCGAGATGCGGAAGACCGCACTAGCCGAAGAGGCCATGCTGAAGACCATCTACCAGCCCGCACGATTCGGTGACGACCAGACCGAAGCCGACCGGGCCGCAATCGAACGGCTGTCGAACCTCTAAACCCCAGACTTGCCCGCTCCTCGACAAAAGCCGAACCTGCCGCTGTGTAGGACCGGGAGGAGGGGCACGAGTCACCCCCAGCCGTATGGGATTCTCCTCCTGTAGGGCGGCTGGGGGTGACTCACCACAAACTGCCCGCTCCTCGGCAAATACCGAACCCGTCCAGTGCGGGACCGGGAGGAGGGGCGAGAGCTTCACGTGATGCCTCGAACCCGGGACTCCTTAGCCCTTAGTCAGCCGGGGCGTCACGACGGATGCTCACAGCACGGCCCACCCTTTTTGAGATGCCGGGGTGGGCCGTTGCTGTCTCTCAGAAATGAAGGTCTGGTGAGAGTACGTGTAGGCACCCTCCCAGCTTGAAATCCTTCTCTCAAAAATATCTCTCACTTGAGGTAGTAATGAGAGCCAGGTTTTGAGAAACTTCTTTCATGGCAAGCTTCGGGTACATCCGCACCAGCACCAAGGACCAGTCCAGCCAACTCCAGCGTGACGCTATGGCAGGGCTGGACCTCAAGAAGATTTACGCCGACGAGGGCGTGAGCGGCACCCTGGCGTCCCGCCCTGAGTGGGACAAGCTCATCGACCGGCTGGAGGAGGGTGACGAGGTAGTCATCTGGAAGTTCGACCGCGTTGGACGAAAGACGATGCACGTACTTCAGGCAGTGGAGGACATCACCGCCAAGGGAGCCACGTTCCGGTCCCTCACGGAGAAGATTGATACCTCTGGGCCGATGGGACAGGCCATGCTCACCATCATGGCCGCGTTCGCTCAGCTTGAGCGAGACACCATCGTGGAACGCACGAAGGCAGGACTGGAGGCCGCGAAGGCACAGGGCCGCGTAGGTGGCCGTCGCTCCGTGGTGGACGCCAAGAAGCTGGCCACCATCAAGAAGCTCGTGAAGAGCGGTGACCACAGCCGCGCCGACATCGCCCGCATGGTCGACATCAGCCCGGCGACCTTGTACCGGGTTCTGGCGACCCTGTAGAAGATTCTGTAGTCGGAGTACTCCTCCACGATGCTGTCGTGGCAGGGAGGCCCGTAGACGACCATGCGTGCGTGCGCTTGACATCAAGACAAGCGTGCTTGCCCGGAGGTTGCATACATGCAACAGTTTGCGCGTACGATTATCCAAACGGATAGCCCCAAGGCCCACTCACAGTTGGCGCTGTGAGCAGGCCCTGCGCGGGGCAACCGTTAGTAGTCAGCCAGGACTACCGCTGTTCACGGTCAGACAGGACCGGAACTGTTTCTCAGGAGAAGGCTTCGGGTTCATAACTCCCGGAGCCTTTCTCCGTTCATAGCGTACGACGCCGTACGGACATCGCAGGGGCTTACGCATCTGTTTTTGCCCGCACAGCCTGCACAGACGGCTTAGGTATGACGGGAAATAGTCCCGTTACTCCCCCGCCGAGCGGCTACAGCCTTGGGTACACCAACGGCTGCACCGCGACACCAGAGAACCCCACATGCCACTGCATACCCACCGTTGCCACTGTCGACCTTTGGTTTCCGGGACCAAAGTTGAGGGCAAAAAATCGTGAGGTCGCGTTGGCACTGTGCCTACATCTGCCAATAGACATGGTCATGTAACGATTAGATTACGGCGCTCCACTAGTGAGTTCTCCACAGCCATACGTGACTGTGGACAAGTTGGCAAACGGTGTCCCGGCTGCCAGGCCTCGTTCGTGCCAACTCCGTGCCAACTGAGCTAGCCTGGTGCCGCCTGAGAGGTCGGGCAGTTTCTAGAAAATAGAACGAGAAGACGCCAAGTCAGGGAATCTGCCAATACGTGTTGCCAAGGGCGTACATGTTGTAGATCCACCACCACTGCCCGACCAGGGCGAGGGCGAGCATCCCGAGACGCCACGGCAACGATCGCGGCACCGCGAGAGCGCCGAAGAGTGGCGACGCCGGCACGAGCAATCGGAAGACGCTGGACTGCGGGAAGAACACCAGCAAGAGGTAGATGAGATAGCTCGCCGACCAGAGGCGCACCTCGATCCCGAGCTTCTTCACCTGCGGCAGCAACAGCAGACCCGCCGCGACGGCGATGACCAGGAGAAAGAGGAAGATGTAGCCCGTCTCGGGCCCGAGGCCCCACTGGGTGAACCAGAACCCCGCGGCCTGGACCCACCCGTCGACCGGCACGAACCCGCTCTCACCGCCGAGCCAGTTGCGCCGCCAGGCGAGTTCGGTGGCGAGGTAGGCGCCCGGGTCGCCGGTCACGACAGCGGCGATCCACTGCCATGAGAACCCCACGAGGGTGGCGAGAGCGCCCAGCGACACGATGTGCACCACGTCACGCGTGGGGAGTGTCTCGCGGCGTCGGCGAAGGAAACGATGGATGCCGTAGAGCCCGAGGAAGAGCGCGAAGGCCAGGATGCCGGGGCGGGTGAAGCCCATCGCCGGCACCAGGAGGTACAACCAGCCCCACCGACGTTGCTGGACGCACCGGATCGACAGGAACAGGAAGAAGAGGAAGAGCGTCTCGGCGTACCCGACCTGGAACAGCGCGGCGAGCGGGCCGCACGAGAAGAGCACGACCGCCCACATGGCGGCATCCGCTCCGATGCGTTCCCGCAGCATCGCGTGCAGCACGACGCACGCCCCGTAGCCCGCGACGAGCGAGACCATGACGGCGCCCGCGCCCCACGACCCGAAGAAGAATCCCAGGCCAGCCGAGAGATAGGCGTACAGCGGCATGAACGCCCACGCGTTCTCGGCGATGTGCCCCGCTTCGGCCAGCGGCAGCTGCGAGGGGTACCCCGACACCGCCACCGTCCAGTACCACTGCGCGTCCCAGCCGATGGCGAGATCCGACAGCGAGGGGGCGATCCCGAATCGCGACCCCTCGGTCGACAGCGACGCCGCGAACAGGAGGAACGCCGTCGTGATGAGACGTGCGACCACGTAGACGATGGCGATCCGCGCCGCGACGGGGAGTCGCGTCCACGCGTTCGCGGTGGTGGTGACGGCTGCGGGAGCGGTCACGACGCGCTCAGCCACGCGCGGAGTCCGCGCTCGACCGCGTCGATCTGGGCGACGGGCACGCGCTCCTCGTCGTGGTGCGCGAGGTGCGGATCACCGGGGCCGTAGTTCACCGCCGGGATGCCGAGCGCCGAGAATCGCGCCACGTCGGTCCAGCCGTACTTGGGTGTGGGCGTGGCGCCGACGGCATCCACGAATTCTTTCGCGAGAGGCGCGTCGAGCCCCGGGCGCGCCCCCTCGGCGATGTCGACGATATCGACCTCGAAACCGGTGAACACATCGCGGACGACGCGTGCGGCGCCCTCGGCGTCGCGGCTGGGGGCGAAGCGGTAGTTGACCTCCACCTCGCAGGCGTCGGGGATGACATTGCCCGCGACACCGCCCGAGATGCGCACGGCGTTGAGTCCTTCGCGGTAGACGAGTCCCTCGACCTCGATCTCGCGGGCCCGGTACTCGGCCAGGCGGGCGAGGATGGGGGCGGCCTTGTGGATCGCGTTCTCGCCGATCCAGGAACGGGCGCTGTGCGCCCGCACGCCGTCGGTGCGGATGAGGGCGCGGAGCGTGCCGTTGCAGCCCCCCTCGACCTCGCCGTTGCTCGGCTCACCGAGGATCGCGAAGTCGCCCTCGAACAGGTCGGGGCGGTTGCGCGACAGACGCCCGAGACCGTTGAGCGTGGAGTCGACCTCTTCGTGGTCGTACCACATCCACGTGATGTCGACCGCGGGGTCGGTGAGTTCCGCGGCGAGCTTGAGCTGCACCGCGACGCCGGCCTTCATGTCGACGGTGCCGCGACCCCAGAGGAACGCCTGTCCGTCGATCTCCCGGTCCTCGACGGGCAGGTTGCGGTTGATCGGGACCGTGTCGATGTGCCCGGCGATGACCACGCGTCGGCTGCGGCCGAGCGAGGTGCGCGCGACGATCGTGTCGCCGTCGCGGATGACCTCGAGGTGGTCGTAGGCGGAGACGGCGGCCTCGATGGCATCCGCGAGAGGAGTCTCGTCATCGGACACGCTGGGGATGTCGCAGATCGCCCGGGTGAGGTCGACGGACGAGGCGGTGAGGTCGAGCGCGGGCATGCCCCCGATCATTTCACACGCGCCCGCGCCGGTAGCCTGAAGGGGTGAGCAACGAACGACGCATCAGCGCTGCCGGCCTCTCTACGCGGACCCTCGACGGAACGGTGCTCGACGCCTGGTTCCCGCGTCCGGTCCTCGGCTCCTCCCCCGATCTGCATGCCGAGCAGACCGCCCTCGAGGCCTCGGCCGGTCCTGACGAGCGGCGCGGTGTCGTGGTCGAGACGGTGGCGCTCACGGTCGACGCCGACGCGGCGCCCAGCTCGACCGTCGACGCCTACCTTCGTCTGCACGCGCTGTCGCACCTGCTCGTGCGCCCCAACGAGATCAACCTCGACGGCATCTTCGGACACCTCCCCAACGTCGCGTGGACCAACGCCGGGCCCGTGCACCCCGACGATGCGGCGCGGCTGCTCCCGCAGCTGAAGCGCCACGGCATCCAGCTGCAGGGTCTCGACAAGTTCCCCCGGCTGACCGACTACGTGCTGCCCGCCGGGGTGCGCATCGCCGACGCGTCGCGCGTGCGCCTGGGTGCGCACCTCTCCCCCGGTACGACGGTGATGCACGAGGGCTTCGTCAACTTCAACGCCGGCACGCTCGGTTCCTCGATGATCGAGGGTCGCGTCTCGCAGGGCGTCGTCATCGGCGACGGTACCGACATCGGCGGCGGCGCGTCGATCATGGGCACGCTGTCGGGCGGCGGCACCCACCGCGTTTCGATCGGTGCGCGGACGCTCCTCGGTGCGAACGCGGGCATCGGCATCTCCCTCGGCGACGACTGCGTGGTGGAGGCAGGGCTCTACGTCACCGCCGGTACGAAGGTGAAGGTCGGCGACGACACGCTCAAGGCCGGCGAGCTGTCGGGCCGCGACGGCATCCTGTTCCGTCGCAACTCGCTGACCGGCGCCGTCGAGGCGTCGGCGCGCGCCGGTGTCGGCGTCACGCTGAACGAGGCGCTCCACGCCTGACGCCCCCTCCGAGAAACGCCTTCCGCGCGAAGAAACGCCCCGTCACGGCGTTTCTTCGGGCGGAAGGCGTTTCTCGCGGACAACGTGCTGCCGTCAGTCGCGCAGGCGCACCGACAGGCAGGTGACGCAGCCCTCGAGCTTCTCGAATTCGCTGACCTCGACCGTGACGACCTCGAGCCCGCGATCGCGATGCGACGCGGCCGTCAGCGGGGCATCCGCCGACATCAGCACCGTGCGCTCGTCGAGCACGACCACCGCGGTGCCGTGCTCCTCCGGAACCGCCGCGAAGACGGGAAACAGCGCGGGGTCGTCGACGAGCGGCTCGAACCCGACCACGGTGCCGTCCGGCAGCGCGGTCACACCCGACTTCAGGTGCAGCACCTTGGCCACGGGGATTTCGCGCACCTCCCAGCCGCGCGGTTCGACGATCTCGCGCAATTGCGCGATGCCCGCGGCGTTCGACCGCGACGAAGCGCCCACGTAGACCGTGCGACCGACCTTGAGCACGTCTCCGCCGTCGAGTGTCCCGGGTGCGACGATCTCGGCGGTCTCGATTCCGGATGCCACGAGCCCGGCACGCACCGTCTCAGCCTCTCCGCGGCGGGAAGCGGCGCCGGCTCGGCACAGCACGGCAAGCTCACCGCACATCACCACGGCATCCTCGACGAACACCCCGTCGGGCTGGCCGTCGGCGGGAGCGATCTGCACGATGTCCCAGCCGAGCCTGCGGAAAGCGTCGACGTACGCGTTCCATTGCGTGAGCGCGAGATCGGCGTCGACGGGGACCCGATCGAGGTGGGTGAGTTCGCCGTCGGCGAGCAGCGGCGAAGGGCGACGGACGAGCAGTCGTGGCATGCCCCGACCCTACTGCTCGCCTCGTCGGGCTCGGCCCTCCGTTCACCGGCATCCACCATCCGAGCCCAGACGTCGACATCCGGCATCCGTCATCCCCGTCCGGCGCCCGGTGCTCGGAACGCGTCGACAAACGCACTCCCGTCGAAGAAACAACTCGACGAGGCGTTTCTTCCACGCCGGTGCGTTTCTCGCACCTACCGCGTGACCGCACGATCGCGGCCGGCACACCGCAGCCCCCGCTCAGCACCGGGAACGACGGAACCAGCGCCCGGAACGACGAGACGCCCCACCCCTCGCGTGGAGGGACGGGGCGTCGTGGCGCGGCGTGTCAGCCGATGCCGGGGTAGTTCCGCTCGGCAGCGCCGGTGTACAGCTGCTGCGGGCGACCGATCTTGGTCTGCGGGTCGGTGATGGCCTCGCGCCACTGGGCGAGCCAGCCGGGGAGGCGCCCGATGGCGAACAGCACCGTGAACATGCGCGTCGGGAAGCCCATCGCCTTGTAGATCACGCCGGTGTAGAAGTCGACGTTCGGGTACAGACGACGCTCCTTGAAGTAGTCGTCTTCGAGGGCGATCTGCTCGAGCTCCTTGGCGAGGTCGAGGAGCGGGTCGCTGACGCCGAGGGCCTCGAGCACCTCATCTGCCGCACCCTTGACGAGCTTCGCGCGCGGGTCGTAGTTCTTGTAGACCCGGTGGCCGAATCCCATGAGCTTGACGCCTGCTTCTTTGTTCTTCACCCGCTCGACGAAGCGTTCGACGCTCTCGCCGGAATCGCGCATGCGTCCGAGCATCTGCAGCACGGCCTCGTTCGCTCCGCCGTGCAGAGGACCGGAGAGGGCCTGGATGCCGGCGGAGATCGACGCGAACTGGTTGGCGCCGGTGGAGCCCACCAGGCGGACGGTCGAGGTGGAGGCGTTCTGCTCGTGGTCCTCGTGCAGCATCAGAAGCAGATCGAGGGCCTTCGTCATGACGGGGTTGATCTCGTACGGCTCGCTCATGACGCCGAAGTTGAGCTTGAGGAAGTTGTCGACGAAGCCCATCGAGTTATCGGGGTAGAGGAACGCCTGCCCGATGCTCTTCTTGTGCGCGTACGCCGCGATCACCGGAAGCTTGGCGAGCATACGTACCGTATTGAGCTCGACGTGCTCGGGGTTGTGCGGGTCGGACTCCGACTCGTAATACGTCGACAGAGCAGCCGTCGCCGCCGACAGCACCGACATGGGGTGCGCGGTCGGCGGAAGCGACGAGAACAAGCTCTTCAGGTCTTCGTGCAGCAGTGTGTGACGACGGATGCGCTCGTCGAACGACGCCAGCTCGGACGCCGAGGGGAGCTCTCCGTAGATGAGCAGCCACGCCACCTCGAGGTAGGTGCTGTTCTTCGCGAGCTGCTCGATCGGATACCCGCGGTACCGCAGGATGCCCTGGTCGCCGTCGATGTACGTGATGTCGGACTTCGTCGAGGCGGTGTTGACGAACCCGTAATCGAGCGCCGTATGACCGGTCTGCTTGGTCAGCGACGCCATGTCGATGCTCGGTACACCGTCGGTACCTCGCAGCACCGGGAATTCGGCGGTGGTACCCCCCACCGTGAGGGTGGCCTTGTCGTGCTGCGTACCCGCGTAGCTCACCGCGCCTCCTTGCGATTTCTGGTCGCCCGTGTGGTCGATAGCGGGGTCCTGGGGCTCCCGCGTCACGTCGACCGGTGGATGCCACGGGTGTGTCATCCGGGTCGGCACGCGCACGGATGGTGACCCGGGCACAGTGCTTTTACAGCCTAGTAGGCACGCCGACGTACAGACGACACCGCCAAAGGATGTCCCCATCGAATGGAGGGATCCTCCTGAGAACCTCGCGTGGCGCGCCGGGCGAACCGCCTCAGCGAGCCCGCGGCGATGCGCGGGACTACGCCCGGAGCCGCTCCGCCGCCGCTGCGATCCGCTCGTCGGTCGCCGTGAGCGAGAACCGCACGTGGTTCGGAAAGTGCTCCCCGTAGAAGTGCCCCGGTCCGACCAGGATGCCGAGATCGGCCAGGCGGTCCACGCTCTCCCACGCGTCGCGCCCCTCCGTCGCCCACAGGTAGAGGCCGCCCTCGCTCCGGTCGATGGTGAAGCCGGCCGCTTCGACCGCAGGCTTGAGCAGGGCGCGACGGCGGGCGTACAGCGCGCGCTGCGCGGCCACGTGCGCGTCGTCGCCGAGAGCGACGGTCATCGCCCGCTGAACGGGAGCGGGCGGCATCAGCCCGAGGTGCTTTCGCCCTGTCAGCAGTCGCGCCACGAGCGCCGGGTCTCCGGCGAGGAACGCCGCGCGGTACCCGGCGAGGTTCGACTGCTTGCTGAGCGAGTACACCGACAGCACGCCGGCCAGGTCGTCGCCCACCACGGCCGGGTCGAGCACGCTGGGCACGCGTTCGGTGTCCCACGGCGCGTCCCACCCGAGCTCGGCGTAGCACTCGTCGGATGCCAGGACGGCGCCGATCTCGCGCGCCCGCGCCACGGCATCCTGAAGTTCATCGACCGAGAGCACGCGTCCGTCGGGATTGCCGGGCGAGTTGATCCAGACGAGCTTCGCCGCGGCGGGCCACTCGGCCGGGTCATCGGATGCCACGGCCTCGGCGCCCACGAGACGGGCACCGACCTCGTAGGTCGGGTACGCGGCGCGGGGGTGGACGACGACGTCACCGGGGCCGAGATTCAACAGGAGGGGCAGCAGTGCCACGAGCTCTTTCGAGCCGACTGTGGGAAGAACGTTCGCGGCTTCGAGACCGGGGACGCCGCGGCGGCGGTGATACCACTCGGCTATCGCCTCGCGGAGCGCCGGGGTGCCGGCGGTCTGCGGGTACGAATGAGCGTCGGTCGCGTCGGCGAGAGCTGCAGCCACGACGGCCGGCGTCGGGTCGACCGGGGAGCCGATCGAGAGATCGACGATGCCGTCGGGGTGTAGTCGAGCGCGCTCCGCATAGGGCGCGACCGCATCCCAGGGGTAATCCGCGAGGTCGGCGACGCCCACGGCTCAGTGGCTCTGCGGGGGCAGCTGCGAGATGACCGGGTGATCCTTGGCGATCACGCCGACCTTGGCGGCTCCACCGGGCGAGCCGATGTCGTCGAAGAACTCGACGTTGGCCTTGTAGTAGTCGGACCATTCCTCGGGCAGGTCGTCTTCGTAGTAGATCGCCTCGACGGGGCAGACCGGCTCGCACGCACCGCAGTCGACGCATTCGTCGGGGTGGATGTAGAGCGATCGTTCACCCTCGTAGATGCAGTCGACGGGGCACTCGTCGATGCAGGCGCGGTCCTTCACATCGACACACGGGAGGGCGATCACGTAAGTCACGCCCCCAGTCTAAGCGCGCTCGGGAGCTCGACTCCGCAGCGAGACCGGGGTCCTAAGATTCGGCGGGACGTTGAGCGGCGCGCAGCTTCGAGAAGTCGGGCCACATGGCCACGAGGACCATGAGCGCCGGACCCACGACCGTCCACACCAACGGGACCCACTCGGTGCCGACCGTCGGGGCCGAGACGATCGCGGAGCCCCCGGGGCCTACCTGCGAGAAGAGATAGGTCGCCGCGGTGATCCCGAGGCCCCCCGCGAGGGCGTTCACCCGATCACCGGTGAGGGTGCGAAGCGCGACCAGGAGCGCAGCGCTCCCGACGGTGGCCAGGACCAACCCGACCGGGACCGGCCCGACGAGGAACGCCTGGCCGACGGTTCCCGCCGTGCCGTAGAACGCGCCGATGAAGAAGGCGACCGCCCACCCGATGACGCGCAGAATCGTGGAACTCACCGCGTCAGTCTAGGAGCGGGCGTCGATGGTGAGGCTGGGAACAGGAATCGCCGGCGAGGTCGCCTCTCCACCTCGCAGCGGTCCACGGACTCATACGGCCCAGCCCCACAGCCGCAGAAGCGCCGCCGTCACCGCCGCGCCCGCGACAACAACGAGGAACGGCGCTCGCGCCCACAGCAGCAGGGCCGCCACCGCCACGGCGGGGAGTCGCGCGTCCACGACGATCGCCGGACCGGCCGCGACGGTCTGCACCATCACGAGCGCAGCCAGCAGCGCCACGGTGAGGAGGTCGGCGATGCGCGCCGGGCGCGGGGCATCGAGCCACCGCGCGGGGAGCAGATACCCCACCGCCTTCAGCGCGACACAGATGATGGATGCCACGAGCACCGCGGTCCACAGGGTCATGGCATCCCCGTCTCTTCCGCCGTCGCACCCGGCGCGGGCGACGGTGAACGCGGGTCGAACAGTCCCACCGCCACGGCCACGCCGGCGGCGGCGATGACGGGGATGCCGGGCATGAGCCACGGCGTGAGGAGTGCCGCGACCACCGCGGCACCGGCGGCGACAGCGAGGGGCTGGCGCCCGCGCAGCCGTGGCCACAGCAGCGCGAGGAAGGCCGCCGCCGCGGCGGCGTCGAGGCCGTAGGTGCGGGGGTCGCCCAGCACGTCACCCAGCAGGGCACCGACCAGCGTCGACACGTTCCATCCCAGCCAGATGGCGATGCCGGTGACCCAGAAGCCGCTCTGGCGTGCTCGCGGGGTGCTCTGCGACAGTCCGACAGCGACGGACTCGTCGATGGTGAACTGCATCGCGGCGGCCTTGCGCCAGAACCCGCCGGCGATGACCGGGGCCATCCGCATCGCGTAGGCGGCGTTGCGCACGCCGAGCAGAGCGGCCGACGCGATGGCCGCCGGGGCGGCGGCGAGTCCCCCGGCCGCGATGACGCCCACGAAGGCGAACTGCGACCCTCCGGTGAACATCAGCAGACTCAGCACGCACGTCTGCCAGACGTCGAGACCGGATGCCACCGACAGGGCCCCGAAGGAGATGCCGTATGCGCTCGTGGCCAGGGCGACGGCCAGACCCTGTCGGGACGCCACACCCTCGGGTGTTCGGTGAAACGAACGCATGAACATCATCGTGAACGACGACGAGGCGTTCGTCAAGTCGAACGATCGGTGAGCATAATGAACACATGACGGATCTCGGCGACCGTATCGCGACGACCCTCCGACGCGAACGCGAGAGGCGCGATCTCAGCGTCTCGGAGCTCGCCCGCCGCGCCGGCGTCGCGAAGGCGACGGTGTCCCAGCTCGAGAACGGCGGCGGAAACCCCAGCGTCGAGACGCTGTGGGCCCTCGCATCCGCTCTCGACGTGCCGTTCGCGATCCTCGTGGACGAGGGGGTGCGCTCCCCCACCCTGATCCGCGCGGGTGAGGCGGCCACGGCGGTGTCGTCGTCGGCATCCGACTATCTCGCTGTGCTGCTGTCGGCCAGCCCCCCGCACGCGCGGCGCGACATCTACCTGTTGAGCGCCGAACCGGGTTCACCACGCCTCTCCGACCCGCACCCCCGGGGCACGGTGGAGCACCTCGTGATGGTCACCGGCAGCGGCCGGGTGGGCCCTGCCGACGAGCCGTACGAGCTCTCGCCCGGCGACTACCTCTCGTATCCCGGTGACGCGCCGCACGTCTTCGAGGCGCTGACGCCCGGCATGAGCGCGGTGTGCGTGGTCGAGTCGCGCTGACCGCCGCCTCCCCCTCAGGTCGAGTGTCCAGGACACTCCGCGCCGACGGGTTCCCGCGCGGCGTTTCCTGGCCACTGAACGTTGTCTTGAGGCGGGACGGGTCGACGGGAGCGGGGAGGCGGACTAGCCTGCCGGGCATGTCCCGCATCTTCGGCGTCGCGTTCTCGGCCGTCTACCCGCTCTACATCGCGAAGGTCGAGCGCAAGGGACGCACCAAGGACGAGTTGGATGCCGTGATCCGGTGGGTCACGGGCTTCGACGATGAACAGCTCGCCCGTCACGCGAGCGGCACCACGACGTTCCGCGAATTCTTCGACGACGCGACGCTCAACCCGCGCGCCGACCTGGTCACGGGCGTCATCTGCGGCATCCGGGTCGAGGAGATCGAGGATCCCCTCATGTACCGCATCCGGGTGCTCGACAAGGTCGTCGACGAGCTGGCGAAGGGACGGCCGCTCGCGAAGGTGCTCCGTGAGGGTACGACGGCACCGGCGCCCGCGAGGTGACTGTCCGCCACACCTGGAGCCGTCGAGACGACGGCCGGGTGTCTCGGGCTTTCGACCCAGACCCCACGACGCGCAACCCGCGTCGCGAGCCGCCCGGGGCGTGCCTCGACCGCGGCATCCATCGGTCGAGTGTCCGAGACACCCGGAACCACCGACGGCTCGACCGGGTGTCGTGGACACTCGAACCGTGCCGCGACGACGAAAAGGCCCCGCCGAGCGCGAGGCTGGGCGGGGCCGATTCGAGGGGATAACGCTTACGCGTTGGCATCCTGACGCTTCAGGCGCGAGGCGGAACGGCCGCGCTCGGTCGCGTCGAGCACGACCTTGCGGATGCGCACCTTCTCGGGCGTCACCTCGACGCATTCGTCGTCACGGGCGAACTCGAGCGACTCCTCGAGGGTGAGCAGGCGCGGGGGCGTCATCGACTCGAAGGAGTCGGAGGTCGACGAACGCATGTTCGTGAGCTTCTTCTCTTTGGTGATGTTGACGTCCATGTCGTCGGCGCGCGAGTTCTCGCCGATGACCATGCCTTCGTAGACCTCTTCGGTCGGCTGCACGAAGAAACTCATGCGCTCCTGCAGGGCGATCATCGCGAACGGGGTGACGACGCCCGTGCGGTCGGCGACGATCGAGCCGTTCTGGCGCGTGGTGATCGCGCCGGCCCAGTCGTCGTAGCCGTGCGAGATGGCGTTGGCGATACCGGTGCCGCGCGTGACCGTGAGGAACTCGCTGCGGAAGCCGATGAGGCCGCGCGAGGGGACGACGAACTCCATGCGCACCCAGCCGGTGCCGTGGTTGGTCATGTTGTCCATGCGGCCCTTGCGGGCGGCCATGAGCTGCGTGATCGCGCCGAGGTGCTCTTCGGGGGCGTCGACGGTCAGGTGCTCGAAGGGCTCCTTGAGCTTGCCGTCTTCGCCGCGCTTGGTGACCACCTGGGGCTTGCCGACGGTGAGCTCGAAGCCCTCGCGGCGCATGTTCTCGACGAGGATCGCGAGCGCGAGCTCGCCACGGCCCTGGACCTCCCACGCATCGGGACGCCCGATGTCGACGACCTTCAGCGAGACGTTACCGATGAGCTCGCGGTCGAGGCGGTCCTTCACCATGCGCGCGGTGAGCTTGTGGCCCTTGACCTTGCCCATGAGCGGCGAGGTGTTGGTGCCGATCGTCATCGAGATGGCGGGGTCGTCGACCGTGATCGCCTTGAGCGGCCGCACGTCTTCGGGGTCGGCGATGGTCTCGCCGATCGTGATGTCGGGGAAACCGGCGATCGCGACGATGTCGCCGGGGCCGGCGTCTTCGGCGGGGTAGCGCTCGAGCGCGCGGGTCTTGAGCAGCTCGGTGATGCGGGCATTGCTGGTGCTGCCGTCGGCGCGGACCCAGGCGACCGTCTGACCCTTCTTGAGCGTGCCGTTGAAGACGCGCAGCAGCGCGAGGCGGCCGAGGAAGGGGCTCGAGTCGAGGTTGGTGACCCACGCCTGCAGCGGCGCCTCGTCGTCGAAGGACGGGGCGGGCACGTGCTCGAGGATCGCGCCGAACAGCGGCTCGAGGTCGTCGTTGTCGGGCAGCGAACCGTTGTCGGGACGGTTCAGCGATGCCGCACCCGCGCGGCCCGAGGCGTAGACCACGGGCACGTCGAGCAGCGCGTCGACGTCGAGGTCGGGCACGTCGTCGACGAGGTCGGACGCCAGGCCCAGCAGCAGGTCGTGCGCCTCTTCTTCGACCTCGGCGATGCGCGCGTCGGGGCGGTCGGTCTTGTTGACCAGCAGGATGACGGGGAGCTTGGCCTCGAGGGCCTTGCGCAGCACGAAGCGGGTCTGGGGCAGCGGGCCCTCGGACGCGTCGACGAGAAGTACGACGCCGTCGACCATCGACAGGCCGCGCTCGACCTCGCCTCCGAAGTCGGCGTGACCGGGGGTGTCGATGACGTTGATCGTCACCGGAACGTCGCTGTGCAGACCTTTGTAGGTGATCGCCGTGTTCTTGGCGAGGATCGTGATGCCTTTTTCACGCTCGAGGTCGTTGGAGTCCATCGCGCGTTCTTCGACGTGCGCGTGGTCACCGAACGAGCCGGTCTGGCGGAGCATGGCATCGACGAGGGTCGTCTTGCCGTGGTCGACGTGCGCGACGATCGCGACGTTGCGGAGGTCAGGACGAAGGGCGTGCGCCATGGAGGGTCTCCAGGAAAATTCGGGGTGGCGCCCGGAATCGGGCCTGCTCAGTCTACCGGGCCCCCGCGACACTCCCGGCAGGCGACGTTCAGGAATGGCTCGGGCACCCGATGGGGCCGGAATTCCGCACCTCCCGACGGAGTGCGAATCCCCGCAAGGGGAGGCGAATCCGCGAATCGCCCGGACGTCCCGACGAACGAGAAGGGGCGGCGTCCGCCCGGACGCCGCCCCTCGTGGCACCGATCAGGATGCCGGAGTGTTCTTCAGCAGCTCGTGACGCAACTCGCGGCGGGCGGCCTGCACCTCGACGTCGGGGACGGGGATCGCCGCGATCAGGCGCTGCGTGTACGGCTCCTTCGGCGCGCGCAGGATCTCGTCGCGGGTGCCCTGTTCCGCGATCTTTCCGCGGTTGAGCACGACGATGCGGTCGGCCATGGCATCCACCACGGCCAGGTCGTGACTGATGAACAGGCAGGCGAAGCGGTGTTCTTTCTGCAGCTCGCTCAGCAACTCGAGCACGCGCGCCTGCACCGAGACGTCGAGGGCGCTGGTCGGTTCGTCGGCGACGAGCAGACGCGGCTGCAGCGACAGGGCGCGGGCGATGCCGACGCGCTGCTTCTGTCCACCCGAGAGTTCGTGCGGGTAGCGGTTGCGGTAGCTCCGCGGCAGGCGCACCTCATCGAGGAGCTTCTCGACCCGGGCATCCAGAGCAGCACCCTTGGCCTCGCCCGCCAGGAACAGCGGCTCGCCGATGGACTCCCCGATCGGCAGACGAGGGTTGAGCGACGACGACGGGTCCTGGAACACGATGCCCACACGGCGACGCAGCGACTTGATGAGCTTGCGCGATCCGCTCGAGATGTCGACGCCGTCGACGACGAGCCGGCCGTCGGCGATGGGCTGGAGGCCGATCGCGGCGCGCCCGATGGTCGACTTGCCCGAGCCGGACTCCCCCACGAGGCCCACGATCTCGCCCTCGGCAATTCCGAGCGTGACTCCATCGACGGCACGGAACGCGGCGACCCGGCCCTTCTTGCCGTACTCGATGGAGACGTTATCGAGCTGAAGGACGGGATGCGCGATCTCGGGGGCGGCGGCGGCCAGGGCGAGGGCCTCGGTGCGCGCCGGACCTTCGGCGACCGCCGTGGCCAGGGCCTCCACCAGGTCGACCGACGACTCGCCCTCCAGCGTCTCGCCCAGGCGCGGCACCGAGGCCAGCAGCTCTTTGGTGTAGGCGTCCTTCGGCGCCCCGAGCACCTGGGCCGCCGGGCCCTGCTCGACGATGTCACCCGCCTTCATCACGACGATCCAGTCGGCGAGGTCGGCTACCACTCCCATGTCGTGGGTGATGAGCAGCACGGCGGAGTCCAGCCGATCACGCAGGTCGCGGATGAGGTCGAGGATCTCCGCCTGCACCGTGACATCGAGCGCGGTGGTCGGCTCGTCGGCGATCAGCAGGGCGGGCTCCAGGCTGATCGACTGGGCGATCATCGCGCGCTGACGCTGGCCGCCGGAGAGCTGATGCGGGTACGACGCGAACGCCTTCGCCGGGTCGGGCAATCCCACCATCTCGAGCAGTTCCAGCGCTCGCGCCTTCGCCTGCGTCGGGGCGATGGTGGTGTGGGCGCGCAGCGCCTCGATGATCTGGGAACCGACGGTGAGCACCGGGTTCAGCGCCGTCATGGGCTCCTGGAAGATCGCCGCGACCTCGGGGCCGCGCAACTGCCGCATCTGCGCGGTCGACAACCCGGTCACCTCGCGACCGTTCACCTTGATGCTGCCGGTGACGCGACTGTTGCGCGGCAGGAGGTCGAGCACGGCCATCGAGCTGACGCTCTTGCCCGAGCCGGACTCGCCCACCACCGCGACGACCTGGCCGCGGGCGATCGAGTACGTCAGGTGCTTCGCCGCGGGGACCCACACGTCGTCGACGGCGAAGTCGACGCTGACATCGGCCATCTCCAGGGCGGGGATGCCGGACTTCTCGGTCGTGCTCATGAGATTGTCCTCTCGTTCCCGCTGAGCGGGAGGGAGTGATCGGGGAATGGAAGAATCGGGGGATGCCACGCCAGACGTTCCGTTCGACGTTCACCCGGGTCCTGTGCGGGATCGTGTGGGCGATCATCGCCGTCGTGGCGGTCGGCCTGCTCGCGACACCTGCCGCCACCGACGCCCCGGCTCTGGTCATCGTGGGCGCACTGGGCGCGGCGGCCCTGGCGGGCGGCATCCTGTGGTCGCCCTCGGTCTCGGTCGACGACGAGGGAGTCCAGGTCGACAACATCGCCCTGCGCTACCGCGTGCCGTGGTCTGCGCTCGTGCACGTCGACACCCGCTATGCGCTGCAGCTGCACACCCCGCGCCGTCGCATCAGCGTCACCGCCGCGCCGTCGCCCGGAGCGGCCGGCGCGCTTCGTGCCGCGCGGGCCCATCGCCGGAGCGAGAGCGCGTCGACGCCGCAGGTGCGCCCCGGCGATCTGCCGAACACCGATTCCGGCCGCGCGGCCGAGATGGTGCGCACCCGGTGGTACGCGCTCCGCGACGCCGGCCGCATCGAGGCGGGCCGGGCCGAACAGACCCCCGTCGCCATCGCCGCACGCGTCGACAACGTCGTGCTGCTCGTCCTCGGCGCGGCCGGCGTCATCGCGGCGATCGCACTCGCGTGAGGTCCACGCGGAGACGGTCGTCATGACGACGGTGTCTCCGGATGCACCCGCGCCTGTGTGCTCGCCGGAGCCGTGACGGACGAGGCCGCCTGCTCCTTGGTGCGACGCAGCGAGAAGCGCTTCTGGCGCGGGTCGAATGCATCGCGCAGGCCGTCGCCGACGAAGTTGACGAGAACGGCCAGGAGCACGATGAACACGGCCGGCCACCAGAACAGCCACGGACGGGTCGAGAAGGCCGACTGGTTGTCGGAGATGATCAGACCCAGCGAGACGTCGGGCGCGCGCACACCGAGCTGCAGGTAGCTCAGCGCGGTCTCGAGGAGGATCGCGGATGCCGCGAGCAGTGTCGCGGCGACGATCACGACGCCGATGGCGTTGGGCAGGATGTGCTTGAAGATGATGCGGGCGTCGCTGGCTCCGGCCACGCGTGCGGCTTCGACGAACTCGCGCTCACGCAGCGAGAGGAATTCGGCTCGCACGAGGCGCGCGATCGTCGTCCAGGAGATCATCGCGAGGAAGAACGCCAGCGGCACGACACCCAGACCGCCCGTCGCGCGACCGACGACGGCACCGATGACGATGATCGGAATGACGATGAAGACGTCGGTGATGCGCATGAGCACGGCATCCACCCACCCGCGGTAGTAGCCGGCGAGGGCGCCGATCACGGTACCGACGGTCGTACCGACGACGCTGATGACCAACATGACGAGGATCGAGTTCTGGATGCCGCGCATCGTCATGGCGAAGTAGTCGATGCCGATGCGGTCCTGCCCGAACGGGTGGTCACCCCACACGAAGGGGAACACCGACAGGGTCGGTGCCCCGCTGTTGTTCTGCGGGTTCAGCGTCGTGAAGTCGTACTTCCACCAACCGGGGATGGGACCCAGGCCGATCGCCGAGACGGAAACGGCCGCCAGCAGGAGGAACAGGATGCCGGAGACGACGGCGACCTTGTTCGCGAGGAAACGCCGGAGGACGAGTCGGCCCTGGCTCACACCGACGGTGTTGCGCTCGTCTGCGGGGGCCGGAGCATCCACGTTCGCGGGCTCGGGAAGCATCTGGGTCATGAGGAGACCTCCGGGAATCGGACGGCGGCGATCATGCGACGACTCGCACGCGGGGGTCGAGCGCCGCGTAGGCGAGATCGGCCAGGAAGTTGAACACGATGGCGGTGATCGCGATGACGATGAAGTAGCCCATCACCGGGTTCACGTCCACGCGCTGGATCGAGGTCACGAACAGCTGACCCATGCCGGGGATGGCGAACACCTTCTCGGTGATCACGGCACCACCCAGCAACGCCCCCACGTCGGTGGCGATCAGCGTCACGATCGGGATCAACATGTTGCGGAGACCATGACGCATCACGACGGTGCGCTCGGGCAGACCCTTCGCGCGCGCCGTGCGGATGAAGTCCTGGTTCATCACCTCGAGCATGCCCGCACGGGCATATCGGGTGTACCCCGCGAACGAGATCAGCAGCAGCGAGATCGTCGGCAGTAGCAGGTGCGTGAACGTATCGATGCCGGTGATCCACATGTCGCCGCCGAATCCCGGAGTCGCCGCACCGACCGTGGCAATCGGGCGGCCGTTGATCCGAGGGTTGTCGACGTAGGCGGGCCACGACTGCATGTAGCGGTCGAGCACGACGAGACCGAACGAGAAGAAGGCGACGATCGCACCGATGCGCGCCGTCATCCCGCGGTCGGGCGCGCCGACGAGGTACCCGGTGACGAGACCCACCACGACGGCCACGACGATCAGGATGATGATCGTGGGGACCGTGGAGATGTCGAACAGTCCCTGCAGGACGTAGTAGGCGATGTACGAGATCGCACCGTTGCCTGCCGCGACGATCAGCGCACGACGGTTCGACAGGCCCGAGATGAGCGCGGTGGTGATGACGACCACTCCGGCGATCAGCAGGAGCAGACCCACCGGGCCGAAGCCGGGGTTGCGGAACCAGTCGGTGACGTTGAAGTACACCAGCAGGGCGATGGTCGCCGCGGCGGCGGTGCCGGCGACGATCGCACGTCGGCGCGCCGAGCCGCCGATCATCGCCTGCCAGATCACCGCTGCGACGACGGCGAGCAGCACGATCACCCACACCGGGATCGATGTCGCCGATTCGAGGAAGCTGTTGAACCCCAGGGCCAAGAACTCCTTGAGGAGCACGGCGACGAGGAACGACGGCAGCGAGAAGAGGAAGAAGCTCAGCAGGGTGATGCCGAAGTCGAAGCCGCTGTATTGACGGAGGGCCGACACGACGCCGACCACGATTCCGAGCACGATCGCCAGCACGAACGACGCCGTCACGAGCTGGAGGGTGGAGCCCACCGCAGTGGGCAGGATGTCGAGCACGGGGGCGTTGCTGATCGTGAGACCGAGGTCGCAGGTACCGGCGAACGGGATGAGGCAGCCGGCGGCACCGCCGAGCCACAGGAAGTAACGCAAGGGGGCGGGAACGCTGAGGTCGAGCGCGGCGACGCGCGCGGCGATCAGCTGATCGCGGTTGGCTGCTGTGCTGTCGCGGAGGTCCTGGAGCGGGTCTCCGGAGTTGGCGGCGAGCACGTACATGATGAACGACGCGGCAAGGAGAACCAGGATCGAGACGGCGATGCGCCTGAGAATGAATCCGACCATCGCGGGAGGTCTTCTTTCGATCGGGTGACGGGCACCGAAAAGGCGCCCTGGACAGGATAGTCGCGGGTGCGGCGAAACGGCGCTGCACGCACGCGAAGTGAGGCGCCGGAGCCGAGCGACTCCGGCGCCTCACGTGAACTCAACGGGTCATCAACCCGCCAGCGTCCACTCCTGCGCGTTCCAGACGATGCCGGTCTGGCCACCGAAGTAGTCGACGCCCGTCACGGAACCGTTGTCGGCGAACAGACCCGGCGACTGGAAGAGCGGAAGACCGTAGAAGTCCTTCGCCGTCGCCGTGTCGATCTGCACCTTGATGTCAGCGAGCTCGGTGGGGTCGACCGTCACCTGGCTCTCGTCGACGAGGGTGTCGACGGCGCTGTTGCTGTAGTTGTTGTAGTTTCCGCCGCCGCCGGTCTTGAAGATCTGCGGGAGGGCGGCGTTACCGGCGCCGGGCGAGACCCAGCCGAAGATCGAGGCGTCGTAGCTGCCGCTGCCGAGCAGCGAGCTCCAGTCGGGCGAGCCCGCGTCTTCGATCACGAAACCGGCCTGCTGCGCCGACTGCTGGATGGCGCGGAAGCTGTCGACACGGTTGGGGTTGTTGGTGTTGTAGAGGATGCGCACCGTCGGAGTCGCACCGTTCAGCAGAGCCGTGGCACCCGCGATGTCGGGCTCCGTGAAGGCGTCGTAGCCACTGGCCGCGACAGCGGTGGTGTACTGGTCGCCCTCGGTGGGGAGGAAGATCTGCGAGTTGAGGACCTCGGCGTCGGGGTTGACCGGCGTGACGATCGACTCGAGGATCTGCTGGCGCGGGATCGTCTTGAGGAAGGCCTCGCGGACGTTCGCGTCGGCGAAGACTCCGCCGAAGCTCAAGTCGACGTGGTCGTAGGCGAGCTGGTTGCCCGAGTGAACCGTGGCGTTCGCGTTCTCGAGAGCGGTCAGCGTGTCGGCGGAGGCCTGCGGCTGGATGGCCTGGACCTCGCCGTTCTGCAGGGCCGTCACCTGGGCGTTGGAGTCACCGATGAAGCGGATGATCAGCTGGTCGTACGAGGGCGACATCTCGCCCTTGTAGTTGGGGTTCTTGCCCAGCGTGATGCTCTGCTCGGGCGTGAAGTCGGTCACGATGAACGGACCACTCGCAACCAGCAGGCTCTCGTCGGTCGGCATGGCGGTGACGTCGTAGCCGGTGTTCCAGAAGTCCGCGGCGGCCTTCAGGGTCTCGTTCGGCGCGACCGGAGCGGCGGTGTCGCCCTTGGGCAGCGTCTTGAGCAGTTCGACGAAGTCGGCCTCGGAGACGCCGGCCTTCTCGGCGAGCACGTGGGCGGGCTTGCCGATCGGGTTGACGAGCTCGTAGTCGACGTACGGCGTCGCGTAGGTCAGCGTCATCGACATGTTGTCGTCGCCGATCTCGGGGAACGCGGTGGTGTCGAGTCCCGCGGTGCTGCCGGCGAGGCTGAAGTACTGGGTACCGCCGTTGGTGACGTCACCGGTCGCCGGGTCGAGGATCGCGTCGTTGTAGTAGCCCGAGTTGATGGCCCAGTTGACGAGCATGTCGTCGGCGTTGATGGGCTCGCCGTCGGACCAGGTCAATCCTTCGTTGATGGTGTACTTCACCGTCAGCGGGTCTTCGGAGACCGTCTCGTAGGTGCCGAAGTCGGTGTTGTTGAGGACCGAGAAGTCCTTGTCGAGGCGCTGGAAGCCGCCGAGACCCAGTCCGCCGCTGACACCGGTCAGGTAGCCGACCATGCCGTTCGTGTCGAGGTTGGCCTCGGGGGTGTCTCCGTTGAACGAGGTGAACGCGTTCGTCGTGGCGATCGTGATCGTGCCACCCGTGTTCGTCTCGCCCTCGGGCGTGGCGGTGGTGGTGCATCCGGCGAGTGCCAGAGCCGCGACCGCGACTCCTGCTCCCGCCGTGAGGGCGCGTGCGCGCCGGGTCTTTTCAGACACTTTGCCTCCAGTGCAAGGTTGACGAGCACCCCACCGCGCAGAACAGCCGGGGGGAGCCGTGGATACCGAAACGATAGGTACATGTCACCGGATGGTCAAAACATTTAGATGTTTCGTTACAGACCTTTAATCTCCGACGTGCTCATCCGAGCATTTTGACAATCCCACGGGTCGTCGCTCCTCGGCCGCCCTCTCTCAGCGGTGGCGCTCATCGGCATTCCATAGGGAGGTCCCGATCGAGCGGTGTTGAATGTGTCCCATGTCCCGGCATCCCTCGGCCACCCGCCCCGGTGCGGCTGACCTGTCGACGTCGACAGAGACGCTCGGCCCGTTTCCCTCCCCCATCGACCGCTCGGATCGTTACCGACGGAGTCGCCTCGCGTGGGAGGTCGCGCTCGTCCTCCTGATCAGCGTCGGCCAGTCCGCGATCTACTCGGTCGTGTCGTTCGTGCGGGCGGCCACGCGCGCACCCATCTCCCAGCAGCAGACGCAGCTGAATCCGTCGCGCAGTGCCGAGCCGTTGTGGGACGCGATCTACCAGTTCCTCGACATCTTCTTCTCGCTGGCCCTCGTCGCCGTCGCGATCTACCTGCTGTGGGAACCGGCGGGCAACGCCCTGCGGCGCATCGGTCTCGATTTCCGCCGGTTCGGGTCCGATGTGCTCCGCGGGCTCGCGCTCGTGCTGCTGATCGGCGTCCCCGGCATCGGGGTCTACGCCGTCGGCCGGGCGATCGGCCAAAGCATCGCGGTCGTCCCCGCGCCGCTCGACTCGTCGTGGTGGGTGATCGCGCTCCTCGTGCTCGCGGCGCTCCGCGCCGGCCTCACGGAGGAGGTCATCTTCCTCGGGTACCTGTTCGATCGGCTGCGCCGCCTGGGCTGGTCGTGGACGGGAGTGATCGTGTCGACCGCGCTGCTCCGAGGGAGCTACCACCTGTATCAGGGGTGGCCGTCGGCGCTCGGCAATGTCGTCATGGGACTGGTGTTCGGCTGGTGCTACAAGCGGTGGGGGCGGGTCATGCCACTGGTCGTGGCGCACACCGTCATCGACATCATCGCCTTCGTCGGTTACCCGCTGGCCGCCGCCTGGTGGCCGGGGATCTTCGCCCCGCCCGCGACCCCGGCGTCGTGATCGGTCCGGCCGCCCCTTACTGCGAGGGCGCGGACCAGGTCCAGAACGCCGGGGGCACACCGTCGGGCTCGGAGGTGTAGTCCACTCCCCCGACTCCCGCTGCCGAAACCACGGCACCCGTGCGTTCGAACAGCGGCACGCCGGCGAATGCGGCGAAGAGCGAGCGGTCGATCTCCTTCGCCTCTGCCAGGATGTCGACCGGATCGGTGTGCACGGTGAGCTCAGCGAAGAGCTCGTCGGTGTTCAGGCCGTCCACCCCCTCGGCGATGCGATCACGCGCCGACCGGTAGAGACTCTCGTCCTCGCCGACCCACGCGAGCGTGGCATCCGCGGTGTCGTCCGCCGTGGCTGCACGCACGGCGATGCCCGCACGCGCGCCCATCGACACGAGTCGTGGGAAGACCTGCGACGACAGCTCATCGGTCGCGTCGTAGGCCACGCGGAGCACGGCGGCGCGATCTCCGAGCGCGTTGCGCGCGGCATCCGCATCGCTGCCCGTGCCGGGCGCTCCGTTGCCCGCGACGAGGTCGTTGTACAGCTGCCCCGTCGCCGACGACGACAGGAACGACTGCAGCGGCTGCGCGTCGGGACGCATCGGACCGAGCACGTCACGCACGATCGAGGAGCGGTCGATGGCCAACGTCATGGCTTGACGCAGATCGGATGCCGTCCCTTCGCCGAATCGCAGGTGCAGGGTCTGGGTCGTGGGCCCGACCTGCACCTGGTAGCCCGCGTCGGTGAGCGTCTCACGTTCGGCCACGTCGATCTCGCCGACGTTGGCGATGTCGACGACCCCCGCTTCGAGGGCGGAGAGCTGCGCCGCCCGGTCGGGGAAGAAGCGCACGCTCAGAGCCTCGAGGCCGGGGAAGTGCGCGCCCTGATAACTGTCGCGTCGGGCGAGGGTCAGCGTGTCTGCTGTCGACTCCGTCACGGTCCAGGGACCGGCGGAGACGACACTCGCCGGGTCGACGGCCGTGCCGGCCGGCACATCGAAGCCGGTGTTCCACGCCTCGGCCGCGGCCATCAGCACCGGGTTGGGTGCGGCCGGAGCCTGCGGGTCGCCCTCGGGGACGGTGAGGATCGCCGTGAGCAGATCCTTCACGCTCACGCCCGCGCGTTCGGCCACGACGTGCACCGGCCGGTCGAGCAGCCACTGCCGGTTCCAGTCCGCGAACGGTTCGTCGTAGGTGAGGGTGAGGGTGTCGTCGGAGCGGTCGATGCTGGGCCGCGCGGTACGCGCGTTCGGGTCGGCGGGCATCGCGGTGTCGAAGTATCTCGTGCCCGAGACGATCTGACCGGCGTCGTCGTAGGTGGCGTCGTCGAAGAAATGCGAGGTGACGGCCCAGCCGAACAGCAGGTCGTCGAGGCTCACCGGCGTGCCGTCGGACCAGACGCGATCGTCGAACAGCTCGTAGCTGACCTTCAGCGGGTCGCCCTGCACGCGGGTGATGCGACCGAAGCCGTCGTTGGGGACCACCTGCAGGTCGCCGTCGAGCGACCCGAGCTTCTCGTCGAGGAGGGATGCCACGGCCCGGTTGGCGGCGGTGTCTCCCGTAGCGCTGGCGGCGTTGAAGCTGGTGAGCGAGCCGACGACGCCCACGGTCAAGGTGGTGGGAGCCGCTTCCTGCTCGGTCTCTGGAGCGGGCTCCGGAGCAGAGCACCCGGCGAGGACGATCCCCACGGCGGCGAGGAGTGCTATCGCGCGTCCCGGGCCGCGTCGTCGGGTCGGTCGAGGTTCCTCTTTCACGCCGTGATGCACATCGGGAACCTTACTAAACGCCCGCTGTGCGAATCCGGGGTGGATGGGGGTGCCGACGTGCACCACCCACCCCGAGGTGCCCGCGCGCTCGACTTCTCGGCGACCCTCACGAAGGACGGCCGCCGAGAAGTGAGTGCGTCAGGTGGACGTGTCAGGCGAACGCCTCCGGCGGCGGGCAGGAACACACCAGGTTGCGGTCGCCGTAGGCCTGGTCGATCCGGCGCACCGGGGGCCAGTACTTGCCACGGATGAGCGAGCGCACGGGGTACACCGCCGTCTCCCGCGGATACGGGTGCTCCCACTCGCCCACGACGACCGTCTCGGCGGTGTGCGGGGCGTTCACGAGCGGGTTGTCATCGGCGGGCCACTCCCCCGCGGCGACGGCGAGGGCCTCGTGCTTGATCGCGACCATGGCATCCACGAATCGATCGAGTTCGGCGAGGTCCTCGCTCTCGGTCGGCTCGACCATGAGCGTGCCGGCGACGGGGAACGACATCGTCGGAGCGTGGAAGCCGTAATCGATGAGGCGCTTGGCCACGTCGTCGACGGTGATCCCGGTCTGTTCCTTCAGCGGACGCAGATCGAGGATGCACTCGTGCGCGACCAGGCCGCCCTCCCCGGCGTAGAGCACCGGGTAGTGCTCCCGCAGGCGGGTGGCGATGTAGTTGGCCGACAGCACCGCGGCGGCGGTCGCCTCGCGGAGTCCCTCGGCGCCCATCATGCGCACGTACGCCCACGAGATCGGGAGGATGCCGGCCGAGCCGTGGGGTGCCGCCGACACGGGGCCACCGTCGAACGTGCCCCCGGCGTGATCGGCGCGCTGCGAGAACGGGTGCGACGGGAGGTGGGGCACGAGGTGCGCCTTCGCGGCGACCGGGCCGACGCCGGGTCCGCCACCGCCGTGCGGGATCGCGAACGTCTTGTGGAGGTTCAGGTGCGACACATCCCCGCCCAGATCGCCGAAGCGGGCGAAGCCGAGCAGCGCGTTGAGGTTCGCCCCGTCGACGTAGACCTGACCGCCGGCGTCGTGGACGGCCTGCGTGATCTCGAGCACGTCGTGCTCGTACACCCCGTGCGTCGAGGGGTAGGTGATCATCAGGGCCGACAGCTCGGCGGCGTGCTGCGCGATCTTGGCGCGGAGATCGCCGAGGTCGACGTTGCCGGCCTCGTCGCACGCGACGACGACGACCTTCATGCCCGCGAGGATCGCGGAAGCGGCGTTCGTGCCGTGGGCCGACGAGGGGATGAGGCATACCGTGCGCTCGATGTCGCCGTTCGCGAGGTGATAGCCGCGGATCGCCAGCAGGCCCGCGAGCTCGCCCTGCGAGCCGGCGTTGGGCTGCAGCGACACGGCGTCGTATCCGGTCACCTCGGCGAGCCAGCGTTCGAGCTGGTCGATCATCTCGAGGTAGCCGTGCACGTCGGCCTCGGGGGCGAAGGGGTGCACGCGCGAGAACTCGGGCCACGAGACCGCCGCCATCTCGGTGGCGGCGTTCAGCTTCATCGTGCACGAGCCCAGCGGGATCATGCCGCGGTCGAGCGCGTAGTCGCGGTCGGCGAGCGACTTGAGGTAGCGCATCATCGCCGTCTCGCTGCGGTGCGTGTGGAAGACGGGGTGGGTGAGGTACTCGTCTTCGCGGTGCAGGGCGTCGTCGACGCCGCGCAGGGCGATCCCCTCCGGCAGATCCTCGGTCGCGAGGCCGAACGCATCAAGGACGGCCGAGATGTCGGCATCCGTCGTCGTCTCATCGACCGAGACACCCACGGTGGCGTCGTCGACCCAGAGCAGCTGGTATCCGCGTTCGCGGGCGCGGTCGACCACGTCCTGCGCACGCCCCGGCACGTGCACGCGCACGGTGTCGAAGAACGCGTCGCTCGCCAGCGTCAGGTCGTACGCACGGAGGGCGGATGCCAGGGCGTCGGCCCGCTGCGCGACCCGCGTCGCGATGCCCTTTAGTCCCTGCGGGCCGTGGTAGACCGCGTACATCGCCGCCATGACGGCGAGCAGCACCTGTGCCGTGCAGATGTTCGAGGTCGCCTTCTCGCGCCGGATGTGCTGCTCGCGCGTCTGCAGCGACAGGCGGTAGGCGGGAGCGCCGACGGCATCCTGCGACACGCCGACGAGACGCCCCGGGAGCTGGCGTTCGAGGCCGCCGCGCACCGCCATGTACCCGGCGTGCGGGCCGCCGAAGCCGAGCGGAACGCCGAAGCGCTGGGTCGTTCCGACCGCGACGTCGGCGCCGAGTGCGCCCGGCGAGCGCAGCAGGGTCAGTGCCAGCAGGTCGGCGGCGGCGACGAGGAGGCCGCCCGCGGCGTGCACGGCCGCGGCGACGGCCGAGAAGTCCCACACGCGCCCGGTGGCGCCGGGGTACTGCACGAACGCTCCGAACGCCTCGGGGAGCTCACCGTCGAAGGAGGTCTCATGGACGCGGATGCCGACGGCCGCGGCGCGGTGGTGCAGCAGCGCCTTCGTCTGCGGCAGGGCGTCGACGTCGACGAGGAACACGCTCGTCTTGGCCTTCGACGCGCGGCGGGCGACGAGCATGCCCTCGACGACGGCGGTGGATTCGTCGAGCATCGACGCGTTCGCCGTGGCGAGTCCCGTCAGGTCGGTGACCATCGTCTGGAAGTTGATGAGCGCCTCGAGACGCCCCTGCGAGATCTCGGGCTGGTAGGGCGTGTACGCCGTGTACCACGAAGGGTTCTCGAGGACGTTTCGCGCGATCACGGACGGAGTGAAGGTGTCGTAGTAGCCCAGGCCGATCAACGGGCGCGCGGACCGGTTAATCGAGGCGAGTTCGCGGAGTTCGGCGAGCGCCTCGGCCTCGGTGGCCGCGGGCGGGATCGAACTCGTGGTGCGGGCCTGGACATGAATGGATGCCGGGACGGCGGTCTCCACGAGCGCGTCGACGCTGTCGTAGCCGACGACCTCGAGCATGCGGGCTTGCGCCGCGGCATCGATGCCGATGTGGCGGTCGACGAAGACGGCGGGCGCGGCGGCATCCGTTCGGGGAGGAAGAAGAGTGCTCATGCGGTGAGGTACTCGTAGGCTGCGCGGTCGAGGAGGTCGCCGGGCAGCTCGCCCTCGACGCGGATCTTGATGAGCCAGCCCCCGGCGAAGGGTTCGGCGTTCACGAGAGAGGGGTCGTCGACCACGGCGTCGTTCACCTCGACGACGGTGCCGGTGAGGGGTGCGTAAAGCTCGCCGACCGACTTGGTCGATTCGATCTCGCCGCAGACGTCGCCTGCCGAGACCGCGGAATCGGCGCCGGGCAGCTCGACGAAGACGACGTCGCCGAGCTTGTCGGCGGCGAAGTCGGTGATGCCGACCGTGGCGATCGTCGCCCCTTCGATCTCTGCGAGGGCGATCCACTCGTGCTCGGACGTGTAGCTGAGGGCGGTGAGGTCGGTCATGCGTTTCTCCGATAGAAGGGAAGGGCGGTGACGATGGCGGGGATGCGGGTTCCGCGCACGTCGATGGTCAGTTCGGTTCCAGGTCCGGATGCCGCGGGGGCGACGAACGCCATCGCGACCGGGTGACCGAGGGTGGGGCTGAGTGCGCCGCTGGTGATCTCGCCGACGGTGTCGTCGCCGTGCAGCACCGCGTAGCCGGCGCGACCGGCGCGGCGGCCTTCTGAGACGAGCCCTACCAGCACGGGCGCATCGGCGGGTCCGGATGAGAGTCCGTCCTTTCCGACGAACGCCTCCTTGTCGACGGCGACGATCCGACCGAGGCCGGCCTGGGCGGGAACGATGTCGCGTGAGAGCTCGTGGCCGTACAACGGCATGCCCGCTTCGAGCCGCAGGGTGTCGCGCGCGGCGAGGCCGCACGGGACCAGCCCTTTCTCGGCACCCGCGGCGAGCGCGGCGTCCCACAGGGCACCCGCGTGGGTGGTGGGGACGAGCAGTTCGTAGCCGTCTTCGCCGGTGTATCCGGTTCGGGCGACGAAGAGCGGCGCTCCCTCGAACGTCCCGTCGGTCCACGCGTAGTAGCCGAGTCCGTCGAGCGCGGTACCGGTGATGTCGACCCCCGGCGTGGAGCTCAGGATGCCGCGCGCCTCGGGGCCTTGAAGGGCGATGAGGGCGAACTGGTCGGTGACGTCTTCGATGGTCGGGCCCGGGGAGCCTGCGACGACGGCGAAGGAGCGGGTTCCGGCGGCCTCCGTCGCCGAGCCTGCGGCAGCGTCCGAGGCGGAAGCGCCCTCGCCGGCGTCGGTGGCTGAGCCTGTCGACGCTCCCGACGAGCGACCCCAGGTCACTTGAGCCGTCTCGAAGGCCGCGGCCACGGCATCCCGGTTTCCGGCGTTGGCGATCACGAGGAAGTGCTGCTCGCCGGTGCGGTACACGATGACGTCGTCGACGATGCCGCCGCTGGCTGCGAGCACGAGGGAGTACTTGGCCTTGCCGATCTTCATCGTCGACAGGCGGCCCGCGAGCACGTAGTCGAGGAAGCCCGCGGCGTGAGGGCCCTCGATGGTGAACTCGGCCATGTGCGAGATGTCGAAGAGCCCGGCCGCCCGCCGGACGGCGTGGTGCTCGGCGAGGTCGGAGGTGTAACGCACGGGCATGTTCCAGCCACCGAAGTCGGTGAACGAGGCGCCGAGGGCCTCGTGCCGATCGTGCAGCGGCGACGTGCGCGGTGGAGCGGGGGTAGTGGTCATGAGTTCTGCCGTTCGCGATGACGGACAGACGCCGGTCAGCGCCTGGAGAACTCCCCCTCTGTCATGGGCCTGAGAGTTTCGCCCGCGGCGTCGTTCACGAACGCGGGCTTTCACCGTCGGCGGATCCGGCGCGGTGCACCCGGATCACTTTCCAGAGTGGCCCGATCGACGCGGTACGCGTACCTGAGAGATTGGCGGGGAGGCTTGCTCCTTCGGTGCCCGGCTGTGTGCGCCGGAGCTCTCCCGCATCGATCATGGGGCCGGTGTGGACTTGTGCGGTCAGCCTACCGGAGCGGGGTGCGGGGTACAGCCCCGGCCTGAATCCCGACATTGTCATGGCCCTCAGGACGAGCCGCAGCCTCGAGCTCTAATACTTGTCGCCGGGCCACACATCCTCCGGAAGACGAATGCATGGTGAGAAGGAGGTGACGTAGACGTCTCCGTCCACGCGGTCGTATCGAACGACCCAGGCGGAGTGATGAGGACCGATGACGTCGATGATCGAGTCCTCATCGTCTTCGCGTCGGCTCACCGTCAGATCGTCGAGGTGCCTGACGCGTTGCTCGACTGGATCTAGTACGTTTTCGACCTCGAGCCCCTGTTGCAACTGAGCGGTCAAGCCCCCCGCCCACTGATAGCCCCCGTCTCGCGAGCACGAGAGGAAAGTCCCTGTTTCCTTCTGCTTCATCATCAGAAGCTCCTGCGCGGGCAGGGCCTCGGCAATCTCTCGCTCGATCGTCTGCGTGTACTCCTTCGCGTCGGGTAGCGAAAGGTCGGAGTCGACGTTCTCGATAATCGGCACGCAGCTGGCAAGAGTAAACACGGCCCCGACGAGGACCAAAAACACTCGAACGATCTTCAATCCCGTACCTCCATCACGCTGTTTCTGAAGTCTTCGCGCGGACGGAAGTTCTCCGGTCGGTCCGAGACAATGAGCTGGTGGTTCTCAAGAGGGCTGAGAGACATGCGCACAGACGGCCCGTGCGGATCGAGAAATGGCGCGAGCTCTCCGCCTAAAGGCACGGTGAAATCCCCAGGCCGATCGTAGATGTGAGTCTCGAATCCGGGAGTGACATCGGGGTTCCGCCCGTTCCCCACCCATCCCACGTCTTGCGCCATTGACAGAAAGTCGGTGTAACTCCAGTGGAAATACGTCGTGGTCGCGTCAGCGGTCCAACCCTGCGGCACCCACGCGCCGGCGAGGGAATGAACGGCGTCGAAATGGGTGCCAGCGAGCTCCGAACTCGTCACCGCGACGAGGCCCCAGCTGTATCCAGCCCCGATCTGACCCGCTCTCGAAATCTGTGGATCGCAGCGCATCTCCGCCGAGAACCGGGCCAACGCTTGTCCTGCCGGAACTGACCGAGATTGCGCGTTCGCTTCCACGATGCCGATCAGCTGCTCGGCCAGAACGGGACCCTCGTCATCTCCCGGGAAATCAGCACCCTTCCACACGAACGCCACCATTCCGGCATCCTGATCCGCCAGCCACGCAGGCATCAACTGGGCCCCACCCCCGTAGAAGCTGTCCACCGACGTGAACGTGCCTGGCACGAAGGTCAGCACACGCCGCGTGCCCGGCCCCGGGGTCCCGATCATCTCCGCGATCCGATTCTCCTCAGGCTGATAAAGCACGAGCTGCACCTCCCCGGCCACGACGTGACCCAGGTAGTCGCGCTCCGCGAGCAGGCGGTCGAGAGCGCTCCGGCGCTCTGCCCGCAGAGTCGCCATCGCACCTTCATCGAGCACCGACTCCAGACGCGCGATCTCCCGCTCCACCGTGGGCAGCCTGTCGCCTGCCACGATGCGGTTCGCTGCGACACGGGCAAGCGGCGGCACGCCTCCGAGGGCCCCCATCACCTCGGGCGCCCCGTCGATCAGCGCCGTCCGCCGCTCCGGCGGCAGCGCATCCCACCATGCCTTCACCGCACCCGGTGCGGGTGGACGCCGTCGAAGCCTTTCCACCCAGTCGGGGTGATCGGCGAGGATCTGCCTCATCCGCCCGGCTCCGCCTCGGGCGGTCTCGACCAGCGGCGTGAGCATCGTCTCGACGGCGACCGCTTCGGTGCGCATCTGCCACGTGATCCGCGGCCCGATCCGCGGCGACACCGCCCCGGTCGCCGCGAGCGGCAGCGGGGGCGGCTCGGCGATCCCGGAGAGGTCGCGGCACGCATCGTCGATAACAGAGGCGACGTCAGACTGCAGGCGCACGGTGGCCGATTCGACGTCCGCCTGACCGAACGCCGACCCCTCTGCCCCGAGAGAGGTCGGGACTTCCTCCTCGACCAGGGCTGAACGCCTTCTCTCCAGATGCGCGAGCGCATCCGCGAGTTCACCCAGCACCGCACCCACTCGCGCAAATGCCTCACTCGTCTGCCGTTCGCCCGTCGCGAGAATGCACATCCTCTCCGTCAGCTCCGCAGCCTCGGGAGCGTCGTAGGTCGTGCCCAGGTCGCGCCACCCCGCGATGATCTCGTCGGCCGCCGGTGCGACCGCGGCCGTGCGATCGCGCAGGCGGTGCGCGGCGTGCTCCAGCTCGTCAGAACGCTCGAGCAGTGACGGCACATCGAAACGCTGCTCGCTCAAGAGACCCTCCAGCGTCCGTGCCCGCGCGAACCGGCGGCGCGACCGGTGTCGACGGCCATCGCGGCGTCCGCGCGGCAGTATTCGATGACCGCGCGCTCGGCAGCCGACAGAACCGCTCCCCCGTGCTCCGCCAGCGCTGTCGCGCGCTCCACCCAAGGGTCGACCGCTCTGGCGAAGGCGCGAGCGAGATCGGGCGTGAGGGCCACGGCATCCCGCACCTCGTCCACGACGAACAGCACGCGGAAAACGGCCTCGGCGAGGGAGTCGAGACGCCGCGCGGTCCGCGACGCCAGGTCGAGGAAGCCGTTCACATCGATCGCATATCGGTCAGCCATGCGGAGACCCTAAGGAAATGCGCTCGGCAGCCTCGAAAATTGTCCACAGGCCGCGCGGGGTGAACCCCCGGCGCCTGTTCCCTCGCGTCTGAAACCGTCGGGCGTACCGACATCGCCGGCGCACCCGCCGACCGTCTCAGCTGCGGGCGGCCGAGTCACCGCCCCGCGCCGCGGATGACAGGGGCGCCCGACGGTCGAGCTCAGCCCCGCGTGCAGCTCCCGGATGCCACCGGCGCCGCCAGCGCGTCGATCTGCGCCATGACCGGCTCGAGCTCGACCGGCGTCATGGCGTACCCGACGTTGTCGTCGGTGTCGGAACGCGCGAAGACGATCCCGCCGACTTCGCCACCCGTGGTGAGGAGCGGTCCGCCGGAGTTGCCGGGGCGGACGACCGCGGCGAGGGCGAAGATGTCGCGCGGCGACGAGGAACCGTCGTAGATGTCGGGGACGGGGACCGTGCCCTCCGACAGCACCTGGGCGCTCCCCGATGTGAACGGCCCGCCGCCGGGGTATCCCTGCACGACGGCCGAGGATCCGACGTCGAGTGTCGAGACGACCGGGAGGGCCGCGGCATCCAGACCGTCGACAGCCACCACGGCTATGTCGTCGATGGGGTCGAAGTACACGACGCGTCCCTCGCGGGCGGGGCGACCGGGCAGTTCCACGACCGGGGTGTCGACACCGGCGACCACATGGGCATTGGTCACGACCCGGTCAGCGGCAACGACGAACCCGGACCCGCTGGATGTCACACCGCACGCGTAAGCGGTTCCCGATATGCGGGCGACCGACTGCGCCGCCTGCGTCAGAGCCGGATCGTCGAGGGCGACGGCGGGGGCGCTCGGCACGGGGCCGATCTGGATGAGCTGGCCGAGGCGCGGAATGCCCTCCGCGAAGACCGTTCCGCGAAGCTCCGCGAGAGCGCCGCGTACCGGCGCCGGAGTCAGGTGGTCGATCGTGCGCACCACGGTCGAGGAACCGAGGGCCGCCGACACGACCGGCAACCCCACGGGGGTCAACGACCCGGCGGCGAACGAGATGGCGAGCGCCGCGGCGGCGACGTTGACCACCCCGCCGAGGAGGCGTTCAGGCACCCGCAGCTTGATGCGATCGGCACCACGACGGACGAAACCGCCCACGGCGGTGCCGAGACCCGACCCGATGAGCAGGAGCAGGATGCCGGTCAGGATCATCGCCGGCCCGCGCCAGGATGGAGATGTGACCCACTGCCCCACGAACGGCGTCGCCCAATAGGCAGCGACCGCACCGACGGCGAGACCGGCGAAGAAGCCGATGGTCGCGAGGAATCCCCTCGACAGGCCCGTGATGAGCGCGATCACCAGAAGGGCGATCAGAACGATGTCGATGACCGGCATCCGACCTCCCCAATCCGACTCTCACGTTAAGCCGCGCGTCTGAGAGAACCCTTTCGACGCGGCCGGGGGTGGTGTGGTCGCGGGCTCGGGCTCCGAGTCGGGCTGACGCTCGGGTGTGGGGCACGTTTGGCGCATCGGGGCGGGCGGATCGCGCCCCGATGCGCAGATCACGCCCCAAACCCGCCTACCTCGCCTCGGGCCCCCGGCACCCGGCCGTCGCGCGCACCCGTCCCCGCCGCACCCCGCCTGCTCCGATTCGCCCTTCGGGTCGCAATGACACTAAGATCGACACGGAGATATGGTCACCATGACAAGAACCCCTGCCCCCGAGACTCGCGACGCCGACGTGCGCGTTGCGGTGTCGACCGTGATCTTCAGCGTGCGCCGGGACGAGCACGACGAACCCGTACTCTCGCTCCCCCTCGTCCGCCGCACCCGTGACCCTTTCGACGGCAGGTGGGCACTGCCCGGCGGCTGGCTCGACGCGACCGAAGGGCTCGACGTCGCGGCATCGCGCACCTTGGCCGAGACCACGGGACTCACGCCGAGCTACCTCGAGCAGCTCTACGCGTTCGGGGCGGTCGACCGCTCCCCCACGCGCGTCGTGTCGATCGTCTACTGGGCGCTGCTGCGCTCCGACGAGGTCGACGCGCAGGTCGCCGCTCACGCGCGGGGAGGCGATGCCCCTGAGAATGTCGAGTGGTTCGACGCCACTGATCTGCCGCCCCTGGCCTTCGACCACGACGACATCGTCGAATACACCCTGTGGCGCCTTCGCAACAAGGTCGGCTACAGCCGGATCGCCCACGGTCTCCTCCCCGACGAGTTCACGCTGGCCGACCTCCGCGAGGTCAACGAGACGATCCTCGGCAAGCGTCTCGACCCGGCGAACTTCCGCCGTCAGGTCGACACGTCCGACACCCTCATCCCCACCGAGCGCTTCCGCACCGGAAGCCACCGCCCCGCCCGTCTGTACCGCTACAACCGCGATGTGGAGCTCGCCGACCGCGGCCCGCTCCCTACCCGTCACTGATCGGAACGCCCATGGCCGCCACTCCCGTCTCCCTGCAGCCCCGACCCGCGATCGACCCGAGCGTCGACCACGCGATCCAGGCGATCGTCTCCGGCGCGTCCATCGACGCCACGTGCACCACCGACCTCGCCGTCGGCCCGTGGGACTTCGACACGCGCCCCGGGTACGGCCCCGGCTCCTCGATGGGCGACGTCATCCCCACCGGCGCGCCGCGCCAGGGTGAACTGCCGCAGCGCTACCGCGACGCTTCCGACGACGAGCTCGACGCACGCGTCCGCGCCGCGAAAGCCACGCTCGGCGACCGCGTCGTCGTGCTCGGGCACTTCTACCAGCGCGAAGAGGTCGTGCGGCACGCCGATTACGTCGGCGACTCGTTCCAGCTCGCCAACGCGGCCCTCGAGCACCCCGAGGCCGAGGCGATCGTGTTCTGCGGCGTGCATTTCATGGCCGAGACCGCCGACCTGCTGTCGACGCCCGAGCAGGCCGTCGTCCTGCCGAATCTCGCCGCCGGATGCTCGATGGCCGACATGGCCGACATCGACCAGGTCGAGGAGTGCTGGGAGCAGCTCGAAGACGTGCTCGGCGACCTCGAGACCCCGGATGCCGACGGCCTCGTTCCCGTCATCCCGGTGACCTACATGAACTCCTCCGCCGCCATCAAGGGCTTCGTGGGACGACACGGCGGTATCGTCTGCACCTCCTCGAACGCCCGCACGGTGCTGGAGTGGGCGTTCGCGCGCGGGCGTCGCGTGCTGTTCTTCCCCGACCAGCACCTCGGCCGCAACACCGCCAAGGCGATGGGAGTGCCGCTCGAGCAGATGCCGATGTGGAACCCCCGCAAGGCCCTCGGCGGCTCGACCGCCGAGCAGGTGCAGGACAGCCGCGTCATCCTCTGGCACGGCTTCTGCTCGGTGCACCGCCGCTTCACCGTCGATCAGATCGACAAGGCGCGTGCCGAGCACCCCGGCGTCCGCGTGATCGTGCACCCCGAGTGCCCGATGGACGTGGTGGATGCCGCTGACGAAGCAGGGTCCACCGACCTCATCCGCAAGGCGATCGCCGCCGCCACGGAGCCCACGACCTTCGCGATCGGCACCGAGATCAACCTCGTGCAGCGCCTGGCCGCCCAGTACCCGCAGCACGAGATCTTCTGCCTCGACCCCGTGGTCTGCCCGTGCTCGACGATGTACCGCATCCACCCCGGCTACCTCGCGTGGGTACTGGAGTCGCTCGTCGCGGGCGAGATCGTCAACCGCATCACGGTCCCGGCCGACGTCGCCGCCCCGGCTACCGTCGCCCTCGAGCGCATGCTCGCGGCCAAGCCCAGCGGTGCGGTGAAATGACCACCGTCGTCGTGGTGGGCAGCGGCATCGCCGGTCTCACGGCGGCGTTGCACGCGGCGGAGAACGGATGCCACGTCACCATCGTGACGAAGGGCGCACTGTCCGACACCAACACGCGCTGGGCGCAGGGCGGCGTGGCCGCCGTCACCCACCCCGCTGACAGTGTCGCCTCGCACGCGGCCGACACGCGAACCGCCGGCGCGGGACTCAATGACCCGGCCGCGGTGAACGTCCTCGTCGGTGAGGGGCCCGCGATCATCGCCGAACTCGTCGCACGCGGCGTCGACTTCGACCGCGCACCCGACGGCGACTTCGCCCGGGGGCTCGAGGCTGCGCACGCGATACCGCGGGTGCTGCACGCCGGCGGCGACGCGACCGGGGCGGAGATCCAGGCGGCGCTCGGCGCCGCCGTGCGTTCCGCCGGGCTGCGTGTGCGCGAGCACGCGCTGTTGCGCGACCTCGTGCTGCGGGGCGGGCGCGTCGTCGGCATCGAGCTCGGCGGCGGCGAGCGCATCGACGCCGACGCGGTGATTCTCGCGACGGGTGGTGCAGGCCAGCTCTACGCGCACACCACGAACCCGCAGGGGGCGACCGGCGACGGCATCGCCGCGGCTCTGCGAGCGGGAGCCGCGGTCGCCGACCTCGAGTTCGTGCAGTTCCATCCCACCGCCCTCGCCGTGGGCGCCCCCTTCCTCGTGTCCGAGGCCGTGCGCGGGGAGGGCGCGACCCTCATCGACGATGCCGGACGACGGTTCTGCTTCGACGCCCACCCCGACGGCGAGCTCGCTCCGCGCGATGTCGTCGCCCGCGCGAACGCCCGAGCGATGGCCGCCCAGAACGGGCGTCCGGTGCGTCTGGATGCCACGGCGCTGGGCGCGAGCCGTCTCGCGCGGCGCTTTCCCACCATCGATGCCGCCGGGCGCGAGCGCGGTCTCGATTGGGCTGTGCACCCGATTCCGGTCACCCCCGCGGCGCACTACCTCATGGGCGGCGTCGTGACCGACCTCGATGGACGCACCACCGTGCCGGGGCTGTACGCGGTGGGCGAGACGGCCCGCACGGGCGTGCACGGCGCGAACCGCCTGGCATCCAATTCGCTTCTCGAGGGAGCCGTGTTCGGTGCGCGAGCAGGCGATGCCGTGGCGCGTGACCGCGCGTGGCCCGTCCCTCCACCGGCGGAGCGCGAGCCCGCCGGGACGCTGCCGCTCCGGCCTCCGACGCCGGATGCCGTCCCCTTCTCTCGGGTCGCCTTGCAGCAGGTGATGTGGACCGAAGCCGGTCTCGTCCGCGACGCCGCCGGTCTGGAACGCGCGGCCGGGATCCTCGCCGCGTGGAACGCCGACCCCTCTCCCCGCTCCGTCGAAGACGCCAACCTGCTCCTCGTCGCCGTCCACGTCGTCGCCGCCGCCCGGGCGCGTACCGGATCGATCGGGGCGCACTACCGGTCGGATGCGCCGGATGCCGGGGTCCCGGTCCTCCCCGCGCCGGGCGGCGCTACGACGAGCGAGGCAGTCGACGCCGCGGTCGTCGCAACGCCCCACCCCGCCCGTTCCTCCGCCGCGCCCGACGACGCGGCATCCGCTCCCCTGCCCCAGGAGGTCCTCGCATGTTGACCCGTGCCGCCATCGATCGCGTCGTCTCGGCCGCCCTCGAGGAAGACGCGCCCTGGGGCGACCTCACCAGCGACACGCTCATCCCGGCCGATGCGACCGCGCGCGCGGCGCTCGTCGCGCGCGTCGACGGGGTCTTCAGCGGCGCCGCCGTCTTCGCGGCGGCATTCACGCTCACGGACTCATCCGTCGTGATCGAGCAGCGGGTCGCCGACGGAGAGCACTTCGCGACCGGTGACACGCTCGCGGTGGTCACCGGGCCCGCGCGAGCGGTGCTCACCGCCGAGCGGATCGGTCTGAACTTCGTTCAGCGCATGTCGGGGATCGCGACGCTGACCAACCGGTACGTGGCCGAGGTCGCGCACACCGGCGCCCGCATCGTCGACACCCGCAAGACCACTCCGGGCCTGCGCGCGATCGAACGTCAGGCGGTGCGCGACGGCGGCGGTCACAACCATCGCTTCTCGCTGTCCGACGCCGTGATGGCGAAGGACAACCACCTCGCCGTGCTCACCGCGAGCGGGCTGTCAGTGACGCAGGCTCTCGAGAGCGCGATCGCGAGGCTCCCGCACACCACGCACGTCGAGGTCGAGGTGGATCGACTCGACCAGATCGACGCCGTGCTCGCCGCGGGCGTCGGCACGATCATGCTCGACAACTTCTCGCTCGACGACCTACGGGTGGGGGTCGCCCGTATCGCGGGAGCCGCCCAGATCGAAGCCTCGGGCGGGGTGACGCTGGAGACCGTACGCGCGATCGCCGAGACCGGGGTCGACGTCATCTCGGTCGGAGCCCTCACCCACTCGGCTCCGTCACTGGACCTGGGCCTGGACATCCGCATCGAGACGGCGTGACGCTCTACCTCGACAACGCCGCGACCACCCCCGTGCGCCCCGAGGTGCTCGAGGCCATGGCTCCCTACCTCGCGCGGTTCTTCGGCAACCCGTCGAGCCATCACGAGGTGGGCGAGGCCGCGGCATCGGCCCTCGACGATGCCCGACGCCGCGTCGCCGCCGTCCTCGGGATGCGCGCCGGCGACGTGATGTTCACCTCCGGCGGTACCGAGTCGAACAACGCCGCCATCAAGGGGCTCGTCTTGGGGTCCGGGCGCCGGCACCTCGTCACGACGGCGATCGAGCACGAGTCGGTTCTCGCCTCCGCCGATTACCTCGCGCGCCTGCACGGCGTCGAGGTGACCCATGCGGCGGTCGACGCGACGGGGACCCTCACGCCCGAGGCCCTGGCCGCAGCGCTCCGCGACGATACGGCGCTGGTCAGCATCGGTTACGCCAACAACGAGGTCGGCACGATCCAGGATGCCGCAGCCCTCGCGGACGTCGCCCACGCCCGCGGCGTGCCGCTGCACCTCGACGCCGTCCAGGCCGCCGGATGGCTGCCCCTCGCCGGGCTCGGAGCGGATGCCGTGACCGTGGCCGGCCACAAGATCGCGGCCCCCAAGGGCACCGGCATCCTGGCCGTCCGGGGCCGGCTGCCGTTCGAGCCGCTGCTGCACGGCGGCGGGCAGGAGCGCGGGCGCCGTTCGGGTACCCCCGACGTCGCCGGCGCGGTGGCGATCGCCCGCGCGCTCCAACTCGCCGAGGCGGAGCGTCTCGACGAGGCGGCGCGACTGTCTGCCCTCCGCGACGCCTTCATCGCCCGGGTGCTCGCTCTCGTTCCCGGCGCCCGGCTGACCGGTCACCCGACGCGGCGGTTGCCGGGAACGGCGAGCTTCGTCTTCCCGGGCACCAACGGCGAGACGGTGCTGCTCGAGCTCGAACGTCGCGGGATCGTCTCCTCGAGCGGGTCCGCGTGCGCCGCGGGCAGTGACGAGGCTTCGCACGTGCTGACGGCGCTCGGCTTCGCACACGACGATGCGCGCACCGCGGTGCGTTTCACCCTGCCGCACGCGCTCGCGGCATCCCTCGATCCCGTCGCCGATGCCGTCGCCGACGCTGTTTCGGCCATAGGATCGCGCGGGTGAACTCCCCCGCGGTCACCGTCATCGTTCCCGGCTTCGACGTCGCCGAGTACGCCGAGGAGGTGCTGGACTCCTTGCGCGCGCAGACGCACGCGCGGTGGACCGCCGTGCTGGTCGACGACGCGTCCACCGACGACACGACCCGCATCTTCGCCGACGCCGCGGCCGCCGACCCGCGGTTCCGTTTCATCCGCCACGACCGGCAGCGCGGCCTCGGCGCCGCACGCAACACCGGACTCGCCCACGTCGACACCCCTTACACGGCCTTCCTCGACGCCGACGACCGGATGCGGCCCGATGCGCTGACGCGTCTCACCGACACCCTCGAACACACGGGCAGCGACTTCGTCGTCGGCGCGTACGTCCGTCTGCGACCCGATGCCGAAGGTCACGGCTACACCCCCGGCGACGTGCAGCCGTGGGTCGCCGCAGCCACCGACCCGCCGCGGGAGCGGACGAGCCTCGCGGCGCACCCCGCGGCATCCGGGAACATCGTCGCGTGGTCGAAGGTGAGCCGTACCGCCTTCTGGCGCGCGCACGACCTGCGCTTCCCCGAGGGGCGGTACTACGAGGATCAGGTGCTCGCGCAGCGCATGTACACGCTCGCTGCGACGTTCGACGTGGTGCCGGATGTGGTCGTCGAGTGGCGGCAGCGCCGCGACGGCGGCTCGATCACCCAGCGCCTCGGTGAACTCGACGTGCTACGCGATTACCTCGACGCGCTCGGCGAGGGCATCGCCCTGTTGCGGGCGGCCGGGGCCGACGCAGCGGTGCGGGAACGCGCGGTGCTCATCCGCACGCTCGACCTTCCGCCGTTGCTGCGCATCGCCGAGACGCATGCCGACCCTGCGTACCGGGTGGCGCTGGAGGCGTTCGTGGAGACGCTGCCCGACTGAGCAGGCGCGCCGGCCGGGGCGACTGTGCCCGGCTCCGCGTCGTGCTCGTGCCGGACGGGCTCTAGGCCGGAGCCTCGTCGGCCCGGCGGGTGGGCAGCGCGGCGCGCGCGAGGCCGGCCGCGTCGTGCTGCTCTTCTGCAAGGACGAACGAGGACGCGAGCTGCTCGGCGGCGAGGCTCGCGTAGAGGCCGCCGGCGGCGAGCAGCTCGCTGTGCGTCCCCGACTCGACGATGCGTCCGGCGTCGACGACGTGGATGCGGTCGGCGCCGATCACCGTCGACAGCCGGTGTGCGATCGACAGGGTGGTGCGCCCGTGCGACGCGGTCTCGAGAGCTTCCTGCACGATGCGTTCCGACACGGTGTCGAGGGCGCTCGTGGCCTCGTCGAGGAGGAGCACCGGCGGGTCCTTCAGCAGCACACGCGCAATGGCGATGCGTTGCTTCTCGCCGCCCGACAGGCGGTACCCGCGTTCCCCGACCACGGTGTCGTAGCCGTCCTCGAACGATGCGATCACGTGGTGGATGTTCGCGGCGCGGCAGGCGGCCACGATCTCATCGTCGGTGGCATCTGGACGCGCGTAGCGCAGGTTCTCGCGCACGGTGGCGTGGAAGAGGTAGGTCTCTTGCGAGACGATGCCGATCTCGTCGACGATCGAGGCGCGGTCGAGGGTGCGCACGTCGGCGCCCGAGAACATCACGGCGCCGCCGGACGCTTCGTACATGCGCGGCGTCAGATAGAGGATGGTCGTCTTGCCCGCGCCCGACGGTCCGACGAACGCGACGTGTTGCCCGGGCTCGACGGTGAACGACACCCCGTCGAGCGTGGGGCGCGTGTGCGCCGGAGCGTCGGGATAGCGGAACTCGACATCGCGGAACTCGATGCGTCCGAGCGGTCCGGGTGCCGCCGACACGAGTAGCGCCTCGGGCACGTCGACGATCGCCGGCTTCAGGTCGAGGTATTCGAAGATGCGGGCGAACAGCGCCGACGAGGTCTGCACGTCGAGCGCGACGCGCATGAGTCCCATGAGCGGCATGAGCAGTCGCGCCTGCACCGTGGTGAAGGCGACGATCGTTCCCGCCGTGATCGCCCCGGCACCCCCGCCGATGAGGTAACCGGAGACGAGGTAGATGATCGCCGGCACGCTCGACATGATCACCTGGACGACGGCGAAGAAACCCTGACCGCTCATCGCCCGGCGCACCTGCAGATGCACCTGGTTGTCGTTCTCGGCATCGAAGCGCGCTGATTCCGTCCGCTGGCGGTTGAACGACTTCGACAGCAGGATCCCCGAGACGCTCAGCGTCTCCTGCGTGATCGCCGACAGCTCCGACAGGGACTCCTGCGTCTCGCCCGCGATGCGCGCCCGCACTTGACCGACCCGCCGCTGCACGAAGATGAGGAACGGCATGAGCGCGACGGCGATCAACGTCAACCGCCAGTCGATGAGGATCATCGCGACCAGCGACGCGATCACGGTCACGGCGTTGCCCAGGATGCTGGTGACGGTGTTGGTGAGAACGCCCGAGACACCGCCGACGTCGTTCTGCAGACGCGACTGGATGACACCGGTCTTCGTGCGCGTGAAGAAGCCGAGCTCCATCGACTGGAGATGATCGAACAGACGCGTGCGCAGATCGCCCGTGACGCGATTGCCCACCGTGGCCGTGAGCCACGTCTGCCCGACGTTCAGGCCCGCCGAGAGCAGGAAGAGCACGATCATCACGCTGACGAGCTGTGCCAGCAACCCCAGGTCGGGGCTCGATCCGTCGACAGGGAACAGCGCGTCGTCGAAGATCCGCTGGACGAGCAACGGCGGGATGACGGCGACGGCGGCGCCCACCACGACGAGGAGAGCGGTGAAGGCGATCCTCCAGCGGTAGGGACGGAACAGCTCGACGACGCGGCCACCCAGGTCGGCGACACGCGGCGCCTGGGCGTTGCGTCGGCGCTGCACGTCGGCGTCGACGCCGCGGAACATGCTTCCGCCCACACCACCCGGGTTCATGCGGGCCAGCCTACGTCCGACCACCGACACCGGCTCGGCCTGACGGGTGTCGGAGGCGCCCGATAGACTCGGGCATCGCCCTCTGCGGCATCCCTCCCCCGGGTTTTTCTCTCGACGTCGGAATATCTCGACGTTCCGCTCCGTTTTCGCTCATCGCAGTCACCCCCGTGGCGCCACGAAGCCCCCCGTACGAAAAGGACCTCGTCATGGCCGCCACCGGCACCGTCTCCTCCGCTCCGCCCCAGACGTCCTCGGGCGTCACCGCCGAGCAGAGCCGCGTCATCTGGCTGCTGCTCACCGCTGCCTTCGTCGCGATCTTGAACGAGACGACGATGAACGTCGCGATCCCGTTCCTCATCCGCGACCTCGGCATCACCGCCGTCGCTGCCCAGTGGCTGACCACCGCGTTCATGCTGACGATGGCGGTCGTCATCCCGATCACCGGATTCCTTCTCCAGCGCTTCACCACGCGCCAGGTGTTCGTCACCGCGATGTCGCTGTTCTCCGCGGGCACCCTGGTCGCCTTCCTCGCCCCCGGGTTCGAAGTGCTCGTCGTGGCCCGCGTCATCCAGGCGTCCGGTACGGCGATCATGATGCCGCTGCTCATGACGACGATCATGACGATCGTGCCGCCCGCATAGCGCGGACGCATGATGGGGCGCGTCAGCATCGTCATGGCGCTCGCGCCCGCCATCGGCCCCACCATGTCGGGACTCGTCCTGCAGTCGCTGGGGTGGCACTGGATCTTCGGCATCGTTCTGCCCATCGCGCTGGTGGCGCTGTTCGTCGGCGCCCGGTGGATCCACAACCTCGGTGAGACCCGCAACGCCCCCATCGACGTGACCAGCGTCATCCTCTCGGCATTCGGTTTCGGTGGCCTCGTGTTCGGTCTCAGCCAGATCGGCGGTGGACACGGCGGTGACGCCGAAGCCGCCGGAGCATCGGTGGTCACCCTGGTCGTGTCGCTGGCCATCGGCGTATTCGGCCTCGCCGCGTTCGTCTGGCGACAGGTGCGCCTGCAGCGCACAGACTCCGCGCTGCTCGATCTGCGTGTCTTCCGCTCCCGCAACTTCACCCTGTCGGTTGCCCAGCTGGGTGTGATGTCACTGGCCTTCTTCGGCGCGATCACCCTGCTGCCGCTGTACCTGCAGACCGTGCTCGAGAAGACGCCGCTCGAGACCGGACTCGCCGTGCTGCCCGGTTCGCTCGCCATGGGTCTCGCCGGCCCCGTCATCGGCCGCATCTACGACCGGTTCGGCACGCAGATCCTGCTGGTCCCCGGCGCGATCATCGTCAGCGCGACCCTGTGGTTCTACACGACCCTCGGCACCGATACGTCGTTCCCCCTGCTCATCGTCGTGCAGACGATCATGATGCTCGGTCTCGCCCTGTCGTTCACGCCGCTGTTCACGGCATCCCTCGGCTCGCTCGAACCGCGGTTCTACTCGTACGGTTCGGCCGTCGTCGGAACCGTGCAGCAGGTCGCGGGAGCGGCGGGCATCGCATTGCTCGTCACCATCATGGCGTCGGTGTCGGCCTCGACGGGCACGGGCCTCGAGGCGGATGCCGCCGGCACGCGCATGGCGTTCCTGATCGCGGCGATCATCTCGCTGCCGCTCATCGTCGGCGCGTTCCTCGTCCGCAAGCCCGCCGACCAGCTCGAGGGAGCCGCGCCGCTCGCGCACTGATCAGAGCGAGCAGGAACCGCCGCCGCAGCACTGCGAGGCGGGCCGCGCAGCGTCATCCGCCTCGTCGGCAGGAGCGTTCAGCAGCGTGATCAGCGGCTTCTCAGCGGGCTTCGCGTCAGACATCGTGTCACCGGACATGCGCCCCATGCTACGCCCGTGGGTGCGCACCAGGGCCGCGGGCGCCGTCGCCGCATCCGGGGTCGCCGGCGATCCGAACGAAACGGCGCCGCGTCGGCCGTGCCGCGTCCCGGCGCCGCCGGGCCACAGGGCGGGGCCGTGTCGGCGGTCTTACGTCGCGGACGCCGCCGGAGCGAGAGGAATACCCTCCTCCCCCGGCATCCGCAACCCCCGCCTCGGGTGCGCCGCCGATTCCTACCGTGGCAACGACCCCCGATCGAGAAAGAGAGTCGAACCATGACTAATCTCAGCGGTAAGCGCATCGCCTTCCTGGCCACCGACGGATTCGAAGACAGCGAGCTCACCAGCCCGTGGGAGGCCGTGACCTCCGCCGGCGCCGAAGCCGTACTGGTCTCGCCCAACGAGGGCAGCATCAGCGGCGAGAAGGGCCATGAGCAGAAGGTCGATCTCGCAGTGTCGGGTGCGTCGGCCGGCGACTTCGACGCCTTGGTCCTGCCCGGAGGCGTGCAGAACGCCGACGACATCCGTATCGTCAAGGATGCCGTGTCGTTCACCCGCGACTTCTTCGATCAGCACAAGCCGGTCGCGGTCATCTGCCACGGAGGGTGGATCCTGACCGAGGCCGATGTACTCGAGGGCCGCACACTCACGAGCTACCCGACGCTGCAGACAGACCTGCGTAACGCCGGTGCGACGTGGGTCGACGAGGAGGTCCACGTCGACCAGGGGCTCGTGTCGAGCCGCAACCCCGACGACCTGCCGGCGTTCAACGCCAAGCTCGTCGAAGAGGTCGCCGAGGGCAAGCACTCCGGCCAGACGGCCTGACACCGCGACACCCGAGGGGCTCCGGACTGCGGTCCGGGGCCCCTTTCGTGCGACGGGGTCACCCGGCGCTCTGACACGACGGACACCACTGCCCGCCGCCCTTGGTTCCGGGGATGTCCTCGATGACGCCCTCGCAGTCCGGGCACGGCTCACCGGTACGACCGTGCACCCGCATCGCCGCGACCTTCGCTGACTTCTGTTCGGGGATCGGCACCCCGCGACGGGCGATCACCGCGGCGGTCATCGTGTCGTGCAACGCGCTCCACAGCCGCGTGATCTCGTCGTCCGTCAGGGCCGCCGCGTGCGCCACCGGCGACAGTCGTGCGGCGAAGAGGATCTCGTCGGAGTAGGCGTTGCCGATCCCGGCGAGCGTTTCCTGTTCCTGCAGCAGCGCCTTCAGCTGCTTGCGCCGATGCCCGAGCGCCTCGGCCAGCATCGCTCGCGAATACGCGGGATCCGCGGCATCCGGACCGAGCTTCGCCACCGAAGGGACCTCGTCCGCGGCATCCACGACGTGGAGCTGCACCGACAGCCAATCTCCTGCGTCGGTGACGCCCAGGACGGCGTCATCGAATATGAGTCGGACGATGATCGCGGCGACCGGCGCGTCGTCCGGACCTTCAGCGGCCGCCCCCTCGTGCCACGTCGCCCACCCCGCCCGCCCGAAGCCGAGGCCCAGGTGCGTGCCGTCGAGATCGACGTCGATGTGCTTGCCGAGGCGGGTCACGCCGGTGACCTCGCGTCCGATCAGCTCTTCGAGTGGACGACCACGTGTCTTCAACGCCCGGCCCTCGATCAGTTCGACACCCGTCACGGTGCGTCGAAGGAGGCGCTCGCGCAGGAACGACGCGAGCGCCTCGACCTCCGGGGCCTCGGGCACGGCGCGCGGCCCTCAGGCCCCCGACTGAGGTGCGGCGGGCTCTGCCGGCGGCACGGTGGGTGCGGGGTACGTCGAGTCCTCCGTGGATGCAGAGGGGCGGCGCGTCGATTCTGCGAAGGCGTCCGCCACCACGCGGCCCTGAATGATCTGGGTCAAATCGATGCCGGTCGCCGCACGCACGGCCTCGAACGAGGAGCGCAGGCCCGTGGCCGACTCTGCCGCCAGGTGTCCGCTGGCTCCCTCGCCGCCGAGGACGGTGATGTTGCCGACCCGGTCGTAGCCCTTCGCGAATTCGGCCATCATCGGTACCAGTGCTTCGAGCGCGCGCTGCGCCAGCAGCGCCTCCTGGTTGTGCGACAGCGCCTCCGCCTCCGCGCGGATGGCTTCCGCGCGAGCCTCGCCGGCCAGGCGCACGGCCTGCGCATCAGCCTCGGCGCGCACGCGCACGGCGGCCGCTTCCTGTTCGGCGATCGCGGCGCGCGCCTGGGCCGCCTTGATCTGCGAGTACGACTCGGCGTCAGCGTCTTTCTGACGCTGGTACAGGTCGGCGTCTGCGACGCGGGAGACCTCGGACTCCAGGCGGGCCTGCGTGTTCTGCGCCTCCTGCTGGAGGACGGCCTGCCGGCGTTCGGCTCGTGTCAACGCCTCGGCCTGCTCGGCCTCGGCGTTGGCGCGACCGACCTCCGCCTTGGCCGCGGCACTGTTCTTGTCGAGCGCCGTCTGCTCGATGAGGTTGGCCTCGTCGGTGGCGATCTGGCGGGCGCGGATCTCGCGCACGGCGTTGATGCGGGCGACCTCGGCCTCGCGCTTGACGCGCTCGACCTCGGTCGCGCCGAGCGCGGAGATGTAGCCGTTCAGGTCGGTGATGCCCTGGATCTGGAACGAGTCGAGGATCAGGCCCTGCGAGGAGAGGTCTTGCTTGATGCCCTCGGCGATCTGATCGGACAGGCGCTGGCGGTCGCGCATGAGTTCTTCGACGGTCAGGGTCGCGACCACGCCGCGCAGCGCACCCTCGAGCTGTTCGGTGGTGAACTGCTCGATCGCTTTGTCCTGCGAGGCGAAACGCTCGGCCGCGCGACGCACCGACTCGGGGTCGGAGCCGATCTTGACGAGTGCGACACCGCTGACGTTCACGGTGACGCCCGTGGATGACTGCGCGGTCGGCTCCATCTTGATCTGGCGAGCCCGCAGCGAGATCATCTCGCCGCGCTGCGTCAGCGGGTTGACGATCGCTCCGCCGCCCGTGATGACCGTGATGCGCGAGGAGTTCCCGTCAGAGCTCTTCTGCCGCTTACCGACGATGACCAGGGCTTCGTCGGCCTTCGCGACGCGGTACCAGCCGCGCACGACCAGGGCGAGCACGGCGATGACGACGACCGCGATCACCACGACGATGGCGACGACGATTCCGACGGCTCCCAATGCGGCGAGTTCCATGCTTCTCCTTCGACGGGCACCGCCGAAGGCGGCGCGGGGAATTCCTTCCAACCTAACGGGGGCCCGTGCGGCCGTGTCCACCCTTTACACGCACGATCGCGTCGCGCCGGGGTGGGGAGGAGCGTACCTTTGAGTAAGGCGGCCCGAACCGCCGAAGAAGGGTCCCCCACATGAAGATCGTCTCGTCACAGGACTGGCGCGATGCCATCCGCTTCGACGCCCCCGTCCTGGTCGCCGATGTCGTGCCGGGCGAAGCCACTCGCTGCGTCGCCTGCGGCACCGATGGTCCGCTCTACGAGCGCACCGAGCTGTGGGCGGTCAAGCACCGCCACCCCAAGCATCACGACGGGTTCGTCCGCTTCTACTGCGATGCGCACAAGCCCGCCGCCGCTCCCCCGCCGCCGGTCGCCCCCGTGGCCACCGCCCGCGCGCGGGCAGCCGCAGCCCCGCGCGCCGAGCGTCGCAGCACGAGCCCGAAGCCGACCCTGATCACCGATCGTCCGACGCGCACCATGTGCCCCGACTGCTTCGTCGAGGTCTCCGTCGGAGGCGACTGCGGCATGTGCGGTGCACAGGTCGTCTGACACACTCGCACAACACGAGAGAACCGCCCCGGTGATGCACCGGGGCGGTTCTTTCGTCGTCTGAGCGTCAGCGGGCCGAGATGGTCCACCCCGCCTCGTGCGACTCGCCCGGGTCGAGCGAGACGACGCCGGTGTCGAAGTCGTAGGCGTCGTCGTTGAACGCGTCGGGCGCGCAGGTCATCGGCTCCACCGCGAGCCCGGCCCGGTGTCCGGGCGTCTCAGGACCGGTGGGAAGGTCGGCCGTGTGGATCTGCACCCAGGGGCACTCACCGGCCCAGCTCATCGCCACGCCGGTGCCCGACGGATCGGTGACGACCACCTGAGCCCGGCCGTCGGCATCCCGGATCAGACCCGTGTAGGCATGGTCGATCTCGACCGCCCCGAGGACGCGATGATCGCGGAAGTCGAACCGGTCGGCGTCGACGGTGACGGATGCCAGGGCCACGGGCGACAGGCGGTCCGGCGTCACCTCGAGCACGGTGTCGGCCGGGAGGGTGAGGCTCCATTCGTCCAGGGTCGCGGGGCCGGCGACGAGGTACGGGTGGGGTCCGGTTCCCCACGGCGCGGGCGTGTCCGACAGGTTCGTCGCACGGACCGTCTGCGTGAGGCCGTCGACATCCAGTCGGTACGTCGTGGACACCACCAGCCACCACGGGTACCCCGCCTGGGCGGCGATCGTCGCGCTCAGCGTGACGGAGCTGTCGGAGGCGTCGGCGACGTTCCAGTCCGCCCACGACAGCAACCCGTGCAGAGCGTGACCGCGGTTGGGCTCGGTGAGGGGAAGCTGGTGCTCGACGCCGTCGAAGTGGTGGATGCCGTCGACCACGCGGTTGGGCCACGGCGCCAGCGTGGTTCCACGGTAGGCGGGACGCAGTTCGTCTGCGTCGAACGGTACGACGAGGTCACGACCCTCGTGGGTCAAGGAGCGGAGCGAGGCGCCGACACTCGCGACGGCGGCTTCATAGCCGTGAGCGCGGAGGACGACGGGGGTGCCCGAGACGAGCGTAGGGGTCTCGGTGGGAACGGCAGTGGTCATGTCGCCATTATCGCGGTCGCACCGTGGGAGCCACGGCATCCCCGCGGTCGCGTCGGAGAGCCCCGGGAACGACGAATGCCCCGACCGAAACGGTCGGGGCATTCGGGGAGGGCGCTTATTTGAAGGCGTCCTTGACGTTCTCGCCGGCCTTCTTGACGTGAGCCGAGCTCTGGTCGGCCTGGCCCTCAGCCTCGAGGCGCTCGTTGTCGGTGCCCTTGCCGAAGGCTTCCTTCGCCTTGCCGGCGATGTCTTCAGCGGCGTTCTTGATCTTGTCGTCGAGTCCCATGGCGGATCCTCCCGTGTGGTCCTCGGGTATTTCCCGATGGCATTCACGGTAGATCGCTTCCCCCGGAGCGCCGGGGGGCTTGATATTCGCCTCGGCGTGAGGCAACGCGTCGGGTTAGGTTCGAGAGGTGCGAGCCTGTCCTTCCCGCTTCCTGCTCACCTCCGAGGCCGCGACGTGAGCACCCTGGCCGATTTCCACAGCCTTCTCGACGAGGCGCCGCGCGAGCCACAGGGCAACGGGCGTGCCGGCCGCATCGCCCTCATCGTCTTCCTCGTCTTCACCTTCCTGGTGCTCGGCGGCGCGGGCGGATACGTCTGGTGGGCGTCTGCGGCCGCTCTTCCCGCACCGACCGTCACGTCGCAGACACCGATCGCGTCCGCGGGGCCGGCGGCATCCCTCGCCCTGCCCGCCGACGGCGAGATGCTGATGAGCGTCGAGGGCGGCGAGGACTACCTGGGACCGGATGCCGCGGGAGCGTTCGCCTCATCGGGCGGCGACGACGCACGACCCATCGCGAGCATCGCGAAGCTCGTCACGGCCCTCGTCGTGCTCGACGCCCACCCGCTCGACGGGCCGGGCGATCCCGGTCCGACGATCGCGTTCACCGAAGCCGACACCGACCTCTACGACCAGTTCTACGTGCAGGATGCGGTCATCGCCTCGATGCCCGACGGGCTCACGATGTCGCTGCACGACTCGCTCGCCACCATGTTGGTTCCGTCGGCCGCGAACTACGCCGTCGCCAATGCCCGCTGGGCTTTCGGCTCCGAAGGGGCGTACGTGCAGGCGGCACGGTCGTGGCTGAGCGCGAACGGCTTGAACGACACGCGGATCGTGGATGCCACCGGCATCGACGAGCGCAACACGAGCACGCCCAGCGACCTCGTGGCCCTCGGGCGCATCGCCGCGGCGAACCCCGTCGTCGCCGCGATCGTCCAAACACCCTGGATCACCGTCCGGGGTCCCGGGACCGTCACCAACACCAACGACCTGCTCGGAACCCTCGGGATCACGGGGATGAAGACCGGCAATCTGGGCGACGGCACCTTCAACCTGCTCTTCACCTCCACCCTCGACGTCGGCATCGGCGCCCCCCTCGACATCACGGGTGTGCGCCTGAGCGGTGCGACCCACGACAGCACCGACGAGGACGTGGCGCGCCTGCTGCAGAGCCTGCGGGACGGGTTCCACGACATCACCCTGGGTGCCGCCGGTGACGACATCGGCACGATCTCCACGCCCTGGGGCTCGGGCGCCTCGCTCGTGCTGGCGAAGAACGCGGCGCTGCGCACCTGGTCGGACACACCCATCGCGGTGAACCTCGACACCTCCACGCCGCAGGAGTACGCCGACGGCGAGGTCGTGGGCACGGTGACCTGGACGGCCGGTCCGCAGACGACGGCATCCGAGGTCAAGATCAAAGGCGCGATCGAAGAACCGACACTGTGGTGGCGTCTCACCCACCCGAACGAGCTCGGCTGACGGGCCTCGCGACCCGCGGGTCACACCGCCGGCAACTCCGCGTGAGCCACGACCGCGTCGCCCGTGTCGCGCAGTTCCATTCGTGCGGCGTCGCCGCGCAGGACCGCCGCGTTCATCCGGCAGACGATGGGGACGGCTGAACCGAGCACCTCCCCGGCGGGGAACTCGGTGCCGTCCTCGCCGACGAAGACGAGCTCGTACGTCGCACCCACGTCGAGTCCCGATGCCTCCAGGTACGCTTCCGTGCCCCACGTGTGGGCGACGACCTCCGCCGAGACATCGATGCCGCCGACGTCGTCGCGCACCTCGATCTGCTCGACGGCACCCAGGGTCCCCGGGGGACCCGACGGCACGGGTGCACGGAACGCGCCGGCACCGTTCGCACCGATCACCAGCCCCGCGGCGAGGCATGCCGCGCCCACGAGCGGCGCGACCCACCGGCGGCGACGCCGCTCGAGGGCGACCACCGGCGCTGCTCCGACCGCCGTCGGATCGCCGGGGTCGACCGAGGCCTCGATCCGCGCGAACAGGTCCCCCGCGTCGCGCGCGGTGGTCCATCCGAGATCGCCCTGGCGGAGGCGCCCGGCGACCTCTTCGAGCGCCTCGAATTCCTCGGCGCGCGCACGGTCGGAACGACGGAGCCCCTCGAATTCCGCCGACTCGGCGGGGGTCAATTCGCCCGCCAGCGCGGCGGCGACCAGTTCGGCCCAGCGGTCATCGGGAGTGCGCATCGGGCTCCTCCATCTCTTCGAGGTGCGCCCGGAGGGCGCGGAGTGCGTGAAAGGTTCGGGTGCGCCAGGTCGCAACGGGGACGCCCGTGGCATCCGACAGTTCCTGGTAGGTGCGACCGTGGAGGTGGATCGCGACGACGGCCGTGCGGTGCGCCTCGGTGAGCACCGACAGCGCCTCCAGCATCCGCAGACGTTCGAGAGGATCGATGGCCTCCGCCGCGCGACTCTCGAGCTCCGCGTGGTCGCCGATCAGAGGCAGCCGGGCGCGGGCGCGAAGGGCATCCACGATCACGTTCCGGGCGATCGAGAACAGCCAGGTGCGCTCGGAGGCCTCCCGGGGATCGAATCGCTCTCGCGCTCGCCAGGCCCGCAAGAACGTCTCCTGCACGCAGTCTTCGGCGAGCGGCCGGTCGCGGAGCGCGTTCACGGCATACCCCAGCAGCGCGCTTCCGTTGTCGTCGAAGGCGCGGCGGAGGTCGAATCCCACCCCCGTGATGCGTCGTCGAGACGCGTCCATGCGTCTCTCCCTGCTCTGTTCGGCGGACTCCGTCATGCGCGCCGTCCTCCCCCGAGGCTAACGGTCGCCCCGACGGCGGCCATGCGAGGTATACGTCGCCGACCGGCTCGGCGTTCATCGCGGAGCAATTCGCCGCCGCGATGAACGCTCCGTCGCTTCCTGTCGTATACGCCCGCAACCGGACGCTCCGCGTCCCGATCGAAAGGCACGACGATGACGAAGAAGACGTACGCCCGCCCGCTGACGATCGGCGCCCTGGCCGGTGTCGCTCTGCTGGCCGTGGGATCGCCCGCGTTCGCCGACACCGAGGTCGACGAACCGTCGCAGTTCACGAGCGCATTCACCGTGATGGCGACGCCCGACCAGGTGATCAACAACGACGGGGTCGCGACACCGGGCCAGAGCGGCGCGACCGGCACGTTCACGTTCCGCATCAACTCCGACCAGGAGATCATCTGCTACGACATCCGTCTCGAGGGGGTCAGCGGCGACTACCAGAGCCCGGCGAAGACGGCGACGCACATCCACGAGGCGGCCGTCGGCAAGCCCGGCCCGCCGCGCATCGCCTTCCCCAACCCCGCGCCGGTCGGCGACGGGCCGCGCACCTCGTCGGGGTGCCTGCAGGGACCCTTCACCACCGGCGTCGTCGCGAACGGCGCCGACACCGGGACGAACTTCTCGCTCAAGCAGATCGAAGCGAACCCCGCCGGCTTCACCGGCGACTCCCACACCGTCGACTTCGCCGCCGGAGTGGTCCGCGGCCAGCTGACGTCCATCCCCGTCGGCGGGGTCGACACCGGCGCCGGTGGAACCGCTACGGGTGAGCTCTCCGGCTGGGGACTCGCCGCCACGGCCGGCGGGCTCGGCCTCGTCGCCGCCACCGCCCTCGTCGTCCAGCGCCGACGCGCGGCCGCGGCCAAGTGATCGACGCGCGGCGCGGTGCGCACCGGCAGACCCCGCTGGGGTGGCCGGCGCGCACCGCGTGCGCGCTCGCGCTCGTCGCCGTGCTGAGTTGCGCGGGGTGCAGCGCGGTGCCGCAGGCGGCCTCCCCCGCGCCCGTCCCCTCGGCCCCGACGTCGGTCCCGACCCCGTCCGCGACGGTCGCCCCGCCCGTCGTCGTCGCGCCGTCCTCGCCCGCACCTGTCGCCCCCGCACGCGTCGTCATCCCGACCCTCGCGCTCGACGAACCCCTGATCGAACTGGGGATCGCCGACGACGGGGGCATGGAGGTCCCGGTCGACTACGACGAGGTCGGATGGTTCTCCGGCGGCGGGCGCCCCGGCGGAAACGGACCCACCGTCATCGCCGCCCACGTCGACTCGCCCACCGGCCCGGCAGTATTCCAGGCTCTCAAGAACCTCGCTGTGGGAGATGTCGTCGAGGTGTACGGGGAGGACGGCGTCGCGCACCTCTATCGCGTCACCGAGACCGCCGACTATCCCAAGTCAGCCTTCCCCACGGCCCGCGTCTTCGGAGCCACCGCGCGTGACGAGCTGCGGCTGATCACGTGCGGCGGCGTCTTCGATCGGGATGCCGGTTCGTACGTCGACAACCGGGTGGTCTACGCCGAGCCGGCCTGATCCGGGACCGTCACGACGGCAGGTTGTCCCGCGCCCACAACGCCGCGCTCGTGCGGTCGGCCACACCGATCTGTCGATAGCCTTGCCGCTGTGGCACAGAACGAACGCGGTCGAACCTCCGCCAGTCACCTGACGTTCCTCATCATCTTCACCGCGCTGTTCGCCGGTGGGATCGTCGTGACGTTCTTCGCCGCGCCGCTCTTCGCCCTGACGCCGTTGCAGGGGGCTGTCGCGCTCATCCTGACACTGCTGACGGGTTTGGCGGCCGCGTGGGAAGTGCGGTGTCTGGTGGTCGAGCGGAGGCGTCGCCGGTCTTCTGAGCGCACGCGGTCGATCTGACTGAGCCTCGACGGCAGGCTCACCTCCATCCGGATCCAGGGGCGGATTTACGCGAGAGCCCGCGATCAACCGCAGCTGATCGGTTCGTCGTACGTACTCACGGCCCTTCGCGGAATATCACCCGGCGATCCCTGGTCACGAAGGCGAAGAACCAGGTTCGATGCTCCTGATTACCGCGCTCGAATTTGCGACGTTTGGCCCGCGTCGGGACGCCCTCCAGCACACCGTCGGGCAGCGATACTCCGCGTCCTTCGGTTGGGGGTGTGCTCGAACCCGAACACCACTCAACCTTCCACGGAACGGTATCGTCGAGCAGTTCTGCGACTTCTTCGCGCGTCAGCGCGCCCTCCGGCCAGTTGTTCATCGCGTGGCGTCTCCTCGGGGTAGGGCGGAGTGGCGGCACTCGGCAATGATCCGCGCCGACCACATCACTCTGACGCTGCTCGGAAAGCTAACTGTGACGGAACTCCACCGCCATTCTGGCCAACGTCACCAATCCGTTGGGGTACTCGCGGGCATTTTCGGGCAGAGCCATAATCGTGCCCGCTAGACGGTTGCCTAGGGAGCGGAGTTCCTCACGTTCCATTTCGGTCAGTTTTCCTCGCAGCGAGGCCACGGCCCATCCATAGATGTCTGCGTCAGCCGTGACGAGATCGAGTCCGTTCACTTCGACGCCACGTCCAACGCTTACCGGTCACGCGGTGCTGAGGTGCACCTGCCGCGCTCTGCGGGGATCGCGTGAACGGCGAAACCTCGGCGACCCGTTATGCCTCACAACGAGGGAACTCCAACACATCGCCGTCCTGCGTCGATGTCACGCGCCCGGACCCGTGCCCGCTATCGCAGCCAGACCGGTCAAATATTTCGTGCCGGTCTCGACTGTCGTGATCGCCTTCAACGTGTATCCGAGCGCCGCGGAATCCCAGGACGCATCCGGGTTGACCTCGAGGAGGTAGACCTTCCGCTTCCGTAGTTGATCCAGCTGACCGATCCAGATAGCACTTCGTTCGTGGTCCTTCTGGATTCCCACGAGGGCACCGTCTCGGCCCATGCCACGGAGGACGCCACTGGTCGAACCCAAGTCGACCTCGAAAGGGACGACGGGAGGCCACTCGGGTTGCGTCCTCGCAAAAGCAGTCTCGAACGACTCGTCGAAGCTGATCCGCTTCACATCGCTGAGACGGAACGCAACATACCCGTTGAAAAACCCGCCATCAGAGGTCTGTGCCATGAGTGCCCACTCATCGCCGACAGCAATCACGAATCCATCGAGGCGGTCCGCGAACGTGGGCCGACGCTCGACCCGGACGATGTGCTGTTCTCCGACGCCGCGGATGAGTCTCGCGCGCACTTTGCTCTGCGATGGCATTCAGCCGACCTTTCCCAACTATCTCCAGCTACGACGGACCTCCACCGCGTCGCCGTCCATCGTCAGCTCAGATGGGTCGGGGTGAGGCGGCTTGACGAACCTCAAGACAATCGGGCCCCTCGACTCCGAACGATCGATAGCGCGGTCGGCCTCACTTCGCCTCGAGATCAGTTGTTGAAGCGGAACTCCACCACGTCGCCGTCCTGCATGACGTAGTCCTTGCCCTCGAGGCGCGCCTTGCCCTTCGAGCGGGCCTCGGCGACCGAGCCGAGCTCGACGAGGTCGGCGAACGAGATGACTTCGGCCTTGATGAAGCCCTTCTCGAAGTCGGTGTGGATGACCCCGGCCGCCTGGGGAGCCTTCGCGCCCTGCGGGATGGTCCACGCGCGCGCTTCCTTCGGCCCCGCGGTGAGGTAGGTCTGCAGCCCGAGCGTGTCGAAGCCGATGCGGGCGAGCTGGTCGAGACCGGACTCGTCCTGACCCGTGGATGCCAACAGCTCGGCGGCATCCTCGGGGTCGAGGTCGATCAGCTCGGACTCGATCTTGGCATCCAGGAAGACGGCCTTCGAGGGCGCGACGAGCGCCGACAGTTCGTCTTTACGGGCGGGGTCGGTGAGCACGGCCTCGTCGACGTTGAAGACGAAGATGAAGGGTTTCGCGGTCAGCAGACCCAACTCGCGGATCGGCGTCAGGTCGAGACCGGATGCCGAGAGCAGCACGCCCCGCTGCAGGGCGTCCTGCGCAGCCTTCGCTGCGTCGAGCACGGAGGGGTCGAGCTTTTTGCCCTTGACCTCTTTCTCGTACCGGGTGATCGCCTTCTCGAGCGTCTGGAGGTCGGCGAGCTGGAGCTCGGCGTTGATCGTCTCCATGTCGCTGGCGGGGTTCACCTGACCATCGACGTGGACCACGTCGTCGTCGGCGAATCCGCGGACGACCTGGGCGATGGCATCCGCCTCACGGATGTTCGCGAGGAACTGATTGCCGAGGCCTTCCCCCTCGCTGGCTCCGCGCACGATGCCGGCGATGTCGACGAACGACACCGCGGCGGGCACGAGACGCTCGCTGCCGAAGACATCGGCGAGCTTCTGCAGCCGCGCATCGGGAAGGTTCACGACCCCGACGTTGGGCTCGATGGTGGCGAACGGGTAGTTCGCGGCGAGCACCGAGTTCTTGGTCAGGGCGTTGAAGAGGGTCGACTTGCCGACGTTGGGAAGGCCGACGATTCCGATGGTAAGAGCCACGGGAGTCCAGGTTACCCGGCTGCTGCCCGCTCAACGTCCCCGGTTCCCCTCGCTGACGCGTCGAGCACCGGCACGTCACGTCGCCGACGCGATCAGGGTCGTCGCGCGCGGAACGCGTGCGTGACGTACGGCAACGCGACCGCCCCTCCGTCGGCGAGGTCGGGAAGGGATGCCACAACCACCTCGACCGCCGCGTCGACGCGTGCGCGCGTCTCGGGGTCGGCGGTGATGACGTCGCTGCGCGAGCCGACGAGGTCGCGCAGCTGAGCGAGCGTGATGCTGCGCTCCCACCGCCACTCGCGGTGCTCCAGCTCACCGAACGGCTCCGCGACGCGGGGTCCCGTCGTGGCGAGGAGGACCTCGGCGTTGGAGCCGCCCATCGCGTCCGTGAGACGCCGCACCCAGTCCACGGTGTCGTCGCGGACGTTCCAGATCAGGCCGAGCGCTCCCCCACTGCGCACCACCCGTCCGATCTCACGCGACCCCCGTTCGACATCGACCCAGTGCCACGCCTGCCCCATCACGACGGCGTCGAGACCGGCCTCGGGCAGCGGCAGTCGCTCGGCCGTCCCCGCGAAGGTCGGCACCCCGCGGAGGTTCTCCCGCAGGGTCGCGAGCATGTCGACATCCGGATCGATCGCCACCACGTCCGCACCCAGCTCGACGAGGGTGCGGGTGAGTTTGCCCGTGCCGGCACCCACGTCGGCGACCCGCGCCGCGCGTCCTCGCTCGAGCACAGGCCCGAGCAGCCACGCGACCGCCTCGGCGGGATAGCCCGGCCGTCCGGACTCGTAAGCGGACGCGGCCCGTCCGAACGACGTCGACTTCTCGCGGTCGGTCATGCCCCGACCCTACGCCGCCCCTCCGACACCGCTGTCCGGCCCGCATCGTCTCGCGGTCCGCGGCGTCAGGGCGGACACGACGCAGGACATCGGGCGCCACTCGCCACCGGCGCAGCAGTGTGTCCCGGCCCCGCACGCAAGTCTCCTGCGTTGTGGCTCGCTCGCTCCCCCTGAGGCGGCATCGGAACCGGATGCCGCCGACCCCGGCGCGCCTCACCCCCACGACGCGGCGGCGAGTGAGGGTGGATGCGTGGCCTTGGACTTCACCGCGATCGACTTCGAAACGGCGAACTCCAGCGGGGCATCCGCGTGTGCGGTCGGCCTCGCCCGAGTGCGCGGCGGCCGGGTGGTCGCGACCGCTGCCTGGTTGATCAAGCCCCCGGCCGGACACGACCACTTCGCGCCCATCAACGTCGGGATCCACGGCATCCAGCCCGCCCACGTGATCGACGCACCGTCGTGGAGCGATCAGCTTGCACGTCTCACGGCCTTCGCCGGAGCCGACGTGCTGGTCGCGCACAACGCCGGTTTCGACATGTCGGTGCTTCGTCGGGCCTGCGCTGCGACGGGCGACGAGTGCCCGCCCTACCGCTACCTCTGCAGCGTGCAGATGTCGCGCAAGACGTACGCCCTCGCGTCGTACCGTCTGCCGCTCGTCGCCGCCGAGGCCGGGTGCTCCCCCTTCGCGCACCATGACGCGCTCGCCGACGCCGTCGCCTGCGCGGAGATCACCATCGACTGCGCGCGCCGCGCGGGCGTCGACGACGTGCACGCCCTGGCTGCGCACCTCGGGGTGCGGGTCTCGCAGATCGCGGTGGAAACGGTCGAACGCGCGGTTGCCTGAGCGCCACGGGCGGCGTCCTTCCGGCGATGTCGGAGGTGTGGTGCATGCTCAGAACATGGATGCCAGCGCTCTCCTCTTCGTGATCCTCGCCCTCGCCCTCGGCGTCGCCGCGGGGTGGTTCGTGGGGTCGTCGCGGGCGTCCACGCGCGCAGCGGAAGAGCGACAGGCGCTGGCCACGCGTGCCGCCGCCGCCGAGACGGCGCGGGCGGGCGTAGAGGCCCAGCTCGAGCATCAGGTCGCGTTGTACCGAGAACTGGTCGGCCAGTCCCGCGCCGACCAAGCCGCTCGAGAAGAACGTGAGCGTCGCGAGCAGACGGTCCTGCGCGCGCTCGACCCCGTGCGCGACACGCTGGATGCGATGCAGCGCAAGGTCGACGGCCTCGAGCGCGACCGCGTCGAGCAATACTCCGCGCTCGGTGAGCAACTGCGACTCTCGCGCGAGGCCGACGAGGCTCTCCGCGCCACCACCGAATCACTCGCCTCCGCGATGCGCTCCGGCACCACGCGCGGCGTCTGGGGCGAGACGCAGTTGCGGCGGGTCGTCGAGGCGGCCGGCCTCACCCGTTACGTCGACTTCGACCTGCAGACGACGATCTCCAGCGACGCCGGCGCAGGTCGCCCCGACATGGTGGTGCGTCTCCCGGGCGGCAAGGCCCTCGCGGTGGATGCCAAGGTCCCCCTCGACGCCTACCTGCAGGCGAGCGCCATCGCCGTCACCGCCTCGGGCGACGAAGGAGCACGGCGCGCGGCCCTCCTGACGAAGCACGCGCGCGCGGTGCGCGCCCACGTCGACGCGCTCGCCAAGAAGGCCTACTGGGCGGGCCTGACCACGAGCCCCGAATTCGTCGTCTGCTTCCTGCCCAGTGAGTCGCTGCTGGCGTCCGCGCTCGACGAAGATCCCACCCTGCTCGACTACGCCTTCACGCGTCGAGTTGCCCTCGCCTCTCCCGTCAACCTCTGGGCGGTGCTCAAGACCGTCGCCTTCACCTGGACGCAGCAAGACGTCTCAGACGAGGCTCGCACCCTTTTCGCCCTCGGCACCGAGCTCTACGACCGGGTGGGCGTCCTCGCGAGCCACGCGGGCGACCTGCGCCGCGCCATCGAGCGCACCGTCGACAGCTACAACAAGTTCGCGGGATCGCTCGAGACGCGAGTACTCGTCACCGCACGCAAGTTCCCCGGGATCGACGAGACGAAGCTCGACGTGGTCGCGGCTCCCGACGCCCTCGATGCGGTACCCCGACGGTGGACGGCACCCGAGATGCTCGACCTGGATTCCGACCAGCCGCAGTCGTCGCTGACGCCGACGGATCGGGATATTTCGCCCCCGCGGTTGCCGGGAGCCGATCTCGGCCACGTGCGCGAGAGGGCCGGACTGGCGGATGACGCCTGACCGGTGTGACGGCGAACCCGCGGCTCAGGCGCCGCCGGGCACCCAACTCAGCAGGCTGATGACGGCGGCGGAGACGCCGACGAAGGCGCCGACCATCCACCACGCGCTGACTTCGTGGCCTTCGGCGCGGCGCACGCGCAGCAGCACGTCGGGGCGGCGGGCCGGGTCGACGGCGCTGGCGATGACCGCCTGGGCACCTGTCTGAGGTGCGGTCTGGTTCGTCGGAGCTGTAGTCACGGACGATCCCCCTTCGGGTCTCGGAAGAACACAGAGTCGCCGTTGACACTGCTGACGATTCTGCCAGAGTCCTCGCGACGGACCGGTCACACTTGCGTCACGACACGCCCGGCTGTACCTGCGCACGGCACCCGCCCGCCGCGCGGCCGCCCCGGAACGTCGAAACGGCACCCCACCGACGAGACGGTTGCACGAGGCAACCGGCCAGGTCAGCGAGATGCCGTCTCGCGAGATCCGTCGCTCAGGCCCTATGGGCGAGCGTCACAACCACTTCGACGTCAGGTGCTCCGACGTGATGCGGCGCAAGGTCCCCGATGCCCCGCGCAGAACAACGCTCTCGGTGTAGAGGAAGTCGCCCTCGCGACGCACGCCCTGCACGAGCTGGCCGTCGGTCACACCCGTGGCGACGAAGATCGTGTTCTTACCCTTCACCAGACCGTCGGCCTCGTACACCTCGCCGTCGATCAGGAGTCCGGCATCCCTGCCCTTCTCCTTCTCGTCGTCGGTGCGAGGCGCGAGCACGCCCTGGATGTGCCCGCCGAGCGCCTTGATCGCGCAGGCGGTGACGATCCCCTCGGGGCTGCCCCCGATACCGACGCACATGTCGGTGCGGGCGTTGTGACGGGCGGCGTTGATGCCGCCGGCCACGTCGCCGTCGCTCATCAGGCGGGTGCCGGCGCCGGCCTCGCGGATGTCGGCGATGAGCTGCTCGTGCCGCGGGCGGTTCAGCACCGAGACGACGATCTCGTCGACGGGCTTGCCGAGGGCCTTCGCCAGAAGGCGGATGTTCTCACCGATCGGGAGGCGGATGTCGACGACGCCCACGCCTGCGGGACCGGTCACGAGCTTGTCCATGTAGAAGACGCTCGACGCCTCGAGCATGGTGCCCTGGTCGGACACCGCGATGACCGACAGGGCGTTCTGGCGACCGGCTGCGGTCAGCGAGGTGCCGTCGATCGGATCCACGGCCACGTCGCACTGGGGGCCGCGGCCGCTGCCGACGCGCTCCCCGTTGTAGAGCATGGGCGCGTTGTCCTTCTCGCCCTCGCCGATGACGATCGTGCCGTCGAAGTTGACGGTGCTGAAGAAGGCGCGCATCGCGTCGACGGCGGCGCCGTCGGCGGCTTCTTTATCGCCTCGCCCGATGAAGGGGACGGCGCGAATGGATGCCGCTTCCGTCGCCCTCACCAACTCCAGAGCCAGGTTGCGGTCGGGGTGCAAAGGGCTCATGTCGGCAGTCAGGCTCACCATGGGGCCACTGTATCCAGCAGAGCGGCGACAATCGCGGGATTTCACTGCTTCCGAGGCGAAGGAATCGCGCTTCTTAACGATTCCGCAGAAGTGACCGGTTCCTGTCGCGCGCGCCGTGTCACGATCCGACGCCTTCGCTAGGCTGACGGTGTCCCGACAACACCAAGGAGCACCTCCATGCCCGTCGCTACCCCTGAGCAGTACGCCGACATGCTCGACCGCGCCAAGGCCGGCAGCTTCGCGTACCCCGCGATCAACGTCTCGAGCTCGCAGACCATCAACTCGGTGCTCCAGGGCCTGACCGAGGCCGGCTCCGACGGCATCCTCCAGGTCACCACCGGTGGCGCCGACTACTTCGCCGGCCACACCGTCAAGGCCCGTGCCACCGGCGCCCTCGCATTCGCCCGGTACGTGACCGAGGTCGCCAAGAACTACCCGATCACCGTCGCCCTGCACACCGATCACTGCCCGAAGGACGCCCTGCCCGGCTTCGTCCTCCCCCTTCTCGAGGCCTCCGAAGAAGAGGTGAAGGCGGGCCGCAACCCCATCTTCCAGTCGCACATGTGGGACGGCTCGGCCGTTCCCCTCGACGAGAACATCGACATCGCCGCCGATCTCCTCCCCCGCATGAAGAACATCAACGCCATCCTCGAGATCGAGGTCGGCGTCGTCGGCGGCGAAGAAGACGGCGTTCAGCACGAGGGCTCGAACGACGCCCTGTACACCACGGTCGCCGACGTCACCAAGGCCGTCGAGCGCCTCGGTCTCGGCGAGAACGGCCGCTACATCTCGGCCCTCACCTTCGGCAACGTGCACGGCGTGTACAAGCCCGGTGGCGTGAAGCTCCGCCCCGAGCTGCTCGGCGAGATCCAGGAAGGCATCGCCGCGCACTTCGGCACCGGGCCCAAGCCCCTCGACCTCGTCTTCCACGGCGGCAGCGGCTCGACCGACGACGAGATCGCCCTCGCCGTCGCCAACGGTGTCGTCAAGATGAACATCGACACCGACACCCAGTACGCCTTCACGCGCTCGATCGCGGGCTACATGTTCTCGAACTACGAGGGCGTGCTCAAGCTCGACGGCGAGGTCGGCAACAAGAAGCAGTACGACCCCCGCGCCTGGGGCAAGGTCGCCGAGTCGGCAATGGCCGTGCGCGTGGTCGAGGCCACCAAGCAGCTCGGCTCGTACGGCCAGTCCAAGAGCTGACACACCCTCTCGAGCGAACGCCCCGGTCTCCGTGCCGGGGCGTTCGTCGTTTCCGGATGCCCTGGCCCGAGCCCGAGGTGAAAAGACGCGCCCGCCGCGCACAACGGCCGCTCGGCTCCGCGACACGCCGATCTCACGCGCCCGGCAGCGGCTCGTCGCCGAAACGCCCCGCCGTTGTGCGCGCACCCCGCCTCGGGCGGCCGGATGCCGAGAGGCCGCGTCTCAGCTCCGGTACACCTCGATCACCGTCGGCGCGCCCTCGGGTACCGACAACACCTCGATGGCATCCCCCGCCCGTACGTCGCCGGCCCGGCGCACGCGCAGGTACGCGCCGAGGCGACCCTCGTCGGAGAAGCGCTTCACCCACCCGCGCGCAACGGAGCCGCCGACCCACCGCGCGAACGTCGCGCACGGGGTGCGGGGCATCGTCACCTCCACCTCGACGGTGTCGCCGATGCGCCAGACCTCCCCGATGCGGGCGCCGTTGACGTCGAGCCCCTCGACGCGGAGGTTCTCCCCGAACCATCCCGCGTCGAGATCTCGGCCGAGCTCGCCCTCCCAGAACGCGGCGTCCTCCTGGGCGTAGGCGTACACCGCCTTGTCGGGACCGCCGTGGTGCTTCCGGCTCGCCTGCACATCGGCGCGAACGCCCAGCTTCCCGACGCGCACAGCGCCCTCGATCGGGCGCTTGTCGATGGCGGTGACGCCGACGGATCCGGCATCCGGATGCAGGGTGTGGACGGCGCAGACGGCGACGAGACGAGGCATGCGTCGATGCTAAACGTCCACGCGGCAGTCGTTTCCCGCCCCGCACCGCCGGCTCACGGCGTGTCGAACGTCCGCCGCATCACGACCCGGTCGCCGTCGACCGTGCGGATCTCGACCGCGTCGATGTCCGCGGCGGCGAGGTCGGTTCCGGCGCTCAGCTCGGTCGTCGATCCCGGACCGGCGCGCCACGTCGACAGCACGCTCGTCGAGCCCGCGTCGTCGGTGACGGCGAGGGCGTACGGCCAGCCGCCGGGCGGCGCATCGAGCACTTGACCGGTGTACTGGCACACGAGGTCGATGCGCGTTCCCCAGGGCACGGAGGTGAGCTTGACCGACGCCTCGAGGGGCGCGCCCCCGATGTCGTCGAGCGCATAGACGGTCCCCGACGGCTGCACCGCACCGGCCACCGCGATGACGCTCGGCACGGCGATCGCGACCAGCGCGACGGATGCCGCCAGCGTCCACGCGGTGATGCGGCGCGCGCGCCGTCGACGCGCGGTTCGCACGAAGCGACCCCGCAACGACGGGTGGGGCACCGTGATCGGCACCGGGCCGGTCGACTCCCCCACCCCACGCGCCCGCTCGACGGACAGCCGCGACAGCAAGCCGGCGGTCGGCGCGAGTTCGGTGACGGCCGCGCGGCATTCGGCGCAGACGGCGAGATGCGCCTCGAACTCCGCTCGATCGGAGGCGTTCAGCGCTCCGAGGACGTAGGCGCCGTCCGAGGCGGACAGGCGCTTATGATCGGAGGTCATCGGGTCACCCCTCTCTCCTGCAGCGCGAGCCGCAGCGCCCGCACCGCGTAGTGCAGACGCGACTTCACGGTTCCGGCGGGGATGCCGAGCTCCTCGGCCGCCTGGGCGACGCTGCGCCCGCCGTAGTACGCACTGACGATGACGGCGCGGTGGTCGGGAGTGAGGGTGGCGAGCGCTTCCTCGACGAGCAGCGCGTCGAACATGGCATCCGTATCGTCGTCACGCACGCGTTCGGGCAGTTCGTCGACGGGCAGTTCGTGACGGCGCCGGGCGCTGCGCGCCTCGTCGATGACGATGTTGCGGGCGACGGTGTACATCCATGACCGCAACGACGACGGGTCGTCGCTCATCACCCGCGGCGTGCGCCATGCGCGCAGGAGCGTCTCCTGCACCACGTCGTCGGCGCCGGAGTGATCGCCCGTCAGGCTGACGACGTAGCGCCACACGGGGACGGCATGCGCGTCGTACAACGCCGTCAGCTGCGCGTGCTCGTTACGCACCACGCCCATCCCCTCTCCCGGTCTCGAGGAACCCTCTCAGGAGAACACGGGATGCCGGGCCCCGCGGTTCAGTTCGGGACGCTGCCGATGATGGCCGTCATGAACTGCTGGTCGCCGACCAGGGCGAGGGTGACGCACACACCGGCGATCAGTGCGGTGGCGACGAAGCCCGCGATGGGGATCCAGAACGCGATGCGGCCGCGCCTCAACCGACGCCAGGTGAGGAGGGCGGTGAGCAGCCATCCGACGCCGTAGACGAGTGCGGCGGCGGCGCCCCAGACGTAGCCGGCCTGCAGGTTCGTGTAGGTGGCGTCGACGCCCAGCACGCCGGCGGCCGACTCGGCGTAGCGCGGGAAATCGAGCAGCTGCACGATGGTCGACACCGTGGAGACGAGCCCGTAGGCCAGCAGACCACCCGTGACGATGCGGTCCCAGAGCGGCCCGCGCAGTGGCCCCGGTGGGGGGCCGGCTGCTGCGGGTGCGGGCGTCGGCGCGGGCTGCTCGGGCTGCGGGGCGACACCGGCGTCGAGCGCCTCGGTCACCTCGGGTCGCTGGATGCGTGCGCGCTGCTCCTCGGGGGTGGCGTACTCGCCGTACTGCGGGCGCGGCCGGGCCTCGGGGTTCTCGGACGATGCGCCGCTCACGCGCTGCTCCGCCCGCCGAGCGCGCGGCTGTCGCGCTGGCCGTTGGCATCCTGACGCAGCTCTTTGGGGAGCGAGAAGATGAGGTCTTCCTCGGCGGTGCGCACCTCTTCGACGTCGCGGTAGCCCGCGCCGGCGAGTTCTTCGAGCACCTCGGTGACGAGCACCTCGGGAACCGAGGCGCCACTGGTCACGCCGACGGTCTGAACACCCTCGAGCCACTCCTGCTTGACCTCGTCGACGTAGTCGACCCGGTAGGCCGCCTTCGCGCCGTACTCGAGCGCGACCTCGACGAGGCGAACGCTGTTGGAGGAGTTGGCAGAGCCCACGACGATCACGAGATCAGCGCCGACGGCGACCTTCTTGATCGCTACCTGGCGGTTCTGCGTGGCGTAGCAGATGTCGTCGGAGGGCGGATCCTGCAGCTGGGGGAAGCGCTCGCGCAGGCGGCGCACGGTCTCCATCGTCTCGTCGACCGAGAGGGTGGTCTGCGACAGCCACACGACCTTCGACGGATCGCGCACCTCGATCTCGTCGGCGTGCTCCGGGGAGTTCACGACGGTGACGTGCTCGGGGGCCTCGCCGGCCGTCCCCTCGACCTCTTCGTGGCCCTCGTGGCCGATCAGCAGGATCTCGAAGTCGTCGCGCGCGAAGCGCACGGCCTCGCGGTGCACCTTCGTCACGAGCGGGCAGGTGGCGTCGATCGCCTGGAGTCCGCGATCGGATGCCGCGGAGACCACAGCAGGCGACACACCGTGGGCGCTGAAGACGACGTGCGACCCGGTGGGCACCTCGTCGACCTCTTCGACGAAGATCGCGCCCTTCTTCTCGAGCTCGGTGACGACGTGGATGTTGTGCACGATCTGCTTGCGCACGTACACCGGGGCGCCGTAGCGCTCGAGTGCCTTCTCGACGGCGATGACCGCGCGATCGACACCCGCGCAGTATCCACGGGGTGCGGCCAGCAGCACCTTCTTCTGTCCGACGACGGGGATATCCTGGAGCCGCCCGCGTCGACCCGGGATGCGGGGAACGGGCAGGTGCACGGCAGGTGAGCTCACCCCGCGATTCTACCGGGGTGCCCCTGGACGCCGGCCGAACCTCCCCCACCGAGACCCGCATGGATACGATGAGCCTCTTCCCGTCCGAGAACCTCCCGGATCACGCATCCCCCGCCGCCGACGCGCATCCGAGCGAGTGACATGACCTCCTTCCAGCCCGAGACCGTCGCCGGGCAGGCGCCGCCCGCCGACAGCGTGCACCCGCGCGACTCCCGCACCGACGCCCCCACCTCGGTCTCCCGCCTCAACGACACGATCCGCGGCTTCATCGAGCGCTGGGGGTCGGTGTGGGTCGAGGGCGAGATCACCTCCTTCAACCGCCGCGGCGGCAACGTGTTCGGGCGCCTGAAAGACCTGGGAACCGAGTCGACCGTCGCGTTCCGCATCTGGTCGAGCACGCTGAACCGTCTGCCGAAAGACCTCAAGGTGGGCGACCATGTCGTCGCCTGCGTCAAGGCCGACTACTTCCCCCGCACCGGCGACTTCTCGTTCTCCATCTCGGCGATGCGCCACGTCGGCCTCGGTGAGCAGCTCGAGCGCCTCGAGGCCCTGCGCGTGCAGTTGCGAACGGAGGGGCTCTTCGACCCCGTCCGCAAGAAGAAGCTGCCCTTCCTCCCCCACTGCATCGGCCTCATCACGGGCGAGAACTCGGATGCCGAGAAAGACGTTCACCGCAACGCCGAGCTGCGCTGGCCGCGGGTGCGATTCCGCACGAAGCATGCCGCCGTGCAGGGCGAGCGCTGCGTACCGGAGACGATCGCGGCGCTGAAGGCACTCGACGCCGACCCCGACGTCGACGTGATCGTGATCGCGCGCGGCGGCGGCGATCCGCAGACACTGCTCGGCTTCAGCGACGAGCGGCTGCTGCGCGCGGTGGCCACGGCATCCACTCCGATCGTCAGCGCCATCGGCCACGAGAACGACCGACCCCTGCTCGACGACGTCGCCGACGTCCGCGCCTCGACCCCCACCGACGCCGCCAAGCGCGTCGTTCCCGACGTCAGCGAGCAGCGGGCGCTGGTGGCGCAACTGCGCGCGCGGCTGACGGGCCGCCTGACCCAGCGGGTGCTGCACGACATCGCCCAGCTCGAGCAGGTGCGCTCGCGCCCGGCGCTGCGCACACCCCACTCGATGCTCACCGCACGGGCGCAGGAGCTGTGGATGCTCTCGAACCGCGGCCGCGACATCGTCGACCGCCGCATCGAGGGCGAACGGCGTCGCACGAGCGAGCTCGGAGCGGGGCTCCGCGCGCTCTCGCCGCTCGCGACGCTGGCCCGCGGGTACGCCATCGCGCAACTACCCGACGGTTCGGTACTGCGCGACGCGGCCGATGCGCCCGTGGGGACCGTGCTGCGCGTGACGGTCGAACAGGGCAGCGTGGCCGCCCGCTCGGAGGGGGTCGTCCCCGACGCCGTCGCGCACACCGCGTCGACCGCGGCGGGGGCCGGCGAGCGACAGCCGGTCGCCACGGAGCGCTCCGACGCCCCGGCACCCGCGGAACGACCGCTCGACGCCGAGGCAACCGGCGACGGGGTGTCGGTGGGTCCCGCCTAGAATGGATGCCATGACCGCGACGACCCCCGGCTCCGCCGCCGACGTCGCGTCCCTCTCGTTCGAGCAGGCTCGCGACGAGCTCGTGCGCGTCGTCGCCGAACTCGAGCAGGGCGCACCGACTCTCGAGGAATCCTTGGCCCTCTGGGAGCGCGGCGAGAAGCTGTACGCCCGCTGCGAAGAGTGGTTGCTCGGCGCGAAACGCCGGCTCGACGCGGCCCGTGGCGAAGGAGACGAGTGATGGCCCGCGTCGTCGCGCACCTCGGTCGCCCCGAGACCCCGCAAGAGACAGCCGACCGCAAGGCCGAGTTCTCGCGTCGCTACCGCTCGAGCAAGACGTTCCGCAATCTCATCGCGGCGCTGCTCGTGATCATCGCGGTCGTGGTCGTCGTCATCGCCGCGGTTCCGCGGGGCGAACCGGCCCCGCGTCCCGCGCCCGACGTCCCGGCATTGGCCGCAGAGCTCGAAGCCGAGCGCGGGCGCCCCGTGCTGTCGCCCTCGCTCGGCGAGGGGTGGCGTGTCAACCAGGCCACCGTCGAGGGCGTCGGAGGCACCGAGGCGTGGACCATGGTCTACGTCCGCTCCGGCGAGACGGGCTTCCTCCGCGTGGCACAGGGGTTCGACGCCGACGAGGCGTGGGTCGGTCAGGTGCTCGACGGCACTCGCAGCACCGAGACCACCGAGATCGACGGCATCACCTGGAACATCTACCGGCCCGCCAACCCGTCGGGCACGGGGAACATCGATTACGCCCTGGCCACGCCGGCCGGCCCCGACTACGTGCTCGTCTACGGCGACGCAGCCCCCGAGACGGCGGCCCTGGCGGCCGCATCCGTCACCGACCAGGTCGAGCAGTTGAGAGAGGTCCCGTGAGCGAGCGCATGACCCCCCGTCAGGTGTGGCAGCAGATGGTGGAGGGAAACCAGCGATTCATCGCGGGGGCCCCCGCTCACCCCCGGCAAGACGTGGAGCGTCGCACCGAGCTCGCCAGCTCGCAGCACCCGACCGCGGCGCTGTTCGGCTGCTCCGACTCGCGCCTGGCCGCCGAGATCATCTTCGACGAGGGGCTCGGCGACCTGTTCGTCGTGCGCAATGCCGGCCAGGTCATCTCGGATTCGGTCATCGGCAGCCTCGAATACGCCGTCGGCGTGCTCGAAGTGCCGCTCATCGTGGTCCTCGCGCACGACGCCTGCGGCGCCGTGGGGGCCGCGATCGACAGCACCGGCCTCGACGCCCCGACCCTGCCGGCCTACATCTGGCGTCAGATCGCCCCCATCGTGCCGGCCGTGCGCCGCGTGCAGCGGGCGAGTGCGGTAGACGGGCGCCTGCCCGAGCACGTGGACCCCGAGCAGGTCGGCCGCGAGCATTTGCGCCACACCGTCGCCGAATTGCTGCGCGCCTCCGAACTCATCAGCGAGGCGGTGGCCGAGGGCCGCACCGCCGTCGTGGGCGCCAACTATCGACTCGACGAGGGAGAAGCGTTCCCCGTCGTCATCGTGGGCGACGTGGTAGACGATCGCGTCGAAACCGCCCGCCGCTGAGAACCACCGAACACCGACCTGGAGGAACGACGACGTGACCGACATCGAGTACCGCATCGAACACGACACCATGGGTGAAGTGCGAGTGCCCAAGGACGCACTCTACGCCGCGCAGACGCAGCGCGCCGTCGAGAACTTCCCCATCTCCGGGTCCGGGCTCGAATCGACGCAGATCGCCGCCCTCGCGCGCATCAAGAAGGCCGCCGCCCTCGCCAACAAAGAACTCGGCACCCTCGACGGGCAGATCGCGGATGCCATCGCCCAGGCCGCCGACGAGGTCGTCACCGGTCGCCACGACGCGCAGTTCCCCGTCGACACCTACCAGACCGGCAGCGGCACCTCGTCGAACATGAACATGAACGAGGTGCTCGCGACACTGGCGACCGGCATCCTGGGTTCTCCCGTTCACCCCAACGATCACGTCAATGCGTCGCAGTCGTCGAATGACGTCTTCCCCACCTCGGTGCACATCGCCGTCACCCAGGCCCTCATCACCGATCTCATCCCCTCTCTCGAGCACCTGTCGGTGGCGCTCGAGACCAAGGCCCAGGCGTGGAAGGGCATCGTGAAGTCGGGTCGTACCCACCTCATGGACGCCACCCCCGTCACCCTCGGCCAGGAGTTCGGCGGCTACGCCCGTCAGATGCGCCTCGGCATCGAGCGCGTGCAGGCGGTTCTCCCCCGCGTCGGAGAGGTGCCCCTCGGCGGCACCGCGGTCGGCACCGGCATCAACACTCCCCTCGGCTTCCCGCAGAAGGTCATCGAGCTGCTCGCGGCCGAGACCGAGCTGCCCATCACCGAGGCGAAGGACCACTTCGAGGCGCAGGCGAACCGCGACGGTCTCGTCGAGGCGTCCGGCGCACTGCGCACTATCGCCGTGTCGCTCACCAAGATCAACAACGACATCCGCTGGATGGGATCGGGACCGAACACCGGTCTCGGCGAGCTGCACATCCCCGACCTGCAGCCCGGCTCCTCGATCATGCCCGGCAAGGTCAACCCGGTCGTCCCCGAGGCGACCCTCATGGTCTGCGCACGCGTCATCGGCAACGACGCGACCGTCGCCTGGGCCGGCGCGTCGGGCTCGTTCGAGCTGAACGTCGCCATCCCCGTCATGGGAACGGCGCTGCTGGAGTCGATCCGTTTGCTCTCGAACGCCATGCGGGTGCTCGCCGACAAGACCATCGACGGCCTCGAGGCCAACGTCGCCCGCACCGAGGCGTTCGCCGGCATGTCGCCCTCGATCGTCACGCCGCTGAACAAGGTCATCGGCTACGAGGCCGCTGCCAAGATCGCCAAGCATTCCGTCGCGAAGGGCATCACCGTGCGCGAGGCGGTCATCGACCTCGGCTACGTCGAACGGGGCGAGATCACCGAAGAGGTGCTCGACGCCAAGCTCGACCTGCTGTCGATGACGCACCCCGGCTGAGCACCCCACGCACGTCCACGACGCCGAGGCGCGCCATAATCGGAGGATGAGCCCCGCGACGAGACCCGTCTCGACGCGCGTGCGACTTCTCGGTGCGATCCTCGGCGTCGTGCTGCTCGGCATGATCCTCGCCGGCGGCGTCACGTTCCTCGTGCAGAGCGACCGCGTGATCGCCAACGCCGAGCGTCAGCTCGACGGGTTCGTCTCGACGGTGTCCACGAGCGATCAGGATGCCGCTGACCTCGTCGCCGCAGCCATCCCGGGCCGCACCGACGGGACGCTCGCCCTCGCTGACGGCCAGGTGCTGGCGGCGACGCCCTCACCCCCGGGCCTGCGCCTGGCCGACGACGCCGAGCTTGTGGCATCCCTCGTCGGGGTGCTGGCCGATGGGCGTCTCACGGGGCGCCTCGACAGCGATCAGGGCCCCCTCCTCTACGCCGCCGTGCCGGCGCGCGGCGGCACCGTCGTGCAGGTCATCTCGGTCGATCAGCGGATGGAGCTCGTCGACCTCTCGACCGTCACCTACGGCATCACGGCACTGGCGGTGCTGATCCTCGTCGGCGTCGCGGGGTACTTCGTGACCGGCCGCCTGTTCTCGCCGCTGCGGCGCCTGCGCGCCACCGCCGACGCGATCACGATCGACGACCTGGGCACCCGCATCCGCGCACACGGCAACGACGAGATCTCCGATCTCACCGTGTCGGTCAATTCCATGCTCGACCGCCTCGCGATGTCGGTCGACGCGCAGCGCCAGCTGCTCGACGACGTTCGGCACGAACTCAAAACGCCCATCACCATCGTCCGCGGCCACCTCGAGATGATGGACCCCGCCGACCCGCACGACGTCGCCGAGACACGCGACCTCGGCATCGCCGAGCTCGACCGCCTCTCGCGCCTCGTCGACGACATCGACGCCCTCGCCGACATCGAAACCGGTGCGCTGTCGGACGCCGTCATCGACGTCGGCGCCCTCACCGACCGCGTCGCCGAACTCGCGGGAGCGATCGCGGGACACACCTGGAGCGTCGAGCAGCGAGCCCGCGCGCGCATCCGTGGCGACGCGGACCGTCTGGTGCAGGCATGGCTCCAGCTGGCCGACAACGCCGCGAAGTACACCCCCGAGGGCAGCCCCATCGAGATCGGCAGCTCCGTCGACGACGGCACCGCCCACCTGTGGGTCCGGGACCATGGTCCCGGCATCCCCCCGGCCGCCCGCCATCGCGTGTTCCGCCGCTTCGATCGCCTGTCCACCCGTCGGGGTGTCGAAGGTTCAGGTCTCGGCCTCTCGATCGTCGATGCCATCGCCAAAGCCCACGACGGACACTGCGCCGTCGTGGACACCCCCGGCGGCGGCGCCACGGTCGTGCTCCACATCCCCGTGGCCGGTGCGCAGACGCCGGCCGAACTCCCCACGCCCGTGCGCGCGGGCGACGTCGTCATGCAGAGAGAGGCCACCGGATGACCCGCATCCTCATCGCGGAAGACGAGGAGCGCATCTCCTCCTTCGTGGCGAAGGGGCTGGAGTCCGCGGGCTACCAGACGCTCATCGTCGACGACGGAGCCGATGCGCTCGACACCGCACTCGCCGGCGAGGTCGACCTGGTGCTGCTGGATGTGGGGCTGCCCTCCCTCGACGGTTTCGAGGTGCTGCGGAGCCTCCGCGGCCAGGGGTCGACGATCCCGGTCATCATGCTCACCGCGCGCACCAGCACGCGCGACACGGTCGACGGTCTCGACGCCGGGGCGAACGACTACGTCGCGAAACCCTTCAAGTTCGACGAGCTGCTCGCCCGCGTGCGCTCGCGCCTCCGCGAGCCGGTCACGGTGGGCTCGACGACGATCGGCCACGGCGATGTCTCGCTCGACATCCTCGCCCGGCGCGCCACGGTCGCCGGTCGCGAGATCGATCTGAGCGCCCGCGAGTTCGCCCTCGCCGAGGAGTTCCTGCGGCACGCCGGACAGGTGCTCAGCCGCGAGCAGTTGCTCAGCCGCGTCTGGGGGATGGACTTCGACCCGTCATCCAACGTCGTCGACGTCTACGTGCGGTATCTGCGCGCGAAGGTCGGGTCGGGGCATATCGTCACGGTGCGCGGGGCCGGCTACCGCTGGGAGTGAGTCGCCGCCCGCGGTGCCGTGGACCCCGAAAACCCCCGGCGGGGGGCACCGGGGGTTTCTGGGGAGACGCGTCCGGTGGTCTTCCGGCTCACCCGAAGAGCGGTGACCTGCGCGTGACGTGTTCTCTTGTTTCCATGGGGGAACCGCCGAGGCGGTGACGAAGTTTCCCTCGTCGACATGGATAACTCTGCCGGTTCTTCGTGAGAGGCCGGGGAGTCGAAGATGAGAAAGCTCTCATCTTCCCCGCGCGACCTGCCGCTCCCCCGCTCTTGAGGGTCCACGACACGCGGACGACCCTCGGAACGGTCCGCGTGTTCTGGACACTCAGCGGGTGATCCACCACCGCGAAGCAGCCCGCGGGGCACGACGCGAAGAGGGACCCGGATGCCACGGACCCGGGTCCCTCTTCACGTCGACGTCCGAGAAGGCAGCGTTACGACAGCTCGCCGGCCTCCAAGAGCTCGGTCACCAGCGCTGCGATGGCGGAGCGCTCGGACCGCGTCAGGGTGACGTGGCCGAAGAGGCCGTGACCCTTGAGCGTCTCGATCACCGACGCGACGCCGTCGTGACGCCCGACGCGCAGATTGTCGCGCTGACCGACATCGTGGGTCAGCACCACGCGGGAGTTCTGGCCGATGCGGCTGAGCACGGTCAACAGCACGTTGCGTTCGAGCGACTGCGCCTCGTCGACGATGACGAAGGCATCGTGCAGCGACCGACCGCGGATGTGCGTCAGCGGCAGCACTTCGAGCATGCCCCGCGCGAGCACCTCCTCGAGCACGTTGCCCGAGACGACCGAACCCAGCGTGTCGAAGACCGCCTGGCCCCACGGACCCATCTTCTCGGCCTGATCGCCCGGCAGATAGCCGAGCTCCTGCCCACCGACCGCGAAGAGGGGGCGGAAGACGATGATCTTCTTCTGCTGCTGTCGCTCCAGCACGGCCTCGAGCGCCGCACACAGGGCCAGGGCCGACTTGCCGGTGCCGGCGCGCCCGCCGAGCGAGACGATGCCCACCTCGGGGTCGAGCAGCAGGTCGAGCGCGATGCGCTGCTCGGCCGACCGGCCGTGCAGACCGAAGGCCTCGCGGTCGCCGCGGACGAGACGGTACTCGCCCTTGCCGGTGACGCGTCCGAGGGCGGAGCCGCGCTCGGAGTGGATCACGAGACCGGTGTTGACCGGCATTCCCCTCACCACGTCGCTGACGGCGACCTCGGTCTCGTACAGGTCGGCGAGGTCGTCGCCTGACACATCGATCGAGGCGATGCCCGTCCACCCGGAGTCCATCGCCTGCTCGGCGAGGTATTCCTCGGTGTTCAGCCCGAGCGATGCCGCCTTGACGCGCATCGGCAGGTCCTTCGACACCACGGTCACCTCGGCGCCGTCCTTGGCGATGTTCATCGCCACGGCGAGGATGCGGCTGTCGTTGCCGCCCGTGCGCATGCCGGAGGGCAGCACGGCGGGGTCGGTGTTGTTCAGTTCGACGCGGAGGGAACCGTTGTCGCCGACGGCGACCGGGAAGTCGAGACGGCCGTGCTCGACGCGGAGCTCGTCGAGGTGGCGCAGCGCCTGACGGGCGAAGTACCCGATCTCGGGGTCGTGACGTTTGCCCTCGAGTTCCATGATCACGACGACGGGGATCACCACCGCGTTCTCGGCGAAGCGGAAGAACGCCCGCGGATCGCTCAGAAGGACGGAGGTGTCCAGGACGTATGTGCGAAGCGCCTGATCGGCGCCCACTTCCGACTCCGCGCTCTCGACGACGTGACGCTGGTCGAACGGTGCTCGTGTAGCCACAACCCACTCCCGACCCGGGTGTTCCACCCGGTTGTCACGAGTCGACCTGTGGGTCACGAGTCGCAATCCGATGGCCGACTCGATCGGACTCCGTGTCCGATGTGTTCACCGTACGATGCTCCGAGAGCCGTGAGGGTCGTTAACACGCCGCGAATATGACGAGTTCGTGAACACCTCGTTCGCGCGGCCGAACGATCGAAAGTAGTTCGGTGGATGCCGCCCGTTCGCCCCGTGTGAGTGGTAAAACCTTCGACGCGTAGACGCCACGCGCGCGGGCGCTGGCGGCCATCTCGTGCCGACAGGTGACTGAGACCCCTCGAAGGCGTCGGGACTCGCGTGTCGCCCCCGACCCGTCGACGAGCTCGGGTGTTCCCCCGCCGGCCGAGCCCGTCTCAGCCGCAGGGCCTACTGCCCGAAGCGGCGGTCGCGCGCACCGAAGTCGCGAATCGCCCGCAGGAAGTCGACCTCGCGCAGGTCGGGTCCGAGGGCCTCGACGAAGTAGAACTCCGAGTGCGCCGACTGCCACAGGAGAAAATCACTGAGACGTTGCTCACCGGAAGTGCGGATGACGAGATCGGGATCGGCCTGACCGCCCGTGTACAGGTGCTCGCCGATCTGCTCGGGAGTGAGACTGGCGGCGAGCTCCTCCAACGAGCCACCCGACTCGTCGTGCTTGGCGATGATGGAGCGCACGGCATCCACGATCTCGCTGCGGCCGCCGTACCCGACCGCCAGGTTCACGTGCAGGCCCTTATGACCGCGCGTGCGTTCGGTGACCTCGTGCAGCACCTCGGCGAGCTCGGGGGGCAGTCCGTGCGCGCGTCCCACGTGCTTCACCCGCCAGTTCGGCTCGTGAGACAGTTCACGGGCGAGTTCCGCGATGATCTCGAGCAGATCCTGCAGCTCTTTGCTCTCGCGTTTGACGAGGTTGTCGTTCGACAGCAGGTACAGCGACACCACCTCGACCCCGAGGTCGTCGCACCACCTCAGGAACTCGTGCATCTTCGCCGCGCCGGCGCGGTGGCCATGGGCGGCGCTGTCGTACCCGAGCTGACGCGCCCAGCGGCGGTTGCCGTCGATCATCATCGCAACGTGGTGCGGCACGGTCGCCGGCATGCGGCGACGGAGGCGCGAGATGTACAGACGATAGAGGGGGCCTCGCCCCTCGTTCTTCCCCACGCGCGCCACCCGCATACGCTACCGCGTCCGACGGCCACGACACGGCGGGTCCGCCGGTGTCGTCGCCCGGGTGACGGGTGAACGCCGGCGCCATGTTCCGCCCGGAGCATGGGAGCGGACGTAGTGTCGAGGTGTGACACGTCCGACGCCCGCAGACGGCCCCGAAATGCCCCAGCTCCCCTTGATCGAAGCAGGCGCGGTGGGCGCCGCCGTCGAGCTGAAGCCGACGTGGCGCGGGTGGATCCATGCGGGAACGTTCCCGGTCGCGATCGCCGCGGGCATCGTCCTGATCGCGCTCGCGCAGGGCGGCCCCGCCAAGTGGGCCTCGGCGGTGTTCATGGCGACCTCCATGTTGCTGTTCGGCAACTCGGCGCTGTACCACCGCTTCCATTGGAAGCCGAAGACGCTGGCGGTACTCAAACGCATCGACCACGCCAACATCCTGTTGCTCATCGCGGGTACCTACACGCCGATCGCGGTGCTGGCGCTGCCGACGCCGAAGGCCGTGCTGCTGCTGTCGATCGTGTGGGGCGGGGCCCTGCTCGGCATCCTGTTCCGCGTGTTCTGGATCAACGCGCCGCGCTGGCTCTACGTCGCGCTGTATCTCGCGCTCGGGTGGGCGGCGGTGATGTACCTCGGCGATCTGCTCGCGGCCAATGTCGCGATGATGGTCCTGGTCGTCGTGGGCGGCTTGCTCTACACCGCGGGCGCCATCGTCTACGCGATGAAGAAGCCCAACCCGTGGCCGGGGCACTTCGGGTTCCACGAGATCTTCCACGTGTGCACCGTGCTGGCGTTCCTCTGCCATTGGACGGCGTGCCTGCTCATCGCCCTGCAGCCCGCGTACCACGGCGGCTGAGCACACGCCGGAGCAGCCGGGGGCCGCGCCTCCGTCGAGCCCGGCGCGAGTCAGCGCCGCGGCGGGGTGGGGTCGACGTCTTCGTCGTCGGTCTCGCTGGCTGTGGCCGCCGCGCGAGCCTGCTCCTCGGCATCCAACTCGGCATTCACTTCTTCGCGGTAGCGACCGCGACGGATGCGGCGCAGCATGTCCCACACGAGGAGGAACACCGCGATCGCGATGAAGGCGATCGCGGCGAAACCGAGCGGGCCGGGTGTGACGATCGACTCATCGGGGGTCACCACCGGTGAGGGCGTGGTCGCGAGAGCGACGATCACGGGGAGCATGGAGTCCTTCGTTGCGGGAGCGCGTAGCCTGGAACTCTAGCCTAAAGCCCGGGGAGACCATGACGACGCAAGAACTGCTCGACGACCGCTACGGGCGCACGCGCTCGCCGCGTCGACGCTTCCTCGGCTGGTCGATCGTCGCCGTGCTCGCCCTCGGCGCGATCGGTTACCTGGGCTGGACCACCGTGGCCAGCAGCGCCGGGTCGGTCACCGCGACCGACACCGGGTTCTCGGTCATCGACGACCGCTCCGTTTCCACCACGTTCCAGATCACGGCGCCCGTCGGCCAGCCGGTCGCGTGCGCTCTCGAGGCCCGCGACGAAGACCACGGCACCGTCGGGTGGCGGGTCGTGGAATACCCGGCATCCGAGGAACATTCCCGGGCCTTCACCGAGACGATTCCCACGCTCTCGCTGGCGACGACAGGTTTTGTCAACGCCTGCTGGGTGCCGTAAACTCGCGGAATCACGACGCGCCCCGGCTCGATGCCGGGGCGTTCGACATATGCCCGGTGGTTCCGTGCGACTGCCGCTCGCCCCTCGAAGAAGGAGTACCCGTGTCCAACGACGCTCAGGTGACGTTCCTCACGCAAGACGCCTACGACCGTCTCCACAACGAGCTGGAGCACCTCTCGACCACGGGGCGCGAAGAGATCGCCAAGCGCATCGAGGTCGCGCGCGAAGAGGGCGACCTGAAGGAGAACGGCGGCTACCACGCCGCGAAGGACGAGCAGGGCAAGCAGGAGGCGCGCATCCGCACCCTCCAGCAGCTGTTGAAGGACGCCAAGGTCGGCGAGGCCCCCGAGAGCCACGGTGTCGTGGAGTCGGGCACCGTCGTGACCGCCGTGATCGCCGGCGGCGAAGAGAAGTTCCTGCTCGGCAACCGCGAGATCGCCGCCGACTCCGAGCTCGACGTGTACAGCGAGGCGTCGCCGCTGGGTGCCGCCATCCTCGGCCTCAAGGAGGGCGACAAGGGCTCGTACACCGCCCCGAACGGCAAAGAGATCGCCGTCGAGATCGTCAAGGTCGAGACCTACTCGGGTCAGTAAGCCTTCGCTCGCGAGCCGCTCCCCCGGGTGAGGGGGGCGGCTCGCGGCATTCAGGCGCACGGGCGCACGGGCGCCGCTCCGACCCGCGCCGACGCTGCCGCACCGACGGCGGCGCCCCGCCGAGACTTTCCCGGCGCACCGGGGCACCCGATGTGCACCGGGGTGCGCACCGGCCGCCCCGCTGCACATATCGCGCCCCCGCGCACCGGGATGCGCACCGGCCGCCTCGCTGCCCGAAACAAGCCCCCCGCGAGACCGACCCCGCGGTGGGGCGGCGCCAACGCGTCGGGGGTCAGTCGGGAACGACGGTCGCGACGAACCCGGCGTCTTCCAGCGTCGAGATCACGAGCGCACGGTGCTCGGCGCCGCGCGTCTCGACGCTCAGCTGCAGGATGACCTCGCTGATCTGCAGCCCCTGCCCGTGGCGGGTGTGGAGCACCTCGATCACGTTCGCGCCGACGCCGGCCAGCAGCTCCGATACGCGGGCCAGCTGCCCGGGGCGGTCGGGCAGCGGGATGCGCAACGACATGTAACGACCGGATGCCGAGAGGCCGTGCGCCACGACCCGCTGCAGCAGAAGGGGGTCGATGTTGCCGCCCGACAGGATCGTGACGGTGGGGCCGCTGGCCGTGACCTTGCCGGCGAGGATCGCGGCCACGCCGACGGCACCGGCGGGCTCGACGACCTGCTTCGCTCGCTCCAGCAGCACGAGGAGCGCCCGCGCGATGTCGTCCTCGGTGACGGTGACGACCTCGTCGACGTACTGACGGATGAGCTCGAAAGGCAGGTCGCCGGGACGGGCGACGGCGATGCCGTCGGCGATGGTCGGCGTGGTCGGAACCTGCATCGGGTAACCCGCGGCCAGCGACGACGGGTAGGCGGCGGAGTTGTGCGCCTGCACGCCGATGATGCGCACCTGCCGTCCCTCAGCGGCGGCACGGGCCTTCACGGCCGCCGCGACACCCGCGGCCAGTCCTCCCCCGCCGATGCCGACGATCACGGTCTCGAGATCGGGCATGTCCTCCACGAGCTCGAGACCGAGGGTTCCCTGGCCCACGATGATGTCGCGGTGGTCGAACGGGTGGATCAGCACGGCGCCCGTACGCTCGGCGAACTCCGCGGCGAGGCGCAGCGGGGTCTCGACGGTCGCCCCCTCGAGGATGACCTCGGCGCCGTAGCCGCGCGTGGCGAGGAGCTTCGGAACCGGCACGCCCAGCGGCATGAAGATGGTCGCGGCGATGCCCAGCTGCTGTGCCGCCAGGGCCACACCTTGGGCGTGGTTTCCGGCCGACGCGGCGACGACGCCGCGGGCGCGCTCCTCGGCGGTGAGGCGCGAAAGGCGGTAGGTGGCTCCGCGGATCTTGAACGAGCCGGTGCGCTGCAGGTTCTCGAGCTTGAGGTTGACGGGCACACCGAGCAGTTCGCTGAGGTGCAGCGACTCATCGAGCGGCGTGCGCGTGATGATGCCGCGCAGAGCCTGCGCGGCATCCTCGAACTCGGCCAGGGTGGGGGTGTCGTTCATGGTCTCCTTGCGCGTTCGCGCGGGACGGTCTGCCAGATGAGATCTCGGGATGCCAGGGCTTCGCCCTCGTGCTGCCAGGCCTTCGAGGCGAGGTAGACGGCGACGACGTTGACGAACGCCGCGAGCGGCACGGCGAAGAGGGCACCGGCGATGCCGCCGATCATCGCGCCGCCGGCGACGACGAGCACGACGGCCAGCGGGTGCACTTTGACGGCGGAGCCCATGAGGATCGGCTGCAGGATGTGGCTCTCGACCTGCTGCACGCCCAAGACGACGATCAGCATGAACAGGGCGATCAGCGGGCCGTTGTAGACCAGCGCGATGAACACCGCGAGAGCGCCCGTCGCCACCGCTCCGACGAACGGGATGAACGCACCGAGGAAGACGAGCACGCCGATCGGGATGGAGAGGGGGACGCCGAGCAGGAAGGCGCCGAGACCGATGCCGACCGCATCGATGGTCGCGACCAGCAACTGCGTGCGGGCGTAACTCTTGACCGTGCCCCAGCCGGCGCGCCCGGCGCCATCGACGGCGGGGCGCGCGGCACGGGGGAAGAGCCGGGTCGTCCAGCGCCAGATGCCGCCGCCGTCCGCGAGCAGGCACAGCAGGATGAACAGAGTCAGCAGCACTCCCGTGGCCACATGGCCCAGGGTCGTGCCGATGGCGAGGGCACCGGTCCACAGCACCTCCGCCTGCTGCTGCAGGAAGGAGCCCGCCTGGCGCAGACCATCGTCGATCTGCTGCGCGCTGAGGTGGAGCGGCCCGTCGATGAGGTACAGGCGGAACTGCTCGACCGCCTGCGTGGTCCGCTCGCGCACAGACCCGAACTCACGGGTGATCTGCCACACCGCGAGCCAGACGAGCCCGGAGATGATGGCGATGGTCCCCAGCACCGTCACGATGATCGCGAGCCACTTCGGCCAGCGGTGGCGCAGCAGGAACGAGAACCCCGGCCATACCAGCGCCGTCACGAGGATGGCCACGAGCAGCGGGATGACGAGGAGCTTGAGCTGGATGACGAGGAAGACGACGACGGCGAGCGCCGCTGCGATGACGAGCAGCCGCCACGCATAGGCGGTGGCCTGGCGGAGCCCGGGAGGAACGGGGGGCTGGAGATCGCTCGAGACCGTGCGCCGTTTGAGGGCGTCGAGGAACGATCCGCGGGGTTCGGGATCGGCGCCACTCATTCCGCCAGCCTACCGCCGCCCTCCGACATCGTTCGCGGGCGCGATGTCGGTGGTCGGAGCTACCGTGAGGGACATGACGACGACCCTCCGTCGCGCCGAGGCGCGCCGAATCGCCCTGGCGGCCCAGGGCTTCGCCCGTCCGCGCCCCTCGACCGTCGGCACGCGTCAGATCACCGCTGCACTGCACCGCCTGCGCATCCTGCAGATCGACTCCGTCAACGTCTTCGCCCGTTCCCACTACATGCCCCTCTTCGCCCGCCTCGGCTCGTACGACCCCGCGCTGCTCGACAGACTGGCGTTCTCGCGTCGGCCGGCTTGGGTCGAGTCCTGGGCGCACGTGGCATCCCTCGTCTCGGTCGACGATTGGCCCCTGCTGCAGTTCCGACGCGATGACATGCGCCGCAAGTACGGTCACGACGCCTGGGCCGAGGCGAATCAGCCCCTCCTGCAATGGCTCCGCGACGAGTTGGCCGAGCGCGGGCCCCTCCGGCCGGCCGAGATCGACCACGATGCCCGAAGCGGCACCCGGGGCGCGTGGTGGGGCTGGGACGACGTCAAGAACGGTCTCGAGCGGTTGTGGTTGTTCGGCGACGTCGCGATCGCCGGGCGACGCGGGTTCGAGCGACGCTACGCCCTGGCCTCCGACGTGCTGCCCACCGCCGCCCTCGAGACGACGGTCCCCCGCGCCGAGGCCATCACCGAGCTGGTGCGCCGCGCCGCCGTCGCCTACGGCGTCGGAACGGCGTCCGATCTGGCCGATTACTGGCGTATCCGAGATCGGCCCGCCGTCTTGGCCGGTATCCGCGATCTCGTCGACGCCGGCGAACTGCTACCGGTCGAGGTGGAGGGGTGGCAGATCGCGGGTCGTCCCGCCAAGGCCTGGGTGCACCGAGACGCCGCCCGGCCGCGAAAGGTCGACGCCGCGGCGATCCTGACGCCCTTCGACCCGGTGGTGTGGTTCCGCGACCGCGCGGAGCGCCTGTTCGATTTCGACTACCGCATCGAGATCTACACCCCGGCGCCGCAGCGCCGGTTCGGCTACTACTCGCTGCCGGTGATCGTCGGTGACGACATCGTGGGCCGGCTCGATCTCAAGGCCGACCGCGCCTCGAGCGCCCTGCGCGTGCAATCGGCGTGGTGGGAGGTCGGTGCGCCCCCGGAAGCCGCGGAACGCATCGCCGCTGAACTTCTCGCGGCCGCGCGCTGGCAGGGTCTCGAGAAGGTGACCGTGTCGCGCTGGGGCGACGCGTCGGACGCCATCGCCGGTGCGCTCGCGGCGGAGCGGCACGAGCACCCCGACGGCCGGTCGAACTGAAGCGCCCCCTCCGCCGGAGCGGAGGGGGCGTGTTCGGTCAGAACTGCACGCGGGGTGGTTCCGAGATCGCGGCGCCGTCGATGACCTCGAAGAACTCGCGTTCGCGGAAGCCGAGCTGGCGCGCGAAAAGGTTGTTGGGGAACACCTTGATCTTGGTGTTCAGCTCTCGGACGCCGCCGTTGTAGAACCGGCGCGACGCCTGGATCTTGTCTTCGGTGTCGACGATCGAGTGCTGCAGCTGCAGGAAGTTCTGGCTCGCCTGCAGCTGCGGGTATGCCTCGGCCACGGCGAACAGCGACTTCAACGCTTGCTGCATGTGTCCCTCGGCGACACCGGCCTCAGCGGGGCTCTGCGCCGACAGTGTCTCGGCGCGGGCGCGCGTGACGTTCTCGAACACGGCCTTCTCGTGCGCCGCGTACCCCTTCACCGTCTCGATGAGGTTGGGCAGCAGGTCGGCGCGCCGTTTGAGCTGCACCGTGATGTCGCTCCATGCCTCGTCGACGCGCACGTTCAGCGCGACCAGAGCGTTGTAGGTGGCCCAGAGGTAGATGCCCGCGATCACCAGGATGCCGACGATCACAATGACCGGTACGAGCCACTCCCACATAAGTCCCCACACTTCCGTTCGAGAGATTGCTCTTCAGTGTAACTACGGGGTGGGGCGGGGGCCGGGCGGTGCTATGGACTCCCAGCGGATCTGGATCGAGTCGACGGCGATCCCGGCGAGCCGGATCGTCATGTACCCCCGGTGGGACTCGAACCCACACTGAAGCGATTTTAAGTCGCCTGCCTCTGCCATTGGGCTACGGGGGCCCTGTTCCACCGTATCGCGGGGCGACTCCGGCCCGCCGAGGTCCATCTTGAGGATCGGGTGGGCGACGCACCGGCGCCGGATGCCGCGGGCCCGGCGTATCGACACCGACTTCGCCGGACCGCGCGGGCCCGCAGACCCCCATCCGGAATCACGAGACCCCCGCACCCGGAAGGGTGCGGGGGTCTCGAAACGAAAGGTTCTACTTCGCCGCGACGGGCTCGGCTTTCTTTTCGACCGGAGCCGGAGCATCGGCCGCCGGAGCCGCCGGACGCGGGCGAGCGGCGAACTCCTCGAACGCGGCGCGCGGCTGCTGCACGGCCTCGAGCGACACGACCTCGCGGCCGTGCAGGAAGTTCTGCATCCAGTCGCCGACCACGCGGAACTTGCGCTCCCACGTGGGCATGGCCAGGCCGTGGTAGCCGCGGTGGGCGAACCAGGCGATCAGGCCGGTCAGGGCGATGTTGCCCGACTGGAAGGCACCGTTGTACAGGCCGAGACCTGCAACGGCACCGAGGTTCTTGTGGAAGTACTGCTTGGGCTCCTCGCCGCGCAGGACCGCCACGATGTTCTTCGCCATGAGCTTGCCCTGGCGCACCGCGTGCTGGGCGTTGGGGACGCAGAAGCCGCCCACGCCGCCACCCGACAGGTCGGGGACGGCCGAGACGTCACCGGCGGCCCAGGCACCCTCGACGATGTCCTCGTCGGTTCCGACGCGAAGGTCGGGGCGGGTGCGGATGCGACCGCGCTCCTCGACGGGCAGGTCGCTGCCGCGCACGACCGTGGGGTTGGCCATGACACCGGCGGTCCAGATGATGAGGTCGGTCGGCAGGTTCTCACCGGTGGAGAGCTCGACCACGCCGTCGACGGCGCCCTTGACCTGCGTGTCGAGGTGCACGAACGCACCCTTCTTCGCCAGGTCGGCAAGGACCCACTCGCTCGTCTTCTGCGACACCTCGGGCATGATGCGGCCCATTGCCTCGATGAGGTGGAAGTGCGTGTCGTCGAACGTCAGCGTCGGGTACTGCTTCAGCAGCGACGAGGCGTAGGCGCGGAGCTCGGCGAACACCTCGATGCCGGCGAAGCCACCGCCGACGACGACGACGGTCAGCAGACGGTCGCGCTCGGGACCCGCGGGCAGCACGGACGCCTTGTCGAAGTTCGAGGTGAGGCGGTCGCGGATGGCGACGGCCTCTTCGATGGTCTTGAGGCCGATCGCGTTGTCGGCGATGCCGGGGATCGGGAAGGTGCGCGAGACGGCGCCGGCGGTGACGACGATCTGGTCGTAGCCCTGCTCGAAGGTGTCGTCGCCCGCGATCGGAGTGATCGTGGCGGTCTTGGTCGCGTGCGAGATGCCCGTGATCTTGCCGGCGATGACCGTGGTGCGCTTGAGGTGGCGGCGAAGGCCCACCACGACATGGCGCGGCTCGATCTCGCCCGCGGCGACCTCGGGGAGGAAAGGCTGGTACGTCATGTACGGCAGCGGGTCGACGAGCGTGACTTCGGCTTCGCCTCGACCGAGGAGCTTCTCGAGCTTCCACGCGGTGTAGAAACCTGCGTAGCCCCCACCGACGATGAGGATTCTGGGCACGGTAGTGGTCACGATGGGAGGGACTCCTCGTTAATGATGCGGCTCGGCTCGCGGGAGGTGCGCGCCTGTCGGGATCGCCGGGCAGCAGCAGTGACGCCGAGCGCAATCATTATAGCGGCCAGCGTGGCAGCACCGAGCGGCAACGACCCGTAGAGCACGCTATCGCGCGACGGCAGCAGAGGCGAACTCGCCTGCGGGGCCGATTCGACGGGTGGGAGTGGCGGGATGGTGACGGGGCTCGCGCTCGGCTCGGGCGCCGGTGCGGCGTCCGCTCTGCGGTAGAGACGGACCCACTCCGTGAGGCTCCCCAGCGGGTTCTCGCTCACGGTCGCGACCGGGCTCGACGACACCGCGCCGGCGGCATCCACCAGGCCGTAGCCGTACAGCTTGTCGGGCTTGGCCGACGCGCCCGCGGCCGGCTTCGCCGTCTGGATCAGGCGGTTGAGGACGTTGTCGGCGTCGAGTTCGGGATGCGCGGCACGCACCAGCGCGGCGATGCCCGCGACGATGGGGGCCGCGCCGCTCGTGCCGTTCCACTGCACCAGGCTGCCGTCGGCTGAGACGCCGATCAGACGCTCACTGGGGGCGGAGAGGCCGATCGTGATGCCCTGTGTCGACGCACTGTTGCTCGCGGCGCCACTCGGGTCGACACCGCCCACGGCCAAGACGCCCGGGATCGTGGCCGGAGCGCCGACCCGGTCGGTGCCGCTCCCCCGGTTACCGGCCGCGACGACGACGACGACGTTCTTGTCGAAGGCGTACTCGAACGCTTCGTCCCAGCTGCGGTCCCAGTCCAGGGTGTTCGTCGTCAGGGAGAGGTTGATGACGGTGGCGCCGTTGTCGACGGCCCATTTCATGGCCTCGGCGATCTGCTCGGTGAACGGCTTCGACGTCGTCGCACCGAATCCGACCGAGATCGACAACAGCTCGGCCTCGGGGGCGACCCCGATCATGCCGCGGCCGTTGCCGGTGCCGCGGGCGGCGGCGAGCGAGGCGACCCAGCTGCCGTGGTTGGCATCCACCGCCCCGACGGGGGTGCGTCCGTCGGACGATCCGACGCCCGAGACGTCGATGCCGCCGACGACGGCGCCGCTGAACTCCGTCGGGCCGCGGCCGATGCCGGTGTCGATGATGGCGATCTTCTGACCGGCTCCCCGCGTGGTCTTCCACGCCTCGCGGACACCGTACTGGTCGAGCCAGTACTCCGCCGCGCGCACCGAGTCCGTGGGGTCTTCGGCGACGGGGCCGGCCGGCGCCTGCGGAGCCGCCGTCGACAGGACGGGTGTCGCCGTCGCGCCCGTCAGCAGCGTCACCAGGATGACGGACGCCACGGCGACGACGACGCGCTTCATCCGCCGGTCCCCGGGCTCTCGCACTGGCAGCGTTCCGGCGACCACGTGCCGCGCTCGAGGGCTCGGTCGCCGATGGGGTTCACGCCCGGACCGGCCGCCAGCGCATGCCCCGCGAGGGCGTGCAAGCACTTCACGCGGGTGGGCATGCCCCCGGCCGAGATACCCGCGATCTCTTCGGGCTCCCCGTAGGCGGCCCGGTCGCGGAGGTAGGCCTGGTGAGCCGCCTCGTACTGCTGCCGCAGGTCTTCGCTCTCGGCGAGCTCGTCGGAGAACTCCTTCATGACATGCCCCGCTTCGAGCACCGACATCGCGGCGGTCGCGGCCGGGTGGGTGAGGTAGTAGAACGTGGGGAACGGGCTGCCGTCATCGAGACGGGGCGAGGTCGCCACCACCGTCGGGTTCCCGCACGCGCATCGTGCGGCGATCCCGATGACTCCGCGGGGAACGCGTCCGAGCTGCGACTTGAGCACAGCCAGATCGGCGTCGGAGGCGGGGGGAAGAGTTGCGGTAGTCATCGCTTCCAGGGTACCCGGCCCCTCCGTTGCGCGTCGGGAGGCGGGACGGATGCCGTCAGGGTGCGGGAGCGTCGGGTGCGGGCGTCGGGTCGGGCACGCCGATCGTCGGCACCGCGACCTGCGCCGCACCGGACGCGGTGACCGAGCGCACCAGCTGCGCCATCCAGTCGGTCCGCGTCTGGCCGACGTCCCCGCTGACGTCGTCCTGCTCCTGAGGCGTCGCCGAAGCGGGCAGGTCGTTGTCGATGAGATAGACGACCTCACCGGGGAAGGTGTAGCCGAGGCGCTCGCGCGCCTGCGTACGGATGTACGCGGGGTCCGACCACCGGTCGCGCTGCATCTGCAGATCCTCGACCTCGGACTGGCTGATCTTCACCGCGCTCTCGAGCGCCTGGATCTGCTGACGCTGGTCCATGTACGTCCCCACCGTGGGCACGAGCACGAAGGTGCCCAGCACGACCAGCCCGAGCATAATCACCACGAAGCCCGAGACGCGCACGCGGCCGAGCCAGTCGCGCACGTCCACGCGGCGTTCGGGCACCGACGGTCGCGGCGGACGATCGGGCCGGGCGCCGGGCGCACGCTTCGGTGTCTTCTTCGCCTTCGGCACCTCGGATGCCACGGGGCGGCCGGGAGGAAGAGTCGGTCGTTCCACGTTCCCTTCCTTCGTTCCGTGTGCTGTCGTTCGGGCCGCAGGCGAGTCTACGTCGCGCCCTGGGGGCACTCCGGGGACGCGCCGAAGGCTCGGCGTCCGCTCAGACGGGGTCCCCCGTCTTCGGCCGGGACGGCGGGACCGCGGCCGCCGGGCATGCGCCACCGGGTACGCCCCGCGACCGCAGACCCGGGAAACGAGAGGGAGGGGAAGCCTCGCGGCTCCCCCTCCCTCGGATCGAACGGTCAGCCCTTGAAACGGGGGAACGCCGAGCGGCCGGCGAAGACCGCGGCGTCGCCGAGGTCTTCTTCGATGCGCAGCAGCTGGTTGTACTTCGCGACGCGCTCGCTGCGGGCCGGGGCACCGGTCTTGATCTGGCCGGCGTTGACCGCGACGGCCAGGTCGGCGATCGTGGTGTCTTCCGTCTCGCCCGAGCGGTGCGAGAGCATCGAGGTGTAGCCCGAGCGGGTGGCCAGGTTGATGGCGTCCAGCGTCTCGCTCAGCGTGCCGATCTGGTTGACCTTCACGAGCAGCGAGTTGGCGATGCCGAGGTCGATGCCCTTCTGCAGGCGCTGGGGGTTGGTGACGAACAGGTCGTCACCGACGAGCTGAACCTTGGAGCCGATGGCATCCGTCAGCTTCTTCCAACCGTCCCAGTCGTCCTCGGCGAGCGCGTCTTCGATGGTCACGATGGGGAAGTTGGCGACGAGGTCGGCGAAGTAGTCGACGAGCTGGTCGACGCTCCACTCCTTGCCCTCGACCGTGTAGACGCCGTCCGTGAAGAACTCGGTGGCGGCGACGTCGAGGCCGACGGCGATGTCCTGACCGGGGGTGAAGCCGGCCTTCTCGATCGCGCGGATGAGGAAGTCGAGGCCCTCGCGGTTGCTGGGCAGGTCGGGGGCGAAGCCGCCCTCGTCGCCGAGACCGGTGTTGTAGCCCGCGGACTTCAGCTCGCCCTTGAGGACGTGGTAGACCTCGGTGCCCCAGCGCAGCGACTCGCTGTAGGTGTCGGCGCCGATGGGCGCGAGGAAGAACTCCTGGAAGTCGATGCCGTTGTCGGCGTGCTCGCCACCGTTGATGACGTTGAACAGCGGCACGGGCAGCAGGTGCGCGTTGGGGCCGCCGAGGTAGCGGAACAGGGGCAGGTCGGCGCTGTCGGCGGCGGCCTTGGCGACGGCGAGCGAGACGCCGAGGATGGCGTTGGCGCCGGTGCGCGACTTGTTCTCGGTGCCGTCGGTCTCGATGAGGATCTCGTCGATGATGCGCTGCTCGCTGGCTTCGACGCCCTCGATGGCGGGGCCCAGCTCGTCGACGACCGCGGCGACGGCCTTGAGGACGCCCTTGCCGCTGTAGCGGCTCTTGTCGCCGTCGCGCAGCTCGTAGGCCTCGAACGCGCCGGTGGACGCGCCGGAGGGGACGGCCGCCCGCTGGACGATTCCGTCGTCGAGGAGCACCTCCACCTCGACGGTCGGGTTACCGCGCGAATCCAGGATCTCGCGCGCGTTGACAGCCTCGATAAGTGCCACGAAGGACTCCTCGTTGGTTCTGGGGAAAGAGGGCGGAACGTCGTCGGTCCGTCGTCGAGTCTAGTGACACGGGGTGGCGGCCGTGGGGACGGATGCCGGTCGGCCGCGGATTCGCGAATCGCGAGGCGACTCAGCCCTCGACGTCATCGTCGGGCGCGAGGCCGTCCGTTCGACGTGCTCGCGGACCTCGCGACGGGCTCAAGAGGTTGCGGTGCCCACGACGATCGCCAGCGCGATACCGTCCCACCCCTTGCGGTCGAGGGTCTGCAGGGCTGTGGCGTCGAAGCGGGGGTCTGCGCCGAGCATCTCCACGCCGCGGCGCGCGCCCTGGACCTTCGAGTCGGGGGTGTCGGCGTCGGCGACCTCTCCCCCGCGCACGACGTTGTCGAGCACGACGACGGTTCCGCGCCGCCCCAGGCGCGCCGCCCAGTCGAGATACAGGGGGTTGGATTCCTTGTCGGCGTCGATGAAGACGAGGTCGAACGCCTCCCCGCCAGCAAGCGTCGGCAGCACGTCCGCTCCGCTTCCGATGCGCACCTCGACACGGTCGCCAACCCCGGCGCGCTCGAGGTTGGCGCGGGCGATCTCGGCGTTGGCCGGTTCGGCCTCGATCGTCACGACACGGCCGGCGGGGCCGACGGCGCGGGCGAACCAGATCGTGGAGTATCCGCCGAGGGTGCCGATCTCGAGCACTCGCCGCGCGCCGGCGATGCGGGCGAGCAGATGCAGGAACTTCCCGTTGACGGGGGCCACCTCGATCGCCGGGAGGCCGGCGTCGTGCTGCGCCCGCAACGCGGCATCCAGCATCGGATCGTCACCGACGAGGGTCGCGGTGAGGAAGGCATCGACGTCAACGTGGGTGGGCACGATCCCACCCTGTCGGCGCGGGCGGCGCCGGTCAACGCCCACCGCGCGGAGGCACACGTCCCGTTCGAGGACGCACGGGCCCGACGTCGGTGACGTGTCACGGTGCGTCTGATCCCGCGGCCGCCTCGAGCGCCGCGAGCACCGCCGGCAGCAGCGCCTCGGCGGTGCGCCGGTATCCCAGGGCACTCGGGTGGAAGCGGTCGACACTGAACATCTCGTCGGGGTGCTCGGCAAACACCGGACCCACCGCCCGCGAGAGGGCGACGACGCGACCACCCGCGCGATGGACCGCGGTGGCCTGCGCGGCAGCCAACTGCCGTGAGGAGCGCGCGGCGAGCGCACGGAGAGGCTGCGGGATCGCGCGGAGCGTCCCGAGGTCCGGACACGTTCCCACCACCACCGGGATGCCGTCGTCGCGCAGCGCTCGCACGACCTCCTCGAGCTGCTCGGCGGAACGGGATGCCGGGATGCGATGCGTCACGTCGTTGCCACCGACGACGATCACGGCGGCATCCGCTCGGTACTTCACCGGAAGGGCGGCGATCTGCCCCGCGAGGGCCGATGTCTCGGACCCCACGACGGCGACGGTGCGCAACCGCACCGGGCGACCCGCCTGCCGCGCGATGCCCTTCGCCAGGCGCGCGCCGAGCGTATCGCGCCGGTGCCCCGCGCCGAGACCCGCGGCGATCGAGTCCCCGAGCAGCAGGAGCTCGACCGGCTCTCCCGGATGCTTCTTACGGCGCCAGACCCGGTCGGCATCCAGCGCGTCTTCGCCGAGGGGCTTGCCGATGCGGCGCCGGGCGATCGCCGCTTGGCGCGTGAGCAGGGCGCGCAGCCCCACCGCCGCCGCACTCAGCACGGCGATCGACGACGCGGCCGTCACGGTGAGGGGCCGACGCGCAGACATGCTCCGATGACACTCGCCCCTGGTGAACGCCCGGCGTACGCCGCATGACGGTGCGGCAACGGCGGGCTCCCGGCATCCCGTGTGTTCCCGACAAGACTCGGGATGCCGGCCGGACACGCGGCGGAGGCCGGCCCTCGCAGCCTCAGGATGCTGCCACGGGAGGGGTCGGCGTCCGCCGTCGGACGACCGCACCCCGGCGCGACTCAAGCCAGTGGTTTGAACTCCAGCTCATCGGCTGCGGTGTCGGTGCCGACGGAGGCGAACGAGGTGTAGCCGTCGGCCGCGGAGCGCTCGAGCAGGGCCTTCATGTTCTTCGCCCGCTGCTCTATTCGCACGCGCGCGCCCTCGGCGACGAGCTGCGCCTTCATCGCGAGCAGCCGGGCGAGAGGGACGTCTCGATCGTGCACGAGCACGATGGAGCGCTCTCCCTCGGCGTCGGTGTCGGGCAGCAGGTCGACGATCCTCTCGAAGCCGATCGAGAATCCCACGGCCGGGACCTGCTGGCCGAGGAAGCGACCGATCATGCCGTCGTAACGTCCTCCGCCGCCCAGCGAGTAGTCGACGCTCGGGTGCGCCAGCTCGAAGATGGTGCCGGTGTAGTAGCCCATCCCGCGCACGAGGAACGGGTCGAAGACCAGCGGCGCATCGGCACCTCGGGCTGCGGCGACGGTGTCGCCCAGGGCCACGAGGTGGGAGATGACCTCGTCGGGGATGCCGTCGGGAAGGGCCGCACGGATACCGACCTCGTCGAACGACGGCGACGTCGACGGCCGGTCGAGGTACGCGGCGAGAGCATCGACGGCGCCCGCGTCGGCTCCCCGCCCGCGGAGTTCCGCCACGACGCCCGAGGGGCCGACCTTGTCGAGCTTGTCGATCGTGATCAGCACGCCGGGTCGCTCGCCGGGGGCGAAGCCGAACACGTCGAGCATCGCGTCGAGCACGCGGCGGTCGTTCACCCGGATCGAGCCGCCCGTGAGTCCGAGGGCGTCGAGCACGTCGAGACTCGCGATCATGAGCTCGGCCTCGGCGCGGGCGGTGGCATCGCCGATGATGTCGATGTCGCACTGCAGGAACTGCCGATAGCGCCCCTTCTGCGGACGCTCGGCGCGCCACACCGGCGCCATCTGGACGGCGCGGAACACCGTCGGCAGCTGTGCACGGTTCGTCGCGTAGAAACGGGCGAGCGGAACGGTGAGGTCGTAGCGCAGACCCAGGTCGGCGAGGGCGGCCGGGTCGTCGGCCGCGGCGCGGATGCCCTCGGCATCCATCCCCCGCTTGAGGATGCTGAACGACAGCTTCTCGTTGTCACCGCCGATACCGGCGTGGAGGCGGTCGTAGTCCTCCATGACGGGGGTCTCGATCTCGTCGAACCCGTGCGCGCGGTAGCGCTCGCGGATGACGGCGAGCACGCGCTCGCGACGGGCCTTGTCAGCGGGGAGGAAGTCGCGCATGCCGCGCGGCGGGTTCACGGATGCCACGGTCCCATTGTTCCAGGCTCCGGCGGCAGGTCTGGATGCGGGCGGGGCGGCCGACGCCGGGTCCGCTCGAGGCGAGCGCTGATCGCCCGTCGCGCACTGTCACCGTGCCCCTGCGTGTCGAGGGGTGATCTCGCGGGAGGAGCCGCTCAGCCGGCCGGTGCTCCGCGGTCTCGCTCCGCGGTCTGCACCTCGGCGCGCAGAATGCGAAGGCGCTCGCGCAGGGCGCGTTCGGCATCCCACCCGCGGATGCGTCCCAGATGCACCAGCGTCAGCAGCGCGTCACCCAGCTCGGCCTCGGTCTCGGGATCCGCGAGCCGGTGCGACGGGGCGGGCACCCCGGTCTGCGCCGCCTTGCTCAGGACCTTCTGCGCGAGCGCGAGCGAGGGCATGTGGTCGCTGACTCCATCGAGGACGCTCGTGCGCGCACGCTTCTCGGCCGCCTTCGCCGCGTTCCAGTGAACGAGGACCTCCTCGGGAGTGGATGCCACGGCATCCCCGAACACGTGAGGATGACGCCGCACCATCTTCTCGGTCAGGCCGCGCGCCACATCGTCGATGTCGAAAGGATCGACGGGGTCGCCCGCGGCGATCTCGGCGTGGAACAACACCTGCCACAGCAGGTCGCCGAGCTCTTCGCGCAGGTCGGCACGGGTGCCCGCCTCGACCGCGTCGATCACCTCGGCGCTCTCCTCCACCAAGTACGGCACGAGGTCGCGATGGTCGATCTGCTGCGTCCACACGCACCGCTCGCGCACGGTGTGCATGGTCTCGGCGGCCTCGCGCAGGGCGTCGTCGCTCACGGGAACTCCTTCCGCGACCCGTGACGTCCGGCACCCACCGGTCCCGCGGGAAACGCTCCCCCGAGTATGCCCCCGCGCGCCGTCACCGGTCAGGCCCGCGTCCGTCACACGCTGTCCGATTCGCGGAGATCTCCCGAGTTCGAGACGGGTGGTGGTCCGACTCGGCCCCGATTGCACACCGGGGCGCCGAGGCTCGGCGAGTACGGGCGGAGCATGACCTGTGCGCAACTCCGGAAGATTGCGCTCGTACGCCTGCGGAAAGCGGGAAAGACGGTGTTCGGGCAACCGCAGCCCGGAGAATATCCGGATTTCGGCGCGGAGACGTTGCCCGTAAGCGGCGCCGCGCCGCCCCGCACGAGCACCCCACCGGTCCCGTGTCATCTGCGCGCAACGCGACGCCGATAATCTTGGCCGTGTGCGTGATCTGACCCCGACCGAGGCCATCGACCTCGTGGGCCGCTTCGAAGCCGGCCAAGAGCTCCCCGAACAGATGCGTGCCGACGTGCGCCTGCTCGGATCGCTATTGGGCCGAGTCCTTCGGGAGAGCGGCTCCCCTGGCCTGTACGACGACGTCGAAAGACTGCGTACAGCAACGATCCAGGCCTACACCGACGAGACGTCCGCGGCGTTCGAGCGAGCCGCGGCCATCGCCGACGACTTCTCGATCGAGCGGGCCGACGAAGTCGCCCGCGCCTTCACGGCGTACTTCCACCTCGTCAACCTCGTCGAAGAGCATCAGCGCGTGCGCGTCCTGCGCGAGCGCGGTGATCAGCCATCGCGCAGCGGCATCCCCGACACGATCGCCAGCGCCTTCGAGAGGCTGTCGAGCGAGGTCGGCGAAGAGACCGCCCTCGCGCGTCTCCAGGCCCTGCGCTTCCACCCGGTCTTCACCGCGCACCCCACTGAGGCCCGCCGCCGAGCGATCTCGACGAGCATCCGTCGCCTGTCGGAACTCCTCGGCGAACGCGACGCCGCGGGTGAGAACGCGGCCGAGACGCGCCGCACCGAGCGTCGCATGCTGGAAGAGATCGACACGCTCTGGCGAACTGCTCCCCTCCGCCGCGAGAAGCCGTCTCCCGTCGACGAGGTGCGGTCGGTCATGGCCGTGTTCGACGAGACCCTGTACACCGCCGTGCCTCACGTCTACCGCCGCATCGACGACATCCTCCAGGGCGAGAACGCGGGATCCCGTGCGCCCATCGTGAAGCCGTTCGTCCGCGTCGGCTCCTGGGTCGGTGGAGACCGTGACGGCAACCCGTTCGTCACGGCGTCCGTCACCCGCAAGGCCGCCTCGATCGCGAGCGAGCATGTGCTCCTGGGCCTCGAGCGCACCGCACTGCGCGTGGGACGAGGTCTGACGCTGGATGCCGGTACCACCCCGCCCAGCGACGCCCTCGTCGCCCTGTGGCACCGCCTCCGTGCCGCCGACGAAGACGCCGCAACGGAGATCGCCGAGCGCTCACCCGAGGAACCGCATCGCCGCATCCTGCTGCTGCTGGCCCGGAAGATCGCCGCGACCCGTACCCGTAACGCCGATCTGGCGTACCGCGACCCCGAGCACCTGCTGGCCGATCTGCGAACGGTGCAAGAATCGCTCGTCGCCGCCGGCGCCGCGCGGCAGGCCTACGGCGCACTGCAGAGACTGGTGTGGCAGGTCGAGACGTACGGCTTCCACCTCACCGAGCTCGAGGTCCGCCAGCACTCGGCGGTGCACCGCAAGGTGCTCGACGAGCTTCGCGCCGGCGGACAGCGCAGCGAACTGACCGATGAGGTGCTCGAGGTCTTCCGCTCCATCGCCTACGTGCAGGAGCGCTTCGGACCTCGCGCCGCCGGCCGCTACATCGTCTCGTTCACCCAGTCGGCCGACGACCTCGCGAACGTGCACGAACTCGCGTCATACGCGATGGGCCCGGGCGAGCCTCTCCCCGTTCTCGACGTTATTCCGTTGTTCGAGACGTTCGCCGACCTGCAGGCGGCCCCCGGCATCCTCGCCGAGATCGTCACGCACCCCTCGTTCGTCAGCCGACTGGATGCCACCGGCCGTCGCCTCGAGGTCATGCTCGGCTACTCCGACTCGTCGAAGGACGTCGGTCCCGTCGCGGCGAACCTCGCCCTCTACGAGGCCCAGGCGCAGATCTCGACCTGGGCTGCAGCCGAGGGCATCGAGCTCACCCTCTTCCACGGTCGCGGCGGCGCTCTCGGTCGAGGCGGCGGACCCGCCAACTCGGCCATCCTCGCCCAGCCGCCGCACTCGGTCGACGGTCGGTTCAAGCTCACCGAGCAAGGCGAGGTCATCTTCGCGCGCTACGGCGACCCCGACATCGCGATGCGCCACATCGACCAGGTCGCGGCTGCCGTGCTCACGGCCTCCTCCCCCTCGATCGAGCGGCGCAACCGGGGCGCGGCCGACGCCTTCGCCGATGTCGCGCGCACGATGGACGTCGCTTCGCGGGAGCGGTTCTTCGCCCTGGTGAAGGCGCCCGGCTTCGCGCCGTGGTTCGCCACGGTCACGCCGATGGAGGAGCTCGGCCACCTCGCCCTCGGCTCGCGCCCCGCACGCCGAGGACTATCGGTCGAGTCGCTCGAAGACCTTCGCGCGATCCCGTGGGTCTTTTCGTGGACTCAGGCGCGCATCAACCTCGCGGGATGGTTCGGTCTCGGCACAGCACTCGACGCCGTCGACGATGAGCAGCGTCTCCGCGACGCGTACGAGCAGTGGCCGCTGTTCCGTACGATGATCGACAATGTCGCGATGAGCCTGGCGAAGGCCGACGAGCGCATCGCCCGCCGCTACCTCGCGCTCGGCGACCGGGACGACCTCGCTCAGCTCGTCATGGACGAGATGCTGCTCACCCGCTCGTGGGTCGAGCGCATCACCGGCGGCGATCTGCTCGGCAACAAGCCCGTTCTACAGCGCGCCGTGAAGATGCGCAGCCCGTACGTCGACGCCCTCTCTCTGCTGCAGCTGCGGGCGCTCCGCGCCCTACGCGATGCCTCGCCCGAGTCGGAGATCCCGGATGCCGAGCAGCAGCGGCTGCTGCTCCTGTCGGTGAGCGGCGTGGCTGCGGGTCTGCAGAACACCGGCTGAGCACGAACCGATCCAGTGACGCGCCGCTCCCCGAAAGGGTCACGGCGCGTCTCTGTTTTCCCGCGACGTCGAACGCGTTCGTCGAGACGAGCTGTCAGTCGAGACGACGGTCTGAGACGTGGCGGGACAGGCTCCGGCCGTAGCGCTCGGTGAGCTGCACCATCAGGTCGGGTGTTTCGCGGTCCAGTCCGAAGACGTAACCGGGGAAGTCGAGCTCCTTCTGCGCGGCCCAGATCTCTTCGTGGCGGTCGGGCGCGAGAATGAGCAGCGGGTCACCGACCGCGACCCAGGAAATCGGCACGACGGTCCCCGCGGGGAGCACGGTGCGCACGTGGACCACCGCATTGATCCGCACTTCGCTGCGATCCCCGATCTCCGCCCCGTTGAAGACCCGGGTACCGGTCGCGAGGAAGACCTCGGCACCGATGTCGGCACCGGCGATACTCGCCATCGGACCGATGAGGGTGTGCGGTCCGATATGTACAGCGTGGGTCGAGCTGGCCCGGACGAGGGCGTTCTCCATCACGATGGTGTTCTCCCCCAGCACCACCGGGCTGCCCTCGGCGGTGAGGACGGCACCGTGAAGAACCTGGCACCCCGCCCCGATGGTCACGTCTCCGCTGATGACGGCCGTGGGGGCGACGACGGCGTCAGGATGAATTCGGGGATCGGCCCCGAGGTGACTGAAGAGCATGGCGGCATCCTTTCCCTCGATGCGGTCAGCGTAGCGCCGACGCGCCTGGCCAAGCGACGTGCGCCGGGTACGACGAAGCGCTGGTACGTGCTCCCCCGAAGGGAAAGCTCGTACCAGCGCTCGCTAATGGGTGGGGGTGAAATGCGAAATGGCCACCC
>NZ_JACHXY010000003.1:0-122131 GCF_014192415.1 Microbacterium proteolyticum
TAAAATTGGCATTTGACAAGTGCACGCTGTTGAGTTCTCAAGGAACGGACGCACCCACGAAAACAGTCTTCCGACCTACCCGTGAGGCAGTTCACTTCAATTGACCAGCCGCCCAGCGCACGATTCCACAGTGGGACCTCACGAAGAGATCGACCTCGGGAACCGGCCGAACGACCAGAACCAAAACCATACACCATCCGGTGAGGTTTCGGGCGGTTCACCACTTGAGAGGACGCGGGGCCTTTCGGCCGCTCCGCTCTCCCCTGTGGGGCGAACAAGGAATAAGTTACGCGGGAACTGCCACTCCGTCGAATCCGGGCCCTCCCCGGGCGTGTCGCGGCGCACGCCCCCGGAAAACCGCGGAGAACGAACGCGGACCCGACCGACACGGAGGTCGATCGGGTCCACGAAGCGCCCGTCCTTTCGGAGGACACGAGCTCAGGCGTTCGCCGTCTCCGCAGACTTGTCGACGGGCAACGGCCACAGGGCGTCCAGCAGCTGACGCACCCACGCGATCAGGTTCGCATCGCCGGCGTCCGACGGAAGCGGCACCACCATGGCATCCCCGCCCGCAACGAGCTTCGCCTTCGGGTATAGGCGCTGCAGGCGTACGCGCATGGACTCGGCGAGGTGGGCCGGGGCGATGCGCAGGTTCGATCCCATCGCCACGACATCCGCGAGTCCCGCCTGCGCAGCACGTCGGCGCAGACGCGCCACCGCGATGAGCCCCTCGACCTCGGCGGGCGGTTCGCCGTATCGGTCTCGGAGTTCGTCGATCACGAGGTCGATGGCGTCGTTCTTCGCGCCGGCGGAGGCTGCAGCCGAGAGCTTCTGGTACGCCTCGAGGCGCAGGCGCTCGCTGTCGATGTAGAACTCGGGCAGGCGCGCGTCGACCGGCAGTTCCAACCGCAGTTCGCTGGGGCCGTCGACATCTTCGCCGCGGAAGGTCGACACGGCCTCGCCGATCATGCGCAGATACAGGTCGAAGCCGACACCGGCGATGTGTCCGGCCTGTTCGGCGCCGAGGAGGTTGCCGGCCCCGCGCAGTTCGAGGTCTTTCAGCGCCACCTGCATACCGCTGCCGAGGTCGTTGTTGACGGCGATCGTCTCGAGGCGGTCCGCCGCCGTTTCGGACAGAGGTTTCATCTCGTCGTACAGGAAGTACGCGTAGGCGCGGTCGCGCCCACGGCCCACGCGGCCGCGCAACTGGTGCAGCTGCGACAGGCCGTACTTGTCGGCGCGGTCGATGATGATCGTGTTGGAGTTCGAGATGTCGAGACCGGTCTCGATGATAGTCGTCGATACGAGCACGTCGGCCCGACGCTCCCAGAAATCGTCGACGACCTGCTCGAGGGCGTGCTCGCCCATCTGTCCGTGAGCGACGACGATGCGCGCCTCGGGGACCAGCTCGGCGAGGTGCGCGGCGACGCGTTGGATCGACGAGACGCGATTGTGCACGTAGAACACCTGGCCCTCGCGCAGCAGCTCGCGCCGGATCGCGGCGGCGATCTGCTTGTCGTTGCGGGGTCCCACGTACGAGAGGATCGGATGCCGGTCCTCGGGCGGAGTCGCCAGCGTCGACATCTCACGAATTCCGGTGACCGCCATCTCGAGCGTGCGCGGAATGGGCGTGGCGCTCATCGCCAGGATGTCGACATTCGTCTTGAGCTTCTTCAACGCGTCTTTGTGCTCGACGCCGAAACGCTGTTCCTCGTCGATGATCATCAGCCCGAGGTCCTTGAAGATCACCTTCTCGGTGAGGATGCGGTGAGTACCGATCACCATGTCGACGGTGCCGTCGGTGAGGCCGGCCAGGGTCGCCTTCGCCTCTTTGTCGGACTGGAAGCGCGAGAGCGGACGCACCGTGACGGGGAAACCGGCGTACCGCTCGGCGAACGTCTCGAGGTGCTGCTTGACCAAGAGGGTCGTCGGCACGAGCATGGCGACCTGCTTGCCCTCTTGGATGGCCTTGAACGCCGCGCGCACGGCCACCTCGGTCTTACCGAAACCGACGTCTCCCGAAAGGAGGCGATCCATCGGGATCGGCTTCTCCATGTCGGCCTTGATCTCGTCGATCGTCTGCAGCTGATCGAGGGTCTCTGCGAACGGGAAGGCCTCTTCGAGCTCCCGCTGCCAAGGTGTGTCGGGCCCGAAGGCGTAGCCCTTCGACGCCATGCGCGCCGAATACAGCTTCACCAGTTCCACCGCGATGTCGCGCACGGCCTTGCGCGCGCGGCCCTTGGCCGCGGCCCAGTCGCTCCCGCCCATCTTGGACAGGGTGGGAGCTTCTCCGCCGACGTACTTCGACAGCAGGTCGAGTTGGTCGGTGGGCACATAGAGCTTGTCGCCCGGGTACCCGCGTTTCGCGGGGGCGTACTCGAGGACCAAGTACTCTTTCGTGGTCTTGACGGCGTTGCGTCCACCGCTGGAGACCTCACGCTGCGTGAGCTCGAGGAATCTGCCGATGCCGTGCGTGGCGTGAACGACGACGTCGCCGGGCTTGAGCTGCATCGGATCGACGACGTTGCGCCGCCGCGACGCGAGCTTCTTGACCCCTCGGTTGTCGCCGCTGACGGACCGACCGTAGAACTCGGTCTCGGTGATGACGGCGAACTTCGCCTCGGTGAGCTGGAATCCACGCTCCAACGGTGCGCACACCACGTGCGCGACACCGGGCTCCGGTGCCGTGCGGACGTCGTCGACGCGGCGCGCCGCGATACCGCGCTCGGCGAGCACATCACGGGCACGGTCGACCATTCCGGGTCCGGATGCCGTGACCACCACCGACCAGCCGTCGGCGAGCAACTGACCGACGTGCGCCGTGGCTCCCTCGACGTTGCCCTGGAACGACGGCACCGGATCGGCCTTGACGCGGTGCGCCGATTCGTCGCCCACGACGAGACCTTCGTCTTCGGCATCTGCGGCGCCCGAGTCGAAGGCGCTGAGCTGCCACCAGACGCCGCCACGGCCCGTGGCCTTCTCGTGCAGATCGTCGAGCGTCACGAAGTCGCCGGAGTCGAGGTCGACGGGGGTGTCGGCCCCCGCAGTCGCCGCCGACCACGCGGCCTCGAGGAACTCGCGGTTCGTGTCGCCGAGCGTCGTCGCCCGCGCGAGCGAGCGCTCGGGGTCGACGAGCGCGACGGCGCTGCCCCCGGGCAGGTAGTCGACGAGAGTGATGAGGTCGTCGATCAGCACGGGGATGAGCGACTCCATGCCCTCTGCGGGGATGCCCTCCGCCATCTTCTCGAGCAATTGCCGAAGACCCGGATACGCATCGCGCAGCTCGGCGGCACGGGCGCGCACCTCGGTGCTGAGCAGCAGTTCACGGCTGGGAACCAGCGTCACGTCGGCGACTTCGCCCGGAAGCGATCGCTGATCGGCGACGGAGAACGCGCGGATCTGGTCGACCTCGTCGCCGAAGAACTCCACGCGGTACGGATGGTCGGCCACGGGCGGGAAGACATCGAGGATGCCGCCGCGCACGGCGAATTCGCCGCGCCGCGACACCATGTCGACGCGGTGGTAGGCCAGCTCGACCAGCCGCGTCGTCACGGTCTCGAGCTGGTGCCCGCGACCGCCGACGACGAGCTGCACCGGCTCGACGTCGCCGAGACCGGGGGCGAGCGGCTGCAGGGCACTGCGCACGGACGCGGTGACGACCAACGGCACCTCTCCGTCCCACGCGGCGATCCGGCGCAGGACGTCGAGGCGACGGCCGACCGTCTCGGGGCTCGGGCTGAGGCGCTCGTGCGGCAGGGTCTCCCACGCGGGGAAGTGCAGCACGTGGGCGCCGGGGAGGACGGCATCCAGTGCCGGGCCCAGGGACTCCGCACGACGCCCGGTGGGGGCGATCACGAGCACTGCGCCGGGGCCGCCCGCCGCGCGGCGACGCTCGACGAGCCCCGCGATCACGGGTGCATCGAGGCCATCGACAAGGGAGAGAGACAGGTCGGCGGATGCCGCGGAAGCGGCCTCACGGTACGACTCAGCCTGCTCGAGGGCGCGAACGATCCCGGGAACTGTCACTCGGATGAGTCTACGCGGGGGGTCCGACATCGGGCCGGGTGGGCCCGCGCCCTTGACCGACGAGGTCTCGTAGAGTGACGGCATGAGCACCCCCGGCGTCCCGAACGGTCCGGTCTTCGCCGCGCCGCACGTCGCGCCGCCGGTCGGAACACTCCTCGCTCCCCCGCCATCCAGGCGCCGCTCGCGCCCCCTGGGGATCTGGGCGCTGCTGCTGTCGATCGCAGCCACCGTCCTGGCACCCGCCGTCGGAGGCTTCGCCGCGTTCCGCACCGCCCGAGGCGCCGGGCCGGGACTCGAGACGCTCACGTCGTCGACCCTCGAGTGGCGTGTGCTGTCGCCTGTGCGCGACGTCGTGCTCGTCGGCGAGGTCTCGTTCTGGGCGGGGACCGTCGTGGGGGTCACCGCGCTCGTGCTCGGAATCGTGGCCACCGCGGTCGGATCGGGGCGCGGGGCGGGCATCACGGCGATCGTCCTCTCAGTGCTGGGGCCCCTGGTATTCGGCGGCCTCGTCGCCGTCGGCCTCGTGGCGGGGCTCGCGACCATGTCGGGCGGGCTCACCCCGGTGTGATCGGAGTCCTCGGTGCGATACCGCGCCGAGAGGGGTGCGTCCAGCCCTTCGGGCCCTCGCCGGGGGCTCGCCTACACTCGCGGCAACGGGCGTCGTGTCCGTCATCCGCCGAGCGGGCGCGTCCTGCCCGTCGACGACCAAGGGAGCAACTCGTGAGCACCACACCGCCGCCGCCGGAGCCGTACAACCCGCCCCCCACGCGCAGCGAGGCGCACGCCGCGCCGGGTGGCTATGCCGCGCCCGCCTACGCGCCCGAGCACCGGGCACCGGTGTCGAAGAAGCTCGGCATCATCGCGTTCGTCGCCTCTGTCCTCGCCGTCGTCATCGGCGCGATCCTCGCCTTCGTGGCGGGCGTGCAGACCGGGAGCCTCGGGCAGTACGTCGACTCCTCGACCGGTCAGGTCGACCCGGAATCCCTGCCGCCCGGGGCCGAGCAGTCGGCGATCGCGGTCGCCGCACTGTCGATCGCGGCATTCGTCGTGTACGGGATCCTGGGACTCTGGGGCTTCATCCAGGGCATCATCGCCGCGGTGAAGAATCGCGGCCGTGGGTGGGGAATAGCTGCGATCATCATCGCCGTGCTCGGCGGGATCGTCGTCATCACCGCCCTCGGCGTCGGTGCCGCCGCCGGTCTCGGCTCTACCATGTGACACGCACGTCGCGAACGACCCCGGCCATCGCGGCCGGGGTCGTTCGTCGTTACGGCTCGAACGATGCCGTTTCGGCCGATCGAGCGGGGGCAGCGTGGACGGTGTCGGCCGCGATGACGGATGCGGGGGGGTGAGCAGCCGGATACAGGCGTGAAGACGGATGCCGAGTGGCGGCGTCGGACGCACTCCCGGAGACGCGACGGATGCCGGGCGCGGGAGGGGAACGGCAGGCAGTGGTCAGGCGCGGGGGGCGTGGAAACGCTGCTGAGCCGAGACCAAGCCCTCATCGGCGAGTAGCTCGACGGCATCCGCGGCATCCGACACGAGGATCGGCAACGTCCGGCGCTCGGTCGCACTGAACGGATCGAGCACCCAGTCGGCGGGGTCCTGACGGCCCACGGGACGACCGATACCCACCCGCACGCGCGGGAAGTCGGCGGTGCCGAGAGCTTTGGCGATGTCGCGCACGCCATTGTGGCCGCCGTGGCCGCCACCGGTCTTGAGCTTGATCGTGTCGTAGGGGATGTCGAGCTCGTCGTGGACGACGATGACGTGATCCGCCTCGATGCCGTAGAAGCGGGCGAGCCCGGCGACCGGACCGCCGGAGACGTTCATGAAGGAATTGAGCTTGGCGAGCACGAGCTTCGCAGCACCGGGCCGGAGCCAGGTCTCGACGACGCGCGCGTTGGCCTTGTGGGCGCGGAACGCCTCGCGGCGGCGGCCGGCGAGCTCGTCCATGACCATCTGGCCGATGTTGTGCCGGGTGAGCTCGTACCGTGGGCCGGGGTTGCCGAGACCGACGATGAGCCAGGTGTCTGCCATGGCATCCATCCTTCCGCAGGCGCGAGCCCCGTCCACGCGCGTGAACCGGGCGAGGGAGAACCGGACAAAGAGAACGAGGGGGCGCGAGTCGCGCCCCCTCGTGGTCGGCGGGCCGGAGCCCGCCCGTGATTACTTGTCGTCGCCCTCGGCCTCTTCGGACTGCTCTTCGGCGACCTCGGCGTCGGCCTCGGCGATCTCCTCGTCGGCGGCGATCGTGTCGAGCGGCACCGAGACACCGATGATGAGGGTCTCGGGGTCGGTCACCAGCACGGCACCGGCGGGCAGCTTCAGGTCGGCGGCGGTGATCTGCGTGCCGTCCTCGGCACCCTCGACCGAGACCTCGACGTTCTGCGGAATGTGGGTGGCCTCGACCTCGAGCGACACGGTCGTGTTCTCGAGGTTGGCGATGGTGCCGGGGAAGGGCTCGCCGACGACCGTGACGGGAACGTCGACCTGGACCTTCTCGCCCTTGCGCACGACGATGAGGTCGATGTGCTCGATGATCTGGCGCACGGGGTCCTTCTGCACGTCCTTCACCAGGACGAGCTGGCCCTTGCCCGCGATGTCGAGGTCGAGCAGCGCGTTGGCGCGACGGATGAGCAGCGCGACCTGGTGACCGGGCAGCGCGACGTGCTGGGGCTCGGTGCCGTGACCGTAGATGACGGCGGGGATCTTGCCTGCGGCGCGCAGGCGACGGGCGAAGCCCTTACCGAAGTTCTCGCGGAGTTCCGCGACGACCTTGTTGTCTTCCGACATGATGTTCTCCTCGCGGGCGCTCGGCCCGCAGCTTGTGAGCGGACGTGGCCCGCACCTGTATGGTCTGGATTCGACTCGAACGCGAGCGCGTGAGGAAAGCCGGGGAGCCTGCTTCACTGCGTCGATCACGGATGCCACCTGCACCGTCCGGTGCGCGGCAGTCCCTCGCCGAAGTTCCCCGGAAGTCTACCAGTGCCCCGGCGTCGGCACGACCCGCATCGACGCGACCGCCCCGCCACCCGCGGGCGCGCGCTGCGCCGACGCCGGTCGCCGCGACGATCGCCACCTGCTGAGATGTCGGCGGCGTCCCCCGGCGATGCCAGCGGGACGCCGGCCCGCGTCGGCGGGGCGGGGCGGGCCGCGACGCGACGTTCACACGCGCGACGGTAGGATCGAACAGCCACACCGACCCGGAGGATCATCATGGACAGCGGCTTCTTCTCTCACGTCGTGCTCTGGGTCATCGGCGGTATCGCCACGATCGGTGCCATCGGCACGGTCGGCGCCCTCTTCACGATGGGGCGCAACGCGGGCTATAAGAAGCACTGACGCGAACCTGCGCGCGGGCGCACGGTGATCACGTGGCCCCAACGACGCCGCCGGTGGCGGTGAAGACGGCCGCAGCGGCGTCCCGGGCAGACCGCTCGCACCACCGTTCGACGACCGGGCCCTCGGCGCCCTTCAGGACGTCGGGGTCGACAGACGTAGATCGCCGATGACGACCTCCACCCTCTCGCCGGCGCGGATCGGTGACTGCGAGTGGGGCGCGCCCATCATGACGACGTCACCGGGGCCGAGGGTGGTCCATCCCGCGACGTACGCGAGGCACTCGCGCGGCGTCATCGGCAGCCGGCCGGCAGACGTCTCAGCCCGGGCGACTCCATCGGCGAGCAGTGCCATCGACAGGTCAGCGTCGAGCGAGAGGGCGGTGTCGATCCACGGCCCGAGCGGGGTGTAGCCCGCCCCCGACTTCGACTCGAAATTGCGCGGATCGACGGCTGCCCGGTCGGGACTGGACAGATCGTTCACCGCCGTCACCCCGAGGACGTACTCGTGGGCGTTCTCGGCCGTCAGCCCGGTCGTGTCGCGCCCGATCACGACGGCCACCTCGGCCTCGGCCACCGTCCGGCCGGCATCACGGCGCAGTCGCACGCAGACACCGGGGCCCGTGACGGTACGAGGACTCTTCAACCACGCCTGCACCGGCGACGCGTGGCCCGGTCCGTTCTGCGCGATCCCGACGAGCACCGTCGGTGTGCACGGCGCGACCAGTTCACCGTCGACCGGGTCAGCGGCGTCCCGAGGTTCCTCACCCACCGCGAGGGCGGCATACGGGTCGGAGATGGGGATGAATCGGCCGTCGTCGTCGACGCGCACGGTCGTGACGCCCTGCGGCACGCTCACTCGAGCGATGCGCATCAGACCACCTCGACGACGCGGCTGGAGCCGGCGTCCGGGACGAGCCGACCGGTGAGCTCGAACGCGGCGCTCATCGGATGGTCCGGACGGTGACGGTCGTGGCATCCACGCCCTCGCCGGCCTCTTCGCGCGACACCTTGATGGCGTCGTCGGTGCGGGTGAGATCGCGGCGCAGGGTCTCGGGGACGAGGAACGTCGACGCGGTGGTGATGAGCGCGAGAGTCGCCATGTAGATCGCCAGCAGCAGCCAGTTCGCATCGCTCACGGCGATGATGTACGCGCCCAGGACGCCCGCGAGGCCGCCCGCGAGCACGGCCGACAGCTCGCGCGCCATCGCGACGCCGAGGTAGCGGTGACGGTTGCCGAACAGCTCGGGGAGCATGGCGCACTGCGGTCCGAGCATGGAGTTCACGGCGATGCCGATGCCGATCGCGATGACGGTGATGGTGATGGGATAGCTGCCGAGCGACATGAGCCACCAGGCGGGGAACGTGAATACCAGCATGAACAGCGCGCCCGCGCGGTAGACGGTGCGGCGGCCCATGCGGTCCGACAGCGCACCGGTCAGCGGCACCGAGAAGATCCCGATGAGGGAGCCGAGCGTGACACCCCACGTCAGCAGACTGCGGTCGGCCTGGCCGCCCACGGTGGCGACGAAGAAGGTGAGCGCGAGGGTGTTGAACATGTAGGAGCCGCCGTTCTCGGCCATGCGCAGGCCGATGCCGACGATGACACCCGGCAGACCCCGGGTGAAGATGTCACGGATGGGACGCTCGGCGATCTGCTCGCTCTTCTCGAGCTCGATGAAGGTCGGCGTCTCGCGCAGACGCATGCGGATGAACAGCGCGAGCAGGATGAGCACGAACGAGGCGAGGAACGGCACGCGCCAGCCCCAGCTGAGCAGCTGGTCTTCGGGCAGCAGCGAAATCAGGCTGAAGACGACGGCGGCGAGCAGGGTACCGGCCTGGATGCCGATGAAGGGCAGCGCCGAGAAGAAGCCGCGGCGCTTCACGGGCGCGTACTCGGCCATGAGCACGGTGGCACCGGCCTGCTCGGCGCCGGCGCCGAAGCCCTGCAGCAGGCGCATGAACACGAGCAGGATGGGAGCCAGGATGCCGACGGCCTCGTACGTGGGCAGGAGCCCGATCGCCGTGGACGCACCGCCCATCAGCAGGATCGTGATGACGAGCACCCACTTGCGGCCGAGCTTGTCGCCGAGGACGCCGAAGAAGAGCCCTCCGAAGGGGCGGGCGAGGAACCCGACGCCGTAGGTCGCGAAGGCGGCCACCGTGGCGAGGGCGGGGTCGTCCTGCGAGAAGAACAGGACGTTGAAGATCAGCGCCGTCGAGAGGCCGTAGAGCGCGAAGTCGAAGTACTCCAGCGCGCTGCCGATGCTCGAGGCGAGGGTGGCGCGGCGGAGGTTCGCGGCGTATTCGGGGTCATCCGTCGGCTGCGGCGTCGGTGTGGATGCAGTGGTCACGGCCATCTCCTTCGATCGGCTGGGGTCTTGCGACGAGCCGACTGTACCAACCCTGTGGACACAGTTCAATATGTTGAACAGTCTCACGCGGACTCCGACGGGATGTCTCGGCGACGGGTTCGGGGCGCGATCCGCCGTTCGGGGCGAGAAGAAGGCGCCCCGAACGGCGGAATGCGCCCCGAACCCCGCCAGCGGACGCCGTGGTCAGGAGGGGCGCGAGGCGCTGAACGGATTGGTGAGGGCTCGCGCGGCCGTCCGCAGCGCGGCCCCGACGCGGGCGACGCGCTCGGACGTGGCATCCGCCACCGGAATGCCGACTCCCAGCGCCAGTTGCGGATCACCCGGCGCCCAGCCCTCCAACGGCACGGCGACGCCGACGATGCCGCGGAACGACTCCTCCTCGTCGATCGCCCACCCGCGCCCGCGGGCCGCAGCGATCTTCTCCAGCACGGCATCGACGTCGACCGTGCTGTGCGAGGTGAGCCGGGGCAGCGGACGTCCACGCGACAGCATTTCGCGCACATCGTCGTCGCTGCGGGTCATCAGCAGGGCGCGGCCCGTCGCCGACAGCGCGGCGGGCAGGCGCGAACCCAGGGGTGTTCCCAGGCGCACCGTGCGCGACCCCTCGTAGCGCGCGAGGTAGAGCGCGTCGGTGTCGTCGAGCACCGCGACCTGCACGAGCTCGGTCGCCAACACCGACGACGTCTCGCACACGGCGTAGAACTCGCGCACCTGATTGAACTGCGCGGCGAACGCCCCGCCGAGCTCGGCCGTGCGGATGCCGAGGCGGTATCCGAGGGGCACGCGTTCGATCATGCGCTCGGCCTCGAGCGACAGGCACAGGTTGGCCGTGGAGGACTTCGCCAGACCGAGACCCGCGGCGAGCTCGGTGAGTGTCAGTGCTCGCCCGGCCTCGGCGATCAACCCGAGGAGGCGGATGCTCCGACCGACCGCCGGGGCGGGATCCCGGACGATACCGCCCTCTGCGCCATCGCTCACCATAACCTCCCCGTCGTGCCGACGTCGCCGCGGCGGCGCGTCAGTAGAACTCGACCGTATCGACAACGGCGCGCAACGGCCGACCGTCGAGCAGGCGTGTGGCGTTCTCTGCGAAGCGTCGGGCGATGCGCTCCTCCTCCTTGCTGCTCAGCGCCGCGGTGTGCGGACTGACCAGCACGCGCGGATGCCGCCACAGCGGGGAGTCCTCGGGCAAGGGTTCCACCTCGAAGACATCGAGAGCGGCGAACGACACCCGCCCGTCATCGAGGGCTGCGAGCAACGCCGTCTCGTCGATCACGGTTCCCCGTCCGACGCTCGCCAGGATGACCCCCGGCTTGACCGCGGCGAGCACGCTCTCGTCGATGAGGTGGTACGTCTGGTCGGTGCCGGGGAGGGTGACCACGATGGCATCCACGTCTCCGACGACGCTGAGGAGCTCGCCGAGAGGGACGAGGCGGTCGACCCCGTCGACGGGCGCACCGGAGCGGGTGGTACCCCACACCTCGGCGCCGAGAGCGTGGAAGCGGCGGGCGCACTCGGCCCCGATACCGCCGAGACCGACCACGAGCACGGTCATCTCGTCGACCTGGCGCATCTCCCAACGATCGGTCCAGCGCCGCTCAGCCTGCTGTCGGGCGAGGCGGGGCACGTCTTTCGCACCGGCGATCACACCGAGAACAGCGAACTCCGCGAGCGGTCCGCCGTGCACGCCCGCGCTGGTGGTGAAGACGACACGCTCGAGCGCGTCGCGGTCGAGGTCGGCGGCCCTCACCTGGCCGCCCCCGCCGGCGGCCGTGGTCATCACCCATCGCAGGCGCGGATTCGCGGCGATCGTGCGGGCGAGGGCGGCGGGGTCGACATCGGGGATGCCGAAAAGCGCGTCGGCCGAATCGATCATCGCGTCGAATCGCTCCTGCTCCTGCGTCGTGCGCAGGTGGTCGGGGTCGCCCGACCAGTCGGCGGGACCACGCATCGGGTGGGTCAACCGCGCATCGCGCACCAGCTCGATGCGCGGCTCCAGACGCTCGATCAACCGGCAGTGCTCTTCTTTCAGCGGTACCGCGACCACCGCGCGTAGGCTGTCGTTCGTCGACATCGTCGTCTCTCCCTCCGCCGCGACGGACCGTGCCCGATCGCGGACTCGCCCAAATCCTCGTTCATCATACTGAACCCTGTTCAACCTGTTGTCCAGCACGTAGGATCGCCGCATGACCACGCTCGACGAAGAGACGACCTCCCCCGCGCCCGATGATGTCCGCGTGGGCGTATGGGGCCTCGGCGCGATGGGCGAGCCGATGGCGCAGCATCTGCTTGCCGCCCGCGGTGCTCTCACGGTGCACGCCCGCCGCAGACGCCCCGCCCTGATCGACGCCGGTGCGAACTGGACGCCGACCGCGCGCGAATTCGGCGCCGTCACCGACGCCGCACTGGTCATGCTCCCCGACCTTCCCCAGCTCGAGGAGCATCTCGAGGGGCCCGACGGTCTGCTCGCCGGCGTCGGGGAACGCGACTTCCTGCTCATGATCGGGTCGACGTCGTCTCCTGTCGGCGTCCGCGATCTGGCGGTCCGCCTGCCCGCCGGCATCCGCGTGGTGGACTGCCCCGTCTCGGGCGGCGAAGACGGCGCGAAGGCCGGGCGGTTGTCGATCATGCTCGGCGGCTCCCCCGCCGACACCGATCTGGCCGCGGCCCTTCTCGGCCCGTGCGGAACACCTGTGCGCCTCGGCCCGCTCGGCGCGGGAGAGGTCGCGAAGGCGTGCAATCAGCTGGTCGTGGCGGCCACCATCCTCGCGCTCGGCGAGGCCACCGAGCTCGCCGCCCGCTCCGACGTGGACCCCGCAGCCCTGTGGGCGCTGCTCGGTGGCGGCTACGCCGGGTCGAACCTGCTCCAGAGCCGCCGCGACAAGCTGGTCGCCGGGGACGACTCCCCCAGCGGCATCGCCGGCTACATGGTCAAGGATCTGCGGTTCGCGGCCGACATCGCCGCGGCGACCGGCACGCGGCCGGCGCTGCTCCCGGCTCTGCGCGACGCGTTCGACGAGATCGTCGAGCGCGGACTCGGCGAGCGCGACATCGCCGTCACTCGCCGCTTCACCGCCGAGCGCAGCGAGACGGACGCAGCGGGCGGGCTCCCGGGGACGCGAGAGGGCTGACGCCGGTCCACCCGCCACGCGGCTCACGAAGCGGTGTGCGGTTCAGCCGCCTGCTCGGTCCGGCGTTCCCCGAGCGAGGATCACCGGACCACGCCAGGATCACAACGCGAAGACGACCTTGCCAGAACGCTGGGAGTCACGCGCGGTGGCGAAGGCCTCGTCGGCATCCGTCAACGCGAACTCGTGCGTGAGGGCGTTCTCGATCCCGGGGTTCGCGGCGAGGAGGGCGACCGCCTGATCGATCTCGTCGCGGAAGCGGAAGGCGCCGAGATAGCGCACCTCCTTCGAGATGAAGGGGGCGAGGTTGACCGAACGCGGGTCATCGGGAAGCATGCCGACCTGCACGACCGTGCCGCCGGAGCGGACCGCCCGCAACGCCGTGGAGATCGACACGGGGACGCCCGAGCATTCGAGCACGACGGCATAGGCGCCCGCATCCACCTCCGCCTGCGACACATCGATCGTGGCGTGCGCGCCTAGTGCCGCGGCCCGCTCGAGCGGCCCGGCGAGCACGTCGGTCGCGGTCACGCGAGCGCCCGCCGCCACGGACGCCGCGACGGCCATGAGACCGATCGGCCCCGAGCCGGTCACGAGCACGTCGAGCCCGGCGACTTCACCCGCCTTGCCGAGCGCGTGCAGCGCCACGGCGAGCGGCTCGGCGAGGACGGCACGACGAACGGGTAGGTCGTCGGGGAGCAGACGCACCATGCCGGCGTCGACGACCAGGTATTCCGACGCCGCGCCCTGCGTGTGCGGCCAGGTGGATGCGCTGCCGAGGTAAGAGCCACCCGGCCAGAGATGGGGCGCGTTCTCGATACCCTCGCGAGAAGTCCCGAACCGCGCGGGATGCACCGTGACCGGGGTGCCCGGGGCAAGGGCGCCGGAGGGATCGAGATCGATCCGGCCCGACAGCTCGTGCCCCGGAACCAGCGGCTCGCGCACGACGAAGGCACCGTTGGCGCCCTCGAAGAAGTAGTGCAGGTCCGACCCGCAGATTCCGACGTACTCCACGCGCAGGCGCACCTGCCCCTCCCCGGGCTCGGGGAGAGGCACGTCCCGGATGACCGCGGTGTTCGCCTTTTCGATCAAGAGAGACTTCATCGTCATTCCTCTCGCGGTCAGACGACCGCCGTCATCCCGCCGTCGACGAAAATGTTCTGTCCCGAAACGAAGCTCGATGCATCGGAGGCGAGGAAGAGCAGCGCCCCGCGGAGTTCGTCGACGTCTCCCCATCGCGCGGCGGGGGTGCGCTGCGTGAGCCAGCGGGTGAACTCGGGGTCGTCCACGAGAGCACGGTTCATGTCCGTCGCGAAGTACCCCGGGCTGAGGGCGTTGACCTGGATGCCGTGGCGCGCCAGGTCGGCGGCCATGCCGGCGGTCAGCTGGGCGACGCCGCCCTTCGTGGCCGAGTAGGGCGCGATCGTCTGTCGCGCCAGGCGCGACTGCACCGAGGCGACGTTGACGACCTTGCCGGAGCCGCGGTCCACCATCGCCGGTGTGACGAACCGCGACACGTAGAAGACGCCCGAGAGGTTCGCCGCGACGATGTCGTCCCAGTCGCTCACCGCGAACTCGTGGATGGGAGCCCGGCGCTGGACGCCGGCGTTGTTGACGAGGATGTCGGGGGTGCCCACCTCGGAGAGCAGCCTTGCCACGGCGCTCTCGACGGCGGACGCGTCGGTCACGTCGAAGGTCACACCCTGCGCGGGGCGACCCGACACCTCCTCCGCCTCGGCGCGGGTCTGCTCGACGGCTGCCGCATCACGACCGTGCACGATCAGGCGCGCTCCCCCGCGGGCGAGGGTGAGCGCCAGGGCACGGCCGAGCCCCCGCGACGACCCGGTGACCAGCGCCAGACGATCGGAGACATCGAACAGGTCGGCGTTCGAGCCGGTCACAGGATCGCCCCGATGCCGAAGACGGCGAGAGCGGCGATGAAGCCCAGCACCGACTCGATGGCCTGTTGGACGGTCCAGGTCTTCAGCGTCGTCTTGACATCCATGCCCATGAGTCGACCGACCAGCCAGAAGCCGGAATCGTTCACGTGACCGGCGAAGACCGATCCCGCGGCGGTGGCGAGCGTGATCGCCACGACCTGAAGTGGCGAGAACCCGCCCGCCAGCACGGCGGGGGCGGCCAGACCTGCGGCGGTGACGAGGGCGACGGTGGCCGAACCCTGCGCGAGGCGCAGGATCACGGCGATGACGTACGCCGCGACGATGACGGGGAGGCCCAGGTCGCCGAGGCTGTCGGCGAGCGCGTCACCGATGCCCGAGGCGCGCAGCACCGCACCGAACATCCCGCCGGCGCCGGTGATCAGAATGACGGAGCACACGGGTCCGAGAGCGGAATCGACGACTTTCTCGAGGGCGGTGCCGTTCTCGCCGCGGCGGAAGCCGAAGACGACGGTGGCCACGAGCACGGTGATGAGCAGGGCGACGGGCGAGTTGCCGAGCAGGACGAGGACCTGCACGACGATGTTGTCGGTGTCGACCACGCCCGCGGAGCCGAGGGTGGTCAGGCCGGTGTTGAGGAAGATGAGCAGCATCGGCAGCAGCAGCACGGCGATGACGGTGCCGGGCTTGGGCGGGTTGTTCGGCTGGTCGGCGTCGATGTCGCCGAACAGCGCCGGCACGGGCAGCACGATGCGGCGTGCGATGAACTTGCCCCACACGTAACCCGAGAGGTACCAGATCGGGAACGCGATGATGAGGCCGACGATCAGCAGCAGACCGAGGTTGGCGCCGTACAGCTCGCTTGCGGTCACGGGACCGGGGTGCGGCGGCAGGAAGACGTGCATCACCGAGAAGGCGGCGGCGGCCGGCAGGCCGAACAGCAGCACGTTGTTGCCCGACACCCGACGTGCGATGGCGAAGATGATGGGCAGCATCATGACGAGGCCGGCGTCGAAGAACATCGGGAACCCGAGGATCAACGACACGATGCCGAGCGCGAAGGGCGCGCGCTTCTCTCCGAAGATGCGCACGAACGTCTCGGCGAGCGACTGCGCACCCCCCGAGTGCTCGATCAACCGCCCGAGCATCGCCCCGAGGGCCACGAGCAGCGCCACGGTGCCGAGCGTCGTGCCGAATCCTCCGGTGAGCGTCGACACGATGGCCGACACGGGGATGCCGGCGACGAAGGCCGTCACGAGCGAGACGATGATGAGCGCGAGGAACGCGTGCACCTTCAGCCAGATGATGAGCACCAGGATGAGCGCGATCGCGCCCGCCGCGATAGCGAGCAGTGGCGCGGTGCCGAGTGTTTGAGTCCAGTCGTCCAAGAGATCTCCGTCGATACAGGGGGTGCGCGGCGTCGGGCATACTCGGCTCGTCCGCGGCCGCCGAGAGGCGTTCGCAGGATTCTCACACAATGATCATATTTTTGACAAGATATGGTCGTACCTAATGCACCTAAGGAGGGGTCATGGCGCGAGCGTCGCACGACTCGGTGGTGGATGCCATCGGCATGCGAATCGTCGACGGCGACCTCGCCACCGGACGCGTACTGACCCTCGCCGACCTCGAATCCGAATACGCCGTGTCCCGCACGGTGGTGCGCGAGGCGGTGCGGGTGCTCGAGGCGATGGGCATGCTCGCTCAGCGCCGCCGCGTGGGCATCACGGTGCGTCCCCCCGCCGACTGGAGCGCTCTGGACACCCGCCTCATCGGGTGGCAGCTCGCCGGACGCCGCCGCGATCAGTTGATCGTGAACACGACGGAGCTGCGCGCGGCCATCGAACCGGTGGCGGCACGTCTCAGTGCTCGCCGCGCCACCGACCTGCAACGCGGTGAGATCCTCCGTCTCGCGGACGAGCTCGCGCGCCTAGGCGCGGCCGGTCTCGGCAACTCCCCCGAGTACCTCGCGGCCGACATCGCCTTCCACGACCTGATCCTGCTCTCCAGCGGCAACCTCATGCTCGCCGCCGCTCGAGCGCCCATCGCCGCCGCGATCGAGGGCCGCGCGATGCACGGGCTCACCCCCGGCGTCCCGAACCCCGATGCGCTCGACAACCACATCGAGACGGCCGCCGCCATCGGTCGTGCCGATGCCGATGCCGCCGAGGAACACACGCGCCGATACGTCGCCGCGGTGCTCACCGAGGTACGTCGCACCATCTGACCGCCCATCGGGCCGTCAGGCCCACGCCCTTCGACGAAGAGAGAGCCCATGGCCACCCCCGTACCCGTCCTCGTCTTCATGGGACCCGCCGGCACCGGCAAGTCCACCGTCGCCGGTATGCTCGCCGGCCGCCTCGGCTGGGACTTCCAGGAGGGCGACGACCTGCACCCCGAGGCGAACGTCGCCAAGATGGCATCCGGCCACGCCCTGAACGACGACGACCGCTGGCCCTGGCTCGATCGGGTCGCCGCATGGATCGATGGTCAGGCCGCCGCCGGACGCCCCGGCATCATCACGTGCTCAGCCCTGAAGCGCAGCTACCGCGACGTGCTGCGCCGAGACGACGTGACCTTCGTGCTGCTGATGGGCGACCCCTCGCTCGTGCTCGAGCGGCTCCTGCGCCGCCAGGGCCACTACATGCCGCCGTCGCTGCTCACCTCGCAGTTCGACACCCTGGAGATGCCGGATGCCGACGAGCAGGCCGTCCGCATCGACCTCGACCTGACCCCGCAGGAGCAGGTGCAGGAGGTCGTCGACCGCCTGCACCTCCTGCCCGCCTGAAACACGTCGGAGCCGAGCCGATACAGTGGCATCGGCAACCCCACGTGCGCCCGAACCCCTTCCTCGCAGTCTTTTACGGAGCAAACGAATGACGTCGACCCCCTCCCCGACCGGACCCTCGACCGACCAGGACCAGGCCCCTCACCGAGCCGCACAGGTGCACGAGGGTGCGCCCGACATCGAAGACGTCGAGCGTCCCACCGCCGAGGCCGGCTCCCGCCCCGAGGGTGAGGGCGACGGTCGTGCCAACATCGGCGTCGTGGGTCTGGCCGTGATGGGCTCGAACCTGGCGCGCAACCTCGCCAGCCGCGAGGGCAACACCGTCGCGGTGTTCAACCGCAGCGCCGACAAGACCGAGCACGTGCTCGAGGCGCACCCCGAGGCGAACTTCGTCGCCTCCTTCTCGTACGAGGACTTCGCCGCGTCGCTGGCGAAGCCGCGCACCGCGATCATCATGGTCAAGGCCGGCCGTCCCACGGACTTCGTCATCGACGAGCTCGTGAAGGTGTTCGAACCCGGCGACATCATCGTCGACGGTGGCAATGCCCTCTTCACCGACACGATCCGCCGCGAGAAGGCCGTGCGCGACACGGGCATCAACTTCGTCGGCATGGGCGTCTCGGGCGGTGAAGAGGGAGCGCTTCTCGGCCCCTCGATCATGCCCGGCGGCTCCGACGAGGCGTGGGCCACGCTCGGCCCGATCCTGAAGTCGATCGCCGCGATCGCCGAGGGCGAGCCGTGCGTGACGCACGTCGGCCACGACGGCGCCGGCCACTTCGTGAAGATGGTGCACAACGGCATCGAGTACGCCGACATGCAGCTCATCGCCGAGGCCTACGACCTGATCCGCCAGGCGACGGGAAAGACCCCCGCCGAGATCGCCGACGTTTTTGCGGAGTGGAACCGCGGCGAGCTGGAGTCGTACCTGATCGAGATCACCGCCGAGGTGCTGCGTCAGGTGGATGCCGAGACGGGCAAGCCCCTCGTCGACGTCATCCTCGACCAGGCCGGCGCGAAGGGCACCGGCGCGTGGACCGTGCAGACCGCGCTCGACCTGGGCGTTCCCGTCTCGGGCATCGCCGAGGCCACCTTCGCCCGATCACTGTCGAGCCACCCGGAGCAGCGCGAGGTGTCGCGCGAGCTCCCCGGCCCGTCCGGCACCGACGTGCTGGCCGGCAAGGACGCCGACGCGTTCATCGAGCAGGTGCGCATGGCGCTGTACGCCTCGAAGATCGTCGCCTACTCGCAGGGCTTCGACGAGATCCGTGCCGGCGCCGCACAGTACGACTGGAAGATCGACCTGGGCGCCGTGTCGAAGATCTTCCGCGGCGGGTGCATCATCCGCGCGCAGTTCCTCAACCGTATCGCCGAGGCCTACGACGCCGAGCCGAGCCTGCCCGTGCTGCTCACCGCGCCGTACTTCGTCGAGGCCCTCGGTCGCGCCCAGGACTCGTGGCGCGACATCGTCGCCCTCGCCGCCGCGGCCGGCATCCCCGCCCCCGCGTTCAGCTCGTCGCTGGCCTACTACGACGGTCTGCGCGCCGAACGTCTGCCCGCCGCCCTCATCCAGGGCCAGCGCGACTTCTTCGGCGCCCACACCTACCGTCGTGTCGACAAAGAGGGCACCTTCCACACCCTCTGGTCGGGCGACCGCACCGAGATCGAGGCTGAGGACACCCACTGACCCGGCTGGTCACGAGGCGGCGACGGGCACTGCTCGTCGCCGCTTCGGCGTTGTACGCCACGGGCGTGTGGTGGATGACACTGCGCCCCACGATCGTCGACCCGCAGGTCGAGAGTGCAATCCGCCGCCTGGTCCGGGTGCTGCAGTCGGTTCCCGGGATGCAATGGGTCACCTACAGCGGAGTGGAGTTCACCGCCAACGTCGCGATGTTCGTGCCCCTGGGGCTGCTCGTCGTCGCATGGGGCGGGCGCTGGTGGCACGGCATCCTCGGTGGGCTCGTGGTGAGCGCCGGGATCGAGACGTGGCAGCTGCTCATGCTCCCCGGCCGGGTCGCCGATGTGCGCGACCTCGTCGCGAACACGCTCGGCGCGGCCCTCGGCATCGGTGCGGCAGTGGTGTTCAGCCGATGGCTCGCGCGCTCACAGGAAGCCCATAGCCCGCGCCATAGAAAGGTCATAGATTCCCCCTCACAATGAGTGCATGACCGCGACCGCCGCCGCCCCCGCTTTCACCCGCCCTGACGGGAGCGCGCTGCGCGTGCTCGTCGTCGATGACGAGCAGATGCTCACCGACCTTCTGTCGATGGCGCTGCGCATGGAGGGCTGGGAGGTCAAGACCGCGGGATCCGGCTTCGACGCCCTGCAGTCGGCTCGCGACTTCGAACCGGATGCCATGGTGCTCGACATCATGATGCCCGACCTCGACGGCATGGCCGTGCTGCAGCGCCTGCGCCACTCGGGCAACGACGTTCCCGTGCTCTTCCTCACCGCGAAGGACGCCGTGGCCGACCGCGTCGCGGGTCTCACCGCCGGCGGCGACGACTACGTCACCAAGCCGTTCAGCCTCGAAGAGGTCGTCGCCCGGCTCCGCGGGCTCATGCGCCGCGCCGGCACCGCTCTGACGCGCGACTCCGAACCGATCCTGCGGGTGGGAGACCTGTCGCTGAACGAGGACAGCCACGAGGTGGTCCGCGGCGGCAAAGAGATCGAGCTGACGGCGACCGAGTTCGAGCTGCTGCGCTTCCTCATGCGCAACCAGCGGCGCGTGGTGTCGAAGGCGCAGATCCTCGACCGCGTGTGGAACTACGACTTCGGCGGACGCTCCAGCGTCGTCGAGCTGTACATCTCGTACCTGCGGAAGAAGATCGACGCGGGGCATGAGCCGCTCATCCACACCGTGCGCGGTGTGGGCTACATGATCAAAGCTCCTCAGTGAGCCTTCCGCCCCGGCCCGCTCCCCCGCTGCCGCATCCGGCCTCGCGAGAGGGCGTCATGACGCGGCTCCGCCATCCGTGGACGCTGCAGGCGCGTCTGATGACGGCGGTGATCGGCATGGTGGCCTTCATCCTGGTGATGATCGGCATCTCCACCAGCGCCATCCTCAGTGGGGTCCTGTACGTCAATCTCGGCGCGCAGGTGGACGAAGCCGCCTCATCGATCCAGTCCCGGGCCGCGTTCTCGTCGACGGCCGAGAGTGTGCTGGAGTCCAGCCGCTTCCCGGGCGGCACTCTGCTGGTGGTGAATTCGCGTTCCGGTTACACCGGAGCCGTCGTGGACGATGACGGCCCGCGCGCCTTGACGGACGACGACCTCGGTCAGATCGTCGAGACGCTGCAGTCCACGGAGATCACCGCCCAGACGGTCAATCTCCCCAATCTCGGCGAGTACACCGTGCGGACCTACGCCGCACCCGGAGGCGGAGCGTTCCTCGTCGGCCTCCCACTGTCGAGCGTCACCGGCACCATCGGTGCGATCCTCACCACCGTCGCCCTCGTCACCGCCGGCGGTCTGCTGCTGCTCGCCGTCATCATCGCCATCGTCATCCGCCTCGGCCTGCGGCCCCTCCGCGCCGTCGCCGAGACCGCCACGCGCGTCGCGTCGATGCGCATGGAGGAGGGCGACGTGTCGATCACCGAGCGCGTGCCCGCAGACCAGGTCGATGAGCACACCGAGATCGGCCAGGTGGGCGCCGCTCTGAACACCCTCCTGGACCGCGTGGACGCCTCACTCGGCGCGCGACAGCGAAACGAAGAGATGATGCGTCGTTTCGTGGCGGATGCCAGTCACGAGCTGCGCACGCCCCTGGCATCCATCCGCGGGTTCAGCGAACTGTCGCTGCGGGCCATGCGGCAGGCGCAGGACGACGAGAGCCGCCAGCGCATCGCCCTCGCCGTGGAGACCACGGAGCAGTCGCTCGAGCGCATTCAGGCGCAGTCGGTGCGCATGACCCGCTTGGTCGAAGACCTGCTGCTGCTGGCCCGCCTCGACGAGGGCCAGGAGCTGGTGTACGGCTCGGTCGACCTGACCCGCCTCGCGGTGGAGGCCGTGGGCGACGCCCGTCCGGCCGGCCTCGACCACACGTGGACGCTCGACGTGCCCGACGAACCCGTCGAGCTCGCCGGTGATGCCTCGCGCCTGCACCAGGTCGTCGCCAACCTTCTCGCCAACGCCCGGACCCACACCCCCGCGGGCAGTGAGATCGCCGTCTCCGTCGTGCACGAGGGCGACGAAGCGGTCCTGCGCGTGCACGACGACGGTCCCGGCATCGACCCCTCGGTCGCCTCGCAGCTCTTCGAACGGTTCGCGCGCGCGGACCGCTCGCGCGATCGCAAGACCGGCGGCACGGGCCTGGGTCTGTCCATCGCCCGCGCCATCGTCGAGGCCCACCGCGGCACGATCGCCGTGCGAAGCACCCCTGGGGACACGACTTTCGAGGTACGCCTCCCCGCCAGGCCCGCCGACCCGGCCTGAGGCGAGGCCTCCTCGCCGCAAACGGACGGAACGGACGGCGCATTGCTACCGCACCAGATTGCTCAAAGGAAATGCCCCTTTCGATAGGCTGGGCACTACCTGGGAATCCAGGCCTTTCTCGAGGGAGTCGAGGGGGAGCATTCGGAGGTTTGTGTGCTGATTCGTGCACGCGATTGCGGGGCTTTCGCGGTCGCAATGATCGCGGTGGTCATCTCGATCGGAGTTTCGGCGCACGCCGAGGTGATTTCTTCACCGGACCCGACCGCCGAGGTCATCGACCAGCCGGCATTGCCCGCGGGTCCGGAGCCTTCCATCGAACCGTCGGTACCCGAGGGGACCTTCGACCCCGCTCCGACGGAACCGGTGCCGACCGAGGTGCCGACCGTCGCTCCCCCGGCGCCCGTGGGCACCGCGACCTTCGAGTCGACCCGCCCCAGCGGCACCGTCGTCGAATACTTCCGCTCGGGGGACGCGACGACGACCTCTCGCGGGACGGACGGCCAGGTGCCCCGTGACTCCGCCCCCGCACCTCAGGGGGTCCAACCGTCGGAGGACCGCACGGAGATCCCACCCGCTTCGCCCACCCCCGCTCTCCCCACCGCATCCCCCACCCCCGTCGTCGCCACCGCATCACCCGCCCCCGGCGACGCACGGGGAGAATCGGCGGGGTCGGGCGCGGCAGTATGGTCGACTTCTGCGCAGAAGGCACCCACACCCACTCTGCCCACCCTGATCCTGGGGATGGCGGTCCTCGTCAGCGGACTGGCGCTGATGAGGTATCGCACTTCCGTGTACCACGCCATCGTGAGGGCGGAGAAGCAGCCGATCAGGACGGGCTCCGGCGAACGCGCAGCGCACCTTCAGGGCCCGTTCCGGGTCGGAATCGCGGGTGCGGTCGTTGCGCTCATCGGGGTCATGATGAACGGTTATGCGGCGTGGCAGCTCTGGATGTCCCTCCTGTCCTGACGAGCGCATCTCGGCACGGACACGGCCCCGCATGGACATGAAGCTCGAACTCATTCCCCTCCCGGTCTCCGACGTGAGCCGCAGCAAGGGGTTCTCCGTCGATGCCCTCGATTTCCCCCTCGACCACGACGTGGAGCCCGGCAACGGCATGCGGATCGTCGAGGTCACTCCACCCGGGTCCGCGTGCTCCACCGCCTTCGGCACGGGCATGACCCGGCCGGATGCCGGCCCCGTCCACGGTATCCATCTCGTCGTCGACGACATCGCGGCCGTTCGCCGAGGCCTCCGGGCGCGCGGGGTCGACATCGGCGCAATCCGCGACCTGGACGGAGTGGCCTACGCGTCGTTCAGCGACCCGGACGGCAACACCTGGGAGCTGCCGTCGCTCCGGGGGCCGCGCGTGTCCTGACCGGCTCCACGGCGGAAGAGCTCAGCCCCAGAGCGGCTCCACCGACGCGGCCAATGCCCGAAGCTGTCCGCCGTCGACGATGACCCGTGACTCACCGATGCCGAAGGCGGGCCACTGCAGGACGAGCTCGAGGGGGCCCTCGGGCGGGAGCGGCCAGAGCCACAGGCCGTCGTGCATCGTGGAGCTCTCGGCACCTCCGGACCCGCCGCCGCCCGTCACGCGCACGGTGTGCCCCTCGGGCGTCTCCGCCCCGGGGATTCCGAAGCGCCCATCGGTGAACAGGCGTTCCCCGTCGCCGAGGACGAGCCCCCACCTCAGCCGGTCTCTGCCGTTCATCGCCGAGCCCCAGTGACCGGAGAAGTCCATCTGCGCCAACTGCCACTCCCGGGGGTCGCGGCCGCCCCGCCGCAGATGCCGGTCCACCAGCAGTTCCACGCCGTCCGAGTAGACCCGCACGCCGGTCAACGCGACGACGACGTCGTCACCCCGCCCGATGACCTCGGACACGGCGAACAGCGCGGGAAGCTCGTCGCGCGGCGGCTCGAATGACGGCGTACGCTCGTCGACCTGGTCGAACGGATTCTCATCGTCACCGGGAGCGTCAGCGGGGAAGAAGTCCATTGCTCTACTCTGCCGATCGGCTCCCCCGACCGCCACGGGCGGATTCAGTACCCCGCGAACGCATCGGTCGTGAGCGACTTCGCCTTTCCCAGGGCAGGTGCGAGGGCCGCGATCAGTCGCGGCGGCCCCGAGACGTACGCCGCGCGCTGCGCGATGTCAGGCACTGCGCGCACCAGCCCCTCGGCATCCACGCGGTCGGGTCCCGCCCACACCCAACCGGCGGGCAGGTCGTGAGGCTCGTCGCGCGAATACACGACGACGGGGATGCGGCTGGCGGCGATATCGCCGCGGAAGGCGAGCTCCGCCGCCTCCGACACCACGTAGACCAGCACGACGTCACGGTCCTGGCCGGTGGCGACGAGGTGACGCAGTTGCGAGACGAAGGGTGTCACCCCGATACCGGCGGCCACCAGCAGCACGGGCGCCGTCGGGCGCGACGGTAGCACGAAGTCGCCCCACACACCGGTGACGGCGAGCGTCGACCCCGACTCGACGGCGGCCAGGGCCTTCTTGTACGACGACTGCGATCCGTCCTTGAACGCGATCCGCACCTCGGGAAGGTCCTCCGGCGCCGACGCGATCGAGAACTCCCGACGGGTGCCGCGGGCGTCGGGGCGCCGATGCGGTACGTCGAGCTCGAGGTACTGCCCCGGAGAGAACGAGAACGGCCGGGCGGCGTGGAACGTCAGCTCGCGGACGGTCGGCGTCAGCTCACGACGCCGCTCGACCCGCAGGCGCACGGCCGCCCGCAGGCACAGCAGGAACGCGAGCAGGTTGCCGATCAGCAGAGCCCGCTCCTGACCGAGCGTGATGTCTCCCACGGGCACCGGCCAGCCGGCGAGGACGCCGACGACGATCGCGACGAGGTACTGCTGCGTGCGGCGCGGGGGCAGGGTGAGGGGCTCGGACAACATGAAGGCGCCGAGGAAGAGGAAGGGCGACGAGAACGCCACCTGCACCAGCACGGCGGGCACGTCGACGGGGAAACCCGCGGCCTGGAACTGCACCGTCGTGCGCGCGAACGCCACGACCATCGCCACGGCCCAGAACACCACCACGATCGGCAGTTTGTCGGTGCGCAGCAGGAGCAGGACACCGAGCACGAGCACGGGGGCGGCGAGCCAGGGCGAGCCCACCCACCAGGCCGAGGAGCCCAGGTCGGGCGCCCAGATGCTCACGATGGTCAGCACGCTCGCGCCGGTCGCGGCGGGGTTGAAGATGTGTCGCCCGCGCCAGACGAGCAGGTACTTCGACGCGGATGCCACGACTCCCGCCAGCGCGAGACCCGCCAGCCCCAGCGGCTCGATCGACGGGCGCAGCACGAACAGCAGGATCAGAGCCGTGATGAGCGAGGACTCCAGCCGTCGCGGCATCCGGAGCACGCTCTGGGCGACGAAGTCGGTGGCGGCGCACGCGAGGGCGAGCACCACCGCGCTGACGACGAGCTCGAGCGGGGCGGGAACGACGAGACCGGCGAAGGACAGCACGAGGGCGATCAGCGCGAGCAGGCCGAGCGACGACAGCACCAGGCGGTACATCGAGACCCGGCCGATCAGGCCGAGCAGGCGGGTCGAGCCCGCGGTGAGCGTGGTGCTCATGAGAAGACCTCTCCAGGGAATCCGGGCGACCACTCCACGCGGCCGTCGGTGCGCATGCGCACCCAGTGCGCGTTCCAGGATGCCGCGAGCTCGGGCCCGCCGTCGAAGAACAGGGCCGTGGCGAGGGCGTCGGCCCGCATCGCCGTCTCGGCCAGCGCCCAGGTGGCGGCGAACGCCCGCACGGGCGCACCGGTGCGAGCGTCGAGGACGTGATGCAGACCATCGCCCCATGCGCGGCGGTTGATGGCCGATGCGCAGAGCGCACCGTCGGTCACCGTGACCACGCCGATGGCGAGGGTGGGGTCGTAGGGGTGTTCCAGCGCGACGCGCACCGGAGCGCCGCGTGCAGCGAGGTCGCCCGAGGCGTCGACCACGACGTCGCCGTCGGCGTGCGCGCCCACGACGTCGAGCACGAGGTCGACGAGGCGGCCCTTGCCCACAGCTCCGACGTCGATCGTCGACGGCGTCGAGACGCTCAGACGGCCGTCGCCCCACGCGAGCGCGTGGCGCCACGACAGGGCCGGCTGAGGAGCACCCGACGGCGTGAGTGTCAGCCGCGCGTCGTAGCCCAGGCGGGCCAGAGCGTCGCCGACCAGCGGATTCACGGCCCCCGCGGTCGCGGCGTCGAGTTCGTCGTAGAGGGCGAGCATGGCATCCGCGTCCGGCGGTGCGGGGACGGATGCCGCGCGGCCCTGCGCGAGCGCCGACACCGTCGAGTCGTCGCGGAACCGCGACCACTCCCGGTCGAAGCGCTCGACGCGTGCCGTGACCTCGTCGCGGGCGATCGACGACAGCGGCTCGGCCGTGTCGATCGCCCACGACGTGCCGATCGCGTCGAAGGCCCAGGTCGAGCCCGTCGCGGTCGGAGGGGTCATGATCGTCAGGCCTTGGCCTCGGTCTTGATGGTCTCGACGGCGTTGTTGAAGCCGCCGCTGGTCAGCGACGAACCGGCGACCTTGCTCACCGAGATCTCGTCGAGCTTCTTGCCGACGACTTCGTCGGCGATGCCGCCGATGAACTCGCTCTGGTAGCGCCGGGACTCCGCCGCCTGCGGGTCGCCCGACACCTTGACCTCGGTGATGGTGTCGCCGGCGAGGGTGAGGGTGACATCGACGGTCTCGACGCTCTCGGGGGTGGCGTACTGACCGGTCGCCTCATAGGTGCCGTCGGCGTAGGTGCCCGACGTCGCGGTGCCGCCCGTGGCGGCGCTCGCGCTGGGCGCAGAGGTGGCCGCGGGGGCGGCGGTCGTCTCGGCCGGCGCGGGGGCGGCTGCATCGCTGGTCGTGCCGCCGGCGCAGCCGGCCAGGGTGACGATGCCGGCGACTCCCAGCAGTGCGGTGCCGATGCGGACGGGACGGGGTACGGCTGTGGTGCGGATCATGAGGGTCCTCCTTCGGTCGTGCCGAGCTCGTGCGTTCGTGCTCACGGTAGGGACACGACCTTGACGCCGGCCCGGTTCACACATTTGAGCGAGCTGTGAGCCACGGGCGTCCGCCGGCGGCGTGCGAGTTCGACGGCCACCTCGCCGGAGCTCGCACGGGGCCCGAGGACGAATGCCGCTCACAACCTCCGAAACGAACACACCGTCGGCGATTCGAGCCGAATCGCACCGACCGCGAGCGGATCACCGAGGTTGTGCGCGGCGACGTCCTCGGACATGCGCAGAGCGGGCGGAACGCCTACGCGTCGCCGCCGAACATGCTCGTGACCGAGCCGTCCTCGAAGACCTCGTGGATCGCGCGGGCCAGCAGCGGGGCGATCGGCAGCACCGTCAGTCGGTCGAAGCGGCGCTCGGCGGGCAGCGGAACGGTGTCGGTGACGACGACCTCGTCGATCGCGGCATCCTGAAGCCGTTCGGTGGCCGGGTCGCTGAAGATCGCGTGGGTCGCGGCGACGATGACCTTGCGCGCGCCGCTGGCCTTCAGTGCCTGGGCGGCCTTCTGGATCGTGCCGCCGGTGTCGATCATGTCGTCGACGAGGAGGCAGGTGCGCCCCTTCACGTCACCGACGATCTCGTGCACCGAGACCTGGTTCGCGACCTTCGGATCGCGTCGCTTGTGGATGATCGCCAGCGGCGCCCCCAGGCTGTCGGACCAGGTGTCGGCGACGCGCACGCGACCCATGTCGGGCGAGACGACCGTCAGGGTCTCGCGGTCTTCGCCGGTGAGCATCTGCTCGAAGTGCTCGAGCAGCACGGGCTTGGCGAACAGGTGGTCGACGGGGCCGTCGAAGAAGCCCTGGATCTGAGCGGCGTGCAGGTCGACGCTCATGATGCGGTCGGCGCCGGCGGTCTTGAGCAGGTCGGCGACGAGGCGGGCGCTGATGGGCTCGCGACCGCGGCCCTTCTTGTCCTGCCGTGAGTACGGGTAGTACGGGGCGACGACGGTGATGCGCTTGGCCGAGGCGCGCTTGAGAGCGTCGAGCATGATCAGCAGTTCCATCAGCCACTCGTTGACCGGCGGGCCGAACGACTGGATGACGAACACGTCGCAGCCGCGGATGGACACCTCGAAACGGGTGTAGATCTCACCCGAGGCGAAGGTGCGGTGCTCGGTGGGCGCCAGCTCGGTACCGAGGTGATGCGCGACCTGGGCCGCGACCTCGGGGTGCGAACGCCCCGAAGCGACGACGAGACGCTTCTTGGTCTTGGCGACGAGCCCGGGGGCGATGCCGTTGTCGCGGTCGAGATCTACACGATTCTTCTTACGAGCCATCGGCCGCTTCCTGTTCAGCCCGAGCCCGCGCGGCCACGTCGGCTGCAGCAGTGCCCGGTCGGTTCTTCTCGACCCACCCCTCGATGTTGCGCTGGGGTGCCACGCTCAGCGCCAGAGCACCGGCCGGAACGTCCTTTCGGATGACCGCACCGGCACCCGTCTTGGCGCCGTCCCCAATCGTAACCGGCGCGACGAAGACGTTGTGCGAACCGCTGTGCACCTCGTCGCCGATGACCGTGCGGTGCTTGGCGATGTCGTCGTAGTTGGCCGTGATGGCGCCGGCGCCCAGGTTGACGCCGCGCCCGATGTCGGTGTCGCCGATGTACGACAGGTGGGGCACCTTGCTGCCTTCGCCGATCGAGGAGTTCTTGATCTCGACGAAGGTGCCGACCTTGCCCCGGACGCCCACGCGGGCGTTGGCCCGGAGGTAAGCGAAGGGTCCGACGGTGGCGCCGGAGTCGACGACCGCGAGCGTGGCGTCGGAGCGGGTGATCGTGGCATCCTCGCCCACCTCGCAGTCGACGAGGCTCGTGTCGGGTCCGATCGTGGAGCCCGAACCGATCACGGTCGCGCCGCGTACGTGGGTGTTGGGCAGGATCGTCACATCGGGCGCGAGCGTCGCGGTCGTGTCGATCCAGGTGGTGGCCGGGTCGACCACGGTGACGCCCTCGAGCTGCCACCGGCGGACCGTGCGCGCGTTGAGCGTGCGGCCGGCCTCGGAGAGCTGCACACGGTCGTTCACGCCCAGGGCGGCGGACGCATCGGAGGTGACGGATGCCGCCACCCCGAGCTGCGCGTCACGCAGCAGGCCGATCACGTCGGTGAGGTACTTCTCGCCCTGCGCGTTGTCCGTGCCCACGAGCGCGAGCTGTGCGCGCAGCGGCGCCGATCGGAAGACGTAGACGCCGACGTTGATCTCGGTGACGGCGGCCTCGTCGGCCGTCGCGTCTTTCTGCTCGACGATGCGGCGGACGCCGTCGGCGTCGTCGCGCAGGATGCGGCCGTACCCGAACGGCTCATCGACCCGCGCGCTCAGCAGCGTCACGGCCGTTCCGCCCGTGCGGTGCGTCGCCAGCAGTTCGGTGAGCGTGCCGGTCTCGAGCAGCGGCACGTCGGCGCTGAGCACGAGCACGTCGCCCTCGAAACCCTCGAGCGCACCGAGGGCGGCCTCGACCGCTCTGCCCGTTCCGGGAACCTCGTCCTGGTCGACGACGATGACTCCGGGGGCGAGCTCGGCCACGGTCTCGGCGACGAGCTCGCGCTCGTGCCGCACGACCACGACGATGCGTGCCGGATCGAGGGATGCCGCGGTGTCGAGCACGTGGCCGACCAAGGGCCTTCCGCCCACCGGGTGCAGCACTTTGGGGACGCGCGACCGCATGCGGGTGCCTTGACCCGCAGCGAGGACGACGACGGCGAGCTCGGTCGTGGAAGTCATGCTCCGCCGCCAGGATTCGAACCTGGACCTAACAGCTCCAAAGGCTGTCGTGCTGCCGTTACACCACGGCGGACCGTGCCCGCGGGCACCGGTCAAGTCTGCCAGACGGCGCGCCTCCGCATCCGCGTCGCGACACCCGGGCCGCCATAATGAGACCGTGAACCGGGACAGCGACGAGGTCGACCGCATCGTCGATGCGTGGGTGCGCCAGCGCCCCGACCTCGATTTCTCCCCGCTCGAGGTGCTCTCGCGTGTCGCGCGGCTGTCACGGCACCTCGACATCGCCCGCAAAGAAGCGTTCCGCCGCAGCGACATCGAGTCGTGGGAGTGGGATGTGCTGTCGGCGCTCCGGCGGGCCGGAGAGCCCTACCAGCTGAGCCCGAAGCAGCTGCTGCAGCAGACCCTCGTCTCCAGCGGCACCATGACCAACCGCATCGACCGGCTCGTCGCCCGCCGGTTCGTGCGCCGCGAAGCCGACCCGGGTGACGGACGGAGCATCCTGGTGACTTTGACCGACGACGGCCGCGTGCGCGTGGATGCCGCCATCACCCGCCTCGTCGATGCCGAGGCCCTGCTGCTCGAGACCCTCTCGCGCGGTGACCGCGAACGGCTGGCGACGCTGCTGCGCAAGCTCAGTCTGGGGTTCGACGCGTGAGCGCCGCGGTGGAGTCGCCGTCGGGCTGGGCGCGCGTGCGGGCGTGGTTCGATGTGCGCTTCCGCTCCCCCGCCGCGATCTACGGATTGATCGTCTTCGCGGCGTTCGTCACGATCGCCGACGACCATGCCGAGTCGGTCGGCGAGGTGCTCCTGAGCGCGTCGAGTTCGCTCGTGGTGTTCTTCATCGCCCACGTGTTCGCCCACACCCTCACCCAGCATGCGGAGCACGGACTACGACACGCGACCGCCGACGCCATCCGTCACGGCGCCGGCATGCTGTACGCGTCGGTGCCCTCCGTGCTCGTGCTGGTGTTCGCCGACGCGGCGGGCATGTCGGTCGAGGACGCGTCCGAACTGTGCGGGTGGTCGACGTTCGTGGTGCTCGGCATCCTCGGTTACTTCGCGTACGCGCGGCGCAAGGCGAACCTGGTGATGCGTCTCCTCGGCGCCTTCGCGACCGCGTGCCTCGGGCTGTTCATCGTCATCCTGGAGTACGCCGTCCACTGAGCCCCGGTCGCACGCCCCCGTCTGGGGAGACCGCTACGGCACTGTGGAGCGGCGACCGAGGACGCGCCGGGGGACGTGCCGGCAGCGGAGGACGGATGCCGTGCGCCCGGTCCTCCGCTCCCGGAATCTCCTCAGCCGATCGCCTCGGTGAGCTCGAACCACTGCATCTCGAGCCCGTCGCGCTCGGCTTCGAGCGCCGCGATCCGCTGCATCTCTTTGCCGAGGCCCACGTAGTCGCCCTGGTCGTGCTCGACGAGCGCGGCCTTGGCCCTGTCGATCTGCTGCTGCAGCTTCTCGATGCGCCGCTCGGTCGCCGACGCCTCCTTCTGCGCCGCGCGCAGTTCCGCGCCCTGCAGGCCGGGACTCGCGGGAGAGCCTCCGGATGCCGCGGGCCGGGAGGGCTCGGCATCCTGGAGCGCCCGCAGGCGCAGGTATTCGTCGACGCCCCCCGGAAGGTGGCGGAGCCGCGCATCGAGGATCGCGTACTGCTGGTCGGTGACGCGCTCGAGGAAGTAGCGGTCGTGCGAGACGACGATGAGCGTGCCGGACCACGAGTCCAGCAGGTCTTCCATCGCGGCGAGCATGTCGGTGTCGAGGTCGTTGGTCGGCTCGTCGAGGATGAGCACGTTCGGCTGGTCGAGGATGACGAGCAGGAGCTGCAGGCGCCGCTTCTGACCTCCCGAGAGATCTTTCACGGGCGTCGAGAGCTGGGCGCTCGAGAAGCCGAGACGCTCCAGCAGCTGACCGGGGGTGAGCTCCTGCGACTTCGATCCGGCACCGAAGGCGTAGGTGGTGCGAAGGCTCGCGATCACCACGCGCACGGGGTCGTCCATGTGCTGCTCGAGCTCGTCGAGGCGCTGGGTGAGCGTGGCGACCTTGACGGTCTTGCCGCGCTTCACGCGTCCGCTCGTGGGCTCGAGCGAGCCGGTGACCAGGTTCAGCAGCGTCGACTTGCCCGCGCCGTTGACGCCCAGGATGCCGGTGCGCTCGCCTGGCGCGATGCGCCATTCGATGTCCTTGAGCACAGTGTGGTCGCCGTACGTCACGCCGGCATCGAGCAGATCGACGACGTCCTTGCCCAGGCGCGCGACGGCGAGGGACTGCAGGGCGACCTTGTCGCGGATCTCGGGCACGTCGGCGATGAGCTCGTTCGCCGCGTCGATGCGGAACTTCGGCTTCGACGTCCGTGCCGGAGCGCCCCGGCGCAGCCACGCCAGCTCTTTGCGCGCGAGGTTCTGACGACGCTGCTCGATGGATGCCGCCTGACGGTCGCGCTCGACGCGCTGGAGGATGTACGCGGCGTAGCCCCCCTCGAAGGGGTCGACGGTACGGTCGTGCACCTCCCAGGTGGCGGTGCAGATCTCGTCGAGGAACCACCGGTCGTGGGTCACGACGAGCAGACCGCCGGCGCTGGGCGCCCATCTCTTCTTGAGATGCGCGGCGAGCCACGTGATGGCCTCGACGTCGAGGTGGTTGGTGGGCTCGTCGAGGAACAGCACGTCCTCGTCGCCCGAGAGCAGCTTCGCCAGCGCGACCCGGCGGCGCTGGCCCCCGGAGAGGTCGCCGAGGCGCGCGTCCCAGGGCAGATCGCCGAGAAGGCCCGAGATCACGTCGCGCGTGCGCGCGTCGCCGGCCCACTCGTGCTCGGGCCGGTCACCGACGACCGCGTGGCCGATGGTGTCGTCGTCGTCGAGGGTGTCCTGCTGGTCGAGGACGCCCACCGTCACCCCGCCGCGCACCGTGACGCGACCGCCGTCGGGGTCGCGGATACCGGCGAGCATGCCGAGCAGACTCGACTTGCCGTCGCCGTTGCGACCGACGATGCCGATGCGGTCGCCCTCGTTGACGCCGAGCGAGACGGAATCGAAGACGACCTTGGTCGGGTATTCCAGGTGCAGGGCTTCGCCCCCGAGCAGATGTGCCATATCCGTCCCAGGCTACGCGGTGCCCGGGACGACGTCGCGCGGCATCCCGCCGTGGCATCCGTGATCTCTGCGTCGAACGACACCACGCCGATCGAACGGCTCGACGCCGGACACGCTCGGCCATCGGGAACAGCGTCACGGATGCCGTGGACCCGGCGCCCGGCCGATGACACGGCGGGGCTGTCCGGCGCGCGGGACGACCCGCCCGGCGAAAACGACGCGGGGCCGCCCGGTGAACCGGACGACCCCGCGTAGGGACGGGCTGGTCAGACCAGGCCCGCCTCCTTCAGCCAGTCGGCGGCGGCGGTGGACGCCGATGCCTGCTCGCTGCCCTCGACGCGGTCGCGCAGGGCGATCAGGTCGTCGGTGGTCAGCTTGGCCGAGACGGCGTCGAGCGCCTCCTTCAGCTCCGGCGTGTCGATGGACGCGCTGAGCAGCGGGAGCACGTTCTGGGCCGCGATGAGGTTCTCGGGGTCTTCGAGCACGAGAAGGTTCTCGGCCACGAGCGCGGGCGAGGTCGTGTAGATGTCGGCCACCTGCACCGTGTTGTCGACGAGCGCGCGCACGGTGTCGGGACCGCCGAAGTCCTCGTAGGGAACGAAGGTCACGTCGCTGACGCCGTACACCGACGCCAGACCCGGGATGCCGTAACCCAGCTCCGCGAACTGCGGGTTGGCGCCGAGGCTGAACGGCTGCACCTTCGCCAGGTCGGCGATGGAGGTCAGGCCGTTCGCCTCCGCGTACGCCTGGGTGACGACGTAGGCGTCCTTGTCTTCGGCCTCGGCCGACGAGTACACGACGAGGTCGTCCGCCGCCACCGCGTCGGTGAGCGCCGCGTCGACGTCTTCGGTCGTGCGCTGGGTGAACTCGGTGTCGTAGTACGCCAGCAGGTTGCCGTTGTACTCCGGGATCAGGTTGATCGAGCCGTCCTGCAGGGCCGGGATCGTCTGCTGACGGGGGCCGATGTTGAACTTGGTCTGGACGTCGAAGCCCCTGGCCTCGAGTGCCTGGGCGTAGATCTCGCCGAGGATCTCGCTCTCGGGGAACGCGAACGACCCGACGGTGATCTGGCTGGAGTCTCCGCCACCGGCATTACCGGTGTCGGGAGCGGTGGGATCCGCCTGCGAACACCCTGCCAGGGCCACGACGGCCCCGACCGCGATGACGCCCGCGGCGACCCGGCCTTTACTGAAAATGCTCATGCTGTGACATTCCTCTCGTGGGTTGGTGTTTCCACCACCGACTCGGGACGGGACGCCCCTCGCCGGACTTTGTTACCTGCGCGGCCGGTGCCGGCTCCGGGGACGCGGGTGAAGCGTTGGACGAGCGCGAACAGCGCGTCGACGACGAGGGCGAAGACCGTCACGAGGATGGCGCCGCCCAGGATGCGGTCGTAGTCGTTGAGACCGATTCCGCTGCTGATGATGCGGCCGAAACCGCCGAGTCCGGCATAGGAGGCGATCACCGCGGTGGCGATCACCTGCAGGGTGCCGGCGCGGAGCCCGCCGATGATCAGCGGGAGGGCGAGGGGGATCTCGACCCGCGTCAGGATCTGCATCTCGGTCATGCCGACCGCCCGCGCGGCGTCGATGACGGGCCGCGAGACAGACTCGAGACCCGCGTACGCCCCCGCGAGGATCGAGGGGATCGCGAGGATGACGAGGGCGACGATCGTGCCCCAGAAGATGCCGGACGACCCCGTCACGACCGAACCGAGCACCATGGTGAGGAAGAACAGCACGCCGAGGGTGGGCAGGGCGCGCATGGCGCCGGTGAACCCGATGACGAACTGACGGCCCTTTCCGGTGTGCCCGATGTAGAACCCCAACGGCAGCGCGATGAGCGCGGCGATCACGACCGCGAGGGCCGTGTACAGCAGGTGCTCGAAGATGCGGTCCTGAATGGGCAGCGGCGAGACTCCCCCCGGCTGCCAGTTCTGAGGCGAGAGGATCCACGCGATCGCGTCGAGGAAGAGGTTCACCCGCGGCCCCCCGGGAAGACGTTGCTGCCCGCTTCGATGGGCGCGGTGCCCCCCGATGCGAGGTGGGTGAGGGCGACGTCGCGCTTGGCGCGTCGGCGCGCGCCCCGGTCGACCCGGACCCACGGCATGAGGATACGTCCGAGGGCGACCAGGATGAGATCGAACAGGAGGGCGATGAGGAGCGTGGCGATGATGCCCACGCCCACTTCTTCGAGGTTGTTGCGCTGCTTGCCGTTGGTGAAGAGGTAGCCGAGGTTCTCGGATCCGATGAGCACGCCGACCGAGACCAGGGCGATCGTCGACACCGACACCACGCGGAGTCCCGCGAGCATGACGGGTCCCGCGAGCGGGAACTCCACGCGCCAGAACCGGCGCCAAGCGGAGAAGCCCATCGCCGTGGCAGCCTGTTTGGTGTCGGCCGAGACCGAGAAGAACGCGTCGGAGGTCGCGCGCACCATGATGGCGACGGCGTAGATCGTGAGGGCGACGATGAGGTTCGTATCGCTCAGGACGCGCGTGCCGATGATGGCGGGCAGGATCACGAACAGTGGCAGCGAAGGAATCGTGTACAGCAGGCTCATCGAAGTGATGATCGTGCCGCGAGCGAAGCGGCTGGTCAGGGTCAGACGTCCCAGCGGCACGGCGATCACGAACCCGAGCACGATGGGGATGATGCTCAACCGGATGTGGTTGAGCGTGAGATCCAGCACGAGGGGGAAGTTTCCCCACAGCCAGGTCACGACAGCGGCTCGTCTCTCAGGGCACCCTGCGTGCGCCCTTCGGCATCCACCACGACCGTCCCGGTCGGCGTCTGCTTGAGGTGCAGCGCGCGCTTGCCCTTCACTGCGCCGATGAAGCTCGCCACGAAGTCGGATGCCGGGTTCTCGACGATCTCGCTCGGGGTGCCGACCTGGGCGATCTTGGCACCCTTTTCGAGGATGACGACCTGGTCGCCCAGCAGGAAAGCTTCGTCGATGTCGTGCGTGACGAAGACGATGGTCTTGCCGATGTCGCTCTGCAGGCGGATGAGCTCTTGCTGGAGTTCATCGCGGACGATCGGGTCGACGGCGCCGAACGGCTCGTCCATCAACAGGATGTTGGGATCGGCGGCCAGGCCGCGCGCGACGCCCACGCGCTGCTGCTGCCCGCCCGAGAGTTGGCTGGGGTAGCGGTCGGCCATCGCGGCGTCGAGCCCGACGGTCTTCATCAGCTCGAGGGCGCGCGTCCGCGCGGCCTTGCGGTTCTGGCCCTGCAGCACCGGCACGGTGGCGATGTTGTCGGCGACGGTGAAGTGGGGAAGCAGTCCCGAATTCTGCATGACGTAGCCGACGCTCCGTCGCAGCTGCACCGCGGGCTTGCTGCCGATGTCGTCGCCGTCGATCTCGATCGAGCCCGACGACGGCTCAACCATGCGGTTGATCATCCGCAGCAGAGTGGTCTTCCCGCATCCGGAGGACCCGACGAACACCGTCGTCTTGCGCGAGGGGATCACCAGGTGGAAATCGTCGACGGCGCGGGTGCCGTCGGGGAAGACCTTTGAGACGGCCGAGAATTCGATCATGGGTTCGACCGACCTCAGTCGGAGACCACGACCTTGCGGTCGAAGGCGACGTAGCCGGCGAAGTCCTTGCCGACGCGATCGACCGCGCCCGGGCGGAGGTCGGGGTATGACCACGCGCCGTCGGTGAGCTCGGCACCGTCGAGCGAGATGTTCCAGTACTGCGCGGCACCCTTCCAGGGGCAGGTGTACGGCGTGGGGCTCTGCTGCAGTGCACCGTCGCGGACGGCCTGCGGCGGGAAGTACCAATTGCCCTCGATCGAGGCCAGGTCGTCACGGTCGGCTTCGGCGATCACGACGCCGTCGAGCACTGCCTTCATGGGATACCCCCTTCGTGGCGCCCCGCGGGCACGGCACCCAGCGGCGGCGGACCACCTCGGACGAGGGTAGCGAGCTACCGATCGCACCATCTGAACATTGCCCCGTATGTCCACCTGGGTTATGGTGCGGCGGTTTCCCCCGCCCGGAGGCTCAGCCACCCCCGCGTCGGCGGGGTGCGTCGTCGCTCCCGGGGGCATCGGCCGACTCAGCCACCTCCGCATCGAGAGAGATCTCCGAGACCGTCGAAGGTGCCAGACCGTCGGCGTCAGACGACGCGGGCCCCGGGGACGGGACCGTGCACGTGCAGCGCGACGAGGCCGGCGGCGCTGAGCGTCACCTGCAGGTCGATCGCGGACGCCTCGTCCGTGGCGAGGAAGGCGAGTGTGGGACCCGAACCCGAGACGAGGCCGGCGAGGGCCCCCGAGCTCTCACCGCGTTCGAGCACGCGCGCCAGATCCGGACGCAGGTGCAGCGCCGCGGCCTGCAGGTCGTTGCGCAGAGTCGCCGCGAGCATCTTCGCGTCGCCCTGCCGGAGCGCGTGCAGCACGTCGGGGTCGACGGCGGGCACACGCGGGGCGGGGCCGATGTCGACCGCGTGGCGCTCACGGTGCGCGTCGAGCTCGCCGTAGACGACCGGCGTCGACATGCCGACGTCGTTGGGCACGAGTACCCAGTCGAACCGGCCGCGAGCCAGGGCCGGACTCAGCTCGTCGCCGCGACCGGTGCCCACCGCCGTGCCCCCCATCAACGCGAACGGCACGTCGGCGCCGAGGCGCGCGGCCATTCGGGAGAGCTCGCTCATCGGCATCCCCAGCCCCCACAGCGCGTCGCACGCGACCAGCGCGGCGGCCGCGTCCGCGGACCCACCGCCCATTCCGCCGGCCACCGGCACGGCCTTGCGGATCAACAGGTGAGCGCCGCGGTCCACTCCCGCGGTCTGCGCCAGCAACCGGGCCGCACGGATGGCGAGGTTGCGGTCGTCGGTGGGGACACCGTCGATGTCGACGGGGCCGCGCGACGACACCTCGAGCGAGATGTCGTCGGCGGGCGTCGCGGTCATCTCTTCGTAGAGGGACACCGCCTGGAACGCGGTCGCCAGCTCGTGATAGCCGTCGTCCTGCACGTCGCCGACCTCGAGGAAGACGTTGATCTTGCCGGGCGCGCGTACGCGCACGGATGCGGGGGTGTGCGTCGTCATCGCCGTTCTCCTGCCCCCGCTCGCCCGCCGCTGCCCGCGTGTGCGAGACTGATGCTTCGGTCCGACGCCTCCCGCCGCTCCCCAGTCGGTACGGGCAGGTCCGGTCCGGAGCGAGCGATCTGAGTCACTCTTCGACAGTAGCGCTCCGCTCCCCGACGTTCGCCGCCGCTGCCGAAACGTCTCCGAAACCCCGGAACCGTACGGTGACCGGATACCGTCCCCTACCCCCGAGGAGGCAGCATGCGCCCGATGGTCCCCCTGTCGATCGACGCCGATCCCTGGCGCGCGCTGCTGTCCCGCTCGGACATCCGGATGCACGACGGCATCCTGCATATGGTCGACGACACCGCGACCCCGGCGATCGCCGAACGGGAAGACCTGCTGATCGCCGCCGCCGCGATCGAGGGCGCGGGCGTCCGCGTCCTGCTGGTGCGCGACGCGAACCGTCGCCCCAAGCTCGTCGTCGACACCGCCGACGCCGAGGCCGCGATCGAGGCACTGCGCGACCCCGAACTCGGCCCGGTCTACATGAAGGCCCGCGGCGAGGACCCCGTGCCCGCGCACAGCGTGCACCCCTCCGCCGGATCCGTACAGGCGTACGCCGTCTTCCGCCCGCGTACCTCGACGGAGGGCTCGTACCGCTACGGCGCGTCGCTCGCCCCCCGCCTCGAGCTCTGGCGCTTCGGCGAGAAGACCATCGAAGCGCCCCGTCCGAGCGCCTTGAGCCGCCGCCGCTTCGCGGCGGCCGATCTCGACCTCGTCGAGGTGGAGCGCTACGGGCGCCGGTGGGCGACGATCTCGGGCATGTTCGATCCGCACCCGAACGAGTTCACCGCCGATGTCGACATGGTCTTCTCGTGGGTCGACGGGTCGTCCAGCGAGTTCCAGCGGCAGCGCGCCGCCCGGATGAAGGGGTACGTCGTCGGCGACGGCGACGACAACGCCGCCCGATACCGCCAGGTCGACGAGCTGCGTTATGCGCTCCGCAGCGTGCACATGTACGCCCCCTGGGTGCGGCGCATCTTCATCGCCACCGACTCCCCCACGCCGGAATGGCTCGCCGATCACCCCAAGGTGACGATCGTGCGCAGCGAGGAGTTCTTCGCCGATCCCTCGGTGCTCCCCACGCACAACTCCCACGCGGTCGAGGCCCAGCTGCACCGCATCCCGGGCCTGGCCGAGCACTTCCTGTACAGCAACGACGACATGTTCTTCGGGCGCCCCGTGACCCCCGAGCTGTTCTTCAGCGGCGGGGGCGTGAGCCGGTTCGTCGAGAGCGGGGTGCGCATCGGCAGCGGTCCCTCTCACGTCGACCGGTCGGGACACGACAACGGCCTGCGCGTGAACCGCGCACTGCTCAAAGAACGCTTCGGACGGGTCATCACGCTCGACCTCGAACACTGCGCGACCCCGTTGCGCCGCTCGGTCGCGGCCGAGCTGGAGCAGGAGTTCGCCGACGACTACGCCCGCACCGCCGCGAGCCGCTTCCGTTCGGCGACCGACATCTCGGTCACGAACAGCCTGTACCACTACTACGCGTTGGCGACCGGCCGCGCGATCGTGACGACCGAGCCCCGGACCCGCTACGTGCAGACCACCCAGCTCGACTCACTGCGCACGATGGAGCGACTCGTCACACGGCGCGACACCGACATGTTCTGCCTCAACGACGGCAGCGTGCCGGAGATCCCGGAAGAAGTCCGCGTTCCGGCGCTTCGAGCGTGCCTCGAACGGTACTTCCCGGTCGCGGCCCCCTGGGAGAAGCCGGCGGTCAGCGCAGGATCGGCAGCGGCGTCGTCGGCGGCGACACCGGTCCACTGAGCTCGCGCGTGGCCGGGACCATGAGCCCGGCTTCGCGCAGGCGCCGCTGCGACTCGGCGGCATCCACGTACTGCAACGCCTCGGCTGCTCCGAGGGGGACGACCGAGTGCACGACGGTCTCGTCGTAGACGTGGACGATGTTGAAGCCCTGAGCCGCGTCCTGCGGGCGTGTTCCACCCACCGGGACCATGAGGTCCTGCGTGTAGCAGGTGGCGGATGCCACCGACACGGGAATGCCGGCGAACGTCGCGAACGTCGAGTAGTGCAGGTGACCGGCGAGGATCGCGCGGACGTCGCTGCCGCGCAGAACGGCGGCGAGACTGCGCTGGTCGCGCAGTTCGACAGAGGCGGCCAGATCGAGGACGCTCGGCACCGGCGGGTGGTGCATCGCGAGGATCGTACCGAGAGGAGCGGGGGTGGCGAGCACGTCGGCGAGCCAGGTCAGCTGCTCGGCGCTGACCTCGCCGTGGTGAGCGCCCGGCACCGAGGTGTCGAGGGTGACGATGCGAAGGCCGTCGAACTCGTCGACGCGGTCGACCGGCGCGGTCGGCTCGGCGCCGTCGCCGGGAAGCAGGCTCGCGCGGAAGGCGGTGCGGTCGTCGTGGTTGCCCATGACCCAGACGACGCGGGTCCCGAGCCGCTCGGCGAGCGGCTCGACCAGCGCGCGCACGCGATCGTACGCGTCGGCCTCTCCGAAATCGGCCAGGTCGCCCGTGAACACCAGGGCGTGCGGTCGGATGCCCGACTCGTCGATGGCCGCCACCGCGCGGGCGAGGTAGGCCTCGGAGTCGACGCTGTCGTACAGCGGTGTGCCGCCGGCACGCAGGTGGGTGTCGCTCAGGTGCAGCAGCACGCGTTCGGCACGGGGGTATTCGGAGTAGCGCATCTCGAGTTCCTCTCGGGCCGTCGGGTGCGGCCTCGTCACCGGCGTGATGCTCCCGGTGCCTCGAAATGTTACAGACATGTTTCGCGAACGCGTGATGAACACGTCGGGAATTCACTTTGACGCGGCTGTGCCCGTCGCCCTTTCCGCCCCGCGCGCGGCATCCGGGATACGACGGTGGATGCCAGACCCCGCACGCCGCGAAAGACTCGGTGCCGCACGGCATGTCGCCCGACGCCCCGCCGGTGCGAGGAGAACGAATCGAGCCTTGGCGCCGGGCGGCGCGTCAGAGGGCGGCGATGCGGGCGTAGTCGTCGACCGTCAACTGCTCACCGCGCAGCGTCGGGTCGACGCCCGCCTGCTCAAGCGTCGCCGACGCCTGGGCCGACGTGCCGCCCAGCACGCCCGCGAGGGCCTGCCGCAGCATCTTGCGGCGCTGCTGGAACGCGGCATCCACGATCTGGAACGTGCGGCGACGGTGCTCCTCGGTGCCGCGGGGCTCGGCATCCCGATCGAAGCCGACCAGCACGCTGTCGACGTTCGGGACCGGCCAGAACACCTGCCGCGATACCGTGCCCGCCAGACGCCACGAGCCGTACCACGCGGCTTTGACGCTCGGGGCCCCGTAGATCTTCGAGCCGGGCGGGGCGGCGAGCCGCTCCCCCACCTCTGCCTGCACCATGACGACACCGCGCTGCAGGTAGGGGAAGGTCTCGAGGAAGTGCAGCAGCACGGGCACCGAGACGTTGTACGGCAGGTTGGCCACCAGCACGCTCGGCTCGCCCGGCAGATCGTCGACGCGCAGGGCGTCGGCGTCGATCACCGTGAGGCGCTCGGCGGGCACGTCATGCGCCGCCGCGGTCACGGGCAGACGCTCCGCCAGGCGGTGGTCGATCTCGACGGCGACGACCGAGGCGCCGGTCTCGAGGATGGCCAGGGTGAGCGAGCCGAGTCCCGGCCCGATCTCGACGACACGATCGGATGCCGTGACGCGCGCGGCGTGCACGATCTTGCGCACCGTGTTGGCGTCGACGACGAAATTCTGCCCGAGCTTCTTGGTCGGGGTGACGTCGAGGTCGGCGGCGAGCCGACGGATCTCGGCGGCACCGAGCAGGGAAACGGGCATTGTTCCACTGTAGTCAGGGCGCCGCCAGAACCCCTCCGGCGCGAGAGCCGGGAGTAGCGTAGGCGGGTGAGTCAGACGCAGTCGATCCCCTCCAACGCCTTCACTCTCCGAAGCCCGTACGGGCGACGAGCCGTCGGGCTCTCCCTGGCCGCCGCCGTGGGAGGGTTCCTCTTCGGGTTCGACTCCTCCGTCATCAACGGTGCGGTGGACGCCGTCGAGAGCAACTTCGAGCTCAGCCAGGTGCTCACCGGCTTCGTCGTCGCCGTCGCGCTCCTCGGCTGCGCCGTCGGCGCCGTGGTCGCCGGGGCGCTGTCGGATCGCTGGGGCCGTCTCAAGGTCATGCTGCTGGGCGCCGTGCTGTTCTTCGTCTCGTCGATCGGCGCAGCCCTCACCTTCAGCGTCCCCGACCTCATCCTCTGGCGCGTCATGAGCGGTCTCGGCATCGGCATCGCCTCGGTCGTCGCCCCCGCCTACATCGCCGAGGTCGCGCCCCGTCAGATCCGCGGTTCGCTCGCATCGCTGCAGCAGCTCGCGATCACGCTCGGCATCTTCGGAGCTCTGCTCTCCGACGCGGTGCTCGCGAACAGTGCGGGTGGCGCGGCCAACGAGCTGTGGCTCGGGATGGAGGCGTGGCGGTGGATGTTCCTCGTCGGCGTCGTGCCGGCGGCGGTCTACGGCATCCTGTCGTTCACCGTTCCCGAGTCCCCGCGGTTCCTGCTGGCCAAGGGCCGGGTCGACGAGGCCCGCTCGATCTTCGCCCGGCTCGTCCCGCCCGCGGATCTCGAGAAGACGATGAAGGACCTCACGCAGGCGATCGAGACCGACCGCAAGAACGCGAACGTCTCACTGCGCGGACCGGTGCTGGGCCTCCAGCGCATCGTCTGGATCGGCATCATCCTGTCGGCGTTCCAGCAGTTCGTCGGCATCAACGTGATCTTCTACTACTCCACGACCCTCTGGAAAGCGGTCGGGTTCCAGGAGAGCGACTCGCTGCTCATCTCGGTGATCACCTCGGTCACCAACGTGCTGGTGACCCTGGTGGCGATCTTCCTCGTCGACCGGGTGGGTCGCAAACCCATCCTCCTGACCGGTTCGGTGCTCATGACCGTGTCGCTGGGCGCGATGGCCCTGGCGTTCACCTTCGCCCAGGGCAGCGGCGACGACGTGTCGCTCCCGGCCCCGTGGGGCACGGTGGCGCTCGTCGCCGCGAACCTGTTCGTCGTCGGCTTCGGCGCTTCGTGGGGACCCCTGGTGTGGGTGCTTCTCGGCGAGATCTTCCCGAGCCGCATCCGCGGTCGCGCCCTCGGCGTCGCCGCCGGGGCGCAGTGGATCGCCAACTTCGCCATCACGGTGTCGTTCCCCGCGATGTCGAGCTGGTCGCTCCCGCTCACCTACGGCATGTACGCGCTCTTCGCGGCGCTGTCGTTCTTCTACGTCGCCTTCCGCATCCCCGAGACCAAGGGCATGGAGCTCGAGCAGGCCGAGACGCTGTTCGTCGACAAGCGCAAAACGAAGGCCTGAGTCGCGGCGAAGGCCGGCATCGCGGGATGCCGGCCACCTGCACCGGTGCGGCGCGGTGCCTGCCGCGCGCACAAGCTCCCCGATTCGCACGACCTCGGTCGCATCCGGAGCAGATCGACGGAGGATGCGCACATCACGCGAGCAGAGCACGGGCGTGCTGGGCGTCGAAACCCGCCCGACGGCTCTCACGGCCACGAAGATGGACCCGCCGCACACGTGCGCGAACCGAGGGTCAGAACTCCCCGTACACCTCGACGGTGTTCGCGGCGACCTGGGCGCTGAGTTCGTCGGCGTCGATGCCCCGCTCCGCCGCGAGGAAGCGCAGCGTGACCGGGATCAGGTACGGCGCGTTCGGGCGGCCTCGGTACGGTGCCGGCGTCAGAAACGGTGCGTCGGTCTCGACGAGGATCCGATCGAGCGGCGTCACGGCGAGGGCGTCGCGCAGATTCTGCGCGTTCTTGAACGTGACGTTGCCGGCGAAGGACAGGTAGTAGCCCCGGTCGGCGGCGATGCGGGCCATGTCGGCGTCGCCCGAGAAGCAGTGGAACACGGTCTTGTCGGGGGCGCCGACGCGCTCGAGGGTCTCGAGCACCGCGTCGTGCGCGTCGCGGTCGTGGATCTGCATGGCGATCCCGTGCTTCTTCGCCAGCGCGATGTGCGCCTCGAAGGAGCGGATCTGCGCCGGGATGCCATCGGCCTCCGTGCGGAAGAAGTCCAGGCCCGTCTCGCCGATCGCCCGCACGCGCGGCTCGGCGGCGAGTTCGTCGATCACGGCGATCGCGGCGTCCAGCTCGCCCGCCCGCTCGTATTCGGGAGCTTCGTTGGGGTGGATCGCGACGGCGGCGAGCACGCGCGGGTGCGAGCGCGCGGCCCACGCCGACCAGCGCGAGGAGTCGACGTCGCCGCCGGCCTGCACGACACCGTGCACGCCGACGGCCAGAGCACGTTCGAGCTGCTCGTCGAGGGAGAGGCCGGTGTCGCCGTCTTCGATCTCGAGGTGGGTGTGGTTGTCGTAGACGGGGATGCCGAGGGGATCCGGCGCGGGCGGATAGCTGACGTCGCGCCGGCCGTCGGCGCTGCGCTCCCGCAAGTATTGGCTGGGATCGCCCGCCTCGATCGTGCCGCGGGGGCGCTCGACGGGGGTGGAACCGGCGGCGGGCCCCGTGGTCGGGTCGGGCTCGGCGGCGGACCCTCCGGCGGGCTCCGCAGGCGCCTGCGCCGCCGCGCCGGGAGCCGGCTTCTCAGAGGCGGCCGCGCCGGACGGCGTCGCCGGCTCCGGTGTCACGGTCGTCACGCCTGCTCGACGCGCGGGAACAGCGGCGTGAGCACCGTGACCTTCGCCCCGGGACGCAGCACGCCCCACGCCCCGGCCTCGCGGAGAGGCTGGTCGACGAGACGCCCGAGGCCTTCCGCCGCGCCGAGGGCGCTCCACAGCTTCTCGGTCGAGCTCGGCATGACCGGCGACAGCAGCACGGCGAGGGCGCGCAGGCCCTCGGCCGCGGTGTAGAGCACGGTGCCGAGGCGCTCGCGCTTCGCCTCGTCTTTCGCGAGGGCCCACGGCTCGTTCTCGGTGATGTAGCCGTTGAGGGCGTCGACGATGGTCCAGATGGCGGCGATGGCCTCGTCGATACGGAAGCGCTCCACGGCGGCGTCGGCGGCCGCCGCGGCATCCGCCACGATCCCCTGGATCGCCAGGTCGCCCTCGGCGTAGGCGCCGGCGGACGGCACGACCCCCTCGAAGTACTTCTCGATCATCGCGACGCTGCGCGACGCCAGGTTGCCGAACCCGTTGGCGAGCTCGGCCTGATAGCGGGCCGACAGGTCCTCCCACGAGAAGGACCCGTCCTGCCCGAAGGCGATGGCGGAGAGGAAGTAGAAACGGTACGCGTCGGAACCGAAGACGTCGGTGATCTCGGTGGGCGCGATGCCGGTGAGCTTCGACTTCGACATCTTCTCGCCGCCGACGAGCAGCCACCCGTGCGCGAAGACGCCGCGGGGCACGTCGAGGCCGGCCGCCATGAGCATGGCCGGCCAGATGACGGCGTGGAAGCGCAGGATGTCTTTGCCGACCACGTGGAACGCCGGCCAGCGGCGGGCGAACTGCTCGGGATCGTTGCCGTAGCCGACGGCGGTGGCGTAGTTGAGCAGCGCGTCGACCCACACGTAGATGACGTGCGAGGAGTCCCACGGCACCGTGATGCCCCAGTCGAACGCCGACCGCGAGATCGAGAGGTCTTTCAGACCGCTCCGCACGAACGAGACGACCTCGTTGCGCGCCGACTCGGGACGCACGAAATCGGGCTCGGTCTTATAGAGCTCGAGCAGACGGTCTTGGAACTCGCTGAGCTTGAAGAAGTAGTTCTTCTCCTGCAGGAGTTCGAGGGGTTTCGAGTGGATCGCGCAGACCTTGAGGCCCTCGAAGGGGCCGGTGCCGTCGACGATCTCGGCCTCGGGCTTGAACTCCTCGCAGCCGACGCAGTACAGCGCCTCGTACTCGCCCGCGTAGATGTAGCCGCGGTCGAACAGCGCCTGCACGAACTGCTGCACGCGCTCCTCGTGACGCGGCTGCGTCGTGCGGATGAAGTCGTCGTTGGCGACATCGAGCGTCTCGAGCAGCGGGAACCACGACTCGGTGACGAGCTTGTCGACCCATTCCTGCGGCGTGACGTTGTTGGCGGCGGCGGCGCGCAGCATCTTCTGGCCGTGCTCGTCGGTGCCGGTGAGCATCCACGTGTCGTCTCCCGCCTGGCGGTGCCAGCGGGCGAGCGTGTCGACGGCGACGGTCGTGTACCCGTGCCCGATGTGGGGCAGATCGCTGGGGTAGTAGATCGGCGTCGTGATGTAGAAGGATCGGCCGGAAGTCACTTGGAGATTCTACGCAGGGGGCACCGACACGGCCGACCGTGTGACGCCCTGACCGTGCCGTCGTCCGGTTCGCGCGAGTCAGCTCGTGAGGGGTCATCTCTTGGCGCCCCGCCCGATACTCGGCGACACTCTCTGACCCCTCACGCGCGGCGCGCGTGGACGCCGGACCTCAGCGCTTGACGGCGAGCCCCGCCTGATACAGCTCACGCGAAGAATGACCGGTCTGCGACGCCACCTCGGCGGCCGCCTCTTTGAGTCGCGTCCCGCCGCGCACGAGCTCGAGCACCTGGGTGACGGCATCCGGGAACGCCACCTCTCGGGCCTCGGCTCCGCCCACGACGATCGCGATCTCCCCCCGCACGCCGTCGGCGGCCCACGCGGCGAGCTCCGCGAGGGTGCCCCGCTTGACCTCCTCGTAGAGCTTGGTCAGCTCTCGGCAGACGGCCGCGGGGCGATCGGCGCCGAACGCCGTGGCGAGATCGTCGAGGGTGGATGCCAACCGCGACGGCGACTCGAAGAAGACCAGGGTGCGCTCCTCGGACGCCAACTGCGCGAACGCCCGGCGACGCTCTCCGGGCTTGCGCCGCGGGAAACCCTCGAAGGCGAAGCGGTCGGTGGGAAGACCCGCGACGGCGAGCGCGGTGACCACGGCGCTGGGCCCGGGGAGGACCGTGACGGTGACACCCGCCGCGGCGGCCGCGGCGACGAGGCCGAAACCGGGGTCGCTGACGGTGGGCATGCCCGCGTCGCTGAGCACGAGCAGGTCGTCGTGGCGCGCCAGCTCGACGAGTTCGGCGGCGCGCTCCTTCTCGTTGTGATCGTGCAGGGCGATCAGCCGCGGGCGGTTCTCGACGCCGAGGCCCGCCAACAGGCGCTGGGTGGTGCGGGTGTCTTCGGCGGCGACCACACGGGCGTTCTCGAGCGCCTCGACCAGACGCTTCGAGGCGTCACCGAGGTTGCCGATCGGCGTCGCCGCGAGGATGATCACCGCCCCACCTTATGCTGGGGCGCGTGAGCACCGCTGTCCCCTCTCTGCGTCCCGAGGTGGAGCGCACGCGCCTCGATCGATGGCGCGACGTGCTGCTGGGCGACCCCCGGGGTCTCCGAGTGTGGCGCTGGCTGGCGCCCGCGCTCGTCACGATCGTCGCCGGGGTGCTGCGCCTGTTCGATGTCGGCACGCCGCACGCGCTCGTGTTCGACGAGACGTACTACGTGAAGGACTCGTGGAGCCAGTGGGTGCTCGGCTACCCGTCGGCGTGGCCCGAGAACGCCGATCCGAGCTTCGTCGCCGGCGACACCGACATCTTCACCGGCGTGGGCAGTTACGTGGTGCATCCCCCGCTCGGACGCATCCTCATCGGCGCCGGCATGGCGCTGCTCGGTCCCGACTCGGCGACGGGCTGGCGACTGTCGGCCGTGGTCTTCGGCACGGCGACCGTGCTGCTGGTCTACCTGCTCGCGCACAACCTCACCCGCTCGATCCCGTTCGCCACCGTGGCATCCGGTCTCATCGCGGTCGACGGCCTGAGCATCGTGCTCAGCCGCACCTCGCTGCTCGACGTGTTCCTGACGTTCTTCATCGTGCTCGCGTTCTGGTTCGTCGCGCTCGATCACAGACGCACCGGCGACCGCCTCGATGCCGCCATGGACGAACTCCCCGGGACCACCCACAATTGGGGCCCCTTGCTGTGGGACCGCCCGTGGCTGCTCGCGGCGGGCGCCGCCGCCGGTGCCGCCACCGCCGTGAAGTGGTCGGGGCTTTACCTGATCGCCGCGATCGGCATCTACGTCGTCGTCACCGATGCGCTCGCGCGCCGCCGCGTCGGGATCGTGCAGTGGCCGATGGATGCCGTGCGCCAGGGCCTGATCTCGTTCGTGCTCATCGTGCCGGTGTCGTTCGTGGTGTATCTGACGAGCTGGTCGGGTTGGCTGTTCACCACCGGCGGCTACATGCGCAGCAGCGAGCCGTTGGGCACGGGGCTCCTGACCTTCCTGCCCGTGCCGCTGCAGAACCTGTGGGCGTACCACCAGTCGATGTACGGCTTCCACGTCGGGCTCGTGACCCCGCACAGCTACGCCAGCCCCGCGTGGCAATGGCCGTTCCTGATCCGTCCCACCTCGATGTACTGGCATCAGGACGACTTCGGCGTCAACGGCTGCGGTCTGGCGAACGGCTGCACCGAGGCGATCTCGAGCAACGCGAACCCGCTGATCTGGTGGGCGGGCATCGCGGCATCCGTGTATCTGCTCGTGCGCTTCGTGATGGTTCGAGACTGGCGCCACGCGCTCGTGCTGACGGGCCTGGGCGCCACCTATCTTCCGTGGCTGCTGTACCCCGAGCGCACGATCTTCCAGTTCTACACGGTGGCGATGGTGCCCTTCCTCGTCCTCGCCCTCGCCTTCGCCCTGCAGGACGCCACCCGGGGCGTGTGGCGGCTCTCCCGTGCCCACGCACAGGTGATCGCGGTGGTGTTCTTGATCGTCTGCGTCGGGATATCGGCGTTCTGGTACCCGGTGTGGGCGGGCCTCGACGTCTCATACGAGTTCTGGCGGCTGCACAACTGGCTGCCCAGCTGGATCTGACGTGTCACGCGGCGACGGCTGGCTGCACGACCCGCGGCCGATCCAGCGCGTCAGGGTGTTCGGCGACGCCGCGATCGACCCCCGCGCGTGGCCTGCCGACATCCCCGCCGTCGCACAGTTCCTCGAGGTCGCGCAGGCCGACGGCTGGGAGTTCGGCGCGGGCGTGACCTTTCTCGTCGGCGAGAACGGCTCGGGCAAGTCGACGCTCATCGAGGGCATAGCCGAGGCGTACGGTCTGCCCGCCGAGGGCGGGTCGACCAATGGCGGAGGCGAGACCCGCCGCACGGAGAGTCCGCTGAGCGAGTGGCTCCGCGTCGAGCGCAGCCCCCGCGCCCCGCGGTGGGGATTCTTCCTGCGCGCCGAGACCATGCACGGCTACTACTCGTGGCGGGACGACCTGCCCGACGCGCCGCCGAGCCTTCATCCGATGAGCCACGGCGAGTCGTTCAACGCCCTGCTCGACGAAGCGCTCGATCACCCGCGCTACGTCGCGGGACTCGCCTGCCTCGACGAGCCCGAGGCAGCGCTGTCGTTCTCATCGACCCTGCGCTGGTTGGCATCCCTCGACCGCATGCGCTCACGCGGCACGCAGGTGATCTGCGCCACCCACTCCCCCGTGCTGGCGGCGCTGCCCGGGGCGACGATCCTCGAGCTGGGCGAATGGGGCATTCGCGAGAGCGCGTGGGGAGACCTCGAGGTGGTGCGATTGCACCGGAACTTCCTGGATGCGCCGGAGCGGTTCTTGCGGCATCTGCTGGATTGACGGGTGCGCGGGGCTGGTCTCATGTGATGCGCGGGAGCGGCGTGGCTTGCTGAGAAACGCGATGCGCGGGGAGAGCGGCGCGAGGCTTGCGAGAAACGCGATCCGCGGGAAGAAACGCCTCGTCATGACGTTTCTTCGCGCGGATGCCGTTTCTCGGTGAAACCACCGTCGGGCGGAGACGAACCGTCACTGCAGGACGAAGCCCACCCGGCGCCGCGCAGTCGTCGCCGGCTCCGCCACGACGGCATCCGCGATGCTCTGCTCGAAGGAGACGGCGGGATGCCAGCCGGTCTCGGCGCGAAGTCGCGTGGCATCGCCGCGGATCGAGATCGGATCGGTGGGACGGATGCGGCTGGGGTCGACGTGCAGCGGCGGCTCGTCGATGTCGAGCGCCGCACAGATCGCCGCGAGCACCTCGCGCCCGGACCGAGCGACACCGGATGCGACGTTGTACGTGTCGTACGACAGGGAGGGCGCAGCCGCCAGCGAGAGGTACGCTCGCGCCACATCGCGCACATCGGAGTAGTCGCGCCGGGTGTCGAGATTGCCGACGATGAGCGGCGTGCCGTCGTGCACGTCCGCGAGCTGTCGCGCGAGGTCCGGCACGAGGAACCCCGCTCCCTGCCCGGGCCCGAAGTGGTTGAACGGCCGCGCCACCACGGCATCCGCTCCCCGCGCCCGGTAGTAGGCGACCTGGTTCTCGACGAGAACCTTGCTGACCGCGTACGGCGAGGACATGCCGAGGGATGCCGATTCGTCGAGATCGGCTTCACCGGCCGAGGCGTCGTACACCGCGCCGGAACTGACGACGACGATGCGACCGCCGCCGCCCGGGCGCAGCGCCGCCTCGCACAGCACCGTCACCATCGCGCTGTTGCCGGAGAGATACTCCTGCGGCCGGGTGAATGACGGGCCGACGGCGGACAGCCCCGCAAGGTGCACCACGGCGGCGTCGCGCGGGGCGGTGTCGGGCCACCGCTCACGCAGATCGACCCCTGCGTAGCCGTCGAGCACGGCGTCGAGACCGGTCGGCGCGGTGTCGGACCGCCCGATGCCGAAGACCGACCACCCCGCCGCGGCCGCCTCGCGAGCGAGATGCGCGCCGACGAAACCGCCGACGCCGGTGACGACGAGCCGTCTCACGCGACCGCGACCGCGAGCGGCGCCGCAGCGAGGGTCAGGTCGTGAGCCACCATGCGACGCGCCATCTCGGCGAGGTCGACATGACGCCTCCACCCGAGTACAGCCTCGGCCTTGGCCGGGTCGCCGAGTAGCACGTCGACCTCGGCCGGGCGGAAGAAGGCGGGGTTCTGAACGACGTACGGACGCCAGTCGTCGATTCCCGCGGCGGTGAACGCCAGGTGCAGGAAGTCTTCGATCGAGGAGGTCCGACCGGTCGCCAGCACGAAGTCATCGGGCGTGTCGTGCTGCAGCATGCGCCACATTCCCTCGACGAAGTCGCCCGCGTAACCCCAGTCGCGGCGGGGCGTGAGGTCGCCCAGCTCGAGGTGGGACTGCTGGCCGGTTGCGATGCGCGCCACGGCGTCGGTGATCTTGCGCGTGACGAACTCGACGCCGCGGCGCTCACCCTCGTGGTTGAAGAGGATGCCGCACGAGACGAACATGTCGTAGCTCTCGCGGTAGTTCTTGGCTGCCCAGTGACCGAAGAGCTTGGCGACACCGTACGGACTGCGCGGGTGGAAGACCGACTCTTCGGTGTACCCGGTCTCGGGCCGGTTGTAGGCCAGACCGCCGTACATCTCGGAGGTCGATGCCTGGTAGACGCGGGCCGATCCGGCGAGACCCGCCAGACGCACGGCCTCGAGGAGGTTCAGCACGCCCTTGCCCGTGACCTCGGCGGTGATGGCGGGGTTGGAGAACGAGTACCCGACGTGACTGATGGCCCCGAGGTTGTAGATCTCGTGCGGCTGTGCGCGGTCGACGGCGCGGATGAGGGAGGGCAGATCGGTCAGATCGGCCTCGATGACGGTGGCACGGGGGAACTCCCGCGCGTAGGCCTCGCGGCGCGGGTTTCGCTGGCCACGCACCAGGCCGAAGACCTCGTAGCCTTTGGCCAGCAACAACTCGGTCAGATGGCCGCCGTCCTGACCGGTCGCACCGGTGATCAGGGCTCGCGGGGGAGAAGTGGTGCTCGGGGTCATCAACGGGTCCTCTTTCGCCGGAACGCGGGGACGCGTCGACATGGCGCGCCGCCACGATGGTCGGCGAGGGAGGGACCTGGTTCCCGAGGTGCCTTACCTTCCCGACCGGGGTGAAGGCGGTTCGGCGCCGCCGTTCCCCGCGCGCGACGCAGGGCGACGGGGGCGCGAGGCGGAACACGAAATCACGTCGCACTTCACCCCGGGGCGAGGCCGCGTCAGTCCCCCGACCGACGCGGGAGCTGTTTCATACGAGCGCGGAGGGATCCGTCGTCGGCAGCGCGCACGTGAACGCGCGGCAGTCGTACGCCGTCGCCTCGCCGGCCAGCGCGCTCTTGCCGGTGAACAACTCGAAGCCCGCGGCGGCGAACGCCTGAGCCTGCGCGGGCGACACGACCGCGACCACATCGGCGACGACGCGACGCGCGGCATCGGCGATCTCGGCATCCCGCTCACCCACCACGACCACCTGGCGCGGCGCGGACGCCAGACCCACCGCGACCTCGAGGATCGCGCCGTGCGCGAGGGGCGTCGACAGCGCGGCCTCGGCGGCGGCGCGCACGAGCATCTCGGCGGCGGCGCGGTACCGCTCGCCCGCCCCCAGACGCCAGAGGTCGAGTGCCGCCGCGGAGAACACCGACTGTCCCGAAGGCGACGCGCCGTCGCTGGGCGTACCGTGCGGCTGCATGCCCTGCGCGACGAGCACCGGATCGCCGCCGCCGGGCGGATGGATGCCGTCATCGCCGAGACACTGCTCGACGAGGGCACGCGCGCGCTCGGCGTAGGCGACCTCGCCCGTCGCCCGGGCGAGGGCGAGGAGGCCCCGCGCGAGTCCGCCGTAATCCTCCAGCGTCGCGGGGGCGGCGGAGCGGATCTCGTCGAGCGACGCGCGACGGAGCGTGCCGTCGTCGGCGACGTTGCTCTCGAGCACGGCGTCGGCGGCCCAGCGTGCGGCCTCCAGGAACCGCGGATCGGTGCGGGCACCGACGGCGGCGAGCGCGGCGATGGCGTGACCGTTCCAGCCGGTGACGACCTTGGCATCCAGGGCCGGGGGCGTCAGCGCGGACCGGTCGGCCGTGCGGTAGTAGCCGCCCTCGGTGCGCGCTCCGTCGATGATCGACTCGGAGTCCTGCGCGGCGGCGATCCCGCCCGACGGCAGCTGCAACACATCGACCAGGAACCGCGCGGCATCGGTCGCGGCGGCGTCGTCGCCCGCGGCGAGCGCGACCTCGACGAGACCGGCGTTGTCGGTGAGCATGCGCTCGTAGTGCGGCACGCTCCAGTCCCGGCGGGTGGCGTAGCGGAAGAAACCGCCCTCGACCACGTCGTGCAGGTCGGATGCCACCATGGCGGCCAAGGCGTGGGATGCCACGGCGGCGGCATCCGGGGCCGTCGCAGCGAGCGCGGGGTGTTGCAGGAAGCGCAGCACGGGGGTGTTGGGGAACTTCGGCGTCTCGAACGCGGGGCCCGCGGCGAAGCCGGCGTACTCCCGGTCCTCGCGGGCGGCCACCGCGCGGGCGGCGGCGGCGAGTTGATCGATGGTCGGCGGCGCGTTGGCGGGGGCGGTCGCCGCAACCGCGAGCGCGTCACGGAGCGATGATCCCGTGGCATCCACCTCGCTGCGGCGCGCGGTCCACGCCTCGCGGACCGCGGCCAGCACCTGCCGGAACGAGGGCTGCGGCGGGCGCGGTGTGGGCGGGAAGTAGGTGCCGGCGTAGAAGACGCGGCCCGCGGGGCTGGCGAACACCGTGAGCGGCCAGCCCAGGTGGGGCGTGAACGCGGACGCGGCGTCGAGGTAGGCGGCGTCCACGTCGGGGTGCTCTTCGCGGTCGACCTTGACCGACACGAAGCCGTCGTCGAGGATCGCTGCGATCTCGGGGTCTTGGAAGGACTCCCGCGCCATCACGTGGCACCAGTGGCAGGTGCTGTAGCCGATCGAGACCATCACGGGAACGTCTCTCTCGGCCGCGAGCGCGAACGCCTCGGCCCCCCAGGGGAACCACGCGACGGGGTTGTCGGCGTGGGCCCGCAGGTAGGGACTCGAGGCGTTCGCGAGGCGGTTCATGCGCTCCGGTTACTCGACGTCGTCGGGGTGCGAGCCGACGCGGCCGGAACCGTCGCCCGGGTCGACGGCGTCGATGGCCGCCATCTCGTCGGCGGTGAGCTCGAAGTCGAACAGGTCGAAGTTCTCTTCGAGGCGCTCGCGGCGCACCGACTTCGGGAACACGATGAAGCCGTGCTGGATGTGCCAACGCAGCACCGCCTGAGCCGGGGACTTGCCGTGCGCTTCAGCTGCATCTTTCACCGCGGGCAGCTCGAACAGATCGTACTTGCCCTGGCCGAGGGGGCCCCACGACTCGATGTGCATGTCGTGCTCCTGGCCCCAGGCCGCGATCTCGCGCTGGCTGAGGGCGGGGTGCAGTTCGATCTGGTTGACCACGGGGGTCACACCCGTCTCGGCGACGATGCGCTCGAGGTGCGGCACGAGGAAGTTCGAGACACCGATCGAGCGGGTCTTGCCCGCCTCGCGGATCTCGACGAGCTTCTGCCACGCGTTGAGGTAGTTGTCGGCCTTGGGCGTCGGCCAGTGCACGAGGTACAGGTCGACGGCGTCGAGCCCGAGCTTCTCGAGGCTTTCGTCGATCGCGGCGTGCGGGTCGTCGCCGTCGTGGCGCGCGTTCCACAGCTTCGTGGTGACGAAGAGGTCGTCGCGAGCGATGCCGCTGGCGGCGATCGCACGGCCCACGCCCTCTTCGTTCTTGTAGATCGCGGCGGTGTCGATGTGGCGGTAGCCGACCTCAAGGGCCTCGGACACGGCACGCTCGGCATCGTCGGCGGGCACGAGGAACACGCCGTAGCCGAGCTGGGGGATGGAGTTTCCGTCGTTGAGCTGAACAGAAGGAACGGTCATGGCATCCACCCTAGGAGCCGCCTCCGACATCGAATCCGGGGGTTGACGACCCTAGGACAGCGGAGGAGCGGATGCCGCCCGAGCGAGTGCGTCGGCGACGAGCCGCACGTTCTCGGTGACGGATCCCGCCGTCACCCGTACCCGCTGCTGCGCGAGGGCGTCGGCGATGAACGGCCCGCCCGCGGCCACCGCGATACCTTCCGCCGCGAGGTGGACGACGGCGGCGCGCTCGTCGCGGACGGGCAGCCACAGATTGATGCCGTCGGGTGCGCCCACGTCGATGCCGAGGCGGCGCAGGGCTGCCGCCATGCGGTCGAGCCGGTCGCGGTACAGGAGCCGGGCGGTTCGGACGGGGGCGATGGAGCGGGGGTCGGTGAGCAGTTCGAGCAGCACCGCCTGCAGCAGACGCGAGGTCCACCCCGGTCCCAGCATGCGACGGCGCACGATCCGCTCGACGATGCGGGCGGGTCCGCCGAGGGCGGCGATGCGCAGATCCGGACCGTGCGACTTCGAGAACCCGCGCACATGCACGACCTGCGCGGGGATCCACCGGGCGAGGGTGACGGCGGGGGCGGTGGCGATGAGGGCGGAATGGTCGTCTTCGATGACCGTCACCGCCCGGCCGCCGGGGACGGTGAGCAGCACGTCGGCGAGGCGCCTCGCCCGCTCGACCGACATCGACACCCCGGTGGGGTTCTGCGCCCGGGTCTGCAGCACCAGCGTCGAGGGACGCTGTGCCAGGGCGCGCGCCAGGGAGACGGGCAGGATGCCGTCGGCATCGCTCTCGAGCGGCATCGCGATGCCCCCGGTGGCCTCCACCAGGTCGAAGATGTAGGGGAATCCGGGGGACTCCACCGCGACCCGGTCGCCGAACCGCACGACCTGCTCGACCGTGCGGGAGATGCCGTCGAGCGCCCCGTCGACGACGGTGAGCGCCTCGACCGTCCGCACCGGCCAGTCCTCCACGAGCGCGTCATGCAGCTCCGGCAGGACCGGGAGGTCGTGGTACCGACCGGTGTCGGCACGCGGACGCGCACGCGAGAGAGCCCGCTCGAGCGAGGGCAGCATCGCGGGGTCCGGCGTGCCGAGCGAGAGGTCGAGACGGATGCCCTGGGCTCCCCGCCCGCCCAGTCCGCTGGGAGCCGCGACGGGCGGTCCCTCGCCCGTGGACATCCCGCGCACCCGCGGACTCAGCCACTCACGCCGCTCCGAGCGCACGAAGGTGCCGGAACGGCCGCGGGAGGTGACGACTCCCGCCTGGGCGAGGGCACGCCAGGCCGCGGCGATCGTCCCGGTGGACAGGCCGAGGTCGGCTGCCATCTGCCGCACGGTCGGCAGGCGCTCCCCCGGCATGAGCGTGCCATCGGTGACCAGGCGGGCGATCTCCGCCGCCAGCCCCGCGGCGGAGCGGGATCCGAGGGCGCGGGGCGAGAGCATGCGGCTCCAATTAACGGCGAAGTCACCCGACGAAATCGTCGAGAAATGTTCAGGCGCGACAGTAACAGAACGCCCCGCCAGAATGCGACCACCCGCATTCCCCGCGGGGCAGAGATCGAGGAGGACCCATGACGACGGTGCGAGCGGCCATCACGCAGACCACGTGGACCGGTGACAAAGAATCGATGCTCGACAAGCACGAGCAGTTCGCCCGTGACGCGGCAGCGCGGGGAGCGGAGATCGTGTGCTTCCAGGAGCTGTTCTACGGTCCGTACTTCGGTATCACGCAGGACCAGAAGTACTACCGCTTCGCAGAGCCCGTCGACGGGCCGATCGTCCAGCGTTTCGCCGCCCTGGCGAAGGAGCTGGGCCTGGTCAGCGTGCTCCCCATCTACGAGGAGGCGCAGACCGGGGTGTACTACAACACCTCCGTGCTCGTCGACGCCGACGGCACCGTGCTCGGCAGCTACCGCAAGAACCACATCCCGCACCTCGACAAGTTCTGGGAGAAGTTCTACTTCCGCCCGGGCAACCTCGGCTACCCCGTCTTCGACACCGCCGTCGGCAAGGTGGGAATGTACATCTGCTACGACCGCCACTTCCCCGAGGGGTGGCGCGAGCTGGGCCTGAACGGCGCCCACATGGTGTTCAACCCCAACGCGACCAAGCCCGGACTGTCGAACCGCCTGTGGGAGGTCGAGGGCCCGTGCGCCGCCGTCGCGAACGGCTACTTCGTGCTGCAGCCCAACCGTGTCGGCCGTGAAGACAACGAATACGGCGAGGATGCCGTCACCTTCTACGGCACGAGCCAGGTCATCGATCCGCGGGGCAACCACGTCGGTGCGGTGGGCTCGGCCGAGCACGAGGAGATCCTCATCCGCGACCTCGACATGGACCTCGTGCAACAGATGCGCGACGACTGGCAGTTCTACCGCGACCGCCGCCCCGACACCTACGGCGAGATCGTGGAGGCCTGACATGGCCACCACCCTCCTCACCGGCGGCACCGTCGTCTCGGCGACGGGTCGTACCGCCGCCGACGTGCTCCTCGACGGCGAGAGCATCGCCGCCGTGCTGGCGCCCGGGTCGACCCTGCTCGGCCACGACCTCGCGGCATCCGTCGACACCGTCATCGACGCCACCGGCAAGTACGTCATCCCCGGCGGGATCGACGCGCACACCCACATGCAGCTGCCCTTCGGCGGCACGAGCGCCTCCGACACGTTCGAGACCGGTACCCGCGCCGCCGCGTGGGGAGGCACCACGACCATCGTCGATTTCGCCGTGCAGCGCACCGGCGAGCGCGTGCAGGACGGCCTCGCCCACTGGCACGAACTCGCCGCGGGCAACTGCGCCATCGACTACGGCTTCCACCAGATCGTCGGAGGGGTGGATGCCGATTCGCTCGCCGCCCTGCCCGGGCTCATCGACGAGGGCATCTCGAGCTTCAAGATGTTCATGGCCTACCCGGGCGTGTTCTACGCCGACGACGCGCAGATCCTGCGGGCGATGCAGGTGGCCGCCGACACGGGGCTCTTGACGATGATGCACGCCGAGAACGGGCCCGTCATCGACGTGCTCGCCGAGCAGCTGATCGAGAAGGGCAAGACGTCGCCGTACTTCCACGGCGTCGCCCGCGCGTGGCAGATGGAGGAGGAGGCCACGCACCGCGCGATCATGCTGTCGCACCTGACCGGCGCCCCGCTGTACGTCGTGCACGTGAGCGCGAAGCAGGCCGTCGAGCAGCTCGCATGGGCGCGCGACAACGGTCAGAACGTGTTCGGCGAGACCTGCCCGCAGTACCTGTATCTCTCGCTCGAAGATCAGCTCGGCGCCTCGAGCGAGGAGTGGGGCGACTTCGAGGGTGCCAAGTGGGTGTGCTCCACCCCACTGCGCTCGAAGCACGAGGGCCACCAGCACCACATGTGGCAGGCCCTTCGCACCAACGACATCCAGATGGTGTCGACCGACCACTGCCCCTTCTGCATGAAGGACCAGAAGACTCTCGGTCAGGGCGACTTCCGCGCGATCCCGAACGGCATCGGCTCGGTCGAGCACCGCATGGACCTCATGTACCAGGGCGTCGTCACGGGCCAGATCACCCTCGAACGGTGGGTGGAGCTGACCAGCACCACCCCCGCGCGCATGTTCGGCATGTACGGCAAGAAGGGCGTCATCGCGCCCGGCGCCGACGCCGACATCGTCGTCTACGACCCCGCCGGGCACACCTCCATCGGCCTCGGTACGCGGCCGGACGGCTCGCCCACCGGCAGGTCCCACCACATGAACATGGACCACTCCGCGTGGGAGGGCTACGAGATCGACGGACACGTCGACACCGTCATCTCCCGCGGAAAAGTCGTCGTCGACGACGGCGCCTACGTCGGCGCGCCGGGCGACGGCCGGTTCGTCAAGCGCGGCCTGAGTCAGTACCTGATCTGAGAGGAGACCCCATGGACTTCGGTGTCGTCCTGCAGACGAATCCCCCGGCCGCCCGCACGGTGCAGCTCTCGCAGCTCGCCGAGGCGCACGGCTTCAGCCACGTGTGGACCTTCGACTCGCATCTGCTCTGGCAGGAGCCGTACGTCATCCACTCCGCCATCCTCGCGGCCACCCGCCGGGTGACCGTCGGCCCGTTCGTGACCAACCCGGCGACCCGCGACTGGACGGTCACGGCGTCCACCTTCGCCACGCTCAACGAGATGTACGGCAACCGCACCATCTGCGGCATCGGCCGCGGCGACTCGGCGGTGCGCGTCACCAACGGGCGCCCGACCACTCTGAAGGCGCTGCGCGAGTCGATCCACGTCATCCGCGAGCTGGGCAACTCCCGAGCGGTGGAGTACAACGGCGCGACGCTGCAGTTCCCCTGGAGCCGCGGGTCGGAGCTCGAGGTGTGGGTCGCGGCCTACGGCCCCCTCGCGCTGAAGCTCACCGGCGAGGTGGGCGACGGCTTCATCCTGCAGCTGGCCGACCTCGACATCGCCGAGTGGATGATCGCGACGGTCCGCGCGGCGGCGGAGAACGTGGGACGCGACCCCGACGAGATCGCGTTCTGCGTCGCCGCACCCATGTACATCGGCGAGGACACCCCCGAGTCGCGCGCGCACATGATCGAGCAGTGCCGCTGGTTCGGAGGAATGGTCGGCAACCACGTCGCCGACATCGTCTCGAAATACGGAGGCGACTCCTCCGTTCCCGCCGCGCTGACCGACTACATCGCGGGGCGCACCGGATACGACTACAACTCGCACGGCAAGAGCAACAACGACCACGTCGACTTCGTGCCCGACGAGATCGTGGAGCGCTTCTGCGTCCTCGGCACCGCCGAGGAGCACATCGCCAAGCTCGAGAAACTCCGCGCGCTGGGGGTCACCCAGTTCGCCGGCTACCTCCAGCACGACAACAAGGAGGAGACGATGCGGGTCTACGGCGAGACCGTCATCCCGGCGCTCACTCCCCCGGTGACGGCGAAGCGGTGACACGCCCGTGACCGACCAGGTGATCGCCCCCGGTACGGCAGCGCCCGTCGAGACGGCGGACGACGGGCGGATGCCGGGGGCTTCCGGCATCCGCCCCTCCCGCACCCGCGCCGCCGCGGTGCGCGCGGGATGGGGCATCGCCGGGATCGCCGTCGTCGTCACGCTCTGGGAGCTGTACAAGACGTTCGGCCCCGCCGACGGCCTCACGGTCGGCAGCGACGGATCGGCCGGGTCCGGTGTCATCCTGCTCCCGCGCACGAACGAGCGCGCCATGCCGCACGTCTGGGACATGATCACGCGCATGTTCGCCCCGACCAGCGGCGGCGACACCCCGCCGTTGATCGTGTCGGTCGCGGGAGCGGCCGGGATGACGCTGGGGCTGGCCGCCCTCGGTTGGGTGATCGGCGTCGTGGTCGGCTCGCTCCTGGGCATCGCGATGCAGCGGTGGCGCCTGGTCGAGGCGGGGCTGCTGCCCTGGATCGTGGTCAGTCAGATCGTGCCGCTCATCGCCTTCGCACCGGTGGTCAACGCCATCGGCACCCAGGTGGACCGCTCGGGCTTCCCCTGGCCCCCGTGGTTGTCGGTGGCGCTCATCGCGTCGTACCTGGCCTTCTTCCCCGTCGCCGTCGGCATGCTGCGCGGCCTCTCTTCGCCCGACGCCCTGCACCTCGACCTGATGCGGGCGAACTCCGCCGGCTGATGGCAGACGCTCGTGCGGCTGCGCCTCCAGGCGGCCGTGCCGCACCTCCTGCCCGCGCTCCGCCTCGCCGCCGCCTCCGCGGTCGTCGGCGCCGTCGTCGCCGAGGTCTCGATCGGCCTCCGGGGCGGCATCGGGCGCATGCTCATCCAGCTCGCCGGCCAAGCCTCATCCGACCCGGCCGCCCCCTGGGCTCCCACCTTCGGCACCGTCGCAATGGGACTCGTCGCAGCCTTCGGCGTCACGCTCGTCGGGGTCGCTCTGCACCGTTTCCGTCGCGGGGAGGACACCGCATGACCACCCAGACCGCCACCGACCTCGCCGTCCGCGCCACGGGCGTCGGCAAGGTGTTCCCCAGCGCCGGCGGCGAGGTGAACGCCCTCACCGGGGTCGACCTCACCGTCGCCGCGGGCGAGTTCGTCTCGCTCATCGGGCCCTCCGGCTGCGGGAAGTCGACGCTGCTGCGGCTCATCGCCGACCTCGACAGCCCCACCGGCGGCGAGCTGACGCTGTACGGCAAGTCGGCGCGTCAGGCGCGCCTCGACCAGGACTACGGCATCGCCTTCCAGCAGGCGGCGCTGCTGCCCTGGCTGACCGTGGCCGCGAACATCGCGCTCCCCCTCGACCTGCATAAGTGGCCGCGCGCCCGCCGCGACGCCCGCGTGGCGGAGCTCGCCGAACTCGTCGGACTCACCGATTTCGTCGGCCGCTACCCCGACCAGCTCTCCGGCGGCATGCAGCAGCGCGTCGCCATCGCCCGCTCCCTCGCCGCTCAGCCGAAGCTGCTGCTGATGGACGAGCCGTTTGGCGCGCTCGACGAGATGACCCGGGAGCGGCTGCAGTCCGAACTCGCGCGCATCGCCGCCGAGACCGGGGCCGCCGTGGTGTTCGTGACCCACTCCATCCCCGAGGCGGTGTTCCTCTCCGACCGCGTCGTGGTCATGAGCCCCCGGCCCGGACGGATCACCCATGTCGTCGACACCCGCCCCGACCGCGAGCGCGACGACGACCTGCGCGAGTCGCCGGAGTTCTTCGCGCGGGTCACGGCCGTACGCGAGGCTCTGCACGGAGCCCCCGTCCAGCGGGCGAACGAGCGATGAGCGGGGTCCGACGCGCGGCGCGACGGCCCGCGGCATCCGCGATCCCCCGACGGAGCACGGATGCCGTGTGCGGGCGCGCCGTGGCATCCGTCACCGTGGGAGGTCGGCGATGAACGCCACGCCCCTGCCCGGCTGGGCGCGTCTGGCCGCCCCCGTCGTCGTGGGGCTCGCGGGACTGCTCGCCTGGTACGCGTTCGTCGCCTCGGGCAGCGCGCCCCGGATGCTGCCCGATCCGATCGCGGTCGCGACCGAACTCGTGGAGCGCTTCCCCCTGGTGTGGGAGGCGGCCGGCATCACGGGCACCAACGCCCTGGTGGGACTGCTGGCCGGAACCGTCGTCGCCGTGCTGCTCGCCGCCCTCGCCGCGACCTGGCGGCCGGTCGACGGAATGACCGCACCGCTCGTCGCCGCCCTCGCCGTGGTGCCGATCGTCGCACTCACCCCCATCCTCAACACGATGTTCGGAGCCTCCAGCCAGTTCGGCCGGCAGGCCGTGGCCGGGATCGCCGCTTTCGTGCCGGTGTTCGTCAACACGCTCCGCGGCCTCCGACAGACCCGCCCGGTGCAGCGCGACCTGTTCCGGGCCACCGCCGCGACCGGCGGGCAGACGTTCCTGCGCCTGACCCTCCCCACCGCGCTGCCCTACCTGCTCACGGGCGTGCGGGTCGCGGCATCCCTCGCCGTCATCTCCGCCCTGGTCGCCGAGTACTTCGGCGGCCCCGCCGACGGAATCGGCACCGCCATCGCCACGTATGCGAAATCGGGCCGCGCGGCCCTGGCCTGGGCGTTCGTCGGCGGAGGCATCGCGATCGGCCTCGTCTTCTTCGTCGTCACCGCCCTGCTCGAACGCGTCGTCGCGAAGCGACTCGGCGCCCTGCGCACATGACCGCGGCCCCACCCGGAACCTGCACCACCCGACACGCGCTCCACACGAATCGGAAGGACCTTCCATGAGACACAGCACCCGTCGCGCCGTCAGCGCGATCGCGGGGGTCGCGGCCGCGACCCTCGCCCTCTCGGCCTGCTCGGGCGGCGGTTCCGAACCCGCGGCGTCCGACGGCGATTTCACGCCCCTCACCTCGGTGAAGCTGCAGCTGCAGTGGCTGCCGCAGGCGCAGTTCGCCGGCTATTACGTCGCCCTCGACCAGGGCTACTTCCAGGAGGAGGGCTTCGACGACGTCGAGGTGCTGCCCTCCGGCGGCGACATCGTGCCGCAGGACGCCCTCGTCGCGGGCGACGTCGACTTCGCCGTCGCATGGGTTCCCAAGGTGCTCGGGACGCTGGAGAACCAGGGCGTCGAGCTGACCGACATCGCGCAGGTGTTCCAGAAGTCGGGCACCACCCAGGTCTCCTGGAAGGACTCGAGCATCACGGGCGTCGACGACTTCGAGGGCAAGCGCATCGGGTCGTGGGGCTTCGGCAACGAGTGGGAGATCTTCGCGGCCATGGCCGACCAGGGCCTCGACGCGTCGACCGTGCAGATCACGACGCAGGACTTCTCGATGAACGCCCTGCTCGACCGCGACGTGGATGCCGCCCAGGCGATGACCTACAACGAACTCGCGCAGCTGTTCGAGACGGTGAATCCGGCCACCGGCGAGCTCTACACGATGGACGACGTCGATGTGATCTCGTACGAGGACACCGCCGGTGCCATGCTGCAGGATGCCATCTGGGCCGACACGCAGCGACTGGCCGACGATCCCGCCTACGCCGACGCCGCCACACGCTTCCTCAAGGCCGTCGTGAAGGGGTGGGTGTACGCCCGCGACAACCCCACCGAGGCGGCCGAGATCACCTACGCCGCGGCGACCGCCCCGGGTGTCGACGCGTTCCCCGTGGGCCCCACCCATCAGCTGTGGCAGATGAACGAGGTCAACAAGCTCATCTGGACCGGCGGCGAGTTCGGCATGATCGACTCCGCCGCGTGGGACAAGACGGTCGAAGGGGCGCTGAAGGCCGTCAACCAGGACGGCCTCAACCTCATCACCGAGGAGCCGGGCGAGTCGGCGTACTCGAACGTCTACATCGAGCAGGCGCTCTCCGCGCTGAAGGACGAGGGGATCACCGTCGACGGCGAGTACACGCCGATCGAGGTGACGCTCACCGAGGGCGGCAAGTAGTCCGCGGTACGCGACGGTGGGGCGGTCTCGACTCGGGGCCGCCCCACCGTCGCGTCGGTGTGGCTGTGCCCAGCGGCGCGGTCACCTCGCACACCCGACCCGCCGTCGTGTCCGTGCGGCGGTGTCCGGCGCCCCGGGTCTGCAGTGCGCTCCGCGGCCGCGAGGCGGGCGCCGCGCGGGAGATCCCGCACGCCGAGCCGCCCGCGGTCGACCGTGATTGACTACCCCCATGCCCGTCACCCCTCCGGCCCACCACGCGCGGCGCCGCCCCGACTCGGGCGTGCGGCGCGGTCTGAAGCTGGCGGCGATCGCCCTGGCCGTCCTCGTGGTGGCATCCGTCGCCGTCGGCGGGTTCTACGCGTGGTCGCTCACCCAGCGCCTGCAGGAGGCCGCGGTGCCGCTTCCGGACGCGCCCGCCGAGCCCCCCGCGCTCAGCGCCTACTCAGGGCCCTTCGCGGTGCTGGTGGTCGGAACCGACGAGTGCGACGACGTCGTCGCCGGAGCGTTCGGCGACCGCTGCTCCGACCCCGAGAACGCCGGCACCCGCAACGACGTCAACATGCTCGTGCACGTCTCCGCCAACCCCCGACGCGTCACCGTCGTGTCGTTCCCGCGCGACCTGCAGGTCGAGATCCCGGAGTGCACGGCCGAGGACGGCAGCGCGTTCCCGGGCGCCTTCAAGGCCTCGATCAACACCGCCTTCGAAGCCGGGGGGTTGACCTGCGTCGCCGAGACGGTATCGGAGCTGAGCGGCCAGAGCATCCCGTTCGCGGCCAAGGTCAGCTTCGGCAACGTCGTCAACATCACGGATGCCATCGGCGGTGTGGAGGTCTGCATCGGCGGCGACGGGATCGACGACCCCGACGCCGGCATCCAGTGGGCGGCGGGACCGCGCACGGTGAAGGGTTTCGACGCCCTGGCGTTCCTGCGCACGCGCAAGGGCATCGGCGACGAGAGCGACCTCGCCCGCATCGGCAACCAGCAGCAGTACCTCTCGCGTCTGCTCAACAAGCTGCGCAGCGACGAGGTGCTCTCCAACCCCGGAACGCTGCTCGGACTCGCCAACACCGCCGTGAACAACATCACGCCGAGTGAGAGCCTCGCCGACCCGGTGCGGATCGCTCAGCTCGCCTACACGTTGAAAGACGTGCCCTTCGACGACGTCACGTTCGTGCAGTACCCGGTCAACGACGATCCCGACGACAACAACCGTGTCGTCCCCGACGAGACCTCGGCCGACGTCCTCTGGGCCGCCCTCGACAGCAACGCGCCGATCACCCTCACCGGCGACGCGGGCCGGGGCGTGATCGCCGACCCGTCGGTGCCGACCGAGGCACCGTCCGAGGCGTCCACCGAGCCCGGCACCCCCGCTCCGGATGCCACGGATGCCGCGGCGGCCACGCCCGCGCCGGAGGCGGTCGAGCTGCCCAGCAACATCAACGGCTCGAAGGCCACGCAGGCCACGTGCTCGCTCGGGAACGGCTGAGGTCCGGCGGCGGCGTCCCCGACGTCAGCGATCTGCGTAGAACCAGTCCCTCCGCACCGCATTCGCCGAGGGTGCGCAGATCGCGGAGGTCACGCGGATCGCGGAGTTCGCGCAGATCGCCGAGCCTGCGCAGATAGTCAGCGACGCAGAGCCCGCCGAGACCGATGAAGGACTCGGCATCCGGGGGTCCGGCCCCCGTGGTCGGAGATCCATCGGTGAGGAGTCGGGACCAGCGGCGGTCGACGCGGCGGCGCAGTCACGCGCCGGGATCGTTCAGGCCCATGAGCGAGCATCGAGGGGTGAAGAGTCCCGCGCGTCCGACCACCCTGCTGCTGCTCGCGGCGCTGACGCTCACCGCGTGCGCGCCCACGCCGGCGCCCGCCGTCTCGCCGACCGCGACGATCACGCCCACACCGTCGCGTACACCCACCCCGACCCCTCCCCCCACGCCCGACCCGCTCGCGGGCATGAGCGTGGCCGACAAGGTGGGCCAGATGTTCATGGTCGGAACGTCCGTGGACGGCGCCGACCCGACCACGCTCGCCGCCGTGGCCGACGACCACATCGGCGGAGTCTTCCTGCACGGGCGATCGGATGCCGGAACCCCCGCGATCACACAGCTGGTGGCCCAGTTCACCACGGCGATCGGTGCCGACCACCCCGAGCTGTGGGTGGCCACCGACCAGGAGGGCGGCACGGTGCAGGTGCTCTCGGGGCCGGGCTTCGACGGCATCCCCTCGGCCGTCGAGCAGGCCACGCGACCCGACGACCAGCTCCGCGCGAGCGCCGCCGTCTGGAGCGGGCAGCTCGCACAAGCGGGGGTGAACATGAACCTCGCGCCGGTCGCCGACGTCGTGACGAGCCCGGACTTCGCGGCATCCAATCCTCCGATCGGCGAGCTCGCGCGGGAGTACGGATACGACGGCGCCGCCGTGACCGCGAAGGTCGGCGCGTTCGCGGCGGGCATGCGCGACGGCGGGGTGCTGCCGACGCTCAAGCACTTCCCCGGCCTCGGACACGTCACCGAGAACACGGACACCCGCACGGGCGTCACCGACGAGACCGTCACCTCCGACGGTCCGGACGTCGGGGTGTACGCCGGCGTCCTTCCGCAGGGCGACGCGATCGTCATGATGTCGACCGCGACCTACGCGCTCATCGATCCGAGCGCCCCCGCCGCCTTCTCGCCCGCCGTGGTCAACGTGCTCCGCGACCGGGTGGGCTTCGACGGCGTGATCACCGTCGACGACCTCTCGGCGGCTCGCCAGGTGCAGCCGTGGTCGCCCGCCGACCGTGCGACCCTCGCCGTCGACGCGGGAGTCGACCTGTTGCTGGTGTCGGCCGACCCGTCCGTCTACCCCGAGATGCACCAGGCGGTTCTCGCTCGCGCGCAGAGCGACCCCGCGTTCGCGGCGAAGGTGGATGCCGCGGTCACCCGCATCCTGGCTCAGAAGGCGTCGATGCCGTGAGACCCGGCGCGCGTCACGTCGTCGCGGGTGATCGAGAAACGCGTTCTGCGGCGAGACACGGCACGACGTGGCGTTTCTCGCGCGAGGAAGCGTTTCTCGATGGCGATACGACGACGACGACGCGCGCCCCCGGGCGCGGCTGCGCGATAAGCTGAAAGGCTGTGTCTGTCGAACCCGTCATCGTCTACCCGCCCGAGCTGCCCGTCAGTGCCGCGCGGGAGGAGATCGCGCGCGCCATCCGCGACCACCAGGTCGTGATCGTCGCGGGTGCCACCGGCTCCGGCAAGACGACGCAGCTGCCGAAGATCTGCCTCGAACTCGGCCGCACCTCGATCGCCCACACGCAGCCCCGCCGCATCGCGGCGCGCACGATCGCCGAGCGCATCGCCGACGAGATGAAGGTGCCCCTCGGCTCCACCGTCGGCTACAAGGTGCGCTTCACCGACAAGGTGTCGGCCGACACCCGAGTGGCGTTGGTGACCGACGGCATTCTGCTCAACGAGATCCACCGCGACCGACTGCTGCGCCGATACGACACGATCATCGTCGACGAGGCGCACGAGCGCTCGCTGAACATCGACTTCCTGCTGGGGTACCTGCGCCGCATCCTGCCGAAGCGCCCCGACCTCAAGATCATCGTGACCTCGGCCACGATCGACCCCGAGAGTTTCGCGCGGCACTTCGCGGCGGCCCCGACCGAACCCGGCGGCGATCCGGTGCCGGCGCCTGTCATCGAGGTGTCGGGGCGCACCTACCCGGTCGAGATCCGATACCGGCCGTCGGGTGGCGACGCCGACGCGGGCGAGAATACGGATGACGACGGCACCGACGCCCCGGCATCCGGCGGCCGCGAAGCCTCCGGGCCGCAGAGGGTCCGGCCTTCGACACGTCCCGCCCCGAAGGCCGGTCGCTCCGACGACGACGTCGACGAGGTCGGTGCCGTAGTCGCCGCCCTGCGCGAACTCGACCGGGAGTCCGCGGGCGACGTGCTCGTCTTCTTCCCCGGCGAGGCCGAGATCCGGGATGCCGCTGATGCCATCCGCGGGGCGTACCAGAAAGACGCCGCCCCCACCGAAGTGCTCCCCCTCTTCGGCCGCCTCTCCGCCGCCGAGCAGCACCGCGTCTTCGAGCGCTCGAGCGTCGCGGGCGTCCGCCGCCGCGTCATCCTCGCCACCAACGTCGCCGAGACGAGCCTCACGGTCCCCGGCATCCGGTACGTCGTCGACACCGGCACCGCGCGCATCTCCCGCTACAGCAACCGCTCGAAGATCCAACGGCTGCCGATCGAGGCCGTCTCGCAGGCGTCGGCGCAGCAGCGCTCCGGGCGCGCCGGCCGCACGTCGCCGGGCATCGCGATCCGGCTCTACTCCGAAGACGACTTCGCGCGCCGCCCGGAGTACACCGAACCGGAGATCCTTCGAACGTCTCTGGCGTCCGTCATCCTGCAGATGCTGTCGCTGGGCTTCGGCGACATCCAGGCGTTCCCGTTCCTGACCCCGCCCGACTCGCGGGGCGTGAAGGCGGCACTCGACCTGCTCGTGGAGCTCGGCGCGGTGAAGCTGCCGGCACCGGGGGCACGGGGCGGGAGCGAGTCATCGCGGGAGCGCGACGTGCGCGACGACGGCGATCCGTCGCGCCGGCGCTCGAGCCGCCATGACGAGAGCGGCCCGCGGCTCACCGAGATCGGCCGCGAGATCGCGCGGCTGCCGATCGACCCGCGCTTCGCCCGCATGCTCATCGAGGCGCGACGGCACGACGTGCAGCCCGAGGTGCTCGCGATCGTGTCGGGCATGTCGATCCAGGACGTGCGCGAGCGCCCCGAGGAGCGCCGCGAGGAGGCCGACAGGTTCCACGCGCGTTTCACCGACCCCACCAGCGACTTCCTCTCCCTGCTGAACCTCTGGGATTACCTGCAGGAGAAGCAGGCCGAGCTCGGATCGAGCGCCTTCCGGCGCCTGTGCCGCAGCGAGCACCTCAACTACGTGCGCGTGCGCGAGTGGGTCGACGTGCACCGACAGCTGCGGTCGCTGGGCAGCGAGGGCGGGCGCGGCGAGGGTCGTTCGCAGAACCACATGGTGGGTTCACACCGCTCTCAGCAACACCATTCGGGACATGCACCGGCACAGGTGGCGCAAGGGCCCGCCGCCACCAGCCGGAAGGGACATCCACCGGCGCAGGCGCGAGGAGGGCACGGCGACACCGCCCCCGAGGGCCACGCCGCCGGCGACGCCATCCACCGCGCGATCCTCTCCGGACTGCTGTCGCACCTCGGCATCCTGGATCCCCGCACGATGGCGCAGACCAAGGACCGCAAAGCCCCCACTGACGCACGACCCGTCAAGGGCGAGTACGTCGGGGCGCGCGGCGCGCGGTTCGCGATCTTCCCCGGCTCGGGATTGAAGAAGAAACGCCCCGCAGCCGTCATGGCCGCCGAACTCGTCGAGACTTCGCGCCTGTTCGCCCGCACGGTCGCCGCCGTCGACCCCGCCTGGGCGGAAGACCTCGCTCCCGATCTGGTGAAACGCTCGCTCAGCGAGCCGCACTGGTCGAAGGATGCCGGCTCCGCCGCCGCCTACGAGAAGGTCACCCTCTTCGGGGTCGAGCTCGTCGGCCGCCGCCGCGTGCAGCTCGCGCGCTTCGACCGGCCGCTCGCGCGCGAGATGTTCGTGCGCCACGCGCTGGTCGAGGGCGAATGGGACCCGTCGGTGCTCGACAAGCGGCTCACCGCGTTCCTGCGCCGCAACGTCGAGCAGCGCCGCCTGCTCGAGAAGATCGAGGAGCGGGAGCGTCGCCGCGACATCCTCATCGGCGACGAAGCGGTCTTCGCGTTCTACAACGCGCGCATTCCGGCCGACGTCACCGACGTGCGCTCGTTCGAGACCTGGTGGAAGGATGCCGTCGCCCGCACGCCCCACCTGCTCGATCTGCGGGAGTCCGACCTCACCGGCGACCGCGCGCAGGGGGATGACCGGGCGTTCCCCGCGCGCTGGCGTCAGGGCGATCAGACGCTGAACCTCGCCTACCGCTTCGAGCCCGGAGCCCCCGACGACGGTGTCACGGTCGTCGTGCCGCTCCCCCTGCTCGCCCAGCTGCGCCCGGACGGCTTCGACTGGCAGGTGCCGGGCATGCGCGACGAACTGGTCACGGCACTGCTCCGGGCGTTGCCGAAGACGATCCGCCGCAACGTCGTACCCGCCGCGGATTGGGCCGAGAAGTTCAGCGCCGAACTCGCCGAGAAAGGCCCCGAGCACGCGAACGGTCTGCCGAAGATGACCCTGGTCGACGCTCTCGCCGCCCTCGTGCAGCGGGTGGCGAACCAACGGGTGAGCGCCGCCGACTTCGAGCTCGACCGCGTGCCCGCGCACCTCATGCCGTCGTTCCGCGCCGTCGACACGCGCGGTCGCACGATCGGCAGCGATCGCGACCTGGGAGCGCTGCAGCGCCGCTTGGCCGAGAAGGCCCGCTCGAGCGTCGAGTCGGCCATCACCCGCGAGCGTCCCGCCGCGCGTTCCGCCGCGGCGAAGGTCGCCGAGGCCTCCCCCGCGTTCGCCTCGCGTACGACGCTCACCACGTGGGACTTCGACGAACTCACCGAGGTCGTCGACACTCCCGTCGCCGGGGGCGTCGTGCGCGGGTATCCGGCTCTCGTCGACGAGGGCGACAGTGTGGCTCTGCGCGTCGAGGCCACCCCCGAGGATGCGGCGCGGTTCACGCGCGCGGGCGTCCTGCGCCTCATGCTGCTCGCCGTCCCCTCCCCCGCCAGCTACGTGCTCGACCACCTCACCGCGAACGAGAAGCTCGCACTCGCGGCATCCCCGTACCAGAACGCGAAGGCCCTGATCGAGGATGCCCGCGTCGCCCTCGCCGACGACCTGCTGGGGCGCGAGAACCCGAGCGGGGTCGTGCGGACGAAGGCGGATTTCGAGCGGGTGCGCGACGCGTTCTCGGCCGCTTCCGTCGAGCGCACGTTCCAGACCGTCTCGCTCGCGGCGAAGATCCTTCTCGCGCAACGCGAGGTGGAGCGGGCCATGAAGGATGCGGCATCCATCACGCTCCTCGGCGCGCTCAACGACGTGCGGGGTCAGGTGAAGGGTCTGCTGTTCCCCGGCTTCCTCTCGCGGGCCGGCCTCCCGCGCCTGCAGCACTATCCGCGGTACCTGGCGGGCGCGCTCGAGCGCGTGAAGACCCTGACCGACAACCCGGGCCGTGACCGCCAGCGCATGACCGAGTTCGAACGCGCCGCCGCGGGCTTCGTCGAGGCCGGGGGCACGCTGCCCCTCCCATCCGGCGCCCCGGCTCATCTCGTGCAGACGCGCTGGTTGCTCGAGGAGCTGCGGGTGAGCTTGTTCGCCCAGCGGCTCGGCACCGCCGAGCAAGTGTCGCCGCAGCGCATCGCGAAGGCCCTGAAGGGCTGAGGGCCTGGGGCGCGCGGAGGTGGCCGAAGCGCGGAGGATGCCATGACGGGCGCGCCCGGTTGCGGACATGGCCACAAATGGACGTTGCGCCCGATGGGGGATGTCCGCCACGGTGAGACGAACGACCGACGGCGGTCGAGCCGTTCCGACGGATAAGACGCCGCCGTTCACCCTCGCCATGTCGTCGTGGCCGTCTCGTCCTCCGCACTCCGCGGCGGACATCCGAGCCGGCCGGCGACCGACTCCGACTCCGAAAGATCCCATGAAACGCATCACGCAGCTCGTCGCCCTGGTCACCCTGACGACTCTTCTGGCTGTCGGCGGCGGCACCGCGGCCTCGGCACGCGGCACGGCTGCCGTGAGCGCGAACCCCAGCACGGTTGCGGTCAACGAGACCACGACGATCACCGCAACCGGGCTGGGCGGGCTGGAGGACGCCTTCTTCGGTCTCGCCGGTTCACCGGGGGGCCTGCTCTCGACGCAGTCGGGTGGGGCCGGCTCCACCGACGTCAGCAGCCCGGCGACCGACGGCCAGGCCACGGCGTACTTCCGCGCCACGCAGGCGGGGACCTTCACCGTCGCCGTCGGTGACGGCGAGACCGTGCTGGGCACCGTATCGGTGACGGTCAGCGGGTCGGCACCGCAGCCCACCGCCACGTCGCAGAGCCCCATCATCGAGGTCGATTCCTCGCTGGTCGTCGGGCAGAAGACGCAGGTGGAGGCGAAGGTCGACGGCCTCCAGACGGTCGGCTTCGGCCTCGACTCCGCGGACGGCGGGTCATTCTCCGACGGAGGCTCCACCGGCCCGTCGATCACGACCGCCGTCACCGACGGGACCGCCACCGTCGAGTTCACACCCGCACGCGCGGGATCGGTGACGATCGCCCTGTCGGACGGAGAGACCGTGCTCGCGTCCGCCGTCGTCCAGGTCGCGGCCGCACCGGCCACCCCCTCAGCGACCCCCACCCCCAGCGCCACACCCTCAGCGAGCCCGACGCCCGCTCCGGTCGCGGACTCGGCTCCGGTGCTGCCCTGGATCTTGCTCGTCGTCGCGATCCTCGTCATCGCCGGTCTCATCGTCTGGCTGGTCGTTTCCCGTCGACGGGGCTCCGGCGCACGTCGCAACGGTCCGACCGCGGACTGACCAGCAACATGTGAGGGGTCACTCTCTGTCGCCGAACCGGAATCCGGGCGACAGAAAGCGACCCCTCACGTGCGCCGTCAGGAGCGAAGCCTCACCGACCCCATCGTCGCGGTCACGTCGACCGTGGCCGTGGCCGACGAACTCGTGCGCAGGCCGTTGTCGACCGCGCCCAGCCCGTCGTCGACGCGCACGCGATACTCGTCGTCGGGCAGCGTGATGTCGGCGGAGCCGGCGGTCACCTCGACGTCGGTGCGCGTCGGGGCGACCCCGCTGAGCGTCGCCGTCAGCTCGCCCCCGGCCACCTCGAACGCGGCCGCCTCGGCATCCATGATCGCGGCCATGGCCGATCCGCCCGTCACCGTCACGTCGATGTCGCGCGCCGCACCGTCGAGAGTGGCGACGCCTCCGGCGACCTCCACCGTGACGTCGCCGAAGCCGCCGGTCAGTTCCAGCGCACCGCCGGTGACCCGGATGTCGGCGGTGATCCCGGACCCATCGAGCTCCCAGGGCAGGATGAGCGTGGCACGCGGCCCGCGCCCCGCGTCGACGAACGAGCCGGAAGGTGAGGCGACGCGCAGGGAATCCCCGACCTGGTCGAACGTCCACCCCTGCGGGCCGCGGCCGTCCGCATCGAGCTGAGCCGACTCGACATCGCCGTACTCGACCGTGAGCTCACCCCCGGCCAGGTCTATCTCCAGGTCGGTGAGCGATGACGCCGAACTGTCGGGCGGCACCTCGTACGACGACGTGTCGCCCCGCCAGTCGGCCATCCTCGCCACCGCCGACACCCCGGTGCCGGCGAGGGTGGCGAGCGCGACGCACGAGCCGACGACGATCGTCATCACCGACACGACGAACGCGGCGCCGCGGCGGCGGGGCGGCTCGGGGGCCACGGGGGTCGGGAGGGTGGTCTGCGAGGTCATGAGGTCGCTCCGGTGTGGTCGTGGCCGAGGTGCACGAGGGCGGCGATGACGCGGCGGTTGCCGGTCTCGTCCTGCTCGAGGCCGAGCTTGGTGAAGATGGCGGTTATGTATTTCTCGACGCTGGCCTCGCTCACGAACAGCGCACCGGCGATGGCCTGGTTCGACCGGCCCTCGGCGATCAGCGCGAGAACGCTCCGCTCGCGGTCGGTGAGACTCTGCAGCCTCTCGTCACGACGTCGCCGGGTGAGCAGCTGCGCCACGACCTCGGGATCCAGCACCGTGGCGCCGCCGGCGATGGATGCGACCGCGGCGAGGAAGTCGGCGACGTCGGCCACCCGGTCTTTCAGCAGGTAGCCCAGGGCGCCCTGTCCGTCGGCGATGAGGTCGCTCGCGTACCGCTCCTCGACGTACTGCGACAGCACGAGCACGGCGAGCCCCGGATGCCGGGACCGCAGCGCGATCGCCGCGCGGATCCCTTCGTCGGTCCAGGTCGGCGGGAGCCGCACGTCGAGGATGCACAGTTCCGGAGCCGTCTCGGCGACCGCGGCCTCGAGCCCGGCGGCATCCGGAAGGGCGGCGACGACCTCGTGGCCGTCGTCGGCGAGCAAGCGCACGAGCCCCTCGCGCAGCAGCACCGAGTCCTCGCAGATCAGGACGCGCACGGGACGTTCACCTCCACCGTGGTCGGACCGCCCTGCGGGCTGTCGATGCGCGCCGTGCCACCCGCGGCGGTCACGCGGTTGACGATGCCGTCGAGGCCTCCGCCCGGGACGATCCGTGCGCCCCCGAGCCCGTCGTCCTCGACGCGGGCCCAGAGCGAGCCGTCCTCGCGCACCCGCACGTCGACACGACAGGCGGCGGCGCGGGAATGCTTGGCGGCGTTGGTGAGGGTCTCGGCGATCGCGAAGTACACGGCCTCCTCCGCGGCACGACCGCACCGCCGTGGCAGGCGCACATCGAGCGTCACCGGGATGTGGGAGCGGGATGCCAGGGCCGAGAGGGCCGCATCCAGTCCCCTGTCCTCGAGCACCGAGGCGTGGATGCCGCGGGCCAACTGGCGCAGTTCGGTGATGGCCGACTTCGTCGAGGCGTGGGCCTCGGCGACGAGGGCCTTCGCGGCCTCGGGGTCATCATCGATCTTCGTCTGCGCCAGGCCCAGCGTCATGCCGATCGACACGAGCCGCGGTTGGACGCCGTCGTGCAGGTCGCGCTCGATGCGCGTGCGCTCCACCTCGGCGGCCCGGACGGCGCCGGCCCGGCGGGTGTCGGAGGTGCGGGCCTGCTCGACCAGCTGCGCCTCGCGGGAGGGCACGAAGATCGCCCGCACGATGACACCGTGCAGGATCGCGAGGCCGACGATCACACCGAGCGCGACGATGACCGCGGCGATCCCGGTCAGGGGCGCCGCGATCCCGGGAAGCGGCACGATGCCGAGCAGGCGCGTGTCGGACCACCCGAAGATCGGGCTCGCCGTGAGACCGATCCCCCATGACACGACACTGATCGAGGCGATCGTGGCGAGACCCAGGACCGTCGCGATGGCGAAGGATGCCACGGCGCGCCACTGCAGCGGGTCGATGGCCTGCAGCCAGATGGTGTGCAGCACCCCGACGAAACCGGGCTTCGGGCTGCGGCGCGGGCGGATCGGCGCGAGCCCCAGGCCGTAGAGGCCGTCGACGCGGGCCCGCTCGAACCACGCCACCGCGAAAAGGGCATAGACGAAGGCGACGAGGACCACGACGCCGATGAGCAGAGCGGGGAGTAATCCGAAGCCCGAGCCGAACAGACCGAGAAGCGCCGTGAAGACGGCCGGGCCGACGACGCCGAGGGCGGCGAGGTGCGCGGCCGCACCGGCGACGCGGCCGGCCGAGGCGACGCGTACCTTCGGGGGCACGGGCGACGGGAAGGTGGGCCGCTCCGCCCGGGGGCCGGAAGCGTCGACGGCCGGAGAGGAGCCGGGGAGCGGCGGCGGGGGCGGGAGAACGGATGCCGTGGTCATGGCATCCACGCTAGGACTCCGGCCCTCGCGACACCTCCCGGTCAGCCCCCGGCTGGATTCGGGTTATCCCGAAAGTCCCGGCACCCGCGCGTGAGGGGTCACGTCCTGTCGCCGCGCACGATGCCAGGCGAGAGAACGTGACCCCTCACGCGGGAACATCCCTGAACGCGCGAACGCCCCGCCGCACGAGGCGACGGGGCGTTCGAGGAGGGCGTGGATCACCCGCGCGTGCGGTTCTTGTTCCACACGTCGAAGGCGACGGCCAGCAGGAGCACGAGGCCCTTGATGAACTGCTGCACGTCGGTCGAGATGCCCATGAGCGACATGCCGTTGTTCAGCACACCCATGACCAGACCACCGGCGATCGCGCCGACCACGCGGCCGACACCACCCTGAACGGCAGCTCCACCGATGAAGGATGCCGCGATGGCATCCAGTTCGAAGAGGTTTCCGGCACCGGGTCCGGCGGAGTTCAGGCGGCCCGTGAAGACGATGCCGGCGAGGGCCGCGAGCACGCCCATGTTCACGAAGAGCATGAAGTCCACGCGGCGGGTGTTGATGCCCGACAGCTTCGCGGCGGTGCGGTTTCCACCGATCGCGTAGATGTGGCGCCCGAAGACGCTACGGCTCATGACGGTCGAGTACCCGATGATCAGCACGGCGAGCACGACGAGGACGATGGGCGTGCCACGCGAGCCGGGAGCCACACCGAGCAGGTACGTGAGGTACGCGATGAGCGCGCCGCCACCGATGAGCTTGACCAGGAAGGCGACCTGGGGCTCGTTCTGCAGTTCGAGCGCGGCACGCTTCGCCCGCTGGCGCACCTGCGACACCACGAAGAGCACGAGGGTCAGGACGCCGAGCGCGACGGTGATCCACTCCGCCGGCGACGAGGCGGCCGGGAACAGGTCGGGGAAGAGATAGCCGCCGCCGAGCTGGCGGTACTCGGCCGGGAAGGGCGTGATCTGGGTGTTGCCCAGGGTCATCTGCGTGAGACCGCGGAACAGGAGCATGCCCGCCAACGTCACGATGAACGCCGGGATGCCGATGTAGGCGACCCAGAAGCCCTGCCACATACCGACCACCGCACCGAGCAGGAGCGACAGCGCGATACCGAGCCACCAGGGGAAGCCCCACTGCACGATGAGCACACCCGACACGGCACCGACGAAGGCGGCGACCGAGCCGACCGACAGGTCGATGTGGCCGGCGATGATGATCATCACCATGCCGATCGCGAGGATCAGGATGTAGCTGTTCTGGACGATGATGTTCGACACGTTGCCTGCGGTGAGCAGACGCCCGCCGGTCAGTGCCTGGAACAGCAGCACGATGACGATGAGGGCGATGAAGATGCCGATCTCGCGCAGGCGCGAGGTGAAGAACTGCACGATGCCCCCGGCACCGCCGCCGGCGCCGCCGCCGACGGGACCCTTCGGCGTGGCGGGACCCTTCGGGGTCACGGTGTTGTCAAGCGCTGACATGGTCGGCTTCCTTTTCCTTCGTCATGAGCACCATGAGTGCCTCGGGAGTTGCCTCCTCGATGGGCAGCTGGCCGGTGATGTGGCCTTCGCTGAGGGTGTAGATGCGGTCGCAGATGCCGAGGAGTTCGGGCAGCTCCGAGGAGATGACCAGCACCCCCTTCCCCTGCGCCGCGAGGGCGTTGATGATCGTGTAGATCTCGTACTTCGCGCCGACGTCGATGCCGCGGGTCGGCTCGTCGAGGATCAGCACCTCCGGGTCGGAGAACAGCCACTGCGACAGGACGACCTTCTGCTGGTTGCCGCCCGAGAGCTTGCCGACGACCACGTCCACGCTGGGGGCCTTGATGTTCATCGACTTGCGGTAGCGGTTGGCCACCAGGTACTCCTCGTCACCGTCGACGAAGCCGCCCTTGACGAGCTTGCGCATTCCGGCGAGCGAGATGTTGCGCTTGATCGTGTCGATGAGGTTGAGGCCGGCGCCCTTGCGGTCCTCGGTCACATACGCGAGACCGCTGCGGATGGCGTTGGGCACCGTGGAGGTGTCGGCCTTCTTGCCGTTGATGTAGACGGAGCCCGAGATGCGCGAGCCGAAGCTCTTGCCGAACACGCTCATCGCCAGCTCGGTGCGGCCGGCGCCCATGAGACCGGCGATGCCGACGACCTCACCGGCGCGGACGTTGAGGTTCGCCTGGTGGATGACGGTGCGCGCGGCGTCCGTGGGGTGACTGACGTTCCAGTCCTCGATGCGCAGGACCTCCTCGCCGATCTCGACGTCGCGGTCGGGATAGCGATTCTCGAGCTCACGGCCGACCATGCCGCGGATGATGCGGTCTTCGCTCGTGCCGCCGGTGGCCACGTCGAGCGTCTCGATCGTGCGCCCGTCGCGGATGATCGTGACCTCGTCGGCGATCGCGCGGATCTCGTTCAGCTTGTGGCTGATGATGATGCAGGTGATGTTCTGGCCGCGCAGGTGCCGGATCAGGTCGAGCAGGTGCTCGGAGTCGTCGTCGTTGAGCGCGGCGGTCGGCTCGTCGAGGATGAGGAGCTTGACGTCCTTCGACAGAGCCTTGGCGATCTCGACCAGCTGCTGCTTGCCGACGCCGATCTCGTTGACGGGGACGTCGGGGCTGTCGCCCAGACCCACGCGGGCGAGGAGCTTGGCCGCCTCGCGGTTCGTGGCATCCCAGTCGATCAGCCCGCGGTGGGTGATCTCATTGCCGAGGAAGATGTTCTCGGCGATCGAGAGGTACGGGCTGAGCGCCAGCTCCTGGTGGATGATGACGATGCCGGCCGCTTCGCTGTCGCGGATGTCCTTGAACTCGACGGTCTTGCCGTCGAAGACGATCTCACCGCGGTAATCGCCCGCGGGGTACACACCGCTGAGCACCTTCATGAGGGTCGACTTGCCGGCGCCGTTCTCGCCGCAGATGGCGTGAACCGTTCCGCGCTCGACGGTCAGCGACACGTCGGCGAGCGCGATGACGCCGGGGAACTCCTTGGTGATCGAGCGCATCTCGAGGATGGTGCTCACGAGGTCCTCCTTGCAGAACCGGCTCGTCGCCGGTCGGGATGATGGGGGGCGGGTGCGCGTCGCGCATCTCCGCGGGAGCCTCCGCCGCGACCCGGTCGGGCCGCGGCGGAGGCGGGGCGGGAGGGCCGGAGCCCTCCCGGAGGGATCAGCCCAGGTCGGCCTCGGTGTAGTAACCGCTGTCGATCAGGATCTCCTTGTAGTTGTCCTTCGTCACGATGGTCGACTCGAGCAGGTACGACGGGACGACCTTCTCGCCGTTGTCGTAGGTCTCTTCGTCGTTGACCTCGGGGGTCTGACCCTTGCGGATGTCGTCGACCATGGTCACGGCCTGCTTGGCGAGCTCGCGCGTGTCCTTGAAGATCGTCGAGTACTGCTCACCGGCGATGATCGACTTGATCGAGCCGACCTCGGCGTCCTGACCCGTGACGACGGGCAGGTCGCTGACCGAGTAGCCACCCGAGGTGAGTGCCGAGATGATGCCGATCGACAGACCGTCGTAAGGCGAGAGCACACCCTGGAGCTTGGTGGAGCCGATGACCGTGAGGATGTTCTCCATGCGCTCCTGCGCCGTCTCGGGCAGCCAGCGGAGGATCGCGGCCTGGCCGAACTCGGTCTGACCCGACGGGACGACGAGCGTGCCCTTGTCGAGGTAGGGCTGCAGCGTGTCGATGGCGCCCTGCCAGAAGAACGTGGCGTTGTTGTCGTCGGGGCTACCGGCGAACAGCTCCACGTTGAACGGACCCGCGGCGCCCGTGTCGGCGCCCGACGCGTCGAGCACGCCGAGACCCGTGAGCAGCGACGTGGCCTGCTGCACGCCGACCTTGTAGTTGTCGAACGTCGTGTAGTAGTCGACGTTCGGCGTGCCGTTGATCAGGCGGTCGTAGGCGATGACGGGGATGTCGGCGTCGGCGGCCTGCTGCAGGACGTCGGTGAGCGTGGTGCCGTCGATCGAGGCGATGATCAGGGCGTTGGCGCCCGAGGAGATCATGTTCTCGATCTGCGAGACCTGGGTGGGGATGTCGTCGTTGGCGTACTGCAGGTCGACCTGGTAGCCGAGCTCCTCGAGCTGCGCCTTGACGTTGTTGCCGTCGGCGATCCAGCGCTCCGACTGCTGCGTGGGCATCGCGACGCCGATGATGCCGCCGGCCTCTTCTTCGCCGCCACCCGCGTTGCCGCCGGTACGGTCGCCCGCGCAACCCGCGAGACCGATGCCGAGCGCCAGGACGCCGGCTCCGGCGACCGCCTTGAGCATGCTGTGCTTCTTCACTCTGGTTCCCTCCATTGGGTGTTAGTCGCGATGTCTCCCCCTGGAGGCCACCGCAGGCACTGCTGACGGACACTCCGAGCACGCACGGCCTCCGGGGCGAAACGAAGGGCCGGTCGATGGCGTGGGAGACCCGCGTCGTTCGAAACGTCTTCGTCTCGACGGATCCGCTCCGCAGCGAGTCCCGTCGGCCGTGTGACCCGGTCATGTGACCGTTCACATTGTGTGTGTGATGCTACCCCGCCCGGCGGTCGACCTGTCAAGTCCCGGTGCGATTGACATCCAGCCGTTGCCGAAACGTGACGAAGTCAGCGCGACGGGGGCGCGGTCGACGACCGCACGATCAGCCGCAGGTGGTCGGGCTCGGCAGCGGGCACGTCGCCCCGGAACTCGCCGAGCGTCGTGAGCAGGTCGGCGACGGCGCGCGTGCCGATCCCCACGAAGTCCTGCCGAACGGTGGTGAGAGGCGGCCACAGATGGGCCGACTCGGGCACGTCGTCGAAGCCGACCACCGAGATGTCCTCGGGGACGGAGCGACCTATGGCTCGAACGGCATGCATGAACCCCAGCGCCATATGGTCGTTCCCCGCGAACACGGCCGTGACGTCCTCCGTGCGCAGCAGCTCCCGTCCTGCCTCGTAGCCGAACTGCGCCGTCCAATCGCCGAGTATCGGCGGTCGCGGCGGGAGGTCGCTCGCATCCATCTCGGCGAGATAGCCCCGCATGCGATGGTCGGCCTCGACCCAGTCCCGGGGGCCGGCGATGTGCAGGATGCGGGTGTGCCCCAGCTCGATCAGATGGCGCACGGCGGCACGCGCTCCGGCGGCCTGATCGTTGTGCGAGGTCGAGACACCCGTGGATGTCACGGTCTGCACCGGCACCGGAAGCTGCAACTCCTCGAGGATCGGGATCACACGGGTCTGCGGCGCCACCGCGATGAGCCCCTCGATCGACTGCTGCATGAGGTGGTCGATCGAGGCGCGGACGTCGTCGGGGTCGCTCGTCGCGAGATTCGTGACGGTCAGCCGATACCCCGCGGCGCGTGCGGCGGACTCGACCGCCTGCACCATGGATGCCACGCCGTGGGTCGTCACGCGCGGGCCCAGCACGCCGATGAGACGCGACCGGCTGGTCGCCAGTGCTCGGGCGGCCTGGTTCGGCACGAACTTCAGCTCGGCGATCGCCGAACGCACTTTCGCCGCCGTCTCGGGGCGCAGCTGCGAACTGTTGTTGATCACCCGCGAAACGGTCTGGTACGACACCCCCGCCACCCGGGCGACATCGCGGATGCTCGGGGCGCGCCCTGTCGCCTCCGGGATATCGGTGTCGCTCATCGTCCGCCTCATTGCGGGTCCCGCGCTGCTGCGTGACCGGTCACACGAGGATAGCCGACGACGACGAGGGGGTGCGCGCGGGGGTGAAGAGCGTGTCGACCGGGGCGGGCGTGGGGTGCCCGCGGGGTGGAGCGGCTTCGCGGCGCGAGACGGCATCTCGCCGACGCCGCGGCTGCGAGCCACGGCCGGGACGGCGGCGAGATGCCGGCGCGGAGCGGCGCCGCGGCGGCGCAGGAGCCGGATGCCCCCGGACGGCCCGGGAGCTCGACTCGCGCCGATACGGTGGATGCCATGACCGGACTGCACTGGGGCATCCTCGCGACGGGCGGCATCGCCCACGCCTTCACCTCCGACCTGCGCACAGCGGGCCTCCACGTCGCCGCCGTGGGCTCCCGCCGCATCGACAGCGCCCGCGAGTTCGCGGCGCAGTACGGCATCGCGAACGCCCACGGCTCGTATGAGGAACTGGTGGCCGACCCCGATGTCGACATCGTCTACATCGCGACCCCGCACCCGGGGCACGTCGACAACGCCCTGCTGGCGCTGGATCACGGTAAGCACGTGCTCGTCGAGAAGCCCTTCACGCTCAACGCCACCGAGGCCACGATCGTCCGCGACCGCGCCGCCGAGAAGGGTCTGCTCGCCATGGAGGCGATGTGGACGCGCTACCTGCCGCACATGGTCCGCATCCGCGAGATCCTCGCCGCCGGCACCCTCGGCGAGGTGCGAGTCGTCTCGGCCGACCACACCCAGAAGCTCCCCACCGACCCCGCCCACCGCCTGAACGACCTCGCGCTCGGCGGCGGCGCCCTGCTCGACCTGGGCATCTACCCCATCTCCTTCGCCGTCGACGTGCTCGGACTGCCCGAGCGCATCACCGCCCTCGCCCGCCTCTCGGATGCCGGGAGCGACGCCGAAGTGGCGACGACCTTCGTGCACACCGGCGGCGCGATCTCGACCACGGTGTCGTCTTCGCGAGGTGCCGGCATGAACGCCGCCCAGATCGTCGGCACCGAGGCGCGCATCGAGATCGATCGGGTCTGGTACACGCCCACCTCGTTCCGGGTCGTGTCACCCGAGGGCGACGTGCTCGAGGAGTTCTCCTCCGAGGTCGAGGGGCGCGGCATGCAGTACCAGGCGATCGCCGCCGAACGATTCGTGGACGACGGCGCCGCCGCAAACGACGTCCTCCCGATCGACGAGACCATCGCGATCATGGGCGTGCTCGACGAGGTGCGCCGCCAGATCGGCGTCGTCTACCCCGGCGAGCGCTGAGCACCGACGCCCCCGTCCGTCGCGGGACGGCCGTTTCCGCCTTCACGGGCGCGGGGTTTCCTCCCCGTCCGGCGGACGGGCCAAACTGGAGTCATGCCCGACACCCAGACCGCCCGCGTCGCCGTATACCTCGACTTCGACAACATCGTCATGTCGTGGTACGACCGCGTTCACGGGCGTAACGCCTATTCGCGTGACCGGCAGAAGATCGCCGACAGCCCGGTCGACCCCGAGATCACCGAGCGGCTGACGAAGGCGACGATCGACGTGGGCGCGATCATCGACTACGCGGCGTCGTTCGGCACCCTCGTGCTGACCCGGGCGTACGCCGACTGGTCGGCTCCGGTGAACGCCGAGTACCGCTCGCAGCTGGTTGCCCGCGCGGTCGACCTCGTGCAGCTTTTCCCCGCGGCGGCGTATGCGAAGAACGGCGCCGACATCCGCCTGGCCGTGGATGCGGTGGAAGACATGTTCCGCCTCCCCGACCTGACGCACGTGGTCATCGTCGCCGGCGACAGCGATTACGTTCCGCTCGCGCAGCGGTGCAAGAGGCTCGGTCGGTACGTCGTGGGCGTCGGCGTCGCGGGCTCCACCGCGAAATCGCTCGCCGCGGCCTGCGACCGATTCGACGCGTACGATTCCCTGCCCGGCATCCCGAATCTGGCTGAGACCAAGAAGGATTCCCCGCCCTCGCGGCCGCGGACACGCAAGCGGTCGAAGGACCCGGCGGTCGACCTGCTGGAACGGGCGATGCAGCTGGAGGGCGAGCGCGCCGACGGAGAGTGGCTGCACGCGTCGGCGGTGAAGGATCTCATGAAGCGTCTCGACCCGTCGTTCAGCGAAAAGGCGCTGGGGTTCCGCAGCTTCTCGGATTTCCTGAAGGCGCAGACCGAGCACGTCGAGGTGGACGAGGAGTCCAACGTCGTGCAGGTGAAGGCGGTCGTGCGGGGCTGACGGAGAGGGCCTCGGCGATCAACGGCGGGCCTCGGCGATCAACGGCGCTCGGCGCCGGGGGCGACGTGTGCCAGGACGCGCTCCCACACCGAGGTGAGGGTCACGTGTCCGTTGACCGAGGAGATCTCGTCGTCGGGCACGATCTCGGCCTCAGCCGACCGCATCCGGTCGACGTACCACTCGGCGTCACCGGAATCGGCCGGACCGTCACCACCGACGACGACGAGCGTCGCGGCGTCGAGATGGTCGAGCAGAGGCGTGCGGAGATCGCGGCTGAGGGGGTCGGACGGACTCTGTACCCCGACGATGGCCAGCCGGTCCACGATCGGGCCCAGGGCCGCGGCGAGATAGATCGCGATCGGGCCGGCTGAGCGCTCCCCCACCAGTCCGACGGTGGCGCCGGGCGCCTCACGATCGACCAGCTCTCGCAGCGCCTCCACGGTGAGACCGGCGGGGGTCTGCCCACCGAAGACCGGTGGGTCCTCCAGCTCGGGGGCGTCGAGCCCCACGGCGACCACGCGCACGTCGTAGGCGGAGGTGACGCGCGCGTCGGGGTCGGTGGTGGCCACATCGCCGGTGCGGAGAACGAACACCGCGCGCGGCGCTCCGGGTGTTCCGAAACTGCGGTAGTCGAGCTGGCCGTCGAGCCAGGGTGCGAGACTCATCACTTCGTCCTCTCGGCCTCGCGCCATGCGGCGAGGCGATCTCTTCGCCGAGCCGGCGCCTGCTCTCTGCGTGCTGCCCACGGCATCACACCTCACCCGCCTCGTCGGAGTCGGCCGACCCGCCGCCCCCGGGGAGGAGGGACCGGAGCGTATCGATCGAGTCGGCCTCGGCTGCGGGCTTGTCGGAACGGTAGGCCTTCACGCGCGCGAAGCGCAGCGCCACGCCGCCGGGGTATCGCACCGATCGCTGGACGCCGTCGATCGCGATCTCGACGACCGTGTCGGGCACGACCCGGATGCCGCCGGGGATCTCCCCCGCCTCGCGCTCGGAGAAGTGCGCGGTCTGCCAGGTCAGGAGCTCGTCGGTGAGGCCCTTGAACGTCTTGCCCACCATGACGAAGCCGTCAGGCTGCCCGAAACGACCCTCGGGATCCCGCGCCGCGAGGTGCAGGTTCGAGAGCCAGCCCGAGCGTCGCCCCGAGCCGCGCTCGACGCCGACGACGACGAGGTCGAAGGTGTGCACGGGCTTGACCTTGAGCCAGCTCTTGCCGCGACGACCAGCCGTGTAGGAAGCGTCGAGGCCCTTCACCATCACGCCCTCATGACCGGCCGCAAGGGCATCGCGCGCGAACGCGTCAGCGGTCTCGACGTCGTCCGTGGTCACGGCGGGGATGCGCCACGGCGCGGCAATGCGCTCGAGTTCCTCCAGTCGGGCGGACAACGGCTCGTCGACGAGGTCGCGCCCGTCGACGTGCAGGACGTCGAAGAACCACGGTCGCAGGGCGATCTCTCGCGCCGTCTCCGCACCGAAGCGCGCCATCGTGTCTTGGAAGGGGCGTGGACCACCGTCGTCGTCGAGCGACAGCGTCTCTCCGTCGAGGATGACGTCGTTCACCGGCAGACCGCGGACCACCTCGACGATCTCGGGCACGCGGTGGGTCACGTCGGCCAAGGTGCGGGTGAACACGTGCACCTCGTCGTCGTGCCGGTGCACCTGCACGCGGGCCCCGTCGAGCTTGTACTCCACCGAAGCCCGACCGGCGATGCCCAGGGCGTCGGCGACCGACGTGGCGGTGGAGGCGAGCATCGGCTGCACCCCGCGACCGACGACGAGGCCCACGGCGGCGAGATCGTCGACCGTGCCGGTGAGTGCCACGCGAGCCGTCTCGCCGAGGTCGCCCGAGAGCATCGCGGCGCGCCGCACCGCGGCACCGTCGCGGTCGGAGGCGCGAGCGACGGCATCGAGGAGCACCCCCTCCAAGGCTCCCGTGCGCAGTTCGCCGGTCATGATGCGAATGAGAAGCTGCCACTCCGCCGCCGTCGCCCGCTCGGCCAGCGTGTCGAGGAGCGCCGCGCGGACCGCCGCCGACCCCGCACCGCCGATCCCGGTCAGCCGCGAGAAGCCTCGGTCGACGTCGTCGACACTCAGCGACGGCTCCTCGGCGTGGGATCCGCCGCGGCTCGAGAGCGTACGCCAGCCGACACCGAGTCGGCCCTGGCGTGGCGACGCCGTGAGCAGGCCCACCGCCGGCACGATCTCGTCGGGCGCGAGCGACCGCAGCACCGCGGCGAGGGCGTCGACCTTCGCCAGCCGCGAGCGGGTGTTCGTCACCGCCGCGAGGGCCGTCTCGATATCGCTGAAGAGCATTTCGGCATCCTGGCACTCCCCTCCGACATCGCCGGTGCGCTTGCGTCGTCACGGCACCCGTGGCATCCGGGATGCGACCCGCACCGCGGTCGGCATCGCGTGCCCGGGGTGTCGGTCGCAATCGCGTCGGTTCGCCGAGACCGCACACGTTCGCCGAATCCGCGCGCGTTCGCTGAGCCCGCGCGTCCGGGAGGTCGCTCGGGTCAGGTGGCGCAACCGCGGGATGCGGGTTCGACGACGCGGCCCCGCCGCGGTGACGGTCGCCACTCACCACACGTCGCCGTCGGTCGCAACCCCCGCGTCGATGTCGGAGGTCTGAGGTGTGCTGAGGGCTCCCCCAGGAATGAGGCATCCGTGAACGCTCCCGCAACCCTCGAACAGTCCGCCCGCACCGCCCGCGAGGTCTTCGGGTGGGACGACCTGCTGCCGGGTCAGGCCGAGGCGATCGATGCGGTCGTCGGCGGGCGAGACACCCTGGTCGTCTTCCCCACGGGTGCGGGCAAGTCGGCGGTGTACCAGATCTCCGGTTGCGAACTCGGCGGCGTGACCGTCGTGATCTCCCCCCTTCTGGCCCTGCAGCGCGATCAGATCGACTCGATCGACGCCGCACCCGACGCCCCCGCCGCCGTCGCCCTGAATTCCCGCACGAGCGCGGCGGCCAAGAGGGCCGCTTGGGCGGCGATCGAAAGCGGCGACGCCGTATACGCCTTCCTCGCGCCGGAGCAGCTGGCGAACAGCGAGGTGTTCGACCGTCTCGCGAAGGCCGATGTGCGTCTCGTCGTCGTCGATGAAGCGCACTGCGTCTCGGCGTGGGGCCACGACTTCCGACCCGACTACGCGCGGATCGGCGACGCCGTCGAGGCACTAGGGCATCCGCCGGTGCTGGCGTTGACGGCCACGGCATCCGCCCCCGTCCGCGACGACATCGTGTCGAGTCTCGGCATGCGCGAGCCGCACCTCGAGGTGCGCGGAATGGATCGCCCCGAAATCCACATGGCGGTACGCCGCCACGAGCACGATGCCGACAAGCGCCGCGCCGTCATCTCGGACGTCCAGGATGCCGGCGGCCCGGCGCTGCTGTACGTGGCGACGCGCAAAGCGACCGACGCGTACGCCGACGAACTCACCGCCCTCGGCCTCCGCGCGGCCGGCTACCACGGGGCGATGACGCAGAAGCGGCGCGACGAGGTGCACACGGCGTGGAGCGCGGGCGAACTCGACGTCGTCGTCGCGACCTCGGCGTTCGGCATGGGGGTCGACAAGAGCGACGTGCGTCTCGTCGTGCACGCCGACGTGACCGAGTCGCTGGATTCGTACGCGCAGGAGATCGGCCGCGCGGCGCGCGACGGCCGACCCGCCCGGGCCATCCTGCACTACCGGGCCGAAGACTTCTCGCTGCGTTCCTTCTTCGCGGGCGGGCATACCAAACGAGCCGACATCGCCGGGGTGTGGGACGCTCTGCTCCGCGCGACGTCGCCCCTGCGCGCGAAGGGCATCGCCGACGAGAGCGGACGCTCGACTCGCGCCATCGGTCGGGTGCTGAACCAGCTCGTCGCGTGCGGGCTGGCCGTGTCGGGCCCCGAGGGCGTCTCCGTGCGCGAGCGGGTGTCGGCAGGCGACGCCGTGAGCGCGGTGCGCGAGCGAGATGACGCCGAAGAGCGCATCCGCGCGTCGCGCATCGAGATCATGCGCGGTTACGCCGAGACCACCCACTGCCGTCGGCGCGCGCTGCTGGAGTACTTCGGCGTCGCGACTCCCGAGCAGTGCGCGACGTGCGATCGCTGCGACCGCGGTTCCGTGGCAGCGATCGAGGTCGACGGCCCCACGGACGCCGACGCGGGCGGCATTCGCATCGACTCCGTCGTCGCGCACGGCGAGTTCGGCGCCGGGACGGTGATGGGGATCGAGGACGACCGGCTCACGGTGTTCTTCCCCGAGCACGGCTACAAGGTGCTCGCGCGCGCGGCGTTCGAGAACGGCATCCTGGAGCTCGGCGAGGCGGCGTAGGCGCGCGTCTCCGCGCGGTTCGGCGCCGCGCGGGGGGCGTCGGGGGTGTGGGGCGCGTATCGCAGTTTGGGGCGCGCGTTGAGCTTTCGGCAGGTCTCGTGCGTTGGGGCGCGAATCGCGCTTTGGGGCGCATTCCGCCCGCCCCAACGTGCAGAACGCGCCCCGAACCAGCTGCCGCCTCGCGGCAGTCCATGCGTTCAGGGGTTGTTCTGCCTGGTTGGACGCGCGCACCCCTTCCGCATGGGGTTTGGGGCACGTTTTAGGCAGCGGGGCGTACGTCGCCCGCCCCGATGCATGAAACCCGCCCCAACCTCCCAGTCACCGCGCGACGTTCCCCACGCTCCGTCGTTCGGGGCGTGATTCGTGCATCGGGGCGAACGTCGCCCGCCCCGATGCATGGAACCCGCCCCAACCTCCCGGTCACCGCGCCCCACGCTCCGTCGTGCGGGGCGTACTTCGCTCACGCCATCGTTCGGGGCGTACTTCATGCGCAGGAGCGCCCCTCGCCCGCCCCCACACACAACGCGTGCCCCAATCCCGAACTGCCCGCGCGGCCCGAGGGGCCTCACTACGGTTTGGGGCATGTTCTCCCCTTTGGGGCGCAAGAGATGCGCCCCAAAGGGCGGATCGTGCCCCAAACGCAAGGGCTTAGCCCTCTAGTGAGGCGTCAGCGCTCGCGCGTCGCCCACCACGCCCATGCGACGAGCGGCACCTGAAGGAACAGGCGGATGAACCGCGCACGGTCGGTGTTGAGGCCCGGTGCAGAGCGACCCGTACGCCACTGGTGCACGTTGCCGGGGAACACGGCGACGAAGAACGCGGCTATGACCGCACCGATGCGGCGGCGTTCTCGTGGCAACGTGACCAGCGCCGTTCCGAGGAGCACCTCCACGGCTCCGGATGCCACCACGATGGCGTCCTTATCCGTGTGCAGCATCCGCGTGGCCCAGCCCGGCACGACGATGCGATACCCCCGCCGCCCCCACGTGAGATGGCTCGCGCCCGCCCCCACCAGCAGCAGGGCCAGCGCCCCGCGTGCGATCGAGCGGACGGTCAGACCTCGGCGACGTGGCATCCGGTCAGTCTTCCACCCACCGGACAAGCGCGGGCCGTAGGCACCGGACACGGAGCCGCGCAGGGCCGACGTCGTCGCGATTCGCGCGGCCCGAACACAGGACGCCGAGGCCATCGCGACGGTTCACGCGACGTCGTGGCCCAAGGGCCACGCACGCCGGATCTCCCCCGCTCAGCCCAGCGACGGCGCCGTCTGACGGACGAAGTCGAGGTACGCCTCGACCGTGTCGTCGGGCACGACCGCGCGAAGCACGATCTCGTCGACCGCGGCGGTGTAGGCCTCGAGCGCGCCGTCCAGCGCGGTGGCGTCACGGATGGTGGTGTCGGCGGCATCCACCCCCATCCGTTCGAAATTGGCGGCGTAATTCGGGAACGACGCGTAGCGAGCGGTCTCGGCGTCGAGGCGTTCCCGCGCGGCGGGGACGATCGCGGTGCGCACGTAGACGGCGACGTGCGCGGAGGGTGAGATCGCGTGCAGCGCGTCGGCCTGGACGCGCGACTCGGTGGGCGGCACCCAGTTGAGCAGCACCCCCTCGGCGCGCTCGGCTCCCGTGCGCCGCATCTTCGGCCCCAGCGCCCCGACGACCACGCGCGGCACCCCGGCGTCGTGCAACACGTCGATGGCCCGACGGACACGCGCGAGCGCCCCTTCTTTCGCCACGCCCGAGCCGATACCGAGCGTCAGCCGATCGAGCGGAAGACCCAGGGATGCCACCTCGGCGGCGATCGTGTCGGCGGAACGACGATCGACGGGCACGACGCCGGTGGCGAGGCGCAGGCGTTCGGTGACGCGCGCGACCGCGGCCAGGGCGGCGAGAGCGTCACCGTCGGGGGTGTCGTTGACCCAGAGCGTGTGAAACCCGGCGTCCTCCACGGCCGGGGCGATACGGGCTATCTCGTCGGGACCGAGCGATCCAGCGAGCCCGAGCGAGACCGCGCCTCGCGTCACGACACGCCACCGGCGTTCGGCACGGCCACCGCGACCTGGCCCACGGCGGCGTAGAACGCCGCCAGGTCGACCTCGTCGGTCGGGAGCAGCACCACGTCGTCGACACCCACCGCCTGGAATCGGGCCACGCCCTCGGCGACGTCGTCCACGGAACCCGCCAGCACACGGTCTGCCGCGTCGGGGCGGTCGCGCAGCGACGCGGTCGCCCGATCGTGCGCATCGGGGCCGAAGGCGGTGAGAACGTAGGCCACGACATCTGCACGGCCCTCGCGTGCCGCGGCGGTGCGCGCCGCCTGCACCGTCTCGACCGCGGCGGCGATCTCGGCGACGGTATGCCGGCTGTCGAGCACGACTCCATCGGCCACGGCGCCCGCAAGGGCGAGCGTCTTCGGGCCCTCGGCCGCGGCGTACACCCGCGGCGGCGAGGCGGGCGGCCAGTCGAGCGCGACGGCACGGAGCTTCACATAGCGCCCCTCGGTGCTGACCGTCTCTCCCGCCAGGAGCGCCCGCAGGGCGGGGAGCTGCTCCTGCATCAGAGTGAGTGGCGACGCCGCTTTGGCGCCGATCTGTCGCATCCAGTCCTGTACGCCGTGGCCGAACCCGGGCAGCAGGCGACCGGGGAACATCCGCTCGATGGTGGCGACCTCCATTGCCGACGCGGCGACGTTGCGCAGGGGGAACGGCGCGATGCCGACCCCGATGCGCAGATGATCGGTGACCGCGAGCGCCGCGGCGGCCGCCGCCCACGCCGACGAGCGGAAACAGTCTTCCCACAGCCACAGTTCGTCGACCCCGGCGTCTTCGGCCGCGCGCGCGGCGTCGCGCAACTGCTCCGGCGGGTGCGGGTACGGGCTGAAGATCGTGCCGATACGACTCATGCGTCTACTCTGCCCCGAACCTCCGACATCCCGTCAGGGGTGGCGCGCGAACGCGTGCCCCGGCCAGCGAGTGTCGACGACGCCCGGAAGATGCCAGGAGACGTCCGGGTGTCGGGGACGCCCAGGGGGATCGACGGTCCCGACGCCCGCGCGCCCGCGCCCGCCCCACGCGCAATGCCCCGAAGCCGACGCCTGCGGGCTCGGACCGGGGGCTCAGACCGGAGGCGCCACCCCACCGGACGCACGCGCGACGCCCCCGGCACAGACGCACCGGGGGCGCGGCGCTCAGGCCGCGAGCGCCGTGGCGGCGGCCCGCACGACGACGCCCGCGTCGGTGGCATCCACCGTCACCGCTCCCCCGTCGGCCAGCTCACCCGAGACGAACAGGTCCGCGATGCGGTCGTCGACCTCGCGCTGGATGACGCGGCGCAGCGGCCGCGCGCCGTACTCGGGCTCGTAGCCGACCTCGGCCAGGCGCTCGATCGCTGCATCCGTGACCTCGAAGGTCACCCCGCGAGCGGCGAGCCGTCGCGACGTGGCTCCGAGCAGCAGCCCCACGATCTCGCGCAGCTGCGCCTTCTCGAGCTTGCGGAACAGGACGATGTCGTCGATGCGGTTGAGGAACTCCGGCCGCATCGCCTCACGCAGCTTGCCCATCACCCGGTCGCGCAGATCCGCATCGGCGAACTCACGACCCGTGGTGGTGAAGCCGATCGCACCGGATCGGGATGCCAAGAACTCGGCGCCCAGGTTGGAGGTCATCACGATGACCGTGTTGCGGAAGTCGACCGTGCGCCCCTGGCCGTCGGTGAGGCGTCCGTCGTCGAGCACCTGGAGCAGCAGGGTGAACACATCGGGGTGGGCCTTCTCGATCTCGTCGAACAGCACGACCGCGTAGGGGTTGCGGCGCACGCGCTCGGTGAGCTGGCCGGCCTCGTCGTAGCCGACGTATCCCGGAGGGGCCCCGATCAGGCGCGAGACCGTGTGGCGCTCGCCGAACTCGCTCATGTCGAAGCGGATCACCGCGCCGTCGTCGTCGAAGAGCGATCCGGCGAGCGCCTTCGCCAGCTCGGTCTTGCCGACACCGGTGGGTCCCAGGAAGAGGAACGATCCGACGGGTCGGTTCTCATCGCCCATGCCCGTGCGATTGCGGCGCACAGCCTTGGCGACGGCCGCCACGGCGTCGTCCTGCCCGATGACCCGGGCGTGGAGTTCCTCTTCCAGATGCGACAGCCGACCCCGTTCGGTCGCGGTGAGGCGCGCGACCGGAATCCCGGTGGCGCGGCTGATCACCGCGGCGATCTCGGGCTCGTCGACGACCGCTGCGGCGCGCGGCGCGCTGGTCGCGGCGTCGAGGCGCGTCTGCACCGCGGCGATCTCGTCACGCAGGCGTGAGGCCTCTTCGTAGTGCTCGGCCGAGACGGCGGCGTTCTTATCGGCCTCCAGGGTCGCCAGTCGTTCGAGCAGCGCCGACGTGTCGACGCTCACGCCGAGGCGGAGCCGCAATCGCGCCCCCGCCTGATCGATGAGGTCGATCGCCTTGTCGGGCAGCACCCGATCGCTGAGATACCGGTCGCTGAGCTCCACCGCGGCGCGCAGCGCGTCATCGGTGTAGGTGACGGAGTGGTGCTCCTCGTACGCCGGACGCAGTCCGCGCAGGATCTCCACGGCATCCGGGATCGACGGCTCCCCCACGCGCACGGGCTGCAGGCGCCGCTCGAGCGCGGGGTCCTTCTCGATCGTGCGGTACTCGCGCAGGGTCGTCGCACCGATGAGGTGCACGTCGCCGCGGGCGAGGCGCGGCTTGAGGATGTTGCCGGCGTCCATCGAGCCCTCACCCGTGCCGCCGGCACCCACCAGCGTGTGCACCTCGTCGATGAAGACGACGAGCTTCTCGGATGCCGAGACCTCGTCCATCGTCTGGGTGAGCCGTTCCTCGAAGTCGCCGCGGTAGCGGGCGCCGGCGAGCATGGCGGCCAGGTCGAGCGACACCACGCGGGTCTCGCGCAGTTGCTCGGGCACCTCGCCCGCGACGATGGCCCGGGCGAGTCCCTCCACGACGGCGGTCTTGCCGACTCCGGCTTCGCCGATGAGCACGGGGTTGTTCTTGGTGCGACGGCTGAGGATCTCGATCGTCTGCTCGATCTCCTCGGTGCGCCCGATCACGGGGTCGAGCTCGCCTGCCGCGGCGCGCGCGGTGAGGTCGGTGCCGAAACGATCGAGGTGGGGGGTGACGGATGCCGACTCTCCCGGCGTCTCGTCCTGCTCGCCGCCCATGACGTTCTCACGCACGCCCTGTGTCAGGGCTTCGGCGGTGACGCCGGCCTGGGCGAGGATCTGACCCGCCGGGGCGTCCTGCGCGAGCACGAGCGCGAAGAAGAGGTGGTCGGGGTCGACGTAGGTCGATCCCGCCGCACGCGCCACCTGGAACGCGTGGAACAGGGCGCGCTGCACCGAGCCCGCCACGACCGCGCCGTCGACGTCGGCGGCGGGTGACGCAGCGGGAAGCCTGCTCTCGGCGGCCCGGGCGATGGCGACGGGGTCGGCCCCGAGGCGGCTCACAGCCTCCCGCGCGGGCGAACGGCCGACGAGCACGTGGAGCACGTGCAGCGCGTCGAGTTCGCGCTGGCCGCGGCTGAGGGCGAAGCGACCGGCCTCTTGCAGGGCGTCCTGCGTGCGGGCGCTCAGGAACCGGCTGAGGTCGATGGAACGCTCGGCGCGGGCCTGCTCGCCCGCCAGGTAGCGAGCGAGGAATTCGTCGAACGACTGCGCGCCGTCGCCGGCACCGGGGGTGACATCTTCGGGCAATTCCGTCTCCTGTGATACGCGGGGGTGGCAACTTGAGTGCCGCCGTATCAACTTCAACGTGAAGTCGTCGCGGCTATTCCCGCAGGCCCGGGTCGGCGTCGTTCCAGAACTCGACGGTCTGCACCACCCAGAACACCCCGAACAGCGCGAGGGCGATCGACTCCCCCACGAACACGACGGGGAACCCGGTGCGCTCGACGCCCGTCACGATGCCGACGACGAGCAGCACCAGCGTCACGATGATCCCTCCCGCGACGACGCCGTACGCGTGACGCAGCCCGGCACCGCGACGACCGCTCGATTGCGGCCGCCACGCGGCGAGGGCTGCGACCGCCGCGATCAGGACGAAGAACGACACGGCGGCCACCTCGTGCGCCATCGCGAAGAAGCCCTCCGGTGCGGTCGACGCCCACACCACGGCCCCGAGCGTCAGCGACACGATCACCCCGATCGTCGCCGCCACCCCACGGCTCGCCGTCTTCTGCACCCGCGCGAGGATCGCCCCGGAGATCGCCCCGAGGAGGACCACGGATGCCACGGCCACGCCGTTGTTCGCCACGGTCGCCCGCACCTCGGGCGGCACGCACCGCAGCACCGGCTCGCAGACACCCGCGGCGATCGTGGTGGGAACATACGCCACGGCGAGCGCGAGGACCGCGGCGATGTCGAGCAGACCCTGCTCGAGGCTCCTCCCCGACAGTCCCAGCAGCGCCAGGGCGATCGCGCTGAGCGCACCGACGAACACCGGCCCCGCCGGGCCGTAGTACGCGGCGCTGACGGACGGAAGCGCCGCACCGCCCGCGACCTCGAGCGCGACGCCGATCGCGAGGAACACGGTGGCGCCGATGATCGCCAGCCGCACGTACCGGTACGTGCGCTGCGTCGACGTCGTGCGGATGCGCATACCGGCATCCTCTCAGTGCCCTCCGACACGGGCGTGAGACCGTGCGGCTGCAGCAGCTCCCGTCATCCTGATGCGCGTCGCGGCCGCCGAGGCGAGCGGCCCGGTGTACGCGGGTCTGCCAAACTTCCGGCATGCGCGAATTCCTCACCGGTGCGGGGCTCCTGCTCCGTGGTCTCGGCCAGTGGCGTCGCACCCCGGGGGCGATGGCCCTCGGTCTGATCCCCGGGACCGTGGTCGGGCTCCTCTTCGCCGCCGCACTGGTGGCGTGGGGCCTCATGCTGCCGGGCCTGGTCGACGACTGGACGCCCTTCGCCGACTCGTGGCCGTCGTTCTGGGCCGATGTCGTGCGCACGGCGATCGGCGTCGCATCGTTCGGTGCGGCACTGCTCCTGGTCGTGGTGTCGTTCACGGCGGTGACCCTCGCCGTCGGCGAGCCGTTCTACGACCGCATCTGGCGCGCCACCGAGCGCAGCACCACCGGCACGGTGCCCGACGCCGATTACGGCTTCTGGCGGGCGGTCGGCGACAGCATCCGTCTCATCCTCCGTGGCATCCTGGCCGCCGCGGTGGCGTGGCTCATCGGACTCATCCCGTTCGTGGGAGGTGCGCTCGGCTTCGCCACCGGCGTGATGTTGACGGGTTGGTTGCTCGCCGACGAGCTCACCTCGCGTTCCCTGTCGGCGCGCGGGTTCGACCGCTCCGCGCGACGCGCGATCATCCGCGCGCACCGCTCGCGAGCCCTGGGCTTCGGCGTCGCGACCCAACTGTGCTTCCTCATCCCCCTCGGCGCCGTCGCGGTCATGCCCGCCGCAGTGGCCGGGAGCACCCTCTGGACGCTCTCCGCCCTGGGCGGCACGCGACCGCTCGGGCCGCCCGCCGACACCGCCCGACCGCTCGCGGCACCCGCCGAAGCCGGCCCACCGCTCACGGCACCCACCGACGCCGGCCCACCGCTCACGGCACCCACCGACGCCGGCCCACCGCCCGCCGAAGCCGCCCCGCCGCGCGCCGCCACGCCGACCTCTCCCGCGAACCGCCCGGTCGACCCGGCACGATAACCTGGAGCGACCGAAGGGATCTTCATGTTCATCGTCTCGCTCCTCCTGTTCGTCGGCGGCATGCTGCTGACGGGACTGTCGTTCTCGCTCGCCGCTCCCGCGCTCTTCTTCGCGCTCGGCATCATCCTCGTGTCGGCCTCGCTGGCCCTCCCCTTCCACTTCGGCACCCGGTAAGCGGCGCGGCGGCCATGACGACGTACACGGTCGCCGACTACCTGCTCGACCGTCTCGCCGAGGCGGGTGTGCGCCACCTGTTCGGGGTGCCGGGAGACTTCACGCTCGACTTCCTCGACCACGTCGAACGCCACCCCGTCGTCGAATGGGTCGGGTGCGCCAATGAGCTCGGCGCCGGGTACGCCGCCGACGGCTACGGACGCCTGCACGGCCTCGGTGCGCTCAGCACGACCTTCGGCGTCGGTGAGCTCTCGGCGATCAGTGCCGTTGCCGGCAGCTACGCCGAGCATGTGCCCGTCGTCCATGTCGTGGGCGCACCGACCACCGCCGTGCAGGCCGCCGGTCGGGCGAGTCACCACTCCCTCGGCGACGGCGACTTCGGACACTTCGCCCGCATGACCGCCGAGGTCACCGCCGCGCAAGAGGTGCTGTCGGCCACCGACGCCCCCGCGCAGATCGACCGCCTCCTCGCCGAGGTGCGTCACCGGCGCCTGCCCGGCTACCTCCTCATCCCGGCCGACGTCGGCGGGGCCCCGGTCGAACCGCCGTCCTCGCCGCTTCCCGACCCCGACGTCGTCACCGATCCCGTCGTCCTCGCGCGTTTCCGCGACGCCGTCGCCGCCCGCCTCGAGGCGTCCGACACCGTCGCGGTGCTCGCCGACATCCTCGTGTCGCGTCTCGGCGCCGAAGACGCGCTCCACGGCCTGCTCGGGCATGGGCTCGCCCACGCCTCACTGCTCTGGGGCCGCCGCGTCGTCGACGAGTCGGCATCCGGATACCTGGGCTCCTACCTCGGGGCCGCCAGCGCCCCCGCGGTGCGCACCGGCATCGAAGGGGCCGACCTGCTCGTGCTGGCCGGCGTGCAGTTCACCGACCTCACCACGGGATTCTTCTCGCAGCGCATCGATGCTGCCCGTACGGTCGAGATCCGCGGCGAACACGCGCGGGTCGGCGACGACGACTACTGCCCCCTGGCGATGCGCGATGCGCTCGACGCCGTCTCCGCCGAGGTGGCGGTGCGCAGCGACCGCCTCCGTGCACACGACTCCCCGTCGACGCCGACTCCCCCGCGCACTCCGGATGCCGACGGCCCCCTCTCGCAGCGAGCCCTCTGGCATGAGGTGGCGGCGTTCCTGCGGGAGGGAGACACGGTGCTGGCCGATCAGGGCACCTCGTTCTACGGCATGGCCGGAGAACGGCTCCCCCACGGCGTCGTCTTCGGCGGCCAGCCGCTGTGGGCTGCGATCGGCTTCACGCTCCCCGCGATCCTCGGTGCCGCCCTCGCGCGGCCCGAGCGACGCCCGGTGCTGCTCATCGGCGACGGTGCGGCACAGCTGACCGCGGCCGAGCTCGGCACGCTGGTGCGCCATGACGTGCCTGCGGTGATCGTGGTGGTCGACAACGCCGGCTATACCGTCGAGCGCGTGATCCACGGGCTGCACGAGGAATACAACGACATCGCCGCGTGGGACTGGACGACGCTGTTGGCCGCCATGGACCCTCGGGGCGCGACGACGGGCGTGCGGGTGGACACCGTCGAAGATCTGCGACGGGCACTGACCGACGCGCGAACGTCGTCGTCGTTGACGCTCATCCAGGCCGTCGTGCCGCAGGACGACGTGCCTCCCGTGCTCGCTGATCTCGCCGCGGCGGCCGCCGCCGCGAACCACCGCGCCTGAGCACCGTCCGTCGCCGGCGCCGCGAGCCCACGCCGGCGGCGAACCCGCCCACGCGCCCGACGGGACGAGCGTCGTCGAACGGATGCCACTCAGACGCCCGCGCCGCGGAGGCACCCCACCCGACACGGGTACCGTTGCACGATGCCTTTCTCGTTCGATGCCCTCCGCCGCCGCCCCGACCTCGAGGGCCCCGACCTCGTGGCCGTCGACGCCGCTGACCGCCTGATCCTCGACGAGTCGGCCGACGCGCGCGCGGGCCTCTCCGAGGGGGCCCTGGTCGTCATCGGCGACACGCACGGTGCGCTGACACTGGCCGCGGCGGATGCCGGCGCGCGCGGCATCCGGGTCCATCAGGACGAGCTCCTCGGCGAGCAGGCCCTCGCCGCCAACGCCGCCGAAGCGGGGCTCGACTCCGCGTTCACCTCGCACCCCCTCGACGCCGCGCTGCTCGCGGGGGCGCGCGTGGTGCTCCTGCGCCTCCCGCGTTCCCTGCGGGCGCTCGCGGACATCGCGGGACTCATCGCCCTGCACGCCGACCCCGACGTGGTGGTGTTCGCCGGCGGACGACTCAAGCACATGACCGTCACCATGAACGACGTGCTGCGCGCCCGCTTCGATCGCGTCGACGTCTCGCACGCCCGGCAGAAGTCCCGTGTCCTCATCGCCCGTGGTCCCCACGACGGCGGCGAGCCCGTCCCGGAGGCTGCCGAGGTCGACGGTATCCGGGTGCGGGCCTTCGGCGGCGCGTTCGCGGGGGCGTCGATCGACATCGGCACCCGTCTGCTCCTCGCGCACCTGCCCGAGCCGCGAGCGTCCGAGGCCATCGACCTCGCCTGCGGCACCGGTGTGGTGGCCGCGGCGCTGGCCGTCCGGCATCCCGCGCTCCGGGTGCTCGCCTGCGATCAGTCGGCGATCGCGGTCGCCTCGGCGCGGGCGACGGCGGCCGCCAACGGCGTGGAGGATCGCGTGCGGGTGCAGCGCGACGACATGCTGCAGGCGCAAGCGGATGCCACGGCCTCCTTCATCGCGCTGAACCCGCCGTTCCACGCGGGAGCCGCCGTTGCCGACGGTCTCGCGCCGCGCATGTTCGCGGACGCGGCGCGGGTGCTGCGCGCGGGAGGTGAGCTGTGGACCGTGTGGAACTCCGCCTTGCAGTACCGCCCGACCCTCGAGCGCGTCGTCGGTCCCACCCGGCAGGTCGCGCGGGACCGCAAGTTCACCGTGACGGTGTCGACGAAGCGCTGACGGCGACCGGCTCCGCCCGCATCCGTCTCACCCGGGACGCTCCGCGACGAGGGAGCACCGTGGCGCGTCCGCTGGCGCCGCGCTGCGGCCGAGCGTAGATTCGCAGTCGTCCACGAGGAGGTGCGGCATGCGGGTGCGCACGATCGCTGCGACGCTCAGCGCCCTGGGCCTGGTCGTCGGTCTGCTCGCGACCGGCCCCGCGGCCACGGCGGGCATCCCCCGCATTCCTCTGTCGGAGAGCGTGTCGTCACCGCTGCTCGCCGACTGCTCGAGCATCACCGGGAACGGTCGCGGCTACGCCCGGCTCCACGACATCGCGTTGTGCGGCGCCGACACCATCCCGCCCGATGAGCCGCTGCGCGTCGAGGCCGTGGGCGGCGAGGAGTGCGGGTCGGCCACCCTCACTCTGACCAGTCGGGGCGGTGGGCTTGCGACGGTCTCGTGGCGTGTGGCATCCACCTCGGGACCCATCCTCGACGTCGAACTCGACGCATCGTTCTCGGGCCGGGCGGGCGGTGCGATACGCCGGTTCTCGGTGCGCGAGCCCTCGCTGCACGCGACGGGTTCCTCGATCGCGCTCCTCGGTCCCGGCCAGGCGACGGCGACGTTGTCGGGCACCGTCGAGACCTTCACGGCCACCTGCCGCATCGCCCCGGCGAGTGTGCGGGTACACCTGCGCTGACGCCCGGCGCCCTCGCCCGCGACACAACGCAGGAGTTCCGACGGCACGGGGGCTCGGACCCGCCACGTGCCCACAGCAGATCGGCGGCGTTCCTGCGTCGTGTCCGTCGTGGCGCGCGACCCCTCACGGAACCCGCGCCGTATGCGGATCCCGTCCGGCCGGGCTCAGCCTTTGCCGCCGGGCGGCCCCACGACGAGCAGCACCACGAATACCACCGCGACGACGGCGACCAGCGCGAGCGCCAGGGCCCACGGACGCCGCAGGAAGAAGCGCAGCATCCGATCGATCGGCCGGCGGTCACGCGGGTCGGCGGTCTCGTCGAGCCGCCACGCACCGCGGAGTCGTCCGGTGCGGTGCAGCCAGATCTCGGTCGGGACCGTCGCGTAGGGGATGACCGCGCTCACGATGGCCAGGGCCGTCGGTCCGATCCCCCACCGCTGGTTCAGCGCGACGAGCACCGCGGTGGCTCCGTAGGCGAGGAACACGAACCCGTGGATGCCACCCCCGATCGTGACCGCGAGGGGCAGGTCGGCAACGGCGCGCAGGATCAACCCGCCGATCAGCAGGGTCCACGAGACCGCCTCGGCGATCGCGAGCGTACGGAACAGGTTCAGGGGCGTGCGGAACACGTCTCTCCTCGGGCGGGTCGGGAGCTTCCCACCCTACGCAGGGGCGTCGCGCCCGTGCGGACGCTCGCCTCGACGTCGAGGAGTCACTCGATGGGCTGATCGTCTCCGTCCAGCGACGGATCGGACTTCGCCCCCTCTGCGGCGGTCGTCGTGTCGGGTTCGGGCCCGGGCTCGATCGGGGGCCACTCGCGTTCGGCATCCATGGACCCACCCCACCAGAGATGGTCGAGCGGATGCCACCGCCTTGACGCGCAGACGCTCATCGGCCTGCCGTGGGTGGAGCCGAGGCGGAGCGTAGGGTGGACGGGTGGCGGAAACCCGGGGACGCGTGTGGACCGGGGTCATCCGGGTCGGACCCCGCGCGGGTGATCATCGCGTGGCCGTCCGCGCCGTGCTCAGCGTCTGCGTCCCCCTTCTCGTCCTGCTGCTGATCGGCCGTCTCGACCTCAGCGTCTACGCCAGCTTCGGCGCCTTCGCCGCGCTGTACGGTCGTGCCGACACGCCCCGCACGCGCGTGCGTATGCAGGCGACGGCTGGCGGCATCCTCGTCGCAGCGATGCTCGTCGGCACCGCCCTCTCGGTCCTCGCGATCCCCGCGCTGGCCAGTGTGGCGGTCGTCGCCGCCCTCGCCGCCGCGGTGACGCTCTTCGCGTACCGGGCGCAGTGGCATCCGCCGGGGGCGCTGTTCGCCGTCTTCGCGGCGGGCGCGACCGCCAGTTTCCCCGCCACCGGATCCACCTTCGCGACCGTGCTGATCGTCGGCGGCGCGAGCGTGCTGTGGAGCCTGCTGGTCACGGTCGTCTTCGTGCTGGCGCGCCGCGGCTCGTGGGCGCGCCCGAGACGGCCCCGCCCACCCATCGGCGCCGTCGCGTGGGAGATGACCGCCACCGTCGGTGTCGCTGCCCTTCTCGCCGGCATCGCGGGGGCGCTCCTCGTGGGCACGCACTGGTACTGGGCGATGGTGGGAGCCGTCGCGGCCGTCGGCGGGGCGCACGTGACGGCACGACTGATCCGCGGGACGCAGCGCCTGGTCGGAACTCTCGTCGGGGTGCTGATCGCGGCGGGACTCCTCGCCCTGCAGCTCCCTCCGTGGCTCACGATCGTCGTCGCCGTCGCCCTGCAGGCCGGGGCCGAACTGTTCGTCGGACGCAACTACGGCATCGCGATGCTCTTCATCACCCCTCTGGCGCTGCTGATGATCTCGCTGGCCTCTCCCGCGACGCCCGAGATGCTGCTGCGCGACCGCGTGATCGAAACGATCATCGGTGTGGCGGTGGGTACGGTCGTCGCCGTCGTCTCCGCTGTTCTGCGACGTCGATCCTCGAGGAGCTGATCCCCATGACCGCCGCGACCGCCAAGCCTCTGGGCCACATCGCCGCCGAGCGCATCAGCGCGGGGTGCTACGGCGCGCTGGTGTCGGCATCCACACTCGTCGGTCTCGGCGGCTCCGATCTCGGGCTGGTCGTCGCGGTCGTCGCGTTGACGAACGTGGTGTACTTCGCGACCCACGTCTTCGCCTACTCGGTCGGCGATACGTCGGCGGAGCGGCCCTCGAGGATCGTCGCCCACCACCTGCGCGTCAGCGCGCCGATGGTGTCGGTGACGTTCCTGCCGCTCCTCGTCGTGGTGGTGCTCGTCGCGTTCAGGGTCGACCTGCCGACGGCGCTGCTGTGGGGCGTCGGCGTCGCGATGTCGTATCTCGTCGTGGTCGCCACCGCCGGAGCACGCCTACGCGGCTCTTCCGGACTCGGCGTCGTGCTGACGGCCATCGGTGCGGCCCTGGTGTCGACCTTGCTGATCGTGGCGAAGCTGCTCCTGCACTGACGACGCCGGTCGCACGGCCCCGGCCCGGCGGGAGGGCGACCGGCCGGCGCCGCGGACCGCGTGCCGTGGTCACACGGCGGTCGCGGTGTGGTCGCCGTGACGGTGGACGATGCGCCAGAGGCCGTCCTCCCGACGCCACACGTGCGTCACCCGCACCACGAACGTGCGTGGCTCGTCCCCGTCGACCGACAGGATCCCGCGTTCCCGCCCGGCCGTCATCGCCCAGTCGTCTCCGACGAGCACGCGATCGTACTCCGGTACGAGAGCTCCGCCGTGGAACCGCCGGGCCACCGCCCGCAGGGTCGACTCCACCTCCGCAGCGGTCGTCGCGTGCGTGCCGAATCCGCCCATCAGGGTGGCATCGTCGGTCGGCGTCCACAGCGCTGCGAACGGTCGCGGGTCGCCGTGGCCCATGGCGTCCAGAGCGTCCGCGACCGCGCGCAGCGCATCGTCGAAGGGCTGCGGCGACTGCGCTGCCGACGTGTCGCCGAGGTGTCCGCTCGTCATGGACACATCATCCCGTGTCGCGGCGCGGAGCACCTCGGCGCGTGACAGGGTGGATTCCCGTGACCCCTCCTCCCCCGATGCCCGAACTCACCGTGGTCGGCGCGATCAACGTCGACCTCACCGCCCGCGTCGAACGGGCCCCCGCGGCCGGCGAGACCGTCGCCGACGGCGTACTGCACCGCGGACCCGGCGGCAAGGGCGCCAATCAGGCCGTCGCCGCCGCCCGGCTCGGAGCCGCCGTGCGGTTGATCGGTGCCGTGGGCGACGACGCCGAGGGGCGTGGCATCCGGGAGCGGCTCGCCCGCGACGGTGTGGATGCCACCGGCGTCCAGACCTCGGATGCCGCCACCGGCACGGCCCTCATCGTCGTCGATGCGACGGGTGAGAACTCGATCGTCGTGTGCGCCGGCGCGAACGCGGCGATCGACGCCGGTGCGCTCGACGTCGAGGCCGGTGCCGCGGTGCTCATGCAGCTGGAGGTGTCGGATGCCGTGGTCGCGGCCGCCGCAGAGGCCGCCGGATTCTTCGCCCTCAACGCCGCCCCCGCACGTCCGCTCCCCGCGGGGGTGTTCGAGCAGTGCGACCTGGTCATCGTCAACGAGACGGAGTACGCGCAGCTGCCCGAGGTCCACGACGCGCCTCTTCTGTGCGTCACCCTCGGCGCCGAGGGGGCGCGGCTGTACCGTCACGGCGAGCTTGCGGCATCGGCCCCCGGGGTGGTGACGACCGCGGTCAACACCGTCGGGGCAGGAGATGCGTTCTGCGCGGCGCTCGTCGTGAGCCTGCTGCGCGGCGACACTCCCGACGACGCGCTGACGCGAGCGTGCGCCGTCGGCGCGGTGGCCGTCGCCGACGAGGCCTCGCAACCCGCGCTTGAGCACCTCGACGCCTACGGGGTGCAGCGATGACCCGCCGCCCGATCCTCGTCGACTGCGACACCGGCATCGACGATGCCCTCGCCCTCGCGTATCTGCTCGCCGAGCCCGCGGTCGAGATCGTCGGCGTCACCACGGTCTCCGGGAACACGGATGCCGCCCGCGCGGCCGCCAACACCCTGTCGCTCTTCGAGTTGGCCGGCGCGGACGACATCCCGGTCGCCGTCGGCGCCCACGACTTCCGCGGCCGCGCGTACGCGGGCGGCGCTCCCCACGTGCACGGCGACGACGGGGTCGGCGGCATCGCCCTGACCGCGTCGGCACGTGCCCACGATGCTCGCGCCGCCGTCGAGCTGATCGACCACCTGGCATCCCGGCATCCGGATCTCACCGTGCTCGCGCTGGGGCCCCTGACAAACCTCGCGGCCTACGCCGAGGCGCCGGGCGTCGCCCGATTCGATCGCCTCGTCGTCATGGGCGGCGCGTTCGCGCATTCGGGCAACGTCACGGCATGGGCCGAGGCGAACATCCACAACGACCCCGAGGCCGCCGCCGTGGTGTTCGCCCAGGACTGGGACACCACCCTCGTCCCCCTCGACGTGACCATGACGCAGACCCTGGATGCCACCGACCTCGTTCGTCTCGAAGCGATCCCCGGTGCGCTGCCCCAGGCGTTGGCCGCGATGCTGCCGCTCTACCTCGACTTCTACGCCGGGCGCGTCTTCCCCGACCGCCGCTGCGCCCTGCACGATCCGCTGGCGGCGATGGTCGCGGCGGGGGTGCTGCGGGGCGTGAGCGTCTCGTCGGGTCACGTGGACGTGCGGCTCGAGCGTGGTGAGCGCGGACGCACGGTGTCGTCGCGCGGCTCGTCGACGCAGCGGTGGGTGCGCGGCATGGAGGGGTCGGCCGTCGAAGTTCTGCTGGGGCGGCTGGAGGGGCGGGAGTGGCCGGGCTGATGCAGCCGGCCGGAATGACGAAGGGCGCCGCGCGCTTGTTCGCGCGGCGCCCTTCGTCATTTTCGGATCAGAAGTCCCAGTCGTCGTCTTCCGTCGCCTCGGCCTTGCCGATGACGTACGACGAACCCGAGCCGCTGAAGAAGTCGTGGTTCTCGTCGGCGTTGGGCGAGAGTGCCGACAGGATCGCCGGGTTAACGTTCGTGACCGACGACGGGAACATCGCCTCGTAGCCGAGGTTCATCAGCGCCTTGTTGGCGTTGTAGTGCAGGAACTTCTTGACGTCCTCGCTCAGGCCGACCGAGTCGTAGAGGCTCTGCGTGTACTGCACCTCGTTGTCGTAGAGCTCGTACATGAGCGAGAACGTGTAGTCCTTGAGGTCCTGACGACGCGCCTCGTCGACGGTCTCGAGACCACGCTGGAACTTGTAGCCGATGTAGTAGCCGTGCACGGCCTCGTCGCGGATGATGAGGCGGACCAGGTCGGCCGTGTTCGTCAGCTTCGCCCGGCTCGACCAGTGCATGGGCAGGTAGAAGCCCGAGTAGAACAGGAACGACTCGAGCAGGGTCGAGGCCACCTTGCGCTTGAGCGGATCGTCGCCACGGTAGTAGTCCATGACGATGCGCGCCTTCTTCTGAAGGAACTCGTTTTCGCTCGACCAGCGGAACGCCTCGTCGATCTCCTTCGTCGAGCACAGCGTCGAGAAGATCGACGAATAGCTCTTGGCGTGCACCGACTCCATGAACGCGATGTTCGTGTACACGGCTTCCTCGTGCGGGGTGAGCGCATCGGGGATGAGCGAGACGGCGCCGACCGTGCCCTGGATCGTGTCGAGGAGCGTGAGCCCCGTGAACACGCGCATGGTGAGCGTCTGCTCCTCGGGGGTGAGCGTGTTCCACGACTGGATGTCGTTCGACAGCGGCACCTTCTCGGGGAGCCAGAAGTTGTTCACCAGACGGTTCCAGACCTCGAGGTCCTTGTCGTCTTGGATGCGGTTCCAGTTGATGGCCTGCACGTGGTTCAGCAGCTGCAGCTTCTCAGCCATGGCGTTCCTGCGTCCTCTATCGGTGTATCAGTCGGGGGGTGTCAGCGGCTCAGAGCATGCACGAGACGCACTCGGTCATGTCGGTGCCCTCGAGCGCCAGCTGGCGGAGGCGGATGTAGTAAATGGTCTTGATGCCCTTCCGCCACGCGTAGATCTGCGCCTTGTTGATGTCGCGCGTGGTGACAGTGTCCTTGAAGAACAGCGTCAGCGACAGGCCCTGGTCGACGTGCTGCGTCGCGGCGGCGTACGTGTCGATGACCTTCTCGTAGCCGATCTCGTACGCGTCCTGGTAGTACTCCAGGTTCTCGTTCGTCATGAACGGCGCCGGGTAGTAGACGCGACCGAGCTTGCCTTCCTTGCGGATCTCGATCTTCGACGCGATCGGGTGGATCGAGCTCGTGGAGTTGTTGATGTACGAGATCGAGCCGGTGGGGGGAACCGCCTGCAGGTTCTGGTTGTAGATACCGTGCGCCTGCACCGACGCCTTCAGCTCACGCCAGTCGTCCTGCGTGGGGATCTGCACGCCGGCGAAGAGCTCCTTCGCCTTGGACGTCTGCGGCGCCCACACCTGGTCGATGTACTTGTCGAAGAAGTCGCCCGACGCGTACGTGGAGTTCTCGAAGCCGTCGAAGGCCGTGCCGCGCTCGATCGCGAGACGGTTCGAGGCGCGCAGCGCGTGGAACAGCACCGTGTAGAAGTAGATGTTCGTGAAATCGATGCCCTCTTCAGAGCCGTAGAAGACGTGCTCGCGGGCGAGGTAACCGTGCAGGTTCATCTGGCCGAGGCCGATGGCGTGCGAGCGGTCGTTGCCGTCTTCGATCGAGCGCACCGATGCGATGTGGCTCTGCACGCTGACGGCGGTGAGGGCACGGATCGCCGTCTCGACCGTGAGGCCCAGGTCGCCGCCGTCCATCGCCAGCGCGATGTTCATCGAGCCGAGGTTGCAGGAGATGTCCTTGCCGATGGTGTCGTACGAGAGGTCCTCGTTGTACGTCGTCGGGGTGTTGACCTGGAGGATCTCGGAGCACAGGTTCGACATGTTGATGCGGCCGGCGATGGGGTTCGCCTTGTTCACCGTGTCTTCGAACATGATGTACGGGTAGCCCGACTCGAACTGGATCTCGGCGAGCGTCTGGAAGAACTCCCGCGCGTTGATCTTCGTCTTCTTGATGCGGGGGTCGTCGACCATCTCGCGGTACTTGTCGGTGACCGAGATGTCGCCGAACGGCTTCTTGTAGACCTTCTCGACGTCGTACGGCGAGAAGAGGTACATGTCTTCGCCGTTCTTGGCGAGTTCGAACGTGATGTCGGGGATGACGACACCCAGCGACAGCGTCTTGATGCGGATCTTCTCGTCGGCGTTCTCACGCTTGGTGTCGAGGAAGCGCAGGATGTCGGGGTGGTGCGCATTGAGGTACACCGCGCCGGCGCCCTGACGGGCACCCAGCTGGTTGGCGTAGCTGAAGCTGTCTTCGAGCAGCTTCATGACGGGGATGATGCCCGACGACTGGTTCTCGATCTGCTTGATCGGGGCCCCCGCCTCGCGGATGTTCGACAGCAGCAGGGCGACGCCGCCACCGCGCTTCGACAGCTGCAGCGCGGAGTTGATGCCGCGGGCGATCGACTCCATGTTGTCTTCGATGCGCAGAAGGAAGCACGACACGAGCTCGCCGCGCTGAGCCTTCCCGGCGTTCAGGAAGGTGGGGGTGGCGGGCTGGAAACGACCCGAGATGATCTCGTCGACCAGCTGCACCGCCAGGCGCGGGTCGCCGTCTGCGAGGGCGAGGGCGGTCATGACGACGCGGTCCTCGAAGCGCTCGAGGTAGCGCTTGCCGTCGAAGGTCTTGAGCGTGTAGCTCGTGTAGTACTTGAACGCGCCGAGGAACGTCTCGAAGCGGAACTTGGCGCCGTAGGCGCGGTCGTTGAGCTCCTGGATGAACTCCATCGAGTACTTCGCGAGCACGGTCGGCTCGTAGTACTCCTTCTCGACGAGGTAGTCGAGGCGCTCCTTGAGGGAGTGGAAGAACACCGTGTTCTGGTTGACGTGCTGCAGGAAGTACTCCCGCGCGGCGCGCTTATCGGCGTCGAACTGGATCTTGCCGTCGGCGTCGTACAGGTTCAGCATCGCGTTGAGGGCGTGGTAATCCAGTCCCTCGAAGCGCACCTCGGTCTTGAAGTCCACGTCGGTCAGCTCAACTTCCACCATCGTTCCAATCCCTCGGTGACCCGCTCGACATCGTCGGGGGTGCCGAAAACTTCTAGCCGGTAAAGGTGCGGCACCGCGCACTTGCGCGCGACGATGTCGCCGGCGAGGCAGAAAGCGTCGCCGAAGTTCGTGTTTCCCGCGGAGATGACCCCGCGGATGTTGCGTCGGTTCCGCTCCTCATTGAGGAACCGGATGACCTGCTTGGGGACCGCGCCCTTCTCGACGCCCCGGCCGGCACCCCCACCGTAGGTGGGAGTGACCAGCACGAAGGGTTCGTCGATGTCGAGGGCCGGATCGGTCGGTAGCAGCGGAATGCGCACGGCCCGCTTTCCGAGCTTCTCGATGAAACGTGCGGTGTTGCCCGACACGCTCGAGAAATAGACCAGCAGCGGAGCCTCGGTCGCCGACATGACAGCGCTCATGACAGGGGTCTGAGAGCGTGTCGAGGGGTCAGGCGAGACGTGACGCCAGCTCGTCGATCTTGTCGGGGCGGAAGCCCGACCAGTGGTCCTCGTCGGTGATGACGACGGGTGCCTGCAGGTACCCGAGCGACTTGACCTGCTCGAGCGCAGACGCATCTTCGGACAGGTCGAGCACGTTGTACTCGATGCCCTTCGAGTCGAGTGCGCGGTAGGTCGCGGTGCACTGGACGCAGGACGGCTTGGTGTAGACCGTGATCGCCATGTCGTTCTCTCTTTCCCCTGGAAAATCGTCGTCCGGACGGGCAGGGCTCGCCGGGACCTCAATACTACATATGGGGACGGACATCGGAAGGCACCACAAGGGGTAGTAGTTACATCCGTGTGATTTTCCACCGTCTCTCCCCAGATACAACACAGGTTGTCCACGTTTTCATCCACAGACCGGACCCCCTTCCGACGTCTTGTTAACACGCGCGATTCCGCGGTTGTCGCGATGCGCGTTCGATGTTGTCCACAGTTCGGACGCTAGACGGGGGTTCCGACATCGCACAGGTCGACGATTTCGGTGACCGGCGTGTCGCGGCGTGTCGCGGCATCCGGTGTCGAACGGGTCCGAAGCGCGTGTCGGAGGTCGGTTGTAGCGTGGTGCGGTGGCCGGCTACCGCGTACTCCTTCGAACCCCTGGCGTGGGGCGCATCATCGCCGCGCAGTTGACGGCACGCTTCCCCAACGGCATGACGAGCCTCGCGGTGCTGCTGCACATCGAGCACGTCACCGGCTCGTACGGGGCCGCCGGTCTCGTCCTCGCCGCCACGAGCATCGGCCAGGCCGTCGCCGGCCCCGTCACGAGCCGGTGGATGGGCATCTGGGGCATGCGGCGCGTGCTGTCGGTGACGCTGCTGGTGTGCGCGGCCGCGATCGCGACCCTCGCCCTCATCGAGATGCCCCTGCCGCTCTACATGGTGCTCGGGCTCGTCGCCGGGCTCTCCACACCCCCCGTCCAGTCGGCGGTGCGCACCATCTACCCCAAGATGGTGCCGTCGAAGCAGCTCACGCCGCTGTACTCGCTCGACGCCTCGTTGCAAGAGATCATCTGGGTGCTCGCGCCCGTTGTGATCACCCTCGTCGCCACGCAGGTCGGCACCGTTCCCGGTCTGCTGCTGATCGTCGTCATCCTGCTCGGCGGCGGCGCGTGGTTCATCTTCAGTCCCGAGGTGGGCCGCGTCCGCATCCCCCGCAGCCGCCGCGCCCTCGGCAAGGTGCTCGCCAAGCCGCCCGTCATCCTCGCCACCGCCACCGGATTCCTGCTTATCGGCGCGTGCGCGGCCGTCGAGGCCGGTGTCGTGGCGACGTTCGACCACGGCGGCCTCGAGGCGGGGCTCATCCTCGCCGTCTTCGCCGTGGGCAGCCTCGCGGGCGGACTCTCGTTCGGGCACATCCCCATCGGCCCGTGGGCCATGGCCCGTCGTTTCGCGATCGTCGCCCTCGGCCTGTCCCTGACCATCGTGTCGCTGAACGCGTGGTGGCTCGGGGCCACGCTGATCGTCGCCGGCGCCGGCATCGCGCCCGCGCTCGCGGTCATGTTCGCCATGACCTCGGCGAGCGTGCGCTTCAGCGAGACCGCCGAGGCGTACGGCTGGATCGGCACCGGTCAGCTCATCGGTGCGGCCGCAGGATCCGCTGTCGCGGGCTTCCTCGTCGACGGCGTCGGCCCCACCGGCGCCTACGTCGCCGCGGCCGGTTTCGCGGTCGCCGGGTTCATCGTCTCGGCCGTGTTCGTGCGCGGCTTCCCCGACCTGCGGCACCGCGACTCGAGCCCGATCCCCGACACCGAACCGGTCGAGACGATCACCTGAGCCGGGATGCCGCTCCGCCCGGCATCCGCTTCCCCTCAGGCGCGGACCGTGTCTCGCCGGAGCCGCTCGCGTTCGCCTCCTCGTGGTTCGGGGCGGAATCGGGTGGTTTGGGGCGGAATCGGCCCCTCGGGGCGCGAAACTCCCGCCCCGAACACACGGATCCGCCCCACACCGCAGGCCCCCGGCACACCACGGCGCCTCGAAAACCCGCGCCGCGCGTCAGTGCGTGCGACGCAGCAACTCGAGGACGGCGAGTGCGTAGGCGTCGGCCGGCGCCGGGTGATCGAACACCAGCGTCGCCCCGCCGATCGAGATCTCGACCTCGTAGGTGTCGGACAGTCGGCGCAGCGACCGGAACGTCGCGCGCAGCAACTCGCGCAGCTGCGACTCCGACGGCAGCCACAGGGCGTCTTCGGTGGCGACGGAGTCCAGCGCCCACTCCGTCGTGCCGTTGAAGGCGAGGATGCGCCCGGTCGGGTAATCGCGAGGCTCGACCGTCATGTCGCTCATCGTGAAGATGTCGGCCTCGAACTCCGGCTCGTCCAGCTGGAAGCGGTCGCCGGATCGCGGGTGCCACACGAGTCCCGCCGCGCGGAGCGCCTGAGCCATCTCGGTCGAGATCATGGCATCCATTCTGGGGGCGATCCGCGGGCACGGGTCCGCGCGCGCCCCCTGGGCGAGGGAAGAATGGATGCCATGCCCGCACCCGTGACCCTCCCCCGCCTGTCGTGGGGCTCCCCCGGCGCCCCTCGCGCCCTCCTCGCCCACGGCCTCGGTTCGGACGGCGCCCTCATGTGGCGGTACGGTGCAGCCCTGGCCGATGCGGGGTGGCACGCGGTGGCGGTCGACCTGCGCGGGCACGGCGCCGCACCCCGCGCCCTGGACTACTCCCTCGCCGCGTACGCCGCCGACCTCGCCGCGACGACGCCCGAGGCGGACGCCCCGTGGGACGCCGTGGTCGGGCACTCCTTGGGCGGCGCCGCGGCGACGGTCGCGGCGGCGGGCGATCCCGGATGGACGCGCCGACTCGTCCTGATCGACCCGGCCATCGCGCTGTCCGACGACGACCGCGAGATCGTGCGCGTGAGCCAGGAGCAGGCGTTCGGCGACCCGAGCGTCGAAGCGGTGCGGGCGGCGCACCCCGCGTGGCATCCGATCGACGTGGAGTTGAAGGCTCGCGCCACGCAGCGCGCGAGCCGCTGGGCGGTCGAGCAGACGAGCCTGCAGAACGCCGAATGGGATGTGCGGGCCGCAGCGGCCGCGCTCACGGTTCCCACGCACGTGATCGGCGCGGATCCGGCGGTGCACTCGATCTTCACGGACGATCTCGCCGCGGAGGTGCTGCGCAACCCGAGGGTCACGATGAGTGTCATCGCGGGCGCGGGGCACTCCCCGCACCGTGACCGACCCGAGGCCGCGGTGGCGGCGCTGCTCGACGCGCTGGGCTGAAGCGGAAGGCGGCTTCCGATCGCGCGACGCCACGCGAAACGGACACCATCGCGAGATGCCGGAGCGCGGATGCCACGAGCGCGATCGGCCGAGCACGGTGACCTTCTGCGGAATCGCTGTCACCCCCGGGCCGCGATGTCGGTTGTCCCGAGCAGAATGGATGCCATGACCTCGTTCGATCCGGCTCGGTATCTGCCCGACGATCTCCTCGCGCGCATCCACGAGCGGGCGGCGGTGCACGACCGCGAGAACACCTTCCCCCACGACGACCTCGATGAGTTGCGGGCGGCGGGGTATCTCGGCGTCCTCGTCCCGGAGGCCGCTGGGGGCGCGGGTCTGAGCCTGGCCGACGTGTCGTTGCTGCAGCAGCGTCTCGCGGGCGCCGCCCCGGCGACGGCTCTGGCGGTCAACATGCATCTCGTGTGGACGGGCGTCGCCAAGGTCCTGCGCGACCGCGGTATCGACGACCTCGCCTTCGTCGAGGAGGCCGCAGCGGCCGGCGAGGTGTTCGCCTTCGGTATCAGCGAGGCGGGCAATGACCTCGTGCTGTTCGGCAGCGACACCGTCGCCGAGCCCGACGGGGAGGGTGGCTACACCTTCACGGGCACGAAGACCTTCACCTCGCTCTCTCCCGTGTGGCAGCACCTGGGCGTGCACGGGCTCGACTCCGCCGCGTCCGACGGGCCGAAGATGGTCTTCGCCTTCCTCGACCGCAGCGACGCGGTGGTCGCACGCGACGACTGGGACACCCTCGGCATGCGCGGCACCCAGAGCCGTACCACCGAGCTCCGCGGCGCACACGCCCCCGCCGAGCGCGTCGTGAGGCGGATCGACCCGGGCCCGCAACCCGATCCTCTGGTGTTCGGCATCTTCGCGGTGTTCGAGATCCTCCTCGCCTCGGTCTACACGGGGATCGCGCGGCGCGCGCTCGACCTGGCCGTCGAGGCGGCGACGTCACGGCGGTCGAAGAAGACGGGCACGACCTACGCGAACGATCCCGACATCCGCTGGAGGGTGGCCGACATGTCTCTGGCCTACGAGGCCCTCCCTCCGCAACTCGCCTCGCTCGCGCGAGACGTCGACGACCTCGCCGATCACGGTCCGCGGTGGTTCTCCCTGCTGTCGGGTGTGAAGCACCGAGCCGTCACCATGGCGAAAGACGTCGTCGACGACGCCATCCTCGTCGGGGGCGGGGCCGCCTACTTCACACGCAACGAGCTCAGCCGCCTGTACCGAGACGTCCTGGCCGGCATGTTCCACCCGTCCGACGCCGAGTCGGCCCATTCGACCGCCGCGTCCGCGTGGCTCGGACCGGTGACGGCCTGATGGCCCGCACCTCGACGGCGGCGCTGAGCCCCGCCGACCAGGAGCGCCGTCGCGCGCTGCGCGTGATGAAGGGCGTCGCGCTGGGCGCGCTGCTCGGCATGGCGATCGTCTTCGCGGTCTCGTTCTCGCTGCAGCGCGAGGCCGAGTGGCTGCAATACGTCCGCGCGGCCGCCGAGGGCGGCATGGTCGGCGCCCTCGCCGACTGGTTCGCGGTGACCGCACTGTTCCGCCACCCTCTCGGATTGCCGATCCCGCACACGGCGATCATCCCGCGACGGAAAGACGAGATCGGCCGTCAGCTCGGCGAATTCGTCGAGACCAACTTCCTCGAGGGCGACGTCGTGCGGGCCAAGCTCGAGTCGACGCCCCTCTCGGCGCGCGCGGGTGCGTGGTTGGCCGAGCCCGCACACGCCGATCGTGTCGCCGCCGAGGCCGCCACGCTGGCGTCGAGCGTCCTCACCGCGCTCGATGACGACGACGTACAGGGCCTGATCGAAGACCTCGCGCGCGAGCACCTGCTGTCGCCCGACTGGGGCCCGTCGATCGGCGGATGGCTTCAGCGGGTCGTCGCCTCCGGCGCCCACCACGGCGCCGTCGACCTCGCCCTCGACAACATCGCGGTGTGGCTCGGGAACAACCGCGACACCTTCCAGGGTCTCGTGTCACGGCGCCTGCCGGCGTGGGTGCCGGGAGTCGCCACCCGTCTCGTCGACGACACCGTGTACCGCGAGGCCGTGCAGTTCGTCGACGCCGTACGCGCCGACCCGCGGCACCAGGCGCGCGGCGCGATCGACGGCTACCTCACGCGCCTCGCCGACAACCTCCAGAACGACCCGGCCACCATGGTGCGCCTCGAAGAGGCGAAGGCGGCCGTCTTCGACAGCCCGCGGGTGCGCCAACTCGCCGCCGACGCCTGGAACACCGCCAAGACGGGACTGCTGCGCTCGCTCGCCGACCCCGGGAGCGGACTGCGGCGACGCGCCTCGGCGGCCCTGGCCGAGGTCGGCGAACGCCTGCAGCGCGACGAGATCCTGCAGAAGCGCGTCGATGGGTGGGTGACCGACGCGGCCGTCTTCGTCGTCGGCCGCTATCGCCACGACATCGCGTCGATCATCACCGACACCGTCGAGCGGTGGGATGCCGAAGAGACCACCGAGAAGATCGAGCTCATGGTCGGCCGCGACCTGCAGTACATCCGCTTGAACGGCACGATCGTCGGAGCCCTCGCCGGTCTGGTGATCTTCACCGTCGCCCACCTGGTCTGGGGCTCATGACCGTCGCCGTGGCCGGTAAACGAAGGGCCTCGGGTCGCGACGCCTCGTAGCCGTGTGGGGGTGAGTAATCTGAGCCTCGTGAGCGACGGTTCGGGGACCGTGGAGCCCCTCTTCACCTACGGAGTGCTGCAGACGCCCGACGTGCAACTCGACACCTTCGGTCGCCTCCTCCACGGCGACCACGACACCCTGCCCGCCTTCCGCCTCGATGAGGGCGAGAGCGGTGATGAGCGGGGCGCGCCCGCCGCGAGTTCCCACCGCCGCCGGGTGCTGCGACACAGCGGTGACCCGCGCGATCGCGTCTTCGGCACGGTCGTGCGCCTGAGCCCCGACGAGCTCGACGCGGCCGACGAGTACCTGATGACGGGGTCGCGCCGTATCTCGGTCGTCTTGGCGAGCGGTCTGAGCGCCTGGGTCTACGTGGGCGCATGAGGGCGCTGTCCGTCGACCCGCTCTGGCCGCGCGCCGGGGACTGGCCCGCCCCGACACGCGAAGAGGCACCCGACGCCGTGCTGCTCGGCATACCGGCGTGGCGCACGTCGCTCTCGCCGACGGGTGCGGGCGAAACCCCCGCCGCCGTGCGGGAGGCACTGCGTCGGTACTCCCCCACGATCATGGGCCCACCGCCCGTCGATCTGAACGCCGTCCTCCGCATCGCCGATGCCGGCGATGTCGCCGAGCCCGACGGGAGGGAGGGCGAAGCACGCGTCCGGGCCGCCGTGGCCGAGCTCGCTTCGGCACGACTGCTGATCGCCCTCGGCGGAGACAACTCGGCCACCTACGCCGTCGCGCAGGGTCGGCGGGCACGCGGGCTGGTGACACTCGACGCACACTTCGACCTGCGCGACGGAGAATCCAACGGCTCGCCCGTGCGTCGGCTGCTCGCCGAGGGACTCGACCCCCGACGGGTCGTGCAGATCGGCATCGCCGACTTCGCCAACTCCGCGGCGTATGCCCGACGCGCCCTCGACGCGGGCATCACCGTCATCACGCTCGACGAGGTCCGCCGCCGCGGCATCGAGGCGGTCGTCACCGACGCCCTGCGCATCGCGAGCGGAGGCGACTCCCCGCATGACGCGGGAGCCCCCGACGCGGGCCCGGGCGTCGCAAGAACGGACGCCGACGCCGAGGAGTACCTCGATACCCCCGGGCGCACCGTCCGAGGCGGCGATGCCGGCACCGATATCGCGGCTCCCGCACCCACGCAGGCACGACCGGCCGAGCCCGGCGGCATCCACCTCGACATCGATGTCGACGTGTGCGATCGATCCGTCGCGCCCGGCTGCCCGGCGAGCGTTCCGGGCGGGCTCGCCGCGTGGGAGCTGCGGGCGCTGGTGCGCGGGATCGCCCGCGACCCCCGCGTCACCAGCGCCGACATCGTCGAGGTGGATGCCACGGCCGACGCCGCTGACGCCCGCACCGTGCGACTTGCCGCGCTCTGCGTTCTCGAACTCCTCGCTGGATTGGCGGATAGACCATGATTCAACTCATCCTCGCGCGCCACGCGAAGTCGGACTGGGCCGATGAAGGCCTCGACGATCACGACCGTCCCCTCAATGACCGCGGGCGGCGCGACGCGCCCGCGGTCGCCCGCACCGTCCAGCGCGCGGGGGTGCGCCCCGCCGTCATCCTGTCGAGCACGGCCCTCCGGGCGAAGCAGACCGCCGACGCGTTCGCGGAGGCTTTCGAGGTCGAGGCCGTCGAACGGCGCGAGCTCTACCTCGCCGCACCCGATGGTCTGCTGGACGCCGCCCGCACCAGCGGAGTCGACGAGGTGATGGTCGTCGCGCATGATCCCGGCATGAGCTCGCTGGTGTCGCGACTGGCCGACCGCGACGAGCGCATGGTGACCTGCGCGGTCGCCGTCTTCACCTGGCACGACGGCACCTGGGACGACGTCGACGCGACTGCCCCCGACGAGTTCGACCTCTATACGCCGTAGGCCCGCCTCGATCGTCGCAGCGGCCCCTCGCCAGAACCGGATCCTTCTTCCGCGCACTGTCGGGGACGCACGAGATCACGTCCGGGGACCCCCGTGGCAGCGAATGCGCTCCCAGAATCAGCGTTTCGTCATCCGGCCGACATCTGTCTCGTCATTGCGGCGAACATCGGTCTGGTAGAACTGTCTGATACCCGACGCGGTCGTCTGTGCCGCGCGGGGACCCGGCGGGTGCATGCGGCGGAACCTGAGGAACGGTCATGACCCCCGAAACCCCCCCTTGCGCCTGCGCAGAGGATCGCATGGATCGATGTCGCACGCGGCATCGCCATCACCCTCGTCGTCTTCCATCACTCCATCCAGTTCCTGGACGCCACCGGGTGGCAGGTGGACGCGCTCATGCAGGTGACCGCCGCGCTGTCGACGTTCCGGATGCCGCTGTTCTTCCTCGTGTCGGGCCTGCTCGCTTCCTCCGCGATCGCGCGTCTGAGCTTCGCCTCCCTCTTCTGGAAGCGCCTGGCGCTCCTCGTGTACCTCTACGCCCTGTGGTGCGTCATCTGGTGGGCGTGGTTCCTCTTCGTCCCCCGCCCGTTCGACCCGCTGACCTCCCCCGTCGGCGATCTGGCGACGGCGCTGTACCTCCCCTGGTCGGGCCTGTGGTTCCTCTACGCCCTCATCCTCTACACCGTCGCCGCCTGGGTGCTCCGCCGCGTCCCGCGGGTCGCCCAGCTCGGCATCGCCTTCGGCGTCGCCTGCCTCTTCGCCACCGGCATCGTGACCGTCGGTTCGTCGTACACCTGGCGGTCGGTCGGCACGTATTTCGCCCTGTTCATGACGGGGGTGGTCTGCCGGCAGATCGTCGAGGCGTTCGCTCGCCGCGTGAACGTGTGGTGGCTGGTGGGAACGGGTGCGGCCCTCGCCGCGGGGACTGCCGCGCTGCCCCTCCTGCCGCTGCAGGGTGTGTTCCGCGTGGCGTTGTGCGTCGTCGGCGCGTCGTTCGGCGTCTCGATCGCGGTCATGCTGGCGCGTTCGCCGATCGCCCGGAGGGCCGTCGGCGCACTCGGGTCGCGCACCCTGCCGATCTACGTGCTCAATTCGCTACTCCTGGCGCTCGCGGTCGCGATCCTGCCCGTCGAGCTGGTGCCGGGGTCTCTCGCCGCCGTCCTGCTCACGGCCCTCGTGGTCACGACGGCCTTGATCATCCGCCGCGCGGTGGGCTCGTTCTCGGGGGTCTTCACCCTCCCGTCCCCGATCGACCGCTTCGCGAAACGGCGTCTGCAGGTCGACCGCCTCGGAGCCGGACGTGGCCACTGAGTCGCTGATCCCGCCCCGCACTCGCCGCCGCGGGCGCGGCTGGGTGATCGCCCTCGCCCTCGTGCTGGCGGTGGTCGTCGCGGGAGCGGCGATCATGGTTCCGGCGTACGTCTTCCCCGCCGCCGCCGCACCTCCCGCGCGCGCCGACGTCATCTACGTGATCGGTCCTCCCACCGAGGGGCGGATCGCACTGGCCGAGCGACTGCGAAGCGATGGGGTGGCCGACGACATCCTCATCTCGGTCCCGTCGGAGGGCGAGCAGTCGGCGGCGAAGCTGAGCGTCTGCCAGCAGCGGCACGTCACCTGCGAGCACCCCGACCCGTTCACGACCGCCGGGGAGATGGCGCTCCTCAACGCGCGGTACGGTCCCGAGGCGAGCGCAGTCGTCATCACCTTCACCCCCCACGTGAGTCGGACGCGCTTCATCGCGGCGCAGTGCGCCGACGCGCAGGTGACCGTGGTCGACGTGCCGACCTCTCTCGATCTCGGGGAGTGGATCTACCAGTTCGCCTACCAGACGGGCGGGTTCGCCAAAGCGGTCGCCGCCCCCTGCTCCTGAGACGCCCCCGCGGCTCGCAACTCCTCGCCGTCCTTCCACACGTGGCGCACGAGCGGCACCCCGGGTCGGTAGGCCAGGTGCACGCGCGACGGTGCGTCGAGCAGCACGAGGTCGGCCCGCGCCCCGGGCGCGATCACGCCGACGTCCGTGCGGCGCAACGCCCGCGCGCCGCCCGCCGTCGCCGCCCAGACCGCCTCGGCCGGGGTCATCCCCATCTCGCGCACGGCGAGCGCGATCATCAACGGCAGGGAGCTGGTGAAGCTCGAGCCCGGATTGCAGTCGCTGGCGAGCGCGACGGTGACGCCGGCGTCCAGCAACCGACGCGCGTCGGGGTAGGGCTGGCGCGTCGAGAACTCCACGCCCGGGAGCAGGGTGGCCACCGTGTCCGATCCGGCGAGCGCGGCCACATCGTCGTCGGAGAGGAAGGTGCAGTGATCGACCGCGGCGGCCCCGAGGTCGACCGCGAGCCGCACCCCCTCGCCGTAGCCGAGTTGATTGCCGTGCACCCGGATGCCGAGACCCGCCGCGCGGCCCGCCTCGAGCACCCGCCGGCACTGACCGGCGGTGAAGGCGCCCTCTTCGCAGAACGCGTCGATCCACCGCACGTGGGACACGACGGCGCGGAGCATCTCGCCCACCACGAGGTCGACGTACTCCTCGGCGCTGCCGACATGGTCGGGGGCGACCACGTGCGCTCCGAGGAAGGTCACCTCGTCGGTCACCTCCGCGGCGAGACGCGCCAGACGCGCCTCGGTCTCGACGTCGAGACCGTAGCCGGTCTTCACCTCCAGTGTCGTCGTGCCCTGCGACCGGCATTCCGCGACGAGGGCGGCAAGGCGCGTCCGCAGGTCGTCGTCGGTCGCCGCCCGCGTCGCGGCCACCGTCGTGCGGATCCCTCCCGCCGCGTACCGCTCCCCCGCCATCCGCGCGGCGAACTCCTCCGCACGATCGCCCCCGAAGACGAGGTGGGTGTGACTGTCGACGAAACCGGGGATCACGGCGCGGCCGCCCGCGTCCACGACGCGGACACCGGGATCAACGCCGGATGCCACGGCATCCGGGGCGTCCGTCGCGCGGCCCGTCCACGCGATGCGGCCATCTCGCACGAACACCACGGCGTCGCGGATCGTGCCGCACGGGTCGCCGTCGGCGGCGACGTTCGTCGTCAGCTCGCCGATGCCGGTCAGCAGGAACGTGTTCGCGGCATCCGCACCGTCCGCCCCGGAGGTACGCACCCCCTCGGCACCGGTCGGCCCTGAGGGGCTCACCACATCGGCACCGTCAGACCCCGTTCGACGGCGACCTCTCGGGCGCGGTCGTAGCCGGCATCCACGTGCCGCATCACCCCGGTGCCGGGGTCGTTGACGAGCACGCGCGCGAGCTTCTCGGCGGCGAGCTGCGTGCCGTCCGCGACGCAGACCTGACCGGCGTGGATGCTGCGGCCGATGCCTACGCCCCCGCCGTGATGGATCGACACCCACGACGCCCCGCTGGCGGTGTTGAGCAGGGCGTTCAGCAGGGGCCAGTCGGCGATGGCATCCGAACCGTCGGCCATCGCCTCGGTCTCACGGTAGGGCGAGGCGACGGAACCTGCGTCGAGGTGGTCGCGACCGATCACGATCGGCCCTGCCAGCTCGCCCGAGGCGACCATCTCGTTGAACTTCAGGCCCGCGAGGTGGCGTTCCTTGTAGCCGAGCCAGCAGATGCGCGCCGGCAGTCCCTCGAACTGCACCGTCGATCCGGCCTTCTCGAGCCAGCGGTGAAGAGCTGCGTCTTCCGGGAACAGCTCCGCGACGGCGCGGTCGGTCTTGGCGATGTCCTCCGGGTCGCCCGAGAGTGCCACCCAGCGGAACGGCCCCTTCCCCTCCGCGAAGAGTGGACGGATGTACGCCGGTACGAACCCCGGGAATTCGAACGCGCGGTCGTACCCGCCGAGCTCGGCCTCCCGGCGGATCGAGTTGCCGTAGTCGAACACCGAGGCCCCGGCATCCTGGAACCCCACCATCGCCCTCACGTGCGCGGCCATGCTCTCGCGCGAACGCCGGGTGAAATCCTCGGGGTCGCGCGCGGCCATGGTGCGCCACTCGTCGACCGACACCCCGACGGGCAGGTACGACAGCGGGTCGTGGGCGCTCGTCTGGTCGGTGACGATGTCGATCCGGATGCCGCGGGCGAGCAGTTCCGGGAACACCTCGGCGGCGTTGCCCTCGATCCCGACCGACAGCGCCTCACCCGCGTCACGCGCGGCGCTCACCCGCTCGATCGCCGCGTCCAGGTCGTCGGCCACCTCGTCGAGATAGCCGTGGGCGACGCGTCGGTCCAGGCGCGTGCGGTCGACGTCGACGATCAGCACGGCACCGCCGTTCATGGTCACCGCGAGCGGTTGCGCGCCGCCCATCCCGCCGCAGCCGGCCGTGAGGGTCAGCGTTCCTGCGAGCGATTGCCGACCGAGCGAGGCCGCGACCGCGGCGAACGTCTCGTACGTGCCCTGCAGAATGCCCTGCGTGCCGATGTAGATCCACGATCCCGCGGTCATCTGGCCGTACATCGTCAGGCCGAGCTCTTCGAGACGGCGGAACTCGGGCCAGGTGGCCCAGTCGCCCACGAGGTTCGAATTGGCGATGAGCACGCGCGGTGCCCACTCGTGCGTGCGGAACACCCCCACGGGCTTGCCCGACTGCACGAGCAGCGTCTCGTCGGGCTCCAGTTCGTCGAGGGTGCGCACGATCGCGTCGTACGCGGCCCACGAGCGGGCGGCCTTACCGGTGCCGCCGTACACGACGAGGTCGTCGGGGCGCTCGGCGACGTCGGGATCGAGGTTGTTCATCAGCATGCGCTTGGCCGCCTCGGCGCCCCAGCTCTTGGCGGAGCGGACATCACCGCGGGTCGCGCGGACGGGCCCACGGGATGCCGGGACCTCCGCGTCTCCGCCATCGGCGGCCGCCGCGTGCGAACGGTTCATCGTGTCGGTCATGCGTGATCTCCTTCGATCCGGGCAGGGGCGTTCTGAGCGGGTGGTCTAGGCCAAGGCGGTCTGAGCGAGGGGCGTCTGGGCGAGGGCGGCCCGTGCGACGGCTCCGCGGGCGACGAGGTCGGTGACGGCCTCGATCTCGGGCGAGACGAAGCGGTCGGGGCCGGGGCCGGCGACACGCGTGCGGACGAGGTCGCGCACGGCCCCCGTGGCCGGCGCCGGCACGAGCGGGGCGCGCAGGTCGAGGGCGCGGCACCCGGTCATCACTTCGATGGCGAGCACGCGCGCGAGCCCGTCGATCGCGCGACGGAGCTTGCGCGCACCCGCCCACCCCATCGACACGTGGTCCTCCTGCATGGCGCTCGAGGGGATCGAGTCGACCGACGCGGGCGCGGCGAGTCGCTTGAGCTCCGACACGATCCCCGCCGCGGCGTACTGCGCGATCATCAGGCCGGAGTCGACGCCCACTTCGTGTGCGAGGAACGGCGGCAGTCCGTTGCTGCGCGCCGCATCGAGCGCACGGTCGGTGCGCCGCTCCGACATGGATGCCACGTCGGCCACCGCGATAGCGAGGAAATCGAGCACGTACGCCACCGGCGCTCCGTGGAAGTTGCCGTTCGATTCGACGCGGCCGTCGACGGTCACGACGGGGTTGTCGACCGCGGATTCCAGCTCGCGCTCCGCGACGACGGTGGCGTGCTCCAGCGTGTCGCGCGCCGCACCGTGCACCTGTGGCGCGCACCGCAGCGAGTACGCGTCCTGCACGCGCGTGCACTCGGGTCCGCGGTGGCTGGCCACGATGGGCGACCCGGCGAGGAACGCGCGCAGGTTCGCGGCGGACTCGGCCTGGCCCAGCTGCGGGCGGAGCGCCATGAGGTCGGCGGCGAACACGGCATCCGTCCCGAGCTGGGACTCGATCGACAGGGCCGCCGACACATCGGCGGTCAGGAGAAGCGTCTCGAGGTCGTACAGGGCGAGCAGCAGCATGCCGAGCATGCCGTCGGTGCCGTTGATGAGGGCGAGCCCCTCCTTCTCGCGCAGGGCGACGGGGGTGATCCCCGCGGCGGAGAGGGCGTCGGCCGCCGGAACCACCTGGCCGGATCCATTGCGCACGTCGCCCTCGCCCATGACGGCGAGCGCCACGTGCGACAGCGGCGCGAGATCGCCGGAACAGCCCAGCGAGCCGTACTCGTGGACGACCGGGGTGATCCCGGCGTTGAGCAGCGCCGCGTACGTCTCGACCACGACGGGGCGCACGCCCGTGCGACCGGTGGCGAGCGTCTGCAGGCGCAACAGCATGAGCGCGCGAACCACCTCGCGCTCGACCTCGCCGCCCGTGCCGGCGGCGTGGGAGCGGATCAGGCTCGCCTGCAGCTGCGCGCGGCGATCCTCGGCGATGAAGGTCGTGGCGAGAGCCCCGAAGCCGGTCGAGATGCCGTAGTGCGGTTGCGGGTCGTCGGCGAGGCCCTCGATGAGGGTGCGGGTGTCCGCCACCCGATCGAGCGCGTCACCGTCGATCATGACCCGTGCGCCGTGGCGCGCGACGTCGACCACCTCGCGGGGGGTGAGGGGGGCTGCTCCGACGGTGATGCTGACGTCCATACGCCGATTCCACCGCGAAGGATGGCCTGCGGCGAGAGGGTTCTGGCATCCTGTGTCTGTCATGTCAGACAATCCGCGCCCGCAGGTTCCCGCCGCCGATCAGACGCTGCGGATTCTCTCGCTGCTCGCGCGCCAGCCCGGGCCGGTGGCCGCGCAATCGATCTCGACGAGCCTCGGCATCCCGCGGTCGAGCACGTACCACCTGCTCTCGACACTCGAGGAGCACGGGTACGTCGTGCACCTGCCCGGCGACCGACGCTGGGGTCTGGGCACCGCCGCGTTCGAACTGGGCGGCGGATACGCCCGGCAGCAGCCGCTCGCGCGTCTCGGTCGACCACTGCTGGCGGCGTTGTCCGACCGGGTCGGCGAGTCGGCCCACCTCGCCGTTCTCGCGGGACGCGACGTGCTGTACATCGTCGAGGAACGCGCCCCCCGGCGCCCCGCACTCGTCACCGACGTCGGCGTGCGCCTCCCCGCGCACCTCACCGCCACGGGTCGGGCGATGCTGGCCGCCCTCCCCCGCGAGCAGGTGCGGGCGTCGTTCCCGGATGCCACCGCCCTCACGCAGCGACACGGGTCGGGTCCCGCCACCCCGCGCGCGCTGCGCGAGGTGCTGCGCGAGGTGCGCGCGGCGGGCTTCGCCCGCGAAGACGGCGAGGTCACACCCGGTTTCCGCTCCGTCGCCGCCGCCGTGCTCGATCACGCCGGCTGGCCGGCGGCCGCGGTGGCGATCACGTGGCCCGCGGACGGTCCGAAGCGGGATGCCGCCTCCCTCGCCGACGCGGCGACCTCCACCGCCGCCGAGCTCGCACGTCGCATCGGTCGCCACGCCTGACGCGCTCTCCCGCCCCGCCCCACCCGATTCGGGGTGCGAGATGTGCACCGGGTCGGACGCCGACCGCCCCACCGCACAGAACCCGCCCCACGCGTCGCGCCCCGCGCGCCATGGCATCCGCTCCGGTCGCTGCGCCCGCGCG
>NZ_JACHXY010000003.1:122226-717541 GCF_014192415.1 Microbacterium proteolyticum
GCGCGCCCGCGTTACCGGTTCGGGGCGGATTCCGCCGGTCGGGGCGAGAAATTCCCGCCCCAACCGGCCGCACTCGCCCCAAACCCGGTGCCGACCCCGCCCCGCCCCAATCGGGGCGCGGAATGTGCACCGGGGCGGACGCCGGCCGCCCCACCGCACGAATCCCGCCCCGCGCGCCATGGCATCCGCTCCGGTCGCTGCGCCCGCGCGCCCGCGTTACCGGTTCGGGGCGGATTCCGCCGGTCGGGGCGAGAAATTCCCGCCCCAACCGGCCGCACTCGCCCCAAACCCGGTGCCGACCTTGCCCCGCCCCAATCGGGGCGCGGAATGTGCACCGGGGCGGACGCCGGCCGCCCCACCGCACGAAACCCGCCCCGAACGCCAGACCCCGACCACACCGGCCGAGCCACCCCGCGCCCGGCCGAGCCACCCCACCCGCGGCGGAGCCACCGCAGCCAAGGCACCCCACCCCCGGCCGAGCCACCCCGGCGGAGCTGCGCCTCACCGCACGACGAGACGCGGCTCCACCAGCACGTGCGCCGTGCCCGCGGCCGCCGCCCGCGGCGCGACGACCGTGCCGTCGCCCATCAGCAGGTCGAGGGCTCCGGATGCCACCCGCTCGGGCAACTGCTCGACGCTCGAGAGTCCGAGGGCCTCGGCGGCGGGGGTGTTGTCGAACCCGACGACGGTGATGTCGGGGCGCCCGGCGAGCGAGGTCGCGAGGTGCGCGCCGATGGCGAGGGAGTCGCTCGCGCAGACGATGCCGGTGACGCCCGGGTCGGCGACGAGGCCGGCCGCCACGACGTCGCGCGCCGCCGACACGTTCTCTTCGACGACCCAACGCGGTCCCGCGCTCGCCGTCTCGCGCCAGCCGCGCTCGCGCTCGTCCCCCGTGCCCGACCCCGAGGGCCAGCCGAGGAAAGCCACGTGTCCGCGGCCGTGCGCGAGCGCGTGCGCGGTCGCGGCCCGCGTCCCCGCCGCACCGTCGACGTCGACCCACAGGTGCGCCGGCGCTTCGACGTCGTCTTCGCCCCACGGCCGACCGAACGACACGAACGGCAGGTTCCGCGCCGTCAGCCACCCGGTGCGGGGGTCGCCGTGGAAGGTGCCGGTGACGACGACGGCATCCACTTCTCCCCCTTCCAGCAGGTCGCCGAGGCGGGAGATCTCCTCCTCGGGTGTGCGGGCGGCGTACAGCAGCACGCGCATGTCGCGCTCGCCGGCGCGTTCGGTGAGGGCGTGCACGAACCGGTCGAGCACGACGCCCGAGATGCCGCCGGCGTACGGATCGAGGTGGATGCCGATGGTGGAGCTGCGGCGCATCCGGAGTCGACGCGCCGCGGCGTGCGGGCGATAGCCGAGCTCGGCGATCGCGGCCTCCACCCGCTGCCGTGTGGCCTCGCGGACGATGTCGGGGGTGTTCACCACGTTCGACACGGTCTGCCGAGAGACACCGGCGATACGGGCGACGTCGTCGACGGTGGGCGCCTTCGCCATGTCGTCCCCTCCCGTCTCGATGCGCGCGAGCCGGTGACGAGCACCGGGTCGACGGGCCGGCCCGACGGGGTCCGGCGCGCGCGTCCAGATCGTCAGCCTAGGCCGGGCGACAACCTCTTGACATCCGGCGCAACGTGTTCGTACCGTGGTGGAACCGTTATTTGAACGTTCAAACTGACGGCCCTCCGACCACATGCGGAGGGGTCGCATGCCTCATCGAAGGAGAGAGACACATGACACGGCACACGCCCGTACCCCGCACACGCACGGCGCTCGCCGCCGGCGCGCTGCTGGCCACCGGAGCCCTCACGCTCACCGCCTGCGGCTCGGGCTTCAGCGACACCCCCGGCGACGGCGAGGCCTCCGGCAGCGGCAGCCTCAGCATCCTCATCGGCTCCTCGGGCGACGCCGAGACGCAGGCCGTCACCGACGCCGTCGCCGCCTGGAGCGAGCAGTCGGGCGTCGCGGCCGAGGTGCAGACCGCCAACGACCTGCCCCAGCAGCTCTCGCAGGGCTTCGCCGCCGGCTCCCCGCCCGACGTGTTCTACCTCGCGCCCGAGGCCCTCGCGGGCTACGCGGCGAACGGATCGATCGCCGCGTACGGCGACGACCTCGCGAACAAGGACGACTTCTACCCCTCCCTCGTCGACAACTTCACCGTCGACGGGTCCTTTTACTGCGCCCCCAAGGACTTCTCGACCCTGGCGCTGATCATCAACGCCGACCTCTGGACGGCCGCCGGACTCACGGATGCCGACCTCCCCACGACGTGGGACCAGCTGGCATCCGTCGCCCAGCGTCTGACGGCCGACGGGCGCGTCGGACTCGCGTTCGGCGCCGAGTACCAGCGCGTCGGCGCCTTCATGGCCCAGGCGGGCGGCGGTCTCGTGACCGACGGGCAGGCCACGGCCGACAGCCCCGAGAACGTCGAGGCGCTGAACTACGTCAAGACCCACCTGAACGACGGCTCGTTCGCCTTCGCGTCCGATGTGGGCGCGGGATGGGGTGGAGAAGCGCTCGGCACGCAGAAGGCCGCGATGGTCATCGAAGGCAACTGGATCACCGGCGCGATGTCGGCCGACTACCCCGACGTGAACTACACCGTCGCCGAACTCCCGGCCGGCCCCGGTGGCAAGGGCACACTGCAGTTCACCAACTGCTGGGGCCTCGCAGCCGACGGCGGCAACCAGGAGCAGGCACGCTCGCTCGTGGAGTACCTCACGAGCACCGACCAGCAGCTGGCGTTCTCGGAGGCCTTCGGTCCGATGCCCTCGATCCAGTCCGCGGCCGACGCGTGGACCAGCGCCAACCCCGACCTGGGCGCCTTCCTCGCCGGGGCCGAGTACGCGCAGTTCCCGCCGAACATGGCCGGCGCCGCCGACGTCATCACCGACTTCAACGCACAGCTCGAGTCGCTGAAGACCGGCGACCCGCAGGCGCTGCTGCAGACGGCGCAGTCCAACCTCGAGGCGATCGTCGGCTAATCGTGAGCGCTCTCACCACCGCGCCGCGTCGCGCCGGGTCCCCCCCCTCGGGGATCCGGCGCGGCGAGGCCGCCGCCGGCTGGCTCTTCACCGCACCCGTCCTCGTCATCCTGGGTGTGTTCCTGCTCGTCCCCGTGCTCATGGCGCTGTGGGTGAGCTTCTCCGATTGGACCGGTCGCGGCAGCCCCTTCGCGTCGAACGTGAACTTCGTCGGCGTCGAAAACTACGCCGCCGTCACGACCGGCGGCGGACTCGCCGAACGCGACTTCGGCACGGCGCTCCGCAACAACGGGTGGTACGTGCTGCTGGTGGTGCCGCTGCAGACGGCGCTCTCGCTCTTCCTCGCGCTGCTGGTCAACCGCGCGGTCCTGCGTGGCCGCGGGTTCTTCCGCACCGCCTTCTACTTCCCATCCGTCACCAGTTCCGTGGCGATCACCGTGCTGTGGCTGTTCCTCTTCTCGGCATCCGGTGCCGTCAACGAGGTGCTGTCGTGGCTGGGCATCAACGGACCCAACTGGTTCAGCGATCCCTCGGGGGTCGTCCACAACCTCCTGGGCGCGGTCGGCATCACCAGCGGGCCGGCGTTGCTCACCGGCAACACCCTGCTGGGCGTCTCGTGGTGGGACTGGCTGGCAGGTCCCTCGGTCGCCATGTCGGCGTTCATCCTCATGGCCGTGTTCACCACGTCGGGAACGTTCATGCTGCTGTTCATCGCGGGCCTGCAGAACATCGGCGGCGACGTGCAGGAGGCCGCCATGATGGACGGCGCCACCGGCTGGCAGCGCTTCTGGCGGGTCACCCTGCCGCAGCTCAAGCCCGTGCTGTTCACGGTGCTGACCCTGGGCCTCATCGGCACGTGGCAGGTGTTCGACCAGATCTACACCGGTACGCAGGGCGGGCCCGGCAAGACCACACTGACCCCGGCGTACCTCAGCTACTCCTCGGCGTTCCTGTCGCAGCAGTGGGGTCAGGGTGCGGCGATCGCGTTCGTGCTCTTCCTCATCATCGTCGTGCTGACGATCCTGCAGCGCTTCGTGCTGCGCGATCGACCGGTCTCGCGCCGGCGCATCCGCGAGTACGAAGTGCGCGGCACGGCAGCGACCCCCACCGGCCCCGAACGCCCTGGCACGGGCTCGATGGGAGGTTCGCGATGACCGCCACGGCATCCCCCCAGACCACCGTTCTGGCCGAGCAGCGTCTCGACGGGCCCGGCCGCCGCCGAGCGAAGCACCGCATGTCGCGCAAGGCGCTCGGATGGCAGATCGGCCTGTACGCCCTGCTGATCGTGCTCGCGCTGATCTACATCTATCCGTTCCTCGTGCAGGTGGCGACCTCCTTCAAGACGGATGCCGCAGCCGCGGCCGATCCCATCTCCCTCCTGCCGCAGACCTTCACGTGGGCGGCCTACGAGCGGCTCTTCGTCAACTCCGACTTCCCGGTGTGGTTCGCCAACTCCGCGGTGGTGACGGTGTTCGTGACGGCGGGCCGGGTGTTCTTCAACTCCCTGGCCGGATACGCCCTCGCGCGCCTGCAGTTCCGGGGGCGCGGTCTGGTGTTCGCGGGCCTCATCGCGGTGATGGCCGTGCCGACGGTCGTGCTGTTGATCCCGAAGTTCCTCGTCATCAACCAGCTCGGCATCTACGACTCCTACGCGGGCATGATCCTGCCGCTCCTCGTCGATGCCGCGGGCGTGTTCATCATGAAGAACTTCTTCGAGTCGATCCCGCCGTCCGTCGAGGAGCAGGCGCGTATCGACGGCGCCGGCACCTTCCGCATCTTCTGGTCGGTCGTCCTGCCGATGGCGCGCCCCGCCCTCATCACGATCGTGATCCTGTCGTTCCAGGGATCGTGGAACGAGCTGAGCCACTTCGTCGTCTCCACGCAGTCCCCCGAGCTCACCACCCTGACCAAGGGCGTCGCGGCGCTTGCGAGCGGACAGCTCAGTCAGGGCAGCCAATTCCCCCTCAAACTCGCGGCCGCAGCCATCATGACGATTCCGGTCGCCGTGGTGTTCTTCATCTTTCAACGCCGCATCATGAACGCCAGTGAAGGAGCCGTCAAAGAATGACCACCGCCCCCACCGCCTCTCCGGCGGCCGTGACGGATGCCGTGACCGCCCCGCTCCAACCCCTCTTGAACGACGCGGTCATCGTGCTGCGCGCCCCCACGCAGGTGTGGTCCGACGCCACGGGCGACATGGGCACGGCCTCCGTCCACGGCGTGTACCACGGTGACGTCCGACACGTGCGTACCCTCGCACTCGTCTGCGACGGCTCGCCCGTCGAGTGGATCTCAACCGCACCCGACGGCGCGTCGCGTCTCGTGCTCGGGGGCCTGCTGCGCGGACTCGACGACACCACGCCCGACCCGAAGGTGCGGGTGCTGCGCGACCGGCGCGTCGCCGACGGGGTGGTCAGCGAGACCTGGACGCTGCACTCGCGCGTCGACCGGCCGATCTCGACGACCCTGCGGCTGGCGTTGTCGCCCGAGTTCGCGCAGCTGCACGAGGTGAAGTCCGGCCACTCACATCCCCGGGAGATCACGACCGACGTCGACGGCGACCGCGCGATCGTGGATGCCGGGGCTCAGGGCCTCGAACTCGTCGCTCCCGGCGCCCGGGTGGCATTCGGAGCCGACGGGCTCGAGGCGAGCTGGAGCGTCGAGGTCCCCGCCACCGGCTGCGTCGAGGTCGCCTGGACGCTGACGTTGCGTGACGACACCCTCGTCGTCGGATCGGCCGCGGCGGCTCCGCGGTGGGATGCCGCCGCCCTCGCCGCCCAGGCACCCGATCCGCGCCTCGCGCGCTGGCTGCGCACCGCCCTCGACGATCTCGACGCGCTCCGCCTCGTGCTGCCCGAGCACCCCGACGACGAGTTCTTCGCCGCCGGCGCGCCCTGGTTCTTCACGCTGTTCGGGCGCGACTCGATCTGGGCCGCGCGCCTGGCCCTTCCGCTGGACCGCGAGATCGCGGCATCCACTCTCCGCGTGCTCGCGCGGCTGCAGGGTGTCGACGACGACGCGCAGACCGCGCAGGAGCCGGGCAAGATCCTGCATGAGCTGCGGGCCTCAGCGCTCGAGATCCCCGGCGAGGGCATCGTGCTGCCGCCGAAGTACTACGGCAGCGTCGACTCGACACCGCTGTGGATCTGCCTGCTCGCCGACGCCTGGCGCGCGGGAATGCCCGAGGCCGAGGTGCGCGAGCTCCTGCCCACGCTGCGCGCCGCGCTCGGCTGGATCCGCGACAGCGGCGACAGCGACGGCGACGGCTTCCTCGACTACATCGACCGCCTGGGCACCGGGCTGTCGAACCAGGGGTGGAAGGATTCCGGCGACTCGATCCAGTGGCGCGACGGCCGCCTCGCCGAGGGCCCGATCGCCCTCTGCGAGGTGCAGGCGTACGCCTACGAGGCCGCCCTCGCCGGTGCCGAGCTGCTCGAGGAGTTCGGCACGGTCACGGATGCCGCCGACATCGTCTTCTGGCGCGCCTGGGCCGACGACCTCCGCACGCGCTTCGCCGAGACCTACTGGGTCGAGACGCCGGAGGGCCGCTACCCCGCGGTGGCGCTCGACAACGCCAAGCGTCCCGTCGACACGCTCACGAGCAACATCGGGCACCTGCTCGGCACCGGTCTGCTCACCGGCGACGAGGAGGCGCACGTCGCGTCGCTGCTGCTCGGTGAGAGCATGTCGAGCGGATACGGCATCCGCACGATGTCGACCGGGGCGGCGGGGTATTGGCCGCTGTCGTACCACGGCGGGAGCGTCTGGGTGCACGACACCGCGATCGCGGTGCACGGCATGCTGCGCGCGGGCCTGGGCGAGCAGGCGCGCAGGGTCGTCGCCGGACTCCTGGATGCCGCCGAGGGCTTCGCCTACCGCGTGCCCGAGCTGCACGCCGGCGATCCGCGCACCCACTCGTCGGTGCCGACGCCCTACCCCGCCGCCTGCCGGCCCCAGGCCTGGTCGGCCGCCGCCGCGGTGGTCTGCCTGACCGCGCTCACGCCCTGAGCCGCCGCGCCCTTCCCCGATTCACGCGTGCGGGACGGTCCCCGCCGTTGGGGGCCGTTCCCGCCGTTCAGGCACTCGGGGCCGTTCGGGGCGTTCACGGCGTTCGGGGCGGATCTTGCCGTTCGGGGCGCGATTCTCCCGCCCCAACGCGCAGATCCCGCCCCGAACCCTGTACGCCGGCGTCCGGTGGCAGCGCCCGCTCACGCCACGCGCACGACCGCGCCGCTGGTCAGGCGCACCAGCTCGTCGAAGGTCAGCGGAAAGACCGTGTGCGGCGTGCCCCCCGCGGCCCAGATCTCGTCGAACGCCGCGAGGTCCTCGTCGACGATCGTCGTCAGAGGCGCCGGGTGCCCGGTCGGCGCCACTCCCCCGATGGGCTGTCCGGTCGCGGCCAGCACCTGATCCGGCGTGGCCCGTCGGATGCCGCCGCGCCCGAGCCGCTCGGCCAGAGCCGCCGTGTCCACGCGGTGCGCGCCGCTGGTCATCACCAGCAGCGGCTCGTCGTCGCTCCAGAACACGAGGCTGTTCGCGATGGCCCCGACCTCGATGCCGAGGGCCGCCGCCGCGAGCGCGGCCGTCGACGCGGCATCCGGAAGCACGACGATCCCGCCGTCGATACCGGCCTCCCGGAGGGAGGCGGCGACGAGACGACTACGGGCGGGCAGGGCGTCGGTCATGCCCGCCAGCCTAGAACGACGCCGCGCCGACCCGCCTTTATCTCCGCGATGCGCCCAACCTCCGCCCGAGACCCGCCACCGCGACCGACCCCGCGTGCATCGCTGGGGTGGCGCGACCCCGCCCCGGACACGCGCCACCGATCGCGGGGTCCGCGCGACCCCGACCCGACCGGCCACCCCCCACGGCTCATCGAGACCATGCCGCGCGCCCCTCGCGTCCGTCGACGACGCGCGTCACAATGGGGGTGGATGCCACGACGCTGCGGCATCCGAGAAGTGCCGCTCACAAGGCGGCCGACGACAAGGAACGCGATGACCAACGCCCTGCCCCTGCCCGATTTCACGCACGAGCGCGTGGAGGTGATCACGGGGCGGCGCAGCGGTCTGCTCGTCGCCGTGGCGCTTCACTCCTCCGTGCTCGGCTCCGCCCTCGGCGGCGCCCGCCTGTGGACCTACCCGTCGTGGACCGATGCCCTCGGCGATGCCCTGCGCCTGTCGGCGGCGATGACGCTGAAGAACGCCGCCGCCGGACTCGACGCGGGTGGAGGCAAGAGCGTCATCGGCCTGCCCGAGGGCACCGTCCTCGACGCCGACCGTCGCCGCGCGGCGTTCCTCGACCTCGGCGATGCCGTCGAGAGCCTCGGCGGGCTGTACCGCACCGCCGAAGACGTGGGCTCGACGACCGACGACATGCTGGTCGTGAGCGAGCGCACCGCGCACGTGGTCGGACTCCCCGACTCAGTGGGTGGCTCCGGCGAACCCGCGGGCCCCACCAGCCTCGGCGTCTACGCCTCGCTCGTCGCGACGCTCGAGCGCGCCGTCGGCACCGGCGACGTCGCCGGGCGCCGCATCACCGTCGCCGGTCTCGGCCAGGTCGGCGGTCGTCTCGCCGAACGTCTGGCATCCGAGCACGCCGTCCTGACCGTCACCGACGTCAACCCGGCGAAGCGGGCAGTGGCCGACGAGCTCGGCGCCGCGTGGGTCGAGCCGAGCGAGGCGCACCTCATCCCCGCCGATGTGTTCGTCCCCGCCGGCATCGGTGGCGTGCTCACCGATGAGATCATCGACGCCCTCGACGCGCGGGCGGTCTGCGGGCCGGCCAACAACCCGCTGGCCGAGCGGAGCGGCGCCGAACGTCTGGCGCAGCGCGGCATCCTGTACGCCCCCGACTTCGTCGTCAACGCCGGCGGCGTGATCTACCTCGACCTGGTCGCCAAACAGCGCGGGACGATGGATCAGATCATGGGCCGTGTCGCCGGAATCGGCGACACGATCCGCCGCGTCTTCGACGAAGCGGCCGCGCGGGGCGTCACCCCGCTCGCCGCGGCCGAGGGCTTGGCCGCCGAGCGGCTCTCCGCCGGTGCGCGGAGCACCGCCCTCGTCTGACCCGCTCCGTCGCGAACGCCGGAAGACCCGAGCTCGCCGTCGGGTCTGACCCCGCCGCGCGATGCAGACAGAACCGGATGCCACGAGCTCGTGGCATCCGGTTCTGTCGTCGGGTGATCAGTGAGCGGCGTCGTAGGCGTCGAGGACCGAGGAAGAGATGCGTCCGCGCGTGTTGATCGCGTGACCGTTCTTCACGGCCCAGGAGCGCACGTCGGCGAGGTCTCTCGTGGGGATCGCTCGACCGCGGGGAGTTCGTCGTGGCGAGGAGTGCGGAGAATTCGCCGCGCGGCTCGCGGAAATGTACGGCCGGAGCGCATCGCGCATCTTCTCGGCATTGTGTACCGACAGATCGATCTCGTACGCACGTCCCTCGAAGGAGAACTGCACGGTCGTACCGTCGTCGATCACCGAACCGTCGAGATCATCGATCACCTGTGTGATGTGCTTTTTCGCCATGCGCCGACCCTAAACCGCCGATGTCCGCCGTTTCGGCGAATGCAATACGAATTCACCCGCATGTTCGCCCCAATTGCGACCAATGGCCGCATCTTTCACGATGTGGAAGACGAGATGCCGCGACTCTCGACGGTGACGATTCGATGGTCGTCATCGTGGGTGAGCTCGGTCGAGAGGAATCTCCCGTCGTGGGGAAGCCGCAGGCGGAAATCGGCGAATGCCGACATACGCAGTCCGCCCTCACGCACACGGGCGTCCAGGACATGGCCCCCGACCGACCGATCGTCGCTGAGGAAATGCAGGTGGAGACCCGCCACCGTGATGCCCTGATAGATGCGGGGCATCCAGAAGCCCACGAGCGTACCCGCGCATTCACGCGTCGTGGTCTCGATCTGTTCCGCGGCGACCTCGGCGAGAGGACGCAACGGCGGCTCCTGTCGGCGCGTGACGCGCGTGAGAACGTGCGCGAGGACGCCGTCGACCCGCACCGCGTGGAAGAGGTTCCTGCTCAGCAGCCGATCCTCCACCGCCGACTCCAGGCCCGGCAGATCGAGGTCGACGACGGCGGACGCGGTGGCCTCCCCCAGAGAGCAGACGTCGACGAACGGCAACGACTCGTCGTCCGTCATCACCCGCGGGGGCCCGTCGGAGGTGCACTCGTAGAGCTCGCCGTCGAGGATGACGACCTCTCCGCCGAGCCCCTCGCAGCACCCCACGCCGGTGTCGCCCGACGCGCGCACGGCATTGACCGACGCACCCTGCGAATACACGCCCGCCAGCAGGGCGTCCAGGACGGCGAACTGCGTCACCGCACCGGGTGCCAGGAGCGCAGTCACGTCTACGCTCCGCCGCCTCGCCGCTCGATCAGGACGTCGCTTCGGTGTAGGCGTCGAGGATCGTCGCGGGCACGCGACCGCGGTCGCTCACGGTGTGCCCGTTGGCGCGCGCCCATTCGCGCACGGCGCCCAGGTCCACGTCGTTCGACCGGCGTGCCGGACGCCCGCGACGCGCCGCGGTGTTGCCGCGCGAGACCGAGCGGGCGGCATCGACGAAGGGGGCGATGGCCGAATAGAACTTGTCGGCATTGCGGTCGGAAAGGTCGATCTCATACGCTCGACCCTCCACCGAGAAAGTGATCTGCTTTCCCTGGCCGTCTTCGAGGACGGTACCGTCGAGGTCATCGACGAGGTGCGTGATGTGCTTCATAGCCATAATGCGTAAAGAATACACCCGCGAGAATTGATTTACATGACACCTCAATTCCGTGTCATGATGCGCTTCGCCCGTCCGAGGACGGATAGTCAGCGAGCGCGGATGGGACTATCCTCCCTGGGTGGTGTCCGCTCCCTGGGCATCGCCTGAGACAGAGGAAGCACAGCGTGAGCCTTTTCCGCACCAAGTCGGTGGAGCAGTCCATCGCAGACACCGACGAACCGGAGTTTCGACTCAAGAAGTCCTTGACCGCGGTCGACCTGACCGTCTTCGGCGTCGGCGTCGTCATCGGCGCCGGTATCTTCACGTTGACCGGCCGCGCCGCCCACGACGTCGCCGGACCCGCCGTCGTGATCAGCTTCATCATCGCGGCCATCGCGTGCGGTCTCGCCGCCATGTGTTACGCCGAATTCGCCTCGACCGTGCCCGTTTCCGGCTCGGCCTACACCTTCTCCTATGCCTCGCTCGGCGAGCTGTTCGCGTGGATCATCGGATGGGATCTCATCCTCGAGATGTTCCTCGGCGCCAGCGTCGTCGCGCAGGGGTGGAGCGCCTACCTCGGTACCTTCCTGCAACAGATCGGCATCGTGCTGCCGGAGGCGATCTCGTACGGCGGCGTGGTCGATCTGCCCGCGATCCTGCTGGTGCTCGTGCTCGGCGGTCTGATGACCCTCGGCATCAAGGAATCGCTGCGCGTCAACCTCGTGCTCGTGGCGGTGAAGCTGTTCATCGTCCTGTTCGTCATCATCGCCGGCATCCTGTTCATCAACCCCGCCAACTACTCGCCGTTCGTGCCCGAATCGGTCCCCACCGAGTCGGCATCCGGTCTCACCCAGCCGCTGCTGCAGTTCCTGTCGGGCCTCGAACCCGCCACGTTCGGCGTCGGCGGCATCCTCGCGGGAGCGGCGCTGGTGTTCTTCGCCTACATCGGCTTCGACGTCGTCGCCACCACCGCGGAGGAGACGAAGAACCCGCAGCGCGACCTGCCGATCGGCATCATCGCCTCGCTCGTCATCTGCACGATCCTCTACTGCGCCGTCGCGATCGTCGTCACCGGCATGGTGCCGTACGGCGAGCTGAACCCCTCGGCGGCGCTCGCGAACGCCTTCGCCTTCCACGGTCAGACCTGGATGGCCACGGTCATCGCCGCCGGCGCCGTCGCCGGTCTGACGACGGTGGTCCTCACCCTCATGATCGGCGCGACCCGCATCATCTTCGCGATGTCGCGCGACCGGCTCCTGCCGGGGACCCTCGCCAAGGTGCACCCGCGGCTTCGCACCCCGTGGGTCATCTCGATCCTCGTCACCGCGATCGTCGCGGTCGTCGCCGGCTTCACCCCCATCGGCGTGCTCGAGGAGATGGTCAACATCGGCACCCTCTCGGCGTTCGTGCTCGTCTCGGTGGGCGTGCTCGTGCTGCGACGCAAGCGCCCCGACCTCAAGCGCGGCTTCCGCGTGCCGTGGAGCCCGGTGCTGCCGATCCTCTCGGCCCTGATCTGCACGTATCTGATGCTCAACCTCTCGGTCGAGACGTGGCTGCGCTTCCTGATCTGGCTGGCCCTCGGCTTCGCCATCTACTTCGCCTACTCGCGCCGCCATTCGCGGGTCGGCACGGGTGACTTCATCGCCCCGACGGTGGTCGCTCCCCCGAAGAAGTAACCTGCGCACCGGATGCCACGACCTCGCCGCCCCGCGCGGCCGGGCCGTGGCATCCGTCGTTCCCGGATGCCACGGCGACCCGCTTCACCCGGCCGGGCGATGCGGGGAGCGTCATCCGACCCCCCTAGGGTGGAAATCGTTCGATGACGACGATTTCCGTTCCGGGGGGGTTTCATGGGGATCGCACGCACGTGGGTCTTTCCGATTCTGCGTATTCTTCTGGTCGCCCTCGTGGCGGCCGCACTCATCAAGCTCGCGTTCTTTCCCGACCGCCCTGTCGACGCCTCGCCGGCCGTGCCCACGGGCGCGATCGTCGAGCCGCGCACGGTCGCGACGCTGGGCACCATCACGAACGACGTCGTGCTGACGGCCTCCGTCTCGGCCGACGCCGCCGTTCCGATGAAGTCGACGGCCGCGGGCACGGTGAACAAGATCTTCGTGGCCCAGGGCGCCACGGTCGCGCAGGGCGACGTGGTCTTCGACGTGAAGGTGCCGATCGAGCGGGACCCCGCCGACAGCGTGGATGCCGAGGGCAAGCCCAAGCCGGCGATCTTCCGCTACGTGGAGGTTTCCGCACCCGCCGCGGGCACGCTCAGCTCCCTCTCGGTGATCGCGGACCAGGACGTCACGATCGGCGCGACCACCGGCACCGTGGCACCGCCCACCTTCTCGGTGACGGGCACGCTCGAACCGTCCCAGCAGTACCGTCTGCTCGATCGCCCCACCGAGGCGACGGTGACGATCACCGGGGGGCCCGCGGCCTTCACGTGCGGCGACCTGCGCATCACCACACCGCTCGCCGGCAGCACCGGTGGCGACACCGCCGGCACCGGTGCCGTCGACGGGGGCGGGGGCGGCACGGCCGCGGGCGCCGCCGGCTCGGGCACGACCGCCACCTGCGTGGTACCGGGCGAGGTCACCGTCTTCGCCGGCCTCGCCGCGGAGATGACGATCGCCGGCGGACGAGCGGAGAACGTGCTGGTCGTGCCGACGACCGCCGTGCGCGGGGCCGCGCAGAGCGGCACCGTGTGGGTGACGACAGCCGACGGATCCACCGAGGAGCGTGCCGTCGCCCTCGGTCTCACCGACGGCACGCAGGTGCAGGTCACCGAGGGCCTCGCCGAGGGCGAGGAGATCCTGGAGTTCGCCCCGGGTGCCATGTCGGTGCCCGACGACGGATGCACCGTCTACCCCGACGGCGGGATGTACTGCGAACAGGCTCCCGCGCCGTGAGCCTGCTCACCCTGAGCGAGGTCACCCGCACGGTGATCCCGCCGGACCAACCTGCGCTGACGATCCTCTCGGGGGTCGATCTGACGATCGAGCCCGGCGACCACGTGTCGATCGTGGGCCGCTCCGGCTCGGGCAAATCGACGCTGCTCAACATGCTCGGCTTGCTCGATCTGCCCACCAGCGGCGAGATCACCTTCGACGATCGACCGGTGAAGGCGTACTCCGCGGCGAAGCGCGACCGTCTGCGCGGTGCCGCCATCGGCTTCGTCTTCCAGCAGTTCAACCTGCTGCCGGGACGCACGGCGCTCGAGAACGTCACGATGCCGCTGCTGTACTCGACGGGGCGCACGTTCTGGCACCGCAAGAGGATCGCCGCCGAGATGCTCGAGCTCGTGGGTCTCGAACACCGCCTGAGCAGCATGCCCGACCGTCTGTCCGGCGGCGAGCAGCAGCGCGTCGCGATCGCGCGCTCCCTGGTGCGAGGACCGCGCCTGATCCTCGCCGACGAACCCACGGGCGCGCTCGACCTCGACACCGGACAGAGTGTGATGGAGCTCATCGACGAGGTCGCCGTCCGCACGGGGGCAGCGCAAGTGACGATCACGCACGACCCCACGATCGCCCGGCGTGCGCGCCGCCACTTTCGACTCGACCGCGGCGTGCTGACACCCGTCGACGACCCGAGCCTCGAACCGCTCACGCGCCGCGACCGGCGTGAGATGGCCCCGGATGCCGAGCCGGCCGCGGCCACCGACTCTCGCGACGCGGACTCCGACTCCACCCTCGAGCGCCTTGGTCTGCGCGAGCCGTCGACCTCGCCCCACGGCGCGGCTCCCGTGAGCACCGAGCGGACGGACCCCTGATGCGCGCCCTGACCGCCCTCGTCGGCGCCCTGCTCGAGGCGTGGCAGGAGGTGCGGGTGCACCGCACCCGCGTGCTCCTCTCGCTCGTCGGCGTCGCCGTCGCCGTCTGCTCGCTCACCACCGTCGTCGCCCTGGGCGCGATCGTGCAGCAGTCGAACCAGGAGCTCAGCGAGCGCAGCTCGGGCCGCCCCGCCACGCTGTTCGTCTCGGCCTTTCCGAGCGGGGGCGAACCGCTGGATTCCGAGCGAATGGATGCCGCGTGGGCCGAGGTCGTGGAGCGCTACGACGTGACCTACGCCAGCCGCCTGCAGAACACGACGAACCTCGTGCCGTTCGCCGACGGAAACGTGGAGGTGGGCACCCAGGCGGTGGACCAACCGTACGGCGAGATGCATCGCGTGCAGATGAGCGAGGGTGAGTGGTTCACCGCCCTCGACGCGCAGCAGCTCGCGCCGCAGGTCATCGTCAACGAGATCTTCTGGGACCGGATGGGCCGACCGCCGCTGGAGAGCCACCCGGTCGTCGCACTGGGTGGACAGGGCGTGCCGAACTCGGCATCCGGAATCCCGTCCGGCGGCGTGCGCGCTGTCGTGGTCGGTGTCACCCCGTCGTCGACGTGGGATACCGCCCCGTCGATGTTCATGCTCGTCGATCACGTGACCGCGATGCAGGACGCGGCCGCCGGCGAGCGCGGAGCGAGCGCGGCGGCCCCGGTCGATCCGTACGGGGGCGGCGCCCCCCAGACGCAGTACGAGATGTGGGTGCCGCCGGAGCTGTCCGACCAGCTGGCCACGCTCGTCGAGCGCGACCTCGCCGGGGCCCTCGGCGACGGCGTCGAAGTCAGTATCAACCGACAGGACTGGGCGACCTCTGGTGAGGACCCGTTCGCCGTCACCCGCACCGTCGTCACCGGCATCGCGGTACTCGTGCTGCTGCTCGGCGCCCTGGGGCTGGTGAACATCGCCCTCGTCACGGTGAAGCAGCGCGTGCGCGAGATCGGGATCCGCCGGAGCTTCGGTGCGACGGCGAGCCGGGTGTTCTTCGCGGTGATGATGGAGAGCGTCGTCGCCACGGTCGTGGCGGGCGGGGTGGGCGTGATCATCTCGATCCTGGTCGTGCAGTCCCCCGCGGTGCGCGATCTCATCGGCCAGGGCATGGTCAGCGACTTCCCACCCTTCCCCGCGGATGCCGCCATCACCGGCCTCGTCGCCGCGACCGCCGTCGGCGCCCTCGCAGGCCTTCTCCCTGCACTCGTCGCGGTGCGGGTCAAGGTGATCGACGCGATCCGCTATTGAGCACGGCCGATTCCCGCGCGGGTCTGGGAATGACCCGCACCACCCACATAGGTTGAAAACCGTGACCGACGCCCCCCGCGAGACACCTCCGCCGCCCGTGCTCCCCGAGACCGTCGCCCCGCCGACGTCACTCCCCGATGCGGTGGTTCCCACCGCGGGCACCGACCACCTGCCCGCGATGCAGCTGAACGGCCTGATCAAACGCTTCGGCGAGAAGGCCGCCGTCGCGGGTCTCGACCTGACCGTGCCGACCGGGTCGTTCTACGGTCTCGTCGGACCCAACGGTGCGGGCAAGACCACGACGCTGTCCGTGGCCACCGGGCTGCTGCGTCCCGACGCGGGAACCGCTCGTATCCACGGAGTCGACGTCTGGGCGCAGCCCGTCGAGGCCAAGAGACTGATCGGCAATCTCGCCGACGGTGTGCGTCTGTTCGACCGGCTCACCGGTGAGCAGCTGGTGACCTACACCGGCATGATGTTCGGTCTCCCCCGCGACGAAGTCGTCTCCCGCACCGCCGACCTCCTGCGCATCATGGATCTCGGCGACGCCGCCGGGACGCCCGTGGTGGACTACTCAGCCGGCATGACGAAGAAGGTCGCCCTGGCCTGCGCCCTCGTGCACGCCCCGCGCGTGCTCGTGCTCGACGAGCCGTTCGAATCGGTCGATCCCGTCTCGGCGGCCAACATCGACGACATCCTGCGCGGCTACACCGCCTCGGGCGGCACCGTCATCGTGTCGAGCCACTCGATGGATCTCGTGCAGCGCATGTGCGACCACGTCGCGGTCATCGCGCAGGGGCGGCTGCTGGCATCCGGAACCGTCGACGAGGTGCGCGGCACGCGGACCCTCCAGGACCGCTTCGTCGACCTGGTGGGCGGTCGTCACCACTCGGAGGGACCGCAGTGGTTGCGACAGTCCTGAGGATCCGGTTCCGCGTGCTGGGCAACACCCTCATGCGGAGTCCGATGCAGCTCGTCGGCTTCATCTTCGGCGTGCTCGGCGCGCTGTGGATGCTCCTGCTGGTGGGGGTGGGGCTGTTCTTCGTCGGCACCCTCGATGTCGACATCGCACGCGCCGCGGTGACGGCCGCGGGGGCGATTCTGACCCTCGGGTGGGTCATCGGGCCCGTGTTCGCCGCGGGGATCGACACCACCCTCGACCCGGCGAAACTCGCACCCTTCCCGATGACGACGCGCCAGATGATGATCGCGATCACCGCCGGAGGACTCACCGGCGTGCCCGGCATCGTCACCACCCTCGGCGCGCTCGCGACGTTCCTCGTGTGGGCGCGCCATCCGGTGGCCGCGATCGCGGCCATCGTCTGCGTCCCGCTCGGTGTGCTCATCTGCGTCGTGGCGTCGCGAGCCGTCGCCGCCCTGGCCGGAGGGTTGGGCAGCGGGCGTCGAACACGCGAGATCGTGGGGCTCGTCGGCTTCCTCGCGCTGATCTTCGCCAGTCCCCTTCTGATCGGCATCATGAACGGGCTGCGCGTCGCCACCGACCAGGGCGTGCAGCTGCAGACCATCGTCGAGGCCCTGTCGTGGACACCGATCGGTGCCGCGTGGGCCGTGCCCGGCGACCTCGCCACGGGCGCGTGGCTCACGGGCAGCCTCCGCCTGCTCATCGCCGCGGCCACCCTGGCGCTGCTGTGGCTCCTGTGGTGGCGGAGCCTGTCGGCATCCGTCGTCGCTCCGCCCTCCCGCTCGGCCTCGCGGAGCCGCACCGGCTCGCTCGGGTGGTTCGGCGTCATGCCCTCGAGCCCCGTCGGCGCGACGTGGGCGCGTTCGCTCACGTCGTGGACGCGCGACATGCGCTATCTGCGTCAGCTGCTGATCCTGCCTCTGCTTCCCGTGCTGATGCTGGTGTACTCCGGCGGTGACGTGACGGGTCCCCTGTTCGCGATCTCGGGCCTGTTGGTCGGCTTCTTCGCCGGTGTACTGGCGTACTCCGACGTCTCCTACGACGGCACCGCGTTCGCGACCGTGCTGCAGACCGGCATCCGGGGTCGCGACGACCGACTCGGGCGCATGCTCGGCGCGGGAACGGTGATCGTCCCCCTCGTCGTGCTGGTCGACGTCGCCACGCTCGCGATCGCCGACCGGTGGGACGCCCTCCCCGCCGTGCTGGGCGCCTCTCTCGCGCTGGTCCTCGTGGGTCTCGGGGTGAGCGCGGTGAGCTCGGCTCTTCTGGTCATCCCGACGCCGGCGCCGGGCGATTCGCCGTTCAAGCGCGTGCCGGGCTCCTCGTTCGTGATGTTCCTCGCGTTCCTGCTGTGCTGGGTACTCGTCGCCGTGCTGTCCCTTCCTGCGGTCATCCCCGCGGCGATCGCAATGATCACCGGCCCGGGGCTCGCGGGATGGCTCGCCCTCGCCATCGGCCCGGTGTGGGGGGTCCTCGTCTTCGCTATCGGAGTGATCGTGGGTGGCCGACGCTTCGACGCCGGAGCGCCCGCCCTTCTCGCGCAGCTGCGCTCGTTCAGGGGCGCCTGAGCCGGGCCTTCCCCCTCATCGCCGCCGGGTCTAGGGTGAGGGCCACTCACTCAGGAGAGGAAGGATGCCGCATGGCCACCTCACTCGTCGTGTACATCTCGTTCGCCGGCGCCGCCCGTGAGGCGATGGCGTTCTACCAGTCGGTGTTCGGCGGCGACCTGACGATCACCACGTTCGCTGAGTTCGGCATCCCGGACGCCCCCGCCGACGGCGTGATGCACTCGGAGTTGCGCGCTGAGGGATTCACCGTGATGGGCGCCGACGGGTTCGATGAGCCCGCGCAGGGACGGGGCACCAGCCGCACCCATGCCGCGTTCATGAGTGACGAGTTCGACCGCGTGCGGGGCTTCTACAACCGTTTCGTCGAGGGCGGTTCCGAGGTGACGCAGCCACTCGAGAAGCAGGTCTGGGGCGACTTCTACGGCGAGCTCACCGACCCGTGGGGCGTGGCATGGATGTTCAACGTCGCAGCCCCGGGCGGCTGGGCCGAAGGCGGCGGGGCCGGCTGACTTCGTCGGGCACCGGCTCCCGCGGAGTTCGTGTGCCCGAAGAGCTCGTCGATCGTATGCTCTCGGAGCGCTGCGCCTCCGATTCAGATCGGCTCACACAGAAGTGCAGCCACAGCTCTCCCGTACGAGCAGTCGAGTCGGAAGAACGATCGCTTCGTTGGGCAGGTCGATGTCCGCGCTTCGAGCGATCAGAAGGTCGGCGGCTATCCGGCCGATCTCGCTCATGGGTTGTCGGACGGTAGTGAGTCGGGGTCGTGAAATGGCGCCGGCGAGGATGCCGTCGAAGCCGGCGACGGCGATGTCTTGCGGTACGTCGAGCCCGAGTCGGTGGAGGATGTCGAGGGCTTCGAGTGCGACTTGATCGGAGGCGCACACGAGAGCGTCGGGGAGATCGCCGTTCTCGTGGAGTGCGGTCAGTTGTCCGGCGAAGTCAGTGGACTGCCGCAGCGGCGGCAGGGCGGGGAGACCGGCCCGTTCGATCGCGGCGTCGTAGGCGAGGGAGCGAGCGGCACTGTCGGCGTTGTCGTCGGATACGACGAACCGGAGGGTGCGGTGGCCGTGCTCCTGATGGAGGTGCTCGACGAGTAGGGCGATACCGCCCGCGTTATCGACGTCGATTCTGCTGCACACATCGGTAGCTCCGCGGGAGGCGAGTTCCACGACGGGTATGCGGCGGGCGATGTGGTGAAGGGTGGGGGAAGTGACTCGGCGTGGGAACACGGCGAGTCCGTCGACTCGTCCTGCGAATTCGTTGATCGCGGAGTCTTCGGCGGCGCCTCGCCGTCCGCTGATGATGATCTCGAAGCCTCGGCGCCAGCATTCGAGTTCGAACCCGCGCTGGACTTCATCGAGGTAGACGGGGAACAGACGGAACTCGTCGTACGGCTCTCCCGACGGCTCGGAGCCGTCGGGAAGGGCCCCTTCGACGGTAGTGCGTCGATCGGGCGCCTCCCACAGGAAGTCGTACGCGAAGAGGCCCAGAACGCCCGTGCGGCCCCGTGCGAGGTTGCGGGCGCTGGCGTTCGGGACGTACCCCAGGCGTTGCGCCACACCGAGGACGAGCTCGCGCGTCGATTCCTTCACCCGGGAGGGGTTGCGGAACGTGTACGAGACGGTCGCCGTCGACACCCCTGCGGCGTGCGCGACGTCGTAGACGGTGGGGATCCTGGTCATCGGTCTGACTCCTCGGGTGGTGCGCCGATGTCGTCGATCGTGGCGAGAACGCCGGCGGCACCGTCGTCCTCCACGCTACCGCCGGTCTCCGTGGCCACCGCGCGGAGCTCGTCGGGTGCATGCGCCAGGGCTACCCCTCGCCCCTGCTCACCAGCCCAGAGGAGCATCTCGATGTCGTTGAGGCCGTCCCCGACCGCCACGACTCGGGAACGCTTCACCCCGAGGAGTGTCCGCACGCGTTCGAGCGCTCGTGCCTTGTGAATCCCCTCCGGCGCGATGTCCAACCACATGGTGTTCTCCACGGCGTACAGCACGGGTTTCAGGCCCAGGATCGGCAGCTGATCGAAGAGGGCCGTGGATCTGATCTCGTCGGAGACGATGATGATGCGCAGGGCTCGCGTCGTCAGCAAGTCATCGAAGGGGACCACCCGGGAGGTGCTCTGCGTGCCGAAATCGGCCACGCGTCGGGTCAGCAGGAAGTCACCCCCCTCCTCCTCGACCGCGAACATCGCCTCGGGGGCGGCGAGGCGTAAGAGACGCAGAGCCGCCGCAGGAGAGAACACCTCAGCCGAATGGACGTCGTAACCTCCGCCCGAAGCCCGCCGGACGATGACGGCTCCGTTGCTGCAGACCGCGTACTCGGGGCTCAGTCCGAGATCGTGCAGGAGTGCGATCACGCTCGCGGCGGGTCGCCCGGTCGCGAGCGTGATCGTGTGGCCTCGACTTTGCAACCGGAGTATCTGCTCCCGCACTGTCGGGCTGATGGTCCCGTCGTCGCGCATGAGCGTCCCATCGACGTCGAGTGCGATGAGATGAGAGGGCGAGAGCGAGGGCATCGGGGTGGTCTGTTACAGGGTCGACGCGCCGTTGTAGGCCTTGGTGATATAGCTCAGGTCGACGATGCCGTCGACGTCCGCGGGCACCGGTTCCTGTCCAGCCGCCTTCATCGCGGGGAGCATCTTCGCGGTCAGCAACTCGGTGTCCATGTTCAAGAGGCCATGGGTCGCGGTGAAGTCGCTCTGAAGGAGGGGGATCTGCAACTCGTTCTGGCGGATCTGCTGATCGAGGTCGAGGCCGAGATCTGCACCGTACTTCTCGACGCAGAGTTTCGCGGCGATGGTCGGGTCGCTGACGTTGTCCTGCCACCCGCGGATGCTCGCTCGCAGGAACTTGACGATCGTCTCCTCGTTCGCCTTCGCGAAGGCCCCGGTGGTGACGATGACGTCGGCATACGACGGGAGGCCCAGTTCGCTGTAGGTGACCGTCACGTAGTCCTTGCCTTTCACCAGCCCGAATTTGGCCTCGAGAGTGGTGGGCTGGTTCGTGACGTAGCAGGTGTAGGCGTCGCCCTGCCCGTCGACGAGGGGGGACGGGTCGAAGCCGGCCGGAACGAAGTCGTAGGTGGCGGGTGGCAGGTCTGCGAGCTCGAGGATCGCATCGAGGTACGGCTGCGTGCCGGTCTGACCGAGCACCTTGGCGCTGGCCAGTTTCTGCGGTGTGGTGATGGGCTTCTTCGTGAGTGAGACGATGCCGCCGGGGCTGTCCTGGAAGACCGCTCCCAGGATCTTGAGGTCGTTGCCCTTGGCCGCGGCGACGATGGTGTCGCTCATGGACGGAGACAGGCCGATGTCAGCGTTTCCGGCCGCCAGGCTCTGCGAGGCGGACGGTGCGTTCGCACCCCCGGGGAGGAATTCGATCTCGAGTCCTTCTTCTGCGTAGTAGCCGCGGGCGTCGGCGATGAAATATCCGCCGAACTCGACGTTCGAGATCCAACCGAGGGTGATTCTGAGCTTCGTCGTCGTCCCGGTCGCCGAGGAGGTGCCGGGGCCCGGCGCGCACGAGGTGAGAACGCCGGATGCGAGAACACCGAGGCTGAGGCCGGCGCCCGCGAGCAGGGTGCGGCGGGAGATGGGGGCAGAACTGATCATGGTCGGGCTCCGATTCGGATGGGGTGGGACTGACAAGTCAAAGGAACCGCGTGCTGACGCGGTCTTCGAGCATCTTCGTGAGAGCGAAGACGAGGATCGCGACAAATGTGGTGATGCAGGCGATGGCCCACACGGCGACCGTGTCGCTACGGACCACCGAGTCGGTGATCAGCTGCCCGAGCCCGCCGATCGCAAGGAGGTACTGAGCGAGGATCACGGCCCCGATGGAGAACGGGGCTGTCATACGGATCGCCGCCATCAGTCCGGGTACCGCTTGGGGCAGGAGGAGCCTCACGAGTGTCGTGCGACGATCGGCACCGAAGACGCGGAAGACGTCTTCGGTGGACCCGTTGGGCTGGCGCAGGCGGCCCAGCACCAACACGAAAGTCGGGAAGAACGACAAGAGCATCACGACGACGATGATGGTGATCTCGTTGTAGCCGACCAGGCGACCGATCACCGGGAGCATCGCGACGACGGGGATGGCCTGCAGGACGTTCGTCGTGGGAGTGATGAGGCCGTCGAGAACGCTGGAGTACCAGACCAGGATGGCCAGACCCGAACCCAGGGCGAGTCCGAGGAGCGCCCCGGGAACGGCGAGCGCGATGGTCGTCAGGGTAGGTCCCGCGTACTTGTCGAGATGGAGCAGGATCTCCATCGCGACGACGCCGGGACGAGGGAGGAGGAGGTCGGTGTAGCCGTTGACGGCGACGACGAGCTCCCACGCGACCAGGATCACGACGACGGGCCAGACGAGGGAGGCGATCCGACGGGTGAGGACGGAGGCGTTGGACGAGACCATCAGACGAACCTCTTTCCGATCACGGCCTGGAGGGCGACCATGCTGTAGAACGCGGCGAGGGAGACCAGGGCCGCGGTGAGGGCGACGACGAAGAGGAGCTCGACCTGGAAGTTCTGCATCGAGCTGATCATCAAGACCCCGAGACCGACCGGGGCGCCGAACCACTCCCCGAGCACCGCTCCGAGCACCGCACCGGATGCAGCGAGCGTGAGCCCGTTGAGCAGGCTGGGCACGGCACTGGGGAGACTGAGGCGCAGGATGCGCTGGGGCCGAGAGGCTCCCGCGACGCTGAAGAGGTCGGCGAGGGCGGGTGGTGTCGAAACGAGGCCGGACGCGGTCGCGACGAACATCGCGAACCCCGCACCGAGGGAAGCGGTCAAGGTCGCCATCCCCTGGGGGCCGACGAGGGCGATCAGCAGCGGAGCGAGGGCGATCAGCGGAACCGTGTTCAGGATCGACGCCGTCTGGTCCAGGCCCGCTCGGAGTGCGGGGATCAAGAATCCGAGGAAACCGACCGCGATGCCGACGAGTGAGCCGAGGACGAGCCCGGTCCCGGCTGACACCAGAGTGGCACCCAGAGCGCGCAGGAGGAGAGAGCGGGAAAGCTCGGTCTGCAAAACGGTGGCGAACGCCTCGATGGGCGCCGGCCAGGCCCGACCTGCGAGTCCCAGCCTGCCGATGACCTCCGCCACGCCCAGCAGGACGGCAGCACCGAGAAGGCCCAGGAGCATCTTCTTCGTGCGCGGGCTCATCAGGCGTCCAGCATCCGGGTGAGGCGGTCGACCACGTGGTGGAATTCATCGCTGCGGTCGAGGCCGTCGGCGCGGTCCACCGAGAACGTCAGAGCCTCCTCGTGCCGCACCCGGCCGGGGTTCGCCGCGAGCACGATGACGCGCTGGGCGAGGAAGACCGCCTCCTCGACGTCGTGGGTCACCAGGACGGTCGTGGTGCGCTCCTCCTCCCAGATGCGGGCGAGTTCGAGGTTCATCCGCCGTCTGGTGACCGCGTCGAGTGCTCCGAAGGGCTCGTCGAGCAGGAGCACTTCCGGACGCAGCGCGAGCGCCCGGGCGATGGAGGCGCGCTGCCGCATGCCGCCGGAGAGCTGTCGCGGGTGAGCGTCGCGGAACGCCGCTAGCCCGACCAGTTCGATCAGCTCGCTGATTCGGGATCTGTCGACCGGGCGCTTCGCAAGCTGGAACGGTAGCGCGATGTTTTGAGCGACCGTCAGCCAGGGCAGGAGCGCGTGATCCTGGAACGCGACGCCGAGTCGATGATCGCTCACGAGATCGGCGGGCTTTCGTCCGTTCACCTGCAGCGTTCCCGCTGTCGGCAGCTCCAGTCCCGCGATCATCCGCAGGATGGTGGACTTGCCGCAGCCGGAGGGGCCGAGGAGAGCGACGAACTCGCCCGCTCCGACCTCGAGGCTGACGTCCTGCAGCGCAGTGAAGGACGCGCGCCTCTTTATGGCGAAGGTCTTTTCGACGCGGTCGAGCGTGATGCCGTTTGCACTCATGACCGGGGCCTTTCGAGCGGGGTTGGAAGAACTTGTTATGCGCTTCACACGCTACCGACGAGCTGTTTCCTGCGAGTTACGGAAATCGGACGACCTTGTTATGCGCTTCACACGCCGCGTCTCGGGACGCGTCGGCGCAGGCGGTTGCTATGCAGCTGGGAGGGACCTCCGGCCGGACGGCGCATCGCGGCGATCGCGTCCCACCGCACTTCCGGCGATCTGGCGGACCGCTGCGCCGCACCGCCACGATGCGCTCACGATCCCGCCGCCTCGATGAGCGCAGCGAACGCGAGAGCCGACTGCTTCGGCGTCCGCTCGAATGTCTCGTAGTCGACGTGGATGATGCCGAAGCGCTTGTCGTAGCCCCACGCCCATTCGAAGTTGTCCAATAACGACCAGACGAAGTAGCCGCGGACGTCCGCTCCGCCGTCGATGGCGTCGGCGACAGCCGCGACGTGGTCGAGGAGGAAGTCCGTGCGCTCGTCGTCCTGGACAGCACCGTCGACGAGAACATCGTCGAAGGCAGCGCCGTTCTCGGTCAGATAGAGCGGTGGGAGCATCGGATACTTCGCCGTCAGACGAAGCAGGAGTGCGCGCAATCCATCGGGATGGATCTCCCAATCCATGCCGGTCCGCGGCAACCCGCGACCTCGGAACGTGACGTGTTCGGAACCGACATAGGGAGATGCGATGAGTCGATCGGTCGCAGCAGCGAACTGTGCGTCGGCAACCGGATGCCCGGACACGACGTCGTCGTGGTAGTAGTTCACGCCGAGGAAGTCCAGTGGGGCGGAGATCACTTCGAGATCGCCGTCCTGGATCAGGTCCTCGAACCGCAGAGGAGCGACGTCCTCGAGGAAGTCCGCCGGGTAGCTTCCCCGAACGAGCGGTTCGAGGAAGATGCGATTGGCCAATGCATCGAATCGCCGCGCCGCATCCTGATCGACCGCGTCCTCCGGGTCGGCGGGGAGCGCGGTAGTGAGGTTCAGGGTTATCCCGAGCTGCTCGACGCCCCGGGAGCGCAGAGCCGAGACAGCACGGCCATGAGCGACATGCTGGTGGTGCACGGCAGCGAGTGCCGCCCGCGGCTCCCGCCGACCGGGTGCGTGCAGGCCTGCAGCATAGGAGAGGAGCGACGAGCAGAAGGGTTCGTTGAACGTCGTCCAATGGTCCACCCGGTCGCCCACCACATCGTGCACCGCCTCGGCGTAGTCGACGAAACGATGTGCGGTGTCGCGAGCGGCCCATCCGCCCCCGTCTTCGAGCGCCTGGGGGAGGTCCCAATGGTACAGAGTCAGCCATGGGAGGATCCCTGCTTGGAGCAGTTCGTCGACCAGGCGAGAGTAGAAATCGAGACCGCGGCTGTTCGTCGAACGGCCGTCGGGTACGACACGTGCCCAGCTCGTCGAAAACCGGTATGACGTGAGACCCAGGTCCTTCATCAGCCGAACGTCCGCCGGCACGCGGTGGTAGTGGTCGACGGCACGCTCCGGGGTGTCACCGTGAGCGACCGCGCCGGGAATGCGCGCGAATGCATCCCAGATACTGTCGCCCTTCCCGTCGGCCCGGGCGGCACCCTCGATCTGCAGGGCCGCGGTCGCGCTCCCCCACAGAAACTCAGACGGCCATCGGCGCTTGCCGAGCCCGTCAATTCGTTCGAGCAGTCGTGAGTGCAACGGCATCGGGGCCTCCTCGTCAATTGTTATGCGGTTAACATACGGTGCCGACATTTCCGGGGAATTACGGCGCACGACACCACCGGACGGGAGTGGGGTCTGCGTACGGAGGGGCTCACAGAACGCGCAGAATCGTCCGCCACTCTGATTGCCACGGCGAATACAGACAACGGCGCCCCACCCGAAGGTGAGGCGCCGTTGTCATGGCTCTCGCAACATCATGTGTTCTCGCGAGACCGGTGTTTGGTGGACCTGAGGGGATTCGAACCCCTGACCTCCTCGATGCGAACGAGGCGCGCTACCAACTGCGCCACAGGCCCGGAAACCTCGTAAACACTATCACGGCACCCCAGCGCCACCGGACGCGCCCACACGTCGGGCGCGTCGCGCCGCGGGAGCTCGGCCGCCGAACGCCATCCCCACGGCAGCCGCCGCCGCGAGCGGCATGTACGGCGGAATGTCGGGAGCGAGCGTCAGCGCCGAAGCGCCGCGTCGCGGCCGCGCCGAGGCAATCCCTTACTGACCCGACGCCCGACGTTCGAGAAGGTGGCGCACGTGGTTCTCGATCTCGGTGTCGTCGACGTAGCCCATCGCCGCGTAGGGCGAGGGAGCGACGGCGGCGGGACGCACTGTCTCGATCGGGGTCGGCGCCTGCTCGGCGGCGATCTCACGAGCTGCTTCCTCACGGGCGGCTGCGCGCAGCGCCTCGCGCGCCATCTGCTCGTCGACGACGGCGGCGGCACGTGAGCCGGCGGAGGCGACGAGCGGTCGGGGCAGTTCTCGGGGCGTCCACGTGGGGCGCGGCGTCGGCACGAGCGGGACATCCTGCAGTTCGGAGGCGACGGCGCGCGTGACGGAAGCCTCGGCGGGGCGCACCGTGCCGCGCGCGGCGACGACCGTGACCCGCCGGAGGACGACGAGGGATGCCACGACGACCGCGGCACCCGTCACGAGGAGCAGCGGGGCTGCTCCCCCGACGACCTGCGCGATGCCGATCACGGCCGCGACGAGTCCGACGAGAGCGACGGAAGCGACGAAGAGGCGGAAGCGGCGGCGAGCCTGCGCGCGCCGGGACTCCGGCCGGACCTCGACCGCCTGACGTTTCGCGTGAGCACGTTCGAGCGCGGCGGCCTTCTGCGCCCGCGTCTTCTCGATGGCCGCGGCCTGCTCGGCGCGGGCGACCTCCAGGGCCGCGGCACGCTCGGCGCGAGCGACCTCGACCGCAGCGGCCCGCTCGACGCGGGCCACCTCGAGCGCCGCAGCGCGCTGCTCCTTGACCAGATCGCGCTCGCGCGCGCCCTCGAGGCGGGCGACCTCGAGACGTGCTTTCGCCGCCACGAGTTCCGTGCGCGCCTTGTCGGCCTGCACCTGCCGGGCGAGCTTCTGCTGCTGATGGGCCGTGCGGGCGGTCAGCTCGAGCTGCACCTCACGCGGCGTCTCGGCCGTCTCGGCGAGCACGCGCAGAGCCTGGTTCAGGCGGACGGCGTTGCGCTCGGCGGACGTGAAACGATGACGGCTCTGCCAGGACGGGAGCAGGTACACCAACCACAGCGCGACCGCGACGAAGACGATCACGCCACCGCTCAGAACCTGCCCACCCATGGGTCAAAGGTAGGTCACCGAGAGATCACACTGCGGCATCCCTCCGCGTGTCGTCGCGACGTTCGGCCGCAATCGCCCAGGGACGCTCAGATGCGGTCAGCCGGGGGCACGCGCGCCGCGTCGGGCGGCACCTGGCCACGGTGCCAACGATCGAGCACGCCATAGGGCACTTCGTCGCGCACGAGCGCGAACGAGTAGTGATCGCGCCAGTCCCCGTCGATGTGGATGTACTTGCGACGCAGACCCTCGTACCGGAAACCGAGCTTCTCGACCACGCGAAGACTCGCGTGGTTCTCGGGCCGGATGCAGATCTCGACCCGATGCAGGTTGAGGGCGGTGAAGCAGACGTCCGTCGCCATCGCGACGGAGACCGTGGTGATGCCGCGTCCGGCGTACGCCTCGGCCACCCAGTAACCGATCGTGGCCGAGGCGAGGGATCCGCGCGAGACCCCCCAGACGTTCAGCTGACCGGCGACCTCGTCGTCCCACTCCATGACGAAGGGGACGCCGAGGCCGTCTCGGTACTGCTGCAGAAGCCGCCGGATCCCGAGGCGCATGTCGAACGACACCGGGCCGTCGGGGCTGGTCGCCTCCCACCGACGCAACCACGAGCGGTTGTCGATCAGCTGCTGCTGAAGGACGCGCGCGTCGCGGTTGCGGATGAGGCGTATCGACACCTCGCCGTGCCGCCGTGGGACGGAGAGATCCATGGAAGCCGGCGGGGTCACAGACCCTGCGCGAACTCCTTGAACCACGGACGCAAAGCGGGCCCGAGGTCGTCGCGGTCGGCCGCGAGCTGGACGATCGCCTTGATGTAGTCGACGCGGTCACCCGTGTCGTAGCGACGGCCGCGGAACACGACGCCGTAGACGCCGCCACCGTCGCCGCCGCCGGTCGCGAGCTCTTCGAGGGCGTCGGTCAGCTGAATCTCGCCGCCCTTGCCGGGCTCGGTGTGCTCCAGGATGCCGAACACGTCGGGGCCGAGCACGTAGCGACCGATGATCGCGAGGTTGGAGGGGGCTTCTTCGGCCTTGGGCTTCTCGACGAGCTTCGTGACCCTGACCACACCGTCTTCGTCGGTGGGCTCGACCGCGGCGACACCGTAGAGGTGGATGTGCTCGGGGTCGACCTCCATCAGCGCGATGACGGTGGCGCCGCGCTTGTCGTACTCCTCCATCATCTTGGTGAGGAGGGGGTCGCGCTCGTCGATGAGGTCGTCGCCGAGGAGCACGGCGAACGGGTGATCGCCGACGTGGCTGCGCGCACGGAGCACGGCGTGACCGAGACCGCGCGGCTCACCCTGACGGACCAGGTGGATGTCGGCCAGGTCGGACGAGTGCTCGACCTTGGCGAGCTTGTCGTCGTCGCCCTTCTCGCGCAGTTTCGCCTCGAGCTCCGGCATGGAGTCGAAGTGGTTGGCGATGTTGTTCTTGTTGCGGCCGATGATGATCAGGACATCATCGATGCCGGCAGCGGTGGCCTCTTCGACGACGTACTGGATCGCCGGCTTGTCGACGACCGGGAGCATCTCTTTGGGCATTGCCTTCGTGGCGGGAAGGAAGCGAGTACCGAGACCGGCGGCCGGGATGACGGCCTTGAAGGGCTTATGAGGCATGGGCATACCTTAGCGGGGACCGATGACGCTGCTGTAACACGCGCGCACGTAGACTGAGCGGCATGGCGGACCGCATCGAGCAGGCCAAGCGCGCGCTTCGCGCCGACCTGCGCGAACGTCGGCAAGCGGTCTCCGCACACGCCCGTGAGGTTGCCGAGGCAGGAGTGAAAGCTCAGCTCGACGCCCTCGTCGGCCGTCTCGGCGCCCGCAGCATCTCCTGCTTCCTCTCGACGCCGACCGAGCCCGGCACCCACGCCTTCGTCGCCGGCGCGGTCGCCCGCGGCATCCGGGTGCTCCTTCCCATCACGCGCGAGGACGGCCTGCTCGACTGGACCGTGGCCACCCCCGAGGCCGAGATCGCCGAGGGCCTGTTCGGCCTGCCCGAACCCGTCGGCGACGTGCTCGGGCCCATCGCGGTGAACGACGTCGATCTGCTCGTCATCCCCGCCGCCGCCGTCGACCAGCGCGGGATGCGACTGGGCTGGGGACGCGGCTACTTCGACAAGACCCTCGGCTCGATGGAGAAGTGCCCGCCGGTCTACGCCGTCATCTTCGATTCCGAGTACATCGACGACGTGCCCCGCGACGTGCACGACCAGCCCGTGACGGGTGTGGTCACCCCCACGCGGACGCTGGCGATCGCCGCCCCCACCGCCTGAACACCCGAAGGAACCCGATGCCCACCTACTCCTATGCCTGCAAGCAGTGCGGTCACCGCTTCGACACCGTGCAGTCCTTCTCGGACGCCGCTCTCACCGAGTGCCCGGAATGCGGCGGCGAGGTGCGCAAGCAGTACGGATCGATCGGGGTCACCTTCAACGGGTCGGGCTTCTACCGCACCGACTCGCGCACGTCGTCGTCGTCGAGCGCGTCGGGCGCAAGCGGTGGCGACTCGTCCTCATCCACGACATCATCGAAGTCGGAAACGAAGACGTCCGCCCCGTCCTCGGCCTCCTGAGCCGCGGTCGGCGCGGCAGAAGGAGAGCCAGCGCATGATCAAAGGATTCAAGGAGTTCATTCTCCGCGGGAACGTCATCGACCTCGCGGTCGCGGTCGTCATCGGCGCCGCGTTCACCGCGGTCGTCAACGCGATCGTCACGGCGCTCATCAACCCGTTGATCGAGATCTTCTACGTGCCGAACGAGAACGGTGAGTTCGGACCGAGCTTCACCGGCATCTACGGCCAAGAGGTGGTGTTCCCGCTCGGCGGTCTGCTCACCGCCGTCATCAGCTTCCTCGCCGTTGCGGTGGTGGTCTACTTCGTGTTCGTCTACCCGATGAACCACTGGAAGGCCCGCGCCGCCGCACGCGCCGGGGTGGCCGCCGCGGCATCCGATGAGCCCAAGCTGCCGACCGAGCAGGAACTGCTGGTGCAGATCCGCGATCTGCTGGAGCGCCAGAACAAGCAGTGATGTCGACGGCGTCCGCGGCCGGAGTCCTCTCCACCGCGGGCGCCGTCGCTCCGTGACGCCTCAGTAGTGGGGCGGGACGTCGCCGAGCATGCGGTCGTCGTTCGGACCGGATGCCGCGGGCTTCGACCCCCGACCCCGTTCGCGGTCGTCGGCGGGCGCAGGCTCGGCCGTCGTTCCCGGCGCGGGAAGCAGCCGAGCGCGCCGCGATCCGCGCACGCGGACGACGGGCTGACGCGCGGGCGACGCCGTGGGGGTACTTGAGGCGTCGATCGGCTCAGCCATCTGAGGCGTACCCGGGGTGCCGGCGGCGTCGACGAACTCCTTCTTCCCCGACGCGGGCACGGCAACGGCCTCTGAGCCCGTCGACGGGACCGGGACGACACGTTGGACGTCGCCCCCGGCGGCATCCGGAGTATCGGTCATCGGGCGATCAACCGGGCAGGTCGAGGGGCTCGGTCGTCGACTCGGGCGCACCGGCTTCGGGCACCGCTCCCAGCAGTTCGGCGATCCGCGACGCGACCCCCGCGGGGTCGCTGTACAGGTCGAACGCGTGCACGCGGACGTAGTGCCAGCCCAGGCGTCGGAGGATCTGCGGGCGCAGCCGGAGCGTCTCGCGCAGCGACTCCCCGATCGTCTCGGGATCGCTCTCGGCGACGACGGCCTTGCCCTTGTAGCGCGCGACGAGCGGCAGCAGACCGCGGTAATCGACGTCGACCTCGACACCGAGGCGGCGGAGCTCGCGCGCCAGGGCGCGGGTGAGGGGGTCGGCGAGGTCTTCGAGGCGGCTCTCGCGGCCGCGCGACGCGACGTTGCCGAGGATGCCCATGAGGGTGGCCGCACCGTGCTCGAGGCGGCCGTCGTCGAACGCCGACGGCCGGATCGACGACACGATCACCATCGAGCGGCGCGCGCGGGTCATGCCGACCGTCAGCAGGCGCTCCCCGTCGGGCGTGGACAGGTCGCCGAAGTCGCTGAGCACGCGGCCATGGCGGGTGAGGCCGAAGCCGAGCGAGAACACCACGCGGTCGCGGCTCTCGGCCACCGACTCTTCGAGGGTGAGCACGGCGAAGGGCTCCGCGGCATCCCGCGAGACGAACTCCGCCACGTCGGACCGGCCCGCCAGCGCGGCCACGACCGAGGCGCGCACGCGCTCGGCGTGGCGACGGCTGGCGGTGACGACCATGAGCGACTCGGACGCGCGGTTGACCGCGTGCTCCACGACGAGCGTGACGACGCGGGCGACTTCGGCGTCGGGACTCTCGACCGCACCGCTCACGGGATCGGGTGCACCGACGCCACCCTCGACGTAGTCGACGCTGAGGCTGCCGCGTCCGAGGTACGAACCGGCCCACGGCAGCGACACGATCTCGCCGCCGTAGAACGCGTCGTTCACCAGCTGCGAGAGGTCTTCGCCACCGGCGCGGTAGCTGCGGGTGAGCGTCTCGACCGGCAGCAGCTCGGCGATGCGCTCGAAGACGGAGATCTCGTCGAACGGCACCTCGTCGGTGTCCTCGGGTGCCGGGGCGATCGACGCACTCACGCGGAACGGCGTGGGCTTCTGCACCACGGGGTCGCCGAAGAGCACGACCTGGCGCGCCCGACGCAGGGCCGGCGCCGCTTCGGCGAGGCAGAGGGCCGCGGCATCCGCGATGACCACCACGTCGAAGGCCAGATCCTGCGGCACGTCGGGGACCTCGTAGGGCGAGGCGAGCCACACGGGCGCCAGCGTGCGCAGCAAGATGGGCGCGGCATCCGAAATCTCGTGCGCGGTGTGGAGTCCGTCCTTGAGGGCGCGCTTGAGGGCGGCGGCCTCGTCGGCGTGATCGACGATGCCGATGCGCCACTGCGTCGCCAGGTGCGCGGCGAGCAGCGGCCCCGCAGCCGCGGCGTGCGCCTCGTCGACGAGGCGGAAGTCGCGCTCGAGGCGGTCGACCACGCTCGTGTTCGCGCCCAGCAGCGCGCGATCGGTGCGCAGCAGGTGCTCGAGCGCGGACTGCCACCACGCGAACTCCAGCTCGGCTCCGACCCGCTCCTCGGGCACGTGGCGCACCGAGAGCTCGACGAGCAGCTGCTCGAGGCCGAGACGGGCGAGCTCGGAGCGCAACTGCGCGCGCTCGACGAGGTTGTCGAAGAAGGTGGACTCGGCGGCGAGTCCCGCCAGCGTCCGCACGAGGCGCTGCACCGGCAGCGTCGCCAGGCGCTCGGAGCCCTGACGGCCGAGGATCTGGTCGAGTTCGCCGAGGAGGGCGTCGGTGCGCTGCCACGCGACGTGGACGTCGGCCAGCCCCAGGGGCACCTCCGGCGCGACACCGGCTTCGACCACGCGCTGCCACTCGGTGCGCTGCTGCTGGATGCGCACGAGCGCCTCGTACATGTCGGGCACGTGCACGCCGGGGCGCACATACTCTTTCGACAGGCGCTTGAGGCGACGGCGGTTGGGCCCGCTCATCGGCGACGCGTCGCGGCGCGGCGAGTGCGCGTCGATCAGCTCGCCGAGCGGACGCTCGAAGACCGTGGGACTGAAGCGGTCGAGCGACTCGCGGATGCCCTGCAGAAGCTTCAGATAGGCGCCCAGCTCCGACACGGTCTGGAAGGGACGCATCCGCGTCTTGGCGATCAACTCGTATCCGCGCTCGAGCAGACGCGGCACCTCGTGGGCGTGGAGCTTTCCGGCGAGGTCGTGCGCCGCACGCGCATCTTCGGTGCGTGTGAAGCTGACGCCGTACCAGGGCGAATCGTCGGGCCCGAAGCGGAACTCCCCGAGACGAGCGGCCATCGCGAGGGCCCGGGCCGCCGCATCGCGCCGCCCGGCGAGCTTCTCGAGCGTGGCGAGATCGAACCGCGCCTCGGTCGAGGGGGCGGGAGAGACGGATGCCAGCGAGGTGAGGGCGCGCAGCACGTCGAGAGCCGAGACGCCCAGGGCCAGGTGCGGCTCGGTCACCGCCGAGCGGTAGTCGCGAAGCACCGTGCGCAGCCGTACCAGCGCGTCGTCGATCTCGGCGACCTTCGGCTGCTCGGCCTTCTCGTTGCGGCTGATGGCACGGATGAGATCCCGGCGCACGTGGTTCGGCGAGACGGCGAGACCGGTGAGGCCGACCCCGGCGAGGCGGTGGCGGATGCCGTCGAGCGTCGACCGGCGCGCACTCACGACGAGAACGCGCTTGTTGTCGCGGACGAGCTGGCCGACGGCATTGATCACGGTCTGGGTGCCGCCCGTGCCGGGCAGGGTGTGCACGGCGAGCGAGTGACCGGCACCGATGCGGGCGAGCACGCGCTCCTGCTCGGCGTCGGCATCGAGCAGCAGCGTGTCGGCCGCGGGGGTCCGCTCATCGGGGCTGACGATCACGGGGTCGTCGCGGCGCACCGTGACCCGCGCCCGGTCGTCGTGGTGCCCGGCGAGAGCGTTCAACAGCGGGTCGTCCAGGTGCTGGGTGTCGCGGGCCATGCCCGACGCGACATCGGCGAACGACGAGATCACCAGGCGCGGGTGCACGACGAAGGTCGGCACGTGCGTGGTCAGACGGCGGATGTGGTCGATGACCGGCTGCGGCTTGAAGACGCCCTGGTCGTAGGCGAGGCCGGCCAGGGCCGCGCTGTCGATCTGGATGCCGAGGTGCGTACGGAATGCGCGGGCGAGCTCGGGGTTCATCACGAACGCGCCGTGCAGCTTCAACTCGAAGTCGCCGTGGTGGCGACGGATGGCGAGCGGGCGCAGCAGCACGGGGGCCGACCACTCCACTCCCCCGATCTTCCAGGCCGACAGACCCACGGCCAGGTGCACCGGCTCGAGACCGCGCGCGGTGCGCAACTCGACGTTCTTCGCGGTGATGCGCTCGGCTGCCAGGCGCGCCGTGCGCAACGCCACCTCGTCGCGGAAGAGATTGGACAGCATGGTGGCGCGCCCCGTGATGAACTGCGGGAGCGAGCCCGGGTGCGCCTTGGTGATGTCGATCCCGGCGTCGCGCGCGTCGTCGAAACGCAGCAGGGTCGACCGTCCCCCCAGGGCCGCCGCCTCCGCCCGGATGCGGTCGCGCTCGGGGTCGGCGACGTGGCGGACCACGATGCCGGGCTCCGACAATCGCAGCTCGCCCGGATCGACGGATGAACCCGTCTCGTCTCCGTCGGTACCGCTCACGGCACCGTCCTCAGCTCGCCACACACCTGCCAGACTAAGCCGGGCACCTGTGGATCGCTTGCAGTGGGGGCGAGTTTCGCGGTAATCAGCGACACGCCGCCCCACCGGCGGTTCCTCCCCAGTGGGCAGGTCACCGGCATCCTCCCCCGATTGCCCGGACGCCCCGGGCGTCGGCGTTCGCGCCTCGTGAAGATGGGCCCATGAACAGAGTCACCAGCACCGAATACGACAGCCCCGTCGGGCCGGTCCTCCTCACCTTCGTCGACGACGCCCTCGTGCGCCTGCACGTCGCCCACGACGGCATCGACATCGCCCGTGCGGAGATCGCCCAGCGACTGGGGGTGCTGCCCGACCCCGACCCCTCTCCCGGCTCCCACCTCGCCCGTCAACTCGACGAGTACTTCGACGGCGCGCGTCGGTCGTTCGAGGTGCCGCTCGATTGGCGTCTGGTGCGCGGGTTCACGCGCGACGCGCTCGAAGCGTCGCAACAGATCCCGTACGGAGAGGTCGCCTCGTACGGGGAGGTCGCCGCCCTCGCCGGGGCGCCGCGCGCGGCCCGGGCCGTGGGCACCGCGTGCGCGTCGAGTCCGTTCTCGATCGTCGTGCCGGTGCATCGGGTGGTGCGTGCCGACGGATCCATCGGAGAGTACGGCGGTCATCCCGAGGTGAAGGATTTCCTGCTCTCGCTCGAGAACGACACCGTGCTCGGAGAAGGGCTGCGGATCGGCGCGGGGACGTGAAGGTGCCCGGCCCCGCGGACGCGGAGCCGGGCACCGGGTGTCGTCAGTGGTTCGACGCCTTCTCCGCACCGAACCCGGTGAGCGAGCGCACCTCCATCTCGGCGGCCTTGCGCGGGTCCTCCGCGGTGCGAGAGGTGACCGAGCCGAGCCAGCCGAGGAAGAACCCGAGCGGGATCGACACGATCCCGGGGTTGTTCAGCGGCCAGATCGCCACCCCCGTGTCGGCGAACACGCTCGTGGGCGTGCCCCAGAACACGGGCGAGAGGAAGATGAGCACGAGGGCCGAACCGAGGCCGCCGTACATGCTCCAGACCGCGCCGCGGGTGGTGAACTTGCGCCAGAACAGCGAGAACAGGATGGTCGGGAGGTTCGCCGATGCCGCCACCGCGAAGGCGAGGGCCACGAGGAACGCCACGTTCTGCCCCTGCACGCCGATGCCGCCGAGGATCGCCAGCACACCGATGACGATCACCGTGCGACGGGCGACCTTGACCTCTCCGTCGGGCGGGACGTCGCCCTTCTTCACCACGTTGGCGTAGATGTCGTGCGCGAAGGAGGCCGCGGCGGTGATCGTGAGACCCGCCACCACCGCGAGGATGGTCGCGAAAGCCACCGCCGAGATGAAGCCGAGCAGCAGCGGACCGCCGAGGGCGAGGGCGAGCAGGGGTGCCGCCGCGTTGACGCCGCCGGGAGCGGCGAGGATCGTCTCCGACCCCACGAGGGCACCGGCACCGTAGCCCAGCACCAGGGTGAGGATGTAGAAGAGCCCGATGAGCCAGATCGCCCACACGACCGAGCGACGCGCCTCCTTGGCGGTCGGGACGGTGTAGAAGCGCATCAGCACGTGCGGAAGACCCGCAGTGCCGAGCACGAGCGCGAGGGCGAGCGAGATGAAGTCCCACGGATTCTTGCCGTACTGCAGTCCCGGCGCCAGAATGGCATCCCCCTTCGGCGATGCCGCGACCGCGCTCTCGAGGAGCGTGTTGAGGTTGAAGCCGTTGATGGCCAGCACCCAGACCGTCATGACCAGCGCGCCGCCGATGAGCAGGAACGCCTTGACGATCTGCACCCAGGTCGTCCCCTTCATGCCGCCGATGAGCACGTACACGATCATCAGGATGCCGACCACGCCGACGACGATCGACTGACCCACGCGTTCGGTGATGCCCAGGAGCAGCGACACCAGACCACCGGCACCGGCCATCTGCGCGAGGAGATAGAAGAAGCACACCGCCAGGGTCGTGATGGCGGCGGCCATGCGCACCGGCCGCTCCTTGAGGCGGAACGACAGCACATCGGCCATCGTGAACTTGCCGGTGTTACGCATGAGCTCCGCCACCAGCAGCAGCGCGACCAGCCACGCCACCAGGAACCCGATGGAGTACAGGAACCCGTCGTAGCCGTTGATCGCGATCGCCCCGACGATGCCGAGGAACGACGCCGCCGAAAGGTAGTCTCCGGCGATCGCGAAGCCGTTCTGCGGACCGGTGAACGACCGGCCGGCGGCGTAGTAGTCGGCGGCGGTCTTACTGTTGCGGCTGGCCCGGATGACTATGAACAACGTCACGGCGACGAACGCGCCGAAGATCGAGATGTTCAGCACCGGGTTGTTCTCGACCGTCTGCGCGGCCGCGTCGAGCTGGGCGAGGACGTCGTTCACGACCGACCCCCCTCAGTGCGCTCGAGCTCCTCGCGCAGCTGCTCGGCTCCGGGGTCGAGGCGCCGGTTGGCGTACGCGACGTAGCCCATGGTGATGGCGAAGGTCGTGACGAACTGCCCGAGCCCGAGCAGCAGCCCGACGGTGATCGCGCCCGACACCGGCTGGGCCATGAATTCCGGCGCGAACGACGAGAGCAGAACGTAGACGAAGTACCAGACGAGGAACGCCACCGCCAACGGGAAGACGAAGCTGCGCTGCCGCCGCTTCAACTCCCGGAACGGGGCGGACTCCTCGACCGCGATGTAGTCGACGCCGCCCGTGGGGGCGTCGTCGATGCGACGATCCGTCATGTGGCCTCCTTGCCTCATGAGTCCGGCGCTGCACTGCGCCGAAGGGGGATGTGACCGGGCTGTGGAAACGCTCCCGGTGATAAGGTCGACGCTACGAAACGCGGCGACGAGGCCGTCACCCCCGGAAGTAGGTAGTGCGTGGGAGCACCATCCGCTCTTCGAGACGACACGAGCCTGATCTCGCACGCCGTGGTCGAGCTCGCCCGACGCACGCACTTCCCCGTCGCCTTCGGCGGCCTCGAGCACGACGGCGCCGTTCACGTCACGACCATCGTGGGTGCGCGCACGCGGAGCATCGAGGGTCTCGTGGTGCACGAGTCCCGCGGCCTCGGGGGGCGCGCGCTGATCGAACGTCGTCCGCGGATGACGCTGGACTACCGCACCTCGCGCACGATCACGCACGACTACGACCGCGCCATCCTCGGCGAGGGCATCGCGACGCTGTTCGCCGTCCCCGTGCTCGTCGGAGGGGCGGCCCGCGGCGTGCTCTACTGCGGGTCGTGGGCGCAGACGCCGATCGGCGACGCGCAGGCGCGTCCGGCGTTCGACGTCGCCGGCGAGCTCGGCACCGAGCTGCGCGTGCGCGCGGAGGTGGAACGACGGCTCTCGGCGGCTCCGACCGTCGAGGGCGGCCTCGGCGCCGGAGCGCGCGAGGAGATCCGCGAGAGCTACGCTCAGCTGCGCAGCGTCGCCGCGACCGTCGGCGACGCGGACGTCCGCCGCCGCCTCGAAGACATCGAGGCGCGTCTCGCCGCGCTCACGGGCGACGCACCCGCTGCCGCCGTGGATTCCGATCTGCACCTCTCCCGACGGGAGATCGACGTGCTGGCGTGCGCGGCGGTCGGCTCGACGAACGGTGAGATCGCGGCGTCCCTGGGTCTTCGTGAGACCACGGTGAAGTCGTACCTGGCCTCGGCGATGTCGAAGCTCGACGCCTCCACCCGACACGCCGCGGTGACTCGCGCGCGGCGTGCGGGTCTGCTTCCCTGACGCCTGAACGGCCGGTGGGAAGCCCCTGACAATGACCGCGAGAAGTTGAGAGCCGCCGCGATTCTCGGCATCGTGGCTGACTCCTGTCGTCGATCAGAGAAGGAGAGTCACCCATGCTGACACTCACCGAAGAGGCCACGACCGCCGTCAAGACCATCACCGCGCAGTTCCCGGATGCCGCCGAGGGCGGCGTGCGCATCGCCGGAGCCGGATCGCCCGAGTCGCAGTTCGCGCTCTCGGTCGTCGGTGCACCCGAGCCCGCCGACACCGTCGTGGAGAACGCCGGCGCGCGCGTCTTCCTCGACACCGATGCCGCGGCCGTCCTCGACGATCGCGTGCTGGACGCGCAGATCGATCCCCAGGGCTCCGTGCAGTTCGCGGTGACGAACACCGCCTGACGCCCTCGCTGTGCCGACCGATGCCCCGGCCGCGTGCCGGGGCATCGTCGTGTCTCCGGGGTCTCCGCACCGCGACAAGTCATCTCGCCGACGAGTCGGTTGCACGCGGCGATCGAGGTGTCAGCCGGGCGCAGCCGCGGAGGCATCGGGCGAACGGCCGCGGGGCGGGCGAGCACCAGCGGAGCGGGCGAGAACCCGCGGGGCGGGCGAGAACCCGCGGGGCGGGCGAGAACCAGCGGAGCGGGCGAGCACCAGCGGAGCGGGCGAGAACCCGCGGGGCGGGCGAACGGCAGCGGAGCGGCACGCACCCTCGCGGCCGGCGAACGGCTGCGGGCGAGCGGCCGCAGGGCGAGCAGCCCCAAGGCGAGCGACGGGGTCAGCCGCGGAAGACGACGATCTCGTCGTTCTGCTCGTCGTACACGAACTGCAGGGCGGTGCCCGCAGGGAAGCTCGTCTGCTCGCGCTCGGGTGATTCCTCACGAAGCAGCATCGTCGAGGTCGGCGGAAAGACACCGGCGCCACAGACGCTCAGCACGGGGTAATCCCCGGTGTAGGAGAAGCCGACCCCGCCGCTCGTGTCGAGCAGCGCGGGCTGCCAGAGGGTCATGCAGCGCGCCGTGCCCCCCGGATCCTGATACGAGGGCAGAGTCAGCGCCCGGAAACCCTCGAACTCCTCATAGGCGGTGACCTCGCCGATGACGCCCCGCGCCAGCGTCGAGGGGACGTCGAAAGCCGGATCGGCCGACAGCCGTGCGATCTGCGTCGCACCGGTCTGCAGGGGATCGGTCTGCACCCGTTGGACGAGGGTGAGCGCCGTGGCCAGGGTTGCGACGACGAGGGCCGCCGCTCCCAGGAGCAGCACCGTCGATCGACGCGGGTGCGGCAGGGAGAATCGCGGCGGAGCGGGAGCGGCATCCGGTGCCGGCTCACTCGTGGGGATGAGGGGTTCTCTCTCGACGGGAGCGGGTTCCGTTTCCGCCAAGACCGGCCGCGCCTCGAGCTCGATCAGTCGTCGCAGGGCGTTCGGGTCTGACGCGATGTCAGCCGTCGGAGAATAGGCCCGGCGACGCAACTGAGCGAGTTCGTCTTGTTCATCGATCGGCATGAGGCGATCTCACCATCAACAACGGCCGGGGGTCGTGCGGCGAACCGGGCCTCGCGCAGATCGGAGGGCCGGTCGGCTCGTGTCCCGCGCCGCGCACCCCCGACGTTGCTCTGCCGCACGACTCGGGACCGGAACCGATGGGGGCGGTGCGACGACGTGTCCCCGTTCGTGCGGCCCCCGTACCGATCTGCCGCACGAAGTGGGACCTGGGCTGAGGGGGACGGTACGACATGTCCCCGTTCGTGCAGCCCCGGCCCCCGGAATCCGCACGCCAGGGGGACATGTCCCGCGCCGTCGACCTCACCGCCCCGTGAAGTCCGGCGCGCGCTTCGCCTGGAACGCCGCGAACCCCTCGCGGTAGTCGTCGGTGCCGGCGAGGGCCGCTTGCGCGCGGTTCTCGAGCGCCATCGCCTCCCAGAGCCCCAGCCGCTCGTCACGCACAGCCGTCACGATGCGCTTGCTGGCACGGAACGCCTCGGTGGGCCCGGCCGCCGCGCGACGGGCGGCGAGCGCGGTGGCATCCCGGATCTCGGATGCCGGAACCGTCCGCGAGAAGAGCCCGGCGCGTACCGCCTCCTCACCGGTCAGCATGCGGCCGGTGTAGATGAGATCGAGCGTGGCGTGCGTGCCGAGGCGCTCGACGAACAATGCGTGGCCACCGGAGTCGAGGGTCGCGCCGAGGGCGGCGAAGGGTGAGCCGATCTTGGCGTCGTCGGCGACATAGACCACGTCGGTGGCGATGAGCAGGCCGAGGCCCACGCCGAGGCACGCCCCGTGGGCGGCGGCGAAGGTCGGCGCCGGGAATGCCGACATGCGACGGAGCAGGGGCGCGAGTGTGTCGTCGAGGTACCCCGCGACGTCGTCGGTGGCCGGATCGACGTCCGAGATGTCGCGCCCGGCGCAGAACGAGGGTCCCTCGCCGCGCAGGAGCAGGGCGCGCGCTCCGTCGGCCTCGGCGCGGTCGTAGGCCTCGGCGAGCGCGCGCAGGTCGTCGATACCGAGGGCGTTTCGGCGCGACGGCGCGTTCAGGGTGATCTCGGCGAGACCGTCGGCGACGGTGTAGTCGATCACGGCATCCCTCTCATCCGTCGTAATCGACGCGGACGACGTCGGTGCGCGGGTGCGACTGGCAGGTGAGGACATAGCCGCGCTCGATCTCGTCGGGCTCGAGCGCGTAGTTCTCCGTCATCGACACCGCCCCCTCGATCACGCGGGCGCGGCAGGTGCCGCACACACCCCCGGCGCAGGCGAAGGGCACGTCGGGGCGCACGCGGAGGGCGGCGGCGAGGATCGTCTCGTTCGCGGCGACCGGGCTCTCGACCGCGGCGGACTGCCCGTCGAGTGTGAACGCGATGCGGCGCACCGCCTCGTCGGCGCGCACGCGCACGGGGCGCGCGCCGCCGGTCTGCGCGGGCGCGTCGCCGGAGCCTGCGGTGAACATCTCGAACCGCACGCGCTCCCGCGGCACGCCCATCTCGCCCAGCACCCCGCGGCACAGCTCGACCAGCGCGTACGGTCCGCAGAGGAACCACTCGTCGACGGAAGCCGTATCGATGAGCCGCGACAGGATCACGCGCAGACGCTCCTCGTCGATGCGACCCGAGAACACCGGTGCGGTGCGCTGCTCGCGCGAGAGCACGTGGTGAAGGGTCAGCCGAGCCGGGTAGCGGTCCTTCAGGTCGGCGAGCTCGTCGACGAACATCACGTCGGTCGACGAGCGATTGGCGTACACGATCGTCATGCGCGTCTCGGCGGATCGTTCGAGCACGCCCGCGGCGAGCGCCATGATCGGAGTGATCCCCGATCCCGCGGCGATCGCGACGACGTGGCCGGTGGCCGTCGAGGCCCGGGAGACGAAGGTGCCCTGGGGGCTCATCACGTCGATCTCGTCGCCGGGGCGCAGGCCGTCGTGCGCCCAGGATGAGAATCGACCCTCGGGGTCGCGTTTGATGCCCACGCTGAGGGAGCCGTGCGCGGGCGGGCGGCACAGGGAGTAGGAACGACGAAGCTCCTCCCCGTCGACGCGGGCACGCAGCGCGACGTATTGACCCGGGGCGTAGTCGAACGCGTCGTCGAGATCGTCGGGAACGGTGAAGGTCACCTCGATCGCCGTCGGCGTGAGCGGGCGCACGTCGGCGACGCGAAGGGTGTGGAATCGGGCGCGGGCGGTGTCGGCACGCGCATCGGCGGCGACTCCCGCGGGGCCCGGGGGCACGGCATCCATCGTCGTCATCAGAGCGCCTTGAAGTGGTCGAACGGCTCGAGGCACGCGCGGCACTCCCAGTGCGCCTTGCACGAGGTGGAGCCGAAGCGGGAGACTTCGCGCGTGTCGAGGGAGCCGCAGCGCGGGCAGGCGACGCTGAGCGTGAGGCGGATGGGTCCGGCGGGTGCGCGTCCGGTGGGCGGGGCGATGCCGTAGGCGATGAGTTTGCGCTTCCCGGCGTCGCTCATCCAGTCGGTCGTCCACGCGGGCGCGAGGGTGGTCTTCACCACGACACGCTCGAAGCCGGCCGAGGTGAGCGCCAGCACGATGTCGTCGCGGATGGCGTCGACGGCGGGGCACCCCGAGTACGTGGGCGTGATCGTGACCGTGACCGTGTCGTCGTCGAGGCGCACGTCGCGGAGCACTCCCAGGTCGTCGATCGTGAGCACCGGGACCTCGGGATCGACGACCGCAGCGACCACCTCGCGCGCACGATCGAGCGTGGCGATCACCAGGTCGCCCCCGGGTGGCGGCGGGCCAGCACCTGCATCTCGGCGAGGAGCGGCCCGAAGGCGGGGTGGTGGATGCCGCGGCGTCCGCCGGCCGACGATGCGGGGATCGTGGGAACCGGCACGTCCTCCTCTGCGAGCACCGCCGCCAGCACGTCGTCGACGCGCCCGCGCAGCGTCGAGGGACGCACCGCCACGTCGCCGAGACGGTCGTGCAGGGGCTCGTCACGGAAGAGCTCGTCGAGGAACGGCCAGGTGTCGTCGAGCGCGACGAGGAAGCGCCGTCGTGACTCGTCGGTTCCCCCGGCCAGACGCAGCGTCCACTGCACGGCGTGGTCGCGGTGGTAGTCCACCTCTTTCTCCGCCTTGGCCGCGACGGCGGCGAGAACGGGATCGGTGGAGGCCGTGAGCTCGCGGTACAGCTCGAGAAGGTGGGCCGAGGCGAGGAGCTGGCGCACGATCGTGTGCGCGAAGTCGCCGCTCGGGAGCTCGAACAGCCAGGCGCAGCGGAACTCGTGCTCGTCGCGCCCGTAGGCGAGGTCGTCTTCGCTGCGACCGTCGTGGCTGCCGGCGTAGCGCAGGAGCGGACGGGCGTGGCCGAGCAGATCGAGGGCGATGTTCGCGAGGGCCACGTCCTCTTCGAGCTCGGGCGCACGGGCGACCCAGCCGCACAGGTTCTGCGCGAGCACGAGCGCGTCGTCGCCGAGGCGCATCGCGTAGGCGGCGACGTCGGGGCCCGCGGCGCGCTCCTGCCCCCCGGCGAACTCGGCGGAGAGCTCGCGTGCGTCGAGCGAGACGTCGCCGTGCGGGTCGTCGACGTGATGTCCCGCGTCGACGCCAGGTCGCTGAGCCCGTCGAAAGGACCGGGAGTCGCGGTCGGTCGCGGTGCTCACAGGTGAGGCACCCCCTCGGATGCGGTGTAGTACACCGCATGGCGGTAGTTCTTCCCCGCCGGCGACTCGAAGAAGGCGCCCTTCGCTCCCGGGTCGCTGGTGGTCACGGCATCCGAGGGCACGACCCACACCGACACGCCCTCTCCGCGGCGGGTGTACAGGTCGCGGGCGTTGCGCACGGCGAGCTCGGCGTCGGGCGCGTGGAGCGAGCCGACGTGAACGTGGCTGAGGCCGCGGCTGGCGCGCACGAACACCTCCCACAGGGGCCAGGTCTCGTCGGGGCTTCCCCCGGGCGTGACCATCAGGCGGCCTCTCCCGCGGTGCGACGCTGCTTCTTCAGCGCGTACGCCGCGGCGGCTTCGCGTACCCATGCGCCCTCTTCGTGGGCGTCGCGGCGGTGCCGGCGACGGGTGGTGTTGAGCGGTCCACGCCCGGCGAGCACCTCGTGGAACTCGGTCCAGTCGATCTCGCCCGTCTCGTACCGCCCGGTCTCGTCGTCGAAGCGCAGCTCCGGATCGGGAAGAGTGACGCCCAGCACGGCTGCCTGCGGAACCAGCATCGACACGAACCGCTGGCGCAGTTCGTCGTTGCTGAACCGCTTGATGTTCCACGCCATCGACTGCGCCGAGTTGGGCGAGTCGTCGTCGGGCGGCCCGAACATCATGAGGCTCGGCCAGTACCAGCGGTCCACGGCATCCTGAGCCATCTCCCGCTGCGCCTCGGTGCCCTGCATCAGGGTGAGCAGGATCTCGAAACCCTGCCGCTGGTGGAACGACTCCTCCTTGCAGATGCGCACCATGGCGCGGCCGTAGGGTCCGTAGGACGCCCGGCACAGTGGCACCTGGTTGCAGATCGCGGCGCCGTCGACGAGCCACCCGATCGCGCCCATGTCGGCCCAGGTCGGGGCGGGGTAGTTGAAGATCGACGAGTAGCGCGCCTTCCCGTCGACGAGCTGCTGCGTCATCTCGTCGCGGGTGATGCCGAGGGTCTGCGCGGCGGAGTAGAGGTAGAGACCGTGGCCGGCTTCGTCCTGCACCTTGGCGAGAAGGATCGCCTTGCGCGCGAGGCTCGGGGCGCGGGTGATCCACGCCCCCTCGGGCTGCATACCGATGATCTCGGAGTGCGCGTGCTGCGAGATCTGGCGGATGAGCGTGCGGCGGTAGCCGTCCGGCATCCAGTCGCGGGGTTCGATGCGGCCGTCGGCTTCGATGAGCGCGTCGAACATCGCCTCGCCGTCGTGGACGTCGGGTGCGGTCATCGTCATCGTCGACTCCTTTAACAGACCGATCGTTCAGTAAAGTGTATCCCCGGGGTTGTCGCTCCGCAACGGCCGCACGCTCACGCCGGCATCGGCTGCCAGGTCTTCGCCACGAGCGTCAGCACGTCGTACTGCGCGACGATCTCGTCGTCCTGATTCCGGATCACGGCATCCCACCGCACCTCGCCGTACTCGTCGGTCTCGCGCGGGGTGATCTGCTTGGCCGTGAGGGCGACGCGAATGCGATCGCCGGGTGAGACAGGGGTGACGAACCGGAGGTTCTCCAGGCCCGAATTCGCCAGCACCGGCCCCGGCGCGGGGTCGACGAAGAGCCCTGCCGCCCACGACACGAGCAGGTATCCGTGCGCGACGCGCCCCGGGAAGAAGGGGTTCGCCGCGGCCGACTCCTCGTCCATGTGGGCGTAGAAGGTGTCACCGGTGAAGGTCGCGAACACCTCGATGTCGTCGAGGGCGACTTCGCGTTCGCCCGACTCCACGGCATCCCCGATCTTCAGATCCGAGAGGGCTTTGCGGAAGGGATGGATGCCGCCGGTATCGGTGTCGGCACCCGGATGCCACACTCCGGTGAGCGCGGTGAGCATGCGGGGAGAGCCTTGGATCGCCGTCCGCTGCATGTGATGAAGCACGGAGCGGATGCCGCCGAGCTCCTCGCCGCCGCCGGCGCGTCCGGGGCCGCCGTGCACGAGATGCGGCACGGGGGCGCCGTGGCCGGTCGAGGTGCGGGCGTCGTCGCGGTCGAGGAAGAGTACGCGTCCGTTCATCGCCCCCATGCGCGTGAGCAGCTCGGTCGCGACGTCGGGGTCGTGGGTGGCGACGCTGGTGACGAGCGAGCCGCCGCCCCGGCTGACGATGGTCGCCGCGTCGGCGACGTCGGTGTACTCCACGATGCTGGCGACGGGTCCGAAGGCCTCGACGTCGTTGACCGCCGGGGTCGCGGCATCCGCGAAGGCGAGCAGCATGGGCTGGAGGAAGGCGCCGTTGGCGGACACCCCCGGCGGCGTCTCGGCCGAGCCGACCACGAACCGCCCGCCGGCTTCTTCGAGGACGCGCACCTGCCGCAGTACGTCGTCGCGCTGCGCGAGGGAGACGACCGGGCCCATCGTCACGCCCTCGGCACGCGGGTCGCCGATGACGACGCGCTCCGCGATCTTGCGCCGCAGCGCCTCGGCCACGGCGTCCGTCATCCCCGCCGGGACGATCGCACGGCGGATCGCGGTGCACTTCTGCCCCGCCTTGGTGGTGAGCTCGACGAGCAGCTGCTTCACGTACGCGTCGAATTCCGGGGTGCCGGGCACAGCGTCGGGGCCGAGGATCGAGGCGTTGATCGAGTCGGTCTCGCTCGTGAAACGGACGCCCGGTTTCGCCCGGGCGCGCAGCCGCTCGGCGGTGGAGGCGCTGCCGGTGAAGCCGACGGTGTCGCCGAGATCGAGCAGGTCGAACAGGCCGGGAACGCTTCCGCTGACCAACTGCAGCGAGCCCTCGGGCAGCAGCCCCGACTCGACGACGATGCGCACCCACGCCTCGGCGACGTACGAGGTGGGGGTCGCCGGCTTGACGATGGTGGGGAGTCCGGCGAGAAAGGCCGGCGCGAACTTCTCGAGCGCGCCCCACATCGGGAAGTTGAAGGCGTTGATCTGCACCGCAACGCCCGTCAGGCGCGTGTACACGTGCCGGCCGAGGAAGGATCCGTCCTTCGACAGCGGCTCGATCGGTCCATCGAGCACGACCGTGCCCGCGGGAAGCTCGCGGCGCGCCTTCGACGAGAAGGTGAACAGCACGCCGATGCCGCCGTCGACGTCGCTCAGCGAATCGCGGCGCGTCGAGCCGGAGCGCTCCGACAGGGCGTAGAGCTCTTCGCGGCGGTCGTTCAAGGCGATCGCGAGGTTCTTCAGCACCATCGCGCGCTGGGGGAAGGCGAGTGCGCCGAGGCTCTTCCGCCCCGCGGTGCGGGCGTGGGAGACGGCGCCCGCGAGGTCGAGGTCCCGTGTGCTGACCCGGACGATCTCGTCGCCCGTCGACGCGTCGCGCACGATCGCGGCATCCGGATCGCTCTCCGGCGTCCACCAGGCGCCGTTCACGTAACTCGGCAGATACGTCATCGATCGCTCCATTCGTAGAAGCCGCGGCCGGTCTTCCGACCCAGATGCCCCTCGGCGACGAGCTGCCTCAGCAGCGCGGGCGGGGTGAAGCGCGCGCCGAACGCACGCTCGAGCTCTTCGGCGATGCCCAGTCGCACGTCCAGTCCCACGATGTCGGTCGTGCGGAGGGGACCCATCGGATGCCGATACCCCCGCTCCATCGCCGTGTCGATGTCGTGCGCCGAGGCGACCCCCTCCTCGAGCATGCGGATCGCCTCGAGCCCCAGCGCCACCCCGAGTCGGCTCGACGCGAACCCCGGCGCATCGCGCACGACGACGGCGGTCTTGCCGATGGCGCCCACCCAATTCAGGGCTGCCTGCACGACCTCCGGAACGGTGGCGGCGCCGGTCACGACTTCGACCAGCGCCGATGCCGGCACGGGGTTGAAGAAATGCAGGCCGAGGAAGCGCTCGGGGCGACGCAGAGAGGCGGCGAGCGCGTCGATCGAGATCGAGGAGGTGTTGGATGCCACCACCGCGGCGTCGTCGACGACCTCCTCGATCCGCGCGAGGGCGTCGACCTTCACGACGCGGTCCTCCGGGACGGCCTCGACGACCAGCCCCGCACCGGCGAAAGCGGTGAGGTCGGTGCCGGCGGTGAGCGTGTCGGCATCCGGGACCGTCCTCCCCCGCGCCGCGGACCGCTCCAGGTCGGCGTCGACCCGGGCCCGGGCGTGGCCGGCGGCGGCGTCGTCGCGCTCGACGATGTGCACGCGGCAGCCGGCGAGCAGGAAGGCATGCGCGATGCCGGCGCCCATGCGACCCCCGCCGAGCACGCCGACGGTGGCGGGAAGGGATGCCGGAGGTGCGGATCGGGTCGTTGCGCCGGCGCTCGGGTCGGCGGGGTGGGTGGTCGTGACGGCGCGGGTGCCGGGAGGGGTCACGGCTTCTTCCTCTCCAGGAACGCGGTCATGCGCCGGCGCTTGTCGACGCTGTCGAAGAGTTCGGCCTGCAACTCGCCGTCGATGGCGGGGTGCGCCGCGCGCGGCGCCCGCAGAGCGCGTTTGGTGAGCACCGTGGCGCGGGCGGAGTTCGCCGCGATCCGGTCGGCGATCGCGTGCGCGGCGGCGAGCAGGTCGTCGGGCTCGTGCACGCTCGACACCAGCCCCCAGGCGAGAGCCTCGTCGGCGTCGATGACGCGCCCGGTGAGCAGCAGCGCGCTCGCGCGCGCGTGCCCCACGATCTCGGGCAGGCGCCATGATGCTCCCGCCGCGGCGATGATGCCCAGCCCCGGCTCGGGGTTGCCGAAGCGCGCGCGGGGCGTTCCGATGCGGATGTCGGCCGCGTACGCGAGCTCGGCGCCACCGCCCAGGGCGAAGCCGTCGACGGCGGCGATCACGGGCATCGGCAGGTGGCGGATGCGGTCGAACACGGCGGCATTGATGCCGCGGCGGGCGTCGTCGCCGGTGCGTTCGCGCAGTTCGGCGATGTCTGCTCCGGCGGCGAAGATCCCGTCCGTCCCCGTCACGATGAGGGTACGGGGCTGCTCCTCGAGCAGCGCGCACAGGGCGTGCAGCTCGTCGACCATCGCCTGGTCGATCGCATTTCGCCGGTCGGGGCGGTCGAGGGTCGCGATGACGCGGTCGTCCGTCGGCTCGATCCGCAGGCGCGGCGTCTCCTGCTCTACGGGTGTGCGCGCTCCGCCGGCGAGAATCGCGTCCGACATCGCCATCCTCTCCCCCGCCTGCTCTGGCGGGGTTGCCAGGCCTCGACTCCGAGGTTTTACGACCGATCGTTCAGTAATCATGCCAGGCGAACACGCCGACGGCAATGCGCACCTGGAATCCCCCGACCGTGCCGAGCGCACGCGGCTCGAAGATGTCGGGTCACCGGTCTCGTCAGACGTGCGGTCTCGCGAGGGTGGCGCCGACGGTCGCTCGCGGCGCCGCCGGCGATGACGAAAGGAGAAGGGTGCCCCCGACAGGATTCGAACCTGCGACGCCCGCGTTAGGAGTGCGGCGCTCTATCCCCTGAGCTACGAAGGCGGGATGCGACCAGTTTAGTGCGCGGCGATCGGCGGATCGGATGCGTGTCCACGGGCCGCCTCGGTCGGGATGCCAGGGGCGGGGACGCGGCGGCCGGGACGGTGTGCTATCGGTGCCGGGCGTCGCGACGCTCCGGTCGGGGACGGTGGTCGGGAACGCCGCAGTCACGACACCGCGGTCGGCATGCGGTGGTCGAGACGTCTCAGCCGGCGACGTCCGGGGCGGCGATGCGACGGCGCAGCCCCGGGATGAGCCCGTCATCCCAGCGGCCGGGCTCGGCGGGGGCCGCCTGACGCACGTCGACTCCCTCCGATCCGATGCTCGCGACGCACACCAGCAACGACTCGAGCACGTGACCGTCGTGGGCGTCTCGCCGTAGCACCGACGCCGATGGAACGCCGGTGGCGTGCGCGACGACGTCGAGCCACGGCATCCACCAGTCCTCCCCCGGGCCGATGCCGGCACGACGGAAGTCCTCGAGCCACCGCCCGATGCGCGGGGTGACCGGGTCGTCGATCGCGTGGTGAGCGATCATGTGGGTGCCGGGCGCGATCCGTGAGCGACGCACGACGAGGCCGTCCCATTCCACGAGGTGGGCACCGTCGGCATCCACCTCCACGAGATTGAACCCCCGCGTGGTCGGACGGGCCGCGATGCCGGCCCCCACCGCGTCGAGCGGAATGCCACCGCGGCTGACGACCTCGTCGTCGGAGCGGTCGGACAGGTCCTCCCTGTTGAGCAGCACGGCCAGTCGTCGCGCGTCAGGGTCGACGGCCAGCCAGGCACCGCCCGCGCGATCGTCGCGAACGCCCAGGACACCACCGCGCTCCGGCCACCACGGCCCGAGGCCGCGCCAGGGTCGGTCGCGCTCCTCATCACGGACGGCGAGCAGGCGAACGGGCTCGCCCGCGGTCTCCGGAACGTCGATCACGACCGTGCACATTCCGTCCACGCTACCGGCGCGCGGTGCGGTGGGGTCTCCCCTTCTCGCGACACCTTCTCGCTCCGATGGGACTGACCGCCCCGCTTCGGCAGCCGACCTGGAAGACTGGGGCGATGTTCGTCGTCGTGGGAGTGACCGGGGGCATCGCGGCCTACAAGACCGTCAGCCTCGTGCGACTGCTGGTGAAGGCGGGGCACGATGTCCACGTCGTGCCGACAGACGACGCGTTGCGGTTCGTCGGTCTGCCGACGTGGGAGTCGCTCAGCCGCAACCCCGTCACGACATCGGTGCACGACGACGTCGCCAGCGTGCGCCACGTCGCCCTGGGACAATCCGCCGACCTCGTCATCGTCGCCCCGGCCACCGCCAACACCCTCGCCGCCATGGCCGCGGGCCTGGCATCCGACCTCCTCGGTACGACGCTGCTCGCCACGACCGCGCCGGTGGTCGTCGCCCCGGCGATGCACACCGAGATGTGGCGGCATCCCGCGACCACGCACAACATGGAGGTGCTCCGCACTCGCGGGGTGCACGTGGTCGGTCCCGCCGACGGCGTGCTGACGGGCGGGGACTCCGGGCCCGGGCGCATGTCGGAGCCCGAAGAGATCGCCGCCGCCGCCCTCGCCCTCGTCGAGCGCCCGCAAGACCTTCGGGGTCTGTCGATCGTCGTGAGCGCCGGTGGCACCCGTGAGCCGATCGATCCGGTGCGCTACCTCGGCAACCGTTCCAGCGGACGGCAGGGAGTCGCCATCGCCCGAGCCGCCGCCGACCGCGGCGCCGACGTCACCCTGGTCGCCGCGCACCTCGACGCCGACGTACGGCCGGATCCGCGGGTCGACGTCATCGCCGTCGGTACGGCCGAGGAGCTCGGACGGACGATGGATGCCGTCGCCGCCGGCGCGGACGTCATCGTCATGGCCGCGGCGGTCGCTGATTACTCGGTTGCGTCGATCGCCGAGGGCAAGCTCCGCAAACAGGACTTCCCCGGCGCGCTGACGCTGGAGCTCGTCGAGAACCGTGACATCGTCGCGGGCCTCGTGGGGCGTCGCCGCCCGGGGCAGACCATCGTCGCCTTCGCCGCCGAGACGGTCAGCGGCGAAGACGAACTGCGCGAGCGTGCCCGCGCGAAGGTGATCCGCAAGGGCGTCGACCTTCTCGCCGCGAACGCGGTCGGGTGGACGCAGGGCTTCGAAGTCGTCGACAATTCGCTCACGATCGTCGACCGGGAGGGGGAGGTCGTGGCCACGGCATCCGGCTCGAAGGACGACACCGCGCACGCGCTGCTCGACGCGGTCGTGGCGGCGCGGCGAACGACCGCGACGTGAACGTGCGACGAGGCGACTCTCGTCGGCGACGCGCGACGGAACCGCGCGCCTGAGCTACCGACCGCGGAGCCGGTCGAGGACGTCGACGATCTGTTCGGGCTCGGTGCGGGAGGTGTAGTCGACGTGCACGTCGGCGAAGCGCACGACACCCGCCTCGTCGATGACGTAGACGGACGGGAATGGCACCCGTGCGGTGGCGTCGGCGTTGCTGTCGGCCACGTCGAATCCGAGGTCGGTGTGGGCCGCCCGCGCGGCGACGCTGGGCTCGGTGACGATACCGAACTGTTCCGCGAGGCGGTTGGCGGGATCGGACCGCACCGTGAATTCGAGGGACCCGTTCGTCGCGCTCTGCGACGACCCGTCGGGCGTCTGCGGCGACACGGCGATCAGCCTCATGCCGCGCTCGCGCAGCGCCGGAAGGAGCTTCTCCTGGTACGAGCGCAAGGTGATGTTGCAGTACGGGCACCACGCGCCGCGATAGAACACGACGACGGATACCTCTTCACCCCGCGCCGACGAGAACGACGACGCCGTCCCGTCGACCTCGACGAGGACGGCATCGGGAGCCGCATCGCCGATGCCGAGAGCCGCGTCCGGCACCCCGGCGTTGCGCAGATCGGCCTGCTCACCGGCGAAGACACCGGCGAGGCGATCGCCGATCTGCGCCTCGAAACCCGACGTGAAGTCGGTGACCTGCTGAGCGATGGACGGTGCGGACATGAGGGGCCTCCCCGGGCGTCGTCGGCGTCGGGCGCCGGTCCCAGGAGCGTACGTTCGCCCGCGGACGACACGGCCGATTCTGTCACGCAGGGAGACACGGCGTCACCGGACGTCACGTCAGGCCAACCCCCTGGCGCCGCGCGCCGAACCCCGCAGCGAAGGGACGAGGTGCCCCTCGGCCGCAGGCCTCGGCGCGCTGCGCTCAGTAGCCGTAGGTGTACTGCAGCTCCTGCACGAGAGAGAAGACCTGCGTCAGCAGCAAGACGATCCACACGATCGCGATGATCCACGTCACCACGGTCACACCGATCGCCGCCCAGAGCGGGGCGAGCCCCTTACCGGTGTGACGGCGCACGATCACGCTGCGCCCGATGATGTAGACGAGGCCGCTCCCGATCGCGAGCACGAAGAAGCTCCACGCCCAGTGGAAGGGCCGCGCGATTCCGCGGGCACGCAACTGCCGCCAGTCCAGGAACGCGAACAGCACGGTGGCGGCCGCCAGCACGAGGCTCAGGATCGACGACACCACCGTGAGGAGCGTGCCGGCCATCGACGGGCCCGCCAGGGACTCGGAGTACAGGTCGTTGTACACGGACTCGCGCATGAACGAACCCCAGTCGAACGCGAACAGACTCAGGACGCCCACCAGCGGCAGAGCGACCAGAAGCCAGATCCACACGGTGTTCGTGTTGATGTCACGCTGTGGCGCGGCGCCGTATCCGACCGGCGGCGCTGAGGCGTACCCCGTGGTGCCCGCGGTGGGCGCTCCCGGGTACGTCGGTGCGCCGGCGGAGGCGGCTCCCGGGTACGCGGGCGCTCCCGGGTATGCGGGCGCCTCCGGATACGTCGACGCCGCGGGGAAGGCGGGAGCCGGAGCGACGGGAGGGGTGATCGACGATGCCGCGGGAGCAGCCGCGGCGGCCGCGGCAGCGACGGCGCCGGCGCCCGCGGCGGGAGCGGCGTGCGGGTCGTGGGCAGCGGGCGGGTCCTGGGCTGCGGGCGGGTCCTGAGCGGCGAGCGGCTCGTGCGCGTCGGGCGGATCCGGGACCGCGAGCGACTCTCGGGCAGCGGGCGGCTCCTGCACGGTGGGCGAATCAATCGCCGCGGTCGACTCACCCGACGTCGACGGGGTGACAGCGGGGGTGTCGTCGTGCCAGGTGGGATCGTCTTCGGTCGAGCCGTGATCCTCGTGCGGGGCGACCGCGTCGGAGGCGAACGGTGAGGATCCACCCTCTCCGTCGGAGGACTCGCTCGACGTCTCTTCGGCGGCGCGGTGGTCGTCGGACGTCGTGGTGACCGCGTCGGGGTCGGAGGCGGCGACACGCGACGCGTCGTCATCGGTCGGCCCCGTGGCATCCTCTCCCCCTCCGGAAGCGGACGGGGTGCTCCCGTCGACCGCGCGCACCTCGTCGGTCCACGACGCGCCGTTCCAGCGGCGGAGGCCGCCACCACCGGCGGGATCGGGGTGCCAGCCGTCGGGCGGAGTGGGTGTGTCGGTCATGGCGCTCCCTGTCTGATGCGGAACCGGCGGGATGGCCCGAGTCTAGTGAGGGCACGAGGATGCTGTGAGGTCTGTTCCCAGGGCCGCGCGCGTCGAGGGCGGGGCGAGGTCGTGCGTCCGTCGGATCCTGGCGTTCCGTCCGAGATCGCTCCCCCGCGGTCTTCGGCGGGGGCGTGCGACGCGAGCACGGCCGGACACCCGTTCGTCAGGGCACGGCGCGACGCCGGCGCGCGGCGCGAGCAGGGACTCCCGTTCGTCAGGGCGGGGCGGGGCTGCGGTGTGCGGCGCGATCAGGTACGACACCGTCAGGGCACGACCGGGCGCTCCTTCTCGTACAGGGCTCGCACCTGTTCGGCGGTCAGAGCGCGGTCCCAGACACGGACGCGCGCGAAAGTGCCTTCGGCGTAGTTGCCGACGGTCGAGGCCATCTGCACCGCGCCGACGGTGAACTCCGCGGGCGTCGGATTCAAACCGTCCGGATAGGGGTAGGGGTTCTTCATCGAGGTGTTGCCGAACTTGTCCTTCACCGGTCCGAAGGGGACGGAGAGGCCATCGAGGTAGGACACGGCTTCCCTACCGTCGTACGTGCCGACGTGCAGTTGCCAGACGCGACGGGTGAAGGTCTGTCCGGATGCGGAGTAGTCGATCGAGAACGGGTGACCGGCCGTGGGTCCTCCCGTCCGCGACACATGGAAGTTGCCGCGTTCGTCTCCGCCGTACGTGGAGAGGTCGTAGAAGAGTCCGTACGACCTGCGCGGATCCCCACTCGACTCCGACCACATGCCCGCGACGAACCCGGCGTTGTCATCGGTCATCAGGACCCAGGCCGCAACGGTGACCGTTCCCCCGCCCGCTCCGACGTTCAGTCGCCCGACGGCGTCACGATGCAGTCGCAGGAAGCTCTTGCCGGGCAGGTTCACTCCCCGCCCGAACGGCGTGGCGACGGTGGTCGCGCGTGCGGCGCCCGCCTGTTGGAGCGGAAGGTCGCCGACGGTCGTGCGGAACGGAGGGCCGGCTTCGTCGAACCGCCACTCGGCGATCGGCGCGGGCACGTCGACCGGACCGGACGACGGAGTCGGCGCGGGGGTCGGGCTCGCCGTCGGAGTCACCGTCGGCGCGGGCGACGCGGTCGCGGTCGGTGAGGGTGCAGCGGTCGGCGACGGTGAGGGCGTGGCGGTGGCGCTCGGCGTCGCGGTCGGGGCCGGTGAGGGTGTGGCCGTGGCGCTCGGCGTCGGCGTCGGCGTCGGCGTCGGCGTTGGCGTCGGCGTCGGCGTCGGCGTCGGCGAGGGTGAGGGCGCCGCAGTCGTCGTCGGCGACGGTGTCGGTGTCGGTGTCGGTGTCGGTGCAGGCGTGATCGTGGCGCTCGGCGTCGCGGTCGGCACGACGGGGGGACTCGACGTCGGACTCGCGCCGACCGAGATCACGGTCAGGGCGTCCAACGTCACGTTGGAGTTCTGTGCCGCGTCGGATTTCTGGCCGGTCGCGGTCACGGTGAGCGTGTGCGCGCCGGGAGAGAGGTCGATCCGTTCGTACAGGACCGCGTTGAACACGTTCGAGGGCGCGTAGGCGTCGATGCGCCCCACGAGGATGCCGTCGACACGGATCTCGCTGATTCCGCTGAGCGGCGTTCTCCGTCCGTGGATCCGGATGCCGGTGCCCTCGAAGTTGTACGAGTAGGAGGCCTGGGCGGCGTTCGCGTATTGCACGGAGCCGTTGTGGTCGGCCTTGTTCGAGGTCTTGCGCCACGAGCCGCTGTAGGCGATGGACGCGTCGAGTCCGTCGATGGTCCGCACGGTCGGTGCGGAGGTCGCCGCGAACGACGGCACGCTGGCCACCGAGGCGGGAGCGATGATCGCGAGCGCGGTGAGCACGGCGATCGCTCGTGAACGCCACTTCTTCGTCGATGACATCGTGCGGCTCCTCCGTCGCGAGACGTGCGCGGCCGCGGAAGACGGAAGGCGCCCCCCAGGCCTGTCACCCCATCATGCCGCTCGCCCTGCCCGCGTCGATGGGCGAGCCCCTGAAGTTGCGCACACCGGCCGGACGCTGCGCCACGCCTCTGCCTACTCACCGGAAGTCTCGCGACGCGTGGGCCACTCCCACACGCAGATCGGTGAATCCGTCGGCGACCACGTTGGTCACGCCCTCGATCGAACGTTCGAGCATGCCGCGCACGATCAGCGCGGGCGACTCGCGGGCGACCCGGCGATACCTGTTCCACACCCCGACCGAACAGATGATGTTCATGAGTCCGTGCTCGTCTTCGAGGTTGAGGAACGTGATGCCGGATGCCGTGGCCGGTCGCTGCCGATGGGTGACGAGCCCCGCCACCTCGATGCGCCGGTCGGTCTCGAACGTGCGGAGTTCGCGCGAGGTCAGCACGCCGCGCGCATCGAGCGCCGACCGGAAGTGGGTGAGCGGGTGGTCGTCGGCCGAGAGACCCGTCGCCCAGAGGTCGGATGCGAGGATCTCGTAGCTCGACGGGTCGGTGAACAACGGTGGCTGCACGGCGACGAGGGAATCGGGAAGGAATTCGGCGCGGTCCAGTGCCGCCGAACCCGACAACCAGATCGCCTCGCGCCGCGTGTGCCCGAAGCACTCGAACGCCCCCGCCGTCGCGAGCGCCTCGAGCTGCGCCGTGACCAGTCCGGTGCGACGCACCAGGTCGCGGAGGTCGCGGTATGTGCCGCCGCGCTCGCGTTCGGAGACGATGCGCGCAGCCACTTTCGTGCCGATACCGGTGACTCCGGCGAGGCCGAGGCGCACGGCGAACCCGCCGTCACGACGGTGCGCCAGGGTCTCGTCGGGCTCCGACGGGTCGAAGTCGCCGGTCGGAGGCTGCCGTGCGTGCGCGCACGCGTCGAGCCCGGTCGGTGGCCCCATGCCCCGGGGCTGCCGCGGCGCCGCACCACTCGCAGCCGCTCCGCCCGCGCCCTCGCCGCTGGATCCCGCCCCGCCCGCGCCCGCGCCGCTCGTTTCTGTGCCGCGCGATGCCTCGGCGGTATCCCTCCCCCCGGCATGCACCCCCGCGGCGCCCCTCCCCCCGGCATCCGTCTGCGCAGCCTTCGCCCCTCCGTCGACCGCCTCGAGCGTCGCTTCGACCCCCGACCGCGACAGGTCGGGCCGGCGCACCACCACGCCGTGCCGCCGCGCATCGGCGGTCAGGGTCGCGGGCGAGTAGAACCCCATGGGCTGTGCGCGCAGCAACCCCGCGAGGAACGCCGCCGGATAGTGCAGCTTGATCCACGAGCTCGCGTAGACCAGCAGCGCGAACGACAGCGAGTGCGACTCGGCGAAGCCGAAGTTCGCGAACGCCTGGATCTTGGCGTACAGCTCGTCGGCGACCTGACCGACGAGGCCGTTCTCGGCCATGCCGGCGTACAGCGTCTCGCGGAGTGAGTCGATGCGCTCCAGGCCCCGTTTGGACCCCATGGCCCGACGCAGCAGGTCGGCGTCTTCGGCGGAGCAGTTGCCGATGGCGACGGCCATCTGCATCAGCTGCTCCTGGAACACCGGCACCCCCATCGTGCGTTCCAGCACCGGCTCGAGCTTGGGGTGTACGTAGGTGACCTTCTCTTGGCCGAGTTTGCGCCGCACGAACGGGTGCACGGCTCCGCCTTGGATGGGTCCGGGACGGATCAGGGCGATCTGCACGACCAGGTCGTAGAACTTGCGCGGCTGCAGGCGGGGCAGCAACCCCATCTGCGCGCGTGACTCCACCTGGAACACCCCGATCGAGTCGGCCCGGCACAGCATGTCGTACACGGCCTTCTCTTCTTTCGGCAGGGTCGACAGCTCCCACTGCTCGCCGGTGGCATCCCGGATCAGGTCGAAGCAGTACTGCAGGGCCGCGAGCATGCCGAGTCCCAGCAGGTCGAACTTCACCAGCCCCATCCACGCGGCGTCGTCTTTGTCCCACTGGATGACCGTGCGGTCCTCCATGCGCGCGTGCTCGATGGGCACGACTTCGCCCACCGGCCGATCGGTGAGCACCATGCCCCCGGAATGGATGCCGAGGTGCCGCGGCGCTTTCAGCAGCTCCGACGCGAACTCGATGACCTGATCGGGGATGTCGTGGTCGCCTCCGGTCTCGAGCGTCGCCCCCCAGCGCTCGACCTGCTTCGACCAGGCATCCTGCTGACCGGGTGAATGTCCGAGGGCCCGGGCCATGTCGCGCACGGCGTTCTTGGGGCGGTACTGGATGACGTTGGCCACCTGCGCCGCCCGTTCACGCCCGTACTCCCGGTAGACCCACTGGATGATCTCTTCCCGGCGGTCGGAGTCGAAATCGACGTCGATGTCGGGCTCCTCGTCGCGCAGGCTCGACAGGAACCGCTCGAACGGCAGCTTGTAGAAGATGGAGTCGACCGCGGTGATGTCGAGCAGGTAGCAGACCGCGCTGTTGGCGGCCGACCCGCGACCCTGGCACAGGATGCCGCGACGGCGGGCCTCGGCCACGATGCCGTAGACGATGAGGAAGTACCCCGGGAAGTCCTTCATCTCGATGACGCCGAGCTCGCGTTCGATGCGGCGGCGGTCGTCGTCGGAGAGATCCGGGTACTTGCGGGGCACGGCCTCCCACACCAGGTGTCGCAGCCACGACATGGGCGTGTGCCCCTCGGGGACCTTCTGTTTCGGAAGCGCGGGCTTGGCGCGGCGCAGCGGAAAGGCGATCTCGTCTGCCAGAGTCACGGTGCGCGCGACCGCGCCCGGGTAACGCGCGAACCGCGCCGACATCTCGACACCCGAGCGCAGGTGCGCGCCGGCGTGCGCGGGCAACCACCCGTCGAGCTCGTCGAGACCCCGGTTCGCCCGTACCGCAGCCACGGCGGCGGCGAGCAGTTCCTTCTGCGGAGCGGCGTAATGCACGTTGTTCGTGGCGAGGGTCGGCAGCCCGCGCTCGGCGGCGAGCGCCGCCAACACGTCGTTGCGACGGGAATCGAGGGGGTCGCCCTGGTCCATCAGTTCGACGTAGACGGCCTGCGCACCGAAAAGGTCGACGAGGGTGTCGAGTTCACGCGCGGCCCCTGCCGGTCCCTCGGATGCCAGCGCCTGCCGGACCGCTCCCTTACGGCATCCGGTGAGCACGGCCCAGTGCGGATCGCGGGGACCGCCCGCCCGCTCGGCGAGATCGGCGAGGTCGTAGACGGGGCGCCCCTTCTCGGCGCCGGTCAGTTGCGCGTGGGTGATCGCGGCGGCGAGACGGTGGTACCCCTCTTCTCGCCGCGCGAGGACGAGCAGGTGCGAACCCTCGGGATCGGCCGTGCCGCTCTGCGGACCGCCGAGTCCCAGCGACAATTCCGCCCCGAACACGGTCTTCACCGTGCGGGCCTCGGCCGCCTCGGCGAAGCGCACGATGCCGTAGAAACCGTCGTGGTCGGTGAGGGCGAGGGCGTGCAGGCCCAGGCGCTCGGCCTCTTCTACGAGCTCTTCGGGCGAGGAGGCGCCGTCGAGGAACGAGTACGACGAGTGCGCGTGCAGTTCGGCGTACGGGATCGTGTCGTCGGGGCGTTCGATCGACGGCGGCACATACGCCCCGCGCTTGTGCGACCAGGCCGGGCTGTCGCCGCCGTCGCCGTTCGGCGGCGTGCCGGTCGGCCGACGCGCGTCGCTGAGCAGGCGCTCCAGCTCCGACCACTTCACCGGGGGGTTGGTCCATCCCATCAGCGCACCCCCGCCTCGTTGCGTGACGCCGGCACCCCGCCGGCCCCCGCACTCGGATGGAGCACACCCACGGCCCGGGCGACTCGGATGCTCTCGCGCTCAGTCATATCGCCCCTCCGCCCGCCACTCGCCCTCTTCGACCACGAGCAGCCAGGCGCCGCCATCGGCGTCGATCACCTGGAATCGGTGCGCCCGGCGTGCCCGCAACGGGTCCCACCCGCGCTCGCTGATCGGCCAGGGTCCCGCCCATTCGTGGATGCGACGACGCTGCCCCGCCGTCTCGAGCACTGCGGGCGGGGCGCTCAGCACGTCTCGCTCCCCCACCGTCACGGGGGCGCCCCCGACGTCCGTCACGCCGACCAGGCGTGGTTCGGGGTAGACCGTGGCCGGCAGGGGGTCGGGAAGGCTGCCGGGCCAGGGCCGCGCCCGATCTTTCGCCGTGACGGCTCGATCGCCCCACGGCACGTTCACCTGGCGTTCGGCGAGCCATCGCCCGCCGCCGACGACCGGCGTCACCACGGCACGATGACCGAGCATGGCCTGCACGCGCGACAACGCGTGATGCACGCGTTCGTCGGGGCCGGCGCCGAAGAGTCCTTTGGCGTGGTGGGCTGCGGCATCCACCGCTTCGGGTTCGATGTGCACACCGGCCACACCGCTGCCGAAGATGCCCTGCGCGTCTTCGGCGAGTTGCCACCGCACCCGGTCGACCACGGCGGCGGCGTCGAACGACCCCGGATGCAACCAGACGCGTTCGCTGCGCTCGGCTCGTTCGCCGGTGAGGACGACGCGCAGTTCGGTGCACACGAGGTCGTGCGCCCCCAACCCGGCGATGAACTCCTCGGCCGCCACGCGCATGCCGAAGGCGATCTGATCGGCGAGCTCGAGCGGGGGTTCGAAGGCGACGTCGCGGTGCAGTTCGGGTGGAGGCGTCCGCGGCTGCACCGGCTGCGAGTCGAGCCCTCCCGACAGGGCGTGCAGCCGCACCCCACGGCCACCGAAACGCTCCCGTACCCGCTCGACCGGAAGCGCGGCCAGGTCACCGAGCGTGTGCACGCCCAGGCGTGAGAGCAGGCTCCCGAACTCGTCGTCGTCGAGCGTCGCGACGGACAGGGGCGCCAGGAACGCGCCGGCTTCTCCCGATGCGACGATCCGCACCGGGTCGTCGACGCGCGCTGATCGCGCCGCCTGCTCGGCGGTGAAGACGCCGTCGGCGACACTCGCCCGCACGTCGCTGAAACCGACGTCGTCGAGCAGACGGATCAGCGTGCGAGCCGCCTCGCGTTCGCCGCCGTAGTACCGGGCCGGTCCTCGCGCTTTCAGCGCGCACAGCCCGGGTCGCACGACCTGCACTCCGGGGGCGTACTCCTCGACGCGCGCGACGACGGGGGCGAAGGCGCGCGCGTCGCGCACGGGGTCGGCGGGCACGACCTGCAGCACCGGGCACAGGGCCTGTGCGTCGCGGCGCTTCTGGCCCCGACGCACTCCCTGCGCCCGGGCCGCCCACGAGCACGCCACGACGATGTTGTTCGCGAACACCGCGACGGCGGCATCCGGCTGCGGGGGCGAGACGGCCTCGTGGGCGAACGCCGTGATCGGCCAGTCGGGAAACCACAGCACGAGGCTGCGCGTGGGCGCCTGCATCACCCCACCGCCCGTACGGGGTAAGCCGGCACCGAATACGCGTCGAGTTCGCGTGGCATGAGACGTTCGGCGGGTGCGCCCAGCAGCTCGATCGACCCGTCGGCGGCCGGCAGCAGCATGCGTGCGCGGCGGGCGTTGGGCGAACGCCGGCTGCTGACCGAGACCGTCAGTTCACGACCGGCGAGATACCCGTTGCCCTGACCGAGCCCCGACCACTGCGGGTCGGCCACGTCGATCACCGCTTCGGCCTGCGGCCAGGCGCCCTGCACGAGCAGCACCGACCCGCGGTCGCGCAGGCGCGCGGCCAGGCGCGTGGTCTCGGCACCCCCGCGAGCCGCCGTGGAACCGGCCGGCGGGCGCACGGCCACCACCGGCAGCACCTCGGTGATCGTCGCGGTCACCGCGAGCCACCGCGGCCCCGGATCGGGGATGAAGACGAGCCGGTCGAGATCGAGACCGTACTTCTCAGCGGCTTCGGCACCCAGTTCGGGCATGCCGATCACTCCGCACCACGCCCCGTCTTGCGAGGGTCGGGCCATGAGCGCGAGCAGCAGCGAGGACGAGCGGGCGAGGGCGTAGGCCGAGCCCGGACGCAAACCGCCTCCGGGCAGCAGCGGCGAGAACGCGGGATGCGTCGGGAGCACCGGGGCGTCCATACGACGGCCCTGCATGCGCTCGAGGCGATCACGCAGCGCATGGATGTCGGGTACGGCCTGTACCTGGTCTCTCATGATCGCCCTCACTCCCACAGGTTAGAACATGTGTTCTATTCCCTCAATCCCTGTGGGTCGAAGATACGATCGACCTCCGACATCGGCGGAGGAGGTCGGCTGCAGCGCCCCGAACATGACGCGGATCCCCGAAGGCCCCGGCCGGGCGCACCGAGGAGCCCGGCGAGCCGGGGCGGGCGGAGCAGCGTCAGGCCGCGAGGGCCAGGTACGGCTCCCACCGCGGGTCGCTCTTGTCGACGCCACGGACGGTCCATGACGAGCCGTGCGGCGGGGCGGGCACGAGCCGCAGCTCCCACCGCATCTCCTGCGGTGTGCGATCGCCCTTGATGTTGTTGCACGCGAGGCAGCACGCCACGAGGTTCTCCCACGTGTCCTTGCCGCCACGCGAGCGCGGCATCACGTGATCGATCGTCGAGGCCGCCTTGCCGCAGTACCCGCAACGGTGCCCATCGCGGCGGAGGACGCCGCGCCTCGTCACCGGCACACGCCGTGCGCCCGGCACGCGCACATAGCGGGTCAGGATGATCACCGCCGGGCGATCGTACGTGCCGGCCGAGGCCCAGACGGGATCCTCCTCGACGCGTTCGACGACGACGGCCTTCTCGTTCATCACCAGCACGAGCGCTCGCTTGAACGACACGACGGCGAGGGGCTCGTAGCCCGCGTTGAGCACCAGTGTGCGCATGTACGTCTCCTCTCGAATGGCCGAGACGGCTTCTCGGATGTTCGACTCGCGACGACGACAGGCGCGGAAGGGCATGAAAAAAGGCGCTGTCAGGCAGACAGCGCCTTCGGACGCGCGGCGAGGCCACGGCATCCGAACTCACGATGCCGAAGAACGAGCAGCCCGAGCGCATCCATGGTGCGGATGCGCGGACTGGCGTTCATCGGCGTTCCCTCCGGTTCTTCCGACGTCGAGGAAAGGCTAACCCACCACGACACGCCCGGGGTCGGGCGGGAGGGGAAACAGAAGACGGCGTGTCGGAGAACGATGGTCTCCGACACGCCGTCTCGCGCAGGGAAAAATCAGCCTGCGTTCTGCTGCAGCCAGGCGTAGGGGTCGACCACCGAGTTGTTGATGTGCACCTCGAAGTGCAGGTGGTTGGCGGTCGAGCTGCCGGTCGAACCGACGAGGCCGATGAGCTGACCGGCGGCGACCGACTGCCCCGCCTGCACCTGACGGCTGCCGTAGGTCATGTGACCGTAGGTGGTGCGCACCTTCTGGCCGTTGATGACGTGCTCGATCTCGATACCGACGCCGTACCCGCCGTAGCTCTCCTGCGAGACGCTCACGACGCCGGCGGCCGCGGCGAAGATCGGCTGCCCACCGGGGGCGAGCAGGTCGACACCCTGGTGGTATCCGGAGTCCCACAGGCCGCGTCCGAGGACGTAGCTGGTGAGCGGCCACCGGACCTCACCCGACCCGGGCGCGGTCATGGACAGGTCGACCGACGAGACGGAGGCGTTCGCGGTGGATGCCGTCAGACGGGCGCGCTCAGCCGCGGCCGCGGCGGCAGCGGCAGCGGCCTCTTCGTCTTTCTTCTTCTTGATCTCGTCCGCGGTCGTGGCGGAGTAGCTGCTGCGGTCGAGAGACTCGGCCGTGGCGTCGGATGCGACGACCAGCGACTGGTTGTCGGCCGCCGACATCTGCTGCAGCGTCATCGTCTCGGCCGCGGGCATGGTGGCCGCGTACGCCGGGATGGCGACCGTGGCGACGAGACCCGCCACCATCGACAGGATGACGGCGCTGCGCAACGGCTTACCGATGCGACGCGTCGATGAGGGGCGGGGAGCGGGGATGGCACGCACGGCCGGTGCGGCCGCGGCGCGGGCGACCGGTACGGCCGCGATGCGAGCGGGACGCTTCGTCGTTCGGGCGACGGCTGCGCGCGTGCTCTTTCGGGTGGGTCCCGTCGAGGGGACCTCGGGTAGGTCCGCAGCGGGATCGTTGTGTTCAGCCAAAGTTCCTCCGGCGCCTCTGCGTCTTCGGGGACGCTGGCTCGTCAGCACTCGATCATTGGGGGCACGATGTGCGGGCTTAGCCCTCTGCAGACGACGAGCCGATGAGGCAAACCGCGAGGGGTCCGACGGCGGGCTTCCAGCCTGTGGACCCTCTGAGGCTACCTGAAGATAACGAACAAGTCACGCTTCGGTCAGGTGGCCCCGGCGAATACCCGGGTGAAATCGCGCCGACGTTCAGTCGCCGGCGACCAGGAAGATGTGCGAAGCCACTTCGACGGGCAGCTCCAGCCCCTCGTCGACGCCCTCCATCTGCAGGAGCACGTAGCCCTCGTTGAAGCGGTAGTCGCCGCGCTTTCCGGGCAGGACGCCGGCGGCCTTCAGCTGCTGCAGCAGTTCGGGGTCGACCTGCGCGGGTTCGGCGAGGCGCCGGATCGTGCCGCTGATGGGGCCACCGGCATCGGTCAGCTTTCGCACGAGACCGACCACGCCGTCGTCGAAGGTGGCGCTGGTGGCGTCGCCGAGCTGGTCGAGACCGGGGATCGGGTTGCCGTACGGGGACTCGGTCGGGTGGCCGAGCAGTTCGACGAGGCGTCGCTCGACCTGCTCGCTCATGACGTGCTCCCACCGGCACGCCTCGTCGTGCACGTAGGCCCAGTCGAGCCCGATGACATCGCTCAGGAGACGTTCGGCGAGGCGGTGCTTCCGCATGACGTCGACGGCCTTCTGGCGTCCGTCGTCGGTGAGCTCCAGTCGGCGGTCCTCGGAGACGACGACGAGACCGTCGCGTTCCATGCGGCCGACGGTCTGCGAGACCGTCGGACCCGAGTGGCCGAGGCGCTCGGAGATGCGCGCGCGCAGCGGCACGATCTTCTCCTCCTCGAGTTCGAGGATCGTGCGCAGGTACATCTCGGTGGTGTCGATCAGGTCGGTCATTCGGGTGTCCTCGATGTCGCGCGGCAAGTCCTCCCAGCCTACCGACCCCCTCCGACATGAGCGCGGGAGGGGCCGGACGGGGACTCTAGAATCGGTCCATGCCGCACGTGGAACTCCCCAGCGAACTCCTGCCCGCCGACGGCCGCTTCGGGTGCGGCCCCTCGAAGGTGCGCGGCGCGCAGCTCGAGGCCCTCGTCACCCGCGGAGCGTCGATCCTCGGCACCTCCCACCGTCAGGCCCCCGTCAAGAACCTCGTCGCCAGCACGCGCGAGCGCCTGTCGCAGCTGTTCCGCCTGCCCGAGGGCTACGAGATCATCCTGGGCAACGGCGGGTCGACCGCTTTCTGGGATGCCGCGGCGTTCGGCCTCATCGACACCCGCAGCCAGAACCTGGTCTTCGGCGAGTTCGGCGGCAAGTTCGCCTCCGCCGCCGCGGCTCCCTGGCTGCAGGCGCCCGACGTGCGAAAGGCCGCACCGGGCACGCGCACCGTGGCCGAGGCCGTCGAGGGCGTCGATGTCTACGCCTGGCCGCACAACGAGACCTCCACCGGCGTGTCCGCTCCGATCCAGCGCGTGCAGGCGGATGCCGGTGCGCTCACCGTCATCGACGCGACCAGCGCCGCGGGCGGCATCGACTTCGACGTGACGCAGGCCGACGTGTACTACTTCGCGCCGCAGAAGAACCTCGGCTCCGACGGTGGACTCTGGTACGCCGCCGTGTCGCCGGCCGCCATCGAGCGCATCGAGCGCATCGCGGCATCCGATCGGTACATCCCCGAGTTCTTGAGCCTGAAGAACGCCCTCGACAACTCCCGCCTCCAGCAGACGCTCAACACCCCCGCGTTGGCGACCCTGCTGCTGCTCGACGAACAGCTCGGCTGGATCCTCGACAACGGCGGTCTGTCGTGGGCCGCCGCCCGCACGGCGGAGTCGTCGTCGGCCTTGTACGAGTGGGCCGATGGGAGCGCCGTGGCGACTCCCTTCGTCGCCGATCCTTCGGACCGCTCCCCCGTGGTCGTCACCATCGACTTCGACGACAGCATCGATGCGGCCGCGATCGCGAAGAGCCTCCGCGCGAACGGCATCGTCGACACCGAGCCCTACCGCAAGCTCGGGCGCAACCAGTTGCGCGTCGCGACGTTCGTCTCGATCGAGCCGGCCGACGTCCGCCGTCTCATCGGTGCGATCGACTACACGATCGAGAACCTGCCCCGCGGCTGACGCCTCACCGAACGACGAAGGCCGTCCCGCATCGTGCGCGGGACGGCCTTCGTCGTTCGTGGTCAGTAGCTGCGGTCGCCCTCGTCGTCGTCCTCGCCGAAGCGGTCGCCCTCGTCGTCGTCCTCGTCCGAGCGGTCGGACTCGTCATCCTCATCGGACTCGTCGGAGCGGTCGGACTCGTCGTCGTCATCCGTCTCGTCGAGGTCGTCGTCCGCCTCGTCGGGGTGGTCGGCGTCGAGTTCGTCGATGTCGACACCGTCGAGATCGCCGGCGTGGAAGCGCGCCTTCGGCTCGTCTTCGTCGTCGTCCGCCTCGTCGTCGGTGTCGTCCTCGTCGTCGTCCAGATCTTCGTCGTCGTCCTCGTCGATCGCCGCCGCGGCCACCTGCGCCGCCTGGTACTCGGCCAGGCGCGTCGCCCAGGGCACCCAGTCGGGCGCGAGGAGGGCTCCGTCACCCGGCAGCAGTTCGACCTCGAGCACCGTGGGATCGGCCCCGTCGACCACGGCGACGCTCACCGTCCAGAACCAGCCCGGGTACCCGGAGAGGCGGGTGTGGAAACGCAGGGACACGGCGCCGTCGTCTTCGGCCGTGTATCCGGCCGCGGGACCGACGGTGTCGGCGGGCGTGATCTCGCGCAGCGCGGCGAGCGCCAGGTCGTGGGCGCCGGTCAGGCGCTCATCGACGGACTGCTCAGGCTTCGAAGTCATCGGCGACCTTGCGCAGCACGGCCGCGATCTTCTGCGCGTGCGGGGCGTTGGGGTAGCGGCCGCGGCGCAGGTCGCCACCGATGCCGTCGAGGAGCTTGACGAGGTCTTCGACGATGATCGCCATGTCGTCGGCGGGCTTGCGGGAGCGCTTGGAGAGGCTCACCGGGGCGTCGAGGACGCGCACGGACAGGGCCTGGGGGCCGCGCTTGCCGTCGGCGACGCCGAACTCCAGTCGCGTCCCGGCCTTGGGCCCGGGGGTTCCGGCGGGCAGAGCCGTGGCGTGCAGGAACACGTCCTGGCCGTCATCGGTGCTGATGAAGCCGAAGCCCTTCTCGTCGTCGTAGAACCTGACCTTGCCGGTGGGCATGGACACCTCGCTGAGTGTGTGCGCGATCGCGCGGCGGAACGTCGGACCCGATCGGATCCCGGTCTTCCAGCCTACGGCACCGCCGCCAGGCAGTAGGCTGAGGCCGATGAGCACCCGCACCTCCGGCGGCAGCACGCCGGGCGACGACGTTCCCGTCCGCCGCATCGACCGCATCCTGGCGTTCATGTCGCTCGGGTTGCTCGTTCTGGCGCTCTTGTGCTTCTTCGCGATCATCATCGGCTCCACCGCCGGCGCCGATCTGGCCTCGGGCGTGTGGCCCGTGGTGAGCCTGCTCGTCCTCATCACGCCCCCCATCGCGTTCGGATGCCTGTTGGCAGTGCTCATCATGAGCTTCGTCCGAAGAGCCCGGGCCAACAAGGCTCGTTGACGTGGCCGAGACCTCCGCTCAACGCGCACTGGCGGTCTCGTTGGGCGCGCGCTCCGACCACGAACTCGCGCACCTGTTCGCCGAGCGGCACGTCTCGCCGTCGGCGACATGGCGCGACATGTTCGACGCGGCCGAGGCGCTGCTCGAGCCTGTTTCGGTCGCCCGCGCACTGCCCGCCCTCACCCGTCGAGAGTCCGACGCCCTGTTCGCCGCGATCGCCGGCACCCCTGCGACGGGCGAGGTGCGCGACGATCTGATCGCCCGCGCCCTGGTCGGAGACGACGGTCGCCCCTTCCCGAGCGTGATCGACGCGGTCCGCGATGCGCTGCCCGAGGGCGTTCCCGCCGCCGTCACCCCGTCGCACACCCCGTCCGCAGCCGAGACCGCCGCGGCATCCGAGGCCGCCTTCACGTATGCCGCATCCGTGGCCGACATTCTTCTGCAGACCCTCGAGGCGCCGCTCGGACGCATCGGGTCGGGCTCCCTCGGCGCGACGGAACGCCGCCGACTCGTCGATGCCGGAGCCGTGTCGACGCCCGCCGATGCCGACCTGCTCGTCGGTCTCGCCGCCGACGTCGGCCTGCTGGGCGCGAACGATCGCGCGTGGCTCGTCTCGTCGGCCGGCCGGGAGTGGCTGCGCCTGCCCACCCTCGAACGCTGGCAGCACACGGCGGTGGCGCTGCGCGACGCCCTCCCCCGCGCGTACCGCTCGGCCGATGGCGGGTGGATCCCCGTCGACGAATGGGCCGGGGCCACCCCGTTCGACCCCGAGGGCGCGGACCGCGCGGCTCTGTGGGCACGTCGCCTGCGACGGTGGGGTCTCGTGGATGCCGCGGGTCGCACCGCCCCGTGGGCGGAACCCCTCGCCCGAGGCGGCGATGTCGACACGTCGGCCCTGCGCGAACTGCTCCCGCCCGAGGTCGATCGCGTGTACCTGCAAAACGACCTCACCGCGATCGCGCCCGGACCCCTCGCCCCGCACCTGGACGTCCGGTTGCGATCGATCGCCGTGCGCGAGTCGCGGGCTCAGGCCTCGAGCTACCGTTTCAGCGCGGCCTCGATCGGCGCGGCGATCACGGCCGGCGAGACGGCCGACTCGCTCCGCGACTTCCTCAGCGGCATCTCGCTGACCGGGCTTCCGCAGCCGCTCGCGTACGTCATCGAGCGCACGTCCGCCGAGCACGGGCGGGTGCGGGTGATGAGCGACCCCGCAACCCATCTGACGCGCGTCGTGACCGATGACGAGACGCTGTTGCGCTCGATGGAGATCGACCAGTCGTTGCGCTCGATCGCGCTTTCGCGCACCGACGACGACGAACTGGTGTCGCACGTGTCGAGCGACGTCGTCTTCTGGGCGCTCACCGACGCGCACTACCCCGCCGTCGCCGTCGACGCCGACGGGCGGCCTCGGGCCCTGGAGCGCGCGAAGCTGGCGCCGGGCACGCGGCCTCCCGCCGAGCCCGCCGACGTCTACACCGACCTGCTGCGACGCCTGCACGAGGGGGTGGGCGACTCGGATGCCGCGTGGCTCGAACGCGAGCTCGACCAGGCCGTCCGCGCCCGTGCCGTCATCGACGTGACCGTGCGCCTCCCCGACGGCTCCGCCCGCGTGTTCCGACTGGAAGCGACGGGGCTGGGCGGCGGGCGACTCCGCGGTCGCGACCGCGGTGCCGACGTGGAACGCACCGTGCCGCTATCGCACATCGACGGCGTCGTCCCCGTCGAGTGACGCCTCGCTTCGGCGTGGTCGGCGCCTGCCGCCGTGACCCCGGTAGAATCGAACGCTATGGCTGACGGTCCCCTCATCGTGCAAAGCGACCGCACCGTCCTCCTCGAGGTCGCACACCCCCAGGCGGAGACGGCGCGGCACGAGCTCGCCATCTTCGCCGAGCTCGAGCGCGCACCCGAGCACATCCACACGTACCGCATCACGCGTCTGGGGCTATGGAACGCCCGCGCGGCAGGTCACGACGCCGACGCGATGCTCGAGACCCTCGACCGGTGGTCGCGCTTCCCCGTGCCGGCCTCGGTCAGCACCGACATCCGTGAGACGGTCAACCGTTACGGACGTCTCGTGATCGAGCGCAACGACGACAAAGAACTCGTCCTGCGCTCCACCGATGCCGCCGTCCTCAGCGAGGTCTCGCGCAACAAGCGCATCGCGCCGCTGCTCATCGGCCACCCCACCCCCGACAGTTTCCTCGTCGACGCGTGGGCTCGCGGGCACATCAAGCAGGAGCTGCTCAAGATCGGCTGGCCGGCCGAAGACCTCGCCGGTTACACCCCCGGCACGCCGCACCCCATCGACCTCGCCGAAGACGGATGGAGCCTGCGGCCCTACCAGCGGCAGGCGGTGGACTCCTTCTCCGAGGGCGGCTCCGGTGTCGTGGTGCTTCCCTGCGGCGCCGGCAAGACCCTCGTGGGCGCGGGTGCGATGGCCGACACCCGCACCACCACGCTCATCCTCGTCACCAACACCGTCAGTGCGCGGCAGTGGCGCGACGAGCTGCTGCGGCGCACCACCCTCACGCCCGAGGAGATCGGCGAGTACTCCGGTCAGGTCAAAGAGATCAAGCCCGTCACCATCGCGACGTACCAGATCCTCACCGCCAAGCGGAAAGGTCAGTACGCCCACCTCGCACTCCTCGACGCCCTCGACTGGGGCCTGGTGCTCTACGACGAGGTGCACCTGCTGCCCGCCCCCGTCTTCAAACTCACCGCTGACCTGCAGGCCCGGCGCCGGCTCGGACTGACCGCGACGCTGGTGCGCGAGGACGGCCGCGAGGGCGACGTCTTCAGCCTCATCGGACCGAAGCGCTTCGACGCTCCGTGGAAGGAGATCGAGGCGCAGGGCTTCATCTCCCCCGCCGCCTGCTACGAGGTGCGCATCGACCTCCCCGCCGGCGAGCGCCTCGAGTACGCGGCCGCCGCCGACGAGGACCGCTACCGTCTCGCCGCCACCGCGCCCGCGAAGATCGACGTCGCGCGTCGCCTGGTCGAACGGCATCCGGGCGAGCGCGTCCTCGTCATCGGGCAGTACCTCGACCAGATCGACGAGCTCGCCGAGGCGCTCGGCGCGCCTCAGATCACCGGGGCGACGCCGATCCCCGAGCGCGAAGAGCTGTTCCAGGGCTTCCGCGACGGCAGCATCCCCCTGCTGGTGGTGTCGAAGGTCGCCAACTTCTCGGTCGACCTGCCGGAGGCCTCCGTCGCCATCCAGGTGTCGGGCTCGTTCGGATCGCGCCAAGAAGAGGCGCAGCGTCTCGGACGACTCCTGCGACCGAAGCAGTCCAGCCACACCGCGAGCTTCTACACGCTCATCGCGCGCGACACGGTCGATCAGGATTTCGCCCAGAACCGCCAACGGTTCCTGGCCGAGCAGGGGTACGCCTACACGATTCTGGATGCCGACGGAATCGACGCCGCGGCGGCCTGATCCATAGCAGGGCGCGCCCATCGGTTCCATATCCAGCGGATTGCTGGGTCGGGTCACGATAATGAGGTCATGACAGCACCTCGCATCCTCGTCGTCGACGACGAACCGAACATCCGCGACCTGCTCATCACGAGCCTGCGCTTCGCCGGGTTCCAGGTGCGTGCCGTCGCCAACGGCGCGCAGACGATCTCGGCCGTGCTCGAGGAGGAACCCGACCTCATCGTGCTCGACGTGATGCTCCCCGACATGAACGGCTTCAGTGTCACCAAGCGTCTTCGCGGCGCCGGTTACACCGCGCCCATCCTGTTCCTGACGGCGAAGGACGAGACCGAAGACAAGATCGAGGGCCTGAACGCCGGGGGCGACGACTACGTCACCAAGCCGTTCAGCCTCGACGAGATCGTCGCCCGCATCCAGGCGATCCTCCGCCGCACCATGCAGGCCGACGAGGAGTCCATCATCCGCACGGGCGAACTCACGATGGATCAAGACACCCACGACGTCAGCGTCGGCGATGTGTCGATCGATCTCAGCCCGACCGAGTTCAAGCTCCTGCGCTATCTCATGCTCAACCCCAACCGCGTGCTGTCGAAGGCGCAGATCCTCGACCACGTCTGGGAGTACGACTTCAACGGAGACGCCGGCATCGTCGAGAGCTACATCTCGTACCTCCGCCGCAAGATCGACCCGCACTCCTCCGAGCCGCTGATCCAGACCAAGCGCGGCTTCGGCTACATGCTGAAGTCGGGCAAGACCGCCTGACGAGAAGGCATCTGCCCTGTCGCATCCTGACGATTCCCTCACGCGCTGGTGGCGCGGCCTGAGCCTTCGCACCAAGGTCACCGGCGTCACCGTCATGCTCCTGGCGATCGGTTTGTTCACGGCCGGCATCGGCACCATGGTGTTCCTGCGGACGACCCTGGTGAACAACCTCGACGAGCAGCTCGCTCAGCAGGCGGCCGGCAACATCGCCGACAGCGTCTTCACGATGACGCCCATCGACGGCCAGGTCGTGTTCTCGCAGATCGAGAACGCGCCGCAGATCGGTTCGATGGTCGTCGTCTACGGCCCCGACGGCGAGCGCAAGGCGTTCTACAACGGCACGGCATCCCAGACTCTTCCCGAGTTGCCGTCGACGTTCACGGTCGAGCAGACGTACAGCCAGATCGATCGGCGCATCGAGCTGCACGAGGGTGATTCCGGTCAGCATTTCCTGGCCCGGGTCGGCGTGCTGCAGGTCAACGGCAGCTCGGGCGTCTACACGCAGATGGTGATCCAGCCGCTCGCGACGACCGATCGCATCGTCGCCGCCTACATCGGCATCTACGCCTTCGTGGCCCTGCTCATCCTCATCGCGACCGCCCTGCTCACCCGATGGCTCGTGACGCTGGCGTTCCGCAACCTCCGCCAGGTCGAGACGACCGCGATGGACATCGCCGCCGGCGACTTCAGCCAGCGCCTCACCGACATCGTCCCCGACACCGAGGTGGGCCGGCTCAAGACGGCCATCAACGCGATGCTCGCGCGCATCGACGGCGCCCTCGGTCAACGGGATGCCACCGTGCGGCAGATGCGCCGGTTCATCGGTGACGCCAGCCACGAACTGCGCACCCCTCTCGTGACCATGCGCGGATACGCCGAGTTGTACCGGATGGGCGCGATCCGCTCGGACGAGGATGTCGCGCAGTCGATGGAGCGCATCGAGAAGGAAGCCATCCGCATGGGTGCGCTCGTCGAGGATCTGCTCGCCCTCGCGCGTCTCGACGAGCGACGCGACGTGACCATCACCCCGCTCGACCTGCGTCCGATCGCCCGCGATGCGGCCCTCGATCTGCGGGTCACCTCGCCCCAGCGAGAGGTGACGGTCGACGACACCACCTCGCGCGACGAGATCGTGCTGCCCACCATCACTCTCGACCCGCTGCTGGATGCCGGCGGGGATCCCTCGACGGCCGCGAGCCGCCGTCGCGCCGCCCCGACTACGTCGGCCATGGCCATCGCGGGGGCGACCCTGTCACGGCTTCGACGCAAGCCCAGGGAGGTCGCCGAGTCGCCGTCCCCGGCTGCTGACGCCGCCCCCGCCGCGGCACCCACACCCCCGACAGGTGTGGTCCGCACGCCCGCGCGGATCGCGCCGATCGTGCTGGGAGATGAGAACAAGGTGCGCCAGGTGGTGGCGAACCTCCTCGGGAACGCCCGCCGGTTCACCGGTGACGACTCTCCGATCGGCCTTCGCGTCGGCGTCGACGTCGAGAGCGACATGGGGTGGATCGAGATCATCGACCACGGCGAGGGCGTTCCGGAGCAGATCCGCGATCAGATTTTCCAGCGCTTCTGGCGCGCCGACACCTCTCGCACCCGCGAGACGGGCGGGTCGGGCCTCGGTCTGTCGATCGTGGCATCCATCGTCGACCTGCTGCACGGAACGGTCGAGGTGGTCGACACGCCGGGAGGTGGTGCGACCTTCCGTGTCTCGCTCCCCCTGGCCGACCGCCGCGATGCCCAGGAGCACGCGCTCATCGAGACGCAGCCCCTCGAGCGTCTCCCCGACGGCTATCGGCCCGAGCCGACCGCCTGACGACGCGGGACCCCGCGCGGGGCGTCGAGAGCGGAGGACATCCGGGCGGAGGAGGATCTTCCGGTGAGGATCCTTCCTCCCGTCCCGGAATCTCCTCCGCCTCGCCTCCAGAGGTGGAGTGTCTGCGACGCGTCACCCGGCGGGGCAGGGCGTGCCGGATGCACACGCGGAACCCTCACGAGAACCCCGCCGCACACGCAGAACGCCCCCTCCCGAAGGAGGGGGCGTTCTGCTGACGTCAGGCGTGGATCAGAAGTCCATGCCACCGGTCGGGTCACCCGCGGGAGCGGGGTTCTTCTCGGGCTTCTCGGCGACGACGACCTCGGTGGTGAGGAAGAGACCGGCGATGGATGCCGCGTTCTGCAGCGCCGAACGCGTCACCTTTGCGGGGTCGATGATGCCCTGTGCGAACAGGTCACCGTACTCGCCGGTCGCGGCGTTGAGGCCGTGGCCCACGGGGAGCTCGGCGACCTTGTTGGCGACGACGCCGGGCTCGAGACCGGCGTTGAGCGCGATCTGCTTGAGCGGGGCCTCGATGGCGACGCGGACGATGTTGGCGCCCGTGGCCTCGTCACCGACGAGGTTCAGGTTGCCGAGGGCGTTCTTGCCGGCCTGGATGAGCGCGACGCCACCACCGGCGACGACACCCTCTTCCACAGCGGCCTTGGCGTTGCGCACAGCGTCTTCGATGCGGTGCTTGCGCTCCTTGAGCTCGACCTCGGTCGCAGCTCCGGCCTTGATGACGGCGACGCCACCAGCGAGCTTCGCAAGGCGCTCCTGGAGCTTCTCGCGGTCGTAGTCGCTGTCGGTGTTCTCGATCTCGCGGCGGATCTGGGTCACGCGACCCTCGATCAGCTCCGACTCACCGGCGCCCTCGACGATCGTGGTCTCGTCCTTGGTGATGATGACCTTGCGGGCACGACCGAGCAGGTCGACGGTCGCGTTCTCGAGCTTGAGGCCCACCTCTTCGGTGATGACCTGGCCGCCGGTGAGGATCGCGATGTCCTGCAGCTGCGCCTTGCGGCGGTCGCCGAAGCCGGGGGCCTTGACGGCGACCGACTTGAAGATGCCGCGGATCTTGTTGAGCACGAGCGTCGCGAGAGCCTCGCCCTCGACGTCCTCGGCGATGATGAGGAGCTCTTTGCCCTCCTGGATCACCTTGTCGACGATGGGCAGAAGGTCCTTGATGTTCGAGATCTTCTGGTTCGCGATCAGGATGTAGGGGTCTTCGAAGACCGCTTCCTGACGCTCGGGGTCGGTGACGAAGTAGGGGTTGATGTACCCCTTGTCGAAACGCATACCCTCGGTGAGCTCGAGCTCGGTGCCGAAGGTGTTCGACTCCTCGACGGTGACGACACCCTCTTTGCCGACCTTGTCGATCGCCTCGGCGATGAGCTCGCCGATGGCGGGGTCAGCGGCCGAGATCGACGCGGTGGCGGCGATCTGCTCCTTGGACTCGACCTCTTTGGCGGAGGCGAGCAGCTCGTCGGTGACGGCCTTAACGGCCTTCTCGATGCCCTTCTTGAGCGAGATGGGGTCGGCGCCGGCGGCGACGTTGCGCAGGCCCTCGCGCACGAGCGCCTGGGCGAGAACGGTGGCGGTGGTAGTGCCGTCACCCGCGACGTCGTCGGTCTTCTTGGCGACCTCCTTGACCAGCTCTGCGCCGATCTTCTCGTACGGGTCGTCGAGCTCGATCTCCTTGGCGATCGAGACACCGTCGTTCGTGATCGTGGGGGCTCCCCACTTCTTCTCGAGCACGACGTTGCGACCGCGGGGGCCCAGGGTCACCTTGACGGCGTCGGCCAGCGTGTTGAGGCCGCGCTCGAGGCCGCGCCGAGCCTCTTCGTCGAAAGCGATGATCTTTGCCATAAGTGTGTCGTCCCTCCCGGACGGATGACTTGCAGATTTTGGCACTCGACGAAAGCGAGTGCTAACTCATTCTGGCACTCGACCCTGGGGAGTGCAAGCCACCGAACGCCCGTGAAACGACGAACGCCGCGGCATCCGGAACTCGGATGCCGCGGCGTTCGATCCAGCACTCAGGCCAGACGCACGGACTCCGCCTGCGGTCCCTTCTGACCGCTGCCGACGGTGAACTCGACGGCCTGACCCTCTTCGAGGACACGGAAGCCCGACATCTCGATGCTCGAGTAGTGGACGAACACGTCCTGCCCGTCAGCGACGGTGATGAAGCCGAAACCCTTCTCGGCGTTGAACCATTTGACAGTGCCCTGCGTCATGCGAATCTCCTGTTGCTGAACGACGAGGTCATCGTAAGCACGGAGAGCGCCCCCGGATCAGGGTTCGAACGCATTGTTGACGCGCGTGCCGTCAAGTTGTTACTCCGCGGAAACACGCGGCCACGCGGGTCAGGATGCGGGTGACTCCGACGCCTGACCGGCAGCGCGATCGAGGCCGATCACGACGATCAGCCGCTTGACCGCACTCTCGTCGTCGGGGGTGCCGGGGTCATCGGTCGGCTGCAGGAAATCGCTCTGCGCCACCTCGGCACCGCCGATCGCCTGGGCCAGCCCCTCGGCGGCCGCCTCGTCGCTCTCGCGGAGGTAGAAGACGGTCGTCTGAGCGAAGTCGGTGGTGTCGGAATCGCCCGTCTCGACGCCGTCCCCCGGCCACCCGGCGGCGATGATCGTGTCGCGCAACGACCCCGCCAACCCCTCGTCGGCGGTGCCGTTGAGCACGACGACCGCATACGACTGGTCGACCACGGCGGGCGTGGTGACCTCGGCTGTGGGCACGGGGGTCGCGGCGTCGTCGGGACCGAGCGAGATGCGCCCCGACACGACGAGGGTGGCGAAGATGCCCGCGATGATCAGGACGAGCGTGGCGATGGCCGCCCACAGGAACACGATCCATCCGCGCAACCGGGGGTTCTCGGCCCGGTGGGCGCCGATTCGGCCGGAGGGATCGGGCAGGTCGTCGAAGCGATCCCGAGGGAAGGTCGATCTGGCCATTGGACGATGCTATCGGTCGGAGCCTGGCCGCTCCGTCAGCGGGACGCCGCCCGACCGAGCCTCGACCGGAGCCGGTCGGCGGCCTCGTCGCGACGGCGCCGGAGGCGGCGCACCAGCATGGGGTCGTGGGCGAGGGCATCGGGGGTGTCGATCAGGCGGCCGAGCACCTGGTAGTACCGGGCGGGCGTCAGGCCGAACTCGGCGCGGATCGCCTCTTCTTTCGCCCCCGCATGGCGCCGCCATTCACCCTCGAAGGCGAGGAAGGCGAGTTCGCGGTCCGACAGAGTCACGTTTCCACGTTAAGGGCGGGCCGCGTCGGATCCGGGATGCCACGCCACCCACGCGCCCAGAGGATCCACCTCCGCGACCACGTCACCGTCGAGCGCCAGCGAGAAGCCTCCCCGCACCGACTCGACGGGCCGCGTCCAGCCGTCATGGAGCCCCGACGCGTCGAGGGTGATCCATCGTCCCGCCGCACGGGCGGCCGCGATCACGGCCGCGCGCCGGATACGGGGAACGTGCGCGAGGACGCCGGGGGTCGTCACGACCAGGGTGGCATCGCGCGGCGCGCGGGCGGCGAGGGCCGGGAGCGCGTCGGCCCCGTCACCGGCGATGAGCAGCGGCGGGTCGGCCGCGGCGATGTCGAGCGCGCCGACGATGCGCTCCCGCCGCCCCTCCTCCCCCGGCCACACCAGACCCGTGAGCCACGCCCGGTCTTCGGCTCGGCGTGCGTCGAGCGGGTTCAGATCGATGCCCGCCCGCCACACCACCTGCGGCATCCGCATCTCCGGCGCACCCTCCAGCACGCTGTCGAGCACGACCGGGCTCGCCCCGTCGGCGGGGTCCAGCGCGAGGATGTCCGCGCCGCGTCGGTAGCGGTACGAGTAACGGTCGGGGTAGAGGCAGAGCCCCGCGCTCGCCCCCACCTCGAGCAGGGCGATGGGCCCCTCGATCAGCGACAGCGCCGGCAGCAGCGCAGCGCAGCGCAGCGGCTCGTTCGTCTGCACGCTCCGACGCCCGCACTCGGCTGCGATCGCATCGGCGTGGGACACGACCCACGACGCCCAGGCGTCGAGGTCGCTCATCGGGGCGCCGAGCACGCGGAGGACGGCGAAGACGAGCGGAGGCTGACGTCGCGTCTCGACGATGCCCGCGAGCGAGGTCGCCACCGCGGGGTCGTCGACCACCCGGCGCGCCCACGCCTCGTACACGGCGGATCGACCGGGCGCCTCCTCGCGGGCGAAGCGCCCGAACCTCTCGACGACGGCGGTCACGGCATCCTGATCCATCCCGCAGATTATGCCGGGCCGACCTGACCGCTCCCGGGCACGACAGAATGGATGCCGGAGAAGGGAAGTTTCCATGACTTACGCCGTCGACAAGTCCGACGACCAGTGGCGCGAAGAGCTGACGCCCGAGCAGTACGCGGTGCTCCGCCAGGCCGGCACCGAGCGCGCCTGGACGGGTGAGCTGCTCGACGAGAGCCGCGCCGGTTTCTACACCTGTGCCGCGTGCGGTGCGGAGCTGTTCCAGAGCGGGACGAAGTTCGACTCGCACTGCGGGTGGCCGAGCTTCTACGAATCGGTGCGCCCCGAGGCCGTCGAGCTGATCGACGACAGCAGCCACGGCATGCAGCGCACCGAGGTGCGCTGCGCCACCTGCGGCTCGCACCTGGGGCACGTGTTCCCCGACGGCTTCGGCACGCCGACCGGCGACCGCTACTGCATGAACTCGCTGTCGCTGAGCTTCACCCCGGAAGACAAGGCGTGAGCGCACTCGAGGCGATGCGCGACCGCCGGTCGTGGTCGAAGGTCACCGACCTCGCCCCCACCGGACCCGAACTCGAGGCGTTCGTGGCCGCGGCCGGACGCGTCGCCGACCACAAGACGCTGCGCCCCTGGCGCATCATCGAGATCCGCGGCAGCGACCGCGACCTGCTGGCTCGTGCGCTGAACAAGGCCGACGGCAAGCGCGGATACTCCTCGAAGCCGCGTCGTGCACCCCTGATCATCGCGCTGGTGGCGGACGTGTCGTCGAAGAAGATCCCCGCGTGGGAGCAGGAGGCGGCGGCATCCGGTGTCGCCCACATGCTCAGCCTCGTGCTCGACGAGGCGGGCTTCGGCGTGTTCTGGCGCACCGACGACAACACCCGCAGCAAGGCGCTCGCGAAAGCGCACGGTCTGCACAAGGGCGAGGTGCTGCTCGGGTGGCTCTACGTCGGCGGCAAGCCGCAGCGCTCGCGCCCGGTGCGCCGCAAGACCGTGGATGCCGCGAAGCACATCTCGCGCATGCCCGGGGGCAAGAAGGGCCGCAAGGTCGACGACGTCTCGCTCTGAGATACACGCGTTCAGCGACGCCGCCCGGGGGTTTCCTCCGGGCGGCGGCGTCGTCCGGGGGCGGCGGGAGGACCCTCAGCCGCGTCGACGCCGCCAGGGCACCGCCGCGACGACGACCCCGGCGATGGCGACCGACGCCGCGAGCACGGCGACCGCCGTGGCGGGCGCCGCCGGAGCGGGCCACGCCGCGTCGAGCAGCACCGAGGTGGTGAGGAGCCCGACGACCGACCCGAGGCCCAGCAGCAGCACTCCCGTGCGACGCACGACCACCGACGACAAGAAGATGTAGATCACGCCCACGGCACCGCCGCTGTACAGCCATGGTTCCGTCGGCACCGCGCGGGGGGCTCCGACGACGGCGACGTGCACGGCCGCCGCGACGAGCAGCACCGCGGTGCCGCCGACGAAGTTCACCAGCGTCGCTGTCAGGGGGCTCTCCACCCGTATGCGCAGGCGCCCGTTCGTACCCTGCTGCCAGGCCACTCCCGCCCCCGCGAGGGCGGGGACGACGAGCATCCACAGGGGTACGCCTCCGAGGGCGTCCCCCGACAAGCACACGACCACCCCGGCGATGGCCAGCGCCGCACCGACGAGTCGGCGCACGGTGACGGGCACGATACCCGCCGGGCCGTACCCCACTCGGTCGAGGATGAGCCCGCCGGTGGTCTGTCCCGCGACGAAGCCGACCGTGAACAGCGCGACGCCGATGGTTGCGACCGTCAGCCCCTGACTCGCGACCGTGAAGGCCCCCGCCAGACCGCCCAGCAGCATCCACGGTGGAATCGAGCGAGACCGGATGCCGGTGACCAGGCGGCGCAGACCGCCCCGGCCCTCAGGCAGCGCGGCCGACAGGACGAGCAGAATGACGAGCCCCGAACTGAACGAGACGGCGGCGGCCACGATGCCGTCGCCGAGCTCGGCGCCCAGGGTGCCGTTGATGCGCGCCTGCACGGCGGTGAGGGCGCCGATGAGCACCGCTCCCCCGACGGCCACGCCGACCGCACCCCGTTCCGACACCGCGTCCCCCTCGTACCCGCGACTCGGGCCGTCGTCGATCGTACGACGCAGGGGGAAGATCGCCCCGCCGCGATCAGCGCGACCCGGCATCGTCCGCTATCAGGCGCAGCACGTCGGCGAGCGTCTCCGCAGCCACTCCCTCGGCGACGGCGGCGTCGACGAGTTCGCGTATGCGCCGGGTCAGGTCGGCGGACAGCGCGGAAACGCCCGCTGCCACTCGCGTCCCCGATCCCACCCGGCTGACGATGAGACCCTCGCTCTCCAGTGCACGGTATGCCTTCTGCACCGTGCCGGGCGCCACCCCGAAATCTGCAGCCGCCTGTCGAACGGTGGGCAGCTTCTCACCTGTTCCGAGCCGGCCTGACACGATGAGACCGCGGAACAGACGGTGCACGTCGGCGGGAGCGGCCACCTGGTGGGAAACCGCGGACACGGCATCCTTCATACCCTGACCTCCGCCGGCGGGGCAGGTTGCCGACGTCGGGCATGAACGGCCGCGGCGGCGCGGACCACGAGCAGGGTCAGCAGCGAGCTCCCTGCGATCTCGAGCATCGGGGCCGCGATCCCGCCCACCATGATCAGGTCGGCGTGCGGGAGTGCGAGCTGGACGCTCGTGAGGTGGCCCGATGGCATCTGGACGGTCATGGTGTCCGCGGCAGCCGAGCGCGCGAGACGCAAGACCCCACCGAGCATGAGGAGCATCGTGGCGACGGCGAGCGCGACGATGTCACGCGCCGCGTCGGCGCGACCCCGACGCTCGAGGTCGAGCCTCACCCCGTCCGGAAACGGCCGCGCAGCGTTGCGATGCAAGGCGAGCACCACGGCCGCCGCAAGGGCGACCGCCCCCGCGAGGAGGGGGATGCCGTAAGCCCAGCCGGGAAAGACCGTCACGACAGGCGGCGCCTCGACGTTCGGTGCTTCCATAGCCACGTGAGCGGCCAGGCCGGGCTCGAAGGCCGTCGACATCCGCCCGAAGACGACCATGACGCCGACGGCGACGACCATTGCGACGAGAAGGGCAACGAGGCCACGGCGCGGCCCGAACGTTACCCACGTGCGCCGAGTCACCGACCCCGCGTCCGCGGCTCGACGGGGTTGCGTCGCCCGCCGCGTCACGGCCCACGCGGCCACCCCCGCGGCAGCGACGACCGGGGCGAGGGCAAACCGCCACCGCGAGACGGCGGCGGACATATCGATGACGTAACCGCGCAACGCGATATCGCCGATCCACACCAGCCCGACCGCGAGCGCAATCACGCCGATCGCAGCATGCCCGACACGGGCGACGGCGGCCCCGCTCGGCCCGCCGTGCCGTACTCGCGCCGCGACGAAGGCGATCGCGATGCCGAGCACAGCGCATACGACACTCGACGACAGCAGTCCCCACACGAGCTCCGGCAGGGGTGCCTGCAACATTCGGTTGCCCACGTTCCAGAAGTGTTCGGGGTTCATGGAAACCACCTTTCGTATCACTTTTCTAGCACATTTTGTGCTTTATATATGACACAAAAATAGTTTCATGCCGCGCGAGGCGCGCCGTCTTTGCGGCGGCTGCGGATCGCGCCGCCCACGAAGATCGAAACGAGTCCGAGCATCGCGAGCAGGCTCACCACCCCCAGGGCGGCACCGCCGAACGCGGAGTCGCCACCGGTGATGCCGTACGTGTCGGCGAGTCCCATGCCCGGACCGAACGAGGCGATGAAGTAGCCCGTGACCCCCGCAACGAGCAGACCCAGGTAGCAGGAGACGAGGGCCCAGACACCGACGTCCGTCAGCGCCAAGACCCCGCCGAAAACGAGCGCGAGCAGGGGACCGCGGCGATGACTGCGACGACGGAAACGTTGGGCGGACCCTGGCTCGCCGTCCCCACCTCGCGCCACACCTCTGCCGCAGTCAGGCCCGGCACCGCTGCCTCCGGGTTCCACACGAGGATCTGCAGTAGCGCGACGACCGCGTACAGCGTGACGACGACGACGCCCACGAGGGCGGCGAGCACACGGGTGCGGCGGTGCGCGGAGCGAGGCTTCACCTCCCCATGATCGTCCACCGACCGCCGTCTGCCCCGGATCGCGGGCACGTCGCTGCCGACCGGGACCGATTCCATACGTCAGGCTGTCACCCGTGACACAGCTCAACCCCGGCCCCCGCGATGTCTCGCACCTCCTCGGCGACCTGAACAGCTCCGGCGCCGACCGCGAGTTCCTCGCCCACGCCGAACTGCACCTGCCCCGCCTGCACGAGTTGTTCGTCCGCCTCTACGGCGAGCGCACCGACGGCCTCGAACGGCTGGCATCCGTCGTCGACCTCGCCCGCCGCTCCTGGACCGAGCGTCCACGGGCGCTCAAGGCCCTCGACCGCGAACGCGACAGCACCCCCGACTGGTTCGAGAGCGAGCGCATGCTCGGCGGTGTCTGCTACGTCGACCGCTATGCGGGCGGACTCAGCGGCATCCGGGATCGAATCCCCTACTTCCGCGAACTGGGGCTGACCTACCTGCACCTCATGCCGCTGTTCGAGAGCCCCGAGGGCAACAGCGACGGCGGCTACGCCGTGTCGAGCTATCGCCGCGTGAACCCGGCACTGGGGACGATGGAGGAGCTCGCGTCGCTCGCCGCCGACCTCCGGCGCGCGGGCATCTCGCTCGTGGTCGACTTCATCTTCAACCACACCAGCAACGAGCACGAGTGGGCGAAGAAGGCCGTCGCCGGTGAGCCGGGGTTCGAGGACTTCTACCTCATCTACCCCGACCGCGAGATGCCCGACGCGTTCGAGCAGACGACGCGGGAGATCTTCCCCGACGACCACCCGGGCTCGTTCGTGCAGCTCGACGACGGGCGCTGGGTGTGGGCGACCTTCTACCACTTCCAATGGGACCTCAACTACGCCAACCCCGCCGTCTTCGAGGCGATGGCCGGCGAGATGCTGTTCCTGGCGAACCAGGGCGTCGAGATCCTGCGGATGGATGCCGTGGCCTTCATCTGGAAGCGACTCGGCACGACCTGCGAGTCGCTGCCCGAGGCGCACCTGCTGCTGCAGGCGTTCAACGCCGTGCTGCGGATGGCGGCGCCGGGGCTGCTGTTCAAGTCGGAGGCCATCGTGCACCCCGACGAGGTCGTCTCCTACGTCTCCCCCGACGAGTGCCAGATCTCGTACAACCCGCTGCAGATGGCCCTCACCTGGGAGGCGCTGGCGACGCGCGACGGCCGCCTGCTGCAGCAGGCGCTCGAGCGCCGCCACGCCCTCCCCGACGGTACGGCCTGGGTGAACTACGTGCGCAGCCACGACGACATCGGCTGGACCTTCGCCGACGAGGATGCTGCCGAGCTCGGCATCGACGGCTACCCGCACCGCCGGTTCCTCAACGACTTCTACGTCGGCAGATCCGACGGCACCTTCGCCCGCGGTGTGCCGTTCCAGGAGAACCCCCGCACCGGCGACGCCCGGGTCACCGGCACCACCGCATCCCTCGCCGGCATCGAGGCGGGTGACGCCGGCGGCGAGGACCGCGTCGTCCTCGCGCACGCCCTGGCGCTGTCGACCGGCGGGATCCCGCTGCTCTACCTCGGCGACGAGGTCGCCCAGCTCAACGACTACGGCTACGCCGACCGGGCTGCGGAGGCGGGCGACAGTCGGTGGGTGCACCGCCCGTTCCGCCCCGAGCAGAACTACGCCGACCGCACGGATGCGGCGACCCCGGCGGGGCGCGTCTTCTCGCGGTTGTCGCGCCTGCTCGCCGTCCGCCGCTCGACGCCCGAGTTCGCTGGCAACGAGCTGGTCGCCTTCGATGCCCGTGCGGGGTCGGTGGTGGCGTTCCTTCGCCCCGGCGACGGCGGGTTCGCGGTGCTGGTCGCAGCCAACGTCGCCGACTCCACGGTCGGAGTCGATGCGTTGACCCTGTCGGGACTCGCCCCGGAGGCCCTCGACCTCGTCACCGGCGCTCCGGTGTGGCTCGGTGCGGGTCTCACGCTCGGTGCGCACGACGTGCGCTGGCTCCGCGTGCGCCCGCGCTGACCAGTCGTCCCGGCGCGGTAGTTCCCGCGCCGGGGACGACGTCAGCGGCGTTCCGGCGCCGGCTGCCCGTCGGTGGTCGCGATGCGGCGCGCCGCCGCCTCGAGCAACACCTGCGCCGTCACGTCCTCGATCTCGACGGCGGTTCCGATCCGGGTGTCGTTCATCAGGCCGGCGATCTGCGCCTGGTGGTCGTCGACGTGCTCGTTGCGGCCGGCCCGGCGGACGACGGCGACGGGGTACACGCCGGCCTCGAGCAGACCGAGGATGGTGCCGACTCCGGCGTGGGTGACCACCACGTCCGCCTCGTGGAGGGCGCGGTCGAAGGACGCGGCATCCATGTCCTGCACGACGCGACCGGGCAGATCGTCACGGGTGGTGTAACCGAGCTGCCAGGTGGTGTCTTCGCCCATGAGACCCGTCGCCAGCAGGGCGTCCACGAGAGTGTCGAAGCGATAGCCCTGGATGGTGCCGAGCGTGACGAAGATCTTCAGCGGCCGTCCCTCGGGAGGCACACGATCCTCGATGGAGAACGTCTCCAGCACGCTCGGGTGCAGGCCCCAACGACCGCCGGCCCACGAGCGGTGCTGCGTGCGCATCTCGGCGAGACGGCTGTGGTACAGCATGCGACCCGCCAGCGAAGGCCCGAGCACGCGCGAGACGCTCTCGATGTACAGCGCCGGGATGCCGCGTCGACGCGCTGCCGGCAGAGCGGCCGTGGCGAGCGCGGCCCCGGTGCTGACGGCGGCGTCGAAATTCTCGACCGCGAGGGCCTTGTCGATCTGCCCGACGGCTTTGAGCGTCCCGCGCCAGTCGCGCGGCTTGATGTAGGGCACGAGCAGGGTGCGCTTGTCACGCAGGAGCGACCGGGTCTGAGGAGAGTCGAAGCTGACCCACAGCGAGTCGTCGGTCGCCCCGAGCCCGGGTGCCAGGCGCACGAGCTGGGCGATGTGCCCACCGGTCGATGCCGCAAGCAGCATCTTGCGGGGGTTGTCGGGGGTCAGGTCCAGACGGGCGGAGGTGTCACGCGCCGCGATCATCGGGCCTCACCCGTTTCGAGACGAATTGCGGAGGGGTCCGCCGTGGTCCGCCGGTGCCCTCTCGTCGCCGCCCTCCCGGACGACGCATTGTCAGACGCACGAGTAAGAATCACTGATCTCCCCCAGATCTTGTGTCGGGGCCGATCTCTCTCGGGCCCGACGTCAGGTGAATTGTACGGTAGGCGCATTACAGGGCCGTGTCCGGCAAAGCAACGGCGGCGACCAGGAATGCGGTGCGCACCGCCGGTCGCGGTGCAGAACGAACGAAACCGCCGCACATCCGGAGCCCGTCCACGAGGGTCTAGACCCGAGCTCGGCCGAGGATATTGCGGTAGGCGTTCAGAGTCTGCGCGGCGATGACATCCCAGTCGAGCGCGCGCAGGTCCGCCTGCTCCGGCCTCCCCGAGGTCGTCGACCATTCGAGCGCGCCCGTCAGGGCGGCGGGTGTCAGGTCGCCGTCGAACAGGCGCACCCAGTCGTCGCCGAGCTGCTGCTGCAACTCCTGCATGGCCCCCAACTGCGGAACGAGCACCGGGCGGTCCGCCGAGACGGCCAGGATCGCCGAACCCGAGTTCTGGATACGCGAGTACGGGAGGATGACGAGATCCGCCGCGGCGAGAGCTGCGGCGATGTCGTCGTCGGGAAGGAAGCGCGCATCGATCACGATCCGGTCGTCTCCGCGGGCGGCCTCGCGGATCTCCGCCTCGAGCTCGGGCGGTGAGATCTTGCCGGCGATGAGCAGGGTGGCATCCACCTCGCTCTCGCGGAACACCCGGATCAGGTGAGGGACGTTCTTGTAGCGACGGATCTGCCCCACGCTGACGATCACCGGGCGACGGGGGTCGAGCCCCAGCCGCTCGCGGGCCTCGCTGCGGCCGACCCCGAAATCGTACGAGTCGCGGTAGTGGCCGTGCGGGATGACCTCCGCGGGAACGGCGGCGAGTTCGGGGTAAGCGGTCCGGGCGCCGACGACGCCCTGCGCCGTCAACGAGATGATGCCGTCGACGTTCTTCAGCAGAAGCTTGTCGGCGAGGGCACGGAGGCGGGCCGTCGAGCGCTCTTCGTGCGCGGCGACGTTGTGCACCGTCCACACCAGAACGGTCCCCCGGCGCCGGGAGAGCGCGAGGCTTCCGTAGAACAGGGCGAGCCGGCAGACGTGTCGGTACAGCCGGGGTCCCGACAGGAACGACAGGTCCGGCCAGTGCAGGTGGATGACGTCGGTGCGCTCGACGAGCAGACGTCCATAGTGCAGGTCGCGCACGACGGCGCCCTGACGCTGCAGCGCACGGGCGAGGTCGGCGGTGTACGGATTCGCCTTCTCCGTGCGGAAGGCCGGTTCGGCCTGCACGACCAACGGATGCCGCGCCGTCGTCGACGGCTCCCGCCCGAACAGGGTGCGTTCTGCGGCCGGGAATCCGCGACGCCACGAACGGCGGTGCGCCCATGCCTGCCGGTAGGCGTCGCGCGAGCTGCGGCGCAGAGCCTCGAGGACCGCGCGCAGGGCCACGCCCGCTTGGAGCAGCAGCACCGCGAGCAGCGCGACGGGTGCGGACCAGACCGTCGTGAAATACGTGACCTTGCCGGCCAGGACCATCGCCAGCCGTCGCCCGCTCGAGCTGCTCGAGCCGCCGACGTCGTGACGGATGACGGCCTCGGGCACGACGACCGGACGGAAGCCGCGGCGCCACGCCCGCGTCGAGAACTCCGCGTCCTCGCCGTACAGGAAGAACCGCTCGTCCATACCGCCGATGCGGTGCCACACGTCGCGACGCGTCATCAGGAGGCAGCCCGTGACGATCGGGACCTCGCGGACCGTGTCCCGCTTCCAGCGACCCAGGGACTCCGGGTCGAACAGGGCGGACTTCTTCGCGACGGCCGAGGCCCCCGTGGCGTAGCAGAGCAGCGACCACAGACTCGGCGCGCCCCAGCACGACGACGGGTCCAGCGCGCCGGTCTCGTCGACCGTGCGACCGCCGTAGATCCCGTGCTCGGGGTGGGCTTCGGCGAAGCTCACCAGCGCCTCCAGCGAACCGGGGAAGGCGGACGCGTCGGGGTTGAACAGCATGACGTAGTCGGCCGTCGACGCCTCCACTCCCCGATTGACCGCTCGCGCGAAACCGAGGTTCTCGCCCGCGTCGATGAGGGTCACGGCGGGGTGTGCGGCGCGGATCGCCTCCAGGGAGCCGTCGGTCGATCCGTTGTCGATCAGGACGATCCCGAGCCAGTCGAGGTCGAGATCGACCAGGGACTCGATGGCTTCGAGGGTGCGATCGCGGGTGTTGTAGTTGACGATGATCGCGTCGACGGTGGGCGCGCTCACGCGGTGACCCGGCCGGGAGTCGACGCGGGTTCGGCGTCTCGCCGGTAGGCGATGACCTTGGCCGGCACACCGCCGGCGATCGCGTTCTCGGGGACGTCCTTCGTGACGACGGCTCCGGCGGCGATGATCGCGCCGTCTCCGATGGTGACGCCGGCGAGGACGACGACGTCGGCCCCGAGCCAGGTACCGGCCCCGATGACGATGTCATCCTCCTGCTTGGGCTGGTCCATGGGCGCGACGCCCTTGGCGATGCCGTAGTTGGATGCCGTCAGCGTCACTCGGGGAGCGAGCAGGGCCTTCTCGCCGAACGTGATCCGGCCGGTCGAATTGCCCGCCCAGATGGTGGAGTACTCCCCGATCCGCGTCCCGGAGCCGATCGTGATGCGCTCCGCGTTCCGGAACGAGACGTTGGGCGCGAAGCTGACGTCGGTACCGCGCGTGAGCTTGCGCACCTGCGAGACGTGGGAGTACCCGTAGAAGTGCAGCACGCGCAACCCGTGCAGGTACACCCGCGGGTCCAGCAGCGAGGCGACTGCCACGAGCGTCTTTCGGATCTTGTTCATTCGTCCGCCCCTTCGAGCATCGAGCGGAGCCGACCGGCGATGCCGTCGGTGTCCAGCTCCGCGCGGGTGGTCACCGTCAAGGTGATCTTCTCGCCGTAGACCGCGGCGAACACCGCGAGTTCGTCCCTGCGGTCCGAGGCCGGCAGCACGATGAAGCGCTCCACGACATCCCCGGAGAAGAACCTCGGCTCGCGCGACCACGGCACCAGCGTCACGTACCCGATCGAGCGACCGCGCGGCTGCTCCTCGACGGCCAGGCCGCGCGCGAACGCCGCGACCTGGGAACGCACCGACGCGATGACCTCGGGCAGGCCCGACGACGGCGCCCCGTGCGCGCGGAGCATCTCGACGTGGTTGCGGATGGCGCGCTCGCCCTTCTTGCGACGTGACACCGGCACCATCACGTCGATGCCGTCACGGTCGTCGTCGACCGCGCACATGGCGGCTGCGACGATGAGGTCGTTCAACGAGCCTCGCAGCTTCGCCGCCCGGCGCGCGGTCGCCGAGGCGTCGACCTCGAAGTAGGTGTCGGTGAACGGAGGGATGAAGCTCGCACGGAGGTTCCGGCGGGTCGCGTAGACCTCCTTGAGCGGGCGGATGTTGCGTCCGACCACGCGCTTCACCCTCTTCACGACCGGCTTGCGCCAATACTCACGCCATGCGGCGGACACGTTCGGCTGCAGCCGCCACCAGTTGCGGGCGGCGTACAGCGGCACGAGCGCGCGCGATGCGGGCGGCCGGGCCGTGCGCGGCAGCGGTGTCTCCTCGGACACCTCGGATGCCTCGGTGAGCTCGGTGAGACGTTCCATCGCCCACTTGGCATCCCCGTTGGCGTGGTGCATGCGGGCACCGAAGGCGACCTGACCGGTGGTGAGCAGCGTGAACGTGAAGTCCCAGAGCGGACGGTCGCGCGGGAGCAGGCCGCGGTCCCCCTCGATGAACCACCGCAGGCGGTCCGTCCCGAGGTCGTGGGTGCCCTCGGGGAAATGCACGTGGTTGCGCAGGTCGAAATCGCTGGCCGGAACCCACGCGGGCGCCGTCATCCCGAGCGGGGAGTCGATGACGCGCAGCCGGAACTCCGGCACCCGTCGCACGAGCCGATCGACCCCCGCCAGGATCTTCTCCTGGTCGAGCGAGCCGTCGTCCAGGCGCAGATTGCGACCGCTCAGGACCAGGATGCACCCGGTGTGCATGGTCTCGTACTGGATGTTGGATGCGAGGTGCGTCTCGTCGAGGATGCGGAGCAGCTCGACCGACGCACCGGGGGCGGTCGAGGCGTCGACTGCGCGCGACGGTGCACGCGAGACGCTCGCCGACGGGGATGCGGACGCGAACCGTTCGCCGATCACCGGCGTCCTCCATGCTTGGCGGGCTCCGGTGACGATGCCGTCGAACATGGCGTGCTCGTGTGCCGCCGGCTTCTTGCGGGCGAAGGCCCGCACGATGCGTACCACCGAACGCCCCACCAGACGCCAGGCGAGCCGGGTGCCGAGCACGGGATCGATGTGGATCCACTTCGCGATCATCGCGCCCAGCCCCAGGCCGTAGCCCCGGTGCAGGTTGACGTAGTCCTGACCCTCGCGGGTGTTGTTGTGCCAGACGATGCACGTGGCGTCGTGCACGATGGTCGACCCGGCACGGACGATGCGGACGAAGATGTCGAGGTCCTCGGCGCCTGCCCACGGCTTGCCTGCGCCGAGGGCGTCGTCGAAGCCGCCCATCCGCAGGAGCATCTCGCGTCGGAACGCCATAACCGCGCCGTGGCCGGCATCGAGTCCCTGTACGGGTGTGCGGTACAGGCGCTGCCGACGGTACGGGGCCTTGGCGGCGGATTCCGATCGATGCAGCATGCGGCCGGTGACCGCCCCGACCGTCGGATCCTCGAAGTGCGGGAGGACGACGTCGATCCACCCCTCTTCCGGCAGGCAGTCGTCGTCGGTGAAGATCACGAACGGACGCGCAGAGGCATGGATGCCGGCGTTGCGCGCGACGGACAATCCGGCGCCGGCGAGCACGTAGACGACGCCGGCTTCCTCCGCGATCTGCCGCGTCTCGTCCGTGTCGGAGGCGCTGTCGACGACGACGACCTCGGTCTCGGCCGGGGTGGTCTTGCGGATGGCCGCCAGTGCCTCGCGGAGATACCCGGGGCGGTTGCGGGTGCAGACGATGACAGAGATGTCAGACGGCGTGAGCATGCGCACCTCCCGCCGTGGCGCGGTCGCGCGCGGCGTCGTAGCAGCGGACGAGGGTGTGGGCTGCGGCATCCCAGGTGAGCTCCGGGCCGTGCGCGATCGCGGCGGCGCTCATCCGCGCCAACTCCGCTCGGTCACGCGAGAGCAGGTCGAGGTGCGCGGCGAGCGCGTCGACGTCTCGGGGCTCGTGGAACAGACCGTGCACGCCGTCGTCCATCAGCGCCCCCGATGCGGTCGAGACGAGGGGGACGCACCCCATCGCCTGTGCCTCGTAGGTCACAAGGGCCGACCCTTCTTCGATGGTGGGCAGAAGGAGGACATCGGATGCCGCCAGCGCCGCCTCCACCTGGTGGGTGAAGCCGACGACCTGGACGCTCGGGTGGGCCAATCTGTCCGCGAGGAAAGCCTCGTATGCCGGGAGCATGCGCCCGACGACCGTGAGGGTCCCTTGCGTGCTCGCTTCCGACCTCAGCCACGCGTCGAGGGCGTAGTGCAGTCCCTTCCGGGGTTCGCCGAGTCCGACGTACACGGCGCGGAGAGGCGCCGGCGTCGCGGTGCGGGCCCGCGCGACCCGCGTCCCGGGGCGGAAACCGTACTGGTGACGGAGGATGCGGTCCTCGGCGAAACCGGCGTCGCGGAAGGTCTGCGCGACGAAATCCGACGGCGCGAGGACGGCGGTCGCCTGCGACCAGTCCGCGCGTTCCATGTCCAGGCGGCGGGCGTTCGCGGTGTGCGCGGTGTCCACCTCGCCCTGCAGGCCCAGTGTCGCCACCTCCTCGGCGACCACCCGCCACGCGAACTCCGTGTGGGTGTTCGGCGCCTCCCGCACGACGGCGGTCCCGCGCTCGCGCGCCGTCGCCGCGGTGCGGCCGGGGCCCGTGGGCCACAGATGGACGACGTCGTAGTCCCCGCTCGCCGCGAACCGCGCCGCCCGGGCGTCATGCCACGCGAAAGCACGGTCACGCCCGATCGCGCGGTGCGGGACCCTCTTGCCTCGAACGGCGAGGGTCTGCGTCACACGCACGTTTGCCGGCACCGGCCGCGCGATGCTCGCCGCCACGACGTGCACGTCGTGACCGAGCCGGGCGAGTCCGTCGACCTGGTTCCACGCCGTCCAGCCGATACCTGGCGCCCCGAGTGCATGAGGAAACGAAAAAAGCACCCGCATAGACATTGCCCCCGTTTCGAGCAGACATCGAATGCAGACATCGATACCCGCCGGTCTCCTACTGTGGACACGGGGCGGCGGCATTGCAAGTTGAGTACTTGATGTACACCCGAACGACGCGACGTTGTAACACGTACGAATCGCTAATACCAGAGGTTGCCCGCATACTGTCAAAGTGAGGTCGACCGGTTCGCCGGTTACGGGGTGTCTCCGGAGATCCTCTCATTCGCCATAGGTGGCTCAAGTTACATCGTCGCCCGGGGGGGCGACTGGAGGGGAAACAATGGAAATTCCGACGTATTTGCGCGTCCTGTGGAGGAGCAAGTGGCTCCTCGTGGTGGGCGCCGTGGTCGCGGCGGTGGCCGCGTTCTTCGCCGGCTTCACCATCACGAACGGCCAGGTCGAGCCGCGCGCCGAGCAGTCGTACCGCGCCGGCACGACTCTGCTGCTGAACGGCCCCGACCAGCCGCTGTACCAGGCCGTCATCCCCGGCCAGGAGCTGCAGGAGGGCCAGACCCAGCCGCAGACGGTCGACCTGACCTCGCGCGCCATCCTGTACGCCTACCTCATCAGCGGTCAGGACATGCGCGCCACGGTGGAGTCGCAGATCGGAACCTTCGCCGAGGAGGAGACGCTCACCGCTCTCCGCCGCACCACGCAGCCCGCGGGTGATGAGTCCTTCGCCGGCCGCTACGTGCTGCCCATCCTCGAGGTCATCGGCACGGCCTCGACGCCCGAGCGGGCGGAGCAGATCTCCCGCACGGCCGCCCAGACTTTCGAGGCGCAGGTCGTGTCCGACCAGACCGCCGCGGAAATCCCCGAGGGCAACCGCGTCCTGATCACGACCATCGACCAGAAGCCCGGCGCGGCGCTCGAAGGCTCCAACCCGGCGATCCCCGTCGTGGTCACCTTCCTCGGCGTCTTCCTGCTCTTCGTGGCGGCGGCGTACATCATCGCCGGTTCCAAGGCCTCCCGTGAGCGCAAGCGCGCCGCGAAGGCCGCTCGCGATGACGACGCCCCCTCGTCGGCGAAGCTCGACGACGACGCCGACTTCTCCATCGACGACCTCCTGCCGGGCCAGAGCTCCGATTCCGAGGCGGAGGCCGTCCGCTCCCGAGCGCGCAGCCGCTCCTCCCGCGTCGAGTCCACGACTCTCCGCAGCGACCTCTGAACCCCGAGGCCCCTCCCGTGTCACTGCACACATCGCAGACGCGGGGGCCGCACGATGCTGCCCCCGCGTCGCCTCCTCCCTCACCGGCTCCGGTGACGGAGGACGAGGTGACCCTGCCCGTGGGCAGGGCGATCCTGGCCGTGGTGATCCTCGTCGCCGTGGCCGCCGTATCCGTCATCTTCCTGCCCCCGGTCGCGGCCGGCGGCGCGATGATCGTCGTCGCCCTGGCGGTCCTGGCACGGAGGATCCTCACCTCGTGGGTCGGTTGGCTCGGCATCCTCGTCGCCGTGGTGATGTTCATCCCCATCCGGCGCTACGCCCTGCCCACCCCGCTCCCCTTCCAACTCGAGGCCTACCGTCTCGTGCTGTTCGTGATGTTCGCGGGAATGGTCGCGGCCCTCCTGCTGGACCGCAACCGCAAGTGGAAGCCCGTCGGTTTCGGCTGGCCGATCGGGATCTTCTTCGTCTCGCTGTTCGTCTCCATCCCGCCGAACGGCACACGGCTCGTCGAGGAGGGCCTCGCCACGAGCGCCGTGGGTACCCTGGTCAACTGGGTGGTGCTGCTGTCGGTCTTCTACATCGTCCGCCAGATCATCGACACCGAGACCATCGCCATGGGTCTGCTCACCGCTCTCGTGTGGTGCGGCACGGTCGTGGCGGTCTTCGCCGTCTTCGAGCGCGTGACGCGCATCAACGTCTTCCACCGACTCGAGACCTTCCTCCCGCTGAACCTGATCTCCGCCGACGGCGAATCGTTCCGCGCCGGTGGCTATCGCTCGTTCGGGTCGTCGCAGCATCCGATCGCCCTGTCGGTGATGTTCTGCATCCTGATCCCGATCGCCATCTACCTCGCGCGTTACGGCCGGTGGCCCAAGAACGAGTGGACGCGCCGCCTCGTGTACTCGCTCGTCACCCTCGTCCTGCTGATGGGCGTGCTGGTCGCGGTCTCCCGCACCGCGGTGATCGTGCTGGGCATCATGTTCCTGCTCACCCTCCTGCTGCGGCCATGGCTGGGCATCACCCTGCTGGCAATCGGTGTGCCGCTGCTGGCCGTCGGCATGGCGGCCCTCCCGAAGGTCGTCGGCACGCTGGTCCTGTCCTTCCTGGACATCGACGCGCTCATCGCCTCGCAGCAGACGTCACCGGGTTTCCGCGGTGCCGGTCGATTGGCCGACCTCGGTCCGTCTCTGATCGAGGCGTCGCAGTCTCCGTTCTTCGGAACGGGCTTGGGAAGCCGCATCGTCGTGGGTGACGAGCAGAACGCCTACATCCTCGACAATCAGGTGCTCGGTTCGCTCCTCGAGGTCGGAGCCGTCGGCGTTCTCGGTCTCGCCGTGTTCATCCTCGTTCCGATCCTGATGATGGGCGCCTGGGCATTCACGACGGCGCGGGACGAACCCCGCTACGCGATGCTGGCGTTCGCGCTGTTCCTGAGCGGAGCCGGCTACGCAGCCGCGCTGTTCTTCTACGACGCGTTCGGTTTCATGCAGACCTTCTTCGTGTACTCCATGCTGCTCGCGGTCGGCGGGTGGCTGCTCACATCGAGCCCGCCCGCCCTGAGGGCGCGCGCGGCGGGCGAGGGGATGTTCGTCCGGTGGCCCCGTGCAACGGTGTCATCCGGAGTCGCCGTATGACACCTCGGATGTCGATCGTCATCCCCGCCCACGACGAGGGCCCCCTGGTGCGCCGCAGCCTGGAGCAGATGCTCCGGGGTGCGGCGCCCGGGGAGTTCGAGGTCGTCGTGGTGGCCAACGGCTGCTCGGACGACACCGCGGAACAGGCGCGCGCCGTACCCGGCGTCGTCGTCCACGAGATCGCCGAGGGCTCGAAGATCGCCGCTTTGAACGCCGGCGACGCGCACGCGCGAGTACTCCCCCGCGCCTACATCGATGCCGACGTCGCACTGTCGGTGTCGGCTCTGCGCGCGATGGCCGACGAGCTGACCGGCACATCGGCGCCGCTCGCGGCGGCTCCGCGCCTCATCGTCGACACGTCGCGGTCGAGCCTGCCCGTACGGTGCCACTCGCGCGTCTGGGCGGCATCGGCGTATCGATCCCGCGGTCACGTCGGCTCCGGGGTGTACGCGGTCAACGCCGCGGGCCGCGAGCGGTGGGAGACGTTCCCCGACGTCATCGCCGACGACCGGTTCGTGCAGCTCCGCTTCGCGCCGGACGAGCGCACGACCCTGGCCGACGAGACCTTCACGGTCCACGCTCCCCGGAACATGCGCGCGCTCGTGCGCCGCGGCGTTCGCATCGAGCTCGGCAACCGGCAACTGCCCAACGACAGCGCCGAACGCGACCGCGGCGGACTCCTCGGGCGAGTGGTCCGTTCCCCCCGCCTCTGGCTCTCCTTCCCGTTCTACGTGTGGGGATATGCGATGCCCAAGCTCATCGCCCGTCGCCGATCGGCAGGTCCCATCGCGTGGGACCGCGACACATCCCTCAGAGAGGCATCACGCCGATGACAAGCGACCTCAAACACAAAGCGTCCCGCGGCGCCGCGGTCACCGCGGGCGGCCTGTGGATCAAGACGGCGCTGCAGCTCATCTCGACGATGCTGCTCGCACGCCTGCTCGACCAGTCGGACTTCGGTCTCGTCGCCATGATCATGGCCATCGTGGGCGTGGCCGACCTCGTGCGCGACTTCGGCATGACCGGCGCCATCCTCCAGGCCAAGAAGCTCACCGAGGATCAGTGGCGGTCGCTGCTGTGGTTCTCGGCGCTGCTGGGTACGGTGCTCATGATCGGCATCGCGGCCTGCGCTCCGCTCATCGCCATGCTCTACGGCGAACCCCGCCTGACGATCCTGACCCTCGCCATCGCACCGACCCTCCTGATCAACGGCCTCTGCATGCCGCTGCAGGCCTCGGTGCAACGCGACCTGCGTTTCGGGACCCTCGCTCTCATCGACATCGTGGCGATGGCTGTCGGGGTCGCACTGTCGGTCGTGGCCGCTCTGGTGGGCTTCGGCGTGTGGTCGCTGGTCGTCTTCGCCGGCGCCGGCCAGGTATACCGCCTGATCGCCCTGTGGATGGCCGCCAAGCCCCGCTGGGGTCGCCCCCGCGTCGGTCGCGACATCCGCCCGCTGCTGACGACGGGCGGAAGCCTCTTCGGTGTGCAGCTGCTCAACTACGCCTCGCGCAACCTCGACAACGTGGTGATCGGTCAGCAGCTCGGCGCCGCGGCATTGGGTCAGTACTCGCGCGCGTATGCACTGTTCCTCCTTCCCCAGCAGCAGCTGACGGCCCCCCTGGGCCGGGTCGCCCTGCCCGTGCTGAGCCGTCTGCAGGATGACAGCGAGCGATACCGGCGCTACATCAGCAACGCCATGGTGGTCATCGGCTATCTCGCCCTCCCGGTGTACGCGATCGCCGCCGCCGTCGCCCACCCTCTCATCCTGCTGCTCCTGGGGCCGGGATGGGACACCGCGGCGGACGCCTTCGCTCTCCTCGCCCTGGCGGGTGTGGCCCAGGCGGTCGGCAACGTCAACGGGTGGATCTACATCACCCTCGGGCGCGCGCACCGCCAGCTGGTCTACTACCTGATCACGCGCCCGATCGTGATCGCCGCGTTCTTCGTCGGCGTGGCGTGGAACGGCGTGAACGGCCTCGCCCTGCTGTACGGCCTGGTGACCCTGGCGCTCCTCGTCCCGGGGTTCCTCGTGGCGACCCAGGGCACGTTCCTGCGCAGCGGTCGTGACATCGCTCTCCCCCTCATCCGCCCCGCGATCGCGGCCGGCCTCGCCTTCGGGGCGTCCTGGACCACCGCGCAGCTGCTCGTCGATTGGCTCGCGATCCTCCAGGTCATCGGCGGCGGTGTCGCGGGTCTGATCGTCCTCGGCATCCTCTACCTCGTTCCCGGTTACCGGCGCGACTACCGGATGATGCTCGACTTCGTGAAGCAGGCGCGAAAGCCCGCTCCGCGCAAGCCCGCGTCCGACAAGGCGGCGGATGCCACCCCGTCCGACGACGGCACGGTCGCGCAGCCGACCGCGGCCGAGATCGACCTCGAGGCGACGCCCGTCGACGCCCCGGCCACCGTTCTCGGCGCCGACGAGCCGTCGGTCGGAGAACTCGAGTCCACCATCGAACAAGAGCAGTCCCGGCGGAAGGACAAACGCCCATGAAGGCAAGATTCTCCGCGATCGTGACCGGCCTCGCGCTGGTCGCTCTCCTTGCGGGATGCACCGCTCCGACGGCGGCGCCGGCACCTCCGACGGAAACCGCCGATAGTGACCTGCGCGAGGTCTCCTCGATCGCCGTCGTCGGAGACTCGATGTCGGTGGGCATGGCCGCGTGCGGCTCACGCGATGCGTGCCCGGAAGCCTCCTGGGCACTCGGGACGGATCCTGCCGTGTCGTCCATCCGCGAACGCCTGGGCGGCGACTCCATCGCTCCCCTCTCGTTGGCTCGTCCGGGCGCGGTCGTGGCCGACCGGATCACGGCCGTCGAGAAGGCCCAGGGCGAATCGGCCGACCTCGTCCTCGTCGCCGTCGGTACCAACGACGTGTGCACGAGCAGCATGGACAAGATCACGCCCGTCGACGAGTTCGGGCAGACGTACAGCGAGTTGCTCGCGACGATCCGCGCCGGCGTACCGGACGCACCCATCGTGGCCGTGTCGCTCCCCGACATCAGCCAGCTGTGGGAAGCGGGTCGAAGCGACCCGAAGATCGTCGGCCTGTGGAATCAGAGCCCGTCCTGCCGCACCCTCCTCGGTGACGCCGATTCGGATGCCGCGGCGGACGAGGAGCGTCGAGCCTCGGTCATGCAGACCCTCGCCGGCTACAACGCCTCGATCATCGAGGCGTGCGCGGCCGTGACCGAGTGCACGACCGACGACGGAGCCGTCAACCAGATCACGTTCTCGTTGGACGACATCTCGTCGGCCGACCACTTCCACCCCTCGGCCTCGGGCCAGGCGAAGGTGGCGGCCGCGGCGTGGCCCGCCGTGCAGAAGGCCCTCGGCGGCTGACCGCCCGCACTCCCCTCCGTCGCGTCCCGACCGGCTGACCGGTCCGAACGCGACGGAGGGGGTCAGACGTTCGCCGGTGCCGCTGCTCGGTGGCGGGCTGAGGACCGCAGAACGAGCTCGAGCACCGCACGGTGGCGTGAGCCCCAACTGTTGTCCTCGATGAACGCCGCGCGCTGCGCGTCGGTGAGAGGACCGCGCTCGAGAGCGTCGTCGACCTGGGGGGCCATCTCGGCCGTGCTGGCGGAGAAGGTCACCCGCTCGTGGATGCCCCGCACCGGCGGGAGATCGACGGAGACCACGGGCAGACCCGCGGCGAGGTACTCGTACACCTTGAGCGGGCTCATGGCCTCGGTGAGCGCCGTGCGCCGGTGCGAGAGCAGCGACACGTCGCAGTTGCGCAGTGCCGCCACGAGCTCCGATCGACCGACCCCGGCGTGCTGATGCACGTTAGGGATCTCGCGCAGCGCCCGGGTGTAGCCGGGCTCGGGTGTGGGCCCCAGCAGCACGATGTGGAGGTCGGGTCGCAGGACCGCCAGGTGCGCGATCCCCTCGACGTCGAGTCGGCTGTCGATCGTGCCGACGTAGATGGCGCGCGGACCGGGGATGGCGGCCAGCCAGTCCGGCGCCACGGGGCGGGGCCCCATCCACTCGCGCGGGTCGACGCCGTTCGGAACGACGACAGCCGGTCCGCGCGGGTCGATTCGGTCGATGATCTGCTGCGATACCGCAGCGACACCCACTTCGCTCTCGCTGATCTGGCGGTAGGCCGCGGCGTACGCCGGCCAGTAGGCCTGACGTGCCTCGGAACTCAGCCAATCGTCGCGCCCGAAATACGTGACGGTGTCGGCCCAGCCGAACGGACAGAACGCCGCCACGAGCGGGTTCGTCGTCACGATCGCGGTGCGGCTCATGCCGGCTCGGGCGGCCGCGGTACGCAACTGCTCGTCGTACGAGCGATAGGTGCGCACGATCGCGGGCACGCTGACCGGGTCGCGACGAGCGAGTCGGGTCGGGGTGATGAGCCGCCGGTCCGCGCGGGCGGGGAAGGACTCGGCCGGCCGGATCCCCCGTGCAGCCACGCTGGCGAGCGAGCGGAACGGGTTCGCGACGAGGAGGTTGCCCACCTCGTCCGACGACATGAGGGTCTGCAGGATGCGGTCCGGCGGACGCATCATGCCGCGAGCCGCAGCATCGGCATAGGTCTCGTACGAGAACGTGAAGACGACGTCGCGTTTCACGAGACGATCTCCCGCAGCACGCGAGCCGGAGCGCCCACCGCGACACAGCGGGGCGGGAGGTCGGAGGTCACGACGGCGTTCGCCCCCACGACCGTGCCGGCGCCGATGGTCACCCCGGGCATGACCACGACGTTCTGGCCGAGCCAGGCACCGCGACCGATCCGGACGGGGGCGACGCGCGACAGCGGCTGGTCGCGGATGGGGATGTCGGGATCGTCGAACCCGTGCGTGTGGTCGGAGATGTAGACGCCGCGGGCCAGAGCCACGGCATCCTCGACGATCACCTCTTCGACGGCGGTGATCGAGGTCTGGTTCATGCGCACGCGGTCGCCGATATGGATGACGGGGCCGACGGCGTCGAGCCGCGGCACCATGAACCACGACGACGGCCCGATGAGCACGTCGCGGCCGACCACGACCTTCTGGGGGTTGCCGGCACGGAACGGCAGCATGATCCGCGAACCGCTCCCGAACTCGGCGAAACCGGTCGCCGCGATCTTGGTGTAGGCCGCGTCCCGCGCGCGGGTGGCGTACTCCATGAGCGTCATCGGGTTCACGGCCCGCCCCCTCATGACAGGCCCTCGACGTTGCGTCGCGCCAGATCCGTCACGGTCGCACGGGCGTCGAGGATCCGCGAACGCAGCTCGTCGCGGTGCTCGACGGCGGTCGACACCGCGGCGAAGAGATCGCCGTCGAACGACGAACCCGGGGCGACGCACAGCTCCGGTGCTCCGAACAGGTCCATCAATCCCTCGACCTTCCCCTGCGTCGCGACCGTCACCGGCGGCGTCCCGGCCATCAACGACATCACCGCGAGGTGCATGCGCCCGGTGACCGTGACCGAGGCGCGCGCGGCAAGGCCGCGGATCTCGGCCGGGGCGAGCAAGCGCGGGACGAGGTGCACGTCCACGTCGCCTCCGGCAGCGTCCACGAGCGCCTGGCACAGCGGCAGATCGTCGGCGCCGTGACGCGACACGTGCGGGACCACGAGGACCACGAACCCCGCGGCGCGTAGGGTCTCCACGACCCGGACGTAGGCGGGCAGCCTGTCGCCGACCAGCCCCGATGCGTTCACGAGCGCGAGTTCCCGGTCGCCGAGCTCGGGCAGCAGACGCTGCACGATCGTGTCGTCGCGCGACGTGGCCGCGAAGACGATGTCGGCGCTGTCCCGCACCGCGAGACCGTCGGTGCGCGCCCGCGCCGCAGAGCGCGGATCGCGCAGGTACAGGCGCACCCCCGCGTCGCCGGCTCGGCGCAGAGCCGCCACGGACCGCGCGTGCGGCGCCGCGTTCCAGCTGAAGCCCACGATGCGGGTGGGCCACCCGAGACGGGCGAGCCGTTCGGCGAGTCCCGCGCGGTTCACGGAGGCCCGCAGAACATACGCGCCGTCCATGATGTCGGCGCCGATGACGGAGAACGACCGCGCCGAGCGGAGTTCGCGGGCCAGGGCGCGCACGTCGCGCGCATGACCGACCGCGGAGCCGTACACGAGAGCGGGAAGAGGGACGACGCGCATCCGCTCGCGCAGAGCGGCCGGTACGTCGAAGTCCTGCACGGATCGCGTCAGGACGACCACCGGCCCGTCGACGGTCTCGACGAAGGCTTCGACGAGAGCTTGGTCGCCGATGTTGCCGCGACCCGGAGGGGCCAGCAGGACGTGGTTGCGAGCCCTCTTCTGCGGTCGTGAATGCAGCAGCATCCGGTCGACGAGGCGGATGAGACCCTCGGACTGCAGGGGCTTCGCCAGGCGTCGGAGCGCGCTCACAGAGCGCTCTTCGGGACGACGTCTGCGGGGCTCCGGCGAGCCGAGGGAATGATCAAAGTTTCCAAATGGCCCTCAGGTATTCATCGGTAGGTGTAGGTGTGCGCTGTTCGAGCCACGCGGAATCTACGGTTGAAAGCGTCGGATCACTCGTCCATCCTCCGGAATTGGAGTAGGTCGTCGTCGCCGGTGTGAAGGAATTCTCTACGGATGCCCAGACGCCCGGGACGCTTCCGATCATAATCGAATCGCGTGCCGCCATAACGCCGTTCGTCCCCGACCCGTTCGCCGCCTGGGGCGCCCCCGTCGTCGACGACTTCGCGCCCGTGGGGAGCGGATAACGCTGGAGCATCCGACTCCCGGCGACGACGAGGCAGTGCTCGAATCGGACGCCGCTCGCGAGCTCGGTGGGGATGAATGCCGCATTCGTGGAGGCGAAGATCACGGTGTCCGTCATCACGACATTGCGCAGCGCGTGCGTACCCGACAGCTGGTAGGTGTCGAGGTGCGCCGACGAGCCCGAGGGCTTGTACATCGACGCGATGTAGCAGCCGGTGATTGACAGATCGGTCACGGTACTCCCCGCCGTCCGCGTCGCCCAGGCGTCGGATTCGGTGAGCTGCGACTCGGGGGTCACGCACTCGACGAACTCCACGCCGGACACGGCCCCCGTCTCGTTGCTCGAGATGTTGAACGCCCGCCCTTTCGACCACGCCCACGCGAAGTCGGAGACGCCGGTCAGTACCAGCGAGCTCGGGAAGGTCCAGAATCCGACGAAGCTCACGCCCATGACGCGATCGAGGCGGATCGACGCGTCGAAGCTCACACTGGCGGAACCGTCTCGCGGCATGATCAGGATGCGACGACCGCGGCCGGTCTGCCCGACGCCCTGCAGGACGGGCTTCGACGACGAACCGGCGCCGTTGCCGGCCAGGCGGCCGGGGCGCACGAGGATGCGCACATTGCCGTTCGGCGCGACCGTGCGCAGCGACGCGACGGCATTCGCGATGGCCGTCCAATTGCAATCGCATTCGATGGTCTTGTCGAACGCGTCGGAGGGGCGGGGGGTTCGAGACGGCCAATGCGAGCCGTCCGGCCCGAATCTGGTCGACATGACGGTGGCGGCGGAGGCGGCCGCGGGCACGAGGAGCGCGGAGGCGGCGACCAGGGGTGCCGCGGAGAGCAATCCGACGAACGAACGACGGCTGATGACATTCATGGCGCAAATATATGAGCACGGTGAATGCGCCGGCCTCGTTTATCGAAATTGCCCGTCAAACGTAATCTATTCGTCGTTTTCCGACCGACGCGCAGTCGTCAGGCCGATCCGGCGACGGCCGTGGGCGGTCAGCGGAGCTGCCAGATCTCCCGCAGCCGGTCGTCGGTGGGCATCGGCGCCCGCGCGTCCAACCACTCGGCGTCGATGTCGGCCAGCGAGGGATCCGACTCGAACGCACCGCCCGTGGCCGCCGGCGGATCCGCCGCCGAGATGGTGGAGTTCTCGACGCTCGCGAACGTGCCCCTCACGCGGCCGATGAAGATGGAGTCCTTCGCGCTCATCTCGTCGATGGACTTGGCAGCGTTCACCACCGACGGCGCCCCGGAGGTGAAGGCGTTCGCGCCGTCGGGCAGCGGGTAACGCTCGAGCATGCGGTCGCCCCCCACGAGAAGGCTCCGATCGAAGACGATGTCGCGGGCCTCCGCCGCCGGGATGAACCCGGCGTTCGTCGAGGAGAACAGCACGGTCCCCTCGAGCAGCAGCCCCTCCTTGTCGGCATTACCCGACAGCTGAAGAGTGTCGCAGTGCGACGACGAGCCGTCCTCTTTATAGGTCGGCGCGATGTAGCAGCCCCGCACGGCGATGTCGCGGAAGGGATTCGCCCCTGTCCGGAACGCCCAGGTGTCGGCGTCGCCCGAGACCGCGTCCGGGGTGACGCACTCCACGAACTCCGTGTTCTCGGTGGGTCCGCTGTCGCCCGACGTGATGTTGAACGCCTGCCCCTTCGACCAGGCCCAGGCCACATCACGTGTCGAGGTGAGCACGAGGCTCTTGGGGAAGGTCGAGAACCCGGCGAAAGCCACGCCCACGACGGCGTCGAGCCGCAGAGACCCGTCGATGGTCACCGACTCCGTCCCATCGCGCGGGATCACGAGGACCCGGGACGCGCGCCCTTCGCGCCCGACGTCCGCGAGCACGGGTTCCGACGTGGATCCCGCCCCGTTGCCCGGCAGGACGCCCGGTCGCACCAGCACCCGCGCCGAGCCGTCCGGCGCTGCCACGTCGACCGCGGTGATCGCGGTGGCGATGGCCTCCCACGTGCACTCGCACTCGATGCTCGCGTCGAACGCGTCGTAGGCGCGCGGCGTCCGCGTCGGCCAGTTGTGGCCGGTCGGACCGAAGACGTCACCCGCCGGCGGGATCTCCGGAGCGGTGGATGCCGCCGCCGGGGCGACGACGCCGAGACCCTCGCCCGAGGACTCCGGCGCGGACGGCGACGTGGTCGGCGTCACCGGTTCCCTCTCGGGGGCGCAGGCCGCGACGACAGCCACCGGCGCCAGAAGAAGGAGGGACATCGCAGTCCGTCGAGAAAAATCGGTCATTCTTCGCTCCGAACACTTGAGCGACGGACCCCCCGCCGTCGTTTCAACCCTACGCACTCGGCATGTCCCGGCAGTTACGGCAGGACCATCTCCCCGTGTCTTCGGGGCGAGTCCACGGGAAGGGAGAGCGTGAGGGCGCGAACCCCACGTCGACCTCGGAGAAAGTCGTTCGATGTGCCGGCTACAGGACTTGAACCTGCAACCCCCGTATTACAAGTACGGTGCGCTACCAATTGCGCCAAGCCGGCGGGAGACGCCGCGGGCGCCTCGGAGGACGAGTCTAGGGCGTGGTCAGGATGACTCGTGGTGCCTGCCGCTGCGGCGGTCCCAATCGAGGGACTTGAACTGCAGGAACGAGCAGAGATTGCCGGCGATGACGAGCTCGGCCGCGAGGCTGGCCATCTCGTGGGGCGTGAGCGTCAGGTCGTCGGGGCGGGCGCTGAGCGTCGCTTCCCACAACGGCTCGTCGTAGCCCCGGGGCTGCATGTAGATCGACGCCTGCGCGTTCGACAGGCTGACGACGACGAGGCCCGTGTCCTGACCGTCCGCGTCCTCTTGGTCGACGACCTTGATCTTGCCCGCGACGACGTGCCCCTGATCGCGGAATTCCTGCACCCAGACCTGCAACTGATCACGGGACCGCCGCGGCGGGGAGTCCTCGATCTCACCGTTCATGACAACAGAATCGCACACCGCCGCCTCCACCGAGGGATCGGTTCAGCCGACCGGCGTGGTCGACGGCGCCGGAGTGGCGGTGGAGTAATAGGCGTTGCTGTCGACGGTCAGCACGAACTGCGCGAACTCCTTCGCGTCGTCCATGTTGCCGACGTACGGCGTGCCGTTGACCAGCACGGTGGCGGTCGAGGTGAGCGCCTGTCCGTCCGTGCCGGGGAGCCCCTTGATCGCACGATCGGTGGCGGCCTTGGCCCAGGCGGTGTACGTCTCGTCCTCGATGCACGACCGCACGGTCGCGACATCGCTCACGCCCGCGCCCTGAGCCATGTCGGCCAACTGCTGGTCGCTGTACCCGTCGGTGTCGACGGCGGGCTGGGTGGTGAGCAGCTCGTGGTTGAAGGCGAAGAAGCGGTCCGACGCGTGGGTCGCGACGCACGCGGCGGCTCCGGCGGCGCGCAAGCTGTACTTCGTGCCGTTCGACTTCGAGGTGAGCATCGCCACGGGGTAGTAGGTGAGGGTGGCGGCGTCGTCACCCACCCACTTCGACAGCTGCGTCGCATTGGCAGACTGGAACTCCCGCGCCTCCGTCGAGAGGTAGTCGACGTAGACGCGGATGTCGACGGGCGCGGCCGTCGACGTCGGTTCGGGCGTGGGCTCCGCAGTCGGCGTGGCCTCGGCCGCCATGGTCGCGGCCGTGCCGTCGACCGTCTGGTCGGCCAGCGGGTTCGCCACCTGCGGAGCGCTGGTGACGAGGAATCCGTCGTCGCTGGCGGCATCCGGGAGCGCCTGCGAGCGGTCTTCGCGGGAGTTCAGCGCGGCCGAGACGCCCACGGCGCCGATGCCGATCACCGCGACGGCACCGACGGCGATGGCGGAGCGCCGCGCGATGCGCCAGCGCGTCTGCTTCGCCTTGACCTGCTGCGCCTTCTCGCGCACCGCCTCGCGACGGTCGCGTTCGGCGGGCGCATTCGCTGAGGGGTCGTGGGACATGAAACCTTCCGGACGCGGGTGATCGCCGCATGAAAACGAGGGGGTTCGCACGGGTGGGCGAACGAGCACCGATGGTAGTCACGCTGGCTGAGAAATGACCAGACACGTGCCATACTGACCCTGCGTGCACTGTCGCGCGCACGGGGTCGCCCCCGTTCATTCCATTCACTACGGATCGTCCGGCACGTACCTGCCGGTGAAGGAGAAGAAGAAATGGCGTCCGTCACCTTTGACAACGCAACACGTCTGTACCCCGGCGGAACCCGCGCCGCCGTCGACAAGCTGAGCCTCGACGTCGCAGACGGTGAGTTCCTCGTCCTCGTCGGCCCCTCCGGTTGCGGTAAGTCCACGTCGCTGCGCATGCTCGCCGGCCTCGAAGAGGTCAACTCGGGCCGCATCCTGATCGGTGACCGCGATGTCACCGACGTGCCCCCGAAAGACCGCGACATCGCGATGGTCTTCCAGAACTACGCGCTGTACCCGCACATGACCGTCGCCGAGAACATGGGCTTCGCGCTCAAGATCGCCGGTGTCGGCAAAGAAGACCGCGCCGCTCGCGTGCTCGAGGCCGCCAAGCTCCTCGACCTCGAGCAGTACCTCACGCGCAAGCCGAAGGCCCTCTCGGGTGGTCAGCGTCAGCGCGTCGCGATGGGCCGTGCGATCGTCCGTCAGCCCCAGGTGTTCCTCATGGACGAGCCGCTGTCGAACCTCGACGCCAAGCTCCGCGTGCAGACCCGTACCCAGATCGCGTCGCTGCAGCGCCGCCTCGGCGTCACCACGGTGTACGTCACGCACGACCAGACCGAGGCCCTCACCATGGGCGACCGCATCGCGGTCCTCAAGGACGGTCTCCTCCAGCAGGTCGGCACCCCGCGTGACCTGTACGAGACCCCGAAGAACGTCTTCGTCGCCGGCTTCATCGGCTCGCCCGCGATGAACCTGTTCACGGCCGACCTGGCCGAGGGCGGTGTCCGCTTCGGCGACATGGTCGTCGCCGTCGAGGCCGACACGATCGGCAAGGCCCACGGCTCCGAGGTCACCATCGGCGTCCGCCCCGAAGACATCCAGGTCGCCCCGGCCGACGGCCGCGGCCTCAAGGTCGTCGTCGACCTCGTCGAAGAGCTCGGCGCTGACGGATACCTCTACGGGCACACCGAGATCAACGGCAAGCGCACCGACCTGGTCGCGCGCGTCGACGGTCGCCGTCACCCCAATGCGGGCGAGACGGTCGTGCTGGCCCCGGTCCCCGGACACATCCACGTGTTCGACCTCGAGTCCGGTGACCGCCTGACCGACCGGGCCATCGCTTCGGCCTGACCCACGCACCGACGCGGCGCGTCCCCGGTCCCGATTCGCTCGGGCCGGGGGCGCGCCGCACTGTTTCCCGGAGGTTCCCGTGTCCGAATCCCTCAGTATCACGGCCAGCGCCGTCGACCCCGGGCTGCTGCAGCTGCCGTGGTCGACCGGACTCGGCGAGTGGCCGAGCAGCCACATCGTGGCGCTTCCCAAGGGCATCTCGCGTCACCTCGTACGCTTCGCCACCCTCTCCGGTCGCGTCGTGGCCATCAAGGAGACGACCGAGGAGATGGCGCGTCGCGAGTACGACATGCTCGGCAACCTCGACCGCCTCGCCGCCCCCTGTGTCGACCGCATCGCGGTGATCGCCGGGCGCACCGACGCGTCGGGTCGGCCGTTGCCCGCGGCACTCGTCACGGCGCATCTGCGGTTCTCGCTCCCCTACCGCGCACTCTTCACGCAGGTGCTGCGGCCGCACACCGCCACGCGCCTCGTCGACGCCCTCGCCGTGCTGCTCGTGCGTCTGCACAACGTGGGCTTCTACTGGGGTGACGTGTCGCTGTCGAACACGCTGTTCCGCCGCGACGCGGGCGAGTTCGCCGCCTACCTCGTCGACGCCGAGACCGGTGAGCTGCACGGCAACCGTCTGAGCCCCGGCCAACGCGCCCACGACCTCGACATCGCGCGCACCAACATCGCCGGAGAGATCATGGACCTCGAGGCGGGAGGACGACTCGAGGGCGGCGTGGACGCCATCGCCATCGCCGACGGACTGGTGTCGTCGTACCATTCGCTGTGGGGCGCGCTCACCGACAAGGAGTCCTTCGCGGTCGACGAGTCCTGGCGTATCACCGAGCGCGTGCATCGTCTCAACGCCCTCGGCTTCGACATCGGCGAGATGTCGATCCGCACGGCGAGCGACGGCACGCAGGTGTCGATTCAGCCGAAGGTCGTGGATGCCGGACACCACCAGCGCCGCCTGCTCCGCCTCACGGGGCTCGACGTCGAAGAGAACCAGGCCCGCCGCCTGCTCAACGACCTCGACGAGTTCCGCGCACGCGTCTCGCGCCTCGGCGCCGACGAGGAGATGGTGGCCCACGAGTGGCTCACCCGCGTGTTCGAACCCATCGTCATGGCCATCCCGTGGGACCTGCGGGCCAAGCTCGAGCCAGCCGAGGTGTTCCACCAGGTGCTCGAGCACCGGTGGTACATGTCGCAGGCGCGGGGGCGCTCGGTGCCGTTGGCCGAGGTCGTCAGTTCCTACATCGACGACGTGCTGCGCCACCGCCGTGACGAGGCGACCGTGATGGGTCCGCCCACCGACACCATGTCACTGCCCACCGTGTCCGACGCCGATGCCCCCGCCACGGGCGAGGTGCCCACGACCGACACCGACCTCGTCGACTGGCGCGACCTGGTCTGAACGACGGAGGCCGTGGCATCCGGAGTCGATCCGGTATGCCACGGCCTCTGCGGTACGCGGTGTCAGTAGCCGACGGTGAAGCGCTCGCGCGAGCGCTTCGGGTCCTCGATCTCGTCGACGACGGCGACGGCGAAATCGGCGCCGCCGATGAACGAGTCGCCGTTGTCGTCGACGACGAGCACGTCGCCGCCGTCGCGGTACGACCCCGTGCGCTCCCCCGGCGCCCACGCGCCGAAGCCGCCGGCCGGGTGCACGTAGAACCAGTCGCGGCCGGTGTCGTCGGCCTGCAGGTCCTCGAGGATGCCGATGGCTTCGCGGGCCTCGGGCTTGTACTCCTCGGCGAAGCCGTCGGTGTCGATGAGGCGCGGTCCTCCCTCGGAGACCAGTGAACCGCCCGCCCCACCGACGACGCCCAGACGCACGTTCTCGGGCAGCGCGGTGACCAGCTCGGTGATGGCGGGGCGCAGCTTGCCCTCCATGTCGCCGCGCGGGGCGACGGCCGAGACTACGACGTCGACCCCCTCGAGCTGAGCGACGAGGCCGGGCACGTCGAGGACGGTGCCCTCGATGTACGTGGCTCCCTCGATGCGCTCGGCGGGGACGGAGCGGGCGATGGAGACGACCGTGTGGCCGCGACGGACGGCCTCGGTCACGATGTGGCTACCGGCGTAGCCGGTGCCTCCGATGACGGCGATGCGGGGCATGGCGTTCCTTTCGTCGGTCGTGCGCGGAGCAGACCTCGTCGTCGTCCAGCGTGCCGCGTCCACCACGGCTCGGCAATGCGACGCGGGAGGTTCTCCCCGCTTTCAGAGTTGGTTCCGGATCACCCGGCGGCGCGCAGCGTCGACACCTGGTACAGGGCGACGGATGCCGCGATTCCGGCGTTGAGGGACTCGGTGGCGGCCGTGATGGGGATCGACACGACCTGATCGCACGTCTCGGTGACGAGGCGCGACAGGCCCTTGCCCTCGGAACCCACGACGATGAGGACCGGCCGGTCGGCGAGCTCGAGCGAGGGCAGCGACACGTCGCCGTCGCCGTCGAGGCCCAGGACGAAGACGCCCTGCTTCTTGAACTCCTTCAGCGTCGCCGTGAGGTTCGCTGCGAGCGCCACGGGGATGCGGGCGGCGGCGCCGGCGCTGGTCTTCCACGCGGCGGAGTTGACGCTCGCCGAGCGGCGCTGCGGGATGATGAGGCCCTGGCCGCCGAAGGCGCCCGTGGAGCGGATGATCGCACCGAGGTTGCGCGGGTCGGTCACGCCGTCGAGCGCCACCAGCAGCGGCACCTCGCCGCGATCGATGATCTGTTCGAGCAGGTCCTGCGGGTGCGCGTAGGAGTACGGCGGCACCTTGAGTGCGACGCCCTGGTGGACCCCGTCGAATCCGGCCATGCGGTCGAGCTCGGGGCGGGTCACCTCGAGCACCGGGATGCCGCGGTTCGTCGCCATCGACAGCATCTCTTTGACGCGGTCGTCCATCTCGACGCGCTGGGCGATGTACATCGCCGTGGCGGGGATCTTCGCGCGCAGCGCCTCGAGCACCGAGTTGCGGCCGGTGACGGTCTCGGTGTCGTCGGCCGCTTTGGGGCTCTTGCGGTTGGGGTTGCCGACCGCGCGCACGCCGGGTCGACCCTTGCCACCGGCGGCGGCGTAGCGCTCCTCGGCGGCCTTGCGCTTGCCGGCGGGGTGCCAGGCGCGGTCCTCCGCCTTGGGCGTGGGGCCCCGACCCTCGAGCGCCTTGCGGGGGTGCCCGCCGGTGCCCTTCAGGGGGCCTTTCTTCTTGCCGGGGTTGCGTGCTCCGGGGCGTCCAGGCTTAGGCATCGATACTCCAATGTGTTCCGGCCGGAGTGTCCTCCAGCGTGATTCCGGCGGCGGCGACGGCATCGCGGATGCGATCGGCGGCCGCCCAGTCTTTGTCTGCGCGCGCGCGGGTGCGCTGCGCGATCATCTCCTGCAGAAGGGCGTCGAGGGTCGCGTCGGCCGACCCGCTCGCGATCGCGGGCTCGGAGGCCTCCAGACCCAGGATGCCGAGCATCGCGGCGACGGAGCGATGAGCGGCGATCGCGGCATCGATGTCTCCCGTGTCGATCGCGACGTTTCCCGCGCGCACCGTGTCGTGGAGCGACGCCAACGCCTGGGGGACCCCGAGGTCGTCGTCCAGGGCTGCGGCGAATGCGACGGGGATCTCGCCCGGCACGATCACGAGCGCGTCTGCGCCGGAGGCCCGCAGCACGCGCTGACGGAAGGTGGCGATCCGCTCCAGCGCGCTGGCCGCCTCGGCGAAGCCGCGGTCGGACACGTCGAGGCTGGAGCGGTAATGCGCGGCGGCGAGGGCGTACCGCACGACCAGCGGGTCGTGTTCGGCGAGCACATCGGCGGCGAGGACGAAGTTGCCGAGCGACTTCGACATCTTCTGCCCGTCGACGGTGACGAGGCCGTTGTGCATCCAGTGACGGGCGAAGGCGTCGCCCGCGGCGGTCGACTGCGCGATCTCGTTCTCGTGGTGGGGGAAGCGCAGGTCGAGTCCGCCGCCGTGGATGTCGAACTCCACGCCGAGGTAGCGACGCGACATCGCCGAGCATTCGATGTGCCAGCCGGGACGGCCCGCTCCCCACGGCGAGGCCCAGGTGGCCGATACGGGCTCTCCCGGCTTGGCGCCCTTCCAGAGGGCGAAGTCGCGCGGGTCGCGTTTGCCGCGCGGGTCGGCGTCGGCCGCGGGCTCCATGGCATCCAGGCTCTGACGCGTGAGCTCGCCGTAGGCGGGCCACGAGCGCACGTCGAAGTAGACGTCTCCCGCGGCGGAGTACGCGTGGCCGCGCTCGATGAGCTCGGCGATGAGCTCCTGCATCTGCGTGACGGACGCGGTGGCGCGCGGTTCGTAGGTGGGCGGCAGGATGCCGATGGCGGCGTAGGCCCGTGAGAACTCGAGCTCCATGCGGTACGCGAGTGCCCACCAGGGCTCGGCGTCGGTGGCGTTCGCGAGCACCTTGTCGTCGATGTCGGTGACGTTGCGCACGAACGTCACTCGTCCGAAGCGGTGGGTGAGCCACCGGCGGAGCAGATCGAAGGCGAGAGCGGCGCGCACGTGGCCGATGTGGGGCCCGGACTGCACGGTCGGGCCGCAGACGTAGACGGTGATGTTCGAGGGGTCGAGAGGGACGAAGTCGCGCAGGTCTTGCGCCCTCGAGTCGTACAGCCGAACAGTCACCGCACAAGCCTACCGGCCACCTCGTGCGCGACACCTGGGGGAAACACGCAGCGGCTACGGTGCGGGTATGCCCCTGCTCATCCGCCCCGACGACCTCACCGGTGCCGAGACCCGCGCCCTGGTCGCCGCTCACCTGGCGGAGATGCTCGAGAACACGCCGACCGAGAGCATGCACGCCCTCGACGCCGACCGTCTGAGCGCCGACGGCGTCACGGTCTGGTCGGCGTGGGTCGACGACGAACTCGCGGGCATGGGCGCGTGCAAGGATCTCGGCCACGACCGGGCCGAACTGAAGTCGATGCGTGTCGTCGAGCGCTTCCTCGGACAGGGGATCGGCCGGGCCATGCTGCGGCACATCATGGAGGATGCGGCGGAGCGCGGCATCCGGAGCCTGTGGCTCGAGACCGGCAGCACCGACGACTTCGCGGCCGCGCGCGGACTCTACGCGAGCGAGGGATTTCGCGAGTGCGAGGCGTTCGCGCCCTACGAGCCGGATCCGCTGTCGACGTTCATGACCCGCGAACTCTAGATCGGCACGACCAGGGCCGTGGCGAAGGCCGCGACCCCCTCGGTGCGTCCGGTGAAGCCGAGTCCGTCGGTGGTCGTCGCGCTCACCGACACCGCCGCTCCCCCCAGGGCCGCCGACAGCACCCGCTCGGCCTCGACGCGACGCGCCGCGAAGCGGGGGCGGTTGGCCTGCACCTGCACCGAGACGTTCCCGACCCGCCACCCCGCCGCGCTCAGCAGCTCGACCGTGTGCGCGAGGAACGCCTCGGCGTGGGCACCGGCGAACTCGGGGCGATCGGTGCCGAAGTGCGTGCCGATGTCGCCCAGACCCGCCGCCGCCAGCAGGGCGTCGACGATGGCGTGCGCCACCGCATCGCCGTCGGAGTGCCCCGACAGGGCCTGCTCCCCCGGCCATTGGAGGCCCGCGAGCCAGAGCGTGCCCTCGCCTCCGAAACCGTGCACGTCGGTGCCGATGCCCACCCGGGGCACCGAAGCGGACGGGGACGGGACGGATGCCAGGGGGGCGGCGGCGAGCAGTGCGCGTGCGCGCTCGAGATCGGGGGTCGTGGTGATCTTGAACGCCACCGCGTCGCCGTCGACGACGACCACATCGTGTCCGGCCGCTGCCACGAGGGCTGCGTCGTCGGTGTGGTCCGCCTCGACCGAGTTCAGGGCCGCGCGCAGGACCGATACCCGGAAAGCCTGGGGAGTCTGGGCGGCCGCCAGCTCGCTGCGGTCGACGGCGGCCACGACACGGCCGTTCACGTCGACCCGTTTGATCGTGTCGACGACCGGAACGGTGGGGATGACCGCGACGGCGCCGGCAAGGATACGCGCCATGACGCGCTCGAACACCGCGGCCGGGGTGAGGGCCCGGGCCGCGTCGTGGATGAGCACCGTGTCGACGTCGTCGCGCAGGACGGCGAGCCCGGCCGCGACCGACTCCTGACGGGTGGTCCCGCCCGCGACGATGTCCACCGGGCGGGTATCGCCGGCGGCGACGTCGCGTGCGACGTCCAGAGCGGTCGCTTCATGACCCGCGGGTACGACGACCACCACCTGCGCCGGCCGAGCCATGAAGACACCGCGAAGGGCATGGTGGAGGATCGACCGTTCGTCGAGAGCCACGAACGCCTTCGGTGCCCCGCCGCGAAGACGGGTACCGGAGCCGGCGGCCACGACGACGACCGCGAAATGCGGATCCGGGGCGTGAGTCACCCGTTCACGCTAGCGCGATGACGTCCTGAGACGTGGCACGCCGAGCGACGTCAGGACGCGAGGACCTCGTCGAGCACGACGCTCGCGCGGTCTTCGTCGGTCTTCTCGGCCAGAGCGAGCTCGGACACGAGAATCTGACGGGCCTTGGCCAGCATGCGCTTCTCGCCGGCGGAGAGACCGCGATCCTGATCGCGGCGCCACAGGTCGCGGACGACCTCGCTCACCTTGATGACATCACCCGACGCCAGCTTCTCGAGGTTCGCCTTGTAGCGACGCGACCAGTTGGTCGGCTCCTCGGTGAAGGGTGCGCGCAGCACCTCGAACACGCGGTCGAGACCCTCTCTGCCGATCACGTCGCGAACGCCGACGAGGTCGACGTTGTCGGCCGGGACCTCGATGACGAGGTCTCCTTGCGTGACGTTGAGCTTCAAGTACTTCTTCGTCTCGCCCTTGATGACGCGTTCTTTGACCTCGATGATCGTGGCCGCGCCATGGTGCGGGTAAACGACGGTCTCGCCAACCTCAAAAAGCATGGAGTTATGTCCTTTCGGCAACATCCAGGATACCACAGGCCTGCATGCGCTATTGTTCCGCCCACCCTGCGGCCCCTCCCCCTCGCGCGCGGGTCCTGCACGACCCACGTGCGCGGGGTACCTGAGGCGCGCGCCGCGCGAGCCGGACCCGCAGCATGTACCCCGTAGGATGAGTGGGATGCCGTCTGTCGATCTTGGAGGATCCGTGAAAACGCGCCTGATCGCGTCCGTGGCCCTGGGTGCCGCTGTTCTGCTGGGCACGACGGGGTGCAACCTCATCGCTCCGCAGGCGACCACCATCGACTACTCGGCTTCGGACGGCGTGAACGTCCCCGCCGAAGCCGGCCCCCTGTCGGTGCGCAACGCCCTGATCGTCGCCAACGACGACGGCACGACCGGCAACTTGGTTGCTGCGATCGTCAACGACACCACCGACCAGCTCGTGCTGCGCATCGAGGTCGGCGAGGGCTCCTCCGCGGTCCGCGCCGCCGTCAACGTGCCGGCCGGCCGCACGCTCAGCCTCGGCGACCTGGCGGACGACGTCGAGCCGCTGCGTCTCGACGACATCGACGCCGTCCCCGGCTCCACCGTTCCGGTCTACTTCCAGTCCGGCGACGGCCAGGGCTCGCTCATGCAGGTGCCCGTGCTCGATGGCGCCCTCGAGTACCTCGCGCCCCTCGCCCCGACGCCCGAGGCGACCGTGACGATCGCGCCGATCCCCACGAACACGGCGACGCCGACCCCGACCGCGACGCCGACGCCTTCCTCCTGAGGACGACGAGGAAGGCGTCGACGGGTTTCGTCGGCGCCGATCCTCTCCCGCTGAAGACGACGACGAAGGCGCCGACGCATCGCGTCGGCGCCTTCGTCATTCTCGCGGTCACGCCTCGAAGCGATACCCGAGGCCCCGCACGGTGACCAGCATGCTGGGCTCGCTCGGATTCTGCTCGATGCGCGAACGGATCCGCTTGATGTGCACGTCGAGCGTCTTGGTGTCGCCGAAGTAGTCGGTCCCCCACACGCGGTCGATGAGCTGACCGCGCGTCAGGACACGGCCCGCGTTGCGCATCAGGACCTCGAGCAGCTCGAACTCCTTGAGCGGCATGTTGATCTCGCCGCCGTCGACCGCGACCGTGTGGCGATCGATGTCGAGCACCACGCGGCCGCCCGCCAGGACGCGATCGTCGAGGTCCGCGCCGTCGGGCGTACGACGTCGAAGCACCGCGCGCATGCGTGCCAGCAGCTCCCGCGTCGAGTAGGGCTTGGTGACGTAGTCGTCGGCGCCGAGTTCGAGCCCCACGACGATGTCGACCTCGGAGTCCTTGGCCGTCAGCATGATGATGGGCACCTGCGAGGTCAGCCGCAGCTGCCGGCAGACCTCGGTACCCGGCATCCCGGGGAGCATGAGATCCAGCAGCAGGATGTCGGCACCGCGCTCGCGGAAGGCGGCGAGAGCGAGGGCTCCATCTTCGGCGATCTCGACCTCGTAGCCTTCGCGGCGCAGCAGGTAGGCCAGCGGGTCGGCGAGATCGGGCTCGTCCTCGACGATCAGAACGCGAGTCATTCGGTTTCTTCCTTCACGGGAACGGAAGCCGCGGCAGAGGCCTTGCGGCCCTTGCGACGCTGCTTCGGACGGACGATTTCGAGATCCGGGGTCTCCGACAGCGGGAGGCGGATGGTGAACGTCGAGCCGCGGTCGGGGCGCGACCACAGTCGCACCTCGCCGCCGTGTCGCTGGACGGCGTGCTTGACGATCGACAGCCCGAGTCCGGTGCCGCCCGTGCGGCGCGAGCGCGCCTGGTCGGCGCGGTAGAACCGCTCGAACACCCGGTGCTGGTCACCCTCGGGAATGCCGATGCCGCGGTCGGTGACGGCGATCTCCACGACGTCGACGTCGAGCTTGATGCCGACCCCGACTTTCGAACCCTGCGGCGAATAGGCGATGGCGTTGGCGATGAGGTTGCCCACCGCCTCCGTGAGGATCTGGGGCTCGCCGCGCACCCAGAGGCCCTTCGTACCCCCGCGCACGACGACCACCTGCGCCGAGTCGGCCTGCACCGTGTGCGCCTCGACGGCGGCGGTCACGACCTCGTCGATCGACACGTCGCGCACGTCGCGGAGCTCCTCGGCCGCCTGCAGACGCGACAGGCTCAGGATGCGATTGACGAGCGCACTCAGTCGCGCCACCTCGGCCTGCATGCGCGCGGCGAAATGACGCACCTGCTCGGGGTCGTCGGCCGCCGATTCGATCGCCTCGGCGAGGAGGCTCACGGCGCCCACCGGGGTCTTTAGCTCGTGAGAGGTGTTGGCCACGAAATCGCGGCGCATCTCTTCGACACGCTCGCGCTCGGTGATGTCGCGCAGCACGACCAGGGTGAGCCGGTTCGAGATGGACGTCGCCCGCACGGCGACGAGGCGCGCCTCGGCCGGGGCCGCACCACGGCGCAGACGCAGGTTCTCAGCGACGCCGGCTCCGGTGTCGCGGGCGACGCGTGCCACGCGCTTCAGTTCATCGCTGGCGACGACCTCCCCGGTGTGCACGCCGAACACCTCGGCGGCGGGCGAGAGCGCCAGCACCGTCGACGACATGTCGCACACGAAGGCGGGGTCGTCCATCGCCTCGAGCATGGCGTCGACACCTTCCGGCACATCGACGTTCGTCTCGGCCCGAGAACGCTCACGTGCCCGCAGCGCTGCGACCACCAGACCGACCACCGCGGCCCCGATCAGCAGACCCGCGAGGAGCGAGAGCAGCGCGAGCTGCGGTTGTTGCATGCCCCCAGCGTAAACGGGAGGATGCCGCTTCACCCGCCGTTCACCACCGCGCGGACTCACGCGGACGTTACTATTCACTGTCACAGCACCACTCGTTAACCTTCGCTGGACAGAATCCCGGAGGGTAGCGGGACACCTCCGTGCCGTGCCGCCGACGAGGAAGGTACCCGCCATGCGCGAAGTATTCCACCAGTCCCTCGAGGACGTTCAGAACCGCCTGGTCGAGATCGCCGACCTCGTGACCATCGCGATCGATCGCGCCACGCGCGCGTTCGGCACGAGTGACGTCGCCCTCGCCGAAGAAGTGATCGAAGCCGACGCGATCATCGACGAGAAGGCCGTCGCGCTCGATGAGCTGGCCATCGAGATCCTCGCCCGCCAACAGCCGGTCGCCCGCGATCTGCGCATCGTCGTGACCGCCCTGCGCGTGAGCGCGTCGCTGGAGCGCATGGGCGACATGGCCGAGCACATCGCCCAGCTCGCCCGGTCGCGCTTCCCCGAGCGCGCGATCCCCAAGGGACTCAAGACCACGTTCACCCGCATGGGCGAGCTCGACGTCGAGGTGGCGCGCAAGCTCGCCGAACTCCTGCGCACGCAAGACCTGCGCCTCGCCGAGTCGATCCGCGACACCGACGACGACATCGACGAGCTGCACGTGAGTGTCTTCGAGAAGGTTCTCGGCGACTCCTGGAAGGGCGAGCCCACCGCAACCGTCGACGCCACCCTCGCGAGCCGTTATCACGAGCGCTTCGCCGACCACGCCGTCTCGGTCGCGAAGAAGGTCGTGTACCTCGCGACCGGCGACTGGGCCGGTGCCGATGAAGAGGCGGCGAACGAGCCCAGCCCCGTCATCTGACGACACACGTGGAAAGGGGGTGGATGCCGATCGGCATCCACCCCCTTCGACGTGCGGTGTCAGTGCTTGTTGCCCTGAGCAGCCACGGCGGCGGCGCCGGCCGCGGCGGCCTCGGGGTCGAGGTACTCGCCCGGTCCGACCGGGGTGAGGTCGTCGTTCAGCCGATAGACGAGCGGGATGCCCGTGGGGATGTTCAACTCGGCGATGTCGGCGTCGCTGATGCCCTCGAGGTGCTTCACGAGGCCGCGCAGCGAGTTGCCGTGCGCGGTGACGAGCACCGTCTTGCCGGCCTGGAGGTCGGGCACGATGTCGCTGTGCCAGTACGGCAGCATGCGGTCGATGACGATCTTCAGCGACTCGGTGTCGGGCACCTCGCCGTCGATGCCGTCGTAGCGGGGGTCGCCGACCTGACTGTACTGGTCGTCGGCGGGCAGCGCCGGCGGCGGCACGTCGAATGAACGGCGCCACAGCATGAACTGCTCGTCACCGAACTCCTCGAGGGTCTGCGCCTTGTCCTTGCCCTGCAGCGCGCCGTAGTGGCGCTCGTTCAGGCGCCACGAGCGCTTGACCGGGATCCAGAGGCGGTCGGCCGCGTCGAGCGCGATGTTCGCCGTCTGGATGGCACGGCTGAGCACGGAGGTGTGCAGCACGTCGGGCAGCACACCGGACTCGGCGAGCATCTCGCCGCCGCGCTGCGCCTCGGCCTTGCCCTGGTCGGTGAGTCGCACGTCGACCCAGCCGGTGAACTGGTTGGTCTTGTTCCACTCGCTCTGCCCGTGGCGGAGGAGGATCAGCGTGTGAGGCATGACTCCATGCTATCGACGCGCGGGCGTCGACCAGGAGCTGCAGCTGGCATCATGTCGGACGTGACCTCCTCCCCCGTCGGCCGTCCCACCCGCGGCACGACCGGGGTCAACCGCCTGCGCCGGGTCGACCGCTGGATCGCCCGGCATCCGGCGCTGCGCCGCAGCGACGACCCGCTCGTGGTGGATCTCGGCTTCGGGGCGAGCGCGGTCACGCCCCTCGAGCTGCACGCCCGCCTCGTCCGCGAGCGACCGGATGCAACGGTGCTCGGCCTCGAGATCGACGCCGACCGCGTGGCCCGCGCCCGGGAGCAGGCCGGCGGTGTCGCCGGAGTGTCCTTCGCCCGCGGCGGATTCGAGGTGCCGACCGCCCCGGGACGGCGCCCCGCGATCATCCGCGCGATGAACGTCCTGCGTCAGTACGACGAAGAGGACGTCGCCGGCGCCTGGGCACGCATGTGCGCGCGCCTCCAACCGGGCGGCATCCTGGTAGAGGGCACGTGCGACGAGATCGGCCGGGTCGTCACGTGGGCGGAGGTGGGAGCCGACGCGGTGCCCCGGAGCCTGACGATCTCGCTCAGGCTCGCCGAGCTCGACACCCCCGCCGTTGCGGCCGAGCGCCTGCCCAAGGCTCTGATCCATCGCAACGTCGAGGGCGAGCGGGTGCACGCATTCGTGGCGTCTCTCGAACGGGAGTGGGCGCGCGCAGCGGCGGTCGCGCCCTTCGGCGCCGTCCATCGCTGGCGCACCGCGGTGAAGGGGATGCAGGATGCCGGATGGCCCCTCGTGCGTCGCGAGCGCTGGCGGCTGGGCGAGGTCGGCGTCGCGTGGGAGGCCGTCGCTCCGCGGTGAGCGGGCCGGACACGCCCCGATCCACCCTCTCTCGGATCCGACGTTCTCCTCGCGCCGTCTCAGATACGGGGCAGCAGCGCCCGTGCCTCGGCTGAGGGCATTCCGGCCGCGGTGAGCAGATCGACGGCCAGCGGTCGCATCGCGGCGACGAGGTTGAGTTCTCCGACCCCGCCGTCCGGCAGCAGCGCAGCCGGATCGAGGCGACGGATGACGGCGACCACCGCCGAACGCGCCGCCGGCTCGAGCGAGATGTCGTCGAGGCTGTCGCGCACCAGCGACGCACCCCGGGCGAGCTCGGCCAGCAAGTCGGCCGGTATCGGTCGCGTCTCACCGTCCGCGCAGAGGTAGGCGACGCGCCGGGCCACGACCCGCAGATTGCGTGTGGCCAGATCCAGGGACTGCCTCACCCGCTCGTGGCGCTGCAGCTCCGTGCGCTGGCGGCGGAGGAACGGCGAGATACGCGCCACCTCGCGTCCCGACTCCAGCGACCCGCTCCATGCATCGACGTAGGTCTGCAGCGACCGGGCACGCTCGAGACCGCGCTCGGCCCGGACGCGATCGCCCCGTCGCAGCGCCCGCACGATGGTCGCCATCGCGACCTCGAGCGCATCGAACAGCTCATCGGCGTCGCGCAGTTCGGTGCGCCGCAGCGTCCGCGGGATCAGCGCCGTGACGATGAGCGCCGCGACCCCGCCGATCGCGCCGTCGACGAGACGCAGGAACGGCGCTCCCGTGACCACGACCAGGGCGATGAGCGACTGCACCACCGCCGCCAGGGCGAAGCCCGGCTGGGGTGAGAGGAAGCGGGCGACCAGCAGCGTCGACGTCATGGCCACGGCGATCTGCCACCAGCCGCTGCCCGCGGTCACCAGCACGATCTCGGCGATGAGGATACCCACCAGCATGCCCATGACGGTCTCGGCGACGCGCCACGGGCGCGCATCGCGCACGAGTCCGAGACTCGACACCGTGACGGTCGCCGCCAGCAGCGGGACCGGATGCCCGAGCACGAAATGGGCGAACGCGTACGCCGCGGTCGCTGCGACGACGATCTGCGAGATCGCCGGAAGCGAATCGCGCACCCGCGCGGCACGCCGACGCAGCGTCGAGCGCAGGCGCGAGCGGGGAACGACGACCCCGACGGTCGTCGAGGAGTCGTCGGCGATCATTCCGCCGCGCGGCGGCGTCCGAGGCGGGGCATCCGCGGAATGGACGCGGTGGCCCCCGCGTCGGCGGGTACGACCGTCTCGGCCGCGGCAGCGAGTGGCCCGTCGGCGGTGTCGACGACGAGCGGCACTCCCTCGGGTGCGGTGCGCTTGACGAGGGCGAGGGCGATCGGCCCCTCCTCATGGTGCACGGCGACCGAGGTGATGGCACCGATCACGATGTCGCCCGCGCGCACGGCGTCGCCGCGGGCGGGGAGGACGTTGTCGCTTCCGTCGAGCTGCAGGGCCACGACGCGGCGGGGCGGGTGGCCGAGGTTGTGCACCTTCGCCACCGTCTCCTGGCCGCGGTAGCAGCCCTTCGACAGGTGCACCGCAGTGCGCAGCCAGTCCATCTCGTGCGGGAGGAGACGTTCGTCGGCGTCGACGCCGACGCGCGGACGCCACGCGGCGACACGCAGCGCCTCGACGGCATCCAGACCCGACAGGGCGATCTCTCCGCGGACGGCGCCGTCGAGCACGCGACCGAACTCCTCGGCATCCACGATCGCCTCGGCCCAGTCGCGCTCGGCACCGGGGTGCGGTTCGACGCGGGCGTAAGCCCAGCCGCCAGGTGAGACCGCGGGCCACGGGTCGACCCAGACGGGGGCGACGGTGCGCAGGGTCTCGACGGCCGCGCGGGTGCCGCCCACGACGACGAGGTCGTCGGAGCGGTCCCGCACCTCGACCCGCAGGCGGAAGCGCATGCGGGTGAGCCACGTCGCGAGTGCTTCCACGTCGGAGGCGTCGACGAGGAGCCACATCGTTTCGCCGTCGTCGACCACCGCGGCGGCGTGCTCCACCCGCCCCTGGGGGTCGAGGATCAGCAGCTCGGTGGACACCCCGGGCGCGAGATGCGTCAGAGCCTGCGACGACAGCGAATCGAGCCAGCTGCGGCGGTCCTCGCCGCCGACGGAGATCACGCGCCGGTCGCCGAGGGGGGCGAGCGCGGATCCGGATGCCAATCGTCGCTGCTCCGCCACGGGCGAGCCGACGTGGCGGAGCCCGCGGTCGTCCATGACGGCACCGGGGACGTCGGCGAGGGAGACCATGATCACTCCGCCCGCGCGAGACGCGCCGAGGCGTGCGAGCCGAGCTCGCGGCCCAGGGCGGCGATGTCCCACGCCCACAGCAGGTGGTTGTCGACCAGTCCGTACAGACGCGTCGCGGCCGCGTAGGGCTTCGCTCCGGCGGTGCGCACGACGGCATCCGTCGCCAGATCGATGCGGGGGCCCTTCACCTGACCGACGTAGAGCTCCAGGATGCCGTCCGCATGCGCCAGGCTCACCTCGATGTCGAAGCCGCCGTCGGCGTTGCGCAGCGCCTCGACGTCATCGGCCGTGCGGGCGACGGGCGACGTTGTGGCCGGAAGGAGCCCGGGGCCGGCGTCGGCGTCTCCGACCGGTCGCGCCAGACGCCAGTAGCCGATCTCGGAAACGAGGGGCCGCCGCTCTTCGCCGTCGAGCAGCCAGGCGTCGGCGGAGTAGTTCAGAAAGGCCCCGCCGTCGTGGCTGAAGCTCACGCGATGTGCGAACTCCCCGGAGAACGCACGACCGTCCGCCTCATAGTCGATGACGCCGGTGCCCTCCCAGACGCCGACGAGCCACGAGAGGGGAACGAGGTCGGCGGGAAGGTCGGTCGGGATCTCGATCACGACGCGCTCAGCGCTGGCCGCGATAGAGGTTCCAGACGACCGTTCCGGACACGAAGGCGATCGCCAGCGAGGCGAGACCGAGAAGTCCCACGAAGAACAGTTCGAGCGCGAGGAGGTCCATGGCTCAACTCTAGCCCGAGACCAGGGATGCCAGACCGAAACCGATCGTGATCACCCCGAGCACGACGAGCGCACCCAGCGAGCTCAGCGCCATCCGCTGGATGAAGGCCTGCGACCGGCCGTACCAGAGCTGCACGGCGAACGACACGATCACGCACCCGCCGAGGGCGACCGCGACCCACTGCGCGCGCCACTGCTCGGGGGCGAAGATCCCGATGAGGACGCCCGCGACCGCAGCCAGCACCCATACCGCGACGACACCGGCGTAGGTGTGGCGCGGGGCGAGGTCGGGAGTCGACATGCCCCCATCATCGCTCAGGACCCCCGCCGCGCGCACGCGCAGCGCCGGTGATGAGGCCGCCGCCTCGTCGCCCTAAGATGATCGGGTGCGCGACACGCCGCACGGGAGGTCCTCTTGGCACAGCTTCTGGTACTCAGCTCCGCCCCGGGCGGCGGGGCTGCCCTGCCCGCGCTCGAATTGCTGAGCCACCGCGTGCGGCAGATCCCCGCCGAGGCCGCGCAGCTGGTGAACGCCCCCAGCGCCGACGTGATCTTCGTCGATGCACGCTTCGACCTCGTCGGCGCCAAGTCGCTGTGCAAGATCATGTCGACCACCGGCATCGAGGCTCCGCTGGTGCTCATCATCACCGAGGGAGGCCTCACCGCGGTCTCCACCGACTGGGGCATCGACGACGTCGTGCTCGTGGGCGCGGGTCCCGCCGAGATCGACGCCCGCATCCGACTGGCCATGGGCCGGCAGACGGCGGATCAGGTGTCGACGCGCATCCAGACCTCGGGCATCACCATCGACGAGTCGTCGTACTCGGCGAAGGTGCACGGCAAGCCGCTCGACCTCACCTACAAGGAGTTCCAGCTCCTGCACTTCTTCGCCACGCACCCCTCGCGGGTCTTCACGCGCGAGCAGCTGCTGAGCGAGGTGTGGGGATACGACTACTTCGGCGGCACCCGCACGGTCGACGTGCACGTGCGCCGCCTGCGCGCCAAGCTCGGCGACCTCGAGCAGCTCATCGGCACCGTGCGCAACGTCGGCTACCGCTTCAACGTGTACGAGGACGACGCCCCCGTCGCGGCATCCGCCCCCGTCTAACCCGACGCCTACCGCCCGTTCACTCCCGTGTCACCGACCACTGCAATGATGTGGGGATGATGGAACACGACGTGCTGGACACCGGACTCGGTGACGCCGACGACGATGACTTCGATGAGGCCGTCGAGGCCGAAGACGACCAGCTGCCCGATCACCGGTACCTCGACCGCGAGGTGAGCTGGTTGGCGTTCAACCAGCGCGTCCTCGAGCTGGCGGAAGATCCGGCCGTCCCCGTGCTGGAGCGCGCGAACTTCCTCGCCATCTTCGCCAGCAACCTCGACGAGTTCTTCATGGTGCGCGTCGCGGGGCTCAAGCGCCGCATCGTCACCGGGCTCGCCGTGCCCACGAACGTGGGCCGAGCACCGCTCGACGTGCTCGCCGACATCTCGGCCGAAGCGCACCGCCTGCAAGAGCGCCACGCGGCCGCCTGGACCGAGAAGGTCCGCCCCGCGCTGGCCGAGGCCGGCATCGAGGTCGTGTCGTGGGACTCGCTCGACGAGGACACCGCCGCTCGGTTGACCGAGTATTTCCAGCGCAACGTCTTCCCGGTGCTCATGCCGCTCGCCGTCGACCCGGCGCACCCGTTCCCCTACATCTCGGGACTCTCGCTCAATCTCGCCATCCGCATCCGCAACGCCCGCACCGGTCGTCAGGAGTTCGCGCGCCTGAAGGTGCCGCCCATGCTGCCGCGCTTCGTCGAGGTGCAGGGAGGGGGCCCGGGCGTGCGTTACCTCCCGCTCGAGGAGCTCATCTCCAATCACCTGGGAGACCTCTTCCCCGGCATGGAGGTGCTCGATCACCACGCGTTCCGCCTCACCCGCAACGAGGACATGACGATCGAGGAGGACGAGACCGAGAATCTCATCCAGGCCCTCGAAGCCGAGCTCCTGCGCCGCCGTTTCGGCCCGCCGATCCGCCTCGAGATCACCGAGGACATGGATGACGTCACCCGGTCGCTGCTCCTGAGCGAGCTCGACATCACCGAGCAGGAGGTCTACCGCCTTCCCGGCGCCCTCGACCTGCGCGGATTGTTCGATCTCTCGCGTATCGACCGCCCCGACCTGCGGTACCCGCCTCACGTGCCCAAGACCGCTTTGGCGTTCCAGCCGCCGGAGCAGAACGGCCGCGCCGACCTGTTCCGCGCGATCCGCAAGAACGACGTGCTCGTGCACCACCCGTACGAATCGTTTGCGACGAGCGTGCAGGCGTTCCTCGAGCAGGCCGCCCGCGACCCGCACGTGCTCGCCATCAAGCAGACCCTCTATCGCACATCGGGCGACAGCCCCATCGTGCAGGCCCTCATCGATGCCGCCGAGGCGGGCAAGCAGGTGCTGGCGCTCGTCGAGGTCAAGGCGCGCTTCGACGAGGCGAACAACATCGTCTGGGCCCGCAAGCTCGAGAAGGCCGGCGTCCACGTCGTCTACGGCCTCGTGGGGCTCAAGACCCACTGCAAGCTCGCCCTCGTCATCCGTGAAGAAGAGGGGCGACTCCGCCACTACAGCCACGTCGGCACGGGCAACTACAACCCCAAGACGAGCCGTATCTACGAAGACTTCGGCCTCTTCACCGTCGACGATCAGGTGGGTCGCGACCTCACCCGCCTGTTCAACGAGCTCAGCGGCTACGCGATCGAGAAGAAGTTCAAGCGCCTGCTCGTCGCGCCCCTGCACCTGCGCAAAGGCCTGCTGCGCCACATCGACAAGGAGCGCCGCAACGCGCTCGAGGGCAAGCCCTCCGGCGTGCGCATCAAGGTCAACTCGATGGTCGACGAAGAGATCATCGACGCGCTGTACCGCGCCAGCCAGGCCGGGGTCCCCGTCGAGGTGTGGGTGCGCGGCATCTGCTCGATCAGGCCGGGAGTCCCGGGCATGAGCGAGAACATCATCGTGCGCTCCATCCTCGGCCGCTACCTCGAGCACTCGCGCATCTTCTCGTTCGCGAACGACGGCGATCCCCAGATCTTCATCGGCAGCGCCGACATGATGCACCGCAACCTCGACCGCCGCGTCGAGGCGCTCGTGCGGGTCGTCGACGAGAACCAGCTGCGCGAACTCACGTCGTTGTTCGATCTCGCGATGGACGACGGCACGAGCTCGTGGCACCTCGGGTCGGAGGGCGAGTGGACGCGTCACAGCGTCGCCGCCGACGGTTCGGCCCTCCTCGACCTGCAGGAGCACACGATGTCGCGCGTCCAGCGCAAGCGCCGCGCCCGGACGGCCCGATGACGGAGACCGCCGTCTATGCCGCCGGCGGCGTCGTGTGGCGCCGCGTAGAGGGCAAACTCCGCATCCTGCTCATCCACCGCACCAAGTACCGCGACCTCACTCTGCCCAAGGGCAAGGTCGATCCCGGCGAGACCCTCGCCGAGACGGCCGTCCGCGAGATCCGCGAAGAGACCGGCATCCGCGTCGCACTCGGGGTCCCGGTGGGTGTCTCGCGATACCGGATGCCGAACTCGCGCACGAAGATCGTGCACTACTGGGCGGCCGAGGCCACCGATGCGGCCGTGCGCACGTCGTCGTTCGTGCCCAACAAAGAGGTCGCCGCGATCGAGTGGGTGAGCATGAAGAAGGCGCGCAAGCACCTCAGCTACCCCGTCGACATCGAGATCCTCGACGAGTTCGCGCGCATCGTCGACGAACAGGCCCTGCCGACGTTCCCGATCGTGGTGCTACGTCACGGCAAGGCGCGCTCACGCGAGGAGTGGGACGGCGACGACACGGATCGCCCGCTCAACGCGCGCGGTCGCAAGCAGGCCGAGGCCATCGTCGGACCTCTGCTGGCCTTCGGGGTGCGTCGAGTGCTCTCGAGCCCCGCGGAACGATGCGTGCGCACCGCCACCCCGATCGCCCAGGCGATCGGTCAGCGGGTGCAGCTGACGGCCGACATCAGTCAAGATGCGTGGGAACGGGGCCGGGCCGATGCCCGAGCTGTCATCGGGCAGCGCGTGCGCGCGCGCAAACCCGTGGTTCTCACCAGTCACGGCCCCGTTCTGCCCGCCCTTCTGCACGAGCTCGCCCTTGCGACCGGCACGATGAGCGGCTCCTACCTCGGCAGCGCGTCCACCCTCGAGCCGGGCGCGTTCTCGGTCGCCCACGTACCGGTCGAGCATCCGGGTGCGGGCATCGTGGCGATCGAGACGCACGAACCGCGGGCGTGACCCTCCCGCCGGGCATTCGCATCGCGTGGCGGGCGGTTCCCGCGCGCTCGTCGCGGCGAGACACGTCGCGGGCGCTCCTCGCGGAGATGCTCCCCGGTGCGGGGTTCGTCTCCCGATGCCCGCTGTGCGGCGGTGACCACGGTCGGATTCGGGTGGAAGGCGAGGATGCCGAGGCGGCGGATGCCGCGGTGTCGGTGTCGTACGTCCCCGGGTGGGCCGTCGTCGCGGTGACACGGGAGCACGCGCGCATCGGCGTCGACGCAGCGCCGGCGGATGCCGCGGGACTCGATCGCGTCCTCCCCGGTGCGGCGGATGCGCGAGCCTGGGCGCGTGCGGAAGCGGTGCTGAAGGCCGACGGGCGGGGTCTGGCCGTCGACCCGGCTCGCGTCTCCGTACACGAGAGCACGGATGGGTGGTGCGCGAGGATCATCGACCGTCCGGACGGCCGGCACTCGACGACCGAATGGCGTGGGTGGGACCTCGACGGCCCCGAGGGTGTGGTGGCGGCGGTCGCTGTCGACGCGCCCGCCGAGGCCCACCGCCGCGCGCGTAACTCCTGACCGGCGCGGTTGAAGCGGGTGACCCGCCCCGGACCCCGTAAGTGTCAGGGGCGCGGCGGCAGAGCCTCGGCGTCGATCCAGCGCGACAGCACCGCCACGGCATCCGGTCCGCCGGCGCGCTCGACCGCGGCGCGGAAATCCTCGGTCGTGACGAGTGCGTGCCGGTGCTGCGCCGTCCAACCCCGCACCAGGTCGAAGAACGCCTGGTCTCCGAGCGTCCGGCGAAGAGCGTGCAGGGTCAGTGCTCCGCGCTTGTAGACGCGATCGTCGAACATGTCGTCGGGGCCGGGGTCGGCCAGGAGCAGATCGCGGGGCTTGGCGGCGAGGCGCGCGTAGTGCTCGGCGACACACGTCTCGACGGGGGTGCCGCCCGAGGCATCCGACCACAGCCACTCGGCGTAACAGGCGAAGCCCTCGTTGAGCCAGATGTCGCGCCAGCGCGCGATGCCGACGCTGTTCCCGAACCACTGGTGTGCCAGCTCGTGCGCCACCAGACGCTGAGCTGCCGGTACGAGATGGTTCATGCCGAAGACGGCGAGACCCTGCGCCTCGAGCGGGATCTCGAGCTCGTCGGCCGTGACGACCAACGAGCAGGTGTCCTGCGGATAGGGCCCGAAGAGCCGGTCGAACACACGGAGCATCTCGGGCACTGCCGCGAAGGCGCGATCGACCGCCGCGTTCAGTGACGGGGGCGCGGTGACGCTGACCGGCGGGACGACATCCACTCCCCCACCGACGAGCGGGCGGGTGCGGTAGCGGCCCACGTGGACGGCCGCGAGGTACGTCGCGGTGGGCACGTCGGAGGTGAACGTCGACGTCACGCGTCCCCCACGCCGGGTCGTGGGACCTGCGACCCCCGTCGCCGCCACCGTGTAGCCGTCGTCGACGGTGATCTCCATGCGCATGCGCGCACGATCGTCGGGACGGTCGTTGCACGGGAACCAGGTCGGCGCCCCGATGGGTTGGCCCGCCACGAGCGCGCCGTCGGTGAGTTCCTCCCACCCGACGGCGCCCCAGCGCGAGCGCCGCGGGGCCGGGGCGCCCGCGTACACCACCTCGACCTCGAAGACCGCGCCCTCGGCGAGCGGCTGCGGGGGCGTCACGCGCACCACGCGCGGACCGGCGGCGAATCGGGCCACCTCCCCGTCGACGCGGACGCGCGACGTGCGCAGCCCCACGAGGTCGAGCGCGAACGAGGTCAGCGGCGCACGCGCGACGGCCACGATGGTCGCCGTCCCCTCGAGCCGGTTGGTACGCACGCGATAGCCGAGGGCGAGGTCGTAGGACCGCACATCGTACGACGCGTCACCGCTCTGCGGGGCGTAGGGGTCGGTCGTGCTCACGTCGTCGACTGGTAGGCGCGCACCTTCACCGCACGCCAGGGTCCGATGGGGTTGCCGCTCCAGCGCGAACCGACCGGGACGGTCTCGCCGCGCATGACGAGCGAGGCGGGACCCACGGTGGCGTGCGCCCCGAGCGTGGATGCCGGCAGCACCACGCTGTGCGGGCCCAGGGTCGCCCCGGGTTCCAGCTCGACGGTGTCCATGCTCATGATTCGATCATGGAACAGATGCGTCTGAACGACGCATCCGCGGTTGACGGTTGACGCATCGCCCAACGTGACCAGGTCGGGTTCGGGCAGCCAGTAGCTGTCGCACCACACGCCCCGCCCGATCTTCGCTCCGAGCGTTCGCAGCCACACGGCGAGCGCCGGCGTCCCCGACGCCGCCCGGGCGAACCAGGGTGCCGCGACCATCTCGGTGAACGTGTCCGACACCTCGGTACGCCACACGAAGCTCGACCACAGCGGCTGCTCTCCCGCGCGGATGACGCCGACGATGGCCCACTTCGCCGCGGTCGACACCCCGGCGGCGACCGCACCGGCCGCCAGCAGCACGAGGCCCGACAGCAGCAGTGTCCAGACGGGTCCGGTCGCCTCCCACAGCGTCGCGAGCGTGAACAGCACGCCCAGTCCGATGCCGCACGTCACCACGACCGGCACGAAACGGCACAGCTCCCACAGGGTGCGAGCCAAACGCAGACCCGGTCCGGGGTTGTACGTACGGGAATCGTCGACCCCGGCCGACAACCGTCGCAGGCGCACCGCCGGCGAACCGAGCCACGACGACCCCGCTTTGGCCTTCAGCGGAGCGGCCGACAGCACGGCGACGAGCCCGTCCCGCGGAACGCGGTGGCCGGGGGCGGCCATGCCGGAGTTGCCGAGGAACGCGCGCTTGCCGATGCGCACCGGACCGATCCGCAGCCATCCGGCGCGTAGCTCGTAAGAGGCGACCATGGTGTCGTCGGCGAGGAACGCCCCGTCTTCGATCCGCGCCATCGAGGGGATGAGCAGGACGGTGGATGCCTCGACGTCACGGCCGACGCGCGCGCCCAGCATCCGCAGCCACACGGGGGTGAACAGCGACGAGTAGAGCGGGAACAGGATCGTGCGGGCGGCATCCAGGAGTCGTTCGATGGTCCACGCCTGCCAGGCGACGCGGCTGCGCACCGGATGAGTGCCCTCGGACAGACCGATCGAGAGGAGCCGCACGAGCAGGACGACGGATGCCGCGAAGACCAGGCCCGTGACGGCGACGCCCGGAACGAGCCAGACGAAGGCCCGGCCCGCAGCCTCGGCGAGCGAGTCGGCGCCGCGCAGGCCCTGGGCCACGACGAGTCCACCCACGGCGAATGCCGCCAGCGGCAGAAGGGCGAGCGCGACCGCGGACGCGGCGTAGGCCCACAACCAGCGCGTCGGCGCCGGCGGACGCTCACTCGGCCACCCCTTCGCGGTGCCCCCCACGCGGACGGCGGGCGAGCCCGCCCACGACTGATCGGCCTTGACACGGCCGAAGACCGCCGAGCCGGGGGCGATCTCGGCACGACGGCCGATACGGGTGCCGGGCGCGAGGGTCGAACGCGCACCCACCGTGGCATCCGCTCCGATCCGCACCTCGCCGATGCGCACGAGGTCACCGTCGATCCAGTACCCCGTCAGATCGACTTCCGGCTCGATCGATGCACCGTCGCCGACTTCGAGCATGCCGGTGACCGGCGGCAGGGCGTGCAGGTCGACGTTGCGACCGATCCGCGCGCCCAGCGCCCGGGCGTAATACGACACCCACGGGGCTCCGGCCAGGCCCACGGCATCCACCTGATCGGCGATCTGCTCGGCCAGCCAGAGCCGGATGTGCACCCATCCCCCGCGGGGGTAGTCGCCCGGACGAACATCCGCCAGCAGAAGACGAGCGGATGCCACGGCGATCACCATGCGCCCGAACGGGGTCGCGAACACCAGCAGGCCGACGCCGAGCACGGGCCAGGGCACGCTCGGCAGCACGTCGAAACCCGGGACGAGTTGCAGGATCGCGGAGGCGGTCAGCAGGTAGAGCAGCCAGCGCACCCCGGAGAGGATGAACAGGGGCGCGCCGAGGAGCGTCTGCGCCCATTGCGTCGAACGGGGCGTGGGCGCCGCACGGTGGAACTTCGCGGGCGCCTCGTCGGCGAGCTGCGGACCGAGCGCCTTGGCCATCGCACCCAGGCGCGGCACGTCGTAGATGTCGGCCACCGAGAACTCCGGCACCCGCGTGCGGATGCGCGAGACGAGCTGCGCGGCGGCGAGCGAGCCCCCGCCGAGGTCGAAGAAGTCTGTCTTCCGCTCGGTCACGGGAAGACCCAGCACCGCCTGCCACTGTTCGGCGAGCCAGCTCTCGTCGGCGGTGAAGTCGGTGGCGGCGGGGGCGTCGACGCCCGGTAGCGGCCACGGCAGCGCGGCGCGGTCGACCTTGCCCGAGGTACGCACGGGCAGGGCGTCGACGACGCCGAGGAGGGGGATGGTCGCCGCGGGGAGCCGCTCGGCGAGCGCCGCACGGGCGGCCCCGCGGTCGAGCTCCACTCCCTCGTCCATCACGAGGTAGCCCACCAGCACCGGCACGCCGGCCTCGGTGGTGCGGACGGCGACGGTGGCCGCGCTGACCCCCGAGAGATCCTGCAAGGCCGATTCGACCTCGCCGAGCTCGATACGTCGCCCGCCGACCTTGACCTGGTCGTCGGCGCGCCCCTGGAACACGAGTCCCTCGGGCTCGAAGCGCACGAGGTCGCCGGAGCGGTAGGCGCGGTCCCAGCCGAGGGTCGGCATGGGAGCGTACTTCTCGGCGTCCTTCGCCGGGTCCAGGTACCGCGCGAGGCCGACGCCGCCGATGATCAGCTCGCCCACCTGGCCCTCGGCGACCGGGAGCCCCTCGGCGTCGACGACGGCGAGCGCCCACCCGTCGAGGGGGAGGCCGATGCGCACGGGCAGGGAACCGTCGAGCGGGGCGGCGCAGGCGACGACCGTGGCCTCGGTGGGGCCGTACGTGTTCCACACCTCGCGCCCCTCGGCGACGAGCCGCGCGGCGAGTTCGGGCGGGCACGCCTCGCCGCCGAAGATCAGCAGCCGCACGTTCTCGATCGAGTCCGCCGGCCACATCGCCGCCAGCGTCGGCACGGTCGACACCACCGTGATGCCCTGGCGCAGCAGCCAGGGTGCCAGATCTTCGCCGGAGCGCACGAGCGACCGCGGCGCCGGCACGAGGCACGCCCCGTGACCCCACGCGAGCCACATCTCCTCGCACGAGGCATCGAACGCCACCGACAGACCCGCGAGCACGCGGTCGCCGGGGCCGAGAGGCTCCTGCTGCAGGAAGATGCGGGCCTCGGCCTCCACGAACGCCGCGGCCGAACGATGCGAGACGGCGACGCCCTTGGGGACGCCGGTGGAGCCGGAGGTGAAGATGATCCAGGCGTCGTCGTCGACGGTGGGCGGGGCGACGATGGGCACCGCGTTGGTGCTCGGGTGGGGTGCGTCGCCGTCGTACAGCCGCACCAGGTCGGTATCCTGCGCGATGAACTCCCCCTCCCCCGCGACGATGCCGCGAACGCCCGCCTCCCCGAACACGAGGCGGGCACGGTCGTCGGGATCGTCGGCATCGACGGGGACGTAGGCGGCACCGGCCGCCATCACGGCCAGGATCGACACGTACAGCTCTTTCGAGCCCGAGGGCATGCGCACGCCGACCCGGTCTCCACGGCGGACGCCCGCCTCGTGCAGGGCCGCCGCCGTCCGCCACACCCGCGCCAGGAGCTCGCGGTAGCTGAGGGCACCCGAGCCATCGTCGATGGCCGAGGCCTCCGGATGCCGCGCGGCGACGTCGGCGAGGAGGTCGATGAGGGTGCGCGGAGGCGGCGCGGCACCGGTCCGATCGAGGGCAGCCTGGGGCTCGGGCACGGGGGTCGTCACGGGGATGAACAGTACAGCGCTGAGGAGAACACCCCGGAATGGCTGGGCTGGTTCACCGCCCGTTCACCCGAGGGGCGCATCCTCTTAAGGATCGCTGTTTAGCGTTCCCGGCGAGTCCCCACGGGGCTCACCTCACAGCTCCCGATATCCCGAAGGACTTTCATCGTGAAGATCACTCGCTTCGCTCAGCTCGGCGCGCTCACCGCCGTCGCAGCACTCGCCCTCGCCGGCTGCGCCGCGAACGAAGGCGGCGCCAGCACCGGCGGCAGCAGCAGCGACACCGGCTCGAACCTCTCGGGCGAGGTCGCCAGCGGTGGCGCGTCGTCGCAGGAGGTCGCCGTCCAGGCGTGGACCGCCGGATTCCAGACGGCCAACCAGGGTGTCACCATCACCTACGACCCCGCTGGATCGGGTGCCGGCCGCGAGTCGTTCCAGGCCGGGGCCTTCCCCTTCATCGGTTCGGACCGCGCGTTCAAGGACGACGAGATCGCCGCCGGTGGTTTCGGCGCCTGCGCCGACGGCTCGGGCATCATCGAGCTCCCCACCTACATCTCCCCGATCGCGGTCATCTTCAACCTCGAGGGCGTCGACTCGCTCAACCTCGACGCCGCGACCGTCGCGGGCCTGTTCACGGGCACCATCACGAACTGGAACGACCCGGCCATCGCCGCCCTCAACCCGGGCGTCACGCTCCCTTCCCTGGCCGTGACCCCGGTCCACCGTCAGGACGACTCGGGCACCACCGAGAACTTCACCGACTACCTCTACCAGGCCGCTCCCAGCGTCTGGACGTCGGAGCCCGACGGCGAGTGGCCGCTCACCTCCGGTGAGGCCGCCAACGGCACCTCGGGCGTCGTCTCGGCCGTGTCGGGCGCCAACGGAACGATCGGCTACGCCGACGCGTCGCGTGCCGCTCAGGAGGGCCTGTCGACCGTCGCCATCAAGGTCGGCGACGACTTCGTCTCGTACTCGCCCGAGGCCGCTGCCGCGATCGTCGACGAGTCGCCGTTCGTCGAGGGCCGCGCCGACGGCGACCTCGCCATCGAGCTCGAGCGCACCTCGCAGGAGGCCGGTGTCTACCCCATCGTCCTGATCAGCTACATGATCGCGTGCGAGCAGTACAGCGACAACAACACGGCCTCGATCGTGAAGTCCTTCCTCGAGTACGTCGCGAGCGAAGAGGGTCAGACCGCCGCCGCCGACGCCGCGGGTAGCGCCCCCATCAGCGACTCGCTCCGCGAGCGCGTCAACTCGGCGATCGACCTGATCGTCACGCAGTAAGACCCCCTGAGACCCGGCCCGGAGCACACGAACGCTCCGGGCCGGGTTCTCGCCCGTTCTAGACCCGAGACAGGACGACATGACCACCACCACGGCTCCGGCGCCACAGAAGCCGAAGCAACGCCCAGGAGACCGCGTCTTCTCGGGCACCGCCCTCTTCGCCGGCTCCATGATCCTCGTCACACTCGCCGCGGTGACGATCTTCCTCGTCGCCCAGTCGATCCCCGGATTCACCGCCACCAGCGAGAACGCCTCGATCCTGAGCAGCGACTTCTGGTCGTACGTGGGCCCCCTCGCCTTCGGCACGATCTGGGCGTCCATCCTCGCGCTCATCATGGCCGTGCCCCTGTCGGTGGGCGTGGCACTCTTCATCTCGCACTACGCGCCCCGCCGCCTGGCACAGGGCCTCGGATACGTCGTCGACCTGCTGGCGGCCGTCCCCTCCGTGGTCTTCGGCCTCTGGGGCATCCTGGTGCTCGCCCCGGCCATCCAGCCGGTCTACGCCTGGCTCAACACCAACGCGGGCTGGTTCCCGTTGTTCTCCGGAACGGTCTCGGCCACCGGCCGCACGATCCTGACCGCCGCCGTCGTCCTCGCGGTGATGATCACCCCGATCATCACCGCCATCTGCCGCGAGATCTTCCTGCAGACGCCCGTCCTCCACGAAGAGGCGGCACTCGCCCTCGGCGCGACGCGCTGGGAGATGATCCGCATGGCCGTCTTCCCGTTCGGTCGCAGCGGCATCGTGTCGGCGTCGATGCTCGGTCTCGGCCGCGCCCTCGGCGAGACCATGGCCGTCGCGCTCGTCCTCTCGGCATCCGGAGTCATCACGCTCCAGCTGTTCACGTCCGAGAACCCCAGCACCATCCCCGCCAACATCGCCCTGACGTTCCCCGAGGCCTACGGCTTCAACGTCAACGTGCTCATCGCAACGGGTCTCGTGCTCTTCATCGTCACCTTCGCGGTCAATGCGCTGGCGCGCTACATCGTCAGCCGCCGCAAGGAATTCTCGGGAGCGAACTGACATGACCGCCACGTCCACTGCGCCGCGCACCCCGGCGACCGCGACACCCACGCGATCGACCAACAGCCTCACCAGCGGTCGCCTCCCCTCGTGGGCTCCGTGGGTGACCCTCGCCGGCAGCGCGGGCCTCTCGGCCCTGCTCCTGGGCATCGTCTCCCTCGCCTCGGACGCTCCGTTCAACATCGCGGGGTGGGCGGTCGTCGCGGCCGTCCTGTACCTGATCCTGATCACCACCGCCTCCACGATCATCGAGGGACGACGCAAGGGCGTCGACCGCCTGGTGACGGGCGTCGTGGTCATCGCCTTCGGCATCGCCATGGTTCCGCTGGTCTCCGTGGGAGTCACGGTCGTCACCAACGGCGTGAGCGGCATCAGCGCCGAGTTCTTCAACTCGTCGATGCGCAACGTCGTCGGCGAGGGCGGAGGCGCCCTCCACGCGATCATCGGCACCGTGCTGATTACGCTGGCCGCCGCCGTGATCTCGATCCCGATCGGCATCTTCACCGCCATCTACCTGATCGAGTACGGCGCCGGAAAGCGTCTCGCGCACGCGATCACCTTCCTCGTCGACGTCATGACGGGCATCCCGTCCATCGTCGCGGGACTGTTCGCCTACGCCCTCTTCGCGCTCTTCCTCGGCCCCGGAATCCGCATGGGCATCATGGGCGCGATCGCTCTGGCGGTGCTGATGATCCCCGTCGTCGTGCGCTCGACGGAAGAGATGCTGCGACTCGTCCCCAACGAGCTCCGTGAGGCGTCGTACGCGCTCGGCGTGCCCAAGTGGCTCACCATCAGCAAGGTCGTCCTGCCGACGGCCGTGGCCGGCATCACCACCGGTGTCATGCTCTCGATCTCGCGCGTCATCGGCGAGACGGCGCCCCTGCTGCTCACGGCGGGCGTGGCCACCTCGGTGAACTACGACCTGTTCAACGGCCGCATGATGACGCTGCCGGTGTTCGCCTACTCCCAGTACATGAACCAGGGCATTCCCGCGACGGCCTTCATCGACCGTGCCTGGGGTGCGGCCCTGGTGCTCATCGTCATCGTCATGGTGCTGAACCTCGTCGCGCGCGCCGTGGCGAAGTTCTTCTCCCCCAAGCTCGGCCGCTGAACGCGGCACGTCGACCCGACCAGAAATCACCCGAGGAATCGTGTCCAAAAGCATCGAAGTAAACGACCTGAACGTCTACTACGGCGACTTCCTCGCTGTCGAGGGCGTGTCCCTCGATATCGAGCCTCGCACCGTCACCGCCTTCATCGGCCCCTCGGGCTGTGGCAAGTCGACCTTCCTGCGCACCCTGAACCGCATGCACGAGGTCATCCCCGGCGCGCGCGTCGAGGGCTCCGTGCTGCTCGACGGCGACGACCTGTACGGTTCGGGCGTCGACCCCGTGCTGGTGCGCCGCCAGGTGGGCATGGTGTTCCAGCGCCCGAACCCGTTCCCGACGATGTCGATCCGCGAGAACGTGCTGGCGGGCGTCAAGCTCAACAACCGACGCATCGCCAAGTCCGACGCCGACGCGCTGGTCGAGAAGTCGCTCAAGGGCGCCAACCTGTGGAACGAGGTCAAGGACCGCCTCGACAAGCCCGGTTCGGGCCTGTCGGGCGGTCAGCAGCAGCGCTTGTGCATCGCCCGCGCGATCGCCGTCTCGCCCGACGTGATCCTGATGGACGAGCCCTGCTCGGCGCTCGACCCCATCTCGACCTACGCGATCGAGGAGCTCATCGGCGAGCTGAAGAGCGAGTACACCGTCGTCATCGTCACGCACAACATGCAGCAGGCATCGCGCGTCAGCGACAAGACGGCGTTCTTCAACATCGCCGGCACCGGCAAGCCCGGAAAGCTCATCGAGTACAACGACACCTCCACGATCTTCACCACGCCGTCGGTGCAGGCCACGGAGGACTACGTCTCGGGTCGCTTCGGATAAGCGTCCATTCCGCGAAAGCCCTGCTCCGGCAGGGCTTTCGTCGTTTCCGGATGCCGGACGCCCGCGCCGCGTCCGGATGCGCCGCGTCCGGGAGCGCCGCCCCCGGCGTCGCCTCACGCGCGCGCCCCTGCCCGGGGGCAGCGAGCGCACCGGGTCAGTCGCGAGGGCTCAGCAGGTAGGCGTTGAGCTCGTCGGTGAGGGTCCGGTCGACCGGGAGGACTTGCCCGTCGACCGCGCAGACCGGGGCAGCGAGACGCACGCTCGACAGCAGCCACGCGGCATCCGCCCCCGCCAGCTGGGCAACCGAGATCGTGGCGTAGTCCGCGGCGAAACCCCGCTGTTCGAGGTGCGCGAACACGCTCAGCTGCGTGGTTCCGTGCAGGATGCCGACGCTCGGCGCGGGCGTGACGAAGCGCTCCCCCACGCGCAGGACGACGGATGCCGTGGGCGCCTCGAGCACGAAGCCGTCACTGCTGACGAAGACCGCGTCATCGGCCCCGCGGCGCTTGGCCTCGCGGATGGCGGCCATGTTCGTCGCGTACGACAGCGTCTTGGCCCCGAGCAGCAGCCACGGAGCGCGAGCGGGCACGTCGAGGGCGTAGCCGCGGTCGAGAGTCGCCACGCGGACACCGTCGGTGCGCGCCGCCGCGTTGTCGGGCGCATCGGCGAGGGTGATCCACGCGGTCGGCGCGTCGGTCCCCTCGACGCCCCGGCTGAGCAGGAGCTTCATCACGTTCTCGCCCCGGCCAGCCTCACGGGCCACCATCACGATCGCCTCTCGCCATTGCGCGAGATTCGGCACGGGCAGATCGCACAGCTGGGCCGAATGGGCGAGGCGCTCCAGATGCGGCTCGACCTCTTGCGGGTGGGCGTCGACGACGCCGAGCGACTCGAAGATGCCGTCACCGCGTTGGGCGCTCAGCTCACCGACGGGGAGAGCGGGAGCGAACGGGTCGATCACGCGGAAGGTGTCGGCGAAGGACTCCCTTCGTTCGACGGATGCCACGGGGTCGATGCGGAGAGCGAAGCGCCAAGCCATGCAGCGAGCCTACGCGGCAGCCCCGACACGCCCGGCGCTTGTCAACGGGGCCGCGAGAGGGAATGACTCGCGCCTGCGCTTGTTACACTTTCCTAGCCGGGCCGCAGTAACCCCGGGCTCCATCTTTTGCCGCTCTGAGCGGCCATGCGCCGAGAGGCGTTCTGCGGTCCGGCACCCACTTCTTCAGTCCTCGCTGTGCGAGTCGCGCGCTGGATCTCTGGGCTGGTCGATCGGACCGGGAGCCGCCGTCATCCGGTGCTCTGGGTCTTCCCTCCCGAGACCCCTCGCCACCTCAGGTCAGCGCGTCGCGTCGCCACAGAGCCGCGCACGCCGACAGGTCTTCAGCGTAGGTCGCCAGGCGCAGGGCCCGCGTCGTCAGCGCGCTCGCGCGCTCCGCCTCGGTGTTGTCGTAGTCGTCCGCGAGATGGGCGGAACCCGCCGCCTGCACGCGGCAGAAGGCGGCCGCACGATCGAGTGCCACGGCGAAGTCGCCCTCGAACAATCCCCGCAGGATCGTGTCGATGAGGCGCACCAGCTCCTCGGGCCCCGCAGGTGCCGGAGCGCCCGCCACGACGGCATCCACTGTCGCGATCTCGACCCGGCCGCGCTCGTACAGCAGCGCCGCGGTCGCCGCGTCGTCATGGATCATGAGCTGCAGCAGGTACAGCCGCCAGAGCGCGCCCGGGAGAGAACGGGCGGGCGAACGCGACCACAACTCCGCGATGTCGTCGATGCCGTGGTCGTCGGTGAAGGCGACGAGGCGCTCGACGACGTCGACCGAGGGATCAGCGCGAACGCGTGAGAGAAGTGCGGAGGCGGTGCTGTGGGCCACCCGCGAGACTTCGGCGGGGTCGTCCGCCGCGAAGAGACGATCGAAGAGTTCGGCGGGTCGCCGCACGGGCTTGTGGAACTCGCGTGAGGAATCGCTCATTCATCCAGGCTAGGCGGTCTCCCACCGCCAGGGGGTCGGGACCACTCCCCCGGAGGGGCCCACGTCGAGCGGCCGCGTCAGGCCGTGGCGACGGCGACGACCGGGTCGGTGCTCGGCGTGCCGTCGGGCGACCCGCCCGCCGGCTCGATCGTGACCGCGATCACGTCACCGACCTGCATCTCGCCCTGCAGGACCGCGGTGGCCTTGCCGTCGGCATCCGGCTGGAAGATGCCCGCAGCGATGGGGGTCTCACCGCGCACGAACCAGAGTTCGTACGTCGTACCGTCAGCGAGCTCCGGCATACCGTCGGCCACCAGCACACTCTGACCCGTCGACGGTGACCAGTGGGCCGTCGCGACGGTTCCATCGGCCATCGTCGCCGACGCCGACTGTGCGTCAGGGGCGTCCTCGATCTGCTGCAGGGCGACGACCGCTGCGGGAGGCGCGAAGAACTGGCTGACGGTCACCGCTCCGAAGCCGAGCACCAGCACGGCCGCGAACGACGCGGCGAGGGCGAACCATCGCTTCGTCCCCCATCCCGTACGGGCGGACGAACGGAGGGCGACGGGCTCGCGCACGATCGCCGCCGGGGCGATGCCCGCGGCGGCGAAATCTTCCTCTTCGGCGGAGGTACGCGCATCTCGCGGTTCCGCTGACTCCTGCGGGAGTTCGGAGATGCGGGCGAGCAACGACGCGCGCACGGCCGACGGCGGCTCGACCGGCTCGATGGAGGCACTCAGGGCGGCGACCGTATCGACCGCTCCGCGCACGTGATGGTCCCACTGTGGATTGCCCGCGAGAGCCTCCTGGTACGCGCGTTCATCTGCCTCGGATAGCGCATTCAACGCGTGTCCGACGGCGAGGTCGGCGAAGTCCCTCTCGTTCACTTGTCCACCCCCATCTCCATCCTCAGACGCGACAGACCGTCGCGCATCCTGGTCTTGACCGTACCGAGCGGCGCCCCGACGAGGGTCGCGATCTCACTTTGGCTGTACCCACCGAAATAGGCCAGCGTGAGTGCTTCCTTCTGAGCTTCGGGAAGCGTCGCCAGTGCATCGACGACGCGCCGCCCCTCCATCTTCAGTTCTACTTTCTCGGATACGTCGTCATAAGCGACATCCATATCCCGGAAGCCCGCGCGCACATCCCGATCGACGCTCGACTGCGATGACCGCACGCGGTCCACCGCTCGTCGGTGCGCGATCGTGAGTATCCACGATCTTCCTTGGCCTCTATTCGGAGTGAACTTCGCAGCGGATTGCCAGATCTCGAGGAAGACCTCCTGCAGAACCTCCTCGCTCTGGGAGCGATCGACCAGGACGCGCCGGATGAGACCGAAGGCGCGGGCTGCGAGGGCGTCGTACACCTCGGCGAAAGCACCACGGTCGCCGTCCGCAACGCGCAGCAGCAGGATGCCGATGTGATCGACCTTCTCGAGCCCCTCGTCGGGCAGGTCGAAACCGTCGATCACCATGGCATCCATCATTCCGTACTGCCGGGACGATTCCTGTACGCGCGCGCGAGCACGCGAAAGGTCTGCACGAACCGTTATCTCGGCGTCGACGTCGGAGGTTTCCCCACCGACCCGGAAATATTCTGAAGAATATTTATAGCCGCTCGACCTGGGCTTTTCTGGCTTCGCGACGCCGAGAATCGACCGGAAGCGAAACATTCTGCAATCCATTCCCCGGGGGGTCCCGAAGACCCTGTGTAAGCCGCTCCACGGCGAACCGCCCCTCGCACCGGGGTGTCCCTGACGGGTCGCAGACGCGATCCGAACGATTTCGGAGGAATGTCATGCTCACCAAGAAGAAGCCTGTCGTCGCCGGTCTCGCCCTCGTTCTGGGCTCGGCCTTCGCTCTCACCGCATGTTCGGGCGGCACCACCTCGGGTGGCACGACCACCGAAGAGAGCACCGCCCCCTCGATGGAGGCATCGCCCTCGATGTCGGCCTCGGCATCCGCGATGGACCCGGCCGCCAACCTCGTCGGCCCCGGTTGCGCCGGCTACGCCGAGACCGTTCCCTCGGGCGCTGGTTCGGTCGCCGGCATGGCCGCTGACCCGGTCGCCGTCGCCGCCTCGAACAACCCGCTCCTCACCACGCTCACCGCGGCGGTCAGCGGACAGCTGAACCCCAACGTGAACCTGGTCGACACCCTGAACGGCAGCGAGTTCACCGTCTTCGCTCCGGTCGACGACGCGTTCGCCAAGATCGACTCGGCCACCATCGAGACGCTCAAGACCGACACCGACCTGCTGACCTCGATCCTGACCTACCACGTGGTCCCCGGTCAGATCGCTCCCGACGAGATCGACGGCACCCACACCACGGTCCAGGGTGCGGACGTCACGGTTGCCGGCTCCGGCGACTCGATCACGGTCAACGGCACCTCGAACGTCATCTGCGGTGGCGTCCAGACGGCCAACGCCACGGTGTACCTCATCGACACGGTGCTGATGCCCCCGATGTAAGTCCTCGGACGCGTGAGTCCTCACGCATCCGTTCGGTCGATGATCGACCGAGATTGACGGCGAGCGCCGGACCCCAGGCGAGGGGGTCCGGCGCTCGCTTTTTCGTGTGCGGGTGCCGCGCCGGTCAGTTCCCCCCGACCACGCGCACGATCTCGTCCTGAACGAGTCGAGCGGCGGTGGGTCCGGCGTTCATGAACCACGGGTCGAAGTCCACGGCCGTCGTGCGTCCGCCCGCCACGGCGTCGAGCGTGGGCCACAACGGCGCCTCCTCGATGAATGCCACGCCCTGTCCGGTGCCGGCGTAGAACACGTGATCCGCGTCGGCGAGGTCGATCTGCTCTGCGCTGACCTCCTGCGAGGTCTCGTCGAACTGCTGGGAGGCCGGGCGACCGAGCCCGAGGTCTTCCGCGAGACCGCCGGCGAAAGAGGGCACGCCCATGATGCGCGTGCGATCGCCCGTCGACTGCAGGAACGACACCGTCGGCTCACCCGCGGGGTGCGTCGCGGCGAACGCCGCACTGTCGGACTGGAGCGAATCCAGAATCCCGCGAGCCGCACCCTCGTCGCCGAGCGCATCGGCGATGAGGAGGAAGTCGCTCTTCCAGTTCACCCCATTGCCCTTGGTGACCACGGTCGGAGCGATCGCGGACAGGGCGTCGTAGAGCTCCGCGCCGCGCGTGGCGTTGATCAGGATGAGGTCGGGGGCGGCCTGGGCGATCGCCTCGAGGTCGGGCTCGGTGCGCTGGCCGATGTCGGTCATGGCGGCGAGCGCCGCGGCATCCTGGGGGAAGGCGTCGAGCAGGTACTGCGGCACGAGTCCACTGTTCTCGGCGCGGGTGGCGGCGGCGGGCACCGTGCCCAGCGTGAGAAGCGCGTCGAGCTGGCCGGTGGACACGATGGCGATGCGGGACGGCGGGGTGGGGACCTCGGTCACGCCTTCGAAGTGCGTCACCTCGCGGGGGAAGACGCCGTCGGGCTCGGTGGAGCCCATGCCGGGTTCGAGGTCGCGCGACACGACCCACTCCCCCGTGGCGCCGGCTTCGGCGTCGACGGTGGATGCCGGGGCAGCGGCGCCGGCACAGCCGCTGAGCGCGAGGACGGCTACGGCTCCGAACGCGGCGGCGAGCGGACGAAAACGGCGGAGAAGAGACGGGGCACGAAAGTCGGTCACGTACTTAGGTTATCCTTACCTGTGTGCTCGATCTGTCCGCCGCTGCTCAGCCGGCGACCGCGGCACATCTGTTTCAGCGCCGTCGGAGGGCGCAGCGGCGGGCGACCGGACTGACCCTCGTCGCACTCGTCGTCTTGCTGGGGCTCGTCGTCGCGAGCCTCGCGGTGGGGTCACGCGCGCTCTCACCGGTAGACGTCATGTCCGCGCTGTTCTCGGACCGGCGGGATGCCGTCGGCGTCATCGTCTTCGAACTCCGCATCCCCCGCACGCTCACCGCGCTCCTGGCCGGATCGTGCCTGGGGGTCGCGGGAGTGCTGATGCAGGCCGTCGCCCGCAACCCCCTCGCCGACCCCGGACTGCTGGGCGTCAACGCGGGGGCGGCAGTAGGCGTCGTCGTGGCAATCGCATTCTTCGGGGTGGGCACCGCCGCCGGATACGTCTGGTTCGCATTCGCCGGAGCGGCGGGAGCCGCGCTCCTGGTGAACGCCGCCGCACGGCCGGGGCGACGCGGCGACACGATCGGCCTCGTCCTGGCGGGGGTCGCGTTGAGCGCCTGCCTCGGCGCGGTCGTCCGCATCATCACGCTCGCCGACGACGACACGTTCGAGTCGTTCCGCTTCTGGGCGGTCGGCTCCTTCGAGCGACGTGACCCGGACGTCGCCGCCCAGTTGCTGCCCTTCGCGATCGCGGGGGTCGTTCTGGCCGCGGCGGTCGCCCGCGGGCTCGATCAGCTGCAACTCGGCGCCGATCTGTCTCGATCGCTCGGGGTGTCGCCCGCGGCCGTCGTCGTCGTGGCCGGCACGGCCATCACCCTGCTGTGCGCGGTCGCGACATCGGCGGCCGGCCCCCTGGCCTTCATCGGACTGCTCGTCGCCCACCTCGTCCGCCGCGTCGTCGGCCGCGGCGTGCGTACCTCGCTCCCCCTGGCCGCCCTGACCGGCGCCGCGCTCACCCTTGCCAGCGACGTGATCGGTCGGACCATCGCCCTTCCGGGCGAGGTCGAGGCGGGCATCGTCGCCGCCTTCGTCGGAGCTCCCCTGCTGCTGTGGCTCGTCGTGCGGAAGCCGTCGTGATGCACCCGGCCGTGGGCCCACGACACCGTCGGTACGCGATCGTCACCGCGGTCACCGTCGCCGTCGCGGTCGTCGCCGCCATCGTCGGGGTGACGACCGGGTCGTTCCAGGCGTCGCTCGGCGACGTGGCATCCGCCCTCACTGGGAATGCCGACGGCCGCACGAGCGTCGTGGTGATGGGCCTGCGGGTGCCGCGGGTCGTCGCGGCGCTGTCGATCGGTGCGGCCCTGGGGCTCGCCGGCGCCGTCTTCCAGACCCTCGCCCGAAACCCGCTCGCCAGCCCCGACATCGTGGGGTTCACCGCCGGATCCGCCACCGGCGCGCTCGTCGGTCTCATCGTCATCGCCCCCGCCGCGTCGCCCGCCGCGGGCGCGTGGATCGGCGGGCTGCTCACGGTCGTCGTCGTGATGCTCGTCGCGCGCAGCGTCGGCGTCTCGCGCGAGCGCACGATCCTCGCGGGCATCGCGCTCTCGACGCTCCTCGCGGCGGTCAACGACTACCTGCTCACACGCGCGCCCGTCGAGATCGCGCGGAACGCCGACCAGTGGTTGCACGGGAGTCTCGCCGCCACCTCGATGGACGACGTCGCTCTCCTGCTCGGTGCCCTCGGCATCCTGAGCGTGGTCCTCGCCCTGGTGCATCGCGACTTCCGTGCTCTCGAACTCGGCGATGACACCGCGCGATCCCTCGGCGTGCGCACCGGCCGCGTGCGTCTGCTCCTGGTCGTGGTGGCGGCGCTGCTGACGGGAACAGCCACCGCGGTTTCCGGCCCGATCGGCTTCATCGCGCTCGCGGCTCCGCAACTTGCCCGCCGCACGCTCGGCACCAGCGGCATCCCGCTGTTCGGCTCGGCACTGACCGGCGCAGTGGTCCTCGTCATCGCCGACGTCGTGGCCCAGCGCGCACTCGCCCCCCTGCAGATCCCGGTCGGTCTGCTCACCGGCGTCGTCGGAGGCGCCTACCTCTTCTGGATCGTCGCCCGCACGCGGCGATGAGCACGGGGGCGCCGCCGCTCCCGGTAGGCTGGAGGCATCAGGGCCTGTAGCTCAGTTGGCAGAGCATCGGACTTTTAATCCGCGGGTCGAGGGTTCGAGCCCCTCCGGGCCCACCAGACTTGTCTTACTCGAACAAATTGCCTTGAGATAAAGGTTGCTCGGGGTGGAGTCCAGGGCGTCAGCGGAATCGCTGGCGCTCTTTGCGTGTGTGGCCGCCCATGCGGTAGCTGCTTCTTGGATCAACGCGATGGGCTCGTGCACCTGGCCCTGAGCGCGCACCTGGTGGAACTCATCATCGATCCAGAGGACCGAAAAAAAGGCCTCAAGAATGCGCCGTTTGATCGGTTCGGACGCGGAGACGTAGAAGCTGTACGGGCGCTCAAGCAGATCGAGGTATGCCAGGACTAGATCTGCGTGCCGCTGGACCTGTTCATCGGAGCGCGCGAGCTTGTCGATGAGGGTCCGACGCTGCACGGCGAGGGCACGCAGCCGGGCTTTGACGGCTTCCGCGGCCAGCTCTCCATCTGCGGCGATATCGAGCAGATTCGACTCCTGCACTTCGAGCTTCTTCAGCTGTGCTGCCAGTCGAGCTCTGGCCTCTCGCTCCCCCTGTTGCTGCACGGTGAGCGCGTCATGCACATGGCGCCTCATCTCGGCAGCAAAGCCCGGGTCAAGCCTCAGTCCGCGCACTTCCCGAGCAACGGCGCGCTCAACTTCCTTGACTGGAAGGTGCGGAAGATCGCATGTCGCGTCCTGGCGGCCGCGACACAGGAAGTATCCGTAAAGGCCGCCCTTCCCGTTGTTCGTCTCGGTGTAGATCATTCGGTGCTCCCGCCCCGCTTCGCGACACCGATCGCAGCACATCAGCCCCCGCAGAAAGTGTGCATGAACTTGGTCTCGCTGCGTCGGCCTCCTGCGAGCAGCAAGCACCTCCTGAACGCGCTCGAAGGTCTCCGCCGAGACGAGTGCTTCGTGACGCCCGTCGAACACCTGGCCCTTGTAGGTCACCATCCCGAGGTAGTAGGGGTCGCGGAGAAGCAGGCTGAGTTGGTTCAGCGAGAGCGGACCTTCCTTCCACTTCGCCGTCGGACGAGTCGTCAGGCCTTGCTCTGCAAGCTGCTCGCGGAGAACCGACATGCTGTACTCCCCCGTCGCGTATTGCTCAAAGGCCCACCGGATGAGCGGAGCCCGCTGAGGATCGATATCGATCGTGTTCACCAGACGTCCGTCGAAGTCCCTGCGCACGTTGAGGTAGCCGATCTTGGCCCGACCGGTGGTCCCGCCGCTCATCGCCTTGTGGAGCATCTTCTGCTTAATGTCCTCGCCGCTCTGCCGGACTTGGACTTCGTTCATGATGTCCGTGACGGCCTCCATGGCATCGGCCATGTAAGGGCGTGAGGAACGAACTGGTGACAGGTTCGGTTTAGGCCGCGAGTGTGAGCGGCTCGGTTAGCTTGGCTTCGAATTCGATGGGCGTCAACCCGCCGAGGGTGTCCTGGGCTCGCTGTCGGTGATACTTCCGCTCGATCCAGACCACGATCGCCAGGCGCAGCTCCTGCCGCGTCACCCATCGCTGCTGGTTGAGCACGTTCGTCTGCAGCAGTGACCAGAAGCTCTCCATGGCCGCGTTGTCCCCGGCGGCGCCGACTCTGCCCATCGATCCGACCATGTCGTGACGGCGCAGCTCACGGGCCATCGCCCTGCTCCGAAACTGGCTGCCCCTATCGGCATGCAGGATGCAGCCGGCGACCTCACCGCGGCGTGCGATGGCGTTGCGGACGGCGTCGACGGCGAGCTTCGCGGTCATCCGGTCGCTGATTGAGTATCCGACGATCCGGTTCGAGAACACGTCTTTGATCGCGCAGCAGTAGAGCTTGCCCTCGCTCGTCCAATGCTCCGTGATGTCCCTGAGCCAGACCCGGTTCGGTGCATCGGCGCGGAACTCGCGCTGGACGTGGTCGTCGAACACCGGCGGGCCGGCCTTCTTGCCCTTCCCGCGTCGGCGACGCTGCGCGGAGGAGAGGATGCCGGCCTGCGAGCACAGCTTCCACGCCGTCCGTCGACTCATCCGCCACCCGGCCCGACGAGCTTCGTCAGCGAGGTATCGGTATCCGAACGTCGGGTCGTCGTGGTGCGCGTCATGCAGCGCGTTGATCCGATACGCGCGGAGCACGTCCGCGTCCCGCACCGGATCGTTCCGCCACCGGTAGTAGGGCTGGCGAGCGAGCTTGAGAACCCGGCACGACACCGTCACGGGAATCCCCGCATCGGCGAGCTCAGCTACGAGCGGGTACGTCATTTTGGGGAGCCACCGAGTTTCAGATTCGCCTGCGACAGATACGCCGCCGCACGGCGGAGAACTTCGTTCTCCTGCTCGAGCAACCGAATCCGTTTCTTCAACTCACGAGCTTCCGCCGCGTCCGCAGCGGTCTGACCGGGGCGGTTGCCGTCCTCGACATCGGCCTGGCGGAGCCAGTTCTGCAGCGTCGCCTCGCTGATACCGAAATCCGCGGCGATCTGCTTGATGGTGACGCCGCTCTCACGACGTCGCGCGACCGCGATGACGTCCTCGCGGAACTCTCGGGGATATGGACCGGGCATGATGACATCCTCCCCGCCAGCACCTCCCGGCACTAACGATCAGTTGTCACCAATTCGTTCCTCACGCCCACCGGGGTTTTTCTGGCCGCGATGACAGGATTTGAGCCTGGGACCCCTTGACCCCCAGGTGATGGTCACCTAGTTGGTTCATTTCACGTCAGGTCTCCCATATCCTGCTCGATGACCTCACCGCATTCAGTAAGAGCGACAACGAACTGAGACGCCGTGAGCACCTCATACGGGCGCGAAATCCAGTAGCCTGCTGGCGTCAGATGGCGAGTGACGAAGCGCGTCTGAAGCACGTGGGCGCCGTGCTCCGGCAGTGGCTCGAGGCCGAGCATCGTCGCTACATTTTCAACGTAGGGCTTCAACTCGGATTCCTTGCGCGCGAGCTGAGTGGCGTAGCAAGGCTTGATCTTGCCCTTGTTTTCCAAATCGCTGTAGAAGGTCCGTAACTGGCGCGCGGTCTCCGCAAAGCCATAAACGGATGCTGGGTCCTTCGCCTCGATCAGCCAGATGTTTGGATCGCCACTACGCCCGCAAACGAGGTCAACTTCTGTCGTTAGCTCCGGGACGCCAAGGCGACCGTGGTCGCCAGGCTTCACGCGCGCGATGGTCTTGAACCCGGCTTCTTGTGGCTGCCGCTCAAGTGTCCGCTCGAACGTCTTGTTCCTCGCCGATCGTCTCTCAGCGAGGGCCCTCGACACATCGTCCGGCACCTCGCCGGTCCAGGGAAGAACGCCCTGTGTCAGGTGATTGTTGTAGACACTCAGGGTCATCAGGAGATATTGCGGAGCGATCAGGATCGTGGCATCCGGACGCCGTACAAGCGGTTGGACCAGGAGACGATGCCTGCGGGTGCGGGTTTGCCACGGCTCCCAACTGCTGGATCGCAGGATGTCTGCGGACACCGTGAGCATTTGAAATGCGCGCCGGAGACGCGACCGCTGCTCTTCGTTGGGATCACCGGCTGCTTCAAAGACCCAGTTGAGAGCCTCGTCCTCTGAGGCAAATGTGATGCTTCTGCCCTCGTCGAATGAATCCCACTGAGCGAGTGCCATCAAAACTACGAAGAGATCGGAAGTGGACGCGCCGAAGGATTCCAGCATCGCTGGGTCAACGGCATCCTCAAATGCTCCTGTGCCTGCCTCGTCGTCATCGAGTACCGGGCCGAGGCGGACAGCGGCTGCCGCCGTGTTGAGGGAGCCCCCTTCCAACACCCATGAGCCATCAGTGACCTGCTCGTCATCCTTGAATGTGAGCTCGTACGCCGAGCTGATCTCGATGACCGCCGGAGCAACCCGATGATGCAGCCGCTCGCTCAACGTCGTCATCGTGCGATATGCATCTGCGGCCGCTAGGAGCGCACTCCAGCTGTGAGCCGTAACAGGCTGTTGCCCTCCGACACCCAAATCCAATCTCAATGCGGCTTCGACGATGATCTCGTTGCACTGCCGTAGTTCGAGCGTTTCGCTGGCGAGCTCGGCCATGCGGGCGACTGGGTCCCACTCCGTGCTGAGATTCTGGGCGACGCGGGTCAGGTTGCCCTGTTCATCTTGGAGGTGGTCATACACACGATTAAGTTGCTCCATCCCCGTAGCGACGATCACATCGACGTCGTGCATGGCGATTCGATCGTTGAGGTGCTCCAGAGCTGCGGGCGCGAGATGTGTTCTGACTAGCGCATTGGCTTCGAACCCACCGTACGCGCCGGGTTGTACGCCCGTTGCGTGAAGGCGACGGGCGAAGGATGCAGTTGTCGCTGATTCGTCAGACGGGCTCAGCTGCCACGGCCTAGGCAGGTGGTTGAGCTTGGTTCGGGCGGTCTTCGTCTCGAGTATGAGGAATGGTCGGCAGGTGAGCCATTCGCGTCCGATCTCTTGCGCAACGCTCTCAGTGACGCCGCCGTACACAAGAAGCTGTTCGAGGGCGTCTGCTGTAAGCGCATTGGCTGCGAAGAGCTTACCGTCCGCCTCCTGCACGAAATTCTCCACGTCAAGACTCCAGAGCGCGACCCGCGGAGCACCTTCGGTTTGACTCCGCAGCGATGAGAACTCGACCACTTCATCGCCTCGCTCAACTGCCCGGAGCCAGAGTCGGTATCCGCGGGTTCCGAGGCCTTCGTGGGCCTGCCGCCACCAGTCACCGATTGCATCAAACGCGAAGATGAGGCCTCCACAGACGTCGAACAGGAACCGATACTCCTGCTCGTCTGTCCAGTCCGGGTCGGACCTAACGATTGCGATCGGAGGCGTGATCAGAGGCAGGGACCAGCCGATGCGGTCCGGGGCATGGTGGGTTCCCCGTCGGTAGTCGTATTCGCTCTCTGCGGCAAGAAACGATACGGAAGCGACATTGCCGGATGAGATTTCGGCCATCTCCGCGTGCCGCAGCGACGGTAGGCCCGTTCCATGAAGCGCAACTTCTAATCTCGAGAGAGCGACCGCGCGCTCCCACTCTGCATCTCCCGCGTGCGCCTCGAAGTACATGTGTGTTGGGCTGATCCCGCCCTTGAAGAATGTTTTGTCGTTCGTCCTCCACGGTTCCCAGTAGTTGATTGCTTCCCAGCCGAAGCTGGACGGGAACTCCGGTGAGCTCAGGTCACGAACGAATCGATACAGGTCGTCTTTCGCCGTCGCTGTCTCCGCAATCCAGGTGAGATCTTCCAACGCGAGGGTCGCTTGGCCTGGAACCTGCGGAGCCATCAAATGGGAGGTGCCTGCGACGATGACAAGCGGTACGACGCTTGCACCGGGGAGCAGTTCGATGGTGCCACCGCCAGCGATCTGCGCCGAGAGCGGGCCGTCGGTGGGGGCATGGTCCCGGACGCGGTCTGCGAGCGTTACGCACGCTGGTGACGACGGCCCTGTTCTGGGAAGGTCTTCTGTGAAGAGGATCGACACCGCGATGAAATTGGGTCCGTCGACAGGAACGAGCCACTGGCTTGCGTTCCCAGTCAGCGGAAGCGTCTCATCGCGCACCTTGGGCGGTGCCTCGATCAATGCATCCGAGAACCGCCAGAGTGCGCCGCGGATCGCATCAATGCAGGAGGCCCGGAGCGCTCGCCTGGCATGGTTATCACGTTTAAGGCCCTCAACAAGATCCGCGACCGCGTGAGCAAGCACTTCGGGGACATAGGTCGGTGGCAACCATCGGTAGCGCGGGTCAGCAGTCGGAAGGCGATAACGCAGAGTTCGTCCAAAGGGACTCGTGCGACTCTCGTGGTCGTACTTCGCCGAGATCGCTGGTGAGGTCATCCACTCAAGCGCGAGCAGGTCGGCTTGGTCGAGTCGGAGCGACTCAAGCGGGTCCGTGGACACGAGCCTGCCGGCGGCGTCCAGCTCATTAGCAGGAAGGGTGATTTCATCGCCAAGTTCGATGTCCGGAGCCGGTTGCCACTCCGGCAACAGAGCGTCCAGGCAGTGGTCCACGTACCTGAGCGCTACTCGGACGACGTTGGCGATGCCGAACTTGTGCCGCCGCATAAGTCGGTCGTCTACCGCGTCGGCCAGGCGCAGAGCCCGTGAGAGGTCGGCTATTGGCCTCTCGACCAAACCTGGCACGTAGCGAAGCAGTTCGTCATCAACTCGGACAGTAGCAACATTGGTGGTGTCCGTCGGGACGTAGTCCTCGTGCATGACACCGATGCCCTTGGAATGAGCCGCCGTATCAATCAGCTCCTGCGCATCGGGGAGAGGCGCGCTTGAACGCTCGGGGGAAACGGAGGTCGCGCTGAGGCTGGCAGCGAGCGCCGCGCCGATCGATGTGGTTCGATGACGGGCAGACGGGGACGAGGCTGCCGCGAATAACATGGTCCACAGCTGGTCAGGGTCGAACCGACAATAGGCTTGCGCAAGTTCATCGAGTTCGGGCGCCACGGGCTTGGCTTGAGCGCGCTTCGGCTTTCTCGCTTTGCTTCGCCCCATGCCAGCCTCCAAGTCGACGTGCAGCAGTCCCACACGATTAGGTTTGGTCACTAGCGCCTGACACGTCATTCAAGCGCGGCCACCACGGCGTGGCTCTTCGCAAGCATTACTGATCGACGGCGGGCGGTCAACGAAGCCGGTGAAGCCGACCCTACCGACCAGGACGCGGACGCAGCCTGACGCCCTCCGCCTTCAGCACACGATGAACGGCGCCGAAGCTGGAGCCAAGCTCGACTGCAATCGGTTTGATGGCGAAACCCTCTTCATAGAGCTGCACCGCGCGAGCCCGTTGCGTCTTGGTCAGTGGCTGACGACGCATCTGCACGTCACGATCGTGAAGCAGCTCGAGGAGACTCGGCTTCGAGATGCCGAACCGCTTGGACAGGGCCGGCGTGCCAAGACCCCATCGGTACAACTCTACCAACTCTGCAACCTGCTCGTCGCTCAGACGGCGGCGGATCAGCCACGAGCGACCAGTTTCGTCCAGGTCAGTATCGGGATCTGCAGGCACGACCGCGGCGAGTTCAGCCAACTTCTGCAGTTTTTCCAGAGGCGGGAGCAGCCCTCTTGATTTTTTAGAGGCTGGCCCTACCGTGCCCACCACCTCCCCCACTCGAGCACGAGTTCCCGGGATCGGCGCGAGACCAGCCGCTACGCGGCCAGGGACAGCAGCCACGCGTAGAGGGCCATCGAGGCCCCGTAGACGACGATCAGGATGCCGAAACCCAAAGCCTGGGCGCGCCAGCCCGGCTTCGGCTTCAGCCACCACGCGAACATCTTGAACACGCGGGGCATCACGAACCAGCCGAGGAGCTGGGTGCTGACGAAGTTGCCGACGAACAACGACAGCCAGAACGGGATGGCGTGCGGACCGTCGAAGAGGGGCGTGCTGACGAAGTAGCTCCACCCGAACACGATCGGGTACAACGCCGCCAGCACGAGCAGGTTGTTCTTCATCACCGATTCGCGAGCGGTCTCGCCCGCGGGCGTCCAGAAGTCGAAACCGAAGCTCGACGCGGCGACCGACAGGTCGGCGTTGAACCGCTCCCCCTCTTCGAGGAGACGCGTGCGCTCCGGCGAGTCGATCCAGGTCGCGAGATTATCTGCCGTGTCGAACGTGAGGATGACGACCCACTCGTCCTGCACACCGGGAACGGGACGCTGGATCCGGTGACCCCGGAAGCCGCGGAACTGCGCCTCGACATCGGAGATGCGCTTCTGCCACGCCAGATAGTCCGCCTCAAGAGCCGGGGGAACCGTGGACGAGATGAGCACCGAGACCTCGTCGCCGGGCGACGGGTTCTCGCGGAAGAGCGTCACCTCTTCGTCGATGACCTCGACGTCGGCGATCTGTTCGTAGAGTTCCCGCCGTGCGGAGCCGTCGAGCCATGCGCGTGCGGCGGCGGCATCGGTGAAGCGCTGGACGAGTGTCCAGTCGTCCCTCGATTCGCTCGGCGAGATGACGGTGCTGCCGAGATACCCCGGCGTCCCGGTGAGGGCGCGGCCCGATCGCTCCAGCCACCCTTCGAACGCCTCGACGTCGCGGGCGGCGACCTTCCGGTGGGTGACGAGGGTGACCGCCGTGTCGTCGGCGCCCGACACTTCCCCCGACGTCGGCCGTTCGTCCGCGACGGCGAGGCGTTGCACCGTCAGTCCTTCTTATAGAGACGTACGCCGGACACCCAGGTCTCGTCGACGTTGCGGTCGTCGCCGACCATCATCACCGCGAACAGCGCGTGCGCGGCTTCTTCCATCGTCGTCGGGCCCGCTTCGTCGAAGAAGAGGGACTGGTGCCACGGCATCGCCGACGGACCGGCGTTCCAGTCGAGAGCCACGAAGTCCGCGGACTTCCCGACCTCGAAGTTGCCGACCTGGTCGTCGATGTACAGGCCTTCCGCGCCTCCCAGGGTGACCGACCAGAAGGCCCGGTAGGGCGAGAGCTTGCTGCGCTCGGCCGCCGCGAGGTCCTGGGTGATGCGGTTCGTCGTACCGTCCAGCAGCGTGTTGCCCAGCATCCCGACCTTGTACGCCTCGTCGAGGACGTGGATCATGCTGAACCGGTTGCCGCCGCCCATATCGGTGCCGAACGACATCTTGACGCGCTTGTCAGGGTCGGTCGCCTTCGCGAGCCGGAAGATGCCGCTACCGAGGAAGAGGTTCGAGCACGGACAGAACACCACCGCACCACCGCTGTCGGACAGGCGCCCGAACTCATTGTCGGACAGCCAGACCGCGTGCCCGCCGGAGAACTTCGGCCCGACCAGCTCGTATTTCTCATAGACACCGAGATAGTCGGTGCAGTCCGGATGCGCGAGGAGGAGATTGGAGATCTCGAGCGGGTTCTCCGAGATGTGGGTGTTCACCCAGAGGTCGGGATGCTCCTTCTTGAGGCGCTGACAGGCTTTGAGCAATTCATCGCTCGCGCCGAGCGCGAAACGCGGGGTGATGGCGTAACGGTTGCGACCCTTGCCGTGGTATTTGGCGATCATCGCCTTGCTGTCGGCGTAGAACTCCTCGGGCGTGCTCGTCGACCCTTCGGGCGCGAACTGATCGATGCCGGTAACCCCGCTGATCACCAGCATGTCGCGCCGCGCGGCGGCCTCGAAGAACTCCTCGACAGCGACCGTGGAGGTCGTGGTGAACGCCTGCACCGTCGTCGTCCCGGCGGCGAGCATGTTCTCGAGGAAGCGGTCCGAGCCGGCGCGCGCGTAGTCGCGGTCGCTGTAGCGAGCTTCCTCAGGGAAGACGGTGTCGAGCAGCCACGGCAGGAGCTGCTCACCGAAGGCGCCCAGGGCCCGCGTCTGCGGAACATGCACGTGGCCGTCGATGAACCCCGGGGTGATGATGCGCCCGCGGATCTCGGTGATGTCGAGGTCGGGATGCAGGGGGGACACCTCATCGAAAGGGCCGAAGGCGACGATCACACCGTCTTCGATGACGAGGAGACCATCACGGAGGAATCGAGCCGAATCCTCTTCTCTGCCCACGTGCTTCCACGGGTCGTCGATGAAATCGAAGAACGTACCGCGAATTCCAGAAGTGACGATGATCGCGCCTTTCACAGAGGGCTAATGAATGTCCGCGCCGGATTCGCCATGACGTTCGGCAGGTCAATCGGGCACCTTGCGTCATAGTGGCATAAAACCGTTCGCGCCCGGGAAGAAATTCGAGCGAACAATGCGCGACCGGCGCGACTCGCCGCGGAGGCGGGGCCGACAGCGGGGACCCCTAACGAACGACGACCGCCGTCGGCGCCGACGTGCGCTGCGCCGAGGTGAACCCGACCTTACTCCCGGTGACGCTGACGGTGATCCGTTTGCCCAGCTGCGTCGTGGCGACTTTCAACGTCCTACCCGTCGCACCGGCGATGTCGACACCGTTCGCCTTCCACCGGTACGTTAGGGTGACCGGGCTGGGCGTCCACGTGCCCGGCGACGCGGTCAGGGTCGACCCGAGCCTCGCGGTGCCGCTGATGGCGGGAGTGACCGCGCCCAGCGTGCCCGCGGTCACGGGGACCGTCGGCAGCGAAGTCGCGGCATCCGATCCGTCCGGGGCCGAGACCGTGACGGAGACGCGCTTGCCGACTGCCGTGCCCGGAACGGCGAACGAGGCACCCGTGGCGCCGGCGATCGCGGTGCCGTCCGCCCTCCACTGGTACGTCACCGGCACCTCGCGTCCGGACGCCGCCACCAGGGTCGCCCCCGCCGCGGCGGTGCCCGCGATCGTCGGGATCGACGGCGCCGGAGGGTCGGACCGGTACACCGCGACGTGCTCGACCGACATCGTGCCCCCCGAGGTCTTCGGCGCCGACGCACTGTCGCACCCGCAGACGCCGTTGGGCAGCCCGCCGCCGATCGCGAGGTTGAGGATGACGAAGAAGTCGTTCGGGATGGCGGCATCCCATGCACTCTCGCCCACCTCCGCTTCCTCGACGACGTGCGTGCTCACCCCGTCGACGAAGAACTCCACGCGTTCAGCGCCGGGCACCGTGCGATCGATCAGCGTGGAGTAGCTGTGGAACCCGGTCAGGCAGGATGCGCAGTCCTGCAGGCCGCTGGTGATGCCGTAGGGCTCGTCGCAGGCACCCCCGTCAGGAAGGTCGCAGTGCAGCGTCTGAAGGAGCTGCGGTGTGCCGTTCACCGCCTCGAGCATGTCGATCTCGCCCGTACGCGGCCAGTCGATCTGCCCGCTCGCATCGCGGCCGAGAGCCCAGAAGGCCGCCCAGTACCCGGTCGGGTCGGCGATGGCGGGCAGACGAATGGATGCCGTCAGGAGCAGTCGTCCGCCCGGCGGCGCCGAGAACGACTTGTCGGCAGTGATGATTCGGCCCGAGGTCCATGCGCCGGAGGCATCCTCGAGGGCGCGAATGCCGAGCGCGCCAGCCCCGTCGAGGAAGACGTTCGCCGTCGACGCGGTGGTGCGGTCGATGGCGCCCGTCCCCCAGGTGCCCACCTCGTGCTCCCACTGGGGACCGACCGCGGTGCCGGCGGGCCCGTCGAAGTCGTCCCGGAAGAGCGTCGACCACCCCGGGGCATCGGCGGGGGCGGAGGCGACGACCGCCGTCGGAGCGGCATCCGTGGGTCCCTCCGCCGCGACGGCGTTGCCCGGTGCGGCGGCGAGCCCGACGAGGGCGAGGAGGGTCAGCGCGGCGCCCGCCTGACGCGGCACCAGAAGGAAACGACCGAGCATGACGAGTCCTGCCTCTCGAACACCTGACGACGACGGAGACGACCGTCACGCGCGGCCTTCTTGTGAATCGCCCTCCAATGAATCTGAGCAGAAGCTGATTAATGACGCAAGAAAAGGCCCGAACTGCCCTTTCCTCACCTTCTGCCGATCTTGAGGTTCTCTTGCGCCCCCGTCGACGAAATCTCGTATTCATGCGCATAGGTTCAACGCTGTCCGAGATCCACTGCGATCCGACAGACCGCATCAGCGGCAGCGGGGCTGCGAGTTCTCACACCGGCGAGCCCATCTCCGGTGCATTTCTGCATGCACCGACGACGAAAAGGATCCCGGTGACGACCACCACAAGCCGCGCACGCAGCCACGCATCGCCCCTCCCGCGTCGGGCGTCGTGGGAGGCTCCGCCCGAGGTCCTTCCGACACGGAGATCGCGAACCCGGCGTCGCCCTACCTCGCCCTCGGTCAGCGGGCTCGATCGACCGACGGCGCCGACCCCGCGCCGCTCCGACGCGGCTTCCGCGACCATACAGCGGCCCGCCGAGGTCTCGGTCTTCGCGATATCCCCGCCGAGGGAGCGACCCTCCGATGTCTCGGTCTTCGTGACATCCCCGTCGAGGGAGCGACCCGCCGATGTCTCGGTCTTCGCGGCGTCCCCGCTCGGCACGCCTCTTGCGATCGACTCGGAGGCGCCGGCCGCAACTCCGACACGCCGTCGCCGCGCGGGCGCCCGCACCGCGAGCCTTGTCGCCGCTCTTCCCGCCCACAATGAGGAAGCCGGCATCGCCGCAGCGATCCAGGGCCTGCAGAACCAGACGTCCCCGCCGGATCACATCGTCGTGATCGCCGACAACTGCACCGACCGCACGGTCGAGATCGCCCAGGCGCACGGCGCCGAGGTCTTCGTCACGACCGGCAACACCCACAAGAAGGCCGGAGCGCTCAATCAGTTCCTGGCCGAGACGCTCCCCTACCTGCGGGAAGACGACGTGGTGCTCGTGCAGGACGCCGACTCAGCCCTTGACCCGGACTTCCTCGAGATCGCGCGCAAGAACCTCCGCGGGCGCATCGGCGCCGTCGGCGGTGTCTTCCGCGGCAGCGAGGGCGGTGGCTTCGTCGGGCACCTCCAGCGCAACGAGTATGCGCGCTACGCCCGCGATGTGCGGCGCCTGCGCGGCAAGTGCCTCGTGGTCACCGGAACCGCCGCCGTGCTGCAGGTCGGTCTGCTCCGCCGGATCGGAGAGGCGCGCCTCGCCGGCGAGCTCCCCGCGGGCGACGGTCGGGGCGGGGTCTACGACACGTCGGTGCTCACCGAGGACAACGAGCTCACCTTCGCCATCCGCCACCTCGGCTACGACGTGCTCAGCCCCGCCGGGTGCACCCTCGTGACGGAGGTCATGCCGACGTGGCGCGAACTGTGGAACCAGCGTCTGCGGTGGAAGCGCGGAGCGGTCGAGAACTGCGTGCAGTACGGCCTGACGCGGGTCACCGCGCCGTACTGGGGGCGTCAGCTGCTCACCATGATCGGCTGCGTCATCACCTACGTCTACCTGGCCACCATCGTCTATGCGATCGGGTGGGGCAACTTCGCCGTCCAGCCGTTCTGGCTGGGCGTGACGGTCATCTTCATCGTCGAGCGCATCGTCACCGTCCGCGACCGCGGGTGGCGGCACATGGTGCTCGCCGGCCTGATGTACGAACTCGTCATCGATCTCTTCCTGCAAATCGTCCACACCAAGGCATACCTGGACGCGTTGACACGACGTCGACGCGACTGGTGAACGGAGAAACACCATGTACAACAACATCGCATCGTCCACCGGCGCAGGCGTCGGCGCCGGCGCACTGGCCATGACCGGATTCAACTCGGTGTGGCTGGGTCTCGCCGCCTTCGCCCTGATCGCCGCCGGCACCGCCGTCATGCGCATCGTTCCCCGCCGCACGCGCGAGTCCTGAACAAACGACCTCACCCCTAGACGGCCGTCGGCGCTCCCGCGTCGACGGCCGTCGCTCCGTGGACTGCCGACGCCCGGCATCCACCGGCTCTGAGAGACAACACGCGCCCACCCCCGAATTCGACGACGACCATCGTGTCGTTCGAAGCGGGCCTTCGTTCGCAGCCGACTCTCACGATCCGAGACACGGACGAAACAAGGGCCCCCTCGAATGCGGGTCACTCGGGCGGCGGTGCGAGGATGTGGACATGGCATTCGGGATGGCCCGGAACGTGCTGCGCCCCGCGGACTCCGCGCGCGCGGATCGCGTGACGTACGTCGAACTGTTCTTCGACCTGGTCTTCGTCCTCGCGTTGACCCAGCTGTCCGCCTACATTTCCGAGAATCACACGCCACTGGGGGCCTTGGAGGGCGCCGTCATGGTGTGCGCCTTGTGGTGGTCATGGGTGTCGACCACCTGGGTGACGAATTGGCTCGACCCCATGAAGCTGCCCGTCCGCGGGGCGGTGATCGTGCTGGCCTTCGTCGCCCTCGTGATGAGCGTCTCGATCGCCGAGGCCTTCGGCGACCGCGCGTGGGCGTTCGCAATCGCTTACGTCATCCTTCAGGTGGGGCGCACGGGGTTCATCGTCTGGGCGACGATCCGCCACGACCGCGCGGTCGCCCGCGACTTCGCTCTCGTGCTCGGCTGGACGGTCGCCAGCAGCGCCCTGTGGATCGTCGGCGCGCTGCTGCCCCTCACCTGGCAGTTGCCGCTGTGGGCCGCGGCACTCGCTGTCGAACTGGCCGGTACGATTCTGGGGTTTCCTGTCCCGGGCCGAGGCAGAGTGATGCTGCAGTCGTGGGATCTGTCCGGCCCCCACATCGCCGAGCGCACGGCGCTGTTCGTGCTCATCGCCCTGGGCGAGGGGTTGCTCGTCACGGGCTTCGCTTTCGTCGAGAAGGAGTCGTCCACATCATCGATCGCCGCGATGGTGACGGCTTTCATCGCCGCGGCGGCCACCTGGTGGATCTACTTCGACCACGGCGAGCGCGTCGGCGCCGAAGCGATCGAGGCGTCGGATGAGCCGGGCCGGCTCGCTCGCACCGCCTACACCTGGGTGCATCTTCTGATCATCGCGGGCATCGTGCTGATGAGCGTGGGCGACAAACAGATGCTCACGCTTCCCGACCAGCGCGGTCTTTCGACCACGGTCGTGATCGTGGGCGCGCCCGTCCTCTTCCTCAGCGGCACCGTGGCGTTCCGTCGCGTCCTCGAGGGCCGCTGGTCACGACCTCAGCTTCTCGGTCTCCTCGCTCTCGCCGTGCTCGCAGGTGCGGCATCCGTCGTCCCGGTCTTCGATGCGCTCGGCTTGTCGATCGCGTGCGCGATGCTCCTCGTGGGTGTCGCCGCGGGCGAGACCGTCGAGCGCGTCCGTCGCGGCCGTCGCGCCGGCGGATGACCGGTCACGCTGATGATCGATCTCGACCTGAACACCGCTGGGTCTCTGTTGTGCACGCCTGGCACTCTGTCGAGCCGTCTCGTTGCGATATCTTCTCGCGATGCAGGAGGGCGTTCGACCCCGACGACCTAGCCGTGGTTCGTCGCACCGTACGTCATGGTGCGGGACGGGCGCCGTCCTCGACAGCGACGACTCATCCCGCTCCTCAGCCGAGCAGCGCCACCCCGAACCCGGCGACCACCTCGCGCACCTCCCCCAGGTAGCGCTGAGCCTGCTCGGTCAGCGGGATCGCGCTGCGTCCGATCCAGCCGATCTCGATGCGCTCGTCGACCTCCAGCGGCACCGCCACGATCTCGGGATCGAGGTCGTCGCTGATGATTCCCGTCGAGATGGTGTAGCCGTCGAGGCCGATCATGAGGTTGAAGATCGTCGCGCGGTCGGACACCCGGATCTCCCGGGGGCTCGACAGGGTCGAGAGGATCTCCTCGGCGAAATAGAAGGAGTTGTTCGCCCCCTGGTCGAACGTGAGGCGGGGCAGGCCGGCGAGGTCGGCGAGGGTCGCCCGGGGCCGGGATGCCAGGGGGTTCCGCCGCGAGACGAAGATGTGCGGCGCGGCGACGAAGAGCGGGTGAAAGACCAGCCCCGAATCGCGCAGCAGCTTGTCGAGCACGTTGCGGTTGAAGTCGTTGCGGAACAGGATGCCGAGCTCGCTGCGCAGCGTCCGGACGTCTTCGATGATGTCGAACGTTCGTGTCTCACGGAGCGAGAACTCGTACTCGGCGGCATCCGTCGCCTTGACCATGCGGACGAACGCGTCGACGACGAAGGAGTAGTGCTGGGCCGAGACGCCGAGCAGTCGCCGCGACGGCGGGCGTCCGAGGTACCGCTGTTCGAGCAACGCCGCCTGCTCCACCACCTGCCGTGCGTAGCCGAGGAACTCGACGCCGTCGACAGTGAGCGTCACCCCGCGGGCGGAGCGGGTGAGCAGATCGCGCCCCACCCGCGTCTCGAGGTCGCGCATCGCCGCCGACATCGTCGGCTGGGCCACGAACAGCAGATCGGCTGCGGCACTGATCGATCCCTCCGCGGCCACCTCGATGAAGTACTGGAGCTGCTGCAGCGTGATGCCGCTCGTCCGCTTGGGCATAGGTAGAGGCTATAGCAGGGCATAGCGTCGCGGAATTACCCGATGCCTCCTCTTCCGCTGGACGATGAGGGAACCGACTTCCTCGAGACCCGCCCGGTCTCCCCGCCTCCCCGATTGGCATCCCCATGTCGAACGACATCACGTTCCGCATCACCACCACCCGTTTCGACGAGGACTACGCACCCGCCGAGGGATCGCGCGTCACGACGAACTTCGCCAACCTCGCCCGTGGGGAGGGGCGTCAGCAGAACCTGCGCACCGCCCTGTCGATGATCGACCGTCGCCTGAACGACCTCGCGTCCGACGACCCGGACGGCCAGCGGTATCGCGTCGAACTCGACATCGTGTCGGTGCAGCTGCAGTTCGCCGACGGTGCCGACGAGGAGTTCCCGGTCATCGAGGTGCTCGACGTGCACATCCTCGACACGCACACCGGCGAGCGCCACCAGGGCATCGTGGGCAACAATTTCTCGTCGTACCTGCGCGACTACGACTTCAGCATCGTGCTGCCCGCAGCCCAAGCCGCCGCGGGTGGCTTCTCCGTGCCCGACGACTTCGGCGACCTGCACGGCAAGCTGTTCTCGCACTTCCTCGATTCCGCCGCCTACCGCGAGCGCTTCCCGCTCCCGCCCGTCATCTGCATCAGCGTCTCGACGAGCCGCACCTACCACCGCACCGGCGTCGTGCACCCCGTACTGGGCGTGGAGTACGCGCAGGACACCACCTCGTCGCTCACCGACGAGTACTTCGGCAAGATGGGGCTCCAGGTGCGCTACTTCATGCCGCGCGGCAGCGTCGCGCCCCTGGCGTTCTACTTCCGGGGCGATCTGCTCGCCGACTACACCGATCTGCAACTGATCGGCACGATCAGCACCATGGAGACCTTCCAGAAGATCTACCGCCCCGAGATCTACAACGCTCGCGTCCCCGCGCACGAGGTCTACCGCCCGAGCCTCGAGGCTGCGGATTTCGAGCCGACCGAGGTCACGTACGACCGCGTCGAGCGCAGCCAGCTCGCCGTCATCCAGGGCCGTTACGCCGAGGAGCACTTCGTGGAGCCGCACCGCGCGATCCTCGACCAGTGGGCCGCCGACTACGCACTGGCCGCACGATGACCCGCGAAGGATCGACCGCGGTGTCCCCGCTCCTGCCCACCTCGACCGTCGGAAGCCTCCCCAAGCCCGCGTGGCTGGCCAGACCCGAGGTGCTGTGGTCGCCCTGGGAGCTCGAGGGCGATGTGCTCGTCGAGGGCAAGCACGACGCCCTGCGTTCCGCGGTGCAGGAGCAGGAGCGTCGCGGCCTCGACATCATCAGCGACGGAGAGCAGACCCGTCAGCACTTCGTCACGACCTTCATCGAGCACCTCGAGGGTGTCGACTTCGAACACCGCGAGACGGTGCGCATCCGTGACCGTTACGACGCGAGCGTGCCGACCGTCGTCGGAGCCGTCAGTCGTCGCGCCCCCGTCTTCGTCGAGGACGCCGCTTTCCTGCGCGCGCAGACCGATCGACCCATCAAATGGGCGCTGCCGGGCCCCATGACGATGATCGACACGCTCGCCGACCGCCACTACCGCAGCCGCGAGAAGCTGGCGTGGGAGTTCGCCACCATCCTCAACCAGGAGGCGCGCGAACTCGAAGCCGCCGGGGTCGACATCATCCAGTTCGACGAGCCCGCCTTCAACGTCTTCTTCGACGAGATGAAGGACTGGGGCATCGCCGCCCTCGAGCGAGCGGTGGAGGGCCTGAACGCCCAGACGGCCGTGCACATCTGCTACGGCTACGGCATCAAGGCGAACACCGATTGGAAGGCCACGCTCGGGTCGGAGTGGCGACAGTACGAGGAGTCATTCCCGCTGCTGCAGCAATCCACCCTCGACATCGTCTCGCTCGAGAGCCACCGTTCGAACGTGCCGATCGACCTGATCGAACTCATCCGCGGCAAGAAGATCATGCTCGGTGCCCTCGATGTCGCCAGCGAGCGCATCGAGACGCCGGAGGAGGTCGCCGAGACCCTGCGCCGCGCGTTGCGGTTCGTCGACGCCGACAAGCTGATCCCCAGCTCCAACTGCGGCATGGCGCCGTTGCCGCGCCAGGTCGCGTTCGACAAGATCAGCGCGCTCTCCGCGGGAGCGCAACTGCTGCACGAGGAGCTCGCCGGCGCGGCGTCCTGAGCGACGCCTCGATCGGAGCAGGCGAGGGATGGCGCGGCATCCGGGCCGGTGCCGGGCTTCCTGTTCGCGGTCGACACGATGCCGTACCGACCTGGTCCGCCGCGTTCGAGGGAGAGCGCGGACCGGGACGGGCATGGCAGAGTCGAGGCATCCCGCTTACGCCCTCCGAGGAGCACCATGCCCATCGACGCCGATGACCCCCGCTTGACCTCTCCGTTCGAGGCCGCCGCCACGCGCTACGACGACGTGCCGTTCCTGCGCGCAGGCTCCAGCGGCATCCCGCTCCCCCGCATCTCACTCGGGCTGTGGCAGAACTTCGGCAGCGCACGTCCGCTGGATACGCAGCGCGAGATCCTGCGGCACGCGTTCGACCGCGGCATCGTGCACATCGACCTCGCCAACAACTACGGTCCCCCGTACGGGGCGGCGGAGTCGACCTTCGGAACCGTGCTCGACAGCGACCTGCGCCGCTACCGCGACGAATTGTTCCTCTCGACCAAGGCCGGGTACGACATGTGGCCGGGTCCCTACGGCGACGGTGGATCGCGCAAGTACCTGATGCGCTCGCTCGAGCAGAGCCTGGGGCGCATGCGCACCGACCACGTCGACGTGTTCTACTCGCACCGCGTCGACCCCGACACCCCGATCGAAGAGACCGTGCACGCCCTCGCCGACATCGTGCGCAGCGGTAAGGCGCTGTACGCCGGCATCTCGAACTACCCCGCCGACCTCACTCGTCGGGCGTGGGAGCTGCTGGCCGCTGAGGGCGTGCGTCTATTCATCCATCAGCCGCGGTACTCGCTGTTTGATCGCACACCGGAAGCCGAGCTGTTCCCGACGCTGCGCGAGCTCGCCGTCGGCAGCGCCGTGTTCTCCCCTCTCGCGCAGGGGCTCCTCACCGCGAAGTACCTCGACGGGACCGTGCCCGCCGATTCCCGCGCCGCCGACAGCCGGTTCCTCGACGCCTCGGCGCTCACCGACGACTACCTCGAACGCATCCGCGGCATCGAGGGCGTCGCCCGTGAGGCGGGGCTCTCGATCCCCCAGCTGGCCGTCGCGTGGGTGCTGCGCGACCCGGTCGTCACCACGGCGATCATCGGCGCCTCGCGCACGAGCCAGATCGACGACGCGGTCTCGGCCAGCTCCACGCCCCTGCCCGACGACGTCGTCGCCGCCCTCGAGCCGTTCGCGGCCGGGGTGGGCGAGCGCATCGCCTGAGCCGGCGTCACAGCACACCCAGGGGCGAGGCGCAAGCGTGCCGGCATCCGTCGTCCGATCCTGTCTGCTGGAGTCTCCAGACGCGACAGAAGGAGGCGCCATGGGTGTCGGACGATGGATCGGAACCGGGGCGGTAGGACTGGCCGGGGCGGTGCTGGCACGCACGGCGATCGGGCGTGCGGTCGCCGCGGGCACCGTCGCGTATCGGGTGTGGAACGACCCGAAGGTGCAGAAAGTGCGGCGCCGGGTGGTGACCAAGCTCGCCAAGCAGCGCCGCGCGCGCTGACCGGGGCGGCTCCCCTCGCGTCCAACCCGGTCGCCTCGTCCGAGGTCACCGGAACGCGAGGGGAGCCACGGATGCCGAGGTCGTGAGGGACACGGATCGTCGCGGGGCTGCGGTCGGCGTAGGCGGCGTGCTTGCCATCGGCCTGATGGCCGACGAGATTCGCTCGATCGCGGCGGTCCGACGAGAACCCGCGCACCGGCCGTCGGCTAGCGCGTCAGGGCGCGCGATACGACACGTCGCGGTGGACGGGCAGCGGCGACAGGGGTTTGGTGACCCCGAAGGCGAAGGTCGTGTCGATCGACGACAGTGCGGGAATGGCCCGGAGGTGCTCGCGCAGCAGGCGCTCGTACTCGTCGAAACTGGGGGTCACGACGCGGACGAGGTAGTCCCAGTCGCCGGCGAGCAGATGTGCCTCGACGATCCACGGAATGGCGCGCAGCCGCTCCTCCACCGCATCGACGGTCGAGCCCTCGTGCGAGGCCAGACGCAGCCGCACGAAGGCCGTGATCTCGAGGTCGACGGCCTTCGGCGAGACCACCGCGCGGTATCCGGAGATCACGCCCGCGTCTTCGAGACGTCGGACGCGCCGCAGGCACGGCGAGGGCGACAGCCCGACGCGATCGGCCAACTCCTGGTTCGTGAGACGTCCGTCGCGCTGCAACTCAGTGAGAATGAGTCGATCGATCGCGTCTAAACCGTCCATGGAGCAGATTCTGCCAATCTGAGCGGCCGTGAAGCAATATCCGCAATCGCGTGCCTCATCGCCTTTCCTACGCTCGCAGGGTGACGACGTTCGCCCTCCCGCGCCCCTCCGTGTCGTCGCACCGGACGATCGTCGGGGCCGTCGCCCTCGCCGCCGTCGTCTGCCTGTGGTCGTCGTTCGCGCTGTCGACCCGCGCGCTCGAGACGACCGGGATGAGCGTGGGGGATGCCGCCATCGTGCGCTTCGGCGTACCCGCGATCGCGCTCGCTCCCTGGGTGCCGCGCACGCTGCGACGCCTGCGCGGGGAGCGTGCGAGCGTGATCGCGCTCGTGCTGCTCGCGGGACTGCCCCATTTCCTCCTCTTCGCGTGGGGGGCGCACCTGACCTCCGCGGCGCTGACCGGGTTGCTCGTACCCGGTACCGTGCCGTTGTTCGTCGCGGTGCTGCTCTTCCTCGGCTTCCGCGCTCCGATCTCCCGCCGCCGCCTGATCGCCCTCGGAGCCATCGTCGCCGGCGTCGCCGCGAGCGCCACCCTCACCGGCGGCCCCGCCGGTCCGGACGGGATCGCCGTGCTGATGGCGGCGGGACTCGTCTGGGCGGCGTACACCATCGGGCTCTCGCGCACGCGAGTCGATCCGCTCGGAGTCATCGCCCTCGTCTCGCTCACCTCGCTCGTCGTGGCGCTCGTGCTCGCGGCGGCGGGAGCCCTGCCGTCCCAGCTGTTCAGCGGCACCGTCGACCTGCCCGCCTGGGGGACGTACGCCCTGGTGCAGGGCGTGGGCACCGGGCTGCTGTCGACCGCATGCTACGTCGTGGCGGTGAAGAATCTGGGGAGCAGCATCACCGCCGCAGCCGGCGCCCTCAGTCCCGTCCTCACCGCGGTGGTCGCCGTCCCCCTCCTCGACGAGCCGCTCACCGCCGGACTCGCCGTCGCGCTCGTGCTGATCGTGTCGGGGGTCGTGGCCTTCGCGCTCGCCCCGGGCCGCGCGGCGCGGACCCCTCCCGCCGACCCACGGCGCTGACCTCTCTCCGGGCCGACCGCGGCGTGCGGGCTCGGCATCCGATCGCCCCTCCGCTCCGAAGAAGAAGCGAGGCGGGGTCGCGCGTGCGTGACACCCGGAAACGAGGATGCAATGACCATCGACACCGCGACCCACACCGACGACACGACCAGAGTCCGCCGCCCGCACGGCTGGATCTGGGCGGCCTTCGCCGGCATCGCGTCGGCCGCCGTCCTCCTCGCCGTCGCAGAGCTGTTCGCCGCCCTCGTCGCACGCTCGGCCAGCCCGGTGCTGGCGGTCGGTTCGTTCATCGTCGACATCGTGCCGCGCCCGCTGAAGGAGCTCGCGATCACGCTGTTCGGCGAGACCGACAAGATCGCCCTGCTGGCGGGCGTCGGTGTCGGCGCAGCCGTGGCCGCGGCCGTGGCCGGAATCGCGCAGTACCGGTTCCGCCCGGTCGGTGCGGTGCTGATCGGCATCGGCGGAGCGCTCGCCACCGCCGCCATCATCACCCGCGCCGGCGCCGGGGCCCTCGCGTGGCTGCCTCCGGTGCTCGGCACGATCGCCGGGATCTTCGTCCTCGTCTTCGCCGTCTCGCGTCTCCAGCGGTGGGTCGCCGCGGCGCGCGAGCACGACGCACAGGTCGCCGGCGCCAATCGCCGTCAGTTCCTGCTCTTCACCGGCATCACGACCGTGGGCGCCGTCCTCGTCGGCGTCGGTTCACGCATCCTCAACGCCACCACCGCGTCGGTCGCGGCGGCGCGCGACGCGTTGCGACTCCCCTCGGCGCGCACCACCGTCACGGTGCCCGACGGGGCGAACTGGGAGATCGACGGCCTCACGCCGATCATCACCCCCAACGACGACTTCTACCGCGTCGACACCGCGCTGACCGTGCCCAACGTCGACCCGACCACTTGGCGCCTCTCGATCGAGGGCATGGTCGACACCCCGATCGAGCTGAGCTTCGACGACCTCGTCGGCATGGGTCTCGACGAGTACGGCGTGACCCTCACCTGCGTGTCGAACGAGGTCGGTGGAGGCCTCGTCGGCAACGCCATCTGGACGGGCGTCCCCATCCGCGATGTGCTGCGCATGGCGGGTGTGCAGGCCGACGCCGACATGGTGCTGTCGGAGAGCGTCGACGGGTACACGGCATCCACTCCCCTGTCGTCGCTGACCGACGACAACCTCGACGCCATCTTCGCGGTCGCGATGAACGGCGAACCGCTCCCCTTCGACCACGGGTTCCCCGTGCGCATGGTCGTTCCGGGCCTCTACGGCTACGTGTCGGCGACGAAGTGGGTCACCAAGCTCACCGTGACGCGCTTCGATCGCGACGAGGCGTACTGGACCCCGCGCGGGTACTCCGCCGAGGCGCCCATCAAGATGTCCTCGCGCGTGGACACCCCCAAGATCGGCGCACCCATCGCCGCCGGCGCGATCGTCATCGCCGGCATGGCCTGGGCGCAGCCCGTGGGCGTGGAGAAGGTCGAAGTCAGCATCGATGACGGCGACTGGCAGGAGACGCAGCTGTCCACCCCCATCAACGATCAGTCATGGGTGCAGTGGAAGCTGGACTGGAACGCCGATCCCGGCTCGCACTACATCGCGGTGCGCGCGACCGACAAGCAGGGCAACCTGCAGGTCCAGGATCAGGCCCCCATCGCCCCCGACGGATCGAGCGGCTGGCAGCGAACGCTGGTCACCGTCTCGTCGTAACGGAGCACACGCGCACCGGGCTCACGGTGTCAATCGCTGTCGGAGGCGGGACCGGCTCGGGCATGATCGCTGTATGCCTCCTGTTCGCACCCTCCTGTCCGGTGGTGTGCGCGCGTGAGCGCCGTTCCCGGCGGAGAGCCCGGTTCGCCCGTCCCCGCCCCGCGCGCGCTGACCAGCATCCGTCGCTCGGTTCCGCGCGACTGGGATGAACAGGTCGACCTGTTCGCCATCGTCAAGCTCGACAGCGGCGGATTCGTGCGCGGATGGAACCTGGGCGCAGAGCGCATCAAGGGCTACACCGAAGACCAGATCATCGGATGCCATTTCTCGCAGTTCTACCGCGAGGACGCACGTCGCCGCGGGGTGCCCGATCAGCTGCTCGCCGCCGCTCAGCGCGACGGACACGTCGAGGACACGGGCTGGCGGGTACGCAACGACGGCAGCGAGCTCTGGGCGCGCGTGACCATCTCGGCGATCCGCAACGACCAGGGCCAAGTGCTGGGGTTCGTGAAGATCGTGCGCGACCTCACGAGCGAGAAACGGGCGTCCGACGAGCGCGCCGCCGCCCGACGCGCCGTCGCCGAGGATCTGCTGGCCCCCGCGACGGCGCTGCGCGACCACCTCGCGCTGCTCAGCGAAGAACTCGGCCACGACCACCGCCTGCTGCGGCTCGCGGCGGAGGCAGGCGATCGCATCCTCGCGGTGGCGGACACGCTCGGGGGCGTCGCCGACGCCCACGCACGGCGGGGCCGGCGGAGCGAGACCTTCGCCGTGGTCGCGCGCGACGCGGCCTCACTCGTGCTTCCCGGTGACACCCACGGCCGCGTCGTGTTCGGACAGATGGATGCCGTGCCGGTCTGCGCCGACGTGCGAGGACTGCGCCACGCGGTCGCGCACGTGCTCGAGAACGCCGCAAAATACTCCGACGACGTCATCGACGTCGACGCCTACGAGACCGACGAGGGCGCCGCCGTCCGCGTGCACGATCGAGGTCGCGGCATCCCTGCCGACGATCTGGCCGCCATCCTTCACGGTGGCCACCGCGGACGATTCGACGATACGGAAGACGGCGGTCAGGGACGTGGTCTGACGAACGCGCAGCGCATCGTCGGCGAGCACGGCGGCATCCTGCGCATCACCAGCGTTCCGGGCGAGGGGACGACCGTGACGATCACGATCCCCCGCACCGACGACTCGTTGTCGTGCTGACCGGGGTTCAGCCCTCGGATACAGCCAGTTCTGCTCCCGCGGCGGCGATCTCGACCAGGGCGGCGTCGCTGGAAACGGGATGGACGCCCGCGACGAGATCGGTGAGCACGCGCACACGGCGTCCGGCCGCTAGCGCGTCGAGAGCGGACGCGCGCACGCAGTAGTCGGTGGCGATGCCGACGACGTCGATGTCGCGGATGCCATGGGCGTCGAGGATCGCCGCCGCGGTCTCGCCGTCGTCCGATACGCCCTCGAAGAGCGAGTAGGCGGGCTTTCCCTGCCCCTTCTTGAGGTGGTGGGTGACCCGCGTGGTGTCGAACACGTCGTCGTAGGCGGCGCCGTACGTGCCGCCGACGCAGTGCACCGGCCACGTGTCGACGAAGTCGGGCTCGGCCGAGAAGTGGCCGCCGTTGTCGTCGTCGCCGTTGTGCCAGTCGCGCGAGGCGACGATGAGCGCGTACTCGCCGGCGTGGGCATCGAGGTAGCGCGAGACGCGCTCGGCGACCGCGTCTCCGCCCTCGACCCCGAGGGCACCGCGTTCGGTGAAGTCGTTCTGCACGTCGACGATGAACAGGGCGCGGGTCATGCGTCGAGCCTACGCGCGCGTCGTCCGTCCACGCCCCGCCCGTCGCGGCCGGCCGCGTCGGCATCCCTCCGGCCCAGCTTCGACGGCCACCAGATCCGGTGGCCGAGGTCGTAGGCCAGCGCCGGCACGAGCAGGGAGCGCACGACGAAGGTGTCGAGCAGCACGCCGAAGGCCACGATGAACGCGATCTGCGCGAGGAACAGGATCGGGATGACGCCGAGGGCGGCGAACGTCGCGGCCAGCACGAGTCCCGCCGAGGTGATGACACCGCCGGTGGCGACGAGACCCCGCAGGATGCCGGGTCGCGTACCGTGCGCGAGAGACTCCTCCCTCACGCGCGACATGAGGAAGATGTTGTAGTCGACCCCCAGCGCGACCAGGAAGACGAATCCGTACAACGGCACCGAGGGGTCGGCGCCGGGGAAGCCGAAGACGCCGTCGAACACCAGCGCGCTCACCCCGAGCGCCGCGCCGAACGACACGATCACCGTGCCGATGAGGATGAGTGGCGCAACGACCGACCGCAACAACGCCATCAGGATGAGCAGGATGACGACCAGCACGATCGGGATGATGAGCGTGCGGTCGCGGATCGAGGTGTCGACCGAGTCGATGTCGGTCGCGGTGACGCCGCCGACGATGGCGGTGTCCTCGCCGAGCTCGGCGGTCAGGCTCGCGCGCAGATCGCGCACCGTGTCGGCGGCTGCCGCCGAGTCGGCGGTGTCGGCCAGGGTCGCCGCCAAGAGCACCTCCCCGTCGGAGACGGTCGGGGCGGGGGCGGCGGTTCCGGGCGGACCGAACGCGGTGGTCTGCAGAGTGCCGTCAGCGGCCGTGACGGGCGCCTGGCCGCCGGGCGCATCGGACGAGAGGACTCCGACGCTGTCGATTCCCGCGGTCCGCTCGATCACTGCGACCGCCTCGGCGGCGCGGTCCTCCGGCACGAGCACGTAGGCCGGGCTGCCGGAACCGCCCGGGAAGTGCTCGGCGAGCGCGGTCTGGCCATCGCGCGCCTCCGAGGCGCCGAGCACCAGATCGCTGGCGGGCACGCCGTCGGCGCGCAGTTGCGTGACGCCGACGCACGCGGCCAGCAGCACGAGCGTGCACACGATCCACACCGGACGCGCGCGACGGGCGACGAAGCGCGCCTGGCGCGGCCAGAGGCCCTTCGCGGGCGCGGTGAGATCGGCCGGCAGCGAGGCGGCTCCGGGCTTCGGCGCGAAAGGCCAGAAGGCGGCACGACCGAAGAGGGCGAGCAGAGCGGGTAGGAAGGTGAGGGCCGAGAGCACCGCGAAAGCGATGCCGATCGAGGCGATCGGGCCGAGCGCGCGGTTGGTCGCGAGATCCGACAGCAGAAGGCAGAGCAGTCCCGCGATGACCGTTCCCCCCGAGGCCAGGATGGGCTCCACCGCTCCCTTCCACGCTCGGACCGTGGCATCCCACCGACGCTCGCCCGACCCGATCGCCTCGCGGAACCGCGCGACATAGAGCAGGGCGTAGTCGGTGGCGGCGCCGATCACGAGGATGAACAGGATGCCCTGCACCTGCCCGTTCAGCACGACGATGCCGGCGAAGGCGAGCCACCACACCGTCAACAGAGCGACGCACAACGCGAACACCGACGTCAACAGCACGAGGATCGGCAGCAGGGGGGAGCGGTACACGATGACGAGGATGACGAACACCGACGCCAGCGCCACGATCAACAGAAGACCGTCGATGCCGAGGAAGCCCTTCACGAGGTCGGCGGTGAACCCCGCGGGGCCGGTGACCCAGGCATCGACGCCGGCGGGAACGTCACCGGCGACCACATCTCGCACCTGCTCGACCGCCTCGCGGACTTCCCCGGAGCTGTCGATGGGGACGAAGATCTGCACAGCCTTCCCGTCGTCGGACACGACCGGGGGTGAGGCGTCTCCGGCCACCCCGTCGATGCCGGCGATATCGGTGGCCAGCGTCTGCAGGGCGGCGACCTGGGAGTCGCTGAGGGCGCTGCCATCTGCGGTGGCGGCCACGACGATGGCGGGAATGGTGTCGCCGCCGGTGAAGTCCGTCAGCCGTTCGCTCACCCGTGTGGCGTCGGCCGACTGTGGCAGGAACGACGACTGATCGTTGGTGGCGACCTCGTCGACCTTTCCGAAGAACGGACCGCCGATCGACCCTCCCACCACCCACAGCAGCACGAGCAGGCTCGGGATGCCGATCCGCAGCCAGCGCGAGACGCGGGGAGCGTCGTCGGAGCGCCGGGAACGGCGAAGGGTGGGGCGGAGCGAATCGGACATATCGCTAGCTTATCTAGCGAGATGCACCTCGCGTCAATGGTTACCCGCGAACGAACAGCATCACGATCGATGCGACGAAAGCCACGAGTCCCAGCGCCAGGACACCCGCAGCCAGGAGAGACACGAACCGCACGAGCGGCGACGAGCGCGTCAGACGCATCCGGTGCTCGCTCCCTCGCCGGTAGAAGATGTCGATCATGTCGGCGGAACCGATCTTGGCATCGTCGTGCGCCGACAATGCCGCCTCGTTCACGCCCCCGTCGTGATCGAACCACCGCACGACCCGCCCCTCACCGACAGGCTCCACCACGGCTCGGGCGGGCAGCCATGTGCCGTCGGCGAGCAGGAGGAACACCGCGACGAGGGCGAGCAGCAACCCCGCGCCCAGGCCCACCCACGTGAAGATCTCGATGACGGCGTCGATCGCATTCGACACGGGAACTCCAGCGGGTAGCGGACGGGCACGACCGTCGTGGGGGGCGGGTTTTCAGCCTATCGTTCGGGCTCGCTGGTCCCCGGCGCCGCCCGCTGGGGAAGGCGTCCACCAACCGGATGCGGGATGCGAGACCACGCAGACGTGAAAAGGCCCCCACCCGGTGGAAGCGGGTGAGGGCCTTCGGAGCCGCCTAAGGGAATCGAACCCTTGACCTATTCATTACGAGTGAATCGCTCTGCCGTCTGAGCTAAGGCGGCATGTGCGCGCTGTCGCGTGCACGATCATCGAGTTTACATGCTCCAGCGCGCTCGGACGCACACGCCCGACGCGACGATCAGTAGTCGCCGCTCGCGGACCGGTCGGCGAGGATGTCGCGGCTGGACGACAGTCCCAAGCGCGTCGCTCCGGCGGCGATCATCTGTTCGGCGGCATCGCGCGTGCGAACGCCACCAGAGGCTTTCACCTCGGCCCGATCGCCGACCGTGCGCTTCATCAGCTCGACCGCGTGCACGCTGGCGCCGCCGGCGGGGTGGAACCCCGTGGAGGTCTTGACGAAGTCGGCTCCTGCGGCGACCGCCGCTTCGCACACGGCCACGATGGCCTCATCGTTCAGCGCCGCCGACTCGATGATGACCTTGAGCACGGTCGGCGCCGGGGCGGCGTCGCGCACGGCGCGGATCTCGGACTCGACGAGTTCGTAGTGGCCCTCGATAGCGGCGCCCACGTCGATCACCATGTCGATCTCGTCAGCTCCCTGCGCGACCGACAGCGCCGCCTCGGCCGCCTTGATCTCGGCGTGGTGCTTGCCGCTGGGGAAGCCGCAGACGACGGCGAGCTTCAGACCGGCGGGCACCTCGACGGGGAGGAACGACGGCGAGATGCAGACGCTGTAAGTACCCAGCTCGGCGCCCTCGGCGATGAGTCGCTCGACGTCGGCGCGGGTGGCCTCGGGCTTGAGCAGGGTGTGGTCGATGTACGTCGCCAGGTCGGCGGTGGGCGCTGTCATAGGGGTCTCCTCGGGGTGTGACGGATCAAGCGTAGGCGAGGTCATCACTCGCAGCGCAGCCCCGCCTCGGGTACGGTGCCCTCGACGAGGTAGTCGTCGACGGCGCCGTTCACGCAGGCGTTGCCCTTGTTGTAGGCGAGGTGGCCCTCGCCGACGTACGTCACGAGCACGCCCTGCGAGAGCTGCTCGGCGAGCGCCTGCGCCTCGGTGTAGGGCGTGGCCGGGTCGCCGGTGGTGCCGAGGACGACGATGGGCGGCGAGCCGGGCGCGGTGATCGCGGCGCGCGTCCCGGTCGGGGGCGCGGGCCACGCGGCGCAGGGGTCGGGGCCGACCCAGTAGGGCGCGACGACGGGGGCCTTCTGTTCGAGCTCCGCTTCGAGCGCCTCATCGTCGGCGTCGGCCTCGTCGGGGTAGTCGACGCAGTTGTACGCGCGCAGCGCCTGGAGGGTGTTGCTCGGATACTGCCCGTTCTCGCGGCCGTTGTAGAAGTCGGCCAGCTGGAAGGCGACCGACGCGTCGCCGTTCTGCGCGTCGGTGAGGGCGATGCGGAGATACGGCCAGCTCTGGTCGCTGTACAGCGCGGCGAGGACAGCCGTCACGAGGGTGTCCGCGCCGAGGCTGCGGCCGTCGCCGTTGGTCAGCGGCCGGACGTCGACCCGTTCGAGCAACGCGGTCAGATCGCTCATCGCGTCGTCGACGGAGCCGGCGAACGGGCAGTCCGAGAGCGTCAGACAGTCGGCCATGAAGGCACGCAACGCGTTCTCGAAGCCGACGGCCTGAGCGACACCGCTCGCACTGCCGGGGAGGCTCGGATCGATGCCGCCGTCGAGCACCATCCGCCCGACCCGTTCGGGGAAGAGGCCGGCATAGGTCGCCCCGAGCAGCGACCCGTACGAGAAGCCGAGGTAGGAGAGCTTCGCATCGCCCAGCACCGCGCGCAGCAGATCCATGTCGCGCGCCGCGTTCTCGGTCGAGATGTAGGGCAGGATGCCGTCGCTCCCCGCCTCGCACGCCTGGGCGAAGTCTGTCTGCCGTTGTTCGAGGGCCGCGTTGCGTTCGTCGCTCCCCCGTTTTCCCGGGGGGATGTCGTAGAGGAAGGCGTCCATGCCGGACGCGTCGTAACAGGTCACGGCGGACGACTGCCCGACACCCCTCGGGTCGAACCCGATGACGTCGTACGCGGAGGTGAGGGTCTCATCGGCCACGAGCGACAGCGAGTCGCGCACGGTGTCGACCCCGCTGACGCCCGGTCCCCCGGGATTGGTGAGCAACGACCCCAGCGGCTCACCCGACGTCGCTCGGTGGCGGATCACCGCCAGCTGCAGGTCGCCGGCCGACGGATCGGCGTAGTCGCGGGGTGCGGTGACCGTCGTGCAGTCGAAGCCGACGCTGCCGCAGTCGCTCCACGCCAGCGTCTGGCCGTAGTAGGGCAGGAGGGATGCATCGACGCCGTCGGTCTGCGGGGCCGGTGAGCGACCGGTGTCGGGTGCCATCGGCGGGATCTGGGCGTAGAGACACCCGCTCAGCACGAGGGCCAGACCCGCCATCCCCGCGATGGCGGCGGTCATTCGGCGGCGCAGGCTCACGGCGCCGAGCCGTTCGCCACGGTGATCATGAGGCTCTCCAGTGCGAGCAGCGGGGCGGCGTTCTGTTCGAGGTTGCGGCGCGTGACCGAGATGCGATCGAGCACCCCGAGCGTGCGGGAAGGCGTCCACTCGGCTGCCAGGGCGCGCAGGGCGTCGAGCCGCTCACTGTTGACGAGATCTCCCTCGCGGCCGTACTGGATCATCACGACGTCGCGGAACAACGACTGCAGGTCGGTGAGCACCCGGTCGATACCGTCGCGGAGGCTGCGGGTGGCCCTGCGCTTCTGGTCGTCTTCGAGGGCGTTGACCTGCCCGCGCACCGACGGCGGCACGGCGGCGCCCTCGGCGACGCCGAGCATGCGCAGGAGCGACCGACGCTCTTCTTCGTCGCGGGTGGCGGTGAGGGCCTTGGCGTCGTCGGTGGCCAGGCGTACCACTCGACCCGCGACGTCGACGGCGTCGCCGATGCCCCGCACCGCCAGGACGGCGGCGAGCGTCTCGGCCCGGCGCGCACGCGCGTCGTCGTCGGTCGCGAGGCGCTGGGCCATACCGATGTGGCGCTGCGCGTGGCGAGCAGACTCCTCGGCGATCTCGGCAGAGACGCCGGTGCGCTCGACGATGAGCGCCGCGACGTCGGCGACCGACGGTTCGCGCAGTCGAAGAACCCGCACTCGTGAGCGGATGGTGGGCAGCAGGTCGGCGTCGCTCGGCGCGCAGAGCACCCAGACGGTCTTCTCGGGCGGCTCCTCGAGCGCTTTCAGAAGCACGTTGGACGTGCGCTCCGACATGCGATCGGCGTCTTCGACCACGATCACGCGGTGCCGACCGAGCGACGGCGCGAAGGATGCGCGCTCGACGAGGCGACGGGCCTCGTCGATCCGGATCACGACCTGTTCCGTGCGAAGCGCCGTCAGATCAGGATGCGTGCGGGCGAGCACCTGCCGTTGGGCGCGCTCGTCGCCCGGGTCGGCGATGAGCGCGGCGGCGAACGCGTAGGCGAGGGTGGAGCGCCCGGACCCGGGCGGACCGGTGATGAGCCAGGCGTGCGCGAGGGAGGAGGGGATGGACGCCGCCGCACGCAGCGCCGCGACGGCCTCGTCTTGCCCCCACACGGCATCCCACGGGAAGGGCGCCGTGCCGACGGCCTGCGGGGACGAATCGAGGGCGACGGACATGGGCTCCAGCCTAACCGCGGGGTCCGACACCGCCGCTGGCGTTCGGCTGTGCAAACCCTTGGCGACGTGGTCGCGGAGCACGGCAGCTGCCGTGGGGGCGAGGACGGTGGATGCCGCGGCGCGGCGGAATCAGCTTGCTCCCCGGATCTCAGCCCAGACGCTCCGCGACCGCCTCGCGCACGAGGGCGGCGAGGTCGTCGGGGGCCGTTTCCGCGTCGAGCACGAGGAAGCGCCGAGGCTCGGCGGCGGCGAGAGCGAGGAAGCCGGCGCGCACGCGCGCGTGGAAGTCCTCTTTCTCCGCCTCGAGCCGGTCGAAGGGTTTGTCGTCGGCGTCGAGACGGCGACGCGCGGCGGCCGGGTCGAGGTCGAGGAGCACCGTCAGGTCGGGAAGCAGTCCATCGGTCGCCCACAGCGACAGCGCACGCACGTCGTCGGCGTCCAGGACGCGGCCGGCCCCCTGGTAGGCGACGGACGAGTCGAGGTAGCGGTCCTGGATGACGACGTCTCCGCGAGCCACGGCCGGACGCACGTGCGTGGCGATGTGATGCGCGCGGTCGGCGGCGTACAACAGCGCTTCGGCGCGGGCGTCGATATGGCCGCGGTGATGCAGGACGATCTCGCGGATACGCACACCGACGTCGGTTCCGCCCGGCTCGCGCGTACGCACGACCCGTCGACCCTTCTCCTTGAGCCACTGCTCGAGAAGCGACGCCTGCGTGGTCTTTCCCGCGCCGTCTCCGCCTTCGAAGGTGACGAACAGCCCCGGCCCCCCGGCCGCCGCGGCCCGGGGGGCGTGCAGCGGCCGGGTGAGGTCGTCTGTCACGACGTCTTCGCCGGCGCCTTGCGCGGGGTCGTGGTCGCCGTCGACGGCGTTGCGGCCGCCTTCGTCGTGGCCGCCTTGGTCGCCGTGGTCTTGGTCGCCGCCGTCCGAGTCGCCGTGGTCTTGGCCGCCGCCGTCCGAGTCGCCGTGGTCTTCGCCGCCGTCGTCTTGGCCGCCGTCGTCTTGGCCGCCGTCGTCTTGGCCGCCGTCGTCTTGGTCGCTGTGGCCTTAGCCGCTGTCGTCCGAGTCGCCGTGGTCTTCGCCGCCGTCGTCTTCGTCGCCGCCGTCTTGCGCGCGGGGGCCGCCTTCTTGGGAGCCGGACCCTTCGCTCGCTTGTCGGCGATGAGCTCGACCGCTCGCTCGAAAGTGATCTCCAACGCGTTCTCGCCGCGCGGCACCGTCGCGTTGGTCTCACCGTCGGTGACGTACGGGCCGAACCGGCCGTCCTTGAGCTTGATCGGCTTGCCGCTGACGGGGTCGGCGTCGAACTCCTTCAGCGCGCTCGATGCCCGGCGCGCGCCGTATTTGGGTTCCGCGTACTTCGCGAGCGCCTCCTCGAGGGTGATGTCGAAGATCTGCTTCTCGTCGTCCAGCGAACGGGAATCCGTCCCCTTCTTCAGGTACGGACCGAAGCGGCCGTTCTGCGCGGTGATCTCCGCGCCCGTCTCGGGGTCGGTGCCCACGACACGCGGGAGCGAGAGCAGCTGCAGCGCGGTGTCGAGGTCGACGGTGTCGACCGACATCGAACGGAACAGTGACGCGGTGCGCGGCTTGGGGGCGACTTCCTTCTTCGCCCCCCGCTTCTTCGGCTGCTCGACGACCTCGCCGGTGGCCTGGTCGACCTCCTCGGGCTCCTCGGCATCCACTTCCTGCACGTAGGGGCCGAAACGGCCGTCTTTCACGACGACGAGCTTGCCGTTCTCGGAGTTCTCCCCCAGCACCCGGTCACCCGCGACCGGAGCGTCGATGAGTTCCTGCGCCTTGGCGGGCGTGAGTTCATCGGGTGCGAGATCCTCGGGGATGTTGACGATCCGCGGCTTCGCCTCGGCATCGGCCGCCGGGTCGGTGACCTCGAGGTACGGGCCGTACTTGCCGAAGCGCAGGGTGGCGGTGTCAGTGATGCGCGTGGAGTTCAGCTCACGCGCGTCGATCTCACCGAGGTTGTCGACGATGTGCCGCAGGCCCACCTGCTTGTCCGAGCCGAAGTAGAACGACTTCAACCATTCGGTGCGGCGCTGCTCTCCGCGCGCGATGGCGTCGAGGTCGTCTTCGAGGGCGGCGGTGAAGTCGTAGTCGACAAGGTCGGCGAAGTGCTCCTCGAGCAGTCGCACCACGCTGAACGCGAGCCAGCTGGGGACGAGGGCCTGACCGCGCTTGGTGACGTATCCGCGATCGAGGATCACGCCGATGATGCTGGCGAAGGTCGACGGGCGACCGATGCCCTTCTCCTCGAGCGCCTTGACCAGGCTCGCTTCGGTGTAGCGGGGCTTCGGCGAGGTGCTGTGGCCCTTGGGCTCCACGTCGCTGACTGCGAGTTCGTCGCCCACGGCGACAGCGGGGAGCGATTGGTCGGCGTCGTCGTCGTTGCGCTTCTCGTCGGCGCCCTCTTCGTAGGCTTCGAGGAAGCCCTTGAAGGTGTAGACGGTTCCGGATGCCGTGAACTCGGCGACCTGGGCCCCGGCATTCACCGTGAGGGTGACCGTGGTCGTCTCGTATTTGGCATCCGCCATCTGGCTGGCGACGGTGCGCTTCCAGATGAGGTCGTACAGCTTCTGCTCGTCGCGGTCGAGCGACGACGCGAGCGACGCCGGCGTGCGGAAGGTCTCGCCCGAGGGACGGATGGCCTCGTGCGCCTCCTGCGCGTTCTTCGACTTGCTCTTGTACACGCGGGGGTTCGCCGGCACGGCCTTGTCGCCGTACAGGGCGACAGCCTGCGCGCGCGCCGCCGAGACGGCCTGACCCGAGAGGGCGACCGAGTCGGTACGCATATAGGTGATGAAGCCCTTCTCGTAGAGACGCTGAGCGACGCCCATGGCGTGCTTGGCGCTCATGGAGAGCTTGCGACCGGCCTCCTGCTGCAGGGTGGAGGTGGTGAAGGGGGCGCGGGGGCTGCGCGTGCCCGGCTTCGCCTCGACCTTGGCGACGGTGGCGCGCCCGGCCGCGGTGATGGCGTCGGCGAGCGCGCGGGCCCGCGTCTCGTCGAGGACGACGACGGCCTTCTTGAGCTGACCGAGGTCGTCGTAGTCGCCGCCGCGCGCGATGGGGGCGCCGTCGAGGCGGTTCAGTCGCGTGGTGAACGATGAGCCCGAACGGGAGGCCAACGCCTCGACGTCCCAGTACGAGGCCGAGACGAACGCCATGCGCTCGCGCTCGCGTTCGACGACCATGCGCGTCGCGGCCGACTGCACACGACCGGCGCTGAGGGCTGTGCCTTCGCGGCCCGAACCGACCTTGCGCCACAGCACGGGCGAGACGTCCCAGCCGTAGAGGCGGTCGAGCACACGGCGCGTCTCCTGCGCATCGACGAGCGAGACGTCGAGGTCGCGCGTGTGCTCCGCGGCATCGCGAATGGCGTCCTTGGTGATCTCGTGGAAGATCATCCGACGGACGGGGACCTTGGGCTTGAGCACCTCGAGAAGGTGCCACGCGATGGCCTCGCCCTCGCGATCGCCATCGGTGGCCAGCAGGACTTCGTCGGCGCCCTTGAGTGCGCGCTTCAGCTCGGCGACCGTCTTGGTCTTGCGGTCGTTCACGACGTAGAAGGGGTCGAAGTCGTTCTCGACGTCGATGGAGTACTTGCCGTACGCCGCCTTCTTGTCGGCCGGGATCTCCTTCTTCGACGCCAGGTCGCGGATGTGACCGACCGAGCTGAGCACCTCGTAGTCGTCGCCGAGGTATCCCTGGATCGACTTCATCTTCGTCGGGGACTCGACGATGACGAGCTTCTTGCCGTTTGCCACTGGGGTCCTTTCGTCGATGCACACCATACACACGCCTCCCTGTTCGGGTTCCGGGAGGTCTCACGGGGCGGACGCGTCGGGGGGTCCGGCCCGGGAGCGCGCATCGAATGGAATTCCACCGTACGCCCCACCGACGGAGATGGTGGCGATGAGACCCTCCAGATCGCACCCGATCAGACGGACCGCGTGCGCCGCGGCGATCCGGCCGGCCTGCTCGCACGGCGCGCCGGGCACCGCCCCGCTCGCGGCGTCGGCCGCAGCGAGAGCTGCCGCGTCGGCGACGCCGGCCACCCGCTGGGCTTCGACTGCCGCGGCGCCCGCGATGCCGAGCGACACCGTCACGGCCACCAGTGTCGCGACCACACCGACGACCGAGACGCTGCCCGCCATCACCGGCCTCCATCGAGCGCACACGCACGTGCGGTGATGGCGGGCAGCGGCGGTCCCACCGGAACGGGCGCCACGGCTGCCACGCATACCAGCCCGTCGTGACGCTCGACGGACGCCGTCCCGCCGGTCTCGGCGATGCCGGCGAGGGCGTCGGTTTCGCCGCGACCGAGCAGGCGGGCGGCCTCCGTCGCGGCGTGTTGCAGACGCACGGTCGCCGCGGCCGATCCGAGGACCCCGACGCCGAGGGCGAGAACGATGATCACCGCCGGGAGAGCCACCGCGAATTCCGCGGTGACGGCTCCCCGGTCGTCGAGCAGCCGCCGCGTCATTGCACGGTGAGCGCGCGTCGGACCAGATCGGTCAGGATGCCGCGGACCTCGTCGCTGCGCATGATGGCGACGAGCAGACCGGCGAAGGCGACGGCCGCCATGGTCGCGATGGCGTACTCGGCCGTCGCCGCACCGCGGTCGTCGAGGAACAGCGCGCCGGCGCGTGCGGTCGTCAACGTCGGCAGGTCTGATGCCGGGTGCTGCGGACGGAACGGGTTCGGGAACATGGTCATGGAGAACTCCTGGGGTCGAGGTGAGGGAAGTGCGTCGAAGGGACGAGGAAGGGGCGTGGTCACGGAAGGGCCCCGGACCTCAGGATGCCGAGCATCATCGGGGCGACCGCGAGAAGAAGGAACGCGGGAAGCGTGCAGATTCCGAGCGGCAGCAGCAGCCGCGTCGACAACCGTGCCGCCGCGGTGCGCCCCGAGGTTCGTGCGCGCTGTCGGGCGAGCCAGGCGTCGGCGCGAAGCAGCTCCGCGGCCGGGACCCCGGCACGGTGGGCGAAAGCGACCGTCTCCGCCGCGTCGTCGGGCGAGTCGTCGGAAGGGCGGGAGCGCAGCGCGGTGTCCACCAGCGAACGTGCGCGGTCGGCGGACGCTCCGGCTGAGAGGGCGATGGCTCGCGTTGACGCGCGGAGAGCATTCCGCTGCGTTCGAGATCCGACAGATCGGGTGCGTCCCAGCGCGGTACGCGCACCGACAGCGTCGTGCCGCTCGCGGCGACGGGAGCGAGGACGGCGTGGACCCTCACCCCTCGATGGAGGCGGACGTCCACGCACGGCGAGGCGTCGTCGAGGTGACGCCCACCCAGCGCGATCAGACGGACGGCGACGTGGCGCACCTCGGTCTCGCTCGCGCGCCAGGACGACACGCGTTCGACGCCGTCGCCCCGGTCGACGAAGAGGCCCCGGTCCCCGTTGATGAAGAGATCGGTGACGGCGGGATCGTCGAGGAACGGGCGCAGGAACGCCAGCGCAGGATCCCGCCAGGCGGCGGAGGCGGGGTCGATCGGATGGACCGGAGCGAGCGAGGACATGCCGACGACCGTAAGGACGATGCGTGTTCCGCCGTCGGCGAAGACGGGCTATCCGTGGACGGCCGGGAACCTGCGACACCTGGGGAGGGGCCGCGGCCAACCACCTACCCGCCGACGCATCATCGGCGACGGGGCTGCACAAGGAGGGGGCGGCATCCCGTCAGTGGGGGGCGAGGGATGCCGCCGTGCGGCGGAGGAATATTGGGGGGCTCCCCCCGGACGCAAATGCCGGAAGCGATGTTCGGGCTCACTTAGATTACGCGTGCCGAAAACCCCGCACCAACTCGACGCACCTATTCATCGCGATATATCACCTGTTTCGCCGAATTGGGGATGCCAACTATCGGAGGTGGCCCGCATCGGAGGGGGTCGATAGCGTGACCCAGGTGAAGACGCCGTGCGCTGACGCGGGCGTCACGTAACGCGAAGGAGCGCCGCGATGAGCAGCCAGATCGACCACCTCCTCTCCGAATCCCGCCGGTTCCCACCGTCGGCCGAATTCGTCGATCATGCCGTGGGCGATCGCGCCCTGTACGAGCGTGCGGCCGCCGACCGCGAGGGATTCTGGGCCGAACAGGCGCGCGACCTGCATTGGCACACGCCCTTCACGCGGGTGCTGGACTGGTCGAATCCGCCGTTCGCCGAGTGGTTCGCCGACGGCGAGCTGAACGTCGCCTACAACTGTCTCGACCGGCACGTCGAGGCGGGTCACGGTGACCGCATCGCCCTGCGGTGGGAGGGAGAACCCGGCGACTCGCGCAACGTCACGTACGCCGAGCTCACCGACGAGGTCAAGCGCCTCGCGAACGTGCTCACCGATCTCGGCGTCGAGCAGGGCGACCGTGTGGCCCTCTATCTGCCGATGATCCCCGAGGCGATCGCCTCGATGCTGGCGGTCGCCCGCATCGGCGCGGTGCACTCGGTCGTCTTCGGAGGATTCTCGGCGGACAGTCTCCGCGCCCGTATCGACGACGCCGGAGCGAAGGTCGTCATCACCGCCGACGGCGGCTGGCGCAAGGGCAGGGTCTCGCCCCTCAAACCCGCGGTCGACCAATCGCTCGCCGACCGCAACGGCTCCGGCATCCAGGAGACCGTCGAGCACGTCATCGTCGTCAAGCGCGGGGGGAACGAGGTCGAGTGGACGAACGATCGCGATCTCTGGTGGCACGAGATCGTCCCGCAGGCGTCGGCCGAGCACGAGGCGCGAGCCTTCCCCGCCGAGACGCCGCTGTTCATCCTGTACACCTCGGGCACGACGGGCAAGCCGAAGGGCATCCTGCACACGTCGGGCGGCTACCTCACGCAGGCGGCGTTCACCAACCGCGTCGTGCACGACGTCCATCCCGAGACCGACGTCTACTGGTGCACGGCGGACATCGGCTGGATCACCGGCCACACCTACGTGACCTACGGCCCCCTCGCCAACGGGGCGACGCAGCTGCTGTACGAGGGAACCCCCGACACGCCGCACCCCGGCCGCTGGTGGGAGCTCATCGAGAAGCACGGCGTGACCATCTTCTACACGGCGCCGACGGCTATCCGCTCGTTCATGAAGATCGGCCGCGACGTTCCCCAGAAGTTCGACCTGTCATCGCTTCGTCTCCTCGGGTCGGTGGGCGAGCCGATCAACCCCGAGGCGTGGGTCTGGTACCGCGAGATCATCGGTGCCGATCAGACGCCGATCGTCGACACGTGGTGGCAGACCGAGACCGGCGCGATCATGATCTCGGCCCTCCCGGGGGTGACCGAGACGAAGCCCGGTTCCGCACAGGTGCCGGTGCCCGGCATCTCGATCGCCGTCGTCGACGACAGCGGTGAACCCGTCGCCAACGGCAGCGGCGGCCTGCTCGTCGTCACCGAGCCGTGGCCCAGCATGCTCCGCGGCATCTGGGGCGACCCCGACCGCTACCGCGAGACGTACTGGGACAAGTTCGCCGACAAGGGCTACTACTTCGCCGGCGACGGCGCCCGTCTCGACGAGGACGGCGACGTCTGGCTGCTCGGACGCGTGGACGACGTCATGAACGTCTCGGGGCACCGCCTGTCGACGGCCGAGATCGAATCCGCGCTCGTCGGGCACGAGGGCGTGGCCGAAGCGGCCGTGGTGGGTGCCTCCGACGAGACCACCGGCCAGGCGGTGGTCGCATTCGTGATCATCAAGAGCCGCTACCTCAAGCAGAAGCCCGTCGACGGTCTCGGCGATGAGCTCCGGCGGTGGGTCGGCGAGCAGATCGGGCCCATCGCCCGCCCGCGCGACGTCTACATCGTCGGCGAACTGCCCAAGACCCGCTCGGGCAAGATCATGCGCCGCCTTTTGCGCGATGTGGCCGAAGGCCGCGAGGTCGGCGACACCACGACACTGGCCGACACCGCCGTGATGAGCGTGATCAGCGCCCAGGTGAAATGACATCGTGGTTGCGTGGATGCCGGGTGACCGGGCATCCACGCAACGACAGCCGCGTGGCGTCACCGCCCGCAGACACGAAGACGGGGCCGTTCATCCGAACGGCCCCGTCTCGTCGTTATCAGATGGAGCGGCGGCGACGCAGCAGCAGCATGAATGCACCGGCGGCGAGGACACCGGCGGCGATCAGCGCGATCGGCAGCAGCGAGGCGCCGGACATACCGGTCGTCGCGAGCGAACCCTTACCGGACTGACCGTTGCCGGCCGGCACGGGCACCGCGGTCGCGGTGGCCGTGGGCGTGGCGGTGGGCGCAACCGTCGGCGTCGAGGTGGCCGTCGGCGTGGCGGTCGGCGTCGGGCCACCGGTCGGGGTCGCGGTCGGCGTCGGCGTGGACGTCGGCTGAGCGGTCGGCGTAGCCGTGGGCGTGGCCGTCGGCGTAGCCGTGGGCGTAGCCGTGGGCGTCGCGGTCGGCGTAACAGTCGGGGTGGGCGTGGGCGTCGGCGGCAGGTCGCAGCCGATCACGGTGACGCGCGAGTCCCACGCCGTGATGACGCCCGAGGTCCACTCCGGGTCGCCGCCACGCGAGGACGAACCGAAAGCGACACCCGCGGTGGTGTCGAGGTCGCTGCAGTCGTACCCGTCGAATGACGCCGACCAGGTCCACGTCTCACCGGGCGCGAAGCGCTTCTCGCTGAAGGTCTCGACCCACCCGTTGGTCTGGGCGACCGTCGCCGAGCCGTACGCGGTGACGGCCGAAGTGTTCTGCGCCCAGACCGAGACCTCGACCTCGTCGGGCGTGGTGAAGTCCAGCGTGACCCGTACATCACCCGTGATGTCGGCCGCGTAGGCAGCGGGGACGCTGATCCCGGCGCCGACCGCGAGGGCGAGAGCCGTTGCGCCGGCCGCCCAGAATTTCGTCGTCTTCTTCATGTTTCCCCGTTTTCCCCTAAAGAATGTGCCCCCCACATCACGTGGAAGGCGAGCGCAGGTGCGCTTCCCCGTAAATACCCTAATCATTCGATGGGCATATTCTGAAAACCGAAATGACACGCTAGGTTACGCTTTCGCTTCCTGGCAGTGCCGTCGGTGGTCAGACGACGGTGAAGACGACCTCGACCTCGACCGGGCTGTCCAGGGGCAGGACGGGCACACCGACCGCAGAACGCGCGTGCGCGCCGGCTTCGCCGAACACCTCGCCGAACAATTCGCTCGCCCCGTTGATGACGGCCGGCTGGCCGGTGAACTCGGGCACGGATGCCACGAAGCCGGTGAGTTTGAGCACGCCGCCGAGGTTGTCGACACCCCCGACGACCGCGGCCGCCGCCGCGATGGCGTTGAGCGCACACTGACGGGCATACGACCTGGCATCCGCCGGCGAGACGAGGCCCCCGGACTCACCGACCTTGCCTGTCGCGGGGAGGGCGCCCTGCACCATCGGAAGCTGGCCCGACGTGTAGACGAGATCCCCGTGACGCTTCGCCGGGATGTAGGCGGCGACGGGGGGAACGACGCCTGGAAGGTCGACGCCGAGTGCGGACAGGCGCTCGGAGACGCTCACTGCTGACCCTCGAACTGACGGGCTGCGGCCTCAGCGGCACCCAGGCCGGCGTTGGCGGTCCCGCCGCCGGTCGGACGCTTGAGATAGGCCACGAGCCCCCCCTCGGGGCCGGGCACCACCTGCACGAGCTCCCACCCCTGCTTGCCCCAGTTGTTGAGGATGGCGGCGGTGTTGTGGATCAGCAGCGGAGTGGTGAGGTATTCCCACGTGGTCATTGTCGGGCTCCCGGCGATGGCTCGGCGCGCATTGATCGTGCGCGCGCGGACGAATGGCGTACGCGCGCGAGCGCACGCCTTCAAGGCATCGCCCAGCAACGTCGCTTAGCATCAAGCCTATGCCCGAGAACAAACGTACGGCTAGCGGTGCCCTCGGCGGCATCCTGGGCCTCGTCGGACTCAGCGCGGTCGCCGGACTCCTGGTCACCGCCGCCGTGACGCCGGCCATCGCCGTCTCCGGTGCCGCTGCCTCCAGCGCCATCACGATCTTCGACAAGATGCCGAGCTATCTGCAGCCCGACGAGCTGATGCAGCCCACCACGCTGATGGCCGGCGACCGGGTGCTGGCGAAGTTCTACGACCAGAACCGCTCCCCCGTCACCTTCGAGCAGATCGCGCCCGTCATGTACGACGCCGTCCTGTCGTCGGAAGACCCCCGCTACTACCAGCACGGCGGTGTCGACCTGATCGGCACCACGCGCGCATTGCTGAACAACGCCGCCAGCGGCGAGACGCAGGGTGGTTCCTCGATCAGCCAGCAGTACGTGAAGAACGTGCTCGTGCAGCGGTGCGAGCGCGACGCGAAGGCCGTCGAGCCGACCGAGACCGACCCGGTGGGCAAGACGCGTGACGAAGCGCTGCAGGAGTGTGCCTTCGCGGCCGTGCAGGCCGAGGGCGCCGAGGGCTACCAGCGCAAGCTGCAGGAGATGCGCTACGCCATCCAGCTCGAGAAGGAGTACTCGAAGGATCAGATCCTTCTGGGCTACCTCAACATCGCCAACTTCGGCGGCGTGACCTACGGCATCGACGCCGCAGCCAAGCGCTACTTCGACATCTCGGCCTCGCAGTTGAACATCGGGCAATCCGCGGTGCTCGCCGGCATGGTGCAGAACCCCAACCGCTTCCGCATCGACCGTGTCGAGGGCTCGATCGTCGACGCCGACGGAACGGCGTACAACAAGCAGCCCGACGGCTCGATCGACGACGTCGATCAGAGCACCATCCAGGCGCTCTACACGCTGCGCGACAACGGCGAGATCACGCAGGAGCAGCTCGTCGCGGCGGCCGACGGCTACAGCGAGACCAAGGGTCGTCAGCTCTACGTGCTGAGCCGCATGGAGGCCGACGGCAAGATCACGCACGAGCAGTACGTGCAGTTCGCGATCGAGCCGATCACGCCGAAGCTGTCCGAGACCGAGCAGGGCTGCGGCTCCTCGGGCGCCCCGTACTTCTGCCAGTACGTCGTCTCGACGATCCTGAACGACCCGGCCTTCGGTGCCGAGACCGACGATCGCGTGCGCGCGCTCCGCCAGGACGGTCTGACCATCCAGACGACGCTGGACTGGCGGATGCAGGATGCCGCGCAGAACACGATGAACGAGAACACGCCCCAGAGCGTCGAGGGCATGAAGTTCGGTTCGAGCGCCGTGAGCCTCGAGGCGAAGACCGGCCGCGTGCTGGCGATCGCGCAGAACACCAAGTTCACGCAGGACCCGGAACTGGCGCAGTCCGACCCGTCCTACAACTCCATCGTCTTCGCCGGGGATTCCACCAACGGCGGCTCGATCGGATTCAGTGTCGGGTCGACGTTCAAGCTGTTCACCCTCGTCGACTGGCTCGAGAAGGGTCACTCGCTCAACGAGACGCTCAACGGACGCCTGCAACCCGTGCCGAACATGACGAACTCCTGCCAGGGCAACTGGGTCAACCCCGGCGGCGTGCGCATCAACAACTTCGCCAACAGCCAGGGCTACGTCGGTACGCCGATGATGTTCACGCGCGACTCCCTCAACACCGGTTACCTCGCCATGGCCGCCGAACTCGACCTGTGCGACATCGCCAACGTCGTCAAGAAGCTCGGTGTGAAGACCGGCGACGGCAAAGAGATCCTCATGGCAAATGCGAACGAGGTGATCGGTAGCGACAACGTCTCGCCCATCGCGATGGCGGGCGCCTACGCCACCGTCGCCAACGGCGGCAACCAGTGCCAGCCGAAGGTCATCGACAAGGTCACGACCGCCGACGGCGAAGAGCGCCCCATCCCGGAGCGCGTCTGCTCGCCGGCTCTGACACCCGAGATCGCCGCCACGGCCGCGTACGCCCTTCAGGGCGTCATGGCGCGAGGCGGAACAGGGTCGACGGCCAATCCCTTCGACGGCACCGCTGTGATGGGCAAGACCGGAACCCACGAGGGCCACGAGACCTGGATGATCGAGTCGTCGACCAACGCCACCACCGCGGTGTGGGTCGGCAACTGGGACGGTGACGTCGACCTGTTCGGGCAGTACTTCAACGGCACCCAGCTCAGCGACATGCGTTACGTGCTCGCCCGCGACATCCAGAGCGCCGCCAACGAGTTCTACGGCGGCGACCGGTTCCCGGACCCCGTCTCGAACCTGCTGCGCACGCAGCAGCGCGATCTGCCGAACGTCGTGGGTCAGAGCATCGACAGCGCCCGGTCGACCCTGACCGGCGCCGGCTTCCGCGTCACCGTGGGCGACCCCGTCGACTCCGCGTCCGGCGAGGGCACCGTGGCCGCGCAGAGCCCCAACGGCGGCTCGGCCCCGGCCGGTTCCACCATCACGATCAACCCCGGTAACGGGCAGACCGGCACCGTGCCGAACGTCGATGGCCAGACCGTCCCCGCAGCCCAGGCGGCGCTCGCCGGTGCGGGTTACGGCAGCATCTCCATCGGGGCATGCCAGCGCGACGCCAACGCCCCGGCCGAGGGCCAGGTCGTCAGCACCAACCCTTCAGGCGGCACCGCGGCCAACAGGAGCACGGCGATCGCTTTGTCGGTCGTGGCGCGGGAATGCCCGTGACGCGCCCTCTCGTGACCGCCGCCCTCGCGCCCCTCGGGGTCGCGGGGGCGGCGGCTGTCGGGGCCGCCGCCTGGGGTGTGGGCGTCGAGCGCTACCTCTTCACGGTGCGCTACCACGCGCTCCGTGTCCTTCCGAAGGGCGCGGAGCCCCTCCGCGTCCTCCATGTCTCCGACGCGCACATGGCGCCGTGGCAGCACCGCAAGCAGGAGTGGATGGCACGCCTGGCGGAGCTCTCCCCCGATCTCGTCGTCAACACGGGCGACAATCTCGGACATCGAGACGGGCTCACCGGCATCCGCACGGCTCTGTCCCCCCTGCGCGGTGTGCCCGGTCTCGTCGTGCACGGTTCGAACGACTACCAGGAGCCGGCTCCGCGCAACCCGTTCCGCTACTTCATCGGTCCGTCGGGGCATCTGCCGGCGCACAAGCACCTCGACGTCGACGCGCTGGATCGTTTCTTCACCGACGACCTCGGGTGGAGCATCCTCGACGACACGGCTGTGTCGCTGGAGATCAAGGGGCTGCGCGTGACCGCCTTCGGCGTGAACGACGGCCACCGCGGCTGGGATCACCCCGAGCTGATCCCGCCGGTCGTCGAGACCCTGGATACCGCCGACATCACCCTCGGCGTGATGCACGCGCCCTACCGGCGCACGCTCGACACGTTCACCGACCTCGGCGCGGACGTGCTGCTGGCGGGCCACACCCACGGCGGACAGGTGCGCGTACCGTTCAGCCGTAACGCGCTCGTCTCCAACTGCGACATCCCGCTCGACCAGGCCCGCGGCCTCAGCGAGTGGACCCACGACGGACGCACGGTGCCGTTGAACGTGAGCGCGGGTCTCGGCCATTCGATCTACGCGCCCGTGCGGTTCGGCTGTCGCCCCGAGGCGACCCTTCTGACGCTGCTGCCCCGCTGAGGCATCCTCCCCACCCACGCAAGGGGTCGATCCGTGCACGGATCGGCCCCTTGCCTCGTTGTCGCGCGGGCGTCGTCATGGACGATCGAGTCTCCTCGAACGAAGGGACTCCTCACATGCATCACCCTCCTCCGTCACATCGACGAACTCTCGCCGCACTGGCCGTCATCGCGGCGCTCCTCGGCGGTCTCGGCGTGGCTCCGGCCGCCCACGCCGCCGATCGTGGCACCGGCTTCGGCACCTGGGCGCCGCTGTCACGCACGGGCTGGCACGGCTCGATGCGGGTGGGCGATGTGCACACCTACTGCATCCATCCGGGCCTCCCCGTCGCCACCGATCCCACGACCGATCGCGGTGTCTCGTCGGACGTCAACGGCCTGAGCCCGCAGCAGCTGGTGTCGATCAACCACCTGGTCAGCACCTACGGTCAGACCGACGATCCCGTGCAGGCAGCCGGCGTCGGGTGGGCCGTCAAAGCGATCGTCGACCGCGACACCACCCTTCACTCGTGGGGGTACACCGGCGACAGCTTCCCCGAGGCGATCGACTACATCATGCGACGAGCAAGTCCCGAGAACAGCGCGGCGGTGCAGGAACGGGCGGTGCATTACCTCGCGGAGGCCGAGAGCATCGCCGTTCCACGCGTCGGAGGTGCGCTGGCGTTGACGACGCGCGATGACGACCCGACCCGCGGCACCGTGACCGCCGATGTGGACCCCTCCGCGACGGGCAGTCTGCACCTCGAGAACGCCGTCTTCGCCGACACCGGTCGAGGTGATCGTGCGGACGTGCGCCCCGGGCAGAGTTACGACATCATCGCGCCCGCGTCCTCGTCCGACGGCGGCCGTCCGTACACGGTCCGCGCGACGGGGTCCTTCTCCGTGCGCTCCGCCGCGATCCACTACTACTCCACGCCCGGACAACAGGAATCCGCCGGACCCGCCGGCCCCACGACGTTCACGCTGTCGGCACAGGATGCGACGCCCCGACTCGTGCGCTTCTCCCCGCGCATCGAGACGACCGCTCGCATCGAAGACGGTCGTTTCATCGATCGCGTCACCGTGTCGACCGCCGACGGCGTGTGGCCACGCCATGCCGACGGTTCGTTCGTGGTGATCGCCGCAACCGCCGACGTCTATCGAACGGGCGCCTTTCCGGCCGAATCGGCCGAGATCCCGTCGAACATCGACCCCGTGATGCGCCTAGACCTGCGAACGGACCCGAGCACCGGGCCCGGCGCCTATGAGGTCGCGTCGGAGCACCTGCCCGGACCGGGTGTCTACACGGCCGTGTGGCGCGTCGATCGAGCGGATCAGGATGCCGACGCCCTCGCCCACCTCCCGGCCGACTACCTCTGGCAGGAGCGCTTCGCCACTCCCGCGCAGACCGAGCAGCTCGCGCCCACGCCCCCTCCGAGCGATCCGACCCCGTCTGCCACGCCTCCGTCCGCCGTCACGACTCCGCCGGCTCCCGCGCCGTCCGCGTCCGCCGCCCCCGCGGCCCTGGCCTCGACGGGAATGTCCGCGGCGTCACTGGGAGGTGCGGGTGGGGCGGCGGCCGCCGTGATCGGGATCGGAGTGATCGCCTGGACTGTGGCGCGGCGTCGGTCCACTCCGAAAATCTGATCGCGTCCGGCGCCTGGTCGGGCCCGGCGATCTGATCCCGACTGGTGGCCCGGCCGCCGCCGCGACTATTCGCATCGATCCCGCCGCCGGCTCCACCTTCGCGGCCGTCCTCGTCGTCCCGCATCGAGGACGGCCGCAAACCGCCTCCCCCGCAGCGGGTGCCACTCCAGCCGAGGACGACGTGGACTCTCCCACGACGCGCCCGAACCTCGACGCTGGTTCGGAGCAGGGGTCGGAACAGGGTAGACTTTTCAAGTTGCTCACGGGGTGTGGCGCAGCTTGGTAGCGCGCGTCGTTCGGGACGACGAGGCCGCAGGTTCAAATCCTGTCACCCCGACAACAGAAACGACTCATACGGCAGACGATCAGTCTGCTCGAGCCGTCTAACACGAGGAGCCTCCCGCGGGAATGCGGGAGGCTCCTCGTGTCGGTGTGCCCGCGTCGCGTCGGTCATGGCCATCGGCGATATGTCCTGGCCCCTCTTCCCGAACGCGTGAACGTCCTCCCTCTCGCCCTCGAGCGCCCTGGGGTTCACCCGACGGGGAGCACGACCAGTCCCCCGTAGAATCGATGCGGGCCGTCTGCGGCTCCGCGCCGTGCTCGCCTCGACGGGCGTTGATCTCACCGCGACCCCGAGACCTCCAGGAGAACCGTGTCCGACGCCTCGCCCCGCCTCGTCGCCTTCGACCTCGACGACACCCTCGCCCCGTCGAAGTCGGCCATCGACCCCCGCATCGGTGATCTGCTGCTGGCCCTGGCGGAGCGCGTCGAGGTCGCCATCATCTCGGGTGGGCAGCTGCAGCAGTTCCGCACCCAGGTCGTCGAGCGTCTGCCGCAGGCCGCGCCCGCGCTGCTCGCGCACTTCCACCTCATGCCCACCTGCGGCACGCAGTACTACCGCCTGACCGCCGAGGGCGTCGAGACGGTCTACGCCCACTCCCTCACCGACGACGAGAAGCAGCGCGCACTGTCCGCCGTCCGCGAAGAAGCCGAGCGACTGGGCCTCTGGGAGGCCGAGCCGTGGGGCGACATCCTCGAGGACCGCGGCTCGCAGATCACCTTCTCGGCCCTCGGGCAGTCCGCCCCTCTCGAGGCGAAGATGGCGTGGGACCCCACGGGCGAGAAGAAGAACAGCCTGCGCGAGGCGGTGGCCGCCCGCATTCCCGACCTCGAGGTGCGCTCGGGCGGCTCCACCTCGGTCGACATCACCCACCGCGGCATCGACAAGGCCTACGGCATGAACAAGCTCGTCGAAGCCACGGGGATCCCCCTCGACGACATGCTCTTCGTGGGCGACCGCCTCGACCCCGACGGCAACGACTACCCGGTACTCGCGATGGGCGTCGAGTGCCGGGCCGTACACGGCTGGGAAGACACCGCTTCGTTCCTCGAGAAGCTCCTGCCGACGCTTCCCGAACGCGCCGGAGAGTAACAGCGACGACCACGCCCGGGCGCGCCACTGCGGTACGACTGGTCCCGGCCGCTCCGTCCGGCCCAGCGGCCCCGGTCGGGGCACTCGACGGCACCGGATCCCACCCTCGCGGCCACCGGACGGCGCCGGAGTCCACCCGCGCGGACACCGGACCGGGCCGGGGCTTGCGAGGCGTCCCGACCGCGCCGGGCCACGACCGCTACCGACCCCGCGGCTACCTCAGACGATCTGGCCGATCGGCTCGCGCTTCTCGGCCTGGAAGCGGTCTTCCGTGCGGCCGTAGGCCCAGTACCCCGAGAGTGACACCTGGTCGCGCGCCAGCCCCCAGCGACCGAAGACGATGTCGCGCAGCGCTTTCATACTCTCGCGCTCCCCGTGCGCGAACACCTGACCTCGCCCGTCGAACGGATGCCATTCGGCCACCGCGTCGGCCAGGACCGGTGTCGCGCCGGCCTCGGCTGCGCCGCGGTGCACCCACACGATGCGCACTCCGGCCGGGGCGACGAGATCGAGCTGCTCCTCGGCGTTCTGCACCTCAAGGAACGCCACTCCGGCGGCATCCGGTGCCAGGGCTTCGAGAGCCGCCGCGATGGCCGGGATCGCCGACTCGTCACCGATGAACAGGTGCCAGGCCGCGTCGGGGTCGGGTGCGTACCCCCCGCCGGGCGAGGACACGACAAGACGGTCGCCGGGTTGTGCGCGCGCGGCCCAGGGTCCGGCGAGTCCCTCGTCTCCGTGCACGACGAAGTCGATGGTGAGCTGATCGCCGTCCACCGCGCGGACCGTGTACGTACGGGTCACGGGCAGGTCTTCCGGGGGAAGGGTCTCACGGAGCGCAGCGAGATCGTACGGCGGTTCGAGACCGAGCTCCGACTTGACGAAAGTGATCTTCACGTAGCGATCGGTGTACGGGCTCTCGCGGAACGCGGCGAGGTCATCGCCGCGGGCGTGGATGCGCACGAGGTGCGGACTCAGCCGCTCTGTCGAGACGACGTGCAGGATGTGCTGGGGACGCGGCGGACGCGCGGGTCGATCTGTCACGGGGCCCTCCTCAGGCGGTGGTCACGACGATGTCGGAATCGGCGGCGTCGACACGCTGAGCCTCCGCCACCTCGGTGTAGTAGCGGGTGATGTGGGCGCGGACGGCCTCACGTGCCTCGTCGGCCTCGCCGCGCGACACCGCGTCGACGATGTGCCGGTGTTCGCGCCGTAGCCGGTCCACCACCGTCGGCCACGCGTCCAGGCGGGTAGCCCCGGCCCCCGTGTACTCCTCGATGGAACTGCGGAGCCCGGCCATCATCGCCGAGATCACGGCGTTGCCCGACGCCTCGGCGAGGGTCTGGTGGAAGCGCGCGTCGAGGGCGAGGAACTCCCCCGGCGTGAGGCCGTCGGCATCCATCGCTCCCAGCAGGTCGTCGGCACCGGAAAGATCGACGTGCGCCTGCGCGAGGCGCTCGGCGACGTCGCATTCGAGCACGATGCGTGTGCGGACGACGTCGGCCAGGGGGAAGCCGTTGGCCGCCACCTGCAGCCGCAGGAAGGCCGCGAGACCACCGCGGGGGGTGGTGACGATCATTGCCCCCGCCGTAGGTCCCGAACCGGTCGCGGTGCGAACGACACCGAGCACCTCGAGCACGCGGACCGCTTCGCGGACGCTCGAGCGGCCGACGCCGAGCTGTGTCGCGAGTTCGCGTTCCGGTGTCAGTCGGTCGCCCGCTGCCAGTCGCCCGTCACGCAGATCGCTCTCGATGCGCTCGAGCACGACCTGCCACGCGCGCGGTGCGGTGCTGGCCATGGGATCCCCTGTTCGGCCGGCCGTGGCGGTGTGGCCGGACCACACCACCCTACGCGCGGATGATCAGGCGTCGGCGGTCGTGACGTACCCGGCGGGATTGGTGGTCTGCCAGTTCCAGTAGTCGCGGCACGCGTCGTCGATCGACAGGCGGGTACGCCACCCCAGCAGCTCGCCGGCTTTCGTCGGGTCGCAGTACGTGGCCGCGACGTCACCGGGGCGGCGGTCGAGGATCTTCTTCGGCAGGTCGTGGCCCACCGCCTTCTCGAAGGATGCGACGAGTTCGAGCACGCTCACCGGGCGGCCCGTGCCGAGGTTGAACACCTGGTGTCCGGGCTGCGCGCTCTCGAGGGCGGCGACGTGCCCCTCGGCCAGGTCGACGACGTGGATGTAGTCGCGCAGGCCCGTGCCGTCGGGGGTGTCGTAGTCGTCGCCGAAGACGCCGATCTCGTCGAGCGTGCCGATCGCGACGCGCGAGACGTAGGGCATGAGGTTGTTCGGGATGCCGGCGGGATCTTCGCCGATGAGGCCCGACGGGTGAGCACCCACCGGGTTGAAGTAGCGCAGCACCGTGACGTTGAGCTCGGGGTTGACCCGGGCGACGTCCGCGAGCACCACCTCGTTCATGCGCTTGGACTTGCTGTACGCGTTCGAGAGGTCGACGCTCGTGGTCGACTCCTCGGTGAAGGGCAGGTCGGCCGGGTCGGAGTAGACGGTTCCCGTGCTGGAGAACACGAACGAACGGATGCCGTGGGCGAGACCCACCCGCAGCAGCGCGAACGTCGTGTCGAGGTTGTTCGAGTAGTAAGCCAGCGGCTTCTGCGTCGACTCGCCGACGGCTTTGAACGCGGCGAGGTGGATGATCGCGTCGATCGGGCCGTGCTCGTCGAACGCGGCCTCGACGACGGCGTCATCAGCGGCGTCCCCGACGACCAACGGTGCGGGCTTTCCGGTGATCTGCTCCACCCGCTCGGCGGCGACGGCGTGCGTCCCGGACAGGTCGTCGAGCAGGACGACGTGGTGGCCGGCCTCGAGAAGAGCCACGGCCGTGTGAGTTCCGATGTAACCGGCACCGCCGGCCAGGAGTACGCGCATGCCCCCAGGCTATCGGTCAGCGGCGACACCGCCCTCTCGCGACGAGGGCGCCGGTCACGCGTGCCGAACTCCGGAGAAACCCGACCCGCGCCGCACCATCGGCCCGCGGACGCCGACGGTCGGTCCGACTCTCCGGAGTTCGACACACCCACGACCGACGGCCACAGCGCGACCGCACCCCGTGCGTCGATGTCAGCGTCCGTCGAGCCGACCGCCGGATTCGCGCAGGTAGCAGACGGCGCACATGGACTCGTACGTGACCTCACCCTGGATCTGCCCCTGGTCGATGGCGACCTGGTCGCCGTCGAACACGAACCGACCGCCGACCAGGCGGGCGTTGAAGATCGCCTTGCGACCACAGCGGCAGATGGTCTTGAGCTCTTCGAGGCTGTGCGCGATCTCGAGCAGGCGCGCCGATCCGGGAAAAGCCTCGGTGCGGAAGTCGGTGCGGATGCCGTAGGCGAGCACCGGGATGCCGTCGAGCACGGCGACGCGCAGCAGATCATCGACCTGCGCGGGGGTGAAGAACTGCGCCTCGTCGACGAGCAGGCATGCCACGGGTGCGTGGCCCGCCGCCGCTTGGAAGACCTCGCGCAGGTCGTCGTCGGGGCCGACGAGGAAGTCGACCGCTCGCATGACCCCGAGACGGCTCTCGATCTGGCCGGCACCCTTGGTGTCGATCTCGGGCTTGGCCAGCAGCACGCGCTGACCGCGCTCCTCGTAGTTGTACGCCGCCTGAAGCAGGGCCGTGGACTTACCCGAGTTCATCGCCCCGTAGCGGAAGTACAGCTTCGCCACGCGGGCCTCAGGGGTTGATCGCGAGCGCGCGGGCGGTGGCATCCAGCTCTTTGCGAGCCACCTCCGGACGCGTGTTCAGCGTCTCGCCGTAGCTGGGGATGAGGTCGCGAAGACGCGGTTCCCAGTCGGCCATGCGGTCGGGGAAACAGGTCTTGAGAAGGCCCAGCATGATCGAAACGGCCGTCGAAGCTCCGGGTGACGCCCCCAACAGCCCGGCGATCGAGCGGTCTTCGGCGGTGATGACCTCGGTACCGAACTGCAGCACGCCGCCCTTGGCCTTGTCGCGCTTCATGACCTGGGCGCGCTGACCGGCGTCGAGCAGCTCCCAGTCCTCGTCTTTGGCGGTGGGCATGAAGTCGCGCAGACTGTCGACCTTCTTCGCGTGCGTCTTGAGCAACTCGCCCACGAGGTACTTGATGAGGCCCGGGTTGTCCACGGCGACCTTCAGCATGGGGAGGATGTTGTGCGGGCGCACCTGGGTGACGATGTCGAGCATCGAGCCGTTCTTGAGGAACTTCGGGCTGAAGGTGGCGAACGGGCCGAAGAGCAGGGCCGACTCGCCGTCGACGACGCGCGTGTCGAGGTGAGGCACCGACATCGGCGGCGCGCCGACCGAGGCCTGCGAGTAGACCTTCGCCTGATGCTTCGACACGATGTCGGGGTTGGAGGTCTTCAACCACTGCCCGCCGATGGGGAAGACGCCGTAGCCCTTGATCTCGGGGATGCCCGAACGCTGAAGGAGCTTGAGTGCCCACCCGCCCGCGCCGACGAAGACGAACTTCGCGTTGATCGAGCCGGGGGTACCGCCGATGACGTGACGGTAGGTGACCTCCCACGTGCCGTCCTTCTGCTTCTTCAGCTTCTTGACGTCGTGGTTGGTGACGACCTCGACGCCCTTCTCACGGAGGTTGGAGAAGAGCTGCCGCGTGAGCGAGCCGAAGTCGACGTCGGTGCCGGCGGGGACGCGCGTGGCGGCGAAGGGCTCGCCCTTGCGACGCTTCTGCATGAGCAGCGGCGCCCACTGGTTGATGACGCGGGAGTCCTCGCTGTACTCGATGCCGGCGAACAACGGCTGCTGCTTGAGCACCTCGTAGCGCTTGCGGAGGAACGCGACGTCTTTCTCGCCGCGGACGAAGGTCATGTGCGGGGTGGCGTTGATGAACGTCGACGGCTCGTCGAGCACTCCCTCGGCAACCAGGGACGCCCACAGCTGGCGGCTCTGCTGGAACTGCTCGTTGATCGTGACCGCCTTGGCGGGGTCGATCGAGCCGTCCTTGCCCTCCGGCGTGTAGTTGAGCTCGCACAGCGCCGCGTGGCCGGTGCCGGCGTTGTTCCAGGCGTTCGAGCTCTCCTGCGCGACGTCGCTCAAGCGCTCCAGCACCGCGATCTTCAGATCGGGCTGGAGGTCCTTCAGCAGCGTGCCGAGAGTGGCGGACATGATGCCGCCACCGATGAGGAGAACATCGACGTTTTCAGTCACTCGACGATTCTAGGTGCGAGCCGTGAGGTGTCTCGACATCGAGAGATCGGTCGGTTCGATGTCGAGACAACCCCGGCTTCACGGCATCCGGATGCCGTTTGCTCAGACCCGCGCGGCGAGCTTCTGCGCCACGATCTCGGCGATCTGCACGGCGTTCAGCGCCGCACCCTTGCGCAGGTTGTCGTTGCTGATGAAGAGCACGAGACCCTTGCCCTCGGGCGCGGACTGATCGGCGCGGATGCGACCGACGTAGCTGGGGTCGGTGCCGGCGGCCTGGAGGGGCGTGGGCACCTCTTCGAGGCGGACGCCGGGGGCGTCGGCGAGCAGTTCGCGCGCGCGCTCGGGCGAGAGGTCGCGGGTGAACTCGGCATTGATGCTGAGCGAGTGGCCCGTGAAGACGGGCACGCGCACGCAGGTGCCCGCGACGCGCAGCTCGGGCAGCTCGAGGATCTTGCGGCTCTCGTTGCGCAGCTTCTTCTCTTCGTCGGTCTCGTTCAGGCCGTCGTCGACGAGGTTGCCGGCGAAGGGGATGACGTCGAAGGCGATGGGCGCGACGTACTTCTCGGGCGCGGGGAAGTCGAGCGCCGAACCATCGCGGACGAGGCGCTCCACGTCGCCCTGCGCGAGCACGCCCTCGACCTGTCCGAGGAGCTCGCGCGCGCCGGCGAGGCCGGAGCCGGAGACGGCCTGGTAGGTGCTGACGATGAGGCGTTCGAGGCCCGCCTCGGCGTCGAGCACCTTGAGAACGGGCATGGCGGCCATCGTGGTGCAGTTGGGGTTGGCCACGATGCCCTTCACGGCCTGGTCGATCGCGTGCGGGTTGACCTCGCTCACGACGAGGGGCACCTCGGCATCCATGCGCCATGCGCTGGAGTTGTCGATGACCAGGGCGCCGGCCTCGGCGAACCGGGGCGCGTGGGCGCGGGAGCCCGTCGCACCGGCGGAGAACAGCGCGACCTCGACGCCCGCGGGGTCGGCGGTGGCGACGTCTTCAACCACGACGGAGTGACCGTCGAACTCGACGGAGGTGCCGGCGGAGCGGGCCGTGGCGAACAGTCGCAGCTCGCGGATCGGGAACGAGCGCTCGCTCAGGATCTCGAGCATGACGGTGCCGACCTGGCCGGTGGCGCCGACGACGGCGAGAGAGATTCCGGAATCGGAGATGCGGGTCATGCGAAGTACCTCGGGTGCTCGGGAGTGGATGCCGCGACGACGGCGTTCGGGTCAGGGTAGCGCGGGCAGCGGTGGGGCGCCGACCAGAGCGACACAACGCAGGAGAACTGTCGCTCCACTGCCGCAGATCGGCGGAAATCCGCCGTCGCACGCGGCCTCGGCGGGGAAACTCCTGCGTTGTGTCCGCGCGGTGCGAGACCCGGGCGACGAGGGCTGCTCCGGTCGGACCCCCCGGCGGGGGCGACTGTGGGGCGGGTGCGGCGCCGGCTTCAGCGGCCGGTGCCGGCGTGGACGGTTACCTCGTCGTCGCCGTCGAGACCGTAGGCCGTGTGCACGAGGCGGGCGGCCTCGGCGAGGTCGACACCGCGCACGACCACCGAGATGCGGATCTCGGAGGTCGAGATCATCTCGATGTTCACGCCCGCCATGCTCAGCGCCTCGAACAGCGTCGCGGAGACACCGGAGTGCGTGCGCATACCGGCACCCACGACCGACAGCTTGCCGATCTGGTCGTCGTGCACGAGGCTCTCGAACCCGACCTCGGACTGCTCGGCGGCGAGCGCGCGGAGGGCGGTCGCCGCATCGGTCTTGGGGAGCGTGAAGGAGATGTCGGTGCGGCTCGTCGCGGCCGCGGAGACGTTCTGCACGATCATGTCGACGTTGGCGCCGGACTTGGCGACGATCTTGAAGATGTCGGCGGCCTTGCCGGGGACGTCGGGAACGCCGATGACGGTGATCTTCGCCTGACTGAGGTCGGTGGCGACGCCGGCGACGATGGGCTCTTCCATGGTGTCTCCCTCGGGGACGAGCGGTGAAGTCTTCGAGGCGTCGAGCACCCAGGTGCCCTCGCCCGAGCTGAAGGTGGAACGCGCGTGGATGAGCACGCCGTGGCGACGGGCGTACTCGACCGCACGGATGTAGAGGACCTTGGCGCCGTTGGCGGCGAGCTCGAGCATCTCTTCGCTGCCGACGCGGGCGAGCTTGCGGGCGAGGGGGACGACGCGCGGGTCGGCGGTGTAGATGCCGTCGACGTCGCTGTAGATCTCGCACACGTCGGCCTTGAGCGCCGCGGCGAGCGCGACGGCCGTCGTGTCGGAACCGCCGCGGCCGAGCGTCGTGATGTCGCGGGTGTCGCGGTTGAAGCCCTGGAAGCCGGCGACGATGACGATCGCGCCCTCATCCAGCGCCTCGCGCAGACGTACGGGAGTGACGTCGACGATGCGGGCGGCGCCGTGCGTGGCGTCGGTGATCATGCCGGCCTGGCTGCCGGTGAACGAGCGGGCTTCGAACCCCATCGAGTGGATGGCCATCGCCAGCAGGGCCATCGAGATGCGTTCACCGCTGGACAACAGCATGTCGAGTTCGCGGGGCGCGGGGATCGGTGCCACCTGGCCCGCGAGGTCGAGCAGTTCGTCGGTGGTGTCGCCCATGGCGCTGACCGCGACGACGACCTCGTGGCCGGCGCGACGCGTGTCGACGATGCGCTTGGCGACCCGCTTGATGCTCTCGGCGTCGGCGACGGACGAGCCACCGTACTTCTGGACGATCAGAGCCATGAGGAGAACTCCCGGGAGGGGCGTGCGTCGGGATACCACGACGGGGCGCCCGGATGCCGCGCCCGAGGGTTCATCTTACGGAACGCCGTATACGCGCCCGTACATGATCCACCATCCCGGCCACGCGATCGACCTCGTGCGCCCCCGGGCGGACTCCCGAGCGGTCGCGGATAGGATCGACGCGTTCCACCCCCTCCCCCCCCTGGAGCGATCGCATGGCGCTCACCCCCGCTACCTGGCTGTCTTCGCTACGTCGCCTCACGCACTCCGCCGACGCGGCGTCGCTCGACACGACCCTCCTCCCGGTCGTCGACGAGGCGCTGGCCACCCGCATCCTCGACCTCGCCATCCGCATCGGCGAGACGATGCTCGTCGTCGGCGCCCCCGCGAACGAGGTGACGCTGACGATCGTGCGCGTGTGCGGAGCGTACGGACTCGACCCCGTGCACGTGGACGTGACCTACAACTCGATCACCATCGCGCACAGCCGCCCGGGGGCGAGCCACCCGACCACCCTCCTGCGCGTGGTGCGGGGGTCGGTGCCCGACCACGCCAAACTCCAGCGTCTTCAGGCACTGGTGACGGAGGTCGCCGACGGGCTCGCCCTCGACGACGCGATCGTGCGCTGCCGTGCGATTCGACGTCTGCCGTTCCGCTACCGCCCGGCGATCGTGATCGTCTCGCAGGCGTCGCTCGCCGCCGGTGTCGCGATCATGTTCGGCGCCAACTGGCTCGCGCTGGTGCTCTCGTTCATCGCCGCAGCCTTGGCCGCCACGACCCAGCACGTGATGGCCCGTGCGCGGGTGCCGTACTTCTTTGCCCAGATCGCGGGCGGTTTCGTGCTGACCGTCGTCGCCGCCCTCTCTCCCCTGCTGCGCTACACCGGCCTGGATGCCGCCGCCGACATCCGTCCGTCGGTGATCGTGGCATCCGGGATCGTCCTCATGCTCGCGGGGCTCACCGTGGTGGGCGCGGCACAGGATGCCATCGACGGATTCGCACTGACCGCGACCGGGCGCATCCTCGAACTCACGACGCAGACACTCGGTGTGGTGCTGGGCATTCTGGCCGGGCTGGAGACCGTGCGCGTGATCGGGCTGGGCATGTCGCCGCCGTCGAACGCCTTGCCGCTCGGACCCCTCACCGTGCAGTTCATCGGCGCCGCCGTGATCGCCATCGCCGTCGCCGTGTACAACGGCGCCGGGACCCGGATCATCGTCGTCTCCGCCGCCCTCAGCCTCGTCGCGTGGGCGGGATATGTCGGAGCGACGGCGCTCGGGTTCGAGGTGGCCGCCGCCAGCGGCGTCGGCGCATTCATCGGCAGCTTCGCGGGCATCGTCGTCGCCTACCGCCTGCACGTGCCGTCGGTGGCGATCACGACCGCCGCCATCCTGCCGCTCGTGCCCGGTGCGGCGGTGTTCCGCGGGCTGCTCGGCATCGTGGAATCCGGCGACGACCCCGCTGTGCTCATGACCGGCGTCACGACCCTCGCGGGGGCTGCGACCATCGGCATCGCCCTCGCCGTGGGGGCCTCGCTCGGCATCTACCTCGGCCAGCCCGTGCGCGCGACGCTGTCGAGCGTCACCCGGGCGCGGGCGCGGGCGCGCGGGTAGGGCGCCCGCGGCGCAGCGGGCGGTGCGGACGGGCGCGACACGGCACGCGGTGCGGACGGGCACGACGCGGCACGCGGTGCGGACGGGCACGACACGGCACGCGGTGCGGACGGGCACGACACGGCACGCGGTGCGGGCGGGCGCGACACGGGCGGGACGGCGCGGACGACGCAACCGCGGAGAACATCCACGACAGGCCTCATCTCGACCCTCGCGATCGGCACGCCGGCGGATCGCCCCACCGTTGTGCCGGCGCCACACCTGCCGGGGCGGGCGCTGAGCGTCGACGGGAGGCCGTCGGGGCGGTCGAGGGGGCCAGCCGAGACCGGGGTTCCGTCAGAGCGTGCGACGACCCTCGAACGCGCGACCGAGGGTGACCTCGTCGGCGTACTCGAGATCACCGCCGACGGGCAGACCGGATGCCAGACGCGTGACGCGGATCTCGAGGGTGTGCAGGAGTCGGCTGAGGTAGGTGGCCGTGGCCTCGCCCTCGAGGTTCGGGTTGGTGGCGAGGATGACCTCTTGCACCGTTCCGTCTGCGAGCCGTTGCATGAGTTGCGTGACGCGCAGGTCGTCGGGGCCGATGCCGGCGATGGGGCTGATCGCGCCGCCGAGCACGTGGTACAGCCCACGGAACTCACGGGTGCGCTCGATGGCTGCGACGTCTTTCGCGTCTTCGACGACGCAGATGAGGACCGGGTTGCGTCGCGGGTCACGGCAGATGGAGCAGCGATCCTGCTCGGACACGTTGCCGCAGATCTCGCAGAACTTCACCTTGTCGCGGATCTCGCCGAGCAGTGTGGACAGGCGCGAGACATCGAACGACGGTGACTGCAGGATGTGGAACGCGATGCGCTGCGCGGACTTCGGGCCGATGCCCGGGAGTCGGCCGAACTCATCGATCAGGTCTTGCACGATGCCGTCGTACATCAGCTGAACCTCGTCGGTGGCTCGTAGGGCTCGTCGCGCACGTAGGTGGCGCCGAGCATCTGGCGGACGACCGCCTCGCCGTACCGCTGGACGCCGCCGCGGAGCGGGGCCATGCGCGGAACGACCACGGGGGGCAGGGGGGCCTCGACGTCGTCGGCCGGCGGGATGACGTCATCGTCGTCGACCTCGTCGGGTGCGGGGACCGAGGGCGTCACCTCACGCGGCGGGAGCACCACGCCGGGGTGAACGGCGAACGCCTCGGGCGGCGCGGCGGCCTCATCGGGCTCGTCGTCGACGGCCAGGGCCGTCGACGCGAGACCGGCGGAAGCGATGTCGCCGCCGAGGGGGGACGCGGCGGAAGACACGCTCGTCGCGGCGGCTGACGCGGAGGATGCCCCGGCGACGTCAGCGGAAGGAATCGGTGCGACAGCCCACTCGGTGACCGACGCCGTGTAGGGCGCCGTCGATCGCGGGGCGGAGGGAGCACTCGCGGATCCCCCGCCGCGAGGGGCGTCGGATCCGCCCGCGGGACCGCGCGGAGGCGCTCCGGGGCCGGAACCCCCCGGACCGTCACCATCGAGGCGCGCGAGATACTTCACGCGGACGCCGAGCACGGTCTGGATCGCCTGGCGCAGGTCTTCGCTCGCACCCCCGTCGGGCGTGCGCGTCTTGAAGGCGTTCAGGTCGCCGGCGGCGCGGAACGACAGGGTCAGCACGTCGTCGTCGAAGGCACGCACGGTGGCGGTCGTCACGACGAGCCATGAGGCGCGGCTCGCGACCTCGAGTTGGGCGAGGATCTCCGGCCAGGCGTCGCGCAGATGCCCGAGTTCGATCGGCCCGACGGGGGTGACCGGCGGGGTCGGGGCGGAAGCCTCGAGCGGTGAGACGTCGTCGGTGGCGGCCTCCGGCTCCGCAGGCCCGGGAACCGGTGCGGTATCGGCGGCGGTCGGCGCCGAGACGTCGGCGGCGGCACGGACCGACGCGGTGTCGTCGGCGGCGGCGGTCGGCGCGGCGGCTGCACGCGCGGACGCCGCAGCCGGCTCGCGACCCTCAGACGAAGGCATGGTCGAGTCGGGATCGGACGTCTCGTGCGCCGAGACGGCGGGATCGGGCGTGCTCCCCGTGGTCGGCGCCGTCTCGGGAGTGGGTGCGGTGTCGAACGGGTGCGCGTCGGCATCGGCTCGTGCGGCGGGCGTGCGCCCGCGTCCCCCGGGCTCGGCGACCGGTTCGGGGTCGTCGAACGGCGGCGGCGCGTCGTCATCGGTGAGCGGCGGTGCGTCATCGTCGAGCGCACCCCGCGCGGGCGTCGCCTCGGAACGCGCGGGTGCCTCCGACGGACGCGGTGATGCGTCCGACGGCTGCGGGGAGGCCGACGAGGCGGCGGAGGACGTGGGGGGCGTGGGGGGCGTGGGCCCGCCGGGCGCGGCGATCGTCGGCACGGCGACAGCCGGCGCGGCGACGCGGGGCGGGGTCGAAGCGGCGGTCGACGCACCCGTCGACACGGTGCCGGGCGACGCGACGGACGGCGGCGCGACGGAGGTCGACGGGCCGGACGGCGACGCGACCCGGGGAGGCGCCACGCTCGAGGCACCCGACTCGGGTGCGGCGACCCCGGCAGAAGCGATCGCCGGAGACGCGACCCGCGGCGACGGCGATGCGGAATCCGTTCTTCCGGGTGCGGCGATGTCGGCTGCGGGCGATGCGGGGCGTCCGGTGGCCGGAGCGAGCTGCGGGGCGGCCGACGTCGAGCCGCGCGCCGCCTCGAGGTCGTGGGCCGCCGCGGGCGAGGTGCCCTGCGACACTCCTGCGTGGGTGAGCACGCGCGCGACGAGCAGTTCGAGCTGCAGGCGTGGCGACGTCGCACCCGTCATCTCGTCGAGCGCGGCCACCACGAGGTCGGCCGTGCGCGAGAGGCGGTACACGCCGAAGGCGGTCGCCTGACGAGCCATGCGCTCGAGCTCGTCGTCGGGCACTCCACGCAGGACGGCGGACGCACCGGCGCCGGTCGCCGCCACGATGATGAGGTCGCGGAGCCGCTCGAGCAGGTCGTCGACGAACCGGCGGGGATCCTGTCCGGTCTGCACGACCCGATCGACCGCGGCGAAGGCTCCCCCGCCGTCGTTCGAGGCGAACGCGTCGACGACCTCGTCGAGGAGCTCGGAGTGGGTGTAACCCAGCAGGGCGACGGCCCGCTCGTAACGGACGAGGACGTGGCCCGCCGGTTCGGTCCCCGAGCCCGACGAGGGGTCGGATCCGGCGATGAGCTGATCGAGAAGCGAGAGCGTGTCGCGGGGAGAGCCGCCGCCGGCGCGCACGACGAGCGGCAGCACACCGGCCTCGACGCCGACCCCCTCGGTCTCGCACAGTTCCTGGACGTACTCGAGCATGGCCGCGGGCGGGACGAGGCGGAACGGGTAGTGGTGTGTGCGCGAACGGATGGTGCCGAGCACCTTCTCGGGCTCGGTGGTGGCGAAGATGAACTTCACGTGCGCGGGAGGCTCTTCGACGAGTTTCAGCAGCGCGTTGAAACCCTGCTGCGTGACCATGTGGGCCTCGTCGAGGATGAAGATCTTGAACCGGTCGCGAGCGGGAGCGAAGATCGCGCGCTCGCGCAGGTCGCGGGCGTCGTCGACACCGTTGTGGCTGGCCGCGTCGATCTCGACCACGTCGAGCGATCCGCCGCCGCCGCGACCCAGCTCGACGCAGCTGTCGCACGTGCCGCAGGGGGTGTCGGTGGGGCCGGCTGCGCAGTTGAGGCAGCGGGCGAGAATGCGGGCCGACGTGGTCTTTCCGCAGCCGCGCGGACCCGAGAACAGATACGCGTGACCCACGCGATCACTGCGCAGTGCGGTCATCAACGGCTCGGTCACCTGCGACTGCCCGATCATCTCACCGAACGCCTCGGGGCGGTATCGGCGGTACAGGGCTGTCGTCACCCGAACAGCCTACGGCGTCCCTCCGACATCGCCTCCGCGGCATCCTCCTCCCGCGTGCGGCCGGCCGCCGCGCTCCCGATCCCGGGGCCCTCATCACGCCGCGACCGGTCCCGAGAACAGGGGATGCCGCCGGTGCAGGCCGGTCCATCGGCATCCGCCCCTGTACCCGCCGGATCACCTGTTCTCGGCGGACCCGCGAGGACGCACCCGGGAGGACGCACCCGAGGGACGCACCCGCGAGGCGCGCGCGCCCCGAAAACACCGAACGCGGCGCCCCCTCACGAGAGGAGGCGCCGCGCCCGAGGAGTCAGAAACCTCCGTCGAGGCCGACCGCGATGGGGGTGTCGTCGTCGTTCACGACCGGGATCGTCGCCGTGACGATGGGCACCGATGCCGACAGCAGCGTGCCGTCCTCGCGCACCGAGCCCTCGAGCTGACGGATCGAGGGGCGACCCGGACGCACCGGACCCTGCCCGTGCAGCGCCACGCGCACCGTCTCACCGGGAGCGACGGTGTAGTCGACGTCGCGCACCGCGAACGCGACGGGCGCGCCCTCCTCCCCCGCGCGCAGCGTCAGCGCGTTCGCGGTGAGGGTGACGTTGAGGCGCGTCCCGTGCCAGTGCAGCACGTACGACAGCTCGGGCCAGTCGGCCGGGAGGCGCGGGTCGAACGTGAGCCGCCCGAAGTGGTCGCGCATGCCGCCGAAGCCGCTGATCAGCGCCGTCCACACACCGCCGGCCGACGCCACGTGCACGCCGTCGGAGGCGTTGTGGTGCAGGTCGCCGAGGTCGACGAACGCGGCCTGACGGAAGTACTCCAGCGCCAGGTCCTGGTAGCCGACCTCGGCCGCGAGGATCGACTGCACGACCGCCGACAGCGTCGAGTCACCGGTGGTCAGCGGGTCGTAGTACTCGAAATCGGCGAGCTTCTCGGCATCCGTGAAGTGATTGCCCTGCAGGAACAACGCGAGCACCACGTCGGCCTGCTTGAGCACCTGGTAGCGGTAGATCACCAACGGGTGGAAGTGCAGCAGCAGCGGACGCTGGTCGGGCGGCGTGTTCTCGAGGTCCCAGATCTCGCGCTCGAGGAAGACGGCGTCCTGCGGATGGATGCCGAGGGCCTCGCTGAAGGGGATGTGCATCGCCTCGGCCGCGCGGTCCCAGCGCTCGGGCTCGGAGGGATCGAGGTTCATGCGCTCGGCCATGTGCGCGTACGCGTCGGGGTCGTTGTCGGCGAGGTCGCGGACCGTGCGGGCGGCGAAGCGCAGGTTGAAGCGCGCCATCACGTTGGTGAAGAGGTTGTCGTTGACGACGGTGGTGTACTCGTCGGGACCCGTCACGCCGTGGATGTGGAACGAATCGTGCTCGCCGTCGTCGGCCGCGTCGCTCGAGCGCCAGAAGCCCAGCGTCGACCACAGCCGCGCGGTGTCGACGGCGATGTCCACGCCCTCGCGGGCGAGGAACTCCTCGTCGCCCGTCGCTCGCACGTACTTCGCCAGGGCGAAGGCGACGTCGGCGTTGATGTGGTACTGCGCGGTGCCGGCGGCGTAGTACGCCGAGGCCTCCTCGCCGTTGATCGTGCGCCACGGGAAGAGCGCTCCGGCCTCGTTGAGCTGGTGCGCGCGCTTGCGTGCGGCCGGCAGCATCAGGTAGCGCATGCGCAGGGCGTTGCGCGCCCAGAGGGGCGACGTGTACGCCAAGAACGGCAGCACGTACACCTCGGTGTCCCAGAAGTAGTGCCCGCTGTATCCCGAGCCGGTGACGCCCTTCGCGGGAACGCCCTGGCCGTCGGCGCGGGCCGCCGCCTGCGCGAGCTGGAACAGGCACCAACGCGTGGCCTGCTGCAGGTCGCCGTGTCCGCCGATGCGCACGTCGGAGCGCTCCCAGAAGTCGGCGTACCAGTCGATCTGCTGGGTGAAGAGGCCGTCGATGCCGGTCTCCACCGCTCGGTCGAGGGTGCGGCGGCACCGGTCGAGCAGTTCCCCCGTGGGGACGCCCCGCGACGTGTGGTAGCTGACCAGCTTGGTGATCGTGGTGGGGACACCTGCGCGCGCCTGCACGCGATAGACGTTCTTGGCGATGTCGGGCTCGATGAGACGGCGCGCGGTGTACTCGTTCTGCGTGTCGACGAGGTGGTCGGCGATGACGGCGAGCGTCATGTTCGACTCGCTGACCTCGTAGCTCAGGGCCGACCGATCGCCGTCCTGCCAGTACTCGCGCGGTTGCAGCACGCGGTCGCTGAGCTTCTCGGTCTTGCGCGGGTCGAATCCGGCCTTCCCGGATGCCATCGGCGAACCGCCGTAGATGCCCTCGCCGTCCTGCCGGTTCAGCAATTGGCTGCTGACGATGACGGGAGCATCGGCGTCGAGCACGGTCACGGTGAGGCGCAGCACCGCGAGGTGCTTCTCTTCGAACGAGACGAAGCGTTCGTCTTCGATGCGCACGCGTTTGCCGGAGGGGGTGACCCACAGGAGGTTGCGACGCAGGATCCCCTGGCGCATGTCGAGGACCCGCTCGTACTCGCGGACGTCGGCGACGTCGAGCGAGAGCGGCTCGTCGTCGACGTAGACGCGCAGGACCTTGGCGTCGGGCGCGTTGATGATGGTCTGGCCGACCTCGGCGAAGCCGTAGGCCTGCTCGGCGTGGCGGATGGGGAACGTCTCGTGGAACCCGTTGATGTACGTGCCCTGTTCGAGGGCGAAGCGGCCCTCGATCGAGTTCCCGCGCAGGCCCAGGTAGCCGTTTCCGACGGCGAAGAGGGTCTCGGTGACCCCCACGTCGTCGAGCGAGAACTCGGTCTCGACGAGGCGCCATTCGTCGACGGGGAAACGATCGCGATCGATCATCGGGGGTGCCTTCCGGTGGCGGATTCTGAGTCGGCGCGAGACGACGGCATGCCGCTCGCGCGGGTGGAGCTCGGGTTCGCCGCTCGGGGACGGCGAGGGGGTGTCGCGTGCAGGCGACGGCTCAGTCTACGAACGCGGCGAGGTCGTCGACGACCACCGTCGCGCCGGCGGCGGCGAGGTCGTCCGCGCCGACACCGCGATCCACGCCGACCACGACGGCGTAGCCGGCCGCCGCGGCGGAGCGCACGCCGCTCAGAGCGTCTTCGACGGCGGCCGAGCGGGCCGGATCGACGCCCAGCATGCGGGCGGCCTCGGCGAAGACGTCGGGGGCGGGCTTGGATGCCAGGTGGTCGCGCTCGGCGACCACGCCGTCCATGACGACGGGGAACCGGTCGCGGATGCCGGCGGCCTCCAGCACCTCGACGGCGTTCTTGGAGCTGGAGACGACGGCGATCGGTGTGCCGGCCGCCTGCAGCAGGTCGAGGAGGGCGATCGAGCCCGGGTAGGGCTGGATGCCCTCGCTGCGCAGGATGCGCGAGAACACCACGTTCTTGCGATTGCCGACACCGCAGACGGTGTCTTCGGACGGGTCGTCGGAGGGATCTCCCCAGGGCACCTCGACGTCGCGGCTGCGCAGGAGCGAGGCGACGCCGTCGTAGCGCTTCTTGCCGTCGACGTACTCGAAGTAGTCGCGATCGGTGTACGCCGGCTCGATCCGCCACGCGGCGAAGAGCTCGTCGAACATCTCTTTCCACGCCCGCATGTGCACTTCCGCGGTGGGGGTGAGCACCCCGTCGAGGTCGAACAGGACGCCCTCGAACGTCGTGAGGTCGGGCAGGTCGCGGCTGTCGGTCACGGCGGGCTCCAGATCGGGGTGCGGTGGCGCGGGCGCCCGGAGCGCCGCACCCCCAGCGTACTGGCGGGTGCGGCGCGCGTGCTTCAGCGCGTCGTCATCGACAGCGCGCGTCCGCCTACCCAGACCCGCGCCGGATGCCATCCCGCATCCCACTGCACGAGGTCGGCGACCGCGCCCTCGGCGACGTGACCGATGTCGGTGCGACCGAGGGAGCGCGCGGCGTTCTCGGTGCAGGCGGCCAGCACGACGGCGGGGTCGATTCCGGCTCCGATCATGCGGCGCACGCCCTCGTCGAGCACGATGCCGGCCCCGGCGATCGTCCCGTCGTGTCGGCGCCCGAGGCCGTGTTCGTCGTTCGCCACCGGCTCACCGCCGAAGTCGAGCCAGTGACCGGCGTCGAGACCCGCCGTGACGATCGCGTCGGTGACGCCGACGGTACGCCGACCGGCCGCGGAGAGCACGAGCGAGACGACACGGTGGTCGAGGTGCTGCCCGTCGATGATCGTGCCCACGAAGAAGCGGTCGTCGGTCAGCACCGCTCCGGGGACGCCCGGTTCGCGGGGCTTCAGCGGCCGCTGCGCGTTGAACACGTGCGTGGTCATGGTGGCTCCCGCGTCGCCCGCCGCGTGTACCTGCGCGGCGGTGGCGTCGCTGTGGCCCACGGCGACGATGTACCCCTCGCCGGTCAGGCGGCGGATGGCGTCGAGGGCGCCGGGCAGCTCCGGGGCGAGGGTCAGCGTGCGCAGCGCGTCGCGCGCGGTCGGGCGCTCGAGCAGGGTGTCGAGGTGTGATCGCTCGGGCATCAGCATGCACTCGGCGCGGTGAGCGCCCTTGCGCGCGGGCGAGAGGAACGGCCCCTCGAGATGCGCCCCCAGGATCCTCGCGACGGGCTCGTCGGCGAAGGCGTCGCGCGCCCGTCCCACGCGCTCGAGGGCGGCGACGGTATCGGGCAGGGGCGCGGTGATGACGGTGGGCTCGATGCCGGTCACCCCTCGCGCGGCCAGGCCGGTCAGGAGCGTCTGCCATCCGGACTCGTCGGCTCCCGCGACGTCGACGCCGAACGAGCCGTTGACCTGCAGATCGAGCAGGCCCGCCGTCACGACCCCGTCCACGACGTCGTGATCGACGCTCTCGTCACCCGTCGCGGGGCGGATGCGGCCGATGCGTCCGGCGACCACCTCGATGACGACGGGACCCACGAACGCTCCACCGATCAGGGCACGGGCGGTCCGCAAGCGCATCACAGCCCCTGTCCCACCGGCTTGCCGGCATAGGTGGAGCGGTAGTAGTCGGCGAAGGCGAGCTGGCCGGCGGCATCCTCGTCGACCACGACGGTCGCGTGCGGATGCAGCTGCAGCACCGATGCCGGCCACCGTGACGACAATGGACCCTCGACCGCCTCGCGCACGGCCTGCGCTTTGCCGCGGCCGAAACCGAGCATGACGGCATGACGGCTGTCGAGGATCGTCGCCAGCCCCTGCGTGAGGCAGTGGGTGGGGACCTGCTCGATGTCGCCGGCGAAGAAGCGCGCGTTGTCCTGTCGGGTGCGCGTGGTGAGGGTCTTCACGCGGGTGCGGCTGGCCAGGCTCGACATCGGCATGTTGAAGGCGAGGTGCCCGTCGGATCCGATGCCGAGGATCTGCAGGTCGATGCCCCCGGCATCCCGGATTGCCCGCTCGTAAGCGGGCCCCGCGTCGAGGGGGGCGGCATCGAGGTCGCCCGGTCCCACGATGGCCCCGGGTGCGAAGTCGACGTGTCGCTCGAGTTCGGCGCGGATGAACTCGCGGTATCTCTCGGGGTGCCCGGGGGGCAGACCCACGTACTCGTCGAGCAGGAACGCCCGCGCCGCGGAGAAGCTGAGTCCCTCCTCGCGGTGGCGACGCGCGAGCTCGCGGTAGACCGGCAGCGGCGTCGAGCCGGTGGCGAGGCCCAGCACCGCCGCGGGTGTGCGCCGCAGGAGAGCGGTGTAGGCATCGGCGACGACGCGCGCCGCCTCTTCGGGGGTCTCGACGACGACGACCTCCATCAGAGCGCCTCGAGGATGTCGTTCTTCAACATCTCCGCGCGGGGGCCGAACACGGCCTGGACGTTGTCGCCCACCTCCAGCACGCCGGCGGCGCCGAGCTGCTTGAGACGCGCGTGGTCGACGAGGGCGCGGTCGGCGACCTCCATGCGCAGTCGCGTGATGCACGCGTCGACGTGCACGAGGTTGTCGCGGCCGCCGAACGCGGCGATCAACTGCTCCGTCGTCGACTGCTCAGCGGCCGTCGCGGTCGATGCGGTCCGCGTCTCGGGGGCGGATGCCGTGACCGGCTGCGACGTGCCCGCCACGGGGGCGGTGGTGTCGGCATCCACCGCGGGGGCATCTCCCGTCGGGGCGGAGAGGTCCTCACGGCCCGGAGTACGCAGGTTCCACTTCTTGATGACGAGGCGGAACAGCAGGTAGTACACGGCGAAGTAGACCACGCCCATGACCACCAGGAGCCAGACGTTGTTGGCCGCGGGGGCGGTGCCGTAGAGGAGCAGGTCGAACAGTCCCGCCGAGAACGAGAACCCGAGGTGGATGTCGAGAAGGTAGGCCACCGCGAGCGAGATGCCGGTGAGAAGCGCGTGGACGACGTACAGGGGGAACGCGGCGAACATGAAGGCGAACTCGAGCGGCTCCGTGACACCGGTGAGGAAGGCCGTCAGACCCGCGGCGCCCAGGATGCCGATGGCCGCCTTGCGCTGCGCGGGGTTGGCGAGGTGGATCATCGCGAGCGCCGCGGCCGGCAGGCCGAACATCAGCACGGGATAGAAGCCCGCGGTGAGCGCTCCGGCGGTGGGGTCCCCCGCGGCGAAGCGGGTCAGCTCCCCCGTGACGACGCTGCCGTCGCCCTCGGTGTACGACCCCTGCAGGAACCAGACGTAGGAGTTGAGGATGTGGTGCAGACCCACCGGGATCAGCATGCGGTTCGTGAAGCCGTAGACGAAGGCCCCGATCGCTCCGGTGCCGCCGATGAACGCTCCCAGGCCCGAGAGCCCGGTGTTGAAGATCGGGTAGAAGTAGCTCAATCCGAAGGCGACGACGAGGCTCGCCAGCGAGACGACGATGGGAACGAACCGGCGTCCGCCGAAGAAGCCCAGGTACGAGGGCAGTTCGATGGTGTGGTACCGATCGAAGAGCCACGCGGTGAGCAGCCCGATGACGATGCCGCCGAAGACGCTGTAGTTGATCTGCACCTGGTCGCCGGCGGCCGTCGTCTGCCCCGCGAGCACGACCGGCGACATCACCGTGAAGACGTTCGCGAGCACGAGGTAACCGACCACGGCCGACAGTGCGGTGGAGCCGTCGGCCTTCTTGGCGAAGCCGATGGCCACACCCACCGCGAACAGCAGTCCGAGGTTGTCGAAGAGCGCGCCTCCCGCGGCGCTCATCGCCTGGAAGAACGGGCCGATGACCGGCAGGTCGATCCGACCGAGCAGGTCGGGCTGGCCGAGGCGGAGCAGGATGCCGGCCGCGGGCAGCACGGCGATGGGCAGCATCAGGCTCTTGCCGAGGCGCTGCATCTGGGCGAATCCGGGGATGCCGCGGCGGCGGGCGACGGGGGCGGTGGCGGTCATGAGGGTTCTCTCTCGACGGTGAAGGAGCGGATCAGACGGACAGGAGCCGGGCGCCGGGCAGGATGTCGGCACCCTCGGCGCTCACGACCGTGACCTCGTCGGCCGAGCGCTCGAGCACCACGACGGGGACCACACTGGAGAGCCCCGCGGCGCGGATGGCGGGGACGTCGTAGGCGATGACGGGGGTGCCCGCGCTCACGCGGTCGCCCTTGGCCGCGAAGGCGGTGAACCCCTGCCCCTGGAGCTGGACGGTGTCGAGGCCGAGGTGGACCAGGACGGCGAGTCCGTCGTCGGCAACGACGACGAAGGCGTGCGGGAAGACCTGCAGGAGGGTGCCGTCGATGGGGGCGACCGCATCGACCACCTCGGCCGGCGGGTCGATCGCGACCCCGGGCCCCATCGCGCCCTGCGCGAAGAGCTGGTCGGGGACGGCCGAGAGCGGTAGGACGGTTCCCACGAGCGGGGACAGGATGTCGGGCACGGGCACTCCTCGATGAGACGGCGGGTCAGCGGTACGCACCACCGAACGCGCATAGGCTGGGGAGGGAAAGAATCGCCCGCCCGCACGGTCCGCCCACTGGGTCAAACTGGTACGTACCAGTGAAAATAGTCGCCGGAGCCGACCGTGTCAACACCGAAAGTCGACGCCGTCATGACCCGTCTCCGCGAGGCCGACGCCCCGACCGCCGCCGTCACGCCCAAACCCGTCCCCAAGCACGCGCAGCTGCGCGCCATCCTCCTCTCCGACATCGGCACCACCTGGCCCGCGCACGCGGTCATCCCCTCGGAGCGGGAGCTCTCCGCCCGACACGGCGTCAGTCGCGCGACCGTCCGCGAGGCGCTCCGACAGCTCATCGAGGAGCAGAAGCTCTACACCCTGCAGGGGAAGGGCACCTTCGTCGCCGGCGAACGCGTGCAGTCGCATCTGCACCTCGCCTCCTTCACCGAGGACATGCGCCGCCGCGGCATGGTGGCGACGACGCTCGTGCGTCATGCCGAGAAGGCGGCACCACCCCTCGAGGTGCGCGCGGCCCTCGGACTCGACGAGGGCGAACACGCCTGGTCCATCGAGCGCCTCCGCCTGGCGAACGGCATCCCGATGGCCCTGGAACTCGGGTGGTATTCGCCGCGCGTCGCGGCCGACCTCGGCGACCGCGACCTGAACACCTCTCTGTACAGCGTGCTGTCCGAGCACTACGGCGTGCGCATCGACTCCGCCGAACAGACCGTCTGGGCGGAGACCGTCGCCGGCGACACCGCGACCACGCTCGACGTGGCGCCCGGGTCGGCGGTGCTGGTGTTCCGGCGCACGTCGCGCGCGAGCGGCATCCCCGTCGAGCACGTCACGTCGTGGTATCGCGGCGACCGCTACCAGGTGCACATGGCGCTGGCCGGCTCCTGACGATCGCGAGAGTCAGGCCGTGACCGACAACGTCTGCCGGGCGATCTCGAGTTCTTCGTCGGTCGGCACCACCAGCACCTCGACGCGCGAGGAATCGCTGGAGATGCGACGGATGCCGCGCTCCCGGCGGGCGTTGCGTTCGGGATCGATCTCGACGCCCGCGAAGCCGAGCGTGGCCAACGCCTCCTGGCGCACCTGGACCGCGTTCTCGCCCACACCGGCCGTGAACGAGATGACGTCGACGCCGTCGAGCTGAGCGAGGTACGCACCCGCGTAGGCGCGAAGACGGTGGATGTAGACGTCGAACGCGAGCTGTGCAGCCGGGTCGCCGGCTTCGCGTCGCTCTCCGATGTCGCGCATGTCGGACACCCCGGCGAGTCCCAGGAGGCCCGAGCGCTTGTTGAGGAGGGTGTCGAGATCGGCGATCGACATGTCGGCGCGGCGCGCGAGATGGAACTGGACGGCCGGGTCGAGGTCACCGGAGCGCGTGCCCATGACGAGGCCCTCGAGCGGGGTGAGTCCCATCGAGGTGTCGACCGAGCGACCGCCCTCGATCGCCGCGACCGAGGCGCCGTTGCCGAGATGGAAGACGATCTGCTTCAGCTCGCCGAGCGGGCGCCCGACGAAGGCCGCGGCGGCCTCGCTGACGAACTTGTGGCTCGTGCCGTGGAAGCCGTATCGGCGAATACGGTGCGCCTCGGCGAGCTCGCGGTCGATGGCGTAGGTGTAGGCCTCGGGGGCCAACGACTGGTGGAAGGCGGTGTCGAACACGGCGACGTGCGGAACGTCGGGGAACGCCTTCTTCGCCGCGACGATGCCCGCGAGGTTCGCCGGATTGTGCAGCGGAGCCAGCACCGACAGCTCGTCGATGTTGATCTCGACGAGCGGGGTGACGACGGTGGGCTCGAAGAAGCGCGCGCCGCCGTGCACGACGCGGTGGCCGACGGCGACGGGCGCCCGCTCCTCGAGCGACGGACCGTGCGCGGCGAAGGCCTCGAGCATGACGGCGAACCCGGCCGTGTGGTCGGGGATCTCGCGCTCGATCGTGTAGGTGGCGTCGGTCACGGTCGGCGCGGGGCCGTCGGCGTCCGCGAGGGCCGCCGCCTTCACCGTGTGCGTCGCGACGCCCGATCCCTCACCGATGCGCTCGACCAACCCGGACGCGAGCACGTGCTCGTGCTCCATGTCGAGCAGCTGGTACTTGAACGACGACGAGCCGCTGTTGACGACGAGGACGACGCTCACGAGGCGCTCCCTTCTGCGGGAGCTTCGGTCGCCGAGCTTCCCTGGGCCTGGATCGCCGTGATCGCGATGGTGTTGACGATGTCGTCGACGAGCGCGCCGCGCGACAGATCGTTGATGGGCTTGTTCAGGCCCTGCAGGACGGGCCCGATGGCCACCGCACCCGCGGAGCGCTGGACGGCCTTGTAGGTGTTGTTGCCGGTGTTCAGGTCGGGGAAGACGAACACCGTCGCGCGTCCCGCGACCGCGGAGCCGGGCATCTTGGCGCGTGCGACGGCCGCATCGGCGGCGGCGTCGTACTGGATCGGTCCCTCGACCAGCAGCTCGGGCGCACGCTCGCGCACGAGCGCGGTGGCGCTGCGCACTTTCTCGACGTCGGCGCCCGTGCCGGATTCGCCCGTGGAGTAGGACAGCATCGCCACGCGGGGGGCGATGCCGAACTGCTCGGCCGTCGCCGCCGACGACACCGCGATGTCGGCGAGCTGCTCGCTAGTGGGGTCGGGGATGACGGCGCAGTCGCCGTAGACGAGCACGCGGTCGGCGAGCGCCATGAGGAAGACGCTCGAGACGACCGAGACGCCCGGGGCGGTCTTGATGATCTCGAACGCGGGGCGGATGGTGTGGGCCGTGGTGTGCGCCGCGCCCGAGACCATGCCGTCGGCGAGGCCCAGGTGCACCATGAGGGTGCCGAAGTACGACACGTCGGTCACCGTGTCGGCGGCCTGGGCGTGGGTGACGCCCTTGTGGGCGCGCAGCCGCGCGTACTCGACGGCGAACTTCTCGACGTGCACGGCGTCGAAGGGGCTGAGCACCTCGGCATCGCGGATGTCGATACCGAGTTCGATCGCGCGCCCGCGCACTTCGATCGGCTCGCCGAGGATGGTCAGATCGGCGATGCCGCGCGCGAGCACGGTGGCGGCGGCGCGGAGCACCCGGTCATCGCTTCCTTCCGGCAGCACGATGCGGCGCTTGTCGGCGCGGGCGCGGTCGACGAGGCCGTACTCGAACATCAGCGGGGTGACCACGCTCGGGCGGGCGATGCCCAGCTCGCGAGTGAGCTGCTCGGTGTCGACGTGACGCTCGAACAGCGCGAGGGCGGTGTCGTACCGGTGCTGGGAGTCGGCGGCGAGGCGCCCCCGGGTGTTCATGATGCGCACGGCCGTGTCGTAGGTGCCGAGGTCTGTGGCGATGATCGGCAAAGGCGACCCGAGACCGTCGATGAGGCGCACGATCGCGTCGGGGAGCTCGAACCCGCCGTTGAGCACGATGCCCGCTAGGGAGGGGAAGGTGCCGGAGGCGTTGGCGAGGAGGGCCGCCAGCAGCACTTCGGTGCGATCGGCGGGGATGACCACGACCGCGGACTCCTTCAGACGCGGCAGCACGTTGACCATCGACATGCCCGCGACCACGACACCCAGGACCTCGCGGGTCAGCAGCGCCGGATCACCCTTGATGAGCTCGCCCTCGACCGAGCGCAGCACACCGCGCATCGAGGGGGCGATGAGGAAGCGGTCTTCGGGCAGGGCCCACACCGGCACGGTTCGCTCGTCGGCGGCCGATCCGACGGCGGCGGCGTCGAACGAGGCCGCATCGACGACGTGGCGAACGGATGCCACGACCTCGTCGAGGCGATCGGCGTCGGCGCGGTTGGCGATGACGGCGAACAGCGCCGCCCGCTCGTGCTGCAACTCGGAGATGGCCAGGGAGGCGATCTGACCGACCTCTTGCGGGGTCCGGGCCACGGACAGGCCCAGCGTCTCGCTGTGTCCCTGCTGCGCCCGGCCGCCGAGCACGAGCAGCACCGGTGCACCGAGATTGGCGGCGATGCGGGCGTTGAACGCGAGCTCGGCGGGGCTGCCCACGTCGGTGTAGTCGCTGCCGATGACGACGACCGCATCGCACTGCGCCTCGACGGCCTTGTACCGCTCGACGATGCGGGCGAGCGCCGCATCGGCGTCATCGCGCACGTCGTCGTAGGTGACGCCGACGCAGTCGTCGTAGGCGAGGTCGACGCTGTCGTGATCGAGCAGCATCTCGAGCACGTAGTCGCGTTCGGCCGTGGAGCGCGCGATGGGCCGGAACACCCCCGCGCGCGGTGTGACGCGGCTGAGCGCGTCGAGCACGCCCAGCGCCACGGAGGACTTGCCCGAATGACCTTCGGCCGACGTGATGTAGATGCTCTGCGTCACGTGTCCCAGCCTATTGCGGGGCCCTGACATCGCCCGGGGGTTGTTTCGTCGTCGAGTGATCAGGCGCGTACGTCGAGAGCCGGCCCTCGCCTCGGCGATCCGCGCACCCTCAGCCCCGACACCCCGGATCCGAGCGACGTCGTGCCCATCGCTGACGTCGCGTCCCGTCCACGACATCTAGGCTCGCGAGCGTGACCCCCTCGGCTCCTCTCCCCGGAACGACCGTCCCCGACCATCGCGGGCGCACCGACCTGCACCTGACCGGCCGCGACCTCGACCGCAATCCCCGTGTGAAGGTCGACGGTGTCGAGCTGCTCGCCGCGGGATGGCACGTCCTGCGCGCCACGACCTTCCGGTACCGCGGCGAGGACGGCGAATGGGTCACCCAGACGCGCGAAACATACGACCGGGGCAACGGCGCGACGATCCTCCTCTACGACCCGGCGCGGCGCACCGTGCTGCTCACCCGGCAGTTCCGCTACCCCGTCTACGTCAACGACCACCCCGACGGCATGCTGATCGAGACCGCCGCGGGGCTCCTCGACGACGACGACCCCGTCACCGCGATCCGCCGCGAGGCCGAGGAGGAGACCGGCGTGCGCGTCGACGACGTGCAGCACGTCTTCGACGTCTACATGAGCCCGGGGTCGGTGACCGAGCGCCTGCACTTCTTCGCCGCGGCCTACGACGGCTCGACGCGCGTGGGCGACCGCGGCGGTCTCATCGAGGAGGGCGAGGAGATCGAGATCCTCGAGTACGCCATCGACGAGGCGGTGGCGATGATCCGCGAGGGATCGATTCAGGATGCCAAGACGATCATGCTGCTGCAGTGGGCGGTGCTGGACGGGCCGTTCGCCCGCCGCTGACGCCCGCGCTGAGCGTGACGTCGGCGCGCGACGAGACGGTCGCGCGGGCAAAGAAAAAGACCCTCCGCGCACCCGGTAGAGCCTGGTTACCCTTGCTACGTTTCCGTCCTGGGGGAGTTGGCCTGGATGCCGCCACGCGGAGAGCCGAGTAAAGCCTACCCGACCTGCGACCCTCCTCCCACCCGCGGCCGTCGAGCGGGGAGCGCCCGGTGCGAGGCGGCCGGCGCGAGCGCCGCCGCACAGCCGAGCACCGGGGCGCCGACGCCCGACACACCACGAGGAGGCGAGGGCGTCAGCGGCCGGACGCAGGGCCGCCCGCCGCGATGGCGGCATCCGTGCTGCTCATGGGGGTCGCCGCCTTCCGACCCCGGACACGACGGTGCGACCGGGGGCGTCTCTCTCCCCGGCCGCACCGGTCTCGTTCGCGCCCGCGGGCGCCGGTGATCAGCGCTTCAGGCGCAGCGTCACCAGCTGGAACGGACGCAGGTCGAGCTCGACCGCGCCGCCCGAGACGCTCGACACCGCGGCGGCGTCGACCTCGCGCTCGAGCAGGTCGGTCTCGATCACGCCCGACACCTCGAAGCCGGCCTCGAGGCGCGCGCGGGTCCGCTCGCCCAGCGCCTCGTACAGCCGCACCACCACGTCGCCCGAGCCGTCCTGCGCGAGCTTGACGGCCTCGACGACGACACCGGGCACGTCGATCGCGACCAACGGCGCGACCGTGGTCTCGGCGGCATCGGTCACCACGCGCGTCGGCAGGTTGGTGCGGTAGCCCTCGGCGACGGCGTCGGCCACCTCGGCTCCCACGACGATGCCGACCTCGAGGTGGTGCGCGCCCTGGTCTTGGCCCGGGTCGGGGAACATCGCCGAGCGGATGATCGACAGTCGCACCAGGGAGTACGTGCCACCGGCCTCGCGTTCGTGGCGGGTGATGTCGTGCCCGTAGGTGGAATCGTTCGTCACTGCGACGCCGAAGCCCGGCTCGGCCACGCGCACCCAGCGGTGCGCGGCGGTCTCGAAGCGCGCCGAGTCCCACGAGGTGTTCGTGTGCGTCGGGCGCACGATGTGCCCGAACTGGATCTCGGATGCCGCCCGGTCGGTGTGCACGTCGACGGGAACGCCGAGCTTGAGCAGTTTCTGCTGCTCATGCCAGTCGACGTCGAGCGACAGGCGCACCGTGCGCGAGCCCTCGGCGAGCGCGATGCGCTGCGCGATGGCGGAGTCGCCGACGGTGCGCTCGACGACGATCGCGTCGCCGTCGACCCGCACGCTGTCGGCGGAGTCGAGGGGCGTCGCGTGGCGACGGTAGGTCTCGTCGATGTCCCACGCGTCCCACTGGGTGGGGGTGTCGCGGAAGACCTCGAAGAGTCCGGCGGTCCGGCCCGCGGGAACGACCTCCCTCGCGGATGCCAGGTCGACGAGCGACACGATCAGTCCACGGCCGTCGATCTCGGCGCGGACGATGCCGTTGTCGAGCACGAAACCCTCGCCCTCGACGCGGGGTGCCACGTCGGCCTCGGGGGTCGCCGGGGCGATCGCGAGGGCCGGAGCCCCGGCGCGGCGATGCGGGGCCGCGTTGGCGACGATCGAACGGACGCCCGTGCCGACGAGGGCGCGGAGGCTGTCGGCGATGACCTGCTCGAGCTCCGCCTGGATCGCTGCGTAGTTGCGCTCGGCATCCCGGTGCACCCAGGCGATCGAGGTGCCGGGCAGGATGTCGTGGAACTGCTGCAGCAGCACCAGGCGCCACAGGCGCTGGAAGGTGTCGGCCGGGTAGGCAGCCCCCGTGCGCACGGTCGCGGTCGCCGCCCACAGCTCCGCCTCGCGCAGCAGGTGCTCGCTGCGACGGTTGCCCTGCTTGGTGCGCAGCTGGCTCGTGTAGGTGCCGCGGTGGAACTCGAGGTACAGCTCCCCCGCCCAGACGGCGGGATCGGCGTACTCGGCCTCGGCGGTCTCGAAGAACTCCCGCGGGGTGGAGTGCTTCACGATCGGGGCACCCTCGAGCGAATGGGTGCGGGCGATCGTCGCGGTCATCTCTCGGGTGGGCCCGCCGCCGCCGTCGCCGAAACCGTAGGGCAGGAGCGAGGTGCGGGCGCGGCCCTTGTCGGCGAAGTTGCGCTCGGCGTGCGCGAGGTCGGCCGCGGTCACCTCGGAGTTGTACTTGTCGACGGGCGGGAAGTGCGTGAAGATGCGCGATCCGTCGATGCCCTCCCAGCGGAAGGTGTGGTGCGGGATCCGGTTGGTCTCGTTCCACGAGATCTTCTGCGTGAGGAACCAGCGGGCGCCCGCCGCCTTCATGATCTGGGGCAGGGCTCCGCTGTAGCCGAAGGAGTCGGGCAGCCACACCTCCTCGGTGTCGATGCCGAACTCCTCGAGGAAGAAGCTCTTGCCCTCCACGAACTGGCGGGCCATGGCCTCGCCGCCGACCATGTTGGTGTCGGATTCGACCCACATGCCGCCCACGGGCACGAAGCGCCCCTCGGCGACGCGGGCCTTCAGGCGCTCCCAGAGTGCCGGGTAGTGCTCCTTCATCCACGCGAACTGCTGCGCAGAGGAGCTCGCGAAGACGAACTCGGGGTCTTCGTCCATGAGCGAGAGCACGTTGCTGAACGTGCGCGAGACCTTTCGGGCGGTCTCGCGCACGGGCCAGAGCCACGCGGAGTCGATGTGCGCATGTCCGACGGCGTGGAGCACGTGGGCACTGGATGCCGCGGGCGCCGCCATCAGCGGAGCCAGCACGTCGCGGCCGGCCTGGGCGGTTCCGGCGACGTCGTGGGGATCGACCGCGTCGATCGCGGCATCCATCGCCTCGAGCAGGGTCGCGCGACGCGCGGAGGTGGCATCGAGCTCGGCGATCAGGCCGTGGAGCAGACGGAAGTCCTGCAGGAGCTCCCACACGGCGAGGTCGCGGAGCCCGATCGAGATGTCGCGGAGCGTGTACAGCGGAGCATCGCCCGCGGTCGCCGGGTCGCCCACGGGAGTCGGCTCGAACGTGAAGAGACTGCCCACATCGGGGTTCGAGGCGGCCTCGACCAGCACGTCGACGCGTCCGTCGGCGTCGATCGCCGCGGGGGTGGCGCTGTTGAACGGCGAGACGCCCTTGATGGGCGCACCCTCGCGGTTCCACACGAGCGCCTCGCACTGGAAGCCGCTCTGACCGGCCGTGAAGCCGAGGTCGATCACGAGCTCGGCCACGGTGCCCGCGGGAAGAGCTCCCGAGGGGTCGCGCCAGTCGGCCGGAATCTCGCCCGCCACGGCGAACCAGGTGGTCCCCCACGCCCGCCCCCACGGGGCTCCGATCGCGAAGGGGCGGTACGCGGCATCCCGAGCCTCGTCGAAGGTCACGGGCTCGCCCGGAGCCTCCCACGCCGAAACGGTCAGGGGCTGACGGGCGCGGTAGACGGCGGAGACCAGACGCTCGCGGATGAAGCGCTCGATGCGCATCTCGATGAGTGCGGTGCGGTCGTGCATGAAGTTGATTCCTTGTCTGGGGGGACGGGTCAGCCCTTGACGGCGCCGGCGAGTGCCGACGGGCCACCGAGGCCGCGCTGCACGAGCACGTACAGGCCGAGGACGGGCAGGGAGTAGACGATCGAGTACGCCGCGAGCTGCCCGTAGGCCACGGCTCCGAACGACCCGAAGAAGTTGAAGATGCTGACGGCAGCGGGCTGGTAGTCGGGGCTGAGCAGCAGCACGAACGGCACGAAGAAGTTCCCCCACGCCTGGATGAACGTGAAGATGAACACCACGGCGATCCCGGGACGCATGAGCGGGAGGACGATCTGCACGAGAGTGCGCATCGAACCCGCGCCGTCCATCCAGGCCGCGTGCTCGAGCTCGACGGGGACGCCGTCCATGAAGTTCTTCATCATCCAGATCGCGATCGGCAGCGCGCTCGCGGTGAGGAAGAGGATGGTGCCGCCGATGGAGTCGATGAGGTTGAGCTGCACGAACAGGCTGTAGACCGGCACCATGATCGCCGTGATCGGCAGGCACGTACCGAACAGCACCGCGTACAGGAAGGGCTTGCCGACGCGCATCTTGTAGCGCGACAGAGGGTAGGCCGCCAGAGACGCCAGCACCACCGTCGCGATGGCCGTGCCGCCCGCGAGCAGCACGCTGTTCCACAGCGGGAGGAACAGCAGGTCGGGCTTCATCACGGCCGCGAAGTTGTCGAGGGTGACGACCTCGGGCATCTTGATCGCGAGCGTCGGCTGCGCGTCGAGCGAGGCGGTGACGAGCCAGATGAGCGGGACGACGAACAGGATGCCGACGACGATGAGCAGCGTGTTGCTCACGACGCGTAGCGCGCGGGTGCGCGGCGACGACAGAGACGCCTTTGTCTTCTTCAGGGCCCGGGAACCGGACCGGCTGCGACCCGACACTTCGGGGAGGGTGGTGGTGGCACTCACGACGAGACCTCCTCGCGCAGCGCGCGGACGTAGAAGAACGAGAACACCGCACCGATGAGCAGCATGATCGTGGCGATGGCCGTGCCGTAGCCCAGTTCGCCGAACTTCAGACCCTGCTGGTAGGCGAGGATCGGCAGCGTCGTGCTCGCATTGCCGGGTCCACCGCCGGTCATGACGAAGATCAGCGTGAAGACCGAGAGGGTCTGCAGGGTCACGATCATCGAGTTGGTGCCGATGGTGGAGCGGATCATGGGGATCGTGATGAAGATGAGGCGCTTGATGCCGCTCGCGCCGTCGACCTCGGCGGCCTCGGTGATCTCGGGCGGCACGTCGGCGAGGGCGGCGGAGTAGACCATCATCGAGAACGCCGTCCCGCGCCAGATGTTGGCGAAGATGACCATGAGCACGGGCAGGGTGAACAACCAGCTGACCGGCTCGGCACCGAAGAGGGCGAGGATGGCGTTGAGCGTGCCGTTGTCACGGAAGAAGGCGTAGGCGGCGAAGGCCGCGACGATCTCGGGGAGCACCCACGCCGTGACGACGACGGTGCCGACGACGGCGGTGACGACGCGGTTGCCCGAGCGCATCATGAGGGCGAGCGCCAGGCCGAGCACGTTCTGCCCGATCACGGCCGAGAAGAACACGAAGACGATCGTGTTGATCACCGAGACGGGGAAATCGGGGGCCTTGAACAGCTGGGTGTAGTTGTCGAACCCGATGAACTCGCTCGCGACGGCGGTCGAACCCGAGAGGGTGGCGTTGGTGAGCGAGCCCCACAGCGACACGAGGATCGGGCCGAGCAGGAACACCGCGAGCAGCACGGCTGCGGGAAGGAGAGGGAGCGCCCGGGCCGACGACCGGAGGCCGCGCGTCTTCACGCGCGACCCCCGGCCGGTGCCGGTCGCCCCGGTCTGCGCCAGGGCGGTCACGACTCAGCCCTTCTGGGTGTTCTCTTCGCCGACGATGCCGACGACGGCCTGGTCGTAGGCGGCGGCAGCGTCCGAGACGCTGGACTGACCGGTCATGACGGCCTCCATGGCGACCTGGATCTGGTTGGAGATCTTGTCGTAGTCCTCGGTCGCGGGACGGAAGTGCGTGGTGTCGACGAAGCTCGAGAAGGTCTCGAAGCTGGGGTTCGCATCGAGGTACTCGCTGGACTCGGCGACGTCGGCGCGCACGGCGATCTGGCTGTTGTCGATGCCGTAGGCGGTGGCGTTGTCCTTATTCACCGCGGTCGAGAGGAAGTCCCACGCGGCGTCGGCGTTCTTGGTGTTCTTGCCGATGGCGAGGGTCCAGCCACCCGACATGCTCGTCGAGCCGGGAGCCTGGCCGTCCTGGGTGGGCATGGCGGCGATGCCGAGGGCGTCGCTCCACTCGGGCCACGCGGCCGACCCGCCCTCGACCCACGCGGCCGACTGCCACGAGCCGTCGAGCGCCATCGCGAGCTTGCCCGACGGCAGCCAGTCGGCGGTCACGCTGGTGAAGATGTTGGGGTCGAGCGCCTGCTGCAGCGACGGGCCGAGGCCGCCCTGGTAGACGTCGGAGACGAACTGCAGGGAGTCTGCGAAGCCCTGGCTGCCGACGACCCATTTCTTGGTGTCGGTGTCGTAGAGGGTGTCCTCGGTGCCGTAGAGGAGCATTTCGAGGCCCTGCATGGACGCGGCCTCACCCGCGGTCTTGCCCGAGTAGACGTTGAGGGGGATGACGTCGGGGTTCGAGGCCTTGACCTTCTCGGCGGCGGAGAGCACGTCGTCCCAGGTCTTCGGCTGCCACGGCACCGGGATGCCGGCGGCGGTGAAGACGGCCTTGTTGTACCAGAGGCCGCGGGTGTCGGTTCCGAGCGAGACGCCGTAGGTCTTGCCGTCGGGACCGAGGCCGGCCTGCTGGGCGCCCTCGGCGAACTGCGACCAGTCCTCCCACGAGGCGAGGTAGTCGTCGAGGGGCAGCAGGTAGCCGGCGGCCGCGTCGGACTGGATCTTGAACGTGTCTTCGTACTGGACGTCGGGGGCGGTGCTGGCCGACTTGTTCATCAGCGCGAGCTTCGTGTAGTAGTCGGCGCCCTCGGCCTGGATCGGGACGAGCTCGACGGTCATGCCCTCATGCGCGGCCTCGTACTGCTGCTTGGCGTTCTCCATCAGCGTCTGCATGGCGTCGAAGGTCGCCGTGGTCTGGTACGCCACCCGGATGGTCGTGCTGTCGCCCGCGTCGGCGCTGCCGCCGGAACAGCCGGCCAGGGCCACGGTCAGGGCGGTGGCGGTCAGAAGACCGGTCGCCATCGTCAGTTTCTTCATGGAAGCTCCCTTGCTCGGGTGGAGACACCGCGTCGCCAGGAACTTTTATAAATCAAATGGACTAACTCGGCAAGTCCGGGTGTCGTCCTCTCGGTAACGATCCAGCCACGGACACCCGTGATCCGCGGAAAACCGCCTCAGAGAGCGATCATCATGCGGGCGGGTCGCGCCGCGAACGCACCGTCGAGCAAGAGGCAGGCGGCTCCCACCGCGGCCACATCGAGGCCGACGAGAGAGCGGCGGACGACGATCGCCCGCGTCGAGGTCGACACCGGATCGCTGGACACACGCGCGGCCACCGTGTCGCCGAGCACTCCCGCGAGCCGCTCCCAGACCGGGCCGCCGAGCACGACCTCGTCGACGTCGAGGAGGTTGTTGGTCACCACGAGGGCGCGTGCGATCCGCTCCCCCGCCCGCTCCAGCACCTCGACCGCCCGCGCGTCGCCCCGGTGCGCACCGGCGACCAGGCGATCGAGGTGGGGCCGCGTGTCGCCCGCGTCGCCCGCGTCGTAGCCGGCTTCGGCGAGGAGCACGCGCGGCTCGATCGACACGCCCAGGCACCCGCGCGACCCGCACGCGCAGCGCGGTCCGTCGGGGTCGACGACGACGTGGGCGATGCCGCCGGCGTTGCCGGTGCGCCCGCGCACCGGCGCGCCCGCGATGGCCACGCCGAGCCCCACACCGGCGCCGTAGTACAGGAACATCGCGTCGGTCAGCCGGTCGGAGCGGTCGAACCACATCTCGCCGATCATCGCCGCGGTGACGTCCTTCTCGACGAGGACCGGCAAGCCGGTGACGGCACCGAGGTCCTCGCGCACGTTGACGTTGTGCCATTGCGGGAGCAGCGGCGGGTCGAGCAGTCGCCCGCCCCGGGCGTCGAAGGGGCCGGGAGCGGCCACACCCACACCGAGCACGAGATCGCGGGAGATGCCCGCGCGTTCCACGATCGAGTCGACGGCGGCGCCCACGGCCTCCACCAGTTCCGCGGGGGTGGCGTGAGGTGCGCGCGGGATCTCGTCGTGCACGATGACCTCGCCGGCCATGTCGACGACGACGATCGTGTCGACGACGGGATCGAGGTGCACCCCCACGGCGAAGCGGGAGCGAGGGTCGAGCTTCAGCAGCGTCCGGGGCTTGCCGGGACCGGAGATGACCTTGCCCGCCTCGACGATGAGCCCCTCATCGGCGAGGCGCCGGGTGACGTTGCTCAACGTCTGGGCGCTCAGACCGGTTCGGGCAGAGAGTTCCACCCGGCTGAGCCCCTCGGGCGAACGGCGGATCAGGTCGAGCACCAGCGTCTGGTTGTACTCCCCCACCGCGGGCAGGTTGGATCCCGTACGCATGGCCCCCGCCTTCGTTCGCCGGTCCGCGGCGCGGTCCTCGCCATTCAGGGTACGCCCGCCCCGCGCGGGCTCCGGGCCGTGCGGCGGGGAGGCGGCGGCGCGTCAGGACTGCAGAGCGAGAGCCGCGGCCCCCAGCAGCGGGCCGTCGCCGTCGAGACCGGAACCGACGACGCGGCAGCGCCGTGCATACGCGTGCAGCGACGCCGCCTGGGCGGCCTCGCGCACCTGATCGATGTAGTCGGGTGCCACGTGCGAGAACCCCCCGGCGATGGCGACGGCCTCGAGGTCGCACAGGGTCGCCGCTGCGGCGATCGCCTGACCGACGGCGGTGGCCGAACGCGATACCGCGGCGACGGCGACGGGGTCGCCGGCCGCGTGCGAGGCGGCGAGGTCGAGGCCCGTCTCGCCCTCCCAGCCGTGCGTCCGGGCCCACGCGACAGTGCCCGGACCGGCGGCGACGGCCTCGAGAGTGGATGCCACGACCTCTTCGCCCTCGATGGTGCGCACGAAGATCTGACCCAGGTGCCCGGCGTTGCCGCTCGCACCCGAGACGGGCCGACCACCCATGACGAACCCGCCGCCCACGCCCGTCGACACCACGATCGCCATCGCGTCGTCGCAGCCGACCAGGGCACCGCGCCAGTGCTCGGCGAGCGCGATGCACGTGCCGTCGAGGGCGAGGTGGATCGGGCCGTCGACGAGGCCCCCCAGAACCTCGTCTATCGCCAGCCCCGCCGCTAGGGGCAGGTTTAACGGAGACACCGAGCGCGAGGGCAGATCGACCGGGCCGGCGCTGCCGACGCCGATCGCGCCGACACGGGCGCCGGGGGCCGCCGCCAGGGCCGCGACCGCTGCCTCGCGAACGTTTCGTGCGATCTCGTCGCGATCGGCCTGCCGCCCGGTCGTCCGCCGCGAGACGCTCTCGCGAACGACCTCTCCGTCGAGGGAGACCAGGGCCGCGTCGACCTTGGTGCCGCCGATGTCGACGGCGAGCACATGGGTGTGGGCGGGCAGGGACGGGGTGGCATCAGACATGCGCGGGCTCCTCGGGTGGACCAACGCTCCCCGATCCTAGGGGCCGGTGCGTCCGCCGAGTGACGCCTGAGGGTCCGGCGGAATCGAGCCCCGGTGCCCGTAGCGCGGGTTACGATCGGGTCACGGTTGCGAGGACGCGCCTCTACCCGCGACACACCTCTGCCCCGCGAGACAAGGGATGCCATGGACGAGACGGTCACGCCCGAGACGGCATCGCGGTTGCGCCGCGGCGACTCCGGCCCCGCCCGAGGGGTGCTCGACGCTCCACTGGACGCGGATGAGTTCGCCCGTCTGACCGGGAAGATCCTGGCATCCGTGTCGCAGGTCATCGACGGCAAGCCGCACGCCGTTCGCAGCGCCCTCATCGCGCTTCTGGCCGAGGGGCATCTGCTCATCGAAGACGTGCCGGGAGTCGGCAAGACGATGCTCGCCCGCGCGCTGGCGGCCACGATCGACGCCGATGTGCGTCGCATCCAGTTCACTCCCGATCTCCTGCCGGGCGACATCACCGGTGTATCGGTGTTCAATCCGGTGCAGCGGCACTTCGAATTCACGCCCGGCGCGGTGTTCGCGCACATCGTCATCGCCGACGAGATCAACCGCTCCTCCCCCAAGACGCAGTCCTCGCTGCTGGAGGCGATGGAGGAGCGTCAGGTGACGGTCGACGGTCGCACGCACGTGCTCCCCTCGCCCTTCCTCGTCGTCGCGACCCAGAACCCGTTCGAGATGGAGGGCACCTACGCCCTTCCCGAGGCGCAGCGCGACCGCTTCCTCATGCGCATCTCGATGGGGTACCCGGATGCCGCGGCCGAGGCGCTCATGCTCCGCCAGCGCGACGCGGTCAACCCGCTCGACGGCCTGACCCCGGTCGCCTCGGCGCGGGAGGTCACCGCGATGATCGCCTGGGCGCGCGGCGTGCACCTCGCGCCCGCGCTCGAGGAGTACGTCGTCGCTCTCGCGCAGGCCACGCGCAGCCACCCCGACATCCGTCTCGGCGCGAGCCCGCGCGCGACCCTGCAGCTGGTGCGCGCGGCGAAGGTGCGCGCCGCGCTCGATGCCCGCTCGTACGTGATCCCCGACGACATCACCGAACTGCTGTCGCCGGTGTTCGCGCACCGCCTGATCCCGAACCGGTCCGCCGCGGGCGGGCGGGCCGGGGCCGCCGTCGTGGTCGAGGCGCTGGAGCGCATCGCCGCGAGCGTGCGGGTGCCCCTCGCATCGCGTCCGTGAGGTCGGTGGTGCGACGTCGGTGGCCCTTCACCCTGCGCGGGACGGGGGCGCTGCTGCTCACGGCCGCGGCGTTCCTGATCGCCGAACGAGCCGGCATCCCCGAACTGCTGTACTTCGCGACCCTGCTGTCGGCGCTCCTGGTGGCCGCGGCGATCGCGCTCCTGCTGACGCGCGGTGCCGGTACGGTCACCCGCGTCGTCTCCCCCGACGTCCCGGAGGTGGGCGGCACCGCGTCGGTGACCGTACGGGCGGGGATGCGCAGCGCCCTGCCGAGCGGCCCCGGCCGGTGGACCGACACCCTCCCCCCGGGCCTCGCGGGTCGCGCCGAGGGCACCTCCCCGGCCACCGGGTCGGCGCTGTCGGGCACCGGAGCCGCCGTGCAGGTGCGCTATGACATGGTCGGCGTGACGCGTGGCACCCATGCTCTGGGACCCCTCGAGGTGACGACCACCGATCCATTCGGGCTGTTTCGCCGACGTCTCGCGCTGGGGCGCACGACGCCCGTGACCGTCGCGCCGGCCATCGTCGACCTCGCCCCGCTCCCTCGCGCCTCCGGCGAGGCCGGCGGCGGCCGCCAGACGACGACGCTGCAGCTGGGACAGGGGTCCGACAACCTCGTCGCGCGCCCCTACGCCCCGGGCGACTCGATGCGTCGCATCCACTGGCGCGCGACCGCCCACCGCGACACCCTCATGGTGCGTCAGGAGGAGCAGGAATCGAGCCCGGCGGCCACCGTAGTGCTCGACCGCGCGCTCTCGCGGTGGACCCCGCTCGCTGCGACCGCCCCGGGGGCCGATGAGGCCTTCGAGACGGCGGTGACGGCCTGCGTCTCGGTCGTCGCGCGCCTCGTGCACGAGGGATACACCGTCGACGTCGTCGACAGCGACGGCAGTCTGCTGATCGATCCGGTCGAGGGCGGCGACGACGGAGAAGCGCGGGCCGCGGCAGCCGGTTTCGCCACCCTGCGCGCTCGCACCGACGATCCCGCGCGCCGCGTGGTACCGGCATCCGCCGCCGCCCTCTCGGGTCCCGTCGTGGTGATCACGGGCGCGCTCGAACCCGACGACCGCATCGCGCTGGGAGCCGTGGCCCACCACTCGGCGCTCCCCGTTCTGCTCGTGGTGGGAGAGCGGGCGGAGCTCGCGGGCCTGCGAGCCGGAGGGTGGCGCGCCGCCGTCCTGTGGCCCGGTGGAGATGTCGCTGCGGCGTGGGACGACGCGATGCAAGAGGGGCACGCCCGTGTCGACCACTGATGTCACGGTACTGCGCACCCCGCGGCGCCGACGCGACGCGACGCTCCTGACCGTCGGGCTGTTCGCCGCGATCGCCAGCGCCATGCTGCCGGTGTTCTCGGTCATCGCCCCGGGGCCGTGGGTCGCGGGGGCGGTCTTCGTCACGGCCGCCGTCCTCGGGGCAGGGCTGCTCGTGCGCGTGGGCCGGCTGCCCGCCGCTGTCGCGAGCATCGCCGAGATCGCCGTGGGCATCGTCCTGTTGACGGCGATCTTCGGCCGATCGACCGCCCTCCTCGGGGTGATTCCGACCCCGGCGACGTTCGGATCGGTGCCCGACCTGCTGGCTGCCGCCTCCGAGGAGATCCGCACGGGGGTCGCCCCGGTGGAGGCGCAGACGGGTCTGTCGTTCCTGCTGGTCGCCGCCATCGCCGGCCTTGCGGTGGTGCTCGACCACGTCGTCCTGACCGCGCGAATGCCCCTCCTCGCCGGCGTCGGTCTCGTCGCGGTGTCCTTGATCCCCACGATCGCCATCCCCTCCGACATCGACATCGCGGGCTTCCTGCTGCTCGCGGCGGCGCTGCTGTTCCTCCTGCGCATCGACACGCGCGCGCGGACGGCGACCGCGCCGCCGACACGCTCAGACGCCCCGCGCGTGCGGGGTGTCTCGGCGACCGCTCTGGGCGTCGCCGCCGTCGCCGTGATCGTCGCGGTGGTCGCCACCCCGCTCCTGCCCCAACCGGATCTGCGCTTCGCGACCGGGGGCACCGGCGGCATCGGCACGACCATCAATCCCAACCTCGAGCTGGGCAACGACCTGCGCCAACCGCGCGAGGTCGAGGTGCTCTCGGTGCGCACCACGGCACCCACGGCCCCGTACCTCCGGGCGGTGACACTTTCGCGCTTCGACGGCGCCGTGTGGCAGCCCGACAGCTCCGACACCGTGCCCGTCCCGGCCGAGGGTGCCGTGTTCGACCCGGTCACCGTGGCCGAGGGCGTGACCGTCGCCGACTACGACACCACGGTGACCGTCGACCAGCTCGACAGCCCGTGGCTGCCGGTGCCCTACCCCGCGTCCACCGTGACCGGACTCACCGGCGACTGGCTCGGGATGCCGCAGAACCGCACGGTCGTCACCCGCGCGGGGTCCACCCGCGAGCAGGTCTACGAGGTGCAGGCCGACGTGCCGCGGCCGACGCTCGAGCAGATCCGCTCGAGCGCGGTGGGCGGACCCGCTCTCGACCCATCGCTGACGTCGTTGCCGGATGACCTGCCCGCCGTCATCGGCGACACCGCCCGCGAGGTGACCGCGGGGGCGCAGTCGCCGTACGACCAATTACTGGCGCTGCAGACATGGTTCCGCAGCAGCGAGTTCCGCTACTCGCTCGACGCCCCCGTCGAGTCCGGCTTCGACGGCGCGGGAGTGGATGCCGTCGCCGACTTCCTCGAGGTCCGCGCGGGCTACTGCGTGCACTACGCCTCCGCCTTCGCCGTCATGGCCCGCTCGCTCGGCATCCCCGCGCGCATCGTCATCGGCTACCTCCCAGGAACCGCGTCGAGCACCGCGCAGCAGGGTGGCACCGAGTACACGGTGAGCTCCAGCCAGTTGCACGCGTGGCCCGAGGTGTCGTTCGAGGGCATCGGATGGGTGCCCTTCGAGCCCACCAACAGCCTCGGCGTGCCGACCAACTTCGCCTCGGGTTCGGGTTCGGGCGGGTCGGCGACGACCGACACCCCGGATCAGGATGCCGCGTCCCCCGACGCGCAGCCCTCGACGGCGCCGTCGCAGGCCGACCGCCCCGACCTGGGCGCGCAGGACGGCCCCGGCGTCTCCGCCGGACAAGGGTCGTCGACGACGTGGCTCGCGCCCGCTCTGGTCGCCCTCGCGCTCGTGCTGCTGCTGTTCGTGCCCTCGGTCGTGCGGGTGCTGCGCCGCCGTCGGCGACTCACGGCCGCCGGCGCGGGCGACCCCGTCGCGGCGTGGCGTGCCCTGCAGGAGGAGGCGGTCGATCTCGGCATCCCCGCCTCCGGAGCCGAGTCGCCCCGCGCCTTCGCGGCGCGTCTGACGAGCGATCACGGCGTCGACGCCGACGACGTCGGTCTGTTGCGTGCGGCGGTGGAACGCGTCAGCTACGCCGAGGACGCCGTGGACCCCGCGAGCGGCCCCGCCCTGGTCGCCGCGGTCGCCCGCATCCGCGCACGTCTGCGGGCGGGTGCCCCACCGGCGCGTCGTCTGGTGGCGAACCTGTTCCCGCGCTCGCTGGTCGTTCGCTCAGGCGCCGTCGAAGCCGATCGCGAGACCGTCGGCAGCTGACGACGGCAGAACCTCCCGGAGGAGCGGAACCCGGCATCCGGGGCGGGGCGCGGGAAACGACGATGAGCCCCACCCCCTGCGGGGTGAGGCTCATCGGGTGGCGGAAGTGACAGGATTTGAACCTGCGAGGCGAGTTACCCCGCCTACATGGATTCCAGCCATGCTCCTTAGGCCGCTCGGACACACTTCCAACAGGAGAGCTTACACGGCGACGGGCTGCTCCCCCGCCGCCGGCTGCAGCGTCAGGCCGGATCGGCCGCGTCGAGGTCGGCCACGATGCCCCGAACGTCCTCGGGATCGAAAGCGTCCGTCGTCGCGGCGAGCTCGGCGGGCGAGAACCACCGCACGTCGACGATGTCGTCGCGCTCGCTCTCGGTCCACGCGTCACGGGCGATCTCGAAGCGCGCGGTGCGCAGCACGAAGTACACCGCGGTGCGGCGCTCGTACTCTTCGGCCGGGGGCAGGTCGATCTCGCGGTAGGCGACCGGTTCCCCCACGGCATCCACCCGGAGACCCGTTTCCTCGTACAGCTCGCGCACGGCCGCCGTGGGGGCGTCCTCCCCCGGGTCGATTCCCCCGCCCACCGTCAGCCAGCGCGCGGGCCGCACGCGCCGCCCCCAGTGCTGCTTCATCAGCAGAAGAGCGCCGTCCTCGTCGAAGACGAGGACGCGGGCCGTTCTGCGGGTCTTCGGCTCGCCCGCCATCGTGTCGTCGCTCACGTCAGAAGTCTTGCAGAACGCGTGCGGGGACGGGCCGAGGAGGCACGGTCCGGCGCGGACTCACCCCAGGCGCTCCTCGAGCCCGGCGCACACGGCTGGCCACTCTTCCCGCAGGATCGAGAAGTACAGCGTGTCGCCGACGCTGCCGTCGGACGCGATGCGGTGGCGGCGCAACCGCCCCTCGGGCGTGGCCCCGAGACGCTCGATGGCCCGGGCGCTGCGCGCATTGCGCGCGTCGCACCGCAGAGCCACCCGGTTCAGCCCCCACGCGTCGAAAGCCTGCCCCAACAGCAGCATCTTCGTCGCGGGGTTCGTCCGCCCACCCTGAAACGCGCGGCCGTACCACGTCGTCCCGACCTCGACCCGCCCCTGCGACGGCGTGTAGTCATAGAACGTCGTCGATCCGCGGATGCCGCCGGTCTCGGCATCCCGCACCGTGAACGCGAACATCCCCGGTGTCTCGCGCTGCTGCGCGACGCGGTCGGCATAGGCCTGCGCCGAGTCGGGCCAGGGCGTCGTCATCCCGGTCCAGATCGCGGCGTCGGTGAGCGCCCACGCCTCGGCGGCGTCATCGGGATGCGCGGGCGTGAGACGGATGCCGTGGCCCTCGAGCACGAGGTCGTGGGCGGTCACCGCGCCTCCAGCTGCGCGACGAACTCGTCGGCTGCGGCGAGCTTGCGTCGCAGGTCGTCGCGCCGCGTCAAGGCTTCGTCGCGGATGTCGCCCAGGCGCGCGGCGAGCGCCGCGTCGGCGGGGTCGGCGTCGAGCCCGTCGACGACGGCGAGCAGCTCACCCATCTGTTCGAGCGAGTACCCGAGGGGCTTCATGCGGCGGATCAGCAGGAGTCGCGACTCGTCATCGGCGGTGTAGAGGCGGAAGCCCCCCTCGCTGCGCGCCGAGGGCCGCAGCAGACCGATCTCGTCGTAGTGGCGGAGGGTGCGGATCGACAGCCCGGTCCGCTCGGCGAGCTCGCCGATCTGCATCGGTCGGTGGGCGGTCATGGCATCCCCTGTTCCGTAACCCTCTCGTTACGGTAGAGTTCGTATGGTCGCGATCGCGACCCCCCTCATTCTTCCCCGCGTCGACGCGGGTTCCCTCCCACCTCTCGGAGCATCTCCATGACCGACGTCCTCGCGCGCCCGCGCCCCGAACCGACCGTGCTGCAGGCCCTGCGGTCGCCGCGACTCCTCACGCGCGAGGTGCTCGCCGGCCTGGTGGTGGCGATCGCCCTCATCCCCGAGGCCATCGCGTTCTCGATCATCGCCGGGGTCGACCCACGACTCGGCCTGTTCTCGTCGTTCGTGATGGCCGTCGCGATCGCGTTCCTCGGCGGGCGGCCCGCGATGATCTCCGCCGCCACCGGCGCGATCGCCCTCGTCATCGCCCCGGTCGCCCGAGAGCACGGCGTCGACTACCTGCTCGCGACGGTGATCCTCGGGGGCATCCTGCAGGTGACCCTCGGACTCCTCGGTGTCGCCAAGCTCATGCGCTACATCCCCCGCAGCGTCATGGTCGGCTTCGTCAACGCGCTGGCGATCCTCATCTTCACCGCCCAGGTGCCGCAGCTCATCGGCGTGCCGTGGGCCGTCTACCCGATCGCCGCGGCGGGGCTGCTGATCATGTATCTGCTGCCCCGCGTCACCCGGGTCGTCCCCGCGCCGCTCGTCGCGATCGTGCTGCTGACCGGCGCCGTCGTCGTGTTCGGCATCTCGGTGCCGACGGTCGGCGACCAGGGAGCGCTGCCCGAGAGCCTGCCGAGCCTGCTGATGCCGAACGTGCCGTTCACGCTCGAGACGCTCGGCATCATCTTCCCCTTCGCCGTCGCGATGGCGATCGTGGGACTCCTGGAGTCGCTCATGACCGCGGCGCTCGTCGACGACATCACCGACACCCCCTCGTCGAAGACGCGGGAGTCGCTCGGCCAGGGCGCCGCCAACGTGCTGTCGGGGCTCTTCGGCGGAATGGGCGGCTGCGCGATGATCGGCCAGACGATGATCAACGTCAAGGCCTCGGGCGCCCGCACCCGCATCTCGACCTTCCTCGCCGGCGTCTTCGTGCTCATGCTCGTGCTGGTGTTCGGCGACATCGTGGCCATCATCCCGATGGCGGTGCTCGTCGCCGTGATGATCGTCGTCTCGGTCGCGACCTTCGACTGGCACAGCATCCGCCCCTCGACGCTGCGCCGGATGCCGCTGAGCGAGACCGTCGTGATGGTGCTGACGGTGGCGATCACGGTCTGGACGCACAACCTCGCGATCGGGGTCGGCGTGGGCGTCATCGCCGCAGCGGTGCTGTTCGCCCGCCGCGTGGCGAACCTGACCACCGTCACCCGCGAGGCCGACGACCACGTGGCGCGTTACACCGTCGAGGGAGAGCTCTTCTTCGCCTCGAGCAACGACCTGACCACGAAGTTCGCGTACCACCGCGACCCGGCGCGGGTCGTCATCGACCTGTCGCGGTCGCACGTGTGGGACGCCTCGACGGTCGCGGCACTGGATGCCGTCCAGACGAAGTACGCGCACCTCGGCACCACCGTGGAGCTCGTGGGCATGAACGCCGCCGCCCGGCGCTTCCACGGGCGCCTCACCGGGGGACTCGGCGCGGGCCACTGACCGCGACGACCCACCGCAGTCCCTGGGCCCGGTATCAGACGGGCCGGCGACGGGAGGCGGTACCGGGACGGGAGGATGTCCGCACCGGGCAGCCCCTCCGCTGACCGAATCCCCTCCGCTTCGCACCGTCCCGGCCCGACGCACCCGCTCCGACCAGGAGCCGCGGCGGCGTCGGACGTCAGGAGCGCAGCGTGGTCGAGGGCGTCTCGCCGAACTCCCCGCGGTACATCGCGGCGAAGCGTCCGAGATTCGAGAAGCCCCAGCGCGCGGCGATGGCGGCGACCGTCTCGACCGACGGGTCGGCGCTGCGGAGTTCCCCGCGCGCGGCATCGAGGCGCACCCGACGCAGGTACTGCATCGGCGTGCGACCGGTCGCCGCGCGGAAGGCGTACTGCAGTCCCCGCGGAGACAACCGCGCCGCCTGGGCGATGTCGGCCAGCACGACGGGCTCGGCCGCGTGCGCCTCGACGTAGGCCTTGGCGCGGCGCACCGGGGCGGGCAGGGGGCGTGAGGGCCGTCCCGCGGCGAGCGCATCGGTGAAGGTGGTGGGGAAGGCCAGCAGCGACGCTTCGAGCATGAGCATCCGGGCCTGCTGCTCGATGATCGGGTTGCGCTCGGGAGAGCGCAGCAGCACATCACGGGTGTACTCCCACGTGCGCGTCCAGTAGCGCAGGCGCTGCTCGTTGACCGGTGCGTACCCGGTGGCCCGAACGCGCAGCGTGTCGTCGCCGGAGAGCCGACGCGCGGCCTCGTCGAACTCCGATCGGGCGAATGACACGGCGGTGCCCGCGATACGACCGGTGAAGGCGAACTCGATCGGGCGGTCGACCACCATGAACGGCACCGCGGTGTCGATGCGTTCGCGCCGGTACGTCCCCGTCACACGGGGACCGGCGATACGACCGACCACGACCTGGTCGAGGGGGTCGGACTCCACCGTCATGGTGGAGCCCATCGTGTAGTCGCAGAATCCGAAACCGGGTTCGGAGGCGGCGTGCCATGCGAGCGCCGGCTGGATCGCCTCAGCGCGTGCGATTCGCGCACCGGGGACGATCGTCTGCCAGAGGTGCTCGACGGTCTCAGCGTCGCGGGTCTCGATGTTGGTGTGCTCCACGGGTATTTCCTAAATCGTCCGAGAATGTGCGGCAAGACCATTGCGCCGTCGCACCCGAGGACATATGGGAACGCTCTCACGAGTTCGTCGAAGTGGCCTGCGATCGACATCGATGCCCCCGCACCCGCACTCCACCGTAACCTTTGAAATGGCTGTGGTGCGCATTTCGCACGTTCGGCCGCAACGCGCGATTCCTCGTCCTCCACGCGCATTCTCCGTCCGCGGCCCTGGAGTGCACGGGAGGAGCAGAGGGCATTAGGCGGCAGCGGGGGCTGCTCGGACCGTGCCGTCATCGTGCCCGGCGCGGGCGGTCGCGCGACGTCTCGGCGTGACGTTCGTGACCCCGCGCGGAGACGATCATCGCCCGCCATAATGAGGGGGGTCGCCTTTCGGCGTCCGTTCTCGAAGGGATGCCGATGCCGTTTCGCACCATGACGACGCTGCAGTCCTGGGTCGATGATTTCCGCGCCCTGGGGTACGACGACGCCGACATTCTGCGCGTCATTCCGCAGGACGTCGGAGAAGGCGAGGACGCGGGATTGGTCGCGGCCCGCCTTCGTAGTGTGTCGACGACGTTCTACGTCGCGCCCGGTGCGGCCGAAGGGTCGACGGAGTGGTCCGTCACCTTCGAACCTCGCGAGGACGCCGCGCCCCTCCCCGCGGGACGGGTGATGGCCCTGGCCGGCGAGCTCGCGACGCTCGCGGCACTGTGCTCGTTCCTCCAGGCGCGCTCCGAGGCGTTCCTCGCCGCCCGCGGCGCCTGAGCACGCGCGTCCGCTGATGCGGCGACGACCCGTCGGGGGCGTTCGCCGAGGCGAGCGGCGAGGGGGCGTCGCGGGAGGAGGACGGCCTCGATCGCGCGCCGGCCGGGGCTCTCGCCGATGCGCTGTCTCCGATCGAGATCCGGCCGATCAGCTCGTGGCCGCGGCGACGATGCGCTCGAGCACCTGCGCCACCCGCCGCGCCTCGGCCGGATCGACCGCGGCGATGGCCGACTCGATATCGGCGTCGAATGCTCGCAGCGACGACCACGGCGGCGCGTCGATGTCCACGGTCGCCGTGATGTGGTTGACGCGACGGTCGTCGTCGTCGAGATCGCGACGCACCGCTCCGCGCTGCACGAGGCGGTCGATGAGGGTCGTCACCCCCGCCGACGTGATGCCGAGATGGTCGCGCACGTGCGAGGGCCGGGCTCCCGGATTGTCCGCGACGAAGAGCAGAGCGCGCGCGTCGAGCTCGTTCAGGCCCAGTGCACGGCGCGCTCCGGCAGCGGCCGTTCGTCGCGCTTCGCCGTAGGCCAGCAGGGATCGACCGAGTGCCGACCCGGTCACGGGCGACGAGGAGGTCTCGGATGAGGTCTGCACGACCCACGATCGTACCCAGTTCATCCGTGTACGCGTGCGTCTACCGCTCAGCGCGTCGCGGCTGACGACGCGAGCGTGCCGCGACGTCGCGCGCCGACCGGGTGACGACGGGGCCCCTGCGCAGCTCGCCGCCGATGTCAAGCGGGCCGCGGGCGGCCTCATCCGGGGATATGACTATGACCGACAGCCCCCGCCACAAGACGGGGACTCGACCCGTCGGGAGACGGGCGGACATCCCGTCGGGAGACGGGAGCGAGGAGAGCACCATGATCTACGGACAGCACGGCGGACAACAGGCACGCTCAGGGTGGAGCACCGCCATGTCGGCCGCCATGGGCAGCGGCATCGTCCCGCGTTCGACGGAAGAGCCACGGGAGCGCTCCACGGCGCGCTGGCCCTGGTCGCGTATGCGCGACGCGGGCACGGCGACGGAGGCCTTGCCCCGCGCCTGACGACCGCAGCCCCATCCCCCCGGCGCGTCGACTCCCACCCCCATGGAGTCGGCGCGTCGGCTCGTTGTGCGACGCCATCGAGCGCCGGTCGCCCAGGTCTCGGCGTCTCACCCGCGGGTTCGTCCGCCGCGGCGGACGTGCACGGGCGTGCGGTCCCCCACCGATCCCTACGTCTCTTCGCGCAGCGCGGCGACGATGCGCGCACGCGCAGCCGCCCCCACCCGGGTGGGGAGAAGGGGGAAGTCGTGCACGGCGCCCTCGCGCTCGAGGAAGGTGACGTCGACTCCGGCCGCCCGCGCCTTCTCGACCAGGAGATGGGCGTCGGGGTTCAGGATGTCGCGCGTGCCCGATGCGAGCAGCAGGGGACCGAGGTCGTGCAGATCACCGAAGAGCGGGCTGACGACGGGGTCGGTGAGGGGGAGGTCGCCGGCCCACTTCTCCGCGAGGACGCGGCACCCGTCGACGCCCAACCAGGGATCGGTGGGCAGAACGTCCGGAATGCGGGGATTTGAGATCGTGAGGTCGAGGGCCGGAGCGATGAGGACCGTGCGGATTCCCGCGATGCCGGCGTCGCGGAGCGCGAGTGCGGCCGAGAGCGCGATCTGGCCCCCGGCCGAGTCTCCCGCGAGGTGGACGGGATGACCCGATCGCTGCAGCGCCGTGTGCAGACGGAGCATGAGCGCGTTCGCCTCCCGAGCGTCGCCGTACGGGAGCAGGCGCCAGATCGGCACCGTCACGGTGATCTGCGCCTCGGCGGCGATCTGGAAGATGAGGGCCCAGTGCTGAGAACGGATCGTGTTGATCCACCCTCCGCCGTGGGCGTAGATGACGTGCCCCGAAGAGCCCCCCGACGTGGGCGACACGGTGTAGACCGGTGTCGCTCCGTCGCGATCGACGGTGATCGAGACGTCGGGTCGGACTCGTGCGGGCGGGCCGTAGGCGGCCGGTCGCAGGGCTCGCTCGCGGATGGCGTCCTCAGCACCCTGGGCACTCCGGAACGGCCTGTGGGCGTGGGTGAGACGCAGAAGGGCGGGGATCATCGCGTCGGGAAGGTACATCGCGCTCCTTCGTCGGGGGGTGACGTCATCGGGCCCCGGCAGTGCGAGGGGCGCGGGCGTGCGCTGATTGTGTCAGACGATCGCGCGGATCACCCGTCACATCGTCGAGCCGCCGTGCGGGGCGGGCGAGCGACCGCACCGGGAGCACGCAGCCCGGAACCGCGTGCGCGGGCGTTCACTCGATGGTCGCCCGGGCGTAACCCACGACCCGGGTCGCACCCTTCAGCATGAGACGACCGCGACCGCGGTGCTGGCATCCCGACCCGGAGGCGACCCGATGACCCGACCCGTCCGTGTGCTGTCGCTGTACGAGGGCTTCTTCGCCGGTGGAGCGCGCATCCTGCACTCCGACGTCGTGGCGGGTCTGACCCGCGACGGGTCGCAGCAGCACCGCGTGCTCTCGCTGACCTCGGCCGCGCGCCGCGACGCTTCCCTGCAGCTCGCTCGTGACGACGCGCGCTTCCGCCGCCTGCGCGCCGCGGGCGTACGGATCGACACGTTCGATCGCATCGCCGGAGACAGTCCCCTCGCGCCCGAGGACTTCACGGCCGCCGAGCTGACCCGCGCGGCCTCGCTCTTCGCCGAGGCCGACGTGGTGCTCTCGCTGAAGGAGCAGCCCCTGAGTCTCGTCGTGGCGCTGCAGCGGGCGAATCTGCTGCCCGATCGGCCGATCGCGGCGTGCCTGCACCGCTCTGACCCGACGCACTCGGGCCCGGCCCTCGGATGGCTGGCCGACACGGCCGCGTCCGGCGCGGTGATGGCGACGATCGCGTGCGCCGAGTCCACCTCGACCGCCTACGCGCGCGCCGGCGTGGCCGCCGCGACCTCGTGGGTCATCGACAACGGCATCGACACCCGGCGCTTCCGTCCGGGCACGCGCGCCGAACGCGCCCGCATCCGTGCCGGCCTCGGCATCCCGGAGTCGGCGCCCGTGATCGTCCTGGCCGCACGCTTCGACGCCATGAAGGATCCGGGTCTCTTCCTGCGGGCCGTCGCCCGGCACGCGCGGCGCACGCCCGACGCGCACTACGTCGTGTGCGGGGCGGGCATGTCGTCCGACAACCCCGCCTTCCGCGCGTTACGGGAGGAGAGCGGCGTGGGGCCGGGGGTACCCGTCCACGCCCTGGGTCTGCGCGACGACGTTCCCGAGTTGTATCGCGCGGCCGACATCGTCGCCCTCACCAGCGCGTACGGTGAGGCCTCGCCCCTGTGCCTCGTCGAGGGCGCGGCGTCCGGAGCGGTGCCGGTGACCACCGATGTCGGCGACGCCGCGCGCGTCGTCGCGGGCCTCGGCGTGGTCACCGCCCGTGACGAGGAGGCGATCGTCGCGGCGTGGGACGACGTGCTGGAGCGGCGGTCGGTGCTGCGCGCGGCGGCACTCGGCGCGCGCGGGCGTCTCGACCGGCGCCGCATGATCGATGAGTACCGCGGGGCGATCACCGGCCTGCTCCAACCCGCTGCCCTGGCCGCCTGAGCCCGGCGCGCGCGAGCGCCGGATGCGCGCGAGCGGCCGACACGCGCGAGCGCCCGGCGCCGTCACGGGGTCGCTGCGCCGGTACGCCGGATGCCGCGCGCCGCCACCGCCGTGCACAGTGCGCAGACGGAAGCCGTCGCCCCGAGCAGGACCCACATCGGCGCGAACGCGGTGAGGGCCGCCAGCCCCGCCGGCAGCAGGAACCCCAGATACGTCAGCGAATAGTACGCCGCCGTGATGCCGGCGAGATCCTCAGGATTCGCCAGCGCCTGGGTGGCGGACAAGCCGAAGACCATCGCGAGCCCGTAACCGGCGCCGAAGACGGGCGCGGCGACGAGCACGATCCACACCTGCTGCGAGAAGGCGGCGATGAGCAGCAGGAGCGCGCCCGTGGCGATGAGGGAGCCTCCGACGAGGCCCATGCGTCCGCGCAGGAGCGTCGCGAGGTGACCCGAGAAGAACTGCGTCACCCAGCCGACGCCGAGCGTGATGACGGTCACGACGGTGGCGAAACCGACGGTGAACCCCGGGATGCGATCACTCACCAGGCTCGGACCGACAGCGAACGACAGCGCCGGGGCCGCGAACACCCAGGGAGCGAGCGGGAGGACGACCCGGAAGAACCTCGATCGTGCCGATCGAGGCACCCGGAGGTTGCCGAACAGCCGCGTCACGCCGGGGTCGAACGGACGGGTCTCGGATGCTCGCAGCACGATGAGGAATGCGACCACGCACGCGGCGATCTGCACGAGGTACGGCAGCACCGCGGGCCAGGGGGCCCATTGGGCCAGAGCCCCGCCGACGCCGGCACCGCCCCCGAAGCCGATGGTGAGCATGCCCGCCGCGCGCCGGGCGCCCGCGGTGGAGCGCCCCTCCGCGATCGACAGCTCCTTGATCCACGACGTGCCGACGACCATGCCGGCCGCGACGCTGAGGCCGCAGATGAAGCGTCCGACGCAGAGCCCGGCGAAACTCGAGCTGGAGCAGGCGAGCACGAAGCTTCCGACGATGCCGAGCAGCAGACCCGCCAGCAGCACCGGGCGCCGACCGTACCGGTCGGACCAGGCGCCCGACAGCGCGAACCCGGGCACGATTCCGAAGACGTAGGCCCCGAGCAGGAAGTCGACCTGCACCTGAGAGAAGCCCTGCACGAGCCGGTAGTACTGCATGAGCGGCAGGAAGTGATTGCCGCCCCAACCGAGGACGACGAGCGCCGGGGCCACGAGGAGCCACGACCGGGTGGGGCGGACGTCCATCACGGGGCCTCTCTCGCGTGGTGTGCGGCGCGATGCCGCGGGTCGTCGCCTCGCGCCGGCGCGTTCACGCGCGACCGACGCACCCGTGCCCGCCCGGCGGTCGCCGCGTGATCAGTCCTGCGTGTCGGGCTGATGGACCTTGCGGAACGCGTCCTTGCGCGCGATCTTGCCCCCGCGGAACTCGTAGATGTCGCAGCCGCGCGTGGTCAGGACCGTTCCGTCGGGTCCGGGCCCGGTGAACGACCAGGTGGCCGCTCCGCGACGCCCCGAGATGATCGGGTGCTCCTCTTCGTGCCGTTCCTGCCCGGTGTCGAAGGCCAGCATGAGCGCGAACCCCTCGCGCACCTGTTCCTTGCCCGTCCAGGTGCGCCCGGGTTCGGGGCCGACGGACGCGCTGTAGACGCAGTCGTCGGTGACGTGACTCATCAGCGCCTCAAGGTCGCGACGGGTCCAGGCATCGCTGAATGCGGCCAGCACGTCCGACGTCATGTCGCTCAGGCTGTTCTCGGGGGTGGAGTCGCTCATGAGTGAACTATGGCACCGGCGCGGCGAGATGTCGTGAGATGTTCGCGGCGAAACGAGATCGGCGGCGCCCGCTTGCGGACATGTCCGCAAGCGGACGCATCCGGGGTCCTCTCGTCGTCGCGGGAGCACCCCGAATCGGCCCTCCCCGGCCCCGCGGCACCATAGACGCCGCGCACACGGCGCGCCATCCCCGCACCGGGTGCCCGGCCCCGTGCCTAAGGTGAGACATGACCGCGCGCATCCTCTCGATCGGCACGGCCCTCCCCGACACGCGCGTGGAGCAGTCCAGCCTGCGCGACCTGTTCGCTGCGCAACCCGGCTTCGACCGCATGAGCCGGCGGCTGGTGGGGGCGGCGTTCGACGCCGCCGCGATCGACACCCGCCACGTAGTGCTGCCGCAGCTGGCCGGACCCGACGGTGACGGCCTCGGCGTACGCGAGGGCGACACCCTGCTCATGCCCTCCACCGGCGCCCGCAACGACGAGTACCGCCGCACCGCACCGGCCCTGTTCGCGGAGGCGTCGCGCGTCGCCATCGCCGGATCGGGGTACGACGCTGATGCCGTGACGCACGTCGTGACGGTCTCGTGCACCGGCATGTTCGCCCCGGGCCCCGACTACCACCTCGTGCGCGATCTCGGACTGTCGCCGACCGTCGAGCGCTATCACCTGGGCTTCATCGGCTGTGCGGCGGCCATCCCGGCACTGCGGCTGGCGGCGCGCATCGTCGGCGCCGACCCGGCGGCGGTCGTGCTCGTCGCCTGTGCGGAGCTGTGCTCGCTGCACTGGCAGACCTCGTCGCACCCCGACCAGATCGTCGCCGCATCCGTCTTCGCCGATGGCGCGGGCGCCGCCGTCGTGGCATCCGGAGACTCCTCCCATGACGGCCTCGACCTCGACGACTTCGCCACCCATGTGACCGACGAGGGCGAGAAGGACATGGCCTGGACCGTGGGCGACTCGGGGTTCCAGATGACCCTGACCCCCGAGGTGCCGCGCATCATCGGGCGCGAGATCTCGGCCATCGCCGCCGACGTGGTCGGCGACCTCTCCGACGTCGACGCATGGGCCGTTCACCCGGGCGGGCGGAGCATCCTCGATCGGGTCGAGAACGCCCTGGGGTTGGATGCCACCGCGCTCGCCGCCTCGCGCGACGTGCTGCGCCGACACGGCAACATGTCGAGTGCGACCCTGATGTTCATCTTGCGCGACCTGCTCGCCGACGCCGCCCGTATCGAGGGCGACCGGGTCGCGGCACTGGCCTTCGGCCCGGGCCTCACGGTCGAGGCGGCGAAGATCACCGTCCGCCGCCCGCGGGCGTGAATCGCCCCTCTCGCCCGCGCGGGCTCGCGCGGCGCGACACGCAGCTCACCGAGCTCATGGACGACCCCGACTGCGACCCGCGCGCGCTCGCCGCCACCTACCGTCGGTTCGACATGGTCAACCGTCTCGTCTCGGCGTGGGGGCGGGTCTACCGCACGCACGTGGCACCCGAGCTGCGCGCCCTCGGTCGCCCGGCCCGCGTGCTCGATCTCGGCTCGGGTGGCGGCGACGTCGTCGTGCGCCTGGCCGCCCTGGCCGCGCGCGACGGTCTCGACGTCGAGTGGGTCGGCGCCGACCCCGACCCCCGGGCGCACGAGGCCGCCCGGGCGCGGCAGCGATCGGGTGTGCGGTTCGTCGCGGCGGGCTCGCGCGAGCTGCTGGCCGCGGGCGAGCGGTTCGACCTCGTCGTGAGCAATCACGTGCTGCACCACCTCGACGCCGAGGGCCTGCACTCGTTCACCGCCGACTCGCTCGCCCTCTCGCGCGGCGCGGTTCTGCACGCCGACATCGCACGCGGGCGACTGGCGTACGCCCTGTACGCCGTGGGTATCGTCCCTCTGTCGGTCGGCACTTTCCTGCGCGTCGACGGACTGCGCTCCATCCGGCGGAGCTATCGCACACCCGAGCTGGCGAGCGCACTCGGCGCCCCGTGGAGGGTGGAGTCGCCCGCACCGTTCCGCGTGCTCGCCGTCGCGCGGGGGCGAGCGGATGACGCCGTGAGCCTCGACGCCGTCGCACGGGGTCGAGCGGATGCCGCCGCGGGCGAGGTGCGCGCGGCCGCGTCGATGTCGCCCCGGGCGCGCGAGGGCGCCGCGAATGCCGGGACGCCGAGTACGGCCCGCACCGGCGCGACGACCCCCGCGACCATCCGGACGGATGCCGATGCCTGAGGTGCTCGTCGTCGGCGCGGGGCCCGTGGGCCTCGCCCTCGCCGCCGACCTGCGCACCCGCGGTGTCGACGTCGAGGTCGTCGAACGCCGCGTCGACGCCGGCGGTGGCACACGGGCCATCGGCATCCACTCCCCCGCTCTGACGCTGCTCGAGACGAGCGGCGCGACCGACGGCATTCGGGCCGAGGCCGTGCGGATCGACCGCGGCGAGGCGCGCGCCGACGGACGGGTGCTCGCCGAGATCCGGTTCGACCGTCTGCGTGCCCGGCATCCCTATGTCGCCGCGCTCCCCCAGAGCGACACGATGCGAGTGCTCACCGCCCTCGCGCCGCCGGTGCGGGGCGACACCGCGGTCCAGGCGCTGCGGCACGACGGCGGCGGCGTGCGGGCCGAGGTGTCGGGGCCGGACGGCCGGAGCGAGATCCGCGCCGCGGTCGTGGTCGTGGCATCCGGGTGGGCGGGACGCGGGCTCGTCTACCGCGACGCCGCCGTCCGCACGCACCACTACCCCGACCGCTACGTCATGGCCGACGTCGTGGCATCCGGGGGTCCGGTGGCCCGGGTACACCTCGAGCGCGGCGGCGTGGTGGAGTCCTTCCCCCTACCCGACGGTCGCCGGAGGCTGGTCGCGTGGGCCGGGTCGAACGAGGTGGAGGATGCCGAGGCTTTCCTGCGCGGCGCGGTCGCCGCCCGCACCGGGATCGAGGTCGACATCGCCGGCGCCTCGACCTTCGGCGTCCGTCGCGCCGTCGCTCCGGCCCTGCGGCGCGGGCGCATCGTCGTCGTGGGCGACGCCGGGCACGAGGTGAGCCCGATCGGCGGGCAGGGGATGAACCTCGGGCTGCTCGACGCGCTGACCCTGGCGCCGCTGCTCGCGCCGTGGGTGCGGCGAGGCGACGACACGGGACTCGCGCGCTGGGAACGCGACCGTCTCGCGTCGGCCCGGCACGCGGCACGGCTGGCGTTTCTGAACACCCTGCTCGGACGCGCAGCGGGGCCGACGGCGCACGCCGTACGGACGGGTGCGCTGCGCACGCTGCTGCGAGGACCCGGCGGCGCGGCCTTCACCCGCGCCTACGCGATGCGGTTCGACCGGGCCGCGCCCGGCACCTGACGGCCGGAACGTCAGGCGACGACGAGTTGCACGGCGAGCAGGAGCGCCGCGACCATCGTCAACTGAAACACCGCCCGGCCCGGGGGACGCACGAGCACGAGCACACCGGTCGCGAGGGCCACCGCGACCACGGCTGCGAAGAACACCCCTCCGACGGCCCCGACGCCACCGCCCGGGCCGAGCAGAACCGCCACCGCCCCGATGACGATCCCCGCGGCGGCGAGCAGCACCGACGCGCGCGCGCCGAGGCGGTGCGGGAGGCCGCGGACGCCGGTGCGGCGGTCGTCGTCGAGGTCGCGCACGACGTTGGTCAGGTGCACCGCGGCGCCCAGGGCGGCACCCGCGACCGACGCCCACACCGCGGCGAGCGCGGGAGCCGAGGTCGACAGCGTCGCGAACGAGGGGAACAGACCGAAACTCAGCAGGAACGGAACGATCGAGAACGGCGTCGACTTCAGCCCGGCGTTGTACGCCCACGCCGAGGCGAGGGCGACGGCGTGAGCGGCCACGAGCCCGGGCCCCAGCGGTGCCGACAGGGCGAGGGCGACCACGACCGCCCCCACGCCGACAGCGAGCGCCCGGCCGGCGGTGACCGCTCCCCCGGCGATGGGCTTGTCGGTGCGGCCGACCGCGGCATCCCTCGCCCCGTCGATGGCGTCGTTCGAGAGCCCCACCGACACCTGACCCGCGAAGACCGCGGCCACGAGCAGCACAAGGCGTCCGGGGTCGACACCCGCGGCGATGCCGAGCGCGAGCGACAGGGCGGTGACGACGAGCGTGGGGCCGGGGTGGGTCGACGCCCACAGCGCCCCCACGACGCCCGCGCGCCCACGAGGGGCGGGGGCGAGGGGCGGCTTCGCCGCGGCATCCGTCACTCGATGACGCTACCGCGGGCGGGGGCGGACGGCTCGTTCCTCACGCGTCGGCGAGGGGTTTTGCGCCGGCAGCGACGGGGGTCGGGCGCCCCGCGTTGAGCACCACGATCGCGCAACGAACTCTTGGCACTCGCGGCATCCGAGTGCTAATCTCATCACAGTTGAGTCGACAAGGCTCAACTTCACCGAACATCGGGATGCCACATCCCGACCGATCGATAAGGAGAACGACAATGGCCACCTACGACCCCTTCCGCGACCTCGACCGTCTGGCGTCGACCCTTCTCGACGCACGCCGCGGCGGCGGACCTCGGCGGATGCCGATGGACCTCTACCGCGACGGCGACCACTACGTCCTCGCCGCCGATCTGCCCGGCGTCGACCCCGGTTCGGTCGACATCGACGTCGACGGTCAGCTGCTGACGATCCGCGCCGAACGAACGCTGGGCTCCGGCGACGGCGTGAAGTGGATCACGCGGGAGCGCGAGACGGCATCCTTCGTCCGCCAGCTCAACCTCGGCCAGGGCATCGACACCGAACGCATCAGCGCCTCCTACCGCAACGGCGTGCTGAGCGTGACGATCCCCGTCAGCGAGAAGGCCAAGCCGCGGCGCATCGCCGTCTCGACCGACGAGCCCGATGGGGTCATCGAGGCGCACGAGAGCACTCCTCAGCTCATCGAGCAGTAACGCACCACAGGGAACGGTCCTGGCGAGGGCCGTTCCCTCGTCGTTGCGTGCGGTTCACGGGTGCGGGAGCGTGCGGCGGCCGCCCGTGTAATGCGCACCCGCGCCCTACTGCCCTGCGTGCGCACCCGCGCCTCACGGCCCCCGCGCGGTCTCCGCACCAGGAGCACCCCGGCCATCGGGACGATCTCGCTCGATGTACGACAACGCCCCGGGGGCCCAACCGGCTCCCGGGGCGTCGAAGAAGGCTCAGAGGTCTTCGGGGGCGAGGTCGCCCTGCCCCTCTTCACCGAGCTCGACGACGCCGGGGTCCTGACCCTGGGAGTCGGTGCCGGTGGAGAGGGCGTGGATGTCCTCCAGCGGGATGTCGCTGTCGTCGGCGGGGATCTCGGCCGGATCGGCACCCGTGGCGGTGGCCGGGTTGATGTCGGCGGGGTCGGCGCCCTCGTCGAGCGCCGTGGTCGCGTCCCACTCGGCCTGCGCCGGGTCGAGTGCGGGGTCGGGCTCGATGGACGTGTCACCGTCGCGCAAGGGCTGCACTCCCGCGATTCCCCCGTCGGCGGCGGGGGTCGTCTCGGCGGTGGTCGGGTCGATCGAAGCGTCGCTCATGGGGGGTCCTTCCGTCGGACGCGGGTCACCGCAGGGATCAGCGGTTCCTCTCATCCCACACGGCGCACCCGCCGCCGGTGTGCCCCTTGACACGCGTCGGGCGTGCTCCGCCCCTCCGCGAGGCGCTGCCGCTCGCGCGCGACGGTCGCCGTCGGAGCCGCTGTCAAGGCGCTGGCGCCGCGGGGCCGGGCGGGCGAGCGTGAGGGAGACGAGAGGATCTCCCATGAACGACTCCCGCCCCACCTCGCCCGCGCACATCGTCGTCATCGGCGGGGGGAACGCCGGACTGTCGGTGGCGGGCCGCCTGCACCGCGCCCGTGTCGGCGAGATCACCGTGATCGAACCGCGCGAGCAGCACGTGTTCGCGCCCCTGCAGTCCCACATCGCCGGCGACTCCGCGCGGGCCTCCGAGGCCGTTCGCCGTCAAGCCGACGTCACCCCTGCGGGTGTGCGGTGGCTGCGCGACGAGGTCTTCACCGTGGATGCCGAGGCCCAGCGCGTGCACCTCGTCTCGGGTGAGCACCTCGACTACGACCAGCTGGTCGTCTGCGCCGGCATGCGCATGGCCTGGGAGCAGGTGCCCGGGCTGCCCGATGCCATGGCGGCGCCGACGGGCATCTCGAACTACGACTTCGACCTCGCCGCGAAAGCATCCCCCGTGCTCCGCGACGTGCGCTCGGGCACCGTCGTGTTCACGCAGCCGCCGGAGCCGGCGTCCTGCGGCGCCGCAGCGCAGAAGCCGATGTACCTGGCCTGCGACTGGTGGCGGTCGATCGGCGTGCGCGACGACATCCGCGTCGTGTTCGTCTGCCCCGACCCCGTGCCCTTCGGCATCCCCGCCATCGACCGCGAGCTGCAGCGCAAGCTCGACGAGTACGGCATCGAGGTGCGCTACAGCCGTGAGCTCCGATCGGTGGATGCCGGTTCTCACAGGCTCGTGATCGGCCACGGCGACGCAGAGGAGACGCTGTCGTACGACGTGCTGCACGCGGTGCCGCCGCAGCGGGCGCCGGAGTGGATCGCGGGCAGCGGGCTGTCGGCATCCGATGATCCGCACGGCTTCGTCGACGTGGACCCCGAGACGTTCCAGCACGCGCGTCACCCCGAGGTCTGGTCGGTGGGCGACGCCGCGGCGAGCGCCACCCGTCGCTCGGGCGGCGCGATCCGCCAGCAGGCCAAGGCTCTCGTGAAGAACATGAAGGCCGTCCTCGCCGGTCGCCCGCCCACGGCGACCTACAACGGATACAGCGTGGTGCCCTTCACGGTGTCGCGCGGCACGGTCGTGTTCGCGGAGTTCGATCGGCGCGGCCGACTGCAGCCGACGATCCCGTTCTGGCGCTCGCTGTATCGCGAGCGCCGGCTGTCGTGGATCGCCGACCGGCGCGTCCTGCCGTGGGTCTACTGGCACCTGATCCTGCGCGGCCTCGCCTGATCCGGTGGCGCCGGGCCCGGCATCCGCTCCGGTGCGGCCGCGCCTGAGACGCGATCGCGCGTACTGATCTTGCGAGAAACGCTTTCTGCGTCGAGAAACGCCTGCTCCCGGCGTTTCTCGACGCGAGAGGCGTTTCTCGCGAGGCGAGCCCGCGCGTATAGGGCACGGAACGCGATCCCTCAACCCCGGGGGCGCGTCCGGCGCACCGCGCGAAGACTGGAACCAGCCCCGGAACCCATACGAAAGAGGACACCATGGCACAGGTCATCGAAACCATCGACGTCAACGTTCCCGTCCGCGTCGCCTACAACCAGTGGACGCAGTTCGAGGAGTTCCCGCACTTCATGAGCTTCGTCGAGTCGATCACGCAGAAGACCGAGACCCTCACCCACTGGAAGGTGAAGATCGGCGGAGCCGAGCGCGAGTTCGACGCCGAGATCACCGAGCAGCACCCCGACGAGCGCGTCGCCTGGAACAGCGTCGGAGGCGACGAGAACCACGCCGGCGTCGTGACCTTCCACCGCCTGTCCGACGACGAGACGCGCGTCACCGTGCAGATCGACTGGGAGCCCACCGGTCTTCTCGAGAAGCTCGGCGCCGCGTTCGGCGCCGACGACCACTCGGTCAAGAAGGACCTCGACAACTTCAAGAAGTACATCGAGTCGCGCGGCGCCGAGTCCGGCGCCTGGCGCGGCGACGTCAGCTGACGTCACTCTGCACAGAAGCCGGGCCCGTCCGTGATGGACGGGCCCGGCTTCTGTCATGCGGGGATCACCACTGCGGGTGGATCTCCGCCCGCAGGCGCCTGTCGTACACGTCGCGCACGAGGGTGTCGAACGCGGCGATGTCGAAGCCGCCGTCGAGGAGGTCGCCCGCCGCGGCGTTCGACGCCGCCTGGGAGACCGAGCGGGCGCCCGGGATGACCGAGGTGATTCCCGTGCGCGAGGCGATCCACGCCAGTGTCGCCGCCGGGAGCGTCACGCCCTCGGGCAGCGATGCCTTCAGCTCGTCGGCCGCCGCGACGCCCTCGTCGAACGGAACCCCCGAGAACGTCTCGCCCTTGTCGAAGGCCTCGCCGTTGCGGTTGTAGGTGCGGTGGTCGTCCTTATCGAACGTCGTGTCGGCGGTGTACTTGCCCGAGAGCAGCCCGCTCGCGAGCGGTACGCGAGCCAGCACGGCCACGTTCTTCTCGGCAGCCAGCGGCAGCACCTCGTCGAGGGGCTTGAGGCGGAACGGGTTGAAGATGATCTGCAGGTTGGTGAGGTGCGGGCGCTGCAGAGCCGACAGCGCCTGGTCCATGGTCTCGACGGAGGCGCCGTACGCGGCGATGACGCCCTCGGTCACGAGCTGGTCCAGGGCGTCCCACGTGGCGTCGTCGTCGAGCACGGCGGACGGCGGGCAGTGCAGCTGCACGAGGTCGAGCGTGTCCTGCCCCAGCAGGCGGCGCGAGCGGTCGAGCCAGCCGCGGAAGTTCTCCATCACGTAGTTCTCGGGCACCTGGTCTTCGCGGCGCCCCATCTTGGTCGCGACCGTGATGCCCGTGGCATCCGTGCCCGTCAAGAACTTTCCGATGATCTCTTCCGACCGCCCGTCGCCGTAGACGTCGGCGGTGTCGAAGAGCGTGACTCCGGCGTCGGCCGCGGTGCGGAGCACGGCGAGCGCCTCGTCCTCACCGACCCCGCCCCAGTCGGGTCCGAGCTGCCAGGTGCCGAGGCCGACGGCCGAAACCTCGCGGCCGGTCCGGGAGAGAGGTCGCTGCTGCATGGCGATGTCCTTTCGAAGCGTCCCTCGAGCCTAGCCAGCCCCTCCGACAGCGGGGTCTCGGGGAGATGGATGCCAAGACCCCGGCGAGCGCAACCCCGGCTCACCCCGCATTCGCGGCGCCTAGCGTGGCCGCACACCGATCAGGAGGATCACCCATGGACACTCCCGCCGACCGACTCCCCGGAGCCGACGAAGAGAACATCATCCCCGAGTCCGAGGGGCTCGCCGCCGACGTTCCCGCGGGGGCCGCGGGAGCCGACACGGGTGCTGTCGGCGCCGCCGAGATCGATGCCGACGACGAGGCACGCATCCAGAACGTCTCGAGCCAGAACGACCTGCCCGGTGTCGGCACGCGCGCAGCCGACGGCCTCACCGAGCGCGGCACCGACGGCGACGGCGGCTCCACCTCCCGCCACACCGAGGACACCGGTCGCCCCGAGCACGACGTCGCCGCTGAGACCCGCACCCCCGCGTCGCCCCCGCCGGCCGACGGCGGCGGCGAGCCCCACGTCGACGAGGACGACCCCATCGCGAGGTTCCAGCCGGGCGTCGGCCGCGACTCCGCGGCCTCCAGCCGTATCGCGCAGAGCCTCCCCGACCCCGACGACGCCTGACCCGCGCCGGGTTCCTCGCGACCGGCCGACTCGAAGCCCCCGCGTCCACCCGACCGCCTGACAGGCTGATCGCATGGACGACCTCCGCCTCGAATCGCTCCCGCCCGCGCTCGATGACTACCTCGAATTGCGACGCGCCTCGGGCCTCACCCCGAAGCGGCCCGACCAGGGCGGCCCGGCACTGACCAACAGCTGGGCGTGGCGGAGGATCACGGATGCCACGGGCCGGGCGGTCGCGATGGGGCGGGTGGTCGGAGACGGCGGGTGGTACTTCCTCATCGCCGACATGGCGACCTTGCCCGCGTATCAGCGGCGGGGTCTGGGGCGCCGTATCCTCGAGGACCTCCTCGCGGAGATCCGCGCGAAGGCCCCCGAGGGCGCCTATGTGACGCTGCTGGCAGACCCACCGGGTCAGGCGTTGTACCGCAGCCTCGGTTTCACCGAGCCGACGACCGGTTCGGTGACCATGCATCAGCTGCTCGCCTGACCCGAGGCGGCGGTTCGGGTCGGGTGGCACCCGACCCCGACGTCATCCCGCCGCCGATAGCCGAGACGGTGTCTCGCCGACGACGCATCGGCGTCCTGCGGTCGCCGTGTCAGCGAGTCGCCGTGTCAACGAGTCGCCGTGTCACGCCGCGCCGACGAGGATGCCCGCCGCGGCCGCCACCCGAGCAGCAGGTCGAGCACCACGAACACCACGAGCGTGTAGCCGACGAACGGCAGCACCAGCCCGATCGCCACGGCGGCGACGAGGACCGCCCCGACCCCCCACCACGGCGCGTGACGGAGCACGCCCCGCGCGGGTGCCGACGGGAGCCCGCGGGTCGGTCGGCGCTTCCACCACATCGCATAGCCGATCACGACGAGCGAGGCGATACCGACCGCGAGCGCGAACAGCGCGAGCTGGTTGGCGAGGCCGAACATCGTGCCCATGTGCAGGTCGATCCCCCACCGCGACAGCTTCGCCAGCAACGGGTAGTCGGCGAAGTCGACCCGGTCGACCACCTGCATGCTCGAGCCGTCGATGGCCACGGCATCCACCTCCGTGGGGTAGCTGCGATGGATCTCCTGCACGACCCACGCTTTGCCCGCGGCGGACGGCGGGCGGATCTCGACGTCGCCGCTGTCGACGTTCAGCCGTTGCGAGATCGCGAGCACGGCGTCGAAGGTGGCGGCATTGGCCTGCCCGGTCGGCGTCGTCGCGGCGTCGCCGTGGTGCGCATGATCGCCCGCGGTCGCGGCCGACCCGTCGAGCGTGGTCGTCAGCGCGGGGGTACCGCCCCCGATCGCCGCGCGCAGATCGCTCACGTTCGCTCCCGCGAAGGTCGACCACGTGATCCCCGTGGCAGAGAGGAACAGCGCCCCGAGCACGACCCAGATCCCCACCGCCGAGTGCCACCCCGACAGCCGCCGGTAGCCCCTGTGCCGGCGATTCGGACGCAGCAGGTCGCGACGGCCTCGACGCGACCGCACGAATCGGCCGATCCACAGCCCCACCCCCGCGAGGGCGACGATCCCGAGCCAGGATGCCGCGAGTTCGCTGTACCACCGGCCGACGTCGCCGAGGTGGAGTGAACGGTGCAGGTCGCTGATCCAGTGCCGCAACGGCAGCGCGCCGCTCGTGCCGTACGCGGCGAGGTCGCCGCGGATCTCGGTCGTGGCCGGGTCGACGAAGATCGCGCGCGTGGTGCTCTCGGGCAGCGAGGCGTCGGCGAACATGACGCGGGTCGTGTCGCCGGGCGCCGGAGCCGGGCGCACCGCGACGGGTGACGCACCGTCGCCGAGGTAGGCCTCTGCCGCGGCGATCTGGTCGGCCAACGGCACGGCTGCGGCATCCGAGCTCGCCGACAGCTCGTGCGCGTAGATCACCTTCTCGAGCGTCGGAGTGATCGCATACAGAGCGCCGCTGACCGCGGCGACGAGGATGAACGGGCCCACGAGGAGTCCGGCGAAGAAATGCAGGCGGCGCAGCAGCGCGGTGAACCAGCCCTTCGCCGGGCGATCCGCGGTGGGCGTCGACACGGGCGCTGCCGGCTCGAGCGGGGCAGATGCGTTCACGTCGCGTGCGGTGGTCGTCACGACAGGATCCCCTCTCCGATGTAGCCGCCCTCGCGGCATCCGGGTGGCACCGCGAACACCGCGGATCCGATGGGGGTCGTCCACTCGTTGAGCAGGTCGAGCTCGTCGAGTCGTCTCTGGATGGGCACGAACTGCCTTTCGATGTCTGCTTGGAACGACACGAACAACAGGCCCGCGTCGCTGACGACGCCGGCGGGCGGCGTCTGGTCGTAGTTGTAGCCGCGGCGGAAGATCCGCTGCGTCGTGTCGTCGGGGCGCGAGCGCCGCAGGTGGGAGAACTCTGCGATGACGGGGAAGCCGACGGCATCCTTCGCACCGAAGTCGGGTTCGTCGAACTCGTCGGTGCCCGTCAAGGGGGCGCCCGTGGACTGGAACCGCCCGACCGCCTGGTCGCGGCCGGGGCGGTCGAGGCGATCCCACTTGTCGAGGTCCATCGCGATGCGGCGCACCACCATGCCGGTGCCCCCGGCGAGCCACCCCTCGCGCACCCACACGACATCGTCGAACGCGGGTGTGCCCGGCACGGGGTTGGAGGTCCCGTCGACCTGCCCGAAGAGGTTGCGCATCGTCGTGCCCGGACGCTCGGTGCCGTGTGCGCGGCGGAAGCCGTGCTGCACCCACCGCGTGGTGGCGAACGCGCGGGCATCCTTCAGCAGCATGCGCGTCGCGTGGGCCACCGTGACCGCGTCGTCGGCAGCGACCTGCAGCAGCAGATCGCCGTCGCCGTACTCCGGTCGCAGCCGGTCGATGGAGAACGCCGGCAGGGGCGCCAGCCACGAGGGGGCCGGAGCGGCCGCGCGCGCGACGAGGCCCGGCCCGAACCCGAACGTCACCGTCAGGCGGGCGGGTGCCGTGGCGAGCTCGGGCTCGGTGTCGGCGAGAGCGCTGCGCCCCTGGGTCAGGCGCGCGGCGTCGTCGGTGAGGGTGCGCATGAGCCGCTGCAGACCCGCGCGGTCGACGTCGGTGGCCAGATCGAGTGCGACGAGCGCGACGTGCGCCTGGGCGTCGGTGTCGATGCCGGCTTGGTGCTCGCCGTGGAACGGCACCGTCACCTCGCCGTTCAGCGGCACCGACGGCTGCTGCTGAGCGCTGGCCGATACGGCGGCATCGAGGCCGACCGCGGCGGCGGCACCGACACCGGCGACCGCTCCCCCGAGGAGGAACGTGCGCCGGGTCGCGCCACCCGCGGAACGAGGGGAGCCGCGCATCAGCTGCCCATTTCCATGTCGTCCATGTCGCCGCCCTCGTAGTTCTCGTTCGCCCCCGCGAACTCCTTGATGGGCGCGGTGATCTCGGCGGTGGAGTCGTCGGCGAAGGTGAGGGTGATGGTGGTCTCCTCCCCCGCGCGCAGGGGCGTGGTCACGTCCATGAACATGAGGTGATTGCCACCGGGCGCGAGCTCGATCGCTCCGTGGGCGGGGATGACGAAGCCGCCCTCGACCTCGCGCATGACCATCTGGCCGGACTCGTTCTGCACGGTCTCGTGCAGCTCCATGGCGGCGGTCGCGTCATCGGTGGCGGAGACGACGGTGAGGTCGGTGTCTCCGTCGTTTCGCAGCTGACCGAAGCCGGCACTCATTCCGCTGTCGGCCGCCTTCACCCACACGTCGGCGGTCGAGAACGACTCCGCCTGCGAGGCGGCGGGGGCGGGGGATGCCGCGGACGCGCAGCCCGCGAGAAGGAGGGCGCCGGCTGCGGCGAGGGCGCCGAGGCGCAGGGTACGGATGTTCATATCGAACCTTTCAGGACTGTGCGTCGCGCGTGCGGCGACGACGGAGGAGGAAGAGGAAGACGGCGAAGACCGCCAGCGCGACACCCGCGCCGATGGCCGACACGGTGATGACGCGCGGGATCCCCGCGTCGCCGTCGGCCGGCGCAGCGACCGTCGCCGAGGTCGACGGCGGTGTGCTTCGCTCGAGCGGAGCGGCGTCGCCGACGGTGAAGGGCACGATGCCCGTGATCGGGTGACCGTCGCTGGAGACCACTCGCCAACGCACCTCGTACCCGGCGGTGGGCAGTTCGGCGCGCAACGGCACCGAGACGACTCCCGCCGAGATGACGGGATCGGCGCCCACCCAGTCGGCACCGTCGGCGTCGGCGACGACGACTTCAGCTCCGATGTCGAGGACATCGGCCGAGAAACTCAGGGAGATCTCATCGGGGGCGGAGGGCAGTCGTTCACCCGCGGCGGGTGAACTGGACAACAGTTGATCGTGAGCGGATGCCGGGACCACCGACGCCGGAACGGCGGCGAGGGCCACGACGATCCCGCCCGCGATGACGCGGGAACGGAGCATGAGGAAACTCTTTCCGGGTGCGCGCGGCACCCGTCTGAACGGTGCGTGGAGCGCACCGAGACCCCGCCGTCGGAAGCCGCACCCGGGCGAACGGGCGCCGCCTGACTATGGCGGATCTTCACGGTCGAAGACGTCCGGAGAGGACGTGAAGCGGCCGCCGCATAGCGCACGAGATGAGGCGCACGTCTGAGACGCGGGCGGACGGCCGTATGCCCCGCCCGTCAGACGGGTGGAGCGAAGCTCAGGATGCCGGCAGGGGTGGCCCTCGACGCCGGGTCGAGCGGGAGAAGAGCACCGAGACCGGCCGCACCTCGGCGGTGACGGGCGCACCCACGCGGCGCACCGGCGCCGGAGCGAGGATCGCCGCGACGACGCGCGCGCGTGCGCGCACCCAGGCGATGCACCGCGCGGCGAGTTCGCGCGTGGCGGTCACCGTGCGCTCCCCGCGGTGGAGCAGGGCCGTGGTCAGCATGGCGGCGACGAGGTGGCCGGCCCACATCGCGGCATCCGCCGAGACGACGGGTACCGCAGCGTCCGCGGCGAGCGCGATCGGCGCGCCGTGGACGTGCGCGGCGGCACCGGCACTGTAGCTGCCGAGCACGAAAAGGGTGTGGAACAGCACCTGACTGAGCGCGACGGCGATGCTCAGACGCACGAGGGAGAGACGGCGACCGGCCAGCACGGTGCACACGACGAACGACAGCGCGAGGGGAACGGCGATGCCGAACACGCCGGGGATCTCGCCGCCACCCGTGACGTGCGACAGCAGGGCGACGAAGGTGGCGACCGATGCCGCGGCGGCTCCGCGCGCGACGCGCGTGCTCCGGCCCTGTCGTCGCATGGCATCCATTGTGTCAGCAGCCGCGCTCGCCGCCGACCCGATGCATCGGCGTCGAGCGACCCCTCCGTCACCGGAGCCGGCCGATGTCACCATGGTCCATACCATCGACCCGACGACAGGAGCGACCCGTGACCGAAACACCGAACGATGCGGGCGCATCCCCCGCTCGCCCCCGCGTCGTCGTCGCGGGGGCGAGCGGCTTCGTCGGTCGCGCGCTGACGCGAGCGTTCGAGGACGACGGGTACGACGTCTTCACCGTCGGTCGCACGGGGTCTGCCGTATGGGGCGACGCGCCCGCGATCGCCCGCCTCGTCGACGGCGCCGACGTGCTGGTGAATCTCGCGGGAAAGATCGTGTCGTGCCGGTACACCGACGCGAATCGCGACGAGATCCTGCGTTCCCGCGTCGACACGACCCGTGAATTGCACGCGGCCGTCGCCGCGGCCGCACATCCGCCGCGCGTGTGGATGAACGCCTCCACTGCCACCATCTACCGGCACGAGATCGATCGCGGCAACGACGAGACCGACGGGGTCCTCGGCGAGGGCTTCTCGGTCGACGCGGCGACGAGCTGGGAGAGCGCGTTCTTCACCGGCGATCTGCCCGCGACCCGGCGGGTCGCGCTCCGCATGGCGATCGTGCTCGGAGACGGGCCCGCCACCCGCATGCTCTTCGCGCTCGGGCGCCTGGGGCTCGGCGGACCGCAGATCGACAGCTGGTGGTTCCCGCACCGCCGTTACCGCGGCATCGGCGCGCGCCCCACCGGAGCGGTGTGGTCGAGTTGGCATCGCACGTCGGGACGACAGCGCTTCAGCTGGATCCACATCGACGACGTCGTGGCATCCGTCCGCTTCCTCCGCGACCGCGAGGACATCTCGGGACCGGTCAATCTGGCAGCCCCGGGCGTCAGCGACAACCGTGCCCTGATGCGGGAGATTCGACGGGTGGCCCGGATGCCATGGGGCCTTCCGGCCTTCCGGTGGATGCTGGATCCTGCCATGGCGCTTTTGCGCAACGAACCCGAGCTCGTGCTGAAGAGCCGGTGGGCGGTACCGCGCGTGCTCACCGAGGCGGGCTTCTCCTTCACCCACCCGCAGCTCGGCCCCGCGCTCGACGCGGTCGCCGCTTCGCACCGGCCGCGGGCGCGCGACTTGTTCTCCGTCTGAGTCGATCACCCCAGACCTCGGGGCCCACCGACCCCGCGTTCGTGGTCGGTGAGCCCCGGGGGATTTGAGGAGCGATGGATGCCGTGCGCGCGGCGAGCGCGTCAGACCTTCCGGCGGACGAAGCGCAGGACCGCCATGACGGCCCCGACGATCAGGATGATGAGGCCGATCCACAACAGGAACTTGACGGCCTCGACGAAGATGCCGAGGAACAAGAGCACGAGACCGACGATGACGAGGATGATGGCGAGAGCAGGCATGTCCCCACCCTGCGCCGCCGCGGAGACCTCTCCTACGGCCTTGACACCCTGGCACGTGCGCGACACGCGCCTGTCAAGACCGCTGCGGCGACGCCCGCGCGGGTTTAACGTCGACCCACCACGATCCAGGAGGCGGCAATGGCTGAGCGAGATGTCAACGGACACGGCACGGGGCCCGACGAGGGCGAATACACCGACCAGCAGCTGCCGGATGGGACGGCGGACCGCGGGAGCGCCGACCTGCCGGGCGAGTACGTCGACCGGCAGAACGCCGACGGCACCCAGGAGCGGCCCCGGTCCGACGAGGCGGGCGCCTACACCGATGTGCAGCTGCCGGGCGGCGACGAGTCGCGCGAGGACGTTCAGGATCCCGGCGAGTACACCGACCGGGACCGGTGATCGCGGCGTGGGCGCCCGCGAGCTCCTGCGACCTGAACTCACACACCCTCCCGAAGGAATGCCCGTGTCGAACTCGCCTCTCATCCGCCCCGTGTCCCCCGACGACGCCGGCGAGGTGCTCACCGTCCAGCGCGCCGCCTTCGTGAGCGAGGCGCTGATCTACGGCGACCCCGACATGCCGCCGCTCACCCAGACCCTCGAGGAGCTGCGTGCCGAACTCGTCGAGAACCTCGGCTGCGTCGCCGTGACGGAGCACCGCATCGTCGGGGCGGTGCGGGCGCGCCTCGATGGCGAGCTCCTGCTCATCGGGCGCCTGGCGATCGCGCCCGACCAGCAGGGTGAGGGGCTGGGGACGCTGCTCCTCGACGCGGTCGAGCAGCGCGGCCGTGAGGCCGGCGCGACCGAGGCCGAGCTGTTCACCGGGGGTCTGAGCGAGGCGAACCAGCGCCTCTACGAGCGGGAGGGATACCACCGCACCGAAGAGACGGCCGACGGCGAGATCTTCTACCGGAAGGCTCTCGGCTGACCCGTCGGGCACGCCCGCCAGAACACGGGATGCCACGAGGACAGAGGCACGCGGCTCGGGTCGTCCTGTTCTCGAAGCATCCCCTGTTCCCGTGCCGCTCCCGGATGCCGAAGGGCCGTCGCCCGTACCCGGACGACGGCCCTTCCTCTCGAGTTGCTTACGGCGTGGGCATTCCGCCGTTGACGTTGAGCGTCTCACCGATCACGTAGCTCGACTCCGCCGACGCGAGGTACACGAACGCCGGCGCGAGCTCGGCGGGCTGACCCATGCGACCGAGCGGGGTCTCCTCGCCGAACTCGTCGACCTTCTCGTCGGGCTGACCGTCGGTCACCTGCAGCGGCGTCCAGATCGGACCGGGCGCGACCGCGTTCACGCGGATGCCCTTGGGCGCGAGCTGCTGGCCGAGCGCCTTGGTGAAGGTGTTGATGGTGGCCTTCGTCGAGGCGTAGTCGACGAGGATCGGCGCGGGCGAGTACGCCTGGATCGACGTGGTGTTGATGATCGTCGAGCCCGGCGCCAGGTGCGGCACGGCCTCCTTGCAGATCCAGAACATCGCGTACACGTTGGTCTTGAACGTGTCGTCGAACTGCTCGTCGCTCAGGGTCGTGACGTCTTCGTTGAAGATCTGCTTGCCGCCGTTGTTGACGACGATGTCGAGGCCGCCGAGACCCTCGACGGCTTCCTTCACCAGCGTGCGGGCGTACTCGCGCTCGCGCAGGTCGCCGGGGATCTGGACGACGGTCGCGCCGGCCTCACGGAGGATGCCGGCGATGCGGTCGGCATCCACCTTCTCCTCGGGCAGGTACGACATCGCGACCGAGGCACCCTCGCGGGCGAAGGCGATCGCGGTGGCGGCGCCGATGCCCGAGTCGGCGCCGGTGATGAGGGCCTTGCGACCCTTCAAGCGCTCGCTGCCGACGTAGGTGTCCTCACCGAGGGCGGCCTTGGGCGTGAGCTCGGCGTCGAGACCGGGCTCCTTCTGGTCCTGCGACTTCGGGTCGATGTCGGCGTAGAGCTTGGTCGGGTCGGTGAACGTGTACTGCGTGCTCATGGCGAGTCCTTTCATGGGGAGATGGATGCCGCGGCGTCACGCCACGGCGGGGAGTCAGTGGCCGGCGAGGTCGTCGTCGTCGACGAGGTCGCGGATGACGAGGGCGGCGTTGATGAGCGCGAGGTGGCTGAGGGCCTGCGGGAGGTTCCCCCAGAACGCCCCGTCGGCCTCGGCGATCATCTCGGAGTAGATGCCGACGTCGTTCGCTTGCGCCACGAGGGCGTCCATGGCCTCGACGGCCTCGTCGTGCCGGCCGACGCAGGTCAGGGCGGTCGCCCGCCAGAACGCACAGGCGACGAACGTCTGCTCCTCCTGGTCCATGCCGGTGTAGCGGTAGACGAGGTGGTCGTCGGTCGTCAAGCGCTCGGTGATGGCATCCAGGGTCTTGGACATCCGCTCGCCGCGGTCGAAGCCGGTAGGGGCGTGCAGCAGCACCGAGGCGTCGAGGTCGTCGCTGCCCGGCGCGATCGTGTACGCCTCGAGCTTGTCCGACCAGCAGTGCTGCTCGACCCAGGAGTGGATGCGGTCGCGCTCGGCACGCCACCTGTCGCCGTTGTCGGGGATGTGCCCCCCGGCGGCCAGCCACTGCGCGTCGTCGAGCGCCTTCCAGCAGCCCATCTTCGACGAGGTGTAGTGGCGAAGTTCCGGAAGCTCCCACATGCCGGAGTCCTCGCGGCGCCAGAGGTCGCAGGTGCGGTCGGCCACGTCGGCGAGCAGACGACCGGTCTGGGTGTCGAGGCGGTTGCCGGCTTCGACGTACGTACGGCACAGTGCGATCAGGTCGCCGTAGACGCCGAGTTGCAGCTGCCCCTGGGCGGGGTTGCCGGTGACGACGGGCTGGTTTCCGTTCCACCCCGGAACCTCGTGCTTCTCGAGGCCGATCTCGGCGTCACCGTCGAGGGTGTACATCACCTGCACCTCGGGACCGTTCTTGCGGATCGTCCGCAGCAGCCAGGAGATCGCGGCGTGCGTCTCCTCGCGGAGGCCGAAGCCCACCCACGCGTGCGCGGTGTAGGCGAGGTCGCGCACCCAGGCGTAGCGGTAGTCCCAGTTCTTGCCCCCGCGGGGGTTCTCGGGCAGCGACGTCGTCGCCGCGGCGGCGATCGCCCCGGTCGGGCTGAACAGCAGCAGCTTCAGCGCGAGGGCGCTGCGCTGGACGTCATCGGCCCAGGGGCCCTCGTACGAGAACTCGTCCGACCACATCGTCCACCCGCCGATCGTGCGGTCGATGCCGCGGTCGACGTTCTTCGCATCGGGGATGCGGAGGGGCTCGCCCTCGGTGGCGGCGATCACGAGCAGGTGACGCGAGTCCTTCGAGGTTGTGAATCCTCCGTCGATGCTCTCGTCGCCGGCGTCGGGCTCGCCGTGCAGTCCGTGCTCGTGACCGACGACCGCCAACGAGACGTGACCGATGCGCATGATCGAGAATCCGTCGATCCGCTCGGTCCAGGGTGAGGCCGACCGCAGCATCGTCCCCGGCTGCACGCACCAGGCGAATTCGACCTCGCCCTTCACCCCGTCGACGCGTCGGGCGAGCTCGGCCCACGGCAAACGGCCCGCGATGCCGGTCACCATGGCATCCGTGAGGGTGGCGACGCCGGTCGCGGTGGTGAAGGTCGTCTCGAGGACGTTCGTGCGAGGGAGGTATCGACGGGTGACCTCGTACTCCCCCACGGGGGCGAGTCGGATGCAGCCGCCGGCCGATTCGTCGACGAGCCGCGCGAACACGGGGCGGGAGTGGATGTTGGGAAGCGGTAGCCAGTCGACCGACCCGTCCAGGCCGATCAGGGCGACGGTGCGACCGTCGCCGATCGCCGCATAGTCGCGCAACGGTCGGGATGGCGCAGGCGGATCGAGGGGCACGCTCTCACGCTATGGAGGCCGCGACGAGGTGGGGCCGGGGTTGCCGAGGGGATGCCGAGCGGCTACGACGCGGCACGGGCCCCGCAGACCCGTCTCGCCGTGTCCCGCCGCGGGGCCGGCGGCTACCTCGCCGTGCACGCCCCCGCAACCCCCGTCACCGCCGCGGGAGAGCGACCTAGCGTCAGAGGTGACCGTGAGTGAAAGGAACGCGCATGTCCACCACCACCAAGGACGCCCCCACCAAGAACCGTCGTCGCGCCGCGCGCGGAGGCAGCGGTCCCGAAACGACCGAAGAGCAGAACGCCGAGAAGGGCTTCCAGGCGTCGGAGCAGCTGACCGATGCGCTGCAGGCCGTCCTGATCGACCTCATCGAACTGTCGATCCAGGGCAAGCAGGCGCACTGGAACGTCGTCGGCAAGAACTTCCGCGACACTCATCTGCAGCTCGATGAGATCATCGACGCCGCCCGCGAGTTCAGTGACACCGTCGCCGAGCGTATGCGCGCCCTGCACGCTCTTCCCGACGGCCGCAGCGACACCATCGCCGAGACCACCACCCTGCCGGAGTTCCCCCAGGGCGAGGTCGACACCTCCGAGGTCGTCGACCTGATCACCGAGCGCATCGACGCCACGGTGGGCACCGTTCGCGACGTGCACGACGACGTCGACGACGAGGACCCCACGAGCGCCGACATCCTGCACTCGATCCTCGAGCGCCTCGAGCAGCTCTCGTGGATGGTCAGTGCCGAGAACCGCGTCGCCCGCAAGTCGTAAGCACGATCGAAGAAACCGGATGCCGGGGCCTCAGGGCCTCGGCATCCGTCGTCGGTGCGACGAGGAACCGCCCGCCGCACACCTCGCACCGACTCGGTCGGACCCCTCGACGCCATTCAGGAGCCGTCAGAGCCTGAGCACCTCGGTGACCCGCACGATCGCGGTGCCCTCCTCCTCGGACGCGGCGAGATCGACCTCCGCGCGGATGCGCCAGTCGTGGTCGCCCGCGGGGTCGTCGATCGTCTGCTCGATCCGCCAGACACCCTCGGAGGCCGCTGACTCGTCGATCGCGACGAGGGCCGAGGAGCGCGACGCGCCGCCCGTGCCGATCGCGTCGTGCTCGTCGAAATAACTGTCGAGTACACCCGGCCAATCGATCTCGGGGTTCAGCTGCACGAGCTCGTCGTCGCGCTGCAGCGCCGCCAGCTGCACGCGGCGGAACATCTCGTTGCGCACGAGCACGACGAACGCGCGGCGGTTGGTGAGGATCGACGGGGGCGCCGGCGGCACGACGGGCGCGTCGGGGTCGTCGGCGGGGTTGATGAGCTGCTCCCACTCGTCGACGAGGCTCGAGTCGACCTGTCGCACGAGCTCCCCGAGCCACGCGATCAGGTCGAGCAGGTCGGGAGTCTGCGCGTCGACCGGCACGGTCTGGCGGATCGCGCGGTAGGCGTCGCTCAGATAACGCAGCACGAGTCCCTCGCTGCGGGCGAGCTGGTACAGCGAGACGTACTCGCCGAAGGAGCACGCCCGCTCGAACATGTCGCGCACGACCGACTTGGGCGACAGCTCGAAGTCGCGGATCCACGGCTGGCTGGAGGCGAACACCTCGTACGCCTGCGCCAGCAGCTCGTCGAGCGGCTTTGGCCAGGTGATCTCCTCGAGCAGCTCCATGCGCTCGTCGTACTCGATCCCCTCGCGCTTCATCGCGGCCACGGCCTCGCCGCGCGCGCGGAACTGCTGCTGCGACAGGATCGGGCGCGGGTCGTCGAGGGTCGCCTCGATGACGCTGACCACGTCGAGCGCGTAGTGTCCGGTGCCGACCGACGACGCCGCGGGAACGGCATCCGGTCCCCGTCCGAGCTCGACCTCGGGGTCGAGCATCTCGATCGCCGCGAGCGCGAACGGCGACAGCGGCTGGTTGAGGGCGAAGTTGGGCTGCAGGTCGACGGTGAGCCGGATGCCGTCGGGCCCCGCCTCGACCACGCCCGCCTGCACGAGGGTGCGGAAGATCGCGATCGCCCGGCGCGCGAGCTCGTACTGGCGGGCGCGCGGTTCGTGGTTGTCGAAGACCAGCGAGCGGACGTTGCCGAACACGTCGCCGCCCCGAGCGATGACGTTGATGAGCATGGCGGCGCTGAGCTTCATCTGCGGCTGGAGCGGCTCGGGCTCGGCCACCACCAGACGGTCGTAGCTCTGCTCGGTCCAGTTGACGAAGCCCTGCGGCGCCTTCTTGCGCACGATCTTCTTCTGCTTCTTCAGGTCGTCGCCGGCTCTGAGGATCTGCGCGGCGTTCTCGATCTCGTGGTCCGGCGCCATCACGACGACCGTGCCGGCGGTGTCGTAGCCGGCCCGGCCCGCGCGCCCGGAGATCTGGTGGAACTCGCGCGCCGAGAGCTGGCGCATGCGCGTGCCGTCGTACTTGGTCAGCGCGGTCATGAGGACCGTGCGGATCGGCACGTTGATGCCGACGCCGAGCGTGTCGGTGCCGCAGATGACCCGCAGAAGTCCCCGCTGCGCCAACGTCTCGACGAGCCGGCGGTAGCGCGGCAGCATGCCCGCGTGGTGCACGCCGATCCCGGCGCGGACGTACCGCGACAGCGTCTTGCCGAAGCCGGTGGTGAAGCGGAAGCCGCCGATCGCCTCCGCGATCTCGTCGCGTTGCTCGCGCCCGATGATGCGGATCGATGACAGTGCCTGCGCCCGCTCCATGGCCGCGGCCTGTGAGAAGTGCACGACGTAGATCGGCGCCTGCTTGGTGTCGAGCAGCTCCTGAACGGTCTCGTGCACGGGAGTGCGGGCGTACTCGAAGTGCAGGGGCACGGGTCGCTCGACGCCGGTGACGCGCGCGGCAGGGCGGCCGGTGCGGCGCGAGAGGTCGTCGGCGATGTCGCTGACATCACCGAGGGTCGCCGACATCAGGATGAACTGCGCGCGCCTCAGCAACAGCAGCGGCACCTGCCACGCCCACCCACGATCGGCCTCGCCGTAGTAGTGGAACTCGTCCATCACGACCTGGTCGACGTTCGCGTCAGCGCCCTGGCGAAGGGCGAGGTTCGCGAGGATCTCGGCCGTGCAGCACACGATCGGCGCGTCGGCGTTGACGGAGGAGTCGCCCGTGACCATGCCGACGTTCTCGGCGCCGAAGATGTCGACGAGCGCGAAGAACTTCTCGCTCACGAGCGCCTTGATCGGCGCCGTGTAATAGCTCCGGCCGCCCCGGGAGAGGGATGCCGCGTGGGCGGCGACCGCCACGAGCGACTTGCCCGTGCCGGTCGGCGTCGACAACACGACGTTCGCCCCCGAGACGATCTCGATGATCGCCTCGTCCTGCGCGGGGTACAGGGTCAGACCGCGCGAGGTCGCCCACTCGACGAAACCGAGGTACACGGCATCCGGATCGCTGCCGGTGGGCACGTGCTCAAGGAGGGGGGTCACTCCCCCACCCTCTCATTCGCCGGGCGGGCGGGGCTGGGAGCGTCGGGATCGTCAACCGCGGCCGGCGAAGACGCCCACGTTCTCGCCGTCGAAGACGAACTGCACGCTCGTGCCGATCGGGAATCGCTCGACGAACGCCTCCGGCATCCCCTCCGCCACGACGAACTCGACCGTCGCGGGGAAGATCCCCGCCCCGCACCCGCCGTAGACGAAGTTGCCCGCGACGCCGCGCGCTCCCCGTAACGACACCTCGGCGGTGTCGAGCAGGTACAGGCACGGGCTGCGGTTCTCGGTCGCATCCACCTGCGCGAATCCCACGAAGGCGGTCACGCCGTAGAAATCCTTGAAGGCGCGCTCCGCACCCGTGCGCTCGCCGAAGATCGCGGGCGTCTCGGTGTCGGGATCCTCCTCCAGCGTTCCGACCTGCGGGGCGCCCACCGAGCTCGCCACGGGCACGAAGGTCACGGTCAACGCCGTCCCGGCGCTCGCCAACGCCGTGACGGCCGCGAGAGAAATCGCCCAGGCCCAGAACTGACGCCGCGATCGCACGAGCGGGCGACGCTCGCGGGGCTCTTCGTCGTCCTCGGCCTCGGATTCGCCGAGCCGTTCCGCATCGTCCTCGATTCCGGATGCCGTCGGCTCGGCCGGTGCGTCCGGCGTCGGTCTCGGCGGCGGGGGCGAGGACCGCTCGTGCCGCTCGAGTTCTTCGAGGACCGCAAGCCGCTCCGACGCCGCCAGGTCGCCGGCGATGTCCGCGTCGGGGCCGTAGGCCCGGGCGCGCAGGCGACGCAGCTCGTGGCGTACGTCGTCGTCCATGCTCTGAATGGTTCCACACCTCGAAGGGTCCGGGGCCATCCGGGGGTCCATGCGCGGGAATAGACCGGGACGACCCGCGTTGCACCCCGTATGCGCTCCTTCGGCACACTCTCCTTCGGCCACTACGGCCCCCTCGGCGGCGGGCACCACCTGACCGCGGGTGACTCGATGCTGCAGGCGATCGATCTCGCCCAGGGCATGGACGACCTCGGCGTCAACGGCATCTCGTTCCGCGTGCACCACTTCGCCCGTCAGCAGGCGGCTCCCATGCCCCTGCTCGCCGCGATCGCCGCCCGCACCTCGCGCATCGAGGTCGGCACCGGCGTGATCGACATGCGGTACGAGAACCCGCTCATGCTGGCCGAGGAGGCGGCATCCCTCGACCTCATCAGCGGCAACCGCCTCGCCCTCGGCGTGAGCCGTGGTTCACCCGAGACCGTGGTCCGCGGATACGAGGCGTTCGGCTACACCGGGTCGGCCGACCCGCGCGGCGGCGATATCGCCCGCGAGCACTTCGACCTCTTCCTGCGGGCGATCGACGGCGAGGGTCTGGCCGAGCGCGACCCCCACAGCCCCTTCGGCGGAGGGACGGGCCTGCAGCGCATCGAGCCGCACTCCCCGGGGTTGCGTAAGCGCATCTGGTGGGGAGCCGGCACCACGGCCACCGCCGAGTGGGCGGGTCGCATCGGCGTCAACCTCATGTCGTCGACACTGCTCACCGAAGCCGACGGCACGCCGTTCGACCTCCTGCAGGCGCAGCAGCTCGACGCCTTCCGTGCCGCCTGGCGCGAGGCCGGCCACGAGGGCGAGCCCCGCACGTCGGTGAGTCGCAGCATCTTCCCGATCGTCACGGCCGAAGACGAGATGTACTTCGCCGGGTCCGCGGGCAGCGACCAGATCGGCGTCATCGACGGCATGCGCTCGACCTTCGGCAAGACCTACGCCGCAACCCCCGACAAGCTCGTCGAGCAGCTGCAGAACGACGCCGCGGTGATGAGCGCCGACACCCTCATGCTGACGATCCCGTCGCAGATGGGCGTGGCGTTCAACCTTCGCCTCGTCGAGAACTTCGCGCAGCACATCGCCCCGGCCCTCGGCTGGGTGCCGACGCACGCATCGGCCGCCGTCTGAGCGTCGTCGGCGGGGGCATGAGCCGCCTGGCTCAGCGCAGTCCGGCGGCCGCTCGCGAGCGCGCGATCGTCTGCGTCACGAGGTACTCGCCCCACGCCACGGCGTAGGCGCCGACGGCCGCCCACGTCCACGCGGACGGCAGGAGTCCGACGAGGCCGAGCAGGGACGCCACGGTGAGAGCCGTGACGACGATGAGCACCGGCAGCACGAGCCGCTCCCCGACCGAGGGCCCGGCGACCCACCAGATCGCGAAGATCGCACCGGCCGTGGCGACGAGGAGGATGACGGGGGTCCACCACGACCCGAGCGCGCCCATCGTGATCGCCGCGCCCACGCCGGCGGTCGCGAGCGAGGCCGTTCGCAGCGACCGGGTGATCGTGGACCGATCGGCGGGCGTACGGGCGGCGGGGGTGCGGGACACAGAGGGAATGACGGTCTCCTTCGCGAAACAGGGTCGCTTCCCAGCGTAGACAGGATGCCGAGGACGGGCTGTCTACGGTGGACGAATGACCCTCACCCTGACCAGCGCCGACGCCGGCGTGAGAGACCGTGACGCGTTGATCGCCTTCCTCACCGGGAACGCCTCCCTTTCACTGCGTCTTCCACCGGGGGACCGGGGTACCCGATTGACTCAGGGAACCACGGGGAACGAGGGGCGGGCGACGGGTGCGACCTCGGGGTTCGCCCGGCGGAACGCGGCGAGATCTCGCACGTTCTTCTGCACGGCGACCACGGCGAACAGGCTCATCGCGAAACCGATGCCGTAGAAGCCCTTCTCCGAGAGCAGGAGCTCGGCGTTCCAGAGACCGATCACCATGAGGGTCAGCGACACCAGCAGCATCCCCCACGCCACCCCGAGGTAGGCGCCGGTCACGGGGACGTCCTCCGCGCGGTCGCGCACCGCCTTCTGCACGCTGATCGCCGCGAAGAGACCGAGCAGGAATACCGCCAGGAAGAACCCCTTCTCCGCCAGCAGCATGCGCGCGTTGTAAAGACCGACGAAGTACACCGAGGCGCCCAGCCCGAGCGCCACCCACGACGCTCCGACGAACGCCCCGGTCGGTCGACCGAGCCCCTGCTGCTTCTGGATATCCGACATGGTGCCCACCCTTCTTTCGTCCCCCCGCGGGGATATATTCCGTGGCGGAGAACCTAGCGTTCGCCGCATACGGGCGGAGACATACGAGTGAATCTGTGGATGGATCACCGAAGGGGGCACGGTCTCGTCCCGTCCGCCGTCCGCGAACTCCCCTCGCGACGCGACGGTGACGGTGGTTGGCTGGCGCGCATGCGACGCATGCTCATCCTCGGGGGAACGGCCTGGCTCGGCCGAGCGATTGCGGCCGCGGCGGTCGCTTCCGGCACCGACGTCGTCTGCCTCGCCCGTGGCGAGGCGGGCCTGATCGCGCCGGGCTCACGACTCGTGCGCGCCGATCGACGTGACCCGCATGCTTACGATGCCCTCGGCGGCGAGTGGGACGACGTCGTCGAGCTGTCGTGGGACCCGGAGTTCGTGGCATCCGGACTCGACGCGCTCGCCGACCGCGCGGGGCACTGGACGCTCGTCTCGAGCGTCTCGGTGTACGCCCGCTCCGACACCCCGTTCGCCGACGAGGATGCGGAGCTGGTGGAGCCGGCCGATCCATCGCAGTACGCGGATGCCAAGGTGCACGCCGAGCGACTCACCTCGCAGCGCCTGGGTGATCGCGCTCTGCTCGCCCGCGCGGGCCTCATCGTGGGTCCGGGAGATCCGACGGATCGCTTCGGGTACTGGCCGGCACGATTCGCCCTCGGCGGACGCGTGTTGACCCCGAAGGCGGCCGGTCGATACGTGCAGGGCATCGACGTCGACGACCTCGCCGCGTGGATCGAGCGCGCCGGCCGTGCGCGGGTCGCGGGCCCGATCAACGCGGTCGGCGAGGAGTACCCGCTCGCGGCGGTGCTCGCGGCCTCCCAGGCCGCGGCCGGCGAAGAGAGCGAGACGGTCGCGCTCGACGACGCCACGCTCGAGGCCCACGGCGTGCAGTACTGGATGGGTCCGCGGTCGCTCCCGTTGTGGCTCCCCGCCGAGGCGCGGGGCTTCTCGCGGCGCAGCGACGCCGCCTTCGTGGCATCCGGGGGTCGTCGACGTCCTCTGCCCGAGACGGTGCGGCGAACCCTCGACGACGAACGCGCGCGCGGTGTCGACCGCCCCCGCGGTGCAGGTCTCACACCCGCCGAAGAGACCGAGGTGCTCGCCGGCTCTTCACGTCACAGCCCGTCCGCACGCGGAGACAGCCAGTCGGCGTAACGTTCCCGCAGCTCCGCGCGGACGGCGTCGTCGACGACGAGGACGTCAGCGCCCCCGTCGTAGGGCGCGTAGATCCACGACATGTCGGTCGGCATCGCGATGATGTGGGCCATGTCCTCGGAGGCGAGACGAAGAAGGTCGTCGAGGCCGTGGAGGGTTCGCTCCGCCAGCCAGAAGAAGGTCGTCGAGCCTTCGTGGGGATCCGTCGAGGCCCGCCACGGGCGACGCCCCGCGAGGTGCCTTCTACTCCACCCGCCGCCGCCGTCGCCCGGCCCCCAATCCGCACCGACGATGACGAACGGCTCACCCGAGGGATTGAGCATGCCGAGCACGCTGCGGTGTCGCCCCAGGATGACGGCGGCCTCGGCATCGTCATCCGCCGTGCGCTTGCCTTCGGGCAGGCTCCACAACCGCACCCACCGATCCGGATGTCCGACCCGCAGAGCCTGTCCGGATGGGTCGCTCGACCCCCACACGGCATTCCAGGAACGGGTCAGATCGCGGGTCTCGGCGTCGGTCGCCGCTGCGGCGAAATCCCCACCGCGACGACGGAACCTCCGCCACGAACGACTCACTGCGCTCATGCATGCCCCCTCTCGCCCATGATGCCCCCGTCTCAGGCCTGCGCGGTGGACGACCGCCGATCAGCGCCCGTTGCGGTCGGCGCGGAGCGCGGCGGCGCCGACGCAACTTCGAGCCGGTCGAGACCGCGCAGCGACGTCCAGATCAGCTCTTCGCCCTTAGCCGCGTGCTGAGACGCTCGCACGGCACGCTCGTCGGCCCACGAGTTGAGCACGTGTCCGCTGTGCCCGCGGACGTGTTCGAGCACGACGTCCGGGAGGCCCGCCGCCCGCCGCGCGTCGCGCGCGGCGATGAGGGCCTCGAGGATGCCCTGGTTGGCGACGGGCTTCTTCGCGCTCGTGACCCACCCGCGACGCCGGTGGCCATCCATCCACGACGAGTACGTGTCGATGGCGTACTTCGAATCGGCCTGCACGACGAGCTCGCGCACGTCGGCGTGATCGGTGATCGCGTGCAGCAGCCCCAGGAGCTCGCCGATGTTGTTGGTCCCGGCGGGGATCGAGCCCGCCGCCCAGTGACCGTCCTCGCCGACCCAGGCCCACCCGGCCGGTCCGGGATTGCCCTTGCACGCTCCGTCGGTGGCGACGATGTAACGGTCGGAGGACGCGGGCGCGGAGGAATCGCTCATCCCTCTAGTCTCCCCTCTCACGCGCATCGAACCGCCGCAGACGCCGCACCGGCCGGGCTGCTGAGGCCTCGCGGACTCCCCACCGGGGTGAGCGCAAGGGTGAACGTCATCTCCGGCGGGCAGACAGGGCACGAGGGGCCGGAAGAGGGGGCCCTCCCCCGTGGCACTCTGGCGCGATCCGCGCCGCCGCGCGAGTCGTCCCCTCGAGAAGGTCCGCTTCATGTCGACAGATTCCCGTCCCCGCGCCCGCCTCCACCCCGCCGCCGTCACCGCCCTCGTGATCGCGGGTGTCGCCATCGCCGGGGCGGTGGGCTTCCTCGTGTGGCTCCTGGCCCAGCCGGCTGACTCGAACTCCGAGGCGACGCAGCGACTCGTGCAGTGGGAGGAGGTCTTCGAGAGGTACCGGGCCGCCAACGGCGCCCTCCCCGACATGCCGTTCGGCGGCTACTGCCTGGGCGACGGCTTCCCCGTCGGTACCGGAGGCACAGCCAACTGCCGCGACTACGAGGACGCGACGTACTACACGCAGGACGCGAGCGCACCGTTGATGGACGCCCTCCGGTCGGTCGGCGAGCTCCCTCGGGGCGCGTCGGCACCGGTGCGCGGCACGATCGGGCCCTACGCGATCTACGACGAGGCGGGCGTGCGCCTCCTCAGCACCGAAGACGGCACGTGCGAGGCCCCCGCGGTCGAGGTGTGGAACGACGGCGAGGGCCTCTTCGTGTGTCAGATCCTGCTGGAGCGCTGAGCCTCCCGGCTCAGTCGCGGCCGCTCTCGGCCTTCTTCTGACCCGCCTCGAGCACGTCGCCGGCGGGCAGCTCCTGGTGACCGCCGAACTGCAGACGCATCGCCGAGAGCACCTGATTGGCGAAGTGGTCCTCGCCGCGCGAGGCGAACCGCTCGAAAAGTGACGCGGCCAGCACCGGCACGGGAACCCCCGTGTCGACGGCGGCCTTGACCGTCCAGCGGCCCTCGCCCGAGTCGGACACGCGCCCGGCGAGCCCGTCGAGCGTCGGGTTCTGCGCGAGGGCGGCGGCGGTGAGGTCGAGCAGCCACGACGAGATGACCGACCCGCGGCGCCACAGCTCGCTCACGCGGGCCGTGTCGATGTCGAACTGGTAGTACTCGGGCTCCTCGAGGGGGGCGACCTCGGCCGAGTGCTCGCCCTGGTGAAGACCCGCGTCGGCGTTGTTCAACACGTTGAGCCCCTCGGCGAGCGCGGCCATGATGCCGTACTCGATGCCGTTGTGCACCATCTTCACGAAGTGCCCGGCACCGGAGGGACCGCAGTGCAGGTAGCCGCGCTCCTCGGTCGTGAACTCTCCGGTGCGGCCGGGCGTACGCTCGACCTCGCCGGGCCCGGGGGCGATCGTCCGCAACACCGGCTCGAGGTACGTGACGGCCTCCTCGTGACCGCCGACCATCAGGCAGTAGCCGCGTTCGAGACCGAAGACGCCACCACTGGTGCCGACGTCGACGTAGTGGATGCCGCTGTCGTTCAGTTTCGCCGCGCGACGCACGTCGTCGCGGTAGTTCGAGTTTCCGCCGTCGATGATGATGTCGCCCGGCTCGAGCACCTCGGCGACCTGGTCGACGACCTTCCCGGTGAGACCGGCGGGGATCATCAACCACACCGCGCGGGGCTTCTGCAGCTTCGACGCGAGGTCGGCGATGCTCGTCGCCCCGGTGGCGCCCTCCGCGACGAGTGCGGCCACGGCATCCTGATTCACGTCGAACACGACGCAGTCGTGACCGTCTTTCATGAGCCTGCGGACGATGTTGGCGCCCATTCGTCCGAGTCCGACCATGGCGAGTTGCATCCGTACCCCGTTCGTCGTGGATCACGGACCGCGCCGCGCGGCCCCTCCGCGAGTCTAGGAGCGCCCGGGGGGCCCGGCATCGGTGCTAGCCCTGGAAGTCGTCGGGGTCGACGTCGTCGAGGAAGCGGCGGAACTCCTGCACCCGTTCCTCTTCGGCCGATGCGTCGAGTTCGACCGCCTCGTCGGGCACGCCCGCCTCGGCGAGGACGTCGTCGGACACCCAGATCGGGGCGTCGACACGGGCGCCGAGGGCGATGGCATCCGAGGGGCGCGCATCGAACGAGCGCTGCCCCGCCGGGGTGTTCAGCACCACGCGGGCGTGGAAGGTCCCCTCGTCGAGGTGGGTGACCTCGACCCGGTCGACGGACGCCGACAGCTCGCCCAGCATCGCCGTCATGAGGTCGTGCGCGAGCGGACGCGGCGACGGTGTGCCCTCGATCGCGACGAGGATCGACATGGCCTCCTGCGGGCCGATCCAGACGGGCAGCACCCGATCGCCGTCCGCGTCGGTGTCGACCGGCTTCAACAGGATCACGTGCTGCTGGGCCGGGTCGAGAGCCACTCCGACCACGCGCACCCGGATCATCTGCCCATCGTACGACGCTCCCCCGCCACGGCGAGGCGGGCCCGCGCACCGCGCGAGGCGACGTCAGCGCAGGATGCCGAGCGCCCGCGCCGCCGACACCGCCGCGGTGCGGGAAGAGACGCCGAGCTTAGAGAACACGTGCGCGAGGTGCGACTTCACCGTCGCATCGGTGATGTGCAGACGACGGGCGACGTCGGCGTTGGACGCTCCGCGGGCGACCAGACGCAACACCTCGATCTCGCGCACCGACAAGGTCACGCGCGGTTCGCGCAGGCGCGCGAGCAGGCGACCGGCGATCGACGGGGCCAGGGCGCTCTGCCCGGAGGCCGCCGCGCGGACACCGGCGAGCAGCTCGTGGGGAGGGGCGTCCTTGAGGAGGTACCCGCTCGCCCCCGCCTCGACGGCCCCGAGGATGTCGCCGTCGGTGTCGTAGTTGGTCAGGACGAGCACGTACGGCGGAGCAGCCAACGCGCGCACCCGCCGCGTGGCATCGGCTCCGGCGGCACGATCCCCGAACTGCAGGTCCATGAGCACGAGCTCGGGTGCGAGCTCGTCGGCGAGGGCCACGACCTCATCGGGTGTGGCGGCCTCGCCGACCACGTCGATGTCGGCCTCGGCGTCCAGCAGCGCGCGCACGCCCGCCCGCACCACCGGGTGGTCGTCGGCGATGAGGACGCGGATCACGGCGCACCGACCGGCAGAGTCACCGTGATCGTCGTGCCCGCGCCGGGGGCGCTGACGACGTCGAGGCGACCGTCGAGCTGATCGACGCGTTCGCTCATCGCGCGCAGGCCGAAGGAGTCGGTCGCGGATGCCGTCCTCTCGGCCGCACGCGGATCGAATCCCGCGCCATCGTCGGTGATCTCGAGACGCACCGTGTCGCCGCTCCTGTCGAGCCGGATGCCGACCCGACCGGCGCGGGCGTGCTGTGCGACGTTCGCGAGAGCGCCTTGCGCGACGCGCAACAGCGCCGTCTGCGCGTCCATGGGCAGCGACAGCTCCCCCGACACCTCGAGGGTGACCGCCACGCCCTCGCGCGCACCCCAGCCCTCGGCGAGGCGGTCGAGCGCCGCCCCCAGCCCGCTGTCGAGGCTCGGAGGCGTCAGCTCGCGGATGAAGCGCCGGGTCTCGGCGAGTCCGTCGGCCGCCGCGCGCCGTGCGAGGCGGACATGCCCGATGCCGGGGCCCGTGGCATCCGCCCGCTCCGCCGCGTACAGCAGCATCTGGATGCTCGACAGGCCCTGCGCCACGGTGTCGTGGATCTCGCGGGCCAACCGCGCGCGTTCGGCGAGCACCCCCTGCTCGCGTTCCGCCGCGGCGAGCCGGTCGCGCGTGGCGATCAGTTCGCTCATGAGCGCCTCGCGTTCGGCCGCACGGCGCTCGAGCGCGGCGTAACCGAGGCCGATCAGCAGAGCGACGCCCGCGCCGACCACGGGCCCGACGACCCCGCCGACCGTCAGACCGCCGTGCACGGCGAACGCCGCGATCGTGAGGGCGGTGGTGGCGACGACCGCGACGGGACCGGCTGCCCCGGGAAGCAGGTGCAGGTACAGGAAGAACAGCGGGAAGACGAGGTAGGCGGCCTCGGGCACGAGCCACACGAGGGCCGCCCACACCACGGTCAGCGCCGCGAGCCACGCGACGCCGGCGCCGGCGCGGCCCGCGCGCGAGAGCGCGATGCCGGCGAGGTAGAGCACGCCGAGCACCCCCGCGAGCAGCAGGGCGATGACCGGCGCGTTCGTCAGCAGGACCCGCACGACGACGAGGGCGAGCAGTCCGCCGAACAGGACGTGCAGACCCGCGCGAAGGCCCGCGAAGACGGGGGCGAGGGTGCGGTGGGGCATGTCGGACTCCAGGCTACGGATGCCACGCCCCCGACGGATCATCCGAAAGGTGGAGAGGGAGTTCGCCCGGGCCGCCGATGACCCGTCGACGCCTCACCGGGAGGCTGGGGGAAGCCGGCGAGATCCACCGGCGGAAGGAGGCGACGTGTACGTCGCATGGCGCGATCTGCGGTTCGCCCGCGGGCGATTCGCCCTCATCGGGGCGGTCGTCGCCCTCATCACCCTGCTCGTCGGCTTCCTCTCGGGCCTCACCGGAGGCCTCGCCGCCCAGAACGTCTCGGCCGTGCTGGCGCTGCCCGGCGACCGGCTCGTCCTGCAGCCCGCCGGGGCCGCGGCGGCCACCTTCGCCGACTCGACGATCGAGGACGCCACGATCAGCGCGTGGCGCGATGCCGCGGGAGTCGAGCGCGTCGACGCGGTCGGCATCCGTCAGACCCGCGCCGAAGGCCCGGGTGCCGCGGGCGCCGTCGCGATCTTCGGTGTCGACACGGGAACCCGCTTCCCCGCCCCCGCTCGCGACGGCGAGGTCGTCCTCTCCGCGGGCGCCGCCGAGACGCTGGGAGCCGCCGTCGGCGACCCGATCGCGATCGCGGGCTCGACGTACGCGGTCGCCGCGATCGGCGACGACCTCTTCTACAGCCACACCCCGGTGATCTCGCTCACCCCGTCGGCCTGGCGCGCGCTCGACGAACGCCTCGGCGGCACGGGCACCGCGACCGTGCTCGCCGTGTCGGGGACCCCGGCGTGGGACACCGTCGCCGCCGACACCGGCACGGTGGCATCCACCCCCCTCTCGAGTCTCACGGCGCTGCCCACCTTCCGCTCCGAGATCGGCTCGCTGGCCCTGATGATCGCGATGCTGTTCGGCGTCTCCGCGCTCGTCGTCGGCGCGTTCTTCACGGTCTGGACCATGCAGCGGGCGGGTGACATCGCGGTTCTGAAAGCCCTCGGAGCGAGCACCCCCGCGCTCGTCCGCGACGCGCTCGGGCAGGCCCTCGTCGTGCTCGTGCTCGGCGTCGGGGTCGGCATCGGGCTCACCGCGGCGCTCGGGGCGCTCGCCGGCGGAGCACTGCCGTTCGTCCTCGGTCCGCTCACGACCCTCGCCCCCGCGCTCGTCATGATCGCGCTCGGCCTGATCGGTGCGGCCGTGTCGCTGCGCACCGTCACCACATCCGACCCCCTCACCGCTCTCGGGAGCACACGATGATCCTCCTCGACGACGTCACCCTCACCTACCCCGACGGCGATGCGCGCGTCACCGCGGTCGACCACGTCACGCTCGAGGGCCGCCCGGGCGTACTCACCGGGATCACCGGCCCCTCGGGCTCCGGCAAGTCGAGCCTGCTCGCCCTCGCCGCCACCCTCGTGCGTCCCGACTCCGGTCGCGTCGTCGTCGACGGCGTGGATGCCACCGGACTCAGTGCCGCGGGACGCACGACCCTCCGCCGCGAGCGCATCGGCATCGTCTTCCAGCAGCCGCAGCTTCTGCCCGCGCTCACCGTTCGCGAGCAGTTGCGCGTGATGGCCGAGCTGGGCGGGCGGGGCCGCCGGGAGAGGCGCGCCGAGGTCCGAGGACGCGTCGACGAGCTGCTGGATGCCGTGGGCCTCGGCGCCCACGGCGATCGCCGACCCGCTCAGCTGTCGGGCGGGCAGCGCCAACGTGTCGCCATCGCCCGCGCGCTCGTGCACGACCCGCGCGTGCTGCTGGTCGACGAGCCGACGAGTGCGCTCGACACGTCGCGCGGGGCCGAGATCATGTCGCTGCTCTCCCGTCTGACCCGCGAACGGCGGACGGCGACCCTTCTCGTCACCCACGACCTCGTGCACGCGGGAACTCTCGACGAGACGATGGAGGTCGTCGACGGGCGTGCCCGCCTCGTCGCCGCGCGGGTGTGAACTCGACGCGGCGGCTTCACCAGCCGAAGCTGTTGAACCAGTCCCGTCGCCGGTCGGCCTCTTCGCGCGTCTCGTCGCCGCGCCACGAGTCGTGCGGGGCGAGCGCACCGTTCACGGGCACGACGAACGCCCAGCAGACCGGGCAGAGCGCCCGCCCGTCGGGGTAACCGTCGGGGAGGGTGGGTGCGGGTGCCGCCGGCTCCCCCGCCCCGGTGCATGTGGGCGGGTCGGCCTGCAGATCGCTCCACAGAAGACGGCCGCCCGTGCGATGGTGGAGGCCGCGATGCCCGTCCTCACGTGTGCAGATCTCGCCGTTTCTTCTGCTCAGACACAGTCTCCGGGCGGCCCCCGGTAGTGCCGCCAGCGTTCTCGTCATCCTCCGATTGTCTCCGCTGAGATCGCAGCGGGGGCAGTGCCGGGATGCGCACGGGGCGATGGGGTCCGGTGGGGAAAGGTTCGGCGGTCATCTTCGACCACCACCGGTACGACGGTTGTGCATGTCGACCTCCTGGTTTTCCGACCATCTCCCGCCGCAGGCCCGGGGCCGAGGGGGTTGACAGGGTGGAGGATGCTGCTATGCATACCCCGTGGGGGTATCATGGATGCCATGCACGGATACGAAGGCCGTAAAGACGACCTCCTCAAGCGCCTCCGCCGCGCGGAAGGGCAGGTGCGCGGCATCGCGCGCATGGTCGACGACGACCAGTACTGCATCGACATCCTCACCCAGGTCTCAGCGGTGACGAAAGCGCTCGAGAACGTCGCCCTCTCGCTGCTCGACGACCACCTGACGCACTGCGTCGCCGAGGCGGCCGCCCAGGGCGGATCCGTCGCCGAAGAGAAACTCAAAGAAGCCAACCAGGCCATCGCCCGGCTGGTCCGTTCGTGAAGGAGATCCCCATGACCGAGCAGCGCATCGACCTCGGCCTCGCCGCCTCGACTCCCGCATCCGGAGGATGCGGCGACGGGTGCGGGTGCGGCGCCGGAGGCGCGGCATCCACCCCGACGGCACAGACCGCCACGAGCGAGCTCCGCGTCGAGGGCATGACGTGCGGCCACTGCGTGCGCGCGGTCACCGAGGAGCTCACCGCGCTCGACGGCGTCGAGGTCGTCGGTGTCGACCTGCGTGACGGAGGCGTCTCGGTCGTGCGCATCGCCTCGTCGGGGGCGGCGAGCGACGACGACCTCGCAGCGGCGATCGACGAAGCCGGGTACACGCTCGCGCGCTGAACGGCCCCGCGCCGGCGCAAGCCGAAACGCGCTGAACGGCCGCGTGCCGGCGGCGCGGCGGTCTCGCGTGCGTCGAGCGGGCACGTGGGGCTTACGTGCGCATTGAACGGCCGCGTACCGGCGCCAGCCGAGACACGCTGATCGGCCGCGTACCGGCGCCAGCCGAATCGCGGAGGCCCGTCACTCACCGGGCCCGGCGCGGCGCGGAACGCCCGCGCGTCAGAGCACGCGGCGAACCAGCACGTCGACAGCCGCGTGGAAGGTGACGTGTTGCGACACCTCGACCGCGCGGTCGTACCGTGCTCCGCCGAGTGCGACGAACACCGCGCCCACGACCTCGACGTAGCCGACGATGTATCCGCCGCGGCTGACCTCGTACAGGTCGAGGTCGATGCGCGTCCAGGGGATCTCCGTCGATGCCGCAGCCGACCCGGTCGCAACAGGACTGGCGACGGTCGGACGGGCTGCTTTCGACGAACCCCGGCGGCTGAGTGGTGCTTCCATGACCATGCGAGAACTCCTTCGGTCGTCCGGGGTGTTCTCAGAGTGGAGCGCGGAGCACAGAAATGCTCCCGGCTTGACGGATCCTCGCCGCGCGGTTAGCCGCCGTACGCTAACCGGCTGAGCGGGCGGGTCGGCCGCGACGGGGCCGCTTGCCCGACCGTTCTGCGATCGATCGCCGGGCATCTGCCCTGAACTCAACAGCCCACCTAGCGCGGGAGCTGACGATACAGCCCCCATCCTGTCCGCAAGATAGAGCAGGACGCAGATCAAGAACGCCAAAGCAATGATTGGGCAGCAAAGCCCGGCAATCTCATGAACATGATCTCAGGCACCTTGCATTCTGGGTTGAAGATTCGCACTCGATCGTTGAACATGTCAGCCACGATCGCCAAGATGCCGCCGCAATACCCGAGGAAAACAAATGAGACGAATCTCATCATTTCAGTCCCATCCGTGGATGCAGCCAGGCAAGCGGTGTTGAAGCTATCCGCGCGCTTTTGCGAACTCCGAGAACCCGATCAGTAGATGGACGCCGCAAGAAAGCGACAATTCTCGCCGCTCACTGACCCTTCCGTTTCGCAAGGTGCATAGACCGTCGTGACGCCGAGACATCTGAGCTACTCCTTCCCTCCAAAGCGGCTGCGATGTTCGCCCGCGAGATTCACCGGGCGTCTAATGGAAGAATAGCCAACGCGCTATTACCGTGGCCAACTACTCATCGGCCACCGCCTCATCGATGTCCGAACGGACCGGCGCCGTTCGTACATAAATGATCCTCGGAAGAATGCCCGCTGCGATCAGACAGGGTACTGACAGAAACCACCACCAAGAGGCCACTTCGCTGAGAAATAAGGTCACACCGCGAAGCGGCGGACCAGGATGTCCTCCCACAGCGGACCCCAGGCTGCATTCATGACCATGAACCACGGCCCGCCTACGGCCCCGCACGTCCACAGCGATGCCGTAACCATTCTTAGCACCCGTCCTTCACGTGGGGGGTCGCTGTTTCGAGGACCGAGGAACAAGATAGACGCCGTCACGAGAACGCAGTACGCACTCCAGCCCATCAGGACCCACACCGGGCGAAAACCAAGCTCCGCCACGGCCTCGTGGAAAGTCAGTCCAGAGGCGGCAGGTCCGGCGAGGATCGCGGCGAGCGCCTGAACAGCGAACGTGACCAGGCCCACTCCCGTGACCAAGCCGGCCTGTAGCCAATTTTCAGACTTCACCATGAGCATGCGGCTCCCGCCGATAGCGGGGACGAGGAACGAACGGGGAGCGGCGACGTCATGGGTCTCGGGAATGTGGGCGATGGTTTCAGATCAGCCCCGAAACGCGCGTGTTGCTCCGGCATCTGAGCTAGTCCCTCTCCTGACAGCGGAGTGGACGTCTGCCAGCGAGAATTAACGAGCATCTAGTGGAGGAATCGCCAGAACGCGTAACAGATCATCACTACCCCCATAGCTACACCGGACGCACCAGCCACTCCCACCCAAAAGGGGCTCTGAAGGCGCTCGAGAAGCTCGCCGATGTGTCTTCCGAACCACCGCTTCTCCCCACGCACTGTTGATTCGGATATCATCTTACGACGCCATATTGCAATCGCGCCAATTAACAGAACCATGACGCCGAATATCAGGTTGGGTAGCACCGGAGCTGGTGGACGCTCCAGAGCCGCCGAAATCGATTGCATTACCACCCCCATCCTTCTTGTGCACAAGCTATTCGGTCGATCGTCTCATGTGTCCGAACGCGCACCCGCCTCAGTTGCCCCGGATGCGTACATCAGCCGCCCGCCAGCAGCGAAGCCTGGCAGTCTTATAACCATCACCTCAGGCACCGTGGATTGTGAGTCCAGAATGCGCAACTGATTGACATGCATGTCAGCGACGATCGCCAAGACCCCGCAGCAGTATCCGAGGAACACGAACGGAACAAATCGCATGGTTTCAGTCCCACCCACACATATAGCCGGGCAAGCGGTTTTGAAGCATTTTCTCAAACCCTGCCGCCATCCACGCAGGGTTATCGCTTCTACCCGTTTCCAGATCCCACGTACCGTTCCCAAACGCCGCTTCAACGCTCGAACCTATGTTATGACAGTCCCACTGTTGGTGAATGCTGGGTGTATCCAGCACCCGGGAAATCGCCGGAATGAGCTGTTCGTACGTGGGGATCTGCGTACGCTGGCGCCCCACAACCTCCACTGGAGACGTGAAGCTGGCCTTCCACCTCTCGCGCGAATCAACATACGAGAGGGTGAACGTGTGAGTTCGCCCACCGCTCGTATTCAGCTGCCGCTCGTACTTCTTTCCCGGGGTCGGCGCCAGCACGACGCTGGGAGATAGAACGAGATGGCCCTTCCTTGCGTATCTCACGAGCGAGTCCGCGCTCATCTTTCCGGTGAGGTCGTGCTTGCCGATGGGGTCGGTGGGCCAGACGTAGTCGTTGTCGACGCCGCCCTCGACCGGGTCCACCTGCAGGAACCGTCCCAACGCCGGGACATACAGACGGGCGCCCATCTCGATCACCAGCGTCGACTCCAACGCCTCGGTCAGCTTCTGCGCCCCCTGATGCCAGCCCGTCGTCCCGCTCACCGACCCGAACTCATTCGCTACGCCCGTCCCCAACGCCAACGTCGACATGTCCAACGGCTGACCGAACGGGTCGTACAACTGCATACCCGACGAGCCGGAACCGTCGCCGGTCGTCAGCGTGTGACCACGATAGGCCTAGGAGCGATTAGGAGAAGAATCGCCATATCGCGTAGCAGATGGCCACAATTCCCATCAACACAGTGCCCGCACCAGCCACACCCACCCAGAAGGGGCTTTGAAGATGTTCGAGCAATTCTCCCAAACCCTTTCCAAACCATCTTTTTTCCCCGCGAACTGTTGCTTTATATATGCGCTCGCGCCATCTGATCACGGATACACCAACAACCAAACAGACTATGCCGTAAATCAAGTTGGGCAACGCCGGTGCGGGCGGTCGCTCCAAAGAAGCCAGTAGCAGTTCCATTACCAACCCCATCCTGCTTGCGCACTACAACCCGCCTTGGCTCCCCCCGAGAAACCACCGCCGTAATAAAATAACGGGCCGCTCTGCTGGATACCGCCTTCTACGTACAAACCGATCGGTCCAGTCGTCAACGTACAACTCCCTCCCGCGAATAATCCACTTGCACTCTCGCTTGATGCACCCGCGCTCAAAGAAAAGCCGAGCTCGAGTCCGGCGCCGAGCGAGAGACGGCCGTGCCCATCGTGGTCAAGCGAGCCGTTCAGACAGACTCCTGCGCACGCCGAGAAACCTGCGCCTACAGCGCCGCCTCGGGACCAGTTCGCGGAAAGCAGTTCTCCGTCCAAGTGCCGGACCCTCGGCGTCGCGCGCGGCGGTACAGGTTGGCTGCGAGCCGCGATCCGCAAAGACGTGGGCCTCGACGGAACAAAGATCTCGCTACGCGTCTTGCGCCTCACATCCGCACGCCCCGAGGAATTCATGTACCCGACGTAGCCCTTCGAGATCCATCGTTCGAGAGAATCCGCCGACATCTTGCCGCTCAGGTCGTTCTTCCCCACTGGGTCGGTGGGCCAGACATAGTCGTTGTCGACGCCACCCTCGACCGGGTCGACCTGCAGGAACCGACCCAACGCCGGAACATGCAGGCGGGCGCCCATCTCGATCACCAGCGCCGACTCCAAAGCCTCGGTCAGCTTCTGCGCCCCCTGATGCCAGCCCGTCGTGCCGTTCACCGCACCGGACTCATTCGCCGCGCCCGTCCCCAACGCGAACGTCGACATGTCCAACGGCTGACCGAACGGGTCGTACAGCTGCACACCCGATGAACCGGAACCGTCCCCGGTGGTGAGGGTGTGTCCCTGCAGCGACGGGTACGACCACGACGCTGACCCCGACGCGGGAACGTCCACCGTCACCCCACCCGGCAGTGACAAGAACACGGTGACGTCGTCCCCGGAGAGGACCGCCCACGGGCTGTCACCCGCACCGGCATACACGTACCGCGTCGTCACCTTCGGGGCATCCCCCGCCGGGTCTACCGACCGCGACACCACGCGGCCGGAGGCGTCCCACACCACAGACACCTTCGAACCGGCATAGGTGCGTGTCCCGACGTGACGGTTCTCGGCGTCGTAGGAGAACAGCAGGTCGGACAACCGCGTCGTGTTGCCGCGCACGTCGTACGTGATCTCATCGGCACCGAAGCCATCGGCAACATGCGACGCACCGGGCGCCGGACCCCAGACGTTGTTCGACAGCAACCGATCCGCCCAGTCATAGCAATACTCCGCCGTCATCACACTCGCCTGGGACGCACCCGGCGCTGTGTACGCATCGACGTATCGCGTGCGGTTCCCCGACGCTCCGGCCGCCGTATTCGGACCGCACCCACCCGACGACGCGAACTCGTACGACAACTCGTGACCCGGGATCTTCGCCGACACCAACCGCCCCGCCGCGTCATACCCGTACCTCGAGTCGAACGACCGGTCACCCTGCCGCACGCGCTCGCGCACGATCCGCCCCGCATCCGACCGTGAAAGCTCATCGGTGATCGACGCCGCCGACGGGAAAGACCACGTCTGCGCCCTGATCGTGCCCCGCCGGTCGTCCCACGTCGCGGCCAACGCCGACCCACCCAGATACGACACCTGAGCAATCCGCTGCTTCGCATCGAATGTCGATGCCGCGTAGACCTGCCCGTCGAAGGTCACCGTGGTCGTCTTGCCGTCGCGGTCGTAGGCGAAAGCCGTCGTCGACGACGGCACGCCGGGGCCGGCGGTCATCACCCGCAGGACACGACCGGTGAGCGATTCGTACACCGGCGTCGTGACGACACCCCACACGTCGGTGTACGACTCGACCCGACCCAGCAGGTCGGTCTTCGTCGTCGTCGCCGACGTCAGCGACCCGGGCACGGGGGTCCCGGTCACCGTGACCGAGAGTCCCGTGGGAGTCGTCGTGTATGTGGTGGTCACCGTATCCGTCGCGACTCCCGCACCTCCGACCGAGACCTCCCTGACGGTGCGCCCGCGCGCGTCGACCGTCGCGCAGGACCACCCCTCGTCGCCGGTGACCCGGGTGCCCACGGCGCGACCCATCACGTCATAGACATATGACGTGACGATCGCCGTTCCACTTTCGGGCATTGGTCCTGTCGACGACTTCAGCATCCCGAACTGGCGCGTTCCGGCCGGCACCCGACACGTGTCTTCGGCCAGCTGCTCCGCGTCGCCGTAGTACGCGCGTGTGGTGCTCTTGACATCCTTAGTCGAACCGGATGCCGCCGCGGCGGGCAGCGCCTTCGACTTCTGCCGGAGCCACCCCGGCCCGTTCAGCTGCTCGAAGGTCGCCGTGCTCTGCAGCCCCAGACCGCCCGGATCGACGGTCACGGCCGACACCTGCCCGACGATCGGGTCCGAGTATGTCGTCTCCGACACCATGGAGGGAGCCGAAGCGCCCAAGACCCTGGTTGAATCCTCGACCGTGGAACGGGTGACCAGACCGTAGTCGGGCCTCAGCTGAGCACCGGGGACAACCTGGAAGTCGCCCGCTCCGGGGAGCTTCCACTGCAGATCGACGCGTGCTCCGCCGAGGTTTTCGTAATACTCCACGCGGATACGTCGAACGTCGCCGGCGGCCACCTGGAACACCGGACTGTCCGCGGGGGTAGGCCCCTGATCGACCCACCGATCTATGAGCAGGACATCGTCGAGCCAGACGCGGGTGCCGTCGTCGCTCATCGTGCGCAGCTGGTAAGAGCCCGCTATGGGGAAGGTGATGAGTCCCGTGGCACGGAGGGAGAACTCGTCGCTGGAGACGACGCCGGGAACGGGCGACCCCCCTCCCCAGTCCTTCTCGAAGGCCCCGTCAGCACCGCCCACACCCAGCGCGTACGCCTCGGGCTTACCCGACAATCTTCGCGTCTTGCTGTAGTAGGCGACCTGAAGTCCGCGGAAGCCCTCGTCGTACACGGTGCTCGATTTCGCCGGTGTGACGCCGCAGCCGAACGCCACGCTCGCGTCGCGCACGGGGCGCCGGTCGGATGTGAAGCACCCCGCGGGGGCGGGGGCGTACGCCTCGACCGGACGATCGAGGGCGTCGTACACCCGCGTGGACGTCAGACCCGCCGTATCGATCGCCGACAGCACCAGATCCTTCGACGGATGCCACTGCTGCGAGCTCGTCACCCCGAGCGCGCTCGTCAACGACGTCGAACGCCACGCACCGTCGTACGAGACCGTCTGCGAGACGCCCTCGAGCCCCGCGATGGAGACCGTCGTCTTGCCGTCGAGGTAGGCGTACGTGCGTGAGGGGCGCTCGGCTTGTGTCACCCCGTCGGGCGCCGGAAGCGTGATCGTCTTCGCGCGCGCACCCTCATACGCGATGCGCGTCGATGCCGGATCGTCGCCGGAGTCGGTGACGGGAACGGGGATGCTGTCGTTGGCCGTGGCATCCCGGATCTGTGTCAGCAAACCACCCGCGCTGTCATAGCCGAACAGCGTGAGCTCGTCGCCCGGGTCGAGGATCGCCGCGAGCTGCCCGTCGACGTTGTAGAACAGCCGCGACTCCGAGCCGTCGGGGTACGAGATGCGGCACAGCATGTCGACCGGCGCCTTCGCGTAGCCCGCACCCGATCGCTCAGGGCACGACGAGCGGTCACCGTTCTGATACCCGAAGACAACTTTGCGCGTGTACTGGTCGCCGCTCTGGGACACGGGATCGACGACCTCGGCGGTCACCCCGTTCGCGTTCAGAATGCTCTGCGGCGCGGCAGCCTTCCGAACGTCTTCGGGAGGGGTCGCGGATGCCACGCGCCCCTCCTTGGTGAAGTGATAAACCTTCCCATCCTCGTCGGTGAAGACCACCCACCCGTTGCCGTCGAGGGAGAGTACCCCGAATTCCCCGCTCGGCGCCGTGTAACCGCCGGTCGCGACCTTCGTGTACGTGTGCGCCTTGCCGGTGGTGTCGGTGAGGACGACGGAGGCGTCGGTGACCTGCGCGGAAACCCACGTCGCGGCCGTTCCCGACAACGGCACCGAGGCACCCCACCCCTGCGGGAGCGTCGAAACGCGCTTGGTGAACCAGTCCGGCTGGACGTCAACCCGCGTGGGGGCCGAGGCGCCGTCGGGGATGTACTCGATCCACAACGCGACGTAGGCATCACCGGTTGCTTCGTAGTACTCCACCTGAATCGGCTTCGCCCCTCCGGCGCCGGTGACCGTCGACGCCGCCGCCGTCACCCATCCCCCTCCCTGCCACTTCTCGACCAGTTTCTGACCGTCGTACGTGACGCGGATCCCGTCATCGTGGGTCGCGCCCAAACGCAGGGGCTTGCCGACAAGGCTCGGCGGCAACGTGAGGAACCCCGACCAGCGCGCCAAGAAATGATCAGTGGGCAGCGCGTCCGCAGGCGCGCCCGTCCCCCATCGAAAGGACACCGCCGGATCGGTGCGGACCATCGCCGCCGTCTTGTTCTCGAAGGTGTACCCGCTCGGGGAGGTGGGCGCCGCACCTGCGACACGGGCATCGAAGTACTCGCCGGTCAGTCCCCGATTCGCGCCCGCGACCTCCTGCGAGTTGTAGGTGAACGACATGCCCATCGCGCCGCCCAGCGTCGTCACCGTCGGCGAGGCGAAGGACACGTTGACGTTGCCGTTGGCTAAGTTCGTGGTCACCGGTCCCGCCGTGTCGTAGGGCGAGGGTCCCGATGACCCGAGACGAAGGTCGGTGCGGAGGCGCCGCACCCAGCCGTTCTCGGTGTTCGTGTCCTGACCGTCATTGGTCGTGACGGTCCAGGAGTAGACGCCGCCGTCTTGCAACGTGCCCGCGGGCACCGTCCACGCCGCCATGCCGTTCGCCGCCGTGATCCACCCCGAGGTGACGACAGCGCCGGAACGGGCGTCCTGCCCCGTGGCGATCTTAAACTTGTAGGTCATCGTGCCGCCGGTGCCGTCGGTGTCGGCGACGGCGCCCACCTGCAGCGTGGGCGTCAGCGTCGTGACGGTGGCAGGCGTCTCGGTCACCGCGCTCCCGGGCGCCGCCGTCCCGGCATCCGGAAGCGGCACGACGTTCGTCGTGAAGCTGTACACCGGCGACTGGCGGAACGTCGATTGACCCCACAGTCCATTGAGGTCGTCGACCAAGGAAGCGCGCCAGTAGTAGGTGGTGGCCGCTCGGAGGATGCCGGTGGGCATGTCGTACTGACCGCTGCTGCTCCACCCGCGGGTAGCAACGAGATTCGTCATGTTCGGGTCCGTCGCGACCTCGATGGCGTACTGCTGGGGACGGCTTCCGGGATTGGTGGCCCCCAGAGCGAAGTGGGGCGCCAGAGACGCGCCTCTCGCGCCGTTCGACGGGATGCCGCCCCACACCGACGGGTACTCCCACGACTCGATCCACATGTCTGCCTGGACGCGCTTGAAGGAGTATGAGGGTCCTTCCCACCCCCCGATCATGAACGCCGGACGATCACCGCTTCGCAGCTGGCTCGCGAGCCGGGCAGCGACGCCGTCGCCCTCCGTGTCGGCCCATCCACTGTCGATCGTGTAGTTCGCGAGGTGCGGGCCCATTCCGTTGTAGCTGAAGCCCATGGCGTGCTGCACCCAGCCCGTCTGCCGGGACGTGGTGCCGTAGCCGTCGTAGCCCACTCCGATCTGCGCACCCGCGATGAAGCGCCCGGGGACGGAGCCGTAGTCGAAGGTCACGACCGATCGCCAGTACCGGTCGCCGGTGCTCTCCCGCGTGTTGCCGACGTACGTGAGCCCGGAACGGACGGTTCCGTCCGACTTGTACGCCGTCGTCCCGTTCGGCGTCATCACCGTCGGATCGATGCGCACGGGATACACCCGTACACGGTCGTGCAGCCACGTTCGATCGGCGCGCAGGCTGTACCGCCACGAACCGTCGGAGGCCTGCCGAAGCCCGACCCGCAGCGGGGTCTCGGCATCGGCGGACCGGCCATCGACACCGCTCGAATCGATCGCGACCGGCGTCGGGATCATCAACACGGCCGCACCGGCTTGGTCGTTGAAGATGACGGAGTCCGCCTCCCCGAGCGTCGGCGTGAGCGACCCCGCCTCGATGCGCCACGTCCAGGACGTCCGCCATTCGGGGGCGGTATCCAGGACCAACGATTCCTTCACCCCGCCCGGCTCGACGCGATACTCGAGGTCAGCGCTGCCCGAGACGTCGCGGTAGGTCAGCTGCTCCCAGTCGTCCCACCACCAGAAGGGCGCCGCCACGTCGCCCGGCTCAGCGCCGATAAGCGAGAACGACACGTCGTGCCCCTCTCGAGAGACGGTCACCGCGGGGGCCTCGTCGCTTCCCCCGCGGAACACGGGTTTCAGCGGGTGATCGGCGACCGTCCAGTCGTCGTTGCGGCGAGACACCGACGTATTCACATCGACCCAGTCGCCGTCATCGTTGCGCGCGCGGGTGGGATCCGTCGTCAGGTGCGTGACGGTTCCCCCCGACGGACCGCGGTACTGCGCAGAGTCCTCGGACTCGGCGACGACCTCCATGCCGGACGCCGGGACGGAGCGCTTCTCCCACTCGGCGACGGCAGACGTTCTCTCGGGCGGCGTCACGGGTGCAACGGGCTGCGGGGCTTCGACGGTCTCGGCGACCGGGGAGGGAATGTCGAACGCTCCCTCGGGAAGCTTCGGCTGCGCATCGGGTTCGTCGGTGGACGGGAGCGCCGGGGCATCGTCGGCGGTAGCGACCGGGGTATCGACCGAGGGTGTCGCCGCGCGCGCGGCGTCTGCCGGTACGCCCGCGCCGATGAGGAGGGCGATCGTCGCAACGATCGACACGAGCGAGAGACGAGGAAGAGAAGGCACGGGCAACCCCCGGAGGGCCGCCGGCGTGGCGGTCGACGTCGCCTGAATTCAGACAACGCCGATCGTGCGCATAGCGTTCGTCCAGGAATTGTCGATCCCCCGGAATGACGCGGACCACGTCAGCCGAATTCACCCGCGACTCATCCGGATCCGGATCCACGGCTCTCGCTCGTCAGACGACCGCCGCCGGGTCCGTCGTAGGCAGCGCGCAGGTGAAGGCGCGGAGGCCGCCACGATCGATTGCGCTCGACCCACACGACGGCACCACCGGAGCGGCCGGCGCCCGGTTGCCCACCGTCGCGAGTGGGATCTATCCGACGGAACGGGCGGGCCTACCGCGGCGCGGGCGGTCCTCGGACAACGCGAACGGGGTCGCCCCGGCGGCGAGCACCGCCACCTCGTCGAGCCACCGCAGGTCGGCCTCGAGCCGCGCGCGCCGGGCCGCGCGCACGATCGCCGCGGGCACGGCATCCGCGTCCCTTTCCTCCGACGCAGCCTCGGCCTCGGCGAGCGCCGCGCGGACCGCCGCACGCTGGGCGGACAGGATGCCGCCGATGTCGGCGCCCGGCAGCGTCACCGCCAGGGCGATCTTCAGCGCCACGTCGTCGCGTCCCTCGGCGAGCGAGGCGGTGGAAAGCCACGCGCGGACCTCGGCGCGCCCGGCCTCGGTGGGCTCCCAGAGCACGCGCGCCTCGTCGTCCACGCCGGCGCCGGTCACCAGTCCATCGCGCTCGAGCCGCTCGAGCGTCGTGTACACCTGCCCGACGTTGACCCGCGCGCCGGTGCGCCGTTCGTACTCGGCGCGCAGCTGCGAGCCGTAGCAGGCGCCGCGATCAAGGATCGCGAGCAGGCTCTGACGAACGGACACGGGCGCCTCCTGGCGGGTCAGAAATGACTTGCCGAGTATATCGTTCGACGCCGAGGGATCCCCCGACGCGCCGGGGAGCCCCGGCGTACCATGTGGTCTGACCACACAATCCGGTTCGATCGGAGGCTCCTGATGGAGTGGCTCGACCCCCTCGCCCTCGCCCGCTGGCAGTTCGGGTTGACGACGCTGTACCACTTCCTGTTCGTGCCCCTGACGCTGGGCATGTCGCTGATCGTGGCCGTGTTCCAGACCGTCTGGTACCGCACGGGAGACGTCCGGTGGCTGCACATCACGCGCTTCTTCGGGAAGATCTTCCTCATCAACTTCGCCATGGGCGTGGTCACGGGGATCGTGCAAGAGTTCCAGTTCGGAATGAACTGGTCGGCGTACTCGCGCTTCGTCGGCGACGTCTTCGGCGCCCCCCTCGCCTTCGAGGGGCTGCTCGCGTTCTTCCTCGAAGCGACCTTCATCGGCCTGTGGATCTTCGGGTGGGACAAGCTCCCCCGTCTCGCCCACCTCGCGAGTATCTGGATGGCGTCGATCGGCGCCACCCTCTCGGCGTATTTCATCATCGCCGCCAACGCCTTCATGCAGAACCCGGTCGGCTACCAGATGTCGGCCGAGGGCCACCGCGCCGAACTCGTCGACTTCTGGGCCCTGCTCACCAACCCCGTCGCCCTCGCCGCCTTCCCGCACACGATCTTCGCCGGCTGGATGTTCGCCGCCATGATCGTCGTCGCCATCTCGGCCTGGCACCTGTCACGCGGACGCAACACCGACATGATGCGGAAGACCCTGCGCTTCGGCCTGTGGTCGACGGTGGTGTCGTTCGTGCTCGTCGCGATCGTGGGCGACCAGCTGAGCCTGGTCATGGTGGCCACCCAGCCGATGAAGATGGCCGCGGCCGAGGCGACCTTCAACACCGTCTGCGGAGCGGATGCCTCGTTCTCGATCTTCACGCTCGGAACCCCCGACGGCACGAGCGAGCTGTTCTCGATCCGGGTGCCGTTCCTGCTGAGTCTGCTGTCGACGCACTCGCTCGATGGATGCGTCGAGGGGATCAACGACCTCAACACCCTCTACAGCCAGCAGTTGTTCCCGCAGTTCGCCGACCAGGTGGACGGCAACTTCGCCCCCGTACTGTGGGTCACCTACTGGGCGTTCCGCTGGATGATCGCGCTCGGCGGCATCACGGCGCTGGTGTGCGTCGCGGGCCTGTGGGTCACGCGCAAGAAGGCGACGCGCCCCGTCGCACCGTGGATGTGGCGCGTGGCCATCTGGGCCGCTCCCCTGCCGATGCTCGCCAGCCTCGTCGGCTGGGTGTTCACCGAGATGGGTCGTCAGCCCTGGATCGTGTTCGGCCTCATGCTCACCGAAGACGGCGTCTCACCCAGCGTCCCCGGCTGGAGCGTGCTGATCTCGCTCGTGGCGTTCACCCTCGTGTACGCCAGCCTCGCCGTCGTGGAGTTCGGACTCATCAAGAAGTACGCGCAGAAGGGCCCCGACCCGCTGCCGGACCCGGATGCCGAGCGCGACGACTCCATCGAGAACACCCCGACCACGGTCTACTAGGAGCTCATCATGGATCTCGCGTACCTCTGGTTCTGGATCGTCGCCTTCCTCTTCGTCGGCTACTTCGTGCTCGACGGCTTCGACTTCGGTGTCGGCATGTCGATCCCCTTCCTCGGCAAGGACGACATCGCCCGCCGACAGATCATCAACACGATCGGCCCCGTGTGGGACCTGAACGAGACGTGGGTCATCGTCGCGGGAGCTGCGCTGTTCGCCTCGTTCCCCGAGTGGTACGCGACGCTCTTCAGCGGGTTCTACCTGCCGCTGCTGGTCATCCTGCTCGCGCTCATCGCCCGGGGCGTGTCGTTCGAGTACCGGCACCAGCGCGACTCCGCGACGTGGAAGAGGTCGTTCGACCGGATGATCTTCTTCGGGTCGGCGCTTCCCGCGTTCCTCTGGGGCGTCGCCTTCGCGAACATCGTGCAGGGAGTCCCCCTGGATGCCGATCACGAATACGTCGGCACCGTGCTGACGCTGCTGAACCCCTACGGCATCCTGGGCGGGCTGACGACGCTGACGCTGTTCTTCCTGCACGGGCTCTATTTCGTCGCGTTGAAGACCGACGGACAGGTGCGGACCGATGCGCGCCGCCTCGCGGGGCGCGCGGGTCTGGTGACCATCGCTCTGGCGGCACTGTTCCTGGCGTGGACCGTCGCGAACGCCGCCGACGCCCCCCTGTTCTTGGGGGTCGTGGGCCTCTCGGCAATGGCCGCACTCGCACTCATCGGTTCGTGGGTGGCGAACAGCCGCGACCGAGAGGGCACCGCGTTCGCGCTGGGAGCGGTGACCATCGTGGCGGCCGTGGCGGCGCTCTTCTTCGCCCTCTTCCCCTACGTCATGCCCTCGACCCTCGCCGAGGGCTCGAGCCTCACGATCGAGAACGCCTCGAGCACCGACTACACGCTGACGATCATGAGTTGGGCAGCGCTCATCTTCCTGCCGCTGATCCTGGCGTATCAGGGCTGGACCTACTGGGTGTTCCGCAAGCGGGTCACCCGCGCCCGTATCGAGAAGGCCGCGCTCGTCGCGCACTGACGGCCCGCTCCCTTCCCTGGACACCTCCCCATGAAACCCGTCGATCCGCGGCTGCTCCGCTACGCCACCGCCTCCCGCGGCTTCCTCGCCCTCACCGCGGCGATCGTGCTCGCGCAGACGGTCGTCGTCGTCGGGTTCGCGTGGACGCTGACCACCGCGCTGGTCGGGGCGATCGAGGGCCGGCCGCTCGACGAGCTCTGGGGACACGTCGGGATCGCGGCATCCCTCGTCGTGGTCCGAGGTCTGTTGATCGCGGTCTCGGAGCGCGTGTCGGCGCGAGGCGCTGCGACGGCATCGCTGCAGCTGCGGGCCGCGCTGGTCGCGGCGGTCGGCAGACTCGGCCCCGCGTGGCTTGCCCGGCGCAACGCCGCCTCGCTCTCGGTGACCGCGGGGCACGGCCTCGACGCGCTGGATGCGTACTTCGGCCGGTACCTGCCGCAGTTGGTCGCCACCGCGATCACCATGCCCGTGCTCATCGGCACGATCGCCCTCGCCGACCCGCTCTCGGGCCTCACCGTCGCTCTGACGATCCCGCTGATCCCGCTGTTCATGGTGCTCATCGGTCTCGCCACCCGCGGTGTCCAGCAGCGGCAGTACCGCACGCTCGGACGCCTTGCGGCGCGCTTCGCCGACACCGTCGAGGGTCTCGGCACGCTCAAGGCGTTCGGCCGGCAGCACCGGGCCGCCGACTCGATCGAGAAGATCACCCGCGACTACAAGCGCGAGACGATGACGGTGCTGCGCGTGTCGTTCCTCTCGGGCTTCGCGCTGGAATTCCTGGCATCCATCTCGGTCGCCATCATCGCCGTGACGATCGGCTTCCGCCTGCTCGCGGGCGATCTCAGCCTGCTCGTGGGGCTCTTCGTACTGCTGCTGGCGCCCGAGGCCTACCTGCCGCTGCGTCAGGTGGGGGTGCAGTTCCACGCGGCGAGCGAGGGGGTGGCCGCGACGGAGCAGATCTTCGACACGTTGGATGCTGCGCGGGAGGTCCCGACCCCGGATGCCGCGCACTCGGCGCCCGGATCGACGCTGGCGCTGCACGAGGTGGAAGTCGACCGAGAGGGCACCGCACTGCCGCGGGTGTCGCTGTCCGTCGGTCCGGGCGAGGTCGTGCTCGTGACGGGGCCGAGCGGCGTGGGGAAGTCGTCGCTGATCGCCGCCCTGCTCGGCTTCGCCGCTCACGACGGCGAGATCCGCGTCGACGGGGTCGCCGTGCCGCACGCGCGCTCGTCGGTGGCGTGGGCCGGGCAGCGGCCGGGGCTCGTCTCGGGCACGGTGGCCGAGAACGTCGCTCTCGGCTCCGTGGCGGATGCAACCTCCATCGTCGCTGCGCTGACCGACGCGGGAGCCGCGGACATCGCCCCCGAGACGCCCCTCGGCGCGGGGGGTGCCGGACTCTCCGGCGGCGAGGCGCAGCGCGTCGCCGTCGCCCGCGCGCTGTACCGGGCCCGGGTCGTGGGCGCATCTGTGCTCGTGCTCGACGAGCCCTCGAGCGCCCTGGATGCCGCGACCGAGGCGCACCTGTGGACGACGCTCCGCCGTGAGGCCGACGCCGGCCGCGGCGTGCTGCTGGTCTCGCACCGTCTGTCGGCGCGGGCGATCGCCGACCGCGTGGTCTCGCTGCGCCCCGCGCGGGAGTTGCCGAAGATGGTCGCCTCCGCCGACCGCGAGGCGACGAGTCGCGGCAACTCAAGCCGAGCCGATGGGGTGCGGGCGTGAACGGGCGGGTGCGCGGCATCCTGCGATCGGCGATGCCGTCGCCGAGACGCTTCGCGCCCGCGGTGCTGTCGGGCTTCGGCACCGCGGCGAGCGCGATCGCGCTGCTCGCGGCGAGCGCGTGGCTGATCGCCCGGGCGTCCGAGCAACCGCTGGTGATGTACCTGTCGATGGCGGTCGTCGGGGTGCGGGCGTTCGCGCTGTCGCGCGGGGTGTTCCGGTATCTCGAGCGTCTCACCGGCCACGACGCCGCCCTGCACCAGCTCGCCGGGGTGCGCGCCGACCTCGTCCGCGAGATCGTGCCGCTCGCCCCCGACGGCCTCGCCCGCGCGCGCCGGGGCGGCCTGCTCTCGAGCGTCGTCGACGACGTCGAGGAGCTGCAGAACCTGCCGCTGCGCGTCGTACTGCCCCTGGCGGTCGCCGCCGTCACCTCCCTCGCCGCGGTCGTCTTCACCGCGCTCGTCTCGTGGCCGGCCGCACTCGTGCTGCTCGGATGCCTGATCGTGGCGTTCGCCGTCGCGGTGGCCGTGGGCTGGGCGGCCGGAGCGCGCGCCGAGCGGTCGATCGCGCCCTTGCGTGCGGCCGTCGCCGACGCCGTGCACGACCTGCTCGCGAACCTCGACGTGCTCACCGCGTACGGAGCCCTGGATGCCGCGACCGCCCGCGTCCGCGCCGCCGACGCCGCGCTGCGCCGGGCTGTCGTCCGCCGCGGCGGGGCGCAGGGACTCACCTCCGGGGTCGTATCGATGCTCGCCGGCATCGCATCGCTCGGCGCCCTGCTCGTCGCCGCCCCCGCGGTGACCGGCGGTGCGCTGTCCGGGCCGGGACTGGCGGTCGTCGTGCTGCTGCCGATGGCGGTATTCGAGGTGTTCGGCCCCGTGCCGCTCGCCCTCGCGTCCTGGCGACAGGTGCGGGCCGCCGCCGAGCGCATCGCCGAGGCGGTGCCCGAGCGCATCCCCGAGGGTCTCCCGCAGGGCGAACCGACCCCGACCGGCGACGCCCCCGCCCTGGGCCGCGGGCTCGAGCTCCGCGGCATCCGGGCCCACTGGCCCGCGCGGGGCGACGCCGACGGGGACTCCGGGAGACTCGTCGACGTCGACCTGCACGTCGGCCCCGGCGAGCGCGTGCTCGTCACCGGACCCAGCGGCGCGGGGAAGACGACGCTGGCCCACGTGCTCGCGAGGTTCCTGGACTACGAGGGGTCGTACACGATCGACGGCGTCGAGGTGCGCGAACTCTCGGGGGACGACCTGCGCCGTACCGTCGGGCTCATCGAGCAGGCACCGCACCTGTTCGACGAGTCGGTGCGGCAGAACCTGCTCTTCGCCCACGAGACCGCGACCGACGCCGACCTCTGGGACGTTCTCGCCCGCGTCGGCCTCGACACCTGGACGCGCGAGCGCGGCGGCCTCGACACCCCCGTCGGCGACCGCGGCGTCCTCGTCTCGGGAGGGCAGGCGCAGCGCCTCACCCTCGCCCGCGCGCTGCTGCGCGGATTCCCGGTGCTCGTGCTCGACGAGCCGACCGCGGGCGTGGACCCCGCGGCATCCGATGCTCTGCTTCTCGACCTGCTCGGCGCTGTGGGGCGCGAGCAGGCGGTGGTGCTCGTGTCGCACGTCGACGTGCCCGCGGGGCTGGTCGATCGCGAGGTGTGCGTGGAGGGCGGGCGGGTGACGGCGTCCACGCCGTCACCCCGTTGAGTGTCCAGAACACGCGGGGCGCTTCGAGAAACGTCCGAGTGTCGTGGACACTCAACCGGGCATCGCGGCGTGACGCCGCACAGATCAGGCCACCGCGACGAACCGCACGCGATCCGGCGCGATGCCGAGGAGCACGACGTCGCCCGGACGGATCCCCGCCGCGTCGCCCGGAGCGACCTCCGCAGCCCCGTGGTCGGTGACGACCCGCACGCCGGTCGGGGTCGGCTCGAGGTGCGAAACAAGCGCCGGTGACCCCTCCCCCAGCCGTGCGTCAGCCGCGCGGAAGACGGCGGCCAGACGGGCGCCGTCGATGGCGGCGAGCGCGCGCGACGCGGCATCCGTGGACGAAAGCCGCAGCCCCTCCCGCTCGAACGCCCCGCCCCGGGCAACCCCGACGACGCGCTCCAGTCCCGCGATCTTCGCCGCCACCTCGGTCGCGGGCGCCGCCAGCACCTCTCGCACCGACCCCTCCTGTGTCACCGAGCCCCGCTCGACGATCAGCAGGCGGTCGGCCAGCGCCGCGGCATCCACCGCGTCGTGGGTCACTGCGATCGTCGTGACCCCGTCGAGGCTCTCCCGCAGCATCGCGCGGATCTCGGATGCCGTCACCGCGTCGAGAGCGACGAGCGGCTCGTCGAGAAGGACGACCCGCGGCTGGGCGGCGAGCGCCCGCGCGACCGCGACGCGCTGCTGCTCGCCACCCGACAGCCGGGTGGGGCGACGATCGCCCGCGCCCGGCAGCCCCACCCGCGCCAACCACTCGTCGGCTCGGGAACGGGCATCGGATGCCGAGACCCCGGCCGCCCGCGGACCGAAGGCGACGTTCTCACGCGCGGTGAGGTGCGGGAAGAGCCGGGCGTCCTGCCCGAGCAGGACGATGCCGCGGTGCATCGGGGCGGTGCGAAGCCGCGGGGGGCGGTCGAGCACCCGCCCGTCGAGCGAGATCTCGCCGCCGTCGAGGGGGGTGAGCCCCGCGAGCGCGTCGAGGAGGGTCGATTTGCCCGCACCGCTGCGGCCCATCACCGCGACGGTCTCCCCCCTCGCGACGTCGAGCGCGATGGCGACGTCGAAGTCACGGCGGCGTACGACGACGTCGGCGCGGAGCACGGGGGCGTTCCGACCATCCCCGCCCCAGCGCGGCCCGACGCCGACCCGTGCGTGCGACTCGGACACGGCGGCATCCGGGTTCGCCCCAGCCGGATCTCGGGCCTCCGCACCGCCCCCGTTCATCGCCCCACCCCCGGGCGCCACCCGCGCACGAGCAGCAGGACCGCGACCGCGGTCACCAGCAGCAGCATCGACAGCGCCACGGCCGTGCCCTGCGAGACCCCGGCGCCGTTGAAGGCGGTGTAGATGGCGAGCGGCATGGTCTGGGTCACGCCCGGACGGTTGCCGGCGAACAGCGCGGTCGCCCCGAACTCGCCGATCGCACGCGCGAAGCACAGCACGACACCGGCGACGATGCCGGGCGCGGCCAGCGGGAGGGTCACGCGCCGCAGGATGGTCGCGCGCGACGCTCCGAGAGACGCCGCCGCCCGCTCGAACTCGACCCCCGTGCTGCGCAGCGCGCCCTCCACGGCCAGCACGAGAAACGGCAGGGCGACGAATACCTGCGCGAGCACCACGGCGGGCGTGGTGAAGGGCAGTCCGAGCGCGCCGAACCAGCCGTTTCGACCGAAGAGGTAGAGGAGCGCGACACCCCCGACCATCGGCGGCAGCACGAGCGGCACGGTCACGAGTGCCCGCAGCAGCGCGGCGACGCGGGCAGGGCTCCGGGCGATGAGGAGGGCGAGGGGGATGCCGACGATCGCGCAGAGCGCCGTCGCCACCGCCCCCGTCGACAGCGACAGCCCGAGTGCCGACAGCGCGGCATCCGAGGTGATGTCGCTCCACAGCGTCGCCCATTCGACGCGGGCGATGAGCGCGCTGAGCGGCACGAGCAGGAAGAGCAACCCGATCACCGCCGGCACGATCAGCCAGCGCGGGACGAAACCCGCCGATCTCACGGTGCCTCGAACCCCGCGTCCGCGAGGATCCGCTGCCCCTCCTCCGACAGCACGAAGGCGACGAACGCGGATGCCGCTTCAGAATCCTGCGAGTCGGTGAGCGCCGCGATCGGATAGCGGTTGACGACCGCGTCGGCGCCCTCGGGGACGATCGCCTCGACGTCGTCTCGACCGACGACGTCGGTGGCGTAGACGAGCCCGGCGTCGGCTTCGGCGGCCGCGACCTTGGTGAGCACCGCGGTGACGTTCTGCTCGGAGCTCGCGGGGCTCACGGTCACTCCCGCATTCGACAGCAGCGTGAGCGAGGCGGCACCGCAGGGCACCTCGGGCGCGCAGAGCACGGTCGTGACGCCGGAGAGGTCGGCGAGGGTCTGGACACCGCCCGGGTTGCCGGGGGGCACGGCGATGACGAGGGTGTTGCCCGCGAAGATCTGTGGATCGGGCGCCTCAGCCGCCACCTTGGACATGTTCTTCTCGTCGGCCGAGGCGAAGACGTCGGCGGGCGCACCCTCGCCGATCTGCGTCGCGAGGGTGCTCGAGCCGTCGTAGACAGCGCTCACCGTGACACCCGGGTGCTTCTGCTCGAACGCCGCCGTGATCTCATCGAACGAGCGCTGCAGGGAGGCCGCGGCGTAGACCTCGACGGTCCCCGACAGGTCGTCGGACGATGCTGCGGATCCGGATGCCGCGGGGGCGGGCCCAGAGCTGGCGCACCCGGCGAGAAGGGTGGCGGCACCCAGAAGGGCGAGAAGACGCACGGGTCGCGACATGGCATCCTTTCGGCGACGCCGGCGGGCCGCTCCCGCCTCATTATTCCGCATTCGCGGAACCAGAGGGTCTTCCGAGTCGCATCCGCGAGAAGTCCGCGTCTCGCCAGCACCTCCGCCGGCGACGCAACCGCACCCCGAACGATGCGAGGGGTGGACCGGCGGGTCCTGGCACCACACCGATCGGCAGGGTAGGAACGGGGGATGCGAGCAATGACATGAGCGACCTGGCCGGACTCGGCGACTTCCTCCAGCGACGCCGGGAGGCACTGCAGCCGGAAGACGTCGGCCTCGCCCGCGGTGTGCGGCGGCGCACGGCGGGTCTCCGCCGCGAGGAGGTGGCCCTGCTCAGCCACATGTCGACCGACTACTACGCCCGTCTCGAGCGCGGCACCGGCCCGACCCCGTCGGAGCAGATGCTGACCTCGCTGGCGCAGGGCCTGCACCTCAGCCTTGCGGAACGAGACCACCTCTTCCGACTCGCGGGACACGAGGCGCCCTCCCGCCACTCCGCGACGGAGCACGTCAGCCCCGGCATGCTGCGCGTGCTGGACCGCCTCGACGACACCCCGGCCGAGATCGTGACCGAGCTGGGCGAAACGCTGCGCCAGAGCCGTCTGGGGACCGCCCTGCTCGGCGACGCAACCCTGCGCAGGGGCCCGGCACGCAGCATCGGATACCGATGGTTCACCGACCCGACCGCCCGCGCCGCTTACCCGCCCGAGGAGGTCGCGGTCCTCTCGCGCGTCTACGCGGCCGGGCTGCGCGAATTGGTGGCCGCGCGCGGCTCGCGATCGCGCGCGGCCGAGCTGTCCGACGACCTCCGCCGCCGCAGCGAGGAGTTCGCCGCGCTGTGGGACGCGCACGAGGTCGGCGCCCGCCCGCCGGAGGTCAAGCGGTTCCTCCACCCCGAGGTGGGGCACCTCGACCTGTCGTGCCAGACGCTCCTCGACCCCGACCATTCGCACCGCCTGCTCGTCTACACGGCGCAGCCCGGGAGCGAGAGCGCCGAAAAGCTCCGCCTGCTGGCGGTCGTCGGCACGGCCTCCCCCGCTCCGCACTGAGACTGCCCCCTCGTGCGTGCGGATGACGTGCGGCGCTGAGGGGTGGATCGCCGATCAGCGGCTGAGCGGGCACTGGCCCGCTCCGGACACGGGCGCGAGCATCGAGACATCGACGCGAAAGGACCGACCATGTCCCCCACCTCTTCCCCCCTCCGCGGCCGCCTGGCCGTCGTCACCGGCGCCAGCGACGGCATCGGCACGGTCATCGCGACGCGCCTCGCCTCTCTCGGTGCCGAGGTCGTCCTGCCCGTCCGCTCCCCCGAGAAGGGCCGCCGCGCGCTCGACGCCCTGCTCAGGGAGATCCCGGATGCCGTGGCCTCGACGCGCACTCTCGACCTCGCGAGTCTGGACTCGGTGCACGCTCTCGTCACCGACCTCCGCGGGGAGGGCCGACCCGTGCACCTGCTCGTCAACAACGCCGGCGTGATGACGCCACCGGACCGGCAGGAAACCGCCGACGGCTTCGAGCTGCAGTGGGGCACGAATCACCTGGGTCACGCGGCGCTCACCCTCGGGCTGCTGCCCCTTCTGCGTGACGGTCACGCGCGCGTCGTGCATCAGACGAGCATCGCCGCCCGCCGGGGGCGCCTGCGCGAGGACGCCATCGACGCCACTCCCTACGACGCGATGGCTTCGTACGTGCAGTCGAAGATCGCGGTCGGTCTCTTCGCGCAGGAGCTCGAACGCCGCAGCCGCGCCCAGGGGTGGAAGATCACCAGCACCCTGGCGCATCCCGGCGTCTCGCCCACCAACCTGCTCGCGGCCCAACCCGGTCTCGGCCGCTCGCGCGAACTCGGCGCACGCCGTGTCATCCGGTTGCTCTCGCGCGTGCACGTCACCGGCACCGTGGCATCCGCCGCCGAACCCGCCGTGCTCGCCGCGACCGCGCCCGCGCCCGCGCCCGCGCCCGCAACGAGCGACGCCTTCTTCGGACCCTCGCGGCTCATCGGTGGTCCCGCCCGCTCGGTCGCACTGTGGGAGCCGTTCCGCGACGCCGCTGACGCGCGGAAGCTCTGGGACCTCACCGCCGACGCCATCGGTCCGCGCTTCGCGGTCTGACGCTCGATCGCGCGGCTGCGAGAGTATCCGGCCGCGCGGGCGGCGCGGGTATCCCGCCGCGCGGGGCGCAGCTCGCTCCGCCGAGGTCGTGGCCGGCGTCATCCGCGCCTCAGGCGCGCGGGGCCTCCACCGTCACGACCGTCGCCTTCACCGACGCCACCGCGAGCGAGCCGGGCTCGAGCGCGAGCTCCGTCGCCGCTTCGGCCGACATCAGCGACACCACCCGGTGCGGGCCGCACTGCAGGTCGACCTGCGCCATGACGCCGTCGATCTGCACGCGGGTGACGATCCCGACGAACCGATTGCGGGCGCTGGACGCGATGCCGGTCGGGTCGTCGGGCTCGTCGGCGAGGGCGACCGCACGCTCGGCCAGCGCGGCGCCGGGGATCTCCACCGGCGATGCCCCGGTCGTCGGCAGCACGCCCTGATCGATCCAGCGGCGCACCGTGTCGTCGCTGACTCCGAGGAGCCGAGCGGCCGTCGCGATGCGGAAGGTGTTCGGCATCCCCCGACCGTACCGCCCGAGCTGGTCGGGGCGGACGCGAGTGGTACGCAAGGGGCTGGTCCGAGTTCTCACCACGTCGGGTTCCGCGGCGGGGTTCCGCGTCGAGCGGACCCGCGGCGTTCCGGGGCAGCGCGAGGTGGTCGTGACGCGGTCGCACGCGTACGTGATCCGTCGGCTTGCCCCATGCGGATCCACACCGGAGCCGACGCCGACGCGCACACAGGGGTCGACAAAACCTGACCCTCGCTATGCAATGGACGCGTGACGGAAGTCGATCGCGATCTGTCCCCTGCCCGCGAGGGATACCGCGTGACCGTCCTCGGGGTGCCCAACAGCGTGAGCGCGTACTGCATCGGCGTCGAAGGCCTTCGATGATGTGCGACAACCACCCCTCCAGAACGCTCGGCGTGGAGCGCCTCGAGGCGCCGGAACCAACGTTCTCAGCGCGCCCGGAAACCCACGAAACTCCTCCTACTCCGTCTCGGCCCGCCCCCACCCCCGCAGGGCTGACCTAGGCTCAAGCCATGGATGCCGAGCACACGCACACGAGACCACGTCCGGTCTCCGTGCCGCTCGGCGCCACCGTCACGTCGACAGGACCGACCGCCCAACTCGGCGCGATCCGTTCCACCGGCGGCCCGCGACCAGCAGATCCGCAGCGACCCGGACCGCAACGCGAACCAGGTGCTGTCCGCGTCACCGGCGCCCCGACGGAGGGCGGCCTGCAAGACCGCTTCGGCCGCGTCGCCACCGACCTGCGCGTCTCGGTGATCGACAAGTGCAACCTGCGCTGCACCTACTGCATGCCGGCGGACGGGATGCCGTGGCTCCCGCAGACGCAATTGATGAGCGCCGACGAGATCCGGCGCATCGTGCGGGTCGCCGTCCACTCGCTCGGGGCCGAAGAACTGCGCATCACCGGCGGCGAACCGCTCGTGCGCAAGGATCTCGAACACGTCATCGCCGGCATCCGCGCCGACAACCCCGACCTGCCGATCGCGCTGACGACCAACGCCGTCGGTCTCGACCGCCGCGCCCAGGCACTCAAAGACGCCGGGCTCAGTCGCCTCAACGTCTCCCTCGACACCCTCCACCCCGAGACCTTCGCCGAGCTCACCCGCCGCCCCCACCTCGACAAGGTGCTCGCGGGACTGCAGGCTGCCCGCGCCGCGGGCCTCGGCCCGATCAAGATCAATGCCGTGCTCTTGCGCGGCATCAACGACACCGAGGTCGTGCCGCTTGTCGACTGGGCGGTCTCGAACGGCTTCGAGATGCGGTTCATCGAAGACATGCCGCTCGACGGCGACCGCTCGTGGAGCGCGACCAACGTCATCCCGGCGCGCGATATCCGCGCCGCGATCGAAGAGACCTTCACGCTCTCCGCCGACCCGCGCGGTCGCGGCGCCGCCCCCGCCGAACGGTGGGAAGTGCGCCGCCACGGTGAGACGGCCCTCGCCGGACACGTCGGCATCATCTCGTCGGTCACCGAGCCGTTCTGCGCCGCCTGCTCACGCACGCGGGTCACCGCCGACGGCCGCATCCGCTCGTGCCTGTTCTCGCACGAGGAGACCGACCTGCTCACGGCGCTCCGCGACGGCGCCGACGACGAGGGGCTCGCGCAGATCTGGCGGGATGCCATGTGGGCCAAGCCCCGTGCCCACGGCTCCGACCGTGTCGGGCTCGCGCGCCCCGACTTCGTGCAGCCGGAACGCACGATGAGCGCGATCGGCGGATGAGGCCGCTCGTCGAGCCCGTGGCATCCCTCGCCCCGGAGGAACTCATCCGCACCGCCCGTCACGCCGTGCTCGCCGGGATCGGCGAGGAGGGGCAGCGCCGTCTCGCCGCCGCGCGAATCGCCGTCGTGGGTGCCGGAGGACTCGGCTCCCCCGTGCTGCTCTCGCTCGCCGCGGCCGGGGTGGGCGAGCTCGTGATCATCGACGACGACACGGTCGAGCGGACCAACCTCCAGCGCCAGCTCGCGCACCGCATCGACGACATCGGCACCGCGAAGACGGCTTCCGCCGCCCGCGCCGTGCGCGATCTGTCGCCGCTCACCGTCGTTCATGAACGAAACCTCCGGCTGACCTCCGACAACGCCCGCGAGCTCTTCGAGGGCGCCGACCTCGTCATCGACGGCAGCGACACGTTCGACACGCGCGAGGCCGTCGCAGCGGCCGCCGAGCACCTCGGCATCCCCCTCGTCTGGGGTGCCGTGCAGGAATGGGCGGCGCAGGTGACGGTGTTCTGGTCGAACCCGCCCGAGGGATACGCCCCGGTCGTCCTCGGCGACCTCTTCCCGTCCGGGTCCGCCGGTGAACCCCCGACGTGCGCGCAGGTCGGTGTGCTCGGCTCGCTGTGCGTACAGGTCGGCGGGCTGCTGGCGACCGAAGCGATCAAGCTCATCACGGGAGCGGGCGATCCCCTCCTCGGACGCCTCGTGGTCATCGACGCTCTGCGCACACGGCACGATGTCATCCCGCTCGCCGGGGCGCGGCGAACGTGAGCCCCCGCTCTCGCGAATCGACAGCCCTGGCATCCGTCTCCTCCCCGTCCGGAAGGTTCCCCTCGTGACCGACCTCCTCACCGTCGAAGAGCATCGCGACCGCGTGCTCGCCGCCGTCGTCCTGCTGCCCGCCGAGTCGGTGCCGCTGTCCGAGGCGTCGGGTCGGACCCTCGCCGAACCGGTGCTCGCCGCGCACGACCTGCCCGGCTTCGACAACTCCTCGATGGACGGTTTCGCGGTGCGCTTCGCCGACGTCGAGAGGGCGGATGCCGAGAACCCGGCGACTCTGCGCGTGGTCGCCGACCTCCCCGCGGGCACCGCCGACGACCCCGCGCTCGCCCCCGGTCAGGCCGCCCGCATCATGACGGGCGCCGCTGTGCCCGCGGACGCCGACGCCATCGTGCCGTTCGAGGACACCGCCGGCGGACTCGCCGATTCGCTGGGCGCCGTGACCGTGCTCCGCGCGCCCAAGGCCGTCGGCGCCTACATCCGCCGCCGAGGGGGCGACACTCGCGCCGGTGACACGGTGCTCTCTCCCGGGGAGCGCCTCGATCCGTTCGCCCTGGGAGCGGCGGCGGCCGCGGGCGTCGACGCCGTCACCGTCACTCGCCGCCCCCGCGTCGCCATCATCTCCACCGGCAGCGAACTCGTCGCCCCCGGACACGCACTCGGCCGCGGTCAGACGCCCGATTCGAATGCGACGTTGCTCGCGGCCGTCGTCGCCGACGCCGACGCCGACATCGAGCTCGTCGACCGTATCGGCGACGACCCCGCGGGTATCGACGCCGTGCTGGCACGCGCCACGCGCGCCGATGTCGTCGTGTTCACCGGCGGAGTGAGCGCGGGAGCGTATGAGCCGGTGCGTCTGGCCCTGGCCGATCGCATCGCGTTCGACAGGGTCGCGATGCAGCCCGGCAAGCCGCAGGCGTTCGGCGTGCTCGACGACGGCCGCCTCGTCTTCGGACTCCCCGGCAATCCCGTGAGCGTGGCGGTGTCGTTCGAGGTGTTCGTGCGTCCCGCGCTGCTCGCCCTGCAGGGCCGCGCGACCATCGATCGGCGTCTCGCCCGGCTCACGGCATCCGAAAGCTGGACGACCCCGCCCGGCCGCCGCCAGTACCTCCCCGCCGTCGTCGATCTCGTCGCCGGCACCGTCCGCCCGGCCACCGCGGGCGGCTCCGGATCGCACCTGGCCGCCTCGCTCGCGCGCGCCGGGGCGTTCGCGATCGTGCCCGCCGACGTCTCCGTGGTGTCGGTGGGCGACCCGCTCGATGTCATGCTGATTCCATGACCTTCACCCATCTGGATGCCGCGGGCCACGCCCGCATGGTCGACGTCACCCTGAAGCAGCCCACCGTCCGCACCGCGACCGCTCGCGGTTTCGTCCGGTGCGCACCCGAGGTCGTCGAGGCCCTCCGCGGCGGCACCGCCCCCAAGGGCGACGTGCTGGCCGTGGCCCGCATCTCCGGCATCCAGGCCGCGAAGTCCACGCCTGCGCTCCTCCCCCTCGCGCACGTCATCGGCGTGCACCGCGCCTCGGTGGACCTGGCGATCACCGACGAAGGGGTGGAGATCGAGGCCATCGTCGGCACCGCCGATCGCACGGGCGTCGAGATGGAGGCGCTCACGAGCGTCTCGGTCGCCGCCCTCGCGATCGTCGACATGGTGAAGGGCATGGACAAGGGCACGTTCATCGAGAACGTGCGCATCGTGTCCAAGACCGGCGGCAAATCCGGCGACTGGGTGCGCCCGGGAGAGCCGGGGGCCGCAGGTATCGCGTCATCCTCCGCACCGGCGCCCGCGCCGAGCGGCGTCACCGGAGCATCCGCGTGAGCGTCCGCGTGCGGTACTTCGCCGCCGCCGCGGAGGCCGCGGGCACGGATGCCGAGGACCGCGACGAACCGGGTCTGGCGGCGCTGCGTGCGGCCGTGGTCGCCGACCACCCCGCCCTCGCCGGGATCCTCGACCGCTGCGCGGTCCTCGTCGACGGCGAGCGCCGAGACGACGATGCCCCGCTCGCCGGGGTCGCGCACGTCGACATCCTGCCGCCCTTCGCCGGCGGCTGACCCGCGTCGGCGGTGGACCCGTGCGCCAGAATCGCACGGACGCCCGCCACGACGACCTTCTCCGTCGCGCTCACCCGACTCCGTCGCGGGCGCGAGGAGCCGTCAGCCCCCCAACCCCTTCCACGCCGTCGTGCCATCGGCCTCGACCTGACGCTTCCACACGGGCAGATCGGTCTTGATGGTCTCGATCACGCGGCGGCAGACCTCGAACGCCTCCGCGCGGTGACCGGACGCCACGGCGATCACGACCGCCGCCTCGCCGACACCGAGGCGACCCACCCGGTGGCTGACCGCGACGATCGCGTCGGTGCCCTCGGCCGCCGTGGCGGCGATGCGGTGCAGAGCCTGCTCGGCGTCGGGATGCGCACTGTACTCGAGCGCGATGACGGCGTCGGACGCGTCGGGGTCGGTGTCGCGGACACGTCCGACGAACGTCGTCACCGCACCTGACGCCGAGTCCTCGACGGCATCGAGGTGCGCATCGAGGTCGAGCGACGTGTCGGAGAGGCGCGCGATGCGCACCGCGCCCCGGACCGGAAGGTCGGACGGCGAACCGCTGTCGGGCGTGGTCATGCGTGGTCTCCTCCGGCGAGTTGGTCGAGCACGTGCGGGGCGATCTCCGCGATCATCGCGATCCCGGATGCCACGGCCCGCGTGGACCCGGGGAGGTTCACGACCAGCGAGCCGGGGTCGACGACGCCGACGAGCCCCCGGGAGATGACCGAGAGGGGGGTGTCGGACAGACCGCGACGGCGGAGTTCTTCGGCGATGCCGGGCAGCTCGCGATCCAGCACACGCGACGTGCCCTCCGGCGTCCGGTCACGCGGAGCGACACCGGTTCCGCCGGTCGTGACGACGAGTCCAGGGCCTGCCGCGACGGCGGCACGCAGAGCGGCCTCCACGCTGTCGGCACCGTCGGGGACGATGATCGCGTCTTCGCATTCGAAGCCGCTCTCGCGCAGGAGCGAGACGGCGAGCGGACCGCCACGGTCTTCGCGGAGTCCGGCGGCGGAACGGTCGGAGACGGTGATCACCCGGGCGGCATGCGGCACGCACTCAGCCTAGGCGCGCCACGATGCCCCGCGCCCCCGGACCGGCGATGTCACCCGCCGATCGTCTCGACCTCGGGCACCTCGGGCTCGATCCGGCCCGCCTCCGACTGCGGCTCGGGGTTTTCGCGCTGAACGTGCTCGGCGGCGGCGGTGATGCGCTGCGCCATGCCGCTGAAGATCAGCCCGTGGAAGGGCAGGACGGCGAGCCAGTAAAGTCGCCCGGCGAGACCCGTGGGGAAGAACAATGCACGCTGATCGAACCGCGCGCCGTCACCCTCGGGGGTCGCGCGCAGCTCGAGCCATGCCCCACCCGGGACCTTCATCTCGGCGCGGAGCCGCAGGAGGTGTCCGGGTTCGATGGCCTCGACGCGCCAGAAGTCCAGCGCGTCGCCGACGGTGACGACCGAGCGACTGCGGCGTCCGCGGGCCAGGCCCACGCCGCCCACGAGCCGGTCCATCCAGCCGCGGATCGCCCACAGCAGAGGCGAGGAGTACCAGCCGTTCTCGCCGCCGATCCCCTCGATCACCGACCACAGCTGTTTGGCGTTCGCCGTCGTCGTCATCGAACGCTTGTCGGTGTAGACCAGGCGGCCGGCCCAGTCGGGGTCGCTCGGCAGCGGGTCGCTCGGAACGCCCGAGACCTCGGCATCCAGCCAACTGGTCTCGATGTCGTCGTTGTTGACGCGGCGCATCGCCAGGCGGACCGCCTCGCGGTAGGGCATGAGCCCCGCCTCGGGACGAGGGATGAGGTCGTCGACCGCCCGGTCTTTGACCACGCAGTCGTTCTGCAGCGACTCCACGAGCGGACGGGCGATCGACTTCGGAATCGGCGTGACGAGGTTGACCCAGTGCGACGCGAGCCGCGGCGTCAGCACGGGCAGCGACGCGATCGGACGCTGGTTCAGACCCGCCTCGAGGGCGTAGCCGTTCATCATCTGCCCGTACCGCAAGACGTCGGGTCCGCCGATGTCGACGGCCCTGTTGACGTTGGGTGCCACGCGCGCCGCCCCCAGCAGATAGTGCAGCACGTCGCGCACCGCGATCGGCTGGATGAAATTGCGCACCCACTTCGGCGCGGGCATGTACGGCAGCACGTCGGTGAGGTGGCGCACCATCTCGAACGACGCGGAGCCCGAGCCGATGACGACGCCCGCCTGCAGCACCAGGGTCGGCACCCCGCTGGCGAGCAGGATGTCGCCCACCTCGACGCGAGAGCGCAGGTGGGCCGACAGGGTCGTGTCGAGGGGGTGCAGGCCGCCGAGGTACACGATGCGGTGGACGGATGCCGCGGCCGCCGCATCGGCGACGGTCTGCGCCGCGCGCCGGTCGGTGCTCTCGAAGTCTCGGCCGCCGCCCATCGAGTGGATCAGGTAGTAGATGATGTCGACGTCGCTCACGGCCTCGGCGACGGCCGAGGTGTCGGTCGCATCGCCCTGCACCACCTCGACCTCGTCGCCCCACGGGAACGCCGCCGCACGCCGGGGGTCGCGCGCGAGGACGCGCACGCGGTAGCCCGCCGCGATGAGACGGGGGACGAGACGCCCGCCTAGATATCCAGTGGCGCCGAGTACGAGGGCGCGGGGCGCCGAGCCGTCGTCGCGGGGCTGCGCGACGAGGGCGGGTTCGCGGCCGGTGGGTGTGGTCAGCTCGCTCATGCCCGACACCGTACGCCCGGGCTCCGACATCCCCGGGGGCTTGACGCGGCGCTAGGGTGGGCGCGTGCAGACCGCGTGGATGCGACGCGTGCTCGTCGTCGAAGACAACCCGGCGATGCGCGCCCTGCTCTGCGACATGCTGGCCCACCGGGGGTTCGACGTTACCGGTGCCGCCGGGGCGGGAGAGGCGGTCGCGGCCTTCACCCGCACGGATCCCGACGTGCTGCTGACCGACATCGATCTCGGCTCTCGACCGTCCGGGGTCGAGCTCGCGGTCATGTTGACGGGCCTTGCTCCTCACCTCGCGGTCGTCTTCCTCAGCAGTTTCCCGGGGGCGGCGGCGGGCGGCCCGGCGGCTGCGGTCTTCCTCTCGAAGCTCGAGGTCGACTCCGCCGAGACGGTGGTGCGGGCCGTCGAGACGGCACTCGCCGGGGTGACTCCCCCCGCCGGTCCGGCAGAGACGCGACGGAGTCCCCTCGCTCCTCTCACCCGCCGTCAGCTCGAAGTGCTGTCGTTCGTCGCGCGAGGATGGACGAACGCCCAGATCGCCCGCCATCGCGGCACCAGTACCCGCGCGGTGGAGAAGACGGTCAGCCGCATCTTCGAGCGACTCGGGCTCGGATCCGACCCCTCCACGAACGCACGGGTGCGCGCCACCGCGCTGTACGTGGCGGAGCACGGCGCCCTCCCATGACAGGGCTCGTCGCCGTATGCGCGAGCGGACGCTTCGTCTCGCGATACACCTTCGCGACGATTCTCGTCGTGTCGGTCGTCGTGCTGGCTCCGACGCCCGATCCGATGCATCCGGGGCTGCGGATCCTCATCGCCGCCACGACGGCGTCGCTCTTCGGCTGCGAGTGGGGCGCCGTGGCATTGGCCGAGCGGGCGATCCGGCGCAGGGCCGTGCGGGGGGCGGTCGTCCTCGCGACCTTGGCCGTCTCCTCTCTCACCCGGCCGACGGTGCAGGATGCCGTCTCCGTCGCGCTCGGCGCGCCCGTCCCTCCGCCAGGAGCGGAGCTCCTGCGCGCGGCGACCAACCTCGTGGTCTGGACGCTTGCGCTCGGGGGCACGGCACTGCTCGTCGACGCCGCCCGCACCACCCGTCAGACCAACACCCTGCTGCGCACGGTTCTCGCGCAGCTGCAGTCGAGCGCTGTCCGCGCGCGGAGGTTCACCGTCGAGGCCCGCGCGGCGACGATGCGCGCGACGGCGCTGATCCGCGAGCCGTTCGAGGCCACCTCGGAGGGTGCTCGACTCCGGGCGGCGACGCTGCGCACCGCGGCACACGAGCTGCACTCTCTGGCCGACCGGAGCGCCGCGTCATCGGAGCGTCTCGAGGTGGTCGACTCCCCGTCGGCGCGCGCCCTCTTCCGGCTGCCGCCGGTCGGAGCGCTCACCGCCTTCTACGTCGTGGCCGTCCTGCCCTACGCTCTGCGCACGGTCGACCCGGTCGCCCTTCCGTTCGGGATCGCGGTCACGCTGGTCTGCGGTCTGGCCGCCGAGCTGGCACCGCGCCGGGCGCGGTGGCGACGCTCCGTTCGGCGGCGCCTGAGGGTGTTCGTGGTGTCGATCGTCGCGGCGGGGGTCGTCCTCGGCGTCATCGCCGGCCTCCAGGGAGTTCCCTGGCCGGTCGCCGCCCTGCCCGTGATCGTCTTCCCGGCGTTGGGGATGGCGGCGGCGCGGTGGCGCGGAGGGGAGCACGCGCTCGCGGTGGAGCGCCGACGACTGTCCGCGGCGATCACGGCGCGCACGCGCGCTGACGACCGGGATACCCGCTCCTCCCGCGCGGGGCTGCGGGCGGCGGCCGACATCCTGCATCGCGACGCTCAGGGCGCCCTCGTGCTCTTCGCTCTGCGGTGCCCCGAGCCGTCGCCCGCCGATCGTGCCGAGCTCTCCGACGTCTTGGAGCACCTGGCGTGCGCCGTCGTCACGGCATCCGAGGCGCCCGTCACGGGAGCGGACTCTCGAGCGCTCGACGCGCTCGTCGCGACGTGGGCCCTGGCGATGCGCGTCGAGGTGGCGATCGACGGCGATGCACGTCTTCTTCTCGACGCCGATCCGGCTCTCGCCGACGACACGATCGATATCGTCGCCGAGGGGTTGCTGAACGCCGCGAAGCACGCGCGCCACCGCGCGGCGATCGTCACCGTCCGGGTGTGCGCCACCGGTGCCGGCCCTCGCCTGCGGGTGGAGGTTCGCTCCCCCGGCGCCGCCGCGGCACCGGCGGCGCTGCGCGCCGGATCGCGGATCGCCCTCCGCGGCGCGCGTCTCGTCGCCGAACCCGACACCACCGTCCTCATCGCCGACCTGCCCCCGGGGCCCGGAATTGTCGTGTCGACCGAACATCGCTCGGGAGCCGCCGTCGACCCGGCGTAGCGTCGGCGCCGATGTCCTCGCTCACCCCGCTCCTGCCCCTCGCCGTCGGTATGGCCATCTCGCCTCTGCCGATCGTCGCGGTCATCGCCATCCTCCTCTCCGCCCGCGGGCGCTCGGCCGCTCCCGTGTACACCGCGACGTTCTTCGGCGTGACGCTCGCCGCCATCGCCGTCGGCGCGCTCACCGCCGCGGGCGCAGCCGGCGCCACACACGGAGGCGGTCGCCTCGTCGTGACCGCGCTCGGCGCCCTCTTGACCGTCGGCTTCACGACCATGTCGATCCTCAGTTGGCGCGGGCGCCCGAAGCGCGGAGCGCCGCCCACGCCACCGGGCTGGCTCGCGGCGATGGATGCCATCACTCCCGCGCGGGCGGCCGGACTCGGACTCCTGATGGCCGCGACCAACAGCAAGAACCTGCCCCTCGAGCTGAAGGGCGGCTCTCTCATCGGCGCCGCGCACCTGCCTCTTCTCGTGGCCGCACTGTTCTGCGTCGGTCTCGCGGTGGCGGGTTCGCTCACCCTCATCCTGCCCACCGCGTTGGGCGCCACCGGTCTCCCCCGGGTGGTGGCCGCCCTCGATCGCCTCAAGAGCGAGATGATCGACCACAACGCGATGATCATGACCGTGCTGTTCGCCGTGCTCGCCGCCAACGAGGCCTCCCACCTCGTCCACCAACTCGTGTGAGGTTCCCATGACCGTCTCCCCTCCGCCCTGTCGAGTCACGGCTCCCGCGGGCACATTCACCGGCTCCGTCGAACGCGCCGTGCGCTCGTGGCGCGGCATCCGGTTCGCCCTCTCCGCGGTCGGCGAGCGTCGCTTCCGCGATCCGGTCGCCGCCCCTGATCTCGACGGCGAGATCCCCGCCACCTCCTTCGGCGCGGTGTGCCCGCAGCCCGAGAACCCGGCGATCCCCCTGGGCGAGGGCACCGTGCAGGACGAGGACTGCCTGTCGTTGAACGTCTGGGCCCCCGACGACACGAACGGGCCGCGCCCCGTCATGGTGTGGTTGCACGGCGGCGCTTACACCTTCGGCTCGTCGAGTCAGCCGCTGTACGACGCCACGTCCCTCGTGTCCTCCGGCGACGTGATCGTGGTCACGCTCAACTACCGGCTCGGGGCGCTGGGGTTCATCGACCTGTCCGACGCCCTCCCCTCGGGCGGCTTCGACGGCAATCTTGCTCTCAAGGACGTGCTGATGGCCCTGCGGTGGGTGCAGCGCAACATCGGAGCCTTCGGCGGAGACCCCGACCGCGTGACGGTCTTCGGCGAATCAGCGGGGGGAGGCCTCGTCACGACCCTCCTCGCCACGCCGTCTGCGGCGGGCCTGTTCCATCGGGCGATCGCGCAGTCGTCCCCCGCCTCGAGCGTGTACGGGCCTGAGCGCGCGCGTCGCGTGGCCGACCGGTTCCTCGCCCTGCTGGGCATCGACCCCTCCGAGCCGGGGGCATCCGACGCCGTGCGCTCGACGCCGGTCGCTGACGTGGTCGCGGCGGGGAAAGCCGTGTACACCGAAGTCCCCACCACCGACCCGGGAACGCTCGCGTTCGCGCCCGTCATCGACGGCGACCTGCTGCCCGAGGCGCCGATCAGGGTGCTGCAGGAGGGGCGGGGCCTCCCCGTTCCGCTGCTCATCGGTACGAACAAAGACGAAGCGTCCCTGTTCTCCTTCATGAAGTCGCCGCTCATCCCCATCACCGGCGAGCGCATCGATCAGATGTTCGTCGCGATGGCCGCGGAGAACCCCGGGGTCGAGCTCCCCACCCGCGAGCAGGTCCTGACCGCCTACGAGCACCTCCGCCACCGCGCCGTCGGACTCGGCGTCGCGCGAGACATCGGCTTCCGTCTTCCCACGATCTGGGTGGCCGAGGGACATTGCCGTGTCGCCCCGGTGTGGTTGTACCGCTTCGATCACGCCGCGCCGTTCCTGCGTCTCATCGGCCTCGGGGCGACGCATGCCAGCGAGCTTCCGTACCTCTGGGGCAACCTCGTCAGCGGGCCGAAGGACCTCACCTTCCGCCTCGGAGGCCTGCGGGTCGCGGAAGACATCTCGTCGCGCATGCAGCGGCGATGGAGCGCGTTCGCCCACGGCGGGGAGCCCTCGGCATCCACCGAGTCGGACTGGCCCGCCTACGACGTCGCGGCGCGTACCACCCTCGTCATCGACCGGCGTGACCACGTCGTCGACGACCTCGACGCGGACCTCCGGCGTGCATGGGGCGACGACGTGCTGGCGTTCCGGTAGCACGACCCGGCCGGCGGCGCCCCGATTGGCAACCTCGTGGCGATCGGGGTAGGGGTAGAGGAATGAACGAGAATCGCCCCTCGGCATCCCCCTCCCCCCGTCTCGAAGTCGACGACGTCATCGTCGTCGACACGAAGCGCGTGCGCACGGCCATCGGCGGCACCGTCGTCGGCAACTTCATGGAGTGGTTCGACTTCGGGATATACGGCTATCTCGCGTTGACCCTCACCGCGGTGTTCGCCTCGGACGTCCCCGACCCGTGGGGGCTGCTGGTCACCCTCCTCGGCTTCGCGATCTCGTTCCTCGTCCGTCCCTTCGGAGGTTTCGTCCTGGGCCCCCTCGGCGACCGCATCGGTCGGCAGAAGGTGCTCTTCCTCACGATGGCGATGATGGCCACCGCGACCGCTCTCATCGGCATCCTGCCCACCTCCGCGCAGATCGGGCTGTGGGCCATCGTGCCGCTGTACCTGCTGAAGATGGTGCAGGGTTTCTCCACCGGCGGCGAGTACGCCGGTGCGACCACCTACGTTTCGGAGTTCTCCCCCGACCGCCGCCGCGGCTTCTGGTCGTCGTGGCTCGACGTGGGCTCCTACGTCGGCTTCGCCGCGGGCGCCTCAGCGGTGGCGCTGACGACGGCCATCACCACCTCGATCTCGGGTGACGACGCCATGGTCGAGTACGGCTGGCGCATCCCGTTCCTGCTCGCCATCCCCCTGGGCATCGTGGCGATCTACTTCCGCCTGCGGATCCCCGAGACGCCCGCGTTCGAGCAGGCCGGCACCCACGAGACCGACGCCGACGACCCGATGGCCCGTCAGGGCCTGGTCGGTATCGTGCGTCACCATTGGCGCGCCCTGCTGATCGGGATCGCCCTGGTCGCCGCCACCAACACCGCCGGCTACGCGTTGACGAGCTACATGCCCACCTACCTCGAGAAAGAGGTGGGCGTCTCCAATATCGCGGCCGCCGTCGCAACGGTCCCCGTGCTGCTGGTGATGTCGGCGTCGCTCCCGCTGATCGGGCGCCTCAGCGACCGCATCGGCCGCAAGCCCGTCTACGCGATCGCCGCGGGGTCCGCGCTCGTCCTACTGGTGCCCGCGTTCCTCATCATGCAGATCGGAGAGCTCTGGGCGGTGATGATCGCGCTGTGCATGGCGGCGGTGCCGGTGGCGTTCTACGTCGCGATCTCGGCATCCGCCCTGCCCGCGCTGTTCCCCACCGCGTCTCGATTCGGCGCCATGGCCGTCGCGTACAACGTCGCGGTGTCGCTGTTCGGGGGAACGACCCCCCTGTTCAGCCAGGCCCTCATCGACTGGACCGGCAACACCCTCATGCCCGCGTTCTACATCATGTTCTTCGCCGCACTGGGGCTCGTCGCGCTGCTGTCGATGCGCGAGACCGCTCGGCGCCCACTGCTCGGCTCGATGCCCACGGTGGAGACCCCCGCCGAGGCGGAGGCGGTCGTCGCGCGACAGGATCGCGACCCGCTCATCGACACCTCGACGATGCCCCTGGCCGTCCGCCGTCCCTGAACCGCACCCCGCCACCACGGAAACCCGTCGGATCGGACGGAATCGGATGCCACGCCCTCCGGCGTCCGATTCGGCGACATCGTCCCGACACGGCGACGCCCGCCGCCCGGGAGCGGCCATGGTCGGCAGAATCGGATGCCCGCACGCCCCGGCCGGCATCCGATTCTGTGACCACGCTCGACAGGATGACGCGCGCACCACCGGCCCCCGCACGCGAGCCGGCCGGCGTCGCGTTCAGCGCCGGCGACTGTTGCCGAACAGGCCGCGGATCACACCCGAGACGATGCTCTTCGTCGCCCCGCGCCCGAGCAGTCCGTCCAACCCGGGGGTGGGCGCGCTCGCGCGGGATCGCGGCGCCGCCGTGGACTTCAGAATCCGCTCGTACTCGCGCTGCGCCTCCTTCTGCGCGGCGGCGTTGCGCTTGTCGATCGCGGCCTTCTGCCTGGCGTACTCGGCCTCGTCGGCGGCGGCCTTCTTCGCCCGGTCCTCCGCCTCGCGGGCCTCGGTCGCAGCCTGCATGCGCGCGCCGAGGATCTCGCGCGCCGACTCGCGGTCGATGGGTGTTCCGTAAGTGGAGAAGAGGGGGGATGCCGACACGGCCGACGCCATCGCGTCGGCGGCGATCGGCGACATCGATGCCCGCGGCGCGAAGATGCGGGTCCAGGCGACCGGCGTCGGAGCTCCGCGTTCGCTCATCACCGTGATGATCGCCTCCCCCGTCCCCAGCTCCTGCAGCACGCGCTCGAGGTCGTAGCCGGAGTCGGGGTAGGTGCGCACCGACGCGCGAAGCGCCTTGGCATCGTCGGGGGTGAACGCGCGCAGGGCATGCTGCACGCGCGAGCCCAGTTGCGCGAGGACGTCGCCGGGCACGTCTTTCGGCGTCTGCGTGACGAAGAACACACCCACGCCCTTGGAACGGATCAGACGCACGGTCTGCGTGATGGCGGAGAGGAACGCCTTCGACGCGTCACGGAACAGCAGGTGCGCCTCGTCGAAGAAGAACACCAGCTTGGGCTTGTCGAGGTCGCCCACCTCGGGCAGCACCTCGTAGAGCTCGGCCAACAGGTACATCAGGAAGGTGGAGTACAGCTCCGGACGGGACGCCACGTTCGGCACCTCGAGCAGACTCACGATGCCGAGGCCCGCGGCATCCGTCCTCAGGAACACGCGCACATCGAGTTCGGGCTCGCCGAAGAACGACTCCGCACCCGCGGCGGAGAAGGCGACCAGCTCGCGCAGGATCACGCCCGCGGTGGCGGCCGACAGCCCGCCGATCCCCTTGAGCTCCGCCTTGCCCTCGTCACCGGTGAGATAGGTCAGCACGGCGCGCAGGTCCGACAGGTCGACGAGGGCGAGGCCCTTCTCGTCGGCGTAGTGGAAGACGAGTCCGAGGCTCGACTCCTGGGTGGCGTTCAGGCCCAGCACCCGGCTGAGCAGCAGGGGCCCGAAGCCCGAGACCGTCGCCCGCACCGGGATGCCCGAGCCCACGTCGTCGCCCAGGGCGTAGAACTCGGTCGGAAACGCCCGCGGCGACCAGTCCTGGCCGAGGGCTGCCGTGCGGGCGGAGAGCTTCTCGCTCGGGGTCCCGCCGGCTGCGACACCGGAGAGGTCGCCCTTGATGTCGGCGGCGAACACCGGCACACCGTTCTCCGACAGTTGCTCGGCGAGCAGCTGCAGCGTGCGCGTCTTGCCGGTTCCCGTCGCCCCGGCCACGAGGCCATGGCGGTTGATCATGGCGAGCGGGATGCGAACGGGAACGGATGCCACCGGCCCGCCGTTCATCAGCACCCCGAGGTCGAGCGCCGCACCGTCGGCGGTGTACCCCGCGGCGATGCCGGCGACCTGCGCCGGGCTGAGCGGAGCATCGGATGCCTCGGGCGCGCCCGGTGTCGCCGCGGCGGGGGCCGTTGCTGTCGGCGTTTCAGCGGCGGAGCGCTCCGCTGCGGGAGTCGTGTCGGGTGCCGAGCCGGCGCTTTCCGCCGCATGCCCCGCACCGTCCGCTGCGTCGCCGGATCCGCCGCCGCCCGCCGCATCGCCGTTTCCGGCGCCGCCCGAAGCGCCTCCGCCGCCGCCCGCCGCCCGCCCGCGCGCGGCCGCGGCTGCGGCCTCTGCCGCGGCGAGGTCGGCACGCGCGCGGGCGAGGCGCAGCTCAGCCTCGGCCGCCTCCGCCTCGGCTCTCAGGCGCGCCAGCTCGGCATCGGCCGCGGAGGGAACGGGGGCTGCGTCGCCGAGCTCGCTCATGGGCGTCAGCCTACGGCGAGGCCGCCGCCTCGGCATCCGTTCGCCGGGCGCGTCGAATCGTCAAGCGGTCCTCATCACGGGCGCGCAAGCGCGAGAACGCTGCCGCGAACACGAGGGCGGCTCCGGCTCCCACCAGTGCCCCGCCGATCGTGTCCGACAACCAGTGCGCGTGCAGGTACGTCCGGCTGAACGCCATCAGCACCACCCAGGCGACCCCCACGATCCGCACCCACACGTGGGGGAACAGCACCGCTGCGACCACCGCGATCGTCGCTGCGTTCGCCGTATGGCCCGACGGGAAGGAGCCGTAGTCGCTCAGGATGAGGATGTCTTCCGGACGCGCCCTGCCGAAGGTCTGCTTGACCACCTGCACGAGTAGGGCGCTGCCCACCGACGCCGCGAGGAAGTACACCGCCGACCATCGTCTGCGCGACAGGAACAGCGCCAACGCGCCCAGAAGGGGCACGATCAGCACCGCGGTGAGGTGGCCTCCCACGCCGTCCATCACGAGCGCGAACACGTACACCGGCTGCGATGGCGCCGCGGCGAACAGCTGGTTCCACCACACGTCGATCGCGAACGGGCTGGGTCCGCGGAAGAACACCCACGCCCCGAGCCCGCACGCCAGAGCGATGAGCACGACACCCACCACGGCTCGGAAGCGCTGCGGACGCGTGTCGAGCACGACCTCTCTCGCGCTGTCGCCTATCGACCTGTCATCCATCGACTCATGATGCCGTCTCGAGCGGCGCCGCGGAATGGTCGCGCGCACGGCCGGGCTCTCGCGACCGCTCTGCTACTGTTCGCCGCGGCACGGCGTCGCCGACACCGGATGCCGGGCACCGCACGTGCCGACACGGACTCGCCCGCCCGGGCCGGGTGCCGGGACCGACCCATCCGCCCCGGCGGGGTGCCGGCACCGCGCGTGCCGCCACCGACCCACCCGCCCGGGCCGGGTGCCGGGACGCTGTCGTGCGACCCGCACGCCTCAGGGCGTGAGACGCTCCACCGTGCGCGGGCGCACAAGGGTCCACAGCGCGATCACGCCGATGACGGCGCAGCCGACCATGACCGATGCCATGGTCGTGGCGGTGATGCCGGACCCGGTCGCGAGCAGGCCGACGAGCGGCGAGATGATCCCCGCGACGCCGAAGTTGGCGGCACCGATGATCGACTGCGCCGTCCCCGCGGCCTTGCCGTGCCGGTCGAGTGCGAGCACCTGCGCGCAGGGGAAGGTGAACCCGCACGCGGTCATGAAGAAGAACAGGGGGATGACCGTGCCCCAGAGGCCCAGTCCGAGCTGGTCGGTGAGCACGATCGTGCCGCCCGCGACCACCAGCACCGCGGTCGACACCGCGAGCACCCACTGCGGCCCGAAGCGCGCCGCGAGTCGCGACGCCACCTGCACGCCCACGACGACTCCCACCGAGTTCACCGCGAAGAGCACGCCGTACTGCTGCGGGTTGAATCCGTAGGTCACCTGGAACAGGAACGAGGATGCCGACAGGTACGAGAACAGACCGCTGAAGGCCATCGCACCGATGACGAGCACGCCGATGAACACGCGATCGCGGAAGACGCTGCCGTAACGCTGCCAGACGGTCGTGGCGCCCGGTCCGCCGCGGCGAGCCGGCGGCAGAGTCTCGGGGATGAAGATGATGGCCGACACGAGCATGACGGCACCGTAGACCGCGAGCACCACGAAGATGCCGCGCCAGTTCATCACCAGCAGCAACGCCGAACCCGCCAGCGGCGCGAGCACGGGAGCCACGCCCGAGACCATCGCCATGCGCGAGAGCATGACGACCAGGCGGCGGCCGCCGAACAGGTCGCGGATGATGGCCGCGGCCACCACACCGCCGGCGGCGGCACCGGCGCCCATGAGCACGCGAGCGACCGAGAGGGTGCCGAGGGTCGGCGCGAGCGCGGCGAAGATGCTGGCGGCCACGTGCAACGCGGTGACCGAGAGCAGGGGCAGTCGCCGCCCGACCTTGTCGCTGAGGGGTCCGACGATGAGCTGCCCGAGGGCGAAACCGATCATCGTGCCGGTCAGGGTGAGCTGGATGGCCGCGGCCGTCGTCTGGAAGTCGGCCTCGAGCACCGGGAACGCCGGCAGATACAGGTCGATCGTGAACGGGCCGAGGGCGGTGAGCGCGCCGAGCAGCACGATGTACAGCACGCGCCGCGACGACGGGATGGCGTCGCCCGGGTGCAGCACGATCGGCGCGGTGGCCGGGTTCTTGCCCAGCGTCCGGATGGCCCCGGTGGTGGTGGGGGCGGGGCGCGCGGGCGCGGTGGAGGGAGTGATGACGGGGTGGGAGGAGGTATCGAGCACGCGTCTGGTTTCGTTTCGTCACGCCGGACAGCCCGACGCTGTCGGGCTGAGAAAGTGGGGGGATCGTCGAACCTCGAATCGATTCGACCTCGTCATACTATCGCGACTCCCCCGCCCGCCACCATCCCGGCTCGGGGGTTCCTCCCAGGCCATAGGCCCATTCGCCCGAATAGGCTGGACGTGTCGGCGGACGCCGATGTGTCCCGCCCCGAAGAGAGACAGAACACAGCGCATGACCTCCCCCTCCGATAAGCGAGCGAGCGGCAACCCCGCCAAGCAGGCTCAGATCGACCTCACCGTCAAGCAGCAGCGCGAGCAGAAGCGCCAGGAGAAGCTGGCCGAGTACCAGAAGCAGATGGCGCGTCGTAAGCGCGGCAAGCTCGTATGGTGGGTCGTCGGCTCGGTGGCATCCGTCGCCGTGATCGGTTTGGTCGTGGCATCCTTCGTCTTCGCCCCCGCCCCCGCCCCCAGCTACGAGGCGGGCAACTCCACGGGCCAGGAGATCGGCGGCGTTCAGACCTTCGAGAACCGCTCCGACCACGTGCAGGGCACGGTGACGTACGAGCAGAACCCGCCCGCCGGCGGCCCCCACAACCCGTACTGGCTCAACTGCGGCGTCTACACCGAGCCCCAGGTCAACGAGAACGCGGTGCACTCGATGGAGCACGGCGCCATCTGGGTCACGTACGACCCGGCGCGCGTCGACGAAGCCGGCATCGACGCCCTGAAGGCCGTCATGCCCTCCAGCTACGTGATCCTCTCGCCCTACTCCGACATGGACACCGCCGTCGCGGTCAGCGGCTGGAACCACCAGCTCAAGGTCGACGACCCGGCCGACCCGCGCATCAAGGACTTCTTCACCGAGTTCTGGCGCAGCCAGAACGTCCCCGAGCCCAACGCCTCCTGCTCCGGCGCGGTCGACGGACCGGGCAAGGCCTGAGGGTGAGCGACGACGCTCCGTCGGCACGTCCCGCGGTTCGTTGGATCGTCGTCGCGGTCGTCGCCCTCGCGGTCGTGGCCGTGGCCTTCGCGATCGGACGCTTCACGGCGTTCGGTGCGACGGCCGCGCCCGCGCACCCGTCGGAGACTTCGGCCGATGCGGGCTTCGCCCGCGACATGCAGGTGCATCACACGCAAGCGGTGCTCATGGCGATGGAGATCTATCGCAAGACCGACGACGACGAGCTGCGCACCCTGTCGTACGACATCGCGACCGGGCAGTCCGGCCAGCGCGGCGAGATGTACGGGTGGCTGGTGGAGTGGGGCCTGCCGCAGGCGTCGAGCCAGCCCCTCATGACGTGGATGGAAGCGTCGGGAGAGCACAGCCACGGCGACACCGCGGCGCTCACGCAGCAGCAATTGCTCACCGAGATGGGAATGGCTTCGGATGCCGAGCTCGACGAGCTCCGCACCCTGCAGGGCCAGCCCGCCGACTGCCTCTTCCTCGGCCTGATGACCCGCCACCACCAGGGCGCGATCCCCATGGCGCAGGCCGTCATCGAGCTCGGCGACGACCCGCGGGTGAAAGAGGTTGCCGGCACGATCGTCAGCGGGCAGTCCGCCGAGATCGACGCGATGCGTGACATCCAGTCGCGCCTCGGCTGCAGCGCCTGACCCGCCCGCCCCCGCGCGCCTTAGCCCCGCGTCCCGGCATCCCCCGCCCGGCGCCCCGCCCGCCTTCGGCCGAAGTGCCTTCGCATCCCGCGCCCCGACCACTCCACGCCACCCCACCGAGAAACGCCCTGCCGTGGAGGACACGCCTCGTCACGCCGTTTCTTCCCGCAGATCCCGTTTCTCAGAGCCACACCGCCGCAACGCACCGTGGCGCACCCGCACATCGCGTCCCTCCGCGCTACCCCCGCGCCCACCGTGGCCCACCCCGCGCCGGCACCCCCGCACCCCACCGAGAAACGCCTTCCCGCGGAAGAAACGCCTCGTCACGCCGTTTCTCCCCGCCAATCGCGTTTCTCAGGGCCGCACCACACCACGGCAACGGCACCGCGACACACCCTGCACATCGCGTCTCCCCACGCCGCACCGCCGCAACGACACCTGAAACGCCAAGGGCGCGGCATCCCCTCGGATGCCGCGCCCTTGGCGTGTGGTCGGGCTCAGCCCTTCGTCGCGCCCGCCAGCAGGCCACGCACGAAGAAGCGCTGCAGCAGGAAGAAGACGATCAGCGGAACCAGGATCGAGATGAACGTTCCCGCGGACTGCAGGAACCACTGGTCGCCCCACGTACCCGACAGCGAGTTGAGCGATTGCGTCAATGGCAGAGAGGACGATGGCGCGAAGATCGTCGCCACCAGAAGGTCGTTCCACACCCAGATGAACTCCAGCACCGCGAAAGACGCCAGGGCAGGAGCTGCGAGCGGAAGGATCAGGCGGAAGAAGATCTGCCCGTGTCCGGCGCCGTCCACGCGCGCGGCCTCGATGACCTCGGCGGGGATCTCGGCGATGAAGTTGTGCAGCAGGAAGATGGCCAGCGGCATCGCGAAGATCACGTGCGCGATCCACACGGTGGCGAAGCTGTGCTCCACGCCGCGCAGGTCGAAGCCCGGGAAGATCGTGACCTCATTGATCGTCAACCCTCGCGAGAACAGACTCAGCAGCGGCACGAGGGCCATCTGCAGCGGCACGATCTGCAGCGCGAAGATGAAGATGAAGAAGAAGTTGCGGCCCTTGAAGTCGATCCACGCGAAGGCGTACGCGATGAGCGAAGCGATCGCGAGGGCGAAGAGCACGACGGGGATCGTGATGGCCAGCGAGTTCAGGAACGACTGGGCCAGCGTCAGAGCCGTGCCGCCGGAGGTGAGCGCCAGGCGGTAGTTCTCCAGAGTGAACGACGGATCGGTGAACACCGTCCACCAACCGGTCGACTGGGTGTCGGATCCGGGGCGGAAAGACGTCAGGAACAGACCGAACGTCGGGATCGTCCAGAAGAACGCGATCGCGATCGCCGCGATCGTGGCGCCCTTGGAGGTCAGGCGCCTGCGCGCCATGGCCTCGTGCTTGCGTGTGTCGCGGGCGACCTGACGGGCGGTTCGGGTGTCGGTGGTGGGTTCGAGCACCACGGTGGAGGTGGTCATCGCACTTCCCTCTGCTTCCGGATCTGGCGCACGTTGAAGATGATCAGCGGCAACACGAAGACGAACAGCACGACCGCCAGCGCCGCGGAGTGCCCGTAGCTCTGGAAGCGCTGCTGCTGGTTGACCATCTCGAAGGCGAGGACGGTCGAGTCGTTACGACCGCCGGTCATCACGGCGACGATGTCGTAGATCTTCAACGCACCGATGGCGATGGTGGTGAGCACCACGATGAGCGACGAGCGGATGCCGGGGACGGTGACGTTGATGAACCGCTCCCACGCGCTCGCGCCGTCGAGTTCGGCGGCCTCGTTCTGCTCCGGCGGGACGGCCTTGATGGCCGCCGACAGGATGACCATCGCCAGCCCCGTCTGGCTCCAGATGAACACGACGACCAGCAGCAGCGTGTTGACCAACGGCGCGGCCGACAGCCACGAGATCGGTTGCCCCCCGAAGGAGGTGACGATGGCGTTCAGGATGCCGATCTGATCGCCCTGGCGGAAGTCGTAGACGAACTTCCAGATGATGCCGGCGCCCACGAACGAGATCGCGAAGGGCATGAAGATCAGGACCTTGAGGTACTTCTCCCCCGCCGCGCGGTCGATGAAGACGGCGTAGGCCAGGCCGATGGCCGTGGCGATCGTCGGCGCGAGCAGGACCCAGATGAGCGTGTTGATGACCGACCAGAAGCCCTCGGGGTTCGTGAAGGTCCAGATGTAGTTCTCGAGACCGACGAAGTTCTCTCCCGTCTTGTCGAAGAACGACTGGAAGAAGGTCGTGATCGCCGGGTACACCAATCCGAGCAGCAGCAGGATCGCGGCCGGAGCGGCGAACAGGATGAGCTGGAACAGGTAGCCCGCGCCCTGGCGGGAGCGGTAGTCGGCATAGAAGAGGATCGCGCCGAGGATGATCGCGATGCCGAGCACGTAGATGACGGCGTTCTGGTAGGGCCGCAGGAGCATGAAGGCCAGGACGGGGATGACGAAGCACGCCGCCAACCGCAGCCAGAAGTAGCCTTTGCCCGCGCGCGGTGCGTACTCGATGAGCAGCAGCAGGAGGCCCACCACGGCAGCGAACACCACGAGCACGAGGGGGATCTGCGCGATCGGACTCAGTCCGCCGAGCCAGATGAAGAAGCTGTTGAGCGAGAAGCCCAGCGTGGTCGGCCTGGTCTCGACCGGCGCCCGCGTCACCATGAAGAGGAAAAGGGCCACCGCGAGGATGAGGCCCACGAGGACCACGAGCAGCGTGGTGCGATGCGTGGCCGCGGAACCGCGTGACGCGGGCTTGCCCCGGCCAGTCGGCGGTGGTGACGCCTTCGGCGTCGTCTCCGCGTTCTTGATATCGGTCATGACGTCCCTCCCGAACACGCCTTCGTGCTCATCGATGAGTGCCCGTGTGGTGCGTGGGGCGGATTACGAGTATGGACCGTATGGGCCGCCCGCGTCGCGGGCGGCCCATCGGTTCGTCGGTTTCGACTAGTTGTCGTAACCGGCCTGGATGTCGCTGAGCACCTGGTCGGTCGGCGTGCCGTCGATCCAGCTCACCATGCCCTTCCAGAACGAGCCCGAGCCGACGGTGGCCGGCATGAGGTCGGATGCGTCGAAGCGGACGGTGGTGTTCGGGTCCTGCAGCGTCTGCATCGCCTCGGTGAGGAACTCGCTGGACGCGAGCGAGGGGTCTGCGCCCTTGTTGGCGGAGATGACGCCGCCGAGCTTGACGCGGGCGTCGGCGAACTCGGGCGACGACATGTACTCGACGACCTTCTGCACGCTCTCGTCCTCGGAGAAGGCCGCGACGAACTCGCCGCCACCCTCGACCGCGAGCTCGCCCTCGGTGACGCCCGGGGTCAGGAACGCGTAGACGTCTCCATCGGGAGCGATCGTCGGGGTCTCACCGGCAGCGTTGGTGACCGTCAGGAAGTTGGCCGAGAGGAACGACGCCTGGTGCGTCATCGGGCAGCTGCCGTCGGCGACCTTGGCGGCGACGTCGGCGAAGGCGGTCGAGTTGATGCTGCTGACGTCGCCGAAGCCGGCGTTGACGTACGACGGGTTGAGGAGGATGTCGCCCACCGCGTCGAAGGCCGCCTTGATCTGCGGGTCGGTGAACTTGACCTCGTTGGCGACCCACTGGTCGTAGACGTCGGGGCCCGAGAGACGCAGCACCATGTCTTCGACCCAGTCGGTTCCGGGCCAGCCCGAAGCGGCGTCGGAGGCGAAGCCGGCGCACCACGGGGCGGCGCCGGTCTTCTGCTGGATGGTCGCGGTGAGCGTCATGAGCTCGTCGAGAGTCTTGGGAACCTCGACACCCCACTCGGCGAACTTCGCCGGCGAGTACCACACGTAGCCCTTGAGGTTGGCGAGCATCGGGGCGGAGTAGAACGTGCCGTCCTCGGTGCCGTAGGACTTCCAGTCCTCGCCCCAGTACTCGTCGACGTTCGACGAGACGGCGTCGGAGGCTGCCTGAACCTCGCCGGTGCCGATGAGGGTCTTCAACAGGCCCGGCTGCGGGACGATGGCGATGTCGGGGGCGTCGCCACCCGACACCTTCGTGACGATGTTGCCCTCGAAGCTCTTGTCGCCGGTGTACACGACCTCGATGCCCGTGTCCTGCGTGAACTGCGCGAACGTCTCGTTCAGCGCATCGGCCTCCGTGCCGGTGATTCCGCCGGAGATGCGGACCGTGGTCGCGCCCCCGCTCGATCCGCTCGTGCCGCCGCTGTCGCCTTCGGCGCAGCCCGCGAGAGCGATCGCACCGACCGCCAGCAGCCCGACGGGCGCCAGCAGGCGAGTCCGCTGTGACATACCCATGTGGTCTCTCCTCTTTGAGTTCTGTGGTGCACCGGATCCAGTGAGGAACCGATTCCAGGCAACCGTAGAGGCAATTCACAAGACTCGCAACCAGCGTCAGGTCACGAACGGATAACTGGCGAATTCACGGGGTCCACCTGGTGCACGAGCCCCGGGAACCGGTTCCACTTTTCTCGGATGTTGGATACTCTTCTCGACGTCGACACGGACGTCGACCCATCACGAGGAAGACCACGCATGAGCGGAATCGCTGAGGTGGCACGTCTGGCAGGCGTGTCCAAGTCGACCGCCAGCCGCGCCCTCACGGGCGGCGGGTACGTCTCCGACGGCACCCGCCGACGGGTCGCCGACGCGGCGGCATCCCTGGGATACGTCCCCTCGACGAGCGCGGTGAGCCTGGCCACCGGCCGCACGCGAACAATCGCGCTGATCGTGCCCAAGGTGAACCGGTGGTACTTCGGGGCGATCGTCGAGGGGGTCGAGCGCACCCTCATCCCGCTCGGCTACGACGTCACCCTGTACGTCGCCGAACCCGGCTCGAACGATCGGGAGAGCCTGTACTCGACGTACCTCGCGCGAAAGCGCTTCGACGGCATCATCGCCGTCGCCCTCGAGCCCGACGACGCCGATCTCGAACGCCTGGCGAACATCGGCAAGCCCGTGGTCAGCATCGGCAACGCCCTCTCCGGCGTCCCCACGCTCGGGCTCGACAACATCGCCATCACGCGCATCATCACGCAGCACCTGATCGCCCTCGGTCACACCGACATCGCCTTCGTGGGCAGTACGCCCCGCTCCGATGCTCCGGCGAAAGACGTCGACGAGCGCTCGATCGGCTACCGTAACGCGATGAACGACCACGGTCTCGCCGTGCGCATCCGCGACGTCCCCTCCACCCTCACCATCACCGACGCCTATGCCGCGGCGGCCTCGTTCCTCGCCGATGCGGCCTCGCGCCCGACGGGAGTGGTCGCCGCGTGCGACGAGGTCGCGATCGGCGTGATCATCGCGGCACGACGGATGGGCATCTCGGTGCCGACCGAACTCAGCGTCGTCGGAATCGACGGGCACGACTACGCCGAGATGTTCTCCCTCACCACCGTCGAGCAGTTCCCCCTCGCTCAGGGCATCGAAGCGACGCGCATCCTCGTCTCGATGATCGAGGGCACCGGCGAGGCGCCACGACGCACCGATGCCGAGACGCGGTTGGTCGTGCGCGCGTCCACCGCTCCCCCGCGCTCCGCGTGAGACCACGGCGGCACAGGATGCCATGGCATCCAGGGCCCCGATCCTCGACGAAAGCCCCGGATGCCATGGCATCCGGGGCTTCCGTGTCGTTACGGGTCAGCCGCTCTGGCGAACCGAGCGACGACGTGCGATCACGCCGAGCCCGAGCAGCGCGAGCGCGGTGAGCACGCCGGCACCCATCCAGCCCGAGTCGGCACCCGTCGTGGGGAGGGACCCGCCCTGGCCCGCGTTGCCGCCCTGGCCCGCGCCGACGCCCGAGCCGGAGCCCGTCCCGTCACCGCCGCCGAGGACACCGACCTGGACCGGCACCGTCACGTCGGTGCCGCTGGGCTGCGCGGTGAGCTGTAGCGAGAGCACCCCTGCGGCATCAGCCGGGACGCCGACGGTGACCGCCGCCGCCCCGTTCACGACGGGGAACTCGACCGGTTGACCCTGCGCACCCGAAGCCCACGCCGCGGCCAGCGACGTGTTCGCCGGCGCACCGAGCGAGGTGAGGTCGAGGTTCGAGACGGCGAGCGTGACGTCGCCGCCGGGCACGACCTCGGCGGATGCGCCCGAGACCTGCACCGCGCGGGCGGTGAAGTCGGGGGTGAGGCCGGGGTTGGCCTCCAGGTAGTCGATCCACCCGTCGCGGTCGATGAGGCCGGAGTCCCGTGTATCCGCCCCCTGGCCGAGCACGGAGAACGCGTCGCCGCCCTGCAGCAGGAAGCTGAACGAGCCGACACGGTACTGCGCCGCCGGGTCGACGGCCACCCCGTCGATCCAGATGCCGGTGATGCGTTGACCGGCACCGCGCGAGACGTCGTAGGTCACCCGGACGTTCTCGGACACGCCGAGGGCCAGGTCGCGGTCGCGACCGGCGGTGTCGCCCCACTGCTGTTCCAGGGCTCGGCGCAGCTGGTCGCCGGTGAGGGTCGTGGTCCACAGATTGTTCACGAACGGCAGCACGGCATTGGCCTCGGCCAGTGTGATGACCCCGTCGCCGGCGTAGAGGAGCTCGGCGCGCAGGCCGCCCGGGTTGACCAGGGCGATCTCCGCCCCGCCTCGGGTGGGGTCGGCGAGGGTGTCGCGCAGCGCGTCGGCGACCAGGCCACCGAGCGCGGACTGCTTCGAACGGTCGTCGCGCTGGCCTCCGGTGTAGACACCGTCGACGTACGAGCCGCCGCGGAATGCGGTGGTGATGTCGGCCGTGACCGATCCGACCGGCTGGGCGCCGACCCGGTCGGCCTCGGCGCGGGCGAGCTTCACGATGCGGTCGACCTCGGCGACCCGCGGGTACGTGGCGATCAGCTCGCTGTCCAGAGCGGCGCTGTTCGCGGCGGTCTGCGCGGGGTTGTCCGGCACGGTCGCCGCGGCGAGGCGGGCGACGTTGCGGGCCGAGTAGTCGACCACGTCGCCGTTCTCGCTGTCGACGGTCAGCACGATCTCGCCGATGTTCTCGCCGTAGCTGCCGGTCTGCACGATCGGGCGCGTACCGTCGGCGCCGGGGATCGGAGCGTTCCACGCGTACTTCTGGTGGGTGTGACCGGTGAAGATCGCGTCCACCGCGGCATCCGTCTCGTTGACGATGGTGGCGAAAGCACCGCCGGCGGCGACGGCCTCCTCGATCGTCTCGCTCGTGGAGTCGCCTTCGGCGGCGCCCTCGTGGTACTCGGCCACGATGACGTCGACCTGGTCCTCGATCTCGGCGACGACGCGGTTCACCTCGGCGACGGGCTCCCGGAACTCGATTCCCTCGATACCGCCGGGAGAGACGAGCTGAGACGTCTCCTGCGTGACGGCACCGATGACGCCCACGCGCACCCCGTCGACCTCGAAGATCGCGTACTCGTCGAGCAGCGGCTGCCCGTCCTTGTAGACGTTCGCGGCGAGGTACGGGAAGTCAGCGGAGTCGGAGACCCGACCCGTGAGGTCGCCCGCGCCCTTGTCGAACTCGTGGTTTCCCGTGGCGGATGCCGCGAGCTCGAGCGCGTTCAGCACCTCGATGGTCGGCTCGTCGTCGAAGTACGCCGAGGCGAAGAGCGAGGCGCCGATGTTGTCGCCGTTGGAGAGGAACAGCGTGTTGTCCTCACCGGCTTCCGCGCGCAACCGCTCGATGGTGCCGGCGAACTTCACCGTGTTGGCGTCGATACGGCCGTGGAAGTCGTTGATGCCGAGCAGGGTGATGTCCGTCGTCGGGGCGCCGAGGTCGAGGCCCACGATCACGGGGTCGTGGTCGCTGGAGCGATACGGCGTGGCTTCGTAGAAGTTCCGTACGTTGTAGTTGAAGCGGCTGTACTCCAGGGCGAGCGCCTCGACGGCGTTGATGTTCCAGATGTCGGTGCCGGTGACCAGTTCGCGAGCCGACGGCGAGGCCAGCACGTGGTCGAGGGAGCCCGACTGACCGCTGAACGAGTACGAGTATTTGCCCGTGCCCGCCTCGAGCGGCTCGAAGCCGAACGAGCGGAGCTTCTCGATCGGGTCCTCCTGCGTGTAGGCGTTGAAGTCGCCGAGCAGGAACACGTCGTCGGTGCCGACCTCGGCCGAGCGGGTCTTCGCGAAGTTCCCGAGGGCCTCCGCCTGACGCACGCGGTCGCCGTTGAAGGCACCCTGGATGCCGTTGGCGTTGTCGCCGGTGGCCGCGGGGCGACTGTCGCCCTTGGACTTGAAGTGGTTCACGATCGCGAGGATCTTGGCATCCGGAGTCTCCACCGGGGCGAAGGCCTGCGCGAGCGGCTGACGGGCGTTACGGAACGCCGGGTCGTCGAGGATGACGCTGTCGCCCGAGGGCGCGACCACGTCCTTCTTGTAGATGAACGCCGTGCGGATGACGTCTTCGGATGCCGGGAGGACGGCCGGCGACGGGACGAAGGCCCACTGCGCCGAGCCCAGGGCCGCGTTCAGCGCGTCGACGAGGGTCGACAGTGCGGCATCCCGGTTCTTGCCGAACGCGGCGGAGTTCTCGATCTCCTCGAGCGAGACGACGTCGGCGCCGAGTCCGTTGACGGCGGCGACGATCTTGTCCTGCTGGCGCTGCAGGTTGGCGTCGTTCGCCGCTCCGCGGGGACCGGGCGCCGGGCACGTGTCGGCCGTGACGGGGTTGCCCTCACGGTCCTTGTACGTCGAGGTGCACCCCACGCTCTCGGCTGTCGTCGTGAAGTAGTTGAGCACGTTGAAGCTGGAGATCTTGACGTTGCCGCCGACGGCCTCGGGGGCCTCGGTGCGATCGTTCTCGAACATCGCCGGCTGCACGTCACCGGCGTTGTCGACGGTCAGCTGCTGCGTCGGCTGGAACTTCCACGCGTTGTTGCGGAAGTCCAGGATGACGGGCGTCTCGAACGACACCGCGGCCCCGACGCGCACCGGCTCGGTGAGCGACACGTACGGCAGGGGGATGCCCTTGTTGGCGTCGTTCAAGAAGTTGATCGACGCGCCGTCGTCGAGCACGACCGCGCGGGCGTTGTTGTCGGCAACGGCGGCGACGTAGGCCGGGGTGTCGGGGCGTGCCACGTCGGTGGGCGTGCGCAGTGGCGTCGTGCCGGCGGCGAGGCCGACCTCGGCGTACTGGTTGGTCGAGTAGGTGTTGGTGACGGTGAAGTCGCCCTGCGGGGCGAGGAGCATGCCCTCGAAGCGCTCGCGCTCCTCGTCGGTCTTCGGCCACGTGATCAGCGCGGGCTCCACGGCGGCGGCCTGCTCCGTGAGGATGCTGACGGAGGCTGCGTCGACGGTGATCTGCGTCTGCCCGGCGAACTCGTTCGCCGTGCCCGTGACCTCGACGTGCTGGCCGATCGACACCCGCTGCGCGGCGTCGGAGCCGTAGACGAACACGGCGTCGGATGCGGTGCGGGTGGCCGGGTCGAGCGAGCCGCCCGTGCCGGGGGTCTGGATGAAGAATCCGTTGTATCCGCCGGTCGCGTAGGCGGCGGTGACGATCCCGCGCGTGGTGACGGTGGTGCCCGCGAGGGGGGTCGTCGCTCCGGTGCCCTGGATGTCGCGGATCGGCGTGACCGCGCCGGGGGTGACGGTCGGCGCGGGCGTCGGCGTGGCAGTGGGGGTGGCCGTCGCGGTCGGCGTGGGCGTGGGTGCGACCGCGCCTCCCGAGCCCTGCGGCGTCACGGTGGTGGTGTTCGTGAAGTCGAGGGAGTTGTCGTTCGTGTCGACGAAGCCCGTGCGAGAGAGCGCGTTCGCGGTTCCGTTCGGGCCCTCGACGGTCGCCGCCTGCGTCTCGAAGCTGGCCGCACTGCCGTACCCCAGGAAGTCGACGACGCGACTGTCGGCGACGGACCCGGCGGGCAGGGCGACGGGCTCGGTGACGTTGGCGAGGAACAGCTGACCGTTCGTACCCGAGGGGTTCAGGCCCCCGCTGATGACGTCCGCCGTCGGAAGCGTCGCTCCGTTGGCGCCGTTGTTGTTGCCGGGCAGGCCGATGAGGTAGTAGCCACCGGGGACGATGGACCCGCTCAACCGCTGCGTGTTCGCACCCGTCGGAGCATCTGCGCTGCCCGCCGAGCGGTACTGCAACGACCATCCGCTGAGGTCCTGCGGGGTGTCACCGGCGTTGTAGAGCTCGACGAACTTCTGGTTGAAGAATGCGTCGGCGCTGCCGCCCTTCAGGTAGGCCTCGTTGATCACCACCCGGGGGCCGTCTGCGGCGAAGGCCGGGAGCGGAACGAGGGCGGAACCGAGCAGTGCGGCGCCGAGGGCGGCGCTCAGCGCGGTCGTGAAGCGGCGCGCGGGTACGCGCGAGGCAGCGTTGGGCATGAGTCTCCAGGTACCGACGCGCGAACGATCGACGTCGGATGGGGGGATCGACGGGGGTTCTCAACGACCGTAAACGATGGGCATACGGTTTTCCCAGGCTTCAACGTTTCGATCTGGTGAACATCGGTCCCTCGACCGGTGAAACCGGGTTTCACGCTGCGCGTGCCGCCCGGGAGATCCGGATGCCGTGCCCCCGACCTGCCGCCCAGGAGACCCGGATGTGCCGTGCCCCCGGCCTGGAGGTCACCCGGCGCCGACTCGCCTCGGCGTCGACGCCCCCGCCGGAAACGACGAAGACCCGGATGCCAGTGGCATCCGGGTCTTCGTGTATCGCGTTACCGCGACCGCATGAAGCGTGATTACTTCAGGGTCACCGTGGCGCCGGCACCCTCGAGCGCCTCCTTGGCCTTCTCGGCGGTCTCCTTGTTCGCGCCCTCGAGCACGGCCTTGGGAGCACCGTCGACGACGGCCTTGGCCTCGCCGAGGCCGAGCGAGGTGAGCTCGCGGACGACCTTGATGACCTGGATCTTCTTGTCACCGGCGGCCTCGAGGACGACGTCGAACGAGTCCTTCTCCTCGACCTCTTCGGCGGGGGCAGCGCCACCGGCGGCGGGGCCGGCCACGGCCACGGGGGCGGCAGCGGTGACGTCGAAGGTCTCCTCGAACGCCTTGACGAACTCGGACAGCTCGATGAGCGTGAGCTCCTTGAACGCGTCGAGCAGCTCTTCGGTGCTGAGCTTAGCCATGTTGTATCTCCTTGATCGGGTTAATCAGCCGGGCCGGGTCAGGCCGCGGTGTCCTGCTTCTCGCGCAGCGCGTCGACCGTGCGAACGGCCTTCGACGGAAGCGCCTGGAAGACGTATGCCGCCTTGGTCATCGTCGCCTTCATCGCACCGGCGAGCTTCGCCAGCAGGACTTCACGGCTTTCGAGATCGGCGAGCTTGTTGACCTCATCCGCGGTCAGAGCGGCGCCATCGAAGTAGCCGCCCTTCACCACGAGCTGAGGGTTAGCCTTGGCGAAGTTACGCAGGCTCTTCGCGACGGCGACGGGGTCGCCGTGCACGAACGCGATGGCAGACGGGCCCTTGAGCTCGTCGTCCAGTCCCGTGACCCCCGCGTTGGACGCGGCGATCTTGGTCAGCGTGTTCTTCACCACGGCGTAATCCGCGTCCTGACGGATGTCGTTGCGCAGCTGCTTGAGCTGGGCAACCGTCAGACCGCGGTACTCGGTCAGCAGAACGGCGGTCGAGTTCTCGAAGTTCTTCGTGAGCTCGGCGACCGATGCATCCTTCTGCGCCATGGCCACTCCTTGTGTGTACGAGGCGCTCCGCGATGACGGGGCGCCAGCCGAAGACACCGGGTCTGGGCAAAAAGAAGAGCTCCGGCGCAGGCGCACGGAGCTCGGATTCCCTCTCGGGAGGAGTTCATGTGACCTGCGTAGGTTCTCTGCTTCTCAGCAGACGCTTCGACCGGAATGCGAGCACTCCGATAACCGACGGTCTTTGGCTTGGGCTCTAGTGTACCCGACCGTCGCGCCCGTCGCCAAACCGGGCGCCGCCCCACCCCGCCCGGCCTCGCTCGCCCCCGCCTCGCCCGACCGACGCACGCCGCCTCCGCGGCGGCGGGCCGGGCTCCCCCGCGTCAGGAGACGCGCGGCTCGGGCAGCAGGGCGCGGGTCATGCGCACGATGCGCGAGGGCGTGCGGGCGCCCAGCCAGACCGTGCAGACGGGGTCGTCGCCGCAGGCCCACTCCGCGCACCAGGCGTGGATCGCCTGCGCGAGACGCTCGCCACGCGGGCGCAACCCGCCGTCGAGAGACCGATCGAGCCAGCTCACCCGCCCCTCGCGGGCGTCGATGACGCCGACCTGGTCGGATCCGCACACCTCCACCAGCACCGTCACATGAGCTGCGGGCGAGAGGGCGGCGGCGATGCGCCGCATCTCGGGGAGGTTCCGCGCGTCGCCGCCGAGCAGCACCGCACCCTCGAGATCGCACCAGCGACCGCCGTCGGGGCGGCGCAGCGAAGCGGCATCCGGAGTCATGCCCATCAACTTAGGTCCCCCTTACCTGCATCACAAGACCCCGGATGCCGACGCGCCGAGATTCGCATCCGGTCCACGCGCGAGCGGGGTTAGGGTCGAACGCATGTCCCCCGAGTTCGTCGCGTCCCGAAGCGCCGACCTCGACGCACGGATCGTCGCCGACTCCCGCGATCGAGTGGCCTGGATCCGCGCGCGATCCCGCGGGATCACCGCCACCGATGTGGCGACCCTGACCAGCCCGAACGCGATCTCCCGGGCGGCGGATGCCAAGCTCCTGGGCTCGAGCTTCTCGGGCAACGCCTTCACCGCCCACGGCCGTCGGCGCGAGCCCGAGATCGCCGCCTGGGTCGCGGCGACGCACGGCATCCGCCCCTCCTCCGCGTTATACCACGCGGTCGTTGAGAAGCGTCACCTCGCTACCCCCGACGGCGTCGTCGTCGACAGCGAAGGACGCGTGGTCCTCGCCGAGATCAAGACCACCAACAAGGCGTGGCGCTCGATCCCCCGCACCTACATGCGGCAGATCTGGTGGCAGCAGCACGTGCTCGGCGCCGAGCGCACCCTCGTGGCATGGGAGCAGCACGACGGCTTCGTCCCCCTGCACGACGAACCCCGCTGCCAATGGATCGACCGCGACGAGCGCGAGATCGGCAAACTCGTGAACCTGGCGACGTCGCTCATCGACGAGCTCTACCGCCGCACGATGCAGGCGCGCCAACCGCGCCCTGAGCCCGTGCGTCCGGAGCCCACGGAGAGGTACCGCGCACTCGCGCTTCTCGATTAATAGTTGATTCAGGTCAAGCATCAGGGGTATCGTTGACACCAGTCAACTAATCGCGCCATCGTCGTCGCGGCATCCGTCCCCCACGTGGAGTTCCGCATGACAACCGTTTCCCCCGAGACCGCCGCCCCGCGGCGTGTGCTCCCGGCCCTCATCGGGCTTCTGCTCGGCACCTTCGTGTCGATGCTCGCCTCGACCGTCGTCTCGACGTCGCTGCCGGTCATCGTGCACGACCTGTCGGGCGACCAGAACGCCTACACCTGGGTCATCACCGCGACCCTCCTCACCACCGCCATCTCCACCCCCATCTGGGGCAAGCTCGCCGACCTGTTCGACCGCAAGGTGTTGATCCAGGTCGCGATCGCCATCTTCGTGCTGGCCACCGCCGCCGCCGGGTTCTCGCAGAACACCGAGATGCTCATCGCCTTCCGTGCGGTGCAGGGACTCGGCGCCGGCGGTCTCGCCGCCCTCAGCCAGGTGATCATGGCCGACATCATCAGCCCCCGCGAGCGCGGCCGCTACATGGGCCTCTTCGGCGCCGTCATGGCCGTTGCGACCGTGGGCGGTCCGCTTCTCGGCGGCGTCATCACCGACGCGTTCGGCTGGCGCTGGAACTTCTTCGTCGCCCTCCCCTTCGCCGTCGCCGCCCTGCTCATCCAGCAGCGCACGCTCCACCTGCCGGTCCGCGCGAAGCGCAAGGTGAAGATCGACTACGTCGGCATCGTGCTGCTGTCGACCGCGGTGTCGCTGCTGCTGATCTGGGTGACGAACGCCGGCACCACCTTCGACTGGGCGAGCCTCGAGACCGCGCTCATGGTCGGCGGTGCCGTGCTGGCGGCGGTCCTCTTCATCGTCGTCGAGCTGCGCTCCTCCGAGCCGCTGGTTCCGCTCACCCTGTTCCGCGACGCGACCTTCACCCTCGCCACCATTGCCTCGATCGCGACGGGACTGGCGATGTTCGGCACGTCGGTCTTCCTCAGCCAGTACATGCAGATGGCTCGCGGTGCCACGCCCACCGAGGCCGGCGTCATGACCATCCCGATGATCGGCGGCCTGCTCGTGGCATCCATCGTCGTCGGCGCGCTCATCTCGCGCTTCGGCCGCTGGAAGCCGTTCCTCATCGCCGGTGGAGTACTGCTGATCGCGGGATCGTTCCTACTGTCGACCATCCACTACGACACCAACTTCGCCCTGGTCTCGCTGTACATGTTCTTCCTCGGCGCGGGCGTCGGCATGACGATGCAGAACCTCGTGCTCATCGTGCAGAACACCGCCGACCCGGCGCAGATGGGAGCCGCAAGCTCAGGGGTGACGTTCTTCCGCAGCCTCGGTGGCACGATCGGCGTCTCGGTCATGGGCGCAGCACTCGCCAGTATGGCCACGACCCTGTTCACCGATCGAGCCGCAGACCTGCAGGCAGCGATCATGGGTCTGGGCGCGAACGGCGCCACCGTGGCCCAGTCGCTGCAGTCGGGAACGATCCCGCAGGTGTCGGCGCTGCCCGAGAGCGTCCGCGTCATCGTCGAGGACATCTACGCGCAGTCGATCGCGCACTCGTTCCTCATCGCGGTGCCGGTCGCCGTGGTGAGCCTGATCGCCATCCTGTTCCTGCCGAACCGGCCGCTGACCCGCATGACCACCAGCGAGCGCGTGGCGGCCAGCGAAGCCGATCTCGCCACCGTCTCCGTCCCCGCCGCCATGGCGACCCTCTCCGCGACCGGTTCGGTGCGGACCCTGGATGCCGCGGCCGACTCCCGCGCCGACGGCGGCGCCCTCTCCGCCACCGGTTCGGGGCGAACCCGGGATGCCGCCGGCTCCCGCCGCACCCACCGCGGCGCCGAGATGGGAGAGGATGGCTGACGTGACGAGCGACGTGACCGATGACCGCCGAGTGGCCGTGCAGGCCCTGGAATCGTCGTTCTCGGAGCTCATGACCGTGTTCCGCCGCTTCGTCTCCGAGGCGGCGGAACGCGTGAGCCCCGGAATGCTCCCGGCCACCTTCAAGGCGCTCTCCGTCGTGAGCCGGTTCGGACCGCTGACCCTCTCGGCCCTGGCCGAGCGCCTGGCGGCCGACAAGGGCTTCCTCAGCCGATCGATCACCGAGCTCGAGGAGCTCGGGCTCGTCACCCGCACCCCCGATCCCAACGACGGCCGCTCGCGCCTCATCGCCGTCACCGAGGTCGGTCATCGCCGGCTCGCCGACGCCCGCGCGCCGCACGAGAGCCGGCTCTTCGAGGCGATCGCCGATTGGTCGATCGACGACATCCGCCACCTCTCGACGCTGTTGCACGCGCTCGCGGTGGGCGAGGTACCGGCTCGGGACTGACGGCTCGGCGGCGTCGGCCCCGCATGTGGCCCGGGCGAGCGCGCGATGGCCGCAATAGTCGCGCGAGAAACGCGGTTCGCGGCGAGAAACCGCGCGACGAGGCGTTTCTCCGAGCAGGCCGCGTTTCTCGCCGCGCTCGAATCCCCGCACCCGCACAGACGGGATGCCACCCGGCGCGGGCTTCGCGACACGGTGACGGCCGCGAAACACCGTCGAGACAATGACGCGCTTGACTGTGATGGTCGGGGCGGAGCCGCCTCGGCTGCGACTATCCCGCGAGAGAGAGCGCCCGATGAGATTCCGATCGACGCGTCCCGAGACCGCCCTTCGCCCCGCTCCCGCGGTGCCCGAGACGATGCGTTCGGTGGTCTACGACGCGCCCGGCGCCGCCGACGTGCTGCGCATCGCCGAGACCGCGGTGCCGCAGCCGGTGCTGAGCGAGGTGCTCGTGCGAGTGGTCGCGGCGGGTATCAACCCGATCGACGCCAAGACGCGGGCGGGACGTGGGATGTCGGCATCCATCGACGCCTGGCCCGCGGTGCTCGGGCTCGACGTCAGCGGTGTCGTCGTGCGGGCACCCTTCGACGCGCACCCGTTCCCGGTCGGGACGGAGGTGTACGGCATGGCCGCCGTCCCCCGCACGGCGGGCACCTACGCCGAGTACGTGGTCGTGCCGACCCTGTCGCTGGCACGCAAGCCTGTCTCCCTCTCGCACGTCGAAGCCGCAGGGGTGCCGGTCGCCGCGCTCACCGCGTGGGGGCTCGTCGTCGAGACGGCCCTCGCCCATCAGGGGCAGCGCATCCTCATCCACGCGGGCGGCGGCGGAGTGGGGCACTTCGCCGTGCAGTTCGCCGCGTACTTCGGCGCGCACGTCATCGCCACCGGGTCGCCGCGCAATCTCGCGTGGCTGCGTGAGCTCGGCGCCGCGGAGGTGGTCGACTACACCTCGACGCGGTTCGAAGACGTGCTGGACGACGTCGACGTCGTCATCGACCTCATCGGCGACGTCTCCGACGACACCGGAACCCGCTCGCTCGAGGTCCTCCGCCCGGGCGGGCTGCTGATCGAAGTTCCGACCGGCGCATGGCCCGGGTTCCGCGAGGCGGCGGCTGCTCGCGGCATCCGCTGCACCGATTACAAGACGATCCCCGACGGCAGTGCTCTCTCGACCATCGCACGCCTGCTGGATTCCGGCGCCGTGCGGGTCTACGTCGACCGCGTGTTCGACCTTGCCGAGGCGGCCGCAGCCCACACCGAGCTCGAACGCGGGCACACCCGCGGCAAGATCGTGCTGCGGGTCAGCGACGACTGACCTCACGCCGCGAGTACGCGGCGCCCCTCGCCGACGATCTCGTCGGCGATGTCGTCGAGCAGCGGCGAAGTGAGGTTCCACTGCTGCCAGAACAGCGGCACGTCGACGGGATCCTCGCCCAAGCGCACGAGCGCACCCGCCGCGAGGCCCGCCGCGGACTGGAAGCCCGGCAGCAGCCCCCACCCCAGCCCCAGTTCGATCGCGGTGGCGAAGTCCTGGGATGCCGGCACCCGGTGCCGTGGAGGACCCGCAGCGGCCACACCCCGACGAGCGAGCCACCGGGACTGAAGGTCGTCGCGTCGGTCGAAGTCGACCACCGGCGCCGCGCTCAGAGCCTGTGAGTGTGCACCGGAGGGGAACCACCGCGCTGCGAAGCCCGCCGCAGCCACCGCCTCATAGCGCAGCACCCCCAGCCGCCGCACGCGACACCCGGCGACCGGGGCCTCGCGCGAGGTGACGGCGGCCATCACCGTGCCCGATTCCAGAAGCCCCGCCGTGAAGTCCTGATCGTCCCGATGCAGGTCGAACACGACGGCGCGGCGCGCGGCGACGCGGGCCAGCGGCGGCAGGAACCAGGTGGCCAGCGAGTCGGCGTTCACCGCGAGAGGCACGGATGCCACGGCACCACCCTCCGCCCCCATCGCGGCGAGCGCGTCGTGCTCCAGCAGGGAGAGCTGGCGAGCGAGCCGGACGATCGCATCCCCCGCCTCGGTGGTGCGCACGGGCTTCGAGCGGACGAGCACGACCCGCCCCAGCTGGTCTTCGAGGGCACGGACGCGCTGGCTCACCGCGGAGGGAGTGATGTGCAGGCGACGGGCGGCGGCATCCAGTGTCCCTTCCTCCACCACGACGGCGAGAGTGCGGGCGAGGTCGAGCGGGACGTTCATGAAGCGATGCTAATGGTCCTGAAGAATCTTGAGCTGGTCTTGTGTGCATCACCGCCTTAGCGTCGAAACGTGCTCACTCCCCTGCTCGCCGGTCTCGGCCTCGGTCTCTCGCTCATCGTGGCCATCGGCGCCCAGAACCTGTTCGTGCTGCGGCAGGGCGTCCGTCGCGAGCACCTGCTCCCCGTCGTCGCGGTGTGCGCGATCTCCGATGCCGTGCTGATCCTGCTCGGCGTCTCGGGGATCGGACTCGTGCTGCAGGTCGTCCCGTGGCTGATCGTGGTCGCTCGCTGGGCGGGAGCGGCGTTCCTCGTCGGCTACGGCGTGCTCGCGGCTCGGCGAGCCGTGCGGCCCAGCGGCGAGACCCTGCGGGTGGGCACGGCGACGCCCGCGAGGACCGATGCCGGCGGCACCGCCCTGCGCACCCGAACGACGGTGACCGCCACCGTGCTGACGTGCCTCGCGCTCACGTGGCTCAATCCGCACGTGTACCTCGACACCGTCTTCCTGCTCGGCTCCGTGGCATCCACTCACGGCGAAGGCCGCTGGGCGTTCGCGATCGGCGCCTGCATCGCGAGCCTCGCGTGGTTCTCGGCGCTGGGATTCGGCGCGCGCTACCTCGGCCGGTGGCTCGACACCCCGCGGGCGTGGCGCCTCCTCGACGCGATCATCGCCGTGGTGATGTTCGCCATCGCTCTCTCGCTCGTGCTGTCGCACTGAATCGTTGCGACGCCATGGGACTCGGGGCGCGATTCGGCTCCCGCGGTGCACGTCGCCCGCCCCACCGCGCCCTTCCCCGTCGGCCGCGCGCCCGACCGCGAGTCCGTCGGCGAGAATGAGCCCATGCGAACGGTGATGATCATGGTGCACGGGCGGGTGCAGGGCGTCGGCTTCCGCTATGCGCTGGAGGCCGCAGCGCAGCGCGCGGGCGCAAGGGGCTGGGTGCGCAACCGCCGCGAGGGGACGGTCGAGGCGCTCATCGCGGGAGACGCGGCGACCGTCGACACCGTCCTCGCGTGGGCGCATCAGGGCCCTCCGTCCGCGCGGGTGGACGGCGTCGACACGGCCGAGAGCTCCGAGACGCCTCCCGACGGCTTCGAGATCCGCGCCACCGCCTGAGCGAAGCGGCACGGCACGCCGTGCCGCCGGTGTCAGCCGGGAAGCCCGGCGCGCAGTTCCGCGAGGACTTCCGCGGCGTCGTCGAGACGCGCGAGCGCCGCCGCCTGCCCGGCCCACAGCGACACCAGCTCGGCGTCGCCCGACGCGGCCGCCGCGGCACGGAACACCCCGGTGAGCCAGTTCTGCGCGGGGAACGGAGCGATCATGCCCGATGCCTCGAGCTCGCGCATCGCCCGGTTCGGGATGCCACGAGCCAGCCGTCCGCTCATCGCCCGCGTCAAGACCGTGTCCGTGTCGGCGGCCGCGGCGATCGCCGCCCGGTGGCCGTCCGTCGCGGCGGACTGCCGGGTGCGCAGGAACGCGGTGCCGACCTGGACGCCCTCGGCTCCCAGCGCGAACGCCGCCGCGACGCCCCGACGGTCGGCAATGCCGCCCGCCGCGATGACCGGGATGTCGACGGCGTCGACGACCTGGGGCACCAGCGCGAAAGTGCCGACGAGCGAGTGCGCGGGGTCGCGGAGGAACGACACCCGATGTCCCCCCGCTTCCGTTCCCGTGGCGACGACGGCGTCGACGCCGGCGGCCTCGAGCGCCATCGCTTCGGCGACCGACGTGGCCGTGCCGATGACGCGAATGCCCTTTGCCTCGGCGCGGGCCAGGGTGTCGGCATCCGGAACCCCGAAGACGACGCTCAGCACGTCGGGGCGCGCCTCGAAGACCGCGTCCAGCTGGTCGACGACCGTCGGCATGAAGGATGCCGGGGGTGCGGGCGGCGTGATGCCGGCGGCCGCGAAGAGCGGGTCGGCGGCGCGGAGGAAGGGGACGATGTCGATGTCGGCGGGCGTGACCTCGTCTCCGCGGGGCCACCAGAGGTTCACGGCGATACGACCCGAAGTGGCCGAGCGCAGCGCGGCGACCGTGTCGTGAATGCGCGCGGGCGTATAGCCGTAAAGCCCGAACGACCCGAGACCGCCGCCGTCGCTGACCGCCGCGGTCAGCGCGACGGACGAGAGTCCGCCGAACGGCCCGAGCACCACCGGGGTGTCGATTCCGAGCAGACTCTCGAGGCGTCGCATGCTTCGACGCTACTCCGCGCCGGGTGCTACGCGGTGTCGTCCGACGCGGGATCGGGACCGTCGAGGGGACGCAGCAGTCGGTTGAGGAAGCGCCGCGTGCGCTCCTTCTTCGGCTGTCGCAGCAGCTCCGACGGCGCACCGCGCTCGACGATCACACCCTCGTCGAAGAACAGCACCTCGTCGGCGACCTCGCGGGCGAAACCGAGTTCGTGCGTGACGATGACCATCGTCCACCCCTCGTTCGCGAGTTCGCGCAGCACGGTCAGCACCTCCCCGACCAGCTCGGGGTCGAGGGCGCTGGTGGGCTCGTCGAACAAGAGCAGCTGCGGCTCGAGCGCGAGCGCGCGCACGATCCCCACCCGCTGCTGCTGGCCCCCCGACAGCTCGGACGGGTAGGCGTCGCGCTTCTCCGACAGTCCGACGCGGGCCAACAGCCTTTCGGCCCGCTCCATCGCCTCGGCCCGGGGTACGCGGTGAGCCTGCACCGGCCCCTCCATGACGTTCTGGATCACGGTCAGGTGCGGGAACAGGTTGTGGTGCTGGAACACCATCGCCGAGCGATCTCGGAGCGCCGTCCGATCGGCTTTGGTCACCTTCGCCGCGAAGTCGACGCTCGGCCCTCCCGCGAACGCCACCACTCCGGCATCCGGGGTCTCCAAGCCGTTCAGGCAGCGGAGCACGGTCGTCTTGCCCGACCCCGACGGTCCGATCAAGACGAGGACGTCGCCGCGGCGGACCTCGAGATCGACGCCGGCGAGCACCTTGTTCGTCCCGAAGCTCTTCTCGAGCCCGGTGACCTGCAGCAGAGGGTTCTCAGTGGGCGACATGGCGGTCCAACCTCTTCTCGAGGGCGTTCTGCCCGAAGGACAGCACCAGGCAGAACAGCCAGTAGATGAGCGCCGCCTCCAGATACACGGCCATGAACTCATACGAGAACGCGGCGATGTTCTGGGCCTGGCGGAACAGTTCCGAGACCAGGATGAGGGATGCCAGCGAGCTGTCCTTCACCAGCGAGATGAACGTGTTCGACAGCGGCGGCACCGACACCCGCGCCGCCTGCGGCAGGATGATGCGCGTCAGCGTCTTTGCGGGCGAAAGGCCCACGGTGTGAGCCGCCTCCCACTGTCCACGGGGGACCGAGAGGATCGCCGCGCGGATGACCTCCGCGGCGTATCCGCCCACGTTGAGCGAGAACGCGATGACCGCCGCAGGAAAGGGGTCGATCGTGATGTTCAGCGACGGCAGGCCGTAGAAGATCACGAACAACTGCACCAACAGCGGTGTGCCACGGATGATCGAGATGTAGAACCGGGCGATTCCCGACAACACGATGTTGGGCGACAGGCGCAGCAACGCCATGAACAGCGCGATGACGAGACCGATCGCGAACGAGGCCAGCGACAGCGGGATGGTGCCCCGCAGACCCGCCAGAACCATCGGCCAGAACGAGTCGAGCATCAGCGTCCAGATGTCGTTCATGGGCCTCCTTCCTCCTGCGGGCCATGTGCCCGGATTCTGCCCGCGGGCGCCCGCGCACACGCGGACGCGGACCGACCGGTTCCCACGCTAGGGGCGGGAGACGGTCGATCCGCGGGGCTTTACAGCGGGTCGTTACTGCGTGACGTCTGCGCCGAAGTACTTCTCGCTGATCTCCGCGAGCGTGCCGTCGGTGCGGAGTTCTTCGAGGGCGCCGTCGACGGCCTGGGCGAGGGCGTCCTGACCCTTCTTGAAAGCGAACGCGCTCTCAGAGGTGTCCTCGGTCTCGGCGGCAATCTTCAGGCCGGTCGGGCTGTTCGTCTTCTCGTAGTCGAGGTAGGTCAGCTGGTCGTTGACCGTGGCGTCCACGCGACCCTGCTTGAGCAGGGCGACCGCCTGCGCCCAGCCCTCGACGGCTTCGACCTGGGCGCCGGACTCGGTGGCCAGCTCGTACCAGTTGCTCGTCAGCGACTGCGCAGTGGTCTTACCCGACAGGTCGGCGAAGCTCGCGATCGAGCTGTCGGTGTCGGCGGTGACGACGACGCCGCGCGACACGGTGTACGGGGTGCTGAAGGTGTACTTCTGCTCACGCTCGGGGTTGATCGACACCTGGTTGGCGATGACGTCGAAGCGTCCCGCATCGAGGCCGGCGAAGATGGCATCCCACTGGGTCTCCTGGAACTTCACCTCGAGGCCGAGTTTGTCGGCGACGGCCTGGGCGATCTCGACGTCGAAACCGGTGAGGTCACCCGCGCCTTCGTGGTATGAGAACGGGCGGTAGGTGCCCTCGGTGGCGACGGTCAGAGTGCCGTCGGAAACGAGCCCGTATTCGGATACCGCCCCCGGGGTGGCCCCGGAGGTCGCACCGCCGCTGCAGGCGGTCAGCGCGAGGGCGCTCAGGCCCAGGGTGGCGGCGAGGACGGTCAGACGGCGACGGGGCATAGCTGTTCCAGACATGTGATGAGGGGGTGGCGCGATCGGCGCCCTCCAGCACAACACGGGCGCGCGCCGGTCTCTTCCCGGATGACGCTGTGTTGCACGTTCGTGCGGGATCGCGGACGCGATAGGCAGGCGATGGAGGTCCGTTGAGCCCGAGGACGGGGACGGTGCCCGAGGACACTCGGAGGCCCCGGAGAGTGAAGCCCTTCGGTGGGGCAGTGCGGGCGCCGAGCCACTTCGGCGGTGCGGTGCGCGCGCCGCTGCGGCGGTGCGGGGGCGCGTGCCGAGCCACTTCGGCGGTGCGGGGGCGGGCGCCTAGCCACTTCGGCGGTGCGGGTGCGGGCGCCGCTGCGGCGGTGTGGGTGCGCGAGCCACTTCGGCGGTGCGGGTGCGGGCGCGCGAGCCGCGCGTTCGGGCGGGGCATGCGGAAGCCCCGCCGGCACGAGGCGCGGCGGGGCTTCCGGGTGACGCAGACGTCAGGCGATGACGTTGACGTCCAGCGGGATGCCGGGACCGAAGGTGGTCGAGACGGCGCCCTTCTGGATGTAACGGCCCTTCGAGCTCGAGGGCTTCAGACGGACGATCTCCTCGAGAGCGACCTTGAGGTTCTCGTCGAGCTGCTCGGCCGAGAACGACGCCTTGCCGACGACGAAGTGCACGTTGGCGTGCTTGTCGACGCGGAACTCGATCTTTCCGCCCTTGATCTCCTCGACGGCCTTGGCCGGGTTGGGGGTCACGGTGCCGGTCTTGGGGTTCGGCATGAGGCCGCGGGGTCCGAGGACCTTACCGAGGCGACCGACCTGGCCCATGAGCTCGGGCGTGGCGACGGCGGCGTCGAACGACGTGTAGCCGGCGGCGACCTTCTCGATGAGGTCGGTGCCACCGACCTCATCGGCGCCGGCGGCCAGAGCCGCCTCGGCCGCGGGGCCGTTGGCGAAGACGATGACGCGCGCGGTCTTACCCGTGCCGTGGGGCAGGATGACCGTGCCGCGGACCATCTGGTCGGCCTTACGGGGGTCGACCGAGAGCTTCAGCGCGACCTCGACGGTCGAGTCGAACTTCTTCGAGCCGGTCTCCTTCGCGAGGGCGACGGCCTCGGTCGGGGTGTAGAACGTGTCGGCCGCGATCTTCTCAGCAGCGGCGCGGAATGCCTTGGACTTGGTAGCCATTGTTATCTCCCTCAGTCCTCGACCGTGATGCCCATGGAACGGGCGGTGCCGGCGATGATCTTCGAGGCGGCCTCGATGTCGTTCGCGTTCAGGTCGGGCTGCTTCGTGGTGGCGATCTCGCGGACCTGGTCCTTGGTGAGCTTGCCCACCTTGACCGTGTGGGGCGTGGACGAGCCCTTGGCAAGGCCAGCCGCCTTCTTGATGAGCTCCGCCGCGGGCGGGGTCTTCAGGATGAAGGTGAAGCTGCGGTCTTCGTAGACCGTGATCTCAACGGGGATGACGTTGCCGCGCTGGGCTTCGGTCGCCGCGTTGTAGGCCTTGCAGAACTCCATGATGTTGACGCCGTGCTGACCGAGCGCCGGACCGATCGGCGGCGCGGGGTTGGCCGCGCCCGCCTTAATCTGGAGCTTGATCAGGCCGGTCACCTTTTTCTTGGGTGCCATATCCTTTTCCTCTCTCGAGCGGGGGCCTCGCGGCTCCCTCTCTCCCGCACACCCGGCGGTTCCGGGCAGCGGTCGTTACGCGCTGACGCACGCAACCTCCCCATCATACGCGACGTCGCGCCGTCCGGCATCCACGGCCCCTCCCCGTCGCGGTGCTCCCCCGTCGCGTTGCGCCCGCGTCGCGTTGCGCTCCCGTTGCGTTGCGCCCTCGTCGCGTTGCGCCCATATGACGGCGCTCGGGCGCGCGCTGTGGTCGCGACAAACGCGATCGGCGGGAAGAAACAGGATGACAAGGCGTTTCTCCCGGCGAATCGCGTTTCTCGTCGGGTATGGACGCCGAGCCCACGTCCTCACGCGCTTATCCACAGGCGGCCGCGGGCGTCATCGCGAGCATGCCATCCTCGGCGCATGGACACGTCTGCGCGCCCGGCACCGCTTCCGCTGATGCGAGCAGTCGACGCGGCGCTGGTCGGGCAGTACCCGCACGCAGACAGATCACTGCGGCGTGTGCGGTCCGGCATCTATGTCGAGCGCACTGCCTGGGAGGCCCTCCCCGAATGGGATCGCTACCTCACGCGGGTGCACGCCTATGCGCTCGACCACCCGCGCGCCGTCTTCTCCCACGAGTCGGCCGCGGCGCTGCTGGGGCTCCCCCTCTTCGGCCACCCGCGCATGATCCACCTCTTCGACGCTCGGCGGTCGAAGTCGTTGGTGCACGGAGACGTCGTGGCACACACGAGTCTCGACTCGCGCGCGACGGTCGAGATCGATGGCATCCGCGTGACGACAGCCGCGGACACCGCGATCGACCTCGTCCGATGCCTGCCCCCAGCGCTGGGGCTGGCGGTTGCCGACGCCGCGATCCGTGTGCACGGAGTGACTCCCCACCGACTTCGCGAGATCGCCGACGGTCAGCGAAGCATCCGTGGCCGACGACGGCTGCAGTGGGTTCTCGCATCCGCCGACGGCGCCGCGGAGTCGCCGGCCGAGTCCATCAGCCGCGCCGTCGCGCAGTGGTGCGGGTTCCCGGCGCCGATCTTGCAAGCTGAGCATCGCATAGGGGCCAGGCGGTACCGGTCCGACCTGTGCTGGCCCGAATTCCGCGTGCTCGGCGAGGTGGATGGCTGGGGCAAGTACTCCTCGGGCGACTCGACCGCGGCTGTACTGCGCGATGAGAAGCGCCGCGAAGACGCCCTCCGTCGGATCGGGTGGCGGGTCGCTCGATGGGAGTACGCCGATGCACTCGGTGTCGATGGCATGCGCGACGCTCTTCTCGCGGCGGGGCTCCCTCTCACCGACGCTTCCGACTCCGCCAACCTGCGGGCTGTCGCGCGCAATCCTCGCTCGTGGTGACGCGTCCCCGCCGACCGTCCGCACCATCGCCCGCTGCGCGACGCCCGCGTCTGCGGGTTGCTACGAGCTACTGAGAGCTGCCGAGAGCTGCTGCGAGAGCCGACATGACACTGAGAAACGGCATCCGCTCGCAGAAACAACACGACAAGGCGTTTCCTCCGGCGGATAGCGTTTCTCGACGGGGAGGACCGCGACCAACTGCGCTTCCACGCCGGGGCACCGTCACGCGCACCGAGAAACGGCATCCGCACGCAGAAACAACACGACGAGGCGTTTCCTCCCGCCGAGAGCGTTTCTCAACGACCTACCGGCACGCGCTGCACACAGCGCGGCACGGCCTCACGACACCGAGAAACGGCATCCGCTCGCAGAAACAACACGACAAGGCGTTTCCTCCCGCGGAGAGCGTTTCTCGACGTGGACGACGTGGACGACGTGGACGACCGAGTGACGGGCCAGAACGACGAACGCCCCGCCGGAGGGAGCCGGGCGGGGCGTTCGGGAGACGCGCGGGGCGTCAGACCATCTTGGTGACCTGATCGAACGACAGCTCGACGGGGGTCTCGCGCTCGAAGAGCGACACGAGCACGGTGAGCTTGCCGCTCTCGGGCTTGATCTCGCTTATCGTGCCGGGAAGACCCGCGAACGAGCCCTCCTTGATCGTGATCGTCTCGCCGGTCTCGAAGTCGACCTCGGCGGGGATGACGCGCTGCGTCGTTGCCGAACCCTTGGCGGCACCGGCCTTGGAGGGAGCGGACTCCTTGACCTCGACCAGGCTCTTCAGCATGTTGAACGCCTCGTCGAAGCGCAGCGGCGTGGGGTTGTGGGCGTTGCCCACGAAGCCGGTCACGCCGGGGGTGTGACGAACGACCGACCAGGTGTCTTCGTTGAGGTCCATGCGCACCAGCACGTAGCCGGGGATGCGCACGCGGTTGACCATCTTGCGCTGGCCGTTCTTGATCTCGACGACGTCCTCCATGGGGACCTCGACCTGGTAGATGTCGTCCTCGACCTCGAGCGTCGACTTGCGCTGCTCGATGTTGGCCTTCACCTTGCGCTCGAACCCGGCGTAGGAGTGGATGACGTACCACTTGCCTGGGAGCGACCGCAGCTCGGTGCGGTACGCCTCGTAGGGGTCAGCGTCTTCGTCGTCCTCGGAGTCGAGGTCGGTGGGCGCATCGGCGGCGGACTCGCCGGCCTCAACCTCGTCGACCACACTCGCCGCGGCGGAGACCTCGTCGACGAAGTCCTCGTCGAGCACGGGCTCGTCGGGCTCGCCGTTGACGTCGGGGCCGTCGTAAGGGGTGACCTCGTCGGCGGCTTCGGCGGCCTCTTCGGCCTGCTCCTCGGCGAGGGAGTCGTTCAGGACCTCGGCGGCGGCCTCGGCCTCGCTGGTCTCGTCGATCTCGAGAGCGTCGTTCACGATCGCGTCCGCCTCCGGGTCGGTGATGTCGATGTCACTGAGGTCGGCGTCGTCGACCTCATCGTCGTCGTCCACGATGTGCACGGCGGAGTGCTCAGCCGAGTCGGAGGCGCGCTCCTGAGACTCGAGCACGTTGCCCTCTTGGGCTTCGTCGTCCTCGCTGGACTGCTCGGCTGCCGTCGCCCAATCGGCGTCGTCGACATATCTTTCAGACACTGTGATCTCTTCCGTTCAGAGGCGGCCGCTCTTGGCGCCGCACGTCCGCACGAACGCCGGTCAGGCGCCGGCGGTACCGGGGACGCCGAAGACGGCGGTGGTGATCCACACGAACAGCACGTCGAGGCCATAGACGATCGCCATCATGACGACGACGAAACCGAGAACCACGGCGGTGAACTTCAACAGCTCCTGCCGCGTCGGCGTGACGACCTTGCGGAGTTCTGCGAAGACCTGACGGATGAAGAGGGCGATCCGCGCGAAGAAGTTCAACTTCTTCTCGCGGGGGGCGCCGCGCTCGGCGACGATTTCGCCGCTCGCCTCGTCCTGCGTCATCGAACCACCTTGGTCTGTGTCTGTGCCAGCGTGCGCTGTGCGCAGGGCGGACAGGAATCGAACCTGCAACCTGCGGTTTTGGAGACCGCTGCTCTGCCAATTGAGCTACCGCCCTAAGATCCCGAGGGATCCAGGGTGCGAAACCGGCGCGCTTCCGCCTGGAATTCCTCGGGGAGGGATGCCGTGTACCCGGGGGCACAGCGAAAGAGTGCAGATTTCGACTGCACTGCCCAGTCTATGTCATGTGCTGCAGCCTGGCGAACCGGAGGACACCGACCGGCCACCGCCGCCCACTCCCAAGTGGCCGACGGCGACCGGTCGGGTCGAGCCTTACAACGTCTGGCGCATCACCACTGCATAGTCCGCGAAGGACTGGCCGGGAGTGCCCGTCGCCAGCCGGACCTCGACCTTGTCGCCCGGCGCGAAGGTGCCGCGCGGCGTGACGATCACGGCGGCTCCGTCGTTGCGGGACGCGAGGTAGTACCGATGACCGTTCCAGGTCTCGCCGACGTACTTCCCGTTGACGAAGATCATCACGCGCCGGGCGGATGCCACGACCGAGGCGGGCAGTGCGACCTCGACGTTCCCTGACTTCGTCCGCTGCACACGCGGGGGTGCGCCGTTCAGTGCTGCGCGGACGATCTTTGTCGTCTTCATCGTCGCACCCCACCCGGGAACACCGGCGTGAGTCCCCACCCGCACGACCGCGCCGGGATCGACCCGGGCGAACACGGAGACCGACTGATCGGCGTTGATCCGCATGCCGAGGTAGTAGGCGTTACCGTCGTACATCTCGCCCGCGTATTTCTCGTCGGCCCAGATCATGAGCCGGGTCCGGGAGATGAAGAGATCATGGCTCACGGTCAGGGTCACCAGGCCGTCCACGGCGGACAACTGCTGCACGCCCGCATCGGCATCCACCGGGGTGCTCAAGGGAGACGGCGACGGCTGCGCGGGAACCGACGGCGACGGCAACGGCTTCGCGGGGACCGTCGGGGACGGCGACGGCTTCGCGGGAACCGACGGCGACGGCGACGGTTTCGGGTCCAGCACGGACGTCACGGTCGCGCTCGAACTGCGAGCCGTCGCGTAGCCATTGCGCGTGGACGAGCCGCCTTCTTTCGACACCTGGAGGACGCCGACGACCTGCCCGTTCAGCAGCACGGGTGCTCCAAGGTCGGACACCGTTGCACGACTCGCGGTGGTACGCACCATCAGCAGGTCTCCGCCGCCGAGCTGGTCACGCTCGGTCGAATCCGCCGCACCGTCCACGACGATGGCGACGGGGTCGGCCGGGCTACCCGCCGAGTACAGCTGGAGCGCCTGTCCGACGGGGACGACACTGGTCGTGTCGATCTTCGGGTAGGAGCCGAGCGGAACCTTCTGGGAGAGGTGGACCATGCGCACTCCCCCGGAGGGCGAGTCGACGATCCGGTCGACGCTCGCGTCGATGCCGCGCCCGTCCTTCGTCGGATAGTGCACGGATCTCGCCCCGCACTGCGTGGCCGTCATCACCCAGGAGTCGGACACCGCCGTTCCCGTACACACGTGATCACCGTCGTTGACGGTCGTGAGCCACTCGACGGAAGCGGTCGGGGCGGCGCCGCGGGCGCGTTCGTTCGCGCGAGCGACGGGACTGCTGTCGAGACAGATCTTCTGCGTGGAGCGGTCATCGCAGACGAAGAGCTGGCTGCGCTTGTCCGCCGAATCCATCGCCGGGAAGGTCGCCGTCGCCTGGTCGGTCCATCTCTGGTTCGTGTCCTTCACGACGAACGTGACGGTTCCGGTGACCGTGCGCGTCAGCTGGGCGTAGGCGATCCAGGCCACCCCGTTGGCGGGAACCATCGCCGTCACACTCTGCGAAAGCGTCTTCGTGTCTGTCCACGCCTTGCCGACGTTCCACGACTGTTCAACCGTCCATTCGGTCTTGGCGAACCCCTCGATACCCGCTGAGAACTTGACCGAGTACTTGTACGTGTACCCGAAGCTCGTGGTGACGGACTTCGCCTCCGAGACCTGGATGGTCGTCGGCACGGGCGTCTGTGTGAAGTTGTGCGCCGGGTGCCCGATCATCTCCGGTGCGGTCAGAGCAGGTTCCGACGTCGCGCCCGGCGCGTACGAGCACGTCACCTGTGCGGCCTGTTCGCACTGCCCCGAGGCCCACCGGGTCGCCCGAGCCTGAACGGCTCCGGTGATCTCGGCGTTGCGCGACTTGTCCCATCCCTCGAAGTACGAGTGCTGTCGGAAGATCTCACTGCTGCGGCAGGAATGCATCTCCATCGGGCTCCGTGAAGGCCACGTCCGACGGATCATCTCCGTGCAGCGATCGTCGGGGCGTCCGTCGTTGCCGCCGACGCGGCGGAGAACGAAGGTGTTGTCGTCGGAGTTCTGGAAGTACCAGCGCTGTCCGACCGCTCCCGTACACGGGACGGTTCGGACGGCGTCATCGTCGTCCGCGGAGATGCATCGGCCACGGACATCGCGGATGTAGACCGATCCGTCACCGACGTCCTGGAAACTGAACCTCGCATCGTTCGTGCGATCGCCCCACCACACGGCATCCTGAGCCGGCCTCGACTCCCACACGGCGCCCCACGAGGCATTGATGACGACGTCGCACACGTCGTACGCGCATGTGGCCGCGTTGTCGGCGTGCGCCGCCGGTGCAGATGAAACGACACCCGCCGCGAGGACGACGACGAGTATCAACGAGGCCGCGAACGCCCTGCCCACACGGGCGATCAGTGGTCGAAAGAACATGGAACCCTCCGTAACGAGGCGCGCCGCTGCGGCGAGCCGAGCACACGATGGCATCCGCCTTTCGGTCGCTCCGGAGACGCGAGACCCGCACGCATGCGGAAACGTGCGGGTGCATCTTCGTTCGCCACTCGGCGTTCATCCCGCGTCCACCGCAACATCGCCCGCGAAATCGCCCCTTTCGCGAACCCCCGTCCGACACGAAGCGCACACAGAAGAGGGGGCGCCGGTCGGCGCCCCCTAACCCGTGTGCGATCAGGCCGTGCGGATGAGCTTCTTGTTCACGAACTCGTCGGCTGCGAGCAGGCCCATCTCCCGCGAGGTGCCGCTGCGCTTGACCCCGCCGAACGGCAGCTCGGGCGAGTCGGCGAGGACGACGTTCACGTAGACCATGCCGGCCTCGATCCGGTCGGCGATGCGTTGCGCCTGCTCGGCATCCGTGGTGAAGACGTAGGAGCCGAGCCCGTAGCCCGTACCGTTGGCGACCTCGATCGCCTCCTCCTCGTCGGCGACCCGGTAGACGCTCCCGACGGGGCCGAAGAACTCCTCGCCGTACGCGTCCATGTCGCGCGTGATGCCCGTCAGCACGGTGCCGGGGTAGAACGCGCCGTCGCGGGTTCCGCCGACCTCCACCGTCGCGCCCTGGGAGACGGCGCGCTGCACCTGCTCGTCGAGACGCTCGGCGGCGGCGAGCGACGACAGCGGACCGAGGACGGTGTCGTCGGCGAACGGGTCGCCGACCTTCGCCTCGCCGAGCGCGGCCGAGAACTTCTCCACGAACGCGTCGTACAGATCGTCGATCACGATGAATCGCTTGGCGGCGTTGCACGACTGGCCGTTGTTGTCGAGGCGCGCGTCGACGGCGGCCTGCACGGCGGCATCCAGGTCTTCCGTGGACAGCAGGATGAACGGGTCGGAACCGCCGAGCTCCAGCGCGACCTTCTTGAGGTTGCGGCCGGCAATCTCGGCGACGGCGGCACCGGCACGCTCCGAGCCGGTGACCGACACGCCCTGCACGCGCGGGTCGGCGATGATGGTCGCCGCCTGGTCGTTGGTCGCTCGGATGTTGACGTACGCGCCGTCCGGCAGCCCCGCGTCGCGGTAGATCGCCTGCAGGGCCTCGGCCGACTCCGGGCACTGGGGGGCGTGCTTGAGCAGGATCGTGTTGCCGACGGCGAGGTTCGGGGCGGCGAACCGGGCGACCTGGTAGTAGGGGAAGTTCCACGGCATGATGCCGAGCAGCACGCCCAGTGGTGAGCGGCGGATCACGGCCGAGCCCTCGCCCAGGATGTCGAGCGGGGTGTCACCGGTGATCTTGTCGATCACGTCGGCGTAGTACTCGGTGATGTCGGCGGCGAAATCGACCTCGCCCCGCGCCGCCTCGAGCGGCTTGCCCATCTCGCGCACGATGATCGCGGCGAGGTCGTCGCGGCGCTCGCGGTGCAGGTCGGCCACGCGGCGCAGCGCATCGGCCCGCTCGGCCGGGTCGGTCCGCGACCACGCGCGGTACGCCTCCTGGGCGGATGCCAGGGCGTCCTCGACTCCGGCGTCGGTCAGCGTGTCGTACTCGGCGAGGGTCTCCCCCGTGGCGGGGTTGACGACGGCGTAGTCGCTCATGGTGCTCCTTGTCGTTTCGGTGTCAGGACGTGCGGCGGCGGCGGGCACTGGCGGGTGCCTCCCGACCCAGGGTCTCACCGCGGAAGAAGGCGGGGCTCTTGATGCGCTGGGCGATCATCAGCACCACCCCGACGACGATGATCACGACGGTGATGACGAACACCAGGCCGACGCCGGCGATCTGCGAGCCGGAACCGTAGTCGGGACTCGCGCTGTCGATGAGGGTGGTGACGAACAGCACCGCCAGGATGCCGCCGCCGATCAGGGGGGCCAGCAGCGTCAGGAACACGTTGCGCACCGAGTCGAACCACTGCTTGCGGAAGTACCAGACGCACGCGAACGCGGTCAGGCCGTAGTAGAAGCAGATCATCGCACCCAGCGCCGTGATGGTGTCGGTCAGTACGTTCTCGCTCAGCACGCGCATGATCGCGTAGAACGCCGAGGCGACGACGGCCGACACGATCGTGGCGTAGCCGGGGGTGAAGAACCGCGGACTCACCTTCGCGAACTTCTTCGGCAGCGCGTCGTAGTGCGCCATGGCCAGGAGGGTCCGCGCGGGCCCCACGAAGGTCGCCTGGAGCGAGGATGCCGAGCTGGTGAGGACCGCGAGCGACACGAGGAACGCGAGCGGTCCGAGGATCGGGCCCGAGAGGTGGAAGAAGACATTCTCCTGGATGTCTTCGTTGCCGAGCCCCAGCTCACCGGTGCCGTTGCCGGCGAACATCAGCAGCGCCACGGCGATGAAGAGGTACAGGGCGACGATGAGGAACACCGTGACGGTGGCGGCGCGACCCGGGGTGCGATCGGGATCCTTCGTCTCCTCGTTCATGGTGAGGATGACGTCCCACCCCCAGAAGATGAAGATCGACAGCGAGAGCCCTGCGGCGAAGGAGCTGAACGACTCCACTTCGAACGGGTTAAACCACGAGGCCTGTACGGGGCTGGCGTCGAACGCGTTGCCGCTCATCATCTCGATCACGGCGGCACCGGCGAAGACCAGCAGCACGAGGATCTGGAACCCGACCAGGCCGTACTGCAGGCGCTGCGTCGTCTGCAGATCGCGGTACGACACCACCGTCGCCAGGAACATGAACAGCAGGCACACCGCGATGTTGATCGGCACCACGCGCGTGAGTTCGGCGATCTCGGCATTGCCGGTCACCTGCGCGATGAGGAGGAAGAGGAAGTCGACCGCGATGCCGGCGAGATTCGACAGCACGATCACGGTGGCCGCGACCAGGCCCCAGCCCGCCATCCAGCCGACCCAGGGGCCGAAGGCCCGCGCCGCCCAGGTGAACGAGGTCCCGGCATCCGGCATCCGGGAGTTCAGCTCGCGGTAGCCGAGCGCGACGAGCAGCATCGGGATGAAGCCGACGAGGATGATCGCCGGCACCTGAAAGCCGACGGCCGAGACCGTGGGACCGAGGGCGCCGGTCAGCGTGTACGCCGGGGCGATGGTGGAGATGCCGATCACGACGGCACCGATCATGCCGATCGAGCCGACGCGCAGGCCCTTGTTGGAGATGCCTGTGGTGACGGCGCTGTCGGGAGATGCACTCGAACCGTGGGGCGCTTCGGTCATGACGAGACCTCCTGGGTGCGAGGCACCACGATCATGGGGACGGGCAGGGCGCGCAGGATCCGCCCCGCGGTGGAGCCGAGGAACAGGCGACGGGGCTGGGCGAGACGGCTCGATCCGACCAGCGCGATCTCGCCGGGCTGCCAGTCGATGTGCGAGACCGCGTCTTCGATGTCGCTGCCGGTGCCCACGACGGCCTCGGCCGGCACTTCGACGGGAAGCGTCGCGCGCGCCGCATCGAGCACGCTCGCGGCGTGCGTCTGGCCGGTGAGGCGGGTGAGGCCGGCGTCGACGCGGTTCGGCAGGTCGACACCGGCGAGGGAGACCAGCCGGAGCGGCGCGTGGGTGCGGCGCGAGACGGTCGCTGCGGTGCGGAGGAGCACGTCGGCGCCCGGGCGGGTGCCGATCGCGGCGGTGACGCGCGGAAGGCCGACGCCCGGGTCGATCTCGCGCGCCCCTTCCTGCGCGAGGGCGACGGGGACCGGGGCCGAGTGCACGAGCTCCTCGGCCGTGGTGCCGAGGCGGTGACGACCGCGCGGGCCTCCCCCGCCGGTGCCGACGACGATGACCCCGGCGTCGAACTCCTCTGCGGCGGCGACGAGACCGTCCGAGACGGCGGAGGCGTGTCGGACGTGGCCCCGGATGCCGGGGAACGACGCGAGCGCGTCCCGCAGCCACCCGCGTGCGGTGTCTTCGACGAGACGCTCGTAGGACGCATCGGTCGGGATGGAGACGTTGCCCTCCGCCGACGGCAGGACGACGACGGCGTGAACGGGGGCGTCGAGCGCCGCGCCCAGACGCGCGCCGAGCGCGAGGGCGTCGGCGCCCGCGGTCGTGGCCGCGTAGCCGACGACTACCCGGTCGCCGCTCATCCGCGGATCCGCTCGAGGATCTCGTCGGCGGCGCGGTGACCCTGGCGGATCGCGCCGTCGACGTGCTGGTAGCCGGCCCCTGCCATGTCGCTGCATGCGAGGTGGATCGGGCCCACGGGCTGGCGCTGATCGGCGCCGTAGCGATGCAGGCCACCGAGGTCGAAGCTCGCCGCGTAGGCGCCCCGGGTCCATTCCTCGGTGCCCCAGTCGCTCTCGTAGTAGACGACCGGCGCCTTCGCGGCGGGTCCGTAGTAGCGCGAGAGGGACTCGAGGATGCGCTCCTTTCGCTCCTCCGCACTCAGGCGGAACAGGTCGTCGGCGTTCTGGTCCGACACGAAGCCGACCAGGGTGCCGCGCTCGTCGCCGTGGTTGGTGTTGTCGTACGCCTCGTGGCACAGCTCGTAGGGGCTGAACGCGGTGCCCGACAGGCCCTGTTCGCGCCAGAACGGCGTCTCGTACACCGCGTGCACCTTGATGACGAAGCCCATCGAGATGTGCTGGTGCATCTGGTGCTGCAGGCGCGGCAGCGGCGGCTCGAACGAGATGCGCGAGTACAGCACGGGGGCCAGGGCGAGGATGGCGAAGCGGGCTCGGACGGTGATGCCGTCGGCGATCACCGTGACGCCGTCGGAGGAGGATGCCGCGGCCTCGACACGAGCGGTCAACGCCTGGAGATCCGCAACCCGCTGGCCCGTGTCGGCGGGGCGATCCGGCGTCGCGGAGTCGGCGCCCCAGACGATGCGACGCACCGGCTGGTTCAGGAAGACGTCGTCGCCGAGGCGCTCGGCGAGCAGCTCGGGGACCTGCTGGAGGCCGCCCGCGACGCGCTTGTCGAGGATGAAGTCGGCGTCGACGAGATGCGAGTACGACCCCGCGGATGCCGCCATGAGAAGCGACTGCAGCAGAGAGAAAGTGTGCGTGGGTTTGGTGAGCATCGCCGAGCCCGTGGCGAAGGCGAGGTTGCGCACGGCCTCGTCGTCGTCGGTCTGTTGGCGCAGCCACGCGTCCCACGAGACTTTGTCCCACTCCGCGGCGCGGGGGTGCTCCCACGGTTTGTCGGGGTCGATCTCGGCCACCATGGCATCCAGCCGCGCGGTGATCTCGTCGATGATCTGCTCGGTCGATGCGGCCACCGGGAACATCTCTCCCGTGAAGCGCTTCGCCTCGCCGTCGGCGCCGACGTAGACGCTGTCGCCCTCGCGATAGCGGCTGTAGGTCGACAGGCCCAGGTCGGCGACGGTGTCGATGAGCGCCTGCTGGTCGGGCGACACCCACTGCCCACCGAGCTCCAGCATCGCGCCGTCGATCACGTCGGTCCACAGACGACCGCCCACGCGGTCGCGCGCCTCGAGGACGGCGACCGAGAGGCCGGCCTTGCGCAGGTCGTTGGCGGCGGTGAGACCGGCGGCGCCGGCGCCGATGACGACGACGTCTCGGGTGATCTCGTCCATGGAAGCGTCCTTACTTGTCGTTCGTTCGGGAATGTCGTGGGTGGCCCCGACGGCGGCGGATCCGCGCGTGCTCCTCCGCCACCGCCGGGACGAGTGTCAGTTGCGCGACAGGGCGGCCGCGACGACGTCGAGGCCTTCGTTCAACAGCTCGTCGCCGATCGACAGCGGCGGCAGGAACCGGATGACGTTGCCGTAGGTGCCGCACGTGAGCACGATCACGCCCTCGGCGATCGCGGCCTTCGCCACGGCCGAGGTCAGGGCGGCATCGGGGGCGCCCGTGGTGGGGTCGACGAACTCCGCCGCGATCATGGCGCCGTAGCCGCGCACGTCGCCGATGCGGGGGTCACCCGCTTGCAGGTCGCGAAGCCGGCCCGTGAGCAGATCGCCGATCTGCTGCGCCCGCTCGATGAGCCCCTCGTTCTCGAATGCGTCGATGGATGCCAGCGCCGCGGCGCACGCGACCGGGTTGCCGCCGTACGTGCCGCCCAGGCCGCCCGTGTGGGTGGCATCCATGATCTCGGCTCGCCCCGTCACGGCCGCCAGGGGCAGTCCCGCGGCGATGCCCTTGGCGGTGGTGACCAGGTCGGGGACGATGCCGAAGTGCTCGCTGGCGAACATCGCACCGGTGCGGGCGAAGCCGGACTGCACCTCGTCGGCGATGAAGACGACGCCGTTGTCGCGGCACCAGTCCACGATCGCGTTCAGGAACCCGTCGGCGGGCACGATGAAGCCGCCCTCGCCCTGGATGGGTTCGATGATGACGGCGGCGAGGTTGTCGGCGCCGACCTGCTTCTCGATCAGCGAGATGGCCTTCGCCGCGGCCTCGGGACCCGACAGGCCGTCGCGGAACGGGTACGACAGCGGGGCGCGGTACACCTCCGCCGCGAAGGGACCGAAGCCGCTCTTGTACGGCATGCTCTTCGCAGTCAGCGCCATCGTGAGGTTGGTGCGGCCGTGGTACGCGTGGTCGAAGGCGACGACCGCCTGACGTCCCGTGAATTTGCGGGCGATCTTCACGGCGTTCTCGACGGCCTCGGCGCCGGAGTTGAACAGCGCGCTCTTCTTGGCGTGGTCACCGGGGGTCAGGCGGTTCAGTGCCTCCGCGACGGCGACGTAGGAGTCGTACGGCGAGATCATGAAGCACGTGTGGGTGAAGGCGGCGACCTGCTCCTGCACGGCGGCGACGACGGCGGGGTGGGCGTTGCCGACACTCGTGACGGCGATGCCCGAACCGAGGTCGATGAGGGAGTTGCCGTCGGCGTCGACGACGACTCCGCCGCCCGCGGCGACCGCGTGGATGGGGACGGTGTGTCCGACACCGGATGCCACGGCCGCGGCCTTGCGATCGAGAAGCTCCTGCGAACGGGGGCCGGGAATGGCGGTGACGAGTCGTCGCTCCTGGGCGAGGGACGGACCGCCGACGGTGGGGAGGGTGTCGAGGCTCATGGCGGTGATGCTACGGACGCCGCGACACGCCCCGCACTCTCCTGGCTGTACAGTCACTCGGACCGACGTATACGTCTTGTACAGGAGGAAGAATGGCCGACACCGCCGTCGCGCCGGCGAGCCTGCGCGCGTTGCTCGCGCGGCGCGACCTGCACCTGCGCCTCGTCGTCGACGAGCACGACCTCGCCCCCGGCAGCATGGACAGACCGGTGCGCTGGGTGCATTCCAGCGATCTCGCCGACCCGACCCCCTTCCTCAGCGAGGGACTGGTGCTGCTGACCACCGGCACGCAATTCACCGGAGCGATCGCGGCGGACGACACCGCGTACGTGGGACGACTGGTCGCCCGCGGCGTGCGCGCCCTGGGGTTCGGGACGGAAGTGGTGCGAAACGGCATCCCCCCGGCTCTGACGCAGGCGTGCGTGGCGGCCGGGATGCCGCTGTTCGAGGTGCCGTACCGCACGCCGTTCATCGCGGTGGCGCGCGCGGGCGCCGAGGCGATCGCCGCCGATGCCTACGCCCGCCGCAGCTGGTCGCTCGCGGCGCAGCGGGCCGTGTCGCTCGCCGCGCTGCGCCCTGACGGCCTCTCGGCCACCCTCGCCGAGCTGTCGCGTCAGCTCGGGTGCTGGGTGGGGCTCTTCGATGCCGCGGGGGCCCTCCGCGACGCCCACCCCGCGGGCACCCTGGCGTCGGCGGCGGTGGATGCCGTCGCCGCCGAGGTGACCGCGATGCTGCGCCGGGGAACGCGGGCCGCCGGTGCGATCCGCGTCGGAGACACGTCGGTGACCGTGCAGACGCTCGGTCGCGGCGGCCACCTCCGCGGCGCCCTCGCGATCGAAGCCTCCGACCTCGATCACGAGGCCCGCAGCGTCGTGACCGCGGTGGTGGCGATGGCCGCGCTCGCGCTGGAGCAGCAGGACGGTCTGGGCCGGGCGATCAGCATGTTCCGCGCGGGCCTCGTGCAGTCGTTGATCGGCGACGGCCCCGCTCTCGCCCGCCGCGCCGCGCGCGATCTCCTCGGCCCGCTACCCGCCGCCCCTGTCGTCGTCGCCCTCACCCCCGCGGCATCCGCCCGCTCCACCGCGCTCACGGAATGGCTCGAGCGACGCGCACAGGAGCACCGCGGCGAGGTGTTCTTCGGCCGGGGCGACGACGGCCTGGTCGTCGTGGTGCCGTCGGGCGCACGCGAGCTGCTCGCCGAGATCGCCGACCGGTTCGAGACGGTGATCGGTTGCTCGACCCCGACGGGTTACGACGAGTTCTCGCGCGCCCTCAGCCAGGCGCGCACCGCACGGGATCGGGTGTCGACGCCCGGAATCGCCGACTTCGCCGACACCGCCCGCGCCGGGCTCATCGCCGCCCTCGGCTCGGAAGCGGCGCGGACGGTCGCCGCGGGAAGCCTCGCACCGCTCAGGCTCCACGACGCCGAACAGGGCTCCGCGCTGGTCGACACGCTCGACGCCTGGCTCACGAACGACTGCTCCCACGAGGCGACGGCGCACGCGCTCGGCATCCACCGCCACACCGTGCGCGCCCGCATCGCCCAGGCCGAGCGCGTGGCCGAGCGCGATCTGTCGTCGTTCGCCGCCCGCGCGGAGCTGTGGGCGGCGCTGCGACTGTCCGAGTAATGGGTCGAGACGTCGTCGCGCCGGTGGTGGTTGCGGGGGGCGACCCGTGACGTCACGCCCGCGCCGGATCGATCGGCGCGAAACGCCGGAGACTCTCGCGCGAAGTGAGACGCGAGGCCGCGAGCGCGCCCGCCACGGCGAGGAAGATCGGCACCAGCAGCGTGAAGCCCGTGTCGGTGAACTCGATGACGAGCGCGATCGCAGTGAAGGGCGCACGCATCGTGGATGCCAGGAAGGCGGCGGCCGCCACGATCGCCAACGCCGTGCCATCGGCTCCCGGCCATACGAACCCCCAGCCGGCGGCCGCCGCCGCGCCCAGCGCCGCGCCGATCGCGACCGACGGCTGCAGTGTGCCGCCGATCGCCCCCGCTCCGAGCGAGACGGAGGTCGCGACGTACTTCATCGCGGCGAGCGCGACGAGCAGGAGCGCGGGCTGGGAGAGGTCGAAGCCGACCGCAGCCAACGCGCGACCGTTGCCCAGGATGAGCGGGAAGACCGCACCGAGCGCTCCGACGGCCGCGAACGCGACGGGCAGGACGACCAGCAGCCGCCACCCCTCGGGACGGAACCGCGCGAGCGTCTTGGTCACGGCGGAGAAGCTCGACGCCCCCCAGCCCATCAGAGGTCCGATGAGGATCGCGGCGACGATCAGCGAGGCGTTCACCTCGACGGATGCCACGGAGTACAACGACCCGTCCCCCACGAGCGGCCGTGCGACGAGGGTCGCGATCGAGCTGGCGGCGAGCGCGACCACCGCAGCGCCGACGCTGAACTGCGCGAGCAGGATCTCGATGGCGAAGAGGGCACCGCCGAGGGGCACGTTGTAGACGGCGGCGAGACCGGCTCCGGCGGCGGCGGCGATGAGGATGCGGCACCACCGGGCGTCGAGGCGGAACCACCGCACGATCTTCGACCCCGCCATCGCCGACAACTCGCGCGGCGCGACCTCCTTGCCGATCGACGCTCCCATCGCGACCGACCCCACCTGGAGGACGGAGTCCACGAGGGTCTCCCACCACGGCATCGGCGCCCCGTCGACGCCCTGCTCGACCGTGGCGAGGCGCCGACCGAACCGGCGGAGCAGGTACCACCCGGTGGCGACGACGACGCCGGCCCCGCCGACCGTCGCGATCGGAAGCCACCAGGGGTCGGGAAAGGCGACGCCGTCGAGGAACGGCCCTTCCTCGTGACCCCACACGAGATGCTCCAGGCTGTGGACGGTCCAGACCAGCAACAGCACGGCGAGACCCGCGCCCACGCCCACGAGGGCGGTCGCAGCTCCCAGCCGCAGGAGCGAGCCGAGTCCCCGGCGTCGGGAGCGGAGGGGCGTGGTGGCGGTCACCCGCTCACGGTAACCGACCCGTGTGTCGTGCTGACGCCGCGCGCGGGCGATCTCGATGGGGGCGCCGGTGGTCGGCATCCTGATGCTCCTCCCGCCCTCCCTGCGGTGGGTGGGATCGGCGATCCACCCCTCGGCGCGCCGGGATCGGAACACTAGGCTCGGGTCCGTGACTTCCCGTGCTCCTCTCTCTCGCAAGCTGTCCGCCATCGCCGAGTCCGCGACCCTCAAGGTCGACGCCAAGGCCAAGGCCCTCCAGGCCGCCGGCCGTCCGGTGATCTCCTATGCGGCCGGAGAGCCCGATTTCGCGACCCCCTCGTTCATCGTGGATGCCGCAGCCGAGGCGCTGCAGAACCCGGCGAACTACCGCTACACCCCCGCCGCCGGTCTGCCGGTCCTTCGCGAGGCGATCGTGGCCAAGACGCTGCGCGACTCCGGCCTCGAGGTCGCCCCGTCGCAGGTCATCGTGACCAACGGCGGTAAGCAGGCGGTGTATCAGGCGTTCCAGACCGTGGTGAACCCCGGCGACGAGGTCCTGCTGCCGGCTCCGTACTGGACCACCTACCCCGAGGCCATCGCGTTGGCCGACGGAACGCCGGTCGAGGTGTTCGCCGGCGCCGACCAGGACTACAAGGTCACCGTCGCCCAGCTCGAGGCGGCCCGCACCGACAAGACGACGGTGCTCGTCTTCGTCTCTCCCTCGAACCCGACCGGCTCGGTCTACACCGCCGAGGAGACCGCCGAGATCGGCCGCTGGGCTCTCGAGCACGGCATCTGGGTCATCACCGATGAGATCTACCAGAACCTCACCTACGAGGGCGTCCGCGCCGTGTCGATCGTCGAGGCCGTTCCCGAGCTCGCGGAGCAGACGATCCTTCTCAACGGCGTCGCCAAGACGTACGCCATGACCGGTTGGCGCGTGGGCTGGATGGTAGGACCGGCGGATGCCATGAAGCTCGCCGCCAACCTGCAGTCGCACCTGTCGAGCAACGTCAACAACGTCGCTCAGCGCGCCGCCGCCGCAGCCCTGAACGGGCCGCAGGACGAGGTCGAGCAGTTCCGTGAGGCGTTCGACCGCCGCCGCCGTCTGATCGTGTCGGAACTGTCGAAGATCGACGGCGTCGAGGTGCCGAACCCCCTCGGCGCGTTCTACGTCTACCCCGACGTGCGGGGGCTGCTGAACCGCGAGTGGGGGGGCGTGACCCCCGCCACCTCGCTGGAGCTCGCCGACCTCATCCTCGAGCAGGCCGAGGTCGCCGTGGTCCCGGGCGAGGCGTTCGGCCCCAGCGGGTACCTGCGCCTGTCGTACGCGCTCGGCGACGAGCAGCTCCTCGAGGGCGTGCAGCGCCTCCAGCGTCTGTTCGCCTGAGTCCGCGCCGCCCGCCGCACGTCGCGTGAGGGGTCGATCTCTGTCGCTCAGCTGAAAGATCGGCGACAAGTCCTGACCCCTCACGCTTCTCCCTGTGGAGAGCTGGCACGGAGAGTGTCCGGTTGCGGGCACGATGACGGATGCCGATTCCCCGCTTCCCCGCCGCCCTCGCTCCGTCCTCCGCCTTCAGGGTCGCCGAGGCTCGAAACGCGCAGAGGACGCGCTACAGCTCGACGCCGACCAGCACCGGTTCGGGCTGCAGCACGAGGCCGAATTCCGACGCCACCCGGCTCTGCACGAAGCGGGCGAGTTCGGCGATCTCCGCGGCCGTGGCCTCGCCGCGGTTCGTCAGCGCGAGCGTGTGCTTGGTCGACAGGCCCGCGCGCGAGCGCGGGAAGCGGAAACCACGGGAGAGCCCGGCATTCTCGATCAGCCAGGCCGCACTCACCTTCACCTCGCGCTGTTCGACGGGGGGAGGCGGGAGGATGCCGTCGAACGCGGCCAACGGGATCACCCTGACGGGGTCGAGCTCGGGCGACATGGGCCACTTCGGGCACGCCGCGGGAAGCGTCCGGGCGAACGCCTCGGAGACGACGGCGTTCTGGAAGAAGGAGCCGGCGCTCCAGGTGTCGGGATCTTCGGCGTCGAGGACCATGCCCTTGCGCGAACGGGTGGCGAGGACGTGGTCGCGGATCCAGCGCAGCGACACGGTGTCGGCGGCGTCCAACCCCAGGGCGGAGCGCAGCTGTTCGCCCGCGATCGGGCGTTCGCCGTCACCGACCCGCGCGAGCTCGAGCGTCACCGAGAGGATGACGGCGGAGCGCTGGGGGGTGGAACCGTAGTGCTGCTTGAGGACGGAGGTGCGGAACCCGAGGCCGAGGTCGGACGCGGGAACGACCGACACCTCGCCGCTCGCCTCGTCGACGAGCTCCACCTCGACGAGGGTCTGCTCGATCTCCTGCCCGTAGGCGCCGATGTTCTGCACCGGCGCGGCGCCGACCGTACCGGGGATCCCCGACATGGCCTCGATGCCGGCGAACCCGCGCTCGACGGTTTCGGCGACGAGCGCATCCCAATCGTGGCCGGCCTGCACCCGCAGGCGCACGGCGGCGTCATGAGACCCGGGCAGTTCTTCGATGCCGGTCGACCGCACGCGGATGACGGTGCCGTCGAAGGGCTCGTCGTCCACGAAGATGTTGGACCCGCCGCCGAGCACGAACCACGGCTCGCCCTCGGCCCACACCTCGCGAAGGGTGGCGACCAGCTCGTCGGCGGAGTGCGCATCGACCAGACGGGCGGGCTCCCCTCCGGTGCGCAGGGTCGTCAGTCGCGACAGCGGGATCGGGGCGACCTCGGGCATCAGTTCACCCGCACCCGTACCTGCGCCTTGCCGAGCACGGAGGTGTCGGCGAACCGGACGGTGAGGTCGATGCGCGCGGCGTCGTCGTCGACAGCGCCGACCTTGGCGCTCACGTGGATGTCGGCGCCGGTCTCGGTGTCCACGACCACGGGCCGGGTGAAGCGCACGCCGCACTCCGCGATGCGAGCAGGGTCGCCCAGCGCGTCGGAGACGATTCCGACGGCGATGCCCATCGTGAGCATGCCGTGCGCGAGCACACCCGGCAGTCCCACGGCCGCGGCGACGTCGTCGTTGTAGTGGATGGGGTTGAAGTCGTTCGACGCCCCCGCGTAGCGCACGAGCGACTCGCGCGTCAGGTGCACGGAGCGTTCGGCGATGATCTGGCCCACGGTGAAGTCGCTCATGCGTCGGAATCCCCCACGAGAAGAATGCTGGTAGTGGTCACGACGTGGGCGCCGTCGGCATCCACGACCTCCGCCTCCATCGTGACCATGGCGTTGCCGCCCATCGCGCGGACACCCGCGACCGACAGCGTCGCGACGAGTTCGTCGCCGGCGACGATGGGGCGCGAGTAGCGGAAACGTTGCTCGGCGTGCACGACGCGCGACAGCTCGATGCCGGATTCCGGGTAGGCCAGCATCTGCTGCAGCGTGATGTCCTGCATGACGATGGCGAACGTCGGCGGCGCGACGACGTCGGCGTACCCGAGCGCGCGAGCCGCCTCGGGGTCGACGTGCTGGGGGGCGTCGGCGAAGACGGCGCGCGCGAACTCGCGCACTTTCTCTCGACCGACCAGATACGGAGCGGTCGGCGGGAAGGCGCGACCGACCAGTTCGGGATTCACGGGCATCGGGTCAGTCTATCGACGCGACCGGGCGCTCTCTCAGCGCTGGTGACGACCGCGGACGGCCTTGATCCCCATCTGCACGGCGATGAAGGCCAGGAACACCGAGAAGAGGATGTTGCCGACGAGCGGGTCGACGAGCGTGGCGATGAAGGCGCCCAGCGCGGTCGTCGTACAGGCCGCGAGACCGACGAACGCCGCCGCCCGCAGGTCGACGTTGGATCGACGGAGGTTGCCGACGGTCCCCGAGACGGCCGCCGGGATCATCATCAGCAGCGAGGTGCCCTTGGCGATGAGGTCGCTGGTGCCGAACAGCAGCATGAGCGCGGGCACGACGACGATGCCGCCGCCGACGCCGAGGAGGCCCGCCAAGATGCCGGTGATGACGCCGAGCACCCCGAGCAGCGGTCCGGTGACCCAGGTCAGGACGAGTTCGGCGTCACGCGAGGGCACGACGAAGTAGAGGCTGACGATGACGACGGCGAGGAACGCCACGAACGACCACCGCAGCGCGGTCTGCGACAGTTTCGGGAGCAGCCAGGTGCCGATCTGCGCACCGATCACGGCACCGGCGGCGAGGATGAGGGCGGGAAGCCACGCCACCGACCCGTGCACCGCGTAGGAGATGACGCCGACGGATGCGGTGGGCACGATGGCCGCGAGAGAGGTCCCCGCCGCGAGCCGCTGGTCGAAACCGAGCAGGAGCACGAGCAGAGGCACGATGACGGTGCCGCCGCCCACGCCGAAGAGCCCGGACAGGAGACCGGCCAGGAGACCCACGCCGATGCAGACGACGTAGAACCGGGTGGAGCGGACGGGGCGGGTGTCGGAGGTCACGGGCTCGAGGTTCCTTCGCAAGACGGTCCACGGCGGCGAAGCGCCACCGACCAACCAGTCTTCCACTCGCGGGATGCTCGACGAAACGCACCCGGCGAAGAGCGCGACGCCCGGAGAAGAAAGCGGCCCCCGGTGGTCCGAAGCCGCGTCCACCGGGGGCCGTCGCCCTCACAGGTCAAGCAGGACGGTGACCCGAACACCGGCCGGCGACCACTCGCGTGAGGGTGCGACAACATGACGATAAATCGTGCCGTCCCCGCCGATCGACCGGTTGACGACGGTAGCTCGGAGTGCTAAATACTTATGCCGCTAGTTTTTCGCCCGGAGCCGGGAATGCCTCCCCCGCGAGCGCCGTTGCAGCCCAGCATGACAACCGTAGGAATCATCGGAGCAGGACACATCGGCTCGGCGCTCGCAAAGGGCTTCGCGAAGAACGGCTATGACGTCGTGATCGCCAACTCCCGGGGGCCCGAGACCCTCACCGGCCTCGTCTCGTCGATCGGCGACAACGCGCGCGCGGCAACGGCCCACGATGCCGCCGAAGCCGGCGACATCGTCGTCGTCACCGTGCCGCTGAAGGCGATCGCCGAGGTGCCCGTCGCCCCTCTCGCCGGCAAGACCGTCCTGGACACCAACAACTACTACTTCGAGCGCGACGGGCAGATCTCCGAACTCGACGAGAAGAAGACGACCACCTCGCAGATGCTTCAGGACCACCTGCCGCAGTCGCACGTGGTGAAGGCGTTCAACCACATCATGGCCGCGGACATCCTCACCGACGGCTCCCCCGCCGGCAGCGAGAACCGTCGCGCCCTGGCCACCTCCAGCGACTCCGACGAGGCCGTCGCCCTCGTCACCCGCGTCTACGACGAGTTCGGCTTCGACACCGTCAACGTCGGTCCGCTCAGCGAGAGCTGGCGAGTCGAGCGCGATCAGCCGGCCTACGTCGTGCGACAGAACGCCGAAGAGTTGACGCAGAACCTGGCTCGCGCCGAGCGCTGACACCTCGGGCGCGGACGCCTCACGCTGACGCGCCACGCGCTCGTGCGCCACACACTCACGCGCTCACGCACGACTGAGAAACGGCATCCGCGCCCAGAAACGCCCGCTCGATGCGTTTCTCGGCGCGGATGCCGTTTCTGGATGCCCCGGGGCCCCGCTGCGAGCCCCGGGCGTCGGGCTCAGAGCGACGCGAGCGCCTGATCCACGTCGGCGACGAGGTCGTCGACCGACTCGATCCCGACCGACAGCCGCACGATGGTGTCGGGCACCGCGAGCTCGGTGCCGCGCACCGACGCGTGGGTCATGGCATCCGGGTAATTCACGAGCGACTCCACGCCCCCCAACGACTCCGCGAGCGTGAATAGGCGCGTCGACTCCGCGAACCGACGGGCGGTCGCCCCATCGGCCAGGGCGAGCGAGACGATGCCGCCGAAGCCGCTCATCTGCGTCGCCGCGAGCTCGTGGCCCGGGTGGGCGGGGAGGCCCGGGTAGTACACCGTCGCGACTCGATCGTGGCCGGCGAGGTACTCGGCCACGGCCTGCGCGTTCGAGCTGTGACGCTGCATGCGGATGCCGAGCGTCTTGATGCCGCGCGTGGTGAGGTAGGCGTCGAACGGCCCCGACACCGCTCCCGCGGCGAACTGCAGGAACTGCGTCTTCTCGGCGAGATCGGCGTCGGCGAAGGCCAGGGCGCCACCCACGACGTCACTGTGACCGCCCAGGTACTTGGTGGCCGAGTGCACGACGACGTCGGCGCCCAGCGCGATCGGACGCTGCAGCGCGGGCGAGGCGAAGGTGTTGTCCACAACGACGATCGCGCCGGCCGCGTGCCCCAGGCGGGCGAGACCGGCGATGTCGGTGATGCGCAGCATCGGGTTGCTGGGCGTCTCGACCCAGACCATGCGCGGTGCGCGCTGCTCGATGGCGGCGGCCACGGCATCCAGGTCGCTCATGTCGACCACGCGCAGGGTGATGCCCCACGGGCCCAGCACGCGGGCGAGCAGCCGGTAGGTGCCGCCGTACACGTCGTTGCCCATCAGCACCTCGTCGCCGGGGACGAGCGCCGCGCGCAGCAGCGCGTCTTCGCCGGCCAGGCCGGAGGCGAACGACAGGGCGCGGACGGCCCCCTCGAGCGCGGCGACCTGCGACTCCAACGCGGTGCGCGTGGGGTTTCCACTGCGGCCGTACTCGTACCCGCCGCGAAGGCCGCCGATGCCGTCTTGCGCGTACGTGGTGGAGACGTGGAGCGGCGGGATGACCGCGCCGGTGGTTTCGTCGGGGGTCTGACCCGCGTGGACGGCGAGGCTGTCGAATCCGCGTGCGGCGTCGTGGGTGCTCATGAGGCGTGCTCCTGGGTGCTCGGGGGGATGACGGATGCCACGGCTGTAACGCCGTAGCCCCTCGTGGTCATCCACTCGTCGTCGAAGATCTTGCTGAGGTAGCCGCGGCCGTGGTCGGGCAGCACCACGACCACCACCGCCTCGGCGGGCAGATCGCGGGCGACGCGGAGAGCGGCGACGACGGCCATGCCGCTGGAACCGCCGACGAGCAGCCCCTCCTCGCGCGCGAGGCGCCGCGTCATCGCGAACGACTCGGCGTCGGAGACGCGCTCGTACCCGTCGACGAGCGAGGGGTCGAACGCCGCCGGCCAGAAATCCTCGCCGACGCCCTCGACGTCGTAGCCGTGGATCTCGTCGCCCGAGTAGATCGAGCCGACCGGGTCGGCGCCCACGATGCGCACGCGGTCACCCGCCACCTCGCGCAGGTAGCGACCGGTGCCGGTGATGGTGCCGCCCGTACCGACGCCCGCGACGAAGTGGGTGAGCTCTCCCTCGGTGTCGCGCCAGATCTCGGGACCGGTGGTCTCGTAGTGGCTGCGCGGACCGTTCGGATTGGCGTACTGGTTGGGTTTGAAGGCGCCCGGGATCTCGCGGACGAGGCGGTCGGAGACGCTGTAGTACGAGTTCGGATCGTCGGGCTCGACGTTCGTCGGTGTCACCACGACCTCAGCACCGTAGGCCCGGAGGACGGCGCGCTTGTCTTCGGCGACCTTGTCGGGCACCACGAAGACGCACCGGTACCCGCGCTGCTGGGCGATGAGGGCCAGACCGACGCCGGTGTTGCCGCTGGTGGGCTCGACGATCACGCCACCGGGCATCAGCTGCCCGTCGCGCTCGGCGGCATCCACGATGTTGGCGGCGATGCGGTCTTTCGCCGACCCGCCGGGGTTGAAGTACTCGATCTTCGCGAGCACGGTGGCGGCGATGCCGTCGGTCACGCGGGTCAGACGGACGAGGGGGGTGTTGCCGACGAGGTCGGCCACGCTGTGGGCGTAACGCACGATGGATTCCTGGGGATGAATGCGCCGGAGGGCGCGGCTGACGGGGTCGTCGATAGAACGCGGAGAGCGTTCAGCGACAACAGCGACAGGTCAGCACGCCGTCAGCATACCGCGACTACTGCCGTCACGACACGGCGCCGAGGAACTCGTCGAAACTCTGCGCCGCGCGGCCGGTCACCCGTCGGACGTCGTCGGAGACGGCGGCGAGGTCTCCGCTCGCGATCGCGGTGTAGGTGCTGACCCACGCGTCGACCTGCCAGCGCGGGGCGCCGAAAGCCGCGCGCGACGCATAGGCCTCGTCGAGGCTCTCGTCGACGAAACGCACGGGGTGACCTCGCACCGCGGAGATCTTCTCGGCCACCTCTGCCAACGTCAGCGCCTCGGGGCCCGTGAGGTCGTACGCGGTGTCGGCATGGGCGGCGGGATCGAGAAGCACAGACACCGCGGTGGCCGCCACGTCGGAGCGGGAGACGAGCGAGCACCGCCCCTGGGCGGCTGGACCCCGGATGACGCCGTCGTCACCGGCGAAGAGCTCCATCATGTCCATGTAGAAGTTGTCGCGCAGGAACGTCCACGACATCCCCGAGCCACGGATGACCTCCTCCGTCGCGGCGTGATCACGGCCGAGCGTGAAGACCGCGTCGGGGGCCGCCGCGAAGAACGAGGTGTAGACGATCGAACGGACGCCGGCGGCAGCGGCCGCCTCCACGAAGGTCCGGTGGTGCTCCACGCGGTCGGCGGTCTCCGACGCCGAGACCATGAAGAGCGTCTCGACCCCCTGCAGGGCCGCGCGGGCGGCATCCGCGTCGGAGTACCGGGCCACGTGCACCTCCGCCCCTCCGAGGGAGGGGGCCCGCGATGCGTCGCGCACGAGAAGGCGCTGGGGGATGCCGCGGGCGGCGAGATCGCGCGCGACGCGACCTCCCACCGCGCCGGTGGATCCGGTGACGGCGATGAGGGGCGGCGTGGACATTCGACCTCCGGGAGGGAACGAGCTGTCCTCCCAGGGTATGCCGCCGCCGACCCCCGAGTCCGTGAAACGACTCAGGAGGCGGGGACCACCAGACGCGCCACGCGCACCCGCACGCGAGACGGCACGTCGTCGGCGCCCGCGCCTCGGGCCGCGGCGGCGACGGCGGTGGCGACGCTCGCCGCATCGTCGGTCTGCGACACCCCGATGCACACCGTGATCGCGCGGACCCCGGCCGCCTCCTCGACGGAGGCGAGCGAACCCTCGACCTCGGCGACGTGCTCGATCGCGCGGGCCACCACGGGACGGGCAGAGTACGTCTCGCGCACTCCCTCGACCGCGGTCACGGCGAGGTCGATGCGCGGGGCGAGCTCGGCGGCGGTGATCGCGGTCATTCGACTTCTCCCTCGTCCATGTGCACGTCACCCACGGTGACGTCGACACGGCCCACTTTCAGGTCGCCGTGGTGCTCGATCGCCGCGCGGATGCCGGTGCGCATCTCTTCCACCGCGACCGTCATCGCGCGACCGAAGCGCACGCTCACGGTGACGCGTACCTCGAGCGCGGACCCGGCCTCCGGCTGGTTCAGGCGCACACGGCCGACCAGCAGGCCCTCGACGCCGTCGCCGACGGTGCGGATGAGCTCGTAGAGCGCCCCCTCGGTGACGACGATCTCCGTGCCGTCGTCGGCACGGGAGAGCGGGATGTCACGGCCGGCGCGGAACTCGCGCATCACTTCCCGCATGATGCTGTCGTACCAGGACTCGGCGAGGGGCTCAGCCGCCTGCTCCTCCACGATTTCGCGGGACAGGCGACCCATCCGCTCCATGGATGCCAGGATCGCCTGGCACTCGGCGTTGCGCTCGATGGCGGGGATGCGGGGGGTGCGCCCGCGATCGAGATAAGCCGAGAGGTCTTCGAGGGAGTACCCCGAACCTCCGATTTCTTCGCTGTGCTCGCTCATTCCGGTCACCTCCACTCCTGCATGCGTTCCAACACGGTTCTACGGGCACGGGCGAGACGGCCTCGCACGGTCGCCGCGGTCTCTCCGACCTCGACGGCGATCTCGTCGTAGCTGTGGCCGCCGACCTCGCGCAGCACCCACACGACCCGCAGCTCCTCGGGCAGATCGGCGAGCACCTTCTTCAGGGCATCCATCTGGGACGATGCCACAACGGAGCGCTCCGGGTCGTCCTTGGCCGAGACCATCTGCTCATCGATCTGCTCCGAGATCTTGCGCGAGCGCATCCGGTCGGTGACCTTGCGCGACACGATCGTGGTGAGCCAGCTGCGCACTTTCTCGGGATCGGTGAGGTCCGGCAGTCGACGCCACGCGGTGATGAGGGCTTCCTGCACGCAGTCGTCGGCGTCGGCGCGTGAGCCCGTCAACTTCGTCGCGAAGGCGACGAGGAAGGGAGCGTGCCGGCGCACCAGCACTCCGAAGGCGAGCTGATCGCCGTCGGCCGCCCGCGACGCGAGGAACGCGTCGGTGGCGGAGGACAAAGAGGGCATCGCGGTTCCTGTCAGAAAGTTCTCAGCCTCGATCCGTGACGTTTCACGAATCGGTTCCGTCCACTCAGCGAACACCCCCACGGTCGATATGGCCCGGGATCTTGACGAAAGGATGCTCCTCATGGCACAGAACGCCTCCCTCCCCCGCGATGCCCGCAGCGACGGCGGCAAGACCGTCATCGTCGACCCGGTGGTCGCCAAGGTCGCCGGCATCGCCGCCGCCCAGGTCCCCGGCGTGCACGCCCTCGGCGGGGGCGCCGCCCGCGTCATCGGCAACATCCGACAGGCTGTCGGCGCGAAGGACTACGCCCAGGGCGTGAGCGTCGAGGTGGGCGAGACCGAGGTCGCCGCCGACATCGCCATCCAGGTCGATTACCCCGAGCGCATCCAGCGGGTCGCCGCGAACGTGCGCTCGACCGTCGAGAAGGCGATCTCCGACATCGTGGGCATGAAGGTCGTGGAGGTCAACGTGACCGTGGTCGACGTGTTCATCCCCGGCGACGACGAGGACGACACCGAGGAGGCGCGCGTCCACTGACCGACGCCCCGGCGAGTCTCCGGCCCGCGAGCACGAGCTCGCGGGCCGTTCGTCGTCAAGCCGCCGCCCGGTGTCGGTGCTCGACGCTATCTTCGACACCATCCCGACCTGAAGGATTCCCATGCGCATCGCCCTCACCGGTTCCTCCGGCAAGCTCGGCACCGTCGTCGCCCGCGAACTGCGTGCCGCCGGCCACGACGTCATCGGCCTCGATATCCATGGCGAACGCGGCCCGGGATTCGTGCAGGTCGAGCTCACCGACTACGGCCAGGTGATCGACGCCCTCGCCGGGGTGAACGACCAGCACACCGGCTTCGACGCCGTCGTCCACCTCGGGGCGATCCCCGCGCCCGGCATCCGCTCCGACATCGCCACGTTCCACAACAACATGACGGGCACGTTCAACGTGTTCTGGGCGGCCGTGCGGCTCGGCATCCGCAAGATCGTCTACGCCTCGAGCGAGACGGTGCTGGGGCTGCCCTTCGACGTGCCGCCGCCCTACATCCCGGTCGACGAACAGTACGCTCCTCGCCCCGAGTCGGTCTACTCGCTCGTGAAGACGCTCGAAGAGCGACTCGCGACAGAGCTGGTGAGGTGGCATCCCGACCTCTCGATCACGGCGCTCCGGTTCTCGAACGTCATGGTCCCCGCCGACTACGCGGAGTTCCCCTTCGACGCCGACGCGCGCACGCGCAAATGGAACCTGTGGGGCTACATCGACGCGCGCGACGGCGCGCAGTCGATCCAGCGCGCCCTCGAGAACGCGCCGACCGGCTTCGACACGTTCATCATCGCCGCCGCCGACACGGTCATGACCCGCTCCAACGCCGAGCTGGTCGCCGAGGTCTTCCCGGGGGTCGAGACGCGCGGCGAGCTGGGCGAGAACGACACGATGCTGTCGATCGACAAGGCGCGGCGCCTGCTCGGCTACGACCCGCAGCACTCGTGGCGCGATCACAAATGACCGCCGACGACGATCAGCCGGTCATCCCGCTGCCCACGGCTCACGAGAAGGAGATCAGCTTCCTGGCCCGCAGCGGCGCCGTCGTGACCCTGCGACTGATCGACACGGGTAGGTACGAGGTGAAGCTCGACACCCGCGGCGACTACACGGCCGTGCTCCTGCACGACGGCGGGACGTTCGAGCTGCATCCCGCCCCGGGCGTGCACGCCCTCGGCGGCACCGGGCTGACGGCGACCGACATCTACGAGGGGTTCTGACCCGCCGCGCAACCCCCGCGGCCGCCTCATCGGTGCGGACTTGACTGGGGTCATCGACCAGCCAGGAGGACCACTGTGAGCGACGCCGCCGACAGCTATGACATCGCCGTGATCGGCGCGGGCCCGGCCGGGACCGCAGCGGCCCTGCGCGCGGCAGAGCTCGGGGCGTCGGTCGTCGTGTTCGAAGCCGGCAGGGTCGGTGGCACGTGCGTAAACACCGGCTGCGTTCCCACCCGCGTACTGGCGAAGGCCGCGCGGCTCATGCGCGAGACGCGCTCGGCCGACGACTACGGCATCGTCGTCGACGAGCCCCGAGTGGACTGGTCGGCGGTCGTGTCCCGCGTGCACGAGCGCGTCGACGCCGTGCGCTCCATCAAGCGCGAAGCGGAGCGCTTCGCCGAGGCGGGCGTCGACCTGATCCACGAAGGACGCGCGCGCTTCGTCGATGACCACACCCTCGAGCTCGACAGCGGCCGTCGGGTGCGCGCGGAGTCGATCCTCGTGTGCGTCGGCGGGCACTCCCGACGCCTTCCCATCCCGGGCGCCGAGCTCGCGACCGTGCCGGAAGACGTACTGTCGCTACCCGAACTCCCCCGCCGCGTCGCGGTCATCGGCGCCGGCAACACCGGTGCCCAGCTGGTGACGGTGTTCCGTTCGTTCGGCGCCGAGGTGGCGCTGCTCGACGTGGCGCCGCGCGTGCTCATGGCATCCGATGCCCGGATCTCGACCGCCATCGCCGAATCGTTCGTCGCGGACGGCGTCGACGTGCATACGGGAATCGACACGGTCGAGCGCCTCGACCAGCACGGCGACGCGATCCGCCTGACCTGGCGCGAGAGCGACGAGGCGCACACCGTCGACGTCGACGTCGTCATCATGGCGACCGGGTGGCCTGCCGACGTCGACGACCTCGGGCTCGATCGGGCGGGCATCGAGGTGGAGCGATCGGCGATACCCGTCGACAGGTATTTCCGGACGATCGTGCCGCACATCCTCGCCGTGGGCGACGCCAACGGCCGCGACATGCTGGTGCAGGCGGCGCAGTTCGAGGGCGAGGCGGCCGCAGAGAACGCCGTGCTCGGCGCGAACCGGCGCACCCCGCACCACCTGCTCCCTGCCGGCGGATTCACCGACCCGGACTACGCCGGGGTCGGTCTCACCGAAGAGCAGGCGCGCGACCGCGACCCCTCGTGCGTCGTGGCGACGGTCCGCTTCGCCGACCTCGACCGCGCGGTGATCGACGACCGCGAGAACGGCTTCCTCACGCTCATCGCCGACCGCCGCCGCGAGCTCGTGCTCGGAGCGCACGCGGTGGGCGAGAACGCCGTCGAGGTCATCCAGTCGGTCACGACCGCGATGGCCGCCGGCATCGACGTCGCAACCCTCGCCGGTGTTCGCTTCGCCTACCCCACCTACAGCGCGGTCATCGGCAACGCGGCGCGCGCGCTGTTGCGCGCCGACTCCCCCGCCCTGCTGGAGTGACACACTGACATCGTGACCGCCGCGAACCCCGCCACGACGCCTGCCGACTCCCCCGCGCGACGCGGGCGTCCGGGCTACGACCGCGAGGGCATCCTCGCCGTGGCGGTACGGCTGTTCAACGAGCAGGGCTACGACGCCACGAGCGTGTCCGACCTCGCCCGACGCCTGGGGCTCGCGAAATCGGCGCTCTACCACCACTTCTCCTCGAAGGAGGAGCTTCTCTCGGTGGCTCTGGAGGCGGCCCTGGGGGGCCTCGAGGCGGTCTTCGACGACCCCCGCGCCTCCGCGGGGGCGGCATCCGATCGCCTGCGGTTCGTGCTCGTCGGCGCGACCGACGTGCTCGTCGCCCAGCTGCCCGCGGTGACGCTGCTGCTGCGGGTGCGCGGGAACAGCCCCGTCGAGCAGGCGGCGCTGGAGCGGCGACGCGTGTTCGATCACCGGGTCACCGCCCTCGTCGCCGAAGCGCAGGCCGAGGGCGATGTGCGCGACGACGTCGATGCGGCTGTCGCCGCGCGCCTGCTGTTCGGCATGATCAACTCCGTCGTCGAGTGGTACCGCCCCAGCGGCGGCGTCGACGGCGGACGCCTCGGCGCCGACATCGTGCGCATCGCTCTCGACGGTCTGCGCACGTCCTGAGCCCCGCCGGGGGGCGAGGCTGTTCCCGACCGAACGTTCAGCAATAGTGTCGGGGAAGGGTCGCCCCCCCGGTGGGCGGCGGAAGGAGCGGGCCATGACGCCCTGGACCATCGTCCCCGGAGCTCTCGACGAGCGCCTCGGCATCGCCGTGGTCGAGCAGTCGGCAGAACGAGTGTCAGCGGTCATGCCGGTCGACGGAAACACGCAGTCGCTCGGGCGCCTGCACGGGGGCGCGACGGCCGCCCTCGCCGAAGCCGTGGGGTCATGGGCGGCGATGATCCACGCGTCGACGCTCGACAAGGTCTGCGTGGGCGTCGATCTCAACATCACCCACCACCGCGGCGCGCGCGAGGGGCGGATCCACGCGGTGGCGACTCCCGCCCACCGCGGACGCCGCGTGGCCACCTACGACGTCGTCGTCCGCGACGACGCCGATCGGCTCATCGCGACGGCGCGCATCACGAACCTGATCGTCGATCCGGACTGACGCGGGCGCTCTGGCATCCTGGATCGATGGCGGAGATCCGAGGGGTTGCACTGCCCCCACGCAGTGCAACCCCTCACCCGCCGAGGTCAGTCCCGAACATCTGTCGGCGGGCGTGCGGGTGTCGTCTCGAAACCGGAGAAGACACCCACCCCCATCAGTGCGGTGTCTCCCGGGCACGGATCCTTACAGACCCCCGGAAAAAAGTCCGTTCGCTTCGGCGTGTAAGGATTCGCCTTGTTCAAACACTTCTTTTTCGAATGCACGGAGACATACACCGGTGATCGACGAGTCGGATTTCGTGGTGCTCTTCCGCGAGCACCACAACGCCGTTCTCCGATTCATCGAACGGCGCGTCTCGGATCGCGAGGCCGCCGCCGACCTCACCATGGACTGCTTCGAGATCGCCTGGCGGAAACGCGATCCGCGTGACCCGTTCGGACTGCCGTGGCTATACCGCACCGCACGCAATCTCATTGCGAATGAATACCGGCGACGTGATCGAGAGGGGGCCCTGTGGACGCAGATCGAGGAACACGTGCGCACCCTCGCGAGCGAGGCGGAGCCCGCGATGACCGCGCGCCTGCTGGATGCCATCCGCGCATTGCCGGAGCGCGAGCGCGAGATCCTCTGGCTGACGTACTGGGAGGAACTCTCGGCTGCCGAGGTCGCGGTGGTGATCGGGCTGAGCGAGGGCGCCGTGTGGACGCGGTTGAACCGCCTGCGCGCACGACTGCGCCCCCTGCTGCTGAGCGCCACCTCGACCGGCGAGGAGGTGCGCGATGACCGACGATGAGCTTGCACGGGCCCTGCGCCGCCTCGACCCCGCGCGTACACCGGTCGACGCACCGATCTCGCTCGACGCGGAACGACGCCTGCGCGAGATCGTCGGCCGTCCCGGCGCTCGTCGACGGCGTCCGAGACTCGCGATCGCCTCCGCCGCCGCGGCCGTGGTACTCGTTCTCGCCATCGTCTCGGGGGTGCTCTGGATGCCGGCACCCTCGGCCCAGGCCCTCACCCCCAAGCCCTTGGTGTACTCCGCCGTCGCCGACGATGCGTCACGGGTCATCGCCGAAGCGCAGCGCCGTCTGGCCGAGTCCACGACGCCGCTCGCGCCGGAGCGCCGATCGCTGTCGCTGGGGTGGTACTTCAGCGGCTCGCCCGACGACGCGGAGGCCACGGTCTTCCGCCGCGAGTGGGTCGACGTGCGGTGGAACGAGAATCTGTCCGGGTCGCTCGTCACCATCGCGGCCGAAGCGACCAACGCCGACGGCGACACGGTGCCCGCCGACGATCCCACGCCCGGCACCGTGGTGGGCGACCTGCAATTCGTGCAGAACCAGTTCTCCCCGCTCGTCCGGACACCGCCCGCACCGACCGCCGAAGCCATGCGAGCGCTGATAGCGGCCTCGACGGGGGCGAGCGAACCCCTCGCGGCGGGTGACGTGATGCTGGGCGTGCGGTCGCTGCAGAGCGAGTGGACCCTCACCGGGAGCCAGCAGTCGGCCCTGCTCGACGTGGTGGCCGCCGCCCCCGGGTTGCGCGTACTCGGCGTCACGAACGACCGCCTGGGTCGCCCTGTCATCGGGCTCGGCGGCATCCCGTCGGCCGCCGTCAACTCCGACATCTCGCTGCTGATCTCCACGGAGACGGGCCGCATCGTGGGGTACGAGTCGGCTCTCGTCGAGGACAATCCCAACCTCAAGCTCCCCGCCGGATCGATCACCGACTACATCCTCTGGGATGTACGCGACAGGAAGGACGCTCCACAATGACCGCACCCGATGACCTTCATCCCGACATCGCCGCCGCCCTCGATGCCCTCCCCGGCGGGGTCGTCATCGACGCGACCCATGCCCACTGGCCCGAGCTGGGCATGAGCATCGACGTGCCCACCGAGGAAGACAAGGCCGTCGGCAGTTGCGCCACCGGCAACGTGTGCGCCTTCAACGGAACGGGACTGTCGGGCACGCGGGTGTCGTGGTCCTCGTGCGGAACGTATTCGCCCGGCATGACGGTGCGCTCCATCGCGAACGCCCGCTCCGCCGGTTACGCGCAGGCGCGGACGTCGTCGGGTTCGGTGTTGGCCACGGCGATCGCGGGCTCGTGGGCGAACGTGTCGGGCAGCGTCGCCGACGTGCGGTGCGTTCCCTGATCGGCCGGTCCCCCTCGGGCAGGGCCGGGGACGAGCTCGAGCGCTGGCAGCGCCCGCAGCACACGGGCACGACTCAGCGCCAGGGCCGTTCCGACCGACGGCGCCAATAGTCGCTCGGCTCGACTGCGAGCTGCGCGAGCACCGCCCGGTCGAGGTCCACGGCTCGCGCCTCGACGCCGCGGCGGAGGTGCGCGACGGTCGTCGCCCCGCTCAACACGATGTCGGCGAACGGCTGCGCGAGCGCCGCACCGAGGGCGAAGAGGTCGGGGGCGGTCCCCGATGCCGCGGGCACGAGGTCGCCGCCCGGCACGGCGGACGCGAGCTCGCCGTTGGCCAGCGCTTCTTTGACCACCACGGTCCAACCTGCGTCGTGCGCCTCGAGCAGCGCGTCACCGGCCGAGGACTCGAAGAGGTTCCAGGTGGACTGCACGACGGTGAACGGGCTGTCGCTCAGGCGCATCGCCGCGCGCACGACGTCGGCCTGGCGGGGACCACTCGTCGACAGCCCCACTCGCACGCCCTCGGCCCGCAGCCGTCGCATCCGCTGGAGCACCTCGATGTCGGCGAGCGCGGAGCTGTCGTGGGTGACGGAATGGATCAGGTAGAAATCCGGCGGCGAGCCGAGAGCCGCGAGCGTCTCGGGCCACTGACGGTCGAGCATCGCCGCCGAGTGCTCTTTGCGCTCGTGCACGGTGGCATCCATCTTCCACTCGCCGACATAGGCGTAGCCCCACTTCGAGCCGATCACGAGCTCGGAACGCCTCTCGGGATGCGCCGAGAGCCAGCCCCCGAGGAACTCCTCGGCGAGCCCGTAGGACCGCGCTGCATCGAGGTAACGGATGCCGAGATCCCATGCTTCATCGAGCAGCGCGTGGGCGCGCGCCCGGAGCGCCGCGATCGAGCGGTCGGCCGGATCACCCAGGTCGTCGTCGCGATCGGTGGTGATGTACGCCGGCCGTCCGACGGCGGCGAGACCGAAGCCCAGGCGGGCGGAAGAAGCGGGCATGCTCCGACGTTATCCGCGCTGCGGGCACGATCGAAACGTGCCGCGGGAACGGAGGGACCATGAGTCATCCGAACGCCTTCGCTGACGAGGCACAGCCCATCTGCCCCGCCTGCGGCGTGACGATGCACCCGCTCCTCGACGAGGGCATCCGCGCCGACGAATGCCGTGAGTGCGGCTTCCAGGTGGAGTGGCCGGCAGCGGAAGCCGCCCGAGAGGGCGACGACGAGGAGCGGGACACCCGATGGGATTGAGCACCCAGTGCCCTGAGCCCCGTTCCGCACACGGGTCACGTCAGCGCGCGCCGCTGGATCACGCCGAGTCGCCCCCGCACCCCGGTCACGTCGGCTCGCGACCCGCTAGATGACGTCGAAGGGAATGTCTCCGTCGCTGTAGTCCCGGTGGATACCCGGGGCCTGCTGCAGATCTCGTCCGTCGGCCGTGTCGGCACTGAGGGGCACCGTCGCGACCGCGATGACGATCGACGTCGTCGTCGTCACGAAGAAGCTGAGGCGTTGACCGCCGTCGACGGTGACGTTCAGGAAGCCGCCGCCGGCTCGCGCCGCCCGCAGCACCTGGGCTCGTAGATCGTCGAGGCCCTCGAGCGGACCGAGCGCGAACGTCGAGCCATCCACGGTGAGGTGGATCCGCTCGATACTGTTCGACATGCGCGCACGCTAGCCGCCGCCCATGTGACACCCAAAGGGGTTGCCACGACGCAGTGCTTGTCGCACACTGCGCCTCCGCCGGTCAAGGCGAGCGCATCCGCGTGGATCGAGACGGCCGGGTGGCATACTCCCCCTATGCGACCGCTCGAAGACTCGCCACCCCGCCGCTCCCACGCACAGCTCGAAAGCTGGGTGAAGGAGTTCGAGCAGGAAGAGCACTGCATCGCCGGCTCCATCACCGTCGCCCCTCAAGAGGATGGCGACATCGACGACACCGGACTCGTCATTCTGCGCCTGCGGAACACCTCGACGTCCATCTTCATGAAGCCGCGCAGCTACGACGACCCGGTATGGGAGCTGACCCTCACCGAGCGGCCGGACGACCTGGTGATGTCGGTGCACGACATCGCCAGCCTCGCCGCCGAGTACGTCATCGCCAGCAACCTGTGCACCTTCCTGCAGTGGAAGTCGCTGGAATGGGACCGACAGAGCGGCCGACGCGCCGCCTGAGCAGGAACGACAGAAGCCCCGGCGCGAGCCGGGGCTTCTCTGTGTCTTCGGTAGCGGGAGCGGGGCTTGAACCCGCGACCTCACGATTATGAGTCGTGCGCTCTCACCAACTGAGCTACCCCGCCGCACGGCATCCACGATTCAGAAGTGGACGCTGGAGCCCCGAGTCAGGATTGAACTGACGACCCCTTCCTTACCATGGAAGTGCTCTACCACTGAGCTATCGGGGCGTACCCGGATCGCTCCGGGCAACTTGAAGAGGATATCAGACCGCGACACCCTCCCACCAATCGGGTCAGCCGCCGGTGTGCTGACGCAGCCACACGATCGGGTCGATCGGGGTGGTGCCGTTCTGCAGGATCTCGACGTGCGTGTGGGCGCCGAACGAACGGCCCGTGTTGCCGGTGCGGCCGAGGAACTGACCGACCTTCACGTGCTGGCCCTGGGTGACCTGGAGCGAGCCGTACTGCATGTGTCCGTAGCGGCTCGAGATGAGCTGACCGTCGATCTCGTGATCGATCAGGACCGTGACGCCGAAGGCGCCACCCTGCTCGGTCGCGATGCGGACCGTCCCGTCGGCGATCGACTGCACGGGTGAGCCCTCGCCGGGCACGAAGTCGGCACCCTCGTGCATGGTGCCGTCACGCATGCCGAAGCCGTACGTGATGGGCACACCGACCGCGAAGGGCCACTGGATGGGCGCTGTGGGGTCGTTGACGTAGAAGTTGGACGGGTTGGTGATGCCCGAGTCGGCGGCCATCTGCGCGTAGGTGGTCGCGCTGTAGCCGTCGGAGCGGTCGACGACGGCCGACTGCGCCGCGGCGGGAGCGACGTAGGCCTGGATGGCACCCTCGGATGCCGCGACGTCGCCGCCGACGGCGAGACGGGTGGTGACGGTCTCGCTCGCGGTGACGCTGTCGGTGCCGCTCGCCGAAGCGAGGGCGCTGACCGGCATGGTCATGCCCACCGTGAGCAGACCCACGACGCCCATGACGCCGACGGTGAACGACGTGGCCGCGATGCGGCGCACGTTGCGGCGCGAACCGCTCGTCGCCGCAGCCGGAAGAGCCTCGGCGACGGGCTGTGCGGGCGCGACGATGCGGTTCTGCTGAACGGCCGTCTCGCCGGTGAACGCGAAGAGGCGCGCAGCCGACGTGAACTCGTCGTCGACCGTGGCGCCGGCAGCATCCGGAGTCTCCTCGGGGCGCGGCGCGCCGGTTGCGGGTGCATCGGCGACATGAGCATCGGCGACGGACATCTGTGCACCGTCGAGGATGACCGCCTCCTGCGGGCGACGGCGCGAACGACGCGACGAGACCGGGAGGGTGATCGGGGAGGTCGGAAGCGTGACGGGCGTCGTCGCGCTGTCGCGCTCGGCGCTCTGGAGGATGACGGCGACCTCGTCGGAGGAGCTCTCGTCGACCACGGTGACCTCGAGGGCGTCGGATTCCGTGGCGACGGAGGACGCGGCATCCACCTCGGGAAGGGTGGCGTCGATCGTCGCGGCGATGACCGTCTCGAGGACGGCGGCGGTCACGTTCTCGATCAGCTCGGGCTGCGCGACGTTCTCGGCGTCGACCGGGGCGGGGTCGTTCGCACCGTGGCGACGCATCTCGGCTCGGGTCGGCCGGGCGGCGTCTTCGGGGGCAGGGTCGAGGGGGCGACGGGACCGCCGGGTGGGGGCGGGCTCAGTCGGGAAGGCTTCTGACGGCAACGCGCGAGGGCTCTCGTGTCGTGTCGCGCACGGCGACGGCTTCGGGCTGTGGGGCTTGGCCATATCCGCAGGTTCGGGTTGCGGAAGATAACGAACTGGTAAACACCATACCCCGGTCATCTGAGAATGCGATGAGCGGGAGGGGGTCACCTCTCGAAGTCGAGCAGCGGCTCGAGCCGCGAGAAGAAGTCGGGGCCCGACGCGATGACCATGCCGTTGCCCGGGCGGCCACCGGGCGCGCCGCCGACCCGCCCCCCGGCTTCTTCGACCAGCAACGCCCCGGCCGCGTGATCCCAGGGGTGCGTTCCGCGCTCGTAGTACGCGTCTACCCGCCCCGCCGCGACGGATGCCAGGTCGAGCGACGCCGCACCGATACGGCGTACGTCGCGGGCGATCGGCATGACGCGCGACAGTTGCGCGAGTGCCGGGCCGTGCGTCTCGGGGTTGTAGCCGAAGCCCGTCGCGACGAGTCCGCCGGCCTCGCCCACGTCGCTGACCGAGAGTCGCTGATCGCCGAGCCAGGCTCCGCCGCCACGCGCGGCACAGAAGAGCTCGCCCGTGACGGGGTTGAAGACGACACCGGCGAGCGCGGTCCACGACGCGGTCTCGGCCGTACCCTCGACGGCGGCGATGCTCACCGCCCAGGCCGGGATGCCGTAGGCGTAGTTGACGGTGCCGTCGATCGGATCGACCACCCAGGTGATGCCGCTCGTGCCGGCCTCGGCGCCCGACTCTTCGCCGAAGAACCCGTCGCCCGGGCGCTCTCGGGCCAGTTCCGCGCGGATGAACGCCTCGACCTCGCGGTCGGCGGCGGTGACGATGTCGGCCGCGGCCGACTTCGTGGCCGCGACCGTGACGCCCTCGCGGCGGCGCTGGAGCGCCAACTCGCCGGACTCTCGTGCGATGCGGGTGGCGATGTCGAGCAGATCCGCGGCGGAAGTCATGGCATCCACGCTACTGCGCCACCCCCTCCGCCGAATTCGCGTCGGTGGATACCGTGGATGACATGACCGCCTCGGATACTCGCCGGTACGACGTCGTCATCGTGGGAGGAGGGCACAACGCCCTCGTCGCCGCGGCCTACCTCGCCCGAGCCGGGCGCCGTGTGGTGGTGATCGAGCGAACGGATGCCGTGGGCGGCGCCGCCGTGTCGGAGCGCCCGTGGCGCGGGGTCGACGCGCGGCTGTCGCGATACTCCTACCTCGTCAGCCTGCTGCCGCAGAAGATCATCGACGACCTGGGCCTGCGCATCGAGCTGCGGCGACGCCGGTACTCCTCCTACACACCCGATCCGGTCGATCCGTCGCGCGGCATCCTCATCGACACCGAGGATGCCGAGGCCACGGCCGCGTCGTTCGCCCGCACCCTGGGAGACACCGGCGAGGCCGATCGGTACGCCGCGTTCGGGGAGCGCCTGGCACCCCTCGGCCGCGCGGTGTTCCCGACGATGACCGAGCCGCTGCCGACCGCCGACGAGGTGCGCGAGAAGATCGGCGACGACGCACTGTTCTCGTCGCTGACCGAGCGTCCACTCGGCGACCTGCTGCGCGCGTCGCTCGACAGCGACCTCGTGCGCGGCATCGCACTGACCGACGGCCTGATCGGCACGTTCGCGTCATCGGACGACCCCTCGCTCGCACAGAACCGATGCTTCCTGTACCACGTCATCGGCGGCGAGACGGGGCATTGGGACGTCCCCGTCGGCGGCATGGGCGCCGTCACGGCCGAACTCGAACGCGCCGCGCGCGAAGCCGGCGCGCAGATCGTGACGGGCGTCGAGGTCATCTCGATCTCGCCCGACGGCGACGTGCACACCATGACCGATCGATCGGAGGTGTTCCACGGCGCACTCGTGCTCAGCGGCGTCGGGCGCTCGGTGCTCGACCGGTTGCTCGCTGCCGGCGGTTCCGCGACCACGGGCGCCCCGGAGCCCGAGGGCGCGCAGGTCAAGGTCAACATGCTGCTGTCGCGGCTGCCCAGGCTGCGCGACACCTCCGTCACCCCCGAGGCCGCCTTCTCGGGCACCTTCCACGTCAACGAGACGATGACCCAGTTGGATGCCGCGCACGTTGCGGCATCCGCGGGAGTCCTCCCCGAGCCGCTCCCCGTGGAGATCTACTGCCACTCACTGACCGACCCGTCGATCCTCGGCGAGGATCTGCGGGCATCGGGTGCGCAGACGCTGACGATGTTCGGGCTGCAGGTGCCGCATCGCCTCATCGACGACACCGACCCCGTCGCCGCCGGGGCACGACTGCTGGCTGCGGCGCAGGCGTCGCTGGACACGGTGCTCGCCGAGCCGCTGCGCGACTGCATCCTGCGTGCGCCCGACGGGCGGCTGTGCATCGAGGCCCGCACGACGACCGACCTGGAGAAGTCCCTGAACATGGTCGGCGGCGACATCTTCCACGGGGCACTGTCGTGGCCGTGGCTGTCTTCGCCGGCGCACTCCCCTGCGGAGCGGTGGGGCGTGGCGACACCGCACTCGCGCGTGCTGCTGTGCGGGTCGAGCGCGCAGCGGGGCGGGGCGGTCAGCGGTATCGGGGGGCAGAACGCGGCGATGGCGGCGCTGGAGATGCTGGAGCGGTAGGGCGGGCTCGCGGGCGGCGTGAGCACGCGGGTGACGATGGGCGCGGCGGAGATGCCACCGTGTAACCGGGGGCGGGTGAAATCCTCGGGCCAGGGGTGAAGTTCGACCAGTTAATCGAACATAGTTTCTAAACTGGGGTCATGTCTGATTCCCGCCCACCCCTCGCCGAAGACCGTCGCGGCGACGAGGCCGAACGCCTGCGCGATCTCGTCGGGCTCATTCGTACGGGCACGCTCGAGCTGGCCCGCGTACAGTCCGACCTGGTCCGAAGGCGCGCCGCCGTGATGGAGATCGCACTCGAGCAGGTCGCGCGCTCCCCCTCGCGCGCTTCCCGCGAGCGGGAGCTTCCCGTGCGATCCGTCGCCCTCGAGATCGGTGCGGCGACGCGGACGCACGACCTCACTGTGCAGAAAGAACTCGGTGACGCCCACACACTCGCCGAGAAGTTCACCGCGACGGTCGACGCCCTCGAGTCCGGGCGCATCGGCATGCGCCACGTCCAAGCCATCCTCGACACGGGCATCGTCATCGACGACGACGACACACGACGCGGATGGGAGCAGGTCGTTCTCACGCGCGCCGAGAGAGATTCGCCGGGCAGGGTGCGAGCGTTCGCCCGAGAGCTGGCCGAGAGCGTGCAACCGGTGGGCATGACCGCGCGGCACGCCCGCGCCGCCGAAACGCGGGGGTCAGCGTTCGCGACCTGGCCGACGGGATGGCGGAACTGAGCCTGATCCTGCCCGCCACGGTCGCCTACGGCATCCGCGACCGACTGAGGCGGCAGGCGGCGGCGATTCGATCCGCGGCTGGCGACCCGGCGTCAGCATCGACATCGACACCGGCACCCGCACCCGCACCCGCACCCGCGTCGCCGCACGGTGCAGGATCACGCGCTGGAGAGGGCGAGGTGGCAGCGGATACGGCGACGGCCGCCTTGTCGGGCGCGGGTGTCGCCGACTCAGCGCGCACGCCGGGCCCCGCCGAGTCGGTCCCGTTCCACGACGAGCGCACTCTTGGCCAAATCGGCGCCGACATCTGCGCTGATCTCCTGCTCACCGCCGCGCCCACCATCGATCCGACGACCGACGCCACGTGCCCCGGAGGCCTGGGCGCGATCCGCGCGCAGGTGCAGATCACTGTTCCGGTCCTCACCCTGCTCGGTCAGACCGACGTCGGCGCGGCCGTTGCGGGGCGCAGCCCCATCGACCCGCAGTGGGCGCGACTGCTGGCCGCGAGTGCACCCGGATGGGACCGCGTGATGTGCGACCCCATCATCGGCACTGTGCTCGAGGTCGACCGCTACAGCCCGACCGCCGCTCAGCGACGGCATCTCGCCGCGCGCGACCAGCACTGCCGTGCGCCCGGATGCCGTGCACCCCTGACGCGATGCCAGATCGACCACAACCACGAGGCGCAGCACGGAGGGGCGACCACCCTGCGCAACCTCGCTCATCTGTGCACGCGACATCACACGCTGAAGACCGAAACGGCGTGGACGGTCTCACAGGACTCCGATGGCACTCTCCGCTTCGAGAGTCCGCTTGGGCAGCGCGTGGTTGAGACTCCCCCACCGCGCGTGTTGTTCCTGCCGGATGACGACGACGCGACGCGAAGAGCGAATCCACCGGCGGCTCCACCCTTCTGATCGGGTCTGCCTGGCGACGACACCCGTCTGATCGGGTCTCCTTGACGACGCCACCGTCCGATCGGGTCCCCTCAGCGACGCCACCGTCCGATCGGGTCCCCTCAGCGACGCCTCCCTCCGAAGGCGACTCTCGCCGCCTCGGCATCCGTGGGCGCCGTGCGCGCTACGCCCGATTCCCATCCGATGTCAGCCCCGCAGGACCACCCGCAACGGCGTGCGCTCGGAGAACAGCGAGCATCGCATCGATCGCCTCCACGAGCACGACGGTCGCTGGCTCGGCGTATCCGAAAACGATGCCCGCCGGCAGCGACGTCGCCCCGCCCTCGACGACGTAAGAGGCCAGCGGCGCCACACGGATGCCGCGCTCAGCGAGGTCCGCGACGACGGCGCGCTCGGCATCCTCGCCCCTCCCGGGGAGCAAGGCCACCGCGTGCAGGCCGCGGTCCGTGGCCGCCAGTTCGATGCCGGATGCACCCGAGAAGGCCTCGAGCAGAAGCCGGCGACGGTGGCGATACTCGCGCCGCCGCCGCGCCGTGTGCCGTGCGAGCGAACCCTCGGCGAGATACATCGCGAGCGCATGCTGCTGCACGAGCGAGACCGGCAGATCGAGGTCGCCGCGCGCCGCGCGCATCCGCTCACCCACCTCGCCGGTCGCGACGACCCACCCGAGACGCAGTGCCGGCGTGAGGGTCTTCGACAGACTGCCGATCAAGACGACCCGCGCGGGATCGATCATGTGCAGCGGGGGAAGGGGCGCCCGGCCGTGGGGGAACTCGCTGTCGTAGTCGTCCTCGATGACGACGACATCCTCGCGGTCGGCCCAGGCGAGCAGACGCGCACGCGCCTCGGCATCCAATCGACTTCCGAGAGGGTAGTGATGGTGGGGAGTGACGATGAACGCATCGAGATCGCGCTGACGCTCGACCGCATCGAGGTCGAGGCCCGCGCCGAGACGCACGGGAACAGGGACGGCCTCGACCCCGAGCCGACGGAGGATCCGACGGACCCGTGGATACCCCGGATTCTCGATGCCGACCCGCAACCTCGTCCGATCGCCGCGCGGCGAGAGGGAGAGCAGCGCCAGGAGCATGGCGTCGCTGGTCCCGGCGGTGACGATGACCTCGGATGCCGACACATCGAGCCCCCGCGCTCGACCAAGGTACCGGGCGATCTCCGTCCGCAAACCCTGCGCACCCGCAGTGTCGGAGACGTCGGCATCCGGATCGGCCGCCGCCGCGCGACGCCACGCCGAGCGCCACGCCGCATCGGCGAGGCCCGTCGTGCCGGGCCTCCCCGGACGCAGGTCCACCAGCGGCGGCTCCTCCGCAGCGCCGGTGTCGACCGGCACCCGCGGTGACGGTGAACGAGCCACGACCTCGGCGACGACGGTCGCACCTCCCGGTCGGGACAGCAGATAACCCTCGCCCGCGAGGATCTCGTACGCGGCGACGACGGTGCCGCGTGCGACTCCGAGGTCGGCGGCGAGCGCGCGGGTCGACGGCACCGCTTCTCCCCCGCCCACTCGTCCCGCGAGTATCGCCGCACGCAGTCCGTGTGCGAGTTGCTCGTGCAGCGGCACGGTCGAACTTCGGTCCAGGATGCCGAGGGAGATCACGCACGAAGTCTGCCACTGGTCCACAGCAGTGCGCGAGAAGTGGACTACGCGATGGTCCAGCGCAACGGGTGCAATCGGATCATGACCGATCAGCCCCGCGCAGAACCCACTCCCGCCCGCCCGTCGCACACCGAGCGCCCCCGCACTGACCCGCCTGTCACCGACTCGTCGTACACCGAACTGCCGCCCACCGGCCCGTCGCACAGCGACCTCCCTCCGAAGGACCTGCCGCTCACCGCTCTCACCCGCGTCCGCCGCGGCGCACACCACCAGGTCACGGATCGTGCCGCGCTGTACGACGTGATCGACGGCGCGCTCTCGGGAACGCTCGCCATCATCCGCGACGACCGTCCCGTGGCCCTGCCGGTCGGCATCGGGCGCGACGGCGACGACGTTCTCCTCCACGGATCGACCGGCAGCGACTTCTTCCGCCGCATCGCCGCGGGCGCCCCGGTCTGCCTGACGGTGACGCACCTCCTGGGCCTGAAGTACGCCCGGTCGCTCTTCGACAGCTCGATGCGGTACCGGTGCGCCGTCGTCCACGGGGTCGCCTCCGTCGTGCCTCCGGAGCAGAAGGAGGCTGCGCTGCTCGCACTGTCGGAGCACCTCATGCCCGGACGGAGCCGAGATGTGCGCCCGATGACCGCCCGCGAGATCGCGGCGACCATGGTCCTGCGCCTGTCGCTGGCCGAAGCGAGCGTCAAGGACAACGCGGGGTCCCTCGTCGAGGTCGACGACGACGGCGAAGACCGCGCCGTGTGGGCGGGCATGCTGCCGCTGCGCGTCGTGGCGGACGCTCCGGTGACCTCACCGCAGACCGACCCGAGTACTCACGTGCCGGATTCGGTGCGGCGAGCTGCACAGCGTGTCGCCGCGTCGGGAACGGCCTGACCACCGCGGCCCGGCAACGAGATCGGGCGGGGCCGCCCCGAAGGAACGGCCCCGCCCGCCATGGAGGTCACCGCGCGACGAGCGGGGGAACCTCGTAGCGACGCGGGGTGCCGAAGCGGTGCGCCGTGATCGACACGGCCTGCTCCCGCACGAACGGCAGTACCTCGACGCGACCGGCACGCGTGACCCCGCCGGCGTAGACGGCGAGCGAGGGCGAGCCTCCGGTGGCCTCGGCCACCGCGGCCGGGGAGCCACCGAGCAACCGGACGCGTCCGCCCGTGCGGGCGAGGCGTACTGCGCGGCGACCCCACTCGGCACCGTCCTCGACGGCGGCACGCACGCCGACGCCCTCGAGCCACGCGCGCACAGCGGGCGTCAGTTCGCGAGCGACGCTGACCGTCACCGACGACCCCGCCCTCACACCCGCCGCGACCACCCGCACCAGCGCCGCCTCCGACGCGTCCTCGAGGCGCACGGTCACGGGCACGGCGGCGTAGCGCAGCACGTTCTGCTCCGGCTCCAGCCCGGTCACGTCACGGGCGAGCGAGAACTCCGAGGCCCACGCGAGGGCATCGCTGGAGAGGGCGGATGCCACCCACTCGCGATCCTTCGCGGGCACGGCCGCCAGCGCCGGTGCGGTGAGCGCGTCCGTGGTCCGCGGTGCCGAGGTCTTGGCATCCGTCCACGTCCCGAACCCGAAGAGGTAGTGCGGGCCGCCGGCCTTGGTCCCCGCACCCACCGCGGACTTCTTCCACCCGCCGAACGGCTGACGCTGCACGATGGCACCCGTCGTGCCGCGGTTGACATAGACGTTGCCCGCCTCGATGCGCGCGAGCCACGTGTCGATCTCCGCCGCGTCGAGCGCGTGCAGGCCCGAGGTGAGACCGTATTCGATGGCGTTGACGACGTCGATCGCCTCTTCGAGCGTCTCGGCGGTCATGATGCCGAGCACCGGACCGAAGTACTCGGTGCGATGGAATTCGCTGCCCGGCTGCACGCCCTCGCGGATGCCGGGGCGCCAGAGCATCCCGTCGTCATCGAGGCGCCGAGGCTCGACGACCCAGCGCTGGCCGGGCTCGAGAGACGTGAGGGCCTTCAGGAGCTTGCCCCGGGCCGGCTCGATGAGCGGACCCACACGGGAGGCCTCATCCCACGGCATCCCGACCTCGAGCGAGGTGACCGCATCGACGAGCTGGTCGCGGAAGCGGCGCGAGCGCGCGACCGAGCCGACGAGCACGACGAGGGATGCCGCCGAGCACTTCTGACCCGCGTGGCCGAAGGCCGACATCGCGACGTCCTTCGCGGCGAGGTCGAGGTCGGCGCTGGGGGTGACGATCACGGCGTTCTTGCCGCTCGTCTCGGCCAGCAGCGGCAGATCGGGGCGGAAGGAGCGGAACAGCTCGGCCGTCTCGTACGCGCCGGTCAGCACGACCCGTTCGACGGCGGGGTGCGTGAGCAGCTGACGGCCGAGGTCGTCCTCGGACACCTGCACGAGCGTGAGCACCTCGCGGGGGACGCCCGCCTCCCACAGCGCCTCGACCATCACGGCGCCGGAGCGTTCGGCGAGGGCCGCGGGCTTGATGACCACGGCGGAACCGGCGGCGAGCGCGGCGAGAGTGGAGCCCGCGGGGATCGCCACGGGGAAGTTCCAGGGGGGCGTGACCACCGTCACCCCGACGGGCGTGAACGTCGCGCCGTCGACGTTCTCGAGCGCGCGGGCCTGCTCGGCGTAGTAGTGGGCGAAGTCGATCGCCTCCGACACCTCGGGGTCGCTCTGCTCGATGACCTTGCCGCACTCGGCACCCATGACCTCGAGCAGGTCGGCTCGCCGGGCCTCGAGCGCGTCGCCCGCGCGGTGCAGGATCTCGGCACGCTTCGCCGCGCCCAGCTCGCGCCAGCCTGCGGCCGCCGTTGCGGCATCCTGAATCAGCGCGTTCAGGGCGCCTTCGTCGGTCACGGTGTGCGCGGCGATGCTCGCCCGACCGAGTTCCGAGCGCTCCATCCGCGCCACGATCGCGCGCGCCCAGTCGCGGTTGGCCGCGATCGCCGGGTCGGAGTCGGGGGTGTTGCGGAAGCCGTGCGTCGGAGCGGGCTGCGCTGCGGCCGTGCGATCCTGCACGCGGTGTGATGCGGGAACACCTTCGGGCATGTCGGCGAGGGATGCCAGGAACCGGTCGCGCTCGCGGGCGAACAGCGCCGCGTGGGTATCGAGGTCGAACACCGCGGACATGAAGTTCTCGCTCGACGCGCCCTCTTCGAGGCGGCGGATGAGGTACGCGATCGCGACGTCGAACTCCTGCGGGTGCACGACCGGGGTGTACAGCAGGATCGCGCCGACGGTCCGGCGCACGACGGCCTGCTGCGCGGTCGCCATGCCGAGCAGCATCTCGACCTCGATGCCCGGCTGACCCGACGGACCGGAGGCCGTCACCCCGCGCCGCTCCGCGAGCAACCACGCGAGGGCGATGTCGAAGAGATTGTGGCCGGCCACGCCGATCCGCACGTGCGCGGTGTGCTCGGGCCGCAGCGCGTAGTCGAGCACCGCCTTGTACGACGCGTCGGTCGCCTGCTTCGACGGCCAGGTCGCGAGCGGCCAGTCGTGCACGTCGGCATCCACCCGTTCCATGGGCAGGTTCGCGCCCTTGACGACACGCACCTTGATGGGCGCACCCCCGGACGCCATGCGCCGGGCGGTCCACTCCTGCAGGCGGACCATCGCGGCGAGGGCGTCGGGAAGGTAGGCCTGCAGCACGATGCCGGCCTCGACGCCGTGGAACTCGGGCTCGCCGAGCAGCGTCTCGAAGACCGCGAGGGTGAGGTCGAGGTCCTTGAATTCCTCCATGTCGAGGTTGAGGAAGGTGCCGGTCTCCTTGGCCACGCGGTAGAGCGGGCGCAGGGCCGCGACAGCGTCGGCGACGGCGGCGTCGAACGCCCACGGGGTGTGCGGCGCGACGGTGGACGACACTTTGATCGAGACGTAGTCCACGTCATCGCGTGCGAGCAGCTTGCGCGTTCCGGCGAGCCTGCGCGCGGCCTCCTTCTTGCCGAGGATCGCCTCACCGAGAAGATTCACGTTGAGACGGATGCCGTCGCCCCGGCCGCGGATCGAGGTGATGGCGTCTCCGAGCTTGCGGTCGCTGGCGTCGACGATGAGGTGGCGCACCATCGAGCGCAGCGCGGCGCGGGCCGCGGGTACGACGACCTGCGGGAGGATCGGCGCGGCGAAGGCGCCGAGGCGGATCGCGGTCTTCAGGTGCAGCGGCAGGAAGCCGGGGATGAGAGGCGTCAGGGCGGCCAGGTTCCGCGCGGCGACACGCACGTCGTCGGGGCGCACGACGCCGTCGACGAAGCCCACCGTGAAGTCGAGGCCGTGCGGGTCGCGCAGAACCCCGGCGAGGCGCTGGGCGGAGACGTCGACCGGCTCCTCGCGGCTCTCGGCGAGCCAGCGGCGCACGAGGGCGATCGCTTCGTCGGCCAGCTCGGCGGGCGAGACCAGGTCAGCGGGCGAGACCAGGTCAGCGGGCGAGACCGCATCCGCGGGCGAGACCGACTCGGCGGGGGTGGTCCCGGATGAAGCGGGAGATGCGTCGGTGAGCGACATGGCGATCCTTCCTCGGATGCCCTCAGCATGCGGCCCGCATCCCGTCAGGAAAAGCGATGATTGGTAACGGGTTATGTTCGACAGGATCGAAGGGACGCCATGTTCGACCTCCGCCGCCTCCGCCTGCTGCACGAACTGTCGATGCGCGGCACCCTGGCTGCCGTCGCCGACGCTCTCTCGTACAGTCCGTCGACCATCTCGCAGCAGCTCTCGCTACTCGAACGCGAAGCCGGCGTGCCTCTTCTCGAGCCCGACGGCAGGCGCCTCCGGCTGACCGCTCAGGGCGCCGCTCTCGCTGCGCACGCCGCGCGCATGCTCGCCGCCGACGAGGCGGCGCGCGCCGAGCTCGAACGCCTCCGCCCCTCGCTCGCGCCGGTGCGCGTGGCGGTGATGCAGTCCGCCGCACACGGCCTCCTCCCCCGCGCCCTCGACGCGCTCGCCGAGAGCGAGCCGCAGCTGCGCATCGAGGTGGCCGAACTCGCCCCGGAGGAGGGGCTGTTCGAGGTCGCTGCGCGCGGCTTCGACCTCGCCGTCGCCGAGCAGTACCCCGGTCACACGCGCGAGCACCGCGATGGCATCGAGCGGAGCCTGCTGGGACGCGATGCCATCCGCCTCGCCGTCGCGCACGGCGATCCCGCCGAGGCCCTCGCCGACCTCCGCGGGCGCGCGTGGGTGATGGAGCCCGTGGGCACCGCCGCCCGGCAGTGGGCGACCCAGCAATGCCGGGCCGCGGGCTTCGAACCCGATGTGCGTTTCGAGATGGCCGACCTCACCGCGCACGTGCGGCTCGTGGCATCCGGTCACGCGGTCGGGATGATCCCCGACCTCGTCTTCGCCGGCGGTACCCCGCCGGTGCGACTGGTCGACCTGCCGGGCGAACCGCGCCGTGAGGTGTTCACGGCGGTGCGCCGCGGAACGGCCGACCGCCCCGGTGTACGCGCGGTGCGAAGAGCACTGCAGGTGGCGTACGACCGGGGTGGTCGGTGAGGTCCGTCGGCGCAGACCGTCGGTGAGCGGCGGCCGGTGAGGGACCGTCCTACTTCGTGAGGGCGATCTCGTTCGGCGTCTTCTCCAGCGTCGCGCTCCTCACGACCTCCCCGGTGGTGAGATCGACCGCGTGGACGGCGTTCTCCGCCGGCGCGGTGACGTAGGCGATGTCACCCGACACCGTGATCGCGGGGTGGGCGTCCTGCCACTCGGTCGGGCCCTCCCAGGCGTCGATCACGGGGTACGACGCGGTGAGCCCGCCGGTGGCCGGGTCGAGCACGTGGATCGAGCCGTCGGTGGCGAGGATGTAACCGAGGTCGCCGGGGCCGCGGGCGATGTCGCGGAAGGTGTACTCCACGCCCTCGGGCAGGTCGATCACGCGCTGGGTCTTCGCGGCGGTGTCGATGAGGGCGACACGCTGCAGCAGGTAGCCCTCGGCATCCCGGTCGTCCTTGTAGTCGCCGACCACGAGGGCACTGTCGTCGCTGACGTAGGCATTGCCCATGCGGCCGTAGGGCTGGTCGGGCGCGGTGAGCTTGGTGAACGCACCCGAGTCGTAGACGAGCGCGCCGTCCTCGCAGCCGAACACCACGACCTCGTCCTTCGCGGTGCCCTCGCCGTGGACGCCGGGGCAGTCGCTGCTCTCGGCGATGGTCGCACCCGAGGCGTCCTTCGCGACGACGCCGCTGCGGCCGTCCGCGTTGCCCACGGTGGTGAGGAAGGTGCCGTCCTCGAGCACGATCGACACTCCGTGGTGCGCCTCGACGCCGGGGATGGTCTCGACCGCGGGGAGTTCGTCGGTGGATGCCAGCAGGGCATCGGTGTCGAAGATCGTCGAGTCGCTCGTGCCGTCGGCGTACAGCACGGTCGTGCCGCCGTGCGTGACGACGTGGCCGGGCTTGGCGGCCGCGAACACGAGGTCGGTGAGCTCAGGCTCGGCGGTGGGGGTTCCGGCATCCAGGACCTGGAAGCCCGCGCTCGTGGTGACCATGATGTGGCGGCCGTCGCCGGCGGAGTTCAGGCGGGTGAACTCCTCCGACGAGAAGTCTCCGAGGGTCTCGAGGCTCTCACCGTCGAGCACGACGATCCCGCCGGGGTACGACAGGGCGACGCGGGTGGCGGCGTCGGCCGCCGAGGAGGCAGGAGCGCTCGAGGCGGGCGCGGCCGAGCCGGTTCCGGCGCCCCCGGCGCAGGCCGAGAGGCCGACGGTCGCACCGACCGCGATGGCGAGGAAGCCGGCGCGGCGGACGGGATCCGCGCGGAAGAAGGAACTGCGCATGTGTTTCTCTTTCTGGGTGAGGACCCGCGGCGGTGCGAGGGTCCGGGGCTGATGCGACGACGGAACGCACCGCATCGGGGTTCGGGGGTCTCGATCAGGGCGCGAGACCGGAACGGATGCGCTCGGTGTTGACGCGCATCATGGTGAGGTAATCGGGCGCTCCGCCGTCGGCGTCGGTCAGCGACTCGGTGAACAGTTCGGTCACCGCGACCTGGCGGTCGGCCTCCTCCGCGAGTGCTCGCACGAGGCGGTCGGGCGACGACGACTCCGCGAAGATGGTCGGCACACCGGCCTCGTCGATCGCCGACACGAGGTCGGCGAGGTCGCTCGTGCTGGGCGCGGCGAGCGTCGTGCCGCCGGGGACGACGGCCCCCACCAGGCGGAAGTCGAAGCGGGCGGCGAGGTAGCCGAAGACGTGGTGGTTGGTCACGAGCGCTCGGCTCTCGGCCGGGATCGTGGCGAAGGCGGCGGTCATCCCGGCATCCAGATCGGCGAGTCTCGCGCGGTACGCGGCGGCGTTGTCGGCGATGGCGTCGTCGACGCCGGCACCGCCCACGCTCTCGAGGACCGGCGTGAGGGCGTCGACGACGGCGATCATCTGCGCGGGATCCGTCCAGAAGTGCGGATCGGCGGCGCCTCCGGCGTCGGTCGACGTATAGGGCAGCACGGTGACGGCCTCCCCCGCGACGAAGGTGCGGACCCCCTCGGATGCCGCGGCGTCGAGGTGCTGCTGGAGTCCCTCTTCGAGGCCGATCCCATTGGCCACCAGCAGATCGGCGGAGCGCATGCGAGCGGCCTCGGCGGCGGAGATCTCGAAAGAGTGGGGGTCGGCACCGGGGCGCATGAGCGTCATCACCTCGACGTCGTCGCCGACGAGGTTCGACACGACATCGCCCAGGATGTTCGTCGTCACCACGACGAGCGGGCGATCGGATGCCGCGCCGCCCGCGCAACCGGTGAGGGCGAGCACGACGGCGGTGAGAGCGACGGTGAGGAGCTTCTTCATGCGTCAGCGTCCCGTCTCGGCGACGAAGAGCGGCGTGCGCTCCGGCGTGAACTCGCGGGCGATGCGCGCGCCGTCGGCGAAGTCGAGCTCCCACAGGCGGCCCTCGACGGGTCCGCTCAGGTAGGCGCGCTGCGGGTCGGCCATGAGACTGACCGGCTGGCCGTCGGCCAGGCTCGCGCCCACGAGCGGAGCGGATGCCACGCGCAGCGCACCGGTCTCGCCGTCGAGCACCAGCACCCGACCGTCCGCGGTGAGGGCGAGCAGGTTCGCGTCCTTGTCGTCGACCGCCGTGACCTGCACGACCGGCTCGGACGTCGGCAGAAGCGTCCACGACCGCTCTCGCGTGTCGAGCATCCACACTCCGACGCCCTCGGCGACCGCTGCGACCGTCGGTCGCCCCTCGCGGTTCGCGAAGGCGGTGGCGCGCGGCGCGGTCGTGCCCGCGGGATAGGGAATGCGCTCGACGGCGGGGCGCTCATCGGCGACGGTGATGAGGAGGGCGGCGTCCTGGCATCCGATCACCGCGCCGACGCGGGTGGTGATGGTGCCGGCGGGGTCCGCGCAGGCGGTCGCCTCGCCGACCGGGGAGCCGTCGGCCGCGTGCAGCGTCACCTCGCCGCCCGCGGCCACCGCCGCGAACGAGCCTGCGGGCACGACCAGCCCCGCGCCGGGGACGGTCTGCAGCCGGAACGTCTCGACGACCTCCCCCGCCGACAGCGCCTCGGTGTCCAGGAGCACAGCCTCCCCCGACCCCGGGAAGAAGAGCCCCGTTCCTCCGGTGGTCGACGAGTTCGACGTCGCCACGGCGGCGACCCCGTCTCCCCCGACGTCGCCGAGGATGCGGGAATCGGCGCGGTAGTAGTGGAAATGGTCGACGTGATCCCAGGTCCACACGCCGCTGTCGACGATCGAGACACCCGCCTCGTCGGCCGCGAACAGGTACCGCCCGTCCGAATGCACCGACAGCGGAACGCGCACCGTGCCGACATCGGCCGTGGTCTCCTCGAGCAGATCGAGGTGCGACACCCGCCCCTCACCGTCGATCGAGGTGAGGCCGACGGCGGGTTCGGCGAGTTCCGCGGCGCCGGCGATCTCTCCGTGGGTGTCGGCTGCGGGATCGGTGGCTCTGTCGTCGACGGGAGACGCGGGAGCAGCGCAACCGGCGAGAGCGACGAGCAGCAGCGCCCCCAGAGGGGCGAGCCGAAGGGCGGCGGGATGGGGCATGAGGACTTTCCTGGTCAGGCGGGGAGAAGGGCAGGGGATGCCACGCGGCGACGCACGGCGTCACGACCGGCGCGGAGGGCCCACGAGAGGCCCACTGCGCCGATGGCGCTGGCCGCGATCGTGGCGCCGGCAGCGGTCGCGGCGTGCCACGAGATGAGGAGTCCCGCCGCGACCGCGGACGCGCCGATGGCGGCGGCGAGCACCATGGTCGTCGGGATGCGGTGCGCCCACTGGCGCGCGGCGACCGCGGGGGCGACCAACAGCCCGACCACCAGCAGGGATCCGACGGCCTGATACGAGGCGACGACGGCGAGGGTGACGAGACCGACGAGCACCGTCTGCGCGACGCGCGGACGGAGACCCAGCACGCGCGCGACACGCTCATCGATCGCGAGGGCCACGAGCGACCGGTGCGCCACCACCGCCGCGGTGAGGCCGACGACCACGGCGACAGCGAGGACGATCAGGTCCCCCACCCCGATGGCGAGGATGTCGCCGAACAGGATGGCCGTGGCATCCGTCGCGAAGCTCCCAGCGTGCGAGATGACGATGACGCCGAGCGCGAGCATGCCGACGAACAGCAGGCCGATGCTCGTGTCGTACGACAGCTTCGCGCGCCGTTGGAGCGCCCCGATGCCGAGACTCATGACCACGGCGCTCGCCGCGGCTCCGAGCAGCACAGGCAGTCCCAGCACGGTCGCGAGGGCGACGCCGGGGAGCATGCCGTGCGCGAGCGCCTCGCCGAGGAACGCCATCCCCCGCACGATCACCCAGGTGCCGGCGATCGCGCACAGGATCGCGACGAGAACACCGCCGAGCAGCGCACGCTGCACGAACTCGAAGGAGAAGGGATCGGAGAGCCAGGACACGATGCCCGACCGTAGCGAGAATGAGAATGATTCTCAAACTCGTATAGTGGACGCCATGCCTCCCCTCGCCATCGTCGCGCGCGCCCTGACAGTCGACTTCGGCGGCACCGTCGCCCTCGACGGCGTCGACGTCGACATCCCAGCGGGATCACTGACGGTCATCGTCGGCCCCAACGGGGCGGGTAAGTCCACACTGCTCGAGGTGCTCGCCGGTGCGCGCGAGCCGTCGGCCGGCTCCGTCGACGTCGGTGCGCACTCGCGTGCCTTCGTCCCTCAGCGCGCCGACGTGTCAGAACATCTGCCGCTGACCGTGCGCGATGTCGTATCGGTGGGCGCGTGGGGACGCACCGGAGCCCTGCGTCGCATCGCCGCATCCGACCGCGCCGCGATCGACACGGCGATGCAGCGACTCGACATCGCCCCCCTGGCGCGGCACCCCTTCGCCTCGCTGTCGGGCGGCCAGCGTCAACGAGCGCTGCTCGCGCAGGGACTCGCCCGAAGGGCCGGCATCCTGCTGCTCGACGAACCCACGACGGGCCTCGACGCGGCGAGCGCGGAACGCAACCGCGCCGCAGCCGCCCACGAGCGCGCCCGCGGCGCCACCGTCGTATGCGTCAGCCACGACGACCGACTGGTCTCCGACGCCGATCACGTGGTGGAGCTCGATGCGGGACGCGTGCAGACCACGCACGCCTCGCTCGACGACATCAGAGCCGCGAACGCACCCGTTCGGTGACGCGCACCAGGATCTCGGCGGCCGCGCGGGCGACCTCGGCGGGTTCGGCGCGAACGGCCGAGTCCACCTCGCGCGGGAAGCGGCGAAGCGCGGCCCACGGCTCCGTGTCGAGATCGATCTCGAGGTGGATGTGATTCACGCGACGATCGTCGGCGTCGAGTTCGCGGCGCAGGAGCCCGCGACCGATGAGGCGGTCGACGAGGGTCGTGACGCCGGCGGCGGTGACCCCGAGGCGTCCCCGCAGATCGGAGGGACGGATGCCGGGCTCATCGGCGATGTGCGACATCGCCGCCGCCTCGAGTTCACTGACGGACAGGTCTCGGCGGGCCTTGGCGACAGCTTCGTCGCGGGCGGTCACGTAATCGTCGAGGGCAGTCATCAACGATGAAGAGTTCGACACGTCATCCACCTCCTCGACGTGGTCCGGCCGACCACTACCCCCACCATAGTGAAGAAACTGAATATTTCATGACAATAATTAAGCTTGTGAAATACATGCTAGTTTAGTTTTCAGCCGACCCCCACTTCACGACCGAAGGAGATCACCATGGCCACTCTGTTCTACGGTTCCGACGTAGCGCCCATCTCGCTTCCGGACCGCCTGATGGGATACATCAAAGTGATCGCGTCGACCAAGCTGCGTCGAGGCGAATCGTTCACCTTCACGTGGACGGGCACCGCGGGCGAGCCCGGACGCTCCACCATCTGGCTCCAGCCGGCGATCCCCCTCCGTTTCGTCTTCGACTCCCCCGAGCCGGAGCAGCTCGTCGGGGACTACCTGCGCGCCCTGGCCGACCAGGCCAACGCCGCATCGGGTCTCGTCATCGACGTGCGCACGTGGGAGACCGCCGAAGAGGCGGCACACGCACGGTCCCACGCGGCGCGCTCCGCCGGACGCCCGGTTCGCGCCGCCTGAGCGGGACCATGACTCGCGCGGTCTGCACCGCGTGAGCACGATTTTGGCCCCGGTCCAATCTCCTCCGTCATAATGTGAGGGGCGCGTGATATTCACGCGCATGGATCGGAGAGAGCCGTGCCGGTACGACGCCTTCTGAATAAGGACCTTCTCGAGGGCTGGTTGACGAAGTTTCGCGATCTCGGCTACCTGACCGGCAGCGAAATCCGACTTCTCGAGCAAGAGGACGAGACGGATCCCGACTCGGGTCTGATCGTCGTCGACCTCAGCGGCGCGAAGACCGTCACCTACCTCCAGCCGATCACCGGCGGAGACGGCGCCTGGAAGGCGACGATGGAGGCGCGCGACGCCACCATCGAGCTCGACACCGTCGAGCTGGTCAACCTCGGCAACGAGCTCATCGTGCTCGCCGCGTTGGTGTCGTTCCTCGAGGTGAAGTCGAAGGCGCTGCTCGCCGGCGACTGAGCAGTCACCGATCCAATAAGAAAGGGCACCCAATCGGGTGCCCTTTTCTGATGGTGGGGTATCCCCGGATCTCCTCGTTCCCCCTCAGCGCAAGGGATCGCGCGCGCGATCTTCACGCCGTGTCCCACACTTTCTCACCGCTATTCCCACGAGCGGGTTCATGGCTCCGCCTCTGTCACCGCCTGCTCGCTCAGCGGGTAGTCTGCGGGCGTTGTTGTCATCGTGGGCTTCCACCCACAGAGCTCCCCTGCCGGGCGCGCCGCTCGATGCCCCGTCGCGCCACCCGCTGAGCGTCGACCTCCGCCTTGATGACCGCCTTCTCGAGCCGGTCCGGCGAGAATGTCGGAACAGCGTGATGAAATGTCGCTATGCCTTCCGCCTCCGCCAGCCGAAGCCAGACCGGGCAGATCGGCGAACGCGCGGTTTCTCACGTTCGCCAAGCCGTTCTCAACGGGACGGGTTACCTCTTCCGCGAGCAGACGAATAGCGACTATGGCATCGATGCGCATGTCGAAACACTCCACGACGACGATCCCACCGGCCATCTGATCGCGCTGCAGATTAAGGGTGGCCGATCCGCATTCGCGCAGCCGTCTTCTGACGGATGGACGTTCCGAGTGAAGGCTCGGCATGCGAGTTACTGGCTGAATCACTCGCTGCCCGTGGTCCTGGTCTTGGTAGACGTCGACGGTGAGAAGTGCTACTGGCAGGTGATCTCCTCGTCGACGCTGCGCAAAACCGGCAAGAGTTTCACTGTGAACGTCCCCGCGCGCAACACCGTTCGCTCCGCGGCGCTCGACTGGTCGAAGTTGGCCGCCGCCCGCGCCGCGGACGTCGAGGCGGCGTACACCACGAACCTGGTTGGTGTTCCACCCGCTGCAGCTCAACATCTACGCAAGCTCTACGAAGGGCAACCCGCTGCGGCTTTCACCTTGGCGGCCGAGATGGCCGCGGGCCGCGAAGCGCCCTCAGCCATCGTGAAGGAGCTTTCCTCGACACATCTCGCATGGCTCGATGGGGTGGGCGTAGTCGCGTGGGACGCCATGGCGGCCTTCGCTAAAGAGCATTCCCTGCATGTCGACGCCGCCAACATCCTTGAACACCTGGCAACTATCCGACCGGCGTCACGTGCAGGGAGCCTTGCAGATGCGGCGATCCTACTGAGGGGCGTGGACGACCACCATTCGAAGAAGCTCCTCGAGCAAGCGCAGGTCGCCGACGCTGATGCTTCCGCCGTGTTGCTCGCGGGCGCCCTCATCGACTCTGCCAACGACACGCACGCCCGCACCCTGCTGCAGCGGCTTGACGTGCACGCGAACAGCTTTCGCGCTCATACCGCACTTCAGCGAGGCGACGACACCGCCGCCATCGACACGTACACCCAGATTGTTTCCGACTTCCCGGACGACAGCGCGATCATCATGTTGCTTGCGCGGATACATTTAAAGCGCGCGCTGTCCTCCCACGCACGCGCAACGGACGTCGATGACGGTCTGCGATGGGCGGAGCTCGCTCTACGAGGTCGCCGGAAGTGGACAGCCGACACGGCGGAGCCCCTATCCATCTACGCCCGCGCCCTTGGGATGCAGTCACGCTATAGCGAGGTGCTGCAAGCCACAACCATCCCGCCACTGGGCACCGCCTCATCCCGAGAGGTGCAGTCCATCCACGTCGCCGAATTTGCGGCAGATGCCGCCCGGGCGATGAATCGCCGGGACCAGTTCGAGTCCATCATTCGAGCCGTGCAGCCCGAGGACGATCAGCGTTATCTCGCGGCGAGCCTGCGGCTGGACCAGAATGCACCCGCGGCCGATCACATCGCTCACCATCGAGAGGCATTGACCCGCGCGATACGCCGGAACCTCATCTCTGATGCCTACGACGCCGCAGTCTTCCTCGCCCTACAAGGCGTTGACGAAAGCGACAAGTTGATATCAGCCGCTATCGAACCCCGACACCGCCAACTTGTTAGCGCCGTCGCCGCCGGTATAAACAATCCGCACGCGGCACTGCCGCTTCTACGCTCGTTGGCGTCGTCAGACGTGCTCGCTGCCGAGGTCGTCATTGACCTGCAATTCAGAAACGGTGACACCCCCGCCGCAGTCGAGGCGTGCGAGTACTACTACACGGTCTTCTCGCTCCCTTCTTTCCTTATCAGGAAGGTCGGGCTCTTGCTCCGTACCGAGCAGGCAGATGAGGCCGCGTCGACTTTAGAACGATTGCTGGCCAATCACGCACTTGTCGGTGATCCCTTCGTGAGCGCTCATGTCAGGCTCGGCGAGCACTACGGGTCTCATGGTGAGTGGGAGATCGCCGCAGGACACTTTACTGCAGCGGTCGAAGCATCCATAGAAGTCGACCGTGCGGTGTTCTGGAACCTCATCAACTGTCGGCTCAACCTGGACGACGTTCCCGCCGCGCACCGGCTTCTGAACGCGCACCAGGTAGAACCGCGAACGGAACATGAGATCCGTATGTGGGCACATGTGATGGCAGACGTAGGTTGGACCGACGCGACCGGCAGTGTGGCGGTAGCGCTAGCCCTTCGGCCTGACACGAGCGCAGAATTGGCCGCGGCCATGGTGGGGTCAATTGTTCTGAACACGCGTGGCGTCGACAGCGATGCGAAAGACGAAGGAACAGATCTGAGGCCGACGGTCTCCGGCAACCTGCACCGAGATGCGTTCTCAGCTATCAATGTCCTGATCGACATGCACGGCGATGCGTTCCCGTTACGCTCGCTCGATACCGACGCGGACGACTTTCTGCCCACGCTCCTCGATCTTCTCAGAGAGCACGACCCTCGCCCGCTGATGACCCTGGTGCGTCAAATCGAACTGGGTAACGCCCCGCTTGGCGTGCTGAGTGATGCGAGACACGTCCCCTATGCGCACACCCTCGCCCGTCGCGCGAACGCGGTACGAGCGGTTTCTCATGCGGACGCCGACGCGCATGCCATGGAAACGGACACGGCCCTTGAAGCCAGGAATGAGAGGGTGGTCGTGGACCTTTCCGCAATCGAAGTCGCGCATCACCTCGATGCATGGAACGAGTGCGTCGGTTCATTCAGTGCGGTAGAAATTACCTCATCTCAGCGGGCTGACAGCGTGAGAAGCGTGACCGCTGCGATCAACGCAACGGCCGAGCTGGGCGCAATGGGAGTCGATGGCGACGGAGACCTCGTCCTGAGTGAAAGCAACGCCAGTGAGCAACTCGAGATTCTTCGTCGATGTGAAGCTATAGAACGCGCAGCCCGCGGCTGTCGCGCAACGGACGTGGGGAATGAGTACACGGCGGCGCCAGCCCTCAGCCGTTTCAAAATGCGGACCTGGGCAGCGCCTATCGAATTGGCTGCCCGCACTGGGAGTGCGCTCTGGTCAGACGACGTCGCTCAGCGCAAGCTCGCCGCCGCTGTTGGAGTACGGGCGTTCGGCACAGTGAATCTGCTGGAGGGGCTGCGTTTTGCAGAGTGGGAAAGAGCCGGCCAGCCGAACCCGCTGGCTTTCCAGCAACAACAGCACCGGTTCGTTCTTGACCTACTCGCTAGGCGAGTCGTGGACCAGCCCATCACGGTAGAAGATGTGCTGCAAGACATCGCCGCGCACCCATCCCAACTGGCGCCCTCCACCGTGGCGGTGAGCCGCGCTGCTTGGTGGCGCAACGACTCACCCCTGGACGCTTGGTCGAAGGTCATGACCACCGTCGCGACACACGCACCCCAATTCGCGCGCGTGTGGCAAGCCGCGGGAATGACAGGCGCGGCCGAGGCCACCCCAGACGAGTACTCGCCGCGCGTGCTGGCCGTATTGGCTCTCATGGGCACGACGTCGGACCTGTCATCACCCGACATCGTGGACGGCCTTATGGCTGCCGACCATGTCTGTCGGCAGATCGGGCTAGCCCCTGCGTCCGAGCACATCGCCTGGGCTGTCGCCGTTACCGGCACAGCTGCAGACGGTCAGACGCCCGAGGATATGGCGCGTGATCTGTCCGACACATTGACAACGCAACGCGACCTGAGTGCCTGATACTCCTCCGTGTCCGCCGAATGTCGCGACGCCTCCGGGCCGGCAGCCAGGCTGTTGCCGCGTATCAAGGCATTCTCGAAAATCATTCGTTTTGTCGGCGCGACGTCCAGTCGAGCCTTGCCAACCGACACCCCGCCCTGCAGTCCAGCGGCCAAGCGGTGAGGCGCGTTGACATTCGATGGGCGCTGGGAGTGGGGAGGACGTCAGTCACGAGCGCGTGTGCGCGGGCGTGGCGTGGTTGATGCGGTTCCTTTCACCCACCCGTCGTGCGGTATGACCCAGCCTGACCCACAAGACCGGCGGGAAGGCCCGACGTGCGAGGATCGACGACATGGTGCGAAGTCTCGAGGACTCCTGGCTGAGCGATGACCCCCTGGAGCAGCTCGACGACGAGTTGTTCGGGCGGTCCCACCTTATCGACCGCGCTATAGACATCCTCGCGCGGGTGCGCAAGCAGAGCACCTCCACAACCGTGGGTCTCGTCGGCGCCTGGGGCTCGGGCAAATCCAGCGTGCTTAATGGACTGGCAAGCAGGCTTCGTGACCCTGATGCGACCACCGCGGGTGTCCTGGGCCATAGGTGGGAAGTCGCGGAGTTCAACCCATGGCTGTTTGCGGGGTCGACCGCGCTATACCGCGGGTTCTTCACCGCGATTCGAAATGCTCTCCCCAAAGACGATCAATGGAACGATACCAAACAAACGCTCGTCGATATCGGTTACAAACTCTCCCCGTTAGCGTCGGCGGCCGGCCTCGTCGGAATCGACGGGCAGGGTGCGGCGAATGCGGCGCTAGACTCCATCGCAGATGACGTCGTAAAGACGCGCGATAAGGTCTCGGCCGCGCTCAGCAAACTCAATCAGCCGATACTCGTCGTGCTTGACGATTTGGACCGTCTCACAGCTGAAGAATTACTCCTCGTATTCAAGTTGGTGCGCTTGGCTGGCCGGCTACCCAACGTGTACTACTTGCTGTCGTACGACGAACATACTCTTGTCGACCTGCTCAGCCACACCGACCTGGTCGCCACCGATGACCGTCGACGCGCGCTCGACTATCTCGAAAAAATTGTCCAGGTGCGCATAGACATGCCTCTGCTTCGCCAGTTCGAGGTGGACCGCGCCGTAGACCGCGCTATCCGGTACATGGCAGCAAAGTACGATGTGCGCCTCGCTCCAGGAGCGCTGCAGCAAATTATCGACCGATTCGACGCCGTGCTCTCCAAGCGATTGAAGTCACCCCGAGCCCTAAAAAGAGTCTTCGGACAGGTTGACGCCTTCCTCGGCTCCGTCGGCAACGAGGTCGACTTCGGCGACTATCTCGTGCTCACCTGGCTGCGCACGATGGAGCCCGGCGTCTACCTCCTCCTGCAGCAACGACGTTCGGAACTGCTCGGCGTCGGCGGGGCCACACTCCGCGACATGGATGCACCTTCACGCACCCCCGAGCAACGTCGCGACGACTGGTTGAAGGCCTTACGAAGCAGCCACGTCGCCGAAGACGACGCGGATGACATCCTCTGGCTTCTTGGGTCCCTATTCGACTCAATACATCGCGTTTACCGACTACAGGATCCCGAGAAGAGTTCAGGCGCCCGCCCGGCTCCGGCTAATGGCAGGATCGGGCACCCAGAATACTTCGACCGATTCTTCGCCTTCGGTGTACCCGCCGACGACCTCCCCGACGCCGTAACCGACACGGCGCTTGCGGATGTCGGCGCCGGGGACGCGGACTCAGATGCTGTACTGCGTGTCCTGCAAGTTTTCAACGAGCAACCACAGCTCGCTTTGTCGAAGCTCCACCGCAGCGTCGGCCTCATCGAACCCGCCTCGAAGGAAATGTTCTTTTGGCTTCGGATGCTATGGATGGTTGCGGACCGAAACGTCGCGCGCGGACGGGTGGAGAACCTCGCCGCACTTGTGGCCGCCAAGATGCCCGTGGAGCAGATGCAGGAGTCCGTTCGCGAGTTGATCACCGACGACAGCGGACTGAACTATGTCGCCGCCGTGGAGAATTCACTCTCCTCCGACGGATACGGTTCCCGGGAGGTAATCGAACAGCGCAATCGCCTCGGCGAACGGATTGCGCCCATACTGAACGCCGGCTACACGAAACGCTACGGTGAGCTCGCTCGCACAAACTCCAGCCCGCTTGACCTGAGCCAATACGCTTTCGACACCGTCTGGTATTGGCGGCACCAAGATCCCGATGGACTGCGCCAGTTCCTCGCCTCCGCGGCGAGCGGGTCGTGGCCCCTACTGGACAAGCTGGCGTGGCTGGTCCCGACTGCCTCATCCGATGGTGAGACATACTTCGTCTGGAAGGACAGCTCCTTCGGGCACTACCGCGAACTCTTCGATCTCGGTGTCGTCGCGCAGGGGTTGGACGAACAGATCCGAGAAGCGCAAGCAGTCGAAGACTTTCCCGAAATGGAAGCCACATCGGATGTCCGCCGCGCTTGGGCACTTGCGGCAGTCAAGCAGCTACTCGACCGTGATGCTGCGGCACGGGGCACGGAGGAGCAGACGCAGCCCTGATGGGTCGTCGTCGCTCCTGGCGTACACCGCGCACTTCAGGCACCGCTGCCGAGATGACGATGGCGCTGACGCCGACGCGGCCAGCTCGGAGGTCCGTACCTGCGCCCCGCACACCGGGCCAACCGAGCGCTGTCGTTTCGCGTCGTCGCCAATTAGCGGACGGGGTTGCCCGCGGAAGTGGCCACCACGGCATATGAAACGGCGTCGCGCACCCGTTCCGCACCCGGTCGTGGGACTCATCCAGACGTCCGCGAACGACCGGGCCGGATCTACACTTCACGGCCCGAGCGGTAGTCGCCGCAGGCCTCAATCCACTGGTGGCGTCGCTTGCAGTTCGGCGGCCGACACTTCTGCGAAGACGTCCCCGCCATGATCCTCGACGTAGGCGTCCCACAGTGGGTTGTTCAGGGCGAGGGCACGGAAGACGCGGGCCAGTTCGACCTGCTTTTCGAGCACGAGCCGGTCACGTTGGGTACCTGACCAACCGTCGTCGCTGTTGCGGTCGCTGATGATGAGCGGGATGTAGCGGTAGGCGAGCGCCTGGACAACCTCGAGACGTTTCGCGTCTGCTTCGAGGATCCGTCCTCGGAAGTGGCTGCTTCCTGTCAGGATCCGGTACTGAGAGTTGCGCCAGACGCGCGCGGCGACCTGGTCGAAGGTGTCGTCGTCGTTGGGAATCGCAAGGCTGATCGCCGCTGGCCCGAGTGTGGATTCTGTTGCGACGGCGGTCAGGAAGGGAATACGGGAGAGATCCACGGAGCCGGCGAGAGTTCCACTGCGGCGGGAGGTGCGCGAGCGGCCGCCGGTGTTCTCGCCGGTCGTCAGCGCCTCCACGGCGTTCACGAACACGCCGCCGGTGAGCGCTTCGCGCCGGTCGGCTTTGCTCGTCAGCCAGAGGTAGACGTCCTCCTCCTCTATTTCCAAAGGCGAGTCGTCGCTGAGTTGCGCGCGGGGAGCATCCTCCCCAGTGGCCAGGTGTTCGAGGGATGCCGACGCGCTGCCCTTTTGTGTGCCAATCAGGGTCGCGTCGTGTGAGGACCACAAAACGAGGTGGCCGCCGTCGATCTCACTGATGAGTACGCCCACCGCGTCGAGGAACCATCCCCGAGCGACACCGTCGTTGAGTTTCCGCTGCTCCCAGTAGTAGTAGCGCGCGGCCAGTCGCTGCGGGTAGAAGTCATCCGCGGCGAGGATGGTGGGCGCGTGAACGGGCGGGACCCCATTCTGGATGTTCAGGTTCGAGGCCTCATTGGCGCTTCCCCGCCAACCCGCGCGCCTGCCGTCAACGACCGGCGGACGGGAGGCGAGCACGTCTTTGAGCTCGTGCAAGGTGAGGGTGCTGGTGAGGGTCTGCGCGGTCACAGACACCTGGAAGCCAGTGAAAGTCGGCACTTGAATTGCTTGCGCGGGCTGTGGGAGCACTCGTCCGGAGCTAGCGGTCACTGTGCATTCACCGTGCGGACCGATTCAGGGCCACCGCAACTGGAAGCAGCGAGTCGTTCGGGCGGGGATGCGGTCGAGACCGTACCCGGATCGAAGAATGGCGCCCGCCTTGATTGCGCTCTCCATGCCACGGACGCGAGGAGCAGGTGGAACCGTTCGTGGAGGAGGTTGAGGGGGCGGAGGATCATTGATGCGGCTCGCCGCACTGCGTCATCGCCGACGGCAAGCTCACGTCGAGCGTCCGCATCAAGCGGCGTTGACCTCTCCGCTGTGCGTACCTGGGCCCGCGCCAACGGCCACACGGTAAGCGACCGTGGCCGCGTCCCGAACTTGGTCATCGCGGCTTTCAAAGACGCCTCCTGACCCGCTACCCGAAATTTCTCCTCGAACACGTCAGCAGTGCGGTCGTTCAAGGCCTCCACATCGAGTAGTGCCGTGAGGGTCACCCGCCCGATTGGGTTTCTTTGGGGCTTGTAGGCCCCAAGCCAGTCTCTGGGGTTTCACGCCCTCGCCGTCACGGTACTGTCGACCGATGACACCCATCGACGGCCCCCGCGGCGACGTCGTCGGTTGGTTAGAGGACGGCGAGTATTTACGCGACCTTCGCGGTGCAGTCATTGGATGGCTGTACGACGACGTTGTCCATGGCCGTCGCGGGCAACACGTGGGCTACTTCAACGACGGTCTTTTCCGCGATAACCGCGGAGCTGTCGTCGGCTGGATAGAAGGTGCATCAGGCGGGCCGGTGAAGCCTGTTTGCCACGTTCGACCGGTCACCCCGGTTCGCCAAGTCCGCCCGGTGCGCGCAGTTCGGCACGTCCGCCAAGTGCGTGCCGCGCGCCAGATTGCGTGGTCGACGACAAGCTTCGACGAATGGCTGCGGCTCTCCTGAGCTGCACGGAGGGTCCGTGCAGCCTTATGCACGCGCAGCGCATCGCGCCACCCGACGGCAAGTCCTCCCCCGCGTGCCGCGGTTCACGCCCCAGGCACGGGCATCAGAGGCAGCCAGCAGGCCCGCGCGCGGGGCGGCACCGCGGCGTTGCAGCGCGCCTGCACACCCCCGGTGTGGGGTGGTGACAGATTGCTCGTATGAGAGGGAAAGACGACCCGGTCGTTGTTGAGCAGAGCGAGGAAGACGTGCGACGGATCCAGGCGGTGCTGCGACGTATTGGAGGGCCGAGCGTATCGTGGGGCGCTGCAAACGTGCTGGAGGTATGGATTGTCGAGCAAAGAGCGATAGTCGACCGCTCGATGTCGAAACGGTTGCACTCCGCGTCCTGGGCTCTTGTGGGAGCGACCATCGGGCTTGTGATCTGCACGGCCGGCTTGATCTGGGCCACTCTCGCGGCCTGAGAGACGACGCCCAACAACTCCCGTAGACGGGAGGATCATCGCCTTCGCGCGACCGACACCCTGACGGTCGTACGACTCACCGTGGTGAGGCGGGAAGCGCGACCCACTCGTTGAGGGAGTTCAGCAACGCGTCCCCTCTCACCTGAATGTGTGCGCGATGAGCTTCTTCTTCTCTGTCGAAGGTGAGAACGACCGTGATTGCCTCCCCAGAGTCCATCGCCTGGAGGTGAGCCGTTGGCGGGCTCACGCCAGCCGCGGTCTCGATTCCGTCCACGGCAATGGTTGACGGCGTGGGAACCCCGGGAAGCCGGTAGATAAGCGGCACCTCGACGGTGACGTTCCGAAGCGCTGAACCCCGATTCCCGAGCACGGCGCGCACCCGCGGACCATGCCTGCGAACTCGCAGCAATATTTCCGTTTCCATCAATCGGAACACCTCGGCACCGCGCATTACCGCCCCCGATGGGGAGAGGACAATGCCGTGGCCGATGCGCTCGAGCAATACATTCCGGACCTAACGGAACACGATTGGGTTCGCGCCCGCGACATCGTCCTCGATGTCGTGCGAAAGGTCCGCCCGCAGCTGTCGTCCTATACAGACGCAGCCTTAGTCAATGCTGTCGCGCACCACGTGGACTGGTGTGTGTATGTCGCCGGTTTCGACCCCGATCCGTCCGTGCTGTTCCGCCGTGACGTGATCGGGGCAGCAGTGGCCGCAATGCCAACCTCCCGCACCTCAACAAAGGGGCGACGTCGCTCGATCCTGTTTCGAGTCGGAGAAATCCTTGGGCGCATCCCGATCCCGTCGCATCTACCGACGTTGGCGGGCGCAACACCGACGACGCCGTACTGGACGACGGAGATCGACCGGTACGTGCAAGCGAACCTTGCTGCGGCAGCATCGGCGGGGCACCGCAGTCGAACCGGCGCACCCAGGGGAACAGCTGGCCCAGCGCCTGCCGCAGCGGATGCACGCGTCGGCGAGATCCTGGACGCGCGGACGCTTCTCGAAGATCTCCGGACGACAGCGCCCACCCGAACAACTTCTCCCGACTTCCCGGGGTGCACGACGGTCTGCTCGTGCGCATCGTTAGGTCTCTGAACTCGCTCACCCGCGGCGCGCGTCTAGCTGCACGGCGCACCGCCTGCGTGTCAAGTGACGGCTGTAGTGTTCGCGCGGCGTAGCTCTGGCATCGGGGGGACTGCCCCACGCTGAGAGCACGACGAGGCGGCGGCGTGCCTGCTTGCACACACCGCTCGAGTCAGTACGCTCGGCCTCGGCTTCCAGCCGCTCGCGAAGCGAACCGGCCGAGCGTACTGACGCGGTAGCCCGCTGATTTGCTCAGAAGCTTGTTGACCAGCTCGTTGGCGAGCTTGTTGACCAGCTCGTTGGCGAGCTTGTTCACCAGCTTGTTGGCGAGCTTGTTCACGAACTTATTCGTCAACTTGTTCACGAACTTATTCAGAGCGCGAAAGCTGACACAGTTATCCACAGGCCGGCAGCGAGGGGGAGTCGTGGAAGCATCGGAAGTCGAGACCATGATCCGCACGCTGCGCGATCAGCGCGCAGACAACGCGGACGTGGAGGCCAAGGCTAGCCAGACAGAACTATCGAAGTCTGTCAAGGAGACACTGTCCGCCTTCGCGAACACCAAGGGCGGTGTGCTTCTGCTAGGCGTGGCAGAGACGGACGGCTTCGCCGTTGTCGGGGTCGACAACCCCGCGAAGGTGGCCAGCGACCTCGCTTCGACCTGCGCTGACGCCATGGAGCCGCCACTGCGCCCTCACATTGAGCAGATCCGCATCGAGGATAAGTGGGTCGTCGTCGCCGAGATCGAGGAACTCCCCACCGTCGAGAAACCCTGCTTCGTGAAAACGAAGGGCATGACAAAGGGCTCGTACGTGCGAGTGCACGACGGCGATCAACCACTGTCCACGTACGAGGTGCAGATGCTGATCGGCAACCGCACACAGCCGGTCTACGACACCGAAGTTGTCTCCGACGCCAACGTGGATGACGCTCTCGATGCGGACCTGACAAGCACATATGTCTCGCGGGTGCGAGCGCAACGCCCTACAGCCACCCGAGGTCTCACGGACGATCAAGTCCTCATCCAATCGCGGCTAGCTGCGCGGGATGAAGACGTACTACGCCCGACTCTCGCCGGCCTACTCGCTCTTGGGCGTTACCCACAGCAATACTTCCCGCAGGTCATGCTCACCCTGGTCGTCTATCCGACGACGGACGGCCAGGATCTGGAGACTGGTGTCCGGTTCGAAGACAACGTCGCACTAGAGGGCCCCATCCCAGTCATGGTTAGGGACGCACTCATCGCCCTCCGCCGGCATATGAGCCGACGAGCGGTCGTGAACGGGGTCGGCCGCTCAGACGTCTGGGATTACCCCGAAACCGCCCTCCGGGAAGCGGTAGTGAACGCACTCGTCCACCGCGACCTCTCCCCCGCCGCGCGCGGTACCCAGGTGCAGATTGAGATGTACCCAGACCGGCTCTCCATCCGCAATCCTGGCGGCCTCTACGGGCCCATCTCCGTGGACAAACTGTCGGAGGCGGGCACCTCGGACGCAGCCGGCATGTCCTCGTCCAGGAACGCGTTCCTGCAACGAGCGTTAGAGGACGTCCAACTGCCCGATGACAACAGAACGGTGTGCGAGAACCGCGGCTCGGGGATCCGAACGATGCTGGCGTCTCTCCGGGCCGCAGGTATGTCTCCCCCGAGATTCATAGACTCAATCTCGAGCTTTCATGTTGTCGTGCCCAAGCACGCGCTGCTGGATAACCCCACGATTAGGTGGATAGCAAGCCTAGGCGCGAACGGCCTCACAGACTCCCAGTGCATTGCGCTCGCCATGTTGAGGGCAGGAGACACCCTCGACAACGCTCGTTACCGCGCCGCGACGGGTCTGGACTCGAGGGTGGCGACCAACGAGTTGCAGGACCTCGTAGTCCGCGGCCTCGTCGACCAGCTCGGCACCCGGCGCTGGACCGAATACCGATTGGCCACCGACGATGACACCGAGGCAGCTGAACTGCCCACCCCCGCCAGCGCCCCGAATGTCGTCGACTTGATCAAGACTGCACTCCGAGAGCAAGACCGGTCACGTCAGGAGCTTCAGGCGATGACCGCCGCGCCGACGCAAAGCGTTGCACGCGCACTTCGAATGCTCCGCGAGGACGGCTTGGTCAGAATCGTCGGCAACATTCCGTCCCGCAGCCCGAAAGTGAGATATGAGCTCACGCCGGAGGCGTTCGGCCAAGAACAGCTCGACTTCGGATCCGACGAGACAATCGGTTCCGCTGCCCGCGGCGTTAGTGACGACTGAGTGCTCCGCGAGGCCGCGATCTTCCACCGAGAGTCCTGCGCCGTGACTGGCTCCGCCTCAGACCGAGATTGGTGTGGGCAGCTCGTCGGCTCGCGTGTCCGGGACTGCTGAGAGCGGCGACGCGGGACAGTTGCACGAGCCAGCGTTCCTGCGAGCGGTGCAGCGCCCGTTCGAGGCCGACTCCGCATCCCCGTTCCAGACGTGCTCACGGGTTCGTCCTTGAGAGAATGACTCAGGCCAGACCCAATTTCTGGGCCTGGCCTGGAGTAATGAGATACGGGGATGATTTCCGCGAGATACGGGGATACCCCATGGTGGCGAGTGAGGGATTCGAACCCCCGAATGCAATGCAGTCTGATTTACAGTCAGATCCCTTTGGCCGCTTGGGTAACTCGCCAGATGCGCACCCGCCCGGCTTTCGCAGTCGACCAGAGGCGCGAGAAACCACTCTACTATCCCCGCAGGGATGCGTCGAACCACGGTGGCGATCCGCTCACCGAGAGACTTCGGCGGTGTCCAGCACGCGCGCGACGAACTCCTCGGTGCGGCGCTTCGTGCCGTCGATCTTGCGGTCCACGCTGGCGCGGATCTCGCTCGGCGCGAGAGGTGCCGCCAGGCGCACCGTCTCGTGGCACGACATGTCGGCGCAGATGTACGTGCCGATGGTGTCGCCGTGCTCCCCGGCATCCCCGGCCCGGCGGGCGGTGAACAGCGACACCTGATCGCCCGGCTGCATCGTGTGGCACAGGTTGCACATTGCTGACCGCGCGCGGGACTGCCCCTCGGCGGCGCGCAGCACGACGCCGGTGGGTACGCCCTGATGCTCGGTCACGATGTAGCCGCGGCCACGGGTGCGAGGGTCGCGCCAAGCGAGGAAGTCGAGGTGGTCCCAGTCGGCCAGCACGAAGTCGTGCGGCAGGGCGATGATCCGCAGCTCGTCGGGGGTGGTGTTGACGAACGCGCCCCTGACCTCGTCTTCCGTGAGTGCTCGCATGGCATCCGAGTCTACGAGCGTCTGGGTAGGCTGCGGCAATGGAGCCCTTCGTCCTGCGCACCGCGCGATTGGTCCTCGATCAACCGACGCCCGCCGATGTCGATGACATCGCGCGCTACTGCTCCGACCCCATCTTCGAGCAATTCCTGACAACCCCCTGGCCATACAAGCGGGCGGATGCCGTGAGCTTCGTCGGCCAGTACGTCACCGCCGGGTGGGCCGAAGATCAAGAGTGGACGTGGGCCATCCGCGAGGGTGATGGTGCCGCGCTGCTCGGCGTCGTCGGTGTGCGGCTGGAGATGGCGATGCTGGGGTTCTGGCTCGGCGGCGAGCACCGCGGGCGCGGCATCATGCCCGAAGCCGTCGACGCGGTGGCCGAGGCATTCTTCGAGCGCACCAGCCACCCGACGCTGCACTGGGAGTGCCTCGTCGGCAACACCGGGTCGCTGCGGGTCGCACAGAAGTGCGGTTTCGGCTTCACCGGCACCGAGCCCGGTCGGGTGCTTGGTCGCAATGGCGAGCGGTCGGCATCCTGGACCGGGGTACTCCGCCGCGACGACGACCGCACCCCGATGGACGGCTGGCCCGTTCTCTTCTGACGGAGGGTGCGGAGCCCGCGCAGTCCGGGGCTGCGCGTCGGAGGCGCTCGAATAGAATCACTGCATGGCTGATTCTTCGTTCGACATCGTGTCCAAGATCGACCGGCAGGAAGCCGACAACGCGCTCAACCAGGCCCACAAAGAGGTCGAGCAGCGCTACGACTTCAAGGGGACCGACGCCTCCATTGCGTGGAGCGGCGAGTCGATCGTCATCAAGGCGAATTCCGAGGAGCGCGCCAACGCCGTGCTCGATGTCTTCCAGACCAAGCTGATCAAGCGCGGCATCTCGCTGAAGAGCCTCGACAGCGGCGAGCCGACGCAGAGCGGCAAGGAGTACCGCATCACCTCCACGTTGAAGGAGGGGATCTCCCAGGATGACGCGAAGAAGATCGGCAAGATCATCCGCGACGAGGGCCCCAAGGGCGTGAAGTCGCAGATCCAGGGCGACGAGCTGCGCGTGCAGTCCAAGTCGCGCGACGACCTGCAGGAGGTGCAGCGCCTTCTCAAGGCCGCCGACCTCGACGTCGACCTGCAGTTCACGAACTACCGCTGAGCGACGGCGGGACGATGCCATGGCTGTCCGCGTCGATCTGAACATCTCGCTCGACGGGGTGGCGATGCCCGCCGACCCCTCACCCGAGAACCCCATGGGCGAAGACTGGGGTCGTCTCGTCGCGGACTATATGGCGACCAGGACGTTCCGCGAGCGCGTCTTCGGCGACACCTCCGGCGCCGGCACCACCGGACTCGACACCCGCTTCACCGTCACCTCCGAGGTGGCGGAGAGCGGGGTCGTCCACCTCACGTTCGCGCGATGAGCACGTCGCTCGATCCGCTCACCTGCCCGACGTGCGGGGATCCCCTGCGCTTCGAGATCCTCGACGACGAACGCTTCCTCGTCGCCTGGTCATGCGTGAACTGCGGCCTGATCCGCACGACCGAGCCGGTCTGACGCCGGCGGTCGGTCCCCCCGATGACCGCTCAGCCCTCGAGGCCGCTGATCAACTGGTCACCCCCGCAGCGCGGCATCCGTCCACTCCACGCACGTGATCTCGCCGCGCGCGACGGCCTCTTCGCGCTGGCGCAGTTCGACGCGGCGGATCTTGCCCGAGATCGTCTTGGGCAGCTCGAAGAACTCGACGCGCCGCACCCTCTGATACGGAGCGAGTCGCTCGCGCGCGAAACGCAGGATGTCGAGCGCGACCTCTTCGCTCTCCCGGTGCCCTCCGGCCAGGACGATGTACGCCTTGGGGACGGCGAGCCGCAGCTCATCGGGTGCGGGAACGACCGCCGCCTCGACGACGGCGGGGTGCTCGATGAGGACGCTCTCGAGCTCGAAGGGGCTGATCTTGTAGTCCGACGCTTTGAAGACGTCGTCGGTGCGACCGATGTACGTGATGCTGCCGGTGTCGTCGCGCCGCGCCACGTCACCGGTGTGGAAGAGGCCGTCGGCGAACGCCTCGGCGTTGCGCTCGACGTCACCCACGTACCCCGTCATGAGATTGAGGGGACGGTCGGTGAGGTCGAGGCAGATCTCGCCCTCGTCGGCAGCTGCGCCGCTCACCGGGTCGATCAGTACCACCGGGCATCCCGGCAGGGGCCGCCCCATCGAGCCCGGCACGACCGGCGCGCCCGGGGTGTTCGCCACGACCGCGGTCATCTCGGTCTGCCCGTATCCGTCGCGGATGTCGAGACCCCAGGCGCGCTGCACCGAGGCGATCACCTCGGGGTTCAGCGGCTCCCCGGCCGAGACGACCTCGCGGAGCGCCCCGCGCCGTCCGGTCAGATCGGCCTGGATGAGCATGCGCCACACCGTCGGCGGGGCGCAGAACGTCGTCACGCGGTCGGCCTCGAGCTCGGCCAGCAGCCGATCGGCCGAGAAGCGCGTGTAGTTGAGGGCCAGCACCGTCGCCCCCGCGATCCACGGGGCGAAGAAAAGGCTCCACGCGTGCTTCGCCCACCCGGGCGAGCTGATCGCGAGGTGCACGTCGCCGGGCTCGAGTCCCAGCCAGTACATCGTGCTGAGGTGGCCGACGGGATACGAGGCGTGCGTGTGCTCGACGAGCTTCGGTTTCGACGTGGTGCCCGAGGTGAAGTAGAGGAGGAGGCGCTCGTCGGCGGTGGTTCCCGGATGCCGGGCCGGCTCGGCATCCACCAGGAAGGCGTCGTCGTACGTCGCCCAGCCCGGGTGCGTGCCCGCGACGACGATGCGGCCGAGACCTTCGGGCAGGTCGCCGAACTTGTCGGCATCCGCCGCGCCGACGATGACGTGCCGGATCTCAGCGCGATCGATGCGGTCGCCGAGGTCGGTGGTGCCGAGCGCGGTGGTGGTCGGGGCGATGACCCCGCCGAGCTTCATGATCGCCAGCATCGCATCCCAGAGCTCCACCTGGTTGTTCAGCATGAGCAGCACGGTCTCGCCGCGGCGCACACCCCGGGATGCCAGCCACGCGGCGACCTGGTCGGAGCGGCGGGCGAGTTCGTCGAAGGTGCGCTGGTGGTGAGTGCCGTCGTCGTCGACGACGATCAGCGCGGTCGCGTCGTTGCCGCGTGCCATCGGATCGAACCAGTCGATGGCCCAGTTGAACGGCCCCTCGAATCGCGGCCAGGCGAACGCGGCCGCCCGCTCGGGGTCGGTCCGCGCGGCGAGCAGTTCGTCACGCGCGGCCCGGTAGCGCTCGGTCGCGGACGCGTCGGTGGGGATCATGGGGCTCCTTCGATCGCCGGCACACTCGTGCGGACGAAACGACGCTACTCTTTCGGGTTTCGTCCGAAGCGCAGGGTCGCAGCCCAGTCCGGAGTCTTCCGGGCGTCAGCGCGCGAGCGGAGCCGTGGACGACCGCGGAATGAGGGTCGGCATGACCCTTTCGATCCTCGCCTCGGAGCCGTCGGCGAGCAGCAGGTCGAGAGCGACCTCCGCGATGCGGTCGAAGTGCGTGCGCACCGACGTCAGTGCCACGGGGAGTCGCGCCACGAGCGGAATGTCGTTGTACCCCACGATCGACAGGTCACGCCCGGCTTCCATCCCGAGGGACTGCGCGACGGTGGAGACACCGACGGCGAGGTTGTCGTTGGCGGCGAAGATCGCGGTGGGTCGGTCGGGGGCGTCGAGCAGCCGGCGCGCGGCCTCGATGCCGTGGTCAAGCCCGTAACCGACGGCCAGCACCCGTCGCTCGTCGAGCTCCACGCCTGCCTCGCGCAGCGCGCGCTCGGCGCCCGCGCGGCGGTCACGGCCGCTCGAGGTGAACCACGGCCCGGTCACGATGGCGATATCGCGGTGTCCGAGGTCGAGCAGATGCCGAACCGCGAGGTACCCGCCCGTCTCGTCGTCGCCGAGCGACGAGGGACTGACGTCGTCGGTTCGCAGGGCCAGTACGTGCGGGATGCCCCGCTCGCGCAGCGACACGGGGAGGGCGTCGTCCAGGCGCGCGGTCGCGAGCACCAGACCGTCGACGCCCCGGTCCAGCAGCGTCTCGGTGGCGCGGCGCTCCTCGTCGGCGTCGTCGCCGCACGTCGCGACGACAGCGAAGTAGCCACGCCGCCGCGATGCACGCTCGACCGCCTCGAACATCAGCGCCATCACGGCATCCGTCAGGCGCGGCACGAGGACGCCGATCGTCGCCGTCGCGCCGCGGCGCAGGCTCGAGGCCGACACGTTGCGCCGATAGCCGAGCTCGTCAGCGACGGCACGCACACGCTTCGCCGTGGCGGAGGAAGACGGCGGGGTGCGGTCGTCGAGCACGCGACTGACGGTGGAGATGCTGACCCCGGATGCCGACGCCACATCCTTCAACGTGACGACGTGGCGTTCACCGGCCGCGATGTCGACCATGGCACCTCCTCCGTGCTCACCCTACCCGCGTGACGAGAATCTTCCCGGGAACGTTTTCATCCCAACTCTTGACACTTCTCCGCTTCCCGAGCACACTTGCAATCGTTCCTGCAAACGTTCCCATCCGGGGAACGCTCGACGAAGAGAAGGAGACGACGATGGTCCTCGACCTCCGTGGCCTGAACCCCGCCCCCGTTACCCCGTTCACCCCCGACGGCGACGTCGACTACGACGCCATCCAGCGCCTGGGCTCATGGCTCGGCTCGATCGACGGCGTGAAGAGCCTCGTCGTGCTCGGCCACGCCGGCGAGGGCACGTTCCTCATCGAGAAGGAGCAGCTCGACGTCATCCGGGCGTTCCGCGACTCCGTCGACGACCGACTGCCGATCATCGCGGGCATCACCAAAGAGGGAAACCTCACCGCCGCCCTCGAAGCGAAGGATGCCGCCGCCGCCGGCGCCAAGGGCGCGCTGGTCTACCCGTCGCACGGGTGGCTGCGCTTCGGCTTCCAGCAGGGCGCTCCGCAGACCCGCTACCGCGCCATCTGGGAGGAGTCGGGTCTCGAAGAGATCCTGTTCCAGTACCCCGACAACACCAAGGCCTCGTACGACCTGGACACCCAGCTCGAGATCGCCGGCCAAGAGGGCGTGAACCACACCAAGAACGGTGTGCGCAACATGCGCCGCTGGTACACGGAGATCCCCGCCCTGCGCGCTGCCTATCCCGAACTGCAGGTGCTGTCGTGCCACGACGAGTACCTCCTGCCGACGATGTTCGACGTCGACGGCCTGCTCGTGGGATACGGCAACATCGCTCCCGAGCTGCTGGTCGATCTCATCGAAGCGGGCAAGGCGCGTGACTACGCCGCGGCCCACGCCATCCACGAGCGCCTGCTGCCGGTCACCAAGGCGGTGTACCACCGCGGTTCGCACATGGAAGGCACGGTCGCCCTGAAGTGGGGGCTGGTGAACCGTGGCATCCTGGACCACGCCACCGTGCGCGAGCCCCTGCTGCCCCTTCCGGCCGGAGCCGACGCCGAGATCGCCGCAGCGTTCGCCTCCGCCGACCTCGGCAGCGTGGTCGTCCCGGCGTAAGCCGCCCGGGGGCGGCCGGCGCGCCGGCCGCCCCTCATGAAACCCATCACGTCAACGACGACGGAAGGAACGACCATGAGCGATCGCACCAGCCAACGCCCCCCGGCGACCCCCGGCACCGGCCACGGACGCATCTCGACCGAGACGGTGCGCGGCATCGTCGACTCCCACCGCACGCGCCGCACGTTCTGGCGGCGCCTCACCCTCATCGGACCCGCGTTCGTCGCCGGCGCCTGGCAGTTCGGCCCCGGCAACCTCACCACGGCGATGAACGCCGGTGCGCTCTACGGCTACACCCTCATCTGGGTGATCATCGTCTCGACCATCCTCATGATCTTCCTCACCGATATGAGCGTGCGTCTCGGCATCCGTACACCCGTCTCGCTGATCTCCTCGATCAAGGACTCTCTCGGAACCTGGGCGGGCGTCGTCGCGGGCATCGGCGTCTTCCTCATCACCCTGTGCTTCTCGGTCGGCAACGCGGTCGGCTCGGGCGTGGGCTTGTCCATGCTGCTGCCGGGCACCTCTCCGGTGATGTGGACGGTCATCTGCACGGCGCTCGTCGGCACGATCCTGCTGTTGAAGAAGATCTACGGCGTCGTCGAGAAGATCCTCATCGCCATCGTCGCGCTGATGGCGTTCTGCTTCATCATCTCGGCCTTCGCCTCGAACCCCGACTGGGCAGCCGCCGGCGCGGGGCTCATCCCCGTCATCCCGGGCGGAGCGTGGCTGCTGATCATCGGCCTCGTCGGGACCAACTTCTCGATCAACGCCGCGTTCTTCGCCTCCTACGGCACTAAGGCACGCGAGCGCCGCGAAGACGAGTACCGCGACATCACGATCGTCGACACGATCCCCGGCATCGTCGCCCCCGGCATCATGACGGCGCTCGTCATCGTCGTCGCGGCATCCGTTCTCGGCCAGACCGGCGCCGACGCGCCGAGCGCGTTCGGCGGTCTCGCCCGCATCTTCGAACCGGTCGCGGGTCCCGTCGGCGCCTGGATCTTCGCGTTGGGGTTCTTCGGCGCTGCCTTCTCGTCGATGATCCCGAACTGCATCGCGGGCGGCACGATGCTCTCGGATGCCGTGGGCCGCGGCGCCTCCGCCGAGACCCTCACCGCGCGACTGGGAAGCGCCTTCATCCTCCTGTTCGGTATCGGCGTCACGCTGGTCTTCGCCGGCACCTCGCCCGTGGAGCTCATCGTGATCGCGCAAGCACTCACGGTGCTGTTCGCGCCGATCCTGGCCGCGCTGATCATCGTGATGGCCAACAACCGCACGCTGATGGGTTCACTGCGCAATCGCTGGTGGCAGAACCTCGCCGGGGCCATCGGCTTGATCGCGGTCGTCGCTCTGTCGATCCGACTGCTGGTGAGCCTGATCGGCGGCTGAACCCTGATCGACGGGGGCTCGATCTTCGGATCGGGCCCCCGTTCCGCGTGCGCGGCGAGCCGGCGCGCCCGCCCCACGGATCGGGCCTGCGCGGCTCAGTCGCGGAGGTGCTGCGCGAGGTCGGCGATCTCGTCGAGGTGCACGCGCATGGCCGCCTCCGCGGCATCCGGGTTCGCCGCCCGAAGAGCGCGGAGGATGCGGGCATGCCCCTCGTGCGAGAGGCGGCGACCGCCGGCGGCGACGTGCGAGAAGAGCCGGGCCTCGAGCGTCCACGACACCGTCAGCTCGCTGAGCGAGGCGAGGAGCGGGTTGCGCGTGGCCGAGGCGACCCCGGCGTGGAACGCGATGTCGAGCTGCACCGACCGCTCGCCGTCGAGGACGGTGCTCGACTCCGCAACGACCGCGGCGAGCGCGTCGAGCTCCGCGGCGTCGATGCGGGTCGCGGCGAGACGGGCGATCTGCGGCTCGACGACGGTTCGGAACTCGGATGCCGCAGCGATCGAGGTCGGATCGTCGTCCCGCCACGAGGCCAGCGCGGTGGAGATCGGTACCCGAGCGCTCACGCGGGTGCCGCTGCCCTGACGTCGTTCGACGAGGCCGGCCGACTCCAGTCGCAGCAGCGCCTCGCGGACCGCCGACCGGGAGACGATCAGTTGCTCGGCCAGCTCGCGTTCGGTCGCCAGCCTGTCCCCGGGTTTCAGCACTCCCGCCAGGATCAGGGCGCGCAGCCGCGCCACGATCTCCTCGTGCACCGATCCACCGTGCCGCTCCAGCGGCGCCAGTGTCGCGTGATCGCTCATCGACCCTCCTGCACTCATCCTCCCAGGCGAGTGCCGTCGCGGCATCCGGATTGGTCAGACCGTAACGGTCTGGAAACACGGGAAAGAGGTGCATGAAACGCCGGCATCCCACAATTGGACCGACCAAGGGCAATCTGCGGAGGAGCGGTCATGACGAACGACGACAGCACGAACGGTGGCCGCGGTCTCGCGACGACCTGGCGGGTGCTCCGCCACCCGGCGAGCCTGATCGCCCTCGCGGCGGTGCTGGGCATCGTCTTCGGCCTCGCCACCGGCGAGTGGGCCGCGAACCTCAAGTTCGTCGGCGACCTGTTCATCCGGCTCATCCAGATGGCGATCGTGCCGCTCGTCATGGCCTCGGTGATCGTGGCTACGGGCTCCATGACCGGGTCGGGGATGGGACGTCTGGCCGGACGCACCTTCGCGTGGATGATCGGCTTCTCGGTCGTCGCCGCGATCGTCGGCTGGGCTCTCGCGACGCTCGTCCAGCCCGGAACCGGCATCGACTACTCCGGCACGGTCGATCCCGCCCTGCAGGAAGCCGCCGAGCCCGCGGGCTGGCAGGAGACGGTGCTCGGGTTCGTCTCGACGAACATCTTCAGCGCGATGTCGACCGCGAGCATGCTGCCCATCATCGTCTTCTCGCTCCTGTTCGGACTCGCTCTCAACGGGTACGTCCACACGACCGGCAACAGGCTCGTCGTCACCCTGCTCGACCAGCTGCAGCAGATCATCCTCGGCATGATCCGCCTCGTCATGCGCATCGCGCCGATCGGCGTGTTCTGCCTTCTGGCCGCCCTCGCCGGCGACGTCGGTTTCGCCGTGGTTACCACGGCCCTGGCGTACCTGGGTTCGACCCTTGCCGGTGTACTCATCGTGACGGCGCTGTTCGTCGTCGTCGTCGCGGTGCGCACTCGCCTCAACCCGGCAGCCCTCCCCGGCAAGCTCGCCGAGCAGACGGTCATCGCCGTCACGACGACGAGTTCGGCCGTGACCTTCCCCACGGTGTTGAAGAACGCCGTCGAGAAGGTCGGGATCAGCCAGCGCGTGGCGAACTTCACCCTGTCGGTGGGCCTGACCATGGGCTCGTACGGCGCGGTGCTGAACTACACGATCGTCATCCTCTTCCTCGCTCAGGCCGGACGGGTGGAGCTGACGCCCGGGCAGATCATCCTCGGCATGGCGCTGGCGATCATGCTCAACATGGGCACCATCACCGTCCCGGGCGGCTTCGCCGTCGCCGCGACCTTCCTCGCGACCTCGCTCGGCCTGCCGCTCGAGGCGGTCGGACTCCTCATCGCCGTCGACTGGTTCACCGGCATCTTCCGCACCTTCCTCAACGTCAACGGCGACACGATGGTCGCCATGCTCGTCGCGAACGGCACCGACGAGATCGACCGCGACGTGTACGCGGGGCGCAAGAGCGTCACCGCCGCCCCGGCGGTCGATGAGGAGCTCTCGGAGAAGTTCGCGGCGGCCGACCGCGCCGACTGACCCGTCGACCGATGCGCTCGTCCTGCTCGAGAGCTCCCGGATCGTCTCGGGTCGGCGGGGCTACGACTACGCCGAACCGTTCCAGGACACTTTCATGATCGTCGGGATGTTGGCGGGACCGATCGTCGGCGTGTCGGCAGCGCTGGTGCGCTCAGACCCGGCGTTGCGCGCGAGGCGGCGATCACGGATCGCTCATCGCGGCGAACGACGAACCGCCCCGTCGATCGGACGGGGCGGTTCGAGGTCGGAGGGTCACTCGCCGCGCGAGATCGCGATCATCTCGTCGCGCGGCACGACCTTGACGCGGGCGCGCTCGTGCGGGGCGCCGAGGGCCACCTCGTGCTCGTCGAGGCGGTGCCAGCCGTCGAGGTCGGTCCAGCGCACTCCGCGCTCCGCGAGAAGGGCCGGGATGGCCTCCTCCTCGGGGTGGGCGGGACGCCACCACTCGCTCTGATCGTTGATGACGTGGCGCACGGTCTCCATGGCATCCGACTTGGTGTGTCCGATGAGGCCGACGGGTCCGCGCTTGATCCACCCGGTGGCATAGATGCCGGGCACGCGCGAGTTCGAGTCGGCCGAGAGCACCTGGCCCTCGTGGTTGGGGATGACGCCGTGGCGCTCGTCGAAGGGAACGTCCTTCAGCGGCGACCCGAAGTAACCGACCGCACGGTAGATCGCCTGGATCGGCACCTCGCGGATCTCACCCGTGCCGACGACGCCGCCCTCGGCGTCGGGCCGGGTGCGCTCGTAACGGAGGGCGGCGACCCGCCCCTCTGCGTCCTTCACGACCTCGAGCGGCTTGGCCCAGAAGTGCAGGTGCAGGCGGCGCGACGCGTCTCCTCCGGCGCCGTTCGCGCCCGGGCGCGTACGCCACTGCTGCAGGACGCGGTCGATGACCTTGACCTGCTTGTTCGTCTCGACGGCAGCCTTCGAGGCCTCGTCGTAGTCGAAGTCCTCGTCGTAGACGACCATGTCGACGTCACGCAGCTCGCCGAGTTCGCGGAGCTCGAGCGGGGTGAACTTGACGTGCGCGGGACCACGGCGACCGAACACGTGCACGTCGGTGACGGGCGAGGCCTTCAGACCCCGGTAGACGTTGTCGGGCACTTCGGTGGGCAGCAGGTCGTCGGCGTGCTTGGCGAGCATGCGCGTGATGTCGAGGGCGACGTTGCCGTTGCCGATGACGGCGACCGACTCGGCCTCGAGCGGCCATTCGCGCGGAACGTCGGGGTGACCGTCGAACCAGCTGACGAAGTCGGCGGCGCCGTACGAGCCGTGCGCGTCGATGCCGGGGATGTCGAGGTCGGCGTCGCGGATCGCACCGGTCGAGAAGATCACGGCGTTGTAGTGCTGCTTGAGATCGTCGAGGGTGATGTCTTCGCCGAATCGCACGTTGCCGAACAGGCGGATGTCGCCGCGGTCGAGCACCTCGCGCAGCGCCGTGACGACGCCCTTGATGCGGGGGTGGTCGGGGGCGACGCCGTAGCGCACGAGCCCGTAGGGCGCGGGCAGCTGCTCGAAGAGGTCGATCGAGACGTCGAATCGACGCTCGGCCTTCAGCAGGATGTCGGCGGCGTAGATGCCGGCGGGGCCGGCTCCGACGATGGCGAGGCGCAGCTTCGTCATGGGGTCCTCTCGATCGGGATCGGGGGGGGTGGAAATGTGGTCAGGCCGAGCGGTCGGCCACGGCACGGGCGAAGCGCGTCAGCGCCTCGCGCACGGCGCCGTCGGGCAGCGGTGCGAGCGCGTCTATCGCCTCTTGCGACCACTGATGCGCGAGACGCAGGGTCTCGTGGGTCGTCTCATGGTCGCGCAGCTCCGCGAGAGCCGCGTCGAGGATCGCGGGATCGGCACCGTCGGCGATGCGTTCCTGACCCTCGTCGATGCGGGCGCGGAGGTCTGCGGATGCCGCGTCCGATCGATGCCCGAGCAGCAGGTAGGGCATGGTCGGTACGCCCGCCCGCAGGTCGGTGCCGGGCACCTTCCCCGTCTCGGACGGATCGGGCGACAGGTCGATCACATCGTCGAGCAACTGGAAGGCGACTCCGGCCTTCTCACCGAAGACGACCATGGGCTGCTCGAACTCCTCGGGCGCACCCGAGTAGATGACGCCCGACTGAGCCGCGGCAGCGATGAGCGAGCCGGTCTTGTCGGCCAGGACCTTGAGGTAGAAATCGACGGGCTCATCGCCGTCCTGCGGACCCACGGTCTCGTGCATCTGGCCCAGCACGAGACGCTCGAAGGTGTCGGCCTGCAGCTGGATCGCACGCTCGCCGCGGCGGGCCATGAGCTGGCTCGCGCGAGCGAAGAGCAGGTCGCCGGTGAGGATGGCGATGTTGTTGCCCCACACCGTCTGCGCGCTCGGCACACCGCGGCGCTTGTCGGCACCGTCCATGACGTCGTCGTGGTAGAGCGAACCGAGGTGCGTGAGCTCCAGCGCCGTGGCGACCTCGACGACCTCGTGCGTCGTGCCCTGGCCGAGCTGCGCGGTGAGGATGGCCAGCATCGGACGCACCCGCTTGCCACCGGCCTCGTAGAGGTAGCGTGCGGTGACGTCGGCGAGCTTGTCGGCGCTGCGCACCTCTCCCTCGAGCTCGGTCTCGACGCGCGCGAGTCCCGCCTCGACGGTGGTGAGAAGGGTGCGCGAGCGGAGGCCTGCGAAGATGCGGTCACTCAGGCCCAGCTTGCCCGACAGGCGGGAGCCGGCCGCGGGCGGTCTCGGGGTCACGCTGTCAGCCTAGCCTGGCGCGCCGAAGGGCAGCCGCGGGTATCTCGACGGTTGACAGCGCTCCGCCGGGGAGGAGGGGCCGACGGGGCCGGAATCACTGCGCGGGACGGATGCCCCGGTGCAATGCCACGATGCCGAACGACAGGTTGCGGTACTCCACGTCATCCCAGCCCGAGTCGCGCATCCACCGGGCCAGCGTCGGCTGGTCGGGCCAGTCGCGGATCGACTCGTTGAGGTAGTCGTAGGCCTCGGCGTTGCTGCTCACGGCCTTCGCGACGATCGGCAGAACGCGGTCGTTGTAGAACCGGTAGAGGCCGTTGAAGACCCGGGACGGCGGATGCGAGAACTCGCACACCACGATGCGTCCGCCGGGGCGTGTGACGCGGCGGAGTTCGCGGAGCGCCCGGCGCGGATCGTTGACGTTGCGCAGGCCGAACGACATCGTCACCGCGTCGAACTCGCCGTCCTCGAAGGGGAGGTCGGTGGCATCCGCCTGCACGAATTCTAGGTTCGCCACGTTCCCGTGGCGACGGCGACCCTCGGCGATCATGCCGCGAGAGAAATCCGCGGCGACGACGTGGGCGCCGCTGGGCACGAACGCCATCGACGACGTGCCGGTACCCGCCGCGAGGTCGAGGATGCGCTCGCCGCGCTTCGGTGCCACGGCCCGCAGGGTGGCCGCCCGCCAGAGGCGGTCGTTGCCGAGGCTGAGCACCGAGTTGGTGCGGTCGTAGGCGGCGGCGACCTGGTCGAACATGCCGCTGACGCGCTGCGGGTCTTTGCCGAGGTCGGCGCGGTTGGGGTCGCTGCTCACCCGTCGAGTCTAGGCCGGGGCGACGGAGCGGTCGCCGGGGGTTGCGAGAGCGGCGAGCCGCTCCAGCCACGGCCCGGTGACCGCGTTGCAGAAGGGCGCGTCGTGAGCGCGCACCCGGTGCTCGAGGTCGGTGGCCGCGGCATCCAGGTGGTCGACGATGTCGAGCGGGTAGCCGTAGCGCACGCGGTGCTCGTCCCACTCGTCGCGGTCGTCGATCCACGTACCGCGCCCGTCGGTGCGGCGCACCACGTCGAGGTCCATGTCGATGCCGCGGGGCACGCCGTCGTCATGCCAGCGGACGTCCCATGCCAGGTCGATGTAGACGGCGACGGGGTGGGGAGCCGCGTTGTGCGTGAACGCCCAATCGCCGCTCGCCGGCACCAGCGTGACGTTGGGCTGGCGGCACACGAATCCCGCACCCGGTCGCGCGCTGCGCCAGCCGACCTGCTGCCCGAACCACTCGCCCCACTCGTCGGAGCCGAGGTAGACGCTGTCCTGCACCCAGTGCGGCGAGCCGTCCCATTTGCGCCACTCGAACAGCAGGCGGGTGCCGGGGGCGGGTCGGGGATCCATGATTCGGAGTCTAAGTCGCAGGATCGACCCCGGTCTCCGCAACCCGCCCCGCCCGCGGCCCTCCCGCCCGCCGCCGACCCTCCCGCCCGCCGCCCCGGACACAACGCGGCCCTCCCGCCCGCCGCCCCGGACACAACGCAGGACTCCCGGCCGGAACGGCCCCGGTCACCGCGCACCGACGCCGGTGGTGTGCCAGATCTCCTGCGTTGTGTTCTGTGATCCCCGCCGCCCGGCTCACCGGGACGTGCACCGGTTCTGCGGCCCTCCGCTGCACCCCCGGAACACAACACAGGACTCCCGCGGCCGACAGCCCGGAATCCCGCCGCGACCCGCCGCCCGAAGGCCGGAACTCCTGCGTTGTGTTCTGTGCTCCCCCGCCGCCCGGCTCACCGGGACGTGCACCGGTTCTTCGGCCCTCCGCTGCACCCCCGGAACACAACACAGGACTCCCGCGGCCGACCGCCCGGAATCCCGCCGCGACCCGCCGCCCGAAGACCGGAACTCCTGCGTTGTGTCCGCGGCGGCCGGGGCGCCGAGGGCGGGTCTACGCTGAAAACGTGCTCGAACCCGCGGATGACGTCGTGCCGCGCCTGCGCGTGGTCACGCGCGAACTGCCCCCGATGGACGACGTGCTGGCCTACACCACCTCGTACGACCCCCTGTTCTGGAGCCGTCGGGGAGAGTCGCTCGCCGCGTTCGGCGACCTGCTGACGCTGCGCTACACGGGCGAACGCCCGGGCGACGCCACGATCTCGGAGCGCTGGCGGGCGATCGCTGCGGCTGCCGAGGTCGACGACCCCGTGCAGCTGCCCGGGACCGGCCTCGTCGCTTTCGGGTCCTTCGTCTTCGACCCTCGGTCCGAGCGCGAGAACGTGTTGCGCGTCCCGGGGATGATCGTGGGCCGCCACGGCGGGCGGGCGTGGGTCACACGCCTCGCGTTCGACGACACCCCCGACGAGCCCGAGCCCGAGCTGCCGCCCCGCTCCCCCTTCGGACCGCACTGGTCGGCGACGCTGGGCCCCGGGCTGCAGACGGCCGAGAAGTACCAGGATGCCGTCCGCCAGGCCATCGAAGCCATCGGCGCCCGCGAGGTGGCGAAGGTGGTGCTGGCCCGCGACATCGTCGGCACCGTCCCCGCCGGCTCCGACCTGCGCCGCCTGGTGCGCTCGCTTCTCGAGGGGTATCCCGACTGCTGGGTGTTCGCCGTCGATGGCCTCATCGGCGCGAGCCCCGAGACGCTGGTGACGGTGTCGGGCGGCACGGTAACGGCGCGTGTGCTCGCGGGCACGGTGGCGCGCGGCGGTGACGCCGACGCCGACGTCGCGGCATCCGTCGGTCTGAGTCGCAGCACGAAAGACCAGGACGAGCACCGCTTCGCCGTGCAGAGCGTGCTGAAGGCCCTCGGCCCGCACACATCGTCGCTGGCCGCCGAAGACCAGCCGTTCACGCTCAAGCTCCCCAACGTCTGGCATCTCGCCACCGACGTCGAGGGCGTGTTGAGCGCCGACGCGTCGTCGCTGGATCTGCTGTCGGTGCTGCACCCGACGGCCGCCGTCGCCGGTACCCCGACGGCCGCCGCAATCGAGCTCATCCGCCGACTCGAGCCGTTCGACCGCGGCCGTTACGCCGGCGCCGTGGGGTGGACGAGCGCCTCGGGCGACGGCGAATGGGCCATCGCCCTGCGGTGCGCGCAGATCGACCGTGCCGCCCCGTCATCGCCGACGGCGCCGATCACGGCCTACGCGGGGGCCGGCATCGTGTCGGAGAGCGTCCCCGAATCGGAACTGCTCGAGACGCGCGTGAAATTCCGCCCCATCGTCGAGGCGCTCGCGTAGTCACGGCTCGATTCGAGCGCGAGATCAGGATGCCGCGAGGCGGAGCTTCTCCTCTTCGACGTCGTAGTCGGCCACCGGCCACTGCGGCTCGATGTGGGTGAGGGCGTCGATGAGCAGCCGCTGTACGGCGAGACGTGCGTACCACTTGCGGTCGGCGGGTACGACGTGCCAAGGAGCGACCGGGGTCGACGTGCGTTCGATGGCGATCTGGTAAGCATCCATGTAGTCGTCCCACAGCTGACGCTCGTCGACGTCGCCGGGGTTGTACTTCCAGTGCTTCTCGGGGCGGTCGAGGCGCTCGGCGAGACGCTCGCGCTGCTCGTCCTTGGAGATGTGCAGCATGACCTTGACGACGCGGATCCCCATCTCGGCCGCCTGCGCTTCGAAGGCCACGATGGCCCCGTACCGCCGTTCGATCTCGGGGGCCGGGGCGAGCGCACGCACGCGACCGATGAGCACGTCCTCGTAGTGAGAACGGTCGAAGACGCCGAGGCGCCCGGCATCCGGGAGGCGTTTCTCGATGCGCCAGAGGAAGTCGTGCGACAACTCCTCGGCGGTGGGCTTCTTGAACGAGGCGAGCTCGACGCCCTGCGGATCCACGGCACCCACGACGTGTCGCACGATACCGCCCTTGCCGGCGGTGTCCATCGCCTGCAGCACCAGCAGCACCGACCCCGTGGCCGTGCCCGCGACGCTCTGGGCGAAGAGACGCTCCTGCAGGCCCTCCAACGGCTCGCGGCCCGCGTCGAGGTCGGCCTTGCCGGCATCCTTGTCGCCGTCGTACCCGGGCGTCGATCGCGGGTCGATGTCAGCCAACCGGAAACCCGGCTCGACGCGCAGGGCGAGGCTCGCGGGCGTGGACCATCTGCTCGTACTCATCCCGATATCGTGCCGCGGCATCCGGGTGCGCGCCACCCGTTGACGGGCGGGATCAGCGCGGCAGGGGGACCTCGATGAGCTGTCGACCACCCGTCGGAGCCGTGAGCACCTGGTCGAGCGCGACCCGGGTGGTGCAGCGGTGGTACTCCCAGCCGAATGCGAGCGCGAGCTGCTCCAGCCGTGCGGTGTGCGGGGTGTACTGCACCCGCGCCATCGCGTCGGCGCCGGCGATCCCCGCCACCTCGAGCCCGTCGAAGATCGTGCCCCCGCCGTCGTTTCCAACGACGACCTGCAGCCGTGGCTCGGTCTCGCCGGGGGGAAGCAGGAGCGCACCCATGTCGTGGAGGAACGCCAGGTCACCCAGCAGCAGGCGCGTGACGCCCGGGCGCTCGTCGGCCTGGCTCGCCAGCGCCACCCCGGTCGCGGTGGCGATCGTGCCGTCGATGCCCGCCAGGCCGCGGTTGGCGTGCACGGCCACCTTCTTGCCGCCGAGCAGTTCGTCGGCGACGCGCACGAGACGCGACGAGCCGAAGACGAGGCGGTCGTGGGGCCAGGTGGCACGCCAGAGCGCATCGACGAGGGCGGGGCGGTCCAGCGGGGCGCGCATCACCTCGACCTCGGCGCTGATCGCCCCGAGCCGTTCGTGCGGAACGGCGGATGCCAGGCCCTCGGCGTCGGGAGCGCGCGGCGACAGGTCGACGGCCGCGTCACGCGAAGCGCGCATCCAATCCCCCAGCCACGTACGATCCGCCTCTCCCGTCACCCGCACGGCGTCGACCGCGATGGTGGCGCCGTTGAGGTTGACGGGTTCGCCGGGTCCGCGCACGGCGAGTACCTCGACATCCTCGCGTCCGAGCAGCAGGGCGACCTCGCGACTGAGCGTCGGACGCCCGAACAGCACGACCCGCTCGATGCGGCCGCCCAGCGCGGGCTCGCGCAGCAATGCGCGGTAGCCGTGCACGATCTGACGACCGAAGCGCGCGCCGCTGACGATTTCCGCGACGAGGGGGAACCCGCCCGCGTGGGCGAAATGTTCCGCCGCTGTCCCCGCATCCGCGCCCGCGACGACGATCGTGCGCGGGCCGGTCTCGATGCGATGCGCGGCCTCGGGATCGGGGGCGACATCGGCGATGCCGATCCCCCCTCCCCCCTGGTAGAGCGCGCCCGACGCGTCTTCGCTCGGATCGGGGGCCGTTTCGACGACACGGGATGCCGCCCGCTCGGCGAGCCACGCCGGCACGGCGCCCGCGAGGGGCTCGCGGAAGGGCACGTTGACGTGCACGGGCCCGGCGGCGCGCATGCCTTCGCCGAGCGACGCGGCGAGCGCCTCGCCCGCCACCGCATCGAGGGCGGTCGTCTGCTCGCCCACGCCGTCGACGTCGGTCGCCTCGGGAACGGCCAGGTCGGCCTCGAACCGCACCGCGGAGCGGAACAGCCCGGGCTGGCGGGTCGTCTGGTTGGCGCCGACGCCGCGGAGCTCGGGAGGACGATCGGCCGTGAGCAACAGCAGGGGTACGCCCGCGTGGTGGGCCTCGAGAGCGGCCGGCAGGAGATTCGCGACGGCGGTCCCCGACGTGCACACCACGACCGCCGGTGTGCCCGTCTCACGTCCGATGCCGAGGGCGGTGAACCCGGCGACGCGCTCGTCTATGCGTACATGGAGCTGAATGAGGCCCGCTCGCTCCAGTTCAGCGGCGACCAGTGCCAGTGCCTGCGACCGCGACCCGGGGCTGACCACGATGTGACGCACGCCCCGCGAGACGAACCCGGCGAGGAGTGCGGCGGCAGCGTCGGTCGCGGGCGCGCCCGAGCGATCGTTCAGCGGGGCCACGACGGCTCAGCCGACGGCGCCGCGCTGATCGCGGGTGTCGTCGTCGCCCTTTCCCGGAGGGTTGTCGGGATCGGTCGGCTCCTTCGGCGGCTGCGGGTCGTCGGCTTCGGAGTCGAGCTGCGCGAGCTCTTCCTCGAGACGGCGGATCCGCTCGTCCTGGTCGGCACGAGCCGACGCCGTCATGCGCCCGAGGAACTCGGGGTCGTCATCGGGCGCGCGCCGTGCGGCGGATGTCTTGCCCGCGGCGCGGCCCCGGCCGATCACGAACCAGAGGATGCCGCCGAGCACCGGCAGCAGGATGACGATCGCCATCCACGCGCCCTTGTTCACTCCGCGGTGACGAGAGGGAGCCTGCACGGCGCAGTCCACGATCGTGTAGACCCAGAAGACGGTCGCCACGAGCGCCAGGATGAGAAGCAACCGTGCCATGCAGTGAGTCTACGTGCGTCCGCTGTGCGACGGCCCGGAACCACGGGGGTCGCACTGCGCCGTAGACTGGGGAAATGCGTGCTCGTTCGGCTCTCGTCTACACGGTGCTGCGACTTCTCGCGTTCCTGGTCCCACTCGGCGTCCTGCTGCTGTTCCCCGTCTTCCAGGAATTGCCCTGGCTCGCGGCGATCTTCGCGGCTCTCATCGGCTTCAGCCTGTCGCTGCTGTTCCTGCGTCGCCCGCTCGAGAACGTCACCGGTGGCCTGGCCGAGCGCCGTGCGGAACGAGCCGCCACCGGCCGCCGCACGGGTGCCGAAACCGATGCGGACGCCGAAGATGCCGCCCTCGACGCCCCGCGGCGCGGCACCGACCCCGAGGCCGGCTCCGAGCGCTGAGGCCGGCTCCGAGCGCTGAGGCCGGCTCCGAGCGCTGAGGCCGCTCACGCAACCCGGCGCCCCGGCATCCCGTGCGGGTGCGACGCGACGTCGGCGGCCCGTGGAGAGAGGCGTGCACACCCCGGCGCAGCGGGGGCGGGTCAGCCCGCGAACGCCCAGAACAGCAGGGCTCCGTACGCGACGGAGGTGAAGCTGGTGACCTGCAGCGCGGTGATGAGTTCGCGCGGCGCGCGGTACGTCCACACGATGAGGATGGCGGCGAGCCCTCCGAGGAGCGCGATGAGCGTGAGCCACGCGATGGGATACACGAGCGCCAGGAACACGGCGATGCCGAACGGGACGAGCACGAAAACCGTGAAGAGCACCTGGGTGGCGCGTCGGCCGATCCGTACCGAGAGCGTGCGCTTGCCGGCGAGGCGGTCCTGATCGATGTCGCGCAGGTTGTTGGCGAGCAGCACCGCGCAGGCCAGCAGACCCGCGGCGACCGCGCCGAACCAGGCCTCCTGCGGCAGTGAGCGCACCTGCAGCCACGTCGTGCCGAGGGTGGCGACGAGGCCGAAGAACACGAAGACGAACAGCTCACCCATGGCGTTGTAGCCGTAGGGACGCTTGCCGCCGGTGTAGAACCACGCGGCGACGATGCACACCGCCCCCACGAGGAGGAGCCACCACTGCCCCGTGCGGATGACGAGCGCGAGGCCGATGACCGCGGCGAGCGCGAAGAACGCCAACGCCACGATCAGCACGGTGCGCGGCTTCGCCTTCCTGCCACCGGTCAGGCGTCCGGGTCCGACCCGCACGTCGTCGGTCCCGCGGATGCCGTCGGAGTAGTCGTTGGCGTAGTTCACGCCGATCTGCAGGGCGAAGGCGACGGCGAGGCACGCCAGGGCGATGACCCAATGGAGCTGTTCGTCCACGAGCGTCGCCGCCCCCGTGCCGATCAGGACGGGCGTGATCGCCAGGGGCAGCGTACGAAGACGGGCCGCCGCGATCCAGTCGCGTGCGGTGGCGGGCGCGACGGCTTGCGGCGCACCACCCTTCGGCTTCTGAGGATTGCCGCCGGGGCGACGCTTCTTGGCCGGGGTCGAACGCTTACGAGACGGAGCTGCCACGGATGGTCATCCTATGCCCGCGGGGTCTGCGCGAGCGTCGCGCGCAGGGCCGCTCGATCCGGCTTGCCCGATGACAGGGCGGGCAGTTCCTCGACGGCGACGACGCGCGCCGGTCGCGCGGGAGCCCCCACCGCATCGCCCACGACATCCCGCACCCGCGCGAGGACCGTCTCCTCCTCGGCGGCCGCGAGCCCCGGCACCACCACGGCCGACCCCTGCCCCCACTCGGCATCCGGGATCGGCACCACCACGGCCGACTCGAGCCCCGATATGCCGCGGACGGCGGCTTCGACGCGATCCAGCGATACGTTCACGCCGCCCGAGACGATGACGTTATCGAGACGGCCGGTGACGTGCAGCACCCCCTCGACGATCTCGCCCCCGTCGCCCGTGCGGTACCAGCGCGTGCCGGCGGCGTCGACCGGGAAGACGGATGCCGTCCGCGCGGGGTCGCGGAGGTATCCCTCGGCGAGCATCGGGCCCGACAGTCGCACCTCTCCGTCGACGATGCGCATGCCGACACCGTCGAGGGGGATGCCGTCGTAGACGCAGCCGCCGCTGGTCTCGCTCGAGCCGTAGGTGCGCACGATGCGCGCGCCGAGCGCCTCCGCACGCCGGCGGACCGCGGGCGCGAGCGCCTGCCCGCCGATGAGGATGGCCTCGAACGACCGCAGGGCCTGAGCGACGGTGGTGTCGTGCTCGGCGGCATCCAGGAGTCTCTGCAGCTGCGCCGGGACGAGGGAGGTGTAGCTCGGCACGCGCTCACCGTCGGCGTGCGACGCCATCCCGAGGGCCGCTGCGGCGAAGGGTTCGGGCCGGAAGGGACCGCTGACGACGGCGGGCTCGCGATCGGCGAGCAACGCCCGGACGATGACCTGCACTCCCGCGACGTAGGTCGCCGGCACGGCGAGCAACCAGGCGCCCTCACCGATGCGGGCGGCCGTCGAGTATGCGCTGCTGATGAGCGCGTTCCGACTGAGGACGACCGATTTCGGCACGCCCGTCGACCCCGACGTCGTCACGACGGCGGCGGTTCCCGGGGGGACGTCGCCGACGAGGCCCGCCCCTCCGAGGGCGATCGCCGGACCTGCGCCGAGCACGGCGGCGCGCAGCGCCCGCAGCACGTCACGGGGATCACCGGATGCCGGGGGCTCGAGCCTCACGCGCGGTCTCCGTCCGACGCGGTGCCCCTCACGCGCCGAACTCGTATGGTCAGTAATGCCACGGCACGCCCGACCAGTCGGGATCGCGCTTCTCGAGGAACGAATCGCGGCCCTCGGCTGCTTCGTCGGTGCCGTAGGCGAGACGGGTGGCCTCCCCGGCGAAGAGCTGCTGACCCACCAGACCGTCGTCGACGGCGTTGAACGCGTACTTCAACATCCTGATCGCCGTCGGGGACTTGGTGAGGATCGTCCGGGCCATCGCGAGGGCTTCGCGCTCGAGCTCGGCATGCGGCACGACGCGGTTGACCGCCCCCATCTCGTACGCCCGGTCGGCCGAGTACTCCTCCGCGAGGAAGAAGATCTCGCGCGCGAACTTCTGCCCGATCTGGCGCGCGAAGTACGCGGAGCCGTAGCCGGCGTCGAACGAGCCCACGTCGGCATCCGTCTGCTTGAAACGACCGTGCTCCCGGCTCGCGATCGACAGGTCGCACACGACGTTGAGGGAGTGTCCCCCGCCCGCGGCCCAGCCCGGGACGACGGCGATCACGACCTTCGGCATGAATCGGATGAGACGCTGCACCTCCAGGATGTGCAGGCGCCCCGCGCGACCCGGGTCGTGGACGGCCGTCTCGTCATGGGAGTACTTGTAGCCGTCGCGTCCGCGGATGCGCTGATCACCGCCCGAGCAGAAAGCCCAGCCGCCGTCCTTTGCGCTCGGTCCGTTGCCGGTCAGCAGCACCACGCCGATGCGGTGGTCCTGCCGGGCGACATCGAGGGCGCGGTACAGCTCGTCGACGGTGTGCGGGCGGAAGGCGTTGCGCACCTCGGGCCGGTCGAACGCGATGCGGGCGACGCGCCCGTCGTGGGTGACGTGGGCGGTGATGTCGGTGTAGTCCGCGGCGCCGGGCGCCAGGGTCCATTCCGCGGGATCGAAGAGCTCGGAGACGGTCACCCGATCAGCCTACGCGCGGCGATCCTGCACGGAACGGGACCGCCGGACGAGCGGGTGCAGATGCACCCCTGCCGGACTCACCCTTCGTGGCGTGGCAGCAGGCTAGCGCCCCGCCTGGTTCACGCGTTCTTCGCGTCGCGCCAGGTCAGCCAGCGCTCGATGAGGGAGTAGTCCCAGTCGGGGCCGGAGAAGCCGAGGGTGAACAGGCGCGTGCCGGCGTCGAAGAGCGCGTCCGCCACGGTCTCGTCGCGATCCTTGAGCTCGTTCGAGACGATCAGGCCCGACAGATCGCGCCCCTCGGTCTCGGCCCACTTCTCGATGACACCGAACTTATGGGGCAGGTCGTCGGGTGCGACGAAGCTGTGCCAGATGTCGGCGTGGCGGGCGACGATGCGCAGCGTCTTCTGTTCGCCCTTGCCGCCGATCATCACGGGGATGCCGCGGGTGGGCGCAGGGTTGAGCTTGCCCCAGCGCTCGACGACGCGGTCGAGGTCGGTGGCGAGCGCGTTCAAGCGCGAGCCCGCGGTGCCGAAGTCGTAGCCGTACTCGTCGTAGTCGCGCTGGAACCAGCCCGACCCGGTGCCGAAGATGAAGCGGCCGGTGTCGCCGCCCTTCTTGCTGATGTGGTCGATCGTGCGGGCCATGTCGGCCTGGAGGTCGGCGCCGCGGTAGCTGTTGCAGTTGACCAGCGCACCGAACTCGACGCGTTCGGTCTGCTCGGCCCAGGCCGCCAGCATCGTCCACGACTCGAAGTGCTCGCCGTCGGGGTCGCCGTAGAGCGGGAAGAAATGGTCCCAGTTGAAGAGGACGTCGACACCCATCTCCTCCAGCCGGAGGACGGCGTCGCGGATGTCGGAGTACTGCACGTGCTGCGGCTGGATCTGGACGCCGAGCCGGACCGGGGTGTCGAAGAGCATTCCGCCAGCCTATTCCGGGCCACCGGCACCGGGGCCAGGATGGGGACATGAGCACCACGCCCCTCCCCCCGCTCGCCGACGTCCTCGCCACCGCACGGGTGGTCGCTCTTCCGCTGGCCGCACCGTTCCGCGGCATCCGGACCCGTGAAGCCGTGGTGTTCGAGGGACCGCAGGGGTGGACCGAGTTCTCCCCCTTCACCGAGTACGCCGACGTCGAGGCGGCGACCTGGCTTGCCGGGGCCCTCGACTTCGGGTGGGAGCCTGCGCCGCCTGCGCGGCGCGATGCGATCCCGGTCAACGCCACGGTGCCCGCCGTCGCGGCATCCGATGTCCCTCGCATCCTCGCCCGATACGACGGATGCCGCACCGCGAAGGTCAAGGTGGCCGAGGCGGGGCAGACACTCGCCGACGACGTGGCGCGCGTCCGGGCGGTGCGCGAGGCCATGGGACCGGAGGGGCGCGTGCGCATCGACGCCAACGCCGCGTGGAACGTCGACGAGGCCGAGCGCGCCGTGCACGCTCTCTGCGAATTCGACCTGGAGTACGTCGAGCAGCCGTGCGCCGAGATCGACGAACTCGTGCAGCTGCGGGAGCGCATCGCCTACCTCGACATCCTGATCGCCGCGGATGAGAGCGTGCGCAAGGCCGCCGACCCGCTGCTCGTCGCCCGCGCCGGCGCCGCGGACCTGCTCGTGATCAAGGCACAACCGCTGGGAGGGGTGCACGCGGCGATCGACATCGTCGGGCGGGCGGGGCTGCCGGCGGTCGTCTCGAGCGCGCTCGACACCTCGATCGGGCTCTCGATGGGCGTCGCCCTCGCCGCAGCCCTGCCCCAGCTGGACTTCGACTGCGGGCTCGGCACCGCCTCACTGTTCATCGAAGACGTCGTGGCATCCCCCCTCGTCGCCCGGGGCGGCCTGATGTCGCTCGAACGCCCCCGCCCCTCGTCCGCCGACCTCGACCGCGTGGCCGCCGACGACGAGCGCCGCGACTGGTGGCTGGCGCGACTTCGTCGGTGCTACGACCTTCTCGAGGTCACTCGAGGATGAGCCCGACCACCTGCGCCAGCCGTTCGGCCAACCCCGCGCGCGACAGCGCCGGCGCTTGACGGGTGAGCAGGGCCGTCTCGGATGTGGAGATCCACACCGAAAGCAGCAGCTCGGTGGCGACGTCGGCGGGCACGCGCATCGCCAGACCGCGCGCCTCGGCGATGTCGCGCACGAGCTGCGTGACGCTCTCGCCGAGCCCCTGGTTCAGCGCGAGGTACGCCTGGGCGAATTCGGGATTCCGAAGGGCCTGCAACCTCGTCTCGGCCCCGAGCAGCACGTCGAGACGGTCCTCACCCGTCGCCTCGAGGACTTCGTGCACGAGTTGCCGGACGTCGCCGGCGGTCTCGAGACCGCGATCCTCGATGGAGGTGACCCGATCGCGGACGGCGGCGATGGTGATCTCGGCCGACCGCGCGCACAGCGCCAGGAACAGCTCCTCCTTCGAGGCGAAGTTCGAGTAGAACGCGCCACGGGTGAACCCGGCGCGTTCGCAGACGGCCTCGACGGATGCCGCGTCGATGCCGACCTCGGCGAACATCTCGGCCGCGGCGTCCATCAGACGGATGCGGGTGTTCTCGCGGCGCCGCGTCGTCGCGGGAGCGGAATCGGTCATCCGCGACCTCCTGTCCTCGGGTGACATCCAGGTTCGGCGCCACCATCTCGGACTACGATACATTGATGTATCCGATACGGTGATGTATCGACCCGTTCACCGATCGTGGGAGCCACCGTGTCGACATTCCTGTACACCCTGGGTCGCTGGTCGTTCCGCCACCCGTGGCGCGTGCTGACCGCCTGGTTGCTGGTGCTCGTCCTCGCCGGGGGCGGGGTCGCGCTCTTCGCCAAGGGCACCGACAACACCTTCACGATCCCCGGCACCGAGTCGCAGGCCGGTCTCGAGATGCTCGAGCGCACTTTCCCCCAGGTGAGCGGGGCCAGCGCCGAGATCATCGTCGTGGCTGCAGACGGCGCGAGCGTGCGAGACCAGGCATATCAAGACGCCATAGCGACGACGACCGCAGACATCGGCGGGCTCGACTTCGTCGAGGCCGTCAACGATCCCTACGACTCGCGCATCTCCGGCGGCGTCGCCGACGACGACCGCGCGGCCATCGTCCGCATCCAGTTCTCCGGCGAGGCCACGGCCGTCCCGCAGGCCACAGAAGACGGGCTGCGAGAAGCAGCGACCGCGCTCGGCTCCGCCCTGCCCGCGGGCTCGCAGGCCGTGCTCGGCGGCCAGCTGTTCGCCTCCGAGATCCCCGGAGCCTCCCTCACCGAGGCGCTCGGCGTGCTGATCGCCGCTCTCGTTCTGATGATGACGTTCCGCTCGTTCCTCGTGGCCGGCATGCCGCTGGCCACCGCGATCCTGGGCGTCGCCCTCTCGATCGGGCTCATCTTCATCGCGACCGGCTTCGCCACCGTGTCCGCGACGACGCCCCTGCTGGCGGTGATGCTGGGGCTGGCGGTGGGCATCGACTACGCCCTCTTCATCGTGTCGCGACATCAGGACCAGACCCGGGCGGGAATGGATCCCGAAGAGTCGACCGCGCGCGCCGTCGGCACTGCGGGATCGGCCGTCGTCTTCGCCGGCATCACCGTGCTCATCGCCCTCATCGGGCTGAGCTTCGCCGGCATCCCGTTCCTGACGACGATGGGCATCGCCGCATCGGTCGCGGTCGCGATCGCGGTGTGCGTCGGGCTGACTCTGACCCCGGCGCTGCTGGGCTTCGCCGGCCACCGGGTGATGGGCTGGGGGTACAAGCGACCCAAGAAGCGCGACCGGAGCGCCCCCGCCGACGAAGGCCCCGCCGAGGCCGCGCAGGCTGCCGCCGAGAGCGAGCAGAAGGCCGCGACCGCGGCCATCCGAGCGCAGCGCAACGGACCCGCGAAGCGCTGGGTGGGGCTGGTGACGCGGCGTCCCGTGGTCACCACCGTCGCCATCGTCGCACTCCTCGGCACCGCGGCGATCCCCGCCGCATCGCTCGCGCTCACGCTCCCCAACGCCGGACAACTGCCCGAGGGCGACGAGGCCCGCGTGGCCTACGAGCTGACCGACGAGTACTTCGGGCCGGGCGCCAACGGCCCGCTCATCATGACCGGCACCATCGTCACGAGCAACGACCCGCTGAACCTGATGACCGACATCGGCGACGAGATCGCCAAGATCCCCGGCGTCGCCGAAGTCGCCCTGGCGACGCCGAATGAGACCGCCGACACCGGCATCGTGCAGATCGTGCCCGAGACCGCGCCCGACGACCCGCGCACCGCAGACCTCGTCCGCGAGCTGCGCGCGCAAGAAGACCGCCTGTACGACGAGTTCGGCGTGCGCCTCCTGGTCACCGGATACACCGCCGTCACGATCGACATCTCCGACCAGCTCGGGGCGGCGCTGCTGCCGTTCGGCCTCTTCGTGGTCGGCCTGTCGCTCATCCTGCTGATGATCGTGTTCCGCTCGATCTGGGTACCCCTCACCGCGGCGGGCGGCTATCTGCTGTCGGTCGCCGCCGCCTTCGGCGTGGTCGCGGCGGTGTTCGAATGGGGGTGGTTCGCCGACGCGCTGCACGTGGCCAAGGTCGGCCCCATCATCAGCTTCATGCCGATCGTCGTGATGGGAGTGCTCTTCGGCCTCGCGATGGACTACCAGGTATTCCTCGTCTCGCGCATGCGAGAGGACTACGTGCACGCCGATCGCGAGGGACGCTCACCACGTGAGGTCGCGCTCGGCGCCGTCCGCAGCGGGTTCGCGGCGTCCGCCCGCGTGGTGGTCGCCGCCGCCGTCATCATGTTCGCCGTCTTCGTGGCGTTCGTCCCCGAGGGCGACTCCAGCCTCAAGCCCATCGCGCTCGGCCTCGCCGTCGGGGTCGCCGTCGACGCCTTCCTCGTGCGCATGACACTCGTGCCCGCCGTACTCGCCCTGCTGGGCGACAAGGCCTGGTGGATGCCGCGCTGGCTCGACCGACTGCTGCCCAAGTTCGACGTCGAGGGCGAGGCCGTCGAACGCGAAGTGCGACTCACCGACTGGCCCGCCGAACCGGCGATGGCCGTCGCCGCCGACGATCTGCGCACGGTCCCGGCCGCGGATGCCGAGGAGCCCGTGTTCCGCGACGTCTCTGTGCGTCTCGGGTACGGCGGGACCCTGCTGGTCACGGGCGAGACGCCCACCACCCGAACCCTGCTCCTCGCTGTGGCCGGGCGCCTGTCGAAGATCGAGGGCAAGCTGCGCGTCGACGGGTTGCTCGTGCCGGAGCGCGCGGGCGCCGTGCGGGCGCGCGTCGGCGTCGCCCTGCTCGACGATCCCGCGACCGCCGGTGCCGAGGTCGTCCAGGCGGTCAGCGGCGGGACGCGCATCGTCGTGTTGTCCGACATCGATCGCCTCGACGACGATGCCCGCGACGAGGTCGCCCAGGTGCTGCGTCGGGCCGCGACCGCGGCGCGCGAGCGATCCGATGACGCGTCGTCGCCCTTCACCCTCATCGCCTCGGCGCGCGACGAACGCCGAGCCCTCGCCCTGCTCGCCGAGGCGCAGCGGCCCGATGTGGCATCCCTCGCCCTCCCGACCCTGCGCCGTCACCGTCCGAGCGAACCGGCGCAGCCGGAATCCTTCGCCGATATCTCCGAGGTGTTCGCATGACTCTCTCCGTCGAGCGCTCCCGCTCACGCCGCCCCGTCACCTGGCTGACGCTGACCGGCGTCCTGCTCCTGCCTGCCGTCATCGGCGGCATCCTCGTCGGCGCGTTGTACGACCCCACCGACCGGCTCGACAACATCACGGCCGCGATCGTCAACGACGACAAGGCCGTCGAGCTCGACGGTCAGCTCGTTCCGCTCGGCCGTCAGCTCACGGGCGGACTGGTCCAGGGCGCCGATGATCAGCCGAGCAACATCGACTGGGTCATCTCCAACGACGAGGACGCCACGGCGGGTCTCGCCGACGGCACCTACACCGCCGTCGTCACCATCCCCGAGAACTTCACCGCCGCCTCGCTCTCCACCCGCCCCGGAGAAACCCCCGAGAAGGCCACGATCGACGTGCAGACGGCGCCCGACGCGCGCGTCGTCGACGGCGCGATCACCGCGCAGTTGGCATCCACCGCGTCCAGCGTCTACGGCAGCGAGCTGTCATCGCAGTATTTGAAGAACGTGTTCCTCGGCTTCACGACGCTCGGCGACCAGCTCGGTCAGGCAGCCGACGGTGCGCACCAGCTCGCCGACGGCGCCTCGCAGGCCGCCACCGGTGCAGACGGACTGCAGGACGGCGTCGGGCAACTCTCCGACGGCGCCGGCGCGCTCTCCAGCGGCGTCGGTCAATTGGCCACGGGGGCCGACCAGCTCTCGAGCGGCGTCGGCCAGCTCGCCACCGGTGCGGGGGCCCTCTCGAACGGTGCGGGCCAGCTCTCGGCCGGGGCGGGCCAGCTCTCCGGCGGTGCGAATCAGCTCTCGAGCGGCGCGACCGGACTGGCCGACGGCGCCGATCAGCTCGCCGGAGGTGCCACCCAGCTCGCCACCGGTACGCGTGACGCCGCGGCCGGAGTCGGAAGACTCGCCGGCGGCGCTGACGGCATCGCCGAAGGGAACCGCCAGCTCGCCGACCAGGTCGGACAGATCGCCGACGCCATCCCCCCGGGCTTCGAGCAGGCCGCGAACGACGTGGCCGCCGCCGCCCCGCAGGTCAACGACGCGCTCGTCGCCGCCGCGGCCGATCTGCAGCGCCTGGCGGACGCCTGCGATGCGAGCACCAGCCCAGAGCTGTGCGAGCAGTTGCGTGTCGCCTCCGACCGGGCCGACGCCGCGCTCCCCCGTGCCCAGCAGACCGTGACGGACATCGGGCAGATCGCCCGACAGGCGGCCCAGCTCCCCGCCGGCGTCCGCACCATCGCCGAAGCCAACGCGCAACTGGCAGACGGGGCCGCGAGCCTGGCCGTCGGCGCGCGCGACGCCGAGAGCGGTCTGAACACGATCGCCGGCGGCATCGACGGCGTGGCGACCGGCGCGACCGGCCTCGGCGACGGCGCGCGACAGCTGGGTACCGGTGCGAACGCGGTGAGCTCCGGAGCCTCGCAACTGGCCGGAGGACTCCTGCAGACGCGCGACGGTGCGGCGCAGCTCGCCACGGGGGCGCAAGGTGCGGCAGGCGGTGCCTCCCAACTCGCGACGGGCGCGCAGGGTGCCGCCGACGGAGCCTCCCAACTCGCGACCGGAGCGCAGGGCGCCGCCGACGGCGCCGGTCAACTCGCCGACGGCGTCGACCAGGTGGCATCCGGAACGACATCGCTCGCCGACGGCCTCGACACCGCGGTGTCGCAGGTGCCGACCTACACCGACGCTGAGGCGGCCACCCTCGCCGACGTCGTCGCCGACCCCGTCTCCGCGACCGGAGCGAGCGATTCCCTCTTCGGCCTTGCGGCGGTCCCCCTCCTGGCGATGGCGGTGCTGTGGTTCGGCGGACTGGCCTCGTTCGTGGCGTTCCAGGCGGTCTCGGCACGGGCGCTGACAAGTCGCCGCCCCTCCGCGCTCGTCGCACTGCGAGGGTTCCTGCCGGCGGCCGGCGTCGGCGCCGCGCAGGGCCTGCTGGTCGCTGCGGTGGTGCAGGTGGCATCCCGCTATGACTGGGGCGACTGGGCCCTCTTCGCCCTGATCTGCATCGCGGCGGGAATCGCCTTCGCAGCCGTGCACCAGGCGCTGGTAGCCGTGTTCGGCGGCGCCGGTCGCTGGGTGGCCGCCGTCATCGGCGCACTCGCGCTCGGAGCGACGATCGTCTCGACCGTGCCTCCCGCCCTCGCCGCGGCCGCCGCATTGATGCCCACCGCGCCGGTGTACGACGCGATGCTCGGTGCCCTGTCGTCATCGGGCGGGGTCGCCGCCGGAATCGCCGGGTTCGTCGTCTGGGCCGTGGTCTCGCTGATCGTCACGACGCTGATCGTGGTGCGTCGGCGCACCACGTCCGCCCGCGCCGCAGCACTCCCCGCCTGACCCGTTCGGTCCCTGCCGTCCCACGGCGCTGTCCGCGCCGTGGGACCGCAGCGCCGTGCCGCGCCGCGCCGTGCCGCGCCCTGTTGAGTGTCCAAGACTCGCCGCATCCGGCGAACTGCAGCGGCATGTCCTGGACACTCAACACCGGTGCGCCGCGTGGGCAGACCTCCTCCACAACACGCCCCTCCACAGGCAGGAGGAGTCAGCGGGCGCGTGCGTGGGCCGGTGGTGTCGGATGGCGCAATGAATCCTCGTCCTCTCCCTCCAGAGCTCGGAACGGTCTTCCACGTCCGCGACGCCGACAGACTCGGCGTGACCCGGAGGAGACTGTCCGCTCGTGACGTCTGCGCGCCGTTTCCCGGCGTGAGGACCATGAGAGAAGACGAACCCCTCGAGTCCGTTCGCGACCGCTGCCGTGCCTACCTGCCGAGAATGACCGGCGGGCAGTTCTTCAGCCATGAGACGGCGGCTGTGCTGTGGGGGATGCCGCTTCCGTTTCGGCACGGGCCGTCTCTCCACGTGAGCGCTTCCCCGCCTCTGCGTGAACCCCGCACTCGGAATGTCGTCGGGCACCGACTGGTCATGCCGCAGGACGGGGTGACGCTACTCGATGACCTGCCGGTTGCGACCCGGGTCGAGACCTGGGGGCAGCTGGGGGGCGCTCTGAGGTGGGAAGACCTGGTGGCAGCAGGCGACTGGCTTCTCGCCAGGGGTGACCCGTTATCCGATCTCTCCGAAGTGGCACTGAGGGCCAGGCGCCGCGGAGCGACCGCGCTCCGCCACGCAGTCGGGTCCGTTCGTCCCGGGGCGGAATCGCCTCGCGAAACCGCCGTGCGCCTGATCCTCGTGCAGGCCGGGTTGCCTGAGCCCGAGCTGAATTGGACACTGCGTACGGGCACCGGTGCGTTCGTGGCGCGACTCGACATGGCCTGGCCCCCGCACCGAGTGGCGATCGAGTACGACGGCCGACAACACGCCGATCCCGACCAGTTCCGTCGCGACGCGGACCGATGGAGGGCCATCAGCGCTGAGGGATGGACGCTCGTCCGGGTACTCGCCCACCACCTCGAGACGCCCCATCACGGCATCGTGACACCCGTTCGGCGCGCCCTGGACCAGGCTCGCATTCGTTGAGTGTCCGAGAAACGCCGGCAGCGCCCCGCGCACACGGCGTGTACTGGACGCTCAACCGGGGCGAGAGGGCGCGGGGAAGCAAGGCCGCGGGTTTCGTTGAGTGTCCAGGAAACGCCGCTCCCGATCCGACGGTGCGGCGTGTTTTGGACGGTCGACGAATGGATGCCCGCGCGAGCGCGAGCCGGCGCGCACCGCACATCCACCCGCGGCGCACGAGCGCGCGGACAACGTCGGTCGCGCTTACGTCGTCAGGCCGCTGTAGGCGTGCAGGCCCTTGAAGAAGACGTTGACGATCGTGAAGTTGAACAGCACCGCGGTGAAGCCGATGATCGACAGCCACGCCGAGCGGGTGCCGCGCCAGCCGCGGGTCGCGCGGGCGTGGATGTACCCGGCGTAGAGCACCCAGATGACGAACGTCCAGACCTCTTTGGTGTCGAAGCCCCAGAAGCGACCCCACGCGTCGTTCGCCCAGATAGAGCCGGCGATGAGCGTGAAGGTCCAGAAGATGAAGCCGACGATGGCGAAGCGATAGGCGAGCGACTCCAGGGCGTCGGCCGACGGCACGGTGCGCAGGAAGCTGCGCTTCGGCTCGGCATCCGCCGGCGCCTCCGCGAGCTTGCGCTCGCGCCGCGCCTGGATGAGTTGCACGACCGACAGGCCGAAGGCCAAGGCGAACAACGCCGTCGCAAGGCTCGCAACGAATACGTGGACGACGAGCCACACCGACTTCAACGGATCGGCCAGCGGCACGACCTCGACGTGGAAGGCGAGCGTCGCGCCACCGAGCAGGAGCACCGCGAGCCCCGTCATGAGCGAACCGAGGAAGCGCAGGTCGTAGCGAGTGAGCACGGCCAGGTAGACCGCGATGATGAGCAGCAGACCGGTCAGCGCGAACTCGTACATGTTCGACCACGGCACACGCTCGGCCGCGATGCCGCGCAGGACGGTCGCGACGAGGTGGAACACGAACCCGAGCGTCGTCAACACGGTGCCCAGCCGCGCCCACAGGTAGCGCGGCTTCGTCGCAGAGGCGGATGCCGACGACCCGCCGCCCGCGGAGATCACTCCCCCGCCGCCCGCGGTGACGAGCTCGCGCGCGACGACCTCGTCCTTCGCCTTCAGGGCGAGGTCGGAACGACGCGCGAGGTCGATGGCGTAGGCGATGAACGCCAGCACGTAGATGGCGACCGCCGTCCACACCAAGAGGAGGGAGATCTCGTCGAGGAGAATCGGATCGGTTCCGGTCATGGTCTCAGTCTACTTTTCCGGTGTCGGGCTGGCTCGGGGAAGGTGTGGGCGATCCGGCCTCGGGGCCGGTCGGTCGCGGGTCGGCGTCGGTATCGGGCCGGCTCTGCGAGGGCAGGGCCGTGCCGTGCTTCTCGACGAGCTGATCGACGGCCGCGGCAAGGGTCGGGTCCTCCCCGCGTGCGAGGCCCGCGTACTCGATCGACACCCCGTTCGCGGACGGGGTGGCCTTGACCCACATGCGTCGGCGCGGAACGAACAGCGCCGCGAGCAGTCCGAACAGCGCGAGCAGGGCGAACGCCAGCACCCAGGGTCCCGCCAGATCGCGATGGATCGACAGCGACGCGAAACGCTTGACCGACCCGTCGTAGCCGGACGCGCCGGCCGGGGCCTCGTTCTCGAACGTGATGGTGCCCAGGCCGTTAGGGAGGTCCGCCGTCTGACCGGGCATGAGCTGCAGAGCCGGATTGCCGCTGTCGCCACCGGCGATCTGGGTCATGCCCGAGGGGTCGAGGGTGTACACCGAGCGGGGCGTGCCGTCGTCGATGCCGAGGTCGCCCTCGTAGACACGCAATGTCAGCACCGGGTACTCGAGGTCGCCGTAGGTCGAGGTGAGCGCCCCCGAGGGCAGCACGTCCATCGTCGGATAGAAGAAGCCGAGCAGGCCGAGCTGTTCGGGCAGTCCGTCGGCGACCTTGATGACGCCGAGCGAGGTCATATTGGCATCCTGCGGGAGGAAGGCGACCGAATCGTGGAACACCTCTCGGCCGTCGGCGTCGCGGATCGTGACGGTGGGCGCGTACCCGTTTCCGAGGAGGTAGACGCGGTCTCCGCGCACGTCGAGCGGGTGGTTGACGCGCACCTCGCCGTCCTGCGGGTCGCCGCCCGGAGCCTGGGTGGTCACGTGCGCGACGAAGTCACCGGCTTGCCCTGAGCCGGGCTGTCCGGGAGGCACGTAGCTCACATCGAACTGATCGAGCGTCATCGAATACGGCGTGAGGGTGTCGCCGCTGACGAAGCGGCCCGGGTTGAACGAGGAGTAGTCGAGCAGGCTGTTCGCGAACGCCTGACCTTCCACGAGCACGCGCTGCCCGGTGTAGGTGAATCCGCCACCCACACCGACAGCGACGAGGACGCCCACGAGGGCCGCGTGGAAGACGAGGTTTCCCGTCTCCCGCAGGTAGCCGCGCTCGGCCGACACCGAGAACGTGCCGCGACCGTCGTAGCGCGCCACCCGGTAGCCGCTCTTTCGCAGCTGAGCTGCGGCGGTGTCGACGGCGGCGGATGCCGCGGCATCCGGGTCCCCGTCGACCGCGATCGTGCGGGTGCGGTGATCGTCGAGGCGCGACAGGCGCGCGGGGGTCCGCGGCGGCTGCGAGCGCAGGGCTTTCCAGTGATGCTTGGTGCGGGGCAGCACGCAGCCGATCAGCGAGATGAACAGCAGCAGGTAGATGGCCGAGAACCACGGCGAGGTGTAGACGTCGAAAAGGCTCAGGTTGTCGAGCACCGGCGCCAGATCGGGGTTGTCGGTGAAGTACTGCGTCACACCGTTGGGATCCGCGGTGCGCTGCGGCACGAGCGAGCCGGGTACGGCGGCGATCGCGAGCAGCAACAGCAGCACGAGGGCGGTGCGCATCGACGTGAGCTGACGCCAGCCCCAGCGCGCCCATCCCACGACACCGAGCTGCGGCTGGGTGATGTCGTCGGATTCGGATGCCGCGGCGGAGTCGGCGTGGTCGGACGGACGCAGAACGCCGTCCGTGGGCTCCCGACGCGACGGGTCAGAGGGGGAGCTGGACACCGCTCATCACCCCCTGCAGAGACGACATCCACGCGCCCCAGACACCGGTCACCATGGCGAGGCCGAGAACGATGAGCAACACTCCGCCGACGATGTTGACGGCGCGGATGTGCGTGCGCAGGAATGCGACGGACCGGGTCGCCCACCCGAAACCGAGGGCGAGGAGGAGGAACGGGACGCCGAGGCCCAGCGAGTACGCCAGCCCCAGCAGGGCGGCACGGCCGGGGTCTCCGAGGTTGTACGACACCGACAGGATGGCCGTCAACGTCGGTCCGATGCACGGCGTCCACCCGACGCCGAGGGCGATACCGAGCAGCGGCGCCCCGATGAGACCGAGGTTGCTCTTGGCCTGCATCTTCACCGACCGCTGCGCGATACCGAACAGGCCGATGAACACGAGCCCCATCAGGATGATCACCACGCCGAGGACGCGCGTGATCACGTCGCCGTAGCGGGTGAAGAACGCCCCCGCGGCACCACCGAGCACATTGAAGGCCATGAACACCACAGTGAACCCGGCGATGAACAGCAGGGTACCGCCCAGCAGGCGACCCCGGCCGGCGGATGCCGAGCCCCCGCGGGGAGCGACGGCACCGCCGATGTACCCCAGGTAGCCCGGTACGAGCGGCAGCACACAGGGCGAGAGGAACGAGATGAGGCCGGCCGCCAGGGCGATGGGCACGGCGATCCACAGAGCCCCGTCGAAGACGAGGGCTCCCGGATTCACGCGTCCTCCGCGACCAGGGTGCGCACGATCGCCTCGAGGATCGAGGCCTCGGGCAGTTCGCCGACGATGCGCGCCGCGACGCGCCCCTGCTTGTCGAGCACGAGGGTGGTCGGGGTGGCGTTCAGCGGCGTCTTGTCGTTGAACGCGAGCTTCAACTCGGCGTCGTTGACGGCCATCGCACTCGGGTAAGAGATGTCGTGGTCTCGCGCGAACGACTGCGCGGTCGAGGGCTGGTCGTAGGTGTTGATGCCGAGGAAGGCGACGTCCTGCCCCTCGAAGGCCTTGTACGCCTGTTCCAGGCGCGGCGCCTCGATGATGCACGGGCCGCACGTGGCGTACCAGAAGTTCACCACGAGCACCTTGCCGTCGTAGTCGGCGCTCGACACGGCGGACCCGTCGTCGAGCGTGCCGGCGAAGTCGACGGGCTCCCCGCGGCGGTCGGCCGGGATCTCAGCGGTCTGGAAACCGTTCGCAGCGATGTAGCCCTTGTTGTCACCGGCACGGTACTGGTCGGCGAGCGGGTCGGCGGTGCAGGACGCAAGGCCCATCACGAGGGCCGCAGCGGCGGCCACAGACCCCGCGGCGGTGAGGATTCGGCGCATCACACGGCTCCTACGTCGACGGCTCCGGCGGTGGATGCCGGCTCGGCGTACGCCACCTCGACCCAACGCGTCGAGCCGTCGGCGCCGTCTCGCCGCTCGAAACTCGTCACGCTCGACAGCGCGCACCGGCGCTTGCGAGGGTCGTGGCGGGTGGGTTGGTGGGAGAGGGCGAGGTGGGTCACCCAGATCGGCAGCTGGTGCGAGACGACGACGACGTCGCCCGAGGGCACCCGTTCCCAGGCGTCGGCCATGGCATCCGTCACCCGGGCGACGATGCGCTCGTAGGGCTCGCCCCAGCTGGGCACGGCAGGGCTACGGAGGTGACGCCAGTTGAGGGGGTTGGCGAGCGCCTGCTTCATGCGCCGTCCCTCAAAGACGTTGGTCGGCTCGATCACCCGGTCGTCGATGTACGCCTCGATGCCGAACATCTCGGTGAAGGGCTCCGCGGATTCGCGCGTGCGCTGCAACGGCGAGACCACCAGCGCGCTGACGGGCCGGTCGAGCGCGTGAACGTATTCGGCGGCCTGGCGGGCCATCTGCCGTCCGGCGACGCTGAGGCCGAATCCGGGGAGCCGACCATAGAGCACGCGACGGGGGTTGTGGACCTCTCCGTGGCGCACGAGATGCAGGCGATCGGCGGTCACGAGGCCAGTCTAGGCGCGGGTTCTGTGGTCTGACTGAGCGGGCGGGCCGGTTGCTTCGACGTGGAGATACCGTGCGACGCGGCCCCCTCGCAGAGTGAGGGAGAGGTACCCGAGCCCGTCGACGAGACCGTGTCCGCGCACTCAGGCGTCGGTACGCGAGGCCGACTCCTGACGCGATGCGAGCAGTGAGCGGATGCGCGCGTACAGGAACCACGTGACGCCGATGGCCACCGCGCCGATGACCACGTACTGCAGGATCGAGGCGTACTCCTCGACGATGTGCCAGTTCTCGCCCAGCAGGTACCCGGAGAGCACGAAGATCGTGTTCCAGATCAGGCTGCCGGCCCCCGTGAGCAGACCGAAGCGCCACATCGGCATCTTCGACACCCCCGCGGGGATGGAGATGAGGCTTCGGAAGATCGGGATCATGCGGCCGAAGAACACCGCCTTGCCACCGTGCCGCTCGAACCACGCCACCGTGCGATCGACGTCTTCGGGGTGCAGCAGCGGCATCTTGGCGGCGAAGGCGCGCAGACGCGCGGCTCCGAGCCATCGGCCGAGGCCGTAGAGCATGAACGCGCCGACGATCGATCCGATCGTCGTCCACAGCAGGGCCTCGAAGAGCGTGAACGAACCGCGGCTGGCGGTCAGCCCCGCCATCGGCAGAACGACTTCACTGGGCAGCGGCGGGAAGAGGTTCTCCAGCGCGATGGCGACGCCCGCGCCCACCGGGCCGATGATCTCCATGAGCGAGACGGTCCAGTCGGCCAGCGACGTCAGCCACGACTGCCCCTCGCCGGAGCCGGAACCGGCTCGAAGGGGAGACAGGGTGAGGGTGGTGTCGGTCATCGGGTGCCTTCGCGCTCGGTGATCGGCCGCCCGAACGGACGCCCCTTTCAGGCTAGAGCCCGTGCGCGCGCGAATCCTGGGGGTTGCCCCCGAGCGAGGCGATGCCGCGATGCCCGCGCCCGAGTCCCCGTGCGGCGCGACCGGCGCACGTAGGATGGTCGATCGTGAGCGAACGAGTCCTGGTCAACCAGCTGAAATCCCTTCCCGCCGGCGCCGTCGAGGTGTCGGGATGGGTCGAAACCGTGCGCGATCAGAAGAAGGTGCAGTTCGTCGTCCTCCGTGACGAGACCGGCGCCGTGCAGCTGGTGAACCCCGCGACGCGCCCCTCGGAAGAGGCGACCGAGCAGGATGCCGCCGCCCTGGCGCTGACCGAGACCGTCGGCGGCCTCGCCACCGGCACGTTCCTGACCGTGCGCGGCGAGCTGAAGCACGACGAGCGCGTCAAGCTCGGCGGGGTCGAGATCAAGGTCGGCGAGCTCGTGATCGCCGCCGCGGCCAACCCCGAGACCCCGATCGCCGCCGACAGCAGCCCCGATAAGCGCATGGACTGGCGCTTCCTCGACCTGCGTCAACGCCGCAACAACCTCATCTTCCGCGTGCAGACCACCCTCGAGCACGCCATGCGCACCTACTGGGTCGAGCGCGACTACATCGAGGTCCACTCCCCCAAGCTCATGGCGTCTCCCTCGGAGTCCAACGCCGAGCTGTTCGAGGTGCCGTACTTCGAAGACAAGACGGCCTATCTCGCGCAGAGCCCGCAGTTCTTCAAGCAGATGGCCCAGGTCGCCGGCTTCGGCAAGATCTTCGAGATCGCCCCCGCCTTCCGCGCCGACCCCTCTTTCACCAGCCGTCACGCGACCGAGTTCACCTCGATCGATGCAGAGATCAGCTGGATCGACTCGCACGAAGACGTCGCGCACATGCAGGAGGAACTGCTGCAGACGGCGTTCCAGGCCGTCGCCGACAAGCACGGCGCCGAGATCCAGGAGCTGTTCGGCGTCGAGGTCCAGGTTCCGTCGCTGCCCTTCCCGCGCATCCCCCTGGCCGAGGCCCGCGAGATCGTCGCAGCCCGCGGATACGACGTCCCCCGCACCGACGGCGATCTCGACCCCGAGGGCGAGCGTCAGATCGCGGCGCACGTGGCCGAGACGTACGGGCACCAGTTCGTTTTCATCACCGACTACCACCCCGAGATCCGCGCTTTCTACCACATGCGCGACGAGGAGACCGGGCTGACGAAGTCGTACGACCTGCTCTTCAACGGCGTCGAGATCACGACGGGCGCCCAGCGCGAGCACCGCGTCGACGTGCTCGTGGAGCAGGCGAAGGAGAAGGGGCTCGACCCCGAGCACCTCGACTTCTACCTCGATTTCTTCCGCTTCGGCGCCCCGCCGCACGGCGGTTTCGGCATGGGCCTCGCCCGTGTGCTCATGCTGCTGCTGGGCGAGTCGTCCATCCGCGAGGTCACCTACCTGTTCCGCGGACCGACCCGCCTGGCCCCGTAAAGCACCGAACGGTGGATGCCGGGGGTTCACCCCCTTCGAAGCACCGACGTCCACGATTCGACCGAGCGACGCCCGGGGTTCACTCCCCGGGCGTTGTCGCGTCATCGGCGACCCCTAACGTGGGCGCATGGTCGCCGTCACGCCCGTGGATCCCGCGGGAACCGGGCGTGCGCCACGCCCCCGGGGCTGGGCGATCGTCTTCCGCGGTGTCAGTCGTGATCGCGCCGGCGTCCGCGTGCTGCACGACATCGACCTCGAGATCGCGGCCGGTCGGATCACGGCGATCGTCGGCCCGTCGGGGTGCGGGGCTTCGACGCTGCTCAGACTCGCCACCGGCGCCGAGCGCTGCGACGCGGGAAGCGTGCAGGTGGAGGGACGCACGGGCGCCGCGGCCCCCCGCCTGCCCGTGGTGGCGGACCGCGCGTCGGTCCCGCGCTTCCGTCACGTGCGCGCGTCGATCGCCGCGGCGGCACGTCTCGCCGGCGTCGTCGATCCCGCTCTCGAGACGGAGCGTCTGTGCGAGCTCGTCGGGCTGGACGCACCGGATGCCACCGTGTCCCGGCTCGCACTCGGCGACCGCCAGCGCTGGGCGGTGGCGCGGGTCCTGGCAACCCGCCCGCGCGCCCTCGTTCTCGACGACGCCCTCGCAGCACTCCACACGACCGCCCGCGCGGAGACGCGGGACCGCCTCGTCCGCGAATTGCGCGAGCGTGGGGTGACGACCCTCTGGGCCACACGCGACACCGCCGAAGGCGCAGCCGTCGCCGACGAGCTCGTCGTGATGGACGAGGGAAGGATCATCGCCCAGGGCTCCCCGGCAGACGTCTACGGTCGCGTCGGAGATGCCGCCGTCGCGGAGGTCCTCGGACCGGTCAGCACGGTGCCGGGAATCGTCGAGGGCGCTCTCGTGGAGGTCTGGGGCCAACGCCTGCCCCTCGCCGGTGCGGCCCACGACGGGCACTGCGAGGTGGTGGTACGGCCCGAGAACGTGGTGCTGGTCGCTGCGGACGCGCCGGGGGTGGACGCCGTCGTCGAGGAGACGACGTTCCTGGGCAGCGTCCGCCGTTCGACCGTTCTGACCGCCGACGGCAGCCGCGTCGTGGTCGAACACCCCGCCGGGCGACTGCTGGACGACGACGCGCGCGTGCGCATCGCTCTCGCGCCCGTGCCGGCGAGCGTCCTCTCCCAGGATTGAGGTCGGCGGCTCACTCGGGCGCCGGAGCGGTGTCGCAGCGCACGGCGGATCCCCGCATCCACTCACGCGGCAGAAATCCCCACGTGCGCTCTCGGGGCAGGGGTCAGAACGGGTAGTCGACGCAGGAACGCTCGGCGACGACGGAGCGGACGAACGCCGCGACCTCTTGGTGGGCCGGGTGCACCTGATACCGCTCGAGGGCGGCGGCGTCGGCGAACTCGCTCACGAGCGCGACGTCCCAGTTCGACTGGGGATTGACGACGTTGCGCCCCACCTCGATGTGGTCGATCTCGGTCACGACCTCGCGGAGGGCGAGGAGCTTGTCAGCGATCTGCTCGGCGTGCAGGGCTCGGGTGTCTGCGTCGTCGGCCGCGAGCTTCCACAGGACGATGTGACGGATGCTCACGAGGAGGCTCCTTCGGAATCTGCCGCGATCAGGGCGGCTCGCAGGCGGTCGGCGGAGACCCGCCAGTGGGCGTGCAGTTCGCCGTCGATGAGCACGACGGGAATCTTCTCCCACCAGACGGCGTGCAGCGCAGCATCATCGGCGATCGAGGCCTGCTCGATCTCGACGCGCTCGGCGACGCTCGCGGGAAGGTCGGCGACGACCGTTTCGACGATCTGCTCGGCCACGTCGCACAGATGGCAATCGGGCTTGCCGATCAGCGTGAGGGTCGTCACACGTCCATCCTAGGAGGGTCGGACGCGGTCACGCCTCGACGGGGTACCCCGCTGCGACCCATTCACCCGTGCCACCCTCGACGTTCGTCACGTCGTGACCACGGGCGACGAGCGCCTCGGTCACGCGCGCCGACCGGCCGCCGACCTGGCAGATCACGTCGAACGGCTCTGCCGGCAGCTCGTCGAGGTGCTCACCCAGGGTCGACATCGGCAGGTTCACCGCGCCGGGCACGTGACCCGCGGCGAACTCGTGCTCTTCACGCACGTCGATCAGGGGACGCTCGCGTCCCGCGTGCAGGTCGTGGACCGTGATGGACTGCATGCTTCTCCTCCTGAAGGGGGGCGAGGCGACGACCAGGATGCCGAAGCGCCGCGAACCCGCGACGGATACACGAAGCGCCCGTCGCATCGGACAGGCGCTCGGTGTGTAGCCGCGTTACTTCTTGTTGCGGCGCTGGTGACGAGTCTTGCGAAGCAGCTTGCGGTGCTTCTTCTTCGCCATGCGCTTACGGCGCTTCTTGATGACAGAACCCACGGAAAACCTCACTAAGTCGGGGTCTGGGTGCCGATTTCGGCCCCCGGGAACAGCAGGCGATGGAAAAAAGCCTCGGATCAGTCTAGCCGACGTCGGACACCGGTCGCTGCACGACCTCGGCGACCGCCGATTCGGGCACACGGTAGCTGCGTCCGAATCGTACCGCGGGCAGCTCGCCGGCGTGCACGAGCCGGTAGACGGTCATCTTCGACACGCGCATGAGATCGGCGACCTCGGCGACCGTCAAGAACCGCACGTCCGGCAGCTCGGCCATCGCTCACCCCTCGTTCCGGGTGGACTCACCCTCTGATGCTGACCACACTCTAGGGTCTGGTCGTGACGGCTGTAAACCGGTGGGCCGGGCGTGACGTGTGTGCATTCCGGATGCCGCACCCGACGACATCCACGGTCGTCGCCCGGAGGCGGATCAACGCCCCGGGAGTTTGCGCAGCGCCGTCGAGAACGAGTGCTTGACCGACGCCGCAGCGCGGCCGACGACCTCGGCGGCATGCACGGCGGACTCCGGGAGAGCCGGCTCGTTCTCTTCATCGATCGAGAAGAACGGCACCAGCCAGTCGTCGACCTCGTCGAGAGGCGCGACCGCGAGGCTGTAGTAGCGGTGCTGGCCCATCTCGCGTACCGAGACCAGTTCGGCCTCCCGCAGCACCTTGAGGTGCTTGGAGACGGTGGGTTGACTGACCCCCAGCGCTGCGACGATCTGCGACACGCTGGTGCCGCGTTCGCCACCGGTCGCCCGGTCCAGGAGCAACTGAAGGATGTCGCGACGCGTGCCGTCAGCGATCACGTCGAAGATGTCCGCCATGGCATCAGATTAGCCAAGCCCTGGCCCGAGTACCATGATTCGGGTTCGGGCACCGAAGGGAGCGGCGCATGGCGGCGACGCCGAACGAGGTGCGATTGCCGGTGCGACTACGTCGCATCGCGTTCACGGCATGGGATCGTCTGCGCAATCTGACGACCGCTTCGCCCGCGCGTTTCGCGGTGTTGGTCTTCGTCACGCTCATCCTGGTGTTCACGGCGCTGTTCTCCCTTCCGGCGGCATCCGCCGACGGTCGGGCCACACCGTTGGCCGATGCGCTGTTCACCGCGGTGTCGACCATCTGCGTGACAGGGCTCTCGACGGTCGACATGTACTCGCACTGGTCACCGCTCGGTCACGCGATCACCTACGTCGGCGTCAACGTCGGCGCCCTGGGAGTGCTCACCCTGGCATCCATCCTCGGCCTGGTGATCTCCAAGCGGCTGGGGCTTCGGGCGAAGCTCATCGCCGCGGGCGACAGCAATCCGTTGCGCGCCCACGGCGGGCCGGTCAACGAGGGTCAGACCGTACGTCTCGGCGAGGTCGGTCAGCTGCTGCGCACGGTCGCGCTGTCGACCCTCGTCATCGAGGCGGGGTTGACCGTGCTCATCTACCCCGCACTCGTGGTCGGCGGAATCGACCCCCTGGTCGCCCTCTGGGAAGCGCCCTACTACGCGGCGATGGCGTTCACGAACACCGGATTCGTCCCGAACGCAGATGGGCTCACCCCCTTCGCGCAGGACTACTTCCTGCTGACGGTGCTGATGCTGGGCGTGTTCCTCGGTTCGATCGGCTTCCCCGTCATCTTCACCCTGTGGCGGCATCATTGGCGCTTCCGGCTGTGGTCGCTGCACACGAAGCTCACACTGATCACCACGGTCATCCTCTTCGTGCTCGGCGCGGGGTTCATCCTGCTCCTGGAATACGACAACCCCCTCACATTCGGGAGCATGGATGCGTGGGACACCACGTTCCAAGCGTTCTTCCTGTCGGCGATGACGAGGTCGGGCGGTTTCAGCGTCATCGACATCGGCGACCTGAACGGCGCGACCCTCATCGTCGGCTCCATGCTCATGTTCGTCGGCGGGGGCTCGGCCTCCACCGCCGGCGGTATCAAGGTCACGACCCTCGCCGTGTTGGCGCTGGCGGTGTTCTCCGAGGCGAAGGGACGCCCGTCCGTTCAGGCCTTCGGCCGGCGCATCCCGAGCGATGTCCAGCGGGTCGCCCTCTCGGTCGTGGCGTGGGGCGCCACGATCGTCGCGATCTCGACGGTCACCATCAGTCGCATCACCGACGCTCCCATCGAGTACGTGCTGTTCGACGTAATCTCCGGCTTCGCGACGGTGGGGCTCTCGACCGGGCTCACGGCGGAGCTGCCCGACCCCGCCGTGTACGTCATGTCGGCGACGATGTTCATGGGGCGCATTGGTACTGTGACTCTCGCCGCGGCGGTCGCCGCGGCCTCTCGCTCGCAGCTCTACGCGCTGCCCGTGGAAAGGCCGATCGTTGGTTGAACGGATTCGCAGCGACGCGCCCGTCCTCGTGATCGGTCTCGGCCGATTCGGCGCGGCGTGCGCGGGAGAGCTCGACCGACTCGACCGCGACGTGCTCGCCGTCGACGGCAATCTCGAGCTCGTGCAGAAGTGGTCGGAGCGCGTCACCCACGCCGTCCAGGCCGACGCCCGCAACATCGACGCGCTCCGCCAGATCGGCGCGCAGGACTTCCAGGTCGCCGTCGTGGCCGTCGGTTCGCTCATCGAAGCGTCGGTGCTCATCACGGCGAACCTCGTCGACCTGAAAGTGCCGCAGATCTGGGCGAAAGCGGTGTCGCAGTCGCACGGCAAGATCCTCGCCCGCGTGGGGGCGAACCACGTCATCTACCCCGAGGCCGAGGCCGGAGAGCGCGTCGCGCACCTCGTGAGCGGGCGGATGCTGGACTTCATCCGCTTCGACGACGACTTCGTGCTCGCCAAGATGTACCCGCCGAAGCTCGTGCGCGGGGTCGGACTGAACGAGTCCGGCGTGCGCTCGAAGTACAACGTCACCGTCGTGGGTGTGAAGAGCCCGGGTCGCCCGTTCCGGTACGCCGAGGCCAACACGGTCGTGACCAACCACGATCTCATCATCGTCTCGGGCACGAACTCCGACATCGAGCGTTTCGCGGCGCTCGACCGCTGACCCCGGCGCTCACCCGCCGCGCGACCGCGCCCGGCGGCCGCCTTCTCTCGCCCCGAGAAACGCTGCCCGCACGGAGAAACGCCTCGACGAGGCGTTCCTGGCTGCAGCAGGCGTTTCTCGCGAGAGGACCCGCTTCAGGCATCGATGTCGAGCACGACCTCGACCTCGTCGTCGACTGCGAGACCCTCGGCATCTTGCAGCGCCTTCTTGACCGGCACGATGTATCCGCCGTCTTTCGGCCAGAGCGCGGTCGTCACGGTCGTCGCACCGATGGTGACGGATGCCGGGACCATGCCCCAGCCGTACGTCACCACGGGCGCGATCTCGGCGATCATCGCCGCCTCGACCGGGGGCACGGTGACGAAGTGGAACGGCGCGGGACCGCGCCAGAACCAGATCTGGCCCGAGAACCGCAGTCGCATGGCTCAGCCCCCGGCGGCCAATTCCTTGGCACGGGTGAGGGCGGCCTCTGCGGCGACGGTGAACGTGTCGTCGAGGCACGCATCTTGCAGGACGGCGATCGCCCGCTCGGTCGTGCCCTTCGGGCTCGTGACGCGACGGCGGAGTTCGGCGGGGTCGACATCGGAGGCGGCCAGCAGGCTCGTCGCGCCGATGAAGGTCTGCTCGGCGAGCAGTCGCGCCTGGTCGTGGTCGAAGCCCATGCGCACGGCGGCCTTGGTGAATTCCTCGACCAGGAGGAAGACGTAGGCCGGGCCGGAACCGGAGATCGTGGAGAGCGCGTCGATCTGCGCCTCGGGCACCTCGACGACCGCCCCCACCGTCTCGAACAGGGCGCGCACGACCGCGACATCGTCGTCGGATGCCGCGGGACCCGCCGCGAGACCCGTGACGCCCTTGCCGACGAGCGACGGGGTGTTGGGCATCGACCGCAGCGTCGCGACGTCGTCGCCGAGATGGCGGGCGAAGGTCTCGAGCGTGACACCGGCAGCGAGGCTCACCACCACCGCGCCGGGTCGGAGGTGCGGGGCGATCTCGGTCAGCAGGTCGGGCACCATCGCGGGCTTGACGCCGACGAGCACGATGTCGGCGGATGCCACGGCGTGGGCGTTCCCGGCCGCCTGCGCTTCGAGGGCGACGCTCGTGACGCCCTCGAGGTCGGCGAGCTCCGCGGCCTTCGCGATCGAGCGGTTGGTCGCGATGACGCCACCACCGGTGAGCCCCGCGGCGACGAGACCGCGGAGGATGGCTCCCCCCATCGAGCCCGCGCCGATGATCGCGATCGGGGGCAGCGAGGTCGTGGTATCCGTCATGCCCTCAGTCTACGAACGACCCCCGACATCCGCCCGGCGGCGTCGTCCGGCGAAAGGCAGTCCGCGGGCACGAACGGGAGCGGCGGCGAGACGTGTTCCGGGCGCGCGTGGGGCGGTGGGGCGGCGCAAGGCTGAGTGCGGCCGCCAGGGGCGCGCGTTAGAGTCGGAACCGGTGTACGGGAGCACCGTTGAGCGACACGGAGGATCTGCCATGACACTCTTCGACGGCATCACCGCACGTCTGGTCGAGACGGACCGGCTCGGTGTCAACGTTCTCGAACGCGCCGGCGACGACCCCGACACGACCGCCGACCACACGGTCGTCTTCGTGCACGGCAACGTCTCCTCGTCGCTGTTCTGGCAGGAGATCATGCAAGACCTGCCGAGCGAGCTGCGTGTGCTCGCGGTGGATCTGCGCGGCTTCGGCCGCACCGAGCACACGCCGATCGACGCCACCCGCGGTGTCCGCGACTTCAGCGACGACCTCCACGCGACGTTGCAGGCCCTCGGAGTCTCCGAGGCGCATCTCGTCGGCTGGTCGATGGGCGGCGGTGTCGTGCTGCAGTACGCACTCGACCACCCGGTGCTCTCGCTCACGTTGCAGTCGCCGGTATCGCCGTACGGCTTCGGCGGCACCCGCCGCGACGGATCACGACTCTCCGACGAAGACGCCGGCACGGGCGCCGGCGCCGCCAATGTCGACTTCGTGCAGCGGCTCATCGATCACGACACCACGGCCGACGCCCCGACGTCTCCGCGCTCGGTCTTCCGTTCCGCGTACGTCGCACCGGGGTACACCGGCGAGCACGAGGACGTCTGGGTCGAGTCGATGCTGTCGACCTCGACGGCGGGCGGCAACTACCCCGGCGATGCCGTCGCCACGGCGACCTGGCCCGGGTTCGCCCCCGGCACGACGGGCGTGCTCAACACCCTGTCCCCGAAGTACTTCGACGTGTCCGGGATCGTCGACCTCGAGGCGAAGCCCCCGATCCTCTGGATCTACGGCACGGCGGATGCCATCGTCTCCGACGCGTCGTTCTCCGACCTGAACCACCTGGGCTCGCTCGGTATCGTGCCGGGCTGGCCCGGAGCCGATGTCGCCCCGGCCCAGCCCATGGTGACGCAGACGCGCGACGTGCTGGCGGCATACGCGGCCGCGGGCGGCGAGGTGACGGAGGTGCCCGTCGACGGCGCCGGACACTCCGTGCACCTCGAGCGGCCCGCGCAGTTCCGCCGGGCACTGCTCACCCACATCGGCTATGTCGGACGCCCCGCCGACCCCGCCCCGCCCACCGAGGCGATCATCCTGCGCTCCGCCGACTGACGCGGCGCCGACCCCCTCCCCCGGAGATCACCGTGGAGTACTGCCTGTTCACCGAGCCCCAGCAGGGGTTCTCGTACGACGACCAGCTCGCCTTCGCGCAGTCCGCCGAGCGGCACGGCCTCGACGGGTTCTTCCGTTCCGACCACTACCTCCGGATGGGCGAGGGCGACCCACGGCCCGGCCCGACCGACGCCTGGACGACGCTGGCCGGTCTCGCCCGGGAGACGTCACGCATCCGCCTCGGCACGCTGGTGTCGTCGGTGACCTACCGCCTGCCCGCGATCCTCGCGATCCAGGTCGCCCAGGTCGACGCGATGTCGGGCGGCCGCGTCGAGCTCGGACTCGGCACCGGCTGGTTCGAACGCGAGCACCTCGCGTACGGCATCCCGTTTCCTGCCAAGAGGTTCGATCTGCTCGAGGAGCAGCTCCAGGTCGTGACGGGGCTCTGGTCCACTCCGGATGCCGAGACCTACTCGTTCCACGGTCAGCACTATCGGTTGGATGAGGCGCCGGCGCTGCCGAATCCGGTGCAGTCTCCCCTGCCTGTGATCGTGGGTGGCGGCGGCCCGAAGCGCACCCCCGCGCTCGCCGCGCGCTACGCGACCGAGTTCAACATCGGCTTCGTCTCCGAAGACGTGGTGGCGGAGAAGTTCGCCGTCGTGCGAGCCGCGTGCGAGGCGATCGGCCGCGACCCGCAGACGCTGAAGCTCTCGGTCGCACTGCCCACGATCGTCGGCCGCGACGACGACGAGATCTCGCGTCGGGCCGAAGCGGTCGGGCAGTCCCGCGGGCAGTTCGACAACGGCGCGAACATCATCGGCACGCCCGAGCAGGTCGCCGAGAAGGTGCACCGGTTGCAGGCGCTCGGCGCCGAGCGTGTGTACTTCCAGCTGCTCGACCTGCGCGACATCGAGCACGCCGATCAGGTCGGCGCGGAGGTGCTGCCACTGCTCCCCCGCTGAGCACGGCTGGTCGAGGCCGCACCCGAACGCTGTCGGTCGGTGCGCGCGTCCTATCGACGCCCCGCGCGGACGACTCCGCGCTTCCCGTCGCTCCTTCTCACCGGCGGTCTTCGAAGAACGCGTGCAGCTGAGCGGCGGCCGTCCGCTCCTCGACTCCGCCGACGACCTCGACCCGGTGCGGCAGACGACGGTCGCGCAGGACGTCGTACATCGATCCGGCCGCCCCCGCCTTGGCATCCCAGGATCCGAACACCACGCGCGGCACTCGCGCTTGCAGGATCGCCCCGGCGCACATCACGCACGGCTCGAGCGTCACGACGAGCGTGCAGTCGGCGAGGTGCCACGACCCGGTCCGGGATGCCGCCTCACGCAACGCCACGATCTCGGCGTGCGCGGTGGGGTCGTTCGTGAGCTCGCGGAGATTTCGTCCCTCCCCCACGATCGACCCGTCGGCATCCAGGACGACGGCGCCCACGGGCACGTCACCGTCCACCGCCGCAGCCGCGGCGAGCGCGAACGCTCGGTGCATCGCGGCGAGGTCACGGGCAGTCGGGGTCACGGGGCTCCGGAAAAAGGGGACGAGGTCGCACGGGGGAAGCCGTTAGCCTTGAGCCTATGCGTGTCCACGTCGCCGACCACCCTCTCATCACCCACAAGCTGACGGTGCTGCGCGACGTGCAGACGTCGTCGCCGGTGTTCCGTCAGCTCACCGAGGAGCTCGTGACGCTGCTCGCGTACGAAGCGACTCGCAACGTGCGCGTCGAGCCGATCGAGATCCAAACCCCGGTGACCACCACCGAGGGGGTGAAGATCAGCGAGCCCCGCCCGATCGTCGTTCCGATCCTGCGCGCCGGTCTCGGCATGCTCGAGGGCATGGTGAAGCTCCTCCCCACCGCCGAGGTCGGATTCCTCGGCATGGTGCGCGACGAGCAGACGTTCGAGCCCACGACCTACGCCGAGCGTCTTCCCGACGACCTCAGCGACCGCCAGTGCTTCGTGCTCGACCCGATGCTGGCCACCGGAGGCTCGCTCGGCGCGGCCATCAACTTCCTCTTCGCCCGCGGGGCGCAGGACGTCACGGCGATCTGCCTGCTGGGTGCCCCTGAGGGCGTCGCCGCGATCGAGAAGCAGGTCGAGGGCCACGACGTCACGCTCGTGCTCGGTGCCGTCGACGAGCGTCTGAACGAGAAGGGCTACATCGTGCCCGGTCTCGGCGACGCCGGCGACCGCCTGTACGGCACCGCCTGATCCCCCGGCGACGTCCGGCCGGCGCGGGTGGCGCGCAGACGGGCCGGTCAGTCCGCTCCCGCGACCAGACGCGCGAACGCGCTCAGCCGCGCGACGCCCTCGGGTGTGCGCGGCAGGTCGTCGAGCAATGCCGGGGAGTAGACGACGTATGCGGCCTGCATCGCGCGTGAGATCGCGACGTTGATGCGGTTGCGCAGCAGGAGGAACTCCAGTCCGCGCGGCGCTTCGCGTCCTGATGACGCGGCCAGCGTGAGGATGGCCACCACGGCCTCCTTGCCCTGGAATCGATCGACCGTGCCGACGGGCACGTCGGCGAACCCCTGGGCGGCGAGCGCCTCTTCCACGGCCGACTGCTGAGCGTTGTACGGCGTGATGACGATGATGTCCTCGGCGCGAAGGGCACGGGGCCGCTGAACGGTGGCGCTGTCGCCCGCGCCACCCTCGGCGCCGATCCATTCACGCCCCACCAGCTGGGTGACGAGGCGCGCGACCTCGGCGGCCTCCTCGACCGAGCACGTGGAATTGCCCGTGTGACGCACCGGAACGACGTGGACGCCGGGTTCGACCCCCTCGAGCCGACGGAGAGCGGTGGACGGATGTGCGGCGAGACGGCCCTCGTACGACAGCTGCGACACCGGCCCGGCGACGGCGGGGTGCATGCGGCGGGTGCGCGCGAGGAAGTATCCGAGTTCAGGCGGGACCACCTCTGCGCCGTCGATGATCCACCCCAACGCCGAGGTGTCGACCGGCTCGGGGTGCGTGCCCTGGCTCACTTGCGGGAGCTGCTGAGGGTCGCCGAGCAGCAGCAGGCGCTGAGCCGCGAGCGAGACGGCGATGGTGGACGCCAGCGAGAACTGCCCCGCCTCGTCGATGACGAGAAGGTCGAGGCTGCCCCGAGGGATGCGCGCCTCGTGGCTGAAGTCCCACGCGGTGCCGCCCACGACGAATCCACCCGCGGCGTTCTCGGCGGTGAAGGCGGCCACACCGTTCTTGGGCAGCACCGTGAACGCGTGCGCGATGCTCGGGTCTTTGGGGGCCTTGCCGACGCGGGATGCCGGGACCCCCGCCGCGATGACCTGGTCGAGCATGTGCTCGATCGTCGCGTGCGACTGGGCGACGACGCCGATGCGGTACCCGCGCTCGGCCACGAGCCGGGCGATGACGTGCGAGCCGACGTACGTCTTACCGGTTCCGGGGGGACCCTGAACGGCCAGATAGCTGTGGTCGAGATCGGCCACACTGCGGGCGATCGCGGTGATCTCGTCGTCGCCCGAGGGGTCGCTCACGGCTGTGTCGGCCACGCGGCCGACCGCGAGGGCGGACACCGGTGCGAGGGCGCCGGAGAGGGTGCGCGGGGGGATGCGTCGGAGGATGTCGGCGGCAGGTCCGTGGGGGATGGTCGGCGCGGCGGTCAGCACGGAGTCGGCCCACGCGTCGATGGCTTTCTGTTGATTACCCGCGCGCGGAGGCGCCGCGGGCGTGAGCGCCAGTGGCAGCTCGTGCCACGTGACACCGTCGGCCGCGATCTCTTCGACGATCGCGCCATCGTCGAGCACCTCACGGACGGTCACGCGACGCGCTCCGTGAATCCATCGCGGACGGGTCTCGATCGGGAACGGGGCGGGCAGGTCGTAGACCGCGAACGGATCGGAATCCACGCTCAGGCGCGTGCCGGGGGCGGGCTCTCCCCGCAGCTCGACGAGTCGACGCTCGGAGCCGCGGCCCGACTCGGCGATGTGCCAGTCGGTCACGACCCGCGAGCGGGCGGGATCCACGACCACCACGTCGCGCGTCTCTTCCCAGACCGACACGGGCTCCCGCAGCCGGAGGAAGTGGGTCGCCCAATAGGTCTTCTCTTCGCGCGGGTAGTAGTCGATCGCCGCGGCGGCGAGGCGCAACGCCGTGGCATCGGGGGTGTCGAGACCGGGTGGCGTCGCGTCGGCGGCCCACCGCTGCAGAGCGGTCGCGCGGGGAGAGGGCTCGTAGGCCTGCTCGTCGGGCTCGGCGCCTCGTGCGGGAACGGCGCCGGACTCTCGCGCGCGGTCGACGAGCCAGTCACGCAGGCGGCGGGTGGAGACGCAGTCGTATCGGTTGTAGTCGGCGAGGTCGTCGAGCACCCTCTGAGCGGCCCCGGCGTCGCCGTCGGCGGCGAGCGCGCGCGCTTCGACGTACTTCACGATCGAGTCGTCGCCGCGCTGGACATCGCTCGTGCGGACCTCGTCGCCCATGTACAGCGGCTCGAGCTTCTTGATCGAATACGAGCGCGATCCCACGCGGAGCGCCCGCCTCACGACCGGGTAGAGGTCGACGAAGACGCCGTCGCGCAGGAGCCGGTCGACGTCGGCCTCGCGTACGCCGTACCGTGCGGCCATCGTCAGAAGGTGCGTCGGCTCGTAGGGGGCGTAGTGGTAGATGTGCATGTCGGGGTACTGCCGACGCCGCAGCGCCACGATGTCGAGGAACCTCTCGAGCGCGGCGCGCTCCTCGTCGAAGGTGTGGGCCCACAGGGCGCCGTAGGTCTCGCGCGTGTCGACCCAGCCGAACAGGTAGTCGATCCCCCAGTGCTCACCGACGCCCTCGGTATAGAGGGGGTCGCCCTCGAAATCGAAGAACAGGTCGCCGTGATCGGGGCGCGGCAGCACCCCGAGCGATTTCGGCGCGACGACCTCGAAGGTCGGGATCGCGTGCGCCGGGTCGTCCTCTGACGGCACGCCCGCAGGACTGTCGAGCTGCAGCCGCGCCTGCGTGCGAAGCGACGCGAACGTGTCGGCGCTCATGGCGGCGGGGGGCTCGGTGGCGACGGCGAGGGCGTCGATCGTGAGGATGCCACCCGCCCGCAGGCGATCGCGCTGCACGGGCCGCATACCCGCGACGAGCAGGAGGTCGCGGTGCCCGACGACCTCGATCTCGCAGGTCGCGCATCGTCCGCAGGCGACGACCCCGAGATCGCCGCGCGCATCACCCCACGCGATGACGGGTCCCGCGGTGCCGAGGCCCACCGCGCGATCGGCGATGAGGGCGCGGAGACGCTCGCGCCGCAGGCCGAACACGGGGAGCAGGTCGTCGACGCGGTGCGTGCTCGTGGAGCCGTCGCCGAGCAGCAGCTGCACCTCGGCGGACCGCGGTACTCCGAGCCGGTCGAGCTGGTCGACGTAGGCGGCGAGCTGCATCAGGGCCGTGACGCGGGCGCGACGGGCGAGTTTGGTGTCTTGCACGATCCACGGCCGTGTGCCGTCGGCGCGGGGCTCGGGCTCGCGCACGAGGAAGTCGGCGAAGCCGACGAACTCGTGGGTCGCGAAGGCCGCCTGATAGACGACCTCGGCCGCGGGGTCCGCGAGGGCAGCGTCGGTGAGCCGCACGGACTCGGCGAGGGCGTCGGCATCGGACGACCGGGCGGCGGGGATCTCGTGCACCGCTGCACCGAGGCGCGCGCGGTACTCGTCGAGGACGCGCAGTTCGTGCGCGGTTCCCAGACGCGCAGCACGTTCGAGCGTGGCGTCCGCCGGGTCGTCGACGGCGGCGATGCGCCCGAGCTTGGCGTCGATGGCGCGCAGCCACGCGAACTCGCACTCGGCCGCGGCCTTGAGGTCGCTGGCGCTCCAGACGATGCGCGCGTCGCGCTCGATGTACCGCATGACCTCAACGCTAACCGCGACCCCCGACATCGCCCGCCGGGCATCCACACCCCCTCCCGGCCGATCCGGCTGCCGCGGTGTCGGAGCGGCCTGCCAGACTGGAGCGGTGATCACCGATCTGCCGTTCGAGAGCGTCTACCGGCACGGGTTCGCGCGCGTGGCCGCGTGCACGATACCCGTCGCGGTCGCCGACCCCGCCACCAACGCCGACGCCGTGCTCGATTCCGCCCGCGCGTGCGATGCCGAGGGCGTCGCGGTCGCGGTGTTCCCCGAGCTCTGCCTCACCGGCTATGCGATCGACGACCTCGTCATGCAGGACCCCCTGCTCGACGCCGTCGAGGCGGCCCTGTCGCGCCTGGTCGCAGCGTCCGCGGATCTGCTTCCGGTGCTGCTGGTGGGCGCGCCGCTCCGGCACGGCAACAGGCTGTTTAACTGCGCCGTGGTCGTTCATCGCGGCCGCATCCTGGGCGTCGTACCCAAGGCCTACCTCCCGACCTACCGCGAGTTCTACGAACAGCGCTGGTACGCCCGCGGCGACGATCAGGCGGGGCAGCACATCCTCGTCGCCGGCCATACGGTGCCGTTCGGACCCGATCTGCTCTTCGACGCCGTCGACGTCCCCGGGCTCGCCCTGCACGCCGAGGTGTGCGAAGACGTCTGGGTGCCGATCCCGCCCTCTTCCGGCGCCGCCCTGGCGGGCGCGACCGTGCTCGCGAACCTGTCGGGCAGTCCCATCACGATCGGTCGCGCCGACGATCGCACCCTGCTCTCGCAGTCGCAGTCCCTGCGCTGCCTCGCGGCGTACGTGTACGCCGCCGCTGGACAGGGCGAGTCGACCAACGACGTCTCGTGGGACGGCCAGACCATGATCTACGAGGGCGGGCAGCTGCTCGCCACGACCGAGCGGTTCCCCGACGGTCCACGCCGCAGCGTGGCCGATGTCGACCTCGATCGCCTCCGGCAGGACCGTATCCGCCAGGGAACCTTCGACGACAACCGCCGTACCACGGCACCCGCGTTCCGCACGGTGCCGTTCGAGCTCGCGCCCCCCGTCGGCGATATCGGCCTGCGCCGAACGCTCGACCGCTTCCCCTTCGTCCCCGACGACCCCGCCCGGCTCGCGCAGGACTGCTACGAGGCGTTCAACATCCAGGTGTCGGGCCTCGTGCAGCGGCTCCGGGCCATCGGCGATCCGAAGCCCGTCCTCGGCGTCAGCGGCGGCCTCGACTCCACCCATGCGCTCCTGGTGATCGCCCGAGCGATGGACCGCATGGGGCGCCCCCGCAGCGACATCCTCACCTACACGCTCCCCGGCTTCGCCACCAGCGAGAAGACCAAGCGCAACGCGATCGCCCTCGCCGAGGCCGTCGGGGCCTCCATCGAAGAGATCGACATCCGTCCGGCGGCATCCGAGATGCTCGCCCGCATGGGGCACCCCTTCGCCTCGGGCGAGCCGGTGCATGACGTCACGTTCGAGAACGTGCAGGCGGGGCTGCGCACCGATTACCTCTTCCGGCTCGCCAACAAGAACGGCGGCATCGTCGTCGGCACGGGCGACCTGTCCGAGATCGCCCTGGGCTGGTCGACCTACGGCGTCGGCGACCAGATGAGCCACTACTCGGTGAACCCGGGCGTACCCAAGACCCTCATCCAGCACGTCATCCGGTGGGTCATCTCCGCGGGCGAGCTGAGTGCGGCCACCATCGAGGTGCTGCAGGCCGTGCTCGACACCGAGATCAGCCCCGAGCTGGTGCCCGCCGGTCAAGACGGACGCATGCAGTCGACCGAAGACCGCATCGGTCCCTACAACCTGCACGACTTCACGCTCTACCACGTGCTGCGCTTCGGCTTCCGTCCCTCGAAGATCGCCTTCCTCGCCGCCCACGCCTGGTCGGATCCGGATGCCGGGACCTGGCCCCCGGGTTACCCCAAGGGTGAACGACCGTCCTACGACCTCGTCACGGTGGCGAAGTGGCTCGAGGTGTTCCTGCAGCGGTTCTTCGGCTTCGCACAGTTCAAACGCACGGCGATCCCCAACGGACCGAAGGTCTCGCCGGCGGGTTCGCTGTCGCCACGCGGCGATTGGCGCGCGCCGTCCGACGGGAACGCCCGCGTGTGGCTCGCCGACCTGCGCGCAGCGGTACCGGAGGCGTTCGTGGAGTGAGCCGGCGCGACGGGGCCCTCAGCCGCCGTCTTACCAGCCCATCGAGCCCGGGACGCCCTTGAAGGGCCCCGCGAGGTCGCTCGTCACCCATCCGCCGTAGAAGCCGCCGGGCTGCGCCTCGACCGTCTCTCCCCCGAGGATGACGGCATCCATGGGGCCGGCATACACGGCGACACGGTCGTGCAGCACCTCGTACCCGGGCATCGGGCGGGGGTAGTTCCACGCAGCCCGCTCGGCGACCACTCCACCGCCGCCGTGCACGTCGAAGTACCGGGCCGCCCCCTTGAACTCGCAGAACGACGCGCCCTGTCCGAGCGTCAGTGCGACGGCGAAGGCGGCGATGGGCACGTAATACACCGGCGGGTGGCTCGTCTCGAGCACGCGGACGACGTCGTCGGTATCGACGATGCGCGTGCCGCCGAAGTCGATCTGCACCCGCCGTCTCTCGCGCTCCACGCGCGGCGGGCGGGGGTAGCCCCACACAGATTCCTGGCCGGGACGAACGGGGTCGGGAACGGGGCGCGCCATGCACCTACGCTACGCCGGGTCGGCGCCGCGGGGGTCGCCCGCTTCGTCATGAAAGGCGGATCACCTGGGGATGACCGCACGGGGGCCTCATGCGTATTCGATAACCTGGGGCGGAAGGGGGCACCGTGAACGAGCAGAGGATGACGACGGACAGTCGTCGATACCGCGTCTACCAGATCATCGGCATCGTGGTGGCCGTGTTGTTCCTGTCCCTCGGTGTCGCTGCTTTCCTAACGGGCGGCGGCCCCATCATCGCCGCCATCGCCGTCATTGGAGGTCTCGCCGTGCTGATCGTCTCAATCGTGATGATGGTGCGCACGTGAGCGCCCCGGGTGAAGACGGCGGCAAGAAGAAGTACCCGGCCGGAACGGTCGTCATCTGGATCGCCGGGGCCGGCATCGGGTTGTGGCTGCTGATCAGCGGACTCGTCGGCATCCTCTCCGGCGGGAGCTGACCCGGCGCCTCCGGGAATGCCATCGGGCGAGGGTCGTTGACACCAAGGTCACTGACCCCCTTCCGAAAGGACATCATGACGCGCATCGGACGCAGCGACCTCGACATCTTCCCCCTCTCGCTCGGCGGCAACGTCTTCGGCTGGACGGCCGATCGCGACACATCGTTCGCGGTCCTCGACGCCTTCCGCGACGGGGGCGGCAACTTCATCGACACCGCAGACGGCTACAGCGCCTGGGTCCCCGGCAACTCAGGCGGCGAGAGCGAGACCCTGATCGGTGAGTGGCTGTCTGCACGTAAGCCCTCCGACGTCGTCGTCGCGACGAAGGTGAGCACGCACCCCGACTTCCGTGGACTGTCCGCAGCGAACGTGCGAGCCGCCGCCGAGGCGTCGCTGAAGCGTCTGGGGGTTGAGACGATCGACCTGTACTACGCCCACTTCGATGACGCCGAGACTCCCCTGGAAGAGACCGTCACCGCCTTCGCCGATCTCGTCCGCGACGGGCTCGTGCGATACGTGGCCGTCTCGAACTACACCGCCGACCGCATCCGCGAATGGGTGTCGCTGGCCGAGGCCGCGGGCGCAGATCTTCCCGTCGCTGTGCAGCCGCATTACAACCTCGTGCACCGCACCGAGATCGAGCGGGAGATCGTGCCCGTCGCCCAGCAGTACAACATGTCGCTCGTGCCGTACTACGCGTTGGCGAGCGGATTCCTCACCGGCAAATACCGTTCGACGGATGCCGCGGGCGACTCGCCCCGAGCCGGGGGCGCCGCGAAGCTCGCCACCCCCGCGGGCCTCGCCCTGATCGACGAGCTCGAGGACGTCGGCGCCGCTCACGGCGCATCCATCGCCGCGACCGCACTGGCGTGGTTGCGTGCCCAGCCGACCGTGGCCGCGCCCATCGCGAGCGCATCCAAGGTCGAGCAGGTCGCGGATCTGCTGGCCAGCGCGTCCCTGCAGCTGTCGTCGGACGAGATCGACCGACTGTCGAAGGCGTCGGATCCGGCCCAGGCATGACGGTGCGGATCGGGCGCCGCTCCGGTGCCCGATCCGCCGGTCCGGCCCGAGACGGTGCGGGTTATCGTTGCCGGCAGGCGAGAATAGAGGGGTGAAGCTCCTCGTCGCCGCCCACGCGTCCGAACTCACCGCCTTCGAGGCGGACATCCCCGGTTTCGACGTCCTGCTCACCGGGGTGGGCAAGATCCCGGCCGCCTTCGCCCTCACCCGCGCACTGTGCCAAGGCGAGTACGACGAGATCGTCGTCGTCGGTACCGCCGGCGCGATCGACGACGCGGTCGAAGGCGGCATCTACGACATCGCCGCCGCCATCCAGCATGATGTGAAGGGGCTGGACGGCACCTTCGGCGAACACGTCTCCCTGCCGCCGCGCGTCGACACCGGTCACGACGGCCTCATCATCGCCACCGGCGACCACTTCGTCGACGATGCCGAGACCGTCGCCCTCATCCGCGGGCTCGGGGCCCGCCTCGTCGACATGGAGTCGTACGCGCTCATTTGGGTCGCGCAGCAGTTCGGCGTGCCCATCCGCGTTCTTCGTGCCGTCTCGGACCGCGCGCAGGACGGCGCCACCGAAGTATGGGATGTCGTGGTCGAGCGCTGCAGTCACCAGTTGCGCGCCGAACTGCGCACCCGCTACGGCGTCTGACCACGGGTTCACCACCTCGTCCGACCCCGCTCGACCGCAGCCCCGAGCAGCTCGCGCCGAGTACCGCTGCGCCGCCCGCGGTCAGGGGGTCTGCGACCCCGACTTCGCGCGCTTCGCCAGGTCGGCCACGCTCACGATGAGCGCGAGACCCAGGAAGACGCCGACGGTGATCATGCCGGACGCGTAGGCGTCGTGATAGAGCACGACCGTGTCATCCACCGTGTCCTGTTCGCGGTAGACGGTGGCGTAGAACAGCGCCAGGGCGATCGCCGTGCCGACGGCGGTGCCGATGCGTTGGCCGAGCTGACCGACGGAGCCGGCGACGCCGCCGCTGCGCACCGGGATGTCGGCGAGCGTGAGGGTCTGATTCGGCGAGATCACCAGCCCTCCCGCGAAGCCGCCGAACGTCATCACGGCAGCCATGGCCCACGGTGTCCATTCGGGAGCCGTGAACAACGCCACGAGCACGAGGCCCCCGGCGGTGGCGACCATGCCCAGGATCCCCCACAGCACGAGCGGGCGGCCGAGGCGGGTGACGAGGTTGCCGCCGATCCACGAGCTCCACGCCGAGGCGACCGCGAACCCGATCGTCACCATGCCGGCGAAGACCGGTTCGAGACCGAGACCGCCCTGAAGGAACAGCGTCCCCAGCAGGAACATCGCCGGTATCGCGGAGAAGTACGCCGTCGAGATGAGGACGCCGTTGCGGTACGACGCCAGCGAGAAGATCGAGAACGGCATGAGCGGCATCCGGCCCCGCTCCGCGTAGCGGCGCTCCCAGAACACGAAGACCGCAGCGAAGACCGCGGACGCCACCAGCAACCACCAGCGGTTCGGATTGTCACCAGGGCTGCCGGTCGTAAACAGGAACGGCCACATCAGCGCGAGGATCGTCGCCGCGAAGAGCACGATGCCCACCGGATCGAGATCGAGACGGCGATGCGACTTCGTTCGGGTGTCGGGGAGGAGCCAGGCGGCCAGAACGATGACGATGGCGACGAGGGGGATATTGATCCAGAAGATCAGACGCCATCCGTCGGTCTCTCCTCCCAGGGCGATGAGGAGACCGCCCAGGGTCGGTCCGAACGCCGTGGCGATGCCGATCGTCGCACCGAACAGACCGAAGGCGCGCCCGCGTTCTTTGCCCTGGAACAGCTGCTGCACCAAACCCAGCACCTGCGGCATCTGGATGCCCGCCGCCACGCCCTGCAGGAGGCGGGCGACCAGCAGCACGGTGGTGTTCGGTGCGAGGGCGCACGCCAGGCTCGTCACCAGGAACAGCGAGAGGCCGACGAGGAACAGCACGCGGCGCGATCGCAGGTCTCCCAGCCGCCCGGCCGGCACGAGCACCAAGCCGAACGTCAGGATGTATCCCGAGACGACGAGCTGCAGCTCGGTGGGCCCCGCGTTCAGCGCCGCCTCGATCGAGGGCAGCGCGACGTTGACCTTCGTCAAGTCGAGGATGGTCAGCGCCGCCACCGCGACGGCCACCCAGTATGCCCGCCACCGGTGCCGCGGCGACAGGTCGATGTCGCGTGTGATGGGCGCGGATTGTTTCGAGGAGGTGGGGGAATGATCAGACATCGTGAGGGAGGCTACTCCGGGCTTCCGACATCGCCTCCGGGCTTGCGCGTTCCGCGTCGCACCCCGTGGGCTGCCGCCCCGGGTCAGTCCACCTCGCGGCGGGCGAACACCGCACGCAGCACGAAGAAGACGATCAGCGCCACGATGGCCACCGCGATCAGCCGGAAGGCGAAGGCGATGAGTGAGAACAGGATGTTGACCAGCACCCACGCGATGATCACAGCGACGACGACCCCGACGATGGTCCACAGTGTGCTCTTTCGCATGCGACGAGCCTAGACGCGATGCCCCGGCCGGGCGTCAGGCGCGGGCGAGTACGACGTCTTGATGGATCACGCTCGGACCCCGCGGGGTCGCGGTGACGTGCAACTGCGCCGGCAGCTGGTCTCTCATCGAGGCCACGTGACTGATGACCCCCACCGTGCGGCCACCCTGTCGCAACTCGTCGAGTGTGCGCATGGCGAGGTCGAGGGTGTCGTCGTCGAGCGAACCGAAACCTTCGTCGATGAACAGCGTGTCGAGACGGAGTCCTCCGGCGCGGGCGGTGACGACCTCGGCCAGCCCGAGGGCGAGGGCGAGAGATGTGAGGAAGGTCTCACCGCCGGACAGCGACTGCGGCGGACGGCACTGACCGGTGAAGGCGTCCATGATCTCGAGGCCGAGGCCGCTGGAGGCGCCCCGGGCGGCGAGTGCGTCGGTGTGCTGCAGGCGATAGCGTCCGGCTGACATGTGCTCGAGGCGCAGATTGGCCGCGGTCACGATCTCTTCGAGCTCGGCTGCGAGAACGAACGTCTCGAGCGTCATTCGGCGCGTGTTGGGCGCCCGCCCGGCGACAGTGTCGGCCAGGCGGGCGACGACGGCGTGCTCGTCTGCCAGGCTCGCCACCGCGGCGTGGCCGGCGTCGGCGCGCTGAGCGAGGGATCGCAGCCGGTCGGCGCGCGCGCGAGCGCCTGCGTGGGAGGCGGCGATCATCTGTACGGCTTCGCGAGCCGACGCCACCTCGGCGATGGAGGGCGCCAGGTCGATCGGTTCGTCTCCGGCGTCGACGAGCAGGAGCTCGAGATCGAACAGTCGCTGCCGCGTCGCGGTGAGCGCGGCGTCGTACTCGGCCGCGGCGGTGTCGAGGCGCCGACGGTGCGCGGCCGACCGCAGAGCCGCGGTGACCGCGGCGACGTCGTCGAAGGGACTCTCGGCGACCAGAGCGGCGACGGCACTGTCGGCGTCGCGTCGAGTGTCACGCGCGGCGGCGGCTGCGGCCCGCGCCGCGATGAGTTCGCGTACCGCGTCTCGCCGCTTGTGAAGATCGTCCTGCCGGGCGGCGACCGTGTCGAAACCGCCGCGCGCGGCGTCGACCTCGCCACCGAGCGCTTCGGCACGCTGTTGCGCGAGGGCGAGGTCTTGCCGTGCGATGGCGAGCTCCGCCCCCAGGGTGTCGAGTCGACGGGTGATGGCCGCGTCGAGGTCGGCCGCGCGGGTGCGGTCGCCCCGGACCCGCTCGTACTCGTCGACGTCGGCCGTCGCGGTGACCAGGGCGTCGTCGGCCGTGGCGAGGCGCGCCCTCAGGACCTCGATGCTCTCACCGCCGGCGAGGGCCGCGGCGAGGGCGTGCGCATCACGGGCGACGCGCGCGGCGTCGGAGGCGAGCCGGTCGCCCTCGACGGCGGCGTTCTTGCGATCCTCCGCGGCGGCGAGGTCGGCATCGCTCACGGGGTCCTCGGAGCCGCGAGCGGGCTGCGGGTGCTCGCGCGCCCCGCACACCGCGCAGGGCTCGCCGTCGACCAGCTCGTGCGCCAGTTCGACTGCGGCCCCGGACAGTCGGCGGCGCAGGAGCGTCGTCCACGCGTCGATCGCCCGCTGCAGGTCGTCGGCCCGCACCAGCGAGGCGAGGTCGGCTTGGTCGCGCTGATCGAGCAGGCGGGCCGCCTCGCGAGCGGCGTCGAGACGACGGGACGTCTCGTCGCGAAGCGCGAGGGCGGCGTCACGTCGTGCATCGGCACCGGCCAGCTCGGCGAGGCGGTCGTCGAGGGCGCGAAGCAGGTCGGGAACCTCGAGGCGTTCGACGGCGAGCTTCTGCCGCTCGACGTCGACGGCATCGACGCGCGCCTGGAGGCGGTTCACGTCGCGGTCGAGATCGGTGAGTTCTCGCTCGACCTTCAGGGCGGCCTCGCCGCGCGACAGGAATGCGGTGAGCACGTCGTCGCGGGAACGCGGGTCGGCGTCGTCGGCGAGCACCTCGTCGACGGCGCGAACCCCGGCGTCGGCGTCGATGAGTCTCTCATCGGCGAGGCCGTACGCACGGCGGGCGGCCTCGGCGGTCTCGATTGCAGGGCGTAGCTCGTCGGCGTCGGCAGCGGCCGCGGCTTCACGGCGGATGGCGGCGATCGCGTCGGCGTCGGCCTCGAGGACCGCGAGCCTCTCGCGCTCGCCGAGCCGGTCGCGCTGCCGCTCGGCCAGCGAACGGGCCTCGCGCTCAGCGAGCAGAGCGGCGTCGAGTCGGGCGTCGACGACCTGGTTCTCACGCGCGAGGGTGTCGACTCGATAGTCGGCGCGCTCGACCGCGCGGACGACCAGCGCGAGCCGCTCGGAAACGGAGCGCCCAGCTTCCTCATCGTCGCCCGGGATCGAACTGTCGGGCTCTCGCTCGTCGAGCTCGTGGACCAGGCGCTCGGCCTCGTCGAGAAGGGTCGCCACCTCGACGCCCTCGGCGGCGAGACGCTCGCTCGCGCGCTTACGACGTTCGTCGAGGTCGGCGGCGTACTGCTCGAAGGACCGTGTGCCGAACAGGGTGCGCAGCAGGGTCAGCCGCTCGTCGTTCTTGGCGAGGAGGAAGCGTGCGAAGCGGTTCTGCGCCAGCAGGATGACCTGCAGGAACTGCTGCTGGGTGAGCCCGAGGATCTCGTCGAGGCGAGCCGCCACGTCGACCGGCCGCGCGGCGACCCCCGTCCAGCCCTCGGGTGCGAGTACTTCGAGCAGGGCGCGGTGCGGCTCTCTGGTCGTGCCGCCGCCCCGGCGCTTGGGCCGTTCGAACTCCGGCGATCGCGTGACGCGCCAGCGTTCGCCCTCGGCGCTGAACTCCAGCGTGACGCGCGTGGTGTCGTCGGGGTCGCAGTGATCGCTCCGCAGGCGCCGCTCCGCTCCGTCGTAGCGGGGAACGCCGCCGTAGAGGGCATAGCAGACACCGTCGAGCACGCTGGACTTGCCCGCCCCGGTGCGGCCGGTGATGAGGAAGATGCCGTCGTCTGCGAAGGCGTCGAAATCGACCTCTTGCGCCTCGAGGAACGGGCCGAACCCCTCGAGTTCGAGCCGGTGCAGCTTCATGCGCGCACCTCGGCCACCGTGCGGGCGGCGAGCACATCGCGGATGAGTTCGCGCTCGACCGCCGAAGCACCCTCGCCCTCGCGCACGTGCGCGAGGAACGCGTCGATCACCTCGGCGTCGTCTCGGGCCGCGCGCACGCGCCGCGCGTAGCCCGCGCCGTCATCGGCCGACGACGCGGACGGCAGGTGCACGACGGTCGCACACCACGGGAAGCGCGCCTGCAGACGACGCATCGGGTCGGGCTGGGGGGTGGGGTCGGTGTACTCCGCGCGCACCCACTGCCGGCTGTGATCGGCGAAGCGCTCATCGGTGAGCAGGTCGTCGAGCGGGCCCCGCAGGGTGACGAGCGGACGCGGCACCGGAAGGTCGAGCCACCGCACCGACGACAAGCCGGCCGCATCGAGCTCGACGAGCCACGACCCGCGCGGCTTGCCCGCTTCGCCGAAGCTGTAGTGCAGCGGCGCCCCCGCGTACCGCACGCGCTGGGACAGCTGCTGACGGCCATGGATGTGACCGAGGGCGACGTAATCGGGGCCATCGAACGCCGACAGCGGAACGACGTCGAGTCCGCCCTGCCGGATCTCGCGCTCGACGCCGGGCGTCGACTCGACACCGGCGGCGAAGCAGTGCGCCGCGACGATCGAGCGGCCCCCGCGCGCGGCCGCGTCGGCGCGCACGAGATCGAGGGCGTGGGTCATGGTCTGCGCCTGGCTTCGCAACTCGACTCCCGACCACAGGTGCCGCACGATGGCCGGCTCCAGGTAGGGGATGCCGTAGACGTGCACGGGACCGTGGTCATCGGCGAAGGTCACCGGCGTGCCGACCGCTGAGGGGTCTGTCAGGACCGTGATGTCGTCGCGGAGCAGGGCGGATTGGAAACCCAGACGGGCCGCGGAGTCGTGGTTGCCGCTGGTCACCACCACCCGGGCACCGGCGTCTGCGAGGGCGGCGAGGGTGCGCGAGAGCAGGGGGTAGCAGGCTGCCGACGGCGCGGCGGAATCGAAGACGTCGCCCGCCACGATGACCAGGTCGACCGCGTTCTCGCGCACCTGCTCGACCAACACGTCGAGCACGCCGGTCAGCGCGTCGAGGGTGGAGTGCCCGTGGAACGAGCGCCCGATGTGCCAGTCGGAGGTGTGCAGGATGCGCATGGATCCACGGTACGTCGCACCTCCGACATCGGCTCGCAGCAAACGCGCGGGCTCCCGCGCACCGGGCGCCGCACCCGCGTCGATCCCGGCACCGAGCGAGCGTACGGGCCCCGCGCGACCGCCGGACGCCCCGCCCCGCCTCACTGGCGGCGCGGGGCGTCTGCGGGGGTGATCAGCCGCCGGCGACCTCGGCCGCGAGGGCGCGGATGCGGTCGTCGCCGAGGTCGAGCCCGACCTCGGCGAATCGCTGGCGAAGCACGTCGGCGATGCGTTCCTCGCTCTTGTCGCCGACGTCGGCGCGGGTCTGGACGATCACTCCGCGGATGCGCGCCTCGTCGTCGGTGGGGTGCATGTCCATCGCCGGTTCGGACTGCTCACCCGGCTGCGGGGTCTTGCGGTCGCGGTGGACGGCGCCGCCGACCGAGTCGGCCGCGTCAGCACCTCCGTCGGGACCGGAGCTGGGCTCGGGGGCTCGGGTTGCATCCGACATGTCAGTCCTCCGTCGTCAGGTCGGGGTCGATGCCCTGGCTTGCGGCATCGCCCTCGATGGGGTCCGAGGGTGCGGCGTCGTTCAGGCGCGGAGATCCCTTGGCTTGGTCGTTTCGCTCGGCGGTTTCCCCGTCGGCTACAGCGCTGCTCTCCCACCCCCCGGGCGGGTCGGCGTCGATGACACCCTCGGGCAGATCGCGGTCGTCGTTCATGACTTCCCCTTTCGAGGTCTTCAGCTTCGTCGCGTCGGACGAACGACGGGCAGGGGTTGACGTCCGCGCACGCGCGCGTAAGCGATCAGACGTTCACGACGCCGGGCGCTGGTGCAGGATGCCGGCGCGTTCGGGGTGGGCGTCGAACCACTCCCCCACGTACCAGCACACCGGGATGACCTCGCGGTCACCGGCCCTGTCGATCGCGTCGACGGCGCGCTCGGTGACGATGGCGGCGTAGCCGTGTCCTCGAAACGTGGGAATCGTGAAGGCGCGGGTGAGGGCGATCGTGCGCCCGTCGTCGCGATAGTCGAGGACGGAGACGAGGTCGTCGCCGCGATGGAGGGTGAATCGGGACGCCGTCTTGTCGTCGGCGAAATGCAGATCGGACATGCGGAGAGGGTACGCCGGTCCTCGCCGCTGACGACGGGATGACACAGAATGCACGGCGGCACCGCAGGTTCACGGGCGGTGACTGAGCAGAATGCGCCAGACCTGGACCGTGGTCATGATTTGACCTGATCGGACGCCGTGGGTAATAATGCCGCCATGACTGACTTCGCGCGTCCTCTGTCCGCCCGGGAGGCGAACAGGACTGCCGGCATGATGATGCCCGGCCGCGCTGTCATGTGCTGTCGAATGTGCCGCTGACCGCGACCCTCGCCCGGACGACCTCTTGCTTCTGAACGCCGACGTCGTCCCCCGGTCGCCTGAGTTGCGCGTCGATCACGCGTACCCCGGCACCGCGCTCCGGCCCCTCGGCCCTCACCTCCCGACGAACCCCGCTCACGATGACGCCCGGGTTCACGCACCCAAGGATTCTTCCCCATGTCGCTCTCCGCAGTCCTCGACCGTCCCGTGACCGCCTCTGCCCACCCCGCCGCCGGTACGGCGTCCACCCCTCCGCCCGCCGCTCCCGAGGCCGCCGCCCCCGCGCCCGCACGCGCCGCCGCCTCCACCGCGCCCCGCGGGTTCGCGCTGTACGTCGGCATCGATGAAGAGAAGGCCGCCGCGGCCGGTGTGAGCCTGGGAACACTCGTCGAGGCGCTCCGCCGCACGCTCGGCGAGCTCGCCCCCGCCGCCGAGACCTACGCCACCGTCGCCCTGGCGCCGGTGGGATCGGGCGGTCGCGACGTGGACGTCGTGCGCCTCGCTCTGCACGAGCCGTCTGCCGTCGCCCGCACCAAAGACGAGCCCGCCGAGGAGGACCGCGCCGCCGGCGGTGTCGTCGTCGACATCTCGCGCAAGCGCGTGCTCATCGACGGGGAATCCGCCGCCTTCACGTTCAAAGAGTTCGAGTTGCTGCAGTACCTCGTGCTGCGCGAGGGGCGCACGATCGAGCGCACGGAGCTCGTGTCGTCGTTGTGGGAGGGCTCCACCGACGACGACGCCCCCGGAGAGCGCACCATCGACGTGCACGTTCGACGCCTCCGCGCGAAGCTCGGCGCCTACGAGGACATCGTCCGCACCGTGCGCGGCGTCGGCTACCGCTTCGACCGTCACGCAGACGTCTCGATCCGCTACGGTCACGGCACCCCTTCGCCCGACCGTTTCTGATCGCATCGCGCAGGCCTTCCTCTGCACACCGCGCAGGCGACCGGGGGGCGGCGACGCGGATTTCGGCCACGCAGAACCCGGATGCCGCGATGTCGGCGGTCCGACGTAAGGTGTCGCCATGAGATCGACCGGGGTCCGCACGCGCCAGGCGTCGCACGATCTCGTTGCGCCGGTCGAACGCCCTCTCGAGTCGGACTACCGACCCGCCCGACCCGTCGACATCGGGCGCGCCGTGTCGGCGCAACGCCACGGCACCAACGACCCCACCTTTCTCGCGACGGCTCCCCTCGGGGCGGGCGGTGTCGTCTGGCGTGTGAGCCGCACACCGCTGGGCGTCGCCACCCTCGCGCTCCGCCAACGGGTCGGCGGGAGCGTTCGCGCAGCCGCCTGGGGCCCCGGTGCACCCTGGGCTCTCGACCAGCTACCCGCACTGTGCGGCGCGCACGACGATCCCGACGGGTTCGACGCGTCGCGGCATCCGTCGGTCGCCGAGTGGCACCGTCGTCACCCCGACCTGCGCATCGGTCGCACCGACCTCGTCTTCGACGCCCTCGTCAGCGCCATCATGGAGCAGAAGGTCACGAGCATGCAGGCGTTCTCGGCCTGGCGCAGCATCGTCACCTGGTACGGCGAGCGCGCGCCGGGGCCTACGCCCCGTCCGATGTTCGCCCCGCCCGACATCGACGGGTGGCGCCATGTGCCGTCGTGGGCGTGGCATCGTGCCGGACTCGAGCCTCCGCAGTCGCGCACCATCGTCGAGAGTGCGCGTCGCGGCACAGCGATCGTCCGTGCCGCGACCGCGGCCGCCGACGGCGAGAGTCGCGATCGCGTCTTCATCAGCCTTCGCGGCGTGGGCATCTGGACGAGCGCCGAGACCCGCATCCGCGCTTTCGGTGATCCGGATGCCGTGAGCACGGGCGACTACCACCTCGCCCACCAGGTCGGTTTCGCTCTGACGGGCCACCGCACCGACGACGACGGCATGCTCGAGCTGCTCGAACCGTTCGCCGGCCACCGTCAGCGGGTGATCCGACTCATCTACGTCGGGTCGTCGCTCGAGCCGCGCCGCGGACCGCGACTCAGTCCCGAAGACCACCGCGACCGCTGACCCGTCGCTGCATGGGTGCGCCGCGACACGTGACGTGGACGGGACGCGGCGCACGCCGGACCGGTGGGGGGTCGCGCCGTAGGCTGGGGCGCATGACGCAGACGGGAACCGGTTGGCCGCGCGGACGCCCCTACTGGGTGCTGGGCAGCGTGCTCCTGTTCGGGCTGGGCATCCTGTTCGGCCTGGTGTGGCAGAACGTGTGGCTGGGCGTCGTCATCGCCGCGGCGGTGTCGGTCGGGTGGCTCATCGCCTACGAATCCAGCCGCGGCCGCAACGTCGGTGTGAACGACGAAGACAACGGCATCCAGCTCTGAGATCTCACCGGTAGTAGACCGCCAGCGGGTACGGCCCGTCGCGGCGCACCTGGACAGGCGTGCCGAACACCTCCTCGAGGGTCGACGACGTCATGAGGTCGTCCGGCGTCCCGACGTGCACGATCCGCCCCTCGGAGAGGGCGACGATGCGATCGGCGTAGGCAGCCGCGAAGTTGATGTCGTGCACCACGACGACGATCGTCTTGCCGAGTTCGTCGGCTGCGCGACGGAGCTGGCCCATCATCGCCACCGCGTGCTTCATGTCGAGGTTGTTCAGCGGCTCGTCGAGCAGGATGTAGTCGGTGTCCTGCGCGAGCACCATGGCCACGTACGCGCGCTGGCGCTGCCCGCCCGAGAGCTGGTCGAGGTAGCGCCCCGACAGCTCGGTCATGTCGAGGAAAGCGATGGCCTCGTCGATCTTCGAGTGATCGTCGGCGGTCAGACGCCCCTGCGAGTGGGGGAAGCGCCCGAAGCCGACGAGCTCGCGCACGGTCAGGCGCGTGACGAAGTGATTCTCTTGCCGCAGGATCGACACGATCTTGGCGAGCGCCTTTCCGGGCGTGGCCGTCACGTCATGGCCTGCGACGGTGACGCGGCCGCCGGTGGCCGTCGTCAGGCGCCCGACGATCGTCAGCAGGGTCGATTTGCCCGCGCCGTTCGGACCCACCAGGGCGGTGACTCCCCCCGCGGGGATGTCGAGGGTCACGGGACCGAGCACGGTCATGTCGCCATAGGTCATGGTGACGTCGGTGAGCGAGATCACGGGACGCGCCGTCCCGGTGAGCGGGTGAGCATCAGAGACTCCCCTTCCGGAGGAGATAGACGAGGAAGAACACGCCGCCGACGAACTCGATGATGATCGAGAGCATGCCGGCCGCGTAGAAAACGTGCCGCAGGACGAAGTACCCGCCCAGCAGCGTGGCCATGCCCAGCAACACGGCGAAGGGCAACACCACGCGATGCTGCGACGACCCCGAGAGCTGGTAAGCGAGGGTGGCGACGATGAAGCCGAAGAACGTCATCGGCCCGACCATGGTGGTCGACACCGAGATCAGCACGGCCACGAGCACGAGCATCCCGATCACCTCGCGCCGATAGGACAGCCCCAGATTGACGGAGGCCTCACGGCCGAGCGCGAGCACGTCCAGGCGGTGCCGCGTGCGCCAGACGAGAGCGAGCACCGCGGCGACCACCAGCGCCGCCCACGGGAGGTACTCGGCATCCGAGTTCGAGAGGTTGCCGAACAGGCGGGCCGAGAGGATGTCGAAGTCGCTCGGGGTGAGCAGCCGCTGCATGACGGTCGACAGCGAGCCGAACCCCACGCCCAGCACGACCCCCACCAACAGCATGATGTGGAGGTTCCCGCGGCGGCCGGCGAAGAGCCAGCCGTACAGCAGCGTCGCGAAGCCCACCATCAGCACGCTCTGTACGGCGACCTTCAGCAGCCCGTCGGTCGCCGACAGGGCGGCGCTGCCGAAGAAGAACACCATCGCGGTCTGCATCACGACGTACAGCGCGTCGAAGCCCATGATCGACGGGGTCAGGATGCGATTCGCCGTCGCCGTATGGAACAGCACCGTCGCGACCGCCTGGCAGCAGGCGACGAGGGCGATCGTCGCGACGCTCACCACGCGCAGGTTCACCGCCAGCCAGAAGGCCCGCGAGCCGGGCTCCCCCGGGACGTTCCACGTCAGCACGCCGGTTGCGGCGACCGCCACGATCAGGATCAGGACGCCGAAGCGCAGGGCGATCCGCGGACGGCGGGCCGCGAGAGCCGGGGCCGACCGGGTCAGGGTGTCAGCCACGGGCGCGCATCCTCAGCAGAAGGGTGATGAACACCGCGGAGCCGACGACCCCGAGGATCATCGAGACGGGGACCTCGAACGGCATCCGGATGACGCGTCCGACGATGTCGCAGACGACGACGATCGCCACGCCCCCGACGCACACCCAGGGCAGGTTCGCGCGGGCGTTGTCGCCGCGCCACATCGATACGAGGTTCGGCACCACCAGACCCAGGAACGGCAGGAAGCCGACGACGACGGTGGTGACGCCGGTGGCGACCGCGACGAGCCCCGTACCGATGAGCAGGACGCGGGTGTGGTCGAGGCCGACCGAGGTGGCGATGTCGCGACCCAGACCGGCGACGGTGATGCGGTCGGCGTAGAGGAACACCAGCAGCACCACGATCGCGACGACCCAGAGCACTTCGTAGCGTCCGCGGACGATGGAGGTGAAGCTGCCCATGAACCACGTGCCGAGCATCTGCAGCGAGTTCGTCGACACCGCCAGATAGGTCGTGAAGGCCGAGACCACCGCCCCGAGCATGATGCCGATGAGCGGCACGACGAGCGAGGAGCGCAGGGAGATGCGCTGCAGGATGCCGATGAAGATCATGGTCCCGACGAAGGCGGCGAGGGATGCCACGATCATCCGGACGGGGAGGGGCGAGGCCGGTGCGATCAGCACCGTGACGAGCAGGCCGAGCGCCGCCCACTCGGACGTTCCCGTGGTGGAGGGCTCGACGAAACGGTTCTGCGTGAGCAGCTGCATGATGAGGCCCGAGACGGCCATCGCACAGCCGGCGAGGACGAGCGCGAGAGTGCGGGGCACGCGCGAGATCCAGAACATCTCGCCCCCGAAGTCGTCGGCGGTCAGATCGTAGGCGCCGACGAACAGCGACACGACGACGAGCGCGGCGACCCCGGCGATCGCCGCGGGCAGTGCGAGAGGTCGAAGGGTGGTCGAGGTCATGGCATCCCTCCCTCCTCACCGCGCGTGAGGGGTCGTTCCTCGTCGCCTAGGAGCGGCCCGGGCGACGAAACCCGACCCCTCACGCGAGCGGGCCGGGGGCGGGTCAGGAGGCGAATGCCTCGGCGGCGGAGCGGTAGAGCGTCGTGTACGCCTGGATGCCCTCATCGAGGTAGAAGCTGCCGTCGAGGTAGACGATCTGCCCCTTCTGCACGGCGGGGACGTTCTTCAGCGCTTCGGCGTTCTCGACGAGCTCCTTGGCTGAGACGTAGCCGTCCTCGCCGAACATCGCGTCGCGGTCGAGGACGAAGAGCCACTCGGGGTTCGCCGCGGCGATCGCCTCGACGCTGATGTCGTCGCCGTGCGAGGCGTCTTCGGCGGACCGCTCCAGGGCGGGGGTGAGCCCCAGGGTGGGGAAGAGCACACCGACACCACGACCCTCACCGGGAGCGGCGTACGCGATCTTGCCGCCCGAGGTGATGAGACCCATGACGCTCTGGGACGGGTCGTAGGCCGCCTTGGCCTCGGCGATCGCGTCATCGAGGTCGGCCGAGAGCTGCGCCGCCTCGTCGTTCTTGTCGAAGACCTGACCCAGGATCGTGGTCTGGCGTTTCAGCTCCGAGGCGTGGTCCTCACCGTCGCGGGGGCTGGTTTCGATGGTCGCCGGCTGGATCTCCTTCAGCTGGTCGTAGATGTCGCGGAACCGGTAACCGCCGACGATGAGATCGGGCTCCGCGGCGAGGATGTTCTCGATGTCGGGCTCGCGGTGCAGGCCCGCGTCGAGCACCTCGTCGCCACCCGAGAGCGAGGGCCAGAGGTCGTACATGAGGGGCTTCGGGGCGGCGACCAGGGTCACACCCCATTCGCTGAGCGTCTCGAAGGTCGTGTTGTCGAGGGCGACGACGCGCTCGGGCGCCACCGGGACCTCGATCGAGCCGTGGTTGTCTTCGACCGTCACGGTGGTCGCGGCGGCGGCGTCATCTGCGGGCGCAGCGGCTCCCGAGGAGCAGCCGACGAGGGCGAGAGCGGCCACCAGGGATGCGGCGGCGAGGGGACGGAACAGGCGGGGCGTCATGCGAATCTCTCCAGTGCTGTGTGTGGGTCGAACCGCTACCTGCGGGGGGTGGCGGACGATTCGTTAGGTTAGCCTTACCTTCATGCGAATGTCGAACCAGCGCGTCTCCGCCCGCCTCGAACCCCGCCGCCACGACCTCGTCTTCCGTTCGGCGATCCTCGCGCGACGGACGCACGTGACGCCGTCGTACGTGCGCCTGCGTCTCGAGGGACCCGAGTTGCGCGGCTTCGACTCCCCCGGCGCCGACGACCACATCCGCATCTTCTTCCCGTCAGGCGCCGCCGACGACCTCCGCTCCGCGCCGAGCCGCGAGTACACCCCGGTGACCTGGGATGCCATGGACGGCTGGCTCGACGTCGACGTCGCGCTGCACGGGGCCGGCGTCGGCAGCCGGTGGGCCGAGACGTCCGCCATCGGCGCACCCGTGGGCGTCGGCGGTCCCCGCGGCTCGATGGTGCTGGTGGGACGCCCCGACGCGTGGCTGCTCGCCGGCGACGAGACGGCGGTGCCCGCGATCCGCCGGTTCGCCGCGCAGATGGACGACGACGCCATCGGTCGCATCGCCGTCGAGGTGCCGGATGCCGCGCACGACCTCCCCGTCGCCGCTCCGCCGGGCGTCGAGGTGGTTCAGCTGCATCGGGGTCGGCGCCCCGCGGGGGAAGAACTCGGCGACTGGCTCGACTCCCTCGACGTCGAGGAGCGTCCCGATGGGTGCGTCTTCGGCTTCGTCGCCGCCGAGCAGTCCGTGGTGCGTGCGGGGCGCGCGCTGCTGCGGGACCGGTGGGCGGGCGACCCCGCCGCCACGGTGGTGAAGGGCTACTGGAAGCGCGGCGTCACGGAGTACCACGTGCCGCACTAAGTGCGCTCGATCGACACCTCGTCGTCGTCACGCGACACGTAGAGCGCGCACGTGGTGTCGTAGTAGTCGCGTGTCTCGCCTGCGGGACGCAGACCGATCCGCTCGGCGACGGCTCCGGACGCCGCGTTCGCCGGGTTCGTGACCGCCACGATTCGACGGATGCCGTGATCCCGAGCAATCGCGATGAGCGCGGCCGCCGCCTCTGTCGCGTGGCCCTCGCCCCGCGCATCGGGGTGGAAGTGCCACCCGATCTCGACATCGTCGGGACGCCCCTCGGAGACCCCGGCCGACCACGGGATGCGCTTGAGAAGCACCGACCCGAGTAGCCTTCCGCCGGGAGTCGCGACCGCGCGCACTCCGAGGACGCCGTCGGCCAGGCCCGCCCAGCGATCGAGCAGGGTGTCGACCTCGGCCGCGTCGACCATCACCCGCCCGTCGCCCAGGTAGCGACGCACCTCGGGGCGGCGGTACATGTCGAACAGGAACGCTCGATCGGCGTCGTCGCGCGTCCATTCGCGGAGGACGAGACGCTCCGTGACGAGGCGTGTGCGCCGCATCGGAACGTGCGGAATGCCGTCTTCGGCGAAGGGCGGCCCGGATACGACGAAGCCGAAGCGCCCGTACCAGCCGGCGAGGTGCGCCTGCGCGTCGAGCAGGATCGGGATGCCGGGCGCCTCGGCATCGAGAACCTCGACGGCCGCGCGCATGAGATCGGCGGCGATACCGCGGCCCCGCGCATCGGGGGCGGTGGCGACGCGCCCGATGCGCGTGTTCTGCGCCTCGCGAAGGATGCGCAACGTGGCCAGCACATCGTCGCCCTCGACAGCCCACATGAGCTCAGCGCCGGACTCGATGTCGCGGCCGTCGATCTCGGGGTAAGCGGCCTCTTGCTCGACGACGAACACGGTGACCCTCAGCCACAGCAGGCGGTAGAGAGTGAGGGGGTCGATCGCGGCGACGGGCGCCCGATGCAGGGTGACGGCCATCTTTCGACCGTACCCCGCGGCTCCGACATCTCTCCTCCGCGGGCCGGGTGGAGGTTCGACCCGACGTGGGATGCCGCCTCCCCCGTCCGGCATCGACACACGGCGACGGATGGATCGATGTCGCAGGGCGCGCTACTGTCCGGATATGTCATTCCAGTCGTATCTCGACAACATCGAAGCCAAGACCGGCCTGACTCCGCGGCAGTTCATCACGCTCGCCGAAGAGCGAGGATTCGGCGCAGGCACCAAGGCGACCCCCATCCTGCAGTGGCTGAAAGACGACTACGCCCTCGGTCGCGGCCACGGTATGGCGCTCGTGCACGTGATCACGAAGGGTGCGCAGATCAGCGCCGCGCACGTGGGTCGCGGCGGGCCGCACGGCGACGCCAGCGATGAGCTCTGGCTCGACGGCGCGGCGTCCAACCCGCACTCTTCCCCGACGCCGGATTAGCCTTCGGACCGAACACCATCACTGGGACGACCTCCGAACCCGCGGCCCGCCGCTCACATGCCACTCATCGCAGCGTGTCCGCCGTCGACCGCGGCAGCCAGCGGCGCGGGTGGCATGCACGATGGGCGCGTCAAGGCTCTGATCGACTCACCCGCACCCATCGCGAACGTCAAAGCCTGTTGGTGCAGCCAGAAGGCCAACCGATTCCAGCGTGAGGGGTCAGACGGTAAGGCAGAGCTCGGGGCAGGCAGGTTCTCACTCCGTGGACGCTGGGCTGGGCGTCGAGCACACCTCGGCAGCGCCGACGGCAGCCGCCTCGAAGTCAGCAACCGCGGCGCGAAGCGCGTCGGCGTCGATTTCTGCAGGCGAAGTGGCGGTCTCTGTCGCGGCGATGAGCGCTCCCATGGCGTCGACGAACTCACCGCCTGCAGCGTGAATCCCTGGTGCCCAACCGTCGCGCGTCGCACTGAAATCTGCTTGAGCAGCCTTGAGCTGCATGATCGCGGCCGCCGGGTCATGGTCGACTGACGCGAAGGCATTCACCACGCCGGTCGACGCGGTTGAGAGCGCCGAGCCCATTTCGATGCACGAGTCCTGCGGGGTCGCGGAGGCGCATCCCGACAGCGAAGCCAACCCCACGAACACGGTCGCGACAGTCCCCGTCACGCGGTGACATCTCATTTGATGATTCCTTCCGCTCGCAGCCGCCCGAGGGCCGCCATGTCTGCGTCGAAACGATGCGTCGACCGATCCGCGACGAGAATCAAGTCGGACCATCCCATGTCCAGTGCGTGGTCGATCTGCACGGTGAACAACGTTCCCTCGACCAACGCGCGCCATCGCCCGTCGGTAAGGTCGGCGCGACGAACAACCGCCTGGGTCTCGGGGTCGATACGCACCCGATCCGCCGCATAACCTCGGATGTCGACCGCGCCTCGCGCCTCGGCGATATCGAGGCTCCACTCCGGCGACGACGCGTCGATGGATGTCAAGGCGTTCCTGTAGGACTCCTTGAGTGGTTGGTATGACGACGCCGCGCCAATGACCAGTACGCCCACATCGCCCGTGATCTTCACTCGTTCGAACTCGTTGGCGATGAAGAACCGCGAATCCATGTCGCCCCGGATGCCGTTCACCGTCACATCACGCACGACCGCGCCGATCAGAAAAGAACGCCTAAGCCTCAACCGCGTGATCTCGCACTGCTCGATGACAGGTCGCAGCTCGTCGGGCGGGCCGAGCACCGTGCCACAGTCATCGAGCACCAGCCCATCGAGAATGACACCTCGGACCGCCTCACCCCGAGCAAGTCGTCGCCCGGACAATCTCTTCACCATGTCACCCTCCGAACGTCCACATCACGCAGCCCAAGGTACGTCGCGAGTTATCCGCGAGCCCCCCAGGCCCCGAACGGGTGAAACGCATTCATCTGCTGGATGAAACAGTGAGGAGACTCGTTCAGCCGCCGGACGGACCGAAACGCCTCGAGGCGGCCACCTGCTCCCCCACGCGGCGCAGGGCGAGGATCAGCGGCTCCACGAGCGCGGTGCCGAGGACGACGTAGCGTACGGCATCCTCGATCGACCTGTCGGGCGTCGCCGCGAGTTCCGCCTCGGCGATGGCGGAGAGGTGGACGAGATACGCGTCCATGACCCGTTCCGGGACGGTGAACCCCGCCCGGTCCAGCGCGGCCAGAGCGTGGGCCACTGCGGCGACCTGGTCGGGGAAGCACTTCTCGGCGTCACCGCCCATGCGCTCTAGCAGCGCGGTCGCCGCTGACAGGTCGATGTCGGCCGCGACGACCGGGGTGACGGCCGCGTTGGCGGCACCGAGAAGGTCGTAGGGATTCGCGGGAGGCTCCTCCAGCACGCCGACCACCTTGCGGACGCCCGCGATGCCGACGCCCGCGTCGACCAGAGCGCGGATGACTCCCAGACGCTGCACGTGTGCGACACCGTACGACGCCTGGGTGGGGGACGTCCGCTCCCCCTCGGGCAGGAGCTTCTCGCGCAGGTAGTACTTGATCGTGGCGACCGGCACGCCGGCTTGCGTCGACAGTTCTGAGATCCGCACGATCACCCCTTGACTCGATAGCTCTACTATCCAACACTGGATAGCAACACTATCGAGTGAGGACATGCCATGGCATCCATCAATCCGGGTCGGATGACCCATCGCTACGACGGCGAACTCGTCGTGTTCCACATCGGGATGACCGTCAACCGCTGGTGGCGGTTCGACCAGTGGATGCCGATCTTCGGCGACATGCCGAAGATGATGCGCGAGCTGATGACCGACCCCGATTCGGGTCTGCTCGGCTCCACCATGCTGCTCGGGGCACGCGGGCCCTACCTCGTGCAGTACTGGTCGTCGCTCGACAAGCTCTACGCCTACGCCTCGGCGCCGCAGCAAGAGCACCGGCCGGCGTGGACGCGCTTCAACAAACGCGCGAGGAAAACACCCGGTGCGGTCGGGATCTGGCACGAGACCTACGTCGTCGACCGGGCCGAGACCATCTACGTCGCGACGCCGCCGATGGGCCTGCCCAGGGCGACCGAGACCGTGCCCATCGCATCGCGCCACGACCGGGCGCGAGCACGGGTGGCCGATGGCCGGACCCACGGCGACGCGGCACGTGACTGAGGGCCAGACTGGGGGCATGGCCTCGATCCTCACCACCGCTCCCGAGCTGCACGCCGCCCTCGCCGCGGGGGCGTTCCCCGACGGCGGGCCCGTGCGGGTGCTCGACGTCCGCTGGCGGCTCGACCGGCCCGATGGCCTCCCCGCGTACCGCGAAGGGCACATTCCCGGCGCGCAGTACGTCGACCTCGACCATGACCTCGCCGCGCACGGCGACCCGACCGACGGGCGGCATCCGATCCCGCCCATCGAGACCCTGCAGGCCGCCGCACGGCGATGGGGCATCGACGCGGGTGACACGGTGGTCGTCTACGACGATCTGAAGAACATGTCGAGCGCGCGGGCCTGGTGGCTGCTGCGCCACGCGGGCGTCGACGACGCGCGCCTGCTCGACGGATCGCTGCGCGCATGGACCGATGCCGGCTTCGACCTGGAGGACGGAGATGCCGAGACGCCCGCGCCGGGCTCGGTTTCGCTGTCCTACGGGGCGCTGCCGGTGCTCGAGCTCGACGCCGTCGGGGGGTTCGCCGAACGCAATCTGCTGTTGGACGCCCGCGCGGGCGAGCGCTACCGAGGCGAGGTCGAGCCGATGGACCCCCGCGCGGGGCACGTGCCGGGCGCCGTGAGCGCGCCGACGACCGAGAACGTCGACACTCACGGACGGTTCCGCTCAGCCGACGAGCTGCGGTCGCGGTTCCGGATGCTGGGAGCCGAGGACGGCGTGACGGTCGGTGTGTACTGCGGTTCCGGCGTCACGGCGGCGCACCAGGCGGTGGCGCTCACCCTCGCGGGCTACGAACCACGTGTGTTCCCCGGGTCGTGGAGCCAGTGGTCGAACCATCCCGAGCTTCCCGTGGCGACGGGGCCCGAGCCCCGCTAAGCCCACAGGTCGCTGACGGGGACCACCCTGCCCAGGACGTTCTGCGCAGCGCGGTGACCCGAGAGCATCGCGCCGGGAACGGTCGCGGGGTCATCGCCCCACGTCGCCTCACCCGCCAGATGCAGCACGCCGCCCACCGGCTCCGCGAGGTCATCGTGATCGGCGCCGACCGAGCCCGGCAGCATGTACGCGTAGGAGCCGCGCGAGAACGGGTCGTCCTGCCAGCGCGTCACGATCGCGCTGGTGGGTTCGGGGACGGCATCCCCGTAGAGCCGTCGCAGCTGCGTGAGGGTGGATGCCACGATCTCGCCATCGCTCCACGCGCGCGTGGCCACCGCCGCGGGCCCGGCCGCGAAGGTCAGCAGCGCCGGTTCGTCGTGCAGGCGCCCGAGGTCGTACCAGGAGTGCCACCACTGCCCTTCGTCGCCCAGCTGACGGATGCCGTAGACATCGGCATCCCAGAACCGTTCGGCGAATCGCAGCACGACCTTCTCGAATGCGTTCATCCGCAGCAGCCCGAGCGCGCGGCCGTGCCGTTCGGGCAGCGCGGGCTCGATGACGATGTCACCGGCGTTCAGGACGCCGACGGGCACGGTCACGACGGCGTCGGCGGAGCGGAAGGCGCCGCGGTCGGTGTCGACCTCCACCCCCGTCGCCGACCATCGCACGACCGACGCAACGTGCGAGAGGCGGACGTCGAGCCCCTCGGCGAGATGCCGTGCGAGCTCGTCGTACCCCTGCGGGAAGACCACCTCGTCGCCGTTCACGGTGTCGTCGTCCAGGCCGTGGGCCCCGAGGCCGTCCATTCCGACGCCGTACTGCTCCTGGGCACGCCGGTCGTTGTACTCGCGGACGCGCTCCTTCCGCTCCGCGTCCCACTCCTGCATTCGCAGGGCCGCCTCCACGACATCCGCGTACGTCGCGTCGACCGGGGCATCGGCGATGACGTCGACCAGCGTCTTGTTGAGCGCGCGCACGTCATCGGCGTACTGCCGCACGGCGGGGGCGTCGAGCCGCTGTCCCGCCGCGTCGAAATAGGTCAGCGGACGACTGTCGGGCTGGTAGCCGCCGACCGTGAACTCCACCATCGGCATCTCGAAGGCTCGCGCCGCTGCGGCGACCGGGCTGTCGATGATGCCGTGGATCCACGAGGCTCCGCGGTCGGTGACGTGTCCGTCGGCGCGGTCGGTGAAGACGCGGCCTCCCACACGGTCGCGCGCTTCCAGCACGACGACGCGGCGTCCCGCACGAGCGAGCAGCCGGGCGGCGGCGAGGCCCGCCACCCCTGCGCCCACGACGATGGTGTCGACGGTCTCCATGTGTCCTCCGGGCTGTCGGTTCCCGCGACGCTACTGCGGTCGCGGGGGTGGCGGCATCCGCCGCTCCGGAGAACCGACGACGCCCGAGTGGACGACGCGTACAGAGGCGAGCCCACGGGGATCAGCTGCGGCGCGGTCTGACCGCTCAGGCCTCGGGGAACAGCGCGGCGAGGGTGGTGGGCACACCGTGCTCGGTGTTCGAGGGGGCGCGGTGGCGTGCGCGGGCGACGACCTCCGGGTGGGCGTTGGCCATGGCGAACGACCAGTCGGCGGCATCCATCATCTCGAGATCGTTGAGGTAGTCGCCGAACGCCGCCGTCTGAGCGGGAGTGACCGCGAGGGCGGCCTGGAGCCGGCGGAGGGCCGCGCCCTTGTCGACGCCGGGGTTCATGATGTCGACCCAGTGCGCCGACGAGACCACCACCCGATGCGTCGCCGCGATGTCGTCGAGTGCACGCCCCACGCTGTGCGCGGCCATGGCGAAGTCGTAGACGGCGATCTTGAGCACGTCGTCGTCGACGGCGAGGAGGTCGTCGACCTCCTCGAGCGCGGCGTAATACGTCGACGCCTGGACCCGGAACGCGTCGTCGGTGCGCTCGATGTAGGCGGAACGCTTGCCGCACACGACGACACCGAGGTCATACCCCTCGGCCGCGAGTGACCGCAGTCGGCGGACCGCGCGTTCGACGACCTGCGCGTCGAGGGCGTCGGACGCCACCTCGACCCCGGCGCGCACGACGTACGCTCCGTTCTCGGCGATGAAGGTCATGGCATCCGCCGCCTCGCCGAACGTGGCACGCAAAGTCGCGAGCTGCCTGCCGGATGCCGGGACGAAGGCGACTCCGCGATCCGCGAGTCGAGGCAGAAGCTCCCACAACGGTTCGGGGACGTTTCCGTCTCCGTCGAGCAGCGTGCCGTCCATATCGACGGCGACCAGGCGGATGTCGTGGGTCACGGCATTCATCCTTTCAGGCACGGAATGCGGCGTGAAAACCCCTCAACCCCTGGGAGGTCCCGGAAAGACGCGCGGGTGCATGCGACTATGAGAAAGACGATCGCCCGATCGCGCCGACCAATGGAGAGCGGATGCCCCCCATCTGGAGACGAATCGTTCCCCGCAGCGTGCGCTTGCGCAGCCGGCTGCGGCTGAAGAACGGCCGCTGGCGTCTCGCGACGCCGGACCGCGTCCTGCTCGAAGACGTCATCGTGCCCGAGTTCCTCGGCAAGGACGACATCCGGCGGATGCTCGACGTCGGGGTCGCCTGGTACACCCGCACCTACCCGCGGCTCTACCGGGGGATCGAATACCACTCGATCGACGTCGACCCCGCAATGCAGCGGATCGCCGGACGCCATCATCACACCCTCTCGATGACCGATCTCGCGACGGTCTACCCCGCCGACACCTTCGATCTGGTCGTGTGCAACGGCGTGTTCGGGTGGGGGCTGAACACCGCCGACGAGGTCGCGCGCGGCCTCGAAGCGTGCGCGAACGTGCTGCGGCCGGGCGGGTGGCTCGTGGTGGGCTGGAACGACATGGAGGGGCGACGCATCCCCGACCTCGACGCGCTCGCCGCCGTCCGCTTCGAGCGTGCCGTGCTCCCCGCGGCGCGTGCCGACCACGTGGTGACGTCGACCCCCTACGCCCACCGATACGACTTCTTCACCCGCCGGTGAACGCGTCGGCGCCGATGATCGCGGGGATCTGGGCTCACTACGACGACGATCTGCTCTTCGCCGTTCCGACGATCGATGAGGCGATCCTCGCCGGTCACGGTGTTCGGCAGCTCTTCCTGACCGCCTCCGATGCCGGCAGCGGCATGTCGCCGTACGTCGACGCGCGCGAGACGGGCATCCGCGCCGCCTACGACGTCATGCGCGGGTCGGCGACGGCGTGGTCGGATCGACGGACGGTGCTGTCCAACGGCGTCGCCGTGACGACGACCTCGCCGGATGACGACCCCCGGATCTCGCTGTCATTCCTGCGTCTGCCGGATGGCGGGCTCACCGGCGGCGGCTGGTACGCGACCGGTTATCGGACAATCACCAAACTCCTCCGCGGAGAGGTCTCGTCGCTGACGACGCTCGACACCGGCCAGGACCTCACGGTGGCGAAGCTCATCACTACCATCGCCGCGTTCGTCGCCGATGCGGGAGCGACGGCGGTGCTCACGATCGTGCCCGATTTCGCGGAGGCCAGCGAGGGCGACCACCCCGATCACTCCGGCGCGGGCCGGCTCGTCGCCGCAGCGGTCGACACGGGACTCCTCGACGGCTCGATCGTCCGTTACGCCGTGGGTTACCCGGGCCACACGTGGCCGGCGAACCTCGACGATGGAGCGGTCGCTCGCAAGCTCGCCGTCTTCGCCGCCTATGGCGCGCACGATGCGGTCCTCCGCCGCGATACGGAGGCCTACCTCGCCCTCCCCGGTGTCCGCGATTGGCTGCGGCGCGAACACCTCATCGACGACCACGACATCGTTCGGGCTTCTGAGCCGCACTCCGACCCCTCTGGAGGCGACGGCGCCGCGGCGCGTCATGCGACGGTGGCCGGCGACGCGTGATCTCACGGCATGCGCGACATGTCCGGAAGCTCTAAATAACGAAAAGATCACGGACACCTCTTCCGCTCCGTTACCTCACCGTTATAGAGTGCATGCACGGTAGTTGTTTTGCTGTGGCACCTACGGACATGTGATTGCAGGACACTCTGGTGCAGGACCGGGCCGGTCGGGATCCCCGACCGGCCCGTCTTCGTCTGTACGACGCCGCCTCACGGCGCGAGGATGGACACGTGAAGGACGCAGAGCTCACCGAACCCGACGGCCGTATCGTGCTCGTGCGGCACGGCGAGACGCAATGGAGCCGATCCGGGCGGCACACCGGCCTCACCGACATTCCGCTGACCGAGACGGGCGCCTACAAGGCCGAGCTCGCCGGCACCCTGCTGGCGACACGGCGCTACGACCTCGTGCTCTCGAGTCCACTTCGTCGCGCCGTCGAAACGGCCGCCCGCGCCGGATACCCGGACGCTCGGCCGGAACCGCGGCTGGTGGAGTGGGACTACGGCGCGTACGAGGGCCTGACGACACCCGAGATCATCGAACGTCTCGGCCACGCGTGGACGGTGTGGGACGGAACACCTCCCGGCGAGACACCCGGTGAGACGGTCGCCCAGGTCACGGCCCGGGCCGAGTCGCTGCTCGACGAACTCCGCCCGCGGGCGAGGGCCGGGGAGCAGATCCTGCTGTTCTCGCACGGGCACTTCCTCCGTGCGCTCGCCGGCACGTGGCTCGGCCTCACCGCCGCGGGCGGCCGGTACTTCGTCCTGGGCACGTCCGCGGTGAGCGAGCTGGGCTTCGAGCACGGCACCGAGGTGCTCACGCAGTGGAACCACGTACGCGGGCGGTGACGGTGCGGCTTCGATGGGCCGTGACGGAGCCAGCGGAACACCCCGTGGAGATCGGTCACGAAAATGTAACGGCGACCTCTTCCCTTCCGTTACCCCACCGTTATAGAGTGCTCGCACGGTAGTTGTTTTGCTGTGGCAGCTACCGACATGTGATTGCAGGACACTCTTGGTGCAGGGACAAGGGCCGGTCGGAAGCCTCTCCGACCGGCCCTTACTCTGTGCGGCGCCCGCATCACGTCATACCTCACCCGGCGCAAGGGGCGAAACGTCCCGGCGGAACGGGCGCGGTCGGCTCTACGCTGAAGGGATGACCGATCGACGCCTCGCCGTGCAGGCATGGGAGAGCCTCTTCCGCGCGCAGCACGAGGTGTTCGAGGACATCCGGAGCGACTTCGACAGCACCGACCTGACGCAGGCGGAGTACGACGTGCTGCTCACCGTCACGCGGGCGCCGCAGATGACGGCCCGCCTGCGCGACGTCACCGGCAACATGCTCATCAGCCAGCCCAGCGTCTCGCGCCTGGTGGAGCGGATGGTGACGCGAGGGCTGCTGACCAAGTGCGCCGACCCGGAAGACGGTCGCGGCTCGCTCGTGACCGCGACCGAGAACGGTGCCGTGGTGTTCCGGCGCCTGGCCGCCGCGCACGGTCGCTCGATCGCCGAGCGCATGGCGCGCCTCGACAACGACGAGCTCGCTCAACTGCACGCCCTCACCGCGAAGCTGCGCGACGGGGACTGACCGCACCACCGGCCGTTCGCGACCGGACGTCGCGGGTCGCGACTCGCCCCGTGGCAGCGAAACCGCATCCGTTCGCCGAGCCCGCATGCCCTGACCCGCGATCCGATGCGGTCTCGCGAAACCCCTGCGGCTTTGCCGGATCCGGTCGGGAACCTCGCCTCAGCACTCGATGACGTTGACCGCGAGGCCGCCCTCGCTGGTCTCCTTGTACTTCGTCGACATGTCGATGCCCGTCTGACGCATCGTCTCGACGACCGCGTCGAGCGACACGTAGTGACTGCCGTCGCCGCGCAGGGCGAGGCGCGCGGCGGTCACGGCCGTGGACGCGGCGATCGCGTTGCGCTCGATGCACGGGATCTGCACGAGCCCCCCGACCGGGTCGCACGTGAGGCCCAGATGATGCTCCATCGCGATCTCGGCCGCGTTCTCGATCTGCCGATTCGTGCCGCCCATGACGGCGGTGAGGCCGCCCGCCGCCATCGCGCACGCGGAGCCGACCTCGGCCTGGCATCCGCCCTCCGCCCCCGAGATCGACGCATTGGCCTTGAAAAGCGAGCCCAGCGCCGTCGCCGTCAGCAGGAAACGGCGGATGCCCCGTCGGCGGTTCGCCTCGGCGACGTCGCCCTCATCCCATTCCGACACCTCGTTGCGGGTGACCGCGTGTCCGTCGTAGCCGAGCAACGCGCTGCCGACGAGTTCGCCGTGCGGTGTCACGGCATTGCCGATGCCGAGGCCGGAATCGGCGAGGAAACGCCACCAGTACATCGCCACGGCCGGCAAGATGCCCGCCGCTCCGTTCGTCGGTGCGGTGACGACGCGCCCGCCCGCCGCGTTCTCTTCGTTCACGGCGAGGGCGAAGGCGCCGAGCCACTCCCCCGGGAGTTCTCGGTGCCCCTCGGCCTCGATGGCATCGAGCTGACCGCGGATGACGGCGGCCCGCCGCTTGACCTTCAGGATGCCGGGCAGCACGCCGTCGTTCTGCAGCCCCGCGTTGACGCAGGCCGCCATCGCGTCCCAGATGCGGTCGAGGCCGGCGACGATGTCTTCGTCGGAGCGCAGCGCCTCTTCGTTGAGCCGCGCAGCCTCGGCGATCGTGATGCCGCGCTCGTCGCACAGGGCGATGAGGGTGGCCGCGTCGTCGAACGCGAGGGGCATCGGTGCCGAAGACACCCGCGCCGGCTCGCCGTCGCGTCGGATGAAGCCTCCGCCGACGGAGTAGTAGGTGTCGTCGGCGACGACCACGCCGTCGGCGTCGCGCGCGACGAGGGTCATCGCGTTGGGGTGACCGGGCAGCCGCGTTCGGGGCTCGAGCGAGATGTCGGCCTTCGCGAACGGGATCTCGTGCGCGCCGGCCAGCGAGAGGCGGCGCCCATCGGGCCAGTCCGACCACGCCCGTCGCACGGCATCCGGATCGACCGTCTCGGGATCGAGACCTTGCAACCCCGCGACGACCGCGTCGGGGGTGCCATGGCCGATACCGGTTGCGCCGAGCGAGCCGTAGAGGGCACAGGAGACGGATGCCACCCGCTCGAGGGCGTCGTCGGCCCGCAGCCGGGTGACGAAATCGACAGCGGCCTTCATGGGGCCGACGGTGTGGGAGCTCGAGGGTCCGATCCCGATGGAGAACAGCTCGAACGCGGAGGTGTATGCGCTCATCCCGCCAGCGTACGTCGCCGTCCCGACACCGGCCCGTCACCTCCGCGCCACGCCCGGGATGCGTGACGTTCGGGGCCGATTAGACGTCCCCCACGGTCCCGGCTATGCTGGACCACGGCCTGCGCGCCGTTTCGCGCGGAGGCCCTGCGCCCGTAGCTCAATGGATAGAGCATCTGACTACGGATCAGAAGGTTAGGGGTTCGAGTCCCTTCGGGCGCACACTGTGTTGAGACAGTGATCAGTCCCGGCCGTGAGGAAACTCCGGCCGGGACTTTTTTCGTTCCCGGGGGTAAGGACGCGCGCGGCGCGGGCACCGACCCCGGCGCCCGTTCATCGACTCAGCTCGAGGCCGACGCCTCGCCGCGATGGGCGGCATCCATCTCCGCGGAGTGAAGGTGCAGGATCGCCAGCGACTCGCGGAGCGAGCCGAGCGGCGCCTCGATGTCGTCGTAGTGGTGCACGAAGCCGTTGGCATCTCGCGCGCTCACCGACACCAGCGCATAACCGGGACGCGGTACCCGCGCCTTTCGACCGAACCGTCGCTCCGCCATGGCATCCACCTTCCCTCGCGGCCGAGATTACCGCGGCCGGGGCGTGACCACGGTCAGCGCGCGGCCGACTTCTTCTTCTTGCCGTTCTTGCCGCCGCCCGTCGTGGGCGGAGGGGTCGCATCCGATGCCGACTCGTCTGCGACGGCCTTGTCTTTCGCCCGTCGTTTCGCCTGCGAGGCAAGACGGGCGAGATCGACCATGCGCAGGGCATCCATGCGGGCTTTGCGCATCTGGGCGTACTCTGGATCGGCGTCCGCCGTCATGCCCTCGACATCGAGCCGCTGACTCAGGTTCGCCTCGACGTCGCCCCAGGCCGCGATCCGCGCGTCGGCGACGAGACTCGCCACCCGCTCCGGATCACCCGCGAACGTGCGCAGTTCTTTCGCGACTCCCCGTGACTGCTTCGCGCGCCGTCGGAGATTACGGGTGTCGCGGTCGCGATAGTCGTGGGTGCCCGAGGAGTCGGAGAACCGCCCCCACGCGCGCTTGCGCTGGTGCGTCACCCGGTCGGCAGCCTGGTCCTGCTCGTCGGCGAGCGAGCTGAGGACGGCGCGGGCGAACTCGGCGAAAACGTCGCCGTCGAACTGTCCGCCCCGGGCGATCGTCTCGACGAGGATGCGATTGCGCACAGCGAGTCGCGCCGCCGCCGTCGCAATCGACAGCCCCTCGGCAATGGCCTCATTCGTACGCCCCACGGAACCTCCTGCCCCAGGCTATCGTCCGCGGGGGCGCCGCACTCAGGACAGCTTCTCGACAACGGACGCGATACGTCGCGCGCGGGTGTCCGCTGCCTTCGCGGACTCGACGCCGGTCACGTGCGCCTTCCGAGCGCTCGGCGACAGGGCGTCGAACGACGCGCGTGCACCGGACTCGGCCAGCGCCGCGGCGAGATCGTCGGGGACCTCGATCGTCCGCGGCGTCGTGTCGAGCGTCAGCGTCACGGTGATGGCATCCCCACCGGACAATCCCGTGGCGGCCCGCTTGTCGGACGAGAACGGAATGAGGAAACGCCCGCCCATCACCCCTATCGTGCTGGCGTAGACGAAGCCGTTGACGTCGACCACGACGGCCGCGCGCTTTCCGCCGCCCAACTCGTCGACGACCGCAGGCGGCACCTCGATGCCGGTGTTGTTCCCCATCTGCGAGAGGGGCGTTTCGAAGCGCATGCCGCACAGTGTGCCAGAGCCTCCCGTCGGCGGCGCGGAAACGTCCGCACCCGCGTCGGACAATCCGCTCCCCCTCAGGCTCCGAAGACCACGTAGCGGCGGTGCGGAATGCATGAGCCGCCGGTGGGGGCGCACCGACGACTGGCTGAGAACATGACGGAATCCGTACGACTGCACGTCTCCGATGGCGTGGCCCGGGTCACCCTGAACCGACCCGATGACGGCAACGCGATCAACCTCGAGCTCGCGCGAGCTCTTCGTCGCGTCGTGGAGCGTATCGCCGTGATCTCACCGCGCGTCGTGGTGCTCAGCGGCGACGGGGGCACGTTCAGCTCCGGCGGCGACGTGGTCGAGATGGCCGCGGCCGACGACCTCGGCGACTACGTGTACGAACTCGCGACGACATTCCACGGCGCGCTCGCGAGCCTGTCCGACATCGACGCGGTCATCATCGCGGCGGTAGACGGTGTCGCGGCGGGCGGCGGGCTCGGGCTCGCACTCTGCGCCGATGTGGTCCTCGCCTCCGAACGCGCCCTGTTCCTCACCGCATACGAGGCCATCGGGCTGAGCCCCGACAGCGGTGCGTCCTACCTCCTCCCCCGGGTCATCGGCGCATCCCGTGCGCGCGCCATGAGCGCGGTCGGCCTTCGACTGGATGCCGCGGCGGCCCAGGAGATCGGTCTGGTCCACGCCGTGACGCCGTCGGCCGACCTCGACGACGCCGTGTGGGCGATGGCCACGCGGCTCGCCGCACGTCCGCAGACTCACATGGCCGCATCACGCGCCCTGTTCCGCGGCGCGGACCCGCAGGAGTTCCGTCGCCACCTCGAGGCGGAGGCGCAGGCGATCCGCGCCGCAGCCGCGTCGCCCGACGCCGCGCGCCTCATCCGCGAGCACGCCATCCGCGCCGAGCGCAGCGCCGCCGCCCTCCGGCGTCGCGCCGAACGGGCCCGCGCGGCGTAGATGAACGTCGTGCGGAGCGCAATCCCCCCGCACCCCCGACGACGACCTCGTAGCTTCGGATCCGTTGCGGAGGGCCTCGGAGAGTACTCGGGGGCCTTCTGTCGTTTTCCGGGCCTTATCCGAAGACCGATGTCGGGCGCGAGGGCCAATCCGAACCGTGGTGTTCCTCCGAAGATGTGGTGAGGCGACCGGACGGTCGCTGCCAACACTCTGGGAGATTCATCATGAGTTCATCACCCAATCGCCTCGTGGCCACCGCCTTCGGCGCTGTCTACCTGCTCGTCGGACTGCTCGGCTTCGCCGTCACCGGCGGCGTCGGTTTCATCGCCACCGAGGGTGGCCTGCTGCTCGGCATCTTCGAGGTCAACCCGCTGCACAACATCGCGCACCTCCTGATCGGTGGCGCGCTGCTGGTCGCCGGCCTTGCGAACGCCCGCGCCGCGAAGGGTGTCAACACCACCGTCGGCGCCGTCTACCTGCTGCTCGGTGTCGTCGGCTTCTTCCTCACCGGAACGGCGGCGAACATCCTCGCCCTGAACGTGCCCGACCACTTCCTGCACCTCGGCAGCGCCGTCGTGCTGCTGGGTGTCGGCCTCGGCACCGAGCGCAGCATCCCTCGCACCGCGGCGGTGTGAGATGACCGCCGCGACCTTCACGCGGTCGTGGCCCTCCGTGTCCGCATGGGGGGCCGGCCTCATCGTCGCCGCCCTCGGTGCGGGCGCGATCGTCCGCCCCGGCTCCGAGGCCGTCACCGTCGTCCTCGGAGCCGGGGCGGTGGTCCTCGGACTCGCCGCCCTGGCCTGGGGAGGTGCGGTCCTGGCCGCCGGTCGCGTGCTCGTGCCGCGAGCCGCCCTGGGCGGATCGCTCACGGCACTGGTGCTGACCGCGGCGCTCGTCTTCGCCGACCCGGCGCACACCAGCATCCTGGGCGCCGCCGCGGCATCCGTGCTCTTCGTCGTCGTCGGCGGGACCGCGGCCGGCCACCTCCGGCGGGCCCGTCGCGACGGCGGTGTCGTCGACCGGACGGCGCAGCCGATGAGCGTCATCGGCCTGCTCGTGGCCGCCGCCGTCATCGCCGTCGTCGTCACGCCGGCCCTCGGGGCGACTCAGAACGCCGTGCTGCTGCGTGACGACGGCACCGTTCCGGTCATCACCCACGAGGGTCACTGATCCGGAGCCCGCCCGCTCACACGGTGGCAGGCTGGAAGGGTGACACACGCCCCCTCCTCCCCCACCCCCGACTGGATCCAGTCGCTCCGCGGGAAGATCCTGGTCGCCCTCGCGGGTGACCCGACCGGCATGGCCCCCTATGTGCGCGACATCGCCGAAGGCGATGACGCGGGGTACTTCGTCGAGAACGGCCCCGCGTGGACGGTGCACGCCGGAATGGGCACGCTGGTGGCCGGCATCCGGGCCCTTCTGCTGCAGGCGTTGCACCCGGGGGCCCTCGCGGGGGTGCACGACTGGTCGCGCTACCGCGAAGACCCGATCGGCCGTCTCACCGGCACGGTGCGGTGGGTGATCACGCTGACGTACGGCTCGAAGACCCAGGCGGATGCCGAGACCCGCCGCGTCGGACGCTTCCATCAGCGGGTGAAGGGCGAGTACCGCGCGGGCGACGGCGCCGAACGCACCTACACGGCGGAAGCGACGGACCTCGTCCGGTGGGTGCATCTCGCCTTCACCGACGCCTTCCTCGCCGGCCACGAGGCGTCGAAGAAGCAGATTCCCGGCGGACCCGACGCCTACGTCGCGGACTGGGCGACGGCCGGTCGCTTGATGCGCGTCGTCGACCCGCCCCTCACCCGGGACGCGCTGCGCGGCGAGATCGACGGCTTCTACGCGCGCGGGGAGCTGCGCGGCGGCGAGCGCGTCGACGAGGTCGTGCGGTTCTTGCGAAAGCCACCGTTCCCCGGCGTCATGGGTGTGGCCTATCGCGTGCTGTTCGCGGCGGCCGTGGCGACCATCCCCCGCCGCTACCGCAAGATGCTGGGCGTGCGGCGGTGGCCGCTGCCCGTGTTGACGGTGACGCGGGTGATCCTGCGCATCACCGAGCGCGCTCTCGGGTCAGGACCGCGCGCACAGGACATGGCGTACGCGCGTCTGCGGAGGCTGGAGCGGGAGGCGGCGTGAGCGAGGATCCGCGTCAGGCGGCCGAGCAGTACCGCCTCGATCGCCGGCTGCGGGAGGCGGGGCTCGCCCCGTCGCCCGACGAGCGGGCGGCGAACGAGGCTGAGCGTGAGACGGCGTCAGGGCCGGCGCGGGGATCGACGTCGGCCGAACGCGCGGCATACGTCGAGACCGCGATCCAGCAGGCCATCCGCCGCGGCGAGTTCGACGATCTGCCCGGGGCGGGCAAGCCCCTCCCCGACCTCGGGGGCGGGCATGACCCGGATTGGTGGATCCGCCGAAAGATCGAGACGGAGAAGCTCACCGGGCTCGGGCCACCGGCCCTCACCCTGCGTGTCGAGCACGCCGAGATGGCGGAGCGATTGGATGCCATCGCGCGCGAGCCCGAGGTGCGCGAAGCCGTGGAGGACTTCAACCGTCGGGTGATCGACGCGCGGCGGCAGCTGCTCGGCGGACCGCCGGTGGTGACACCCACGGTCGACGTGGAGGCCGAGGTGGCGGCGTGGACTGCGCGGCGGCGGGCGCGCGAGGTGGCGGCGACGGTGGAGACTCCCGTGCGGAAGCGGCGGTGGTTCGGGCGGCGGTGACGCCCGGTCCTTCGGCGGACTCGGACGCCCGGGCTCAGAGGGCGGCCAGCGCCTCCGCGCGCTCCACCAGGGCGCGAGCCCGGGCGAGGGTCGGAGCGTAGGAACCGTCGACCGGACCGTCGGGGGTCGCCGACAGCAGCGACCTCGCGGCCTCCACCTCGGCGGGCGACGGCGTGAAGCCCGTGTGCGCGCCGGCGACGGCGGCATCCCGCAATGCCAGCGTGCCGGTGAACCCCATGGCGACCGCGTGCAGCGCGGCATCCCGGGCCTGCTCGATCGGACCGCACGGGCCGTCGATGGGTCCCGCGATCCCCGCGGCGGCCGAGGCCACCACGAGCTGCGCGCGCGGCCACGACAGCGCGATGCGGTCGGCCGCCATGCCCGTGTCGCGCCGGAAGTCTCCCGTACCGAACGCAAGGCGACGGGTGGCGGGGTGTGCGGCGATCGCCGGGGCAGCGAGGAGTGCTGCGGCCGACTCGACCATCGCCACGATCGGGGTGCCGCCCGGGAGGGAGTCCGCCACGTGGGCGACATCGTCGGGGCCGGCGCACATCGCCAGGACGACGCCCGCGAGGCGCTCGTCGAGGTCGCGGCAGAGTTTCAGGTCGTCGTCTCCGTCGCGGGTGCCGGCGGCGCTGATCCGCAGCCAGACCGGGGCGTCGGCCGCGGCGCGACGCGCCCGCTCGCGTCCCTCGGCCTTGCGGCCGGCGGGGAGCCCGTCTTCGAGGTCGAGCACGAGGACGTCGGCGGTGGTCTCGAGGCCACCCGCGAGGGGCGAGCGCAGCATCCACGTGCGGGCGAGGTCCACACGCGCAGGGGCGGGGGCGGCCGAAGCCGCCCCCGCCGGGGTGTGCGCAATGGTCACGAACGGCTCCGAGCCACAGCCTCCGCCTCCGCCTTGGCGCGGAAGGCGTCGAGCGTGTCGGTGTCGACCGTGGCGGGGCCGGTGCCGGCCTCGGCCGAGGCCTGCTGCTTGGCATCCGCCGACGTGTTGACCGACCCGTGGTCGTCGCCGGTGAGCAGGTTCTCGTCGAACGGGATCCGGCCGGCGAGCACCTCGCCGACGCGCTCGCGGTCGTACTGCTTGGTCCAGGCGCCGATCAGCATGGTGGCCACCGCGTTGCCGGTGAAGTTGGTGACGGCGCGGGCCTCGGACATGAAGCGGTCGATACCGACGATGACGCCGACGCCGTTGACCAGGTCGGGGCGGTATGCCGAGAGACCACCGGCGAGTGTCGCCAGGCCCGCACCGGTGACACCGGCCGCACCCTTGGAGGCGATGATCATGAAGACCATGAGGCCGATCTGCTCGGGGATCGACATCGGGGCGCCCATCGCCGAAGCGATGAACAGCGACGCCATGGTCAGGTAGATCGCGGTGCCGTCGAGGTTGAAGGAGTAACCGGTCGGGACGGTGATGCCCACGACGGGCTTCGAGACACCGAGGTGCTCCATCTTGGCGATGAGGCGGGGAAGCGCAGCCTCGGACGACGAGGTGCCGACGATGAGGAGGTACTCGCGGCCCAGGTACTTCATGAGCGCGAAGATGTTGACGCGGGTCACGGCGTACAGCAGCGTGCCGAGAACACCGACGATGAACACGAAGCACGTGAGGTAGAACGCACCCATCAGGATGCCGAGGCTGATGACGGCGGCGAAGCCGGTCTTGCCGACGACGGCGGCGATCGCGCCGAACGCACCGAGCGGGGCGAGCCAGAGGATCATGCCCAGGATGCGGAAGACGAGCACCTGGAAGTTGCGGATGGCGTCGACCATCTTCGCGCCGCGCTCGCCCATGCGCTGCAGGGCGAAGCCGACGAGCAGGGCGATGAACAGCACCTGGAGGATGCTGCCGCCGGTGAAGGCAGAGAAGAACGTCGTCGGGATGATGCCCAGGATGAAGTCCTGCGTGGTGGTGGGCTCGGCCGCCGCCTCGTAGGTGGCGCCGGCGATGTTGAGGCCCTCACCGGGGTGGATGATGTTGCCGACGATGAGGCCGATGATCAGCGCGAACGACGACATGATCAGGAAGTAGACCATCGCCAGGCCACCGATCTTGCCGACCGTGGAGGCTTTGGCGATCGATCCGATGCCGACGACGATCGTGCAGAAGATCACCGGGGCGATCATCATCTTGATCAGGCTGACGAAGCCCTTGCCGATCGGTTCGAGCGTCGTCGCGAACGCGGGGGCTACGAGGCCCACGACGATGCCGCCGACGACGGCGATGATCACCGAGATGTAGAGCCAGTGGTTCGGGTCGATCTTCTTGCGAGGCCGACCGTCGCGAGTGGTGCGGAGTGAAAGAGCCATCAGCGCCTATCTCCTCTTTCTAACGTCATTGTTAATTCCGGCGGGAGCGCCGGGTGGGTGAGATGTCTTTTGTCTCCGGCGGGGCCGCCGGTGGATGTCATGACTGTGGTCGACGGCGAGCTCCACGACGATTTGTGGTCGTATTGTTCACGGCATGGACGCGAAAGGGCGAAGGATGCGACTGAGCGTGGGTGGGCGTCTGGCTCTCGTGTCGCTCGGCGTCGTCGTGCTCGTCGCCGGGGTGCTCGCCGCGCTCCTGTCCGTGCAGTTGAGCGACTCCGGGCAGCGCGAGGCCGCGCAAGTGACCCGGTCGGTGGCCGAGACGTTCGCACACGAGGCGGAGATCGCCACCCTCGCCGCCGCCCGCGACTCCGACCGCCTGCAGCCGATGGTCGAGCAGATCCTCCCGGACGCCGACCTCTCGTTCGTCACGATCATGACGCCCGACGGCACCCGTCTCACTCACCGCAATCGCTCCGAGATCGGCCTGCCGTACCAGGGTTCGCGGGCCGAGGCCCTCGCGGGCGAGAGCTTCACCGAGGTCTACGTGGGAACGCTCGGACCCTCGGTGCGCACCATCGTGCCCATCCGCGAGGGCGGCGACGAGGCCGGACCGATCGTCGGCCTCGTGGCCGTGGGCGTCACGCTCGGCGCCGTGCAGCAGGACCTCGCCGCCCGTGTGCCCCTGATCGTCGCGGCATCCGCGGCCATCGTCGGCTTCGGAGTGCTGGGGGCCCTCTTCGTGCGACGCAGCGCCCGGCGGGTGACCGGGTCGTACACGCCTCGCGAGCTGGCTCGCCTCGTCGAGAGCTACGAGACCGTTCTGCACTCGCTGCGCGAAGGACTCGTGGTCACCGACCGCGACGGACGCATCGTGCTCTACAACGACGAGGCCGCCGACCTGCTGGGGCTTCCGCCGGCGATCACCGGTCAGGTCTCGCTCGACCCCCACGACGTCGACATGGACGCAGACCTGGCGGACGCCATCGCCGGTGGTCGCCGCCTGGTCGAGGAGACCATCGTGAACGGAGACCGCGTGCTGCTGGTCAACCAGGAGGAAGCGAGGGACCTCGCCGGCCGGCGCGCGCCGGAGCGCGGACGCGTGATGACCCTGCGCGACCGATCCGAGCTGCAGGCCCTGCTCGGCGAGCTGGAGGGCGTGCGCACGCTCAGCGACACCCTGCGCTCGCAGACGCACGAGCACGGCAACCGCCTGCACGCGCTGTTGGCCCTGCTCGAGCTCGGGCGCATCGACGAAGCACGGCGCCTCATCGTGGCATCCACCGAGGACCGTCAAGAACTCGCCGACCGCCTCGTCTCGGACGACGACGACGCCGTCATCGTCGCCCTGCTGCTCGGCAAGCTCGACGAGGCCGCCGAGCGGGGCGTGCGCCTCGACCTCCACGTCGCCGAACCCGCCCCCCACGTGCCACTGGCGGCTCCGGAGGCGGTGACGGTGGTCGGCAACCTCGTCGACAACGCCCTGGACGCCGCGGCGGCGGGCGCCGACCCCCGCTGGGTGAGGGTCTCCCTCGCCGAACGCGAGGGAGACGCCGTGCTCGAGGTCTCCGACAGCGGGGCGGGGTTCGACCCGGCGCTGCGGGACCCCTTCGCCTACGGCGCCTCGACCAAGCCCGCGCACATGCCGGGCGGGCGCGGCGTCGGCCTCGCGCTCGTGCGCGACATCGTGGCCGCGCGCGGAGGGACGCTGCAGCTCGCGGCCGAACCGACGACGGTGAGGGTGTTCCTGCCCGTGGTGTCCGATCAGGTGCCGGCATGATCCGCGTGCTGGTCGTCGACGACGACGCCCTGGCGCTCGAACTGCATTCCGCCTACGTCGCGCGCGTACCCGGCTTCGAGGTCGTGGGACAGGCGTCGGGTGCCCGTGCGGCGCTGACGGCGCTGGCCGATTCCGAGCGCCGCATCGACCTGGTGCTGCTGGACATGACCATGCCCGACGGCACCGGTCTCGACGTCGCCCGGCGCGCACGGGCGCTGGGCTCGCGCGTCGACATCATCGCCGTCACGGCGGTGCGGGATGCCGCGACCGTGCGCGCCGCGGTCTCGATCGGCGTCGTGCAATACCTGATCAAGCCGTTCGCGTTCGGGGCGTTCCGCGAGCGTCTGGAGGCGTACCGCGCCTACGTCGAGGGCCTTGATCGCGCCGCCGGCGAGGCGACGCAGTCCGAGGTCGACGCGCTGCTCGGGTCTCTCCGGACGGTCGCGCCGCCGGCCATGCCGAAGGGACTCAGCGACGAGACGCTGCAGTCCGTGGCCGAGCACGTGCGCACGGCATCCGGAGCCGTCTCCTCGACCGAGGTCGGTGAGAGCGAGGGGATGTCGCGGGTCACCGCCCGTCGGTATCTGGAGCACCTCGCCGACGTCGGGCGCGTGCGCCGCGAGCCGCGCTACGGCGGGCAGGGAAGGCCCGAGATCACGTACGCGTGGGTGCGGGGCTGACCGGCGTCTGCCGCGTTATCGCCCGAGAGGTCGCGGCAGATCGGTGAGTGTCCGAAACACGCGGGCGATCTCGAAGTCCGCCCGGGTGTTCCGGACGCCCAACGTGCCGCGCGGGGGCCCGCAGCCGGTCAGAGGCCGAAGGCGGCGCGGACGCCGTCGTTCACCACGACGCCCGCGCGCACGTTCAGGCCCTTGGCGAGGGCGGGGTCGGCGGATGCCGCGGCCTCCCACCCGGCGTCGGCGATGCGCGTGATGTACGGCAGCGTCGCATTCGAGAGTGCCCGGGTGGAGGTGTGCGGAACGGCGCCGGGCATGTTCGCCACGCAGTAGTAGAGCGCGTCGTGCACGCGGAAGGTCGGGGCGTCGTGGGTGGTGGGGCGGGAGCCCTCGAAGCAGCCGCCCTGGTCGATCGCGATGTCGACGAGTACGGCCCCCGGCTTCATCGCGCGGACCATCTCGTCGGTGACGAGCTTGGGGGCCGCCGCTCCGGGGATCAGGACGGAACCGATCACGAGATCGGCGTCGGCGAGCTGTTCGGCGATCTCGAGGCGGGTCGACGCGCGCGTCTCGATCGCTCCGCCGAAACGCTCCTCGATCTGCCGGAGCTTGGGCAGCGAGATGTCGACGACCGTGACGCGGGCGCCGAGTCCCAGGGCGTTCGCCGCCGCGTGCTCACCCGCGACGCCGCCACCGATGACGACGACCTTGGCGCGCGGCGTACCGGGCACGCCTCCCGGCAGCAGACCCCGCCCGCCCGACGCACGCAGCAGATGATGGGCGCCCTCGATGATCGACAGGCGTCCGGCGACCTCGCTCATCGGGGCGAGAAGAGGAAGCGCCCGGTCGGGCGTCTGCACGGTTTCGTAGGCCACGGCCGTGGTTCCCGCGGCCATCAGAGCGTCGGTCAACGGCCGGTCGGCGGCGAGGTGCAGGTAGGTGAAGAGGGTGAGGTCGCGGCGGAGGAAGCCGTACTCGGGGGCGATGGGCTCCTTCACCTTGACCAGCAGCTCGGCGCGCGCCCAGGTCTCGTCGGCGGTGGCGACGACCTCGGCTCCGGCGGCACGGTACTGCTCGTCGCGGAACCCGCTGCCCTCGCCGGCACCGGCCTGCACGAGCACCTCGTGACCGCGGTGCACGAGCGAATCGACCCCGGCGGGCGTCATCGCGACGCGGTTCTCGTTGTTCTTGATCTCGGTCGGCACGGAGACGCGCATGGGTTCCTCCTCGAGCGGATGAGCGTTGCCGAGAGAATCGCAGAAAGTCGTGTTTCCGTGGTGTTTCCCCGTGGATTCTTCGACCACGCCGCTTACGTCGGCGATATCGTCGGTCGTCGGGCTTCTCCAGCGCCCGGCGGAACGAAGGATCTACGATGCCCGATGACGACCTGCACCCGCTCGACGCGCGCATCATCGCGTTGCTCTCGGACGACGCCCGCATGACGAACGCCGCGCTCGCCGAGGCCCTGGGGGTCGCGGCATCCACCGCTCACGTGCGCGTGCGCGCCCTCGTGGACCGGGGCCTCATCACCGGGTTCCATGCGGCCGTCGACCAGAGCCGCCTGGGACGCGGGCTGCAGGCGATCGTGGGGGTGACCCTGCGTCCCGGCCAGCGGCAGGAGAGCATCCGCGCCTTCGCGCACGACGTACGCCGGCATCCCGACGTCATCCAACTGTTCTTCCTCGGCGGGGCCGACGACTTCCTCGTGCACATCGCCGTCGACGACTCCTCGGCCGTGCGCCGCTTCGTCGTCGACCATCTCTCCGCGCGCCACAGCGTGGCATCCACGCGCACGAGCATCATCTTCGAGTACCACCGCAACGCGGTCGCGGCGGACTTCGACTGAACCGTACGCGGCCGTCGCCGGCGCGGGGCGCCACAACGCAGGAAGATTCCGCCTTCGGCGCGGAACGGGTGCAAAGCGACGGGCCGTGGTGCCGGGAAGTCCTGCGTTGTGTCCGAGAGGACGACGGCATCGGCACGCCGAGCGCGGCACCGGTCACCGGCGGCATGGCGACACAACGCAGGAGATCCGGCCGCGTGACCGTGCGGGCACGGGCTCGGCCGGCACCGGCAGCACGGAATTCCTGCGTTGTGCATCCTGGCGACGCAGGCCCGTGCCACGGAGGCCACGCGGAACGGGGGTCAGCGGAGAGCGGTGCCACGGAGGCCACGCGGGACGGGGGTCAGCGGAGAGCTGCGGCGATCGCGGCGATGTCGGCGGGGGTGGAGCGGCAGCAGCCGCCGACCAGCCGTGCGCCCGCCGCGACCCACGCCGGGGCGGCCTCGGCCAGCGGGGCGGCGGCGCCGTGCCAGGTGCGGGTGGCGGCGTCCCACCGCTCACCCGTGTTCGGGTAAGCGACCGAGGGGATGCCGGGCACCTCGGCGAGCGCCGACAGCACCGTCGCGGGCGCGCAGCAGTTGACGCCCACCGCGATCACCCCGGGAACGGATGCCGCGACGCGCAGGGCCGCGGCACGCGAGCCGGGAGCGGTGAACCCCGTGCTGTCAGCGGACAGACTCACGAACGCGGGGACCCCGAGGTCGTCGAGCTCCAGCGCCAGCGCCTCGACCTCGAGCGGCGAGGGGATCGTCTCGACGGCGAGGAGGTCTGCCCCGGCGGCGGCCAGAACGTGCAGCCGGCGGCGGTGCGCCTCACGCAGCTGCTCGACCGTCCATCCGTAGTCACCGGTGTACTCGCTGCCGTCGGCGCGGAGGGCGCCGATCGGACCCACGGATGCCGCGACCACGACGTCGGCGGCCTCTCGCGCGAGCGACACCGAGCGCGTCAGGAGCGCTTCGACGTCGGCATCCGGGATCCGCCCGTCGAAACCCAGCTGGTAAGAGGCCGTGATGACGACCTCGGCCCCCGCATCGGCGAACGCGGCGTGGGCCGCGCGGATCTCGTCGGGGTCGTCGCGCAGCACCCGCGCCGACCACAGTGACGAGGTCACGTCATTGCCGCGGGCCTCGAGCAGGGTGCCGAGTCCACCGTCGAGCACGACCGGGTGTCGCGCGAGGGAGTCGGCGAGGTCGATCACGCCTCGTGCGTCTCGCCGGCGGCGAGCACGCGCAGGGCACTCGCCAGCAGGGCCTGGTCGCCGCGGCTGACGTCGCGCAGAGCGTCGGCCTCGAGGCGCACGAGCTCGGTCATCGCGGCATCCACCCGTTTGACGCCCTCGGGGGTGATCGCGACGAGGATCGCGCGGCCGTCCGACGGATTGGGGCGACGGTGCACGAGACCGCGCTCGGCGAGCTTGTCGAGGCGGTTGGTCATGGCCGCGCTGCCGATCATCGTGGCCGCGATCAGACGCGTCGCGCTGAGCTCGGTGCCCGCGCGGCGGAGGACGGCGAGCACGTCGAACTCCCACACGGCGATGCCGGCGCTCGCGAAGGCCTTGGCGCGCAGCTTCGACAGGTGGAAGGCCGCGCGGCGCAGGCGCGACATCACGTCGAGGGGCGTCAGATCGACCTCGGGCAGCAGCTGCGACCAGGCGTCGATGAGGAGGTCGACCTCGTCGTCTTTGCTGCTCGCGGTAGGCATTCTTCGACGGTACCGGAGCCGCGGGGTCTCGGGGCGCATGCCCGGCCGCCCACCCCGCCGAGTGGCGACGACACGTCGCCCGGCCGACCGCGCGGACGCCGTGGCGGGGGCGGCGAACGTGCCCGGCGCGCGCCACACCTCACCGTGCGCCCCCGGGCGGAGCCGACATCCGGCGGAGCGTCCGAGGTCTCCGGAGGTCACCGGATGCCGGCACCCCGGCGCGGCGCCGGCTCAGCGTCCGCGCGGCGGCGCTGTCGTCCCCCGCGCGACGAGACGGGTGGGCAGTTTGATGTGCGTCTCGGGCAGGTCCTCGCCGGAAAGGAGGGCGAGCACCATCCGCACGGCCTCGGCTCCGAGGCGCTTCATCGGCTGGCGCACCGTCGTGAGCCCGGGTTGGGCGCGTGCCGCCTCGGGTACGTCGTCGAAGCCGACCACCGACAGATCGTCCGGTACGCGCAGCCCCCGCCCGCGGGCGACATCCACGATGGACAGCGCCGAGAGGTCGTTCGCCGCGAACACCGCGGTCGGCGGGTCGGCGAGCGCCAACATCCCGTCGGCGGCCTCGCGCGCCACGTCCTGCTCGTAGCGACCGACGCCGACGAGGGACGCATCGAACGGGATGCCGGCGGCCGCCAGTCCCGCGCGATAGCCCGAGGCCCGCGCCACCGCCGAATGCAGGTCGGGGCGTCCGGCGATGAAGCCGATGCGGCGGTGACCGAGCTGCACGAGATGGTGGACCGCCTGCTGAGCGCCGGTGTAGCTGTCGGACTCGACGGTGGGCACGTCGCCGCGGCCCGTGTGCGGGTCGATCGCGACGATCGGCACCTCCCCGGCGACGTTGACGACGGTGGGCGTCACGATGATGGCCGCGTCGATCAGGGTGCCGCTCAACCGACTGAGCGAGCGTCGCTCCCACCCTTCGCCGTCTCGACGTGCACCGGTGTAGGCGAGCAGGTCGTACCCGGTGCCGGACAGCGCTCCCCCGACGCCCTTGAGGATCTCGGCCGAGAACGGCTCGATGTCGGCCACCAGCACCCCGATCACGCCGGTGCGCCGGGACCGCATGCTGCTGGCGACGAGGCTGGATTCGTAGCCGAGCGACCGCACGGCATCCAGGACCTTCTCCACCGTCGCGGGCGCGACCCCGTAGCGGCCGTTCACCGCCTTCGACACCGTGGCGACCGAGACACCGGCCGCGGCGGCGACGTCGTGGATGGTCGATCGTCGCGTCATGGAACCCGACCCTAGCGTGGAAAACATTTTCGAAAACGTTTGACGACCCTCTCGCGCCGGGTCACACTGCTCAGACCCGGGGACACGGCACCGCCCCGCGAGACGGCACCGCCGCCGCTCACCACCGACGCTCCCCCGCGGACGCACCTCGACGAAGAGAAACGGGAATCACATGAAAACGCGCACGATCCTCGCCGGAACGGCCCTCGCCGTCGCCAGCACCCTCACCCTCGCCGGCTGCGCCGGTGGCGGAAGCGGCCAGAACGCCGACGGCTCGGTCACTCTGACGCTCTGGCACAACTCCACCACCGGCGACGGCAAGCAGTACTGGGAAGACACCGCGGCCGCCTTCGAAGAAGCGAACCCCGGCGTCACGATCGAGATCCAGGCTCTGCAGAACGAGGAGTTGGACGGCAAACTCCAGACCGCCCTGAACTCCGGGGACGCCCCCGACCTGTTCCTGGCGCGGGGCGGCGGCAAGCTCGCCGACATGGTCGAGGCAGGTCAGGCCATGGACCTCACCGACAAGATCTCGCCCGAGACGAAGACGGTGCTCGGCGCCTCGCTCGGCGCGTTCGAGGTCGACGGCAAGAACTACGGCATGCCCGTCGCCGTGCTCCCCTCGGGGATCTTCACTTCCCAGGACCTGCTGACCGCCGCCGGTGTCACCGCGGCTCCCGCGACCATCTCCGACCTCGAAGCGGCGAACACGAAGATCCGCGCGACCGGCGTGGCCCCCATCGCCGTGGGCGCCAAGGACGCGTGGCCCGCTGCGCAGTGGTACTACAACTTCGCTTTGCGCGCGTGTGCCAAGGACGTCCTGGATGCCGCGGCCGAGACCCGCAGCTTCGACGACCCCTGCTGGCTCGACGCAGGCGAGAACCTGCAGTCGTTCCTCGCGACGCAGCCGTTCAACGAAGGCTTCCTCACCACCGCCGCCCAGCAGGGCGCCGGTTCGTCGGCCGGCCTGCTCGCCAATCACCAGGCGGCGATGGAGCTGATGGGCGCGTGGAACCCCGGCGTGATCGCCTCGCTCACCCCCGACGAGCAGCCGCTCGCCGACCTCGGCTGGTTCCCGTTCCCCGAGGTCCCCGGCGGTGACGGCGAAGAGGGCGCGATCATGGGCGGCGTCGACGGGTACTCGTGCTGGGTCAACGCTCCGGCGCAGTGCACCGACTTCTTGAACTTCGTGGTCAACCAGGAGAACCAGGAGCGCTACGCCGACGCCTTCCAGACGATCCCCGCCTCGAGCGAGGCGACCGGTGCCGTCACCACGCCCGCCCTGCAGTCGGCGTTGCAGGCCTACACCGACGCGCCCTACGTCTCGGTGTGGCTGGACACCCTCTACGGCCAGAACATCGGCAATGCGCTCAACGTCGCCGTAGTCGACATGTTCGCCGGCAAGGGCAGCCCGCAGGACATCGTCGACGGCGTCAACGCGGCCGCCGCCCGCTCCTGAGGACACCGCACATGACCAGTCAACTCGCCTCCCAGGCGACAACGGCCGGGGTGGACCGCCCGGTCGGGGACGACGCCGCTCGCGTCGCCTCGGCCGGGCGGCCGCCCGTGCGGCGGCGCCGTGAGAACTGGCGTATCCGCGGCGAACTCGCGATCCTGCTGGGGCCTGCCCTCGTCGTCTTCGTCTCGTTCGTCATCCTGCCGGTCGCGCTCGCCGCCTACTACGGCTTCTACAGCTGGTCGGGCTTCGGCACACCGGTCGACTTCGTCGGCATCCGCAACTACGTCACGATCCTCACCGACCCCGCCTTCCATGAGGCGCTCGGCCACAACGCGTTCATCGTCGTCGGCTCGCTCGTGCTCCAGGGGCCCCTCGCCCTCGGGCTCGCGCTGCTGCTGAACCGCAAGATGCGCGCGCAGTCGCTCATCCGCGTGCTGATCTTCGTGCCCTACGTCATCTCCGAGGTCGTCGTCGGTCTCGGCTGGGGCCTCCTGCTCCAGTCCGGCGGAGCGCTCAACGGGGCGCTGGAGAAGATCGGTCTCGGCTCCCTCCGCGCCGACTGGATCTCCGACCCCGCCCTGGCGATCTGGACGCTGCTGATCATCATCACGTGGAAGTACATCGGCTTCGCCGTCATCCTCTTCCTCGCCGGCCTCCAGGGAATCCCCGAGGAGCTCAGCGAAGCGGCCGCGATCGACGGCGCCTCCTACTGGCAGATCCAGCGGCACATCGTGCTGCCGCTCATGGGACCGACCATCCGCATCTGGGCGTTCCTGTCGATCATCGGCTCGCTGCAGCTGTTCGACCTCGTCTGGATCATCTGGGGGCAGTACGTCGCCTCGACCGCCGGCACCTCGACGATGGCCACGTACATGGTCGCGAACGGCCGCAACGCCGGCAGCTTCGGCTACGGCAGCGCCGTGGCCGTGGTCATGTTCCTCATCTCGCTCGCCGTCGCCCTCGTCTACCAGCGCTTCGTGCTGCGGCGAGACACGGCCGGCGCCCTCACGGGAGGCTCGAAATGACCGCAACCGCCACGCTCATCGCACCGAAGGCGCCGCGCCGGCGTCCTGCCGGGGCGAGTCGCCGCTCGTCCGTGGTCGTCGGCTTCGTCGCCCTGCTGCTGATCGGCATGATGCTCGCGCCGGTCGTCTACATCATCCTCGGCGGGTTCCGCTCCAACGCCGAGATCACCGTCGACCCCGCGGGCCTACCGACCGTGTGGAACTGGCAGAACTACGCCGACGTCCTCGCCAGCGGCGTCTTCTGGGGCCAGGTCGGCAACTCCGCGATCGCCGCCGTCGCGACGACCCTGTTCGTCGTGGCGCTGGGGATGATGGCGGCGTACGCCCTGGCCCGCTACCGGTTCCGCGGACGCGGCGCCCTGTACGCGCTGTTCACGGCGGGCCTGATGTTCCCGATGACCGTCGCCATCACGCCGCTGTACATCCTGGTGCGCAACCTCGGACTGACGAACTCGCTGGCGGGCGTCATCGTGCCGCAGATCGCCTTCGCGCTGCCGCTGACGATCATCATCCTGTCGCCGTTCCTGGCCGCCATCCCGCAGGAGCTGCAGGAAGCGGCATCCATCGACGGCCTCGGCCGCCTCGGGTTCTTCTGGCGCATGGTGCTGCCGCTCGCCGTGCCCGCGGTCGTGACGGTCGGCATCCTGGCCTTCGTCAACAGCTGGAACTCGTACATGCTGCCGCTGTTCATCCTCAACAACGAAGCCGCGTACACGCTGCCGCTGGGTACACAGGCCTTCGCGTCGCAGTACTCCGTCGACACCGCGCGCGTGCTCGCATTCACCTCGCTGTCCATGATCCCCGCTCTGCTGTTCTTCAGCGTGTTCGAGCGGCGCATCGTCGGCGGCCTCACCGGCGCCGTGAAGGGCTGATCGACCATGACCATGAACGACACCGCCGTCGGTGCTGCCCTCACCCCCGGGGTCTCCCCCCGGGTGCAGGCGCTCGTCGCCGAGATGACCCTCGACGAGAAGCTGGCGCAGCTCGTCGGCTACTGGGTCGATCAGGGCGACGAGGTCGTCGCGCCCCTCTCGGGCGAGAAGGTCACCACCACCGCCTACACGGATGCCACGGTGCACGGCCTCGGCCATCTCACCCGCGTCTACGGCACGCGACCCGTCGACCCGGTCGAGCGCGCGGAGTGGCTGTGGGGCGAGCAGCGACGCCTGCAGACCGAGACCCGTCTCGGCATCCCCGCTCTCGTCCACGAGGAGTGCTTGACGGGCTTCGCCGCCTGGCAGGCGGCGACGTTCCCCACACCTCTCGCCTGGGGCGCGTCGTTCGACCCGGATGCCGTGGAACTCATGGCATCCGCCATCGGCCGCTCCATGCGCGAGGTCGGCGTGCATCAGGGACTCGCGCCGGTGCTCGATGTCGTGCGCGACGCACGGTGGGGCCGCGTCGACGAATGCATCGCCGAGGATCCGTACGTCGTCGGAACGATCGGCACCGCGTACGTGCGCGGCCTGCAGGCGGCGGGCGTGCACGCGACGCTCAAGCACTTCGTGGGGTACTCCGCCTCGCGTGCCGGACGCAACCACGCCCCCGTCTCGGCGGGCCGACGCGAGATGCAGGACGTCTTCTTGCCGCCGTTCGAGATGGCCGTGCGCGACGGCGGGGTCCGCAGCATCATGAACTCGTACGCGGAGATCGACGGGGTGCCCGTGGCGTCGGACCCGGAGCTGCTGACCGACCTCCTCCGCCGCCGCTGGGGTTTCGACGGCACCGTCGTGTCCGACTACTTCGCCGTGGAGTTCTTGCGCTCGATGCACGGCGTCGCCGGCTCCCTCGGCGAAGCGGCGCAACTCGCACTGGAGGCGGGGATCGACGTGGAACTGCCCGGACCCGACGCATATCCGCACCTGGCCGAGCGGGTGGCATCCGGAGCCCTCCCCGAAGCCGTGGTCGATCGCGCCGTCGCCCGCGTGCTCGCCGAGAAGGAGGAGCTCGGTCTGCTCGACGCAGACTTCTCGCAGCCCCCGACCTCGATCGACCTCGACGACGCCGAGCACCGGTCGCTGGCCCGCCGCCTCGCGGAGGAGTCGGTCGTGCTGCTGCGCAACGACGGCGTCCTGCCCCTCGCCCCGGGGCGTCGGATCGCGGTCATCGGACCCAACGCCGACAGCACCGACGCGCTGATGGGCTGCTACTCGTTCGCCAATCACGTGCTCGCACATCACCCGGGGGTACCGCTGGGCTTGTCGATGCCGACCGTGCGCGACGCCCTGACGGCGCGCTTCGGCGACGCGTCGTACGCCCTCGGCTGCGAGGTGGAGGATGCGGACCTCTCGGGCATGGACGCCGCGGTGGCGGCGGCCCGCGAGGCCGAGGTCGCGATCGTCGTCGTCGGCGACCGCGCCGGGCTCTTCGGCCGCGGCACCGTCGGCGAGGGCAACGACGCCGACTCCCTCGATCTGCCCGGCGTACAGCGTCAGCTCGTCGAGGCGGTCGTCGCGACCGGCACCCCGGTGGTGCTGGTGCTGCTGACCGGGCGTCCGTACGCCCTGAGCTGGGCGCTCGACACCGCCGACGGTCCCGCCGCGGTGCTGCAGGCGTTCTTCCCCGGTGAGGAGGGGGCGCCCGCGCTCGCATCCCTCATCGCGGGGGATGCCACGCCCTCGGGCCGTCTGCCCGTCTCGCTCCCCCGCTCCGCCGGGTCGCAGCCGTACTCTTACCTGCACCCGCTGCTGGGCGGGCCCTCGGGCGTGACGAGCACCGACCCGACGCCCGTACGGCCGTTCGGCTTCGGGCTGTCGTACACGACGTTCGCCCGCGAAGAGCTGCGGGTGGACGGGGTGGGCGCCGGCGAGTCGGCATCCGTCGCCGAGGTCCGCGCGGGTGACGCGTTCACCGTGACCGCCCGCGTGACGAACACGGGAGCCGTGCGCGGAGCCGACGTGGTGCAGGTCTACGCGCACCGCGCCGTGGCGAGCGTCACGCGGCCCGTCGCCGCGCTCGCGGCGTACGCACGCGTCGAGCTCGAGCCCGGCGAGACCGCGGAGGTGCGTCTCACCGTTCCCGCGTCACGCCTGGCGTACACCGATCGCGCGATGCGTCGCGTCGTCGAGCCGGGCGAGGTCGAACTGCGGCTCGGGTCCTCGTGCGCGTCGGTGGATGCCGCTGTGCCGCTGCGGATCACCGGCCCGGTGTACGAGCTGAGCGTGAGCGATGCGCGCGTGGTCGACGTGGAGGTGCGGCGGGGCTGAGGCGGCGCGGCGTATGCACGCGAGGCCGCGACGCCGGCAGAGCGCGACGGCGCGGTGACCACCCGCCCCATCCGCGTTAGCGTTGACAGACGCCATCGCCGCCGCGGAAGGACCCGATGACACTTCAAGACGAGACCGCTCCCCCGGCCGCGGACGCCGGCGCCTCCACGCCGGCCGGCGAGAACCCCGGCGCCCGCGGCACCGTCCAGAACCCGGCATCCCGTGTCTTCCCCGATCGCGACGACGCCCGCGCCGATCCGTGGTCGATCGATCTGGAGCGCATCCAGTTCTCGCCGTATTTCTCACGGCTCTCGGCCGTGACGCAGGTGGTGTCGCCCTCGATCGGCGGGGCGCCCGTGCACAACCGCCTCACCCACACGCTCAAGGTCAGCGCGATCGCGCGGGTCGTCGCCCTGCAGCTCAACACCCGGTCGCGCCGCGCGGGGGAAGGCGAGGTGTGCAACGCCACCGTCGTCGAGGCCGCCGCCTACGCGCACGACCTGGGGCACCCGCCCTTCGGTCACCTCGGCGAGTCGACGCTCGACCGTCTCGCCCGCACCGAGCTGGGCCTCGCCGACGGGTTCGAAGGCAACGCACAGACGTACCGCATCCTCACCGCGCTCGACGTGGTCGAGAACGCGCCGCGCGGGCTCAACCTCACCGCCGCGGTGCGCTCGGCATCGGCGAAATATCCGTGGGCACCGTCGGTCGAGGCGACCGAGATCGAGCGGATCGGCGCGCCCCGTGGCATCCGTCGTTCCTCCGACGGCGCGTATAGCGTGCACAAGTACTCGGCGTACGACCTGGATCTCGCCGACCTCGCCGAGGCCCGGCAGGGGGTGGATGCCGAGCCCCTGCGCCAGAGCATCGAGGGCGCCGTGATGGACCTCGCCGACGACATCGCCTACTCGGTGCACGACGTCGACGATTTCTACCGCGCCGGCATCTTGGATCACGCGCCCATCGCGGCGGAGTTCCGCGGCTGGCTCGACGACGTGCTCGAATGGCGCTCGCGCGACGACGCCGAGGTGCGCGCCGAGCTCGCCCCCGGCGCGGGCCTGGAGCGCCTGCGCCGCAAGATGCGCCGCGACGACCCGTGGATCGCCGACGACGAAGCCTTCCTCGACGCCGTCAGCGACGTGGATGCCGAGATGGTCACCGACCTGCTCGCCCGACCCTTCGACGGCTCCCTCACGGCCGAACGCCGGCTCGCAGGTTTCACCGACCGGTGGATCCGGCGGTTCCAGGAGTCGGCGCGGCTGCGGCCGCTCGACACCCCGCGCGCCGGTCCCGTGGTGCTGTCACCGTGGGCGTGGCACCACGTGGAGGTGCTGAAGTTCGTCCACAAGCGTTTCGTGCTGAGCCGCCCCGACCTCGCGATCCAGCAGCGCGGCATGAGCCGCATCCTCGCCCGCTCGGTGCGCGCCCTCGACGAGTGGCTCGACGACGACCGCGATCGCGCGCGCACCCCGCGGCGCTTGCGCGAGCTCATCGCCCTCGCCCGCGAGCAGTACGCCGCCCTGCCCGCCGGACGGCGGCCGTCGGATGCCGAGGCCGAGACGCTCGCCCGCTCCCGCGGAATCGTCGACTACGTGGCATCCCTCACCGATGCGCAGGCGTTGGCGCTGTCGGAGGCGATCTCGGGGCGCGCGGACCGGCTGTGGGCGCTGGGCCAGCGGTTGTGAGTTCGCCCGTCCGCGACCCGAGGGAGCACCCGCTCAGGGGATCAGACGCGCGGCGCGGTACCGTTCGAACAGGCGCGTGAACGAGTCGCGCGTGCGGTGATGTTCGACGAAGCCGGCGAGACGACTCTTCGACATATCGGTCATCACCTCGATGTCGCGGCCGAGATCGGCATCCGTATGCCACCACGAGGCGACACGCGTGATGTCGGGCTCGATGAGTCCGTGCTGTTCGACGATCGCGGCCCATACCGGTGCCGCGTCGGCCATCTGCTGCTCGAACGGTCGAGGTGAGGTGTCGAAGCCCTCGGCCTCCACACCGAGGTCGGCCGCGATGCGCGGCCACATCCACCGCCAGCGGAACACGTCGCCGTTGGCCGTGTTGAAGGCCTGATCGGCACCCTCGGGGTGAGTGCTCGCCCACACCATCTGGTTCGCGAGCAGGTCGGCGTCGGTCACATCGGTGAGGCCGTTCCACTGCGTCTCACTCCCGGGGAAGATGAACGACCGACCGGTGTGACGGCTGATGGCCGCGGCGACGGCGATCGTGAGGCCCATGTTCATCGCATTCCCGACCGCGTGGCCCAACACCGTGTGCGAGCGGTGGACCGACCACCTGAAGCCCTGCCGTTCGGCGGCCGCGAAGACTTCGTCCTCCTGGGCGTAATAGAAGTTGTCGACATCGAGTCGAGGCTCGTCCTCGTGGAACGGGGTGTCGGGCATCTCTCCCTGTCCGTATGCCTCGAAGGGGCCGAGGTAATGCTTCAATCCCGTCATCAGCGCGACGTGGCGCACCGGAGCGTCGGCCAGCGCCGCCAGGAGGTCGCGCACCATGCCGCCGTTGACGGCGATGTTCTCGGCCTCGGTGTCCTGCCGCGACCAGGCGGTGAAGAACACGTGGGTGATCGGGATGCCTCGCAGGGCGCGGTGCAACGCCTCGGGCGAACGCAGATCGGCTGATCGCCAGGTCACACCGGGACGCTCCGCGCCGGGCCGCCGGGACAGGGCCGTCACCGCCCACCCGTCGTCGGAGAGACGGTCGAGGAGGGCACCGCCGGCGATACCGGTCGCGCCGACCACGAGGGCGTGTGAGGAATCAGTCAAGAGCGTTCTTCCGATCGAATCGAGTGGATCCGGGGGAACGAGCGATGCTCGCGCAGTATTCCCCGACACGGCGGGACGCGTCTGCGATCGGCGGATGCTGCGCGACATGGACCCGCTCCCCGCGCGGTCCCCGGCGCACCCTAGCGGGGCTGCCGGGATGTGTAGGACGACGTCGGCTCGGCGGATCGCCGGCATCCCCCACACCCGGGCCCTTCGCCCCGACATTGGCACGAAAGCCGGATGCCCCGGCCCCTCTCTAACGGGGCCGGGGCATCCGGGCGGGTCATTCGAAGTTGCGGTGGCGCGCGACGAGATCGTCGAACTTCGCCCCCGTGCGACGAACGAGCATGAGGTACAGCACGTCCCAGAAAATCCAGAGCGACTGCTCGAAGAGGCTCCCCATCGCCTGGATCGTCGGCACGAGAGCGCTCGGGTCGTCGGCGCCGTAGGTGTGAGCCGGGACGGTCAGCACGATGTCGGCGAGCTGCGCGGTGGGACCGTCGGGCACGGCCGTGGCCACCAGGAGAGTCGCACCCGTCTTCTTCACCTGCTCGGCGATGTAATGCAGGTGCGGGATGTTCGCCGGACCCGAGGGCATGATGAACAGGTCGTCGGCGGTGACGGCGGGCGTGGTGTCGTCCCAACCCCAGTGCACGGTCTTGCCGAAGTGGGTCAAGCGCATCGCGAACGCCTTCGACCCGAGACCCTCACGGCCGATACCGAGGACGAAGATGCGCTGGTGCTTCTCGAGCGCGTCGAGCGCGGCGTCGATCTGATCGAGGGGGACCCGGCGGAACACCTCCCCCAACTCGTCGACGACGGTGGAACTGATCTCACGGAAATCCGACATGGATGGTCCTTTCTGCGCCGGACGGGCTCAGTGGGTGGAGGTACGGCCGCCCCAGCGCCCGATCAGCAGCGCGAGGAGGATGACCGCGCCGTAGACGGCGTTGATCCAGAAGGTGGGGACGCCCGCGAGCGTCAGCACGTTGGTCAGGGTACCCAGCAGCAGCACGCCCAGAAGCGCCCCGACGATCCGGCCCTGCCCGCCGTTGAGCTGCACGCCGCCGATGACGGCGGCCGCCAGGGCACTGAAGATGAGGTTGTCGCCCATACCGCTCGTGACCGAGGCGAGACGACCCGCGAGCATCATGCCGGCGAAGGCGGCGAGGGCGCTGGCCACGACGAAGGCCGTGATGAGGACGGCGTCCACGCGGATGCCGGCGGCGCGGGCGGCGTCGGCGTTGCCACCGATGGCGTACAGCGCCCGGCCCCAGGCCGTGTAGCGCAGCACGAGGCCGGCCACGAGGAACAGGATGCCGGTGATCCAGATGGCGGCGGGGATGCCGGCCCACCGGGCCGAACCGACGTAGCGGAAGGCCTCGGGGAGTCCGGCCAGGGTCTTGCCCTGGCTGATACCGAGGGTGATGCCACGCAACAGGATGAGCATCGCGAGGGTGACGATGAATGGATCGAGTTTGACCTTCACGACTAGGAAGCCGTTGATCAACCCGATGATTACACCGATGGCGAGGGTCGCCAGGATCGCGACGCCCGGGCCGACCTCCGACCCCAGTCCCCCCATCACCGCGGGCACCATGAGCCACGCCGCGACCATGGGTGCCAGTCCCACCGTGGACTCGAGCGAGATGTCGAGCTTGCCGGTGATGAGGATGAAGGTCAGGCCGATCACGACGATGCCCAGTTCGGCCGACTGGCGCAGGATCAGGGTGAGGTTCGCCGCCGAGAGGAACGCGGGGCTGACGATCGCGCCGACGATCGCGACGATGATGAGCCCGGGGAGGACGCTCAGTTCGCGCACGTTCTTCACGACGGTGCGCACGACCGGGTTGGGGGTGCTGACGGGGGTTCTGACGACGGTGGTTCGCACGGTGTTCACTCCAGGCCTTCGATGGCTCGAACGATGTCTTCTTCGGTGGGATCGGCGAGCTCGGACGAGATCCGTCCCTCGCGCATGATGAGGACGCGGGGGCTGACGAGCAGTTCCTCCACGTCATCGGAGATGAGGATCACGGCGACGCCGTCGGCGAGCGCCCGCAGCATCAGGCCGTAGATCGCGTCCTTGGCGGCGATGTCGACGCCCGCGGTGGGCGAGATGAGCACGAGCACTCGTGGGCTGCGCGCGAGCGCCCGGGCCAGCACGACCTTCTGCTGGTTGCCGCCGCTCAGGCCGGACACGGCGAGCTTCGGGTTCGGCGGCACGAGGGCGACGTCGGCGATGAGGGTGCGCGACATCTCGGTCTGACGGTGCGGCGAGAAGAATCCCCGCGGGGCCAGCTGGTCCATGACGCCCATGGTCATGTTCTCGGCGACGCTCAGTTGGGGGACGTACCCGTCGCGGTGACGGTCGGCCGGGACGAATCCGACGCCCGCGCGCTGGCTCGCCTTGACGTCGCCGGTGCGGATCGCGGCACCGGCTACGACGACCTCGCCCGAACCGAGAGCGCGGAGCCCGGCGATCGCCTCACCCACGGAGTACTTGCCCGATCCGCCGACGCCACCGATGGCGACGAGCTCGCCCGGTGCGACCGAAAGGGTCACGTCGGTGAAGGCGCCCTCGCGATCGGTCGCCCCGCGCAGCTCCACCGCCGTGCCCGCCTCACCGGTGGGGGCGGTGTTCTCGGCGCGGTGGCGACGTTGCTCCTGTCCGGCCAGGAGAGCGTCGACGAGGTCGTCGGAGCGGATGTCGTCGCCCGTTCGCGACCACAGCAGCCGGCCGTCGCGCAGCACCGTGGCCGAGTCGCAGATCGCCGTGACCTCGCGGAGGAAGTGCGACACGAACACGAACGTCACGCCGGCCTGCTGCAGCTCCTGCACCTTGTCGAACAGGCGACGGATGGCTCCGCCCTCGAGCTGAACGGTGGGCTCGTCGAGCAGGACGATCCGCGTGCCCGCTTCGAGCGCCTTGGCGATCGTGAGCATCTGCCGCTCCTCGATCGGGGCGTCGGCGAGCAGCATCTTGGGGTCGAGCCGGATGTTCCACTCGTCGAGGATGCGCTCCGCCTCCGACTGCATCCGCCCCCACGACACTCGCGCCCCCGCGGTGGGCAACCGCCCGGCGAAGAGGTTCTCGGCGATGGTCAGGTTGGCGAACACCGAGGGACGCTGGTACACGCAGGCGACGCGCTGCTGCCAGGCCTTCGGGTCGGATGCCGGGGGTGCGGCCTCGCCGAAGAACGACACCGTCCCGGCATCCGGCGTCTCCAGGCCCGTAATCATCCGCAGCAGCGTGGACTTGCCCGCGCCGTTGCGCCCGATCAGGCCGTGGACCTGGCCGGGGAGGATCGAGACGGAGACGTCTTGCAGCGCCTTCGTCGCACCGTAGGTCTTGCTGACGCCGTCGATCTGGATGGCGGGCACGGTGGTCGATGGGGTGGTCATGACGTCTCCGTCTCGCAGGGGTGGTGGCCGATTACTTGGTGGCGCCGAAGGCGTCGAGGGCGAACTGCTTGTTGCCCCAGAGCTCCGGGTCCTCCACGTTGTCCTTGGTCACGACGGGGGTGGGCAGCAGGTCGACGAGGTTGCCGTTGCGCTCCTCGATGGTGCTGCCGTGGTCGGTCTCGCCCGCCTCGAAGGTCTCGCCCTTGATGGCACGGGTGAGGTACTCGACGCCGTAGTCGATGTAGTCGGTCATGGGCTGGGCCACGGCGGCATCGAGCCATCCGTCGCGGATCGCGGTCATGGCCATGGGGCTCGCGTCGACCGAGACCTGCACGATGTGGCCCGACTCGCCGGCCGCGACGAGTTTGCCCGCCGACTTGAGCGTGTCGAGGATCGTCGGGAAGAAGGTCGCGTCGCTCTGGTTGTAGATGCCCGCGACGTTGCCGTACTGGTTCAGGGCCGTCTCGATGCCGGATGCCGCCTTCGCCGGGTCCCACTCGGTCGCCACGTTGACGAGCTTGACGCCCGGGTAGTTCGCGGCCATGCAGTCGTTGAAGCCGTTCGTGCGGTCGCGACCGTTCGAGGTGACGGGGTCGCCGTCGAGCGTGATGACGACGGCGTCGGCGGCGACGCGCTTGCCCATCTCCTCGCACGCGAGCGCGCCCATCTTGACGTTGTCGGCGCGCACGATCATCGCGATCTTGCCCGAGGCGGGCGCCTCGTCGATCGCGACGATCGGGACGCTGGAGTCGTTGGCGTACTCGATGGCGGGCACGATCGCGTCGGCATCGCCCACGGAGATCACCAGGCCCTTGGCGCCCTTGTTGATGAGCGTCTGGATGTCGGTGATCTGCTGCGCGGCGTCGCGGTCGGCGTTGGTGGCCGGGATCGTGGCGTATCCGAGCTCCGCGAAGCGCTCCATCGAGCCGACGTTCTCGGCATTCTGGAACGGGTCGGTGTGGGGCTGCGAGTAGCTCAGCGGGGTGTCGGCAGGGTCGCCGGACCCGCCGGCGTCCGTGGTCGAGGTGCCTCCCGCGCACCCGGCGAGCAGCAGCGCGCCGGCGCCGAGGAGGGCGAGTCCGGTGATGGGTGAAGTTCGCATGCGTACTTCCTCTCTGAAGTGCAGAAGCCTCTGGATTGATGGCGGTGTCGCTGTACAGGACCGAAGCCCTGCCCGTATCGTACGTGTTGTACGTACAGAATGTACAGCGTCATCCGGAAGATGCAAAGGACGACTCGCGCGGGGGTTCGCGGGATCGGGTATCCGCACCGTCTGTACAGTCGGAACCAAACGTACGACGAAGGCGCGATGATGCGCACGACGACGAGGGGGATCACGTGGCGCACACGATCGAACGGGCCTCGCCCGTGCCGTATTACGAGCAGCTCTACGACATCCTGCGCGAGCGCATCGCCCAGGGCGACATCGCGGAGGAGGAACGCCTGCCGAGCGAGCTCGAGCTCTGCCGGGATTTCGGCCTGTCACGCGCCACCGTGCGTCAGACCCTCACGAAGCTCGAGAACGACGGCTACGCCCACCGCATCCCCCGCCGCGGCGTGTTCGCGAGCGTCCCCGACCAGACAGCCGGGTGGACGATCCAGGAAGGCTTCCTCGAGTCGCAGCTGCGCCACGGGCGCACGGGCATCACCACCACGGTCGTCGGTACGGGCTACATCTCGCCGGACGCCCACGTGGCCGACGCCCTGCGGGTAGGACCCGACACGCAGGTCTTCGCCCTCGAACGCGTAAGGGCCCTCGACGGCCGCACCGCGATGTTCAGCACCAACTGGTTCCCCCGCGATGTCGCGAAGACCCTCGAGAGCGATCCGGGGGTCCTCGACGGCTCGGCCTCGCTCAACAGCCACTTACGGACGGCCGGGTTCATCAGCAGCGGCGCGCAGCGGGTCATCCACGCCCTCGCCGCCCCCGCCGAGGTCGCGGCGCACATGGGGATCGAGAGCGGCCATCCCGTCCTGCGCGTACGTTCGACGTCGTGGGCCGCCGACGGCGTGCGCTTCGACTACTACGAGACGTGGGTGCTCACCGACGTCATCCCGCTCGAGGTGAGCGTCTCGGCCAGCTGACGCTCAGCCCAGCATCCCGGTCGCGAAACCGCCCAGCGCGTCGACCGGATCCGGATGCCACCCGCGCGCGGTCGCGGCCAACAGCGCCGCGCCCACCGCCGTCACCTCCGGTTCGAGCACCGGCACCGCCGGCATGCCGTTGACCGCGGACTTCAACGCGATCCACCCCGGCGAGCGCACCCACCCCCCGGCCATCCGCACCGCGGCGATCCCGCCCACGTCGCGCCGCACCGCGTGGATGGCCTCGCGCCCGGCGACCGCGAGAGCCCCGAGCACGGCCGACGCCCGCACCCGGGGGTCGGCCGGCACGTCGCCCGCGTAGGACGGCTCGCCCCCGCCTCGCTCGCCAGGCGTGAACCACCCCGAATCCCACAGCGGCAGCGGAGCATCCCTGCCGATCAGCAGGTGCCGGATGGCACGGGCCACCTCGGGGTCGCGCGAGGCCCACTGCACGTTCCGGGCCAGCTCCTCCACGCGCAGCAGGGTACTGCCCGTCGAACGGATGCCGGGGGCGACGTCCACGTGGTCGCCGCCGCGCCTGCGGGGCACGGCCGATTGCGCCACGACGACCTCGGCGGTGCCCATGGAGTCGAGCACCGCCCCCGGCACCATGAGCTGGACGCCCCAGCCACCGATGGGGTGATCGTGGCCGCCGACGACGGCGATCGCATCCGTGGCGATCACCCCGGCCTCCGCCCACACGCCCGAGGTGATCTCGCCGATGATCTCGCCCGTCGACAGGACGGGCGGCAGCAGTGACGCGTCCCCGAGCGTGAGGGTCACGCGCTCATCGACCCATCGCCGATCGACGCTGCGCCAGGCGGCGGTCCGGGGCGCGAGCGTGTCGCTGAGGAAGGGGCGCCCCGTCCACGTCACGGCGGGCAGGTCGGTGAGGGCGACCCACGCGGACGCCCTGCCGGCCCCCGGCTGAGACCGGGCCCAGCGCCACCCCACGAGTGTGCGCACGGCATCGGTGTCGACGTCGAAGCGCTCGTCGTCGCGCAGGTGGGGCCGGAGGCGCCGGAACTCGTCGCGACGTCGCGGATCGAACCACGCCAGCGCCCGGGTCAGCGGGCGCAGCTCGTCGTCCACGAGCACGCCGTCCTCCCCGATGCCGGCGACGCACAGTGCGTGGATGACGCGACTGTCGCCGCACACCTCGACGACCATGTCCTCGATGGCTGCGACCAGGGCGGCGGCGTCGACGGCCAGATCGGCACCCGCGCGCCGCGTGGGTCGACTCGCGCGGGCGACCACGGCGCCCTCGGCGGTGAGGGCGACGACCTTCGTGTTCGTACTGCCGACATCGACGCCGACGGCGACAGGCAGACGCGCACTGAGGGTCACCGTCGAGTCCTCCCGGGAAGTCGAGGGCGGCCGACGCCCTCGAGATCGACCCTATCGGCGACGGTCAGACGTGAGCGGGCGCCGGCTGCCTCCCGACGACGTAGCCGAGGGCGATCTGCGCCTCGTGATGCTGGCGCACGATCTGCGGGGCGGGCGGCGCGGGTGACATCGCGACGATCTCGGCGGGCCACTCCGGGAATACGCCCGTCAGGGCCGCCGCGGCTTGCATCGCGGCGCCTTTCGCCACGTATTCATCGGGGGCGGGGACCGCCAGAGGGAGGTCGACGAGCTCGGCAAGCACGCGCTGGACAGCAGGGTTCTTCGCGGCCCCGCCGATCACGAGGAGGCGACGCGATCGCACCCCGCACGCGGCGAGCGCGTCGAGCATCGCGACCTGGCTCGCAACCGTCCCCTCCACGATCGCCCGCGCGAGGTTGGCGCGCGTGAAGTTGCGCAGGCTCGCGCCGAGGACGGCCCCGCGCGCGTGCGGGAGGTCCGGCGTCCGCTCCCCCTCGAAGTAGGGCAGCACCGTCAGCCCCTCTGCGCCGGGCTGCGCGGACAGCGCCAGCGCGGCCAGCTCGTCGTGCGAGCATCCGAGCACTTCAGCCCCCACCTGCAGATTGCGCGCGGCGTTCAGCGTCGCCACGATCGGCAGGTGGTCGCCGGTCGCATCGGCGTAGCTGCACACGTACCCGGCGTAGTCGTGCACGGGGGCGGCGGTGCGCGCGTAGACCACGCCCGAGGTCCCCAGGCTCAGTACCGCGTCGCCCTCCGCGAGACCGAGGGCGAGGGCCGCTGCGGCATTGTCACCGCTGCCGACGCCGATCGGAATGCCGGGTGGGATGCCGGGGAGGCCGTCCGCCGTGACCCCGGCACGGTCGAGCGGGCCGAGGACCTCGGGCAGCACGACCGCATGCCCGAAGGCATGGAGCAGCAGATCGCGGGTGTACTCCCCCGTCTCCCCCGACCAGTACCCGGTGCCCGAGGCCTCCGAGCGGTCGGTCACCAGCTCGTCGACCCCGCCCGTCCCGGGACCGAAGCCGCGGAGCCGCCAGGTGAGCCAATCGTGCACCACGGCGATCGCGGCGGTGCGGGCCGCGGCATCCGGCTCTTCGTCGCGCAGCCACCGGGCCTTCACGACCGTGTCGGAGAGGGTGAGTGGCAGGCCCGTCCGGCGGATCCACGTGTCTCGACCGAGCTCGGCGTTGAGGGCGAGCATGTGCGGGTGCGAGCCGAGGTCGTTCCACAGCGGCGAGGAGGCCACCGGGGCGCCGGAGACGTCGAGGAAGATCGGCGTGTGCTGCTGGCCACTGACCGAGACGGCGAGCACGTCGTCGATCCCCCCGGCCGCATCCACCGCGGCGAGGAGCGCTGTCCACCACACCTCGGGATCGACGATCGTCTCGGGAGGATGGGGGGCCGACCCCTCTCGGACGCACGCACCGGTGTCGAGATCGCGCACCGTCACCTTGCAACTCTGCGTGGACGAGTCGATTCCCGCGACGAGCCTCATCGCTGCGCCTTTCGTTCGGTGGTCGGATCGGTGGCGCTCATGACGGCATCCGTTTCAGGTGGTCCCACCGGGCGGCCGTGCGCTCTCCCCAGGCGGCGATCAGGGCGGTGCGCCGCGGGTCGGGCTGCACGTCGTGCGGACGCGACGCGCTCCACGGGAGGCGGACGCCGTGGGCGAGCGCCTGCGCGCCGCGCGAGACGATCTCGGGGAACCCGGCGGCGCTGACCGGCACCCCGAGGGCATCGGCCTTCAGCTGCAACCAGAGCGGGTTGGCGCTCGCGGGGCCGATGACCTTGACCCGGTCCAGGGGGCGATCGAACAGGGCCCAGGTGTCGACGAATTCCCGCACCATCCCGAGGAAGCAGGCGAGCACGAGCTCGAGCGAGGTGGTGTCGGTCTGGATGCCGGCGATCGCGCCGCGCGCGCTCGCATCCTTCTCGGGGGGAGGGCCGCCGCGGAACCGCGGGAGCACGAGGGGAAGGCGGTCCAGGTCGACGTCTCCCGCGAGCCAGGCACGATGGGCATCGGCGACGAGCGCGACGAGGTCCGCCGCCTCCCTGTCGAGCAGCGTCCGCAGCGTGGCGAAGGCGGAGCCGCCGGTGGGGATCGAGGCGAAGAGCGTGTAGCGCTCACCGTCGCACGCGAGCCCTCCGGCCACCCTGGTCGCCGCCGTCGCGGCATCGCGTCGGGGGCGGTCGAGGAGCGTCAGGATCCCCTCGGTGGTCCCGGTCGAGTCGAGCATCTCCCCCGGCTGCAGGTCGGCGCCCACGCCGCCGACCATGTGGTCATGGCCGGCCACGTGCACGGTGACCTCGTCGAGGCCCCACTCCCGCGCGGTCTCGGGGTCCATCGCGACGCCCTGCGCGGCGGGGCGGAGGATCGGGAAGACCCCGGGATCGACACGCAGGAGGGCGCACACCTCGCGCGACCAGCGGCGGGTGCCGAGGTCGAGGGCCATCGTGCGGCTCGCGAGCGATGGCTCCGCCCACCGGCGGCCCGTCAGCCGCGCCGCCACGTACTCCGAGACGTTCAGCCAGAGCGCCTGATCCGTGTCGCCGTCGGCGTGCCCGAGGGCCCACGCGACCTTGGACAGCGCGTAGTTCGCGTTGACCGGCAGACCGGTCACCGCGTAAACACGCGCGCGATCGTCGTCGCTCAAGGGCGCGAGCAGCCCGGCGCCGCGATGATCGTGCCACAGGATCATCGGCGACATGAGGGTGAGGTCGGGCGCGACGAGGCCGCCGGACTCCCCCACTCCGGCGATGGCGACCCGCTGCACGGAACGACGGGTCGCGGCATCCAGTCCGTCGACGAAGCCGCGGATCTCGGCGAGGAGGACCGCGACGTCGTAGACCGCACCGACGCCGTCGGTCATCGTCGGGGTGTCGGCGCGGTGCGCGGCCAGCAGGGAACCGTCGCCGTCGAACGCGCACAGCTTGATGCTGGTCGTGCCGATGTCGACCGTGATCGTGGGGGTCATGCGCGTCACACGGAGGGGTTGAGCACGCGGATGCGTCGCTCCACGACCTCGGCGATCGCGGACACGGCGTCGAGGGACACCCGGATGAGGGAATTCTCGTTCGGGTTGGCCGCATATGCCTCGCCGAAACTGCGGATCATCGCGTTGCGCAGATCGCTGGCGACGTTGACCTTGACGACGCCGAACGCCGCGAGACGACCGAGCTGCTCCTCGGGGAGCCCGGAGCCGCCGTGGATGACGAGCGGCACCGCGCTGGCCGCGCGCACGCGCTCGAGCAGATCGAAGTCGATGCGGGCGTTCGGTGCGTAGCCGTGCACGTTGCCCACCGATACGGCGAGCATGTCGCAGCCGACGGCGGTCACGAAGTCGGCGACCTGCGCGGGGTCGGTCGTGCTGGCGTACTCGGGTGCGACGTCGTCCTCTTTGCCGCCGATGCTGCCGAGCTCCGCTTCGAGCGCGATGGCGCTCCCGCACATCTCACGCGCCCTCGCCGAGGTGGCCACGTTCTCCTCGAACGACTCCTCGGACGCGTCGATCATGATGGATGTGAAGTCGGCGGCCAGGGCCGATTCGACGGCGTCGAGCGACTTGCCGTGGTCGAGGTGCAGCGCGACGGGGACCGCGGTCTCGGCGAGACGCCGCGCGACCATGTCGAAGATGTACTCGTAGCCGGAGAGGGCGACGTTGGTCGGCGCGACCTGGATGAACGTCGGCACCCCCACTCGCTCGACGGCGTCGATGATGCCCATCGTCGTTTCGATGTTGGTGGTGTTGAACGCTCCGGCGACCAACCCTCGATCCGTGCATTCCCGGATGACATCGTGTCCGCTGACCAAAGGCATGGGTGTTCCTCCCGCGTGCTGTGACGGAGGCCGCGCGCTCGTGCACGCCGGATCGCTCCGCCCGCGAGACCTCCCGCGGCGATGTCAGCCTAATGCGTAACGTACGTATCGTCTAGTCTGTACGTACAACCCGATCGCAACATGCCGGACCGCGCCCGTTCGCCGACGCCGCGGACGAGTGACGCCGCAGACATGCGGTCTCGGCAGGGGTGGGCGCACGCGCGGGCGTCGGCGCGGGTGCGGACCTCGTACCACGATCGACACGCGGGAACGCGGGATGCCTCTCGGTGCGGACGCAGGACCCGCACCGAGAGGCGGTGGGCTCAGCCCGGATGCCCCTCGGTGCGGGCGCGGGACCCGCACCGAGAGGCGGTGGGCTCAGCCGCAGGAGTGCGCCGGGTAGGCGGCATCCAGCTGAGACTGCACCTCCTGCCCGGCGACCGTCGCCGTCGCGGTGACCGCGACCGCACCGGCGCTCAGGTTCGCCTGACGGGTGGTGAAGACGTGCGAGGCGGTCTTCCCGGCGGCGACCGAGGCGATCGACTTCGCGCCGAACGACGACGACAGGTCGGCCGCGATGGCCGTCTCGTCGTTGTTCGTCACCTGCACCGCGACATACGCCTTACCGGCGATGCACCGCACCGACGCCGTCGCCGCGACGTCGAGCGACGGAGCCGCCTCCGCCTCGGAGAACGCGTAGGTGTCGACCTCGAACAGGTCGCCGGTCGGTCCGCTGAACGTGAAGTACACGTCCTGCGTTCCGGTGGCACCCGTCAGGTCGGTCGAGAGCTCGGTCCACTGACCGGCGGCGCCGGTCACGTCGATCGTCCCGAGGATCTCGCCCGTCGCGCTGCCCGCTCGCACGTCGATCTTTCCGCCGGACTGCAGCGGCTTCACCTTCGCGGTGACGGTGACGGTGGCGGCGCCGTTCTCGCCGAACGCCACCGACGACAGACCCGTCCAGTCCCCGTTGTCGATGTCCTTCACGACGAGGTTCGGGGCCGAGTCACCGAACTCAGTCGATCCGCCGTCGATCTTCGCCGTCGCGATGCCCTTGGTCCAGCCGAGGGTCTCCGCCTCGAACGTGCGGAACGGGGTGAAGTCGCGCACCTGCTCGACTCCCGCGTAGTCGCCGACGACCTGGTTGACGGTCCCGTCCTCCTTGAAGGTCAGTTCCTGCAGGTGAGCGCTGCGGTACCCCTGAGTGGTGTTGCCGTTGATGCGCTTGTTGAGGGTCGGTGCGTGGTACGAGAAGTAGAACTTCCCCTCGTATTCGAACGCCGACTGGTGATTGTTGCCGCCGGTGCCCGCTCCGAAGAACTGCGACTGGTTCGGGAACATCACGCCGGCGTAGGCCTCTTTGGGCCACGACATCGGGTCGTCCGAGATCATGTAGCCGATCTCGCCGCCGCCCGGGTAGCCGGGTACGCGGGGCTGGTTACCGCCGAAGTCGTTGCCGCCGAAGTGCGACGAGTACGACAGGTAGTACTTCTCGCCGCGCTTGAACACCTGAGCCGCTTCGAACGCGACCGGGGCGTCGACGACGGCCGCGGTGCCCGTGGTCGAGATCATGTCGTCGCCGAGTTCGATGACGCGGATGTTCTTCGGGTTGTTGAAGCGCTCCTCCGCCGGGAAGCTGGTCGAGGCCGGACCTCCGCCGAAGAACAGATACTGCTTGCCGTCGTCGTCCACGAGCGGTGCCGGGTCGAACAGCCAGTTCACGCCCTGGGCGCCCGGGGTGCTGCTGTTGATGAGCGTGCTCGTTCGCTCGCTCGTCCACGGACCCAGCGGGGAGTCGCCGGTCACGACGTTGCTGGAGCCACCCCCGTTGGCGTAGTAGAGGAAGAACTTCTCCTTGCCGTCGACGACCTTGCTCTCGATGCCGGGAGCCCACGAGTTGCCTGTGAAGGGGGCGATGCCGTTCGGGCCCGCCACCTGGATCTCGCCGTGGTCGACCCAGTTCACCAGGTCGTCCGATGAGATCAGCGTGAGCTGGTTGATCGCGCCGTAGTTGATCTGCGGCGAGACACCGGTGTTCGAGTCGGGCGCGTACCCCTGCGTGTCGTTGGTCATGTACATGTACACGCGACCGTCGTGCACGAAGCCGTACCCGTCGGCGCCGAACTTGTGACCCATCAGGGGGTTGTGCTCGCCGGGCAGCTTGCCGACGACCTCGATGGTCTTGGACGGCGGTGCGGGCGGCGCCGCGCCGACGAGCGAGACGTCGTCGACGGTGAAGTCGAGGAGGTGCGTCGCCGGTGCGGCCGCGGCGTTCTCGGCCGACGTCCACGGGGTCTCGATGAACAGGCGGGTGGTGGCGACACTCTGGGTTGCGGGAATGGTGAAGGTGGAGTTGACGTAGCCCCACTCGCCCCGCGCCGGGGTGGCGCTGCCGAGGTTGGTGTACGTGCCGCCGCCGTAGTGCATCGTGACGAAGAACTGCTTCGTCGCGGGGCTGGCGGGGTTGTCGTATTTCACCCGGGCCTTGACCGTATACGTCTGGCCCGCCTGGAGCTTGCCGGAGAGGTCCTGCATCGGGCCCGAGCCGGTCGTCTTGCGCTCCGTCGCGCGGATCGCCTGCGATCCCGAGAAGGCGTCGGTGGTGGAAGCCAGGGCGGCTCCGTCGGCGGCGTTGCCGTTGTTCGAGAACCACGACGTCGTGCCGTCCTCGAAGCCGCCGTTGACGACGAGTTCTTCCTGTGCGGCGTTGGCGGGGGTGGTGACGGCGAAGCCCGCCGCCAGCAGCACCCCGGCTGCGGCCAGTGCGAGCACCCGGAACGGGGTGCGTCGCGTCTGTGTTCGTTGCACGTTCTCTCTCCTTCGATGGTGTGGGGAGTTCGTCGACTCCGAAGAGTCGTGTGTCGCGCGGGGCCGGAGAAGCCCGACCCCGGACGACGTCGTGGGGAGCGGCGGATCGCCGCTCGTCAGCCGCGGGCCCGCGCCTCCCCCGGCGTGCGGATCGGGGTCGTGACCGGAGCCCCGTGGACGGTGCTCCGGGCGAGGGAGGAGCCCACGCCGGCCGACGGTGCGGTGAGACGCATCGTGACGGCACGGGCGGCGAGGTCGCCGGCGGCGACCGTCACGGGTGCCGCTGCGAACACGGCTCCCGCCTGCGCGGTCACCAGCGCTTTCCCCGCGAGGCAGCGCGACCAGGTCGCGAGCGTGATCGGGGCGAGACGGATCTTCATGTCGCGGCTCCTTTGCCGGAAAGAAAACGCTCCCCGCGGAGCAGAGCACTCGCGGGGTGGGGGATGGTGTGAGCGCTAACTGAGGCGAAGTTACCGCTCACGGAAGCAACTCACAACGGGCTCATAGGTAGGAACGACGAACAAACTCGCTCACCGTACCGATCGTGTCGTTTTTCGGCCCGCCCCCTGTCGTCGCCAGGGCGCGGTCCAGAGCAAGCCTGCGACCTGCGGCGCGTCGCACGGGAGACGACGTCGTCTCCGCCGCCCGTGCAGGCGACCCCGCGGCCCGACGAGGGCGCCGGCGGTGCCGACGACGACGTGACACGGGAGGGTCACGCGCGCAGGCCGATGCGAGTCGCGGGACGGGCACGCGACATCGCGGCTCGAACCGCGCGGCGGAGGCGTCACGAGCGGCACGCGACACCGCGGCTCGGACCGCGCGGCGGAGGCGTGACTCGCGGGGCGCGACGGCGCAACGCGCCTCCCCGACCCCGAGCTGAGACCGTCGGCATCCCCCTTACAAGATGCCGACGGCCCAGGTCTACTCTGCCGCACGCAGCGCTGCGACGACGTCGTAGCGCTCTCGAATGGCGGGGCGATGGTCAGGCTCGACGGCGCGCGTGGTGGCGACCGTCCAGTCGACCGGGCCGCCTACCAGCACGGCCGCCGCCTGCCGCGCCGCCCCGAGGGCGACGTACTCGCCCGCGGCCGGAACGACGATCTCGGCGTCGAACACCTGCGCGGCGATGCGCGCGACACCCTCGTTGGCGGCCGCACCCCCGACCAGCAGGATGCGCCGCACCTCGACGCCCTGCGCCCGGATCGCGTCGAGACCGACGGCCAGGCCGCTGAGCATCCCCTCGATCGCGGCGCGGGCGAGATTCGGACGGTTCGTGGATGCCAGGGTCAGCCCGGTCAGCGACGCCTGCGCATGCGGGAGGTTGGGGGTCCGCTCCCCCTCGAACCACGGCACGAGGACGACACCGCCGGAACCGGGCTCGGCCTCCAGGGCGAGCGCACCGAGGTCATCGTGCGAAACGCCGAGGAGGTCGGCGACGGCGTCGAGCACGCGGGCGGCGTTGAGCGTGGCGACCAGCGGCAGGAACCTCCCGGTCGCGTCGGCGAACCCCGCGACCGTGCCGGTGGTGTCGCGCGTGGGCGCGTCGGCGACCGCGAAGACCGTGCCCGAGGTGCCGAGCGAGACGACGACGTCGCCCACGCCGGCACCGAGCCCGAGGGCGGCACCGGCGTTGTCTCCGGCACCCGGACCCACGAGGGCACCGCCGGGGAGGGTCCCCGCACGCTCCCACGGCCCGATGACGCGGGGCAGCACCGCGTCGTGCCCGAGCGCGTGGCGGAACAGGTCGAGGTCGTACCCGTCGGCGCCCCAGTAGGCCGTTCCCGACGCATCCGAGCGATCGGTGACGAGCTCCCCGAGCACGGCGTTGCCGGGCCCGAAGCCGCGGAGGCGCCATGTGAGCCAGTCGTGCGGCAGCGCGACGGCGGCGACGCGTGCGGCGTTGTCGGGTTCAGCGTCGCGCAGCCATCGGAGTTTGGTCCCCGTGAACGAGGCGACCGGTACCGCGCCGGTGCGCTCCGCGTAGGAGTCGGCACCCACCTCGTCGATCAGATCGCGCGCCGCCTGCGCCGATCGCGTGTCGTTCCACAGCAGCGCATCGCGGATGACGCCTCCCTCGGCATCCAGCACGACCATGCCGTGCTGTTGACCTGCGATCGAAACCGCCGCGACGTCGTCGAGGCCGCCCGCTTGCGCGATGGCATCCTGCAGCGCGCGCCACCATGCCTCGGGATCGACCGCGGTGCCGGAGGGATGCGACGCGCGCCCCTCGCGCACCACGCGCCCGGTCTCGGCGTCGGCCACGACGACCTTGCACGATTGCGTCGACGAATCGACTCCCATGACGAGCGCCATGCTCTGACTCCTTCTGTGTGCGCCGCGCCGGTGCGGCATCCCGTTCAGTGTCCAAGACACGCCGTCTCACACGGGGGCGATGCGGCGCGTCTTGGACACTCGACGGAGGGGAGGGGGGCCCGGATGCCGTGGCATCCGGGCCCCGCGAGACTCAGCGCGCGCCGAGCAGGTGCTCGGTGGCGAGCTGCTGCAGGCGCACGAAGCCGAAGCCCTTGCCGCCGAGGTAGGCGTCGGTGTCGAAGTCCTCGTAGGCGGAGCGGTCGGCGAGGAAGTCGTCGTACGTCTCGCCCTCGTTCAGCGTCGGCTGCGCGAGTTCGGCGACCTTCGCGGCCTCGAGCGCCTCCTGCACCTCGGGGTCGGCGCGGAAGGCCGCGGCGCGCTCCTTGAGCAGCAGGTAGGTGTTCATGTTGGCCGAGACGGAGTCCCAGACGCCCGTCTCGTCCTCGGTGCGCGAGGGCTTGTAGTCGAAGTGACGGGGGCCGTCGTAGGCGGGGACACCGCCGGGGCCGCCGTTCTCGAGCAGGTCGACGAGGGCGAACGCGTTGTGCAGGTCGCCGTGGCCGAACACCAGGTCTTGGTCGTACTTGATGCCGCGCTGGCCGTTGAGATCGATGTGGAAGAGCTTGCCGTGGTACAGCGCCTGGGCGATTCCCGCGGCGAAGTTCAGGCCCGCCATCTGCTCGTGGCCGACCTCGGGGTTCAGGCCCACGAGTTCGGGGCGCTCGAGCGAGTCGATGAAGGCGATCGCGTGGCCGAGGGTCGGCAGCAGGATGTCTCCGCGGGGCTCGTTGGGCTTCGGCTCGATGGCGAAGCGGATGTCGTAGCCCTTGTCGGTGACGTAGTCGCCGAGCAGGTTGACGGCCTCGCGGTAGCGCTCGAGCGCCTGACGGATGTCTTTCGCGGAGTCGTATTCGGCGCCCTCGCGGCCGCCCCACATGACGAACGTCTTCGCCCCCAGCTCGGCGGCGAGGTCGAGGTTGCGCAGCACCTTGCGGAGGGCGAAGCGGCGCACCTGGCGATCGTTGGAGGTGAACCCGCCGTCCTTGAACACGGGGGCCGAGAAGAGGTTGGTGGTGACCATCGGCGTGATGATGCCGGTGTCCTGCATCGCCCCTTTGAGACGGTCGATCTGCGTTTGACGCTCGGCGTCGCTCGAGCCGAACGCGAAGAGGTCGTCATCGTGGAAGGTGAGACCGTATGCGCCGAGCTCGGCGAGCTTCTCGACGACGTGCACGACGTCGAGGGGCTCACGCGTCGGTCCGCCGAACGGATCGGTGCCGTTGTATCCGACGGTCCAAAGACCGAACGAGAACTTGTCATCGCGGGTGGGGGTGGGCATTCCTGCTCCTTCGCATGGAGACGCGCGGGTGTGCGGCGACGCACTGAGTTTGTTGGTTCTCACAACATATACCCCGGATGCCGCAGCGTCCAGCCCCGGCCTCAGACGGCGAGCGCGCCGTCCACGACCGCGAAGACCTCGGGGTCCCACGTGAGCGCGCGCTCCCACGGCAGCCCGAACGCCTCGGCGAAGAAAATGCTGTGCACGTGATCGGAGAACGAGTGCCGATCGACGGTCGGCAGCACCGCGGCGGGAACCTCGTCGGCGCGTCCGCTGCTCAACGACACGAGACCGTCGTGCGGCCACAGCTGCGCCGGCTCGGTCGCCGCCGCGAAGTACCCCCCGCCGATCGCGGTCACCGGGATGCCGTCGAGCACCCCCGCCTGGGCGTCGTTCCAACCGCGGAGGTACCGACGCGACACCTCGTCGGCAGCCCCCTGGGAGTTCGCCTGGGCGTACGGACGCGCCTCGGTGAAGATCTGCAGAGTCGCCGCGTCACCGTGCGCATCGCCCTCGGACACCTCACCGTCGAGGAAGTCGCCGAGCACCGATCCGTCCCACGGCGTGCCGAGCGTCACGAGACGTCCGACCCGGGGGCCGTCGTCGCCGAGCTCCCGGATCGCGGCACGCGAGAACAGTCCGCCCATCGAGTGACCCACGAGGTCGACGCTGCGCACGCCCTCGTGCGCAGCGAGGCGCCGCAAGAACCCGGCGAGAGCGACCCCGGCGTCGTCGATGCGGCCGACGGCGTTGATCGTGACCTCGGCCGGGAGCACGACGGAGACGTCGGCGAAGCCCTGCCATCCGGCATCCTCCTCCACCTCTCCTCCGCCGATGCGGGCCGGTGCGGTGAATACCCGAACGCCACGGGCGAGGAGGTGCGCACGGAGGGCGGTCATCGTGTTGCCCGCCGGGAGGCCGGACGCCGCTGCGCGCTCCGGGTCGGTGTACGGGGTGACGGCGGCTCCGCCGGAGACGAGGACGACAGCATCGGTCATGTCGCTCAGATTAGCGACCCGCGCCACAGCGCGACGCCGCCCCCGGCCGTCTCGCGTCAGCGCGGCAGCGCGTCCTCGATCGCGGCGACGACCTCGGGATCGTCGGGCTGCGTGCGGGGGCTGAAGCGCGTGACGCGACCGTCGGGAGCCACGACGAACTTCTCGAAGTTCCACGAGATGCGGCCGGTCTTGCCCTCGGCATCCGGAGTCTGCGTCAGCTCTTTGTAGAGCGGGTGGGCGTTTCGCCCGTTGACCTTGACCTTCTCGGTCATCGGGAACGTCACGCCCCACGTCGACGAGCAGTACTCGGCGATCTTCTCGCTGTCGCTGAGCTCTTGCAGGAACTGGTTGCTCGGGAAGCCGATCACGGTGAACCCGCGGTCGGCGTAGCGCTTGTGCAGCTCTTCGAGGGTCTCGTACTGCCCCGAGAGCCCGCAGCGCGAGGCCACGTTCACCACGAGCGCGGCCTTACCCTCGGTCAGCGCGCCGAAGGTGGTCTCTTCGCCCTGGAGAGTGGTGACGGGGATGCCGGAAAGGTCCATGTGGCAATCCTGGCACCGTCGGCGCCGCGCGGGGTGGGATGGCGCGTCCGTCCATCGCCGATAAACGCCTCCCGCGGGAAGAAACGCGTCGACAGGGCGTTTCTTCCCGCGGAACGCGTTTCTGAGGGGCTGACGACGCGAGTGCGAACCGGCGTAGCGCGTCGATGGGAGGGCGCGTGGCACAGTTGTCGCATGAGCACCGCGGGGAGTCGGGGCGACGGCATGCGCCGCGCCAACCTCGCACTCGTGCTCCGCACCGTGCATCGGGAGGGCCCGCGCTCCCGCGCAGCCCTCACCGAGGCGACGGGTTTGAACCGCTCGACGATCGCCGACCTCGTGGGCGAACTGCAGCGCGCGGGCCTCGTGATCGAGCGGGCGTCCGAGGCCCTCGGCCGCGTCGGTCGCCCCTCCCCCATCGTCGTGCCCGACCCCCGGGTGATCGCGGTGGCGGTCAACCCCGAAGTCGACGCGCTCGACATCGGCGCGGTGGCCCTCGACGGCACGATCATGGCGCGCACGCGCCTCGAGCAGACCTCCCTGCTGACTCCCGAGCGTACGGCCCAACTGGTCGAGGCGACCCTCGCCGAGTGGCGGCGCGGACCGCTCATCGACAGCCGGATCGTCGGCGTGGGCGTGGCCGTACCGGGCCCCGTGCGGGCGTCCGACGGGCTCGTCCGCGAGGCACCGCACCTGCAGTGGCGTGACGCTCCGCTCTCTGGTCTGATGACGGATGCCACGGCCCTCCCCGCCCACGTCGGCAACGACGCGACCCTCGGCGCGGTGGCCGAGCATCTGTTCGGCGCGGCGCGCGGCGCGCACGACATCGTCTACCTCAACGGCGGCGCGAGCGGCATCGGCGGAGCGGTGATCGCCGGCGGCATCCCTCTCGGTGGCGCCGGCGGCTACGCCGGGGAGTTCGGGCAGAACCGCCCCGGCATCGTCGACGCGTCAGACCGGCGCGCTAGCGGCGGTGTGCTCGAAGACGAGGTGAGCCGCGCGCTGCTGCTGTCGGCGGTGGGACTCGACGGCGGCGACGATGCGGCCCTGGCCGCCGCCCTGGCATCCACGGCCGACCCCGAGGCGCACGCCGAGGTCGATCGGCAGCGGAGGATCCTCGCGACGGCGCTGGCGAACGCGGCGAACGTGCTCAACCCGGCGGTCATCGTGCTGGGTGGCTTCCTCGCCGTGCTCGCCGCCCGCGACCTCGACGGCCTCGACACCGCCGTCCGCGCGCAGACGGTGCCGGCCTGCGCCGACGGTCTTCGCCTGGCCGTCGCCGAACTGGGCGAGGACCGCCTGCTCGTCGGCGCCGCCGAGGCGGTGTTCGAGGCGCAGCTCTTCGCGGCTCGCTGACGCGCGGCCCTGATGTCGGCGGGTCGGTGCAGGATGGGAGGCGTGATCCACAGACGCGACGCCGGAGCCACCTGGTCGGGCAATCACCGCTATCGCGCCACCGAGGTGCTGCTGCCGGGCGATCTCGACGAGCTCGCCGAGGTGGTGGCATCCGCTTCCACCCTGCGCGTCCAGGCCACTCGGCACACGTTCAACGACGTCGCCGACGCCGACAGGGCTCTCGTCTCGCTCGAGCGCCTGCCGACGCGCGTCGAGGTGATCGGCGATCGCGTCCGCGTCGAGGGCCTCGTCACCTTCGCCCAGCTCGCACCCGTGATCGAGGCCGAGGGGCGCGGGCTGCACAACCTGGGCTCGCTCCCCCACATCTCGGTCGCCGGTGCCGCCGCGACGGGCACGCACGGCTCCGGGGTGCGAAACGGCAACCTGTCGAGCGCGGTGCGGGCCCTCGACGTCATGGATGCCGACGGGCGCACGCACCACGTCGACCAGGCCCACGCCTGGTTCCCGGCCGCGGCGATCGGGATCGGCGCGTTCGGCGTCGTCACCGCCGTCGAGCTGCAGACCGAACCCACCTACGAGGTGACGCAGCAGGCGTACACCGGCGTCGCGTGGGACGACATCGCGGGGGATCCCGAGCGGGTGTTCGGCGGCTCACGCAGCGTCAGCGTGTTCACCACGTGGGGCGACCCCGCCCACGACCTGGTGTGGGCCAAGAGCGACGACGGCGCACCCGACTGGGTCGAAGAGCTGGGCGGGCGTCCCGTCGGCGACGACATCCATCTGGGGCGCATCCGCACCGTCGACAACACCACCCCGCGCGGCACGCCCGGGCCGTGGCACACGCGCCTGCCGCACTTCCGTGCCGACGCCCTGCCGAGCGACGGCGACGAGATCCAGTCCGAGTACTTCGTGCCGTTCGCCTCAGCGCGAGATGCCCTGGCCGCGGTGAAAGCCGTCGCCCCCGCGTTCGACGCGCAGCTGCTGGTGACCGAGTTGCGCACCGTCGCCGCAGACGAGCTCTGGCTGAGCCCGGCCTACCAGCGCGACGTGCTGGCGATCCACTTCACCTGGCGCAATCACACCGACGAGGTGCTCGCGGTGCTGCCGCACATCGAGGCGGCGCTGGCCCCGTTCGACGTGCGGCCCCACTGGGGCAAGGCCTTCACCATGCCCGGCGAGGCCGTGCGCGCGACGCTCACCCGCGCCGACGACTTCCTCGCTGCCGCACGCGAGGCCGACCCGCGCGGCGTCTTCCGCAACGACTTCTTGCGGCGGACGCTCGGGCTCTAGCGCGGGCGCCTGCGTGAGTCCGCCGATCCGGCCGGCGACGGCTGCGCACCCGACGGCGCGCAACCTCAGCCGCCCGGCCCCGGATACCACTGAGGCTCCGCACATGACGGAGGTTGCGCCGCAACGGCTCGATCCCTCGAAACCCCGCTGAGCGAGGTGCACCCTTTTGGACCCGGATGTGTCGAGGACGAAACACACCTCACCGCGAAACGGCGCCGCCCACCGCGGCGCCGCCCCGCGGCATCCGAGATCAGCGGCTCGAGTAGCCGCCGTCGATGGGGAGCGAGACGCCCGAGATCATGCCCGCGCCGTCGCTGAGCAGGAACACGATCGGGGCGGCGATGTCGTTCTCGGTCGCCCACTTGTGCAGGGGCATCGCGTCGAGGAAGGGTCCCTCGATGTCGGGGCGACCCCAGTACCACGCCGACATGGGCGTCATCACGACCGTCGGGTTCACGCTGTTGACGCGGATGCCGTAACCGCCGAGCTCGAGCGCCGACACGCGCGTGATGTTGTCGAGCGCCGCCTTCGACGAGCCGTACGAGATGTGGCCGGAGAGGGCGACCAGACTGGCCTGGCTCGACACATTGACGATCGCACCGCCCTTCCCGACGCGGATCATCTCGCGCGAGGCGTACTTGGTGACCAGGAGCGACCCGCGGGCATTGATGCTCATGACCCGGTCGAAGACGTCGATGTCGGTGTCCATGGGGGTCGCGATCTCGCCGCCCCACCCGCCGCAGTTGACGACCCCGTAGAGGTCGCGCCCCTCGATCGCCGAGCGGATCTCTTCCTCGGATTCGAGGTCGAAGACGAGGGGCTCGGCTCCCGTCTCGGCGGCGATCGCCTCGACGCTGTCGGCCGTGCGGCCCGCGGCGAGCACGGTCGCGCCCGCGGCGACGAGGTGGCGGACGGTCGCGCCGCCGATGCCGCCGCCGGCGCCGGTGACAAGGATGGTGCGGTCGGTGAATTCGGTCATGGGTGGGCTCTTTCGCGGGTCCGGGAGGCGAGGACGACGGCGGTGTCGTCGCGGCCCATGATAACCACAGAATCACGCGGATGACTTCGGTGTCATGACGAATTGATCACGGGTGTTGACACCGGTGACATGGTGGCCGTACCGTAACCGGAGTTCGACCGGTGAACCCCACCGCAAACCGCTTCGCCGACGCAGCACTCCCGATGTGCGGCGCCGCCCGGAAGGACCCACAGAGCCGTGACCCACACTTCGGAGACCGCCGCGACCCCGGCTGCCGCGCCCGTGCGCATCGACGACCTCGTCGATCGTGCCCGCACGCTCGCCGCGGCCGGCGAGCGTCGGGTGCTGGGTATCGCCGGTACCCCCGGGGCGGGCAAGTCCACCGTCAGTGACGCGTTGCTCGAAGCCCTCGGCGACGCCGCGATCCTCGTCGGCATGGACGGCTTCCACCTCGCCAACGAGGAGCTCGTACGCCTCGGTCGGAGGGAGCGCAAAGGCGCCCCCGACACGTTCGACGTCGCGGGCTACATCGCCCTCCTCGACCGCATCCGTGCCGGTCACGCGGTCTATGCCCCTCGCTTCGACCGCAGCCTCGAGGAGTCCATCGGCTCGGCGGTGCTCGTGCCCGCCGACGTGCCCCTCGTCATCACCGAGGGCAACTACCTGCTGCACGACCGGTTCGGGTGGGATGCCGTGGCATCCCGCCTCGACGAGGTCTGGTTCCTGGATGTCGACGCCGCGGAGCGTCGCGAGCGGCTCGTGACACGCCGCCTCTCCCACGACCACCCCCACGACGAGGCCGTCGCATGGGTTCGCGACGTCGACGAGGCCAACGCCGCCATCGTCGAGCGCGGACGCCACCGCGCCCACCTCGTCGTCACCGTCTCCGAGGCCCCCGCCGGGGCCCTCGGCCACCACGAAGGAGCTGCTTCATGAGCACCACCACGACCGTGCCCGTGCTGCAGGCGCGGGGTCTGTCCCGTCAATTCGGTCATGTCCGCGCCCTCAACAACGTCGATTTCGAGGTCTATCCCGGGGAGGTCACCGCCCTGATCGGTGACAACGGTGCCGGGAAGTCGACGCTCGTGAAGGCCCTGTCGGGAAACCTCGCCATCGACGAGGGCGAGATCCTCTTCGACGGCACCCCGATCGAGATGTCCAACCCGCAGGTCGCCTCCGCCCTCGGCATCGAAACGGTGTACCAGGACCTCGCCCTCGCCCCCCACCTGGACCCGGTGCAGAACATGTACCTGGGCCGCGAGATCCGCCGCCCCGGACTCGCCGGGGCGCTGGGGTTCATGAAGACCAAAGACATGGCCGTCGCCTCCCGCGCCGCGTTCGACGAACTCGGCGCCACCGTCCGCTCCCTCACCTCCCCCGTGGGGGAGATGTCCGGCGGGCAGCGTCAAGCGATCGCCATCGCCCGCGCCGTGCACTGGGCCGGACGCCTCGTCTTCCTCGACGAACCCACCGCCGCCCTGGGCGTGCGCCAGACCAAGAACGTCCTCGAAACGATCCGCCGCGTCCGCGACAAAGGCATCGCCGTGGTGCTCATCTCCCACTCCATGCCCCACGTGATGGACGTATGCGACCGCATCCAAGTCCTGCGCCTGGGCACCCGCGTGGCCAACATCGACGCGAAGAACACCTCCATGGAAGAACTCGTCGGGCTCATGACCGGCGCCGTCACGAAGGACGACCAGAAATGAGCCTCACCAGCCCTCCGACCGAGACGGTCGCCATCGGCACCCTCGACAACCAGAAGGCGAACCCTGTCGCGGCAGTGCTGCGCACTCAGGCGTTCCAGATCTTGCTGGTGCTGCTGGCCATCATCATCGTCTTCAGCATCCTCGCGCCGGAGTCGTTCGCCCAGTGGTCGAACTTCCGCCTGATCATCCAGAACGCCTCGATCCTCGCCGTGCTCGCGGTCGGCATGACCTACGTCATCATCACCGCCGGCATCGACCTGTCGGTCGGCTCGGTGCTCGTGTTCTCGGGCGTCGTCTCCGCACTCGTCATGCGAGCTCTCGGCGGAGAAGGCTGGGGTGTCGCGACGGTCGGAATCATCGTCGCCGTGCTGAGCGGTGTCTGCTGGGGCCTGCTCAACGGCTTCCTGATCGCGAAGGCGAAGATCCCGCCGCTCATCGTCACCCTCGGTTCGCTCGGCATGGCGCTGGGTCTCGCGCAGATCCTCACCGGCGGTGTCGATGTGCGCGACGTGCCCACCGTGCTGACGGTCTCGATCGGCTACGGCAACGTGTTCGGATCCGTGCCGATCATCAGCGTCATCGCCCTGGTCGTGGTCATCATCGGCGCCATCGTGCTGCACTTCACCCGCTTCGGTCTGTACACCCTCGCCGTCGGATCGAGCGAGATCGCGGCCCGTCGGGTCGGCGTCAAGGTCGACGCGCAGCTGATCAAGATCTACACGATCTCCGGTGCACTGGCCGGGCTCGGCGGCATCCTGTCGCTCTCGCAGTTCTCCACGACCGCCATCGCGGGACAGACTCAGACCAACCTCAACGTCATCGCCGCGGTCGTCATCGGCGGCACCTCGCTGTTCGGCGGCGTCGGCACGATCATGGGCACCGTCGTCGGTCTGTTCATCCCCGCGGTGCTGCAGAACGGCTTCGTCATCACCGGCGTGCAGCCGTTCTGGCAGCAGGTCGCCGTCGGCGCCGTGCTGATCACCGCCGTGTACGTCGACCAGGTCCGCCGCACCGCCGCGACCCGCGGTAACACCCAAAGCCTCTGGCGCAAGTTCATCAGCGGAGGACGTCGCGGCTGAGCCGTGGCGGCATCCCTTCCTCTCCCACCCTTACCAACCCGACACAAGAACGGTGATCACAATGAAGTGGAACAACAAGGCGACCGCACTGACGGTCTTCGGCATGGCAGCGACCCTGACACTCGCGGGCTGCTCGGGCGGTGCAGCCTCGGGCGGCGCGTCCGGCGGCGCCGAGGACGGGTACAAGATCGCGTTCGTGCAGGGCGTCGCCGGAGATGAGTTCTACATCTCCATGCAGTGCGGCATCCAGGACGAAGCCGCCAAGGAAGGCGCCACCGTCACCACCCAGGGCCCCGAGAAGTTCGACCCGACCCTGCAGAAGCCGATCGTCGACGCGATCGTCGCCTCTCAGCCCGACGCTCTGCTGATCGCCCCCACCGACGTGTCGGCCATGCAGGCGCCGATCGCGGCTGCGGAGGCGGCGGGGATCAAGGTCGTCCTCGTCGACACGACGCTGGAGGATCCTTCGGGTGCGGTGTCGCAGATCTCGTCCGACAACGAAGGCGGCGGAGCGGCCGCGTTCGAAGCCATCCAGGAAGCCAACCCGAACGGCGGCAAGGTCCTCGTCGTGTCCACCGACCCGGGTGTCTCCACCACCGACGCCCGCGCACAGGGCTTCGAAGACGCCGTCGCCAAGGACTCGAAGTTCGAATCCGTTGGGGTGCAGTACTCGCACAACGAGCCCTCCACCGCCGCGGAGATCGTCACCGCCGCGCTGCAGAAGGACCCCGACATCGTCGGCATCTTCGCCGCCAACCTGTTCGCCGCCGAAGGCTCCGCCACCGGCGTCCAGCAGGCCGGCAAGCAGGGCTCGGTCACCATCGTCGGTTTCGACGCCGGCCCCGCCCAGGTGAAGGCCCTCGAAGCCGGCACCGTCCAAGCCCTCGTCGCCCAGGAGCCCGCCACCATCGGCTCCGACGGTGTCAAGCAGGCCATCGCCGCGCTCAAGGGCGAAGCCACCGAGGAGAAGATCCAGACCGGATTCACCATCCTCACCAAAGACAACATCGCCACCGACGGCGCCGACGCCGTCTACAAATCCAGCTGCTGACCCCCCGGATGCCGGGACCTCGCGCCCTCGCGCCGGGTCCCGGCATCCACCCTCCCCGCGTGAGTCGCCCGACTTGGCCGCTTCGGTCCGCCTCGAAGCGACACACTGCGGCAACTCACGCGCACCGCACCCCCGGATGCCGGGACCTCAAGCACGACGCCGAGGTCCCGGCATCCACCCTCCCCGCGTGAATTGCCCGACTTGGCCGCTTCGGTCCGCCTCGAAGCGACACACTGCGCCAACTCACGCCTCGAAACCACGGAGCCCCGCATGACCGATCTCACCGCCGACGCCCTTCCCTCGCTCGCGGCGAACGTCTCCGTGCCGACCTACGACCGTTCCGCCGTGCGGGCGCGGATCGTGCACTTCGGCGTCGGCGGGTTCCACCGCGCGCACGAGGCGATGTATCTCGACCGCCTGCTCGAGGCCGGTCACACCGAGTGGGGCCTGTGCGGCGTCGGCGTGCTCTCGTTCGACGCCCCGATGCGCGATGCCCTTGCCGCGCAAGACGACCTCTACACGCTCGTGACCACCGCCCCCGACGGCTCCTCCACAGCCCGCGTGGTCGGCTCGATCGTTCAGTACCTCTTCGCCCCCGACGACCCCGAAGCCGTCGTTCGAAAGCTCGCCGATCCCGACACGGCCATCGTCTCGCTCACCATCACCGAGGGCGGCTACGGCATCGACGACGCGACGGGCACCTACACGCCCCGCGACGAATTGACCCTCGCCGATCTCGACGGTTCCGCTCCCCCGCGCAGCGTCATGGGTCTGCTGACCGAGGCCCTCCGTCGACGCCGGGATGCCGGCATCCCCGCCTTCACCGTCATGTCGTGCGACAACATCCAGGGCAACGGCCACGTCGCCCGCGCGGCGCTGCTCGGGTTCGCAGAGCATCGCGACTCCGAGCTCGCCGCCTGGATCGCCGAGAACGTGTCGTTCCCGAACTCCATGGTCGATCGCATCACCCCGGTCACCACCGACGAGACACGTGCCGCGATCGTCGAGGAGTTCGGCATCCGGGATCGCTGGCCCGTGCGCTCCGAATCGTTCGAGCAGTGGGTGCTCGAAGACGCCTTCCCCGCGGGTCGGCCCCCGTTCGACGAGGTCGGCGTACAACTCGTCGTCGACGTCGAGCCGTACGAGCTGATGAAACTCCGCCTGCTCAACGCCTCGCACCAGGCGATGAGCTACCTCGGGATCCTCTCCGGCGCCGAGTACGTGCACGAGGTGTGCACCGACCCGCTGTTCGTGTCGTTCCTGCAGGGGTACATGCACCACGAGGCCATCCCCACCCTTCGCCCGGTGCCGGGCATCGACCTCGACGCCTACTGCGACCAGCTCATCGAGCGGTTCGGCAGCGAGGCCATCCGCGACACGCTCGCGCGACAGGTCGTCGACGGCTCCGACCGGCTGCCGAAGTTCCTGTTGCCGGTCGTGCGCGAGCAGCTCGCCGCCGGCGGACGCATCGACCACGCCGCCCTCGTCCTCGCCGGCTGGAGCGTCTTCCTCGAGGGGCGGACCGAGTCGGGTGAACCGACACCCGCGGTCGACAGCCGCCTCGACGAGCTGCGCAGGATCGTCGCCGCGGACCCCGCGTCACTGCTCGACTATGCGCCCGTCTTCGGCGACCTCGGGCAGAACGTGCGTCTGCGCGAGGCCTTCCTCGCCGCGCGCGCTTCGTTGACCGGGCACGGGGCACGCGGGGCGATGGCCCAGGTCGTCGGCGCCTGACCGCGGTCGGTGGGCGGGCCTCGGTCCCTTCCGCCCGCTCAGGAACGGCGCCGAACGCCCGAGTGACTGCGCCCCGCACCCACTTACGGGCTCGAGAACCTCACGGCACGCGGGGGCGACCGCGACCAGCGGATGCGAGACGGACTCAGGAACCCGCGACGCCGGCTCGACCATCGTGCGCGTTCGCCCGCGGCGACAGCACGCGCAGGAACCCCGCGATGGCGTCGTGGAAACGCTCGGGTTCCTGGTTGGCCTCGTTGCAGTGACCGCTCGCGTCGAAGGCGATCAGCTCGGCATCCGGATGCCGTTCGACGTACGCCTCCGACCCCGAGAACGGCACCACGGGGTCGACGCGACTGTGCAGGATCAGCGTCGGGATGCGCGGCCCGGGGCGGTGACCGCCCACCCAGGTGAGCGCGCGGGCGTCGACGGTCTCGATGAGGCCGAGCGCACGGGCGCCGATCGGGCTGCCCAGCACGCGCATCGACGCGGCCGCGATCGAGCGCGGGAGGTGGGCTCCGGCGACGGCGTTCTCGACGACCCGCGTCCAATCCAGCGCCGGGGCGACCAGCACGAGTCCGGTCACCGTGCCGCGGTGGGGTGACTCCTCGAGCGCGAGCATCGCGATCGTCCCGCCCATCGACCACGCCACCAAGACGATCTCGCGGGCACCGCTCGAGATCGCGTAGGCGATCGCGTCGTCCACGTCGCGCCACTCGCGCGTGCCGAGGCTCGAGGGAAGGGTGTCGGCGGGCGCGCACTCCTCGTCGCCCGCGTACGACACCACGAGCGACATCCACCCGGCATCCGTCGTCGCCGGTGCCGAACGGAGGGCACCGTTGCGACTGGAGCGCAGACCGTGCACGTGGATCGTCCACCGTCCGTCGGCCGCTCCCCGATCGCCGATCTCCCACGCCGCGGCGGTTCCGCCGCGACGAAGCGGAACGGCGACATGGCGGGTGGGGCCGACGTCTTCGGGGGCGTCGATGTTCTGCGACGTCCACGCCGCCACCGCATCGCCGTCGCCGAGCCCCTCGGGCCGGGCGAGGATCGTGCGGACGACCCTGTCGCGATCGACCCGCACGATGTCGCCCACCATCAGGTGCGAACCGTCGTCGAGGCGCAGCCCGTACGTGCCGGGTTCACGACTGTCGGCGGTCGCGGGCACCGACACCGTGTCGCCCTCGATGGTGACCGGTGCGAAGACCTTCGGCGCGCGCGGAGCGACGAGTCGGCGGGCGACGTACCCGGCGAGGGCGGTGTGGGCGGCGAGGACCGTGCCCGCGGCGACGGCGGTCCCGACGGCGATGGATCGGATCATGCGCGAACTCCCGTGGGCTGTCGAGTGAGGTGGGCGTCGACGTCGTCGAGCAGTGCACGCTGTTCGGCGGTCAACGGCGATGACGTGGCGATCGCGGCGTCTTCGACGGCGACCCGCAGCGCGTGGAGCCTGCTGTCGACGGGGGCGTCGGACGACACGGTGGCCAGGCGCTGCACGCCTCGTTGGCGCGCCAGATCGCCCAGACGTCGCAGCAGTCTCTCGCCCCGGCGACGGATGCACGTCGCCGCGCGCGACGCCCGCAGCATCCCCACGACGAAGGCCACGACACCGGGGTAGAACAGGGGGTCGAAGAGGGCGCCCACCACGTCGTTCGACTGGAAGAACCGGGTCATCGTGAGATCGACGATCTCACTGACGCAGCCGAGGACGATACCGACGGCGCCCGCGCGGAAGAACGGCCGCACACCGGGGAGCGACCCCTTCGCCGAGCGGAAGAGGAGTGCCCCCACCAGCGCGATCCCCGCCATGTGCACGACGCCGTAGAGCCACGCGCCCGTCGAGGTGACCGCCGCGTTCTCGACGAAGTGGAACGACGACGACCCGCGCTCGGGCATGGCGACGAAGAAGACGACGGCGAACAGGATGCCGAGGAACGCGGGGAAGCTCCACCGCAGCGTGTGCACCCGCGCGGTGACGGGGGCGGTGCCCGCCTGGATGCCGAGCCACAGCGACACCATCGTGAGGACGTTCTGCACGAGCTTGAGCACGTTCGTCCCGCCGAGCAGCGCATCGAGCGCGGGGAGCGGGATGATCGTCCCCTGCGTGAGCAGTGCGATCACGCCGACCAGCGCCCCCAGCCAGCCGATCCGCGCCCGCGGGAACCGCCATGCCGCGCGCGCCCGACCGACGACGACCGCCAGGAGCCCGGCGAGCGCCACGTCGATCAGGACGACGGTCACCACGATGACTCGGCGATGCGCGGGGTGCCGTAGAGCACGCGGGCGATGACGTGCGCGACGTGCTCGGCGACCAGTTCGGCCTCGAACTCGGGAGTGGTCAAAGTGGGGTCGTCGTGGGGCGACACCGAGGACCGCTCGTGCAGCGCGCCGCTGCAGTGCTCGTCGTCGAGCAGGTGACCGAGCTCATGGGACGCGGCGAACTGGCGGTAGAGCGCCGGATCCGACGCCCGGACGTGGATGCTGCCCTCGCGCCGATCGGCGAAGACGGTGAGGAAGCCGGTGAGCGTGCCCCACCCCCGGGTGTCGGTCTCTTCCACCACGCGGAGGCGGATGTCCACGGCCTTCTCGACCGCGCGGACGATGTCGGCGAAGTCCATGCCGCCCGTGATGCCGGCACGCTCGACGGCGCGATCCGTGCGCGCGCGCACGCGCCGCATCATCTCGCCCGCTTCCCCTCCGCCGTTCATCGCGTGGGCGGCCCGCTGCGCAGCGACTGAGCGATGGCCCGCAGGGCATCGGGAGACATCTGCCCGAGGGCCCGGAACTGGATGCTGCTGGCGCCCGCGGCCCGCATGGCCTCGCGCAGTTCGAGCTCCGCCTCGGTGCGGTCGGTCACGGTCTCGTCGGTGTAGTCGGTGAGGTACTCGGTGGGGACGTCGGCCCAGTGCGTGATGAGGCGCAGCACCTCTTCATCGAGGACCACGGTGTGCGAGGCGGCGGCGAGCAGCGTCCGGGCGTTGTCGGACAGCAGCGGGTCGATCTCTTCGAGGTGACGCACCAGCTCGTCTTCGGTGGAGGCCTGGCTCTCGATCAGACGGCGGACGCGGGTGACGAGCGGACCCGCGGGCACGCGCATCTCGATGCGCGTCGTCGTCTCGGGGCTCGCGACCTCTTCGGGCGTGACCCCGAGGGCGGCGGCGAGGGCTTCGATGTCGTTCGTGTTGTACGGCAGCGAGAATCCGGCTCGCGACTGGTAGTAGCTCTTCGTCATTCCGGCGCGACTGAGCAGCTCGCCGACGGTGAGCCCGTTCGCTCTCCGCAGGCGGTCCACATTCGCCACCACTCGACGGGAGTACCGGGAGGGTGGTCCGACAGCGCCGCGACCCACGTGACGATCGTAGACGACCGGGACACGCCCGATGGTTGTAATTACAAGCAGAGCACGGGTGCTATTTACGGAGTGCTGTGATTGTATGGAACGAGCCCGCGAGCGAGTGGGTCGGGGGGACCCGCCGCTCGCGCGGGCCGGACGCACAGCCGACCGGCCCACCTCCGCGGCGGGCGCGGCGTCATCGGGGGGCGTCGCGCTCGCTCGCTCACCCGCCGCGCCCGCCGCAGAGGCTCAGGCGATCCGCCGCTCTCCCGGCCGGATGACCCGCCACCACCGGTGCCCGTACCCGTCGAGCGACACGTCGAAGCCGCCGCGCTCGAGCGTCTCGGCGCCGGAGTCGTCGTCGAGGAGGTTCACGACGCTCCAGCCCCCGGCATCCGCACCCTCGATCTCGAGGCGGAACGTGCGACCGTCGGGTGCGAAGTTGTGCGCCGCCACGAACATGCCGAGCTCGCTCGTCACCGAGTGCGCCAGCACGCACGTGTGCGGTTGATCCAGGATGCCGAGCTCCCCCCACCCGATCTCGGGCGAGGCGCGGTAGTGCCGCACGAGGTTCTGGACGAATCGCAGCATCGAGCCGGGATCGTGCCGCTGCTGCGCCACGTTGACGTGCTGCGGACCGAAGCCGCCGGGCACGATGTCGGCGATGAGCTCGTCGGCGGGTGAGAAGCCGGCGTCGTCTGCTCCGGTCCACTGCATGGGGGTGCGCACCGCAGCCCTGCTGCCCTCGATCGTGGGGTTCTCGCCCATGCCGATCTCTTCGCCGTAGTAGAGCACAGGCGATCCCGGCAGCGAGAACATGAGGCTGTAGACCATGCGGATGCGACGCGGATCGCCCTCGAGCATCGACGGCAGGCGTCGCGTGATGCCGCGCCCGTGGATGCGCTGACCCTCCTCGGGGGCGAAGGCGGAGAAGACCTCGTCGCGCTCGGCCGGGCTGAGCTGGTCGAGGGTCAGCTCGTCGTGATTGCGCACGAAGTTGCCCCACTGATTGCCGCGGGCGATCGCGGGCCGCGACTCGATCGCCTCGCGCAAGGGCGTGGCATCCTGTCTCGCGAGGGCCAGGTACAGACGCTGGTTGGCGACGAAGTCGAACTGCATCGTCAACTCGTCGCCGTCGGCGTCGCCGAAGAAACGCATCTGCTCGTCGTACGGCAGGTTGACCTCGCCGAGCATCATCGCGTGTCCGCGGCGGCGCGAGACGTATCCGCGCAGCTCCCGCAGGAACTCGTGCTCGGGGCCGTCGTCGCCGTCGATGACGAACGGCACGGCATCCACCCGGAAACCGTCGATGCCGAGCTCGAGCCAGAAGCCGATCGCCTTCGCGATCTCTTCGCGCACCTCGGGGTGGTCGGTGGCGAGGTCGGGCTGGTGCCGGTAGAACGAGTGCTTGTAGTACTGACCCGCTGTCTCGTCGAAGAACCAGACACCGTCTTCGACGTCGGGGAACATGCTGGCGGGGGCATCCGCCGGCACGTCGTCGCGCCACTGGTAGAAGTGCCGGTAGCGGCTGTCGGGGCTCGTGCGGGCCTCCTGGAACCACGGATGCTGGTCGGAGGTGTGGTTCACGACGAGGTCGACGATCACGCGCATGCCGCGATCGTGCGCGGTACGCAGCACCTCCACCATGTCGCCCAACGAACCGTAGCGGGGGTCGACGCCGTAGTAGTCCTCGATGTCGTAGCCGTTGTCGCGCTGGGGCGAGGGGTAGAACGGGGCCAGCCACAGGCAGGTCACGCCGAGCTCGGCGAGGTGGTCGAGTCGCTGCGCGAGACCGCGCAGGTCGCCCACGCCGTCGCCGTCGGCGTCGAGGTACGTCTTGACGTCGAGGTTGTAGAAGACCGCGGTCTTCCACCACAGATCGCTCGTGTCGGTGAGTCTCATGCCGTCACCCCCGTCCGGGCGTCGGTGCGGCGCGGAGCATGCGGGAAGGTCGTCATCGGAGCCCTCTTCTCGGGAGCGGTGGCGTCGGTCCCCTCCGTTCTATCCGGCGCTCCTGATCACCGGCGGGCTCTTGCCCCGGGTCCGGTGATGTGCGTCGGTCGGTGGCGCCTGCCCGGCAACCGGGCGCGACAGCCGACACAGGCACGCCGCAGCGTCAGAGGCGGCAGGATTCCCGCTCGACCAGCGACACGTCGATGACCGTGACCTCATCGAGCCCGAGACCCGCGTCGGGCTGGAGGCGCGCGAAGACCCGCTCGGCGGCGAGCGCGCCGATGCGGCGGGGGTCCTGGTCGATCACCGTCACGGCAGGCGTGAGGGTGTCGGCCATGGGGAAATCGCCGAAGCCGACGAAGGGCAGCGGGTTGGCGCGCAGCACGTGCGCGAGCGCCATCGACGAGCGGGCGTTCGCCGAGAAGATCGCGGTGGGCGGCTCGTCGAGCGCGCGGAGCCTCTCGAGAGCGGATGCCGCGGTCTCGCGGTCGGACACCTGCGAGGCCACGAGACGCTCGTCGATCTCGACCCCGGCCTCGCGCAGCGCCCGGCGCCACCCCTCGACGCGTTTGGTCTCGGTGGAGAGGTGGACCATGTCGCCGAGGTAGGCGATGCGACGGTGCCCGTGCGAGAGCAGGTGGGCGGTGGCGAGGTGGGCTCCGGCCTCGTCGTTCTCGGTGAAGGTGTCGGTCATCAGACCCGCGGGGGCGCGGTCGACGAAGACGATCGGGGTGTGCCCGCGCCACCGCTCGAGCCACGAGTGGTCGGTGCCGACCGGGGCGATGACGAGTCCGGTGAGCTGACGACCCAGCAGCGATTCGAGGGCGGGGCGCTCGTCCGACGGGTCTTCGCCCAGGCTCGTGACGAGCGTGGAGAGCCCGTGCCGACGGGCGGTGTCTTCGACCGCGCGCGCGATGGCGGCGAAGAAGGGGTCGACGACGTCGGGGACGGCCACGCCGATGACCGAGGCTCGTCCCGCGCGGAAGGTGGTGGCCAGGGCGTTGGGCACGTAATTGAGATCGCGCATCGCGGCCTCGACGAGCGCCCGGGTGTCGGGCAGCACGTGGGGGTCGTCGTTGAAGACCCTCGAGACGGTCTTGGTGCTCACACCCGCGCGCTGGGCGACGTCGCGCATCGTGGTCACGAGGCACCTCCGGAATGTGGGCGAGTGGCGGCTTCGACGTGCAACCCTATCGGGCGGTCACCGTCGACCCGTGCCGGGCCGGCGAGGGCCGACACCGCTCCCCGCCGGGCGGAGGGGGTGCCCGTCCACCCGACACCGTGGCATCCATTTCCCGCCTGCACGCGCGGGATCCTCGACCGACGGGAGTCGGGCGCGGTCATGGACGCTTCCGGTGCCGGGCGGTCGGACGCATGTCAGCGACCGTCGACGGCGTCGGCGAGCTCGCGCAGGCGCGGCAGGGCGCGGCCGGAGAGCAGCTCCTCGCGGCGACCGGCGTCGATCGAAAGGCTGTCCTTCCACAGCGACCGGCCGGCCATCGCGCCCGAGGCGCCGTTCGCGACGGCGGTGCGCACCTGCTCGATGAAGGTCTCGTGGTCGACACCGGCCGACAGCACGGCCCACGGCACGCCCTGGGCGACCTCGGTGACGCGGGCGCTGGCCTCGGCCGAGCCCGGGTACTGGAGCTTCAGGATCTTCGAACCGCACGCGACGGCCAGCGCGGCACCGTCGACGACGAGGTCGGCGAAGTTCGCCTTGTAGTCCTCGTCGCTCTCGTCCTCCAGCTGGTAGGTGAGCAGCTCGACGATGAGCAGCAGCCCCTCGGCCTCGCAGGCGGCGACGAGGTCGCGGATCTCCTGCGCGACGCGGGAGTCGGCATCCTGCTTGTCGGGGCGCGTGTAGTAGAGCATCTTCGCGACGGTGCCGCCCATGTCGCGCACGGTGCGCGGGGTGACACCCGGCACGAAGCGCGTGTACTTCAGGCCGTCGACGGTCTCGAATCCCGAGGCGTCGAGGCCCACGACGAGTCCGGTGTCGCGGTCGAGAACACCGTCGTCGACGATCTGCGGCAGCGCGACCTCGGGGTCGAGCAGGATCGCGGGGGCGTGGTTGGCGAGGTGACGCACGAGGTCGGCCTTCACCGCGGCGAGCTCTTCGCGCGAGATGGCGTCGGAGCCGTTGGGGGCGTCCTTGATCGCGGCCTTCATGCCGTTGCGCTGGTCGGCGGCGACGATGAGCATGTGTCCGTCGGGGGTGCTGATCGACTGGAGCGCGCGGCGCTCGAGCGTGGTGAGTTCGTTCATGATCTCTCTTCTCTGGGGTTCTCTCCCGCGCCCGGTTGCGGGCGGGATGCGGTGGGGGCGGTGGTCAGGAGGGGACGGATGCCGTGACGAGCCGCCGTGCCATGTCGGCGGCTCCGAATGCGACGTCCTGCTCGCGGGTGGACAGGGACGCATCGGGCAGCACCTCGGCGCGGGCGCGGCGGACGCTGGCCATCCCCGCCCACCCGCCGGTGAGGGTGGAGCGGGTCGCGGGCGCGATCTCGCGGTCCATCGCGGCGATGAGGGCGGCCACCTCGTCGTTGCTGTGCCGCAGCACCGCGCCGAAGATCTCGGCCGGTGAGGCTTCGGTGTGCAGCGTCAGCCGCAGCACCCCGTCGTCGTTGCGGGCACCGGTGACCTCGATGGCACCGGCCGGCAGCTCGCCCTCGTAGGGCAGGGCCATGACCGCGGCATCCAGCGCGTCACGACCGGCACGGTCGCTGATCCCTGCGGCGTGCAGCGCACGTCGCAGGAGGAGCCCGGTCTTGACCCCGGCGACGAGCACGTGCTGGCCGGGTACGACGTGGCGCACCTCGTTGATGAGCGCGTCGGCCAGACGCCGGCGGGCGGCGAAGCCCAGCGGCGCATCGAGCACGCGCAGCAGCACCTCGGCGGTGCCGAGCGAGACGTGGTAGCTCCCGGCATCCAGGGTTCCGTTGGCTTGCGCGGCGACGAGGTGGTCGTGCCCCGCGACGGTGAGGGCGGCGCCCGCGACACGCGGTCCGAAGGCATCGGATGCCGCACCCCAGGGCAGGCCGCCACCGCGGAGCGGCGGAAGCAGGGCGTCGTCGACACCGAGCGCGTCGAGCATGGCGGGCCAGGCTGCGCCGGAGTCCTGGTCGATGAGCCCGGTGCGCGAGGCGAGGGAGAGTTCGAGGGCGACGTCGCCTCCGAGGGCTGCGACGACGAACTCGGGCAGGTCGAGCCAGCGGAGTCCGGCGAGGTCGGTGCCCTGGTCGCGCAGCCAGGCGAGCTTGGCGACGCTGACCTGCGCGCCCAGCGGCAGCCCGGTGCGGCCGGCGAACTCCTCGCGCACCGCCTCCGGGAACGCCGCGATCTGTTCGAGACCGCGCGGGTCGAACCACGCGAAACCCGGGCCCGCGGCGGCGCCGTCGGCGTCGATCAGGATGCCGGTCTCGCCCATGCCGGCGACGGCAAGAGAGATGAGCGGCTCGGTGGTCCGGGACGCGAGCTCGGCGTCGACGAGGTCGATGAGGGCGCGCACCGAGGTCAACAGGTCGCCGGCGTCGATATCGGTGGTGCCGCCCTCGCCGACGCGCCACGGCGTGGGCACCTGCGCACCGGCCATCTCACGTCCGGCGTCGTCGATGACGAGCATCTTGATGGCGGTGCTGCCGAGGTCGAGCCCGCCGTGCAAGCGGGATGCCGCGGAGCCCGAGGTCGCCCCCGCCCCGCCGAGCCGTGACGTGGTCGCGGCGTTCGACCCCGAGGGGTCCGCCAACGCATCGGCCAGGATCATGTCACCGGTGTCTTGCATGCGCGGCCGTCCTTTCCGGAACTTCTCTCAGTCCCGGAATTCCCAGCATGACACCGGTGACTTGCTACGTCTATGGTGGGGGTATGCCGACGCCGTGTCAAATGCCCGAATCCCTCGCCGTCGTCGTCGCCGGAACCGCCGGCAGCGGCAAGAGCACGCTCGGTCGGGCGATCGCCACGAGCCTCGGTGCACCCCTGGTCGACCTCGACAGCGTGACCACGCCGCTGCTCGACGCCCTGCCCGACGGCGTACTGGGCGAGCACTGGCTCACCTCTCCGCACGCCCCCGCGATCCGCGCCGGGCGCTATGCCGCCCTGCGCGCCACCGCCGCCGACGCCCTCTCCACCGCGGGACGCGTGGTGGTCGTGGCCCCGTTCACCGCCGAGCTCGCGGGCGGTGCCGAGTGGGACGCCCTGCGCGAGGCGATCGCCCCCGCCGAGCCCCGCGTCGTGCACGTCGACGGAGATCCCGCCGTGCTGGCATCCCGTCGCTCGTCACGCGGCGCCTCGCGCGACGCGCACCGTCCCGACACCGCGCCCGTCGCCCCGGCGATCGCCGTGACCGCCGTCGACGCCGAGCTGTCGACGGCGCAGCAGCTGGCCCGTGTGTTGCCGGCGCTGGGGATCCGGCGGCCGGTCGACGCGGACGCCGAGATCTTCGGGCGCGAGTTCGACGCCGTGCTCTTCGACCTCGACGGCACGCTGGTCGACTCCACGGCATCCGTCGTGCGCTCCTGGCGGCGGTTCGCCGAGCACTTCGAGGTGTCGATGGAAGCTCTGCACGCCAACCACGGCCAGCCCGCGCGCACGCTCGTGGGTCACCTGCTACCCGCCGACCGGCACGCCGAGGCGCTCGCGCACGTCACCGACCTCGAGGTGACGGATGCCGTGGATCTCGATCCCATCCGCGGAGCCGCCGCCTTCTTCGCGTCGGTGCCCGCCGCACGCCGGGCGATCGTGACGTCGGGCTCGGTGCCGATCGCGAACGCCCGCCTCGCCGCGGCCGGCTACGACCGTCCCGACGTGTTCGTCACCGTCGACGACGTCGAGAACGGCAAACCCCACCCGGAGCCGTTCCTGCTCGCCGCAGCCCGCTTGGGCGTCGACCCGGGGCGCTGCCTCGTGGTCGAAGACGCCCCCGCCGGCATCGCCGCCGCCCGCGCCGCGGGATGCGCCGTGCTCGCCCTGACCGGCACGACCGCCGAAGAGCAACTCACCGCGGACCTCGTGGTCGACGGATTGGACGCCGTACTGCTCGAGGTCACGGCATCCGGGGCGCTGCGGTTGGTGCCGGCCCGCTCCTGACGACGGGGCGTCGCCGACCCGGCCGAACCAGGCCCCCAGGCGGTGCCCGCGGCTTCCCGATCGGCGGGCGTCTCCGCGGCGGTACCGACGACGTAGAGGAGAACGAACGTCGATATGACGACACCTTTCACGTGGTTCTCGAGCGGGGTGACGGGTTAGGGGCGTGGGAGGGCTTTCATGGAGTTGTTGCGGGGGTCGTGGGTCAGTTCGGCAAGGCCGAGGGCTTCGAGGAGTGGTGGCAGGTACATGCCGAACCGGCCGCGGTACCCGTTCCGGAGCCCGTACCACCCGCCCCTCGGGTTGTCGTCCGCTCGCCCGAACCACTCGACGGTGCCCGGCTGGGCGGGTTTCTTCTCGTCTGCCGCACCGAGAAGCACCCATCCGTCGTGTTCGAGCAGCCAGGCGTGGAGGTCGTCGATGGCGGTCGCGTCGTACTTCAGGGTCGTCGAGCCGACCTGGCACACCAGGACCGGGGGCGTCACCGTGTCGTCAACGAACATCGTGTAGGCCGACGTTCCCGGTGCGGTGGCCAACTGCCACGGGTCCTCGGGGGTTCCTGTTCCGGAGGTCATCAGAGGTGCACCTTTCTGCTCGGCCGGTGGTTCAGCAGACCATCAGCCATGACGCACATCCCCGGAAACGGGGCGACGGAGAAGACCTTCCAGACAGGTCACCGTGCTGGGTCGTGCCGTTGCGGCGAACTTTCCTCTCTCACCGAGCGCCTGTCAAGGGACGTCTCTCACACCGCAGATCGGCACGGGCGGTCATCCCCGTGCAGCAGGTCAACGAGGCCTTCGACGAGATGGTCGCCAACGACATCCGCTTCCGCTTCGTGATCGACAACAGCACCCTGGATGCCGACCGCGACAGCGCCGCGGAGCTGCCCGCGTCGCAGTGAGTGACGAGAGGGGACGCGTCCGCCGGACGCGTCCCCTCAGCGCGTCGCCTTCTCCAACAGCTCCAGCACGTGCACGTACGACTCCCCCGTCGCCTTCGTCATGCCGAGTTCGCACGTGCGGTTGCACGACGCGAAGGCATCCGCGCCCCACTCGGCGACCTCGGACGCCTCGGGAGCGGTCGCGGCCTCCGTGAGCTCGGGGTGCAGCATGCCCCGGTCGCCCGCGTACGCGCAGCACCCCCACGAGTCGGGCACTCGCACCTCGGTCGCGACCGCCTCGCCCAGCGCGCGCAGGGCCGGATCGATCCCCAGCTGCGTCGACGAGCACGTCGGGTGCAGGGCCAGCAGGTCGGCGACCGGCGTCGGGGTGAGACGGGGAAGGAGAATGGATGCCGCGAACGCCACGGCATCCACCACCTCCACGCCCTCGTCGCGCAGCGTTGCGGCGAACCCTTCGGTGCAGCTCGACGCATCGCACACCACCGGCAGCGCGCCCTCGCGGGAGGCCGCCCGCACGGCGGCTCTCACGCGGGCGGACATCGTCGCGTGCCCCTTCGCGTAGCCCTTCGACGACCAGGGGGTGCCGCAGCACAGCGCATCGATGCCGTCGGGCACCACCGCCGAGACGCCCGCCCGTTCCAGCAGGCGGGTGAACGCCGCGGTCGCGCCGATGCCGCCCTCCGGACCGAACATGCTCCCCACGCACGCGGGGAGGAACACCGCGACGGGCTCCACACCCGCCGCGCCGACCCGAGACCCCAGCGACCGCCGCGATGTCCCACCCGCGGGCAGCTCCGCCGAGTACCGCGGCACGGTGTCGGTCCCCAGCACCGTGCGGGCGGCATCGGTGATCGTCCGCACGGCGGGTGTCGGCAGGGCGGAGGCGACGGTCAGCGCCGCGGATCCCGCCCGGGTCACCGCGCCCCACCCGGTCGCCGCCGCCGACCATCCCGCGGCGAGCACGGGATTGGCGTCCTCCCGCCGGAAGCGCTTCATGAGCGTTCCGGTGTTGATGAGCACGGGGCACGCCGTCTGGCACATGCCGTCGACGGCACAGGTCTGCACCCCGTCGTAGTCGTAATCGTCCTGCAGCGCGGTGACGAGCGCTCCGTCACCGCTCTCTCGGGCAGCGGTGACCGCCCGCCGCACGACGATCCGCTGCCGCGGGGTCAGCGTCAGCGAGCGGCTCGGACACACCGGCTCGCAGTAGCCGCACTCCACGCAGCGGTCGGCCTCGGGCTCGATCGACACCGGCGCCTTGAGGTGGCGCATGTGCGCCCCGGGGTCGTCGTCGATGATCACCCCCGGGTTCAGGATGCCGCTCGGGTCGAGCAGACGCTTGAGCTCGACCATCACGTCGTACAGCTCGTCGCCGTACTGTCGGCGCACGTACGGTGCCATCGCCCGCCCCGTGCCGTGTTCGGCCTTCAGGTTGCCGCCCGCCGCCAGCACGAGGTCGACCATCGCGTCGGTGAAGCCCTCGAAGCGCCCGAGCGCCTTCGCCCCCTCGAAGCGGTCGGTGAGCATGAAGTGGATGTTGCCGTCCTTGGCGTGACCGAAGATCACGCTGTCGTCGTAACCGAACCGCGCGAACAGCTCCTGCAGGCCCGCGCACGTGTCGGCGAGACGCGCGACGGGCACGACCACGTCTTCGAGCAGCGCCGTCGTGCCGCTCGGCCGTGCACCGGCGACCGAGGCGTAGAGGCCCTTGCGGAAGGTCCAGGCGGCGGCACGCTCGGCGGGGTCGCTCGAGAACACGGCGGGGGTGCGCAGATCTTCGCCACCCAGCACGCGCGAGCCGCTGTCGGCCAGAGAGCGCAGGGTGTCGAGATCGTCCGCGTGGTACTCCACGAGCAGCGCCGCCTGCGTCGTCGCCTCGAAGCCGTGGATAGCGGCGGGGGTGCCGGCCAGACGCTGTCCGACGCGGAGCGAGGTGGCATCCATCAGCTCCAGCGTCGCCGCCCCCGTCGACACCAGGGCGGGCAACGACCGGGTGGCCGCGTCCAGCGTGGGGAAGACCGCGAGCGTCGTCGCGATGGCCGGGCGGATCGGCACCGTGCGGAACGTCGCCTCGGCGACGAACGCGAGCGTCCCCTCCGACCCCACCGCGAGGTGCGCGAGCAGAGCCGCCGGGGTGTCGAAGTCGAGGAACGCGTTCAGGGCGTACCCCATGGTGTTCTTCATCGCGAACTGCCGCTCGATGAGCGCGACGCTCGCGGCATCCGCGACCACGCGCTCGCGCAGGCTCATCAGTCCGTCGACCAGCGCGGGTTCGCGCGCCCGAAGCACCGCATCGGCATCGGGCGCCGCCGTGTCCACGACGGTTCCGGATGCCAGCACCAGTACGAGCCCCTCGAGGGTGCGGTACGAGTTCTCGACCGTGCCGCACGCCATGCCGCTGGAGTTGTTCGCCACGACTCCCCCGATCGTGCACGCGGCCTCGCTCGCCGGGTCGGGTCCGAGACGGTGCCCGTGCCGCCGCAGTCGCGCATTGACCTGGCGCACCGTGGCCCCGGGCTGAGAGCGCACGCGGCGTCCGCCGTCGAGCACGTCGATGCGTCCGAAGCCCTGCCGCACGTCGACGAGGAGTCCCGCCCCCGACGACTGCCCCGACAGGCTCGTCCCACCCGAGCGGAATGTGACAGGGGTACCGGATGCCGTGGCCCCCCGCAGGATCGCGCCGACCTCGCGCGCGTCGGCGGCGATCACCACGGCATCCGGGGTGAGGAGGTAATGCGAGGCGTCGTTGGCATAGGCGACGCGGTCGATCGCGCGGGTGCGGATGCGCGCGACGTCGGCGACGGCCGCGGCGATCTCCGGGGCGATCTCGGCGGCTGCCAGGGTCATACGTCGTCCTTCGATGTGTGCGGGCGGCGGGAGTGCGGACCGGCGGCGTCGCGCCCGTCGCCGGTGCCGCGTACGACCGCGCTCATGCCCGCGCCTCCTCGGTCAGCGCGCGCGAGAGATCGGGAGACGTCTCGACCACGGCCCGGATGCCGAGCGGCGGCCCCGCGACGATCGTCGACGCGTGCGCGACCGCGTGCGCCCCCCATTCGGCGGCCGAGGCGGCGGCGACGGCGAGCGGGTCGGCACCCCCGGCCGTGGCGGCCGGCGTCCGCGTGAGCCCGAGGAGGAACCCCGCGAGGGCCGCATCCCCCGCCCCCGCGGTGTTGGCGACGAAGGGGGCATCGGCGCGCGCGAAGACCGCGCGGTCGGCCGTGACCGCGATGAGGCCGTCGGCACCGAGGCTGGCCAGCACGGTCGTCACCCCGCGCGACACGATCTGTCGCGCCGCGGTGACCACATCGCCGAGGATGTGGAGCGGACGCCCCACCGCCGCCGACAGTTCCTCGGCGTTGGGGGTCAGCAGGTCGACGCCGATGGGGTCGGCGAGCAGCGCGTCGAGGGCTGCCCCGCTGGTGTCCACCGCGATGCGCGCCCCGTGTTCCCGCGCCACGGCGCGGACCGCGGCGAGATCGACGAGCTCACCGGCACCGGCGAGTTCGGGCAGGCTGCCCGAAACGACGAGCCACGGCTCGGGGCGAGCGGCGAGTTCCGCGCTCAACGCCGAGACCGCAGCATCCCAGGCCTCCGGCGACAGCGGCGGGGTGGGCGCGTTGACCTTGGTGGTGGCGCCGTCGGCGTCGATGATCGACGTGTTCACGCGGGTCGCCCCCGGCACCTCGACGATGCGCAGCAGGGGGGCGGTCAGCCCGCACCGGGCGAAGCGCACGTCATCGGCACCGAGCACGACCACCGCGGCGGTGTCCGCGCCGCCGGCGGCGAGGGCCGCCGAGACGTTGACGCCCTTGCCGCTCACCTCGCGCGTGTAGCTCTCGGCCCGGGTGAACGACCCGCGGCGCAGCGCTCCGATGCGGTAGGTGGCGTCGATCGCCCCTGCCGCGGTGAGGGTGACGATGCCGGTCATGCGCCGCGTCCGGTGATGACGTCGAGCAGTCGATGCACTTCGCCCGCGACCGCCGTGCGACCCGGCGCGAGCCAGCGGCGGGGGTCGATGGCATCCGGATCCCGTTCGAGCTCGCCGCGCACCGCCGCCGTCAGCACGGTGTTCAGGTGCGTGCCAATGTTGATCTTGCGCATACCCGCGCGGACGGCCCCGTCGATGCCCGCGTCGGCGACCCCGCTCGAGCCGTGCAGCACCAGCGGCACCGGCAGCGCGGCGGCGAGCTCGGCGATGAGGTGCTCGTCGAGCCGGGCACTGCGCTCGCGCATCGCGTGCTCGCTGCCGACGGCGACGGCCAGGGCGTCGACCCCCGTGGCATCGACGAAGCGCGCGGCCTCGGCGACGTCGGTGCGCACGCCGGGAGAGTGGGCGCCCTTCCCGCCGATCTCGCCGAGCTCGGCCTCGATCCAGCCGCCGGCGGCGTGCACGCGGGTGGCGACGGCGGCGGTGCGCTCGAGGTTCTCGGCGTCGTCGAGGTGGGCCGCGTCGAACATGACGGAACGGATGCCGACGGCCAGCGCCTCATCGACGAGCGCTTCCTCGGTCGCGTGGTCGAGGTGCACGACGACGGGCACCCGTGCGCCCTCGGCGAGGTGCAGCGCGGCGGCGGCGGCGGGCGCCAGGCCCCCGTGGAACGCGATGGCGTTCTGCGACAGCTGGAGGATGACCCCGCTGCTCGCGGCTTCCGCGCCGGCGACGATCGCCTCGGCGACCTCGAGGGTGATGAAGTTGAAGGCCCCGACCGCGCGGTGCGCGGCGAGCAGTTCGGGCATGTCGGCCAGCGGCACGGAGGTCCTTTCGAGGCGCGCGTGAGTTGGCGCAGTGTGTCGCTTCGAGGCGGACCGAAGCGGCCAAGTCGGGCAATTCACGCGGGGAGGGAGGGTGGATGCCGGGACCTGGCGCGAGCGCGCGAGGTCCCGGCATCCGGGGGTGCGGTGCGCGTGAGTTGCCGCAGTGTGTCGCTTCGAGGCGGACCGAAGCGGCGATGTGGGGCAATTCACGCGGGGAGGGGGTGGATGCCGGGACCCGGCGCGAGCGCGCAGGTCCCGGCATCCGGGGGGTCAGCAGCTGGACTTGTAGACGGCGTCGGCGCCGTCGGTGGCGATGTTGTCTTTGGTGAGGATGGTGAATCCGGTCTGGATCTTCTCCTCGGTGGCTTCGCCCTTGAGCGCGGCGATGGCCTGCTTGACACCGTCGGAGCCGATGGTGGCGGGCTCCTGGGCGACGAGGGCTTGGACGGTGCCGGCTTCGAGGGCCTTCACCTGGGCGGGGCCGGCGTCGAAACCGACGATGGTGACCGAGCCCTGCTTGCCGGCCTGCTGGACGCCGGTGGCGGAGCCTTCGGCGGCGAACAGGTTGGCGGCGAAGATGCCGACGATGTCGGGGTCCTTCTGCAGCGCGGCGGTGACGATCTCCGCGGCGGTGGAGGGCTCGTTGTGGGAGTACTGCACCCCCACCGACTCGAACTTCGAGTCCTTGGCGACGGCGTCTTCGAAGCCCTTCGCCCGCGCATCCGTGGTCGAGATGCCGGGGTCGACCGAGACGACGAGGACCTTGCCGCCGTTGGGGTTGGCCTCTTGAATCGCCTCGAACGCGGCCGCTCCGCCGCCTTCGTTGTCGGACGAGATCTGCGACACCGCACCCGAAGGATCCTCCAGCGTCGTGTCGACGAGGACGACCTTGATCCCCGCCGCCTCCGCAGCCGCGATCGGCGCCTGCATGGCCGACACGTCGGTGGGGGCGATCAGCAGAGCGTCGGGCTGAGAGGCGACGATCGCGTCGACGATCGGCTTCTGCAGGGTCGGGTCGAACTTCTCGGGGCCCTGGGTGGTGACGGTGGCGCCTTCCTTGGCGGCTTCGTCCTGGATGCCGCACTGCATGGAGATGTAGAACTCATCTCCGGCGACGCCCTGCACGAACGCGATCTTGTAGCCGCCATCCGAACCGCCCGAGGCGGATCCCGATGACGAGCCGCCGGAGCACCCGGCGAGGACGAGGGTGGCTGCGGCGCCGAGGGTGGCGAACGCGAGAACCTTGCTGTTCCACTGCATTGTGATGACCGTTCTCTCTTGGTGTGGTGTCGGATGCCGTGGCGTCAGCCCCGACGTCCTCCACTGACGAACTTGCGCCAGAGGCTTTGGGTGTTACCGCGGGTCGCCGCGGTGCGGCGGACCTGGTCGACGTATACGGCCGTGATCAGCACCGCGCCGACGGCGACCTGCTGCCAGAACGGCTGCACGCCGGTGATGACGAAGCCGTTCTGCAGCACCGCCGGGATGAACAGACCGACGACGGTGCCGAAGATGGTGCCGACGCCCCCGAAGAGCGAGGTGCCGCCGATGACCACGGCCGCGATCACGTTGAGGTTGGTCTGCGACTGGCCGGCGATCGCCGTGGTCGAGAACTGCGAGAGGGCCAGGATGCCGGCGAGCCCGGCGAGCGCCCCCGACAGCGTGTAGACCGAGATGAGGTGGCGGTCGACCTTCACGCCCACGCGACGAGCGGCCAGCTCGCTGGAGCCGACGGCGTAGGTGTAGAGGCCGAACTTCGTGAAGTGCAACACGATCGCCCCGATCACGACCACCACGAGGGCGATGACGCTGATGATCGGCAACGAGCCGAAGACGTTGCCGTACCCGATCGAGACCGTCAGCACGGTGGGCACGTCGCGCACGTCGACGCCGCCGGTGAGGATCTGCGCGAGACCGAGGGCCATACCGAGCGAGCCCAGCGTCACGATCAGCGGCGGGATCTTCGCCTTGGCGATGAGGAAGCCGTTCAAGAGCCCCCAGCACACGCCGCTGAGGATCGAGACCAGGATGCCGATGGTCGCGACACCCCAGCCCTCGCCGCCGAGCGCGCGCATGACCAGGGCCGAGACGACGCCCGAGAACACCAGGACCGAGCCGATCGAGAGGTCGATGCCCGAGGTGATGATGATGTACGTCATGCCGACGCCGAGCACCGCGAGGATAGAGGCGTTCTGGATGATGAGGCGGAAGTTCGACCACTGGGCGAACGAGTCCGGGGCCAGCGCGCTGAAGATCAGCACGATGACGATGAGGATGATGAGGATCTGGAAGGCCTGCGCCTTCAGGAGCCCCATGAAGAAGTTGGGCTTCGAATCGTCGAACGTCCCGATCGCGACGGTCTCGGTGGGAGGGGTCCTGACGCTCATTTCTGGTCGTCCTTCGTGACGGCGCCGGTCATGAGCCCGACGAGTTCTTCCATGGAGGTGTTCTTCGCGTCGATGTTGGCCACGCGGGTGCCCAGGCGCAGGACTTGGATGCGGTCGCATACGTCCATCACGTGGGGCATGGAGTGGGAGATGAGCACCACGGCGATGCCTTTGTCGCGGACGCGGCGGATCGTTTCGAGGACGTTCTTGGTCTGACGCACGCCCAGGGCGGCGGTGGGTTCGTCGAGGAACACCAGGCGTCCGGCCCAGTGCACGGCGCGGGCGATGGCGATCGCTTGACGCTGCCCGCCGGACATCTCCCCCACGGGGGAGGTGAGGGAGCGGACGGTGGCGCCGAGTTCGTCGAACGCGGCGCGGGAGGCGACGGCCATGTCTTTGGTCTTCATGAACCCCAGCGCCCCGGCGAGTCCGGGGCGGCGGATCTCGCGGCCCAGGTACATGTTCTGCACCGGGTCCAGGTGGGGGGCGAGGGCGAGGTCCTGGTACACCGTTTCGATGCCGAGGGCGGAGGCGACCTGCGGGTTGGACATCTCGATCGGGGTGCCGTCGAAGAGGATCTCGCCCTCGTCGATGGCGAGGTTTCCCGACAGGGCCTTCACCAGCGTCGACTTCCCGGCACCGTTGTCACCGATCAGGGCGGTGACCTCCCCGGGATAGACCTCAAAATCGACGTTGTTGAGGGCCCGGACATGACCGAACTGACGCGACAAGCCGCGCGCCTGCAGCACCGGGACGGCGGTGGTGACTGACGACATCGTCAGCTCCTTTCGTTGGTGACAAGGGATCCCTCGTCGGCGACGAGAGAGGAAGAGAGGAACGACTCCGCGACGATCTCGAAGGAGTCCGTCGACACCGCGAACGCGGCGAACAGGGCGGCGCCGTAAGCGGTGCCCTCGTCGTGGGTCGAGACCGTGAGATCCGGCAGCAGAGCGGAACGGGAACGGACGACGGAGGCCATGGTCGACCACCCGCCGGTGAGCACCGTCGAGGTGGGAGGAGCGACCTCGCGGTCCATGACGGCCATGCATTCGGCGAGCATGTCGTTGCCGTGCCGCAGGCTCGCCGCGAACAGCTCGGCCGGGCTGAGCCCGTCGCTCTGCGCGACGATCTTCAGCACGCCGTCGTCGTTGCGCGCGCCCGAGACCTCGAGGCCGCCGTCGGCGAGGGTGCCGTCGACGGGCAGCGCCATGGCCGCCTCGTCGATGTGCGCCCGGCCCGTGGCATCCGTTATTCCGAGGAGCTGCAGCACGCGCCGCATGAGCAGTCCCGACTTCGTCCCCGCCAGCAGCACGTACTTGCCCGGGATGACGTGGCGGACGCAGTTGATGCCCGCGAGGGCGAGACGCTCGCGTGCCGCGAACGGCAGGGTGTCGTCGAGCACGCGGACGAGCGCCTCGGCCGTTCCCATCGAGTCGTAGAGCTGGCCGGTGTGGGTGGCGCCGACCGCGACGGCCGACACGAGGTGGTCGTGACCTGCCACGGTCAGGGCCGCGCCGCGGAAGCCCGCGGGCATGGCCTCGTCGCTCAGCACACCGACGGCCTCCCCCGCACTCACCCGCGCTCCGAGGATCGTCTCGTCCACGCCGAGCACGTCGAGGGCTGCGCCCCACGGGGTGCTGTCGTCCTGGTCGAGCAGGCCGGTGCGCGAGGCGAGCGAGTACTCCGCCACGCGCGGGCCGCCGAGTGCGTGCACCACGTACTCGGGCACGTTGAGGAAGGTGGTGCCCGACAGCACGATCCCGCTGTCCCGCAGGTGCAGCAGTTTGGCGATGGATGCCAGGGGCCCCACCGGCAGCCCGGTGCGGCCGAGGAACTCGGCGCGGAACGCCGCGGGCGTCGCCATGATCTGCGCCGCCCCCCGGGGGTCGAACCACGCCATCAGCGGCGCGAGCGCCCTGCCCTCGGCATCCAGCAGCACTCCGGCCTCGGCCATGCCCGAGACGGCGAGCGCGACGATGCGGTATCCCGCGTCGAGGCGCACGTCGGCTTCGGCGGCGAGGTCGCGCACGACGGCGATCGCCTCGTCGGCCGTCATCTCCGCCCGGCCGTGGTCGAGGTTGGTCCACGGCGAGCGCCGGCTCACCACGAGCACCTGGCGTCCCTCGGGCGTCGCGACCAGCAGCTTGGTGCTGGTCGAGCCCATGTCGATTCCGACGACGTAGTCGGTCACCGAACGTCACCACCGTTCAGGGTGCCGGGCCAGCCGGCTCCGGGGGCGCCGACGAGGATCTCGGCGCCGCCGGTCAGGCGCCACGCGCCGAAGGCGTGCGGCACGGCGTAGACCTGTCCGCGCTCGACGTCGACGGTCCCGGCGTCCGACACCAGGGCCCCCGCGCCCTCGCGCACCAGGACGACGGCGAAACCCGCGTCGCGCGGAACGGTGTCGCCCGCAGCGTCGAAGAGGCGGAAGTACGGGTCTGCCGCGTCCGGCATGAGCGAGCGGAAGGCGGGGCCCGCCGGTGTCGTGCCGACCGCGCTGATCAGTGCATCGAGCGCGTCGGCATCCAGCTTCTCGGTCGAGACGGCGGGCATCACGGTGTCGAAGCCCAGGTCGAGGTGCGATTCCTCGCGGGTGGACGTCGTGACCGACCACTCCAGCAGGATCGAGAAGTCGGTGGGCTCCTGCACCTCGGCGACGAAGATGCCGCCGTCGATCGCGTGCACCGTTCCGGCGGGCACGAGCACGCCCATACCGGGCCGCACCACGACGTGGTTCATGTGCGCGAGCATCCACTCGCTGTCCTGAGCGTCGCGGCGGCGGTCGAGTTCGTCGCGGTCGACGGCTTGGTTCCAGCCGACGTGCACGGCGCAGTCGTCCTCGGTCTCGAGCACGTACCAGGCCTCGGTCTTGCCGTACGGGCAGCCGAGGTGGGCGCTCGCGAAGCCGCGGTCGGGGTGCACGTGCACGGGGAGGCGCTGGCGCGCGTCGAGGAGTTTGACCAGGATGCCGAGATCCGCGGCATCCCTCCCGCCTCGGGCTCCCACCCACGCGGCGCGGTCGGCCGTGACGAGGTCGCGAAGGAAAGCTCCGTCGTCCGTGACCGCCAGACCGATCTCGTCGGATCCGAAGCGCGACACGGTCGAGCCGAGCCACTCCTCGGGCTGCCGGTCGGTCTCGGGCACGATGCCACGGAGCGCGGCGATGCGGTCGCCGCCGCGGTAGAAGTGCTGCACGGGATTGGGGGGCAGCAGGACGGGCTTCATGACGGGGCTCCGATCGGGGCTGCGGCCGGAACGGCGGCTGCGCCGCCCGGCTCGGCGTGGACGAGGGTGAGCATGCTCGCGACGAGGGCTGCGGCGGGCTCGACGAGGGCGGAGGGGAGCGCGGTCGACGACGGCGCAGCATCGGAGGGCTGCAACGGAATCCGACCGGACTCGACGCCGCGTTCGAATCCATTGCGCGGCTCCGATTCCGCGGGCACCGCACCCGCCGGGGCGACCTCACCCGATCCGCGCGGTACGAGACGCGTCGGCACGACGATGCGGGCGGGCCCCTCGTCGGGCCGTTCGGCGCGCTCCCGCAGCAGACGGAACGCGGCCGTGGCGAGCAGCCGCGGGTCGTGGTCGACGAAGGTGATGCCGGGGTCGAGCACCTCGGCGAGGGTGAAATCGCCGAACGAGATGAGCGCCGGCATCCGCAGTCCCCTCGCCCGGATGGCGCGGACGGTACCGATGGCGGCGAGGCTCGTCGCGCACAGCAGCGCGGTGGGGGCGTCCTCGCGCTCGAGCAGTCGGGAGGCCTCGGCGGCTTCCCCGCGCCCGAAACGTTCGTGGGTGACGACCAGCGTGGGATCGAAGGGCAGACCCGCGGCCGCGAGGGCCGAGCGGTAGCCGGCCAGCCGGTCGCTGACGGTGGGGTAGGGCACGTCCTCGCCCATGAAGGCCACGCGTCGGTGTCCGCGCGCGATCAGCGCGGCGGTGGCCTCGACGGCCGCACCGAAGTCGTCGACGACCACCGTGTCGATGCCGGAACGCACCCGGTCGATGCAGACCACGGGAAAGCGCGTGCGCAACCCCGCCAGGGTCGAGGTCGCGACCGCGACGGGGGCCACGATGAGCCCCGCCAGCCGGTGTCCGGTGAGGCGCTCGAGCTGTGCCCTTTCGCGAGCGGCGTCGTAACCGGTGCTGGCGAAGATGACGCTGAGGCCCTCCGCGACCGCGAGCTCTTCGACGACGCTGACGAAGGCGGCGAAGAACGGGTCGCTGATGGCGTCGATCAGGATGCCGATGGTGTCGGCGTCGCGGCGCTTGAGCTCGCGAGCGCTGCGGTCGGGCACGAAACCGAGCTCGCGCACCGCGCGCAGGACGCGTTCGCGGGTGGGCGGCAGCACCCCCGTCTCGTCGTTGATGACGCGCGACACGGTCTTGGGGCTGACGCCCGCCGCTGTCGCGACGTCGATGAGCCGGGCGCGCGGCCGAAGCGCCGCGGCCTCGCCAGCCGTCTCTCGCTCGTGCGTCATCGCTGCTCCGACATCGTTGTCTTGCGGATCGGGAACCCTCGGGCGGGCTCCGCTGGAGTCAGCATGAGCCCGTGGGACAACGTTGTCAAGTCACGGATCCGTCTCGGATGACATCGATGTCGAGGCCTAGCTCCCACGCCGATCCCGGCCCGAGCTCACGCAGGAGTCCTCCCGCCCGCGCGTCGGCGCGCCCGAGGATCGTCGCCGCCGTCGCCGGCTCCACACCGAGCACGACCGCGCCCTCCTGCGCCACCCGCCACTGGAACATCCCCGGCAGCACCGCGGTGTCGAACGAGATCCGGATGCCGAGCCCCGACCGCGAGATCACCTCGGCCGCGACCGGGCGATCGGCGGGCAGCTCGTGCGCGAACACCTGTTCGGGGTACTGGGCGACCGGCTCGGGGAACTCCTCCCACGAAGCCCATCCCGCCTCGGCCGCCGCGTCGCGGGCACGCACCCGTTCCGCCGGCGAGCGCAGCACGGAGCCCGCATCGACCACCGGCCAGCCGAGGTTGACGTGGTACAGCACCATCGGCTCCACCGCCCGCGAGCCGCGGTTCGTGATCTCGTCGCGCAGTTCGATGCGTCCCGCCCCGAACGGCAGGCGCACGCGCCGCCGAAGTTCGAGATGCGCGCCGAGCACGGTCGCCTCCACGACCGTCGCCTCCACGACCACGGCGTCGTCGCCGACCTCCGCCCGGGTGACGGATGCCGCGAGCCCGCTGTACCGTCCGTGCTGGGGATGCTCCCCCTCGGCGTCGACCGAGGGCGGGCCGAACGACAAGAGTCCGCAGGTGGTGACGAGCCCGCCGCCGAACGAGGCTCCGAATCCTCCGACGCCCGGTCGTGGCCACCCTGTCGGCGACACCCAGGCCAGCGGCACCCCACGGTGACGCACCTGCCCGATGTCGAGCCCGCGATCGGGCAGCAGCTCAACCTCGAGTTCGCCCGCGATCAGCCGCAGACGCCGGGTGCCGGCATCCGGTCCATCGGTGCGCACCGATGCCTCCACGCTCGCCACCTGCGCGAGCGAGCCCGTGCGCCGTCGCACCTCGTCGACCGTCGATCCGTACAGCTCGCCCATGAGCCCCGCCTTCCTCGCCGTTGCGCGGCTCACGCTAGCAGTGATTGACAACGTTGTCTCGTGACCCGCATACTGACCGTCGAGCGCAGAGCAGCGCCTCGACACCGACGTCTCGGAGACCCATACCCCATGTCGAAACCCCGCCTCCACCGCCTTTTCAATGCGAAGTCCGGCCGCGCGCTCGATGTCGCCGTCGACCACGGCGCCTTCCACGAGCACAACTTCCTCACCGGCATCGAAGACATGGCGAAGACCGTCGCGACGCTCGTCGACGCCGGCCCCGACGCCGTCCAGCTCACCCTCGGCCAGGCACCGCTCCTGCAGTCGGTCCCCGGCAAGCAGAAGCCCGGACTGGTCCTGCGCACCGACATCGCCAACGTCTACGGCGACCCGCTCGAATCCCCGCTGCACAGCATCCACGTTCCGGATGCCATCGAGGTCGCCGTCCGCCTCGACGCGGTCGCCGTGTGCGTGAACCTGCTCGACCTGCCCGGCGAACCGCAGGTGCGCGAGCAGTGCATCCGCTCGATCCTCGCCCTGCGCACCGACGCCGAGCGCTACGGGATGCCGCTGATGATCGAGCCGCTGGTCATGCAGACCAAGCCCGGCACCGGCGGCTACGGGGTCGACGGCGACACCGCCAAGATCGTCACCCTCGTCCGCCAGGCACGCGAGCTCGGCGCCGACCTCATCAAGGCCGACCCCACCGACGACATCACCGAGTACCACCGGGTCATCCAGGCGGCGGGCGACACACCCCTCCTCGTCCGCGGCGGAGGCCGTGTCGACGACCGCACGCTCCTCGAGCGCACCCGGGCCGTGCTCGAGCAGGGCGCGCGCGGCATCGTCTACGGCCGCAACGTCATCCAGCACCACGACCCCGCCGGCATCACCGCGGCCCTGATGGCCGTCGTCCACGACGACGCCTCCGTCGACGACGCCCTCGCCCTCATCGGCGGTGCCGCGTGAGCCCGGTCGGAATCCCGGCCTCCCGCAGCCTCGCCGCCACGACCGCCGACGCCCACGCCACGACCCCCGCCACTCGCGAAGGAGACCAGGAATGACCGGCAAGAAGGTCGGAATCGGCATCATCGGGGGCGGTCTCATGGGCCGCGAGATCGCCGCGGCCCTGCGCCGCTGGCCGGCGCTCATCGATCATCCGGCCGAGCCCGAGCTCGTCGCCGTGTGCGACATCAACCCGGCCGCCCTCGAGTTCTTCGAGCGCATCGACACCGTGCAGCTGACCACGACCGATCACCACGAGCTCCTCGCCGACCCGCGCGTCGACGTCGTCTACATCGCGGTGCGCCACGATCTGCACGAGCGTCTGTACGTCGACACCATCCGCGCCGGCAAGGCGCTGCTGGCCGAGAAGCCGTTCGGCATCGACCGCGCCGCCGCCGACGCGGTCGTCGCCGCCATCGACGAGACGGCCGGTTCGTTCGTGCGCGTCTCGAGCGAGATGCCGTTCTTCCCCGGTGCGCAGTGGGCCGTCGACTACGTGAAGTCGGGCGCCCTCGGCCGCATCGTCGAGGCGAAATGCACGTTCCTCCACGCCAGTGACATCGACGTGGACAAGCCGCTCAACTGGAAGCGGCAGAAGCAGTTCTGCGGCGACGCGGGCGTACTCAACGACCTCGGCATGCACACGTGGCACGTGCCGCTGCGCCTGGGGTGGACGCCCGAGAAGGTCGTCGGCATCCTGCAGGACGTCGTCACCGAGCGCCCCGGCCCCGACGGCACCCTGCAGCCGTGCGACACGTGGGACAACGCCGTCATCCACTCGTGGGCCCGCCACGACGACGCGCCCTTCCCGCTGACGACAGAGACCAAGCGCATCGCGCCGGGGCAGAAGAACACGTGGGAGTTCGAGGCCATCGGCATGTCGGGTGGCGTGCGCTTCAGCACCAAGAACCCCAAGGAAGTGCAGGTCTTCGCCTTCATCGACGTGCCCGGGGTCGGCCGCGAACAGAGCTGGCAGAGGATCGACGCCGGCAGTCAGTCGGTGTGGCCGACGGTGACGGGCCCGAACTTCGAGTCGGGATTCTCGGATGCCATCCTGCAGATGTGGGCGGCCTTCCTCGCCGAGTACGTGGGCGAGCTGGGCGAGGGCTTCGGCTGCGTCCGCCCCGAGGAGGCCGCGCTGACGCACCGCCTCTTCGCCGCCGCGATCGCGTCGCACGAGAACGGGACGTTCGTCGCCCCCGAGGTGTGAGCGGACCCGCGGGTGCGTCGCCCTTCCGTCGGCGCACCCGCTCCCCGTGGTGTTCCTGGTTCGGGGCGCGATCCGCCGTTCGGGGCGCACCTCAACCGCCCCAAAGGGCAGAACGCGCCCCGAACCGGGGCTGAGCGCCGCGCCGCGGGGCACGTTTCGCCGCATTTCCTCCGCATCCCGCTCGCCTCCCTATGCTCGGAGGACGCCGCACCCGACGGCATCCGAGGAGACCCATGCGCAAGACCGGCCGGCCCACGATGATCGACGTCGCCGCCGACGCCGGCGTGAGCCTGAAGACCGTCTCCCGCGTCATCAACGGCGAACCCAACGTCGATCCGGGCATGGCCGAGCGGGTCGTCGCCGCCGTGCAGCGCCTCGGCTATCACCGCAACGCCCTCGCCGCGAGCCTCCGCTCCGGCAGCCGCGACACCATCGGTTTCATCGCCGCCGATCTGTCGAACACCTTCTACATGGCCATCGCCGCCGCCGTCTCCACGGTCGCCGCGCGAGAGCGCATGCACCTCGTCATGGCCTCCAGCGAAGAGGATGCCGACATCGAGCGCTCCCTCGCGCTCGATCTGTGCCAGCGCCAGGTGGGGGGTCTCATCGTGGTGCCCACCGCCGACGACCACGCCTACCTGGCCCGCGAGGTCGAGCTGGGCACCCCCGTGGTCTTCCTCGACCGCCCCGGTAGCGGCATCCCGGCCGACGCGATCCTGCTCGACAACCGCGGGGGCGCGCGGGCGGCCGTGGCCGAGATGCTCGCCGCCGGACACCGCCGCATCGCCGTGCTGCTGGACCGCCGCAGTATTTACACGATGTCCCAGCGGTGGGCGGGCGTCGAAGAGGCCTTCGCCGCCGCGGGCCGGACCCCCGATCCGGCGCTGGTGGTCGACGGCCTTCACACCCCGGCCACGGCCCGCGATGCGATGCGACGGCTGCTCGACGGCGATGGCGCCCCCACGGCCGTCTTCTGCGCGAACAACCGCATCACGATCGGAGCCCTCGAGGCGATCCTCCCGCGCGGCGCCGACGTCGCGGTCGCAGGCTTCGACGACTTCGAGCTGTCGCGTCTGCTGCCCCGCCGCATCCGCATCGTCGACTACGACGTCGCCGATCTCGGGTCCCGCGCGGCGGAGACACTGCTGGCCCGTGCCGCCACGCCGGCGACGGGTTCCCACACGCACCTGGTCCCCACGCGTCTGGTCGACCGGGGCGGCATCGGCTGATCGTCCCGGGCGGGTGAGATCCGCCCCAACGCGGGTGATTCGGAGGGGCCGATCCGGCGCCCTCGCTCCGGCGGCACCGGTGAGACGGCAAGACTGAGAGGTCATTCGCCGTCCCCCGAGGTCATCTATGCGCAACCCCGTCCCACCCGGCCACGGGTGGATCCCGATCGCCTACGGCGCGCTCGATGTCAGTGGCTCCGACGACTTCGCCGCCGGCGCCGACGTGCTGGTGCTGCCGACGCGGCCGGGCGAGGCCCTGTGCCTCGTCGGCGAGGGCGCGGCCCTCTGGCGAGGACTCATCGCCTCCGCCCCCGCGGCACCGGCGTCGTTCACGCCCGAAGAGAACGGCATCCTGGCGCACCTGAGCGATCTCGGCCTGGTCACGGTGGCGGCATCGCACCCGGCGCAGATCACCGACCTGCAGCCGCCGACGCTCTCGTCACCGCTGCATGAACTCGTCTACGCCCTCGTCGCCCGTGTGGCGTCGCACCAGGGCATCGCGTGCGTGTTCACCAAGGGCCCGGCCCTGCGCCTGCAGGGGCTGCGCGAACGCGAGCACTCGGGCGATGTCGACCTGTGGTGCGATCCCGCACGCCTCGACGAGTTGGCTGACGCGCTCCTCCCGTGGGGCTGGGACCGCGCGCCCGACCCCTGGCTCGGCACGACGATCCATCACACGGCGACGCTCACTCCCCGGCGATGGGGGTGCGAGATCGATGTCCACCGGCGCTTTCCCGGGCTGGCACTCGACGACGAGCGGGCTTTCGCGCTCGTGCTCCGCGACGCCGTCCCCCTGCGCTTCGGCGGCGTCGACGTGCTCGTCCCCGCTCCCGCCACGCACGCCGTGCTGGCGGCGTTGCACGCGGTCCGTCCCGTGATCGGCGCGGGCCCGCGCACCCCCGCCGTCTCGGCCTCCGCCCGCGCCTTCTTCTCACGCGCCGAGGGCAGCGTCGCGCGGGCGAGGGAACTGGGCGCCGTCCCGGCACTGCGTCACGAGCTCGAGCCTCTCGCCGAACCCGGCAGTCTCGACGCGGATGCCGCGGGCACCCCACGCGATTGGGAGTGGCGCCAGCAGCCCGACCGCGTCCGGGCCTATTGGATGGCGATTCGCGCGGTGTCCTGGCCGGTGCGGGCTCGACTGATCCTGCGGTTCGTGTGGCCGCCCGACGACGTCGCACTGGCGTCCGCCCGCCACGCGGGTCACCCCGCCACGACCCCGCGGCGAGCGCGGTGGATCCGCCTCGGGCGCGGCATCCGCGACTGGGCGCGGCGGCGGCGCTGACCCGCGCACCTCGACCCGCTCTCCCGGGTGACGACTCCGCGCAAGGAGGCGAGGCCGGTGGTGAACACTCGCGGCGAGCCGATGGCGTGCGCCGAAGAACCGGGGAGCGGCGCCACCCGCGGGGATGCGTTCGTGTGCGAACCGCGGTGTCCTTCACCCGCCGCACTCCCGCACGCCACCGCATGATCGCGGTCGCTGCGACGGGCATCGTGGCGCACTCGGAGTCGTGAGCGAGCACCCGGCGCGCTCCTCCGATCGCCGACCCGCGCCCCCACCCGCGCGATGTCGCCTCCCCCCGAGAGGATCCGATGCCCCCGACCGCCCGTCCTCGCCGCCCCCTCTGATGGCGCGCTGCCTGGTCATCGGGGCCAACGGCTTCCTCGGGTCCCGCCTCACCGACGCCCTGGTCGCGTCCGGCCACGAGGTGACCGCATTCGATCGCTTCAGCCGCGGTACGCGCGCCTTCTCGTCCACCGACCTCACCATCGTCCCCGGCGACTTCCTCAGCGTCGCCGACCTCGCCGCCGCCGTCGCCGGCCAGGAGTACGTCTTCCACTTCCTGTCCACGACCACGCCGGCCACCGTCGATGCGGACCCCACCATCGATTTGCGCACGAACGTCCAGCAGAGCGTCGAGCTGCTCGCGCTGTGCGCCCGCGCCGGCATCCGGCGCCTCTTCTACGCCTCCAGCGGCGGGGCGATCTACGGTCCTCAGCCCGGCGCGACGTTCGTCGAAGACACCCCCGCCGCCCCCGTCTCGCCCTACGGCATCGGCAAGCTCACGGTCGAGAGGTACATCGACTACTACGCGGCGACCGCCGGGCTCGCCGCCGTCTCGCTCCGCATCTCGAACCCGTACGGGGCGAACGCGAACCCGTCGAAACGGCAGGGCGTCATCCCGATCACCCTCAACCGCATCCTGCGCGCGGAGCCGATCGTGCAACTGGGCGACGGGTCGATGATCCGCGACTACATCCACGTCGACGATCTCATCCGACGCATCCTGCGGATGGTGGATGCCGAGCCCCGACACCGCGTGTACAACCTCGGCAGCGGTGAGGGCACGTCGGTGGCGGAGGTGCTCGCGACCGTCCGAGACGTCGTGGGCCGCGACTTCCCGGTGCGCACGGCCCCCAAGCCCGCGACCTTCGTCGACCACGTCGTGCTCGACGTCGCCCGCTTCGTCGACGAGTTCGGCGCCGACGACGACCTGTCCCTGACCGAGGGCATCGCCCGTACCTGGATGGAGATGACGACCGCATGATGCGCGTGCTGCACGTGACCGAGGCGATGGGGAGCGGCGTCCTCAGCGTCGTCGACAGCATCTCGCGCCGCCAGGCCGAGGCCGGCGCCGAGGTGCGCGTGCTGTTCCTCCCGCGTCCCGAGACCCCGTCCGACGAGGCGCTGCGCGCGCGCTTCCACCCGGACGTCATCCTGACCCGGCTGTCCACGGGCACGCGGCTCGGCGACCTCCGGGCGCTCCACCGCGCGATGCGCGACGTCGGCGACCTCGACGTGGTGCACGCGCACTCGAGTTTCGCGGGGGCGATCGTCCGGCAGGCGCTCAGCCGGCGACGCGACCCCTCCACGGTCTTCTACTCGCCGCACGGTTTCGCCTTCCTGCGGCTCGACCTGCCCCCCGTGGTCCGCGCCGCGCTCCGCCTGGCCGAGCGACGCCTCGCCCGCCACTCCACGCTCATCCTCACGTCGCCGTCGGAGTTCGCGCTGGCGCAGTCGACCCTCGCTCCCCGGCGCGCGCACCAGCTGCAGACCGGTGTCGCCTCCGACACCGTCGCGCGGCGTCCGCGACGCCCCGACCGTATGCGGCGACCGGTGGTGGGCATGGTGGGCCGAGTCACCTTTCAGAAGGCCCCCTGGCGCTTCGCCGCCGCCGCCCGGGCGCTCGACGACCGCGCCGACTTCGTCTGGGTCGGCGCAGGCGCGCCCGACGACGAGACGAGATGGTTCGCCGACGCTCCGGTGCGCGTGACCGGCTGGGTTTCCCCCCAGGAGCTGGCCGCGTGCATCGACGGGCTCGATGTGCTGCTGTTCCCCTCCCTGTGGGAGGGCATGTCGCTGTCGCTCATCCAGGCGCAGGCGCAGGGCCTGCCCGCCGTGGTCTCCGACGTCGTCGGCAATCGCGACGCGGTCGATGACGGGGTCACCGGGTTCGTCCGCGGCACCGACGAGGGACTCATCGCCGCCACCGCCCTTCTCCTGGACGACGCCGGGCTCCGCGAGCGCATGTCCGCGGCCGCGCTCGACCGGGCACGACGCACGCTCACCGACGACCGGGTCGGCGAGGACTCGCTCGCCCTCTACGCCGCGGGCCTCGCCCCGCGGGAGCGGACGTCGCGATGACCCTCGTCAACGCCCGCTTCCTCACGCAGCACACCACCGGCATCCAGCGCTTCGCCACCGAGATCGCGCGCGAACTCCTCGTGCTCCGCGACGACGTGACCCTGGCCGTTCCGCCGGGCGCGGTCGATACGGCCGGGCTCGACCCCGCCCGCATCGTGCGGGTCGGCCGCACCCGCGGTCACGCGTGGGAGCAGCTCGATCTGCCACTGTTCGCCCGACGCCGTCGCGAGCTCCTGCTCAACCTCGCGAGCACGGGGCCGGCGTGGTACCGCCCGCAGATCTCCACGCACCACGACATCACCTACATCCGGCATCCCGAGAGCTTCGGTCGTCGTTTCCGCGCCGTCTACGGCATCGTCGTGCCGCGCCTGATCGCCCGCAGCGACGGTCTGCTGACGGTGAGCGAGTTCTCTCGCGGCGAGATCGCCGACCACTTCGGTGTCGATCGCGCACGGTTCACGGTGGTCCACAACGGTGCCGACGCCCGCTTCCATCCGGGCGAGGGTGCCTCGGGTCGCCCCTACCTGCTGGCGGTGTCGTCCCTCAACGCGCACAAGAATTTCGCGCGCATGCTCTCGGCGTTCGAGCGCTTCGCCGAGACGCACCCCGACATCGAGCTGCGCGTGGTCGGCAGCCAGACGAACAGCTTCTCGCGGCAGCGCTACGACGGCTCCCACGCCCGGGTGCGCTTCCTCGGTCGCGTCGACGACGACGAGCTGACGGCGCTGTACCGGGGCGCGATCGCCTTCGTCTTCCCCTCCCTCTATGAGGGGTTCGGCATCCCCCCGCTCGAAGCGCAGCAGTGCGGATGTCCGGTGATCGCCGCGCGCGCGGCATCCCTGCCCGAGGTGCTCGCCTCCTCGGCGGTCTACGTCGACCCCCTCGACGAGGCCGATCTCGCCGACGCCATGTCGCGCGTCGTGGACGACCCGACCCTGCGTGCGCACCTCGTCGCCGCGGGCCTGGCCAACGCCGAGCGCTTCTCGTGGCGAGCCTCCGCGCAGCGAGTCTCGGGCGTGATCGACGACGTGCTGACGGCCCGGGCGAGCCTGACCGTTGCCGCGGCCGGTCGCGTCAAGGCCCAGGTCTCACGGCATCCGGGTGCCTAGCGTCGGGGCATGACCTCCGATCGCGACCAGTTCACTTTCGACAACCCCGTCACCCGCTATGCGCGCGTCGAGCCGCCTGTACAGCATCAGCCCGAGCCCGGGGTCCAGGCCGACATGACTCCTGTTCCCGACCTCGGCGAGAAGACGTACCGCGGTCTCGGGCGCCTGGTCGGGCGCAAGGCCCTGGTCACCGGCGGCGACTCGGGCATCGGCGGCGCGGTCGCGATCGCCTTCGCCCGCGAGGGCGCCGACGTGGCGATCGTGCACCTTCCCGACGAACAGCGAGACGCCGACCACGTGCTCGAGCAGATCCGGGATGCCGGACGCACGGGCGTCTCCATCGCACTCGACATCACCGAGGCGGCGGCGTGCCGCGAGCTCGTCGCCCGCGCGGCGGAAGCGCTCGGCGGGCTCGACATCGTCGTCAACAACGCCGGAAAGCAGGTGATGGTGGACAAGGTCGAAGACCTCAGCGACGAGCAGTTCGAGTCGACTTTCCGCACCAACGTCTTCGCACCGTTCTGGATCACGAAGGCGGCGCTCGCGCACCTGCCCGAGGGCGGCACCATCATCAACACCGCGTCGCTCGAGGCGTACGTTCCCGCCCCCGACCGGCTCGACTACGCCGCCACCAAGGCCGCCATCAACAATCTGTCGAAGGGGCTCGCCCAGCAGCTCGCCTCACGCGGCATCCGCGTCAACGTCGTCGCCCCCGGACCCACCTGGTCGGCGTTGCAGGTGAGTCAGGGCGTGTCCGACGATCAGATGGAGCACTTCGACGACGAGAGCACCTATCAGCGTGCGGGGCAGCCGGCCGAGATCGCCCCGGCGTTCGTGTTCCTCGCCTCGGCGGAGTCCAGCTACGTCTCGGGCGAAACACTGAACGTCAACGGCGGCATGGTCACCCCGTAATTCCCTCGCACCGCACGCCTCGGCCCGCCCGCTCGGTTCGGGGCGTTCGCCGTGAACGAGGCGACGGGCGAGTCGGCGCACGTGGCGGGCCAGACGGCGGGTGATCCGACCCACGCGTGCGCCCTGTGCGACGAACGTGCGCGATGACGGGTTCCGGCCGAAGCACATACTGGGCGTTCCGCCGTGCACCGTTCCGTGGCATCCGCGTTCTGGACCGCGGCCACCTCCGGGAGCACCTCATGACCCACACCGCACCATCCGGCGTCGACTACCCCGGTAGGACCCTCGGCATCGTCGGCCTCGTCCTGTCCTTCTTCGTCACGATCGTGGGCTCCATCGTCTCGTTCGTGGCGTGGCGCCGGTCGCGCGCGGCCGGCTACCGCAACACACCGGCCGCGGTCGGGATGAGCATCGGGCTCGTCGCCCTGGCATTCTGGGTGCTCGTCGTCGCGATCCTCACCCCGTACGTGGGAGTCGCCGGCGGCAGCTGAGCCGTCCCGGCCGGCATCGTTCACGGTCTTGCGCATATCGCGTCGATCCGCAACCGACCCTCGTCGGGCAGGCGCGTGCGAAACGGTGAGTGCATGCCCGAAGACACCGCCGAGATCACTGACGAGGCGCCCCCGACCCTTTACTTGCTGCACGCGCTCGGAGCGAGCGCCCGCTCCTTCGACCGCCTCGCCGAGCGTCTCGACGGCCGCGTGCGCGTCGAGGGCATCGACCTCCCCGGCTTCGGTTCGCTCGCAGCGGCATCCGACTCATCGATCGACGCCTCGGTCGACCACGTGATCACGCACCTCGCCCGGCACGCGCGCGGTCGCTGGATCCTCGGCGGGCACAGCATGGGCGGCAAGATCGCGGCATTGGTGGCGTCCCGTGTCCTCCGCGGCCAGGCGCCGTTGGTCGGGCTCGCCGGCATGGTGCTGATGGCGCCGTCGCCCCCGCGTCCCGAGCCGATGGACGAGGAGCGCCGCGAGCGCATGCTGTCCTGGGCCGACGACGGGCCGATCTCGGAGCAGGATGCCGAGACCTTCATCGACCAGAACGTCGCCGAGCCCCTGGAACACGACGCTCACGAGGCCGCCCGCGACGACCTGCGGCGCACCGCCCCCGCCGCGTGGCGGGCATGGCTCGAGACCGGCAGCCGCATCGATGCCTCGGCCGAGGTCGGCACCCTCGATCTCCCCGTCCTCGTCCTGGCCGGTACCGACGACGCCGACCTCGGCGCGGCCGCTCAGCCGGGCCTCCTGGCATCCGTCTATCCGCGTGCCCGTTTCGTCGCCCTCGACGACACCGGTCACCTGATCCCGTCCGAGCGGACCTCCGAGGCCGCGGAGGCCATCGCGCACTTCGTCGACGACGAGGTGCTCCCGGGCCCTGTCATCCCGGCCGATTGGGCGGCGCTCATCGCGGGTGACCGCGTGGATGCCCGCGTGCGCGGCATCCTGAACCTCCGAGCCGTTCCCGACGACCGCGGCTACGCCCCCGCCGTGCTCGACGTCGCGCAGCTCACGCTGCTCCGCGAGATCGCCGACCTCGTCGTTCCGCAGGACGGTCCCCCCATCGATCTCGCTGCACGGGTCGACGCGCAGCTCGCCCGCGGAGAGGGCGACGGGTGGCGCAACGCCGACCTGCCGCCCGACCCCGAGGCCTACCGTGCCGGGCTCGACACCCTTTCCCGCGTCTGGCCGACCGACCCGACCGCGCGCGAGAAGGTGCTCCGCGCCGCGATCGAGGGGACGACGGATGCCGATGGCCCCCTTGATGCGGCCCGGCTGCAGACGTGGCTCGAAGACGCGCGCAACGACCTCGTGCGCCACTGGCTGGCGCACCCGGCGAGCATGGCGCGCGTCGGGTACGACGGCTTCGCCACCGGGAGCAGCCCCCTGCGCGGGTACGTCGAGCTCCGGCTCGGCCGCCGCGAAGACTGGGAGCCCGCCGGTGTCGGCGGCACCGTGACGACAGGAGATGCGGCATGAACCTCGAGCAGATGCGGACATTCGGCACGGAAGAGACCGTCGACGTCGTCGTGATCGGGACGGGCGCGGGAGGTGCGCCCCTCACGTCCGAGCTGGCCAAGAAGGGCTTGAGCGTCGTCGCGATCGAGGCCGGCCGTCACTTCGCGCTCGACGACCTCACCCCCGATGAGACCGAGGCCGTCGAGATCAACTGGATGTCGGAGCGCCTGAGCGGGGGCGAGGACCCCACCGCATTCGGGCCGAACAACAGCGGCCGCGGCGTCGGCGGTTCGATGCTGCACTGGGGCGCGTTCACTCCGCGGCCCGACCGTCGCGACCTCGCTCTTCGCACCGAATCCGGCGTGGGGCGCGATTGGCCCCTCGACCCGGACGAACTGCTGTCGTACGTCGAGCGCGTCGAGGGCGATATCGGCGTCTCGGGTCCCACCCCCTACCCGTGGGACCCGTCCCGGAAGTACGCGTACGCCCCGGCGAAGCGCAACGCGCCGGCGAACCTCGTCGCGAAAGGCTGCGACGCTCTCGGAGTCCGCTGGGCCGACGCCCCCGCCGCCGTCCTCACCCGTGCCCGGCTGCAGGACCACCACGGAGAGCGCGGCGCATGCGTGAACTGCGGCGAGTGCCACCAGGGATGCCGCGTGGACGCCAAGGCCTCGACGGCGAACACCTACCTTCCCGCGGCCGTCGCCGCCGGCGCCGAGATCCGCGCCGAGGCGATGGTGCACGCGATCGAGCTCGACGCCCGCGGGCATGTCTCCGCGGTCGTGTACCGCCAGGGCGGTGTCGATGTGCGACAGCGTTGCCGGTCGCTCGTGCTCGCCGGCGGCGGGGTCGAGACACCGCGCCTGCTGCTGCACACGGGCCTCGCCAACGACAACGGCCACGTGGGGCGCAACTTCCTTGCGCACGGTGCGACGCAGGTGTGGGGCCGCTTCGACGAACCCGTGCGCGGGCATCGCGGCTATCCGTCGTCGCTCATCAGCGAGGACATGATGCGCCCGGCCGACGCCGACTTCGCCGGTGGCTATCTCGTTCAGAGCCTCGGCGTCATGCCGCTCACCTTCGCGACGACGCTCGTGCGCGGCGGGGGGCTGTGGGGCCCCGATCTGATGCAGCGGCTCGACCAGTCGCGGTTCATGGCGGGCATCGGCATCAACGGCGAGTGTCTCCCGTCCGACGACAACCGGTTGACCCTCGTCGACGAGGCCGACGAGTTCGGCATCCCCCGTGCCCGGGTGACCTTCACGGCGGGGTCGAATGAGAAGGCGATGGACTCCCACGCGACGGCGTTCATGCTGCGGGTGATGGAGGCGGCGGGCGCCCGCGAGACGATGGTGCTGGCCCGCACCGCCCACACGATCGGCACGTGTCGCATGTCGGCCGACCCGTCAGACGGTGTCGTGGATGCGGACGGGCGCTCGCACGAGATCCCCAACCTGTGGATCTGCGACAACTCGGTCTTCCCCTCCGCGATCGCTGCCAACCCTGCGCTGACGATCATGGCTCTCTCGCTGCGCACCGCCGACCGGTTCCTGTCCTCTGCCGCCTGACCCGGCGCAGCCGCTCCGTCCGGCGGCGGGCCCGGCGCGGTGGGGCGGCTGCGCCGGGTCACCCGCGTCGCGAGACGACACGATCCGCGCGAGATCGCAGGTGGCCGCGCCTCCCCAGGGTGTGATGTCGCGCGGATCGTGTGCCCTCGCTGCGCGATGAGCGAATGCCGCGCCCACACCGGCGCTGCGCACACGGGAGAATGGATGCCATGAAGCTCGAGCACCTCGTCCGGTTCGCGGCCCTCGCCGAGGAGCTGCACTTCCCCCGCGCGGCTGAGAAGCTCCGCATTCCGCTGGCATCCCTGTACACGACGATCGACAAGCTCGAAGAAGAGGTGGGGCAGCCCCTCATCTCGCGCACCCCGCCGACGCAGCTCACGCCCGCGGGCCGCCTGCTGCTCGAAGAGGCGCACCACCGCATCGCCGACGCCCCGCCGCCCGCCGCGAAACAGCAGGCACCCGGGGGTGGCAAGGCCAAGGCGTCGAAGGGCAAGGGCCGCGCCCCGATCGTCAAGGGACAGCCGAAGCCGTACAAGAAGCGTCAGGGCCGCTGAGCTCAGCCCCACCCATCGAGAAACGCTTCTCGCGGCGGGAAACGCCTCGTCATCGCGTTTCGCCGTGCGAACGGCGTTTCTCGACGGCTCTTACAGCTCGCTGACCGCGCCGGCCTCGACGCGCCACCGCCGATCGGTCTGCACGGCCGCGAGCATGCGCCGGTCGTGCGTCACGAGCAGCAGCGTGCCCGTGTACGACTCCAGCGCCTGCTCGAGCTGCTCGATCGCGGGAAGGTCGAGGTGGTTGGTCGGCTCGTCGAGCACGAGCACGTTCACCCCGCGCGCCTGCAGGAGCGCGAGACCCGCGCGCGTGCGCTCCCCCGGCGACAGCGCGTCGACGGGACGCGTGACGTGGTCGGCCTTGAGCCCGAACTTCGCCAGCAGCGTCCGCACCTCACCGGCGGTGAGCTCGGGCACGAAACCCTCGAATGTCTCGGCGAGTGGTCGCTCGCCCACCAGAAGCGACCGGGCCTGGTCGATCTCGCCGATCTCGACGCTCGCCCCGATGCTCGCCGTTCCCTCGTCCGGCGTCTGGCGGCCCAGGATGCCACGCAGCAGCGTCGACTTGCCGGCACCGTTCGGACCGGTGATGCCGATCCGCTCCCCGGCGTTCACCTGCAACGAGACCGGTCCGAGCGTGAAGTCGCCCTGACGGAAGACGGCGCCCGACAACGTCGACACCACCGAGCTCGACCGCGGAGCCGAACCGATGGTGAACTCGAGCTGCCATTCCTTGCGCGGTTCCTCGACCTCGTCCAGGCGGGCGATGCGGCTCTCCATCTGCCGAACCTTCTGCGCCTGCTTCTCGCTCGACTCCACAGACGCCTTGCGACGGATCTTGTCGTTGTCGGGTGCCTTCTTCATCGCGTTGCGCACACCCTGACTCGACCACTCCCGCTGCGTGCGGGCGCGTGAAACGAGGTCGGCCTTGGTCTCGGCGAACTCCTCGTACTTCTCACGGGCCTGGCGGCGCAGCGTTGCGCGCTCCTCGAGGTAGGCGTCGTAGCCTCCGCCGTACACGCGGTGGGCGTTCTGCGCGAGGTCGAGCTCGAGCACGCGGGTGACCGATCGGGCGAGGAACTCGCGATCGTGGCTCACAAGGACGACGCCACCCCTCAGGCCCCTCACGAACGTCTCCAGTCGCTCCAGGCCGTCGAGGTCGAGGTCGTTCGTCGGCTCGTCGAGCAGCGCGATGTCGAAACGCGACAGCAGCAGCGCCGCGAGGCCCACTCGGGCGGCCTGTCCGCCCGACAGGCCCGTCATGAACGCGTCCGGCCCCACGTCGAGACCGAGATCGGCGAGCACCTGCGGCATCCGCTCATCGAGGTCCGCCGCTCCGCTCGCGAGCCACCGCTCGAGGGCCGTTGCGTAAGCGTCGTCGGCCCCCACGGCGTCGGGATCGCCGAGGGCCACCGCGGTGGCATTCATCTCGCGCGTCGCCTCGGCAGCACCGGTGCGCCGCGCGATGTACGCGGCGACGGTCTCGCCCTCGACGCGCTCGTGCTCCTGCGGCAGCCAGCCGACGAATGCGTCCGACGGCGCGAGGGTGATCGATCCGCCCTGCGGTTCGTCGACGCCGGCGAGCAGGCGGAGCAGCGTCGATTTGCCCGCGCCGTTCGCGCCGACGACGCCGATCACATCCCCCGGTGCGACCGTCAGGTCGACGCCCTCGAACAGCGTGCGGTGTCCGTATCCGCCGGCGAGGTTCTGGGCGACGAGCGTGGCGGTCATGCCCCTAGTCTTCCAGCCCCGGATGCCATCTCCCGCGCGCTGCCGCGGGAGTCCGGGCACCTGCACGGCCCCTGAGCCCGTGGCAGGTCCCAGAACCAGAAGCGGGGCATGAGACCGCCTCCAGCCACCGACCCCGCCCGGATCACCGACCCTGCCCCAGCCACCGACCCCGCCCGGATCACCGACCCTGCCCCAGCCACCGGCCCTGCGCGGGCAACCGACCCTGCGCAGGTCACCGACCCTGTCGAAAGGACCGCCCCACCTCACAGCACGAACCCCCCGCTCACCGCGCCCGCGGGTGCGCCGTCGCATAGACGTCGCGGAGCGCGTCGACGGTGACGTGCGTGTAGATCTGCGTCGTCGCGACCGAGGCGTGCCCGAGAAGTTCCTGCACGACGCGCACATCGGCGCCGCCCTGCAGCAGGTGGGTGGCGAAGGAGTGTCGCAGCGTGTGCGGCGACACGTGCGAGGTGAGACCCGCACGCTCCGCCGCGGCCTGGATGACGAGCCATGCGCTCTGTCGCGACAGCGGCGCTCCCCGCACGCCGAGGAACAGCCGGGGCGTTGCGCGCCCCTTCGCGGCCAGGGCCGGTCGCACCCGCGCCAGGTAGGCCTCGACGGCCGCGCGCGCGTACGAGCCGACGGGAACGATGCGTTCCTTGTCGCCCTTGCCCCTTACCCGCAACAGGTCGCCGTGCGCGGTGTCGTCGACGTCGAGCTGGACGATCTCGGACACCCGGGCGCCGGTCGCGTACAGCAGCTCGAGCAGAGCGCGATCGCGGACGGCCGACGGCTCCGCCGCCGAGGCGTCGGCCGACCCGGGCGCCGGACCCGCGGCATCCAGCAGGTCGTCGACCTGGGCGATGGTCAGGGCTTTCGGCAGGCGACGGGGGGCCTTGGGCGGGCGCAGACGACCGCTCGGGTCGGCCTCGACGCGCCCCTCGCGGACGAGGAAGCGATGCAGGCCCCGCACCGACGACTGCAGCCGCGCGAGCGACGAAGATGCCGGCGCCGGGACCGCCGACGCCCGCTCGGCCGCGAAATCGGCGACCAGCTCCGGCGTGACGGCTTCCACCTCGGTCACGCCCCGCGCGCCCAGCCATTCTCCGTACACCGCCAGGTCGCGGCGATACGCAGCGACGGTGTGATCCGAGAGACCGCGCTCCAGCGCGACGTGCCGGAGATACGTCTCGACCGCGCGCTCGAGCTTCACGTCAGTGAGTGGCGGCCTCGCGGCGCAGCACCTCGGCCGCGGCGAGCACGCCGGTCGCGAGGATGCCATTACGCAGCCGCCCCGCCAGCACACCGTCGACCACATCCGCCAGGAGCACCCGCTCGACACGCATGTCTGACTCCTCGTGCTCGCGTTCGTAGTCGGTCTCGACCGTCCGCAGCCCGCGAGCGAGGAAGACGTGCACGATCTCGTCGTTGCCCCCGGGCGTCGTGTGCATCGAGATCAGGTGCTGCCAGCGGTCGGCCTCGAGGTCGACCTCCTCGGTGAGCTCGCGCTTCGCTGTCTCCAGCGGCGGCTCGCCCGTCACGTCGAGGAGCCCCGCTGGGATCTCCCAGTCGCGCTCTTTGATGGGGTGGCGGTACTGCTGGATGAGCACGACGCGCTCGTCGTCGTCGATGGCCACGACGGCCGCTGCCCCCGGGTGGTCGACGTATTGCCGCGTCATCTCACCGTCGCCGTAGCGCACGGTGTCGCTGCGGACATCCCACACCGCACCCTCGTAGACAAGGTCGCTTGAGACGACCTCGAGGTTGACGCGTTCGTCGCGCAGCTCCTCCATGTCAGTCCTCCTCGTCGTCGAACAGCTCGCTCGAGCGGTGACGTTCGAGAGCTGCGGCCACGAGTCCACGGAACAGGGGGTGCGGCTCGGTCGGGCGCGAGCGCAGCTCGGGGTGCGCCTGGGTGGCGATGTAGTACGGGTGCACGTCGCGAGGAAGCTCGACGAACTCGACGAGATCGAGGTCGGGGTTCAGCCCCGAGAAGACCAGGCCCGCGTCGCTGAGCTGCCGGCGGTAGGCGTTGTTCACCTCGTAGCGGTGGCGGTGGCGCTCCGAGATGCGGTTCGCGCCGTAGACCTCGGCGGCGAGGGAGCCGTCGGAGAGGTCGGCCGGGTACAGCCCCAGGCGCATCGTTCCGCCGAGATCGCCGCTCTCGATGATGTCGACCTGCTCAGCCATCGTCGCCACGACAGGGTGCGCGGTGTCGGGGTCGAACTCGCTCGACGAGGCGCCCTCGAGACCCGCGACCGTCCGGGCGTACTCGATGACCATGCACTGCAGGCCGAGGCAGATCCCGAGCGTGGGGATACCCTGCTCGCGCGCGAATCGCAGCGCCCCGAGCTTGCCTTCGATGCCGCGGATGCCGAAGCCTCCGGGCACGATGATGCCGTCGACCGCGCCCAGCGCTTTGGCCGCACCCTCGGGCGTCTCGCACAGATCGGAGGGGATCCAGGTGATCTTCACCTGGGTCTCTTGACCGAACCCACCGGCCTTGATCGCCTCGGTGACCGAGAGGTAGGCGTCGGGTAGGTCGATGTACTTGCCGACGAGGCCGATGGTGACCTCGTGCTTCGGGTTGTGAACGGCCTGCAGCACGCGCTGCCAGCGCGACCAGTCGACGTCAGCCGCCATATCGAGATCGAGCGCGTCGACGATATGGGCGTCGAGACCCTGGTCGTTCAGCATCGATGGGATGTCGTAGATGCTCGGAACGTCGACCGCGTTGACCACGGCGTCTTCGTCGACGTCGCACATGAGCGCGATCTTTCGCTTGTTCGACTCGGTGACGGGCCGATCGCTGCGCAGCACGAGCGCGTCGGGCTGGATGCCGATCGAGCGCAGAGTCGCGACGGAGTGCTGCGTCGGCTTCGTCTTCTGCTCGCCCGAGGCGCCCATGAACGGCACGAGCGATACGTGCACGAAGAAGACGTTCTTTCGACCGAGCTCGTGGCGGATCTGGCGCGCCGACTCGATGAAGGGCTGCGACTCGATGTCGCCGACCGTGCCGCCGATCTCCGTGATGATGACGTCGGGCTGAGGGCTCTCGGTGGCCTGCAGACGCATGCGGCGCTTGATCTCGTCGGTGATGTGCGGGATGACCTGCACGGTGTCGCCCAGGTACTCGCCCCGACGCTCGCGCGCGATGACCTGCGAGTAGATCTGGCCCGTGGTGACGTTGGCTGCCTGGCTGAGCTCGATGTCGAGGAAGCGTTCGTAGTGTCCGATATCGAGGTCGGTCTCAGCGCCGTCGTCGGTCACGAAGACCTCGCCGTGCTGGAACGGGTTCATCGTGCCCGGATCGACGTTGAGATAGGGATCGAGCTTCTGCATCACGACGCGCAGCCCGCGCGCCGTGAGAAGGTTGCCGAGGCTTGCCGCCGTCAGGCCTTTTCCGAGGGAGGAGACCACTCCTCCGGTCACGAAGATGTGCTTCGTCGTGAAGGTTTTGCCGTCTGAATGTCCCGCGTCCGAAGTCTGCATCACGGGCTTCGATCCTATCAGTCGCGTCGGTGAGTCGTCTCGCAGTCTGGCACCACCCTCCGACATCCGCGTCACCGCATCATGACGATCGCGGGTCGATCGCCGGATCAGCCGACCGCACGACCGGTCTCCAGCAGCTCCCGTGCGTGGGTCAGCGCCGCATCCGAGTCGCTCAGGCCCGACAGCAGCCGCGCCATCTCGGCCTCCCGCTCGGCGCCGTCCAAGCGGCGGACACTGGATGCCGTGACCGCGCCGTCATTGCCCTTGACCACCGTCAGGTGGTTGCCGGCGAAGGCGGCCACCTGTGCGAGGTGCGTGACGGCGATGACTTGCGAGGATTCCGCGAGGCGCGCGAGACGCCGCCCCACCTCGATGGCCGCGGCTCCCCCGATGCCCGCGTCGACTTCGTCGAACACGAACGTCGGCACGGGGTCGACACCGGCGATGACGACCTCGATGGCCAGCATCACGCGACTGAGCTCGCCACCCGAGGCACCGCGCGACACCGGTCGGGGATCGGCCCCGGGGTGGGGCGCGAGCAGGATCGACACCTCGTCGCGGCCGTGACCGGCGGGGGGTGCGGGGGCGACGTCGACGGTGAGGTGTGCGTCGGGCAGGGCCAGCGCGTGGAGTTCCTCGGTCACCGCCTTCCCCAGCCGTTCGGCAGCCGATCGACGGATGGCGGTCAGAGCATCGGCCGCGCCGTCGAGTTCCGCCGTGGCGGCGTCGCGCTGCGTCTGTAGACGTTCGAGACGGTCGCCGTCGTCGTCCAGTTCCACCAATCGCGCCGATCCGGTCGCGAGCAGGGCGATCGCGGCATCCACCGATCCGTGGGCTCGGGCGAGGCCGGCGAGCACGCCGCGGCGTTCGTCGACCGCGGCGAGTTCGTGGGGCCCCGACTCGTCGAGGTCGGCGAGGTATCCCGACAGCGCGACGGCGGTGTCCGTGGCGCGGTACCCCAGGTCGGCCACCTGTTCGCCGATGGCCGCGAGTGCGGCGTCGCTGCCCGCGATGCGCTCGAGAGCGCGACGCGCCTCGGCCAACAGGGATACGACATCGGGCGTGCCGTCGTCGTTCGACAGGGCGGCGTGCGCGGCGTCGGCGGCCAGACGCAGTTCTTCGGCGTTCGCGAGGCGATCAGCGCGGCGGGCGAGTTCGTCGTCCTCCCCGGCGACGGGGGCTGCGGCTTCGATCTCGGCGATGGCCGCCCGCAGCTGCTCGGCTTCGCGTGCGCGGTCGTCGCGGTCTGCGGTGAGCGTGGACAGCTCGGTGTCCAGGGTCCGCCAGGCGTCCCAGGCTGCGCGATAGGCGGCGCGTGCGGCGACGACCGGTTCGCCTCCGAAACGGTCGAGCGCATCGCGCTGCGCCGACGACGACTTCAGCCGCAGCTGGTCGGACTGCCCGTGCACGACGACGAGGTCGTCGGCGAGATCGGCGAGCACGCCGGCGGGTGCGGTGCGGCCCCCTACCGTGGCGCGCCCGCGCCCTTCGCTCGACACCGTGCGCCCCAAGTACAGCTCGGCGGATCCGCCGCCGACGGGCTCGACGTCGCCGCCCGCCTCACGCACCCGTGCCGCCACCGGGCCGTCCTCGGGGACGATCCAGACGCCCTCCACCGCGGCCTGGGCCGCGCCCTTGCGCACGGCGCCCGAGTCGGCTCGTTGGCCGAGCAGCAGTCCGAGCCCGGTGACGACCATGGTCTTGCCCGCTCCGGTCTCGCCGGTGATCGCGGTGAACCCCCGTCCGATGGGCAGGGTCGCGTCGGCGATGACGCCGAGATCGCGCAGGCGCATCTCTTCGATCACGCCGCACCCCCCGGCATACCGCGCCAGCCCGTCACGGGCAGGCGGAACTTGCGCACCAGACGCTCGGTGAAGACAGCGGGGTGCAGACGCGCGAGACGCACAGGGCGCGAAGACCGGCGCACCACGACCCGCGCACCGGGCGGCAGCTCGTGCGATCGCCTTCCGTCGCACCATAGGATGCCGCTCCCGCTCGTGCGCTCGAGAACCTCGACGGCGACGCTCGCGTCGGGTCCGACCACGAGCGGTCGGGCGAAGAGCGCGTGCGCCGACAGCGGGACGACGGCGATCGCCTCGACCGTGGGCCAGACGATCGGTCCCCCGGCGGAGAAGTTGTAGGCCGTGGAGCCGGTGGGAGTCGAGATGACGACGCCGTCGCAGCCGAACGACGACAGGGGCCGCCCGTCGACGGCCATGACGACCTCGAGCATGCGCTCGCGGCTCGCCTTCTCGACCGTCGCCTCGTTCAGGGCCCACGTCTCGAAGATGACCCGGTCGTCGACGTCCTGGATCTTCACGGCGAGGGCGAGGCGCTCCTCGACCGTGTAGTCGCGGGCTATCACGCGACGCACGGCGTCGTCCATGTCGTCGCGTTCGATCTCGGCGAGGAAGCCGACGTGCCCCATGTTGATGCCCAGGATGGGCGCGGTGCCGCCGCGCACCATCTCGGCCGCGCGCAGAATCGTGCCGTCACCGCCGAGCACGATGGCGAGCTCGACGTCGTCGATGCTCACGTCGACACCGAGTGTGGCCACACCCTCGAGCGTGAGTCGCGCGGCCAGCTCGGGTCGGTCTTCGGCCGAGACGACGGGAGTCGCACCCGCCGCGCGGACCGCAGTGATGATGCGCTCGGCCGCGTGGACGGTGTCATCACGGCGCGCGTGGACGACGAGGAGGATTCGGCGATCGCTGGGGGTCATCGGCTTCCGGTCAGTCGGGTCACGGTGCTCTCCCATTCTGAGGGGTCGGTGCCGTGGGTGGCCGAGAACCACGCGACGTACTCCTGGTTGCCGTGGGTTCCGACGATCGGCGACGCGATCAGACCGGCGGTGCGCAGTCCCGCATCCCACGCGGACCACAGCACTGCGTGCACCGCGTCGGAACGGAGCGCCGGGTCGGTCACCAGTCCGCCCTTCACCGCGGTGCGGCCCACCTCGAACTGCGGCTTGATGAGGAGGACCGCGTCGGCGCCGGGCGCGGCGGTGGCGACGACGGCGGGCAGCACGTGGGTGAGCGAGATAAACGAGAGATCGCCGGTCACCACGCGGGGGCGTGTCTCGATGCCCGTCGCGGCGGCGAGGGAGTCGGCGGTCATGAACCGCACGTTATACCCCTCCACCGATACGACGTCGGCATCGGATGCCACGACGGTGGACAACTGCCCATGGCCGACGTCGACGGCGAGGACCGGACGTGCTCCGCGCTCGCGCAGCACCTGGGTGAACCCCCCAGTGGACGCGCCGAGGTCGAGCGCGACCTGCCCGTCGACGGCGATGGGGAACGCGTCGAGAGCGGCGATCAGCTTGTGGGCACCGCGACTGACGTAGTGATCGGCTCCGGCCACCTCGATCGCGCTCGACTCGTCGACCTGAGTGGCGGCTTTGACCACCGGACGGCCGTCGACGTTCACGAGGCCCCCCGCGATGAGCTGGGTGGCGTGCGAGCGCGATCGCGCGAGCCCGCGGGCGGCGAGCTCGGCGTCGAGGCGCGGGCTCACGGCCGCGCCGCGACCGACGCGTCGGTCGGGGCCGACGCGAGTCGTCGCGCGAGTTCGTCGTGCACCGCGGCATAGGCCTCTGCGCGGGTGTCGAGCGGTTGCGCCTCGATCAGGCGCACGCGGTCGATCAGCTCGGGCGCGGCATCCGGGGCGGTGCTGTCCGACATGGATGCCATGCTACCGACGTCAGCGCACGCGGAAGGGGTCGGCGTACAGCTGTTCCGGTACGCGGAAGCCGAAGATGGCGCGCCCCGAGTTCCAGATGGCCGCGGCTCCCGCACGCAGCAGGTCGATCTGCCGGCCTCCCTGCGACACGATCCGCAGGTCGACGCCGTCGATCTCCACGACCGCGTCGCCCACGCGCGTACGCGCGCCTTTCACGATCGTCGCCGGGTACGGTTCGAACAGCTGGCGCAGGTCTTCGACGATGTAGTCGGGGCGCTGAGACGGGATGGCTGCGAGCACCTGCTTCGGCCGATCGATCCCCGTCAGCACCAGCACCGACGGCATGTCGGCGGTACGCGCCCCCTGGATGTCCGTGTCGAGGCGATCACCGATGAAGAGCGGCGCCTGGGCCCGCGTCCGAGTGACCGCCACATCGAAGATGGGGCGTTCGGGCTTCCCGGCGATCGTCGCGAGACGGCCGACAGCGGTGTGCACAGCCGACACCAGAGTGCCGTTTCCCGGAGCGATGCCACGGGCCTGTGGAATCGTCCAGTCGGTGTTCGTCGCGACCCACGGGATCCCCCCGTCTTCGATCGGCGTCGCGAGCGCGTATGCGGCCTCGGCCAGCTGCGCCCAACCGATCTCGGGGGCGAAGCCCTGGACGACGGCCGCCGGTGCGTCGTCGGCGCTGCGTGTCACCACGAACCCGGCCTTCTCGACCTCGACGACGAGCCCCTCCCCGCCGATGACGAGCAGCGTCGACCCGGCGGGCACGAGGTCCTTCATCAGGCGCATCGCGGCCTGCGGGCTCGTCGTGACGTCGGACGCCTCCACCCGAAGGCCCAACGACGACAGATGCTCCGCCACGGAGGCATCCGTGCGAGAGGCGTTGTTGGTGATGTACCCCAGACGCTTCCCCTCGACTTGGGCGCGGTTGAGGCTGTCGACGGCGTGCGGCAGGGCGCCCGGGCCGGCATAGACGACGCCGTCGAGGTCGGCGAGCACGACGTCGATACCGTCGAGCGGGGTCGCATCCTGCTTGGAGCGTCCGAAGATCACCGGTCGCCCTCGCGCTCGTCGGCCGGCACGTCGACATCGCCCGAGGAAGGTTCCTGGGACCCCTCGTCCCCGTACTGTTCGCGCACCACGACGCCGTCGGCGCTCGTCGTCGCGACGGCCCCGTCCTCGACGTCCCCGTCGTGGCTCGTACCGTCCTCTTCCTCAACGTGGGCGGCACCGTCCTCGACGTCCACGTCATGGGCGGCACCGTCCTCGACGTCATCCACGGGAATGACTCCGGATGCCACCTCGACACCGCCCTGGTCGTCGATGAGTTCGATCTCCTCGACCACGATCACCTCGCGATCCGCGACCCCCGACGCCGCGTCCAGGGCCTCGGAGGCGATCTGGGCGCGTCGTTCCCACTCGGCGGCCTCGTCGTCGCGTCCGAGCTCCTCGAGCACGGCCGCTCGGGCGGAGAACAGCGCCGGGCTCCACTCGAACGCGCGGTCCGGGTCGGCCTCGGGGATGTCGAGCTCCTGCAGCGCGCGCTCGGTCTGGCCGAGGTCCAGTCGCGCGCCCGACATCGCGATCGCGAGCTGAACGCGTACCGGAACCGACAGCGTCGACCGGTCGACGGCGCGTCCTTCCTCGAGCGCCCGGTCGGGTCGACCGACGCCCCGCTCGCTGTCCACGATCAGCGGGAGCTGTTCGTCAGAGCCCGTGATGCGGCGGTGAGTGCGGAGCTCCCGAAGCGCGAGGGCGAAGTCGCCCACCGCGTAAGCGGTGATCGCCACGGTCTCGCGGACGACGCCGACACGGCCCGCGCTCCGAGATGCCGCCAGCGCGTGCTCGTGCGCCAGCTCGGGTTCTTCGTCGATGAGACGGGCCGCCATGGCGAGGTGACGCGCCACGTTCTCGGCGTTGTCCTTGCTCAGAGTCTTGAGCTCGTTTCGCGCTGCGCCGGGAAGGTCCCAGGCGGTGACCTCCTCGGGGATCTCCGGTCCACGCTCCCGTCGGTCCTGGGGCGGGCGCGTGGCGCGGGAGTCCTCACGGTCGAACCGGCGCGGAGCGCCCGCACCCGGACGACGGTCGCCAGACGGCCGACGGTCGTTACCGGCGAAGCCGCGTGCGTCGCTCTCACGACGGGGACGACCGGCGCCACCACCGTCCGTGCGGAAGGGCCGGTCACCCGACCGCGGCGGACGCGAGTCGTTGTCACGACGGAAGGGACGATCGCCGTCACGCACCGGACGACCGGAACCCGCGCCATCGCGACGGAAGGGACGATCCCCCTCACGCGGCGGACGCGAGTCGTTGTCACGGCGGAAGGGACGATCGCCCTCACGCGGCGGACGCGAGTCGTTGTCACGGCGGAAGGGACGATCGCCCTCACGCGGCGGACGCGACTCATTGTCACGACGGAAGGGACGATCGCCGTCACGCGCCGAACGACCGGAACCCGCGCCATCGCGACGGAAAGGACGATCCCCCTCACGCGGCGGACGCGACTCATTGTCACGACGGAAGGGACGATCGCCGTCACGCGCCGAACGACCGGAGCCCGCGCCATCGCGACGGAAAGGGCGGTCCCCCTCACGCGGCGGGCGCGACTCATTGTCACGACGGACAGGCCGATCCCCCTCCCGCGGCGGACGCGAGTCACTGTCACGACGGAAAGGACGATCGCCATCGCGCGAGGGCCGACCCGCGCCATTGCCGTCACGCCGTGCCGGCCGACCATCGCCTGAACGAGAGGGCCTGCCCTCGTTGTCACGCCCGTACGGACGGTCGCCGTCCCGCTGCGGCCGACCCGTCTGCGGACGCGAAGCACGCCCATCACCGTCTCGGCGAACAGGGCGGTCACCATCACGTCGAGGAGCCCGATCGCCACGCGGCCCGAAGCCACCGCCCTGAGAGGACCGCCCACCATCGGACGCGCGCCCACCCGAGCGCTCCTCGTTGCTCCTGCGGTCGTTCGTGTCGTCCGTAGACATGACTACCTCCCCGGGAAATTATGCCCGTAAATGCGAAATGGCCACCCAGCGTTGGGTGGCCATTTCGACTTAAAGGAAGTCCGGCGGTGTCCTACTCTCCCACAGGGTCCCCCCTGCAGTACCATCGGCGCTGAGAGGCTTAGCTTCCGGGTTCGGAATGTGA
>NZ_JACHXY010000004.1 GCF_014192415.1 Microbacterium proteolyticum
GGGCCCCGGGGGCGCGCCGGGCCCCCCCCCCCCCCCCCCCCGGCCCCCCGGGGGGGGGGCGGGCCCCCCCCCCCCCCCCCCCCCCCCCCCCCCCCCCCCCCCCCCCCGGGCACCCGGCGGCGCGCCGAGCGCCCGGCCGCGCCCCACCCGCCCGGGCTCCGGGGCTCGTGTCGGCCCGGTCCTCGATTCAGCCGTTCCAGGGTGCGATCACGTCGACGATCCACACCACGCCGAAGCGGTCGACGAGCTTGCCGTAGAGCGGCGAGAACGCCGACGGGCCGAAGGGTGCGAGGATCTCGGCATCCTGACTCAGCCCTTCCCACGCGGAGCGCACCTCGTCAGCGTCAGGGCCGCGCAGAGCGAGGTAGAACGGGTTGGTCCCGCGGTCGTACGAGAGCGAGCGCTGGATGTCGTACGCCATCACGTGCACACCGCTCGGGGCGACCATCTCGCCCCACACGATCTGGTCGCGCTGGTGGGGCACCTCTGCCGTGTCACCGTAGGGCACCGCCGTGACGGTGCCACCGAACACCTCGGCGTAGAACGCGAGTGCCGCGGCGGCCTGTCCGTCGAAGTTGATGTGGAGGGTGGTGGTGAGGGTCATGTCGTTCCTGTCGTGAGCCGGGAGGTTCCGGATGCCCCGACTCTTTCGCCAGATGCGGACAGGGATCGTCCGCAATACGGAACAGAATGGATGCCGTGCCAGAAAGCTCCTCCCCATCGACGTCGCGACGCCTGCTGTCGTTGCTGACGGTTCTGCAGTCCCGACGGGACTGGCCGGCCGCCGCCCTCGCCGGCCGCCTCGACGTGAGCGCGCGTACGATCCGTCGGGATGTCGACCGGCTGCGCGAACTCGGCTACGAGATCGACGCTATGCGCGGACCAGCCGGGGGTTACCGCCTGCGGGCGGGGACGTACATGCCGCCGGTGGCGTTCGCCGACGACCAGGCGGTGGCGGTGGCCGTCGCGCTGAGGCTCGCCGCCTCGTCGGGCGGCCCGCTCGCCGAGGCGGCCGAGGAGGCGCTGAGCGTGGTCTCGCGGCTGCTGCCGGCATCCCTCGGTCGTCGGGCCCAGCGATTCGCGGTCGAGGCGGTGGCACCCGCCGGGGCGGTGGGGGTCGAGCCGGGTGTCCTCAGCGCGGTCGAGGCCGCGATCGCCGCCGACGAGGAGATTCGGTTCGACTACGGCGGATCGGAGGGGCCGGTGCGCGTGACCGAGCCGCACCATCTGCTGTGGCACAGCGGTCGGTGGTACCTCCTCGCCTTCACCTCCGAGAGGGACGGATGGCGCGTCTATCGTGTCGACCGCCTGCGGCTGAAGTCTCACCGAGGACGACGATTCACGCGCCGGGAGGTGCCCGGCGGTGACCCGGCGCGCTACCTGGAGGGGCGGTTCCGCGGCGGCGACGAGTCGGGCGGCTGGCCGTGCCGCGGCGAGATCGTGGTCGAGGCGTCGCGAGAGGAACTCGAGCCGCACGTCGTGGACGGGACGCTGCTCGACGCCGGGGAAGGGCGCGCGAGGGTCGGCCTGGGGTCCTGGTCGTGGGGCGCGCTCGCGGCGGAGTGCCTGCGTTTCGACCGGCCGATCGCCGACGCCCATCCCGCCGCCTTGCGCGACGCTCTCGCCGAAGTCGCCCGGAGGGCTGCGGTGGCCGCTCGCGTCTGAGCTCCGGTCGGGGGTGCGGGAGGGAGGGGATGCGGTGAGCGGAGGACGTGGCAGCGGTGTCATCTCTTCCGCCCGTCCCGCGCCCTCCCTCGCTCACGCGCCGCACGCCGAAACCCCCGGCACGCCGTCAGCGGGGTTCGCGCCACCCCCGGTCGAGGATGCGGAAACCTGCCTCGATCGTCGCCGCGGCGTCGTCGTGCTCGAACGCGAGGATCTGCAACTGCAGCACCATTCGCGCATAGACGCGGGTCTCGGCATCCGGTTTGCTCTGCCCGGTCGTCTCTGCGATTGCGGCGGCGAGGGCATCCTCGTGGCGCAGCCACATGCGCGACGCGTAGTCCTGCAGCGCGGGGGTTCCCGTGATCAGCTGCATGAACTGCCGGCGATTCTCGCCCGTGGGGTCGAAAGCGAGGCCGATGAGCTCGCGCCGGTAGAGGTCGCGCAGGGCGTCCGACACCGAGGTGCCGACGGCGCGGTCGCGCACGGCGCCGACGAGCATGTCGCGCTGCGCGTCGTCTTCGTCGAAGACGAGGGCCTCCTTCTGTGGGAAATGCGCGAACACGGTCGTGGGCGACACGTCGGCGGCTTCGGCGACCTCGCGGATGCTGACTTCGTCGAACCCGCGCTCGACGAAAAGGAGCGTCGCGGCGTCGGAGATCGCCTTGCGGGTGGCGGCTTTCTTGCGCTCGCGGCGCCCGATCGTCTCGCTCATGACACCACTTTAGCGGATCGGCTCAAAAGTCGTATTGACACCGAAAGTGGTACGAGTACAGTTACGGCGTGACTTCACCTTCCTCCTCTCTCGAACAGGGCCGCCGCGCCTGGATCATGCTCGTCGTCATCACGACGCTGACGACCGCGGGCATGACCGTCGTGCTGCCCGTCCTGCCGTTCGTCGTGCTCCGCTACGTTTCGAACCCGTCCGATCTGGCCGTGTGGGTCGGCATCCTCGAGACCGTCAACGCGCTGTGCGCGTTCCTCGTCGCACCGTTCCTCGGCCGCATCTCCGACCGCTTCGGCCGCCGGCCGGTGATCATCGTCGCCGGCTTCGGCGCGGCACTGGGCTTCCTGCTCTTCGGCATCGGAGGAGCACTCTGGGTGCTGCTGCTCGGCCGCATCGTGCAGGGCGTCACCGCGGGCAACTTGCCCGCCCTCTTCGCCTACCTCGCCGACATCACGCCGCCCGACAAGCGCGCCCGACGCTTCGGAGTGCTGGGCGCGACAGCCGGCGTGGGCACCATGATCGGGCCCGCGCTCGGTGGCTCGCTCGCCGCGATCGATGTCGATTTGCCCGTCTTCGTCACCGCCGGTCTCGCCTTCACCGTCGCGATCGTCAGCATCTTCCTGCTGCCCGAGAGCCTCGCGCCCGACAAGCGCATCGCCCGACTCGATCTCGGCGCGGTGCATCCGTTCGCGGTGTTCCGGGGGGTGTTCCGCCGCCCCGAGCTGCGCGGTCTCATGGTGGGACTGGTGCTGGTGGGCCTGCCGTTCGGCTTCTTCGTCAACAACTTCAGCGTGCTGGCCCTCGACGCGATCGACTGGGATCCCACCGCGATCGGTCTGCTCACGGCCTGCGTCGGGGTCGTCGACATCGCGATCCAGGGCGTGCTGCTCGGATTCCTGCTCCCACGGATCGGTGAGCGGGGAGTGGTGGTCAGCGGTATCGTCACGCAGGCGGTGGGCCTGGTCGCGCTCGCGGGTGTTGCGTCGCTGCTCGCTCAGCCCTGGCTGTTCGTGGTCGGCGCGCTGACCCTCGCCGCGGGGCAGGGGGCGGCCCAGGCCACGATGGACGGCCTGCTGTCCAACGCCGTGGGCGATGACGAGCAAGGCTGGATCGCCGGTGCGACGCAGTCGCTGAGCGCCGCGGTCGGCACCGTCGCGCCGTTGGCCGCGGGGCTGCTGTACGCCCACGTCGCGCACGCGGCGCCATACGTGCTGGGAGCCGTGCTCATGGCTGCGGCCGCGGTGGTCATCGCCCGGGCCCGGTTCACCAGCCCCTCCCTCCGGGTGAAGACCTCGGATGCCGAGGATCCGGTGCCGGTCGGCGAGTGAGGCCCCCGGTCCGGGCGCCGCGGTTCCCGGATCGGTGCCGGTCGGCGAGTGAGGTGCTCTGGCCGGTGGCAGGCGGGCCCGGATGCCTCGCGCGCACGCAATGGCATCCGGACACCTCTACGCCGGGGTGCTCCAGGGCGGCGGACGATCGGTGTCGCGCGAGGCGTCGTCGGGGAGGTGGGGGAGGGCCTCGCCGCCCGCGCGGATGCACAGCCACCGCAGTTCGCCCGTGCCCTCGGGCACGGCGCGCCACGTCCGCCACACGTTCTGGCCCACCCGCACGACACTTCCGGGACCGACATCGACGAGGTCGTCGTCGAGGCCCATCTGGCCACGACCCTCCAGGAACACGTAGAGCTCCTCGACGTGTGTGTGGGTGTGCCAGTAGCCGGCTTCTTCGCCGGGGGCGAGGGCGTTGGCCGTCATGCCGATGAACTGCATGGTCAGCTCGTGGTCGACCACGCGGCGCCCGTCGCGCGAGCGTGCAGGAACGAAGCCGCCGAAGTGCTCACGCCAGGCGTCGAGCCCCCCGATCTCGGTGATCTCGTAGTCGCTCATCGGTTCGCCCTCACTTCGGGTAGGGGGTTCGCGGGAAGCCAGGCGGCCGTCGTCATGACCCCATCCTGCCGCTCGCGCGACGCCGAGCGCCATGAGGACAGGGTCTGCGACGAGAACAGGCCGATCCGCGAGGGATCGGCCTGTTCTCGTCGCAACGACTGTCCCGGCGCCGGCTCACACGCCCGGCCCCGGCGACGCGCCTACTCCTCGAGCTGCCCCAGCGACGGCGCGGCGACGAAGCGCGCGACCGGCTCGACCGCGTGCTCGAGCTCGAGCACGACGATCTCGTTCGCACCCGCGCGTGTGGCGGGACCGGGTACGTAGAGCGTGTTCTGCGGCACGTTGTTCCAGTACCGACCGAGGAAGAAGCCGTTCACGAACGCGAAGCCCTTGCCCCACCCCGTGGTGTCGAGGAACAGGTCGGCGGACGCTTCGAGGGTGAAGGTGCCGCGCAGCAGTGCGCGTCCGACGGTACCGTCGCCCATGCCCGCGGCGGATGCCAGGTCGACGGGCGTCGCGGTCCACCCCGTGAGCGGCGAACCGTTCAGGGTCACCGAGCCGATCAGGCCCTTCGCCTCGCCGAGACGGTCGGCGTAGTTCACGCGGCCCTGGTCCTCCACGAGGACGGTGAGCCGTGAGCCCGCGGGAATCGTGAGCGCGCGTTCGTGCAGCGACCTCGACAGGCGACCGACGGGCGTGCCGTCGATGTGAATCCACGCCAGGTCGCGCACCTCGCCGAAGACGAGGGCGGACGGGCCGGAGAATGCCGGCAGGTCGACGTCGTAGCGAACGAGTGGCCCGAGGTGCCCGAGCTCTTCGAACGTCGACGGCATGTCGGTGCGAGCGCCCACGGCATCCGGCATCCACTCACCTTCGCCCGAGAGCGCGACCTCGAAGGCCGGGGCCTCCGGCCGCGGGCCGGGTGTGTCGGAGGGCACCGGCGCGTACTTCGCGATGACCTCGCGGAAGGCGTGGAACTTCGCCGTGGGGTGGCCCGACTCGTCGATGGGGGCGTCGTAGTCGTAGGACGTGACGATGGGGTCGAACCGACCCTTGTCGTTCGCGCCGTTGGTGGTCCCGAAGTTCGTGCCGCCGTGAACCATGTAGATGTTGACCGACGCCCCGGCGGCGAGCAGCACGTCGAGATCGTGAGCGGACGCCGCGGGGTCGGTGGTGTGGTGGATGCTGCCCCACCAGTCGAACCATCCGTCCCAGAACTCGCTGCACATGAGCGGGCCCGTGGGCTGGTGCTCACGGAGGGTCGACAGACGCTCCTCGCTGCGCGATCCGAATGACCCGGTGAGGTGCAGCTCGGGGAGGCTCCCCGCCTCGAGCATCCACGGCATGGGTTGGTCGACGGTCGTCAGCGGCACGGTGATGCCGGCATCCTTCGTCACCCGCACCAGTTCGTGCAGGTACTCCTTGTCGGAGCCGTACGCGCCGTACTCGTTCTCGATCTGCACCAGCACGACGTTGCCGCCGCGGTCGATCTGGCGGGGTGCGACGATCTCGTACACGCGGCGCAGGTACGCCGACACCGCCTCGACGAACTGCGGTTCGAAGCGACGGATGCCGATCCCCGGCGTCGACGTCAGCCAGACGGGCAGTCCGCCGTTGTGCCATTCGGCGCAGATGTAGGGTCCCGGACGCACGATCGCGTGCAGGCCTTCGTCGGCGATCAGGTCGAGGAAACGTCCGAGGTCGTTCCATCCCGTGGCATCCCACTCCCCGCGCACGGGCTCGTGGGCGTTCCACGCGACGTAGGTCTCGATGGTGTTCAGCCCCATCGCCTTGGCCGTGCGGATGCGATCGGCCCAGTGCTCGGGGTGGATGCGGAAGTAGTGCAGCGTGCCCGAGATGACCTGGTGCGGTCGCCCGTCGAGCAGGAAGTCGGTCTCGCCGATGGTGAAGGTCGTCACGGTGTCTTTCGGATTCTCGGGGGGTCAGGCGACGAGGCGTGCGCGCAGGCGCACCCAGGCCAGGGCGGGGAGGGTGAAGCGCAGGATGCCGTCGGCGCCGACCTCGACGGTCAGCGGCGCGGGAGCGATGAGCTCGCCGTCGGCGGAGTTCGTGGTGTGGCGGTCGCCGCCCTCGGGGATCGTCACGACGACCGCCTCGACGGCCTCGACCGCGCCCAGGTCGAGCTCGACCTCGGTGGCGGCGTCGAGGTCGCGGTGCGCCAGGAAGACCGCGACGTCACCGCCGTCGATGGTCGCGACGGCGTCGACGGCGTCGACCGATCCGTGGAGCGCGGTGTCGATGACGGCGCCCTCGACGCGGGGGAGGACCACCCGGCCGGATGCCGCCTTCGCGGTGAGCGCGAAGGGGTGGAACGTGCTCTGACGCCAGGCCGCCCCGCCGCCGGGCTCGGTGCGGATGGGCGCGATGACGTTCACGAGCTGCGCCAGGTTGGCCATCGAAACGCGGTCGGAGCGGCGGATGAGGGTGATGAGGAGGGATCCCACGACGACGGCGTCGGTCACGGTGTAGTCGTCTTCGATGAGGCGCGGGGCGATCGGCCAGTCGCCGGTGAACACGCGCGGCTTGTCGACCTCGTTCCAGCGGGTCTGATTCCACACGTTCCACTCGTCGACGCTGATGCCGATGGTGCCCCCGTCGGGGGCCTTCGCGCCGGTCTCGTCGATGACGTCGACGACGTCGGCGATGTAGCTGTCGAGGGCCGCGCCGCTGGCGAGGAAACTCGCCGGGTCGGTCGGATCCTCCTCGTAGTACGCGTGCACCGAGATGTGGTCGATGAGACCGGCGGTGTGCCGGAGCACCGTGCGCTCCCACTCGCCGAACGTCGGCATCTCGTGGTTGGAGCTGCCCGCGGCCACGAGCTCGATCGTGGGGTCGATGAAGCGCATCATGCGTGCGGTCTCCGCGGCGAGACGGCCGTACTCCTCGGCGGTCTTGTGGCCGATCTGCCACGGGCCGTCCATCTCGTTGCCCAGGCACCACAGCCGGATGCCGAACGGTTCATCGCGGCCGTTCGCGCGGCGACGGTCGCTGAGCGCGGTACCGGAGGGGTGGTTGGCGTACTCGAGCAGGTCGGCTGCCTCGGCGACGCCGCGCGTACCGAGGTTGACCGCCTCCATGACCTCGAAGCCCGCGGCGTCCGCCCAGTCGGAGAACTCGTGCAGTCCCACCTGGTTGGTCTCGGTGCTGTGCCACGCGGCATCCAGGCGCACCGGACGCTCTTCGCGGGGGCCCACACCGTCCTCCCATCGGTAACCCGACACGAAGTTGCCGCCGGGGTAGCGCACCACCGTCGCGCCCAGCTCGCGCACGAGCTCCCGCACGTCGGCGCGGAAGCCGGCGTCGTCGGCGCTCGGATGCCCGGGTGAATGGATGCCGTCGTACACGCAGCGGCCCATGTGCTCGACGAACGAGCCGAACAGGCGACGCGGCACCTCGGCGCCGACGGCGGTGCGGTCGACGGTGATGCGGGTGGGGGTGCTCATGGCTCTCCTCGGGGGGGAAAGGGGAGGGCGGGCCGCATGCGTACGCTGCGGCCCGCCCCGGTGATGCTGGTTACTTGTTGACCGAGAAGCCCTGGTCGTTGCCGTACTGGACGAGCTGCTCCTGCCAGGCCTGGAGGCCGGCGTTGAGGTCGCTCTTGTTGGCGTAGGCCTGACCCACGGTGTCGCCGTAGATGCTGTTGGCGTAGACCTGGAACGGCAGGTAGCTGAAGCCCTTGACGACGTCACCCGACGCCTCGGTCAGCACCTGGTTGATCTGCTGGCCGCCGAAGTACTCCGACTCCTTGTCGACGAAGGCGGGGTCGCTGAGCTGCGCGGTCGTGGAGGGGAACCCACCCGACTCGGCGAAGATCTGCAGGCTCTCCTCGTCGTTGTTGAGCCACTTGAGGAAGCCGGCCGCGAGGGCGGGGTTCTTGCTCTGCTTGGTCACGGCCTGACCGCCGCCGCCGTTCTCGGCCGTGGCGGGCTGTCCGTCGTAGGTCGGGATCGGTGCCACGGCCCACTTGCCCGCGCCGTCTTCGACCGAGCTCTCGAGCACGCCGGGCATCCAGGCGCCGATGACGAGCGAGGCGATCGAGCCGTCGCCGAGGCCCTTGAACCACTCGTCGCTCCAGCTGGGCGTGGTCGAGAGCAGATCGCCCTCGATGAGACGGTTCCAGTTGTCGGCGAACTTCTTCGAGCCGTCGTCCTGCAGGTCGATGGTGACGTCGGTGCCCTCGGCCGAGAACGGGGTGCCGCCGGCCTGCCAGATCATGCTGGTGGTGAATCCGGAGTCGCCGGTGTCGGCCGTGATGTATTTGGTCGGGTCGGCGGCGTGCAGCTTCTGGGCGGCGTCGTAGTACTCGTCCCAGGTGGTGGGCACGGCGATGCCGTACTGGTCGAAGACGCTCTTGTTGTAGAACAGGGCCATGGGGCCGGAGTCCTGCGGCAGGCCGTAGATCTTGCCGTCGAAGTCGACCGAACCCCACGGGCCGCTCGCGTAGGCGCTCTCGAGGTCACCGAAGCCGTAGGGCGCGAGGTCGAGCAGCGAGTCCGACAGGGCGAACTGCGGGAACGCGTAGTACTCGATCTGCACGACGTCGGGCGCGCCCGACCCGGCCTTGATGGCGTTCTGGAGCTTGGTGTACTCCTCGGTGTTGGTACCGGCGTTGACCAGGTTGACCTTGACGTTCGGGTACTTCTCCTGGAACGCGGCGACCTGGGCCTCAGCCGAGGGGGTCCACGACCAGTAGGTGATCTCGCCGCCGGCCTCGAGGGCCGCCTCGATGTCGTCGGCCGAGCCGCCGCCCGTGGCGCCGCCGGTGTTGCCGCCGGAGCATGCGGTCAGCGCGCCGACCGACAGTGCGGTGGCGGCGACGGCGAAGACGGTCCGCCGGAAGGCGGTGCCCTTGCGCATGAATGTCATCGGTTCCTCTACTTCTTTGTTGTGGATGCCGGGGCGAGACGCTCCGGTGCGGGTGGGTTGTGAAGACCGGGGCAGGACGCTCCGGGTTTTTCGGGTGGTGGGGCTGATGCCCCGTTCAGGGGGAAGTCGTGGTGGTCACTGCTTGACGCTGCCGGCGCTCAGGCCCGACTGCCAGAAGCGCTGCAGCACGAGGAACGCGGCGACGATCGGGATGATCGACAGCAGCGAACCGGTGATGACGAGGTTGTAGATGGGCTGGGCGCCGACGCCGACGGCCTGGGCGTTCCACTGATTGAGGCCGACGGTGAGCGGGTACCACTCGGGGTTGCTCAGCATGATGAGCGGCAGGAAGTAGTTGTTCCACGTCGCCACCACCGCGAACAGCAGCACGGTGACGATGCCCGGGGTGAGCAGACGGATCGAGATCGTGAAGAAGGTGCGGAATTCGCCCGCCCCGTCCATACGGGCGGCTTCCAGCAGCTCGGTCGGGATCGCGTCGGTGGCGTAGACCCAGACCAGATACAGCCCGAACGGACTGATCAGCGACGGGATGATGATCGCCCACGGGGTGTTGGTCAGACCCAGTTGGCTGAACAGCAGGAAGGTCGGCACGGCGAGCGCGGTCCCCGGCACGGCGATGGCGCCGAGGATGACGGCGAAGACCGCTTTGCGTCCGCGGAAGTTGTACTTCGCCATGCCGTAGCCGGCGAGGGTGGCGAGGAACGTCGCGCCTCCGGCGCCCACCACCACGTAGAGCAGGGTGTTGCCGAGCCAGCGCAGGAAGATCCCGTCGCGGTAGGTGAAGGTCTGCACGATGTTGTCGCCGAGGGCGAAGCTGTCGCCGAACCACAGTCCGAACGACGAGAACAGATCGGGCTGCGTCTTGGTGGCGTTGATCAGCAGCCACGCCAACGGCAGGAGCGTGTACACGAGGTACAGGCTCATGACGATGGTCAGCACGACCGAACGCCGGGTGTGCGTCGGCGAGGTGCGTGCGAAGGAGCGGCGTCCGCGCGAGCGGTCGGTGGTCACCGCGACGGTGTCGGTGCGGGGTGCGGTCGCGGTGGTCATCGCGCCTCCTGACGTGAGCCGCGCAGCTGCACGACGTAGGCGATGATCGCGGTGATCAGGCCCATGATGATGGCGATCGTCGCGGCGTAGTTGTACTGCTGTCCCGCGAACGAGAGGTTGTAGGCGTACATGTTCGGCGTGAAGAACGTCGAAATGGTGTTCGGGGCCAGCGGCTTGAGGATGTTGGGCTCGTTGAAGAGCTGGAAGCTGCCGATGATCGAGAAGATGGTGGCGATCACCACTGCCCCCCGGACGGCGGGGATCTTGATGGAGAAGATCGTGCGCCAAGCGCCCGCTCCGTCGATGGATGCCGCTTCGTACAGCTCACCGGGGATCGTCTTCAACGACGAGTAGAAGATCAGCATGTTGTAGCCGACGAACTGCCACGTGACGATGTTGCCGATCGACAGCAGCATCCACTGGGGGACGAAGGGCTGCAGCACCTCGGAGCCGAACAACTGGTTGATGTTGCCGGCGAGACCGAACTGGTCGCCGTAGATGTATCCCCACATCAGTACCGCCACGACCGCCGGTACGGCGTAGGGGAGGAAGATCACGATGCGGTAGAAGCTGGAGGCGTGCAGACGCGCGCTGTCGATGGCGAGGGCGGCGCCGAGCGCGAGGATCAGCATGATCGGCACCTGCACCACGAGGAAGATCGAGACGCGGATGAGGCCGTCCCAGAACTTCTCGTCGCCGAAGGCGGCGATGTAGTTGTCGAAGCCGACGAAGGCGTTGCCGCCGATCAGCTGCTCGCGGAAAAGGCTGAGGTAGATCGAATACACCAGCGGCGCGAGGAAGACCAGCGCGAAGACGATCGCGAAGGGGGCGACGAACAGCCAGCCGCGATCGTCGATGCGTGTGCGCCGCTTGCGCCGCGGGGTGCGCAGGGCGGGCGGGGGTGCCGCGGTGGTCGTCATCGTCCAGTGCCTCTTCGTTGGTGCGCATTCGGTCCGGGTGGCCGAGATGTTGACGTAAACATAACCCCACCGCGCTAAGGTGTCAACGTCAACATCCCGAGGGGGCAGACATGAGCGATACGACGACGGCGTCGACCGTGATCCCGACGCGTGAACGCCGACGCGAGGTGTCGATGGCCGACGTCGCGGTGGCCGCGGGTGTGTCGGGGCAGACGGTCTCGCGCGTGGCGAACGGGCGCTCCAACGTCGATCCTGACACGCGGCAGCGCGTCCTCGACGCCATGGCTCACCTGGGCTACCGCCCCAACAGCGCCGCTCGCGCCCTGCGGTCGGGGCGGTTCCGCAGCATCGGCGTCATCATGTTCTCGCTGAGTTCGTACGGCAACACCCGCACGCTCGACGCGTTGGCGTCGATGGCAGCGGCATCCGGATACTCCATCACCCTCATCACGGTGCAGTCGGCGTCGCAGTCCGACGTGTCGGGGGCGTTCCTGCGCCTGCGCGAGCACGCCGTCGACGGCATCGTCATCCTGATCGAGACGCACCGACTCGGTGAGAACGAGCTCGCGATCCCGTCCGGCCTTCCGGTCGTCGTCGTCGACTCCAGCGCCGACTACCCCTACGCCGTCGTCGACAACGACCAGGCGCAGGGGGCACGGCTCGCGACCGAGCACCTGCTCGACCTCGGGCACGAGACGGTGTGGCATGTCTCGGGTCCGCCGGAGTCGTTCGCCGCGGAACGCCGCCGAGACGCCTGGCGCGCGGCGCTCGAAGACCGCGCACGCCGAGTTCCCGAGGTGCAGATCGGCGACTGGACGGCCGACTCCGGTCACCGCATCGGGGCGGCACTCGCGGTTCGGCCCGAGGTGACCGCCGTGTTCGCGGCGAACGACCAGATGGCGCTCGGCGTCATCCGCGCCCTGCACGAGGCCGGGCGCGGTGTGCCCGGCGACGTGAGCGTCGTCGGCTTCGACGACATGCCCGAGTCGGCCAACTTCTGGCCTCCGCTCACCACCGTGCGCCAGCGGTTCGAGCGGGTGGGCGAAGAGGCGATGAAGGCCCTCATCGCCGACATCGAGAGCACGGGCGGCGACCACGCCCGCACACTGGTCCCCACCTCGCTCGTCGTTCGGGCCAGTTCCGGCCCTCGCTGACGACCGGTCCGCGCCGGCGTCCGACCCCCGCTGCCCTCTGGTCCGCGACGAGGTGGGGCGTGCGCTGGCGTCCGGTCTCGCCCGCGTGTCGCCGCGCCCGCGCTCTTGTGTGCGGTAACACCTGTCGTTTAAGCTCGACTTGTACGTCCCATGTTGACGTCAACACTCCCCCATGAGGCTGCAGAGAAGCGGCCGGATCGGAAATGACGATGAAGTCACCTCGACTGTTGTCGATGACGTGCGCCGTGGCCCTGACCGCCGGCGTCCTTTCGGCGGGTGCCGCCGTGACGGCGCCCGACGTGAGCCACGCCGCGACGGCGCCCGTGCGCATCGCCCCCAACCCCGCGACGGCGTCCGAGCCGTTCGAAGGATGGGGGACGAGCCTGGTGTGGTTCGCCAACGCCACCGGCAACTACCCCGCCGACGTGCGGCAGAAGCTGTTCGATGCCGTCTTCGGCGAGGATGGCCTGAACCTCAACATCGCCCGATACAACATCGGCGGCGGCAACGCGACCGATGTGCCGTCGTACCTTCGCCCGGGCGGGGCGGTGCCCGGCTTCTGGAACCCCGACCTGCCGGCCACCGACGACAAGGGTGCGATCACCTCGACCTACGCCGACCGTGACCGTTACAAGGCGGCCTGGAACCCCGACGACCCCACCCACTACGACTTCACGGCGGACTCCGCCCAGCGCTGGTGGATCGACGCGCTGAAGGGCAAGGTCACCCACTGGGAGGCCTTCAGCAACTCGCCGCCGTACTTCCTCACCCAGAGCGGCTTCGTCTCGGGCGGCATCAACAACGCCACCAGCGAGCAGCTCGCCACCGCCGACATGGACAAGTTCGCCGGGTATCTGACCACCGTCGTCGACGAGCTCGAGAAAGAGCACGGCATCCAGTTCGACACCATCGACCCGTTCAACGAGCCGAACACGAACTACTGGTCGACGAACATCCCCGCAGGGCAGACCTGGCCCACCAGCGCCAGCCGTCAGGAGGGTGCCCACATCGGACCCCAGCGCCAGGACGAGATGGTCAAGGCGCTCGCCGCGCGGCTGGCCGACCCCGACACCACGACCGACGCCGTCATTTCGGCGATGGACGAGACCAACCCCGGCATCTTCGCCACCAACTGGAACGCCTGGTCGTTGGAGTCGAAGAACGCCGTCGACCAGCTCAACGTCCACACCTACGGCACCGGCGGGCGCCAGGTCGTGCGTGACATCGCCAAGGCGGCCGACAAGCCGCTGTGGATGAGCGAGGTCGAGGGCAACTGGACGCCCGGAACAGGCTTCAACCCCGTCGACATCGGCAACGGCCTCGGAATGGCCGAGCACATCGTCGGCGACCTGCGCGAGCTCGAGCCCGACGCATGGGTGTTCTGGCAGCCCGTCGAAGACCTCTACAACATGGAGAAGGTCGAGAAGCTCAACTGGGGCAGCGTCTTCATCGACTTCGACTGCAACGCCGACGGAAACTCCGAGCGCCGCCTCAAGGACGGCGATGCCGACCCGAGCTGCAAGGTGCTGACGAACGAGAAGTTCAACACCGTCCGCAACTTCACCCACTACATCGAGCCCGGCGACCGACTGGTCGCCAGCTCGAACACGCAGTCCACGGCGGCGATCGACGCCGACGGCACAGGCGCGACCGTGGTGCACGTGAACAGCGAGAACGCCGAGCGCACCGTCGAGATCGATCTGAACGACTTCGGCACGGTCCCTGCGAACGCGACCGTCACGCCCATCGTGACGACGCAGTCCACGCCCGAGAACCCCACGGTCAACGCCCTCAAGCAGGGTGCTCCCGTGACCGTGAACCCCGCGACGAAGACGGCGCTGCTCACCGTTCCGGCGCGCTCGGTCACCACGTTCGTGATCGACGGGGTCTCGGGCGTCGCCGACACGGCCGCGAGCTTCCGAAACGGTCAGTCGGTGCAGCTGATCGGCGTGCAGAGCGGTCTCGCGCTCGACGGCGGCTCGGCACTCGCCATCCGTCAGCCCGCCACCACCGGGGCCGCGGCCAAGCCGCAGACCTGGACCGTCACCTCGCTCAGCGGCGAAGGCACCAACCGGCACCGCTTCACACTGAAGAACGCGGCGGGACAGTACCTCGCCAACGCGAACGGCGGTACTGCGCTGGTGACCTCCGACCCGACGGCCGCAGCGGCCGACAAGAACCTGCAGTGGATGGCCTCGACCACTGACGGCTCGACCTACTCGTTGCTGAGCGTCGGGGCGGAGCGCGTGCTCGACGTCAATGAGGCCAGCACCCAGCCCGAGGCCCGAGTGGGCCTGTGGACCTCGAACGGCGGCGGCAACCAGCTGTGGCGCCTGACGGGCACCGCGGTGCTCGGCGTCAACCCCGTCACGGTCAGCACCCCGGTCGGCACCGCGCCGACGCTGCCCGCCACCGTCACCGCGAATTACGCGGGCAAGACGTCTCGCCCGGTCCCCGTGACGTGGCAGCTCGACGGGAAGGACTGGTCGAAGGCCGGCACCGTCACCGTCCGCGGCACAGGTACCGACATCTTCGGAGCGGCTGTCGAGGTATCCGCCACCGTCGAGGTCGGCGCGTACACCGCTGCCCGCCCCACCTCGATGACCGTCGCCGCCGGGAGCGCGCTGGCCAGCGTGAAGGCCAAGGCGCCTGCCACCGTGCAGTCCGAAGTACGCGCCGACGGCGCGGGCTTCGCGACCCCGGTCACGTGGGCGTGGGGCGACCTCACGGACGCGGCGTTCGCCAAGGCCGGCACCGTGATCGTCAGCGGCACCGCGACGGGTCCGAGCGGCGAGAAGCTGCCCGCCCGGCTGACGGTGATCGTGACGGATGCCGTCGAGCGCAACGTCGCACCGCAGAGCCGTCCGTCCGCGACCTACACCGAGAGCGGCTATCCGGTGGACCGCACCATCAACGGTCAGACCGCAGACAAGGGCTGGTCGAACTGGCGCTCCGGCACGAAGAACGCGCAGGACACACTGACGTACGCCCTCTCGAGCGCCGAGACGGTTCAGCGCGTGGCGGTGCAGTTCTACCGCGACGGTGGGACGAGCTGGGCCGACACTCTGCGCGTGGACTACCGCAGCGCGGGCGGAACCTGGACGCAGGGCGCGCTGCAGACCGTCCCGGCACCCTCGACGGGTGCGCCGAAGGTAGAGGTGTCGCTCGGAGGCGTCTCCGCCGATGAGGTGCGGGTCGTGATGAATGCGCGGTCCCAGACCCACATGGTGGTCTCGGAGGTCGAGATCTTCGCGGCCGCGCCGTCGCAGGCCGGGATCGCGGACCTTGCTCGACTCACCGTGGGCGCCAACACCGTGGACGGGTTCGATCCGGCGCGCACCGACTACACGGCCTCGGTCGTGGGGGAGACGTGGCCGACCCTGAACGCGCAGGCGGTGGATCAGGATGCCGTCGTGCGCATCACCCAGCCCGCTGACGCCAACGGTGTCGGAACGGTGCGGGTGACCGCTCCGAACGGTACGGAGCGCACCTACACCGTGACGGTCACGCGTGTTCCGGCCGCGACGGTCACCGCCACCGCCTCGTCGCGGTGCGTGGCAGGCAAGGTCGTCGTCGCCGTGACGGTGCAGAATGACGGCGCGACCCGCGCCGACGTGAAGGTCGACAGCCCGTACGGCGCGAAGAGCCTGGGCGCCGTCGAGCCGGGCAAGCGAGCGTCGGCGACGTTCAGCACGCGCCAGGCGTCCATCGCCGCAGGAACCGCAACGGTGACGGCGACCGTCAACGGCACGCCCTCGACGGTGTCGACGGCCATCCCGGCGGCCACCTGCAAGTAGATCGGTGACGGGAGGGGCGGCGACACGTTCGCCGCCCCTTTCCGCATCCGTCAAGGGTCCCCGTCCGAAACGAGCCGTGACAGAGGATGGATTCCTCTGAATCGATCCCCACAGGAGAACCATGCACGTCAACGCCTACGCGGCGTCGTCCGCGACCTCACCCCTCGAGCCCACGACCATCGAGCGCCGTGACGTCGGCCCCACAGACGTCCTCATCGACATCGCCTACGCCGGCATCTGTCACTCCGACATCCACACCATCCGCGGCGAGTGGGGTGACGTGCCTTACCCCCTGACTGTCGGCCACGAGATCGTCGGCACGGTCGCCGAGGTCGGCGCAGACGTCACGAGCCACAAGGTCGGCGACCGCGTCGGCGTCGGGTGCATGGTCAACTCGTGCCGCGAGTGCGACAACTGCCTGGCCGGTGAGGAGCAGTACTGCGAGAAGGGCAACATCGGCACCTACGCCAGCACCGATGTCGACGGCACGATCACCCAGGGCGGCTACAGCGAGAAGATCGTCGTCGACGAGCACTTCGTCCTTCGCGTCCCCGAATCGATCCCCTATGAGAAGGCCGCCCCGCTGCTGTGCGCCGGGATCACGACGTACTCGCCGTTGAACCACTGGAACGCCGGCCCCGGCAAGAAGGTCGCGGTCGTCGGTCTCGGTGGCCTCGGACATATGGCCGTCAAGATCGCCCACGCCATGGGCGCCGAGGTCACCGTGCTCTCACAGACGCTCGGCAAGAAGGACGACGGCCTGAAGATGGGCGCCGACCACTACTACGCCACGAAGGACGAAGAGACCTTCAAGACGCTCAAGAACACCTTCGACCTGATCGTCAACACCGTGAGCGCCCCGCTCGAGCTGAAGCAATACCTCGGACTCCTCACGCTCAACGGCACGATGGTCAACGTCGGCGCGCCGCCGGAGCCCCTGCCCATCCAGGTCTTCACGCTGTTCACCAACCGCCGTTCGTTCGCCGGTTCGTCGATCGGCGGCATCCGCGAGACCCAGGAGATGCTCGACTTCTGCGCCGATCACGGCATCGCCCCCGAGACCGAGCTCATTTCGGCCGACCAGATCAACGAGGCCTACGAGCGCGTTCTCAAGAGCGACGTGCGCTACCGCTTCGTCATCGACGCGAAGACCTTCGCTCCCGCGTGATCCCGGCTCCCTGAGCCTGCTGCGTGCCACGGCCCCGACGCTCACCCGAGCGTCGGGGCCGCGGCGTTCCCCGCCTCCTCCGCGCCTCTTCCCCGCCCCCTCCGCGCCGAGTGCCGCGCAGGTGTCGCCGAGAAACGGCATCCGCGGGGAGAAACGCTCTGTCGCGACGTTTCTGTCAGCGGATGCCGTTTCTCAGAGCTGGCGCCGGTCGCGTGCCGCGCTGGCGCCTGTCGCCCGTGCTGCGCTGGCGCCTGTCGCGCGTGCTGCGCTGGCGCCTGGCGCGCGCGCTGCGCTGGTGTCGCGAGAAACGCGATCGGCGGGGAGAAACGCCTTGTCGCGACGTTTCTTTCAGCGGATGCCGTTTCTCGGAGCTGGCGCCGGTCGCGCGTCGCGGGCTGGCGCCCGGCGCCCGCACGCGGAAGCGGCGCCGCCCGGAAGGGCGACGCCGCTGAAACGTACCGGAAGTCAGGCCTGGCCGAGGGCGGCCGAGACGACCGCGCGCGCCTCTTCCTGCACATCGCGCAGGTGCTCCTCGCCGCGCAGCGACTCGGCGTACAGCTTGTACACGTCCTCGGTGCCCGAGGGGCGGGCGGCGAACCACGCGGACTCGGTCTGCACCTTCAGGCCGCCGATCGCCGCGCCGTTGCCCGGCGCGTGCGACAGCTTCGCCGTGATGGTCTCGCCCGCGAGCTCGGTGGCCGAGACGGCATCCGGAGACAGCTTCGACAGCGCCGACTTCTGCGCGGGCGAGGCCGCCGCGTCGACGCGCTGGTAGGCCGAGGCGCCGAACTCCGCCTCGAGCTCGGCGTAGCGCTGCGAGGGCGTCTTGCCGGTGACGGCGAGGATCTCGGCCGCGAGCAGACAGAGCAGGATGCCGTCCTTGTCGGTGGTCCAGACGGTGCCGTCCTTGCGCAGGAACGACGCGCCGGCCGATTCCTCGCCGCCGAACGCGACCGAGCCGTCGAGGAGCCCCGGGACGAACCACTTGAAGCCGACCGGGACCTCGAGCAATGTCTTGCCGAGCGAGGCGGCGACGCGGTCGATGATCATCGACGACACGAGGGTCTTGCCGATCGCGGCGTCTGTCGGCCATCCCTCGCGGTGCGAGAACAGGTAGTCGATCGCGACGGCGAGGTAGTGGTTGGGGTTCATCAGCCCCGCGTCGGGGGTGACGATGCCGTGGCGGTCGGCGTCGGCGTCGTTGCCGGTGAGGATGTCGTACTCGTCGCGCGCGGCGACCAGCGAGGCCATCGCCGAGGGCGAGGAGGGATCCATGCGGATCTTCTCGTCCCAGTCGAGGGTCATGAACTTCCACGTCGGATCGACCTCGGGGTTCACGACGGTCAGGTCGAGACCGTAGACCTCGGCGATGAGCGCCCAGTACTCCACCGACGCACCGCCCAGCGGGTCGGCGCCGATGCGCACGCCGGCGTTCTTGATGGCATCCACGTCGATGATGGTCGCCAGGTCGCGCACATACGCGTCGCGGAAGTCGTACTGGCCGAGGCTCTCGAGGTCGATCTCCGTCTGCGGCGTGCGGTTCACGCCCGCGAGGCCGGCGGCGATGAGCTCGTTCGCGCGGTCGGCGATCCAGCCGGTCGCGTCGGTGTCGGCGGGTCCACCGTGCGGCGGGTTGTACTTGAAGCCGCCGTCGCGCGGCGGGTTGTGCGAGGGGGTCACGACGATGCCGTCGGCGCGGCCGGCGTCGTCGAGCGATCGGCCCTTGTTGTACGTCAGGATCGCGTGGCTGAGGGCCGGCGTCGGCACCCAGGCGTCACGGGAGTCGACGCGCACGTCGACGCCGTTCGCGACCAGCACCTCGACGGCGCTGCGCTCCGCGGGCAGGGACAGACCGTGGGTGTCGCGACCGAGGAAGAGGGGGCCGGTGATTCCCTGCGCGGCGCGGTAGTCGACGATGGCCTGCGTCGTGGCGAGGATGTGGTCCTCGTTGAAGCTGGTGCTCAGCGACGAACCACGGTGACCGCTGGTACCGAAGGCGACGCGCTGCTCGGGTACCGCGGCATCCGGTTTGCGGTCGTAGTACGCCGAGATCAACTCGTCGATGTCGATGAGATCGGATGCCTCTGCGGGCTGCCCTGCGCGACTGCTCATGCGCCCAGTCTGCCCGCTGCATACGACATGCGCATCCGCCGCGTCGCATTCTGGGGTAATCCGTTGCCCGGAGGCGGAGGCGGAGGCGGAGGCGGAGGCGGAGGCGGGGACGGAGACGGAGGCGGGGACGGAGACGGCGACGGCGACGGCGATGGCGCGGGCCGGGTCGGCGGGCGCCGCACGAGAAAGCCACCCCGCGCGACACCCGCCGTCACTACACTCCGACCATGAGACGTGCGTCGTGGGGGACCCGCCTGGTCGGGATCGGACTTGTCGTGGCGGCGATCGCGGCGATCGTGAAGAAGAAGCCCAGCGCCGTGACCGCGCCGTCGGTCCCTGTTCCGGACAACCCGCTGTGGAGGGGGACGACCAAACCGGCTCCGGTCCCCGAGCGGGACGTCGTGCTGAGCCTGCCGAAGGACATGTACCGGCATGCCGGTGCGCCGACCGAGTGGTGGTGGCACATCGGGACCCTCCGTGCCGGCGACCGCGTGTTCGGTTTCGACATCAATGCTGCGTCCTTCGACGGCCAGCACTTCGGGATGTCGCAGATCTCGCTCAGCGACGTGCAGGGAGGTCGCCACTACGAGCGCACGCAGGTCTACGGACCCAAGCCGTTCGGGGTGTTCGATGTCGACACCTGGGCAGAGGGCGACCCGTCGAAGCAGTGGTACGCACGGCTCGGCGATCCGGAATGGCTCGTCGGCGGGTTCAGCGTCACCGACACGGGCTCCGGCTACACCGAGGCGCCGTCCGTCCACTTCGAGGGCGATGGCACCGGGGCCTCCGCCATCGCCATCCTCGACGACGTGGGCGGAGTGACGCAGATCATTCTGCTCAAACCGGGTTCGGGATACACGACGACACCGACCGTGACGCTCGTCGGCGGCGGCGGCTCGGGAGCGACCGCCGTTGCCGTGCGCCATTCCGTCATGATGACGGCACCGCAGGCGGACCCCACCCGGGACATCTCGGTGGCGGCCGTCCTTCAAGATGCCAAGACGCTGGACGAGGTCGAGTTCGACCTCACGCTGTCGCAGCAGGGACGACCGATGTTCGTCTTCGGAACGGGCGTGGAACCGAGCGCGAAGCGCCAGAGCCTGCAGAAGGACAACTACTACTTCTCGCTCACGCGGTTGAAGGCGTCCGGCACCGTCCGATTCGGGGGCGAGACCTTCACGGTGACCGGCACGACCTGGATGGACCACGAGTACGGATTCTTCGGCGGCAACTCGGCGGACACCCGGGTGCGGTGGCTTCTGCAGGACATCCAGCTCGACAACGGCTACACCCTGTCGACCGCTGGAATGATCGGCGAGGGATACAAACCCGAGATCGACGTCTCGGTCGATGCCTTCGCGACGATTCAGGAACCCGATGGCGACATCTACTACGTCGCCAGCACGATCACCCCGGTCGGCGAACTGTGGACGAGCCCCTCGACGGGCAACAGCTACGCGCAACAGTTCCGTGTGGAGATCCCGTCGTTCGACGCCGACATCCTGGTGTCGACGCGACTTCAGGATCAGGAGTTCTCCGCCAGCGGCGCCCCGATCTACGAGGGCACCGCCGAACCGACGGGCACCTTCCTCGGCGCGCGCGTCTCGGGAGACGCGTGGATCGAGCAGGCGTTCTAGGCGCTCCGCCGACATCGCCGGGCAGGCGGCGGCGTCACGGTCCCGGCGCACTAGGCTGAGCCGGTGCTGCCCGACACGGAACACTCGCCCACCCGCCGTACCTACAGTTATCTGGGGCCGGCGGGAACCTTCACCGAGGCCGCTCTCGCCCAGGTGCCCGAGGCCCGAGACCAGATCTGGCGGCCCGTGCGAAACGTCGGCGAGGCGCTCGCCGACGTCGTCGAGGGGCGGTCGGATGCCGCGATGATCGCGATCGAGAACTCCGTCGACGGCGGCGTCTCGACGGCGCAGGACGCCTTGGCCACGGTTCCGGGTCTGCGCATCGTCGGCGAGTATCTCGTGCCGGTGAACTTCGTGCTGGTGGGCCGCCCCGGCGCCGCTCTGCAGGACGTGTCGCTGATCGCCGCGCACCCCGTCGCCTACGGGCAGTGTCTCGGCTGGCTGAGCGAGAACGTCCCGGCCCACGCTCATCTGCCCGCCGAGAGCAACGTCGCCAGCGCCCTGGGCGTGCTCGACGGCACGAGCGCTGCGGATGCCGCGATCGCCGCCCCCGGCATCGTCGCCCATCACGACCTCACCGTCCTGGCCGAGAACATCGGCGACAACCCCAACGCGGTGACGCGCTTCGTGCTCGTCAGCCGTACGGTCGCGCCCGCGCCCCCGACCGGGGCCGACAAGACCTCGCTCATCGTCGAACTGCCCGAAGACCACCCGGGCGCCCTGCTGGAGCTGCTCGAGCAGTTCGCCACCCGCGGCATCAACCTGAGCCTGCTGGCATCCCGCCCCATCGGTGACGCCCTCGGCCGGTACCGCTTCGTCATCGACGCCGATGGTCACGTGCTCGACGAGCGCATGGCCGACGCGCTGCTGGGCCTTCGCCGCTTCAGCCCGAAGGTGATCTTCCTCGGCTCCTACGCCCGCGCCGACCGCGCGATCGTGCGCTACCCGCAGCGCTACAGCGACGACGTGTTCGTCGAGGCGCGCGACTGGCTCCGCGGCCTGCTGAGCGGCGAGCCCGAGGCCTGAACCGCGCGGAGGTCGACCGGACGAGCGACGAGCCGGAGGCTGACCGCGCGGGCGCGTCGACCGGCGCCGGGCCCGACCCGGTTCCGCCCGCGGTCGCCGGGCGATCCCCGGCGGACCGAGCGCGTCAGGCGGCGACGGCCGCCTGTGCCGCGATGAGCTCGAGCGTCTGCACCCGACCCTCCGACCCCTCGCCGTCGTACGCCCCTGCCACCGGCGACACCATGATCTCGTCGACGCCGTGCTGCGCCGCGAAGGCGGCCAGCTGCCCCTGCACGTCCGCGCCGGAGCCCACGAACCACTTCTGCCGTGTGGAGGCCATGATCGACTCGGCCATCGCGTCGAACGGGTCGGCCTGTGCCTGCTCGACCGTCTCGAGCGGCACGAGCGGACGATTCGTGCGCAGCCGCGCCATCATGCGCAGCTGCGGCAGCGCGCGTTCCTCGGCCTCCTCGGCGGTGGGCGCGGCGACGACGTTGGCGGTGACGAACGTACGCGGCCCCTCTCCCGACTCGTTCGGCACGAACTGATCGCGGTACAGCCGCAGCGCGTGGTCGAGCCCTTCGCCGGAGAAGTGGTTCGCGAAGACGTACGGCAGCCCGAAGCCGGCGGCGAGCTGCGCCGAGTAATCGCTGGAACCGAGAAGCCAGACCTGCGGCATGCCGGTAGCCGCGGGCGTCGCCCGCACCTGGTACTCGGTGCCGGAGGTGAAGCGAACCGTCGCACCCTCCGGCGAGGTGAGCGCCATGATGTCGGTGACGTGGTCAGGGAAGCGCGAGACGTCGCTGGTGGTGCCCGAACGGTTGAGCAGCTGCGTGATGACGGGATCGCTGCCGGGCGCGCGGCCGATGCCGAGGTCGATGCGCCCGGGCGCGAGGGCCTCGAGGGCGGCGAACTGCTCTGCGACGATCAGCGGCGAGTGGTTCGGCAGCATGACGCCTCCCGACCCCACACGGATGCGGTTCGTGCGCGCGGCGGCCGCGGCGATGAGGACCGGGGGAGAGGTGGATGCCACGGCGGGCATGTTGTGGTGCTCGGCGAACCAGTAGCGGCGGTATCCGAGCCGGTCGGCGCGCTCGACGAGGTCGAGAGCTGCGCTCACCGCCTGCGCGCTGGTCTGCCCGTGGCGCACGGGCACGAGGTCGAGAACGGAGAGGGTGGGGATCGCGTCGTTCACGTCGTCGGCAACGCCGGGGCAGCGGGCGGTATTCCGAGTGATCCTCGCCTCCCACCCGCCCAGGCATGGCGAACGGCTCGCCCCCCGCTGGGGCGTACGCACGATGCGATCCCGGGGTCACCTCGATGAGCGGGAGACGCCCAGGCTTCTCCCAGGAAAAAACCGTGACGAACCGCGCCGTGCTCGCGTCTTACCTATGACATCGCGGGACACACGGTCCCGGTACGACGGAAGGAAGCGAACATGGCTGAGAACACCACCACCGCCACCCCCACCACCGCCACGAAGGACGGCGGCTCGACCGTCATCGTCGACGCCGTCGTTGCAAAGGTCGCCGGTATCGCCGCGGCCGAGGTTCCCGGCGTCCACGCCCTCGGTGGCGGCGCTGCCCGCGTGATCGGCAACATCCGTCAGGCTGTGGGTGCGAAGGACCACGCGCAGGGCGTGAGCGTCGAGGTCGGCGAGACCGAGGTCGCCGCCGACATCTCGATCCAGGTCGACTACCCCGAGCAGCTCCAGCGCGTGGCGTCGAACGTGCGCGCGGCCGTGCACCAGGCCATCACCGAGCTCGTGGGCATGAAGGTCGCCGAGATCAACGTGACCGTGGTCGATGTCTTCATCCCGGGCGAAGACGACGACGACGCGGTCGAAGAGAACCGCGTCAACTGACATCCGTTCCGCGAGGGGCGTCACCGCGAGGTGGCGCCCCTTTCGCGTGTCCGGATGCCCGGACGCGCGCCCGGCACCCCGATCCCCCCCCCCGGTGCGACGCCCCGTCCGGCGCGCCCGCTGCGGCGTACGGGTGGGGACGTCAGCCGCCGTGACGCACCTGCGCGTAGGCGTCGAGCGCGCGCTTGCGCGTCTCGCCGAGGTCGACCATCGGCTCCGGCGGGTTCTCGCCGAGGTACTCGGGTGCCCACTCGCGCACGTACCGATCGTGAGAGTCGAACTTCTTGCGCTGCGTCTCCGGGTTGAACACGCGGAAGTACGGGGCGGCGTCCGCGCCGGACCCCGCGACCCACTGCCAGTTGAACGGGTTGCTCGCGGCATCCGCATCCACCAGGCAATCCCAGAACCACTGCTCGCCGTGGCGCCAGTCGATGAGCAGGTTCTTGATCAGGAAAGATGCCGTGACCATGCGCACCCGGTTGTGCATGACCCCGGTGTGCCAGAGCTGGCGCATCCCGGCATCCACCACGGCCACACCGGTCTTGCCCTGCTGCCAGGTCTCGAGGTGCGCACGGTTGACCTTCGGCCACGGAAACGCGTCGAAGTTCCGTCGCCAGTTCACGGTCGCGATGTCGGGCGAGTGATAGGTCACGTGCCACGCGAACTCCCGCCAGACGAGCTCGGAGAGGAACCCGCCCGCGCTCTTCGCGTGCTCGCCCGAACCGCGGTGCTCGATGGTGTCGTGCCAGACCTGGTACGGGCTGAGCTCGCCCCATCGCAACCGCGGGGAGAGGTTCGAGGTCGCGCCGCCGGCGAATTCGTCACGGTACGTCGAGTAGTCGCCGAGATCCTCGTCGAGGAACTCCTTCAGGCGTGCTTTGGCCGCGGGTTCACCCGGCTCCCACGTCTCGCGCAGGCCTCCGGCCCAGTCGGGCTTCGTCGGCAGCAGGTCCCACGCGCCGAGGTCATCGCCGTCGACGCGACCGTCGAAACCGGGGACCTTTCGCGCCTCCGGCATCGGCGGACGCGGCGCGGGATGCTTCTGCACCGCACGGGCGAAGGGGCTGTAGACCCCGTACGGCTTGTCGGCCTGCGTCCGCACGGTCCAGGGCTCGTAGAGCAGGTTGGCGGCGAAGGACGCGACCGTCACGCCGTCGTTCCGCAGCTTCTCCTTGATGCCCGCGTCGATCTCGCGCTCGACCCCGCCGTAACGCCGGTTCCAGAACACGGCGCCGGCATGGACCTCGGCGGCCACGGCCGGCACCACCTCCGCCGCCTTGCCTCGCCGCAGCACGAGCGTCGAGCCCCGTTCCTCGAGGCGTTCGGCGAGGGATGCCAGAGACCCGTGCAACCACCACCGCGCTGCCCCGCCGATGAGGCGGACGCCGTCGGACTCCTCGTCGAGCACGTACAGCGCGACGATCGGTTCATCGCGGTCCAGCGCTGCGCGCAGGGCCGGGTTGTCGGTGAGGCGGAGGTCGTCGCGGAACCACACGAGGGAGGGCGATGGCATCCTTCGACGCTATCCACCGCGGCATCCGCGTCCTCAGGCTTGACACGGCCCACGTCGCCACGTCGCCGTACCGCCCGCGCGGATCGTGTGATCTCGCCGGACGCCGGACGCCGGACGCCGGACGCCGGACGCCGGACGCCGGACGCCGGACGCCGGATGCCGGATGCCGGCAGCCCGCGCCCAGCAGCGTCAGAGCGTCGAGACGTCGTGCCCCTTCGGCAGCGCCACGGCGAGCCCTCCGGCGACGATGCGCGTGTAGATGCGCGTCGCCTCGCCGAACTCGTCGCCGTCCAGTTCGATCGGTTGTGCGGGGGCGGTGGCGAGCTCGATGCCCGTGCCGCGCAGGTACCGCACCGAGGAGTCCTTGCGACGCTCGAGCACACGGCGGCCCGCGCGGAACTTCCGCAGCACGGAGTTGTCCCACACGATTTTCCGCCAGACGCCCAGCCAACCCCACACGCCGGTCGGCTGCAGGACGGCCACGTCGAGGCGGCCGTCGATGATGGAGGCGTCGGGGATCAGCGCCACGCCGCCCTGCAGGGCTCCGCAGTTGGCGAAGAGCACGCTGTGCACCTTCGCCGAGTGCAGGCGGTGACCGTTCAGCTGGTACATCACCCGGAACGGCTTCGCGCCGACGAGGGACCGGGCCGCGCCGTCGACGTACGCCACCCAGCCCACCTGCTTCTTCAGCTCGGGGCGGGTGTTCTGGATCATCGCGGCGTCGAGGCCCATGCCGGCCATCACGACGAAGCCGTGCTCCTCGACCTCGCCGTTCGAGCGACGGATGCGGGCGATGCCGGCGTCGGTCTCCTGCACGAAGCCGTCGAAGGTCGCGCGGATCATCGTGTCGCTGTCGTCGAGCGGAAGGTTGAGGTTTCGCGCGAGCAGGTTGCCCGTGCCACTCGGCACGATGGTCAGGGGCACGCCGGTCGAGGTGAGCGCTTCAGCCACGGCGCGGACCGTGCCGTCACCACCCGCCACGAGCACGGCATCCACCTTCTCGTCGAGGGCGGCGCGAGTGGCGTCGTCGCCGAGGTCGTCGACGGTGGTCTCGTAGTAGAGGGGCTCGGCCCAGCCGGCCTCGGCGGCCAGTTCGGCGACGCGCGCTCGCAGCGTTTCGGGCTCGACCTTGGTGGGGTTGTAGACGAGCGCCGCGCGCTTCTTCTGCGCCTTCTCGGCGTCCATGGGCGCGTCATCGCCCTCGGCGTCGACCCGCTGCGTCTTGCCGGGGAGCTCCTCCGACGAATCGGGGGCGACGTCCTCGGGCTGACGGATGACGTCGTCGGGCTCGGCCGCCTCCTTCGGATCGGGGGCGTCGGTGCGAGGGTGGTCGTCGACGTCGTCACTGAGGCGGGCGGCGTGGAAGTGCTCGTCCGAACCCCCGGCTGCAGCGGCATCCGCCTTCACCTCGGCGGGAGCGTCGGCGGGGATGGATTCGGGGGACTCCGCGTCGTCACGCGGCTCGTCAGGGGCGGCCATGGCATCCACCATAGGACCGGCGCCCACGGCACGACCGGCCGAGCGGGCGGGCTTGACGGGGGGATGCCGGAGCGACATGCGCCGCGCGGACGGAGCCGTCGTTCCGCGGCTGCGCCCGATGGGTGGCGGCTCCGCGCGACGAAGCGATGTCGGATGCCGACCCTAGGATGGACGCGTGATCGACCTGACTCTGCTGCGTGAAGATCCCGAGCTCGTGAAGCGCTCCCAGATCGCCCGCGGCGAGTCGCCGGATTCGGTGGACGACGCCCTCGCCGCCGACCGCGACCGCCGCGCCGCCATCACCGCCTTCGAAGAGCTCCGAGCCGCGCAGAACGCGCACGGCAAGCGGGTCGCGCAGGCGCCGAAAGATGAGAAGGCCGCCCTCGTGGCCGAGGCGAAGCAGCTGAGCGAGCAGGTCAAGTCGGCGCAGCACACCGTCGGCGAGGCCGAAGCCGCCGCGGATGCGGCGCTCGCGAAGATCGAGAACATCGTCATCGAGGGCGTGCCCGCGGGCGGCGAAGAGAACTTCGTCACCCTCCGCACCCACGGCGAGATCCCCGCGTACGACTTCGAACCCCTCGACCACCTCGCCCTCGGCGAGAAACTCGGCGCGATCGACATGGAGCGCGGCACCAAGGTGTCGGGCAGCCGCTTCTACTTCCTCACCGGCATCGGCGCACGCCTCGAACTCGCGCTGATGACCCTCGCGCTCGACCGCGCGCTGCAGGCCGGGTTCACCCCGATGATCCCCCCGACGCTCGTTCGTCCCGAGGTCATGCGCGGCACCGGCTTCCTCGGCCAGCACGCCGACGAGGTGTACCACCTGCCGAAGGAAGACCTCTACCTCGTGGGCACGAGCGAGGTCCCGCTCGCCGGCTACCACATGGACGAGATCCTCGACTTCGAGCGGGGACCGAAGCGTTACGCCGGCTGGTCCACCTGCTACCGCAGTGAGGCCGGCTCGTACGGCAAAGACACCCGCGGCATCATCCGGGTGCACCAGTTCAACAAGCTCGAGATGTTCGTCTACATCGACCCGGCCGACGCCGAGGCCGAGCACGACCGTCTGGTCGCGATGCAAGAAGCCATGCTGCAAGACCTCGGTCTCGCCTATCGCGTGATCGACGTCGCCGCCGGTGACCTGGGCTCCAGCGCCGCGCGCAAGTTCGACATCGAGGCGTGGGTGCCCACGCAAGACGCCTTCCGTGAGCTCACGAGCACGTCGAACTGCACGACCTATCAGGCGCGTCGTCTCGAGACCCGATTCCGGCCCGAGGGTGGGGGCAAGACCCAACCCGTCGCGACCTTGAACGGCACGCTCGCGACCACCCGGTGGATCGTGGCCCTGCTCGAGACCCACCAGCGGGCCGACGGATCGGTCACGGTGCCCGAGGTGCTGCGACCCTACCTGGGTGGACTCGAGGTCATGGAGCCGATCGCGTGACCGACGAGGCCGCTCTCCCCGACACCGGCGCCGTCGAGAGCGCGCCGAAGCAGGAGGCGGCCGACGTCGTCGCTTCCCTCGCCGACGACGCGCCCGCCGGGCGCATGTTGATCGCGCTCGACATCGACGGCACCGTGCTGCTCGAAGACGACACCCTCAGCCCCGGGGTCGTCGACGCCGTGAAAGACGCCGCCGAGGCCGGGCACGAGGTCATGCTGGCGACGGGCCGCAGCTGGGACAGCACCCACACGATCATGGATCGCCTCGGCATCCGTCCCGAGTACGCGGTGTGCTCGAACGGGGCGGTCGTGATGCGCCGGGTGGGTGACGACGACGCGGCGACGTACGAACGCACGCACGTCGAGACCTTCGACCCCACCGAAGTGCTGGCGCTGCTGGGCGAGCACCTCGGTGGCGCACATTTCCTCGTCGAGCTGCCCGACGGCACGCGTCTGTTCACCGACTATCTCGACGACTGGAACCTCGTGGGCGCCAACAGGGTGCCGTTCGAGCGTCTGTCGGATCAGCCGGTCTGCCGCGTCGTGGTGGTCGCTCCCGAGCAGACCGACCAGGATTTTCTGCAGCTCGTCGAGCGCATCGGCCTCAGCCAGGTGTCGTACGCGATCGGCTGGACGGCGTGGCTCGACATCGCCCCGCAGGGCGTCGACAAGTCGACCGCGCTCGAGCGCGTGCGCGCGTGGCTCGACATCATGCCCGAGCGGGTGCTCGTGATGGGCGACGGCCGCAACGACATCGAGATGATGCAGTGGGCCGTACGAAACGGCGGCCGCGCCATCGCGATGCACCAGGGGCCGCCCGAGGTGCACGCCGCGGCCGGGGAAGTGGGGCTGTCGGTCACCGAGGGCGGAGTGGCCGCGGCGCTCCGGTCGCTCTGACCTGCGGCGTGCGCGTCGGTCCCTGAGCGCGTGGGAAGGCGGCCTCCGTCCCGGCCGCGTCCCCCTGGCGCCACACGTGCGCGCCGGTCGTCGTTTCCGAGATCACGGCCCGAGGATACGTGGACGACATGACCGGTCGCCCATGGCCGGTGAACGCGTCGATGAACGTCGACGGGAGTCCTCGTCAGCGCCCCCACGCCTCGCGCACCGCCGCGCGCAGCGTACGCCCGTCCGCCCGGTCGAGCTCGCGGCGACTGCGCTCGTACGCCGCGCGCGCGGCATCCTGGAACACTCCGGCGCGAGCGGGGTCCGTCGCCGCGAGTGAGGCGAGGCACTTCTGCAGTCTCACCTGCACCTCCACGTCGGCCGCGCCGTCGCGCGCCAGAGGGCGGAAGGCGTCGTCGACCAGATCAGCGAGAGCCGGTGCGCGAACGAACACCCGGTCGTAGTCGATTCCGGCGGAGGCCTGGGTGGTCAGCCCGCGGGTGAAGACCCGCTGCAGGGCGGCCATCACCTCGATCGCCGTCCCGGGGTCGTTCGTGGCGGCAGACAGAGCACGGCTGCCGATCTCGGTGAGGGCGATGACGCCGAAGCGCGGATCCTGCTCGTACGTGCGGTGGTGCTCGATGCGGAAGGCGCGGCGGATGCCGGCGCGCACGGCATCGTCGACGTCTCCGGCGACGAAGGCGAGAGGTACGCGGGCATCGGCGATGCGCCCGGGGGTCGCCCGCACGTGCACCTCGATCTCGTGCTGCTTCGCGAGGCGGTCGAGGCCGGCGACGTCGATGTGCGTGACGTACCCGACCTCCTCCGCGTGGACCACGGTGGCATCCGCGGGCTCGGTGACGGCCGGTCGTGCTCCGAGAGTCGGCGACCCCGCGTGCAGCTCGAGCGAGGTGGTGGCGGCCTTCTCGACGCGATCGATGACATCGGCCATTCGGCCGAACGTCGACAGGTGCGAGATCCATCTGAGCAGGGTCAAGACCACGAGGGCGATGACCACGAGGGTCGCGACGAACAAGATGGTGCGCCCCCGCGGCTCGTAGTACCCGGTAGAGAGCGCGACGATGCCGACGAGCGAGAAGGTGAACGCCCCGATGAAGGTCGAGACGGCGTTCTGCGATGTGGGGTCGGCGATGAGCAGGGGAGTCGAGCGGGGGGTGGCGGTGGTCGTGGCGGACGAGAAGGCGGTGACCATCGCCGTCACCGAGAAGGTGCTGACCGTGAGCATCGCCGTGGCGATGATCTGCAGCAGCGAGCCCACGGAGTTCTGAGCGAGATCGATCCCGAACTCGAACGGCAGGAGGGGCCCGAGGTAGTTGGCCGCGAGGGCGACGACGACGGCGATGAGGGTGAACGACGCCGCCCGCACCCACACCTGTCTGCCCAGACGAAGGAAGAAGGCTGCCAGGGAGCTGCGCGTCGGTGTGGCCATTCCGCCGACGTTATCCCGTCGGATGCCGAGCGGTTCGGGGCTGGACGGCCGGATGCGGGGCATCCTCCGTCCGACACGTCGGTGAAATGTCGCGCAACTCATGTACGCCTACGACCTCGTGCTGACCGCCGACGATCTCCTGCTTGAGCCGCCGGGCGACGCTCTGGCCGGACCGGAGGGGGCTACATCTCCGCCGTAGCGGGCAACCCCCGGCTCGCGCCTCGGTAGACTCGGGGCGTCCGGGAGGGTTGTCCGAGCGGCCGATGGACCTGGTCTTGAAAACCAGTGGGCAGCAATGTCCCGTGGGTTCGAATCCCACACCCTCCGCAACGACGAAAGCGGGCCCCGCAGGGGTCCGCTTTCGTCGTTATCACCGGTTGAGCGGGAGTCGAACGGAGTGGGCCCGCGGCGCCGGCATCCGCGGGTGAAATGCCCGGTCTTCACGCCATTCACAGCCGAGCGTCCCTAGTATTACTGCGATCTTCGGCTGTCGCGCCGGGGTCGACGTGCTGCCGGGCCGGTGGCATCCGTCTCGAAAGGACCCGAGTGAGCAAGACGACCACACCGCGCGGGCAGCGCACCGCCGCCCGCCACGGGCGACTGTCGTCGCCGGGGCCGTTCGCCCAGCTGTTCCGCGGACTCGCCATCGTGCTCGCCGTGCTCCTCGTCTCGGGTGGCGCGGTGTTCGCGTACGCCGCTGTCGACCTCACCCGCAGCTTCACCGCCGACGCCGTCGACCTGAAGGGCCAGCCCGCCGTGCCGCCCGACCTCGGTGAGCTGAAGGGCGGCGTCAACCTGCTGCTCGTCGGCACCGACGAGTGCGAGCCCGACTTCGCCCAGCTCTTCGGCGATCGCTGCACGGGCGACGACGCCGAGGGCAATCTCAACGACGTCAACATGCTCGTGCACATCTCCGACACCCCCCGCCGCGTGACGGTGATCTCGTTCCCGCGCGACCTCATGGTCCCGATCCCGTCCTGCACCGACCAGGACGGCAACGTGAACTCGGCGATGAGCAAGCAGCAGATCAACAGCGCCTACCTTTACGGCGGTCTGTCGTGCGTCGCCGCGACCGTCTCGGAGCTCAGCGGCCTCGAGATCCCCTTCGCCGCGAAGGTGAGCTTCGGCGGCGTCATCAACATCACGGATGCCATCGGCGGCGTCGACGTCTGCATCGCCAACGGCATCCAAGACCCCTACACCGGCATCGACTGGCCCGCCGGCATGCGCCAGGTGAAGGGCCTCGACGCCCTGCAGTTCCTCCGCACCCGCCACGGCGTCGGCGACGGCGGTGACCTGGGGCGCATCTCGAACCAGCAGCAGTACATGTCGCGCCTGGCGAACAAGCTGAAGAGCCAGGAGGTGCTGTCGAACCCCGCGACGCTCTACAAGCTCGCCTCGACAGCCCTACGCAACGTCGACCCTTCGACGTCTCTGACGAACCCGCTGACGCTGGTGCAGATCGCCTCGGCGGTGAAGGACGTGCCGTTCGACGACATCGTCTTCATCCAGTACCCGACCTATACCGACCCGTCCGACGCCAACCGCGTCGTCCCCGACTACGACGACGCCGACACGCTGTGGGCCGCGCTCGCCGCGAACCAGCCCCTCGAATTGTCGGGCAACCTCAGCGACGGCGACGGCGTCGTGGTCGACGCGAACGCCGCCCCGGCTCCTGCGGAGTCGCCCGCCCCGGTCGACACCGCGGCCCCCGCCCCGACCGACGGCGCCTCGCCCACCGCGGCTCCGACCCCCGACGCGATCGTCCTCCCCGAGGGCATCGCCGGTCAGACGGCGGCGCAGGCGACCTGCTCCAACGGCAACGTCCGCGAGTGATCCGCGCTCGCGTCACCCGGCATCCGGATCATGGTTCGGATGTCGGGTGACGACCGGTTAGTATGGACCGGTGTGTTCGAGCCGTAAGGCATCGATCACCTGGAGACGTCGCATAGTTCGGCCTAGTGCACCACCCTGCTAAGGTGGAGTCCCCTCACGGGGACCGAGGGTTCAAATCCCTCCGTCTCCGCCGTGAAAAAGCCCCGGTTCGCCGGGGCTTTTCTCGTGCGGACGCGGTCCCGTCACGACGAACCGGGACAATCGTCGGCTGCGGCGCTGCGGCGCGATCTGCACCGGCGTGGTGCGACCGTCAGCGCCGGCGCAGCTCGACGGCGGTGAGCCCCGGCATCCCGAGCCAGGAACGACCGTCGGGGGCGTCGACGACGGTGAGCAGGACCGCGTCGCAGGCACGGCATCGCACGACGCTCCCCATCGCCGAGGCGTAGACCGCGGCCGTTGCGAGCAGATCGTTCAGACCGCACTGCGTGCAGCGGACCTCGGAAGCCGTGGCATCCCATCCGAGGAGGTCGTCGAGTCGTCCGGCCAGGGCGTTGCCGTCGAGCAGAGCCATCAGGAGCCTCCGAACCTCTCCGTGCGGACGCGCGCCGCGGCGTGCCCCGCCTCGAGCAGCCAACGCGATACGGCTTCGACGAACGGGGTCGGTCCGCACACGAACACCCGGGGCTGGAGGTCGGCGGGGATGACAGCGGCGCGCAGCCTCTCCGCGGTCAGTCGGCCGGGGGCGGTGGCCGACTCCGGCGGGGCGGCGCGGGTGTAGACAAGGTCGACGCGAAGGCGGTGATCGCGCTCGGCGACGGCTCGCAACTCGTCGCCGAAGAACACGTCGCCGGGGGAGCGCACCGAATACAGCAGTCGGAACGGGGCCGGATCATCGCTCGCGGCGTGCGCAGCCGCCATCGCATACAGCGGCACGACTCCCGAACCGCCCGCGATGAGCTGCACGGGAGCGGGGTCGTTCGAGGGCGTCCAGACGAAGAACGCCCCGAGGGGGCCATGCACCTCGAGACGGTCGCCCTCGCGCAGGTCGTGCACGAGGAAGGGCGAGACCTCGCCGTCGGGCACCTCGTCGACGGCGAGCACGACGCGCGTTCCCTCACCCGACGAAGCCACCGAGTAGGGGCGGCTGGCCTGGTAGCCGTCGGGCGCGGTGAGGCGGACGTCGAGGTGGGACCCCGCGTCGTTGCCCGGCCAGGTCGGCACGTCGAGTTCGATCCGCCGAGCCGTTGCGGTCTCGGCGCGCACGCTCACGACCGACGCGACGTGCCAGGATGCCGCGCGGCGGCTCACCCGTACCGCTCCTCGCGCCACGGGTCGCCGCGCGGGTGGTAGCCGTTCTGCTCCCAGAACCCGGGCTTGTCGGTGGGCATGGTGATGAGTCCCTGCACCCACTTGGCGCTCTTCCAGAAGTAGAGATGCGGCACGAGGAGGCGGGCGGGGCCGCCGTGCTCGGGGCTGAGTGGTTCGCCGTCGGCCTCGAACGCGATCCAGCTCTTGCCGCCGAGCAGATCGTCGAGGGCCAGATTGGTGGTGTATCCCCCGAAGGAGTGCACCATCGCGAAGCGGTGCGCCGTCTCGACCTGCGCGAAGATGCGGTCCAGCGACACCCCGCGCCACGGCATGTCGAGCTTCGTCCAGTGCGTGACGCAATGGATGTCGACGGTGATGTCCTCCGCGCCGAGGGCCTCCAGCTGCGCGCGATCCCACCGGTGCACGCCGTTCTCCGTGCCGATGGCGAACTCCCACGTGTCGGAGGCGACCGTGGGGGTGGGGCCGGCCGAGAGCACCGGCCAATCGCCCACGAGGCTCTGCCCCGGAGGGAGTCGCGGATCGCGCTCACGGCGCCGGCCTCCGAAGCCGCGGGTGATGAACGACATGGCATCCCTTCGCCGGGGTCGATGCGTGGATTCACCCTAGCCATCCGTCCGGGCGCGGGACAGGGGCCGATGAGCGGAGGAGATCCGCGCGGCGGAGGACGAATGGGCCGGGATCCTTCCTCCGGTAGCCGGACCTCCTCCCCTCGCCGCGACTCCCACCCGCCTCCGCCCGGTCGGGGACCCACTAGCGTTGTCCCGCGGCGTGTACGCGCCGCATCCCTCACCCCCGGGAGAAGCGCACATGTCGGTCGGTCTGCTCGCCGTCGTCGATGACATCCTCAGCGCCGCCATGAAGGCCAGCGCCAAGACGGCGGGTGTGGTCATCGACGATGCCGCCGTCACCCCGCAGTACGTGCAGGGTCTGACGCCCGCGCGCGAGTTGCCGGTGGTGTGGAAGATCGCCCTCGGCAGCATCATCAACAAGTTCGTCATCATCATCCCGATCGCGCTGCTGCTGACGGCCTTCGCCCCGTGGGTGCTGCCGTACCTGTTGATCATCGGCGGCGGCTTCCTCTGCTTCGAGGGCGCCGAGAAGGTGCTGGAGTGGTTCGGGGTGCACCACAGTGCGGCCGATGCCGACGAACCGCGCGACGAGAAGAAGCTCGTGCTCGGCGCCGTGCGCACCGACCTCATCCTCAGCACCGAGATCATGCTGATCGCACTCTCCAGCCTCGACCCCGACTTCGGGATCTGGATGACGCTGGGCGCACTGCTCGTCATCGGCCTCGCCATGACCGTGGTCGTCTACGGTGCGGTGGCCCTGCTGGTGAAGCTCGACGACATGGGTCTCCGTCTGATGAAGAGCCCGTCGCGGGGCACCCGCCGCTTCGGCGTGCGCATCGTGGCATCCATGCCCGCGGTCTTCCGCGTCATCAGCATCGTCGGAACAGTGGCCATGCTGTGGGTGGGAGGTCACCTGGTCATTCAGAACCTCGCCGAGACGCTGTGGTCCGGCCCGTACGACCTCGTGCACGTGATCACGCACGCGATCGAGGCGGCGGGACCGGTGGTGGTGTGGATCGTCGACACGGCGATCTCGGCGGTGTTCGGTCTGGCGCTGGGGCTCATCATCGTGGGCGTGGTGACGGGTATCTCGCGCCTGACCGGCCGGGGCGCTGTCGCCGCCCACTGAGTGCGGTGACCGGCGCCTCGCGCACGCCCGAGGTCAGTCGAGCGCCCACTGAGTGCGGTGACCGGCGCCTCGCCTACGCCCGAGCTCAGTCGAGCAGGGAGTGCTCGCCGAGACGGTGCCAGCTGCGGTTGTAGTACACCAGGGCCGCGCCCGCTTCGCCGGGCTCGAGGTCGCGTTCGACGTCGACCTGCAGGGCCTGCGCGGCGATGACGGTGGAGCCTCCGGCATCCATGCGGCTGACCACCTTGCACCGCAACCAGGCGCGGACGCCGTGATAGACCGGCTCGCCGGTGGCGAGGCGCGACCACGTCGAGGTGTCGGCGAAGCGGTCGAGGCCGCTGGTCGCTCCCGCGCGGGCGAGCGAGATGTCCTCGGCGTCGAGCAGGTGCACGACGATCGTGTCGGCCGCGATGATCGTCGGGGTCGCCGACGACAGCGCCGACACCGAGAAGATGAGCAGCGGCGGGTCGGCGCTCACCGACGACACCGACGACGCGGTGAGGGCCACGGGGCCGTTCTCGCCGTACGCCGTGATGACCGCGATCCCGCCCGGGTGACCGCGGAACGCGCGCTTGAAGTCGTCGGCCGAGACCGACGTGCCGATGGCGGGAGTGCTGTCGGGGATCCCGTGCGCAAGCGAACTCATACCTACGACGGTAGGCGCTCCCGGCGGAAACGGCGCGGTATGGCGCAACACGATGAAACGCGGCCCCTCTGAAGAGCCTCGGGATGCGCATCGACCCGCGGGCGCGGGGCGACGGCCCGGATCAGGCCGATTCGACCTCGGCGACCTTCGGCCGCGGCGTCTTGGGCGACCCGAAGCGGCGGGCGACCCGTCGCGCGAGGCGGTGGCTGGGCCGCTCGACGAGGCGGAAGAAGACCTCCGCGAGCCCGAGCGCGACCACGATCACGATGGGCGAGAGGAACAGGGGGTTGATGGACTCGGGAAGCAACCGACCGAACGCCACGATCATCGGCTCGTGCACGAGATAGAGGCTGAACGACCGCGTGCCCAACCAGCGAAGCGGGCGCACGCTGAGGGCGGCGCCCAGGCCCGGCGAGAGGATGACGAGGATGACGAGGAGCGCGGCCCCGAGCACCTGCAGCACCCGGGTCGCGGGTGCGACGAGCTCGAGGACGCCCTCGCTGAGCGGGAGTGCGAACACCATCCAGTAGCTGGTGATGAACAGAACGACCAGGACGCCCAGCCAGGCGAAGACCGGCGTGGGGTTTCGCAGCCGGTCGCGGAGCGCCGTCAGCCGGTCCCACTCGAAGGCGATGAGGCAGCCGAGCGCGAAGATGGGCAGCTGGAAGAGGACGCCGAGCGCGTAGGGGCGCTCGATCGGTCCCTCGTACGCACCGACGACCAGCAGCGCCAGCACGAAGACGACCTTTAGGGCGAGGCCGCGGCGCCACTTCGCGGCGAACAGGATGAACAGCGGCAGCAGCAGCGAGAAGATGATCTCCCACTTCAACGACCACAGCACGGTGTTCGTCATCCCCGGCTGCGCGGGCACGATGAGGATGAGGTCGCGCAGGATGCCGAGCGGCACCGGATCCATGTGGATCTGCAGGAACCGGCTCCCCTCGACGAGGTCGGGGAGCGCGTAGATCCAGATCAGCGCCACGCCCACCGAGGCCCAGACCGGGATGTAGAGGCGCACGAGCCGGCTCGGGTAGTAGGCGCGCCAGTTCATCCGCGTGTGACGGGCGGGGAGGCACAGGACGAAGCCGCTGAGCACGAAGAACACGAAGACGGCGACCGATCCCTCCCACGGCAGGTGCAGGGGCGTGTGGGTGAGCCACCACATCGGTTCGCCGGGTGTCGTGGTGGGCCTCGGGTCGGCGAACGGGGTGACGAAGGAGTCGGACAGCAGCAGCGAGTGCAGAAGGACGACCACCATCGCGGCGACGCCGCGAAGCCCGTCGAGGCCCTCGATCCTGCGCGAACCCGCCGTCGACGGCGGCTCGGTCTTCGTGGCATCGCTGTTCATGTGTTCTTCCCCCCGGGTATCGCCCCGGGTCAGCATAGGGACTCGGCATCACGGACATGTAACGCGCGGGTACCCGCACGGGATCATTCGCGCGTACACAACGGAAAGGGCCCGGATGCCGCGGCATCCGGGCCCTTCTCCGACGGGTTCAGCGCAGCAGCGGCACAGCCCCCACCAGCACACCGACGGCGAGCATGACGAGCGAGACGACCGTCGCGCGCCACAGCACCTTCTTGTGGTGGTCGCCGAGGTTGACGCCGGCGAGCGAGACGAGCAGGAGGATCGCCGGCACCAACGGGCTCTGCAGGTGGACGGGCTGACCGGTGATCGAGGCGCGGGCCATCTCGACCGGCGCGATGCCGTAGTTCGCGGCGCTCTCGGCGAGCACGGGCAGGATGCCGAAGTAGAAGGCGTCGTTCGACATGAAGAACGTGAACGGGATCGACAGCACACCGGTGATGACCGCGAGGAACGGACCCATCGACGACGGGATGACCTCGGTGATCCAGGCGGCCATCGCGGTGACCATGCCGGTGCCGTTGAGCACGCCGACGAGGACGCCGGCGGCGAGCACCATCGATACGACGCCGACGATGCTGGGGGCGTGGGCGACGATCTCGTCGGCCTGGCCGCGCAGCTTCGGGAAGTTCACGATCAGGGCGAGGGCCGCGCCGACCATGAAGACGAACGCCAGCGGGAAGATGTCCATCACCAGCAACACCATCACCGCGACCGTGAGTGCCAGGTTGAACCAGATGAGCTTCGGACGCAGCGTCGCGCGGTTGGGGTCGAGCATCGTGTCGGCCATCGCGGTGTCGACGACGTCGACGAGCTGCGGGGCGGCGACGGCATCCCGACCACCACGGACCGTGACGACGTTGCCGGTGCGCAGCGACGCGACGGCGCCGGGCTTGGGCTCAGCGCCACGCACGAGGGCCGGGCCGCCGAGGCGACCGAACACGCCGGGGGTGCCGAGCTTCGAGGTGTCGACCGAGCCGGCCAGACGCTTGCGCTCGGACAGTCCGAGGAACCAGGCGAAGGCCAGGGAGACGACGAGGCCGGCGAGGAGCGAGGGGATCATCGGCACGAACACGTCGGTGGGCTGCAGCCCCAGGGCTGTCGCGGCGCGGATGGTCGGGCCACCCCACGGCACGATGTTGAGCGTGCCGTTCATCAGGCCCGCGACGCAGGTGAGCACGACGGGGCTCATGCCCAGGCGCAGGTACAGCGGAAGCATCGCCGAGGTGGTGATGATGAAGGTCGTGGAGCCGTCGCCGTCGAGCGACACGGCGCCGGCGAGGATCGCCGTGCCCAGCACGATCTTGGCGGGGTCGTCGCCGAGGAAGCGCGTAATCACACGGATGAGCGGGTCGAAGAGGCCGACGTCGATCATGATGCCGAAGTACATGATCGCGAAGAGCAGGAGCGCGGCGGTCGGCGCCATCTTGCCGATCGCGTCGATCACCATGTCGCCCAGGCCGAAGCCCGCGCCCGCGATGAGGCCGAAGATCGTCGGGACGACGATGAGGGCCACCATCGGTGTCATGCGCCGCGTCATGATCAGGGCCATGAACGACAGCACCATGAGGAAGCCGAGGGCCACGAGCACCCCGTCGGCGGGCGTGTAGGCCACCGGGTACTCGGCCGTTTCGGCCGCAAGGATCAGGGGGGTCATCGCGACTCCTTCGTCGGGACGGGCGCGGCTCTCGCGCTCTCGATGCGGTGACATTACGGATGCCGCCGCTCCCGGCGCGCGCTTGCTCGCATTGCGCGGGGTTATGCGCGTACCGTGTGTTCTGCGCATTTCGCGCACAGGTCATCCCGCTCGAAGGAGAGGTGCGCCATGCGGTTCGCCACGCGGATGCTCGTCGTACAGGTCGCCACCCAGGTCGCCGTCGTCGCCGTGTGCACCGCCGTCTTCGCCGGGCTCGGCGTGCAGCAGCTCAAGGCCGAAGCCGACTCGTCGGCGCTGAACATCGCGCGCTCGGTCGCGGAGTCGCCCCAGGTCCGCGACCTCGTCGCGGAGTACTCCGCCGATCCCGGGACCCCGGATGCCACGACCCTGCGCGACGGCGTGCTCCAGCGGTACGCCGCCGACGTCACCGAGCGCACGGAGGGCCTGTTCGTGGTGATCACCGATGATCACGGCATCCGTCTCGCCCATCCTGATCCCGACCGCCTCGGCCAGGTCGTCAGCACGAGCTTCGCCGACGCGCTCGCGGGCCGGGAGGTCGTGACGTGGGAGGTCGGAACCCTGGGGGAGTCTGCCCGGGCGAAGGTCCCCGTCTACCCGCCCGACGGCGGTGCCCCCGTGGGCGAGGTGAGCGTCGGTTTCGAGCGGGCGAGCGTCTTCGACGACCTGCCCACCCTGATCGGCGGCATCGCCGTCGCGGTGCTGCTCGCCGTCGCCATCGGCGCGCTCGTCGCTCTGCTGATGCGTCGTCGTCTCGAGCGGCTCACGCTCGGTGTGCAGCCGGAGGAGCTCGCCGCCCTCGTACAGACCCAGACCGCCGTGCTCGAGAGCGCCGACGAGGGCGTGGTCGCACTCGACGACGCGGGGGTCGTGCGCGTGTGCACCGCCGCCGCCGAGCGTCTGCTCGGAGTCACGGATGCCGTCGGTCGACCCCTCGCCGACCTCGCTCTCACGCCCGTCGTGACCGCGGCGCTCGCCGGCGCCGGTGCGAGTACCGGCCTGCCGGTGGGGGATCGCGTGGTCTTCATCGACGTCCGCCCGGTCCGTCGGGGTTCGCGCACGCTCGGCCGCGTGGCGGTACTGCGCGATCGCACCGACGTGGCAGCGCTGTCGGGGCGGCTCGACAGCGTGCGGGCGATGGGCGACGCACTGCGGGTGCAGCGGCACGAGAACGCCAATCGTCTCCACGCGGCGGTGGGCCTTCTCGACGCCGACCGCGCCGACGAGGCCCGGGCTTTCCTCGCCGACCTCGTCGATCGCGGCTCGGTCGACTGGGCAGTTCCCGGCATCGAGCTCGTCGGCGACGCGATGCTGCAGTCGTTCCTGGGGGCGAAGGCGCTCGCGGCCCGTGAGCGGGGTGTGGCGCTGCGCATCTCCGACGACACGTTCCTCCGCGGCACCGTCGACGATGTCGAGGACGTGGTCGCCGTGCTCGGCAACCTCATCGACAACGCCGTCACCGCGACGGCATCCGCTCCCGAGCCCCGCGAGGTCGAGGTGGCGGTTCTCGGCGACGGAGATGCCGTCGTGCTGACCGTGTCCGACACCGGTACGGGCATCGCCGATGCCGACGTCGTCTTCGCCGCTCGCGACCGCGTCGACGACCCCGCCGCGGTGCACGGTCTCGGTATCGGCCTGCCCCTCTCGCGCGAGTTCGCGCGGCGTCGGGACGGAGACGTCTGGATCGTCGACCCGGGCGGCGACGGACACGGCGCCGTCGTGGCCGCGCGCCTGCCAGGGGTCCTGCGCCGCGCCGAGGGAATTCACGCCTCGAGAGCAGGAGACGCCGAATGACCGACATCCGTGTGCTCGTCGTCGACGACGACTTCCGCGTCGCGGGGCTCCACCGTGACGCCGTCGCGAGCCGCCCCGGCTTCGTCGCGCTCGAGCCCGCTCGCACGGTCGGCGAGGCCCGTGTCGCGCTCGCCGTGCACAGCCCCGACCTGCTGCTCGCCGATGTGTACCTGCCCGACGGCGACGGGGTGGAGCTCGTGCGCTCGGCGGGCATCGACGCCTTCGTGCTGTCGGCGGCGACGGATGCCGCGACCGTCCGCCGTGCCTTCACCGCCGGTGCCCTCGCCTATCTCGTGAAGCCGTTCGACACGCGCGTCCTGGCGGAGCGGCTCGACCGGTACGCCCGGTACCGGAACCTCCTCACCAGCCCTCGTCCGCTGTCGCAAGACGACATCGACCGCGCGGCATCCGTCATGCGCGGGGAGCGCGAGGGGCCGTCGCTCGCCCGCTCGGCGACCGAGCAGACGGTGCTGGCGGCCCTCGGTGCCGAGGAGGCATCGGCGTCGGAGGTGGCCGCGAGGATCGGCGTTTCGCGCGCGACGGCCCAGCGTCATCTGACGACGCTGGCGGAGCGTGGCCTGGTGCAGGTGAGTCTGCGTTACGGCTCCACCGGGCGCCCCGAGCACCGCTTCCGCGCCGGCACGTGAGCGGCCCTCTCCCGCTTGGCAGCCGCTGAGCCGCGGGTGAGGGGCGGATGCCGCTCGAGCTCAGGCTTCCAGCACCGCCCACCCGCGCGGGCCCAGGGCGATGCGGCCGTCCGTCGGCGCACCCTCCCCGGCCACCAGCACACTGCCGTCGGCGACCGGCAGCGACACGGGCTCGTCGCCGATGTTCAACGCCACCACCACCGCGTCATCGCCCACCGCCGTACGCAGCACCACGGCGGTGTTCGACACCTCGACGACATCGGTGTGCGCACGCCAGAGCCAGGGCTTCCGCCGCCGCAGCGCGATCAGCGCCTGGTGGGCCTGCAGGATGCGCGAATCGGGCTCGACGTCGCCGGAGTGTGCGGGGAAGGCCGGTCGCACCGCGTCGTCCCCACCGAGTCGGTCCTCCTTGACGCCGGTCCACCCGAACTCGTCGCCGGCATACACCGACGGCGTGCCGGCCACGGTGAACAGCACCGCGAGAGCGTGCGGCACGAGGTCCGCGCCCACGGCCGAGGCGATGCGGGTGACGTCGTGGTTTCCGACGAAGGTCTGGGGCACGAACGTCGCGAGCAGCGCGTCGTGTCGCTCGATGGCGTGGCTCAGTTCGAAGAGGTTCCGGTCGCTGAGACCGTGCCAGATGCCCTGCCACAGCTCGTACTGCGTGAGGGAGTCCATGCTCGACGCGCGCACGATCTCCACCGCGTCCCCGTGGATCACCTCGCCGAGGAACCACACGTCGGGGAAGCGCTCGCGGACCCTCGGCAGCACCTCGGCCCAGAACGACGACGGCACCGCATACGCGGCATCCAACCTCCATCCGTCGATCCCGCGGTCGAGCCAGTGGCACATGACCTCCACCACGAGTTCGACGACGGCGGGGGAGGAGTGATCGAGCGCGACGAGGGCGTCGTGACCCTCGAACACGTCCGGCTCGAACCGGTCGCCCACCCACCGCCCCCGGAACAGGTTCGGCCCCTCTTCCGTCAGCGCGCGGAACGCCGCGTGCTCGCGCCCCACGTGGTTGAAGACGCCGTCGAGCAGGATCCGGATGCCGCGCTCCCGCGCCGCGGCCACCAGCCGCGAGAAGTCCTCGTCGTCGCCCAATCGCGGGTCGATGCGGAAATGGTCGACGGTGTCGTAGCCGTGGGTCTCCGACGCGAAGACGGGGCCGAGCAGCACGCCGTTCAAGCCGAGCTCGATGACGTGGTCCAGCCACGGCTCGAGGCGGTCCAGGCGGTGCGCGACCTCGGCATCCGGACCCTCGCCGTCGCGGATCGGGGCCCCGACGAAGCCGAGCGGGTAGACGTGCCACCAGATGACGTGTTCGGGCCACGCGGGCATCCGGTCTCCTCTCGATCGGGGTGAGAACGTGCCGACGTTATCCGGCGCCGGTGCGCGTTGCGCGGGGGTTGCGGCCGCGCCTCCGCGCCGGCCCGCTGACGCCGTCCCGCCGCTCGTCGAGCGTCCCGGACACGCGGCCCCCCTCTCGTCGGCGCGGCGTTTCCTGGACACTCGCCCGGCTCGGTGTCCGTGGGAAGACGTTCACGACCGCGCCCAGTCGTCCGACAGGGCGAAGGCGGCGAGATCCAGGGCGCGCGTGCGCGCGGCTTCGACCGCGGCGGCCACAGCCCCGATCGAGACGATGTCGGGCCCGAGCGTCGAGGCGATGATCCGCGGCGGCGGCAGGTGCAACGAGTCGGGGATCGCCTCGATCGCGGCCGCGATGATCGGCCCCGCACCCGCGGCGATCGCGCCCGACACGATGACGCGCTCCACGTCGAACAGGCTGCCGAACACCGCCGCGACCCCCGCGAGCGCCCGACCGACCTCGCGCGCGACCGCAAGGGCTCCGGCGTCGCCCGCCGCCGCCAGATCCAGCACGGTCTTGGCCTCGATGGTCTCCGGGTCGAGATCGCGAAGCGCGCTGTCGGACGGCAGCGAACCGGATGCCAGAGCGGCGCGCGCCGCATCGACGCATCGCGGTGCGAGCCCCCAGGCGCTTCCGACGCCCTCGACGCGGTCGAAGGCGACCGTTTCGCCGGCTCCGCCGTGCGTGCCGCGGAGGAGACGTCCGTCGACGCTGATGCCGGCGCCGAATCGCTCGCCGGCCAGTAGCGCGACGAAGTCGTCGCAGCCCACGGCGGCGCCGTGCGAATGTTCGGCGACGGCGGCGAGGGTGGCGTCGTTCTCGACGCGCACAAGCGGAGCCCAGGCGGCGAAGGTATCGACGAACTCCGGATTCATGCGGGCCCAGAACCCATCGTGGTGCACGGGCGACCGGCCCGCCCTGTTCACGGGGGCGGGTACCCCGACGCACAGTGCGACGATCTCGCCGCGCGCGCGTCGTGCGCGGGTGAGAGCGGCGTCCACCGTCGCTTCCGCGGCACGTCGGCGCCTCTCGGGGGAGTCGAGCTCGGGGTCGACGGTCAGGCGCGAGGTGCCGAGGGTGCGGCCACGCAGGTCGGCCACCGACGCGGAGAGGTGTCCGCGACCGGCGTCGACGCCGACCACGACCCCGGCGTGCGGGCGGAATGCGAAGCGGCGAGCAGGGCGGCCCTTGGAGTACTCGCCGACCGCGCGGGCGTTCGGCATCTCGGCGAGGAGTCCGCGGGCGGAGAGCTCGTCGAGCACGTCGATCGCCGTCGATCGGGTCAGACCCACCGTTGCGATCACGTCGCTGGCGGTGAACGCCTCGGCATCCCACGCGTGGCCGAGTACCGCGTCGAGGTTGTGGCGGCGCAGCGAAGGCGTCGTCGTGGTGGCATCCATCGTCACTCTTGACCCCTTTCGCTTCCGATGCAATACTGCCTGCACGACATTGATTTGGCGAGTAGATTTACTGGCCGATACAACATATTCGCAGTGCGGCGGAGGAGGCAGCAGGTGTCGACGAAGATCAGGGCGGGGCGACGATGGGTCGCGGCGACCACGGTAGGGGTGCTGGGGGCTGCGATGCTCGCCGGGTGCTCGACCGATGGGCGCGAGACCATCCGCTTCACCTTCAGCAAGCGCGAGGCGCTGTCGTTCATGAACGACGTCGTCGCGCAGTACAACGCATCGCAAGACCGCGTGCGCGTCGAGATGGACAGCTCGGGCGTCGACGTGGTCTCGGCGAGCTTCGTGCGCGGCAATCCGCCCGACATCATGTTGGCGAACTACAACTACGAGGTCGCCCGCTTCGTGCAGCGTTGCGCGCTGAGCGACCTCAGTGGCACCGAGGCGGCGGGCACCGTGCGCGAAGATCTGCAGCCGCTGCTCGACCAGTACGGCTCGTGCGAGGGGCGTACGAGTGCGCTGCCGTACTCGGTGATGGCCGCGTCGGTGATCTACAACAAGCAGATCTTCGAGCAGCTGGGACTCTCCGTCCCCACGACCTACGACGAGCTCCTCCAGGTCTCCGACACCCTGAAGGCCAACGGCGTCACACCGTTCTACGGCACGTTCAAAGACGACTGGACCGTCGCGCAGGGCTGGTACGACTACTCCATCGGGGGCTCGCTCGACGTGCTCGACTTCTTCGACGGCCTCGCCGCGGAGGGCGCCGAAGTGGGGCCCGAGTCGCAGGTCTCGTTCGCCAAAGACTTCAGCGAGCCGATGGATCGCATGCTCGAGCTCGCACAGGACTACACGAACCCGGATGCCGAGAGTCGGGCCTACGGTGACGGCAACCTCGCGTTCGCCCAGGGTGAGGCCGCGATGTACCTGCAGGGTCCCTGGGCGCTCGGCGAAATCGCGAAGACCGCGCCCGATCTGCCCGTGGGGACCTTCCCGCTGCCCATGACCGACGACCCCGACGACCTCGCGGTGCGCGTGAACATGGACCTCGCAGCGATCATCCCCGAGGCCTCCCGGCACAAAGACGCCGCCCGCGACTTCCTCGAGTACCTGTACACGCCCGAGATCATCGAGGCCTACAACGAATCGCAGCTCGGCTTCGCGCCGACGAAGGACGCGCCGTCGCCGAGCGACCCCCGCGTCGCCGGGATGATCCCCTACTACGACGAGGGGCGCATCTACCAGGGCGCCTCGGTGCTCGTGCCCAAGACGATCCCCACCTTCAACTACGCGCAGGCGATGATCTTCGGCGCCTCGCCCGAGGGCACGCTGCGCACCATGGACGAGGACTGGTCGCGGCTCGCCTTCCGCCAGCCGCCCGCCTCGACCACCGACGCAGCCGTCGAGGAGGACGCGCGATGAGCACCACGACCACGATCGTCACGGGCGGGAAGGCGGCCGCGCGTCGCAGCACCCGCCGCGTGGAGCCGATCTACTACCTGTTCCTGCTGCCGACGCTCGCGCTGTTCACCCTGGCCATCACCGTGCCCGGGGTCATCGGCATCTTCTTCAGCTTCACCGACTCCATCGGTCTCGGCGAGTGGAACTTCACCGGCCTGACGAACTACATCGCGATCTTCAGCGACCCGGCGATCCTGCAGGCCTACCTGTTCACGTTCGGCTTCTCGGTCGCGACGGTCGTCGTCGTCAACGTCGCGGCGTTCCTGCTGGCGGTGGGTCTGACTTCCCAGATCCGGTTCAAGAAGGCGCTGCGCACGGTCTTCGTCATCCCGATGGTGATCTCGGGCATCATCATCGCCTACGTCTTCAACTTCCTCTTCAGCAATTCCGTGCCCGAGGCCGGAGCGTCGCTCGGCATCCCGTGGCTCGAGACGAGCCTGCTGGCCAATCCCGATCTCGCCTGGGTCGCGATCGTCATCGTCACCGCGTGGCAGGCGATCCCCGGCACGTTGCTCATCTACATCGCGGGTCTGTTGTCGGTCCCCGGAGACGTCTACGAGGCCGCCGGCCTCGACGGTGCGAGCAAGACCCAGCAGCTGCTGCGCATCACCCTGCCGCTCGTGGCCGGGTACGTCGTCATCAACATCATCCTGGGCTTCAAGGGCTTCCTGAACGCTTACGACATCATCGTGGGCCTCACCGGCGGAGGCCCCGGCACCGCGACCCGCAGCGTCGCGATGTCGATCATCCTCGGCTTCAACGGCGGCGACTACGCCTATCAGATGGCGAACGCGGCGCTGTTCTTCATCGTCGCCGTCGTCATCTCGCTCCTCCAGCTCTCCCTCACCCGGGGAAGGAACACCCTGTCATGACCGCTCTCAACCAGCCCGCGCTCGCCTTCGAGCAGGCCGAACTCGCCGTCCCCGACCGCCAGGGCACCAAGGGCCGTGGCGACGGCCCGTCGCGCCGACGCGTGCGTCGCGTCGGCATGGAACGCATCAACTGGTCGACGACGACCATCCTGGTGCTGTGCTCCCTCACGGTGCTCCTGCCGCTGTACGTCACCGTCTCGATGGCGCTCAAGAGCGGCACCCAGGTCGTCGACGGCAACGCATTCTCGTTCCCCTCGCCGATCAGCTTCGACGGGTTCGTCCAGGCGTGGACGCTGACGAGATTCCCCGTGGGCCTGGCGATCTCGCTGCTGGTCACCGCCGGCACGGTGGCCGCGACGATCATCCTCGCGGCGTTCGCCTCGTACGCGATCGCTCGCAACTGGGATCGCAAGCTCTTCCGCTACTCGTTCTTCTACCTGCTCGCGGCCATGTTCATCCCGTTCCCCGTGGTGGCCCTGCCGCAGATCCAGCTGACCGGGCGGGTGGGTCTCGACAACCCCGCGGGCGTGATCATCCTGGCCACGATGTTCCAGTTGAGCTTCAGCGTGCTGTTGTTCACGGCCTTCCTGCGCTCGATCCCGCTCGAACTCGAAGAGAGCGCGCGCATCGACGGAGCGACCACCTGGCAGACCTTCTGGCAGCTGATCTTCCCGTTGCTGGCTCCGATGAGCGCGACGGTCGGCATCTTCGCCTTCCTGTACGCGTGGAACGACTTCATGATGCCCTCGCTCATCATCAGCGACCCGGCTCTGCAGACCCTTCCGGTGCGGCAGAACCTCTTCCAGACGCAGTTCAGCAACAACTACAACGTCGCCTTCGCCTCCTACCTCATGGCCATGGCCCCCGCGATCGTCGCCTACCTCTTCACCCAGCGATGGGTGATGGCCGGTGTCACGCAGGGCGCCATCAAGGGCTGAGTAACCACCCCCTCGAAAGGAACACACGTGACCACCGCCGCACCCTCCGTGCAGACCCGCGAACTGACCGCAGCCCCCGACTGGTGGCGCCAGGCCGTGGTGTACCAGGTGTACCCCCGCAGCTTCGCCGACACCGACGGCGACGGCCTGGGCGACATCCGCGGGATCACCTCGCGCGTGCCGTACTTGGCGGAGCTGGGGGTGGATGCCATCTGGCTCAGCCCCTTCTACCCCTCCGATCTGGCAGACGGCGGCTACGACGTCGCCGACTACCGCGACGTCGATCCGCGGCTGGGGACCCTGGCAGACATGGACGAGTTGATCGCGCAACTGCACGCTCACGGCATCCGTGTCGTCGTCGACATCGTGCCCAACCACACCTCCGACAAGCACGCCTGGTTCCAGGAGGCGCTGGCCGCCGGTCGCGGCTCCGCGGCCCGCGGGCGCTACATCTTCCGCGAGGGCAAGGGACCCGACGGCGCCGAGCCGCCCACCGACTGGGTGTCGGTGTTCGGCGGAGCGGGCTGGGAGCGTGTCGAGGACGGCCAGTGGTACTTCCACAACTTCGACGTGTCGCAGCCCGACCTCGACTGGACCAACCCCGAAGTGCGCGCCGACTTCGTCAAGACCCTGCGCTTCTGGAGCGACCGGGGCGTCGATGGATTCCGCATCGACGTCGCGCACATGCTCACGAAAGACCTGAGCGAGCCGCTGCCTTCGCAGGCGGAGCTCGACGCGATGCCGCAGGACGGCAACCACCCCCTCATCGACCGTGACGACGTCCACGAGGTCTACGCCGAGTGGCGCGCGGTGTTCAACTCCTACGATCCGCCGCGCACGGCCGTCGCCGAGGCGTGGGTGCATCCCTCGCGCGTCCCGCTCTACGCGAGCATCGAGAGCCTGGGACAGGCGTTCAACTTCGACCTCCTCGAGGCCGACTTCGACGCGGGCCAGTTCCGCCGCATCGTGGCCGACAATCTGGTGCTCGCCGCGCAGTCCGGCTCATCGACGACGTGGGTGCTCTCCAACCACGACGTCGTACGTCACGCGACGCGGTACGGTCTCCCGGATGCCGAGCGCGCCGACGACGGGCGACCCACGCGCAAGCACGGCAACGAATGGTTGCTCTCCGGCGGTCGGACTCCGGTGCTCGACGAGGCGCGCGGGGAGCGTCGGGCCCGTGCGGCGGCACTGTTCGTGCTGGGCCTGCCCGGCTCGGCATACCTGTACCAGGGCGAAGAGCTGGGCTTGCACGAGGTCGCCGAGATCCCCGACGACCAGCGACAGGACCCGACGTTCTTCCGCAGCCCCGGAATCGATGTCGGTCGTGACGGATGCCGTGTGCCCCTGCCGTGGAGCGCCGAGGGCGCCGCGTTCGGCTTCGGTGCGAGCGGTGCGCACTTGCCGCAGCCGGAGTGGTTCGGCGCGTACGCCGTCGACCGCCTGGACGGCGACCCGGCGTCGACGCTGACGCTGTACCGCCGGGCGCTCGACCTGCGGCACGAGCTGCAGACCGACGAGCAGCTGCAGTGGGTCGACACCGACCGCGACGATGTGGTGGCTTTCGCGCGACCGAACGGGTGGACCGTCGTGACGAACTTCGGCACGGAGCCGGCCGCGCTCCCCGCCGGAGAGGTCCTGCTGTCGAGCACCGCGCTCGAGGGCGACGCCCTCCCCGGTGAGACGACGGTCTGGCTCCGTCGCGCCTGACCCGCCGCCCGCCCCGAGAGCCCCGGTGCCGTGTGCGCCGGGGCTCTCGCGTGCCCGTGACCGCCGCGAGAAGCGGGGTCGAGTGTCCAAGACACGCCGCTCGGTTGGCGGAGGTCCGGCGTGTCTTGGACGCTCGACCGGTGTCGTCTGCCGCGCCTCAGCGCACCCGCGCCCAGCCCGCGCCCCGGCGCTCGATCGCCCCGGCCGCGGCGAACGCGTCGAGCCACCCGCCCATGGGCCACACGCCCCACCGTTCGTGGAAAGCGGCGCCGTTGCGCAGGATGTCGTCGAGGTGCTGCCACGGAGGAGAGGACACCGGATGCCACTGATGGTAGGCTTCCGCACCGCCCACCCAGCGCAGCTCGACATCCCGCGCGCGAGCGGTCCAGGCGAGGTCGGTGTCCTCGGCGCCGTAGCCCTCGTATCCGGGGTGGAAGCCCCCGATGCGGTGCCACGTGGCAGGCGTCACGGAGAACGACAGCGACCAGAACAGGTCGTACTCCGCGGCCGTCGCCGGTCTCGTCGTCCCGGTGGGGAGCGCCGGCCGTGCCCGGTGCGGGCGGGTGAGCAGAGGCAGATCATCGGCGCGTTCTGGGCGCTGGACGCTGGCCAGGTAGGTCACCGCGCCCGCGAGCAACGCGTCCGGGTGGGCGGCGGCCGCGGCGCGATACGCGGAGAGCAGGTCGGGCCCGGGCAGGCAGTCCACGTCGAGGAACACCAGCAGATCCGCGCCCGCCTTCATCGCGACCTCCGCCGCGCGGTTGCGTCCCTCGCCCACCCGCAGGCCGGACGGCCCGGGAGGCACGCGCAGCGTGAGGGTGTCGGCATCCCTGATGCCGTCGGGCGGCGTCTCGTCGAGCCACGCCTCCACGCGCACGATGTCCCCTGCCACCTCGGCGAGCACGCGCCGCTGGCGGTCCAGATGCTCGCGGCGCGCGAGCGATGCGACGGTGATGACGGCGGTCTTCACGGCCGTGTCTCCTCGATGACGGCAGCCATCCGCGCGGCGGCGCCGTCGACTCGCCACCGGGCCCAGTCCGGGGCGTCTCCCGCCGCCCGCTCGACGAGGTCGACCACCTCCGTGGCGGAGATGTCACCGTCGGCCCGCCGCGCCAGACCCCACGCTTCGAGGGCCTCGGCGGTCGCTCGCTGCTCGTCGAAGGGGCGGTCCTGTCCGATCACGACGGCTCGGGCACCGGATGCCGCGAGGTCGGCGACGCTGTTCTGCCCGGCGGCGCTGACGACCACCGTGCTGCGCGTCAGCAGGGGCCAGGGATCGTCGACGCGCGAGGCGTCGTCGTGCCCGACGGACGTGACCTTCCAGCCCCGCTCGCTCAGGCGGCGGACGCTCTCGTCACGGACCTCGGCGGGGAGCACGCGGCCGAGGAGCAGCACTCGTCGCTCGTCGACGAAGCCGGGCACCGCTCGCGCGTCGAAGCGCGAGATCCCGCCCGTCCAGGCGACGCGCTCGCCGTGGTCGGACAGTCCCGGAGTGGGCACGGCGCCTTCCGGCCACGGGGCGACGATCCGGTCGGCCAGACCGTACGAGAGGGCGTGCGGGGCGTCCGTCCGCGCGCCGGGCTGCGTGACCGCGACCGTCCGCAGGCCGAGCAGCCGCGCGAACGCCACCACCTCGGCGCTGACGTCGACGACGAAGGTCACCAGGCCACGGGATGCGGCGGTCGCGGCGATCGTCGCGAGACGCTCCCGATGCCCGGGGTGACCGTGCGGCGCCCAGTGCAGGTGGCCGCGGGCTGTCGGGTCGGCGTCGCGAGGGTCCATCCGCCGGCCGTCGGGCGCCTCGAACGGCTCGACATCCGGGGGCAGCACCACCCACTCGACGTCGGACGCGAGCTCGGCGGGTCGGGGCATCGACGAGAACGCGATGACCGGTGTGCGCAGATGCGGCTGCACGGCCAGGAACCGTGAGACGTGGCCGAAGCCGTGGTGGTGGACGTACCAGCCGATCACCACGACACCGCCGGCACGCGTCGCGCGGCGACGGGCTGGGCGGTGTACGCGAGCACGCGCTCGACCTCGCGGTAGCGGTGCGCGAGGGAGTGCTGACGCACGGCCGCCCGACGCGTCCAGACGCGGGTGAGGGGTTCGCGCGCGCCCTCCGCGGCGAGCCGGGCCGCGGCCTGTCCGAGGGCGACGACGTCGCCCGGCATGACCGTCGCCGAGCCGGGCATCCCCGCGAGCACTTCCGACACCCCGCCGATGTCGAAGGCGGCGACGGGGGTGCCGGTGGCGAGCGCTTCGGCGATGACGAGGCCGAAGGGTTCGTCCCACATGGGCGTGACGAGCGCAACGGCCGACGACCCCACCAGTCGGCAGAGGTCCGGTTGGTGAAGCGGCCCGACGTAGCGCGCGTGGGCGCCGAGACGGGGCACGATCTCCTGCTCGAAGTAGTCGACGTCGCCGATCCGCCCCGCGAGCACGATGTGCGCGCCGGCCGAGCGGGCGGCCTCGATGGCCAGGTGAGGGGCCTTTTCGGGCACCACGCGACCCGACCACACCCACGAGGTGCCACCTTCGCCGCGCGTCCACTGGTCGGTGTCGATGCCGTTGGGGAAGACGAAGGCGTCGACACCCTCGATCGACCACGCGCGGGCCGTGGCCTGGCTCACCGCGACGAAGCGGTGCGGGCTGTCCACCACCTCCGCCGCCGCCTCCAGCATCGGCTCGAGCGGCGGGGTGTGAAGGGTCGTGACGACGGGGATGTCGGCCGTGCGGCTCCACCGGATGGGGGCGGGGTTCAGGCTGTGGTTGTCGACGACGTCGTACAGATGGCGGTCGGCGATGAGACGGTCGAGGGCGGCGTCGTAAGCGGCGTCGACGGCGGCGGCGTACCCCTCCGGGTACTCCGTGTCCGAAGAGTGCTCCGGGCGCGTCCATTCGGGGACGGGCAGCCGGAACTCGGCCACGTCACCGAGGAAGTCCGACCCTTCGGCGGCGCACAGCGACACCTCGTGTCCCCGGGCGCGCAACCATCGGACGCGGTCCCACACGCAGGCCTCGAGACCGCCGGCGTGCGGCTGGCGCAGGGGGTAGCGCGACGGGGCGACGACGAGCACCCGCAGCGGACGCGTCCCGCGGATCACGCGGCGACCTCCGCCGCGAGGGCACAGCGATATACGGCGACGTGCGCCGCCCGCACGCGCTCGAGTTCCGCGCGGCGCTCCGCGCGTCGGAGCTCCACCTCGGCGGCGCGGGCCGGCGAACCCGGAGGCGATGACGCCCGCCCCGTGGCATCCATGATCGCCCGGGCGAGCGAGACCGGGTCGCCCCCGTCGAACGCGTGGAAGTCGGCGGGGTGCTGGGCGGCGATGTGCCCGATGGGGGTACTGACGATGGGCACGGCGAGGTCGTAGCAGAGCTCCGCCCACCCCGACTGCGTGCCGTGGCGGTAGGGGAGCACGCACGCGTCGAGGTCGGCGAGCCAGGCGGCCAGAGCGTCGTCGTCGAGGCGGCTTTCGCGCTCGACGGTGACGCCGTCGGCCCGCTCGGCGAGAAGGTCGATGGATGCCGCGGCCTCCGCGTCGCGGACCCGTTCGTTCATCCGCACCACGGCTTCGACGCGCGCACCCTGCGCCCGCAGGTCGGCGACGGCGTGGACGAGGGTGGCGGTCGTTCCGACGCCGTCGATGTTGGGTCGCAGATCGCGCAGGTGCACGCCCACGCGCACGGTGTCGTGGACGTTCCCGGTGGGACGCCGTGCGCCGCCGAGCAGCGTGGGGTGGGCGATGACGGTGACCGGACGACGGGCGATGTTCCGCACCGCGGCGCCCGCGGTGTCGGTCAAGGCGATCAGCGCATCGGCTCCGGCGGCGAGGACGGCCAGCGATGCTCGGTGGTCCTCCTGCGATGCGAGCTGGGGGTTCTCGAGGTCGTGCACCGTGTAGACGAGGGGGCGCTCCAGACGGTGAAGGGCCGCAACCGTCGCCCGCAGCTCGTCCGGAGAGTAGGACTCGATCCCGAAGTGCACGTGGACCAGGTCGAACTCGTCGGCGTGCGCCTCGAGCCAGTCCGGCAGCAGAACCTGCGGCGGCCACCACTGGCCGGCCGGGGCGCCCGGAGGCGGCGGATCGGCGAGCACCGTCACGCGACCGGGGTCGGTGATGGCGGAGACGTAGGGGTGGGCCGAGGGGACGGCGGCTATGCGAACCGGCGGGAGGGTGGTGGCGACGATCTCTCTTCTCCTCGTGCAGTGATGTGGCGTGGCGTGCGCGTACCGCATCGCCAGGCACATCGCAATGCAACGGGGCGGTTGGGACGACGATGACACCGACGGATACCTTCACATCATGGGTGGTGAGACGGCGCGGCTGCAGAGCCTTGCGGACCACGGCGACGCGGTGATAGCGAGGCGGCGCCACTACGGCGAATTCTTCGGCGAGGCGCCCTTGCCGGAGAATTTCGGCCTGGTCGTGGGCAATTGCCAGGCGGAATCACTTCGGTTGGTCATCTCATCCGACGCCCTTCCCGCGATCCGCGTCCCCGCGGTGCACGAGCTCACCGCGACCGACGCGGAGCGCCTGCACACCCTCCTCTCCGAGGCCTCCTTCCTCGTCGCCCAGCCCATCCGCGACGACTACCGCGATCTCCCCTTGGGCACGACGCAGTTGCGCGCATCGCTTCCCCCGGCGGCCCGGCTGGTGACGGTTCCCGCCGTCCGCTTCGCGGGTCTGCACCCGTTCCAGGCGGTGCTGCGTCTGCCCGCGTTCCCCGAGGATCCGCCCCTGGTCGCCTACCACGACGTCCGCATCGTGGCCGAGGCCGCGGGCACGCCCGTTGCTGCGGAACTGCCACCGGCTGCGGTGCGCGCGATCGCCGACGCGTCCGTTGCCGAGCTGCGTCGCCGCGAGGCTCTCGGTCTCGACGTCGTGGCATCCGATCTCTTCGCCCCGGTCGTCGACGACCTCGCCCGCACCGTCAACCACCCCGGGAACGCCCTGTTCCTCCCGCTCGGTGAGCGTCTCGTCGCCGCGCTCGGTGCGCCCGGTCGCGTCGTCGATCCCGGTCGTCCGATCCTCGCGGGCGTCCGCGCGCCGTTGGAGCGGTGGGTCGTCGACGCCTGGAGCCTGGATGCCGCGCCCCGCCCCGACTGGACGGTCGCCGGCGACACGCTCCCGGCCGAGACCGTTCGCGAAGCGCATCTGGCGTACTACGCCGAACGTCCCGAGCTGCTCGCCGCCGTCGTGGCCCGCATGGCACCCCTCCTCCGCACGTGGGCGGCCGCGTCGTGACGGCCTCCTCGATTCCGGATGCCGCCCCGCCCGTGCTCCTGGTGCATCCGGGGCCGCACGGTGTCGCCGCGTACGCCCGCGAGATCGCGACCGCGGTGCGGGAGCAGCAGCCGGCGGCGCGGCTGAGTACCGCCGACGCCCTCGCCGCCGTTCCCCCGGGCACGCCCGTGCACGCCCACGTCACCGACCGGTTGTGGGGGGCCTCGCCCGAACAGGCGACGCGTGTCGTCGTCGATCTCGCCGGTCGCCATCCGCTGTCGGTGACTTTCCACGACGTTCCCCAGGCGTCGGACGGTGAGCGCAATCGCCCCCGCCGCCGCGCGTTCTACCGGTCGGTCGCGGAGGCCGCGCGCGGGGTGGCTGTGAACAGCGCTCACGAACGGGAGCTCCTCCGCGAAGAGGGTGTCTGGAAGGGCCCCGTCGCGATCGTTCCCCTCCCCGTCGAGACGGCCGAGCCGTCGGCGCTCATCGCCGGCGACGATGCGGTCGGCGTCCTCGGGTACTTCTATCCCGGCAAGGGGCATGACGAGGCGCTGGCCGCGACGGTTTCGGCGGGGATGACCCGCCTGACGGTGCTGGGACGCGCGTCCGACGGGCACGCCGAAGACCTCGACGCGTTCGTCCGTCGCGCGTCCGCCGCGGGCGTCGACGTCGAGGTGACGGGATGGCTCGACGACGCCGAGATGCTCGCGCGGGCGCGCCGCGTCGCCGTTCCCGTGATCGCCCACCGGCACGTGTCGGCGTCCGGCTCGCTGACGTCGTGGATCGGCTGGGGCCGCCGGCCCCTCGCCGTGCGCAATCGCTACATCGACGAGATGGTCGAGCTGCGCCCAGGCGCACTGCGCGTGGTCGAGCCCGAAGACCTCGCCGCCGAAGTGGCGATCTCCCGCATCGAGGCGGCGCGCACCTGGCACGGCCTCGATCCCGTGCCGTTCGGGAGGGCTGACGCGGCGCACGCCTATCGGCGTTGGTGGGCGGAGGTCTTCCGGTGAGCGCGGACGCGGCGGGGGAGAGTGCTCGGATGCCGTGGGTTCCGGGCAACCGATGGGATCTCGTCGCCGACCGGCAGCCGGATCCTCCGCGGGTCACCGTCATCGTGACGCACTACGACCAGCCCGAGCAGCTCGCGCGGACGCTCGCCGCGCTGCAGCGCCAGGACCACCCGGCCGAGCGCCTCGAGATCATCGTCGCCGACGACGGCTCTCCGACGGAGCCGGTCGTCCCGCCCGGCATCCGGCTCCTCCGTCAGGAGGACCGCGGGTTCCGGGCCGCCGCCGCCCGAAACCTCGGTGCCGCCGCGGCCACGGGCGACGTCCTGTGCTTCCTCGACGCCGACACCACACCGGAGCCGGAGTACGTGCGTCAGCTGACCCGCCTCCCCGCCCTCCTTCCCGAGGCGGTCACGGTCGGCCGTCGCCGCCACGCCGACCTGACCGGGCTGGATGCCGGGACCCCGGTCGCCGATGCCGGTCCCGCCCGCGAGCTGGCCGAACCCGCCTGGCTCCGCGACGCCTACGCCGGCAGCGACAACCTCCTGCACGCCGACGACCGCTCCTACCGGTACGTCATCAGTGCCGTCGCGGCGTGCTCCCGCGCCTTCTTCGAAGAGATCGGCGGATTCGACGAGTCGTTCTCCTCCTACGGCGGGGAGGACTGGGAGTGGGCGCACCGCGCATGGCAGGCCGGGGCCGTGCTGGCTCATGTTCCGCGTGCCGTGGCCTGGCACGACGGTCCCGACTGGGCGGGACGCTCCGGTGACGACCGCGTCCGCGAGGGCAATCGGCAGTCCTTGCTGCTCGCGCAGAAGATCCCCGTAGCCGGGTCCAGCGGACGCGGCTTGCTGCCGGCCACCCCCGATCTCGTCGTGCACCTGCCCGACGGACTCACGCCGTCCGCGGAGTTCGTGTGCGTCGATTCCGTGCTCGCGGCATTCCCCCTCGCGACGGTGGTGGTGCGGACGCCCGAGGAGGAGTCGCTCGTGCGTGCCGACCCTCGCGTGCGCGTCGGCGCCGAGGGGTCCGGGCTCGACGCGCGGGTGACACTCCGCCTCGACCAGGCTCTGGTGATTCAGGATGCCGCCCCCCTCTCAGCGGCGCTGTCTTCACTGGGGCAGGGCTCGGTCGGAACGATGACCCTCCTCGACGACGACGGCGTCGTCCTGGCACGCGCGGATGCGCGGCGTGCGCGCCATCGTGCCCACCGGTGGGGGACGTCCGCCGGCTTCGACGAGGTGGCGCTGACGGTCGACGGGGTGCACGCCCTCCGCGACGAGCCGCATGTCGAAGCATGGGTAGGTGGGTGGGGAGGGCCCGAGCGCTTCGTGTGACGCCCGAGACGTGCTCCCGTCCGCCACGGGCGCGGAACCCCCGGCTTGCCGTGGCGCGACACGCCCGGGATGTGGGCGGATTCGCCGAGGGGGCCGGGCACACGTAAGTTATTACTTGTTCGCCCCACAGGGGAGAGCGGAGCGGCCGAAAGGCCCCGCGTCCTCTCAAGCAGCGAACCGCCCCCAACACCAGCACTTGAGAGTCTCGGCTCGCTCGGCTACAGTTGGGATCTGCCACTCGGCGCAAACCTTCAGCTTGATCGCTCCTCTCAGGAGTGATGTCGTGTTGATCTGGGCGTCGAACGTGGCATTCAAATCGTGAACTGCCTCACGGGTAGGTCGGAAGACTGTTTTCGTGGGTGCGTCCGTTCCTTGAGAACTCAACAGCGTGCACTTGTCAAATGCCAATT
>NZ_JACHXY010000005.1 GCF_014192415.1 Microbacterium proteolyticum
GAGGACTCGCGTCACGCTACGACAAGACCGCCACCTCATACGCAGCCGGACTCAACCTCGCCGCAGCACTCCAATGGATATAGCAACACGGCCTAACCGGGTCACCATCCGCAAGCAGCCGGAGCAACGGGACCAGCAGGGTTGTCTCGGCGGATCCGGCGAGACGGTCGATCAGGTCGGTAGCAAGGTTCGTCATCGTAATTGATCCAGTTCTGATGGGGTGCGTGCGTCGGTGCACTGTCAGGCGCAGCAGGACAGTTTCGAGACGTCGGTGGTGAACGCTTTCGCGACGATACGGATGCCCTCGGCCATGGTCAGATACGGGGCCCACGCGTCGGCGACCTCGGTGATGGTCTTGCCGAGGATGTAGACGCCGGCGGCGGCGAGCTCGCCCGCGTCCTGAGCGACCGCGGTGAGGCCGAGGATTTCACCAGTGTCGGCGTTGGCAACCATCTTGATGAACCCGCGGGTGTCCCGGTTCACCACCGCACGAGGCACATAGTGCAGAGGCAGGACCCGACAGTCGCAGCGGATCCCGGCCGCGATGACCTCTTCCTCGGTCATCCCGACCGCGCCGATCGCGGGACTGGTGAACGTCACCCGCGGCATCCGCGTGTAGTCGACCGCTGCGTCCGCTCCGTTGAAGGCGTTCTCGGCGACCAGCGTGCCGTGGCGTGCCGCGACGTAGACGAACTCGGGGTGCCCGGTGACATCCCCGGCCGCCCAGACCCGAGGGTTGGAGGTTCGCAGTTCGTCGGTGACGACGACCTGTCCGGCGTCGCCGGTCTTCACCCCGACGACGTCGAGGTTGAGTCCTGCCGTGACCGGGCGGCGTCCGAGCGCGACGAGGATCTCGTCCGCACGGAACTCCTGCTCACCGCCGGAGACCTCCGCCGTGACAACGACCTGACCGGTGGCGGTGTCTCGGACGACCCGGGGCGGAACAGCACGGCGGACCACCCGGATGCACTCGTCGGCGAAGACCTCCTGCAGAGCCTTGGAAACCTCGGGCTCCTCCTTCGACGCGAGCCGGGAACGCACCAGCATGGTCACCGTCGAACCCAGCCGGGCAAACAGCTGAGCCAACTCCAGCGCCACGGAGCCACCACCCAGCACCACCAACGAGTCGGGCACCTCGGTCAGCTCCATCGCCGACGTCGACGTCAGGTAGCCAACGTCGTCGAGCCCCTCGACGGGCGGGGCCCAGGGGGCGGAGCCCGTGGCGATTAGGTAATGCGCGGTCTCGATGGTCTCAACGGTGCCGTCGGCAGCGGTGACCTCCAACACGGGCGCATCCGGAGTGCCAGCGAAGGCTGCGTCGCCCTGCCGGACCGGCCAGCCGTACGCCTCGGCCACGTCGAAGTACTTCTCCCCCCGCATGGCCTCGGCCAGCTCCTGCTTGCCACGCACCAGACCGGGCATGTCCACCGGGCCCGCGGTAGCGGCAATCCCTGGGAATCGGGCGCCGGCGTCCGCCGCCACATGGCGGGCCTCACCGGCAGCGATCAGCGCCTTGGACGGCACACACCCGGTGTTCACGCACGTGCCACCGAACGTGCCGCGCTCCACCATCACCACCGACTTGCCCAGCATGGTGGCGCGGATCGCAGCGGCGAACGCCGCACCACCCGATCCGATCACGGCCAGATCAAACCTCGACTGCATTCCGATCCCTCCCGGACCTATCGCGAACATTCGCTGCTACAGTCATCATCAACCTTCCTGTGCGGTGGAAGGTCAAGTCCTCTGACGAAGGAGCGTCTATAATGCGGATCGGTGAACTCGCTGAGGCGGCCGAGACGACCGCAAAGACGCTGCGGTTCTACGAAGACCAGGGACTCCTACCCGCGACCGAGCGCACACCCAGCGGCTACCGCGACTACACGACTGCGGCGCTTGCCCGTATCAACTTCATCCACCGCGGTCAAGCAGCCGGACTCACCCTGGCCCAAATCCGGCAGATCCTCGACATCCGCGACCACGGCCAAGCCCCCTGCAACCATGTTCGCGACCTGCTCGACACACGCCTCGCTGACATCGACCAGCAACTCGCACAGCTCCACGACCTCCGCGACACCCTCGCCGCGCTACGCGACCAGGCAGACCACGTCGAGCCCGACACCTGCAGCACCGACCAGGTCTGCCGCTACCTATAGCAGCGCCCCGATCGAGAGGTCTGAGAACTATGAGTCGTCTCCGGTGATCCCCGGGCGGAGAGGACGGACTCGAGACCATCACCGCGACATCGGATGACCGCCGCCAAACAGCACTGCAAGAACACCGCCAAAGAGCGTCATCAGTCACAACATTCCGGCACCTCGTCGATTGCCCCGTGGGTGGTGCGAAACCGATCGGTTTCGCACCACTTATTAATCGGCAGTTACCGATATGATCGTCACATGCCGATGACACAAGAGCTCGCAGCTGCTGTATCTCTGTTCCACTCTCTTGCCGATCACAGTCGCCTGACGATCCTGCGTCGGCTGTCCGTTGGTGAAGCGCGGGTGAGGGACCTCACCGACGAACTCGGCTTGGCGCAGTCAACCGTGTCAGAGCACGTTGGATGCCTCCGCGAATGCGGACTCGTTGTTGCCCGCAGTGAGGGCCGACAGAACTTTTACTCTGTCTCCACTCCCGAGGTGATCGATGTTCTCGAAGCGGCCGAGCGACTCCTCGCCGCGACGGGTTTCAAGGTCGATCTGTGCAAGACGTACGGGAGCGACGCCCGATGATCGGAACCATCGTGGCCGCCATCGGCCTGTTCGCGGCGACGAACATCGACGACATCGTCGTCCTCACCGTTCTGTTTCTCGCGTCCGCACGCGGAGCCCTCCCGGGATGGAAGGTCGTGGCCGGACAGTACCTCGGCTTCATCGCCCTGGTCGCAATCAGCAGCCTCGCCGCCGCAGGCCTCACCATCGTCCCGGACGAATGGGTCGGGCTGCTGGGCCTGGTCCCACTTGCGATCGGTGTTTACGGGCTGATTCGTACGCTCCGACATCGCGGCGACGATGACGACGACGACGAAAGCTCCATCAGCGCCGGGGGCCTGCTCGGAGTTGCCGGCATCACCATCGCAAACGGCGCCGACAACATCTCGCTGTACACACCTGTCTTCCGCACCAACCCGGTTCCGGACACCATCGTTACCATCATCGTGTTCTTGGTACTCGTTGCCGTGTGGTGTCTTATCGCCCGCTTCGTGGGTACCAGCAAGGCTGTCACAGAGGCTCTTGAGAAGATCGAGCACTGGCTCGTGCCGGCCGTGTTCATCGGGCTGGGCCTGTACATCCTGATCGAGTCCGGCGTGATCGTTCGCCTCATCGAAGTCCTGTCGTGAGCAGATTCACACGCCTCCTCGCTGCCGCTGCTGCCGTAGTTGCCGCCTTCACGGTCGACCAACTCACCAAAGCGTGGGCCCTGTCCTACCTCGACGGAGGCCGTGATATCGACCTTGGGCTGGGCGTATCCCTGCGCCTCGTGTTCAACCCTGGGGTCGCATTCGGTCTCGGCGGCGATGTGGGAGCGCCGCTTGTCGTCGGCGTTATGGTCCTTGTCGCCGCGCTGCTCACGTGGATCGTCATCCGAGTGCTGCGGAGGCAGAGCATGGGCGCTACTGCGCTGCTGGCTGCCGCCCTCGGCGGCGCGATCGGCAACCTGTGGGACCGCACCACACGCGCTGAAACCGGACCGCTCAGCGGAGAGGTCGTCGACTTCATCGCTGTCGACTGGTTCGCCATCTTCAACGTGGCTGACATCTTCACAACCCTCGGCCTGCTCGGGTGGGCAGCCTTGTATCTGCTCCGTCGAGACCACGCTCCCATCAGCGGGAGCACCGGTGACGGTTCCCAGCACCGCGGCTGATCTGGGAACGAGGAGGGCCCGCACGGGTATTCGTGCGGGCCCTTCGCGGGTGGCGGAGGGCGGTGCCCGCCGCGATGCGCGTTACTGCTGGTAGGGGATGAGGCTCAGGCCGCTGTCATCGACGACGAGGATGTCGCCGTTGTTGGTGATGGTGACGGCTTGGGCGGTGCCGTGGATCGTTCCGACTTCGAACCAGTTCTGCGCTCCCGCGGTTGTGGCCCAGATCCGTCCCTGGGTGCCGATACCGACCACGCGGTTGTGGTCCGGGGAGGCGCTGAGCCCGGCAAGAAGGGGAGCATCCGGCCACGCCTGAAATGTGGCAGCCCGGTCGGTGCTGACCAGCAGACCATCCGCGGTGGAGGCCATCACTCGCCCTGCTGCGTCAACGGCGAGCGACATGGCGTAGACGGGTGCCCCGGTGGGCTGCCAGGAGACACCGCCGTCTGTGCTGGTGAGCATTTCATTGGCGTCGGTGGCGACGCCGTAGAGCGTTCCGCGGGGGTCCGCGGCGAGGGCGTGAAAGTCTTTCTCGCCTGTGAATGCGGTGGGTTGCCAGCTCTGCCCGTTGTCGGAGCTTCGGATGATGCCCAGGTTGGGGGCTCCCAGCTCGGGCGGGGTGGTCCGACCGGGGTGGCCAGATGCCACGAGTGTGTCGTCAAGGACGGTCAGGCCCATCGCATCGAAGTCCGTCTTCGCCAGGCGGGCGCCCAGCTCACCGTCACGGGTGACGGTGAAGATGCCCTCGTGGGTTCCGATAAGGAACCCATCGGTGGCGGGGTCATCAACGATGCCGTGCACGTGCGTGAGCGGCTGCTCAGGGTGGTCGTCACCGGTGAGGGACGGTGAACCGGCGCAGCCTGCGAGAGCGAGCGCGACCATGGGGACGAGGGTGACCAAGGACAAGGCGCGGGTGCGGGAGCCCGGCGCGGTGAGGTTGGTGTGGTGGTGCTGCATTGGGGGTGCGTTTCGTCTGATCGGGTGGTGGGGCGCGGTGGTTTTCCGCGCCCCACCCGGGTGATCAGAGAGTTGCCAGAAGCTCCTCCATGGTCGCGATTTCGGACGTCTGCGATTCGACGATCTGGTTGGCCAGGGCGACGGCGTCGCTGTTCTGGCCGTTGCTGGCCTCTTCCTGGGCCATCTCGATCGCGCCGCGGTGGTGTTCGATCATCTGCTGAAGGAACAGTCGGGCGGCGTCCGTGCCGGTGGCCTGCTCGAGGGCCTGCATGTCGTCCTCGCTCATCATGCCGCCGCCGCTGTGGTCCATGCCGCCCATGTCGGAGGAGGTGGCTCCCCAGTCCTCGAGCCACCCTTCCATGGTCGCAATTTCAGGCTCTTGAGCGGCCTTGATCTGCTCCGCCAGGGCGGTGACGCGCTCGTCGATGCCGTCTTTCGACAGGAGCGTGTCGGACATCTCGATCGCTTGAGTGTGGTGCTCGATCATCATGGTGGCGAACATGACGTCCGCTTCGTTGGCGTCAGCAGATTGCGCGGGGGTAGCGCTGCTGCTGCTTCCGTGGTCCATTCCGGGCATGCTGCCGCCCGAGGTGGTTCCGCCGGAGCATCCGGCGAGAGTGAGCAGGGCGGCGAGAGTGAACGCGGCGGTCGCCGCGGCGCGGGTCTTCATGGTGGTTGTCTCCATCGGTCGGTGATGAGGCACGACGGTTGTCGTGCGGGAAGATGCGTTGCCCGCGCGGAAGGCGGGCGTACGCGTCATCACGTGCGACTGATGCAGAGAACCGTGAGGGAAGGTGGCGGGACAATCTGTGCGGGCGCGGGCCACCGGGCCTGTACCGCGCGGAGTACGTCGTCTCGGACGGTAATGCGCCACCCGATACGGTGACGTGCGAGCACGAGCACGCTGACAAGCAGCGCCAACACGCACGCCATCCAGGCCATGGCGTGATCGTCGCCACAGTCGCCGCAGCCGTCGTCGTGGGCGGCGGTCGTGTTCAGCTGGGCGGAGAGGGGCGACGCATCGTGATGGGTCGATACCTCTCCCGCGACAGCCACCGTGTCGCCATGTCCGGAGGCGGTGGTGTGGGTGTTGAGGGAGTGCATTGCCAGGAGCCCCACGATGACGGCGCCGGTTACAGCGATCACCATCAGCAGGGTGCGGGTGAATGCACGCTGGCCACGCACATGCTGCGCGAGGGTAATCAGCGACATCTTCACCTCCTGGTCGGTTTCTAGGCTAACTTTCGCCGGCGAGGGCGGGTGGGCCGCTTGACGGCCAACGCGCGCTTTGCCCGCGAGTGGGTGACGGGAACTGGTGGGTTACAACGCCGCGAGGAGGTCGTTGCACGCCTGCTCGCAGCGGCGGCATGCCTCTGCGCAGACCCGGCAGTGCTCGTGCATGTCGGCGTGCTGCTCGCATTCCTGCGCGCACGCGGCGCACGCGGTGCGGCATGCCTCCACAACAGCGCGAACCACCTCGACGTCCACCGTCGTCTGTCGAGAAAGCACCGCACCGGTCGCGGTGCAGATGTCGGCGCAGTTGGCGTTTTTGGTGATGCACGTCACCAGCTCGGCCACCATGTCTTCTGACAGGCACGCGTCGGCACACGCGGTGCAGGTCTGCGCGCATTCGATGCAGGCCTCAATGCAGCGGGCGAGTACGTCCGCGGCCTCAATGGACGCGGCCTTGGGGTGAGTAGTGAGCATCTGATCGATAGCAGTCATGTTCGCTGGTCCTTTCCCGGGGACCGTCCCCGGCGCCTGCCACGATACGAGCGGGCGACGGGGACGATTCGGGGGGTTGCGGGCGCGGGGAAACTACTTCGCGGCGACGGCTTGCGGGCTGAGGTCGAGCCGACGCAGGAGTTGCGCGTTGAGCGCGACGACGATCGTGGACAGCGACATCAGGATCGCTCCGACGGACATGGGGAGGACGAACCCGATAGGGGCGAGCACTCCGGCGGCGAGGGGGACGGAGATGAGGTTGTATCCGGCGGCCCACCACAGGTTCTGCTTCATCTTCCGATAGCTGGCCCGCGACAGGTCGATCACGGACAGCACGGAGCGGGGGTCGTCGCTGGCGAGGATGACCCCGGCGGACGCGATGGCGACGTCGGTGCCCGCGCCGATGGCGATACCGACATCGGCTTGCGCGAGGGCGGGTGCGTCGTTCACCCCGTCACCGACCATGGCGACCTTGCGGGATTCGTTCTGGAGCTGCTTGACCTTGGATGCTTTGTCTTCTGGGCGGACCCCGGCGAAGTAGCGGTCGATGCCGAGGTCGGCGGCGACGGAGGCGGCAACCGCTTCGGCGTCTCCGGTGATCATGACCACCTGCACGCCCCGCTGGTGCAGTGCGTCGACCGCGGCGCGCGATTCGGGGCGGATCTCGTCCGCCAGGCGCAGCGCTCCTGCCACCTGCCCGTCGATGAGGACGTGGAGGATGATCGCACCCTCCTTGCGCCACTCGTTCGCGATCGACCGCTCAGCGGCCTTCTCCTGCTCGAGCATGTAGGGGCCGCCGACCTGGACGGTGCGCCCGGTGACCTGCGCGCGGACACCGACGGCCGGTGACGATTCAAAGTCGTTGGAGGAGGGGACGGTGAGCTGCTTCTCTTTCGCGGCGTTCACGATCGCCCGAGCAAGGGGGTGTTCAGAGTCCGCCTCGGCGGCGGCGGCCAAGGCCAGCAGTTCGTCTGCATCGACCCCTTCGGCAGGGTCGATCGCGGTGACGGCCGGCGTTCCCTTGGTGAGTGTGCCGGTCTTGTCGAACAGCACCGTGTCGACGGTGCGCATGCTTTCCAGCGCGAGACGGTCCTTGATCAGAACACCGCCGCGCGCGGCACGCTCCGTGGCGATCGACACGACGAGCGGGATCGCCAGTCCCAAGGCGTGCGGGCAGGCGATGACCAGAACGGTGATGGTGCGGATGACCGCTTCGTCGGGGAATCCCACCAGGGACCACACCACAGCGGTGACCGCGGCCGCGCCGAGCGCGAACCAGAACAGCCACCCCGCAGCACGGTCCGCGAGCCGCTGCGCGCGAGAGGAGGAGTTTTGAGCCTCAGAGACGAGCTTTTGGATGCCCGCGAGGGCGGTGTCCTGCCCGACCGCGGTGATTTCTACGCGAACTCCGGAGTCGGTGGCGACCGTGCCGGCGACGACCTGATCGCCGTCGCCGCGGCGAACGGGGCGGGATTCTCCGGTGATCATCGACTCGTCCATGCTGGCCGAGCCCTGCACGATCCGCCCGTCCGCGGGAACCCGCCCACCGGGGCGGACCACAACCACGTCACCGACCTGCAGCTCAGCGGGGGCGACGGTGACGGTGGTTTCCCCGTCCACCTTCTCGGCCTCGTCGGGCAGGAGCGCGGCGAGGGAGTCGAGGGCGGAGGTGGTCTGGGCGAGGGATCGCATCTCGATCCAGTGCCCGAGAAGCATGATGACGACCAGCAGCGCCAGCTCCCACCAGAAGTCCAACTCGTGGTGCAACAGCCCGAGGCTTGCCCCCCAGGACGCGAGGAACGCGACGGTGATCGCGAGGGCAATGAGAAGCATCATGCCGGGCTTGCGGGCGCGCAGCTCGCTGACGGCGCCGGTAAGGAACGGGGCGCCACCCCAGACATACATGACGGTCCCGAGAATCGGGGACACCCATCCCACCCACGCCGCGTCCGGCAGCGGGTAGCCGATCAGCATCGAGAACATGCTGGAGAAAGCCACGACCGGCACCGCGAGAACCAGCATGATCCAGAACAGCCGCCGGAACCGGGCGACGTGATCACCGTGACCGGCGTGACCGCCGTGGTCGGCGTGACCGTGCCCGGCGTGCCCCGCCGCAGGTGCCCGATCATCCGTGCCGTGCGGGTGGCCCATCGCTGCGTGGTCGTGTACTGCCGTTGCCGCCGGAGCGTTGTGGCCCTGGTGGTTCGTGCGGGCCGAGTGGTTGTGATGTTCGTGCTGGCTCATGGGAGCCTCCTTCGCTGGGTGCGCCGCCACGGCGCACGATTCAGGCCGGTTGGGGCATGGGAGTGCGGGCGATGTGCACGGGTGCCGGCTCGGGGCGGAACCGGCGCAGCCGGAGGCTGTTGGTCACGACGAACACCGACGACAGCGCCATGGCCGCCGCGGCGACGAGCGGGTTCAGCAGCCCGGCCATGGCGATCGGGATGGCGGCGACGTTGTAGGCGAAGGCCCAGAACAGATTGCTCTTGATGGTGCGGAGGGTGCGGCGGGAGAGTCGGATCGCGTCGGCCACGACGGTCAGGTCGCCGGAGACGATCGTGATGTCACTGGCGGCGATCGCCGCGTCCGTGCCGCCCCCCATCGCAAGGCCGAGGTCGGCTGCGGCGAGGGCCGCGGCGTCGTTGACGCCGTCACCGACCATTGCGACCACGTGGCCATCGTTTTGGAGCCGGCGGATCACTTCGAGCTTCCCGGCGGGGGTGACGCCGGCGTGCACGTCGGAGATGCCGACCTCAGCGGCAATCCGTGCGGCCGTGGTGTCATTGTCGCCGGTGAGGAGCACCGGGCGCAGCCCGAGTGCGCGGAACAGTGCGATGGCGGTCGAGCTGGTCGGCTTCACCGTGTCCGCCACGCCGATCGCGCCCAGGTACTGCCCGTCGCGGCCGACCGCGATTGCGGTACTGGTACGAGCGAGCGTGTTCAGCTCCGCTGCGGCCTCCGACGGTGGGTGGATGCCCCACTGCTCGGCCAGCCAGGAGGCGCGGCCCGCGACCACCGCGGCGCCGTCCACGATCCCCTGCACACCGAACCCGGCGTGCGAGGCGAAGCTGTCCGCATATGCACCAGGCGCGGTGGCGGTGATCGCGCGGGCGACGGGATGCTCGGAGCCCGCCTCGACCGCAGCGGCGACCCGCAGCAGCTCGTCCCGGGTGACACCAGGGGCGGGGTGAACGGTGGTGACGGTCATCTTGCCGGTGGTCACGGTGCCGGTCTTGTCGAGCACGATGGTGTCGACGGTGCGGGTCTGCTCCAGCACCTGCGGTCCACGGATCAAGATTCCCAGCTGCGAGCCCCGGCCGGTGCCCACCAAGAGGGCGGTGGGGGTGGCGAGGCCAAGCGCGCACGGGCACGCGATGATTAGTGTCGCGACCGCGGCGGTGAACGCTTGTTCCAGCGATGCCCCAGCGATCATCCAGCCGACGAAGGCGGCGGCGGCAAGTCCGATGACGATCGGGACGAACACGGCCGACACCCGGTCAGCGATGCGTTGCACCTTGGCCTTGCCGGTTTGGGCTTCCTCCATCAGCCGGCGCATGCGCGCGAGCTCGGTGTCGGCGCCGACCCGGGTGATTTCTACGGTGAGGCGGCCGCCGACATTCACCGTCGCTCCTACGACGCGCGACCCAGTCGTCACCTCGACGGGGACTGATTCTCCGGTGAGCATGCTGGCATCGACGGCGGAGGCACCATCGATCACCAGCCCGTCGGAGGGAATCTTCTCCCCCGGTCGAACGAGCACAGTGTCTCCGACCGACAGCTGCGCGACCGGCACCATCCGTTCGGCGCCGTCGACGAGCTGCGTGGCGTGCTTCGCGCCCATCTCCAGCAGCGCCCGTAACGCCTCCGACGATGATTTCCTCGCGCGCGCTTCGGCATACCGCCCGGCCAGGATAAAGACGGTGACCAGCGCGGCCACTTCCAGATAGATTTCGTGGCCCCCGGCCTGCGGGGTACCGACGAGGGTGAACGTCATCGTCATGCCGGGCATGCCTGCGCCACCGAAGAACAGCGCGTAAAGGGACCACCCGAATGCGGCGATGACGCCAACGCTGATGAGGGTGTCCATGGTCGCCGCGCCGTGTCGGGCGTTGACGGCCGCGGCCCGGTGGAACGGCCACGCGCCCCAGACCGCCACCGGGGCGGTGAGAGTGAGGGCAAGCCACTGCCAGTACTCGAACTGCAGCGCCGGGACCATCGACAACACTGCCACCGGCAGCGACAGGGCGGCACTAATCAGCAGACGCCGCCGTAGCGCCCCGACCTCGCCGTCCTCTCGGTTTGGGGTGTTCTCATCGATATCACCGCTCGGTGGCGGTGCGGGGAGAGCCGCCTGGTACCCCGCGGATTCGACGGCGGCGATCAGGGTGGCAGGGTCGACGTCGTTCCCGCGAACACGTGCTTTTTCGGTGGCGTAGTTCACCGTTGCTTCCACACCGGGAAGCTTGTTCAGCTTGCGTTCAATCCGGGTCGCACACGACGCGCATGTCATCCCGGAAATATCGAGTTCGACGTCGACCGCGCTCATGCGGGTGCGCCGGCCAGGGTGTAGCCGGCCTCCTCCACCGCGGCCTGCACTGCGGCAGCATCGATCGGGGTCAAGCTGTGGATGGTGACGCGCGACGTACCGCCGGCGTTGAGGTCTACCGTGACGTTCTCGACACCGTCGATCGCAGTCAGCTCCTCCGTGACGCTCGACACGCAGTGCGAGCATGTCATTCCGGTCACCAGGACGTCTTCTGTCACCGTCGCCGCGGTGGACGCGGGTGCGTCTGTCGCTGCGGACGTGGCGCAGCAAGCGCAGCCGGCGTTGGTGTCTTTCAGGCCGAGGTCGATGCGGTCGGTCATGATTTGCTCCTCTGGGGTTGGTGCGGGATCAGGAACGGACGAGCCGTGCAATCGCGTCGTTGGCCTCACGAATCTTCTCTGCGGCAACCTGGCCGCCCTCTGCGCTCGCCTCCGCGACGCAGTGGCGGAGGTGATCCCCGAGCAGGGATAGCGCAACCGTCTCCAAAGCCTTCGTCGCGGCGGAGACCTGCGTAAGGATGTCGATGCAGTACTTGTCTTCATCGACCATTCGGGCGATTCCTCGTACCTGACCCTCGACGCGACGCAGCCGCTTCTGGAGGTCGTCTTTGTTGCCCTCGTATCCGTTCACCCAGATACCATACCCCCCTAGGGTATGTAGCGCAACACTCCTATTCATCCCCCTGCGCGCGTCCACCGGAGTGGGCCGCCCAACCGGGGATGATTATTCAGCAAGTCCTGTACTGTCGACACGTGTCCACAGCCACTGCGACTGCCACCGTGACGCATACCGCCGCGCTCGCGCGCCTCGGCCGCGCGCTCTCCGACTCCACGCGCGCGGGCGTGCTGCTGGCACTGCGGGAAGCACCCGCCTACCCCTCCGACCTAGCGGACGCTCTCGGCGTCTCCCGACAGGTCATGTCGAACCAGCTCGCGTGCCTTCGAGGGTGCGGGCTCGTGGAGGCTGTGCCGGATGGGCGGCGCACCTGGTATCGGCTTGCTGACTCTCACCTCTCACCCGCCCTGGACGAGCTGCTACGCGTCGTCCTCTATGTCGAACCGGGCTGCTGCGCCGGAGAAAGCTGCACCTGCGCATGACCACCACCACCCCTCGCCCCACCGACGACCGCCGGCACACTCTCCAACGACGCATCAAGTGGATCGTCACCGCGACGATCGCCTACAACCTCATCGAGGCCGTCGTCGCCATCACCGCCGGCACGGTCGCCTCATCGGCTGCGCTGATCGGCTTCGGGCTTGACTCCACCATCGAGGTGCTTTCTGCCGCGGCTGTCGCCTGGCAGTTCACCCGCCGCGACCCGGAACGGTGGGAGAAGGGCACGCTGCGCGTCATCGCCGTGGCGTTCTTCGCCCTCGCCGCCTACGTCACCGCAACGTCGGTGCTCGCGCTCGTGGGCCAAGTCGACGTGCAGCATTCCACGGTCGGAATCGTGCTCACAGCCCTCAGCGTCGTCATCATGCCGTTCCTCTCGCTGGCGGAGCGCCGGGCGGGCCGCGAGCTGGGATCGGCTACCGCTGTGGCCGACTCCAAGCAGACCCTCATCTGCACCTACCTGTCCGCCGCGGTTCTCATCGGCCTTGTCGTCAACAGCCTGTTCGGCTGGTGGTGGGCCGACGCGATCGCCGGACTCGTCATCGCCGGCTTCGCAATCCGAGAAGGCATCGAGGCATGGCGCGGTGACGCCTGCGCCACCTCCGTGGGGATGCTCCTCGAGGAGGAGCACGACGACGACCACCACTGATGAGCGGTTGAAGCACCTCAGATCAGCCATGACGGCTTCTGTCGCACGCGGCATGAGGAATCTAGGACGTCGTTCTACCGCACACGGGAGCGGAATACCACCCACCCACCCAGAACGAACGCGATCGCGGAGCCGGCAGCCAGCACCACTCCACCGAAGTCTTGGTCTTCAGCGGGCGCCCTACCCCAAGTGCGGCCCATCGCACCGAACCAGTCGGCGGCCACTAGACCGGCAGTAGAGATGTACACAGATGCAGCCGCCATCGCTGCAACTAAACCAACGACCATCAGCAGCTTCATCTGTGTCGGTCGACGGCGAGGCCCGTCACCACCTATCAAGCCACGCACGAGCAGAGATCCCACGAGGAGGATTGCTGCCGTCGTCATCTGCCGCCCTAGCAGATCCCCTACTGTCCAACGGAGGAGGTCAGAACTGAAAAGTAGCCAAATCAACATTGCGGTGGTCGGGACAGCGACCACGGGCGCCGAAGCGAAACGCACACCTCGCGAATGCATGAGCACCTGCGCCCACTCATACCCTCCCCTGCTGCCGTCCTCGCGGCGATGGGCTGCTTTGCGGGCGAGCTCGATTGGCGCCCCGGCTGCGAGAAGGGGCACCACCCCGACAAGGAGAATGACTACTCCAAGAACGTGCGCACTGTAGATGTAGCTACGGTAAGCGCCCAACGCTCCGCTAGTGACCCATACCAAGATGAGCGTCCCTGCCACCCACGCGGTCGCCCGCCAGGGGTTCCATCGGTACCCACGAGCCTTTAGCCGTCGCACTGCGCTCACGTAGAAGATGAGTCCGAGCACGCCGGCAACTAACCACAGCAGGTCGGGGCTCCACGCCGTGAACCAACGCGACATAGTCCACTCAGGAGGTAGCGGGGCGCCGGTGAGTACCTCAGCGGGTGTGAGCGCGCCTGCAGGTTCGGGGAGAATCGGCGGCGGTGTTCTCGCGAGAGCGGCAGCCGCTCCACTAGCGATCCCCATCAATCCCAGCTCCGCACACAACAGCAGCCAGAAAGTCTTGGAGTTGCTGGGGTCGGCGCGCATCCTTCGGAGTAGACGCAGTCGGTAGATCGCCCCCAAAACACCGATGGCGGTAAGGGCTACAACCTTGACGATGAGGATGAGACCGTAAGGGGAGGCGAGCGCACCGAAAGTTTCTAGGCCGATGGCGGCGCGAACCGTGCCCGAGAACGCGACGAGCGCGAAGGCAATGACGGCGATGGTGGAGTACCGCATCAAAACTGTCGCCATCTCACGCTTGGAAGTGACAGAACGAATGACCGCTAGCAGAAGCAGACCACCGAGCCAGACCGCTGCGGCGATGATGTGTATGACGATGGCTGTCGTGGCTTGCTGGTGAGAGGCCTCATCACCTGAGTGGCCTTGTGTTCCCATCGGGACAAGCGCTGCCAGCGCGAGAAGTGCCACGGTCGCTGTCCCGCCCCACGAACGCACCGCGAATGTGAGCACCGCGAGAATGGCACCCGCGATGGTCGTCATCAACCACACACGTCCCCCCTCGGTCTGCACGAGGTACCGGCCAAGCTGAGACCCAAATTCGGGACCGGCATTCAAAGCGGGGTTGAAGATGACCATGAAGCTGAAGAAGCCAGTAGCAGCAGATGCCACGGTGAAGATGGCGGCAGATACCGCAGCAACATCCAACGCCAATTCAAACCCGCGCTGTTCGACGCGCAACGAGAACAAGGCGACAAAGAGCGCCCCTCCCATTCCCGCGGCGCTCATGTTCACGACGAGCTTTGACACTGGCAGCCCCCACCGTGCGAGGGGCCCGGCGTCGGCCAGTTGCAAGGGGGCAGCGCCACCGCCGACTGCGAGAGCGCACACCAAGGCAGCGACTGCGCTGACGACGAGGATGATGAGCGCAATCACGCGGTACACGTTCCACCGGCGCGGTTGCAGAGACGGAAGCCGCGTGGAGCCAGGTGCCCCCACCCTTACCGTCGAGTGGGCGTGCCCGAGCTTAGCGCCGGAAGTAGGCATCAGTTCAGCCCCGAATAGGCATGCAGACCCTTGAAGAACATGTTCACGGCGGTGAAGTTGAACAGCACCGCAGCGAACCCCACGATAGACAGCCACGCAGAACGGTTACCGCGCCATCCACGGGTGGCACGAGCGTGGATGTACCCGGCGTACAGCACCCAGATGATGAAAGTCCACACCTCTTTGGTATCAAAACCCCAGAAGCGTCCCCAGGAGTCGTTTGCCCAAATCGCGCCGGCAATCAGGGTGAAGGTCCAGAAGATGAAGCCAATGATGGCGAACCGGTAAGCCAGGGCTTCCAGATCTTCAGCGGTGGGGAGGGTTCGAAGCAGGCCCCGCCGCGTGTTGACGGAGGGGCGACTCTCACGCCGGTGTTGCAGAAGTTGCGTCACGGACAGGCCGCACGCGATGGCGAACAGCGCAGTCGCAAGGGAGGCCACGAAGACGTGGATGACAAGCCACACGCTACGCAGCGGGTCCATCAGAGGGGTGACCTCGACGTAGAACCCCAAGGTCGCACCACCCAGAAGAAGGACGACCATCCCAAGCAAGAAGGAGCCGAGGAAACGCAGGTCGTACCGCCGAAGGGCGAAAAGGAACACGCCGACGATGAGAAGAGTGCCGGTGAGTGCGAATTCGTACATGTTCGCCCACGGCACACGAGCTGCGGCGATGCCTCGGAGGACATCCCCGCTCAGCTGCAGCGCGAATCCCAAAATGGTGAGGGCGGTTCCGATACGTGCCCATACGAGACGTTCGCGCTCATGTGGCGGCACTTGCAATTGCACCGCGGCCGCCGGGGGCGCCACCGGTGGAGCCACGTCCCCGACCGTCACGAGTTCCGCAGCGGGCGCATCGACGCGAGACACGCGCACGGCAAGGTCGATGGCATACGCCGCAAAGGCGAGCGCGTAAACGCCGATGGCCGTCCACACCATCAGCAGGGACAGCCCATCAAGGGTGAGGGCGGATGATTCGGTCACGGGTGGAATCCTTAGATTGTCCAGCACTCTTTGACGGTGCCGGTGGTTGCCAGGGCGAGAGTCGGAACGCGCTCGGTGAAGGATCGAGTGGTCTCGGGGAAGGGGGCGTACTCGACGACCCGCCACCCCACGACGCCGAAATCCTCGTCCAGGGCTTGGATGGCGCACGCAAACCGTGCGCCGGAGGGAGGGGTGGCTTGAAAGGACACCGTCACAGCCCGCTCATCGACGACGAGGTAGCCGGTCTCGGCGATGGAGATGTCGTCCAAGCTGTTTTGAAGTGTGATCCAGACCAGGTAGGCAATGGCAGCCACCGCGAACACAGCAACACTGATCCAAAAAGCTCGGCGACGCCAGGGAAGCGAAGTGCGGCCGTATCGATCGTCGAGTTTCTTTTGCAGTGCCGTTCGCTGCGGTGCGGCGCGGCGCCTGCCGCCGCGCTTTGTAATGGCGCGTTTAGTCACTGAGCATTCGCTTCCAACCACGCCAGGGAATCCACGGTGACGTCGTTGACGGACACCTCGAAATGCAAGTGGTTTGCGGTGGAGCGGCCTGTGCTTCCGACGAGTCCAAGGAGTTGGCCCGCCTGCACTTTCTGGCCGCTGCCGACCTGCCGGGTGTTGTACTGCATGTGCGGGTAGACGGCCCGGATACGTTGGCCGTTGACGACGGACTCAACGGTGACAGCGACGCCGTAGGCGCCATAGCTCTCGCTCGAGACATCGACTGTCCCGGCCACGGACGCGTAGATTGGCGTGCCGCCCGCGGTCACCATGTCGGTGCCCATGTGCGCCCCGCCTCTTGCTCCGAATTGGTCCGTGACTCTGAACGTCGAGGTCAATGGCCAGCGCACAACCCCGCTACCGGCGGCGAGGACGGGGACTGCGCGTTCAGCAGCGAAGGTGGTAGCGGGCCGAGCTGCGCGTGCTGCGGCGGCCGCGGCCGCCGCAGCCTCTCGCGCCTTTTTCTGCTGGATTTCTTCCTGAGACGTCGCTGCGTAGCTCTGCCTGTCCAGGGGCGAAGCGGGGAGCGCGGAGGACACGGTGAATTGTTGTGAGTCGTCCGCAGCGGCTTGCTGCAAGGTCGGCTCGGAGTCCGTGACAGGTGAGGCCGCGTACGCCGGCAGCGCCAGAGGACACATGAGCGCCAGCGCCAACGCACTCGCAACAAGCGGGCGGGCGCGCATTGCGCGCGCGGCCTCAGGACCGTGGGAGCTCCGCGCCTCACGCATCCTGAACTCATCAGCGTGGCGCCGTTCCCTGCGCGTTAGAGGGCGTGACTGGTGTGTCGACCAAATCTCACTGCTCATTGACGGTGTTCCTTCACTGCCCCACCTGCTGCTGTCGTCGACGCCGTCCGGACGAGAAAAGCACAAGCGCCGCCGCGCCCAGAATGACGACAGCGACGCCAGTCACTAACAGCGGAAGACCGATTCCGCTCCGTGGCTCTTTCACCTCCGCCACGGCGTCTGCTGTCGCGCTTTGTTCTGGTGTCGACGAGATGGCCGGGCTCTGCTCAGATGAGGAGGGGGCACCCGTGGTTGCAGAGGGGTCCGGTTCGGCGGACGCCGTGGGCGTTACGGGAGCGTCAACCGTGAACGCGTACTCACCGCTGATGGGGTGACCGTCGCTGGAGACCACGCGCCATCGCACCGTGACTACGCCTGGAGACGTGACTGGCTTCACTGCCTGGGTCACCGTCGTGTCAGCGACGACCGGAGGCGTCAGCGCAACGTTCGCTCCTGAGGAGTCAATCACTTCGACCGCGATGGCGCTGGAGGCGTCGAAGACCTCCCCGCTGTATGTCATTGACACCTCAGCGGGCGTCGCTGAGACGACTGAGTCCGCTGCTGGGGAGGACTGGACCAAAGCGTCGTGAGCACGAGCCGGCGGCGAACCGGGTAGAACGAACATCAGGGATAGTGCCGTCACGGCAATGCCGGCGGCTGCGAACCAGCGAGGCGAACGGGGGGCGAAAAGTGTGTGCATGGCGTCTTTCAGGGGGACTGCGGCGCCCGGGGATTGGGCGCCCACGGCAGTCGTCCAGCGTCGGATCAGAAACGCTCCGAGTGCACCTGTACGGCCGCGCCCGAAGGGGTGGGAAGTTGCGTTCGACTACAACTTCGTTGGCGTCAGATCAGCCGAGAAGGTGTGATTTTCGGAGCCCCGGTACGGGTCAGGTCCGTGAGAGAGACAGTTCGGTCAAGCTCAGCGTCGTGGTGTGTGAGCGGACGGTACGTAAAACGTGAGGCTGATCGCGTCGAGGTGAGCGGATGACATTGAGATTCGACCGCATGAGACGGAAGCGATGCTCCAGCAGCATTCCCGCCACACACACGCCTACCAGGCATAGCGCTACGGCCGCCGCTGGGAGAGCCTGCGTCAGGCTGTTGACAACGTCACCGGCGGGCTCATCGAGGACTGTTCGACTACCTTGATCGCTCTCCCACGCGTGGGTCGCGGACGCCGCATCGGAGGTCGTGGAAGCATCAGAGTGGCTGCTTGACCATACAGCGAGCAGACACATCAAGATTAGGACGAGGCTGGCGATGATCCTCATTCTCACGACGGAGGCGGTACTGGCCCCAAGTGGGGCGCGTCCCGTGCTTACCGGCATCGCAGCGATGGTACCAATCCGAACTGGCCGTCACAGCCAAGCCGGGGCAGCCTGGCATCGGAGGCCAAGCGTGCGCTGCTCGCACGGGGTGCGCGATGCGGTCTGCCGTTTGTCCAGCTCATCACCGTTTCCGCGCACGAACGTGGATACGCAGACGAACGCACAACAGCACACCGGCCGATGCGACGACCATTGCAATTTCGATGGTGGGGCTGAGCCAGCTCGCCGGCGTGATCCCCGCCCGTAGCGGCACCTCGCTCACTCGGCCAGCGGCCGTGTCCACCCCGATGGTCTCTTCGGTCGACCCATCGGGGTTGATCAGTTGGCTTGTTCCCACGGTGGAGACGTTGACCACTGCGCGCCCGGTTTCGATGGCTCGCATTCGCGCGATGGCGAGCTGCTGCACGTTCTCGTCTGTTCCGCGGAAGTCGGCGTTGTTTGTCTGGAAGATGTAGACCTGCGCGCCTTGCCGTGCTGCATCGAAGATCACGTCGTCGTAGATGACGTCGAAACAGATCGCCAGCCCGACGCGGGTGCCTCCTATATCCATCACTGGCGCCGATCTGCCTGGGGTGTACTCCCTCTGGATCAGACTGACAAGGTCAGGTGCGAGACGTTCAAACAGCCACCGGTCGGGCACGTATTCGCCGAACGGGACGGGGTTGAGTTTGTCGTAGCTCTGCTCGCTACCGTCCGTCGTCCACAGCATGGTTGAGTTGAACGTTTGCTCGCCTCTCGTGGTTGCGGCGTTCATTAGGAGCGGGGCACCGTACGCGGCGGAGATTTCACTCAGCACTCGACGTGTGGGTTCTGAAGACGCCGGGTCGATGTCCACGGAGCCCTCTGGCCAGGCGAGCACGTCCATCTGCTGGCCCCGAATCGTTTTCGATGTTGATGCTTGGGCTCGGAGCATGTCGCCTTCGTTGCGGTCGTCGAAATAGCCTGCCGGCCCGTTGCCTTGGACCCACCCGACGGTGAACGTTCCGATACTCCGGGTGGCGTACTGGGGTGTGACCGCCATGAGCAGGACTCCCACGAGCGCCGGCACGCCGGCACGCAGAGTGCGACGCCCCGGTCTGAGGGCCTGCACGAGGGCGGCGCACACGCCCACGACGAGGAAGGTCACACCCGTCGTTCCCACCCAGGACGCCACTTCAGGAAATGGTCCCGACACTTGCGTCATTCCTACCCGTGCCCAGGGGAAGCCCGAGTACGGCCACATTCCGACAAGTACTTCCCGCGCGGCCCACAGGGCTGCTACCAGCGCGGGGATACCCAGCAGGTCTAAGGCCCCGCCGAGCCTACGTACCTTCACCCAACGGTAGGTGAGGGTGATGGTTATGCTGCTGACACCGATCAGGACTGTCTGCAGGGCGCTGAGGGCCAACCAGGGCACTGGTCCGAGGAATTGCGCCACCCATACGAGGTGGGCAAGGTTGAACACGGCCCCGAAGACGCAACCCACGACGAAGGAAGCGAGCGTGCCTCTTCCGAGGAGAGCCGCGAGCAGGATCGTCACGCTCACGAAAGCAAGCGGCCACCATCCGAGGTCCGGTGTGGCCGCATCCATCAGCAACCCCGCCGCTGCCGCCAAGGGCAACGCCGCCGTCACGGGCAAGGAATCCGTGCCGCTGGTCCACATAGAGGGCATGCGCAGCGCGCCGGTTGCCCCTCGAAGTGCTGTCATGCGGACCCGCCTTTCTCTAGACGGCGCAGGTACTCGTTGTACTCGTCGAGCTCTGGATCCCCGTGCGCGTCCGCCCATCTGCTTGCGGCGGCGTCACGAACGGAGTCGTGCCGGAACCACCGGTGCATCACGATCAGGATCATGATGAGTGTGGGCGCCTCGCCATAGGACCATGCAAGACCGCCGGCTACGCGTTGGTCCTCGATGGGGTCGATCCCTAGGGCAATGGTCGATTCAGCGAATGTTCCTACTACCAGACTGGTCGCCATCATGAGGAACACCCCGAAGAAGGCGTGCAACGCTGCCTCAGCGAAAAGGTCGAGTGCCCGTCCTCCGTGGCTCATGCGGACCGGTAGTGGATCTGTGGAGAGCACCGGGATGGTGAACAGGATCCCGCTGATCAGGAACGCCGATTCTAAGGCGGTGTGACCGCCGGGGAGGGCTAGGACGGGATCGAGCAGATCTGCGATGTACAGGCCGTAGAAGGCCGCGAGGTAGGCGGGTAATGCGACCCAGGGGCTTAGGGCCCATCTTGACCCTCGCCACCGCAACGCGCCGTGCGCCACTTTGAGGACACTTTTTCCGACGCCGCGGTGCGGGGTGGCACGCAGCAGAAGGGTTCCCGGGGAACCGAGCACGAGCAGCGGTGGGATGGCCATCATCAATGTCAGCTGCTGAAACATGAACACCGAAAGCAGGGCTTTGCCGTAGTCCTCTACAGCGAGGCCGGTGACGGCGGCGAGGGCTGCGCAGCCGGAGACGAAGCTCACCGTGCGCAACACCGACCACCGTCGATGCTGCCGCCACAGACGCAGCGCCCCGAGGAGGTAGATGGTGGCCATCACCGTTGCGGCGCCCGGCAAAAGGGTAAAGGGGTGCGCTGCGGGCAGCAGGTAGTCGCCAAGGTCGAGGGGGGCGTTCATAGCTGTGGACCTATCGTGGCTGCGCGGCCGTATTCGCCCGCTCACACACTTCTGTGTGAGCCTCCGCTAGGTGCTGGACCGCGCGGGCAAGCCCCGGGTCGTCTCCTCGGGCGAGGGCGGCGTACTCCACGTGGATCGTCGAGTCGGTTGTGGTCGCCGAGTGGTGGACTTTCACCCAGATTCGGCGGCGAGGTATGAGAAGTCCGGTGAACAGCCCGACGCAGGCCAGCACAGAGAACGCGAGGACCCAGCCGCTGCTGGGGTCGCGTTGGATCTGCAGGGACGCGAACCGTTTCACCGGAGCACCGTCGGCTTCCTCCCAGGTGATGGTGCCCCACCCGTTGGGCAGCGCACCGGTGGTACCGGGCCTGAGTTCAATGGATTCCTGTCCGGTGTTGCCGCCGGTGAGCTGGGTGAGTTGGTCAACTTCCAGGGCGTAGACGGAACGGGGGGTTCCATCGTCGATGCCCAGGTCGCCTGCGAATGCGTTGAGGGTGATGACGGGGTTGATTACGTCGGGGTAGATCGAGGTGGCGGCACCTGAGGGCAAGGTGTCCTGTGTGGGGTAGAAAAAGCCGATCAGCCCGAGCTGCTGCGGCAAGCCATCCGGAACTTTCACGACGCCTAGTGAGGTCATGTTGGAGTCTTGCGGGAGGAAGGGTAGTGAGTCGCTATAAACGATCTGACCTTCCGCGTCACGGATGGTGAGGGTAGGCGCGTAACCGTTTCCGAGGAGATGGATGCGGTCGGTCCCTACAGTGATGGGGTAGTTGACGACCACCCGCTCGGTTCGGTCGTCTGCTCCGGGGGATCTGATCGTGACGTTGGCGGCGAAGTCGCCCGCTTGCCCACCGCCAGGGGAGCCTGCTGGCTGGTAGGTGACGTCGAAACGGTCCAGCGTGAGGGAGTACGGCGTCAGGTTGGATCCGTCCGCGAAACGGCCGGGGTCGAAGGAGGAGAAGTCGCTGAGGGTGTTGACGAAGGTTGTCCCCTCCACCACGACGCGCTGGCCGGTGTAGGCGAACGCCTTGCCGACGACGACGGAGACGAGCACGCCGACCAGGGCGATGTGAAAGAGCAGGTTGCCGGTCTCGCGGAGGTACCCGCGTTCGGCCGAAACGGAGGTCCACCCCTTCCCGTCGTAGCGGCGGACGCGATAGCGACGCCGGGCGAGTTCTGTTTCGGCAAGATCCAAAGCTGCCGCGGGGGTGAGATGCTCGCCGGGGATGGCTCGCTCGAGGTGTTCGGGGAGTCGAGCGAACCGGATGGGTGTGCGCGGCGGTTGTCCTTTGAGAGCGCGGTAGTGGTGTTTCGCCCGCGGGATGACGCACCCGATGAGGGATACGAACAGCAGCAGATAAATGGACGAGAACCAGGGCGAGTAGTAAACGTCGAACAATCCGACGGCGTCGAGGAACGGGAACCACTCGGGGTTGTTGCGCTCCCATTGGATGACGCCGTTGGGGTCGGCGCCTCGTTGAGGAAACAGTGAGCCGGGTACTGCGGCCAGGGCGAGGGAGAGCAGGAGGATGAGCGCGGTGCGCATGCTGGTGAGCTGGCGCCATGTCCAGCGGAGCCACCCTTTGCCATCCAGCTTTACCTGTGGGCCGTCTTGATCGTTCGGGGCCCCGTCAGGATGGTCCGCCGGCCGCCGCGGGTCTGAATCGACGTGGCGGGTATCAGAGCGGGAGGGGGACATTGATTACCACCTGTTGCAGAAGTGACATGAGCGAGGTCCACACGCCCGTCACCATGAGCAGCCCGAGCAGGATGAGCACGGCGCCTCCGATGAGGTTGAGTGTGCGGATGTGAGTGCGGAGGACTGTGACGGACCGCGCAGCCCACCCCCATCCGAGCGCCAGTACGAGGAAGGGCACTCCGAGGCCGAGTGAGTAAGACAGACCGAGGAGCCCGGCTCGGGCGGGGTCACCAAGGTTCCACGACACGGACAGGATTGCTGCGAGTGTGGGGCCAATGCACGGTGTCCAGCCGACACCAAGTGAGAACCCGAGAAGCGGAGCGCCGACGAGCCCGGCTCGACGACGGAGGGTCGGACGCATGCCACGCTGTCCAAGCCGGATTGCGCCTGTGAAGACCAGCCCCAGGACGATGTTCACAATGCCGAAGACGCGGGTAAGGAGATCGGCGTAGCGCGAGAGCGCCACCCCGAAGAATCCCCCCAAGACGGTCACGGCGACGAAGACCACAGTAAATCCGGCGATGAAGAGCAGGACGCCTGCTACGAGCCGCGGGCGTGTGGTGACCGTCGTCGCACCGTCTCCTCCGGTTGTGGAGGTGGGAGGGGCGGCCACACCGCCGAGGTACCCGAGGTAGCCGGGCACCAGCGGTAGGACACAGGGCGATAGGAAGGAGATGAGACCGGCGACCAGGGCGAGGGGGATGGCAAGCCAGAGTGCGCCGTCGACGACGAGCGCCCCGGCGCTCATGGTCTCTCCGCCAGCGTGTCCGCGACGATGGTGGACAGGATGGACGCGCTGGGAAGTTGGCCGATGATGCGGGCGGCGAGGCGACCCTGGCGGTCCATTACGAGCGTTGTGGGTGTGGCCTGGATCGGGGTGAGTTGCGCGAAGGCGAGTTTCACCTGACCGTCATTGACGTCGATGACGCTGGGATAGGTGACGTTGTTCTCGCGCGCGAAAGAGAGTGCTGTCTCAGCTTGGTCGTAGGTGTTCACTCCGAGGAAGTCGACTTCCTCGTTCTGGAAGCGCAGAAAGACCTCCTCGAGCATGGGAGCCTCGACGATGCACGGTCCGCAGGCGGCGTACCAGAAGTTCACCACGAGCACCTCACCTCGGTAGTCGTCGCTGGTGACGGTTTCACCGGTTTCGATGACGCCTTCGAACTGAACGGGTTCGCCTCTGTCCGACGGGGCAATCTCGGCCACTTGGAAATTCCCATCGGAGAACGATGCGCCCGCGCCGGCGTCCGTTGTTTGGGTCGTGGCGGTGCAACCGCTCATCACGCCGACGATGATGAGCGCCGTGCCGAGGGCGAGGAGTTTGCGATTCATGCCCGCTCCCTCTTGATGATGGCTCCCGCGACAAGGAAGACGACTGCGGCTGCGGGTTGCGCCGCGGTCCAGACAACACCTTCAGCGGGGATGGGGAGCACCGGGTTCCATGCCACCGCGATCACAGCAAACACCGGCACCCACCACAGCTGCCGCTCCTGGTAGGCGAACGAGGCGACGATGAGCGCCAAGATTGCCACGATGAAGCGCACAAGCGTGAACCAGCCGCTGTCCAGCAGCGCTGGCGCCACGAACAGGGCGGCTGCGGCGATCAGACCGGGGGCGAGGGCGTTTCGTTGATACCGAGATGGCGTCTTGGTCTTTTTCATTGCTTGTCCTCCGGGGGAACCCCGAACGTGGGTGGTGTGGCAGGCGCGACCTTGGTGCCACTGTGGGCGCGTTGGCGGAGCATCAGCATCACTGCAACCGCTATCGCTCCAGCGGCGAGGAAGACGTCTGCCAAGTTGCCGATGAACAGACGCCCGTATGCAAGGAAGTCGGTGACGTGGCCGATTGCGAATCCTGGCGGCGACATGAAACGGTCGATGAGGTTGCCGACAGCTCCACCGAGGAATAGCCCCACACCACCCGCCCATCCCACCGTTCGCGCGCGGGCCGCCAGGACGAAAAGCCCGGCAACGGCTGCCACGCCTATCAAGGTGAGAACCCAGGTCATGCCCGAGCCCGTTCCCAGCACCGCGCCGGGGTTGAAGGCGAGTTGCAGACCGAATGCGTCCCCAATAATGGGCACCCGTCTCCCGTCGGCAAGCGCAGTCAGGGCGATGGCTTTACTGAACTGGTCTATCAACACCGCGGCCGCTGCCACCATGCAGGCGACGGCGAACGGCCGCGTCTTCTCAGCGGTCACCTTCTTGGCCCTTCCGGAGGTGGCGGGTTCGCCGCGCTGTGACCAGAAGCGTGACCAGCGCTCCGCCGAGAATCATCGCCACCGCGGAGACTCCCAGCACGGGAGCGACCTCGCCACCGCCGGTGGGCACTCCTCGACCGTCCGCGCGTGGGGTGGCCGTGGAATGAGGATGGGTCTGGTGCCCAGGTGATGGAGTCTCGGAGCTCGTTACGGTGGTTCCTGAACGTTCGACGCTCAGAGGCGCAGTGGTGAAGCTGACATCCATGGCCGAGCTCAGCGCCGGGGCCACGACAGCAAAGGTCGGCGCGGCGGGTCCTGCAACGATGAGGGCGGCGCTAAGAGCGACAGTGGCGCACAGCGTCACCGTGACCTGCGTTGCGCGATGGCGAGGTCTGGATACGAGGAAGAATCTCATTGGTCTTTTCAAGGTCGGGCGTAGATGAATCGGGCAATACGAGCCGCGTCCGTCCATACCCCGGGAAGGGTGTTAGCTCTGGCCTGGCTGTGCACGGGGATTCCGGCAACGAACAGACCGGGTAGCGTCGTCGCGGTGGGGATGCGTCGCTGAAGCTGCGGCTGCGTGGGCAACCACTCGTCGCCCGCTTCGTACCCGGTGGCGAACACGACTGACTGGTAGGCCTGCCGGTAGCCATCCGCGAAGGCGAACTTGGCCCCGTCCACCCCAATCGTCTCGGCTCGAATGGAGACGCCTTTATCTCGGAGGGCGTCGTAGAGGGGTTCTGGGGCGATCTTCACGCGCCGCCACGGTGAGACGCGCGGCTGGGTGGGGAATTGCCGCGGATGCGCTTCAGCCCGTCGGGTGCGGACCGCCAGAGTGACGTCGTGCGACTTCGCGAGGTCGGAAGCAACTTCCGTCCCGGCGATACCACCGCCGACAATAAGTACCCGGCCTCGCGGAATCTGCTCGGGTGTTCTGTAGGCGTTGGTGTGCATCTGTACTCCTTCGACTTCGGCGTCCGCGGCCCATTTCGGAAATCGGGGACGTGCTGCGGCGCCGGTAGCGCACACGACGTTGCGGGTCTGCACTTCGCCAACCGTGGTGCTCAAGAGCAGGGTTGGGCCGTTGCCGTGGCGAGTCACGGCGAGGGCCTGGACACCCCAGACGGGGTTTACCCCGAGCTCCGCTTCGAATCTGTGTAGATAGCCTTCGATGTCTCCCGGGGTGGGGTACCGATACGGGTCACCCTCCAGTGGTCTGCGGGGGAAGCTGGAGTGCTCAGCATTGCTGAGCAACCGCATAGAAGGCCAGCGCGCACTCCACGTGCGTTGTCCCCGCGCGGAACTGTCGATGACCACGAAGTCACGCTGCGGTTCCATGCCGCGAGCGATCAGTGCCGCTGCAGTTGCCAATCCAGCCTGCCCTGCGCCCACGATGATGACTCGTCGGTGTGACAGGCCCGCCACTAGGGGGTGCCGTCCAAGCGGGTGGTGATGGCACTTTCAAGGTCGTTCCATCGTTCAATGACAAGAGGTTCGCCGTCGACGAAGAACGTAGGGGTTCGGTCCACGCCGAGGGCGCGTCCGTCGTCGAGGTCGGATCGAACGCGCTCGAGAGTGGCAGGGTCGGCGACAGCTTCGTCGTAGGCCGTCATACCCAAGCCCAACTCGGTCGCGTACGAGCGGAACAGCTCCGCTTGGCTTTGCTGAGACTCCCCCCACTGTGCTTGCGTCTCAAAGAGACGGTTGTACATGTCTTCGAAGCGTCCCTGGGCTGCCGCGGCCTCCGCAGCGACCGCTGAGTTTTCGGAGTTGATGTGGCCGGGAAGGGGGAAGTAGCGAACGACGTAGTTGATCTGTCCCTCATACTTCACACGAAGCTCTTCGACGACGGGGTAGTAGGCGCCGCAGGCTTCGCACTCGAAGTCCAAGAACTCCACGATGGTGATGGCGCCGTCGCCGGCGTCGTCGAGGACGTGGGAGTCGTCTCTAACAACCGCTATCGACCCTCCTCCCCGTTCCTCGGCGGCAACGCGGGTGTTGTTCTGATCGACTAGGACATAGATGACAGCCCCCGCGACGACCGCGACGGCGACGGCGGCGGTAATGACCGTCGCCTTCCAGTTGATTTTCATGGGTACTCCAACACTTGACGGCACAAGAAAAGCCCGGGTTGCCCGGGATGAGTGTCGCCGCGGGGGCGACGTGCCGATGTCAGGTTCTAGAGATACCCAGTTGCGCGATTGTGAGGGCGTGGCCCTCAGGCCTGCCGGACACCGGGTGGATCAAAGACGGCGGGAGGGCGCGCCAGACGAGTGTGATCCCAGCCGGTCCGCGGCGCACCAGGAGATGAACAACGAGGTACAGCACGAATCCGCAGACGACGCCGAGAACGCACAGCGCCATTCCGGGCGATACGTCGTACACGCTCGCCTCGACGATAGAGGTAGCGACGGGTGCGGCCGGGTCGTGCGGCGCAGTGTCAGATGCCGTCGCGACCACACCGCTTACCGGGGCGTTGTCGCCATGGTTGAGGGCCACGACTCCGAGCAGCAGGAGGGCCCCGAGGGCGATGATGGTAATGAGTCGCGTTATCGCTCCGTGCTCTTTCGCCAGCGCTGAGCGCCGGGCGTGAGCGTCGGTATACATCAGCAGCCAGTGTACGGAGAGGTTCTGGGCGAATGGCTGGGAACGGCCGACGGTGTGCCGATATGCGATCGGGCTGCGAACACGCCCGTTCGAGCGGTTCGGCGCCCGCGATTAAGCGTGACGGACATCCCCGGGTTCCGAATCTTGCAGGTCGGCTGTCTCAATCTGGAAGGTGGAGTGCAGCACGGACACCTCGAAGTGTTGAGCCACACATGCTCTGACGTCCTTGAGGACAGCGGCTGCGTGTCCGTCCGTGAAGCATTCGTCTTCAACCACGACATGCGCGCTGATTGTCGGCAGGCCGGTGGCGACTGTCGAGGCGTGTAGGTCATGGACGTCTATGACGTGGTCGAGTTGGAGAATGTGAGATCTCACATCGTCCAAGTCCAAACCGTCGGGGGTGAACTCCATCAACACCGACGACGTCTCGCGTAGCAACTTGAACGCACGCGGCACGATGAGAGCGGCGATGAAAAGACCGGCGATGGCGTCCGCTTGAAAGAAACCCGTCGTCCAGATGACGACAGCCGCGACGATAACCCCCAGTGATCCCAGCGCGTCATTCAGCACTTCCAGATACGCTGCCCGCATGTTGAAGTTAGCTCCGCGACTGGAAGACAGCACGAAGATGGCGATGACGTTCGCGACTAACCCAACGACTCCAAAACCCAGCAGTTCCGCAGCTGGCACCTCCGGGGGCTCGAAGAGCCGGCGTACCCCCTCGATGGCTGTGTAACCCCCTACCGCCATCAACAGAGCCGCTTGCCCGAAGGCAGCGATAACTTCGATGCGACGGAACCCCCACGTGCGTCGCGCACTAGCCGGCCGCAGCACCAGCGTCGCGGCGATGAGTGCAACGAGAAGTCCGGATGCGTCAGTGAGTGCGTGGGCCGTGTCCGTGAGGAGGGCAAGACTGCCGGTAAAGAAGGATCCAACCGCTTGAGTCACGGCGATTGCCGCGGTGATTGCAAACGCAATCCAGAGACGCGCCCGATGGTCGGTCGGATGCCCGGCCGCGCCGGTAGACGGTGCGTGCGTGTGACCGGCGCCCATCAGGCCGCGTCCGTTCCAAGGGCGAAGTCTTCACCAGGCTGATGAAGGTGAGCGCATAGCGTGACACGCGTGCCGGTGTCTCTCAGCAGGAGTTCGGCGGCGTTAATGAGAGCCGCAGTCGCCACAGGTTGCGCAAGATCGAACCAGGAAGCCCGACCCTCCGAGCGAACAGTGACTAGTCGGCAGTCCCGCAGGAAGCTGAGGTGCTTACTTACGGTTGATTGCGCCAATCCGAGGTGCTGGACGAGATCCCGGACGCGATGCTCGCCGGACGCCAGATGCTGGAGAACCGCCAATCGCGTGGGGTCCCCAAGCGCGTCGAATAGGTGCGCGTACACAGCGGTCGCGTCAGGATCGAGTAGACCACCCTCTTTATTCATCGCCACATAGCGATGATATCGTCAAATGCCGTGTCCGTCACGTCTGCATCCAACTGGGAACCATGCTCATTCTCGCCGGATCAGTGGGCCACCCGAATGCTCGCCCACAGAGCAAGCGCGACGATTGCGGTGAGGGTGGTGAAGGACAAGGCGCGGGGCCGGAGACCGGCGCGCGGTGGTAGTTGTAGTCGCGCCACAGGGTGCGTTTCGTCTGATCAGGTGGTGGGGCGCGGTGGGCTTTCCGCGCCCCACCCCGGGCGGGATCAGAGAGTGGCGAGAAGCTCCTCCATCGTGGCGATCTCGGAGGTCTGCGCCTCGATGATGGTGTTGGCGAGTGCGACGGCGTCGCTGTTCTGGCCGTTGGTCGCTTCTTCCAGGGCCATGTCGATGGCACCGCGGTGGTGCTCGATCATCTGCTGGAGGAACAGCCGGGCGGCGTCGGTTCCGGTGGCCTGCTTGAGCGATTGCATGTCGTCTTCGCTCATCATGCCGCCGCCGTGGTCCATGCTGCCGGTGGCGGGATCAACGGCTCATGACCGTCAACGGGGCGTGAGGGCCGCGCGTGGTACAGGTTTGGTCTCCGATGTCTCAGCTGCAGCGCTCCCCCGAGCCGGGGGTGTGGCTCGTCTTCGACCGCAGCAGACGAATCGCGATTGTGCGCGTGGTCGAGGTGCAGGGGCGGAAGCTGCTGCGCTCGGTGACGTTCCACGACGATCCGGCTCAGCGGCAACTAATCGGCTATTTTCCCGAGGACGGGATGAAGCTCGCAGTGGAATGCACCTGGGCGGAGTACGTCAAGCACACCGGTCCCTCGACGAGCAACCGGAAGTGAGGACTATCGCGCTCGGCCCTCATCACCTTCGGCCACAGGAATGTCCCCGTGTACCGTTGGCATAAACGGGGGATCGAAAATGCTCCCACCAGCCAGCGTTGACCGGCGACGGGGCGAGCTCCCCGCGTGAGGGGCGTTGTCGGAACTGGCGGGACGCTCACCTATCAGGGAAGGCCGCGGTTGCGGACTCTGTCGGGGCATGACGTTTCTCCTTTGAGAACGAAGACGGACTCCATGAGACAAATGTCTAGATGGACCGTAAGTCATCTTCGGGCGCGCCCCCGGGAGCGAGTCCGGAAAGTGATTCACCCCTCCCCCGGATGCTGGGATCGTGGCACGCGGTCGATCACCGTCAAGGGCGCTGCGCGTCGCGACGCGATGCGGCGTTGCCGCACCCTGGACCGTGCTCTCCCTTGCGCAAGATCGGCATGTATCCGGTGCGAGCAGCTGATGTGGTGATGCTCGAGAACGAAGGAAGGGACCGGCCCCGTGGGCACGGTCCCTTCTCAGCGCGTGTCAGGCGGTCTTGGAGACCGTCTGGGCCTCGGGGTCGACGCCGAATCTGCGGATGTAGGTCTGGCGGATCTCTTGAAGCTGTGCGCGCTCGCGCTCGCGATCGCTGATCGGGTCGGCCTCGCCTGCCGCGATGCGGCGCTGGAGGCTGCCCTTGTGCGATGTCACGAAGCGTCCGGTGAAGGACGAGCGGGAATGCCGAGCCATCTGATCACCTTCCTTCTCGGTCTATTTTCCGTCGCGATTGCGGGCGTGTCTACGGCGGCTGGGCGTTGAAGGTTCTTGATCGTGCGGTAGATCATCTTGCCTTCGGTGGGGGTCGCGTCCTCGAGCAGGGCCTGGAGGGCGTCGTTTGCAACCTCGCGATCTTCCTGGTCATCGGATGCGGCCAGCCCTAGGGCCCATTGCGCGCGGTTCCACCACTGTTCGCGCGCGGCGTTCTCGCGGGCGATTTTGGTTGAGCGGATGGCGGGAGTGAAGGCGATGACGGCGGCGATGACAGCGAAGACGCCGGCCATCGGGGGCCCGCTCAGAATCGCGCGCCAGAGAGCTTCGTCGATGACAACGGGTGTGGTCAGCGCTGGGTAGGGCGGGAAGGCGCTGCGAAGGCCGTACCCGACACCCCCGCTTGCGAGGATGATCCCGGCCAGCGCCCAGCCGCGCCGCGCTCGAACGCTCACGTCATACCCCCATTGGACGCCCCTGGGGCAGTTCGCGGGCCTTGACGGGCGGGAACGGCTTGCCGTCGTTGTACTTGGCCTCGAGGCGCTCGACCTCTTTCATCGCGGCAGCGTTGAGGAATTGCGAGAGGTTGCGGAACCCTTCTTGCGCGAACGTGTGAAGGATCGCACCGCGGATGCGGTCGGTGTCTTCAAGCTCCTGGTAGAACGACACCTTCGGCGGGTACTTGGTGCGCTTCTTCGGCGCGGGCGCCTCGGCCGCGGGCGCCGCCTCGGCGGTCTTCTCCACGGGGGCGGCGGCGGGCGCCGGCTGTGGGGTCTCAGCGGGCTGATCGTCCTCGAGGCGCCCGACGAGGGAGGAGAGGGTTTTGCGTGCCATGGGAGATCCCCTATCTCTTTCCGTTGGCCCAGAGGCTCGTGAGCTCCAGGGCGAGGTCTTTGTAGTCGTCGATGGCGTTGGCGGTGGCTCGGCTGCGGGGGTAGGTGGTGACCACTTCCCCGGTCAGCGGTGCGTCCGTGTGCATGACGTATTCGCGGATGACGCTGCGGAAGCGTGGGAGGTGCATCTCGTCGAGGAGTTCGAGGGCGTCGTCTTTGCGCAAGGATCGCGCTTCACACGGCTCACCAGGACTCGGTAGGGCAGGTTCCGCGGCTCGATCAGCTGGCGAATGACGCGAACTGCGGGCTTCACGCTCATGGTCGCGGGTTCCATGGGCAGGATGACGAAATCGCTGTTGTCGAGGACCGCGCCGAGAACGTCGGTGTCCCGCAAGCTTCCCGGGGTGTCGACGACGATCACGTCGTACTCGTTGGTGCGCCGTAGACCGGCGAGGACTTGGGGGTCTGACTCGGTAGCGAAGTCGAAGGGCACATTGTCCCCTCCCGCCTCCGCCCAATCGGTCGCGCTGCGCTGCGGGTCGACGTCGACGACGAGCACGCGGGCATGATCTGACAGCACTGCGGCGAGGTTCATGACGGTCGTCGTCTTACCGACGCCGCCCTTCTGCCCGACGACGGCGAGGATGCGAAGAGTCATCTGGGGCACCTTCCCTGTAACGGTAGTCCGCCGGTCTCGGTGGTGACCAGCTCTCCAAGTCGTGGTGGAGGTCGAGGCCGAGATCGATCGGGATGTACCGTCCCTTCCACTCCCCCTCCACCCGCAACGTGATGTCCAGCTCCGTCCAGCGGGCTCCAATGTCGTAGAGCGTGCTGGAGTCGCTCAGGCCAAGGTCGCGAAGGGCGCCGAGGGCGGCTCGATATGGCGCTGGTCGCTTGTTTTCCACCGCTATCCCAATGCCGGCGAGCGGGTTTCGATGTTAGGCGACAATTGAACAACTGTTGCGTAACATCGCGTCTACACAGACGTTCATCGACGCCAACATGAGCGGCACAACCATGTTGACCAGACGCTCATGTTAAATATGTCTTGTTTAACTGTTGGAGTTGGGTTGTATTCAAGAAACAAGACCTATGCATCACTTCGATGTCCAGGTTGCGCTGGAACAGAGCAACGCCTCGGCAACAGCTATTTGAAGGTCGATGTTTATGTATCTTCGGGACGGCGTTAGGGTATATGCGGGTAATGCTAATGTTTCGTAACTGTTACGTACACCAAACATCGCGGCAGCGGCGTGTCGCAAACGTACTCATCTTGTTGTGCCACTACGTTGGCGTTCGGGTTCGCTAACACCGCCGCGACACATAGGCGGGTGCACTGTTGACCCAACGTCTGTGTTTCGCATCGCCGGCGTAACAGTTACAGAACAAGCAGGGGAGTGGTCTCGTGAAAGTCATCGCAGTGTGCGGGCAGAAGGGCGGCATCGGCAAGACGTCGGTGTCGATGAATCTCGCCGCGGCCATGTCGAAGCACAGCAAGATCCTCGTCATGGATGTGGACCCGCAGGGTTCGACGATGTTCTGGGCGGAGACGGCGGATGACGTTGAAAACGAGCTCCCGTTCGATACCTCGCCGTCGACGGACCCCGAGGCACTCCGTCACCTGAAGAGCCTGAACGAGTACGACGCGATCATCGTCGATACCCCCGGCTCGCTGAGGGACGAGGATGTCCTGGGGGCCGTGCTCGACCTGGCTGACTTCGCTATCCTCCCGATCACGACGTCCACACTGGACTTCCCGGCGATAACTCGGACGTTGAACGAGTTCGTCATCCCTAGGGGAGTGCCTTACAAGCTCCTGCTGAACAAGGTCGACACCCGCCGCGGACAGAAGCGTCTGGACGGGTGGAAGCAGGCCATCGACGAGGGAGAGTTCGTCGCCGACCGCATCGGTGTACCACGGTTCAACCACCACATCCGTCTGTCGTCGACGGTGGAGGACATGCCGATGGAGGGCAAGGTCGTCACCCAGTACACGGATACCCGAGCGAACCAGAACGCGATCTTCGATTACACGGCGGTCGCGCTCGAGCTCACGGCGCAGTGGTACGAGGAAGCGAAGGCCAACTGATGGCAAAGATGGATCTGACCGCGCGGTTGAAGAACTCTGCGAAGCGTGCGCAGGATGTCACCGCGCAGGCGCACCTCGTGGCAGTTGAGGACTTGGTTGAGCCGCCTGTCACAGAAGCCCAACCGGATAGCTCGGCGCCCGCTGTCGAGCTGACGCAACCCGCCGAACCTTCGGCTGTCGCGACGGACGAAGCAGCTGGCAACGAGGCGACACCGGCACAGAAGCAGGTGTCCCGTCGGCGCCCGGCGCCCGCGGAGCCGCGCCGCGCGCCGGCTAGGCCGTCGACGACTCCGGACAACGTGGCGGGGGAGTCGGTGAAGGGTCTCGCCCTTGAGCTGCCGAAGTCTCTGAACGCCCGTCTCAACGCTCATCACACGCAGACAAAGATGAGCTTTGTGCTGACCGTGATGACGGCCGTCGAGGTGGCCTACCCCCGGCTGCAGGAGCTGATCGACAAGAAGCTCGGTCGTCATGACGAGCCGGCTCGAGTTTCACTGTTTGCAAAGCCGACACGGCAGAGAATCTCGCGCGACGAGGAGACCGAACGGCGGACAATCCGGATGAGCGCCGGCGGTCTTGAGGTGCTCGACGGACTGGTCGAGGAGTTCGCAGCGCCTTCGCGCACATTCCTGGTCATCGTTGCACTCGACACGTACCTCCCCGCCCAGGACTGACGTGCACGGCCCTGCGTCCGGGCCTCGGGGAGAACTCCTACCTGGCGCTCAGGACCGACCTCGCCGCATCCCAGACCATCGCAGCGCCTGAGACGTTCGAGGGGGCGGCCTGAGGCCTCGACTTGGCTCTGTCAATCGAGCCCACCTACGGAATCTGCAGCACGGCAACAGTCCACCGCGGCCACGACTCCAACCGGTCCTTCGTCGTATCAGGCCGCCAGGGCTAGTCCCTGCTCGAGGTAGCCGGCACGGACCAGCTCACGAGCCTTCCTGTGGTCTCGTCGCTTGGTGGGCCCTCGGGGGTACGCAGCATAGTCGGGCCGGTCGGACTCATTTGAGTAGGACTTCTTCCCTCTCCGGTGTTTCGCGCGTCGTTCCATCCAGGTAACCTCAGCACGCCACCATGCCCACACAAGGCGTTCCTCGTCGTATCTGGCGCGACGCTGCTCCAGGTAGCCGTCAACACCGCGTCCGCGGGCGACGAAGTCACGAGCGGTGGGGGAGAGGCGTCGCCATCCTCCAGGGGTCCTCTCGATTAGACCCGACGCGCTCAAATCGTCGACGCGGCGTCGGACGACGTCGGCATCCAGCCCTGTTCGATGGACGAGCTCGGCGAAGGTGGCGCTGCCCTCTGCCGGCGTGTGCTTGTAGATCAGTCCCGCGTTCCTGCCCATGCTGCGGGGTGCGGTGAAGACGTCGTGTGCGAACAGTTCCAGCCGGGTGCTGATCTCTCTGATGAGGGCTTGGGAGAGCGGGACGGCGTTGGCGATGGCGCGCATATGCGCTTGTGTCCGCTCTTGTACTGACTCCTCTGTGGAAAACCGGGTGTCGAGTCGGTAGCGCTTTGCGTGCACTCCTTCGGCCTCCGTCACGACGGCGAGCCAGCCGCCTGCGCCGTCTTCCCCGGTAAGGGCGCGGAGGGCACGGGAGACGGTGGTGCGCCCGTAGCCGGTGTCGGCGCTGAGCCGGCGTACGTCGGCTTCGACGGTGTGCTGGGAGCTCTGCAGCATGTACAGGCAGATGGCGTCCAGGACGACGCGCTGCGCGTGGGAGCCTTCGACCCGACTGTTGTGTGTCGCCCACATACCGGGGAGGGCGTCAGCGCGTGTGAGGGCGCGTTGCACGGCGGCGGCAACGCTCGCGGTGCGCTGGCGGTAATCCTCATCGTCGCCCGAAGCGCTGAGTGGGTGAGCGGCTACGAAGCGGACGGCGTACTCCCATGCAGCGGTCAGCACCTTGTCGATCTGGTGTTCGCTCCGCCGCTGGCGTGTGGCACCGACGCGCCGCGTGCGGGCGTGTTCGAGGCCCAGGGAACTGTGTACCTGCTCGCGAAGGTCCTGATAGCTCCAGCGGGCGTGTGCGGCGGCCGCGAGGATCCGCACCAGCGTGTGCGACGCGTCGGGACCGGCTTCGCTGTGCAGCACCAGGTCCATGGCCATCGACAGGGGCCGACGGCGGCCGCGGATCCGGGGCCTTCCGGCATCATCACGGACGACGTTGTGCAGGTCCTCGGTGGACGGGGCGGGCAATTCCGCGCCGAGGTCGACAAGCAGCGCATGCAGCTGGCCGGGGACGTCTTCGTCGGCCGCGTGGTCGGTAATCGCAGCCAGGTCACCCACCGGCGCCGAGTGCCCACCGGCGCGGTGGGGAGCGTAGGGCGGGCGGACGCAGCCCGCTTTGGGGTTCGTCAGCGGCGCGAGGTCAAGAGAGGGGAACAGGCTCCTGGTCAGGTAGGCGATGTCGCGGACGGCGTCAGCGTCAGCGGGCACGTCGAGGTGGACCCAGACGTGGCGTCCGCCGGTAGGACCGGACAGGCACAGCAGATGGGGGACATTGAGCTGCTCGAGCCAGTACGTGAAACGGTCTGCATCGCTCGCGGCGTCCCCGACGGATGCATCGAAGTCGAAGCAGAGGTAACGGAAGCGAAGGTCATCGTCGGCCAGGAACATCGCCCACGTCGTCGACGGCGGCGCCTCGTTGAGGGGCCAGAGCTTGTCGTAGGCGTTGAGTACCTCGCCGCTGGCGGCTCGGGCAGCCGCGCGGACGTCATCCCTGGGGGAGAGGCGGCGGGTAATCGCCCACACCTCGTCAAGGGAGTAGGGCGACACGCCGGTGGGGTCGACGAGCGTCAATGCTCGTGCGCGCCCCCGGATGGGGATTACCATGGCGACATCACCTCCTCGGAGGTACGACAAACGCCCCTCGCCAAGGGGTTGCAATCGAATACCTGCTCTCTCCGACTCCCAGTCGCCAAACCTTCGGTTGGAGTGAGTGAAGCTCTTGACTCCAGGCCCACGCGCTACGCCAATAGCGCGGAGGGCCTGATGTCATTTACGGGCGCGTCACATGACGAGCTCCTTCCATCACGGTGGGGGACGGCCGGCGGGACGCCGAGCCGAAAGTGCGGGCCCCATTGGTGAGACCGGTCTGGGTGCACGCCGTAGCGCGGTGGGGGAGAGGCATGTGGCCTCGATCCGCCGGAGTCGCCTGTGAGGGGCCGGGAGTGATGCTCGACCGGGCCATGCTGAGGGGATGTTCGCGTGACACGCCGACGTTGGTACGCGAATCCACCCCGCCGCGCGGGGTTTCGGTTAGCATGAGAGCACCTCCTGAGGAAGCTCGGGTGGGTTCCAGACTCTGGTTTGGTCGCTAAGGTCTGGCGAACTACATCGAGGGGCCCCGTCGTCTGACGGGGCTCCTTTTCGTTAGCTGGCGATCTGCGTCTGCGTCGGCAGCTCCCTCGAGGATGGGCGTACCAGGGCGAGCGGCGACACCGGCGCGACCTGATCGACTTGGGGGAATGGTTCGACGAGCAGCTCTTCGAGCATGTCGCCGGTCACTCCGGGCTGGGGTGCAAGCTCGGGCATACCGAGCTGGTGCGCCGCGAGATGAACGAGGTAGTCGCCGTAGCTCATGTGCAGCAGGTCCGCGTTCGCGCGAATGACCATGCCGAGTGGCTTAGCGGGCTTCGCCGTGATCTGGTCACGTTCGCCTTTGCTTGGTCGTCCCATGTGTCCAAGCATGCCCCGTGATTTCTTAGGCACCTACGATTGCCGTTCGGCGTGTCGAAACGTAGGTGCCTAGGAAATCTGCCCGCTTGAGGGCTATATGCCGGGGGTCGTGGCATTGCCACGAGGGGACCATTGGCGCCGAAATCCGCAAGCGCAGCCCGCCGGGGGAGCGGGGGCGCTCCTGTCACCCTCTCGCACTCCGCCCGCGTTGCGTTAACGCCGCCGCCGGCCGGGCGCGCCCGCGTTGCGCTCAGTTCCGTCCGCCGCTTACGAGCCCCACGACGCGGCGTCACGCCTCGCGGCCGCTACAACGCCGGCGACTTCTCCAGCGGCGAGGCGGTCGATGTGTCGCCGCTCCACTCCGTCCCCGCCGCGGAGGGGCGTGTTGAGCCACTGCGCCCATGTCCACGGGTCGTCGACGCCCTCCCCGAGGATGGGCAATACTTCGCTCAGACCCGGCACCAGCGCGCCGTTGCGCACCTGGAAGGCGGGGTAGAGCGTGCGCTGGTCGGAAGTGTCGAGGCGGAGGGCGCGGCGCTCACGGACGGCTTTGGAGAGGGCGGCACGCCCGACGCCGAGCTCTTTCTGAAGCCCACCGCTCGAGTAGCACGGGCCGACAATGTCCGCCCATGGGTTCTTGACGAGGCCGAGGCGGGCGACGATGTCGGCGGCTACGGTGTCGGGGGAGCCCAGCGCGCTGACCTTCGCCCCGTCGCGAATGAGGCGCTCGAGCCGGGCGCGTATAGCCTCGAGGAGCTCGTCGGTGGCCGCGTTCTCCCGTTGGTGTTCGTCTTGGTCGCTCGACACCGAACCCTCCCCGTCAACTCCGTCAACCCGTACGCTGGAGCGGGGGTGTCAACTTTGTCAACTCAGTATGCCGCGACAGGGGAGTAGCTTCCAACCTTCAACGTCGGGTCGAACCTCACCAAATACCCGCGGATACCAGCTCGCACCCATCCGAATGCCGGTATGGCGGCGCCGCAGCGAGTGTCGGGCCGCACCCCGTCAGACGATGTTCATACCTCCGGTGACCGGGGTGTTCGCGACGGTCCAGCCGAGCGCCCGGCACGCGTCTTCGCCGCTCAGATGGCGAGTCGCGGTGTGCCCGGCATGTGCGCTCGGTGCGCCGGCGTCGCCGAAGAGCGCGTAGGCGTCGGGGCTTCCCGTGGTGAATGCCGAGCCATAGAGGACGCCGTCGTAGCCTGCGTCCTCGAACGCCTGCGCCCACGCTTGCGGGATCGAGTAGTCCGACATGGTCGTCAGCTCGCGCACGATGCCGTGCTCGGCTGCGGCGACGTCGTTCACCGCAGCGCATCGGTGTTCGGTGGGCGCGCTGACGACGGAGACGACGAAGGAGTCAGCGAGGGCGCGCGACACCACGCCTTTCCGCGACACTCGACCACGGATCCTCTCTCGCACCGCCGTGTCCACGCTTAGTGCGGTGCAGCAGGTCCCACGGGCGCCGTGCAGGTTGAACCGCCCCTCCACGCCATTGTCGTAGTACCAGGCTCCGTGCGCTGTTCCGTGGGAGCGGTACATCGGAGCGCCCGCGGCCAGGGTGGCCTCCGGAAACGCGCTGAGGACTACCCCGGCCGGCGGGGCGCTCTGCGAGGCGGTCACGCGGCCCAGGCCGCTGCGTCGTGGCGCGCCTCGACGAGCACGGTCTCCAGATCCCCGTTGGCGAGGAGGTCGATGGCGCGCGGCTGGTCCTCGCCGTTCTCGTCCGCCAGGGGAGTGTTGAGCCACTGCGCCCACGTCCAGGGGTCGTCGATGCCGGACTGCAACACGGTGAGCACCTCTTTCAAGCCCGGCACGAGCTGTCGGTTGCGGACCTGGAAGGCGGGGTAGAGGTTGCGGCCATCGGCGGTCGGGAGCCGGAGTGCGCGAAACTCCTTCACGGCACGAGAAACCGCGCCGCGTTCGACGCCGAGCTCGCGCTGGAGGCTGCCGCTGGTGTAGCAGGGACCGACGATGTCTGCCCAGGGGCTCTTCGTCACACCGAGGCGGTCGACAATGTCCTGGATGACGGTCTCGGGCTTGGTGATCACGCTGACCTTCACGCCGCCGCGCACGAGCGCGTCGATCTTGCTGCCGAACAGGTCCTTCAGCAGGTTCGCGGCCTGCTCTTCCTGTCGCCGCTGCGGGTCTTCGGGTGCGAGAGTAGTCATCGTTCCTCCATGTGTACCATGTCTACCACTCAAGTATGCGCGTGTATGTCGACCATGTCTACCACCCCAATAGGCGAGTGCCGGTACACCATGACACCCAACGGAGGGGGAGAAGCGACCACCGGCAAGCGTCGGGAGCGCCGCGGTCAGACGCTGTGCCTCCGCGATGATCCGGGCGGCGAGGTCGATGAGCGGCTCGGCGATCTCGCGGGCGGCATGCCGGTGGGTGTCGTCATCACGTGAGGCGTAAGACGGCATCGCGTTGTGAAAAGCAGAGCCGGGTCGCGTCACCACCTCGCTCCAGCGCGTTCCGTTGAACCGCTCGACGAGGGCGCGCGACTGCTCAGCTTAGGCGTCTACCCGGACGGTAACGCGCAGCACGGACACCGGCTCGTTGACCGTGATGATCCGCACGAGCTCGTAGGACTGCCGAGTGCGGGAAAACGTCGTCTGGTCGATACTCATGCGTACCCACATGCGCGGTGGCGTCGGACCGTGAGGACCGCTCACACCCGGCAGTTTTTGCGGCAAGACGGTACCGAGCAAACGCCGGTAATCTACGTTATGTCAGTTTGCGAACATCGAGCCCGTCATTCAAAGACTCTCCGGGCCTACTACTCACATAAAACCTCTTCCATTCGTCGAGTTGTGACGTGGGCGGGTGGTATGAGGATGAGAGCAAAGAGGACCGCAGCCACACCGACGAACGCCCTGGCCGCGAGTAGTGCGACGCCGAGGACCCCGAAGACGATAACTGCGGACCACAGAATGATGCAGAGAATTGACGTCCAAGTCGGCCGCATCGTTCCCGTGGGGCCTGACCGTGCGATCAGACGTCCGCGTCCTCGTCCTCTTCGGGGTTGAAATTAGAGGCGGTGTCGGAGTGTCCTGCGGCGATTCCGTTCGGGTGGGGCGGGATGGTGCCGTCGCTGCCGAGGCCGCCAGACTTCTCAGTGCCGCTTTCTGAGGTGGGCACCTCGACGCCAGCCCCTTCGAAGGCGTCAGGGTTGGAGGAGAGCTGGGATGAGTCGCTGGTGTTGGAGGTCATGAGTCTTGTTCCTTGTTGGTGGTGCGGGATCTCAACGGCGCCGGAGGAGCGCCATCGCGGCAGCGATTGCAAGAGCGACTGCCCCGGTGGTGAGGATGGTCCGTCGCAGGTTTCGGCGGATGGTGATGCCTGCTCGCGTGGTTGCTGCGAGCACTATGTCGATGGCGTTTGTCGCTGGCTCTGACGTGGCGTCGACAGCCAGCGAGACTGTGTCGCCCACTTTCTCCGCTGCCCCGCGATTGTCACCCTGACCCGTGCAGGACCCGTTGTCGCGTCGCAACGCGTCGGTCGCGCGGTTCGTGTGGTCCTTCGCCGTCTTCGCGGCGTCTGCGTCTGAAGTGCTCACGAGACGAACCCTGAGCCAGCCGGTCGCTGAGTGAGACTTGGTGCCTTCTCGGCCGTCCCGGCCCAAGTCGATCCCAGGGGTGGTCGGCTAGGAACCGGGCGAGGTTTCGTGTGGCGTGACCGGGCGGTCGACGACGGGCGGCGGTGGGGAGGGGTCATCGCTTGGTGGCCATTTCGCCGTGCGCTCGCTCCTGCTCTTCCCAGTGCGTGGCGCTCAGCATGACACCTCCGGAGGAGTTCGCCTGGTTGGCGAGGAACTTGAGGTAGAGAGGGTTGAGGCGGTGCGGCTCGACTGTGTCATAAGAGAAGCGCATTTGGATCGCTGGCTGCAGCCACAGGGTGACGCGGCCGGTGTCCGCCCCAGCCGCGGGGGTCCAGGTCATCGTGAACGATTCCCCACGCCGCATCTTGGTCGCGATGACGACCTGCAGGTAGTTGAGAAGCCGGTCGTCCATGTGGAGGGGCTGGTGGTCAGTGCCGTAGAACAGCTGGCCCATTGAAGTCCTTCTGGTGCAGTAGAGGTCGCGTCAAGGTTGCGGCCGTGCCGCGGGAGCAATCTGGGTTGCTCTACAAGTAAGAGCACGCCACCAGCCATATCGTCACAAAAAAGGTGTGACAAAGTTGGGCGGTGACCTCAGACCGCGTCAGCGCAGCGTTGCTGGCCTCCGCAGACGAGACCCTCGTGGCTCGATGCGTCGCCGGTGACACCGCGGCCTTTGCTGTTCTGGTGCGCCGTCACTCGCCCCTCCTGCGCGTGCTCATCACCCGCATCGTGGGAAGCGCGACCGAGGCGGACGACGTCGTGCAAGATTCCTTCGTCATCGCGTGGCGAGAGATGGCGAACCTCCGCGACGGCTCCGCGGTCCGCGCCTGGCTCGTCCGCATCTGCACGCGACAGGCATACGCGCTGCTACGCAAGCGCCCCGCTGACCTCGAGCTCGCCGTCTCCGAGGCGGCACCCGCAACCGCAGGGCAGCCGGAGACACAGGCTGTCCGCAACGCACAGCTTCGCGCCCTAGGGCGCGTTGCTAAATCCTGTTCCGCAGGGGCGGGGCGATCCTTGAAGCGTGTCGCGAGATGTCATCACAGATGAGGCGTGGGAGCTGATCA
>NZ_JACHXY010000006.1 GCF_014192415.1 Microbacterium proteolyticum
CGGGTTCCGCAACCTGACTAACTACATCGCCCGAAGCCTGCTCGAGACCGGCGGCTTCAGACCCCAACTCCTACACCCCCGATTGGGATGAGCCCTGTTAGGGGTGCGCCCCACGGTGGAGGCGCACCCCTGAGTGCGGGATCAGAACGGGGTGTCGTCGCCCTGGTCGGCGGTCGAGGGCTTGCCGACCACGCGGACGCTCTGCCCGCGCAGGCTCACCGCGATTTCGTCGGCTCGGACCTCGTGCTGCAAGCGGCTCCCCTGGTCGCCCTTGTACTCGGTGACGCGGTAGCGGCCGGAGAACGTGACGCGGATGTTCCCCGACTCCTCGGCCGCCTCGACGAGGTTCTGCGCCTGGTTGCCGCTCACGGCGACGTCGTAGGCGACGGTGGGGCCGTCGGTGTAGCTGCCGTCCTCCTGGCGGATGCGATCACTGACGAGGACGCGGGCGTAGGTGTACGGCCCGTTGTCCCCCTCGCGGAGGGTGGGCGTTGCGGCGAGGTTGCCGGTGCGGGTGATGTAGCTCATGATGTGCTCCTTCGGTTTCGTCCCGGTAGTGGGAACAGTACTATTAGCGGGAATGGGGGTACAAGGGGATAGCTAAGGACGCTCGACCTCCAATCGCCGGCCATCCATCTGCGACGGGTACAGCACGTGCTCGACGTCGCTGGTCGGGTGGGGGTTCACGAGGCGCACGCCCTGGACACTCCCCGCCCCGATGTAGCCGAGGCGCTGCGCGACGATCCGCGCCGGGCGGTAGGGCCGCCCGTCCCAGCTCAGGATGCGGTCGCCCGCGTGAAGGTCGGCCAGCTTGGTGATGATGAGGTTCTGCATGTCGCGTCCTGGTTCCGTATCATCTCTAGTTCCGTGTAACTCTAATAGTACTATTAGGGTTACTGAGGGTCAAGCCTTCTTAGCTTCTTCGGCCAGCAGCTTTCCGACCGTTTCGGCCAGCAGCCACAGGCGATCGGCCGTCGCGCGTTCTTCGGCGGTGTAGTCGCCATAGGCGGCCTGGTGCTCGAAGTCCTCGCGGCCGCGCCGAGCCATGCTCAGCAGCATGTCGATTCCCTCGCACAGCTCGCGGTCGACCGGGACAACCCGCCCGCCGCCGTCGACGACGAGGCTCAGCGGTTCGGCCATCCCGTGCACGTGCATGGCGTAGCCGTCGCCCTCGCGCTCAACGTAGGCCGTCAGGATCGTTCGCGACTCCTCGTCGTCGAAGTCCACGCGCCCGTAGCTGTCGGGGGCGTCCCCGAGCGGCCAGAGCTGCGGCTCCAAGCGGGTGCCACGGTCATACGGGGTCAGGTTGCGATCGCTCATGATTCCTCCTGTAACGGGATTAGTACTATTTGGGGTAACGGGGTCAGGCTGCGAAGTGAGCGGCGACGCGCTCGATCTGATCGGGTCGGAGGTCGCACCAGTGATCGTCATCGTCGACCACGACGACAGGGGCCACGGTGTAGCCCAGTTCCTCGGTCACGTACTCGCGCGCTTCGGGGTGCTCGGTGATGTTGACCTCGACATAGGGGATGCCCTTGCTGTCCAGCATCATCTTCGTCATCCGGCACTTCCCACACTGGGGACCGGTCGTGTAGACGGTTAGCGCTTCCATTTCGTGATCCTCCCACCCCACTCGTTTTTTTGCCGTGAAGGCGACTTGTCGCCGCTAGGGAGAGCCGGCCGGAGTGCCCGTGACCGTGGAATACCGGACTGAGCGAAGCGAGGGAGGATATGCCGCGAAAGCACTGGCGCGCAGGTTGGCCGACCGTATGCTGCCGAAGGCTTCACGGCAAAAGAACGGGCCGATAGGCCCTGGCAGTCGGCCGGCTCCGTCCCGGCCGTCCGTTAGCCGGCGCCGGCTCCGTCCGGTGTCGGCCGCCGTGGTCGTGAGCTGGGGCACCTGGTCGGGGAACAGTACTGTTCCCGCCACACGCGACGGCGACGGGAACAGTACTAATAGGGTCACTCGCATTGCTGGGAGGCTGCGATCCGGGCGGCCACGTTGCACACGTCGTCGGGGGTCACTTCGTCGAGGAGGATCGTTCGGGTTCCGCCGTCGAGGTCGATCCACCACACGGGGCGCACGGTGTCGGCGTCGATCCCGGCGCGGTGCTCGGGGAGGTCTGACGATGGGTCGACCGGGCCGAAGTAGAGCTGAGGAGTCCAGCTATCCGCGCCCATGTCGGTGTAGATCATCGTCGGGAACGGGAGGAGCTGCGCGAGGTCGTCCAGCAGCGCGGCGACGTCGCTTGGGGTCAGGGTGTGCATGTGGTTCTCCTAACGGGATTAGTACTATTCGGGTCAGTTGTTGGGGGCGGCGAGGTCGTAGCCGCCGAAGGGGGAGCGGCCGCCGACGTGGCGGCCGCCGTACGGGCCGCGTCGAGTGATGACGGGTGCGCCGGGGCGCTGCCACTCGGCGGGGTAGTTCTCTGCGCACCACTTGGCCGCAGCGGCGCGGGCCTTCTTCTCGTCGGCGGTGCTGAGCTTGGTCGGCAGGATCGGCAGGGCTCGCCATCCGGGCATCGCGTGGTCCTGCCAGGCTTCTACGGCCTCGTTCTCGTGCTCGGTGATGACGTGCCAGCGGCAGGGCGGGCAATTCGCCTGGTACATCAGCCCGCCGGGGAGCGGGTCGGCGCTGTGGTCGTGCTCTGCGAGGTCGCACCGGGTGTCGGCGTTGAGCATGTGCAGCTCGTGGGCCTCGTCGCTGGCGGCGACGTCCTGCCGACCGAAGTACGCGCGGTGCCACATGTGCGAGCGCATCAGGCATCCAAAGTTCCCGTGTTCGCCGGTCCAGCGCTCGAACGCGGCCGCGAGGTCGTCGGGGTGGTGGTACTCGGTGACGTACCGCAGCGGCACGCCTTCCCAGGGCATCGCGGCCACGGCCTCGCGCTCGAACTCGGCCATATCGAACAGGGTCGACTCTCCGTGCATGACCTTCTCCTAACGGGATTAGTACTATTTGGGTTACGCGGCGACGGGCTCGGGCTCGGGCTCTGTGATCGCATCGGCCAGGGCGTGCGCGGTGCGCAGCACGTTCGCCGCGGTGGCCTTGATCGTCTCGGCCTCGCACTTGCTCCACCCGGCGACGTAGCCGACGCTGTAGGCGCTGGTGTCGAGTCCGAGAATCCCGGCGACGATGTAGGCGACGCTCTCGGCCTCGGTTTCCTTGATCCCGCGGTGCTCGACGTACTCGGCGTGATCTTCCTCGGCGTGCAGGATGACGTGGGCGGCCTCGTGAAGGGCGGTCTTGGCTGCCTGAGCGGGGGAGAGGTCCGCGTCGATGACGACGCGCTGCGTGCCGTCGGTGGTGGTGTATCCGTTGGCGGCTCCGGCGATCTGCTCGCGCTCGACGGTCCAGCCCTTGCCGGTGAGGTAGTCGGCCACGGCGTCGAAGATGCCCGCGGGGTCGTCTCCGGTGAGCTGGCGCGCAATGTCGGCCGGGTCGCCCGCTTCCTCGTCGATGAGGTCGGTCTGTCCCATGTCGAACACGGACACCGGGAAGAATCGCACTCGGCGCTGTTCCTCCTCCTCGCCGGTCTGCTCGTTCTCGACCGTCTCGCGCACGTCGCGGCCGCCGAAGATGCGGATTCCGCGCTCGCCCTTGCGCACCTGGCGGTTGAGCTTCTGCCACGTCCGGTAACCGGCGACGTGTGACGCCTCGGGGCACTGGGCGAAGATCAGCAGCAGGTTTCCCAGGCTGTAGCGGTGGAACGACTGCGCGAAGGTCAGGAACCGCGCCCACGTCTCGGACTCGCGCAGCGCCTCGACCTGTTCCGCGATCGTCGCTTGCAGGGCCTCGGCCTCGGCGCGACGCTCCTCGGGGCTCTTGGTGTTCTTGACTGTGCGTGCCATGTTCGGAACCTCCACCTAACGGGATTAGTACTATTTGCGTCTGTCTCACCCCCACGTTTTTTTGCCGTGAAGGCGGGTTACCGCCGCTAGGGAGGGCGGCCGGAGTGCAACCCGGAGGCGGTGGGGGAGAGAGTTTCGGCGCGATGTGAGGGAGCGAAGCGACCGCGTGCCGAAAGTCTCGGAGGAGCCGGCGGCGCAGCCGCTTGCATGGAGGTTGGCCGACCGTATGCTGCCGAAGGCTTCACGGCAAAAGAACGGGCCGAAGGCCCTGACAGCGCCGGCATCGCCGGCTCGACCAGCGAGCCGGGGGCTCGCCTCCGCGCAGCGGATCGTCGCTAGGCGACTCGCCGTCGTGGTGTGTCGTTCGGTTTGGTGGCGGGGCCGTCGCAGTACCGGCACCTGACGCCGATCGTCATCCCGTGGGCGCAGTAGCCGGGATCGATCCATTCCGCGTCGACGGCTTCGGCGTCGGCGGCGTCGACGACGGTTCTCGAGCGGAGATCTCCGTCGGCGTTGCGGTCGTACGGCCGCACGGCCGTTCCCTCGCGCTCCTCGACGATGATGCGACGAGCTGCGGCGTAGTCCAGCCGGCCATCGGGTCGGCGCGGGTGCGGGCCGTAGGCGTGGGTGCCGTCGTCGGGGACGAGGGAGAGCTGCCCCCGGCTCGGTCGACGTTTCGCGTCGGGTCGACGGGGTGCGTGCATCCACGCCTCCTCGGCCTTCCACCAGGCCCATGCTTCGCGCTCGACGCGGTAGCGGGTGGCGCGGGCGTCGAGTCGCCCGGCGACTCCGGCGCGCTCGGCGGCCACGTCGAGGGGGAGCGCGTCGACGCGGTGCCAGCCGTCACGGGCGCGCTCGACGATGCCGGCGTAGGTGAGGCGGTCCAGCAGTCGACGGGTGCGTAGCGGGTCGGCGCCGATCAGGGGGGAAAGTTCGTCGAGGGGGCGAGCCGTGGTGTCGATTCGTGCGTAGAGGTTCCCGGCCAGGTGCCCGAGCGCAGGGCGGGTAGCGGTGAACAGGTCGTGTGCGGCATCCGTTGTTCGTGCGCGGAGCGTTGCGAGGATCGCCGTTCTCTCAGCGGCCCCGGCCCCAGGGGGGCGCGGGTTCGCTTGTGACCGGGCATGATCCAAGTTGCTGTGGAGAGCGCTCTGAGGGTCGATTGTCCAGTGAGCGGCGCGGGGTCCGTCCGCGGCCGCGGTCTGGGCGATCCATCCGTCCTCGGAGAGGCGCAGCAGCGCCGTCCTGGCCGTCTCGCGGCCGACACCGGCCAGTAGGGCCAGGCGGCGGGTATCGGCTTCCAGAGAGCCGCTGAGGGCGTGCAGGGCGAGAGCGCACAGCACGTCGAGGATGCGGCGATCAGCGGGGCCGCCTCCGCGGGCCCAGCGGCCGGCTGCGGCGTCGGCGCGTTGCTGGACGTCGCGCACGTGCGCAGCGATCGCGTCAGCGCGACGGTCGAACGTGGGATCGTCCCCGATCTGGCGGTCACTGGCCGCGACGTAGCGCACGGCCTTGTCCCACTGGCGGGCGAGGACGCGGCGCTGTTCGCCGCGGGGGCGGTTCACGCGGCCGCGGGTGGTGACGCGGCTGCGGACGTGCTCTAGGCCAGGCTCGGTGTCGACGAGGGCGGTGACGTCGGCGTGCCGCCACCTGGCGGCCGCTGCGCCGATCAGGACGCGCCAGAGCGTCGCTGAGGCGTCGGTGGGCGTCTCGTGCAGCGCTGCGGCGCTGACGGCGGGGAGCTGGCGGCGCGGGCCGACCAGGTGCAGACGCCCGTGGGCGTCCAGCGGGAGGGGCGCGTGCGGGTCGATGGTGCGAGCGGGCTCGGTGTCGTCGACGAGGCCGGCGAGGAGGCTCACGAGCGCGCGCACCTGTGCGGCGGTGGCCGTGGGCGCGCTGAGCGCGTCGAGGTCGCCCCGGAGGACGGTGGAGTGCCCGCCGGCACGGTGGGGCGCTCCTGGGGGCCGTACACAGCCCGTCACGGGGTTGGTGAGCGGAGAGAGGTCGAGGGTGGGGCACAGGTGCCGCGCAAGACGGGCGAGGGTCGCGACGGTTTCGGCGCCGACGGACTCGGCCAGGCCGACCCATAGGTGGCGGCCGCCGGTCGGCCCGGACTCGCAGAGGACGTGCGACAGGCCGACGTCGGAGAGGAGGCCGGAGAGCACGTCGGCGTCGCGAGCTGCGGCCGCGGGGTCGCCGTGGGCGTCGAGGTCGAACGCGAGGAGGCGGAACCGCTGATCGGGGCCGGCGAGGTAGACCGCCCACGGGCGCTCAGGGGCGACGGCGCCGATCGCGCGATCGCGGTACTCGTTCGCGATCGTCCCGTAGGCGTCGACGACGGCCACGCGCACGCGGGGGCGCGGGCTCACCGCAACGGTGAGCGCCCACGACTCGCCGTCGCGATTGCGATATCGCTTTGCATCCGGGCGCGCTATGATGGCACCAACTTCCTAGATCTAGGACATGACAAGGCCCCGGCCCTGTCTGCCGGTTCTTGGGATTGCCTTGATCTACCGGTCGCCAAACTCAGAAGATCAGGCACTTAGCTCTGGCCCCCGTCTCGTAGAGGCGGGGGCTTGCTTGTTATGCGGCTCTGGTCGCGGCCTCCCCGGGGATATCGAGCTGGTTCGCGCGGTCCCGCGCGGGAGGGTCAACGAGCGGCATTCCGCCGTTCTCGCTGACGAGCTTCGTAATGAGCGCGTCGAGGTAGTACGACATGGTGACGCCGGATGCCTCGGCTGCTTCGCGCACGTCGTCGCGTGCGGTGGGGGATACACGGCCCTGTAGCAGGACCGTCGGCGCGTCGTTGGGACGTCGCGCGCGTCGGCCGTAGTCGCTCATAGGGCCATCGTGCCGGGATTATGCATAAACACTGCGGCGACGCGCCGACGGCGGGCGTAGGTCACTGCGACCGTGCGACGGTGCAGTAGACGTCGCCCAGAAGGATCGTCGCGCCGTCGGGAATGACGGTGGGCTCGCCGGGCGTAAGCCAGTGCGGCGGGGCCGACTGCAGTTCGATGCCATTCGCGGAATCGAGGTCGGTCACGACGATGCGCCCGGCGTCGTCGACGTCGATCGTCGCGTGGGTGCGCGAGAGCATCCGTCCAGGCGTGACGACGGTGAGCGCTTCGCGTCCGTCGACGGGCTCGGGGTTGCGGCCGATGACGACGTGCGGGCCGGCGTCGACGCTGCGCTGAGTGTTGAACGCCAGGTGCAGGACGGGCGCGGGAGGCGCTGCGGAGGCCGCTGCGCGCCGGCTGATGCGTGTGTGCTCGACGTCGTGCAGCTCGTCGAGCTCATCGAGCTCGACGGGGCTCGGCCGGGTGACCGGCGCGGCCGCGAGGGGTGCGACGGTGTTCGGTTCGGCCGGCGGAGCGACCTCAACGCGCAGCGGTTCGTCGACACCGCACTGGACGCACGTTGCGGAGGTCACCGGCTGTAGCCGGCGGCAGACGCGGCAGCGTCCCTCGTCGATGCTGAGGCCGTCGGGGGCGGGAATGGTGCCGTCGGCGCCGATGAGCTGCACGTAGCCCTCGGGGCGCACTGCGAGGGCGTGTGTGCGGCCGTCCTCGGTCACGTCGAGGCGGATCGGGCGGCGTAGCTGGGTGCCGATCGCCACGGCGCGCGCGATCATGCCGGTGCGGAGCGCTGCGACGGACTCGGCCGCGCACGCGCGGCTGACGCCGTTGATCGTGAGGGTTCCTGTGCCGTCGTGTGTGACGGTGGCGGCGAGCCGGGGCCACTCAGGGACGCGATGCAGCCCTGTGAGCGGCTGTGTGGCGTTCATAGCCCGCGGGCGACCGCCGCGCCCGCTGCGAGCCACGCACGCTGCGTCTGGGGGCGCAGGGAGCCGAAGCGCAGCACTCCGTCGACCATCGCCGGGTCGTGCGGGACGGTGACGGCCTCGCGCGCGAGGGACTGGTAGCCGTCGGCCACGCGCGCGAGGTCGGCGGCGGTGGACTTCGGGTCGGCCTGGTTGACGATCACGACGGCATCCCGCGCCAGCTCGGCCGAACCGGCGTCGCGCTCTGCGAGGGCTTCGAGGAGAAGCGCGCCGGCTTCGGCGTGGTCGTCGCGGGTGGTCGTGGCAACCACGAGCTGGTCGGCGTGGTCGATCATGCGCAGCCACATCGGGTCGGACTCGTCGTTGCCGGAGTCGATGAAGATCAGCCGGTAGTACTTCGCGGCGACGGCGTGAATCGCGTCGACGTCGCTGGGCTCGACGCGCTGCTCGTGCGCGAGGGCCATCGGCTTGCTGCGGAGCACGTCGAACCGGTCGCGGGTCTGGTGGTGGACGTAGTGGGCCAGGTCCGCGGACTGCGCCCCGGTGCTCAGGAGCCGGTCGACCTGGGGGAGGAGGTCAAGCAGAGTCGCCTCGTGCGGCCCCTGCTCGGTGCGCCAGCCGAGCGTGCCGCGGGTCTGGTTGTTATCCCACGTGAGCACGCCTGCGCCGCCGTGGCGGGCGAACACGGCCGCGAGGAGGACGGTCGTCGGGGTCTTGCCCGCGCCTCCCTTGCCGTTCACGACGGCGATCGTGCGGGGGCCGGGCCAGTGCTGGGAGACGGCGAGCACGTCCGAGCGCTCGGCGCGCTCGGATTCGCTGGGGCTCATGCGGATGCCGGCACGGGTGAGCGCTCCGCGCCATCCCTGGGTTGCCGGTTCCTCCATCTGCTCGTGCGTGAGGAACGACTGTCGGGCCTCGCGTCGGCTGGGGTACTCGGTGGCCGGGGCGGGAGCCTGGCGCACCCACGCATTGCCGTCGGCCGCGGGGGCCGGCGCTGCGGCCGGGACGTCGGGCGCGGGCGCGAACGCCGGAACCTCCGGCGTGGGGGCGGGTGCGGGAACCTGGTCGATCGGCGCGGGCGTCGACTCGACAACGGGCGCGACGTCCTCGATCGGCGCAGGCCGTGCGGGCAGGCTTTCATCGGGCTCTACGCTGCCGTCGGGGTGGACGATCAGCGGCCACTCACCGTCGGGGCCGCTGGTGGTGACGCGCACGGGGCGCTGCATCTTCGTGGCCGTGTCGGCCACGCGAGCGAGGATCGCGGCGCGAGCATCCTCGAGAGTGGTCGTCTCGATCGGGTGCGACGTGCCGTTGATCGTGACCTCTCCCGATCCGTTCGCGAACGTGCGCGCCGCGATCTTGGGGAACGTGGCTACTTCGATGCTGCTCATGGTCGTCTCCTGATCTACTGTCGGAGCTGGATGCCGACCTCTGCCATGAAGGGCGCGGGGTCGACGTTCTCGCCGTTGACGCGCACTTCAAAGTGCAGGTGGCATCCGGTGGATTCACCGCTGCTGCCGACGCGAGCGATCTGCTGGCCGGCCTTCACCTTGTCGCCGGTCTGCACGAGCATCCCGGAGTCGTACATGTGGAGGTAGCGGGTGGTGACCCCGCCGCCGTGGTCGATCGAGATTGTGCCGTTGCCGGAGTCGTCGAAGCCGCGAAACGTCACTACGCCGTCCTGTGCGGCCCAGATCGGGCCGTCGCAGCCGCCGCCGGCAAGGTCGGTGCCGGCGTGGAGTCGCTGCGTGCCGTAGATCGGGTGAATGCGGATGCCGTAGGGGCTGCTGACGGGGCCGGCGCCGGGGGAGGCCCAACCTTCGGCGCTGACTTCGCCGGGAAGCAGGCCCGCGCATGTGCCGCCGCTGGCGCTGCCGTCGCCGGAGTCGAGGCCGGTGCGGACACCGCTCAGGCCCTCGACGATCTGCACCGCGCCGTCCCAGAACTTCGTGTAGTGGTACGGGTCGGCGTTCACCTGAGTGCGGTGGGCGACGATCGTCGGTTCCAGCGACTCGCGGTCGGGAACCTTCGTGGTCATCGCGTTGAAGAACTTCGTCGACGAGATGTACGGGTCCAGGCGCTCCTCGCGGGTGCCCCATCCGTCCTGTTGCTGGAACAGGCCGATCGAGGTCGTGCGGGTGCCGTCGGGGTTGGTGACCCCGCCGGTTTCCCAGTCGCCGTAGTCGATGTTTCGCAGGCTGGATTCGCCCATCGCGCTCATGACGCCGATGGTCTGATCGCGGGCGTTCAGGCCGAGGTCTTTGCCCGCCTGCATGACATATGCGGCGTTCACGAGCTGCTCGTGGCCGTAGCCGGCAATCTCCGTCTCGGGGACGGATGCGGGATCGATCGAGACGCTCGATCCGCCGTTGCCGGCGCTCGGCCCACAGTCGTCGTCGCCTACAAGAAGGAGCCCGAACAGGGAGCCGACGATGAGGAGCGGCACCGCCGCGATCGCGTGGGCGGCGCTGCCCTTGGGCGCTGCCATCAGTTCACCCCTTCGGGGAGGATGAAGCGCCCCGCGAGCCACGGGGAGTCGGCGTCGGCACGGCTGAGCACGACGCCGTAGGTGCCGGCGTTGGTGGGGACGTCGACGAACGCGACGTAAGCGCTCGTGTCGTCGGTGATGACGGCGGGGCCGGTGACGCTCGTCGCGACGATGCGCGAGGGGTCCATGTAGGCGTAGTCCTGCGTGGCCTTGTTGTCGAGGAGCGGCTGCAAGCCTGCCCACCACTGCTCGAACGGAAGATCGGGCCGCGCATAGGCGGTCATCACGGCGACCGCGGCCGCCGTGGCGCTCTCGCGCGATTCGTCATCCCACGTAGGCACGGGCCGGGGGCCGTGCGTCTCTCCGCTGTCCTCGTCGATGAGGCCTTCGGGAGCCGGGGTGAACTGGTCAAGGTCGGGATAGATCGGGCCGGTGCTACTGGCGCTGGGGGTCGGCGCGGGCGCGTCGTTCTGGCCGGTGCAGGCGGTCAGGGCCGCCGCGGTGACGACTATGAGTAGCGCCGTCCCGATCTTCCGCATGTCAGTCCCCTTCGTGCCGTTCTGAGTTGATGACGACGACCGGGCCGGTATCGCGAGGGACATTCGCACCCCGACGCAAGGTGTCTTTCAGCTCGTCGCGGATGATGAACCACGTCGAGCCGACCTTGTAACCGGGGATCAGTCCCTCGCGGAGCCACGTGTACACGCTCTTGTTAGAGACTCCGAGTCGTTCTGCTACTTCGGTGGGGCCGAGCGTCGGAGGGCTCTGCTCGAATAGGCGATCGAGCGCGTCACACGCCTCGCTGCCGCTGCTCACGGTGAGACCTCCTGTTGGCTCCACGGTCCTAGTGTACCGGTTAGGGCATGTTTGTATAGGTTCAGGTTCATTCGGGTTCACCCTTCCTTGTTTGGGCGCTTGGGCGTAGGATTCCCTTATTAGGGTGAATCTCACTGTACCTAGGGGGGCAACATGAGCGACCCGCTCAACCCGTGGCTTTCTCGGCCGACGACGCCGCCGCCTACCGAGGCGGCTCCGATCGCGGCCGTGCCCGACACGTTCGGGCCGGTGGCTCCGCAGCGAGGAATCCCCGCGCCGGATCGCGTCGACCAGCTGCCGATCTATGACCGCAACACCACGGCTGCGCTGTGGTGGGTAGGTGCACACGGTGGAGCGGGAGAGTCGACGCTCGCGGCGCTCATGCCGGGCTCGCAGGCGGCGGGCCACTCGTGGCCGCGTACCGCCTCGACGACGCCCGCACGGACGGTCCTCGTCGCACGGTCGGACGCCCGCGGGTTGCGCGCAGCGCAGGCCGCGATGCGGCAGTGGGCCGCGGGGCTCGTCCCGTCTGTTGAAGTCTTGGGCCTGGTCGTCATGGCTGACGCACCTGGTCGACTGCCTCGCTCGTTGCGCGACCTGATGCAGGTCGTCAGCGGGGGAGTCCCGCGCACCTGGTCGGTGCCGTGGGTCGATGCATGGCGTGTGGGGGAGCCGCCGGCTCTCTCATCTTCTCCGCGTGAAGCTCAGCGTCTCGTCGACGAGCTGACCGCAATCCTCGGTGCCGCCGGCACCCTGAACTGAAAGGCAACAGCATGTCCGTTATCGACGTGTTCCACGCGGCGGCCGACACCGCCGTGAACTTCGCCGGCGTCATCCCCGACCCGGACCCCGTACAGCCTCCGGGCACCGAAGGCGTGACCATCATCCTGTCCTGGCTGAAGTGGATCGGCTACGTCGTCGTCGGCGGCGCGATCATCGTCGGCGGCATCCTCATCGCCGTCAGCTTCCGCCGCGGCGAGGGCCACGATGCCCTGCCGAAGATCCTTTGGCCGATGGCCGGAGCGATCGTGATCGGTGGTGGTGCCGCTCTCGTCGGCATCCTCGCCGGGGCCTGAGAGGAGAGCCGTCATGGCTGAGGACGACGACACCCAGCAGAACCCATTCACCCGCCCCGGCTTCATCGTCGGGGCGGTCGTGGTGGCCGCGCTCATCGTGACGGCCATCGTCCTGACGGTTCTCAACCTGAACCGGGACAACGACGCCGCGCCGCCGGCTCCCGACCCGTCGTCCAGCGCCACAAGCAGCGCCGCCCCTACCCCGGAGCCCTCCGGGGTTGCGGGCGGCGCGAGCGTTTGTGGCCTGGCGGGCGAGGAGCTGTCCGGGACGGTGACGACGGCTCCCGCCGCCGAATGGCGGTTCCAGGACGTCTACGCCTTCCCGACCTCTCCCGCGGCGGGGCCGGGCGAGACGGCCCCGGAGGGCTACCCGTACTGCTTCCAGCACTCGCCTGAGGGTGCGCTGTTCGCAGCCGCAAACGTGACGATCATCGGCTTCGGACCCGCCGAACAGCGACAGGCATTTCTCGAGTACGCCCTGACGGATGGCCCGTACCGTGACACCCTGCTCAACGCTCAGGGAGCGGCGGCACCGTCTGACGTGCGGGCGTCTATCGCCGGCTTCCGCATGCTCGCGTACGACGGCGAGTCCGCTCGTGTCGACATCGCGTTCCGCGGCAGCAGCAACGGCCAGAGCGTCAACGGCTCTGCTGTCCTCGAACTCGTCTGGGCGGACGGCGACTGGAAGCTCGACGCCTCGAACCCTGAGCCTGCACGCCTCGCTGAGCTGCCGGACCTCTCGGGTTACGTGAGCTGGACGGAGGGGTAGAACATGGCCGCGAGTGAATGCGCGCCGCTCGACTTCGGCTGCAAGGCCGGCGAGTGGGCAAACAGCGTCGTCGGTGATGCCATCCAGAACATGGCGGATGCCGTCATGGAAGCGTTCGGAAAGGCTGTCGCCTCGCTCGGCACGCTCTGGGTGAACGTCGGCACGCCGAACCTGACCGGGACGGGCGGAGGCTCGTCGATCGCGGCGGGTGCGACCGCTCCGAACTCTGACGGCATCATTCAGGTGCTCGGCTGGGTCACATGGATTGCGATCGTGCTCGCGGCTATCTCGATCATCCTCCTCGGCGCTCTCATCGCTACGCGGATGCGCAACGGTGAGGGCTTCCAGGCCGCGGGCCGACTGGGGATCGTCCTCGGTGCAATCTTCCTCATCAGCGGCGCGACGGCGCTGGTATCTGGCCTGCTGCCGAACGGGCCGCAGGGCGCGGGCGGTGCGGTGCTGTTTCTGCAGTCGTCGCTGTGGTGGTACATGGGCGCAGCCGCGGTCGTGTCTGTCATCGTCGGCGGCGTTCGGATGGCGTGGGAACAGCGCGCGGAGCCCGGCAAGGAGACGGTCAAGAGTCTGCTGACTCTGATCGTCGTGGCGGGTGCCGGCGTGACCATCGTCGGGCTGCTCGTGTCGGCGTTCGACTCGTTCTCCGTGTGGATTCTCAACGGGGCGCTGAACTGCGACGTCGGGACGGATACGGCGTGCTTCGGGAACAACATCGCGACCCTGCTCGCCCTGACGACGAACCCGGCGACGGGCGGGCTCGGCGCTCTGCTCATCATCATTCTGGGGCTGATCGCGATCCTCGCGACGGCCTTCCAAATCGTGCTGATGATCGCGCGCGGGGGCATGCTCGTCATCCTGACGGGCATCCTCCCGCTGTCGGCGGCGGCCACCAACACCGAGATGGGTAAGGGCTGGTTCAAGAAGAACGTCGGGTGGCTGGTGGCGTTCATCCTCTACAAGCCGGCGGCCGCGATTGTCTACGCCGCGGCGTTCCAGCTCGCCGGAACGAACGTGTTCCAGGACGACGGGACGGGCTTCATCGCCGTTCTCACGGGCCTGATCCTGATGGTGCTCGCGCTGTTCGCGATGCCCGCCCTGATGCGGTTCGTGACCCCGCTCGTGGGGGCCATGTCGGCCGGTGCCGGCGGCGCTCTCGGCGTTGCTGCTCTCGCCGCCCTCCCTACGGGTGCGGCTTCGATGGGTCGCCTGGCGACGGGTTCCGGCGGCGGCTCGTCGGGCGGTTCGGGCTCGACCGGCTCGCCGGGGTCTACGGGCTCCACGGGGCCGTCGGGAGCGAACGGCGGGGGTCAGTCGGCGCCGCAAGCTGCGCAGGCGTCTAGCGCTGCCGGTGGCGGCACGACGGGCGCGGAGGCGTCCTCCGGTGCGGCCGCTGGTGGCACGGGCGCTGCTGCGGCATCTGCTGGTGGAGGCGCGGCCGCGGGTGGCGCTGCGGCCGGTGGAGCTGCTGCCGGGGGTGGAGCTGCTGCGGGAGCCGCGGCCGGCGCCGCTGGCGGCCCGATCGGTATGGCCGCGGGCGTCGCCCTCGGCGCTGCGAAGCAGGCAGGACAGGCGGCCACTGGGGCCGCACGGAACCTTGGTGACCAAGCGACAGGTGAAGGGAGCGGGAGCTGATGGCGACCGTAGAGACAAGCCGTAGGGGCGTGCGCACCTACGGGAACTGGCGTCAGCCGACCTCGCCCGGCCTCCTCGGGCTCGGGACGGTCGGCACGGGCTTGATGTTCGTTGCGCTGCTGATCGTGATCGTCGTGCTGATGACGACGGGCATCATCCAGGCGTTCGTGACCGCCGCGGTGTTCGGCGGTCTGATCCTGCTGCTGACCATTCGCGACGGCGACGGGCGCAGCGTGCTCTCGCGCACCGCGAACCGGGTCGCGTGGACGTCGACGAAGCGTCGACGGGCGAACATCTACCGCTCCGGGCCGCTGGGGCGTTCCGACTGGGGAACGAACCAGCTTCCGGGGCTCGGTGCGCAGACTCGGCTCTCCGAGCACGAGGACTCCTACGCGCGGCCGTTCGCGATGATCTACTCGCCGCACGCTAAGACGTACTCGATCGTGATCGGCACTGAGCCTGACGGCGCGGCGCTCGTCGACCAGGAGCAAGTCGACCTGTGGGTGGCCGACTGGGGCCACTGGCTGCGCAACCTCGGTGATGAGCCGAACATGGAAGCGGCCGCGGTCACGATCGAGACGGCTCCCGACTCGGGTCGCCGGCTGCGCCGCGAGGTCGAGACGAACACCGACCCCGACGGCCCGGACTTCGCCAAGGCGATGCTGGGCGAGGTAGTGCTGAGCTACCCCGCCGGCTCGTCGACGGTGAAGGCGTACGTGACGCTGACGTTCGCGGCTGCACCCCGGAAGGGTGCCAAGCCGCGCAAGCCTGACGAAATGGCGCGTGAGCTCGCAGCTCGCCTCCCCGGTCTGACCGCGAGCTTGCAGGCGACGGGTGCCGGTGCGGCGCACCCGCTGTCGGCGCAGGAGCTGTGCGAGACGATCCGGGTCGCCTATGACCCGGCCGCCGCGACGCTCATCGACGACGCGCACGCGGACGGGGAAGTGCCCGATCTGCGGTGGAGCGACGTCGGCCCGACGGCCGCGCAGGCCGGGTGGGATGGCTACCGGCACGACTCGGCCAAGTCCGTGACGTGGGCGATGACTCAGGCTCCCCGCGGGCTCGTGCAGTCGGGCGTCCTCGCCCGGCTGCTGGCTCCGCACCGCGACATTGCCCGCAAGCGCGTGACGCTGCTCTACAAGCCGATCGACCCGGCGCGGGCAGCAACGCTCGTGCAGTCGGACGTGCGAGCTGCGGAGTTCAAGGCGACGTCGACGCGGAAGCCGGCCGCGCGTGACTCGCTCGCGCTGCGGTCGGCTCAGGCGACGGAATCGGAGGAGGCATCGGGCGCGGGCCTGGTGAACTTCGGCATCCTCGTCACCGCGACGGTGCTTGACCCGGCCAAGGAGGCCGACGCCCGCGCCGCGGTCGACAACCTCGGCGCGACGGCACGGCTTCGCCTGCGGCCCGTCTACGGATCACAGGACAGCGCTTTCGCCGCCGCGCTGCCGCTGGGCCTCGTGCTCACCAAGCACGTTGCCGTCCCTGCGGCGCTGAGGGAGCGTGTGTGATGACCCCGGATCAGATTGCCCTCGCCGTCCTCGGCGGGCTCGTCGTGCTCGTGATCGTCGGTGCGCTGCTGTTCGTGCGCACCGGGCAGAAGAACACGGATGCGGGCTCGTCGACGTCGGCCGGGGCTCTCACCTCTCGCGGGTGGAGCGGCCCCGGCGGCGGCATGTCGAACTTCATCCAGCCGCCCGCCGAGTGGCGCGGCACGACCGTTCAGGTGTGTGGCCTGTGGCCGTACTCGATCGGTGCCGGCACTCCGATGGTGGGTGTCCCGCTCGGCCGCCACATTCACACCGGGGCGACGTTGTGCTGCGACCCGATTTCGTGGTTCCAGCGCGCGAAGCTCATCAGCAACCCGTCGCTGTTCGTGCTTGGCAGGCCGGGCCTCGGGAAGTCGACGGCCGTCGCCCGCATGGCGATCGGCCTCGCCGGCTACGGCGTGCAGCCTCTCGTGCTGGGCGATCTGCGCCCGGACTACGTGGAGGTCATTCGCGCGCTCGGCGGTCAGGTCATCACCCTCGGCCGCGGCCGCGGGTATCTGAACGTCCTCGACCCCGGCGAGGCGAAGGAGGCCGCTCAGCGGCTCGTCGACGCCGGATTCGAGAAGGAGGCCGGCGAGGTCTTGGAGGACGCTCACGGCCGCCGTCTGGCTATGGTGTCGTCCCTGCTGACGATCCTCCGCAAGTCCGCGCCGAGCGACGTTGAGGAATCGATCGTCGACCAGGCGCTGCGCTACCTCGACCGCCACTTCGAGGGCATCCCCGTTCTGGGCGATCTGCTGCGCGTCGTGCAGGAAGGGCCGGAGGAGCTGCGCCAGGTGGCCGTCGACCGCGGCGACTTCGCGGAGTATCAGCGCATCACGCGCGGGCTGGAAGCGTCGCTCATCAGCCTCTCCCGCGGTGGCCGCTTGGGCGAAATGTTCTCCAAGCACACCACCAACCCCATGCGGCTCGACCGCCCGGTGGTCTACGACATTTCGGCCATCGGTGAGGCTGAGGGCGATCTGCGCGCGGCGACCCTGCTCGCCTGCTGGTCGAACGGCTTCGCGACGGTCAACATCGCGAACGTCCTCGCGGATGCCGAGCTGGAACCGCGCCGGCACTACTTCGTCATCATGGACGAGCTGTGGCGCGCGCTGCGCGCCGGGAACGGCATCGTCGATCGCGTCGACTTCCTCACCCGCCTGAACCGTCAGGTGGGCGTCGGCACGGCGATGATTTCGCACACGATGGCCGACCTGAGCGCCCTCCCAGAGGAGGACCGATTGAAGGCGAAGGGCTTCGTAGAGCGCGCCGGCATGGTCATGTGCGCCGGCCTGCCGTACACCGAAATGCCGGAGCTGACGACCGTCATCCCGTTCTCGGAGGCCGAGCAAGAGCTACTGACGGGCTGGCAGGACCCGCCCGCGTGGGACGCCGCGTCGGGCCGCGAGGTCGACCCTCCCGGCCGCGGGAAGTTCCTCGTCAAGGTCGGCACTCGGCCGGGTATCCCGGTCGAGGTTCGCCTGACGGAGGCTGAGCGCTCGATCCGCGACACCAATCAGCGGTGGTACGAACAGTCCCGCACCGGCCGCCGCGCGCTGCGTGCGGTGGAGGAGCTGGTCGAGGAGCACGAGGAGAGGGTGTCATGAGCACTCCGAACAACCGCCGCCGCGACCCCGGCGGCTTCGGCGCGGAGACGCTGATGCTCCTCCTGGGTATCGGCGGCGTCGTGGCCGCGATCGTCGTACTGAACGTGGCCGTGCGCCTCGGGCACCAGCTCGACGGAACCGGCGTCGAGCTGCCCAGCGACCCCTTCGCGTTCACCCTCGGCGTGATCCTCGGTCGGGTGCCGTGGCCGGCATCCGCGACCTGGATCGTCGCGCTGCTCCTGGCGATCGTCCTCGCCCTCGTGGTGCTGGCGATCGTCGGCGTCGTCCGCTACCGGAAGGGCCGCACGCGCGTCGACCGGGCCAGCAGCTACATGGGTCGAGGGAAGGACGTCGAGGGCCTGAGCAAGCGCAACGCGCAGGCGCAGGCGACCCGGCTCGGCGTCACCGGCTCTCTCGGCGTGCCGATCGGCAAGACCCTCGGTCAGATGCCGCTCTACGGCACCTGGGAGGACATGCACATCGACATCTGGGGGCCTCGCACGGGTAAGACGACCTCTCGGGCCGTCCCGGCCATCCTGGACGCTCCTGGGGGCGTTCTCGTGACCTCGAACAAGCGCGACGTCGTCGACGCGACCCGCGACGTGCGCGCGGAGGCCGGCCCGGTCTGGGTGTTCGATCCGCAGGGGATCGCGCTCGAGAACCCTACGTGGTGGTGGAACCCGCTCAGCTACGTCACCGACGAGGTTCGCGCGGCCAAGCTGGCCGATCACTTCGCCTCGGGCTCACGCGATCCGGGAGCCAAGACCGATGCCTACTTCGACCCCGCGGGGCAAGATCTCCTCGCGGGGCTCCTGCTCGCGGCCGCGCTCGACGTGCGCCCGATCACCGACGTCTACACCTGGCTCACCCGCCCGACGGAGGAGGAGCCGGTCGACATTCTCCGGCGTCACGGCTACGACCTCACGGCCGACCAGGTGCGCGGGGTCATCACGGCCCCGGAGAAGCAGCGCGGCGGCATCTACGGCACGGCGCAGCAGATGGCGTCGTGCCTCACCAACCGCCAGGTGGCCGCGTGGGTGAACCCGCAGGGCAACCCCGATCTGCGTCCGCAGTTCGACCCGGCCGCGTTCGTGCGCGACGGTGGCACCCTGTACTCGCTCTCCAAGGAGGGTCGCGGGACCGCCGGCCCGCTCGTCACGGCGCTCACGGTCGCCGTGGTGGAGGCTGCGGAGGAGCTGGCCGCCGGCTCTGCCGGTGGCCGCCTGTCGGTGCCCCTGCTCGGGGTGCTCGACGAGGCCGCGAACGTGTGCCGGTGGCGTGAGCTGCCGAACCTCTACAGCCACTACGGCTCGCGCGGAATCGTGCTGATGACGATCCTGCAGTCGTGGTCGCAGGGCGTCGACGTGTGGGGCGAGTCGGGGATGCGCAAGCTGTGGAGCGCATCGAACGTCAAGGTCTACGGGGGCGGCGTCTCCGAAGATGCGTTCCTGGAAAGCCTGTCCAAGCTGATCGGTGACTATGACCGTCAGGCGTCGTCGGTGTCCTCCGGCCGTGGCGGCCGCAGCGTGAATCAGCAGCTTCACCGTGAGCGAATCCTGGACGTGGCCGACCTCGCCGCGATGCCGAAGGGTCGCGCCGTGGTGCTCTCCTCCGGGAACCGGCCGACGCTCATCCGCACGCAGCCGTGGATGACCGGCCCGCACGCGGAGAAGGTGAAGGCGTCGATCGCCGCTCACGACCCGCAGGCGTCTCGAACGATCATCGAGGCGCAGGAGTCGGTGCGTGAGGTTGCGATCGCGAACAGCGAGAAGGGCGCGGCCTGATGAGCGACGACTGGGGCGACGAGGAGCCCGGCATCGAGGCGCAGCCGTTCGAGCTGGACGAGCGCGACGAGCCCGGCGCGGAGCTGCCCGAACGGGAGCCGGGCCGGCTGTTCGGAGTCGACATTGCCGACGTCGCGAACGCTCTCGCCGCTCCGGCGATTCGCGCCGTGGTGCAGAAGGCCGTCACGGGCGCGGTGAAAGACGCTGTGCAGGCCGAAGTCGACGAGGCCCTGGACCCCTCGGTGATCGAGGAGCTGCAAGCGCAGGCGGCCACGGCCGCCCGTCGCGCTGTCACCGCGGCGATGGATGCGCTCGACGAAGAGCCGGCCGACGAGCAGCCGACGCTATACTACGGCTCGGTCGACGAGTTCGTGCGCGAGTACCTGGTGAAGAACTACCGTCGCCGCGTCGACGGCCAGCGCACCGTGTGGGCGGCCGACTGGTGGAACTACCCGGAGGCGACGATTCGTCTCGATGCGCTGTGGCGGGCTTGGGAGCACCTTCGCCTGGACCCGACGACGGGCATGAGCGTCTGGTATCGCGACCACGCCGAGCACCACATGAGCGTGCTGCTCGACCCGTCCGGGCCGTTCGCCGCTGCCGGCGAGGGCAAGAACCGCGAGAACGTCAACGAGAAGGGCGCAGAGCTGCCGTACACGGCCCCGCCAGACGGGTTGTATCCCGACCTCCGATAGACCCGTGTTCGGTGACGCGGTGCTGAGCTGGGACCAAATCGGCCTCTTCCGCGTCGATAGTGTGGACGCGCACCAATTGTCACTGCCACCTTCCTGGGGGAACTATGCACCGCACCACCAAAGCCACCACGCTCATCGCCTCGCTCGGCATCGCCGTGCTCGCCTTCGCAGGATGCGCGAGCACGGCAACCGACTCGCCCGCACCCGACGAGACTGTCACCGTCGACAGCGCTCCGATCGAGGAGGCGCCGGCCGAAGCGACATTCGAAGACTCCGTGCTCACGACCGAGGACGTGACGATCACCATCACGGACACCAAGACGATCCAGGTTGGCGAGCCTGGCAACGAATACGGCGATGTACCGGTCATCGCGTTCTGGTACGACATCACGAACACCGGTGCCGACCGCGACGTCACCCCGAACGATTTCATCTTCTACTTCAACGCTTTCCAGGACAACGACCCGAACGCAGAGAACGAGCTCAATGTCGGAGCACTGCCCGATGACCAGTTCCTCGACTCCCAAATGGAAAACATCAAGGAGGGCGGCACCGTCTCGAACGCGGTGGCGTACGAGCTGACTGACACGACGACGCCCGTGAAGCTCGTGGCGTCGACCGACCTCGGCCAGACCGAGATTGGAAGCATGACGATCAACCTCGGCTGAACGCAACAACGAGAGAGGGACCGGCCCCAACGGGTCGGTCCCTCTCTCGTTGCTCAGACGGCACTCAGGCGGTATTGGCGACCGGGCGCGCATCGGGCTCTTTTCCGAACCGACGCACGCTCGGTCGCATCGCTCAGGAGGGCCACCAAGTGTAGGAACCGGTCCGAGATGTCCGCCCGGATGCGACGGCTCCTGGGTGCGACGGGTTGAAATGTCCGCGATCGGACGCAGCGAGCGGCGCGCGACTTGTCCCTCCATACTCCGGAGCGGCGCGTCCACCCGGCGGCTGCGGTACGTACCCGAGGACGTGAGGCTATTTGGCGTTCCGGCACTTTCGGAGGGTGTCAGCAGCTACCCCGAATGTCAGTCCCACACTTGCGCCCAAGAGCAAACCGAGCGCGAGGTTGTCGACCATGAACACCCCGAACGCCGCGCCGAGCGGGAGTCCAAGTACGATCCCGATCGCAATCCAGTTCGTTGCCTCTTGTCGCCTGCTACCACCGTCATCGCTCACGAAACCTACATTAGGGTGTTCGCTTTCGCTTGTGCCTCCGTCGCGAGGATGAGACGGAAGCCCACCGGCGTAATCCGGCGCGAAATGTCCAGCTGGACAAGTAGTGGACATTTCGCCCTCGAAATGGACAACTCCCCGCGGAACCTACACCAAGGCGTCATTCGCGACTTCGCGGTCGGTCTGGTTGTCAGAACCGGCTTGGCCGAGCGCCCATTCCGCGCGCTTCCACCACTGCTCCCGCGCTGCATTCTCGCGCGCGATCCGCGTCGACCGGTACGCCGGGTAGAACGCGATCGCTGCCGCAACGATGGCGAACAGGCCCGCCATCGGAGGGCCGCTGACCATCGCCAGCCACAGCGCCTCGTCCATCACCACGGGCGTCGAGAACGCGGGATATGGCGGGAAGGCGCTGCGCAGCCCGTATCCAACCCCGCCGCTGGCGACGACGATCACCGTGATGACCGCCGCCCAGCGTTTCTTGCTCATCGCCCCAGCTCGGTGCGCTGCATCTTGGGGGATCGTGAACGGTTTGGCCGCGCCTTCGCGCTCTGCGTCTGCTCGGCCCTGACCGCGGCGGTGGCGGGCTTGCCCTGGCTGACGTCGGCGGCCATCTTCGCGCTCACGGCCTCCTTGCCGATGCCACGCTGTTCGAGCTTGTCGGCGTCGCGCTCCCGACGCTCTGCGGAGTCGTACAGCGGCTCGGCCTTCTCGCGGGTCACGTCGGCGCGGTTCTGCTCGCGCTCGGCCTGCACCTGGGCCTGCTCCCGCTCGCCTTCGTCGGGGGCGACGTCGGCGCTCGTGCGCGCGGCCTCGGCTGCGCGATCGGCCTCGTCCGCCTGACGCGAGAGCGCGACGGCCTCGGCCTGCTCGGTGGCGCTGCGCTGCCGCTCGGTTTCCGACTGCCGACGAAGCCGCTCGGCCTCAACGGCTGCCTGCACGGCCGCCGGGTCGGCGCCGGTGTTGTTCACGTCGACGCCGTAGCGGGTGCGGAGCTCGTCGCGGATGCGGCCCTCCGCGCGCTCGGCCTCGGGGTCTTCCGATCCCCACGCGCGCGCCGTGGTGAGCACGCCGCCAATCTGCTCCGGTGTGGCTCGGTCCCACCAGTCGGAGCGGTAGACGCTTCCCAGCTCGACGCGAGCTGCGCGCTTCTCTGCCTCGAACCGTGACGACAGCTCGCGGCCTTCCTGCTCGCTTTGCGCCTGCGCTCGTCGAGCTCCGTCCTCGCGGGCGCGTGCGAGAGCTTCACCGATCCGCCCCGCCGCGGTGACGGCGATGCGGAGCTGCCCGTCGAATGCCTCCTCGATGCCGTCGCTTTCATCGGCCATGATCTGACTCCTTCCTCATCGCTCCGGGCCGCGATCTGCGCCCGGCTTCGTCGCGGTGCGCGGCCGCGCGGGGTCCACCCGTGGGGGGACCGGCGAGCCGGTGGTCTTGCTGCGGTTCTCCTCCGCGCGCTGCATCTTGTCGAGCGCTTCCTGCACGGATGCGTCGACGATCGCGGAGCGGTCGACCTTCGGTGCAGTCGCCGTGGTCGTCGACGTCGACGCGGCCGCGGGGGTCGCTTCGAGCTGGCGGCGGACGTTCATCACGCGCTCACGCACGGCGGTGGCGACGTTCGCTGCCTGGCGCGCCTCCCCCGCCGCTTTGGCGGCGTCGTAGACGGCCTGGGAAAGGTTCATGAGCTGGCGCAGGAGCGCGAGCTGCGCGGCCGTCCCCTGGCCGCCTCGCGCGACGCTGGCGAGGAGCATGGTCGCGCCCGACATGGCGACCCGGCCGGCGCGCTGCGGCTTCACCGGCCGACGGTAGGTCTGCGCCGACTTCGCCAGTGCGTCGGATGCCTCGGCCAGGTCGCCCGGCGTCTCTTCGACGGCGTTCGACCATGCCGCGAACGCACCCGCCGTCTGCCGGGCGACGGTCGACCAGGTGTCGCGGTCGTCGAGCGCGACGGCGCGCAGTTGCTCGCGGAGCCGCGCGACCTCCTCGGTGTGCCGCTGCCACAGCTCGGGGTCTGGTTCGCGCATCTCGCGACCCGGCGCGACGGGGCGGCGGCCGCGCTTCGCTGCCTGCCACTCGGCGGCCGCGTCGGTCGCTCCCGCGGCGGTGTCGGGCCATCCTTCGCGGAGCCTCGGCAGGGTGAGGTCGCGGCCCATCTGGCCGCCGCCGTACCAGATCGGACGTTCGCCATTGGCGGGCCGGCTTGCTACGGAGTAGCCGGTGATGACGTCCGTGGTGCCTTCGGCAAACCGCGGCCGCACGAGGACGCCGGAGCGGCGTAGTCGGCGCACGAACTCGGCTTCGTTCTCGCTCGCGCCGGCCGCTGCTCGCACGCTGCGCGCGAGGTCGTTCCGGGGTGCGTTCAGTCGCACCTCAGCCGTGATCCGTGCCTGTCGTTCCTTCGGGTCGAGACGGTGCCATTCGGGCTGCTCTCCCCCGATACGCGCGGCGTGCTGTTCGTACTTGCGCTGCGCCATGAGCGCCGATCGTTCCTCGACGCGTGCCTGCTCCGCGGGGCTGTAGCCGCGCGTCGCGCGCTCACCCTTCGTCGACTCCAACTGCTCCAGGCCGTACTTCACTTCGAGGGCGCGTGCGGCGTTCTGCGCGCGCTGGTAGTCCAGGTGCGTCGACGCTTTCGTGCCGTCCTCGCGGACGAGGTTCACGGCGATGTGCACGTGATCGTTCCCGGCCTGCGAGAGCCCGTGGCGGATCGCGACCCAACGGCACGGGGCCTTGGTTCCGTCGTTGTCGTCGAAGCCCATCGCGGACACAAAGTCTTCCGCGATCACGGCCCACTCCTGATCGGTGCGGATGCCCTCCTCGGCCCGCAGCGACAGTGAGGCGTGCCACACATGGCCGCCCTTCACGTCGACGCCCATAGCGGTGCGTGGCCGGTCCAGGTGCCGCGCGATCGCCTTCGCGTTCTCGCCGCTCAACTCGGCATCGTCGTACCACGCCATCAGCGCGTGATCGCCGGCCACCAGGTGCGGCTCCGTGTGCTCGTTGTGGCGACCGCCGCCGACGAGGTAGGACACCAGACCGGCCATCCGATCGCCGCGCGTGACGTTCGGCATCATGACAGGCTCAGCTCGTCCACGGCCGCGTCGATGCGCTCCGCGACACGTCGCACCGCGGCGAGCGTGGCGTCTGTCTCTGCCTGCCGCTGACCGGTCGCGTTGGTGGCCTTCGCGATCTGGTTGACGTTGTTCGACACGGCGGCCAACAGCCGGTGAAGCTCGAACAGCTTCCCGATCGCGTTGCGCCGCTCTGTGACCGTCTCGCCCGTCTCGGATGCGAGGGTCGTCTCGATGAGCAGTCGCGGGATGGTCACCCGCTGAGCGAGCGCGAGGCGCAGCAGCCGGCCCTCCTCCTCGGCCGTCACCTTCACTTCGTGCTTGTGCTGCCGTCCTCCGGGGGCATTCGCGCGCCGACGCCGCTCTGTTCGGGGCTCGGTTGCCGTCTCGTCTGACATGCGATCCCCTTCCTTCGGCCCAGCGCAGCGACCCCGCCCCGTGCGGGGACCACACCTCCAGTGTGCCGCACCCGTCGACGGCTGTCGAGGGGTCAAGCCCACTTAGCCCTGCTAAGTGTTTAGCTTGCTCCGTCTGGGACTCCATTCGGGTTCACTCACGTCGACAGACGGGAGTGGTCGAGGCTTCGCCTCGGCGTGCTTTTGATGTGTCGACACGCGTCGACTTCTAACGGCGCGATCCGTACGATTTGGTGCATGGCTACGCAACTGACAGCAGAGGAAGCAATCGAACGCGCGCGACGTCTACAGGATGACCGCCTCACCGCGGTTCGCACTGTCGCGGAGGCGCGGCAAGCGCTGACCGATGTGCGCAACGAGACGGCGCGCGAGCTGGCCGACCTACAGGCGCGGATCGCCGAGCGCATCGCGACCGCGGAGCGCGAGGACGTGCGCGCCTACTCGGCCGCTCTCAGTGCCGGATGGTCTGCGGACGAGCTGCGCAAGATCGGGTTCTCCGAGCCCGATAAGAAGGCGCGCACGCGGCGTCGTTCGACGCGCAAGCCCGCGTCTAGCTCGGCACCCGCGGCGGATCACGACTCTCAGTCGGAGACTTCTACGGAGGGGTGATCGCGCGCACGGTTCCGCCCCCACGTTCCGCTCGGCGGCGTGGGGCTTTCGTGTGTCCCCGCGTTGCGGGGTTGCACTCCGCTCCCGAGCCCGTCAAGGGCGCTTCGCGTCCCTTCGGGAGAGCCCTGCGGGCTCCCCTTGACCGCCTCTCCGCTGCGTGCAAGGCGGCAAGTGTTCCGAGAAAGCCGGCAGCTCGGCGTACCGCCGAACTTCCTACTTTCATCGGACACACAACAAGGGAATGGGATCGAGCGACGAGTGGACCCGTGAGTTTCGCAACGCTGACAACGACACTGCCGACGTCGGACGATGAGCGCGGCCGGCTCCTACGAAACGTGAGCGAGCGTGACCAACAGCTCTACGATTACGGGCGCTCCGGCTTTCGGCTTGCGGCATCCGTGACGGTGCCGGGGAGCGAGGCCGTGACGGTAATCGACACGCTCACTCGTGAGAGTGAGTCGGGGGGCGATGGCCGATGACGCGATCCATTGCCGTGCAGGTCGCGCAGCACATCCGGCGCGTGCTCGACACTCGCGGCCTGACGGTCGAATGGCTGGCTGACGCGACTGGGATCAAGCTGCGCACGCTCACCCGGCGGCTGCACCTGACCAAGCCGGCGGGCCTCACCGTCGACGAGCTGAACGCGATAGCCGGCGCCCTCGACGTCGCCCCGGGCGTCCTGCTCCGCGATGACCAGAGCGACGCTACCGCTGCGTTTGAGTGAGTTCCTGATCCGCCCTGCTCAGGGCTCGCGCGACCGTGGACTTGCCGACGCTGAGCACCGCGGCGATGTGGTCAAGGCTGCGATTCTCGGCACGCATCCGCTGCGCCTGTGCGATCTTCTCCGGCGTCATCTTCGACGGCCGGCCACCGACCCGACCCTGCGCCTTCGCGTGTGCGAGGCCGCGCATCGTGTTCTCCCGGATGGTGTCGACGCGGAGCTGCGCGAATACGGCGACCATGCCGAACAGGGCGCGACCCATCGGAGTCGTGGTGTCGATCATCGGCTCCGTCAGGCTCTTAATGTTCACCCCTCGGCGGTCGAGGTCGTGCAGCGTCTCGATGATGATCCGCTCCGACCCTCCCAGCCGGTCCAGGCGACGCACCACAAGGGTGTCGCCCTCGTTGAGGTAGTCGAGGCAGGCGAGCCACTGGGGGCGGTCTGCGAGGCGGCTCGATTCGCCGTGGTCGACGAACACCCGCACGGCTCCCGCTGCGCGCAGCTCGGCCTCCTGAGCGGCGGGGTTCTGCTCACGCTTGGACACCCGCGCGTAACCGATCACATTCATTGGGCACTCCCCCGCGCGCGGCCACCCGAAGCATCTGATCGGCGGGCGTAGTCGGCGTGGTCGATCCGCCCTGCCGCATAGTCGGTGAGGTTAGCGACGTCGGCATGGTTGGGCTCCCAGCCCTCATGCCAGGCGGCCGCGAGAGACTGGACAACGGACCAACGCTGCGATTCGGTCAGGCCGTCGAACAGCTCCGGCCAACGCTGCTCGATGTCGAGTTGAGTGGTCATCGGGCTAGTCACGTCCGCCCCGTCCTGTATCGGTTCTGCCTCTTTCCGGGCGTTGCGCCGACGATCGTCCTGGGATGCTCGCGCCGGGCTTGGGTGCCGATCGCGCGGCCGCCTTAGCGCTCATGGGGAAGCTGGCGCGCAGGGCGTCGGCTACGCCGTTGTCGCTCATTCGAGACGCCGAAGCGTCACGGCCTAAAGGGGTGATCGCCTTCCCAAGCACCGCGGCGAGCCGGTCGTTTCGACCGGTGTCCTGCGAGTGAAACCGTGCCTGCACGAACTCGTCACGCAGCGGCGAGCCGGGAGCGAATCTCGTGGCGTCGATTCGATAGCCGGCCTGTTCTGCGAGCTGGGTGAAGAACACGAACTGTGTCCGCGTATTGCCCTCCCTCGCAAAATGGATGACGTTCAATTCCCCCCAGCTCTCCGCGAGCTCGTCGACGAACTTCGCTTGCGGCAGCCCGCGCAGGTAGTCCTTTCCGGCGAGCTTGGCGTACTCGGCTTCGGCGGCCGCCGTCAGGTGAGGGCCGGCGCCGTAGTAGGCGTGCCCATCCTTTGTCATGAACTGGCCCGCCGGGGCCACCCGTTCTTGACCGGCCCACTCGTAGACGTCCTGGAACACGTAACCGTGGATCGCCTTCATGTGGTCGTAGTCGAACCGACCGGCAATCGGGTTCTCATGCAGCTCTTGGAGGCGCGTGTGCGCGAAGGCTTCCTCCAACGTCCGGAGCTTGTCGGGGTCGGGTTCCCCGTGCGGCTTGCCGGGAGCGGTGAACTTGTTCCTCAACACAGAAGTACCTGGGATGAAGTAGTCATCCCAGGTACGAAACGTGGTGCCGCGAGGCATCAGCCCTGCACGTGACGGCGGATCGCAGCGCGCGCCTCATCCCCCGTCAGCTCGTGGCGGGCGGCCTGCTCGACGATGGCGCGCAGCGCCGAGTCGGTGACCTCGTGGCCGGCCAGCGCGAGAGCTGCATCCGCGAACGCCAGACGCTCGTCGGCGGCGGTCTGTGCCGGCGGTGCGGCGGTGAGTGTGCGGACCATGATTACCCCTCTCGTGGCGTGCTCCAATTCTATCAGCTGTGGGCCGAAAACGGTCGGATCAGGTTTCGGAACATGGGAGGTTTTGGCACGGAGTTTCGGCACGGCGTGTCGACGTCGCCGCGGTGCGCTCGGCGCTCGTGCCGGAATCGATCGTTTTCGGCGAACTGCTAGCGCTCAACTTCCGAGGCGGCCTTCTTACGTTTGACAGGCTTCTTGGCAGCAGATTCTTTGAGGAGCTTGTCGAGCATCGCAAGAGCCGTGTCCTTCTTCTCTTCCTCGGGCGCGCGATACGGAACTGGTTGCCTATAGGCCTTCGAGAGCCGGTACACGTTGCGCCGGACGCGACGGAACGTGTTGGTGTCCAACTCCTCCCGCACCGTCACCGTCAACACGCCACGCTCCGTGAGCTCGGCGAGGCCGCGCTTCCTGCTCGATCGGGAGATTCCATAGCGCTCATCAAAAAAGCTCGTCGATATGAAGAACTCGGGGTCATCGCTCCGCGTCATACCGAGTGCGCACAGATACATCGCCATTCCCGCACCCGACAAGCCGCCCGCGAGGCCTCCCGTCCAGAACGACCGCGGGACAGGTAGATAAGGCTCCGAGCCGTACGGAGGCTCATAAAGGACGGGTTTGCCATCGGCCCCGATCGGCTTCGCCTCATTCAGAAGGAAGATTTCCGTCCTCGATCCGGTGCTGTGCAGACCGATGAGTCCGCGGTCTGCCAACTCGTGAAGTGCATCGCGGATAGTACGAGCACCGTCACCACGCGGATCGTCCATATCCAGCAGCTCCGCCCAGTATGCAGCGACACGAGAGGTGGAGTAGGGCGGCCTGGCGTTGACCCAGATCAGAGTCATCAACAGGGCGATGCGCACCCCGCCGCCTTTACCGCCTGCAAGATCACGGGTGCGAAGCAAAGACGCGAGCGGAGTGGGTGCCCCATCCTCGCTGCCCTCCGGCCTCTCGACGAAGGATCGCCGAAGCGGACATGCATCTCTCTTGACGGCTTCGGCTAGCGCGTTTGTCACGATTTCCTCCTCGCCTTTGGCTCGCGGGCAGTTCAGCACTAAACTGGCACGCGGTACTGATGCGCGCTGACGTGGAGCACCTCTCTGGGGGTTCCGTTAGGGTAATGCTGCAGGTTCTAAAAGTGTATTCAACGGGGTTGCGTAAGTCGAACTCGATTCGATGATAGCCGGTCTGCTATCTTCGTAGAGGCGGCATGTCCGTGCTGTTCCCGGGTCTTTCAGCTCGGCCTCCACCCCCGGGTGGGAGAAAGGCCTGGTGACCAAGCCCGTTGCAAATCATTGATGCGCATCCTCGGGCTCACCGAGTGGGGATAGCGGCCAGGTGTCTTTGGGGTTCCAAACCTAAGGACGCCTGGCCCTCTTTCGTTCCATGCCCTGGTGGGAGTACATCAAGCACACCGGCCCGTCGACGAGCAACCGACGCTGAGGCAGGCCTACGCCGAATCGGCCGGCGGCTCTGTCTGCACGTCGTCGGGAAGGGTCGTGGCGATCGCGCCCGTGCGCAGGTCGCCGTAATAAGTCACCGCCCGCTCGGCTTCCGGGCTGGTGCCGTACACGGGCGACACGATGACGAGGAAATCGATCGGTGCCGGCTCCTCGCTCGGAATCTCGTCAACGAGGCAATCCCGGTAGACGTGGCCGCTGTAGTAGCCCTCTCGCCCGTCGGCATCCTTGCGCCACAGCTTGTCGGAGTCCTTCTGCAAAAGCAGGGCGTTCGCCAACGACAGGGTGATGCCGAACTCCACGCCTGGGTGCGCCGCCTGGGCGGCATCGAGCACCTGGTCGACGAGCTGCTGCACGGTCACGCCGGTCATGCGGAGATCTCCGTTTCGTCGGTGACGTCGGCCGTCTCGATCGAGTCGCGATCGGCGTCGTAGATGAGCCACGTCCGGTCGTTCCACTGGTTGCGGTAGACGATCCCGCGAGGCGTCAGGGAGTGCCAGACGGCGCCGGGGTTGTACTCCGCGACCCACTCGGCCGCGAGCTGGTCGGCTGCGGCGCGATCTTCGGCTGTGCCGCTCTCGACCGCGCGCACGTGCGCGGCCCACACAGGGCGTGCGGCCGTCAACTTGCGCTCATCCCGGCGCAGCTCCTCGATGAGGGCGGGCAGGCACCCGCACTCGTCCGTGGCGTCGTGGTGGTAGCCGATACAGCGGTCGTCGGTGCATCCGCACTCGTCTCCACGCCAATCCTTCGCTGACTCGTAGCCGTGGCGCTTCGCCCACTGGCCGGGGGTGATCCCCGCCGATCGCAGCGTCTCTCGCGCTTCGTGGTTGAGCTGCGTCATGGTCACTCCCCCATCGGTCTGCCCTGGGGCAGTTCTCGAGCCCCCACGGGCGGGAACGGCTTGCCGTCGTTGTACTGGCGCTCTAGCCGCTCGACTTCCTTCATAGCGGCCCCGCTGAGGAACTGCGAGAGGCTGCGCACGCCCTCGTAGGGGATGGTGTGCATGATCGCGCCGCGGATGCGGTCGGTGTCCTCCTGCTCCTGGTAGAACGACACCTTGGGCGGGTACTTGCTGCGCTTCTTCGGTGCGGCCGCCTGCGGCTCTGTGACGCTCTCTGAGGGCGCGGCCGGTGCAACAGGCGCGGGAGCGGCTGCGGGAGGCTCCTGCGGCGTCTCAGCGGCCGGTGCGATGGGGTTCCGTCCGCTGAGGGTGGAGCGTTTGCGTTCGGGTCGGGCGCTCATGCGCGTACTCCTTCGAGGGTGGTCAGGTGGCCGCTGTAGAGGCCGCTGAGGGCGGTTGCCTCGGCACTCCCCCACTCGTCGAGGCCCTTGGATGCTTCGACGGCATCCGCGATCACGACGCGCTTGGGAACCGGCGGGCTGAGCACGCGCAGACCGCGTGCCTCAGCCGCCTCGGTGAGGTCGTCGAGCCAGGCACGGCCGCTGACGGTGTTCTCCTCGTGCTGGTTGATGAGGATGCCGGCGACGTCGAGCTGCGCGTTGTAGTGCTCGCGCACGAGCGCGATCGTGTCGAGGAGCTGCGTCAGGCCGTTGGCGCTCCACAGCTTCGAGTGCGTCACGACCACTACCCCGTCGGCGGCCGTCAGGCCGTTGCTGGTGAGCTGGTCAAGGCTCGGCGCGCAGTCGATGAGGATCAGGTCATAGTCGTCTGCAACCTCGCGCAGCGCAGCGCGTAGGCGGCTCTCTCGGCCCGCTCCGGCGATCACGAGTTCATCGCGCACACTGCCGAGCTCGACGCCCGACGTGGGCACGAGGTCGAGGCCGGGCCACAGTCCCGGCACGATGACGTCGCGCAGCGTCTCGTCGGCGTGCTTGCTCAGCGCATCGGCTAGGCCGGGCTGATCTTCCTCGACGGTTTCGGCTGCGATCGACGTCGTGAGGTTTCCCTGCGGGTCGAGGTCGACGGCGAGCACGCGACGGCCAGCCAGCACCGCGGCGCGGGCCAGGTGGAATGTCGTCGTGCTCTTGCCGACGCCGCCCTTCTGATTGCAGAGGGCGAGGATTCGAGCGGTCACGGTGTCACCTTTCATGCGTAACGGCAATAGTACTGTTAGGGGCTCTTCCCAGATGAGGGTGTAGGTCGGCCGGGCGCGTCGGTCCGCAGATAGACGTCGAGGTCTCCCGACGATGGAGGTTCCTACGCCATCCGTCCGAAAGACCTCGACGTGACCGACGCTACCCCGCCGGCCGGCTTCGGCCGCCCTGACCTGACCGCCTTCGCGTCTCATCCCAATCGGCTCTGATCGGGTCTGCTGACTCTCTCGACGAGAACGCAGCGACATCACAGCCACCCAACCCCGACCGTCCGGGAAGCCGGGGCACGTCACATGGGCTGTGCTGCGGGCGTGTCGAGTGGGTCGTCCAGGGGCGACGCAGGAGCGTCGACGCGACGTGCTGAGAGGTGGTTCCAGTCGAGCGCTAGGACACCGGCTACAGGCATGGCGATAGGTCAGGAACGGCGTCGCTCCCTGCGCAGGAGGGAGCGCAGAGTCTCGGCGTTTGCGTAGCCGACCCGTAGCGCGATCTCGGCGGAGGTGAGGTCCGTGGTTGCTGAGAGGTGTCGAGCTCGTTCGGTGCGAAGCCGTTGGACGAAGCCGAGCGGAGTGAGGTTGAGCGCCGCACGGACTCGTCGTTCGAGGGTGCGCCGGCTGGTGCCGAGCGACTGCGCGACGAAGGCGACGTTGAACGGTTCGTCCAGGCGGGCGCGCACGAAGCGTTCGAACTCGACGACGATCGGGTCCTCGTGCCGGAGATGTTCGTAGGCGACGAAGGCCGCCTGCGACGGGCGCTCGTCGATGATGAGGAGCTTGGCGACATGTTGGGCCAGGTCGGGGCTGATCGATCGCACGAGTGAGAGCGCGAGGTCGATGTGGGCGAAGGCGGCGCCGGCGGTGACGAGGTTCCCGTCGACCACGACCATGGTGTCGAGATCGAGGGCGACGGTCGGATAGCGCTTCAGGAACTCCGGCCCCAGGAACCAGCTGGTCGTCGCCCTCCGATGATGCATCCGTCCGGTCTCGGCGACGGCGAACACGCCGGTGCACGCCGCGGCGATCCGGGTGGTCGCGTCGTCGAGGCGCCCGAGTGAGGCGATGACCGAACGAGCATCTCGACTCTGGAGGGCGTCGTTGGTAGCGGCGGCCGTAAGGGTTCCAAGCGCAGGGACGACGACCACGTCGAACTCTCCGGACTCCGACAGCGGGTGGTCCACCGACAGGGTCATCGATGCCGTCGTGGTCACTCGCCGTTTCGGTCCGAGGATGGCGAGTTCGATCGGGTCGATCCGCGGGTCGACATCGCCGCGGGCTCCGTCGGCCACCCGCACGATGTCGATGATCGACGCGATAGCCGAACCGAAGCAGCCGTCGATCGCGATCAGTCCGATACGCATGACGTAAACAATAGCAATACTGCCGTATACGCCACTCCCCACCGGCCCTCGCTCGTCATACGCTGAACTCGTCCCACGAAGAACCCCGACGTCAAGGAGAGTCCCGCATGTCCACACCCGCATCACTTCCGTATGCCTTCGTCGCCAAGATCGTCGCGGCCGATGGACAGCACGACGCGGTCGCCGATCTGCTCGCCGGCGCTGTCGCACTCGCCAACGAAGAAGTAGGAACGATTGTCTGGTTCGCGGTCAGGACCCACGCCGACACCTTCTGGATCTTCGATGCATTCCCCGACGAAGCCGCTCGCGACGCCCACGCCAACGGCGCCATCGTCGCAGCCCTGATGGCCAACCAGCACCTCCTCGGCGCAGCACCCGAGATCCTGGCGGCCGACGTCCTCGCGTCCAAGCTCCCGTAGTCCGCCAACGCACGAGACGATCGCGCCCCGCCGAGTCGGTCCGCAGATAGACGTCGATACCCCGCCGCCCGGCTTCGGCGGCCCTGACCTGACCGCCTTCGCTCGACTCGACGGCCTCGGTCTGAGCGTGATCGGGCAACGACTTGAACCGGATCGTGCGGTCCTCGCGTGCCGCGTGGTGGAACCAGATCAGTCGTGCCGGCGGTGCGGCAGCGAAGGCGCCGCTCGTGACACCGTGATCCGGCGGTTGGCCCACGAGCCGCTGGGCTGGCGACCGACCGTGCTGGAAGTTGTAGTGCGTCGCTACCGCTGTGCAGACTGCGGACACGTGTGGCGCCAAGACACCAGCGCCGCGGCGGAGCCACGCGCGAAGCTCTCGCGCACCGGGCTGCGGTGGGCGCTGGAAGGGATCGTGGTCGCACACCTCACCGTCGCCCGTGTCGCCGAGGGACTCGGGGTCGCGTGGGACACCGCCAACAACGCGGTCCTGGCCGAAGGCAAGCGGCTGCTGATCAACGACCCCACGCGGTTCGAGGGCGTGAAGGTGATTGGCGTCGATGAGCACGTCTGGCGCCACACCAGGCGTGGCGACAAGTACGTCACCGTGATCATCGACCTCACCCCGGTCCGCGATGGCGCCGGCCCAGCAAGGCTGCTGGACATGGTCGAGGGCCGGTCGAAGGCGGCGTTCAAGACCTGGCTCGCCGACCGCGACGACGCCTTCCGTGACGCGGTCGAGGTGGTCGCGATGGACGGCTTCACCGGGTTCAAGACCGCCGCTGCGGAGGAGATCCCGGACGCGGTCACGGTGATGGATCCCTTCCACGTCGTGCGCCTGGCCGGTGACGCCCTCGACAGGTGCCGGCGCCGGGTCCAACTCGCGATCCACGGGCACCGTGGGTTCAGGGACGATCCGCTCTACAAGTCGCGGCGCACGCTGCACACCGGTTCGGACCTGCTCACCGACAAGCAGAGCGACAGGCTACGCGCGCTGTTCGTTGATGACGCTCACGTCGAGGTCGAGGCGACCTGGGGTGTCTACCAGCGGATGATCGCCGCCTATCGCCACGAGGACCGGCAACGCGGCCGCGAGCTCATGGAGAAGCTGATCACCGACCTCAGCGCCGGCGTCCCCAAGGTGCTGACCGAGCTCACCACCCTGGGCCGGACCCTGAAGAAGCGAGCCGCCGACGTGCTCGCCTACTTCGAACGACCCGGCACCAGCAACGGGCCGACCGAGGCACTCAACGGACGGCTCGAACACCTGCGCGGCTCCGCACTCGGGTTCCGCAACCTGACTAACTACATCGCCCGAAGCCTGCTCGAGACCGGCGG
>NZ_JACHXY010000007.1 GCF_014192415.1 Microbacterium proteolyticum
CGGGTTCCGCAACCTGACTAACTACATCGCCCGAAGCCTGCTCGAGACCGGCGGCTTCAGACCCCAACTCCTACACCCCCGATTGGGATGAGCCCGATTCGTCGCGCTACTGGGATGCCGACGCCTGGCGGTCGGGCACGACCCCGACCGAGCGCATGGCGAGCTTCGACAAGCAGATCGTGCGCGACTGGCTCGCCGCCAACTGGGACAAGACCGGCACGCCCCCGGCGCTGCCGGCCGAGATCGTCGCGCGCACCGCCGAGCGCTATCGCGAGCTGCTCTCCCGCCTCACATCGTGAGGAATGCCGGGATGCCGCACCGCGTTGTCTATGCACATGAATGAACTACTCGAGGCTCCGGGTGACTGGCTCGCCGCCGACACCTCGATGGGGCCGTCACGCTGTACGTGGGCGACCTCGACGGCATGACCCGCTACTACCGCGATGTGGTGACGCTCGACGTTCTCTCCTCCGAGGGCGAGACGGTGACACTCGGCCGCGCTGGCCGCCCGATCGTCGTGCTGCGCCGCGAGCCCTCCCTTCGCCATGCCGCTCCGGGCTGGGCCGGGCACTATCACACGGCGATCCTCTTCGAGACCCCGGCTGCACTCGCCGCGGCGCTGTACTCGGTGGCCCGCCACGCACCCCGAACCTTCACCGGCTCCGCCGACCACCTGGTGAGCCAGGCGTTCTACTTCACCGATCCCGAGGGCAACGGCGTCGAGCTCTACTGGGATCGATCGCGCACCGAGTGGTCATGGGTGCACGGACGCGTCGAGATGGCGACGCTCTTCCTCGACCCGAACGCGTTCCTCAGCGAGCATCTCACCGAAGACGCCGCAGAGGGCGCGACCGCGCAGGACGCGTCATCCGTGGGTCATGTGCATCTGTCGGTGGGCGATGTCGCAACCGCTCGCGCGTTCTATGTCGGCGCCCTCGGGTTCGACGAGACCGCCGCGCTCGGCAATCAGGCCGCCTTCGTGAGCGCCGGCGGCTACCACCATCACATGGCGATGAACGTGTGGAACTCCCGCGGAGCCGGACCCCGGATGCCGGCACTCGGCCTCGGCCGGGTCGACCTGGCGCTGCCGGATGCCGACGCCCTCGGCGCGCTCGGCGAACGCCTGCGCGACCACGGCTTCACCGTCCGCGACGACGCCTCCGCGGGTGGTCGGACCCGGGCTTCGACGACCCCTGGACGAACCGGATCCGCGCGACCGCCTCGTGACCTTCGGGGCTCAGGCGCTGTCGCGCACCACGAGCTCCGCGGCGAGCATCGTGACGTACGGGGGCTTGCGGCCGGCGAGCAGCTCCAGCATCACATCCGCCATCTGCTGACCCTGCGTGAACGAGGGCTGACGCATGGTCGTGAGCTTGATACTCGCCGATGTCGCCATCGGCGAGTCGTCGAATCCGATGATCGCGATGTCGTCGGGTACACCGATGCCCTCCGTCACGAGCACCTCGAGCGCGCCGCGGGCCATGAGGTCGCTCGCGATGAACACCGCGTCGGGTAGGTCACGTCGTGCCAGGATGCGCCGCATGGCGTCCGCGGCCCCTTCCGCTGTGAAGCCCCCGTCCTCGATGACATGCGGATCGAGCTCGGCGTCCGCGAGCGCCTCACGGAAACCGGTCAGGCGATCGACCCCGGCAGGCATGGTGAGCTGGCCCGCAATGTGCGCGATACGGCGGCGGCCTTGCGCGATGAGATACTGCGTGGCATCTCGCCCCCCTCGGACGTTGTCGACATCGACGTAGTAGTCGTTCCCTCGCGGACGCAGTGGTCGGCCACCGTACACGACGGGCACGGCGGTGGCGATGCGGTCGGTGAACCTGTCGTTCGTGTGGTGTGAGACGATCAGCACGCCATCGACGCTGCCGCTGCGGAGGTAGCTGGTGGTCTTGTCGTCTGCATCGTCGTTCGCGATGAACAGGCTCAGCACGTAGTCGGACCGGGCGACGCGGTCGTTCAGCCCGTTGACGATCGCGGCGAAGAACGGCTCCCCGAAGAAACGTGTCGTGTCCTCGGGCACCACGAGCGCGATCGCGTGCGTCTGCCTGCGTGCGAGCGAACGGGCCGCCCGGTTGGGCACATAGTCGAGTTCGGCGATGGCACGCTGCACCGCATCGGCCGCATCGGCACTGACGGAGTTCGAACCGTTGACCACGCGCGACACCGTCGATCGTGAAACGCCTGCGAGCGCCGCGACCCCCTCGAGGGTCGCGGGCGCCCGGATCGCCTCGGTCGTCATGTCGTCATCGAGGCGGCTGATGCCGCGGCGTCCGGACTCGGCGAGACTCCGGCTGTCGTCTCGGAGTCGAGGATTCGGGAGGCGATGATTCGACCGTACTGGATACCGCTGTCCTTCACCGCGCGCTCCTGGGTCTCGTAGTCGACGCGTACGATGCCGAATCGCGTCGCATAGCCCCACGCCCACTCGAAGTTGTCCATCAGCGACCAGTAGAAGTATCCGCGGACATCGACGCCGGCCTCGACGGCATCCAGGATCGCCCCCAGATGCAGACGCACGTAGTCGGCGCGCTCGTGATCGTGCACTCGTATGGTGCCGTCCTCGAGCACCGGCTCGTCATCATACGCCGCGCCGTTCTCGGTCACGATCAGCGAAGTGCCTGCTGGCTGCGCGTATTCGTCCGAGACGCGCACCAGCAGCCGGGTGAGCCCCTCGGGCTGCACCTCCCAGTTCATCGGGGTGCGGGGCAGACCGCGGTCGTGCCAGAAGATGTTCTCCGACGAGGGGAACGGCGACTGGCCGCGACGCTGGGTGGGGGCATCGCCCGATCCCGGAGGCGTTGCCGGCGGGCTCCCGCCGACGAACTCGCCGTGGTAGTAGTTCACCCCGAGGGTGTCGATGGGGGTCGAGATCACCTCCAGGTCGCCTGGTGTAATGGCCGCACGGAGGGCATCGTCGGCGATCTCGTCGAAGATGTCCTGGGGGTACTTGCCGCGGAAGATCGGATCGAGGAACCATCGGTTGAACTGACCATCGATGCGCCGTGCGGCGTCGACGTCGGCCGGCTCAGCGGGATCAGCCGGGTCTGCGACCGTGAGGTTGAGCGAGATCCCAAGGTCGAGCGACGAGTCACGTGCGCGCAGCGCGCGAACCGTCTGTCCGTGAGCCAGTAGCAGGTGGTGGGCTGCCAGCATCCCCTCGCTCCTGCTGTAGTGCCCCGGCGCGTGCAGTCCCGCGGTGTAGCCGAGGAATGACGAGCACCACGGCTCGTTGAGCGTCGTCCACACGTCGACTCGGTCGCCGAGAGCGTCATGCATGTCGAGCGCATACTCCGTGAACCGGTCTGCGGTCTCACGCCTCGTCCACCCGCCGCGGTCCTGCAGCGCCTGAGGCAGATCCCAGTGGTAGAGCGTCAGCCACGGCAGGATCCCGGCCTGCAGCAGTTCGTCGACCAGCCGCTTGTAGAAATCGACGCCCTTCGGGTTCAGTGCACCCCCGTCGGGGCGCACTCTGGACCAGGAGGTCGAGAATCGGTAGGTCTGCAGCCCCAGCGACGCCATGAGGGCGACGTCGTCTTGATACAGGTGGTAGTGGTCGCAAGCGATCTCGCCGTCCTCACCGTTGATCACCGCGCCCGGCACCTTGGTGAAGACATCCCAGATGGAGTCGCGGCGGCCGTCCTCGTGAGCGGCGCCTTCGATCTGGTATGCGGCTGTGGCGGCTCCGAAAAGGAAGCCGGGTGGGAACTCGCGCGCGGTCGTTTCGGGCATTTCGGTAGAAGTCCTTCTCTCGTGGATGGTCAAATCAGCCCTTCACCGCTCCCGCCATGATGCCGCTGACGAGCTGCTTTCCAGCGACGATGAACAGGAGGATGAGTGGAATCGTCGCCAGGAGGACGCCGGCGAGGACGATCGAGTAGTCGACGAAGTAATTCGATTGCAGCAGCGCCAACGCTACAGGGAGCGTCGGGCTCTGTCGGTCGAGGACGATGAACGGCCAGAAGAAGTTGTTCCACGCCCCCACGAAGGTGAACAGGAACAGCATTGCCGCGGCCGGACGCGCGGCGACGACCCCGACAGTCCAGAAGGTGCGGATCATGGATGCCCCGTCCATGCGCGATGCCTCGATCAGCTCGTCAGGGACCGTCTGGCCGAGGTACTGCGTCATCCAGAACACTCCGAACGCGCTCGTGAGAGCAGGCACGATCACCGCTCCGATGGTTCCCGTCCAGCCGAGATCGGCGAAGAGGATGTACAGGGGAACCACGCCCAGCTGCATCGGCACGGCCATCGTCGCGACGACGAAGGTGAGAAGCCACTTGCTGCCTCGAAAGCGCAGTTTCGCGAACGCCCACCCGGCGAGTGTCGAGAAGATGACGACGGATGCTGCGATCAGGGCGGAGCTGTAGATCGAGTTCCACAGAGCTAGCCAGAAGTTGACCGCGGGATCGTTCACCACCGCCAGTGCGTTGGCGATGAAGTTGCCTCCCGGGATCCACGACATACTGGGGTCGTTGATCGTCGCGGCGGTCCCTGATCCGATCAGGAAGGACCAGTAGTACGGGAAGATCGCCGACAAGGCGACGACACCGAGCCCGATGTATACCCACGTGCCGGCGCGGACGCCGCGGATCTTGGTCGTTCGCCGGCCTCTGCGCGACCGTTTCGCGTTCGGGATGCCCTCTTCGATGATCGCGAGCGGTGGGTAGCTGATGGAGGTCATCGCTGGATTCCTTTCCGTCGGCGGGGCGCCGTGACTCCACGGCCGCCCTCGTCGCGCACGAGGCGTCGGGTGATTGCGAGGTTGATCAGGCCGATGATCAGAATGATGATGAAGAGGATCCAGGCCAGCGCCGCGGCCCGGCCGAAGTTGAACTCACCCCAGCCGATGTTGTAGAGGTACAGCGTGATCGTCAGCCACTGCTGGGCGGCCCCGCCCTCTCCGGCGAAGTCATACATGCGCGGCTCGTCGAAGATCTGCAGCCCACCGATGGTCGAGGTGATGATGACGAAGATGAGTGTTGACTTGAGTGAGGGAAGGGTGATGCTCCAGAACTGACGGAGCGCGTTCGCCCCGTCGACGGTCGCCGCCTCGTAGTACTCCCTAGGCACTGCCTGCATCGCGGCAAGCAGAATGAGGGCGTTGTACCCGGTCCAGCGGAAGTTGACCATCGTCGAGATCGCGACATGACTCCAGAACGGGTCCGTGTGCCACGGGATCGGGCCCAGCCCGATGTTGGCGAGGAGTGTGTTCACGAGCCCGTGGCTGTCGCCGAACATGTTGCTGAAGATCAGTGCGACGGCGACGGGCGCCATCACGAATGGAAGCAGGGTGCTCATCCGCCAGAATGTCTTGGCTCGGATGTTGCGGTCGAGCATCGCGGCGATCAGGATCGCCATGATCAGCAGCGGCACTGTCGAGAGCAGGAAGATGCTGAAGGTGTTGCGCAGCGCGACCCAGAATTGCGGCTGGCTGAGGATCCACGCGTACTGTTCGAACCCGACGAAGGTGCCGGTGTTTCGGACCAGATCCCACTCCTGGAATGAGATCACCGCGGTGAACACGATCGGGAAGATCCCGACGACCGCGAACAGGATGAAGAACGGCGAGATGTAGAGGTACGGCGAGAGCTTCAGGTCCAGGTTGCTTCGCCGATGGCGGGCCGGCTTGACCTGTCGTGTTCGTTCGGGAGGCGGAGGCGGTGACGCCGGTGGCGTCTGCGTCGGGGTGGCGTTCACAGTCATGGGAGGCTCCAAATCAGCGTTGATCGGGGATGGTGGGGTGCGGGCCGCGCCACGCGAAGGCGCGGCCCGCAGTTTCAGATCATGAGAAGGCTTCGGCCTCGGCGACCCAGGTCTTCCACGACGTCTTCGCGTCTTCAGAGCCGTCGAACACTCGGGTGACGGCGTTCTGCAGCGCGTCCTGGTACTTGAAGTAGTTCGCGCTCTTGTACGGAACGACGGTCACCGCCTCGGCGCGGTTGATACTGATCTGACCCGTCGGAGCCGAGTTGAAGTACGGATTGACGAAGTCGGTCAGCTCAGGGTTCTCGTATGCGTCGAGCTGGCTCGGAAAGGTTCCCGCATTCGCGAACGCCTTGATCTGCTGCTCCGGTGCGGTAAGCCACGTGGCGAGCTCGATCGCGGCATCCACATGCGGCCCGTTTGCCGGAACGGTCAGATAGGAGCCGCCCCAGTTTCCCCCGCCGCCGGGGAAGACATCAGCGACCTGCCAGCCGGTCACCTCAGGGGCATTTCCCTCGATGACTCCGAGCATCCATGTCGGGCAGAGCATTGCGGCGAACTCGCCGTTCGCCATCGATGCGTTCCAGTCATCGGTCCACTGTGTGGGGTAGGCCGAGTTCGGGATGGCACGCTCGACGACGAGTTCATACGCTTCCTTGATGTCGGGGTTCTCGGTAGCGATGACGGTGCCGTCCGGCTTGTCGTAGGTGTATTCCATCTGATTGACGATTCCCTGCAGCACCGAGTTCGCGGAGTCGATCATCGGCTTACCGGTGGCCTCGCGGTATTGGTCTGCGACGTCCAGGAAGTGTTCCCAGTCCCCTTCGAACAGGGTCGCCACCTCGTCGGGGCTGCCCGGCATGCCGGCCGCCTGGAAGAGGTCCCCGCGATAGCAGATCGCCTGCGGACCGACATCGGCGCCGAAGCCGACGAGGCGTCCGTCTTTGTCGGTGGCCGCCTCCGCCTTCCAGTCGAGCCAGCGCCCCTCAAGGCTGTCGGGAACCTCGGCGAGCAGGTCGGAGTACTGCATCGCCTCGGGGAGCCAGTCGACCTCGACGCCCTCGATGTCGGCGAGACCCTGCTTGCCGAGCTTCTGGAAGTAGTTCGCGCGCGCGTCGTCCGACCCCGCCGCCTTGTTGAGCACGACCGTCACATTCGGGTGCTCCTTGGAGTACTCCGCGAGAAGCTCGTCGGTGTATCCCCAGTTGTTGAACGTTGCAACGGTGAGAGTCACCTCGCCGTCAGGGTCGGTCGAGGACCCTTGGCTGCTCGAACAGCCGGCGATGACCATCGCGGATGCCGAGAGGGCGGCGATCGCCGCAGAGCCCCGGCGGATGGCACGTGAGTTCATTGTCACTCCTTTGTGTTTGATGTATTGCTGTCTGTGGTGCAGGGGTTGAGCTCACGGCAAGAACTCGATCCTTGGAAGCGTTCTCACCGGATTCCTGAGACACTGTACGGGAGCGCTCCCAAGCATGTCAAGAGAGCGCGTTTTTTCATCAGAAATGCGCGCGTAGCGGGTATCGAAGAATCATTTGGGATTGCGCGCGTAGCGGTGTGCCTGCCGGGGTCCGCGTCGCGGCGTCGGTAGGCCCTGAGCTATGGGGCTGACGATGAGCGAACGCAAGGCTGTCACGAAGAAGCTCGCGCTGGACTATCGGCGTGGTGATCGGGCCCGCAAGGGTCAGATCCTGGACCAGGTCTGCGAGCTGAACGGGTGGCATCGCAGCCACGCGCGGAAGGCGTTGACGCAGGCGCTGGTGCTGAAGGTCGTGAGGCCCCGACCACCCCGGCCGCCGCTTTATGGGGAGGCGGTGATCAAGGCGTTGCGGTTCCTCTGGGCGGTGCAGGGCACGCCGTGCGGGCGGCTGCTGGCCGCGGCGTTGCCGGACCTTGTGCCCCGGCTCCGCCGCCTCGGGGAACTCAACGTCGACGATGAGACGGCGACGCTGCTGCTGCAGATCGCGCCGGCCACGATCGATCGGCGCCTGAGCGCGGACTGGGCGAAGCTAACGCTGCGAGGCCGGTCGCATACCAAGCCGGGCACGCTGTTGAAGGACTCGATCCCGATGCGGACGTGGGCGGAGTGGGACGACGCAGTGCCCGGGTTCGTGGAGATCGATCTCGTCGGCCACGAGGGCGGCAACAGTAAGGGCGAGTTCTGTTTCACGCTGGATATCACCGACATCGCGACCGGGTGGACGGAGACCCGGTCGGTGCGCAACAAGGCGCAGAAGTGGGTGTTCGCGGCGATCAAGGACGCCACCGCGAGCTTCCCGTTCCCGATCCTCGGGATCGATTCGGATTACGCCGACCTCGGGATTATGCCGACCTTGGCCTGAGATCGCAGTGATCACGGGAGCGGAGGTCGGCATAATCAGAGGGCTTCGAGGAGCGCCAACAGCGGGTCGGGAGGCTGGTAGCGGCCGGGGGTGATCCCTGGCGGGGCCACGCGTGCGATGGCTTGCTCCTTCTGGGTCATGTCGGCGTGCAGGTAGATGTTCGCGGTGGTCGCGGGTTGCTCGTGGCCGAGCCAGAGCGCGATCACGGTGACGTCGACACCGGCTTCCAGCAGCCGCATCGCGGCGGAGTGCCGCAGTGTGTGCATGCACTCAACGGACGGCTCGAACACCTGCGCGGCTCCGCACTCGGGTTCCGCAACCTGACTAACTACATCGCCCGAAGCCTGCTCGAGACCGGCGG
>NZ_JACHXY010000008.1 GCF_014192415.1 Microbacterium proteolyticum
CTTAAAGGAAGTCCGGCGGTGTCCTACTCTCCCACAGGGTCCCCCCTGCAGTACCATCGGCGCTGAGAGGCTTAGCTTCCGGGTTCGGAATGTGACCGGGCGTTTCCCTCTCGCTATGGCCGCCGAAACACTATTGATGTTCCGTAAACCAACAACGATATTTCATTGTTGTGTTCCCGACCGTACATCGAGAACCACTCAGTGGACGCAAGCACCAAAAACGGTGTGTTATCAAGTCATCGGCTTATTAGTACCGGTCAGCTTCACGTATTACTACGCTTCCACATCCGGCCTATCAACCCAGTAGTCTGGCTGGGAGCCTCTCACCCCTAAGGGTATGGAAGTCTCATCTTGAGGCCGGCTTCCCGCTTAGATGCTTTCAGCGGTTATCCATCCCGAACGTAGCTAATCAGCGGTGCTCCTGGCGGAACAACTGACACACCAGAGGTTCGTCCAACCCGGTCCTCTCGTACTAGGGTCAGATCCTCTCAAACTTCCTACGCGCGCAGCGGATAGGGACCGAACTGTCTCACGACGTTCTAAACCCAGCTCGCGTACCGCTTTAATGGGCGAACAGCCCAACCCTTGGGACCTACTCCAGCCCCAGGATGCGACGAGCCGACATCGAGGTGCCAAACCATGCCGTCGATATGGACTCTTGGGCAAGATCAGCCTGTTATCCCCGAGGTACCTTTTATCCGTTGAGCGACAGCGCTTCCACAAGCCACTGCCGGATCACTAGTCCCGACTTTCGTCCCTGCTCGACCTGTCAGTCTCACAGTCAAGCTCCCTTGTGCACTTACACTCGCCACCTGATTGCCAACCAGGTTGAGGGAACCTTTGGGCGCCTCCGTTACATTTTGGGAGGCAACCGCCCCAGTTAAACTACCCACCAGGCACTGTCCCTGAACCGGATCACGGTCCTAAGTTAGATATCCAGAGTGACCAGAGTGGTATTTCAACAATGACTCCACACTCACTGGCGTGAATGCTTCACAGTCTCCCACCTATCCTACACAAGCCACACCGAACACCAATACCAAGCTGTAGTAAAGGTCACGGGGTCTTTCCGTCCTGCTGCGCGTAACGAGCATCTTTACTCGTAATGCAATTTCGCCGAGTTCGCGGTTGAGACAGTTGGGAAGTCGTTACGCCATTCGTGCAGGTCGGAACTTACCCGACAAGGAATTTCGCTACCTTAGGATGGTTATAGTTACCACCGCCGTTTACTGGGGCTTAAATTCTCAGCTTCGCCTTGCGGCTAACCGGTCCTCTTAACCTTCCAGCACCGGGCAGGCGTCAGTCCGTATACATCGTCTTGCGACTTGGCACGGACCTGTGTTTTTAGTAAACAGTCGCTACCCACTAGTCTCTGCGGCCACCACACCCTTTCGGAGCAAGTCCTAATAAGTGGATGGCCCCCCTTCTCCCGAAGTTACGGGGGCATTTTGCCGAGTTCCTTAACCACGATTCTCTCGATCTCCTTGGTATTCTCTACCTGACCACCTGAGTCGGTTTGGGGTACGGGCGGCTTGAACCTCGCGTCGATGCTTTTCTCGGCAGCATAGGATCACCCACTTTTTATCCGCATCGTGTCTCAGCCTGTATGACTCCCGGATTTGCCTAAGAGTCGGCCTACGCACTTGCACCAGGACTACCATCGCCTGGCTTGGGCTACCTTCCTGCGTCACACCTGTTAATACGCTAACCGCACCAGCATGGGGTCGAGCGTTCGCCAAGACGGCTTCACCCCGAAGGGATCCATCCATTCCTGGTTAGGACTCTTAGCACCACTGGATTAGCTTGGGCGGTTCTTCGCCGGTACGGGAATATCAACCCGTTGTCCATCGACTACGCCTGTCGGCCTCGCCTTAGGTCCCGACTTACCCAGGGAAGATTAGCTTGACCCTGGAACCCTTGGTCTTTCGGAGGACGTGTTTCTCACACGTCTTTCGCTACTCATGCCTGCATTCTCACTCGTGTAGCGTCCACGGCTGGGTCACCCCGCCGCTTCACTCGCCACACGACGCTCTCCTACCCATCAACACGGCTGGACCACGAAGGCCTACCAAAAATGTCAATGCCACAACTTCGGTGGCGTGCTTGAGCCCCGTTACATTGTCGGCGCGGAATCACTTGACCAGTGAGCTATTACGCACTCTTTCAAGGGTGGCTGCTTCTAAGCCAACCTCCTGGTTGTCAAAGCAACTCCACATCCTTTCCCACTTAGCACGCGCTTAGGGACCTTAGTTGGTGGTCTGGGTTGTTTCCCTCTCGACTATGAAGCTTATCCCCCACAGTCTCACTGCTGCGCTCTCACTTACCGGCATTCGGAGTTTGGCTGACGTCAGTAACCTTGTAGGGCCCATCGGCCATCCAGTAGCTCTACCTCCGGCAAGAAACACGCAACGCTGCACCTAAATGCATTTCGGAGAGAACCAGCTATCACGAAGTTTGATTGGCCTTTCACCCCTATCCACAGCTCATCCCCTCAGTTTTCAACCTAAGTGGGTTCGGTCCTCCACGACGTCTTACCGTCGCTTCAACCTGGCCATGGATAGATCACTTCGCTTCGGGTCTAGAACACGCGACTGAAACGCCCTATTCAGACTCGCTTTCGCTACGGCTACCCCACTCGGGTTAACCTCGCCACGTATCGCTAACTCGCAGGCTCATTCTTCAAAAGGCACGCTGTCACCCCTACTAAGGAGGCTCCAACGGTTTGTAAGCAAACGGTTTCAGGTACTATTTCACTCCCCTCCCGGGGTACTTTTCACCTTTCCCTCACGGTACTTGTCCGCTATCGGTCATCTGGGAGTATTTAGGCTTATCAGGTGGTCCTGACAGATTCACACGGGATTTCTCGGGCCCCGTGCTACTTGGGATACTTTTCACGCCAAGAACAGGCATTTCGACTACGGGGTTCGCACCCTCTATGACCGGCCGTTCAAAACCGTTCGTCTATACCCTCTTGTCACGTCGACTGCTCGGCAGAACAATCAGAAAAGTCCCACAACCCCCAACGTGCAACACCTGCCGGCTATCACACACGCTAGGTTTAGCCTCTTCCGGTTTCGCTCGCCACTACTCACGGAATCGCTTTTGCTTTCTCTTCCTGTGGGTACTGAGATGTTTCACTTCCCCACGTTCCCTCTACCCGCCCTATATATTCAGGCGGGAGTCACCAGGTACGCACGCGCCCTGGCGGGGTTTCCCCATTCGGACACCCTCGGATCAAAACTCGCTTATCAGTTCCCCGAGGCTTATCGCAGATTGCTACGTCCTTCTTCGGCTCCAGATGCCAAGGCATCCACCGTTTGCTCTTAAAGACTTGAAATCACATGAGTTGAATCGTCAAAAAATTGACTAATGATCTTTAAGATCATCTTCACGACACAACCCCAAAGGATCATGTCGAAGATGCTCGCGTCCACTGTGTAGTTCTCAAAGTACGGGCGGTACCCCCTCCACACCCCACCAACCGGTGAAGCCGAAGAAGGCCCTAGAGGAACAGCCACCAACCACCCAGCCCAAAGACTGACGCGATCAGCGCCCGGCCCCTCAGGACCCAACAGCGTGCATGTACCGAAAACTCCGAACCAGATCATTCCTATGGCGAACCACGTACTAAACCCGAAAACATCATCTCCGACACCAAGTCAAATGTTCCACCCATGAGCTACCGGCAGACACGAACGGTCTGATCCGGCGCCTGGACACCCACAATCCGAAAACCATGAGATGCCAGATGCTCCTTAGAAAGGAGGTGATCCAGCCGCACCTTCCGGTACGGCTACCTTGTTACGACTTAGTCCTAATTACCGATCCCACCTTCGACGGCTCCCTCCACAAGGGTTGGGCCACCGGCTTCAGGTGTTACCGACTTTCATGACTTGACGGGCGGTGTGTACAAGACCCGGGAACGTATTCACCGCAGCGTTGCTGATCTGCGATTACTAGCGACTCCGACTTCATGAGGTCGAGTTGCAGACCTCAATCCGAACTGGGACCGGCTTTTTGGGATTCGCTCCACCTCACGGTATTGCAGCCCTTTGTACCGGCCATTGTAGCATGCGTGAAGCCCAAGACATAAGGGGCATGATGATTTGACGTCATCCCCACCTTCCTCCGAGTTGACCCCGGCAGTATCCCATGAGTTCCCACCATTACGTGCTGGCAACATAGAACGAGGGTTGCGCTCGTTGCGGGACTTAACCCAACATCTCACGACACGAGCTGACGACAACCATGCACCACCTGTTCACCAGTGTCCAAAGAGTCCCGTATTTCTACGGTGTTCTGGTGTATGTCAAGCCTTGGTAAGGTTCTTCGCGTTGCATCGAATTAATCCGCATGCTCCGCCGCTTGTGCGGGTCCCCGTCAATTCCTTTGAGTTTTAGCCTTGCGGCCGTACTCCCCAGGCGGGGAACTTAATGCGTTAGCTGCGTCACGGAAACCGTGGAATGGTCCCCACAACTAGTTCCCAACGTTTACGGGGTGGACTACCAGGGTATCTAAGCCTGTTTGCTCCCCACCCTTTCGCTCCTCAGCGTCAGTTACGGCCCAGAGATCTGCCTTCGCCATCGGTGTTCCTCCTGATATCTGCGCATTCCACCGCTACACCAGGAATTCCAATCTCCCCTACCGCACTCTAGTCTGCCCGTACCCACTGCAGACCCGAGGTTGAGCCTCGGGATTTCACAGCAGACGCGACAAACCGCCTACGAGCTCTTTACGCCCAATAATTCCGGATAACGCTTGCGCCCTACGTATTACCGCGGCTGCTGGCACGTAGTTAGCCGGCGCTTTTTCTGCAGGTACCGTCACTTTCGCTTCTTCCCTGCTAAAAGAGGTTTACAACCCGAAGGCCGTCATCCCTCACGCGGCGTTGCTGCATCAGGCTTCCGCCCATTGTGCAATATTCCCCACTGCTGCCTCCCGTAGGAGTCTGGGCCGTGTCTCAGTCCCAGTGTGGCCGGTCACCCTCTCAGGCCGGCTACCCGTCGACGCCTTGGTGAGCCATTACCTCACCAACAAGCTGATAGGCCGCGAGCCCATCCCAGACCGAAAAATCTTTCCAAACATGACCATGCGATCACATCTCATATCCAGTATTAGACACCGTTTCCAGCGCTTATCCCAGAGTCCAGGGCAGGTTGCTCACGTGTTACTCACCCGTTCGCCACTGATCCACCAAGCAAGCTTGGCTTCACCGTTCGACTTGCATGTGTTAAGCACGCCGCCAGCGTTCATCCTGAGCCAGGATCAAACTCTCCGTAAAAGAAAAAAACCACAACACCGGGAAAACGATGCCGCAGCGAGTTCGAAACTGACCAAAGAGAAAACATCATTACTGACGAATCCATAATGCCAACCCCCGGAAGGGCTGGTCTTTGATCCAAAGGAATTCTCACCAGTCCGAAGACCGACGAGGAATAAAATTGGCATTTGACAAGTGCACGCTGTTGAGTTCTCAAGGAACGGACGCACCCACGAAAACAGTCTTCCGACCTACCCGTGAGGCAGTTCAC
>NZ_JACHXY010000009.1 GCF_014192415.1 Microbacterium proteolyticum
GAGGACTCGCGTCACGCTACGACAAGACCGCCACCTCATACGCAGCCGGACTCAACCTCGCCGCAGCACTCCAATGGATATAGCAACACGGCCTAGTCGCCGACCGCTGCCGGGGTGCCGGTGGCGTGCTGATGACGGTAGAGCGTCGCTCTGGACCATCCGACCAGTCGGGCTGCGTCTTCGGCGGTGCGTCCCTTCGCGCGCGCGTCTCGCACGATCGCAAGCTTCTCCTTCACGACGCCCGGATCCACGGGTGGCCGGCCGAAGCGCGTGCCAGCCTGCTTCGCCGCGGCGATGCCGGCGTTGACTCGCTCGGTGATCAGTTCACGCTCGTACTCCGCCAGCGTCGCGAGCATGCCCAGCATCATCCGCCCGGACGAGGTCTCGGGGTCGATGCCATCCGAAATCGATCGAACCTTCACGTCCTTCTCGCGCAGCAGGTTCACCGTGTTCAGCACGTCGATGAGGGAGCGCCCGAGTCGGTCGATGCGCCAGACGACCACCGTGTCGCCGGGCTCCGCGTACTCCAGAAGTCTCTTCATCCCTGGCCGCTGCACCGCGGCACGGCTGCCCGAGGTCACGTCTGAGAAGACGTCCCTCGCCTCAACACCCGTCGCGCCCAGGGCGTCGAGTTGCAGGCGCGCGTCCTGACTGACGGTGCTCACGCGCGTGTACCCGAGAAGCCTCACCCGATCAGCATGCCTCACAAACTCCTGTCGCGCGACCCCGTGAGGCAGAGCGCGATGAGGCAACTTTTCGAGACGTTCTCAACGCCCGAAATTGTGCGACGACGGCACCCTTTGACGCATCGCTCATCATGTCTCATTTAGCTATAGATGAACGAGGCGTTCGGAGAGCGCAACCAACACGTCGTTTCGGGATCCGGCACCTGCGCGAACGCTGAGGTTCAGCAGAAGGTGTCAGCTTCTGGGGCTCCGATCATCCTGCGCGTCGGCGTTGCCCTCAGTGTTTTGGGTGGGCGGGCAGCAGTCGGGGTCGTTCGTGTGGTGGCGTCGCCGGTTGCGTATCACAGCGATGGTGCTCGCCAGGGCCGCGAGGATCAGGAGCCCGACTCCGCCTGCTATCGCCCACGGGTTGTGCAGGAGGGCACCGATTCCTGTGATCGCGCCGCCCGCGGCAAGCAGCGGGCCCAGGGCGCAGCAGGCGACCACGAGGAAGGCCGCGCCCAGCGCCATGAGCAGACCACCCCCGGTTCGGTTGTCATCGTGAGGCGACATCGCCATCTTCGTCCGTGAGGTGGGCTGGTTCAGCAGCACGCGTCCGGCCCGCGGTAGCTGCCGTCTCCTGTGCCGCTGACTGGACGTGCAAGCGTTTCGGGGAGGAGGTTGCGGCCAAGCCCGAAGGCTTCGGCGACGGACAGTACCCGGCCTTCCGGGTGCTCTGCAAGCCAGCCGCCTGCGTCTTCCGGAGAGGTGAAGTAGTGGACCTGGTTGCAGAACGAGGAGCGGATCGACGGCAGATTCCCGGGGTCGACCAGGGAGACGACTGCGGTGATTGGTTCCACGCTGGTGACACCGGCGGTCGGATCGACCGTGACCCGGATCGTGTCGCCGCTGGCCGGGGAGACCGACTCGATCCGCGCGGGACGGCCGATAAGGGTGGGGAAGATCAGAGTGTCAAGGGCGCACCAGGTGTAGAGCTCCTCACCGGCGACGGTGAACCGGTGCCGGGTGGGGCGCAGGGTGAGGCCTTGGCCGATGATCCGGCCCTGGTCGTCGTACTCGGTGTCCGGCATCGCGGCCAGGCGGGCGCGGACCTCGTCGGCAGTGAGAGCGGCGGCGGCCGCGAGGTCGTCGATACTAGGGCGCGTTGCTAAATCCTGTTCCGCAGGGGCGGGGCGATCCTTGAAGCGTGTCGCGAGATGTCATCACAGATGAGGCGTGGGAGCTGATCA